>NZ_CP015515.1:0-3354681 GCF_001641005.1 Rathayibacter tritici
TCGCGGCCCACCACCGCGCCGCGACGACCTCCGACAGGCCTCCGGACCGGACGACTCCCGCAGCGACTTCACAGCGACACCACTCAGGACCGGAGACAGATGACAGACGACACGTCGATGGTCGACGCGTGGAACGTGATCCTCGGCGCACTGTCCCAGGACGAGCGGATCACCGCTCCCCTCTACGGGTTCGTCTCGCTGGTGGAGCCCAAGGGCATCATGGCGGGCACCTTCTACCTTGAGGTCCCGAACGAGTTCACCCGCGGGATGCTCGAGCAGCGGGTGCGGGTGCCCCTGCTCAGTGCGATCGGGACGCTCGATGATTCCTTCGGCGTCTCGACGTTCGCCTTCGTGGTGAACCCCGACATCGAGCACGAGCCGCTCAGCTCCCCGTCGTCGGCGGAGTCGATGAACCCGTTCGAGCCCATCACCGCCTCCTCGGCCACGGTCGCGCCGACCCGTGTCGTCGAGGAGCTGCGAACCGTGCCGGCCACGGACACCCGGTTGAACCCCAAGTACAGCTTCGACAATTTCGTCATCGGAGGATCCAATCGGTTCGCCCACGCGGCGGCCGTCGCCGTCGCCGAGGCTCCCGCCAAGGCCTACAACCCGCTCTTCGTCTACGGCGACTCCGGGCTCGGCAAGACACACCTGCTCCACGCCATCGGTCACTACGCGATGAGCCTCTATCCGGGGATCCGCGTGCGGTACGTCTCGAGCGAGGAGTTCACCAACGACTTCATCAACTCGATCGCGAACAACCGGGGCAACGCCTTCCACGGCCGCTACCGCAACGTCGACATCCTCCTGATCGACGACATCCAGTTCTTGCAGGGGAAGGCGGAGACGCAGGAGGCGTTCTTCCATACCTTCAACCAGCTGCACGACCACAACAAGCAGGTCGTGATCACCTCCGATCTGCCGCCGAAAGCACTGACCGGCTTCGAGGACCGGATGCGCTCGCGCTTCGAGTGGGGCCTGATCACCGATGTACAGGCTCCCGACCTCGAAACGCGCATCGCGATCCTCCGCAAGAAGGCGGTGAGCGAGAAGCTGCTCGTTCCGGACGACATCCTCGAGTTCATGGCGTCGAAGGTGTCGAGCAACATCCGTGAACTCGAGGGGACGCTCATCCGCGTCACCGCGTTCGCGAGTCTGAACCGCACTCCGGTCGACATGTCGCTCGTGCAGACCGTGCTCAAGGACCTGATCACGCTCGACGAGGACAACGTCATCTCGCCGGTCGACATCATCAATCACACTGCGGACTACTTCAAGCTCACGGTCGATGACCTCTACGGATCGTCACGCTCTCAAGCCGTCGCCACCGCACGCCAGATCGCGATGTACCTCTGCCGCGAGCTGACAAATCTCTCGCTGCCCAAGATCGGCCAGCTGTTCGGCAACCGCGACCACACCACCGTCATGTACGCGAACAAGAAGATCTCGGAGCTCATGAAGGAGCGCCGCAGCATCTACAACCAGGTCACCGAGCTGACCACCCGCATCAAGACCAACCGCTGACGCGGGGCTTCGGGCCGTCCCTCGGGCGAGTGCCCGTCTCGATCCTCCGTCGCCCGAGGTCGATCCGCCACTTCCCGGTGTACTCGATGGTCGAGTAGCACCCATCGACCTCTCGCATCGAGTCGCCTGTGCGCCTGACGCGCCGTCTCACGCGCCACAGCCGACGATTTCCACAGTGTGAGGAACCTGTGGATAACTGTGGACAACCGCCTCGGAATTGTGGGCCAGAAGCGCCCACCTGTGGAGGGCGGCGCATCGCCCCGAATCGCTCCACAGGGCGTCCACGGCCGCGCTCACACTCCCTCCACAGGGTCGCGTAGCTCCGATCCCTCTGAGCAGTAGGGTCCCGGAGCGCTTTCCACAGTTTCCACACGTGTTAACACTGTTAACGCAGTTCTCTCTTTAACCAGGCCTCGACCAGCAACCTCTTCACAGCGGCTCGGGAGCGCTCGACGGGCGACCCCCTTCCGAGCGCGCCGAGCCCGACGGGTACGATGGGCGACGGTCTTCGTCCGCGACTCGTCAGGGGTGTACTCGTGAGGTTCCAAGCCAACCGCGATGTCTTCAGCGAGGCGGTGTCCTTCGCGGTCAAGCTGCTCCCGCAGCGCACGACCCTGCCGATCCTCTCCGGAGTCCTCATCGAGGCGACCGCTGAGGGTCTGACACTGTCCTCCTTCGACTACGAGGTGTCCGCACAGACGCAGATCGCAGCCGACGTCGAGGAGACGGGGACCGTGCTGGTCTCGGGCCGCCTTCTCGCCGACATTGCGAACCGCCTGCCCAACGCACCCGTGCGGATCGCCACGGAGGAGTCGCGCGTCTCGGTCTCGGCCGGCTCGGCGCACTTCACGCTGCTGCAGATGCCCGTGGAGGAGTACCCGAGCATCCCCGAGATCGACGCCTCCACCGGTCTCGTCCCGGCGGACGCCTTCGCGGCAGCTGTCTCGCAGGTGGCGGTCGCCGCCTCGCGCGACGACGTGACTCCGGTCATCACGGGCGTGCAGCTCGAGATCACCGAGAACACGATCGGACTCGTCGCGACCGACCGCTACCGGGTCGCCGTCCGCGAAATCGACTGGGACAACGGCGACAACCCGGCGCCGGCTCAGCCGCTCACCGCTCTGGTGCCGGCGCGGACGCTCCAGGAGGTCGGTAAGACCTTCGGCCACTCCGGCACCGTCTCGATTGCCATCACGAACCGCGACGAACGCGAGCTGATCGCGTTCACCGCCGATCGCAAGACTGTCACCTCGCTGCTGATCAAGGGCAACTTTCCGCCCGTGAAGCGCCTCTTCCCCGCCTCCGTGGAGAACTTTGCGGTCATGTCGACCAGCGACCTCATCGAGGCCGTCCGCCGCGTTTCGCTCGTGCTCGAACGCGAGGCCGCCCTCCGCTTCAGCTTCAGCAGCGATGGGCTCACTCTCGAGGCCATCGGCTCCGAGCAGGCGCAGGCGTCCGAGAGCATCGATGCGATCGTGACCGGCGACGACGTGGTCGTCTCGCTCAAACCCCAGTTCTTGCTGGACGGGCTCGCCGCCGTCCACTCCGAATTCGTACGCATCGCGTTCACGAAGACCGAGAACCCCAACAAGCCCGGCCCCGTCCTGATCACCGCGCAGACCTCGCGCGAGCAGCCCGGCAGCGACAGCTACCGCTACCTGCTCCAGCCCAACCTGCTCCTGCGCTGACCACCACCCCGGATCGCAGAGCCGCGACCGCCCCGCTCCCGACGAGCGCCCGCCCGCCGGACAACGAATCCAGGAAGGTTCACCATGCACATCGGACTCGTCGGCCTCGGCAAGATGGGCGATAACATGCGCTCCCGCCTCCGCTCGAAGGGCCTCGAGGTCACCGGTTACGACCGGAACCCGGACGTCTCGGACGCCGCCTCGCTCGACGAGATGATCGCCGCGCTTCCCTCGCCCCGGATCGTCTGGGTGATGGTCCCGGCCGGCGAGATCACCGACGCGGTCGTGAAGGATCTGTCGGAGAAGCTCACCGAGGGGGACCTCGTCATCGACGGCGGCAACTCCCGCTTCACCGAGGACTTCAAGCACGACGCGCTGCTGAAGCCGAAGGGCATCCACTACATCGACGCGGGAGTCTCCGGCGGCGTGTGGGGATTGCAGAACGGCTACGGCCTGATGGTCGGCGGCCCGAAGGAGCTCGTCGAGTACGCGATGCCCGTCTTCGACGCGCTGCGTCCGGAGGGCCCCCGCGAGGAGGGCTTCGTCCACGTCGGCGAGGTCGGTGCGGGCCACTACGCGAAAATGGTGCACAACGGCATCGAATACGCCCTGATGCAGGCGTTCGCGGAGGGTTACGAGCTCCTCGAGACCCGCAGCGACATCATCAAGGACGTCACCGGTACCTTCAAGGCGTGGCAGCGCGGCACGGTCGTTCGGTCCTGGCTGCTCGAGCTCCTCGTCCGCGCCCTCGAGCAGGACCCGGACTTCAAGAACATCGAGGGCTACGTGCAGGACTCGGGCGAGGGCCGCTGGACCATCGAGGAGGCCATCAACAATGCCGTCCCCGTGCCGACGATCAGCGCCTCGATCTTCGCGCGCTTCGTCTCCCGCCAGGAGGACTCCCCCGCGATGAAGGCTGTCGCGGCGCTGCGCAACCAGTTCGGCGGGCATAGCGTCAAAGCCGTTGATTGAGCGGAGCTCACTCCACGGGCTCGGCCGGTCCCTGCCCGGCCTCACAGCGGTCGGCTTTCAGGGGTGGTGGCGTTGTGCAGGGCCGGTGACGGACGGCGGACTGCGGCCCGCCGCCCCCGTGAGGCAGGGATGCTCTCACGGAGGCGGCGGGCCTTCGGCCGCCTCCACATTGCGGGGGACGATGGTCTGTTAGGGGGGGCGGAGGAGAGGAGCGCGACGTGCAGGTGACGCAGTTGGCGCTCAGTGACTTCCGCAACTACGAATCCGTCGATGTTGCGCTCGTCCCGGGGCCGAATCTTTTCGTCGGGCGGAACGGACAGGGTAAGACGAACCTGGTCGAATCGCTCGGCTACCTCTCCACCCTCGGCTCGCACCGCGTATCAAGCGACCAGGCGCTCATCCGCGCCGGCCGCGACAGCGCCGTCGTTCGTGCCCGCCTGCGCAACGGGGAGCGCGAGCTGCTGGCCGAGGTCCAGATCAACCGCTCCTCGCCCAACCGCGCGCAGATCAACCGCGGCGGGATCAAGCCGCGCGAGCTTCCCCGCTTCTTCTCGAGCGTGCTCTTCGCACCGGAGGATCTTCTGCTGATCCGGGGCGATCCGTCCGCGCGGCGACGCTTCCTGGACCAGCTGGTGGTCCTCCGCTCCCCCCGGATGAGCGCGGTCCAGTCGGACTACGAGCGCGTGCTGCGCCAGCGCAACTCCCTGCTGAAGTCGGCGCGGGCGAGCGGGGTCCGCGACGCGTCGAAGCTCGGCACTCTCGACATCTGGGACGAGCGCCTGATCGCGCTCGGGACCGAGATCATGCAGTCCCGCCTCACTCTGGTGGAGGAGCTGAGCGGGCCGGTGCGCGCAGCCTACGAGGCGGTCGCCGGCGCCGACCAGCGCCCGGTGCTCCGCTCGCGCCTGAGTATCGAGGGCGCGGTCGACGACGACGGCGAGCCAGTGGAGCAGCCGGGCTCTGCCTCGCCGGCGGCGGGCGAGAGTCTGGCGCCGTCGTTCGCCACGGCGCTGACCGGGGTGCGGCGTCGCGAGCTCGACCGGGGTGTGTCCCTCATCGGCCCGCACCGCGACGACGTGCAGTTCGAACTCAATGCGCTGCCGGCGAAGGGATACGCCAGCCACGGCGAGAGCTGGTCGTTCGCACTGGCGCTGAAGCTGGGGGCGGCGGAGTTGCTGCGCCGCGACTCCCCGATGGGCGACCCCGTGCTCATGCTCGACGACGTCTTCGCCGAACTGGATGCGCGGCGACGCGAGCGGCTCGCCTCCGTCGTCGCCGACTACGAGCAGGTGCTGATCACCGCAGCCGTCTTCGACGATGTGCCGGAGGCGCTGGCCGCGCACACTGTGCGGATCGAGGCGGGGCGTATCGTCGGTACGGAGCCAGCCGATGGCTGACGCGCCCCGTCGCGGCGCCCCCGACTCCGAAGCCGCCCGCGTCTACCGTCACCTCAAGGAGGTATTCGGTGCGGACGGCCCGCGCCGCATCCGGAAGACCGTGGAGCGCGCAGAGCCCCGCGGTGACGCGATCCCGTTCGGCAAGGGCCGCGACCCGCACGACCTCGGCGACGTCCTCGACTCCCTGACCGTGACGCTCGGCTGGACGGCGCCACTTGCCCAGGGTGACCTGATGTCGTCGTGGACGGCGATCGCCGGAGAGGAGACAGCGAAGCACTCGAGTCCGGTGGGTGTCGTCGACGGCGTCCTGACCGTCGCCTGCGAGTCGACGGCGTGGTCGACGCAGTTGCGGCTGATGCGGATCGAGATCATGAACCACATCGCCGTGAACTTCCCCGAGGCGGGCATCGCGTCGATCCGTTTCCTGGGCCCCGACGTCCCGAACTGGAAAAAGGGTCCCAGGTCCATTCCAGGGCGTGGTCCGCGCGACACCTACGGCTGACAACGCATTTTCGGTCGACCGCCGAAGTTTCGCGCCGCAGATCGCCGTCCAGCGCTTCGGATCGAGCCCGCACGCGGTAGAATGGAGGGCCGCCGAACCGCAATGACGACGCCGTGCGGGCGATCTCCAGATCCCCGTGCGCGTTACGACGGACCGTCAGAGGAGAACTCCACAGCTATGACACAAGAGCCGAACGACTCCACGTCACCCGAAGCGAACGACCTGGACGCGAACGGCTCCGCCGGACCCTCCGCTGCGCACGAGAGCATGTCGACCAAGTCCTCCGGCGACTACGGTGCCAACCAGATCCAGGTCCTCGAGGGACTTGAAGCGGTCCGCAAGCGCCCCGGCATGTACATCGGGTCCACGGGTCCGCGCGGTCTGCACCACCTGGTCTACGAGATCGTCGACAACGCCGTCGACGAGGCGCTCGCGGGCTACTGCGACAACATCGACATTGTGATGCGCGCCGACGGAGGCGTCACCGTCGCCGACAACGGCCGCGGCATCCCGGTCGACATGCATCCGACCGAGGGCATCTCCACAGTCGAGTTGGTGCTGACCGTCCTGCACGCCGGCGGCAAGTTCGGCGGAGGCGGCTACGCGGTCTCCGGTGGTCTGCACGGCGTCGGCTCCTCCGTGGTCAACGCGCTCTCGACGCGCCTCGAGGTCGAGGTGAAGCGCCAGGGTGCCGTGTACCGGATGAGCTTCACCGACGGCGTGCCGGACGCCCCGCTCGCCCAGGGCGAGGCCAGCGACGAGACCGGCACGACGATCACCTTCTGGCCCAACGCGGGGATCTTCGAGACGGTCGAGTTCGACTACGAGACCCTGCGCGCCCGCTTCCAGCAGATGGCATTCCTCAATAAGGGTCTGCGCATCGCGCTGACCGATCAGAACGAGGTCGAGTTCGAGGGGGAGGGTGAGGACGAGACCGAGGGCGACCGCACCGACGTCTTCCACTACGAGAAGGGGCTCGTCGACTACGTCGAGTACATCAACTCGCTGAAGAAATCAGACCTGGTGCACTCCGAGATCATCGACTTCGAGTCGGAGGATACCGAGCGCCGCATCTCGCTCGAGGTCGCGATGCAGTGGACGACGGCCTACACCGAGAGCGTCCACACCTATGCGAACACGATCAACACGCACGAGGGCGGTACCCACGAAGAGGGCTTCCGCGCCGCGCTGACGTCCTTGGTCAATCGCTATGCGCGCGCGAACAACCTGCTCAAGGAGAAGGACGAGAACCTCTCGGGCGACGACATCCGCGAAGGCCTCACCGCCGTCGTCTCGATCAAGCTCGGCGAGCCGCAGTTCGAGGGCCAGACGAAGACCAAGCTCGGCAACACCGAGGCGAAGGCATTCGTGCAACGGGTGGCCGGTGAGCAGCTCGCCGACTGGTTCGATCGCAACCCGAGCCAGGCGAAGGACATCATCCGCAAGGCGATCCAGGCAGCGTCGGCCCGCATGGCGGCGCGAAAGGCGCGCGAGACGGCCCGTCGCAAGGGCCTGCTTGAGGGCGGCGGTATGCCGGGCAAGCTCAAGGACTGCCAGTCGAAGGACCCGTCGATCTCCGAGATCTTCATCGTCGAGGGCGATTCGGCGGGCGGATCCGCGGTGCAGGGCCGGAACCCCGAAACTCAGGCGATCCTCCCCCTGCGCGGCAAGATCCTCAATGTCGAGAAAGCCCGGCTCGACCGCGCCCTTGGCAACAACGAGGTCCAGGCGATGATCACGGCGTTCGGGGCCGGCATCGGCGAGGACTTCAACCCCGATAAGGCCCGGTATCACAAGATCATTTTGATGGCCGACGCCGACGTCGACGGGCAGCACATCACGACGCTCCTGCTGACGCTCCTGTTCCGCTACATGCGTCCGCTGATCGACCTCGGCTACGTCTACCTCGCGCAGCCGCCGCTGTACCGCCTCAAGTGGTCGAATTCGCCGCACGAGTACGTCTACAGCGACCGCGAGCGCGACGCGCTGATCGCTCACGGCTCGGCGACCAACAAGCGCATGCCCAAGGAGAACGGTATCCAGCGCTACAAGGGCCTCGGCGAGATGGACTACAAGGAGCTGTGGGAGACGACGATGGACCCTGCCACGCGGACCCTCCTCCAGGTCACCCTCGATGACGCGGCCGCGGCCGACGAGATCTTCTCGACCCTGATGGGCGAGGACGTCGAGTCCCGCCGCTCCTTCATTCAGAAGAATGCGAAGGACGTGAGGTTCCTCGACATCTAAATGTCGAGGAACCTCACGTCCTTTGAAAGGCGGCAGCCCCGCGATCGCACCGCGATCCGAAAGGCGGCAGCCCCGCGGCACACGGCCGCGGACCCGGCCACGTGGAGAAGGTGACGGCGGCCCTCAATGGGCCGCACGACCACCGCCGAACCGCCACCCACCGACAACCGACCCCCTGACACCCAGCGCGACCGCCGCCCTCGCACCTCGGGGACACGGACCCACCTGAGAGACCAGAGACCATGGCAGACGAAGCAGACACCCCCACCGGACCGGACGAGAGTGACGACATTGTCACCGAGACCGGTGTCGTGATCCACGGGCACGACAAGATCGAGCCGGTGGATCTGCAGCTCGAGATGCAGCGCTCCTACCTCGACTACGCGATGAGCGTCATTGTGGGCCGTGCTCTGCCGGAGGTCCGCGATGGCCTCAAGCCGGTGCACCGTCGCGTCATCTACGCCATGTACGACGGCGGCTACCGCCCGGACAAGGCGTTCTCGAAGTGCTCCCGCGTCGTCGGCGACGTGATGGGCCAGTTTCATCCGCACGGCGACTCCGCGATCTACGACGCCCTTGTCCGCCTGGTGCAGCCGTGGAGCCTCCGCTACCCGCTCGCGCTCGGGCAGGGCAACTTCGGCTCCCCCGGCAACGACGGCGCGGCCGCTCCGCGGTACACCGAGACCAAGATGGCGCCGCTCGCGCTCGAGATGGTCCGCGACATCGACAAGAACACCGTCGACTTCCAGGACAACTACGACGGCCGCACCCGCGAGCCGGCGATCCTCCCGGCCCGTTTCCCGAACCTCCTGGTCAACGGCTCCGTCGGTATCGCGGTCGGTATGGCGACCAACATCCCGCCGCACAACCTGCGCGAGGTCGCCGCCGGCGCGAAGTGGGCGCTCGAGAACCCGGATGCAACGCGCGAGGAACTCCTCGAGGCGCTGCTGCAGCGGATCAAGGGCCCCGACTTCCCCACCGGTGCGCAGATCCTCGGCGTCCGCGGTATCCAGGACGCGTATCGCACCGGTCGCGGCTCGATCACGATGCGCGCCGTCGTCTCGATCGAGGAGATCCAGGGCCGCACCTGCCTCGTCGTCACCGAGCTGCCGTACCAGGTGAACCCGGACAATCTGGCGATCAAGATCGCCGAATTGGTCAAGGACGGGCGTGTCTCCGGCATTGCGGACATCCGCGACGAGACCTCCGGCCGCACCGGTCAGCGCCTCGTGGTCGTCCTCAAGCGCGATGCCGTGGCGAAGGTGGTGCTGAACAACCTCTACAAGCACACGCCGCTGCAGGAGAACTTCGGCGCCAACATGCTCGCGATCGTCGACGGCATCCCGCGCACGCTCTCGCTGGACGGCTTCATCCGCGCCTGGGTCGACCACCAGGTCGAGGTCATCGTGCGCCGCACCCAGTACCTCCTCGACGAGGCGGAGGCGCGGATCCACATCCTGCGCGGCTACCTCAAGGCGCTCGACGCGCTCGACGAGGTCATCGCGCTGATCCGCCGATCCCCCACGGTGGAGGAGGCGCGCGACGGCCTGATGGAGCTTCTCGACATCGACGAGGTGCAGTCCCGCGCCATCCTCGACATGCAGCTGCGCCGACTCGCGGCCCTCGAGCGTCAGAAGATCGTCGACGAGCACGACCGGATCCAGGCCGAGATCGAGGACTACAAGTCGATCCTCGCGAGCCCCGAGCGTCAGCGCACGATCATCTCGGACGAGCTCGAGGAGATCGTCGATCGCTTCGGCGACGACCGCCGCACCGAGATCCTCTTCGGTTTCGACGGCGACATGAGCGTCGAGGATCTGATTCCCGAGGAGGAGATGGTCGTCACCGTGACCCGCGGCGGCTACCTCAAGCGCACTCGGAGCGACTCCTACCGCGCGCAGCACCGGGGCGGCCGCGGTGTGCGCGGCGCGCAGTTGAAGGCCGACGACATCGTCGAGCACTTCTTCGTCACCACCACGCACCACTGGCTCCTGTTCTTCACGAACACCGGGCGGGTCTACCGCGCGAAGACCTACGAACTGCAGGAGGCGGGCCGCGACGCGAAGGGGCAGCACATCGCGAATCTGCTCGCGCTCGAGCCGGGCGAGCAGATCGCGCAGATCCTCGACATCCGCGACTACGAGGTGGCGCGCTATCTCGTGCTCGCGACGCGCGACGGGCTGGTGAAAAAGACGGCTCTCGCCGAGTACGACACCAACCGGTCCGGGGGGATCATCGCGATCAAGCTGCGCGACGGCGACGAGCTGGTCTCGGCGTTGCTGGTGGAGGAAGACAGCGACGTGCTGCTCGTCTCGCGCAAGGGAATGTCCATCCGTTTCACCGCCTCCGATGAGGCGCTGCGCCCGATGGGCCGCTCCACCTCGGGCGTGCGGGGGATGTCGTTCCGTGGGGAGGACCGTCTGCTCGACGCCAATGTCGTCAGTGACGAAGGCTTCGTGTTCGTGGTCACCGAGGGCGGATATGCGAAGCGCACCGCGGTCGATCAGTACCGGCTCCAGGGACGCGGCGGTCTGGGCATCAAAGTGGCCAAGCTGGAGGACAAGCGCGGTGACCTGGTCGGCGCGATCATCACCGGCGAGGACGACGAGGTGCTCGTCGTGCTCGCCAGTGGCAAGGTGGTACGCTCTGCCGTGGCCGAGGTACCGGCCAAGGGTCGCGACACCATGGGAGTCGTCTTCGCACGATTCGCTGAGGATGACCGCATCATCGCACTCGCCAAGAACACCGAACGTAATCTCGACGCCCAGGACGAGGATCCCGACGCCGCGGCGGCGGCCGAGTCCGGCCCGGTGTCGGAGGAGGATGGGTCCGTAGATGAGTAGCACCGTCGCCGAGAAGCTCGCCAAGAAGTCTGCGAAGAGTCCGGCGGCGAAGCAGGTTCGCTTGAAGCTCGTCTACGTCGACTTCTGGTCGGCCGTCAAGCTCTCGTTCCTGCTGGGTCTGACGCTCGCGATCATCACGATCGTCGTCGTCTACCTGGTCTACACGGTCCTCTCCCAGACGGGTGTGTTCGAGAAGGTCAACGGCCTGGTGCAGGAGGTCGCGGGCGCTGAGACGTTCGACCTCAACACGTTCCTCTCGCTACCGCAGGTCATGGGCTTCGCGATCGTCGTCGCGGTGCTGAACACGATCGTCACCACGGCCCTCGGCGCGATCGTCGCGATGCTGTACAACCTCAGCGTCAAGATCACCGGCGGGCTGCTGGTCGGCTTCACCAACCAGTAGGCGGCGGCGGCCGATTGGGATTCTGGCGGCAGGTCCGGTAGAGTCTCCTCTGGTCAATCCGGGGGTATAGCTCAGGCGGTTAGAGCGCTTCACTGATAATGAAGAGGTCCCAGGTTCAAGTCCTGGTACCCCCACCCGTGCCGGACGGCTCACCACCTCGCAGTGGCGGGCCGTTCGACTCTCGGAGGCGGATCGCCCCGTCCCCAGCCCGGGGCCTTAGCTCAGTTGGTAGAGCGCCTGCTTTGCAAGCAGGATGTCAGGAGTTCGAATCTCCTAGGCTCCACAGTCTTCCGGCCGCTCCGGTTTTTCTCGTCGTATCGGAGTGATGAGCACCGCGCAGCGGTCGACCGCCGCGCGGAACGGGTCGGCCGGAGAGCCGCGTCCTGACGGTCAGCGCGGTCGGCAGGCGACGCCGAGGAACTCCTGCACGGAGAGGGTCTTGGATGTGCCGTCGCGGACATCGCCGACGATGATCTCGCCGACGGAGAGAGTGTCGAACTGCTCGGCCGTGAACACGACGGGGCGGGAGAGCACGGAGCGATCGGTCGCATAGGCACCGAGCGCGAAGTCGACGCCCGGCGGGAACTGCTCGATCTCCCTGTCGGCGGGCCAGATCGTCCGTCCGGAGAGGTCGGTCGCACCCAGCTGCGTGACTGGTGACGGCGAGACCCAGCGGGTGATCCTCCGCAGAGTGTCGCCGATGGCCGCAGGAGCGGAGTCGGAGGCGGCCAGATCGAGGCCGTCGATGGATCCGGAGCAGACGACGACCACACCAAGGACCTCGGCCCGTTCGCCACCGCGGCCCAGCCCGACCGTCGCTGTCGTCGCGGGCTCGTCCGCCGTGCACCCGGAGAGGGCGAGTGCGCCGAGCGTCGCGACGGTGCACACGAATGCGGTACGACGGTGCATGGAGCCTCCCCCGGCCACCCTACGCGGGGAGCGCCAGCGCGAGGGCGGCGAGAGCCTGGGGGAGGGAGGGCGCACCCTCTGCGCGGAACACGATGTCCCCCGTGCTGTCACGCACGACGACCGTCGGTGTGGAGCGGATATCGGCGGCCTCGGCCTCGACGGGATGGAAGGCCACATCGTATTCACGGATCTCGGCGGCGGGGACCAGCTCCGCTGCCCGCTCGAGCACCGAGCGCGCCGCGTGACAGGCCCCGCAGAAGGCTGAGGTGTAGAACTCGACGATCACGACAGGGAGAACACGGAGGGGAGACGGGGGATTCCCGGGCGCCGTCAGCGCAGGAGCCAGGTCTCGTTCATGGTGAGCGCCGCGTCGATGAGTTCGACGCGCTCCAGCTCCTCGACTTCACCGAGCGAAAACCAGGCGGCAGCGTCCGTGGACCCGTCGACCTCGTGGGTGAGCTCGCCAGCCACGACGCGGGCGCGGTACACAATGCGGATGGCGTGCAGTGGACCGGCGTCGGGCTCACCGCGACGGTGCGCGGGGATGACATGCGAGTCGACTCCGATGAGGGCTTCGAGCTCAGCGCGGTAGCCCGTCTCCTCGAAGATCTCGCGGATCGCAGCATCCGCGGGCGACTCGCCCTCCTCGATCCCGCCGCCGGGGAGGGTCCATGCCGACCAGGGGCCCTGGCTCCAGTGCGCGAGCAGCATCCGCTCGCCGTCGATGATCACGCCGTACGCGGCGACCCGGATATCCATCGGAGAAGCGTAACCCGGGCACTCGAACGAGCCGGACCCCTCGGGGGGCCCGGCTCGTCCAACGGAAGCGTCAGGAAGCGGTCGATGCCGCGTTCTGCGCGGCGCTCTGCGGCTCGTCGTCGGCGACCCACAGCTCGTCGTCGGCGCGGAAGGTCTGCCAGACGGCGTAGCCGATACCGCCGACGGCGACGAGAGCGGCACCGATCGCGAAGACAGTGCCAACCCTGTTCTTCTTCTTCGGAGGAGTGGTGAGCTCCTGCCAGCGCGCCTTCGAGATCTCGCCGAGCTTCGCGCGGTTCTTCGAGTCCTTCGCGGCCTCGAATGCGGCCGCGGCAGTGCCCCCGACAGCAGCGAACGTGGGGAGGACCTTGTGCTTGTAAGCATCGCGGGCCGAGGAGTACGTACCCTCGACGGCGGAGAGGCCGTTGTCGTAGACAGGCTTGACGCGGGAGTTGTACGTGCCCTTGACCAGGGGCACGACCTCCTTCTTCGCGTACTGAGCCGCCTGACGGCGGCTCTTCTCGAGAACGGAGGCCGCGTGCGACAGCACTTCCTGCTGCTCGCTCCACACCGCCTCAGCGTTCTTGCGAAGACGCTTGAGGTCCTTCTTGTGCTTACGTGACAGACCCATGTTGGTCCTCCATCGGCTACGAGCAGCGAACGCGTCAATACTGCCACTCATCGATCCGCGTCCGCACCGCGCACCCAGCGCATTGACACCCTGCGTTGCAGGGGCCTACAGACGCGCTGTGCGAGAATCCGAGCATGCCTTTGCACACCGCAGTCGCGACGTTCCACACCAACAAGGGCGACATCGTCGTCAACCTCTATGGGAACCACGCTCCCCAGACGGTCCGCAACTTCGTCGGTCTTGCGACCGGTGACATCGAGTGGACCCACCCCGCCACAGGCGCGAAGACAAAGGAGCCGCTCTACAACGGCACGGTCTTCCACCGCATCATCCCCGACTTCATGCTCCAGGGTGGTGACCCGCTCGGTCAGGGCATCGGCGGCCCGGGCTACCAGTTCGACGACGAGATCAACCCCGAGCTCGACTTCACCCAGCCCTACATCCTCGCGATGGCGAACGCCGGCAAGCAGGCGGGCCGTGGCACGAACGGCTCGCAGTTCTTCATCACCGTAGCGCCGACTACGTGGCTGCAGGGCAAGCACACCATCTTCGGTGCCGTCGTCGACGAGGAGTCGAAGAAGCTCGTTCAGGCGCTCTCGGCGGTCCCCACGGACGGCCGTGACAAGCCGCTCGACGACGTCGTGATCGAGACCGTCGAGATCACCGAGGTCTGATCGCCTCGTCCCACACTCATTCGAGGGCCGGGTCCGTCAGGGCCCGGCCCTTTCTCTCCCCGGAGGCACGTCCGTGACCCAGGTCCCGCCGAGCAGCAGCTACTCCTGCTATCGCCACCCCGATCGGCAGAGCTTCGTGCGCTGCCAGCGTTGCGGACGCACGATCTGCGGTGAATGCCAGACCCCCGCTCCCGTCGGCGTGATCTGCCCGGACGACATGGCGCAGCAGCGCGCCACCGCCCCGCGCACCCGCAGTCCGCTCGTCTCGCGCGTGCGGGCGATGACCCGGGCCGACCAGCCGACGGTGACCTACGCGATCATCGCGCTCTGCGTCGTGCTGTGGATCGTCGAGATCCTCCCCGTCGTCGGCGAACCCGCGATCAATGCCCTGCTGTATGCCCCCGCCTACACGCTGTCCGACTTCGGGGCCGGCTTCGAGCCGTGGCGGATGCTCACCTCGGTGTTCCTGCACAGCACATCGCTCTTCTTCGTCATCCCGTTCCACCTGGTGCTGAACATGTACACGCTGTGGGTGTTCGGCATGGTGCTCGAGCGGATGCTGGGCCGCGGGCGCTACCTGACCCTCTTCCTCCTCAGCGGATTCGCCGGCTCGGTCGGTGTGCTCCTCCTCGCAGACCCGTTGACTCCGGTGATCGGCGCATCCGGCGCGATCTTCGGGCTGATGGGCGCATATCTGGTGATCCTGCGGCATCTGGGCGGTCAAGCCCAGCAGCTGCTGGTCCTGGTCGGGCTCAATCTCGTCATCGGCTTCCTGCCGGGAATGAACGTGGCCTGGCAGGCACACGTCGGCGGGTTGGTCGCGGGTGCCCTGATCGGGCTCGTGTTCACGCGGACGCGGCAGCGCACGCAGCGGAGCACGCAGAATCTGCTCGTCGGGCTGATCGGGGTCGGACTCATCGCGATCACCGCAGGGGCGTACGTTCTGGGCTGAGTCGGTCGCGACCCGCGGTGGCGGGCTCGGGGGTGCCTTCGGCGCGTTCGGGCCCGCCCTGTCGTTCCGCGCTGAGTGGTTCTCGCCGCCGCTCCTCCCTGTCCTGTCTCCACCGCTCTCAACAGCTGGGGAGGAAGTTATCCACAGAGTTGTTAACACTGGGGACAACGCCTCGAGTGTCCTCCCCGGGAGGACC
Organism: Rathayibacter tritici; assembly: GCF_001641005.1. Lineage (NCBI taxonomy): Bacteria > Bacillati > Actinomycetota > Actinomycetes > Micrococcales > Microbacteriaceae > Rathayibacter > Rathayibacter tritici. The sequence goes on from NZ_CP015515.1 coordinate 15,698, forward strand.
TGGCAGGAGCAGAGATGTGCGTGATCGCCACCGCACTGGTGCGGATCCCTGCCGTCCACCCCTTGAGGACGCCCGTCGGCGGCAGTCTGCGCAGTTCTCCACAGGAGATTCCACAGCTGGGGATAATTACAGCGGTGTAGTTCGGCTCCGGACGGCAACGAGTGCTGTCGCATCCCGGTCCCCATCGCGGCGCAGGGACGTGGCGAAGCCCCCCGCTCGGAACGCGGATGCGCTCGCGGCGGCCTGGTCTGCTCCCACTTCGATCACGACGACGCCGTGGGGTGTGAGCCAGGGACCCGCCTCCTGCGCGATGCGCCGGTGCAGCGCGAGCCCGTCCTGCCCGCCGTCGAGAGTGAGCCGCGGCTCGTGCACGCGAGCCTCGGGCGGCATCAGGGCGATCGCGGCGGTGGGGACGTAGGGGGCGTTCACGACCACCACGTCGATCCGTCCGCGCTCTGGCGGGGGAAGAGCATCGAAGAGGTCGCCCTCGAGGACGGCAGCGCGTCCTGCGAGTGTGCGGCGGGCGCACGCGACCGCGGCGGGAGAGAGGTCCGCGGCGAGCAGGCGCACGTCGGGGCGCTCCTCGGCGATCGAACGCGCGAGAGCGCCGGAGCCGCAGCAGAGGTCGAGGACGACGGCACCGGCCGGGAGGAGTTCGAGGGCGCAGTCGACCAGCCATTCGGTCCGCACCCGGGGTACGAAGACGCCCGGTTCGACGGGGATGCGCAGACCGCGGAAGGCGACCCAGCCGAGGATCTGCTCGAGGGGCTCACCCGTCTCGCGGCGACGCAGCAGCAGTTCGAGGGCGGCGGAGGAATCGGCGGCCTCCTCGAGCAGGCCCGCCTCCTCTTCGGCGAAGACGCAGCCGACAGCGCGCAGCCGCTCCACGGACGACGAACGCCCCGTCGGCGGACCGGACGGGGCATCGTTCACTGCTCGGGGGCTAGCGCCAGCGCGTGGTCATCAGGAAGCCGATGAACGCGATGCCGAAGCCGATCAGGATGTTGAGGTTGCCGAGATCGGGGACCGGCAGAGTGCCCTGGCTCACGTAGAAGACGATGATCCAGGCGAGTCCGATCAGCATGAACCCGAACATCACCGGCTTGAACCAGACCGGATTCGGTGCGTTCTCGCCGGTCCGAGTCTCGTCGCGCTCGGCCTTCGGGCTCTTCGTCGCTCGTGCCATGCCGACCACTGTACCGGGCGGAGGCTCCCGGCCGGGAGCGCCGTGGCGCTGTGCCGTCTCGCGGCGTGGTCGGTCGGCCGCTTCGAGGCGTGGTCCTTCCCTCCCCAAGCGGCGGTTGGAGAGGTTCTCCCCAGCTCGCGAGGGAGCGCCGCAGCCCGCCGCGGCTCGCGCCTAGACTCGTCGCATGACCGCCCAGAACCCCGACGCGACGGCTCTGCGGCCGCGAGGGAAGCGACGACGGGCCCGCCCGGGCCGACGCCTCTCGTTCTTCGGAGTCGTCGGCGAGCTCCTGATGACCGCCGGCGTCCTGGTCCTGCTCTTCCTTGCCTGGCAGCTGTGGTGGAACGACGCGGTGATCGCCGGTCAGCAGACGACTCAGGCGGCGGAGCTCCGTGAGAGCTGGGGCGACTCCGCTCCTGCACCGCAGGCGACCGAGGCCGCCTCCGCGGAGCCGGTCGTCGCGACGGCCGCCGCCCTCGACACCTCCTTCGGCAACCTCTACATCCCGCGCTATGGCGAGGGCTGGGTGCGCACGATCGCCGAGGGTATCGACGCCGAGAACGTGCTCGACGAGGGCAGCATCGGCCACTACCCCGGGACGCAGATGCCCGGCCAGGCCGGCAACTTCGCGCTCGCCGCTCACCGCAGCGCCTACGGCGGCGGCATGCACCTGATCGACGAGCTCCAGCTCGGCGACCCGATCTACATCGAGACGGCGGACGGCTGGTACACCTACCGCTTCCGCAACCTCGAGTACGTCCAGCCCTCCGACGTCCAGGTGATCGACCCCGTCCCGTGGACCCCGGACGCGGCCCCGACCGACCGCCTGATCACGCTGACGAGCTGTAATCCGCTCTACTCGACGGCCGAGCGCATCATCGCGTACGGCGTGTTCGATTCGTTCCAGCCGCGCTCCGCGGGCGCCCCCGCCGAGATCGCCGGCTCGCTGGCGCAGGAGGGCTGATCGTGTACGCAGCGCTGTGGCGTCTCCTGCCCGGGCCCTGGTGGGTCCGGCTCCTGATCGTTCTCGTCCTCGTCACGGCGGTGCTGGCCGCGCTCGATGAGTGGGTGTTCCCGTGGGTGCAGTCGCTGGTGCTCGACCGGAACGTGACCGTCGGATCGTGAGCGTCGGCGCGGCCCCGCGGATCCTCGTCGTGGACCACCACGACAGCTTCGTCTTCACGCTGGTCGCCTACCTCCGCGAGCTCGGGGCACAGGTCGACGTGGTCGAGGGCGACGAACTCGGCACTGAGGCGCTGCTCGCACGCGCGGAGCAGGCGGACGGGGTTGTGGTCTCGCCGGGCCCGGGCCGCCCCGAGGACGTCCCTGCGTCGGCGGCGCTTGTGCACCGCTCGACCGAGTCGTGGCGGCCCCTGCTCGGTGTCTGCCTCGGCCACCAGGTGCTCGCGCATGCTCTCGGCGCGCGGGTCGTGGCGGCGCCGGAGCTGGTCCACGGCCGGACCTCGGACGTCCTGCACGACGGCGACCCGCTCTTCGACGGCCTGCCATCCGGCTTCGCCGCGATGCGGTACCACTCGCTCGCGGTCGACGACGACAGCCTGCCGGGGGAGCTGCGGGTGACGGCTCGGACACCGGAGGGAGTGGTCATGGCGCTTCGGCACCGGACGGCTCCGCTCGTCGGGGTGCAGTTCCATCCGGAGTCGGTTCTCACCGAGGGCGGACGACGCCTACTGAAGAACTGGCTGCGCGAGGTCGGCGCGTCCGCTTTTCCCGAGTTCCGGTCAACACTCTCGGCAGTGGCGCGTTAAGGCGGAATATGGCGCGTTAACGCGTCGATCTCTTCGCGGGTCGGAGGGGAGGGAGGCGGCGCCTTCGACCCCCGAACGGGGCCGCGGGTATGACCGCGTTTTCACCGCGTGAACCGCCGCCCGACGGGTGGATCGCGGGGTGCTTCCGAGCAAGGCGGGGCTATGCCAGCGGTCGGTCATGTCCACCCCCCTGTGGCCCCCCTCGGTCAGGTGACGCGATCTGACGGACTCGCGGCGGAGGATGCGGCGCTTTTTCCCTGCATAATCAGAGGGCGTCGGCAGGGGGTCGGCGCCGAAGAAGAGAAGTCCGGGGGACCACATGGTCGAATCGATCTCTTGGGCTTTCTCGGGAATTCGCGAGCTCGAGAATCTCGGTCCTCGCATCGTTGTGAAGCCGGGAACAGTTCCGAGCATTACCGGCTCGGGATTCGGCACTGGTGATCTGAGCGTCGTGCTGATGACCGTCTCGCCGTTACGCGTTCTTCGGGGAACCTGGTCGTCCGACGACACCGCTTTTCTCACCTTCACCTTCCTGATCGACGGCTTCGTGCGCATGGTCGCGCCGGACCGCACGGTGCTGCTCCGTCCCGGCTCCATCTCGTACCAGGCGGGGACGACAACGTTCACGACCGAGTCGACGACTCCGGCGACGATCCTCCAACTCTCCCTCCGCGCCGACGAAATGCGCCGCTACGGCTTCGATACGTCGGCCCTGGTCTACGCGCTCGATCCCGACGCCCGCTCCACCCGTGCCGCCTATGCCTTCACGACCGCCTTCGCACTCGCGGCGGAGTCCGGGACGGGCCTGCCCGGAGAGGGCGAGGTCACCGGCTTCGCGCACGTGGTCAAGCAGCTCCTCACCAGCGCTTTCCTCGCGGCGGTGAGCGCGCAGCCGGGCGCCACGAGTGTGCGGGCCGCGACCCTCGGGCGCGCCCGCACGGTCATCGACCGCACGCACCGCACCCCGCGCTGCACTCCGGAGGCGGTCGCGGACGCGGTGAACGTGTCCACTCGCTCTCTGCAGCGGCTCTTCGAGGACGCGGGGACGACGGTCGCGAGTGAGATCGAGCGTTCCCGGGTCGCGAGCGCCGTCGAGCTGCTGCGCCGCCGCCCGCGGGAGGTCCCGCTCGAGGCGATCGCGGCCGCCTCCGGCTTCTCCTCGGCGGACCACCTCCGCCGGGCGCTCAGGCGGCGCGAAGGGCTCACGCCCAGTGACATCCGCGGCAGGATCGGACGGCCGGTGGACGACTCCACCGTCGGCGAAGTCGTGCGCCTCCAGCCTCCGCTCGCGGGCGCGCGCCGGGCGTAGCCGACGCTCGCTTCGGCGGCCGCGCAGGAGGCGCTTCGGGCAACCCCGCCGTCAGGAGCACCCGTCGCCACCGAGGCCGCCTTCTCGCCCCGAGCGGGTCGCGGCGAGAGCCGTCAGCCTGCGCAGTAGCCGAGCCGGACGGTCGACCCCTGCGGGACGTCGCCCGGAGCCAGGGACTGCGTCGTGATGGGCGGGTTCGCCCGGGTCGCGTCGCAGGTCCTGTCGGGGACCTCGACTCCGACCAGCTGCAGCTTCTCGGACGCAAGAGTGGCCAGCGCACTGCTGAGCGACGTTCCCACGAGGTCGGGGAGGGTGACCTGGCCGGAGGAGACGGTGAGATCGACCGGCGTGCCCGGTACAACCTGCTGACCCGCTCCAGGGGAGGTGGAGAGGACGACGTCGCCGGGGACGGTCGGCGAGTTCTCGCGGGTTTGCGAGCCCTCAATGAAGCCGCCGGCGGTCAGCGCGTCGATGGCTTGAGCGAGGGTGCGGCCGACCGTGTCCGGCACGGCAACGGGCTGCGGGCCCTGCGAGACGACGACGCGGATGACCGTCTCGGGCGCGACGATCGTGCCCGAGCCCGGATCCGTGCGGATCACCTCGCCCTCGGGGACGGTCGAGTTGTACTCCGCGACCTGGCTCGGCACGAGGTCGAGCTCCGTCAGGGTCGACTGGGCACTGTCGTAGGTCGTCTCGGTGAGGCTCGGGACCTCGCGCGACTGCGAGGGCAGCGTCGACGCGGGCTGGAGCGTCAGAACCCAGATCACCAGCGCAGCGACGATCACGGCGAGCACGACGATGGAGGACCAGATCCAGAGCACCGGCGGGCGGCGCTGGGTGCGGACGAAGGAGTTGTCTTCGGCCAGCTGGCGCAGGGCGAGCTCCGAGTCGTTCACTCCGCCCTGGTTGCGGGCAGCGAAGAGCGAGGTGGTCAACTCGTCGATCGGGCGGTGATCGGGCAGGCGTCCGGCGGCGGCGTCGCGCAGGTCGTCGCGGAACTCCGCCGCGCCCTGGAAGCGCTCGTAGCGGTCCTTCGACAGCGCGCGCGCCACGACGGCGTCCAGTGCCGGTGTGACGGCGGGGTTGATCGAACTCGGCGCCGGCGGCGTCTCGCTGACGTGCTGGTAGGCGACGGCGACGGGGGTGTCGCCGCGGAAGGGGGCCCGGCCGGTGAGCAGCTCGAAGAGCACGATGCCGGCGGAGTAGAGGTCGCTGCGGGCGTCGACCTGCTCGCCTTTCGCCTGCTCGGGGGAGAAGTAGGCCGCGGTGCCGAGGATCGCCGTCGTCTGCGCAACGGTCGCGGCGGAGTCGGAGACGGCGCGAGCGATGCCGAAGTCCATCACCTTCACCTGGCCCGACGGGGTCAGCATGATGTTGCCCGGCTTGATGTCGCGGTGGACGACGCCCGCGCGGTGCGAGTACTCGAGGGCGGTGAGGATGCCCTCCGCGATGCGGACGGCCTCATCGACGTCGAGAGGGCCCTCGGCGATGAGGTCCTTCAGCAGGCGGCCCTCGATGTGCTCCATGACGATGAAGGGGCGACGCGACTCGCCGCCGGTGTCGTCGACGGTGACCTCCTCGCCGGCATCGAAGACACGGACGATCGTGGGATGCGACATCCGCGATGCGGACTGCGCCTCCTGACGGAACCGCAGCCGGAAGGCGGAGTCGGAGGAGAGGGAGAGCTTCAGCTCCTTGATCGCGACGGTGCGCCCGAGCCGGGTGTCCGTGCCGAGATACACCTCGGACATCCCGCCGCGGCCGAGCCGGGGCCCGACCTGGTACCGTCCCGCGATCAGGCGACCCTCATCCGTCACGCGCACGCTCCCGCCCTGTACTTCCGTGTGGTGCGGCCCCGAGGAGCCAGGGCAAGTGTACCTATGGGCTTCTGGTGTTCCGGGCGGGGCGCCCTCTGCTACCTCGTTGGTGACGGTGTGCTCGTCGTCGCGGCCGGTGTCGGCGTGTCGGAGGGAGCGGGCTGCTCGACGGTGACGGAGAGGGTGGGCGATGCCGCCGACTCCGACCCTCCGCAGGTGACGGTGTAGGTGATCGAGATCGTTCCGGCCGTCGGTCCGGCCTGGATCGTCGCCTTCGTCCCGTCGGTGGAGATCACGCTCGCGCCCTCGCCCGCCGCGGTCGCCGTGTACTTCGACACCGTGGTTCCGCTCGGGCACTGGTTGTAATTGCTCCAAGAGACGTCGAACGTCGCGCCCGCCTTGACGCTGGAGGCGGCCGGCGTGACCGACGGCACGGCCGTGGGGGCGCTGGGAACCGCAACCTCGGTGTAGACGGAGACCTCGATGGTCGTACCCCTGACCACGTTCGCGGTGGGGTTCACGTCCTCGACGAGTCCGACCTGATCAGCGGTGGGGGCGCTCGGCCCGTCGGCGCGCCGCACGCCCATGCCCAGCGCGTCGAGTGCGGTCTCGACTTCGTCGAATGGTCGCCCGATGTAGTCGTTCTTGTTGATCACGACCGTGGTGGACGTCGGGGTCGCCGAGGGAGTCGGGGTCGCCGACGGTGTCGGTGACGGCGCCGTGCTGGTCGGAGCGGACGGGCTCGGCGCGGGTTCGGCGGCGCCGCCGGTGGTCAGCGCGAAGATCGTGCCGGCGATGACGACGGCGAGGATCACGATGAGCGCGACCAGCGGCCAGGTCCACGGGCTGCGCTTGCGCGGCTCCTCGAACGGAACCGCGGGCTCCTCCACCGGGAAGAACGGAGCGGCGGCTGCGGCCGCACCCGAGGGCAGAACCGTGGTCGCCTGCGTCGCCCCCTGGTTCGAGGGGAGGACCGTGGTGGCCTGCGTGGCCGGGAGATCGCTCAGGACAGCGGGGACGGCGAGGGCCGCTCCGCGCACGTCGCCCGAGCGCAGCGCCTGAGCCGCCCGCGCGAGGTGGGCGGCGGTCGCCGGGCGGTCGGCGGGCTTCTTGGCGATGCAGGAGTAGACGAGGTTCCGAACCGGCTCGGCGACCGTGACCGGCAGCTCGGGCGGGGTGTCGTTGATCTGCGCCATTGCAATCGCGACCTGCGACTCGCCGGTGAACGGCCGGCGCCCGGCCAGGCACTCGTACGCCACGATGCCCAGCGAGTAGATGTCGGTCGCGGGGGAGGCGGGCTGCCCGCTCGCCTGCTCCGGGGACAGGTACTGGACCGTGCCCATGACCTGGCCGGTCGCCGTCAGCGGGACCTGGTCCGCGATGCGGGCAATGCCGAAGTCGGTGATCTTGACGCGTCCGTCAGGAGTGATCAGCAGGTTGCCGGGCTTCACGTCGCGGTGCACGAGACCCGCGGCGTGCGCGGCGTGCAGGGCAAGCGCGGTCTGCGCGACGATGTCGAGGACCTTGTCGGTCGAGAGGACCCGCTCGCGCTCGAGGACGGTCGAGAGCGCCTCGCCGGGGACGAGCTCCATGACCAGGTAGGCCGAGCCGTCCTCCTCGCCGTAGTCGTACACGTTGGCGATGCCCTCGTGGTTGACCAGCGCCGCGTGGCGGGCCTCGGCGCGGAAGCGCTCGAGGAAGCCGGGGTCGCCGAGGTACTCGTCCTTCAGGATCTTGATCGCGATGGTGCGGCCGATGACCAGATCGGTCGCCTGCCATACCTCTCCCATGCCGCCGATGGCGATCCGGGACTGCAATTCGTAACGTCCCCCGAAGGTGAGGCCTGTCGTGGGTCTCATTTGTTCAGCACCGCCTCTAGTACCTGTTGTCCGATGGGTGCGGCGATCAGGTTGCCGTACCCGGTCTGGCCGAGCCCGCCACCGTTCTCCACGAGCACGGTGATGGCGTACTGCGGGTCGTTCGCAGGCGCGAAGCCGGTGAACCAGAGGGTGTACGGGTCGTCTGCGCCGTTCTCGGCGGTACCGGTCTTACCGGCCACAGTGACGCCCCCTATTGTTGCATTCGTCGCCGCGCCGCCCTGGACGCTGGCGACCATCATCGCCTTGATGGCGTCCGCGGTCTGCGTGCTCACCGCCCGGCCGAGCGACTTCTCCTGGAACTTCTGCAGAACGCTGAGGTCCTGCGAGCGGATCGAATCGACCAGGTTCGGCTGCATCACCTCGCCGCCGTTCGCGATCGCCGCCGAGACCATCGCGATCTGCAGCGGCGTCGCCTTGACCTCGAACTGACCGAAGGCGGTGAGGGCGGTCTGCGCGTCATCCGTCTTCGCGGGGTACACGCTGGCCTCGACGGACATGGGGATCTCCAGCTTCGTGTCGAAGCCGAACTTCTCGGCCTGCGAGCGGATCGCGTCCGCGCCCAGCTGCACGCCCATCTCGGCCATCGGGACATTGCACGAGAGCGAGACGGCGGTGGCCAGCGTGACCGTGTCTCCGGAGCCGCAGAGACCGCCTCCGGAGTTGATCACCCGCGAGGAGGAGCCGGGCAGCGTGTAGGCCTCGACGTTGGGGAAGCTCGAGTCGGCGGTGAAGCGGCCGGACTCGAGGGCGGCCGAAGCGACGACGAGCTTGAAGACGGACCCGGGCGGGTTGAGCGAGCCGCCGATCGCGCGGTTCACGAGCGGCTGCGAGGAGTCGTCGTCGAGCGCCCGGTAGGCGGCGAGCACGTCATCGGTGTCGTGGGAGGCGAGGGCGGCGGGGTCGAAGGCGGGCTTGGAGACCATCGCGAGGATGCGGCCGGTCGCTGGTTCTGTCACGACGACTGCTCCGGTGTCGTCGCCGAGGGCGTCGAAGGCGGCCTGCTGCGCGACCGGGTCGATCGAGAGTTCGACCGAGGCACCCTTCGGATCCTGACCCGTCACGAGGTTGTTGATCTCGTCGAAGAACTGCGAGTTCGAGGTGCCGGAGAGGTAGTCGTTGAGCGAGCGCTCGATGCCGGTCGTGCCCTGGTTCAGGGTGAAGTAGCCGGACACGGCGGAGTAGAGCGGACCGTTCGCGTACTGCCGTTGGAACTTGTAGAGGTCGTTCGAGGGCGTCGAGGAGGCGATCGGCTGACCGGCGGCGAGGATCGCGCCGCGCTCGGTCGAGAAGCTCTCGTAAAGGGTTCGCGTGTTACGGCCGTCCTCGTCGAGGGAATCGGCCTGGATCATTTGGATGGAGGTCGTGGAGACGAAGAGGGCCACGAACATCGTCAGCACGACGAGGCTCACCCGTTTGAGTTCTCGGTTCATCGACGGATCACACCACCAGACGAGGCTGACTGCGGACTGTGTCGGACAGGCGCAACAGCACCGCCACGATCATCCAGTTCGCCACGAGGGAGGAGCCGCCGGCGGCCAGGAACGGTGTGGTCAGGCCGGTTAACGGGATCACGCGGGTGACGCCTCCGATGACGATGAAGCACTGGAGAGCGATCACGAACGAGAGGCCGACTCCCAGCAAGCGCCCGAAGTCGTCCTGGCCGGCGAAGCCGATCCGGAACCCGCGCGAGACCAGCAGAAGGTAGAGGCCGAAGATCGCGAAGAGCCCGGCGAGGCCCAGCTCCTCGCCGAGGCTCGCGATGATGTAGTCGGACTGCGGGACCGGCGTGAGATCCGGCATCCCCTGACCGAGGCCCGTCCCGAGCAGGCCGCCGTGCGCGAGGCCGAAGAGGCCCTGCACGAGCTGGTAGCTGCCGCCCGGATCCGCCCCGTAGCGCTCGGCGCTCAAGGGCTCGAGCCAGTTCGCGAAGCGGTTACCGACGTAGCTGAGCGTCTGGCTCGCCAGGAGTGCACCGCCGAGGAACAGTCCGACGCCGATGAGGACCCAGCCGGTACGGCCGGTCGCGACGTACAGCATCACCAGGAACAGGCCGAAGTAGAGCAGCGCCGTGCCCAGGTCGCGCTGGAAGACGATGACCCCCATCGTGACGGCCCAGACCACCAGGATCGGGCCGAGATCGCGCAGGCGGGGGAAGCGCATTCCGAGGACGGTGCGGCCCACCATCGAGAGGGAGTCGCGGTTGCGCACGAGATAGCCGGCGAAAAAGACGCCCAGGGCGATCTTGGCGATTTCGCCGGGCTGGAAGCTCGCGACGTCGCCGATGCCGATCCAGACCCGCGCCCCGCTGACCTCGCGGCCGATGAAGGGGAGGAGCGGCAGAAGCAGCAGCACGATCGCCGCGAATCCGGCGACGTAGGTGTACCGGAACAGCACGCGGTGGTTGCGGATCACCAGCAGGACCACGATGGCGGCGACCACCGCGAGTCCGCTCCAGAAGAGCTGCCGCACGGCCACGGAGTCCCAGCCGGTGACTCCGTCGGCGATGTCGATGCGGTAGATCTCGGCCACGCCCAGGCCGTTCAGGACCGTCGCGATGGGCAGCAGGAACGGATCCGCGGCCGGGGCGGCGAAGCGCAACGCCACGTGGACGGCGAGCACGAGGGCCGAGAGGCCGGCGCCGAGCGAGACGAGGGTGGTGTCGACCGCGCCGAGCGCGCCGAGCTGCACGAGGATGATCGCGCCCGCGTCGATGACGCAGGCGACAACCAGCAGAAGCAGCTCGAGGTTGCGCAGCTTCTGCCGGAAGAAGCCCTGCCGCTCGGAGGCGGGGCGGGAGGTGGCCGTGGCGGCGTCCGTCATGGTGCTCCGTTCGCGTCCGTGAGGCGTTCGACGATGTCGACCGCGCCGGCGTAGGAGTCGGCGCTGATCGTCTGCTCCACTTGCTCGACGTCGTAGGCGCGGAGGGAGTCGAGCGGGATGCCCGTGTCCTCCTTCACCTCCGAGAGCGAGAGCGGGCCAACCGACTGCTGGATGCCCTGGTAGATGATCACCGTGGTCCCGTCGGTACCGACGTAGAAGCGCGACTGCGTCCAGTCGTAGGCGAAGAGGATCCCGAGGAAGCCGATGATGAGCACGAGGGAGAGGCCGACGAGCCAGGTGATGCGGCGGCGCAGATGCCGGCGGCGGTCCTCCTCGATCAGCTCGTCGAGGTAGTCCTCGGACGCGGGCTCGAAGTGCGTGGGGCCCTGAGCGGCCGGTGCGCGGGTATGCAGGCGGAGGCCGGGGATGCGGACGCGGTTCTGCGAGTCATCCGTGGTGAGCGGAGTGGACGAGGCGGCGGAGCCGACGATCACCGGGTCCTCCGCGGGCGCGAGGATCTGCGCGGTGTCGCCCGCCCCGGGGATGTCGAGGATGACGACGGTGACGTTGTCGGGGGCGCCGTGCGAGAGGCTGTCGCGGATCAGGCGGTCGGCCACCTGCTGAGCGCTCTCGTCGCGGCTGAGCTCCTTGAGGATCTCGTCGTGCGGGACGACGCCGGAGAGGCCGTCCGAGCAGATCAGCCAGCGGTCGTGCGGCTCGGTCTCGAGCGTCAGCGTGTCGATCTCGGGGTTGGTGTGTACGTCGCCGAGCACCCGCATCAGGACGGAGCGGCGCGGATGCGTCATCGCCTCCTCCTCCGTGATGCGGCCGGAGTCGACCAGGCGCTGCACGAAGGTGTGGTCGGTCGTGACCTGCTCGAGCCGGCCGTCGCGGAGGACGTAGATGCGGGAGTCGCCGATGTGCGCGATCGCCACCGAGTCGCCGACCCGGGCGATCGCACTGACGGTGGTGCCCATGCCGGTGAGCTCGGGGTGATCGACCACGGCGTCGGCCAGCAAGGTGTTCGCGGCCAGTAGCGTGCGCTTGAGCTCGTCCTCGGCCTCGTACGTGGAGGCGTAGGCGCGGTCCGCCTCCACGATGCGCTTGATGGCGATGGAGGAGGCGACGTCTCCGCCGGCGTGTCCGCCCATCCCGTCGGCGACGACGAAGAGCTGCCGACCCGCATAGCCGGAGTCCTGGTTGTTGGAGCGGATCCGGCCGACATGCGAGACGGCGGCGCTCTCGCGCACCGCGCTGTGGCCGGAGCCGCTCTCCGGAGTGAGGGCCACGCGCTACGACCGCCGCAATTCGAAGGTGGTGGTGCCGACCTTCACGGGCGTGTTCAGCGGCACCTTGGTGGGGGCGCCGACGCGGCGGCCGTCGAGGAAGGTGCCGTTGGTCGAGTCGAGGTCCTGGATCATCCACTCGTCGTTCCACAGGAGCAGGCGCGCGTGGTGGGTCGAGGTGTAGTCGTCGCGGATAACCAGCGTCGACTCGGCGGAGCGGCCGATGGTCAGCGGGTCCCCGGTCAGTTCGAGCTCGGTGCCGCGCTTGGGGCCGGAGGTGATGACGAGGCGCTGCGCCGTGTGGACCGTCGCTGCCCCGCCCTGATCGGCGCCCGAGCGCTCGGCGGCCGACTCATGGGTCCGCCGGGCGGTCGGAGCGGCGGGCGGGGCGGCGGCGGGCTGGGCGGCCGCGGCGACGACAGGCTGGGCCGCCGTGACGAACGGAGCCTCGGGTGCGGCCTGAGCTCCGGACGGCAGCTTACGGACGCGCTGACCGAAGAGATCGGAGCGCAGCGCATAGACGATGCCGAACACGAAGAACCACAGCAGCGCGAGGAACGCGATGCGCAGGAGAAACAGAGTGAGCTCGCTCATAGCCGGTCGTCCCAGAACCCTTCGGAGCTGCGTCCGGCTGCTCGGCCGGACGACGGGCGGTCGGCGCGCGCGGGAGCGGAGCCCTGCACGACGCGGTAGACGATCGAGGTGCGTCCGATCGTGATGGTCTGCTCGGGGGCGAGCGGAGCCTGCGTCACGGGCCGACCGTCGAGCCTCGAGCCGTTCGTGGAGCCGAGGTCGTGCACCTGGGCGCGCGAGCCGTCCCAGAGGATCTCGACGTGCTTGCGCGAGGTGCCGGAGTCGTCCACGGTGATATCGGCGTCGCTCCCGCGCCCGATGACGGTGCGCGCCTTCGTGATCGGGTGGCGGCGGCCGTCGATGTCGAGGACGGGCGTGTAGGCGACGGTGCCCTTGACGCTGCGGGAGCCGACCTCGACCATGCCGTCGCTGAGCGCCGCATCGACGGCGAGCGAGATGTCGATCGGGCCGGGGAAGCGGTAGCCCTGCTTGGTGGCGTGCTCGGTGGCGACGGTGGTGAGCTCGTCGATCAACGTGGCGCCGATGCGCTGCATCCGGTCGAGGTCGGTCGCGGACATCCTCAGCACAAGGCTGTTCGGCACGAGGATGCGATCCCGGCTGACGACGGCGGCGGTGGTGTCGAGCTCTCGGCGGAGGGCGGAAGCGAGCTCGACCGGCTGCAGACCCGACTTGAAGGTCCGCGCGAACGCGCCGTTGACGACGCGCTCGAGTCCCTTCTCGAAGTTGTCCAGTATGCCCACAGTCTTCCGATCTTCCGGTTCTACACCTTCTCGGCGGTCGCGCACGGATCGAGATGTCTGCGCCCGTCGCTGCTTCCTTTTCTTGGTGTGCGCCGCGCACGGCTACGGGCATGTTACTGGGATGGTCTGGATGTGCGATCCTCCGGGGTGGTTTCGCGGGCGGAGGGCGGCGCGCGGGGGGTGGTGCCGGGCTCGTGCGGTCGGGCTCGTGGAGTCGGCCTCGGCTCGTGGGAATCGGGGAGTTCTGCGAGCCGAAGCGGGTTCTGCGAGCCGAAGGTGGCGGGGTGGGGTTGTTCGGCTCGGGGGCCGGGGGGTGGTACGATTTCTCGTCGGCGCTTCGGTGCCGCTGGTGAGCGCGAGTGGCGGAATAGGCAGACGCGCACGGTTCAGGTCCGTGTGCCCGAAAGGGCGTGGGGGTTCAACTCCCCCCTCGCGCACCAGTGTTCGTTTGTAGAGATGACGTGAAGTCGTTTGTACGGAGACCTCGAAGGGCCGTGACCGGAACGGGAATCGTTCAGATCACGGCCCTTCGGCGTTCCTGCCGCACATCGGTAGCCACGAACTACTCTTCGTGAGGCATCTCGCCCGTTTCTGCGCTTCTAACCGGTGATGATGGGTGGACTTCGATGGCACGTGAGTCATGCGATCCCACCGCGGCTAGGTTCTTCGCCCAGGCCGGGTACACAGTGCTCCGCCCGGGAGAGAAATGTAATCCTCCCCGTTGGCGACGTTCCAGGACTCATCGGGTCGGAGCATGCCTGGTTTTACCGGCAAGGTCCGATCCGACCCGCGACTCGCCGCACAACACCTGTCATGTGCGATTCTCGGTGATAATATAACTGACGTGAGCACAGAGTTGCGTGACCTGGTGTGAGAGCGGATGTCACCGTTAGTCCCCGTCCTGAACGCCGTGATGGCGAAGGCTGTGACGGTGGCGGAGCACGCGGTGACGGACGCGGCCGAGATCGAGCCGGAGTATCGGACGACGCGCGTCCACGTCGCGCGCGCGAAGGCTCGCTCGCTTCTGACGGCACGCGAGTTGGGCGCCTGGCAGGTTGACGAGAACCAGGCGAAGAACGCCGCTCTGCATCTGTACAGCGACGATCTCGTACTCCGGTTCCTGCACTCGCCCACGGTCGTGCCCTCGCCCGGGACGAATCTTGCGCGGCGCGCGTGGTACACGAACGCTCCGATGATGGACAACGCACGGCTGTTCGAGGAACCCGAACGGCTTCTCCTGATCTGGGCCGCGGACTTCGCGGCAGGTACCGTCTCGATGCGGGCCGTGCACCCGATTGGCACGTGGAAGTACGGCAAAAAGGCCCGCGTTGACCTTTCCGTGCCGCTCGATGACGAAGACGTGTTTGCGTCTTCGTTCGACACGCGAGATGAGGAAGAGGACCTGGATATGCCGACGCGGACGGAGGCCGCAGAAGAGGAGGACGAGCGCGATGCTTCGGCCTGAGCGAATCACCGCGGCACGTGAACTTCTGAGCGTCACCCAAGCCGACCTCGCCGCCACAGCGGGCGTCACACAGGCGATGGTCTCCATGGTGGAAAAGCACCGCCGCGACTTCACACCCGTTCTCGCTGACGCATTCGCGAGCGGGCTGGGACTCCCGGTCGAGTTCTTCGCCGTCCCCTCCGCAGGCGTACCCCGAGACGAGGTGCACTTCCGCAAGAACGCGACCGCCCGCGTGAGGGACACCACGCGCACGTTCCGGTTCTTTGAGGAGGGATTCCGTGTCACCGAGCAACTGCTCGATGGGTCCGGTTACCCGCGCCCCCTCATCCCCGTCGTCCAGGACGATGCCCCGGTGCTCAGCGCGGAACGGATCGGGGAGATCGCGGACGAAACCCGCCGTGCTCTCGCACTGTCGCTGGATGAGCCGATCACGAACGTCACGCGGGCACTCGAACGCTCCGGCATCGCTGTCGCACCCATCGGTTTCACCGACGAAGCACTTCCTGGCCACGACGGGCTTGCGCACACCAGCGGGCGCGGCAACGCGACCCTCATCGGCTACATCAGCAAAAGCGGCGACCGCGATCGGTTCACCATCGCCCATGAACTCGGCCACCTCGTCCTGCACTCCTACCGACGCTCTGACGATCCCGAGTGGGAGGCGAACCAGTTCGCGGGGGCGTTCCTCCTGCCCGACGCGCACGCCCGCGAGTTCATCGAACCGGACACGACGCTCGGCACCCTCGCGCGGGTGAAGGCGAGTTGGGGCATCTCCATCGCCGCGCTCGTCACACGCGGCGAAGCAGTCGGCGTGCTCTCGAAGGACCGCACCTCCACACTGTTTCGGCAGATCGCATCCCGCGGGTGGCGAACCCAAGAGCCCGTCGAGGTGCGCCCCGAGACTCCTCGACTCCTGTTCCGGCTTCTCCAGACCGAGTACGGGGAATCGCCGCACTCGAATCGAGCCATCGAGCACGACCTTGCCCTCCCCGCGCTCTTCCTCCGTGCTCTCGCGCCCGCACCCGCAACTGGGCGCGACCTACGGCCCGTCGTCGTCCCTGAATGGCAGAAGGACGGGATCGGTCGGGAGATGCTCCGCCTGGCCCGCGAGATCGCACCGACTGTGCTTCATGCACCCTGCCACCAGCGGAGTGAGGACGGGGAACAGTTCGTGCGCGCTACAGATCGTGAGCAGGCGTGCGACGGGAGGTGCGGGGATGCGTGTCGTGAACCGGTGGCGGAAGATGAACCCGATGATGTCCGCCCCTCGGGCCCGTGTTCCAGCCTCGTTCGGGGTAGCGGCCGCGCAGGCGGAGGGATTGCTCCGTGAGAGGTCGAGCGAGCTGACCTCTCCCCTGCTTGAGGGCAGTATCTGAGCGTCGGGTCGACGTTCGGGCTCCTCGTCCAGGAGACGAGGTCGGCGGGGGAGCGATCTCCATCGACCGACCCGGAGTCAGCGGTCAGCGTCGGGTGAGCTCGACGACGGGGATTGTGCGGGTGGTGCGCTTCTCGTACTCCCTGAATCCCTCGGAGGCGGTGGTGAACCGGGCCCAGCCCGCGTCGCGTTCGGAGCCCTCAAGGACGCGGGCGCGGACGGCGACGGTGCCGTCGTCGGGGGTCTCGATCGCGAGGTCGGGGTGGGCGACGAGGTTGTGGAACCAGGCGGGGTGCTTCGGGGCGCCGGCGGCGGACGCGGCGAGCAGCCAGACGTCGTCGGAGGGGTGCAGCGCCACCAGCGGAGTGACGCGCTCCTCGCCGGAGCGGGCGCCGCGGTGGTGCACCAGGACGAGACTCCTTCCGAAGCCGCCGGTGGTCACGGTCCCGCCGTTGGTGCGGAACTCCTCGATGATGGTGTCGTTCCAGTCGGCCATGCTCGTCCTCCTCGGCGTGGATACTTTCGCAGGGTCAGGCGCGGGCGCCCAGGGCGTCCGCGCGGCTGCTGCTCCCACCCGGCGGCTGCGCGCCCCCGGTGACCGCGGCGGGGTCCGCCAGCACCCGCCGCCAGGGTAACTCCGCGGCGCCGACGAGTTCCAGCCTCGAGCGCAGGGCCGCGCGCTCGATCCGCACGCCGCGGGCCAGGTCGCTCAGGGCGCGGGCGGAGATGCGGGCGGTGAGGCGCTCGCGGTCGACGGTGAGCAGCGAGCCGAGGAAGCCGCCGAGGACGACGGCGGTGGGGTTGAAGAGGTTGATGTAGGTGGACAAGCCTTCCGAGAGCAGGTCGACCTGGCGGGCGACCTCGGCGAGCACTAAGGGGTCGCGGGAGGTGCCGAGAGCGATGTCGAGTTCGTCCTGGTCGAGGACGCGGGCGCCGAGGACGTCGAGGAGGGAGCGCATCCGCACTTCGGCCTCGAGGCAGCCGCGGCGGCCGCAGCTGCAGAGGCGGCCGTTCGTGACGACGACGGTGTGGCCGAGCTCGGCCGCGAATCCGGAGGAGCCCTGGAGCGGGACTCCGCCGATGATGACTCCTCCGCCGATCCCGCCGGCGCCGCCGGTGACGTAGACGACGTCGGCGACGCCGTGCGCCGCTCCGAAGAGCGACTCGCCGATGGCGCCGAGGGTCGCGTCGTTACCGACGGAGACCGGGAGGTCGAGGGCGCGGTGCAGCTGGGAGGCGAGGTCGACGTCGCGCCACCCGAGGTGGGGGGCGCGGTGGATGAAGCCGGAGTCGGCCTGCACGAGGCCGGGAACGGCGACGCCCGTGCCGACAAGCGTGCGCACTGATTCCCGTTCGGAGCGGAAGCCCTCGACGATGCCGGTGACGACGCGGACGACGGTGGCCGGGCTCGCGGGTTTCGGCGTGTCGAAGCGGACGCGGCGCAGCAGCTCGCCGTGCAGGCCCACCAGGCCGACGATGATCGCGTCGGTGTCGAGGTGCACGCCCACGGCGGCGAAGCGGTCGCCTGGGACGACGGTGGCGCTGGGGCGGCCGATGCGGCCATCGGGCGCCGTCGTCTCCTCCGCGACCCAGCCCAGCTCGCTCAGCTCGCCGATGAGGTTGGCGACGGCGGAGCGGTTGAGGCCGGTAAGGCGGCCGAGCTCGGCGCGGCTCGTCGGCCCGGAGCGGTGCACGAGGGTCGCGAGGCTCGCGAGGTTCGTGCGGCGCAACAGCGCGTTGCTGGAGGCTCCGACTGCTCCTGCCATGATCGCCTGCCTGTGCTCGGCCCGAGTGGGTCACGGATGAACTCGGGCGCAGCACCTCCGAAGGAAGTGCCGCGCCCGAGAACTGGAGAAAGAAGCGCCGGTAGCCGGAGGCCGCGATCGGACTAGCGGGAGCCCGAGCGGCGCTTGTTGAAGATATCGAACGCCACCGCGAGCAGGAGCACGAAGCCCTTGATCGCCATCTGCCAGGCGGCGTCGACCGAAAGGATCGACAGGCCCATGTTCAGGACGCCCATCACGAGACCGCCGATGACGGCTCCGACGACGGTGCCCACGCCTCCCTGGACGGCCGCGCCGCCGATGAAGACCGCGGCGATCGCGTCCAGCTCGTAGTTCTGACCGGCCGAAGCGACCGCACCGCCGGCGCGGGCGGTGCTGACGATGCCCGCGACTCCGGCCAGTGCACCCATGTTGACGAAGATGAAGAAGTTGACCCACTTCGTCTTGACGCCCGACATCATCGCCGCGAACAGGTTGCCGCCCATCGCGTAGATGTGGCGGCCGAAAACCGTCCGGCCGAGCACGAAGCTGTAGGTGAGGATCAGCACGGCGAGCACGATCAGGATGATCGGGGTGCCGCTGTAGCCGGCGAGCAGCCAGGCGAGGGCCATGATCGCGACGACGGCGATGGCCGACTTCGCGATGAGCGAGCCGAGGGGTTCGCGGGGCAGCTCGAGGCGGCGGAGGGTCGCGCGGCTCCGCAGCTGCTGCGCCACGAGGACGACGCAGACGATCAGGCCGAGGACCAGGGTGAGCGCGTCGCGGCCGGCGATGCCGCCGAGGACGCCCGGCAGCCAGCCGGCGCCGATCGCGGTGAACTCGGTGGGGAGGCCGTTGATGGTTCCGCCGGTGAGCAGGACCAGAGTGAAGCCGCGGAAGATCAGCATGCCCGCGAGGGTCACGATGAACGCCGGTATGCCGACAAAGGCGACCCAGAAGCCCTGCCACGCTCCGACGATGGCGCCGGTGACGAGGGCGACGACGACGGCCGCCCACCAGGGCAGGCCCCAGTTGTTCATCGCGATCGCCGAGATGGCGCCGACCATCGCCACGACCGAGCCGACCGAGAGGTCGATGTGGCCGGCGATGATGACCATCACCATGCCGATCGCGAGGATCAGCACATAGGCGTTCTGCTGGATCAGGTTGTTGACGTTGCCGGGCAGCAGGAGTCGCCCGTTCGTCAGCACTTGGAAGAGCAGGATGATGATGGCCAGCGCGGCGAGGATGCCGTACTGCCGGAGGTTGATGTTGAGCCTGCGCGCGCGCTTAGGCGGCGTGGAGGGCGTGTTGGCGGGCGTGTTCGCCGGCGCTGTCGTGGTCGTGGCGCTCATCGGGCCTGTTCCTTTCCGGCTGTCATGTAGTGCATGAGGTGCTCCTGGGTGGCGTCGGCGCGGTTGATCTCGCCCGTGATCCGGCCCTCGGAGATGGTGTAGATGCGGTCGGCGAGGCCGATCAGTTCGGGCAGCTCGGACGAGATGACGACGACCGCCTTGCCCTGCGCGGCGAGCTCGTTGATGATCCCGTAGATCTCGTACTTCGCTCCGACGTCGATGCCGCGGGTGGGTTCGTCGAGGATGAGCACGTCGGGACCCGAGAAGATCCACTTGGAGAGGACGACCTTCTGCTGGTTGCCGCCGGAGAGCTTTCCCGTGACGGCCGAGACGGTCGGCGCCTTGATGTTCATCTTGGAGCGGTACGAGTCGGCGACTTTGTACTCGCGGTGCTTGTCGATCACTCCGAGCCGGGCCAGGCGCGAGAGCGCGGCGGCCGAGACGTTGACGGTGATGTCGCCGATGAGGTTGAGGCCGTAGCGCTTGCGGTCCTCGGTCGCGTAGGCGAGGCCGTTGCGGATCGCCTCGTCGACGGTGCGAGTCTGGATCTCCTTGCCGTCCTTATAGACGCGGCCGGAGATGCCTGTGCCGTAGCTCTTACCGAAGATGCTCATCGCGAGCTCAGTGCGGCCGGCGCCCATCAGACCCGCGAAGCCGACGATCTCGCCGGCGCGCACGGTGAAGGAGGCATCGTCCACGACGACTCGGTTGATGTCGACCGGGTGATGGACGGTCCAGTTCTCGACGCGCAGCTTCTCTTCGCCGATCTGCGGATCGCGCGGCGGGAACATGCTGTTGAGGTCACGGCCGACCATTGCCCGAATGATCCGGCTTTCGGACGCCTGCTCGCCGGCCATCGAAAAACTCTCGATGGTGCGGCCGTCGCGGATGATCGTGACGGTGTCCGCAATCGCGCGGATCTCTTTGAGCTTGTGACTGATGATGATGCAGGTGATGCCCTGCATGCGGAGTTGGTCGATCAGGCCGAGCAGGTGGTCGCTGTCCTCGTCGTTGAGGGCGGCGGTGGGCTCGTCGAGGATGAGGAGCTTCACCTCCTTGGCGAGGGCCTTGGCGATCTCAACGAGCTGTTGCTTGCCGACGCCGAGCTCGAGGATCTTGGTCGCCGGGCTCTCGTCGAGGCCGACGCGAGCGAGCAGCTTCGCTGCCTCCGCGTTCGTCGCGTTCCAATTGATGACGCCGCGGGTCGACTTCTCATTGCCGAGGAAGATGTTCTCGGCGATGGAGAGGTAGGGGCTGAGGGCGAGTTCCTGGTGGATGATCACGATGCCGTCGGCCTCGCTGTCGTTGATCGACCGGTACTGCGCCTCCTTGCCCTCGAAATCGATGGTGCCCTCGAAGCTGCCGTGCGGGTAGACGCCGGAGAGGACTTTCATCAGCGTCGACTTACCGGCGCCGTTCTCGCCACAGATGGCATGGACTTCGCCGGGCTGAACCGAGAGCGAGACGCCGTCGAGGGCGCGGACGCCGCCGCCGAACTCCTTGACGATGTCGCGCATGATGAGGATGGGACTGGCCAACAGGGCCTCACTTCGTTGTGCAGAGAGTGGTGTGGGGACGGGAGCGGCGGGGGCGGCGAGGATCGCTCCTCCCCGCCCCCGCCCGGGGATCAGAGTCCGACGTCGCCGGCCTTGAGGAAGCCGGAGTCGACGAGGACCGACTGCACGTCGTCCTTCGTGACGACCTGCGGCTCGAGCAGGTAGGACGGGACGACCTTGCTGCCGTTGTTGTAGCTCTCGGTGTCGTTGACCTCGGGCTCCTCGCCCGCGACGATCGACTGCACCATCTGGAAGACGCGGTCACCGAGGGTACGGGTGTCCTTCCAGACCGTCATGGACTGCTCGTCGGCGAGGATCGCCTTGACGTTGGCCTTGTCAGCGTCCTGCCCGGTGATGACCGGGTAGTCGGCGCCGGGGGCGTAACCGGCCGACTTCAGCGACGCCTCGATGCCGATCGCGAGGCTGTCATTGGGCGAGAGCACCACGTCGACTTTCTGGCCGCCGGTGTAGAAGGACGAGAGACGGTTGTCCATCTCGGACTGCGCCTTGTCGGAGGCCCAGCCCTGAATGCCGATCGAGGCCCAGTCGTCGTCCGATGCGGGCGACTTGCCGGAGGGGACGGTCAGCTTGCCGCTCTCGATGTAGGGCTGCAGGACATCCCAGGCGCCGGAGAAGAAGAACTTGGCGTTGTTGTCGTCGGGGCTGCCGGCGAAAGGCTCGAGGGTGAAGGGGCCCGCGGCGTTCTTCAGGTCGAGGGTGGTCTCGATGTACTGGCCCTGGAGCTGGCCGACCTTGTAGTTGTCGAAGGTCGCGTAGTAGTCGACGTCTGCGGTGCCGTTGATCAGGCGGTCGTAGGCGATGACGGTCGCGTTCTGCTTCTTCGCTTCGGCCAGGACGGGCGCGAGCGCCTCGCCGTCGATTGCCGCGATGACCAGGATCTTCGAGCCGCCCGCGATCTGGTTCTGGATCTGCGAGATCTGCTGGTCGGTCTTGTTGTCGGCGTACTGGAGGTCGACGGTGCAGCCCTCGCCCTTGAGCTTGGACTGAAGGCCTTCGCCGTCGTTGATCCAGCGCTCGAGGCTGCGGGTGGGCATCGAGATGCCGACGGTGCAGTCGCCTTCCGCGCCGGCGCCTGCAGCGGCGCCGCCCGAATTGGCCGGGCTCGCGGAACAGGCCGCGAGGCCGAGGGAGATGATGCCGGCGGCGGCCAGCGTAGTGATGCCGCGGGAGAACTTCATGGAGTGCATTCCTCTCTGAAAGCAGTGTCCGAGGGAGAGGACGGCGCGAGGCATGCACAGGTGGAGCACGCCGTCGTGTCGTCGCCCGGGAGGGCGGGAGAGCCCCGAGGGGCTTTGTCCACGGAGAGAACATATTCCTTCGACCGGCGGGTGTAAAGCGCGACGGGACAATATGTCCAGGCGATGCGGAACTGTGACCTTCGGCCGTCGATCCGCGCCGTTGCAGTGGGAGAACGCTCTCCGACGGGATCGGCGACACCGCGTCGTGAGGGAAACGTGAGGACGAGGGGCGGGGCCGTAGGAGAAGCGTGAGGACGGCTGCGCGGTGCCCGTGCCGCGTGTTGCATCAGGTCTCGTGCCGTCTCTCGGCAGGCGCCCGGGCCTCGGGTGCCGTCTTCTCCGGATGGAGTCCTCCGTGCTCGACCTCGCCTACCTCCTCGGCGTGCTCACCCTTTTCTCGCTCCTCGGCCTCGCGGCCCGGGGGGTCGAGAAGCTGGGCGGTGCGCCCGCTCCGGCCCGCGACGCAAGGGGCGACCGGTGATCGTCGTCGACGCCCTCGCGGCCGTGCTGGCGCTCGCCGCCGTCGTCTACCTCGTCGTGGCCCTGATCCGACCGGAGCGCTTCTGATGGATCCACTCCTCGCCGTCCTCCAGGTCGCGACCGTCGGCCTGGCCGTCGCCCTCCTGCACCGCCCGCTGGGCGAGCACATGTTCCGCGTCTACACCTCGACGCGCGACGTCGCGCTCGAGCGCGGCCTCTACCGCCTGATCGGGGTCGACCCGGCCGGCGAGCAGAGCTGGCGCGCGTACCTCCGGTCCGTGCTGGCCTTCTCGCTCGTCGGCGTGCTCCTGCTCTACGGGATGCAGCGACTCCAGGCGGTCCTGCCCGGCTCGCTCGGGCTCCCCGCGGTGCCGGAGGGGCTGGCGTTCAGCACGGCCGTCTCGTTCGTCACCAACACCAACTGGCAGTCGTACTCGCCCGAGGCGACCCTCGGCTTCGCGGTGCAGCTCGGCGGGCTCGCGGTGCAGAACTTCGTCTCGGCGGCCGTGGGCCTCGCGGTCGCGGTGGCGCTGATCCGCGGATTCGCGCGCCGCTCCTCCGGCACTCTCGGCAACTTCTGGGTCGACCTCGTGCGCGGCACGCTGCGCCTCCTGCTGCCGATCTCGCTTCTCGCCGCGGTCGTGATGATCGCGGGCGGAGTGATCCAGAACCTCAACGACCCACTGACCGTGACCACTCTCACCGGCGGCGAGCAGAGCATCCCGGGCGGCATGGTCGCTTCGCAGGAGGCGATCAAGCTGCTCGGCACCAACGGTGGCGGGTACTTCAACGCCAACTCCGCGCATCCGTTCGAGAACCCCTCGGCCTGGGTGTCGCTGCTGCAGGTCGTGCTGATCCTGGCGATCCCGTTCTCGCTGCCGCGCACCTTCGGCCGGATGGTCGGCGACGTGCGGCAGGGACGCGCGATTCTCGCCGCGATGGCGACGATCTTCGTCATGTCGCTCGCGGCGCTCACGGCCCTGGAGGCGGCGGGCGGCGGATCCGCGGCGCAGGCGGCGGGAGCGGCGATGGAGGGCAAGGAGACGCGCTTCGGCATCGCCGGCTCGGCCCTCTATGCGACGGCCTCGACGCTCACCTCCACCGGCGCCGTCAACGCGATGCACGACTCCTTCACCGCGCTCGGCGGCATGCTGCCGATGCTCAACATGATGCTCGGCGAGGTCGCCCCCGGCGGTGTGGGCTCGGGCCTGTACGGGATGCTGGTGCTCGCGGTGCTGGCGGTGTTCGTCGGCGGGCTGCTGGTCGGCCGTACCCCGGAGTACCTGGGCAAGAAGCTCGGCCCGCGCGAGATCAAGCTCGCGAGCCTGTACATCCTGGTGACGCCGACGCTCGTGCTCGCGGGCACGGCGCTGAGCTTCGCGATCCCGGGCGTGCGCGCGGACGTGGAGAGCACGTCGATCCTGAACCCCGGACTGCACGGGCTCTCGGAGGTGCTCTACGCCTTCACCTCGGCGGCCAACAACAACGGCTCCGCCTTCGCGGGGCTGACGGCGAACACGCCGTGGCTGAACACGGCGCTCGGCGTCGCGATGCTGCTCGGCCGATTCCTCCCGATTCTGCTGGTGCTCGCGCTGGCCGGCTCGCTCGCGGCGCAGTCGCCGGTGCCCTCCAGCGCCGGGACCCTGCCCACCCACCGGCCGCAATTCGTCGGCCTCCTCGTGGGAGTGACGGTCGTCGTGACCGCGCTCACCTACTTCCCCGTACTCGCGCTGGGTCCCCTGGCGGAAGGACTGCGACTCCGATGACCACTGCACTCACCCAGGCCCCCGACGACCCCGCGCGGCCCACCCGGGCGGCCCTCGGACCGCGCCAGCTCGCCGCCGCCCTCCCCGGGGCGCTCCGCAAGCTCGATCCGCGCCTGATGTGGCGCAACCCCGTGATGTTCCTCGTCGAGGTCGGCGCCGCGCTGACCACGCTGCTGGCGATCGCCGAGCCGTTCCTCGGCGGGCCGGAGCGCTCGGGCGGATCGACGGTGCCCGTCACGTTCACGGCCGGCATCGCGATCTGGCTCTGGCTGACCGTGGTGTTCGCGAATCTCGCGGAGGCGGTCGCGGAGGGACGCGGCAAGGCCCAGGCCGAGAGCCTGCGCGCAACCCGCACCAGCACTCCGGCGCGGCGCGTGGCCGACGACGACTCCGCGGATCCGTCTGCCCTCTCGGCGCGCCTGGTCGAGGTCTCCTCGGCGGAGCTGCAGCTGGGCGACGTGGTGGTGGTGGAGGCGGGCGAGTTGGTGCCGGGTGACGGCGACATCGTCTGGGGCATCGCCTCCATCGACGAGTCCGCGATCACCGGTGAGTCCGCTCCCGTGGTCCGCGAGAGCGGAGGCGACCGTAGCGCGGTCACGGGCGGCACGCGAGTGCTCTCGGACCGGATCGTCGTGCGGATCACCTCGCGGCCCGGCGAGACCTTCGTCGACCGGATGATCGGCCTGGTCGAGGGCGCGTCGCGGCAGAAGACGCCGAATGAGATCGCCCTCGACATCCTCCTCGCGAGCCTGTCGATCGTGTTCGTCGTCGTGGTGCTGACCCTGAATCCGATCGCTTCGTTCGTCGGCGCGTCGGTGAGCGTGCCGGTGCTGGTGGCGCTGCTGGTCTGCCTCATCCCGACCACCATCGGGGCCCTGCTCTCGGCGATCGGCATCGCCGGGATGGACCGGCTGGTGCAGCGCAATGTGCTCGCCATGTCCGGGCGGGCTGTGGAGGCGGCGGGCGACGTCACGACGCTCCTGCTCGATAAGACGGGGACGATCACGTACGGCAACCGGCGGGCGGTGGCGTTCCTGCCGATGGACGGTGTGGCGCAGGCCGCGCTCATCGACGCAGCCGCCGCCTCCTCGCTCAGCGATCCGACGCCCGAGGGGAAGTCGATCGTCGACCTCGCGGGCGAGTCGGGGCGTCCCGCCGTGGGGCCCGCCCAGGGGGTCGAGGGAGCCCAGGTCGTCGTGGTGCCGTTCACCGCGCAGACCCGGATGAGCGGGCTCGACTTCGCCGACGGCTCCTCCATCCGCAAGGGCGCCGGCTCGGCCGTGCGTGCCTGGGTGGAGGAGGAGGGGCCGTTGCCGTCCGCGGTCGCGGCGCGCCTCACGGTGCTGGTCGACGGCGTCTCCCAGAGCGGCGGCACGCCCCTCGTGGTCGCGGTGAAGGACGGCGGCGGCGCTCGCCTGCTGGGCGTGGTGCATCTGAAGGACGTGGTGAAGGACGGGCTCGCGGAGCGCTTCTCGGAGCTGCGCGCGATGGGCATCCGTACCGTGATGATCACGGGGGACAACCCGCTGACGGCCCGTGCCATCGCGGCAGAGGCGGGAGTGGACGACTATCTCGCCGAGGCGACGCCCGAGGACAAGCTCGCCCTGATCCGGCGCGAGCAGGAGGGCGGCGCGCTGGTCGCGATGACCGGAGATGGCACCAACGACGCTCCGGCGCTCGCCCAGGCCGACGTGGGCGTGGCGATGAACACGGGCACCTCGGCGGCGAAGGAGGCCGGGAACATGGTCGACCTCGACTCCGACCCGACCAAGCTCATCGACATTGTGCGGATCGGGAAGCAGCTGCTGATCACCCGCGGGGCGCTCACCACGTTCTCGATCGCGAACGACGTGGCGAAGTACTTCGCGATCATTCCGGCGATGTTCGCAGGGGTCTTCCCGGGGCTCGCCGTGCTGAACGTGATGCAGCTGCACTCGCCGGCCTCGGCGATCCTCTCGGCGATCGTGTTCAACGCGCTGGTGATCGTCGTGCTCATCCCGCTCGCGCTGCGGGGAGTGGCGTACCGCCCGGTCGCCGCGTCGCGCATCCTCAGCCGCAACCTCCTGGTCTACGGCCTCGGCGGGGTAATCGCCCCCTTCCTCGGGATCAAGCTCGTCGACCTCCTGGTCGCCACCCTCCCCGGCTTCTAACCCCCTCCCGTGCCTCCGCGAGATGCCACTTACGACGCGCTCGCACGGCGTGTCGCGGTCATAAGTGGCATCTCGCGGGAGGGGGAGGGGGAGGGGGGAGGGGGGAGGGGGGAGGGGGAGGGGCGCACGATTCGACCAGTTGAAAGAGAGAAGAGACTATGTTCCGTTACTACGGGGTCGCGCTGCGCGCGATGATCGTGCTCACCGTGCTGCTGGGAGCGGCGTACCCGCTCGCGGTGCTCGGGATCGGGCAGCTCGCCCTGCCCGCCCAGGCGAACGGCTCGTTGCTGCGCCAGGACGGGGCCGTGATCGGCTCGTCGCTGATCGGCCAGTCGTTCACCGACGCCGACGGAGCAGCGCTGCCGGAGTGGTTCCAGTCGCGCCCGTCCGCCGCGGGTTACGACGCGGGCGCGTCGACCGGTAGCAACCTCGGGCCGGAGAACGCCGACCTCGTCGCCTCTGTCCAGGAGCGACGGGCCGCGATCGCCGCGTTCGAGGGCGTCGACCCGGCCGCGGTGCCGGCCGACGCGCTCACCGCCTCCGCCTCGGGCCTGGATCCGGCGATCAGCCCCGACTCCGCGCTGCTCCAGGTACCGCGGGTCGCCGCCGCCCGCGGACTCGACGAGGACGCCGTGCGCGCGCTGGTCGAGGAGCACACCGCGGGCCGCGAGCTCGGCTACCTCGGCGAGCCGACCGTGGACGTGCTCGAACTCAACGCCGCCCTCGCGCGGCTGTGACGCCTCCGGTGGCACCTCCGGCTCGTAGAATCGCGTTCGGCTCGTCGGGAACGCCCGATCGAGCGAGCCGACGCCGATCCGGCGAGCCCGAGGTGTCCCGGAGCTGCGAGCACGAGGGGAGGCCGGGACGATGACGAAGGGCCGCCTGCGCGTGCTGCTCGGAGCCGCGCCCGGAGTGGGCAAGACCTACACGATGCTCGAGGAGGGTCGCCGGCTGTCCGCCGAGGGGCGCGACGTCGTGGTGGCCATCGTCGAGACGCACGGCCGCTCCGCCACCGCCGCGATGGTCGAGGGGCTCGAGGTCGTGCCGAGGCGGCCCGTCGATCACCGCGGCGTGCTGCTCGACGAGATGGACCTCGACGCGGTGCTCGCCCGCCGCCCCGAGGTGGCGCTGGTCGACGAGCTCGCGCACACCAACGCGCCCGGCTCCCCGCACGAGAAGCGCTGGGAGGATGTCCGCGCGCTCCTCGACGCCGGCATCACCGTCTTCTCCACCGTCAACATCCAGCACATCGAGTCGCTCAATGACGTCGTGCACGCGATCACCGGAGCGCCGCAGCGCGAGACCATCCCGGACGCGGTCCTCCGAGCCGCCGACCAGATCGAGGTTGTCGACCTGGCGCCCCAGGCACTGCGCGACCGTCTCGCCGACGGCCGGGTCTACCCGCCCGAGCGCATCGACGCCGCGCTCTCCAACTACTTCCGGCTCGGCAACCTCACCGCCCTGCGCGAGCTCGCGCTGCTCTGGCTCGCCGACGAGGTCGACAACGCCCTCCGCGACTACCGCGTCGAG
This sequence comes from Rathayibacter tritici, assembly GCF_001641005.1. NCBI lineage: Bacteria > Bacillati > Actinomycetota > Actinomycetes > Micrococcales > Microbacteriaceae > Rathayibacter > Rathayibacter tritici. The sequence continues at coordinate 43,798 of NZ_CP015515.1, forward strand.
CACGGCATCGACAGCACCTGGGAGGCGCGGGAGCGCGTTGTCGTGACCCTGACCGGCGGGCCGGAGGGCGAGACCCTGCTGCGGCGCGGCGCACGGATCGCGGCCCGCGCCTCCGGAGGCGACCTGCTCGCCGTGCACGTGGTGACCCCCGACGGCCTGCGCACCCCGCGGCCGCATGTGCTGGAGGCGCAGCGCGCGCTGGTCGAGAAGCTCGGCGGCAGCTACCACCAGGTGGTCGGCGAGGACGTGCCCCGCACGCTGGTCGACTTCGCCCGCTCGGTCAACGCGACACAGCTGGTGATCGGCGTCAGTAGGCGCAGCCGACTGGCCTCGGCGCTCACCCCCGGGACCGCGTCCACGGTGATCCGCGAATCCGGCAACATCGACGTGCACATCGTCAGCCACTCCGCCGCCGGGCGCACCGCGGTGCTGCCCAGGCTCGACGGGGCGCTGACGGTGCGGCGCCGCATCCTGGGCCTGGCTCTCGCCCTGGTGGGCGGGCCGTTGGTGACCTGGCTGCTCTCGAGCCTGCGCAGCGACGAATCGATCACGAGTGACGTGCTCTCGTACCAGCTGCTGGTGGTGGTGGTCGCGCTGGTCGGCGGGCTCTGGCCGGCGCTCTTCGCGGCCGTGCTCTCGGGGCTCACCCTCGACTTCTTCTTCGTGGATCCGCTCTACACGATCACCGTGGACGAGCCGCTGCACGCGCTGGCGCTCGTGCTCTACGTGCTGAACGCGGCGCTGGTCAGTGCCGTGGTCGACCGCGCGGCGCGGCGGGCGCGGGCGGCGAAGCGCTCCGGAGCGGAGTCGGAGCTGCTCGCGACGATCGCGGGCGGGGTCATCCGCGGTCAGGGTGCGCTGCAGGCGATCCTCGAACGATCCCGCGAGGCGTTCGGGCTGATTGGGGTGCGGCTGGTGCGCGACGGCGAGGTCGTCGCCGCGGACGGCGAGCCGCAGTTGGACGGCGACCCCGCGCGGATCGCGGTCGGCGAGGGCGCGGTGCTCGAGCTGCACGGCCGGGAGCTGGAGGGGAGCGAGCGGCGGCTGCTCCAGGTGGTCGCGGCGCAGCTGGACTCGGTCCTCGAGAACGCGGCGCTCAGCGAGACGGCCAGCTCCCTCGCTCCGCTCGCCGAGACCGACCGGGTGCGCAGCGCCCTCCTCTCGGCGGTCAGCCACGACCTGCGCCGGCCGCTTGCGGCGGCCACCGCGGCGGTCAGCGGGCTGCGCTCGCCCGAGGTGGTCTGGAGTGAGCGCGACCGCGAGGAGCTGCTCACGACGGCCGACGAGAGTCTCACCGTGCTCGCCGCCCTGGTCACCGACCTGCTCGACGTGACGCGGCTGGAGGCGGGGGCGCTCGCCGTGGCGCTCGCTCCGCTCGACGCCGCCGACGTAGTGCTCCCGGCGCTCGACGAGCTCGGGCTCGGCCCCGGCGAGGTCGACCTCGACCTCGACCCGGAGGGACCGGCGCTGCTCGCCGACGCCGTCCTGCTGCAGCGGGTAGTGGTCAATCTGCTCGCGAACGCCGTCCGCTACGCGCCGCCCAGCACGCGGGTGCGGGTGGCAGCCAGTGCCTTCGGCGGGAGCGCGCAGCTGCGGATCGTCGACCACGGCCCCGGGGTGCCCGAGGAGCGCCGCGCCGAAATCTTCGTACCGTTCCAGCGACTCGGCGACGACGACAACCTCACCGGGCTGGGCCTGGGCCTCGCTCTGTCGAAGGGGTTCACGGAGGGGATGGGCGGCACGCTCGAGACGGAGGACACTCCGGGGGGCGGGCTGACGATGGTGGTGACGCTGCCGCTGGCGCCGCCTCCCGAGACCGGCGAGGCCGCAGCACCGCACGAGGACTCCGGAGGAGCCGCATGAAGATCCTGATCGCCGACGACGACCCGCAGATCCTGCGCGCCCTGCGCATCACGCTCACGGCTCGCGGCTACGACGTGGTGACGGCCGGTGACGGCACGGAGGCGATCAACCGCGCGGTGGACGAGCATCCGGACCTCTACATGATCGACCTCGGCATGCCGCGGCTTGACGGGGTCGAGGTCATCCACGGGCTGCGCGGCTGGACGAGCGCGCCGATCCTGGTCGTCTCGGGGCGCACGGGCGCGGCGGACAAGGTGGGTGCGCTCGACGCGGGCGCCGACGACTACGTCACCAAGCCGTTCTCGATGGACGAGGTGCTCGCGCGCATCCGGGCCCTGTCGCGGCGGGTGCAGCCGGCCGACGGCGAGCCGCTGGTCGTGATCGGCGAGGTGACTGTGGACCTGGTGGCCAAGAGCGCGACGCGCGACGGCGCATCCGTGCGGCTCACGCCGACGGAGTGGCAGGTGCTCGAGATCCTGATTCGCAACGCGGGCAAGCTGGTCACCCGTCGCTCGCTGCTGGCCGAGATCTGGGGCCCGGCGCACGTCACGGACACCGGTTACCTGCGCCTCTACCTCGCTCAGCTGCGCAAGAAGCTCGAGCCCGACCCCGCGCATCCGCGCTACCTGCTCACCGAGGCCGGGATGGGCTACCGGTTCGTGCCGGGAGACTGACCCGAGTGGAACCAGGGCGCGACGGCGGGCGCGACGGCCGACCTTTCCACCCGGCCGTTCGGGAGCCTCCGTGCCGCCTCCGCTCCGCTGCCCGGAGGACAATGGAGGGACCCCAGCGAAGGAGACCACCGTGGACCAGCCGCGCATGAACGTCGAATCGTTCAACCTCGACCACCGCACCGTCGCCGCACCGTACGTGCGCCTCGCCGACGCGAAGACGCTGCCGGGAGGCGACCACCTCGTCAAGTACGACGTGCGCTTCACCCAGCCCAATCGCGCCCACCTCGAGATGCCGACCGTGCACTCGCTCGAGCACCTGTTCGCCGAGAAGTCCCGCAACCACTCCGACCGCGTGATCGACTTCTCGCCGATGGGCTGCCAGACCGGCTTCTACCTGATCCTCTCGGGCGAGCCCGAGTTCGCCGACGTCCTCGGCCTGGTGGAGGCGACCTTGACGGACATCACCGAGGCCGACGAGGTGCCGGCGGCCAACGAGACCCAGTGCGGCTGGGGTGCCCACCACTCGCTCGAGGGGGCGCAGGAGGCGGCGCGGACGTTCCTCGCGCACCGCTCGGAGTGGGAGACGGTCACCGCGTGAGTGCGGCGATCGTCCTGGTCGCGATGGATGAGGAGGCGGAGCCGTTCCTCGCGGCGGCGAGCAGCGCCTCCGAGCCCCGGGCCGTCGGCAACGCTCTGTACTGGGAACTCGAGCTGGAGTGCCGCGCGGTGGTGCTCGTGCGCACCGGGATCGGCCTGGTCAACGCCGCCGGCGGGCTCACCGCGGCGATCCTCGCGCAGACCGGTGACCGGCCGCTCGTCGTGAGCGCGGGGACAGCCGGCGGGCTGGGCGTCGACGTCCGCGTGGGCGAGGTCGTGATCGGCACCGAGTACGTGCACACCGATGCCGACGCGCGCGCGTTCGGCTACTCCCTCGGCCAGGTGCCGGGGATGCCCGCCCGGTATTCCGGGCACGCTCCGGCGCTCGCCGCCGACCTGGCGCTGCCCGACGGCCGGGCGGTGCGGCGCGGCCTGATCGTCTCGAGCGACACCTTCGTCGCGAGCTCCCACGTCGACCGAGTGCGGAGCGACTTCCCCGGCGCGCTCGCCACCGACATGGAATCGGTGGCACTCGCGCAGACCGCGCACGTGCACGGCCTACCATTCGTTTCGGTCCGCGGTGTGTCGGACCTCTGTGCACCCGGCGAGTTCCAGGCCCATGTCGACGACGCGGCCGACCGATCCGCGGCCGTGGTGCGGGCGCTCCTGCGCGAACTGGTCTGACGTCGGGCGGCCCTCCGCGACAGCACGGGAGGGCCGCCCGGGGGATCAGTCGTTGCCGACCTGCTGGTCGCCGGCGTCCTGGGCCTTATCGATCTGACCGGCGAACTTGCCTCCGGTCGCCGAGTCGGCGGCATCACCCGCCTTATCGAGGCCCGTGTCCGTCAGCTCCTCGCCCTTGTCGCTGTTCGCGGCGTTCTTCGCCTTGTCCGCGAGTCCTCCGAGATCCACCATGCAACCGTTCCCTCCGTCGCTGAACGCCCGCCGATCGGCGGACACGGCCAGTCTCCGCCGCTCCGGGAGGCTCCGCGCGGGGGTTGCGGTGCGCCGTCGCCGCGAGGACGATGCGCGGCGGTGAGCGCCGTCGCGGGGAGTTCGGGCTCGCGCTGGCCGCGGGCATTCCTGGACCCCATCGGGGGGGGGGGGGGGGCATCTGCGGTTCTCCGGGACGTGCCCGACGGATCTGTTCACAACGCAGGAAGGATGCCGTCTAGCGGGCCGGAAGCCGCACGAACAGGGCTGCTCGGATGAATCCTTCCTGCGTTGTGAACACGACCCGGCGGAGTCGCTGGTCAACGGCTCGTGGATCATCGGGGTGGAGTCGAAGGGGCAGGCGCGGGTGGGCGCTCCCACCGGTGGCCGGCAGTCGCCTCGAGGTGCGCCGAATCACAGACGAGAGCGGCTTCGTGGAGTCCGGTGGCGTCCGAGCGCGGCCCAGCGGCTCAGGCCTCGGCGACGACTCCCGCCTCGACGTGCCAGTGGCGCGTCAGCTGGACCGTCTCGAGCATCCGCCGGTCGTGGGTGACCAGCAGGAGGGTGCCCTCGTAGGCCTCGAGCGCCTCCTCCAGCTGCTCGATGGCGGCGAGGTCGAGGTGGTTGGTCGGCTCGTCGAGCACCAGGAGGTTCGTGCCGCGGGCCTGAAGGAGCGCGAGTGCCGCGCGGGTGCGCTCGCCCGGCGAGAGCTCGCCGACGCGCCGCCCGACGTGGTCGGCCTTCAGAGCGAACTTCGCCAGCAGCGTGCGGACCTCGGCGGTCGGCCACTCGGGCACCAGCGCCTCGAACGCGTCGGCGAGTGGCAGCTCGGCGGGGAGCATCCCGCGGGCCTGGTCGATCTCGCCGATCGCGACGCTCGCGCCAACCGACGCCATGCCCTCCTCCGGCTCGGCGCGGCCCAGCAGCAGCGAGAGCAGCGTCGACTTGCCCGCGCCGTTAGGTCCGGTGATCCCGATCCGATCGCCCGCGTCGACCTGGAGCGACACCGGCCCGAGCGTGAACGTGCCGCGCCGGGCGACCGCGCCGCTGAGCGTCGAGACCACCGAACTCGAACGCGGCGCGCTGCCGATCGTGAAGGCGAGCTGCCACTCCTTGCGCGGCTCCTCGACCTCCTCCAGCCGCGCGATCCGGCTCTCCATCTGGCGCACCTTCTGCGCCTGCTTCTCGCTCGACTCGGCCGAGGCCTTGCGCCGGATCTTGTCGTTGTCCGGGGCTTTCTTCATCGCGTTCCGCACGCCCTGGCTCGACCACTCCCGCTGGGTGCGGGCGCGCGAGACCAGGTCGGCCTTCTGGTCGGCGAAGTCCTCGTACTTCTCGCGGCGCTGGCGGCGCGCGGTCTCGCGCTCCTCCAGGAACGCGTCGTAGCCGCCTCCGTACACCCGGTTCGTGCCCTGTGCGAGGTCGAGTTCGAGCACGCGGGTGACGCTGCGGGCGAGGAACTCGCGGTCGTGGCTGACCAGCACGGCACCGCCGCGGAGCCCGCGGACGAAGGCCTCGAGGCGCTCCAGGCCGTCGAGGTCGAGGTCATTGGTCGGCTCGTCGAGCAGCACGATGTCGAAGCGCGAGAGCAGCAGGGCTGCGAGGCCTACCCGTGCCGCCTGCCCGCCCGAGAGAGAGGTCATCGCGGAGGAGGAGGCCGCGGCTCCCAGCGTCAGCCCCAGCTCGGCGAGGACCACCGGGGTGCGCTCGTCGAGGTCGGCCGCGCCGCTCGCGAGCCAGCGGTCGAGGGCGAGGGCGTAGCGGTCGGCGATCGAGCCGTCGGGGTCGGGGTCCGCGAGGGCTGAGGCGGCGGCGTCGAGCTCGACCGAGGCCTCGGCGCAGCCGGTGCGGCGGGCGATGTACCCGGCAACGGTCTCGCCTTCGCGGCGTTCGTGCTCCTGCGGCAGCCAGCCGACGAAGGCGTCACCCGGCGAGAGCACGACGGACCCCTCGAGCGGAGCGGTCTCTCCGGCGAGGATGCGCAGCAACGTTGACTTCCCGGCGCCGTTCGCTCCCACCACGCCGACCACGTCTCCGGGGGCGACCGTGAGGTCGAGTCCGTCGAACAGGGTGCGGTGCGCATAGCCTCCGGAGAGGCCCTTAGCGACGAGGGTGGCGGTCACCGCTCCAGCGTAGGTGCGGTGGCTTGGCTAGACGCTCTGATGACAAGCCGGTCTAGTCTGTCCAGATGAGCGACAGGATGTCCGGATGAGCGACAGGGGCCTGCGCAACGGCGCCGGGTACTGGTACCCCGACGAGTCATCCACGCGACGCGCGGTCGAGGTGCTGAGTGCCCTGCGCACCTATCGCGTGTCCGAGGTCTCGATGCGCCGTCGCACCCGCGAGCGGATGGCGATGGGCGAGACGGATCTGATGGCGATCCAGTACCTGCTCCGCCAGCAGCGCACGGGCGAGATCGTCACCGGCAAAGATCTGGCGTCGCACCTCTCCATCTCCTCCGCCTCGACGACGGTCCTGATCGACCGCCTCGTCCGCAGCGGCCACCTCGTGCGCAAGCCCCACCCGACCGACCGCCGGGGGATCGTCGTGGAGGCCACTGTCGACAGCGACCAGGAGGTCCGCGCGACGCTGCAGGAGATGCACCGTCGGATGCTCGAGATCGCTGAGGACCTGGATGCGCCCGAGGCCGAGATCGTCGTCAACTTCCTGCGCCGGATGAGTGCGGCCGTCGATGAGATCGACGGTGAGCACGGGGTGCCCGCGGAGCACAAGGGTCACCCTACGGACGCGATCGAGGCTCCGTAACCCTCCTCAGCAAAATAGCTAGATTGACTAGTAATCGACGTAGTGCCTCTAGTCTGGCGACATGGGTCAATTCCTCTACGGCACTCCTCCCGCCGTCATCGAGATCGAGGACCGGACCCTTGCCCACCTCCAGATTGTGATCTACGCCAAGTTCCGCCGCGACGAGCGCTTCAGCCTCACGCTCGACTCCATGCCCGAGGGCGCGCGCGGTCGCCACTCCTTCTGGATGAACCCCAACATCGCCCTGCAGTTCCACTTCGCGGGGAGTCGCCAGCCGACGATCAACCCCACCTGGGTCGAGCTGCTGATGGATGCCGCGAACAGCGGAGGCGGGCTGCGCCTGCTCACCGAGCCGCCCTCCTGACGTCGATCCGCGCCATCATGCCGCGGTGCTTCGGCTCACGCGTCTCCTAGGGTGGAGCGGGCGCCGCGGGCGCACGGAGGGTGGAGACATGCGCAGGTCGGTCAGTGGAGCGGCGGCTCTCGTCGCGATCCTTGCGCTCGCGGGCTGCACGGCGCCGGCGCCCGCACCCACCGTCACGGTCACCGTATTCGCCACAGCGTCGCCGGATCCGTCGCCGGATCCCACGGTCACTGCCGCGCTCCCGCAGTCGACCGCCACCGTCTACGCCCCGGTCCCCGAGGTGACGGTCACGTTCACGCCGAACGCGACGCCGGATATCCCCGAGAAGGCCTTCGCCGTCGACAACGGCGCGATCACCGGAGCGAACGGTGCACCGACACTCGGCGCCGCGGGCGACATCGTCAGCTACACGGTCGTGCAGGGCGACACCTTCTTCGACATCGCCCAGCGCTTCGCGATCCCGGTGCAGCAGCTCCTCCGGATGAACCCGACGATCTCCGGGGCGGGCGAAGCCGTCTACATCAACGCGGTGATCAACCTCGACGCGAACACGCTGGGCTGAGGCCGGAGGGAGGAGCGGGGGCAGGGCTGCCCGGCCGAGTCCGAGGCGGACCCGACGACGACGTCGGCGCGAGGAGGACCTTCGCGACGACTGCGACTGCTACGACTTCGGGAGGACGTGGAACGCCAGGCCGAGTGAGGCCGAAATCATCAGGATGCCGCCGAAGAAGAGGAACCCGGCGATATCGGGCAGCAGGAACGAGTTGCCGAGGACGAGGATCCCGCCGAGGAACAGCACGAACGAGAGGACGACGCCCAAACCAGTCATGCTCTCATCGTACGCAGGTCACGGGAGTAGGAGGTCCGCGAGCTCCTCGGCGCCGGAGACCAGCGCGATCGTACCGACCGCTTCGAGCGGCGATCCGTACCCCCACTCGACCATGATCGTAGGCACGCCGTGAGCAGCGGCGCCCTGCACGTCGTGCTCGCGATCGCCGACCATGACCGGCACCGAGAGGTCGACACCCAGCTCGCGGAGCCGGCGCAGAGCCTCCTCGACGACGTCGGCCTTGGCGCTGCGCACCTCGTCCTCGGAGGCGCCGCAGATCACCGTGAAGTACTGCGCCAGCCCGTAGTGCTCGAGGATGCGGGTGGCCGCCGACTCCGGCTTGGAGGTCGCGAGCGAGAGTGGAACACCGGCCTCGGCGATGCGCGCCAGTACGTCGGGCAGTCCGGGGTAGACGGAGGAGTCGAACAGGCCGCCCGCGTTGTAGTGGCGCCGATACACCGCCAGCGCGGCCTGCGCCTCCTCGACGCTCATCCCGCCCAGCTCGCGGAAGGCGTCGAGCAGCGGCGGGCCGACGTAGGCCAGCAGCTCGGCCGGGGCGGGCACCGGACGGCCGAGTTCGACGAAGGTCTCGACGAGGGTGGCGGTGATCCCGGGGGCGGAGTCGGTGATCGTGCCGTCGAGGTCGAACAGGATGCAGGACCAGGTGCCGGCCCGCGTGTGGAGGCCGGTAGCGGCGAGGGTCGTGTCGAACATGGCGGGCTCCTGACCTCGGAGGACGGGGTGACGACGGCGCTGCCCGCCGGGGGCCATACTCTACGGCCGTTCGGCGTCGAGAGCCCGTTCGACGAACGATCGGGCGACGACCTGAGCGATCGAACCGGGGTCGAGCTGCACCGCGACGAAGTCGGCGGTGCGGATCAGCGCGAAGGCCTCGTGCCCGGGGAGTACCACCATCTGCACCCGCGGATGCTGCTGCCGGGGGATCGCGGTACGCACCTCGTCGGTGGAAGTGAACAGCGGCAGCACCTGCTCCCCCGTGGTGGTCGCGACCGTGCGGACGTGGGGGACTCCGCCCGGCGGTGAGCCGGTCACGTCGACCACGAGCGAGCCGTCCAGGCAGGCGTCGAGCAGTCGGTCAACGGCCTCGGCGGTCGGAGCGGCGACCAGCGCCTCCAGCGCCTCGCGCGCCGCCGCATTGCGGTACGGGCCCGGTTGCGCAGAACGTGCAGGGGGTCCGCCTCGTCGTGCCATGACTCCACGCTAACGAAGACTCGGGCGGGATCGGAATCGCCGGGAGCCGGCCCCGGAATCATCGGGATCGGGCCCCGGAATCGTCGGGATCGGCTCCCGGAATCGTCGTGATCGCTGTCCGGAATCGGACCCCGCCCGGCCGGACACTGTGTCCTTTATTCGACGGCTGGCGGCGAACTCGCGGATTCGGGCGCGATTGACCGTACTTATCCTGTACATTTCCCTCGACCTGGCGCGAGAATGCGACGACTGGCGCTCGGGTTCCCGCACTCCCTTGTGAAAGGGGGTAACGTATCTTCCGGTCCGGGTCGAGACAGTCCGGTCCCGCGAACTCCAGGAGGAAAAGTGGCCCAGAAGATCACGCTTGTCGACGATATCGACGGAACCCCTATCGATTCCGGTGACGGAGGTACCGTCCGCTTCAGCATCGAGGGCGCCAACTACGAGATCGATCTCGGCGCCAACAACATCACTCAGCTCAACTCGGCCCTCGAGAAGTTCGTCTCGAACGCCCGCCGAGTCGGCTCGCGTCCCGCCGCCGCCACGAGCGTCGCTTCCGCTTCCAAGAGCGACCCCAAGCAGCTCAAGGCCATTCGCGAGTGGGCCAACGCCAACGGTCACCCCGTGTCCGACCGCGGACGCATCCCGTCCGAGGTGCAGGCCGCTTACCAGGCCGCCCACAAGTAGAACGTCTCCGGGCCGACGGTCCGGCGAGACGAAGGCCCCCGGAATGGGATCATTCCGGGGGCCTTCGTCGTGCTGTCGGACGGGCCCCTCAGAACAGGCGCGTATGCGAATCGTCTGTGCCGCGCATCGCCTCGTAGTCGAGCACCATGCAGCGGATTCCGCGGTCCTCGGCGAGCGTGCGCGCCTGCGGCTTGATCTCCTGTGCGGCGAAGACTCCCGTCACTGGGAAGAGGTGCGGATCGCGATTCATCAGCTCGAGATAGCGGGTGAGCTGCTCCACTCCGTCGATCTCGCCCCGCCGCTTGATCTCGACGGCAACAGCGGCTCCTGCGGAGTCGCGGGCGAGGATGTCCACCGGGCCGATCGCGGTCATGTACTCGCGCCGCACGAGAGTGTGCCCCTCTCCGAGGAGCCCGATCTGCTCGGCGAGAAGGCGCTGGAGATGCGCCTCTACTCCGTCCTTCACGAGTCCCGGATCGATGCCGAGTTCGTGTGCCGAATCATGGAGCACCTCGTGGATCGAGACAACGAGGGCGTCGCCGGTTTTCCGATGCGCGACAGTCCACTGCTGAATCACTCCCGAGGCGCGGGCGTCGTCGTCGGGCTCGCCCGTGATCAACGTGCAGGGCGGGCTCATCCAGTTCAGCGGCTTGTAGGATCCGCCGTCCGAGTGGATGAGGACGCTCCCGTCGGCCTTGACCAGGAGGAGGCGGGTGGCGAGCGGGAGATGGGCGCTGAGACGGCCGGTGTAATCGACGGAGCAGCGCGCGATGACAAGACGCACCCGTCGAGGATAGACGGCACGGCTTCCGGGGTGCTCCGGCCTGGGGCTGGTCCGGCCTCGAGGGAGGTGCGGTGGAATCGGGGCCCGGGCGGGGCCGTGCCTACGGCGTCGCGGCAGGCGGTCTGCGGCGACCGAGCGGAGGCGCCGGGGGCGGCGCGGAGAGCGAGGCGCGCAGGGCGACGGCGAACTCGGCCGGCGTCTGGTCCCACGGATAGTGACCGCTCGATTCGATGACGGCGAGGCTCGCCCGCGGCAGGAGCGCGGTGAGGGCTGCCAGAGCGGCGACCTCCGTCACCGGGTCGTCCTCACCGCCGAGGATCACCGCTGGGCAGTCGACGCGCCGCAAGGAGTCGCCGATTGCTGCTGCCGCGTCGGAAGGCGCAGGGGCGGCCGCTTCGCTGCGGAGATCCGGCGCGCGGTCGTCGATCCCGAGCCAGGCGGTGCCGGGGGCGATCAGGAGGAGGTGGGCGACCCGTTCCGGTGCCTCGGCAGCGGCGAGCAGAGCGGCCCGGCAGCCCGAGTCGTGGGCGGCCAGATCAAGGTCGTCGACGCCGAGGTGGCGGCGCAGGTCCTCGACGTCGGCGGCCGTGGTGGCGTCGGGAGCGGCGGGAAGCGCCCCGGAGTCGCCCACTCCGCGCGGGTGCAGCACGAGGACTCGGCGCGTGCAGGCGATCGAGGCGAACGAGCCGAGGTAGGAGGGGTGGCGGTCGTGCTCCCCGGGGATCACCACGAATGGCCGGCCCTGGCCCGCTCCGTGCTCGTCCACGTGGAGCAGGGCGCCGTCGCGCGCTCGGTACCGCATCCGCTCTCCCTTCGCCGCCGTGCTGCGAAGCCTAGGCGCGCGCCCCTCGCCGCGCCCCGTCCGATTCGCAGGCCCCCGTGCGATGTGCAGGCCCCCGTGCGATTCGCAGGGGATCTCGACCGCGGGAAGCGAATTATGCGGAGGCAAACGATCTCTGGTGCGGATCCCCTGCATATCGCACGTGAAGGCCAGGTGGGGAGGCGGTGAGAGGAGCGACTGCGGGTGTGCGGAGTAGGCCCCACCAGCACGATCAGGGCCGGCGCCAGGGAGAAGCCCTGGTCCGATTCGCAGGTCCCGGTCCGATGCGCAGGGGAGGGCGTGATCAGCAGGGGAGGGTACCCGCGGGGGAGAGTGCGATGTGCAGGGGAACGGTGTGATGTGCAGGGGATCTCGACCGCGGGAAGCGGATTATGCGGAGGAGAGCGATCTCTGGTGCGGATCCCCTGCACATCGCACGTGGGACAGGGAGGAGCGGGAGGAGCGGGAGGGGAGCGGGAGGGGAGCGGGAGGGAGGTGGAGGGGGAGGTGGAGGGGGAGGCGCGGGAAGAGGGAGGGGGCAGGCCGGCTGCCCCGGCGTCAGCGGCGTCAGCGGCGGCTGCGGGCGGCGGGGGAGGCGAGCCCCGCCACGACGACCAGGGCCAGCACCAGGAAGAGGGCGTTCAGCAGCCCGTAGTGCTCGCCGAGGAAGCCGATCGCCGGCGGTCCGACCAGGAACGCGACGTACCCGAGCATCGCGACCGCGCTGACGCGGGCGGCCGAGTGCGGTCCCTCCGCCGCGGCCGACATGCCCACCGGGAAGCCGAGCGAGCAGCCCAGGCCCCAGGCCACCGCGCCCACGATCACGAGCGCGTCGACCGGGGCGAGGATGAACAGCAGGATGCCCGCGATCGCGAGTCCGGCGGAGGCGCGCAGCACCGGGACGCGGCCGAAGCGGTCGAGCACCGGGCCGCCGATCACGCGTCCGACGGTCATCGCGGCGACGAAGACACCGAACACGACGGCGGCGGTGGTCTTGTCGGTGCCGTGGCCGTCGACCATCGCGAGGGTCAGCCAGTCGTTCGCGGAGCCCTCCGCGAAGGCCATGCCCAGCATGATCAGGCCGATCAGGACGAGGCGCCCGTCCCGCCAGACGCCGAGGGAGGCGGCGACGCGCTCGCGCACGGGCGGCTTCACTGTGGTCGCCGCGCCGGCGGTGTCCAGCTCCTCGCGGACGGGGACGAAGCGGATCGCGATGACCGCCGTGACGACGATCAGCACGGCGATCGCGCCGAGGTGGGCGGCCACGGGGACGGCCAGAGCGGAGGCGCCCGCGCCGATCAGCGCGCCGGCGACGGTCCCGAGGCTGAAGAAGGCGTGGAACAGGGGCAGGAGGGTCTTGCCGAAGGCAGCCTCGTTCGCGGCTCCCTCGACGTTCATCATCACGTCGACCGCTCCGTTGCCGAAGCCGAGCATCGCCATGCCGGCGAAGGCCGCGGGGAGGACGCCGATCACGTCGGCCGAGACGCCGAGCGCCGCCAGGCCGGCCGCCGAGACGGTGAGGCCGAGCGCCATGCCGCGCCGCGCGCCGATCGCGCCCATTACGGGGGTCGAGAGCGCGAGGCCGACGATCGCGCCGATCGACATCGAGAGGATCAGCAGGCCGACTCCGGCGGTCGAGAGCTGGAGTTCGTCGCGGATCGCGGGGGTGCGCGAGACCCAGGTGGCGATCGAGATCCCGCTGAGGACGAAGATCGTGAAGACCGCGTTGCGCCAGGCGACGAGCTGAGGGCGGGTGAGCGCGGACGTCGATGTCATGGCGGTTCTCCTGATGCGGGCGGGATCCGGACACCGGATCGAGAGGCACGGTCGAATCGATTCGAAGCGGGCCGGTCTAAGCTATCCGGAACCCCGGGGACGGTCAACCGACGACGAGCACGCCGCCCCCACGAGGAGGAACGTGGAACCCCGCAAGAGCCCCCGGCCGACGCTCGCCCGCGTCGCGAGCCGGGCCGGAGTGTCCCCCTCCACTGCCTCGCTGGTCTTCAGTGGCTCCGGCCCCGTCTCGGAGGCGACGAAGGAGCGGGTGCTGCGCGCCGCCGCCGAGCTCGACTACGCCGGCCCGGACCCGCGGGCGCGCTCGCTCCGCCGCGGCCGCTCCGGGATCGTCGGGGTCGTCGTCGACGAGCGGATGCTGCACGCGTTCCGCGACCCGATCAAGATCGCGATGCTCGACGGGATCGCCGACGTGCTGGGCGGGGTCGACGCGGGCATCCTGCTGCTCACCGAGACAGAGAACGGAGCAGGATTGCTGGCGACCGCGCCCGTGGACGCGATGATCCTGGTCGCGTGCAGCCCGTCGGTCGACGACTCCGTCGCAGTGCTGCGCCGTCGAGGGGTGCCCGTGATCGTGGTCGAGGGCCTCTCGGGGCTGAGCGGCGCCGTGATCTCGCTCGACAATCGCGAGGCCAGCCGCACTCTCGCCGAGCACCTGCGCGAGCTCGGCCACGGGCGCGTCGCCGTGGTCTCACTCCCCTTCGCCAAGGATCGGCGTCGCGGTGCGATCCCGGCGGACTGGCGCGCGAGCCCCAGCATCACTCCGGTCGACCGGCTCCTCGGCGTCCAGGACGTGTTCCCGGAGGCGCTCGTCGTCGCGGCCGCCGCGAGTTCGGTCGACGAGGGGGTGGCCGCCGGCCGGACGCTGCTCGAGGGCGAGGAGGTGCCGACCGCGGTCATCGCGCAGAGCGACCTGCTCGCGGCGGGCGTGATCCTGGCGGCGGAGGAGCGCGGGCTGCGCGTGCCCGCGGACCTCTCCGTGGTCGGCTTCGACGGCGTGCAGGTGCCCGGGCTCGCCGCCGAGTACGACCTGACGACGATGGCGCAGCCCGCGGTCGAGAAGGGCCGCGCGGCGGGCCGGGCGGCGGTCGCGCTCCTGGCGGACGAGGAGGCGGAGGCGGTCTGCTTCCATGCCGTCTTCCACCGCGGGAATACCAGCGCCCCGCCGCGCTGAGCGGAGTTGTCCACGGACTTACTCGCAGGCGTCTCCCGTCTCCACGGGTGTGTTCAGAGGCTCGCGGAGCGCTCAGCGAAGCCAGACGTCGCTGCGGACCCGGAGTCCGAGGGTGAGCGCGCGGGCGCCCAGGTAGCCGACGGAGAAGGCGAGCCAGAGCGCGAGGAGGCGCCACTCGCCGGGCGCGGCCGGCGCGAGCAGGGCCAGCGGGACGAAGACGGCGAGGTTCGCCAGGCCGCTGAGTGCGAGGTAGCGGCCGTCTCCGGCGCCGATCAGCACACCGTCGAGCACGAAGACGTAGCCGCCCAGCGGAGCCGTCAGGCCCACGACCGCGATCGCCGCGGGGAGCAGCCGCAGCACCTCCTGGTCGCTTGAGAAGACGTACGGCAGGACACCACTCAGGCCGGTGACTATCGCGCCGAGGACCACTCCGGTGCCGATTCCCCAGGTCACGCAGCGTTTCGTGACAGCGCGCGCCCGCTTGGCATCGCCCTCGCCGAGGAGGCGGCCAAGGAGCGCCTGTGCGGCGATCGCCACGGCGTCCAGGGCGAAGGCGACCGTCGAGAACAGCGTCATCGCCACTTGGAAGGCGCCGAGCTCCTCCGCCCCGAGCGAGGTGGCGGTGGCGACCGCGAGCAGGATCGCCGCGCGCAGGCTCGCGGTGCGCAGCAGCATCCAGCCCCCCGATCCCGCGGAGGAGAGCAGTCCCGCGAGGTGCGGCCGCAGCGGCGCGCCGACCCGCCGGGCCAGTCGCAGTGCCACTCGCGCGTAGGCGGCGAGCATGGCCCACTGCGCGATCACCGTCCCCAGCGCGGAGCCGGTTATCCCCAGGCCGGCCGGGTAGATCAGCACGGCGTTCAGGGCGGCGTTGAGCGCGAATCCGCCGGCCGCAATCACGAGCGGGGTGCGGGTGTCCTGGAAGCCGCGCAGCAGCCCGGTGAGCGCGAAGACGCCGAGCATGGCGGGGATCCCGGCCATGCTCACCGACAGGTACCGCACGCCCGCCTCGGCAACTGCCGGCTCCGCCCCGAAGAGCGCGACGACGACCGGAGCGCTCAGCGCGCCGACCACGGCGATACCCGCGCCGAGCAGCAGGGCCAGCCACCCGCCGTCGATCCCGGCCGCCACGGCCCTGCGCTCGTCGCCCTCGCCGAGCGCCCGCCCGACCCGCGGAGTCGTGCTGTAGGCGAGGAACACCATCAGGCCGACGACGGTCTGCAGCACCGCGCCGCCCAGCGCGAGCCCCGCCAGCGGAACCGCGCCCAGGTGCCCCACCAGAGCGGAGTCGGTGAGGAGGAACAGCGGCTCGGCGACCAACGAACCCAGCGCGGGGACGGCGAGCCGGAGGATGCTGCGGTCGAGGTCGGATGTCACCGCTCGACGCTAGCGGTTGCCGGGGCCGTACCGTGGGGCGTGGCGGGTCGACAGGACGGGACGGGCGCAATGAGCGGGCAGGATGACGCCGGGCAGGACGAGGCCGGGCGAGCGGCGACCGCGCGGCGGATCGGGATCGGGTTGGCCGCCGTCGGCCGACCGGCCTACATCACGGCGGGCCGCGACGGCGACCTCGGGCCCGCGTCGGAGCGGAGCGTCGAGGTGCTCCGCGAGCGCACGCATCGGCTGCTCGACGCGGCGTGGGACACGGGCGTCCGCTTCATCGACGCTGCGCGCTCCTACGGGCGAGCGGAGGAGTTCCTCGGCGACTGGCTCGCGCGGCACCCCGAGCGGCGGGCCGCGCTGAGGATCGAGTCGAAGTGGGGCTACGAGTACGTCGGCGGGTGGGCGATGGACGCGTCGGTCCACGAGCGCAAGGAGCACTCGGTCGCGATGCTCGACCGGCAGTGGCCGCTCACGGTCGACGCGCTCGGCTCCGCACCCGACTCCTACCTCGTCCACTCGATCACCCCCGAGAGCCCGGCTCTTACTGACCGGCCGCTGCTCGACCGCCTGCGCGGCCTCGCCGGCTCCGGAGTGCGGGTCGGCCTCTCGACCAGCGGACCCGCGCAAGGGCGCGTGATCGAGCTCGCTCGGGCGATTCCGGAGTCGCCGTTCAGCGCGGTGCAGAGCACCTGGAATCCGCTCGAGCAGTCGGCCGGCGACGCGCTCGCCGCCGCGCACGACGACGGCTGGCTGGTGGTGGTGAAGGAGGCGCTCGCGAACGGGCGCCTCGTCGTGCATCCGATCG
Source organism: Rathayibacter tritici (assembly GCF_001641005.1). Lineage (NCBI taxonomy): Bacteria > Bacillati > Actinomycetota > Actinomycetes > Micrococcales > Microbacteriaceae > Rathayibacter > Rathayibacter tritici. The sequence continues at coordinate 60,480 of NZ_CP015515.1, forward strand.
ACGCCGACGGGGAGACTCCGCCCGACGCGCTCGCCCTGGGCGCCGCCCTCGCGCAGCCCTGGGCCGAGGTCGTCCTGAGCGGAGCGGCGACGGCGGAGCAGCTGCTGGCGAACCTGCGCGCGCGTCCGCTCGCGCTCGCGGCGCTCCCGGCGCTCGCCGTGGATCCGGCCCGCTACTGGGCCGAGCGCTCCGCTCTCGACTGGACCTGAGAGCACATGCACGAACCGGAGAGTGCGCTGGAGTGCCCCACGCGGTAGCGTTCCCCTCGCCACCCCGCCTCCTTTCTGCGCGAGAGCTGGCGTGCGGATCGACCCTCGTGATATCGCCCGACGGGATCCACTCGTGCCCGCCACCCCTCTTCGAGTGCCCACAGGTCGAGATTTCCTCCGCATCCGGTGCCCGCACCCGGTCGGACCTAGCGTGACGCGCAGGTCGTCGATGCGACTGGCTCGCCCTCCCCCAGGTGAGCGCTCGATCCTCGACCCGACGCCCAGCGGAGTGCCCCCATGTCCCGTGCCCGAACCGTCTTCCTCGTCACCGCCGCTCTCGTCGGAACCCTGCTCACGGCGCCGAGCGTCGCGCTGGCCGCGACTCCCACCACCGCTCTTGTCACCGGCTTCGAGAGCGGTGCGCCGGCGCTCGCGGCGGCCACGGGCACGGCCTCCACGGCTGCCTCCGGCGACAGCACGGAGGGTGACTCCTCCGTCGAGGTCTCGTACGACGTGACGGGCGGACTCGCCGAGCTCGGCTACGACCCGCTGCAGGCGCCCGTTGTCCCCGCACCCGCCTCGGCCCTGACGGTCGATCTCCGGGGCGACGGCTCCTACAACACCGTCTATCTGCGGATCCGCGACGCGAGCGGTGAGACCTTCGTGCACCGCGTGGACGCGATGCGCTCGACCCAGTGGCAGACGCTCACCGTAGACCTCACCGCGGAGCCGGTGGCCCGTGACGGCGGCGACGGCAACGCCGTGATGGACGCGCCGCTCACCGTCGCCGGCGTCCTCGTGGTGCGCAACGGCGCGCAGCCGCCCATCGGCTCCTTCGCCCTCGACAATCTGCGCGCGGACACCACCGGCTGGACCCTCCCCGTCGCCGCGTCCACCTACGTCGCCGCCGGGCAGAGCGCAGCGCTCTCGTTCGACGCCGGCGCGGCGGGCGACTGGGAGCTGCGGCTCGCGGACGCTGCCGGGCTCTCGCGCACCCTCACCGGCACGGTCGACGCCGCCGGGCCCGTCGCCCTCGACTGGGACGGCCTCGATGGCTCCGGCGCCGCAATGAGCGGCGACGTGCGCGCGGTCCTCCGCCAGGACGACTCCGCGGACGGCTCCCTCGGCGCCGCGACCACGACCGGTGTCCCGCTCCTGGTGACCCTCGCCGCCGCGGACGACCCCGCTGCGACCTCGGTGGTCGAGGCCTTCGACGGCGGCGACGATGGTTGGGGGGTGGCTACCGGATCCGCGACGCTGCGCCGTGCCTCCGCGGCCGCTGCGAAGGGCGGGGCGGCCAGCACGCAGGGCACTGACGCGTTGGCCGTCGACTACGACCTCACCGACGGCATGGCCGGCATCACCCGCACCGCACCGCTCGACGTCGCGACCGGCCCGGTCACCGCGCTGAAGGTCGACCTCAAGGGCGACGGCAGCTACAACACGGTCTACCTCCGAGTCACCGACGCGAGCGGCGAGGCGTTCACCTACCGAATGGACGCGATGCGGCAGAGCACCTGGACCACGGTGCCGATCGACCTGACCCAGGATGCGGTGCTCGCCGAGGGCGGCAACGCCGACTCCGTGCTCGACATGCCGCTGACGCTGACCGGCTTCTACGTCGTGCGCAACGGCGAGCAGTCGGCCACGGGCTCCTTCGTGCTCGACAACCTGCGCGCGGTGAGCAGCCGGTGGACCATGCCCGTCGCGGACACCGAGTTCCTCGTGCCGTCGGAGAGCGCCCTCGCGAGCCTCGCCTTCTCGGCCGCCACCGCCGGCGACTGGATGATCGTCCTGCGCGACGGCACCGGCCGCAGCCGCTCGCTCACCGGCACCCTCGCCGAGCCCGGCGAGACCGCCGTGCAGTGGGACGGGAAGGCCGACGACGGCCAGGAGATGGACGGCCCGATCCGCAGCACCTTCCTGCAAGACTCCAGCCCCGACGGAGCGTTCTCTGCCTCGCGGACCCGCTCCGCGACTCCGACCCTGCTCACCGTCGCCGCGGCTCAACCGTCGACGACCAGCGTGGTCGAGGGCTTCGAGGGCGCGGCGTCGACCTGGGGAGTGGCGATGGGCTCGGCGGCGATCTCGCGCACCAGCGCGCAGAAGACGCAGGGCTCCTTCGCCCAGCGGATCGACTACGACGTGTCCTCGGGGCTGGTCGAGACGGTGCAGAGCACCCCCGCGACCGTGATCGTGAAACCGGCCACGTCGCTCCGGATCGACCTCAGGGGCGACGGTACCTATAACACCGTCTATACGCGGCTCCGCGACGCCTCTGGTGAGACCTTCACGTACCGGCTCGACGCGATGCGATCGACGGCGTGGGCGACGCTCGACGTCGACCTCACCGCTCCGGCCGCCCTGATCGAGGGCGGCGACGGCGACCAGGTGCTCGACTTCCCGGTGAAGCTCTCGGGCGTCATCATCGTGCGCAACGGCAGTCAGCCCGCGACCGGGACCGTCGTGCTCGACAACCTGCGCACCCTCGCCTCCGGCTGGTCCCTGCCGACCGCGGCGAGCTCATTCTTCACGCCGGCCGCCTCGGCGACCACCTCGTTCTCGTTCACGGCCGCCGGCCCGGGCGACTACCGGCTGGAGCTGCGCGATACGGAGGGACGCCTGAAGACGATCACCGGGCGCGCCGCGGCGGCCGGCTCGGTCACCGTGCCCTGGGACGGCTCCGACGGCTCCGGGGCGCGGATGCGGGGCGACGTCAGCGGCGTCTTCTCGCAGGACGGCGCGAACGACGGCACGCTCGCCTCGAACGCGACCCGCAGCGGGATCCCGCTGCTGCTGACCCTCGCCGAGGTCGACGCCGACGTGAGCCTCGCGCAGTCGTTCGACTCCGCCGGGACCGAGTGGGTGGGGGCCGCTGGTGGCGCCACCCTCTCCACCTCGACCAGCCGCACCGAGGGCTCGGGGGCGCTGCGGATCGCCTACGACCTTTCCCAGGCCGACGCCGAGATCGAGCCCGCGACCACTCCGGTACCGCTGCTGACGCAACCCGCGACCGCGCTCAAGGTCGATCTGCTCGGCGACAGCAGCTGGAACACCGTGTTCCTGAAGCTGCGCGACGCCACCGGCGAGATGTTCTTCTACCGCGTCGACGCGATGAGCCTCAGCCGGTGGACGACCGCAACGATCGACCTCCGGTCTCCGGCCGCGAACACCCACCTCGGCAATGACGACAGTGTGCTCGACTACCCGGTCTCGCTGGTGCGGATCACCGTGGTCCGCAACGGCCCTTCGGCCCCGGCCACTGGCTCGGTCGTCCTCGACAATCTGCGCGTGCTCGACAAGGACTGGACACTGCCGACCGCGAGCGCCGCGCGCTTCTCGCGCTCGACCGCGGCGACGACGGCCGTCCGCTTCAGCGCCGGCAGCCCGGGCGACTACGCCCTCGTGCTGCGCGACTCCGCCGGACGCCTTCGCACCTACGGCGGAACCGCCTCCGCCGCGGGCGAGATCAGCGTGACCTACGACGGGACCGACGACAGCGGAGCCGCGATGTCCGGCAGCATCGCCGGGCGCCTCACCTGGGACACGACAGCGAACGGCGCGCTCTCGGGAGCCGCCACGGCGACCCGCCCGTACCTCACCGGAGTGAGCGCCCGCGTCACCGAGGCGGCACCCACCTCGATCAGCGGCATCAACAGCTTCCTCACCGAGCAGGATTCGCCCGCCGAGGCGGACCGGCAGGCCGCCCTCCTCGAGGGTGCCCAGGTGCGCTGGGCCCGTGAGGAGTTCGAGTGGAAACGCATCGAGCCGCGGAAGGGCTACTACGACTGGGCGAAGTTCGACCAGGCCGTCGCGATCAGCCAGGCGCGCAACGTCGACATGATCGGCAAGCTCGTCTACTCCGCGCCCTGGGCCTCCTCCGCCCCGGCCGGCACGTCCGCCGAGGACGCCCAGTACTACCCGCCGAGCAGCACCGCCGACTTCGCCTCCTATGCGGCGGCGACGGTGGCCCGGTACAGGGACCGTGTGCACGTCTGGGAGGTGTGGAACGAGCCCAACACCGACTACTACTGGCGCGGCGGAGCCACGGCCGGCCAGTACGGCGAGCTGCTGAAGGCCGCCTCCGCGGCGATCAAGGCCGTCGATCCGACCGCAACCGTGCTGGTCGGCGGGCTCGACCAGTTCAGCGACCCGTTCATGGCGGGCGTGCTCGCAGCCGGAGCCGGCGACTCGTTCGACGGGCTCGCCGTGCACACCTACACGGTCGACGGGGCGCCCGAGACCGGAGCAATCCCGACCTACCTCGACGCGGCGCAGAACTTCCTCACCCGCAGCGCGCCGGGCCGGAGCCTGTGGATCACCGAGGTCAGCTGGGCGACCTGCACCACTTGCGTCGGCGCGACCAGCGAGGCCGACCAGGCGTCGTACCTCTCCCGCTCCTACCTCGACGCCGCGGCCCGCGGCATCAAGGCGATCGCGTGGTACAACCTCGTCGGCGGCCCCGACCCGCAGGCGCCGCTGGACACCTTCGCGGTGACCGAGCGTTCCGGGCGGCAGAAACCCTCCTACGCCGCGCTCAAGGATGTAGGCGCGGTCCTCGCGACCGGCACCGCTGTCGGTCGGGCGAGCGCGACCGCCTCCGCCTCGCCGGTGAAGGTCGACGACCTCTCCTCCACGAGCGGATGGGCCGTGGCGCCGATCGGCGGCGGGAGCGCCTCGCTCGCCGCCACCTCGACCGGCTACTCGGGCTCGGGGGCACTGACGCTGACCTACGACTTCTCCGGTAGCTCGAAGGGCGCGCAGCTGCACACCTCGCGCGCCCTCCCCGGCTCGCCGACGGCGGTCTCGGTTTGGGTGCGCGGCGACGCGAGCACCAGCCCCGTGTACCTGAAGCTCCAGGACGCGACCGGAGAGACCTTCCAGGGCCTCGTCGGCAATGTCGGTGGCCCGGCGTGGCAGAAGATGACCCTGTTCTCGGACGGGCTGAACACCAACTACACCCATTCGGGCGGAGACGGCGACGGCGTGTGGGACTACCCGGTGAAGCTCGTGGACGCCTTCGTCTACCGGTCGATGTCGGGCATCACCTCCGGCACGGTCTCGATCGACGACGTGACGGCCGACTACGGAGTGAACCTGCACGGCACCGTGCTGCAGACGCCGACCGAGACGGTGCAGGCGCTCTCCACGGCCGGCCCGTCGACGGCTTCGGTGCAGGTCTCGGGCACAGCGGCATCGATCCGCACGAGCAGCGGCAGCACGGCGCTGACGGTGGCCGACGGGCACGCGACCGTGACGCTCGGCCGCACGCCGACGTTCGTTGTCTCGGCGCCTGCAGTGGCGCGTCCCAGCGGCACGACGACGCTCGACTGGATGACCGGCGACGGCGCGACGACCAGCGTCGCGGTGCTCACGGCGTCGGGCTCCGTGGCGAAGCAGTTGACCACGTCGATCCGCTACCTCGCGGGCCGGCAGGTGCTCGCCTGGGATGGACGTCTGACCAACGGCACCGTCGCGCCGGCCGGGTCGTACAGCATGCGCATCACGACGACCACGCTCGACGGGCGCACGAGCGTGCAGAAGGTGGCGTTCACCCAGCCCTGAGCCGCGGGTCGCGACTCGGCCTTGATCCGGCGCTCGCGGCCCGTGCGCTGACTCGGCACGGGCCGCAGGCGACCGATCGACGCGCCGGGCGGACGCTGAAAACACGAGGGGTGGCGCTGAGGAAGCAGGTACGTCGGTCGTCAGGTATCCCCTCGATCCGGGGTGCGGAGTCGTGACTCGGGATGCCGCCTTTCCGGTCGTTGCAGGGTGGAGGAACGTCCCGGCGATCGTGTGTGGCGGGTGGTCGTTCGATGACGGGGCGAATCACGTGGTTTCCCTTGACGAGAGGCGGCGACGTTGGTGGACGCGCGAGGTCCGATTTTTGGTACAGGTGGTGGCTGCGCGAATCGGCCCGACAGACGCCCGGGACGCAGGACCGAATGAGGGAGGCGGTGGCGGTGTGTCAAGAGACGTGGGCGCCGGCGCGGGTACTGACGAGCGTGCTGGTCGCCGCGGACCCGGCGCTCGGTACGTCGGTGCACACGGCGCTGGCGAGTGAGGCGCCGGTCGCAGCGATCCTGGAGGCTCTACGACGACGGAACTGCCGGCCGCGCTGCGCGACCAAGGACTCGACCGTTCCGAGTACGACACTGCCCCAGCACCGGGGAAACGTCCGCAGCAGGAGCGCCAATGCTGACCGCTCCGGACACGTTTCTCGAGGTGAGTTACGACGCGCGCGCGTGGGCTCCCACAAGGTGCTGCCGCGCAGCGCTGCCGCGCTACTTGCCATCGATTTCCGGTGCTTCACCGCGTCGAGACGTGTCCGACCCGGGCTGAGCGGGGAGGTTCACTACCGACCTCGAATCGGCTGGCCCGATGGCTGATGAGCAACGAGGGGGCGGATGTGGATGCGGCCCTCACCGTCGTCGAACCCGGGCCGTTAGAATCGACCCACGAGGAATGAGGCACAGACGATGCACGCAGTGACAGCACCAGCCGTCGACGTCGACACCGTCGTCGAGTACGACATCATGCGGGAGGCTGCCACCAGGCTCAGCGGATTCTTCGCCGCCCGTCTCCCGGACGACACCAGCGATCCGGCCTACCTCGTCGGCATGCAGAGGATGATCGAGATCCGTAATACCGCCCGCGCGGTTCCCACCCGCGACTCGGCGGAGATCTCCGCGGCAACAGACCGCTTCAACAGCGAGCTGCAGGAGCTGCGCGCCCGGTGATCGACGAGAGCCACTACGAGCTCTCGCCGACTGACCTCGAGCGCATCTTCAGCAGCAAAATCGCGCCCCTCGTCTTCAACGACGCTGCGCTGTCTGATCGGTCGGTCATCATCCTCATCGGCGGCCAGCCTGGCGCGGGCAAGACCCGCGCCTCCGAGGAAGTCCTCGCCCGACACACCCAGACCCGACCGATCCCTCTCGTCGGCGACGAGTTCCGGCAGTTCCATCCCGCGTACGAGCAGCTGCTCGCGACTGACCCTGCGAACATGGCCCCGGCGACCGATGCCGCCGTCGGCAGATGGGTGCGGATGGCCATCGACTACGCCCGCGAGCACCGGTACAGCGTCCTCGTCGAGGGCACCTTCCGGCGCCCCGAAATCACCCTCGCCGAAGCCGACGCCTTCCACCGCGCCGGCTACTTCACGCACGTCGTCGCCCTCGCTGTCCCCGCGCCGGTCAGTCGCAATTCCACCCTGCATCGGGCCGTCGCTGACGCTCGGCGCGGGGGAGAGGCCCGGTGGACTCCTCTGGACGCGCACGAGCGGGGATACGCCGGCACCCCACGCACCATCGCCGCGGCCGAGGTCTCCGACGCCGTCGACCGGATCACCATCTACAACCGCGCTGGCCAGGCCCTTTATGACGGACACCGCCGCGGCGACGGCCACGTCCTCGATGGCGCCGTGACCGCGCTGGAGATTGGCCGGCTGCACCCTCCCATGCCCTCGATCGCTCGCGCTTGGCTCGACGACCTGCACGATGATCTCGCCCATGTCCGCGCGGTCGGCCTCCTCCAGCCCGAGATGTTGCCGCTGTTCGACCAGCTCGTCGACGACGCTCCCGTCATGGCTGGCTACGCCTTCACCAACCCCGCCAGCTCGAGCTATGCCCACGCGATCGACCGCATCGCTGCCGAGCGCAGCCAGCTCGCGGCAGACCGTGAGCACATGCAGCGCTCACGGTCCACGCCGCTCGAGCAGAGGCCGCTCCGCTCCGACATTGGACGCCTCATCGGCGAGAGCGTCGAATGACAGGCCCTGTCGTGATTAGCGGGTCGGCTGGTCTCGTACTGATGACCACCGACCGGAGGAGTTCTCCATGCCCGCACCAAATCTGTTCCTGCTCTACGTCAGCGATGCAGAGGCAGCGACCCGCTTCCTATAGCGACCTGTTCGAGATCGCGCCCACCATGACCACCCCGCGCTACGTCGCTTTCGCCATCGCCCCCGGTGTCCTGCTCGCACTGTGGACCGGTCGCAACGAGCACGCGGTCCCGAGCACTCCACGCACGAGCGAACTCGGTCTGATGGTGCCCGGTACTGCCGCCGCCGTGGACGAAACCTTCGTCGCCTGGACAGGAAGGGCGTTCACGTCGTCGAGGAGCCGCACGACGACGTCTTCGGGCGCACATCCGTGGTCGCGGATCCCGACGGCACCCTCATCCGCGTCTCTCCGGTCGACTGAACCGACCACCTTCCCACCTGCTCCCCCGCGCGGAGGGCCGGCTACGCCTCGTGACCGGCCCTCTCCTGTTCGCGCGTGGCAGCGATGACGCTGGCGAACGTCAGGGTTGGCGATCCTGTGAGCGTCTCCGGGGTCGCGCGCCTCCTGCCGGCTACGTGGAGCGAGGACGCAGCGTGCGTGACGATCGAGATCGAGGTGGCCGAGATGATCGTCCCAACCTCACGCCGCATCGCGTTACTCGATTCCCGGCCTCAGGCCGCCGACCTCCTCGGCACACGCCTTCGCGCGTCCTCTGCACTGGCGGGCTCGTTCGGGGGGGGGTGCTCTCGCGCAGCGGCACGATGCGCCCCCGACTGGAGGCCGCCCCGGCGGCCCGCTCTGCGGGTTTTCTTCACCTCTCTGGGTCGGCTACATGGCGTCCGACGCCTACGTCATCGTCCTGGTCGACGTCGCGCGAGCTACCACTCCGAGACGCGCCACCGCAACGCGACGGGCCGCAGCGTCGAGGCCGACCGTGAGGCCACCCGCGTCCGAGCTCGCGCCGATGTCGCTGTTGGGACCACCGAATCCCGCTACGCGCCGCGGATGGTCGCCTGCCGCATCGACCGCCTCGATACTGACGTTCGCGGATGCGCGCGGAAGATCGAGGGCAGTTCCCACAATGTCGGCGGCGGCTACATCGAGACGACCGCCCCCGCGACCGGCGCCCACCGGAAGCGGCTGCTCACCGAGCGGGCGCAGCTGGAGGACCAGCGGGAGTACTGGATCCCTCGTCCGCGTTCGAAGGTCCCCTGACGGTGGCCCTACCTCCTCTGACCGGAGGTCGGGGCTACTTGATCGGGGCGGTGACCTTAGTGGTGGGTCACCGCGTCTGAGGATGGACGAGAACGTACTTTCCGACCGTGGAGCCGCTCTCGATCGCCGCGATGGCGGTTGCCGCTGAGTCGAGGGTGACCTGGTGAATCGTCGGGGGCTTGAGGCGCCCGGCAGCGAGAAGGGCCAGGGCGTCCGCGAGGGCCTGGCCGACTTTGTGCGGGTGCGTGGCTGCGAGTGCTCCGAGGTTGAGACCGCTCACGGTCTTGGACTGCATCCACAGGGCGGCGATTCCAGCGTGGACCTCTGGTCCGTTCGCGGCGTTCCCGACGGCGAGGAGGACGCCTCCGGTGGCGAGCAGCTCGAGGGAGTCGGCGCGGACCGGCCCGCCGACCGGATCGGCGATCACGTCGTAGAGGCCCGCTTCGCGCAGCTCACCGAGCTGTGCCGTCGTCCACACGTGGTCGTATCCGAGAGCTTCAGCCGCACTGCGCTTCGACTCGGACCCGACGACCCCGTCGACCTCGGTGGCCCCGAGAGTGCGAGCGAGGGCACCGAGCTGGGAGCCGAGGCCGCCCGCGGCCGATGTGACCAGGACACGTCTGCCCGCCACATCACCGGCACTGCGGAGGGCGAGGAGCGCGGCGGTCGTGTTCGCGGGTATGGATGCGGCCGTGATGAGGTCGAGGCCGTTGGGCAGCGGGGCGACGAGTCGAGCATCAACGGCGACTTCCTCGGCCAGCCCACCGCCGCCGACGATCGTTAACGCGACGACCTGGTCCCCAGTCTGGAAGCCGGTGACTCCTTCGCCGATTGTTATGACGCGCCCGGCGACCTCGATCCCGGACGCCCATGGCAGTGTCAGCGGAACCACTCCGCGACTGAAGAGCGAATCGACATAGCCCAGGCCGGCCGCGTCGACCGCGATCACGACTTGACCGGCCGCGGCCTCCGGTGCGGGCAGGTCGAGGATCTCAAGGCTCGTCGGTCCGCCGAAGTGTGTGATGGTCAGGGCCTTCATGGGCTCACCTTTCGTGACGGGGGCGTGTGCCGTTCGAGGGCTGGTTTCGCGCCTCGGTACACGCCCATCAACTGCATGGCATTACTCTATGTGGTATCACAGTACTGTCATTACTTCGTACTGTGTCTCTCGTCCCATTCCCAGGAGTTTCTCATTTCGCAACTGCCGCCTTCTCTGAAGTACTCGTCGACGATTGATCGCGCTCTGGTGCACAAGAACGCGATCAGCGAGGTGTTCCTCACCGACACCGCCGCCGGCGACGGCTGCTAGCTCCTCGAGCTGCAGGGGCGCCTGATCGGGCTGCACTTCTTCAACCCCGCTCCCATCAGCCCTCTCATAGAGGTCATCGTCCCCGCCGATGTCGAACCGACCATTACCGATGCTGCGCTGGCGCTCGTGGAGCAGCTGGGGAAGACGGCGATCCGGAGCGGGGACACGCCGGGTTTCATCGTCAACCGGCTCCTGATCCCGCACCTGAACCGTGCGCTGGGTCTTGCCACGTCACTCGGTGATGCACGCCAGGTCGATGCGGTGTTCCGGGACAAGTACGGGTTCCCGCTCGGACCCTGCCGCCTCGTCGACCTCATCGGCGCGGACACGGTTCTGCTCATCCAACGTAACCTCCACGACGCATTCCCCGACGACGCCGAACCGCCCCACGCGATGCTCGAGGACTGAGCTGCCCAACGTTTCCTGGACCAGTTGAATAGTTGTCTACGCGGCGAGGTTCTCGGTGAGCCATGCCTGCTCGGCTTCGTTCGGGGTCCGATAGTCAAGCCCCGAGTGAAGTCGTTGTTGATTGTAACGCAGTTCGATGTACCGTGTCACGTCGCGGATCGCTTTCTCTCTTGTCGGATATTGAGGCTTATGCAAAATTGGTTTTTTGCCGAGTGAAAAAGATGAGTCCGCGGACGGCGTTGAAGGCATCTCGGAAGGTGCGCAGTGGCCGCCGGTAGTCGGTGTGGAATATCCGCCAGGTCTTGATGCTAGCAATTGTTCTCTCGATCACGTAGCGGTGGGTGTTCACGAAGCGATTGTGGTGTTTGGCGTAATTTGGCAGATGTTCTTCGCTTGGCCTCTTCTTTATTGGTGTGACCATTCCGGTGCCTTGATAGCCTTTGTCGGCCAGCGTGTTCGAGAGGTTAACGGTGTCGGCCAACCCGGTTTCTCGAAACGCGTGGGCATCGTGATGCTTGCCCGCGATCGGATCCGAAATGTGGATCAACCGACCGGAGAGATCGGCGAGGACCTGGCAGTTGTGCCCCGTGGTCATGTGTTTCCCGGAGTACAGCTCTGGCGCGTCCGACCAGGACCAGCACGGCAGGAGCGTGCCGTCGATGACGGCCGTTGTCCCGCGGAGCGCGGCCTCGACGTCCGGTTGCTCGTCGTCTATCACGACATTGAGCATCGCCTCAACCGACGCGATCGTTCGCGACACGGTCGACTGACTGACACCGACCACATCAGCGATCAACTGCTCGGTCACATTCTGGCGATAATAGAGAAGAGTGACCCGCAATGCTCCCTCGAGGGAAAGTCTGCGCGGACGTCCTCGCCGCCGACGCCACATGAACTCGTTCTCGATCCGTTCGGCGAGGATCGCGTAGTGCTCGGCCGTCATTCCCGTAGTAGACTGTGTGCGCACCGGCTGGTTCCTTTGCGAAGAGTTTCTGTTAGAGGCTGCTCTTCAATCAAAGCGGATTAGCCGGTGTTATTCGTGACCGACACGCGCAAATCCATCTCGATCAATCGTATTTTGCATAAGCCTCATTGAGTGCGATTGCAGCGCTCGTTCTTCAGTGTTCCGTTGAATGATTCGGCCCACGCGTTGTCCCAGCAGACTCCCGTCCGGCCCATCGATTGTCTGATGTCGAGCTTCTTCGCGAGTTTCCCGAAGTCGGCGGAGGTGTAAACGGAGCCGCGGTCGCTGTGGAAGATCGTTTTCGCGGCCCGGTTCGGCTGGTTCCTTGCCGCCATTTCGAGAGCTTCGCTGACGAGTTCGGTACGCATGTGGTCGGCGAGGGCGTACCCGACGACCTTCTTTGAATAGCAGTCGAGGACGGTCGCGAGGTAGACCCATCCTTCCCAGGTGCGGATATAGGTGATATCACCGACCCATTTGCAGCCGGGTCGGTTTGCGGTGAAGTCCCGCTTGACGAGGTCGGGGATGTCAGTCGGATCGCCTGGGGTCGTGGTCACCGGCCGCCAGGGCTTGGGCTGGCAGGGTTCCAGTCCTGCTGCGCGCATGAGCCGGCGGACGGTCTCGTGGGCGACTGGACGGCCCCACCGCGCCAGCTGCGCGGTGATGCGGCGGTAGCCGTAGGTGCCATCGGATGCCTGAAAGGCTGTTCGGATGAGTTCGGTGATACCTATACGCCATTCAGCGGTTGCGGAGGTCTTGCGATCGCGCCATTCGTAATAGCTAGATCGATTGACGCCGACCGCCTGGCACAGTCCGCGGATTGATAGCGTGCGGCTGGGGTCGCGTTCTTCGCGGCGAATGAGTTCGAGCTTGGCGGCTAGCGGAACTTCTTCGCGAAGAACGCGGATGCTTTTCCCAAAAACAGGTTTTCCTCTTCGAGTTCGCGGACCCGCCGTTCGAGTTCCTTTATTCGCGCCCTGTCCTGAACGGTCAGTTCTTCTTCGCCGCCGGCACTGCTTCGGCGATGCGCAGCCACCCAATTAGTGAGGGTCTGCGGAACCAGTCCGAGCTCTCGAGCGACGTCCGCGACGGATCGCGACCTATCAATCACCTCGCGCACTGCCTCCGCGCGGAACTCCGGAGAATACTTCCCACGGGAACTGGACATCCCGGGCCTTCCTTTCGGTCATCGCGGTAATCCTACCAATTCCGCGGTGGTCCAGAAAGAATGGGGCACCTCAAACCTCGTCGCGACCGGCGCGACAGGGGACAAAGCCGGCCGTGGCGTCCTCGACCTCCTGGCGGCACCATGACCCGCACGAGCGCCGAGGGCGTGATCATCGACACGTTCCCTGTCGTGCGACACGCCACAGAGGTACGGTCGCTGCTACGCCCCGAGGACCTTCAGCACACGGCCCGGATGGCCGAACGTCGGGCGAGGCAATCCGTGACCGCCGTCGCACGCCTGCGGGAGCTCGTCGCGCGCGAGCACGGCGAACGGGCCGCCGCCGACACGATCACCAGGACCTGCGACGGCTGCGGGGCTGCGCACGGCCGTCCCCGCTTCGCTCACGTTCCGGTCGACTTCAGCCTCTCGCACTCCGCCGACCGAGTCGCGATCGCACTCACGCCGCACGGAACAGTCGGCATCGACATTGAAGCCCTCCTCCCTCGCCGCCCCCTCCGGCTCCTCCCCGGTACGGCGGTGGCGTCGGAGGACACGCTGACCGGGCTCTACCGCCGGTGGACGCAACGCGAGGCTCTCCTCAAGACCGGCCGAAACCATACCGACGCCAGGATATTGCGCACCTTCACGATCGAGAACCGCTATCTCGTGTCCGTTGCGCACTCCCGCACCACTCAGCTCCACCACCCGCACGACCGAAGGATGACTCCGTGACCTCCAGCACCATTGCGCCGCCGACCCGGCAGACGCTGACCCTGATCACGGCCTGCTTGGCCGTTCTCATCCTCCCCGCGTCCCTCACCGGGACCTCCGTCGCGATCCCGCAGATCAACTCCGAATTGCAGCCCGGTCTTGTCGAGCTGCAGTGGGTCGTCAACGCCTACAACCTGACTTTCGCCGCGTTTATGCTCGTCGCCGGCTCCCTGTCGGACATCCTCGGGCGCAAGCGCGTGTTCCTCGCCGGCACGGCGGTCTTCGCGCTCTGCTCCCTCGCGAGCATCCTCACTCAAGACATCGTGCTGTTGGATCTGGCTCGGGGAGCGTCTGGCATCGGTGCGGCAGCCATGCTGACCGCCGGCAGCGCCCTCCTCGCCAACGCCTTCACGGGGAAGGCCCTCGCGACAGCCTTCGCGGTCTTCGGTTCCGCCGCCGGCGCGGGCCTGGCGATCGGGCCCTCTCTCTCCGGGCTACTCGTCGGAGCGTTCGGCTGGCGGGCCGTCTTCGGGTCGCACCTGATCGTGTCGATCGTCGTCTTCCTCCTCGCCCTCGCTGTCCCGGCGGGAACCCGCATCACATCGGCGGCACGCATCGACTGGGCGGGCACGGTCACGTTCACGCCGGCGCTGTTCGCGTTCGTGCTCGGCATCATGCAGGGCCCGCAGCTGGGCTGGACCCACCCATTCGTCCTCGCGCTCGGCGCCGTGGTCGTCCTCCTCGGAGGGCTGTTCGTCTGGGTCGAACGTCACAGCGCACACCCGATGTTCGATTTTGCCCTGCTACGCAATCCGCGGTTCTTCACCCTGTGCCTGATTCCGGTCGCTCTAGCATTCTCGTTCGTGGCGCTGCTGATCTACCTCCCGATCTATCTCACCGCGACCTCAGCCCTCAGCTCCGCGGCGGTCGGGGGGACGATGGCGATCCTGACGGTGCCGGTCATCGTGGTGCCGCTGCTCGCCGGGCGGCTCCTCGCCCGCGGCGCCAGCGCCCGCTGGCTGCTGGCAATCTCTCTGCTGTTGGTCGGTGCCGGGGCGGCGCTGCTCACCGTCATCACCCCGGGCACTCCCGTCTTCGCCCTCGTGCCCCCGCTCGTACTCATTGGTGCCGGCATGGGACTATCCGCGGGGATCCTCGACGGCGCCGCCGTCGCCTCCGTCCCTCCTGAGCGGGCCGGCACCGCCTCGGGCATGTTCAACACCGCGCGGCTCGCCGGGGAGACGGTCGGCATCGCTGTTGTCGGCACCGTTCTCGTCGCCCTCGTCTACAGCACCCTGCGCACGGCACTCCCAGGATCCGACGCCGTCGAGGCGGCGAACCAGGCGCTCAGCGGCAACATCGCCGGGATCGCCGATGGGAACGAGGACATCTTCTCCGCCCTCGCGTCCGCGTTCACCGACGCGTTCCACCTGATGCTGTGGGGTATGACCGTCCTGGCCGTCGCCACGGCGGCAGCGACGCTGATCATCATGCGCCGCCCCCGCTCGGCCGGCACTACCGCCGTCGCGGACGACACCGCCAGTAGTGAAAGCACCGTCGCGTGAGCGGCACCTCCATGCCGCTACAGAATGAGGTGCCGGTGCTGATCGTTGGTGCCGGCCCCGCCGGCCTGATGGCGGCCGTTGAGCTGACCCGGCGCGCAGTCCCAGTCCGGATCATCGACCGTCTCCCGGAGGCGTCCCGGCACAGCAAGGCGCTTGGGGTGTGGCCGCGCACCTTCGAGTTGTTCCAGCGGATCAATCCGCTGCGCCAGCTCGAGCTGGCGGGTCAGTACCAGGAGGGCATGCGCTACTACTCCGACGGCCGCCGGCTCGTCACGATCCCCTACACCAACGAGGCCAGGGCCACCGTGCTTCCTCAACCCGCCATAGAGCGTTTCCTCGAGGCGGAGCTGAACGAGCACGGGATCCACGTCGAACGCGGCACCGAGCTCGTCAGCATCGACGTCGACGACCACCACGCGTCGGCGCGGGCCCTCCGTCACGACGGTACGACGGAGACCATCTCGGCCGGCTACTTGATCGGAGCGGACGGGGCCTCAAGCGCGGTACGGAAGGCGCTGGAGATCCCCTTCGCCGGCGCCACGTATCCGTCGACGTTCGTCGTCGTCGATGCCACTATCGACGGAAATCTCGATCCCGCCCTAACTCACTACTTCTGCTCCACTCGCGGAATACTGGTCATCTCCGCGCTCCCCGAGGGCGGCGTCCGTTTTTTCACCTCCGCGCCACGCGACACCGACCCGGACCGTCTCGACCTCGCCGGTGTGCAACGCATCATCGACGACCGTGGCCCCGGCACCCTTCGGCTCACGAGTGCCCGCTGGATCAGCGCGTTCACCGTCCACGCCCGTCAAGCCGCCCGGATCCGGCACGGGCGTGCCTTCCTGATCGGGGACGCTGCCCACATCCATAGCCCCGCCGGTGGCCAAGGACTGAACACCGGCATCGCCGACGCGCACAACCTTGCCTGGAAGATCGCGCGCGTCCACCATCACCACGCTCACGAGCGCCTACTCGGCACCTACGAGCTCGAACGCCACCCGATCGCCGAGCAGATCGTCCACGCCGCCGACCAGCAGACCCGACTGTGGCTGCTGACCCGCCCGCACCAGATCATCCTCCGTGACCTGCTGCTGCGCGCGGTAGCACGGACCCCGTACTTCTCGAGGGTCTACCTGCCCACCCTCGCGGGCCTGCGTTACCGCTACGACAGCCTGCGTCACAGAGACCAGCGCAGCCGCAGCACGGCGGGAACACTCATCGACGCGCTCGACATCTTCGACGTCAGCAACGAGCGGCTCACCTCGTTGCGACGCGCACTTCCCGACGACACGTACACGCTGCTTTTCGACGGCAACCGCTATGACCCCAACTTGGACGACGTCATCGATAGCGCGCGACGCGTCGGATTCCACCTGCGCACTCTCGACCGCCGCGCCTCCCGACTGTGCACCGGGCCACCCACCCCGGGCGCCATCCGACGCGGACGGATCCTTCTCGTTCGCCCCGACGGGTACATCGCGTTCGCCGGACGCACGCTCACCCCCGATCGCCTCGCAGAACTCACCCACACCTCGGTCCTCGACCTCGCACAGGAGCACGCATGACCACTGTCATCCCGTCCAGCCACCTCGACCTGCTCACCAAGCCCGTCTTCAGCCACTTCACGACCCTCCGCAGCGACGGCTGGCCACAGACCAACCCGATGTGGTTCACCTGGGACGGTACGCACCTGCGGCTCACCGGAACCACCACCCGCTACAAGCACCGCAACATCCTCCGCGACCCCCACGTCACGCTCTGCATCAGCGACCCCGCCCAGCCCTACCGATATCTCGAGGTGCGAGGCGTCGTCGTCGACATCGCCGATGACAGCAAGGGAGTGTTCTTCGCGGAACTCGCCGACCGCTACGCACTGCCGATGGACGGACCGCCCGACGACGTCGCCGACCGCGTCGTCTACGTCATCGCACCAGATCGAGCCACAGTGCAATGACACAGGAGAGACAGAACGTAACGGCGTAACCTCGTAGGCATCAGTGTTCACCGGAGAGACAGGACTTTACTGATGCCGCTATCGGGTCACGAGCAGCTGCAAGCCGAGATGTCGACCAGGGTCGGCAACGGTATCAAGCGCGTCGAACAACTCCTCGAACAAGCGAAGACGCGCGCGCTGCGCTCCTTCTCCCTCACTCTCCCGCAGTACGTCACCCTGATGGTGTTGCACTACGTGCCCGGGCAGTCCGCAGCGCAGCTCTCCCGCACTGCGCTCGTCTCGACTCAGACGATCGCTACGATTCTCGGGAACCTCGAGAGGAAGAACCTGGTCACCCGGGACGTGTCCGACCTTCACGCGCGTGTCCTCGTCAATGAGCTCACCCCGGAAGGTCACGCGCTCGCCGTCGAGTCTGACGAGAAGGTGCGTGCGGTCGAGAGCGATCTCCGCGCCGAGTACACGGACACCGAATTCGCTCAGTTCCAAGAGTTCCTCGAACGAGCAGAGGCCCATTTGCTCGCGGGCCGCATCGCCGCCTGAGTGCTCCGCTTGCGGATCCAGGGCTTCTCGGGCCGAATGATGCCGGATCCGATCACGACAACCGTCCCTCGACCTCAAGGAGATCCCGCCATGTCACTTCCACTTACGACGCTCGGCGACGATCTCAGCGTCAGCGTCCTCGGATTCGGCGCCATGGCCCTCACCGGCGTGTACGGCTCAAGTACCTCTGCGGAGAATCTCGCGGTCCTTCACCACGCTCTCGATAGCGGCGTGACCTTCATCGATACCTCCGACATGTACGGCGCTGGGGAGAGCGAACGCACCATCGGAGAGGTCGCCGCGACCCGACGGGACGAGATGACGATCGCGACGAAATTCGGAATTATCGGCCGCACCGACGACCGCAGCCTGCGCGCCCGCAACGACCCTGCGTACGTCCGCCAAGCCATCAACGCCAGCCTCACCAGGCTCGGCATCGACACCATCGACCTCTACTACCTGCACCGCCGCGACGTGACGATCCCGATCGAGGACGTCGTCGGAGCGATGGCGGAACTCGTCACCGCGGGAAAGGTCCGCCACCTCGGCCTCTCCGAAGCCACCGCCGAAGAACTCGAAGCCGCGCACCGTGTCCACCCGATCGCCGCGATCCAGAGCGAAGGGTCCGTCTGGAGTCGCGACGTCGAACGCGCCGTCATCCCCGCCGCCGCCCGCCTCGGCATTGGATTCGTCCCGTACTCACCGCTTGGCCGCGGCTTCCTCACCGGAACACTCACAGCCCCCGCCGTATTCGCGAACGACTGGCGCTCAGGCCTCACCCGGTTCAGCGGCTCCGCCTTCACCACCAACCAGGCCATCGTCGACACCCTGACCGCGATCGCACGCACACAAGGCGCAACACCCGCGCAGATCGCTCTCGCCTGGCTCTACGCCGCCGCCGCCCGCCTCGGCCTCCCCGTCGTCCCCACCCCCGGAACCCGACGCACCACCCGCCTCGACGAAAACAGCGGCGCGACACGTCTCACCCTCACCGACGAGCAGATTTCCGCCCTCGATAAGCTCTCCGCCGGCGTCGTCGGCAACCGATCCGACTTCCACGACCCGAACTGGACCAGCGACCAACGAGAACGGCACGACGCCGAACGCGCGTAACTCCAGGCACCATCGGCACTACGGCCCCCGCGGCATCCCGATCCTCGATGTGTTCGGCAGGGGCGGCCTGGTGAAGCTCTGGTCGGGCAGGCCGCACATGCCGAGGACATGGTCTGCTTGCAGCGCATGGGCACCCCTGTCTGCAGGAGCAGCAGGCTGACCGCCGTTGTCCGGCCCCTGGTCTTTCGAGGACTCGGCCCGATTCCTTGGCTTGCAAGCCGCAGCCATAATCGTCTACATCTACCGCCGCCGCCACGCTCAGCAGGCCGGATGACAGGACCAGCACTCATGGCTACACGGTAGGAACCACGACGTCGCCGCCTGACAGCTGGTTGGTCGATCTGTTGAGAGCGTGGCGATCTCGCACCTGGGGAGGAGGCGTGCGCCGCTGTCCTCGGCGACGGGCGCGCCCCTCAAGCTGCCCGGGTGTTCCCCGCTCCGGGGCGCGAGGTGCCCTCCTGCAGCGGCGACGGAGCACCTTCCCCGAAAGATGAGGACCGCAGCACGTCTTTCCGCTCCTGAGAGCTTCACGGGATCGCCACAGAATCACGCTCCGCGTGATTCTGCGCCATTAGGGGCTGCTGCCGGATGACCCGAAACGGCGGGGGAGTGCGGCGGTGTCGAGGTCTGCTCGCGTCGGCCGCGTCGCGCTGATGATGGGTGGGTGAGGCGAGGAGACCGCCGGACCTTTTCAGCACTCGAACGTATGTTCTACTCTCCTCGTGGGTACGAGAATCGCCGCTACGAGCGCCACGTCGGGGCGCAGATCGACCGTCGAATCGAGGAGTGCGCGCACCGCGGCTCCCCCCTCGGCTTGACCGAGGAGGAACTCGACAAGACTCGACAGCGGCCGACCTGGGCGAGTGTTCCGCGGCCCGTCTGGGCGTGGATCCGATACCCCGCGACGTCGGTACGAGTCGCTGGCCTCGCGCTCGCCTGGACCCGCCGAGCGGTCATGGTCGAATGGAACGAAGACGGATCCACACGGCGCCTCTGGGTGTGGGCGTCCGCCGTGGAGGCCAGGGCCATCTCCCCAGGGGCCTGATGGGCGGCCCTTGGCGATAGGGGACCGGCTACTGTGCCCGGATCGTCGCAATGTCCGCGAGGAGTCGGTTGCGCTCCGCGGTCACTGCTTGCAGTGCCCCTTCTGCCTTGTCGGCTCGCGAGGTCTCCTCCGCCAGGCGTCCCGATAGCACACGGGCTTTTTCCAAGGCCGCCCGACGCGCAGTGACGAGTTGCCTTGCGCTGGACAACTCGATGCTCTCTCGTGCGTTAGAAGTCAGGAGCGGTACCCGCCGACGTCCTCGCGTGTACGAGCTCGTGCGGCTCAGCAGCAGGGCCGAGCTGATGCACAAGCCACATCCCAGGATCCTCCGCGGAGCCTGCTTCGGGCCGCCAGATCAGGGTGAGCAGAGCAGCAGCCGCCATCGGTGTCTCTTCCGTGACCGTGAAGCCGTCCCGAACGCTGGGGATGATCTTGAAGAACCCAACGTCGGGTGCTCCCGGCAGGCGATTCACCAACGAACCGAAGCCGGGCTCGTGAATGCCGTCGTAGAAAGTCTTGGCGTCCGAGAAGTCACCCCAGTGAGGTCTGCTCTCTGGGGTCACAAGAGTCGACAACCACCTAACATCGGGTTCCGGTTCCGCGAGAGCGTTGACGAACGCGAAAGCTGTCGTGAGGGGGTGATGAAGCCCCATCGATTCCATCTTCACTTGCTCGTCGTCGAACGACGTCCAGCCCTCGGTGTCATCAGCCATGAACTGATCATAGAGCGGCGGTCGCTATCGCTGAAGCTCCGCAACGTGTTCTGCGATAGCGTGTAAGGCATGTGCAACATTCTTCGCTGCGACGTCGGTGCCTGTCCCGGTCGACTTCGACCCGGCCGAGGGTTGCGGTGCTAGCTTGGGGTACTCGCTCAGGTCGAATCGAAGGTGGTCCTCGTACCGCCGAGTGTCCCGGGAGCCACCCGGCTGCCAGCTGTAACACATCAGGATCTCGCCCGCCTCGGGAGCGCCGAAGTCTTCTCGAGGCGACGCGCTCTCTGAGTCAGGCAACCGCCAGAAGACCCTCCGACGAGCGCCGGGGGCGAGGTCGAAGCCTTGAGAGAAGAATCGTCCAAGAGCCGGTCCGATCTCGTCCGATGTTGACTGCTATGACCGAGACCATTCTGGGGCGCGAGCTTCTTAGGGAAGTTGACCGCGTCGATTCCCGGGCGTTATCCGCGCAACACCCACGCCTGACAACACCTTTTTCGTCGATTGCCGATATTTCGTGCTTTCAGATCGCTATTCAGTGCCACGAAAGGGGGGCAAATCTGGGATGATGGACCCCAGGACGTCGAGAGCATGTCGGGCTCGACGGTCCCCGGACAGACGAAAAGCCCAGGACCGCGCCAACGGCCTGAGCTTGAGTCTGTTCGCCAGTCGGTGAACGCTTGGGAATGTGTACCCGTATACATCTACGGAAATACTACGCGGCAGGGAGCTATTCACAAGGCCGCGGCGCACCCTCGGGCGTGTCGCAGTCATCTACGGCCCCGGCTGTGGAGTGTGGGTGGCACCCTCCGACCAGGCGCCACCGTCCTTTGTGAACTCGACCAGGCTCTTCGGAGGACACAATGAGCACTTCGTGCGCTCACTGCGGCGCCTCTTCGCGGACACGCTTCACGGTAAGGCGTGGCTGCCACGGCAGCCGTCCACGCCGCGTTGACGGTCGGGAGATGGTGGTTGGGGCTCTAGCCCCACGAGGCTCCGCACCCACGGGTGCGGAGCCTTTCCCATTCCGGGGAGCGCGTATCGAAAGTACATACCAAAGTCGTCGCGTCGGCGCTCGAACATGAGGCTTATGCAAAATACGATTGATCGAGATGGATTTGCGCGTGTCGGTCACGAATAACACCGGCTAATCCGCTTTGATTGAAGAGCAGCCTCTAACAGAAACTCTTCGCAAAGGAACCAGCCGGTGCGCACACAGTCTACTACGGGAATGACGGCCGAGCACTACGCGATCCTCGCCGAACGGATCGAGAACGAGTTCATGTGGCGTCGGCGGCGAGGACGTCCGCGCAGACTTTCCCTCGAGGGAGCATTGCGGGTCACTCTTCTCTATTATCGCCAGAATGTGACCGAGCAGTTGATCGCTGATGTGGTCGGTGTCAGTCAGTCGACCGTGTCGCGAACGATCGCGTCGGTTGAGGCGATGCTCAATGTCGTGATAGACGACGAGTAACCGGACGTCGAGGCCGCGCTCCGCGGGACAACGGCCGTCATCGACGGCACGCTCCTGCCGTGCTGGTCCTGGTCGGACGCGCCAGAGCTGTACTCCGGGAAACACATGACCACGGGGCACAACTGCCAGGTCCTCGCCGATCTCTCCGGTCGGTTGATCCACATTTCGGATCCGATCGCGGGCAAGCATCACGATGCCCACGCGTTTCGAGAAACCGGGTTGGCCGACACCGTTAACCTCTCGAACACGCTGGCCGACAAAGGCTATCAAGGCACCGGAATGGTCACACCAATAAAGAAGAGGCCAAGCGAAGAACATCTGCCAAATTACGCCAAACACCACAATCGCTTCGTGAACACCCACCGCTACGTGATCGAGAGAACAATTGCTAGCATCAAGACCTGGCGGATATTCCACACCGACTACCGGCGGCCACTGCGCACCTTCCGAGATGCCTTCAACGCCGTCCGCGGACTCATCTTTTTCACTCGGCAAAAAACCAATTTTGCATAAGCCTCCATGTGTGCGGTTCGCTGTATGTTGTTGTCCACCCGACTTCGAAGCGGTGGCGTCCTCGAAACGAGGGACATGAAGATCCGCGTCCATGAACTCGCAGTCGAGCTGGGGTTGCCCGCCCGCCGGCTCGTCGACCATCTCCGTGAAATCGGCATTCACGTCAAGGGCCCAAGCAGCTCCCTCGAGGACGCGGACGCAGTGACCGCTCGCCGTCTCGTGCCGGCACGAGACGCGCACTCGCGGTGGCCTACCGAGCCTGCGACGAAGGATCGACAGCTCGCCGAACACCAGCTCTTCGAGCGAAGCGGATATGCCACCTTCTCGGAGTGGCGCCACGCGCGCGAGGTAGCCCAGGCGACGTCTCCCAGCCGACAGGCTGCCGCCTCACAATCGGTGGACATCTGGGAGGCTGCGCGTCGGTCGCGACAAGAAGCGGATCAACGTCGCTGGAGCGACCCTCTCGATCAACCATCGCCGTCCGCGCGCCGTCCGCGCCAGTCCTTCGTGCAGGGCGGAGCCCCTGGTCTCGGGAAGCGACGCTAGCTGACGCACCTAAAAAGTGAGGTGGGCAGAATCGCTCGGACCCTACAGTACGTTGGCGGTGCCTTCGAATCGCGCGCGATCGTTGGCTCGAACTACGCCGGCGCCGAGGCGCGCGATCGCATCCGTGCTGCCTGGGGGCACCGTCCCGTAAGAGGATGCCCTTACGGGATAGGCTCGCCGCGGTCGCGTCGGTGGTGCAGGCGACCTGAGCGGCTAGACGTTCACGGTCGTCTGCACGAGTGCCGGCGCGAAGCAAAGAGTTGTGCAGACGAGCGTGGGGAATGACCCCGCGTGTCGGTTTTCGTAGTCGGCTGCGCTTCTGCTCGAAGTCCACTGCATGGAGAGTTTCGGGCCGGCGGTGAGGTCGCGGGCTCGGCGCGGGCGCCGGGACAGACAGTTGTTCTCGGGTCAGCCTTCGGGAGAATGCGACGGCGCCGAGGATGGAAGTAGACAGGCCGTGCGCATGTGTCGACTACGAGGGGTGGCCGCGGCGTGATGGGAAGAAGAGAACCATGACCAATCGCTCTGCTCGTATCGTTGCAACGTCCGCCGCCACGTGCGCTCTCATCACTGCCTCGTTGCTGACCGTGACGCCTGCCATAGTGGCGACTCCGACCAGTGATGCTGTTGCTTCGTCGCCTCTCGCGGACGGCGCACCCGAAGTTGCACCCATGTACGACGCGGCCGTTGCGGCCCCCGGACCGGATGACCTCACGTGGGAAGAAGCCGCCGAAGTCAGCACCGATTCATCGGTCACGTTCACAGATTCACCGGCGAGCACTGCGAGCGTGGCACGAGCCGATACACGATCGCAGCTGCAAACGGGCAGGCTTGCAGCATCAACACCGGCAACGTCTACAAGCGTGCTTCAGGGGGAGAGTTCCCATACGGTGCCGTTGGTGGGCATCCTGCCACGCAGTGCACGGTGATCATGGCGCAGATCTCTCAGACCACTGATCTGTACAAGACGGTGTGGTGGGGGCTGCAAAAAGTGGCGGGCCCTTTCACCTCGGTGAATGTGGGCCAGGGGCGTCTCGAACAGACATCCCCGATTCGCAAGTGCGATGACCTTCGTCAGACGACTTTCCGGATGATCGTCAGGAGCACCGGCACGTTCCCTACGGGCACGACGGGGACTGCATCGGCGTACGAGGAAGCGAACCTCGCGTGCGGTACTCATTAGCACCCAAGCGGCGCGGGGCCGCTCCAGCCCCCGCGCCGCTCATTCTCCCGTGTCGTCGGGTCCGAATGTGACGTAACCAGGCCCACTGTCGTATCGGTATCCGAGCGTGAACTTCGCGTAGATGACCCCTTTAGGGAAGCGGTGCTGAACCTCCTCAGCGAAGGTGGCCGCGTCAGCTTCCGATGCGAAGACGCCAAGGATCGTGTTGTTCGGCGATTCGTCGTGCTGCACGACCCACACATCCGGCGGGAGCACTGCGTGTGTCTCTTCGTGCTGACGTCGTTTCCACACCATCGGTGCCTCCTGATCCTTGAACTACCATCATGCTCGTACGGGCGACCTCGTCGAAGCGACAGTAGGTGTCTTGGAAAACATTAGCTTTCTGAGACACCCCGTCGATGGTCGATTCGAGGTCGGCCTCGTCCGACACGGCAGCAACCTTGCTGTCTCAACAACTCGTCCCGCCGAACATCGTCTCAGGAGAGTGCCCGAAGGGATTTCCGAGTCAGAACGTGCTCGTAAGGCTTCTCGGGTATACGCGTGTGAGTACGTCGAGTCAGGACGCGCAGTTGCAGGTCGACGCGCTCTCGGCCGCCGGGGTGCAGAAGCGCGACGTGTTCGCTGACGTGACGTCCGGCAGCAAGACCGCCATCGAGCGGCGCGGGATGAAGAAGCTCCTCGAGTACGCCCAGGATGGGGACACCGTCGTCGTCTGGCGAGTAGACCGGCTCGGCCGGTCACTGATCGACGTCCTCAACACCGTGAACCTGCTGCGCGAGCGGGGGGTGCAGGTCAGGTCGATCTCCGACGGCATCGACCCGTCGACGTCGACGGGCCGGTTGATGCTGAACATGCTCGCCACGCTCGCGGAGTACGAGCGGGAGCTCATCGTCGAGCGCGTCAACGCCGGCATCGCGGCCGCTCGTGCGAACGGGACCCGGTTCGGTCGGCCTCTGTCGGATCCTGTCGTGGTCGCGGACAAGCTCGCGATCGCCGCCGACGCGCGAGCGCGCGGCCGCACCGCCGAGGACGCCGCTCGACTCGTCGGGTGGAGTCGCGCGACGCTCTACCGTCACCAGCAGGCCCACGCGGCCCGGGAGAGCGCAGGGATGTAGCGAGACATCGACGTTTCGAGCGGTGGTGGACGCATCACTGCGGTGCTCGTGACGTTCGTCAAGGCGCCCGCGCCGAGCAGCGATGGTTGACCGGACACCGCGGAGATCTCCGCGCCTCTGCGACGTGGCGCCTCCGATTTCGTCCCGTAAGACCCGCCCGGTGCCTTGTCCGTTAAGGGGGTGTTCACTTGGACACTAGGATCATGACTGACCTCGTTGGCTACGCACGCGTCTCGACCGACAAGCAGGACGCGCAGGCGCAGCGCGACGCGCTGGCTGCTGCCGGCGTTCCAGCTGATCAGATCTACGTGAACTCCGGCCTCACCGGCTCCAACCGTGCGCGTCCTGCGCTGGACGCGGCTCTCGCTGCCTGCCACGACGGATCGACCTTCCTCGTCACGAAGCTCGACCGCCTGGCGCGGTCGATCAGTGATGCTCGCGACATCGCCGACGAGCTGACGCGCAAGGGAGCGCGCCTGAGCATCGGCGGTTCGGTGCACGACCCGACGGATCCGATCGGCCGGCTCCGGGGGAAGAAGCCCAAGCTGAGCCCGAAGATCGAAGCTCACCTCGTCGCGGAGTACAGGTCGGGCAACTACTCGATCGCGGAGCTGGCGGAGCAGTACTCCGTGGGCCGGTCGACCGTGTATCGGGCGGTGCAGCGCGCTGCGGCGGCAGATTCTCGGGTCGCTGATGTGACGCTGACGATGCCGCGGGACAACTGACGTGAGCAGCGGTCGAAACCAGCGCCGGCGAAACGACGCCAGGCGCAGACAGTGGCTCGAATCCACCAGTTCTACCGACGCGCTGCGGCGTCTCTGCGCGATCTGGGAGGAGCGCAACGCTGATCCCATCACGGCGTACTCGACCGAGTTCGATGTTCATGTCGTGGTCGCCTTGCGCGCGCTCGTTGCTCACGGGGTGGACTGTGGTCGAGCGATCGCGACGTTGTACGAAGCGGGTCAGCCCCTCGCCGCTGTCCCCGTCATCCGGACTCTGATGGAAGATGCGATGACCGGGGCATGGCTGCTGAAGACACCCGACGGATGGAAGGGATTTCTCCGCGAGGGAGCTGACACCAGGAGGAAGCTCTTGGGCAACATACGAGTCGCGAAGCCTGGTCTACGCGAGGACCTGGTGGGGGCGGAACTCCAACGAGCGAAGGAGCTGCTCGACCAGTACGACACCTTCAAGGATGAGAAGGATTTCTTCCAGCGGGCGAGGTCGGTCACTGGGTCGGAGGATCTGTACCTCCTGTTCCGGATGGCCTCTGGCGTCAGCCATGCCGGCGTCCGAATCGTCGACCTCTACACCAAGGAGGACCCCACCAGCTCGTCTGGTGTCGGCTGGCTCGAGAAGGCTAACTACGAGCAGGCGGACATGTGGATGCGAATCGCATCGGCTCTTCTCGTGCGGGCGCTGGTTGCCTGGAACCACGTCCTTGCCGGGAACCCTCTCGAGCCGGCGCTTGCGCCTCTCGCAAAGCGACTCGGCGAAGCCCCGGCACTCACCTTTGGGCCGCTCTTCCAGACCGCATCGGAGCCGACATCGAGCTGACCTACAGCTGTAGGCGACGGAGCAGATTGGCCAGCAGGATCACTGCGTCAGCGGCGATTCCTGATTCCTGCCGGGTGACTGTCGAACGCCGGTGCTTGACAGCCTGCGCGAACTCGATCGCAGCTCGGGCGAGCTTTCGAAGTCCTGCGTTGTCGGATCCGACCAACTCGACCTCGATGTACCGAGTCAATCGCTCCTTCGTCATCTGCACCGGCGGCTCTGGATCGTCCCCGCGCTGGTGGCGCGCGTGGTCGTAGACCGTTTCGGACAGCGCCTCCAACAGCGAGACGCAGTCGTTTCCGATGTTGGAGTAGTCCTGCTGCGAGGATGCGATCTCGAAGTGCTTGCGCATCTCCGCAACTTCCTCGTCAACGCGAGGCCATCCCGTGACTCGATGAGGCGAGATCGCCGTCGCGAGCGTCGAGGTGATCGATCTGGCTTCGCGTTCGCGCAGGAGGCCATGCAACGGATTGAAGATCCCGTCGAGAAGATCGCGGCGCACCTGCCAGCTGCCGCTCCCGGTCGCCCCGACCGAGCGCCAGTGCTTGGAGAACGTGTCGAAGTCGATGAACGGCGGGCTGAATCTCGTTCGGTCGATGCCGAGTCGCGTCAGCAGTGCCAGCAGGGCGCGCATGACGAGGGCCGATTGGTCCTGGCTGATGTCAGCGCCCTTAGTGGCATGGTCTTCGAACTCTTCGTGCGTGAAGCGCGCGAGTGCGACTGCTGTTTCGAGGTCGGCGTGACCCGTGACGGGACCTTGGGTGAGTTCCGTCAGCAGTGTCTCATCTAGAGCGCGGCTGACTGTATCCGGACCGCCAAAGAAGTTGGGTGTCGTCGTCTCGATCCAAAAGTCCCAGGCGTTCACGGCGCCCAGGGTACCGAGGTATCTGGCCGTGCTGATCGGTACCGAGGCCATCCATCCGATAAGCGGCGCGATGCCGGAGGCGGGCGGCCGTCAGGAGTGCCCCGGAGGGGCATCCCGGAGGGAAGCGCAGCGCTCTTGACGGTCGGTCGGCGTAGGCAAGAGTGAAGCGTCGGATGGACGGCCGGACCGTAGCCTGCGCGCTCGTCGTGGGATCTGCCCGAGCTGATCGACGTCGCGCTCCGTGCTGCAAGGGAAGCCGCCCTGGTGGCGGTTGACCCACGGGCGCATCGAGAAGCGCATGAGGCCCTCGATGAACTGATTGCTGCGCTGCGGCACCAGCCTGTCGCCGAGCCCTCGTTGCGTCTCTCTGCCTAGGCAGGGCTCCGGCGGACGATCGTGGCCACCGGCTCGTCGGCACCGCAGCCACAGTATTAGCGATGTACCTGCGTATTCGTGACCGGCGGGTGACGGTGACAGCTGCCGGCGCGTTCAGAGAGCTTCTGATGCATGTCGCGGGCTTCCGTTGCCGCGAGGCCCGGCGGCCGCTGCCCGGTCTGCAAGGGCGAGGGATTTCAGCCGCGGCTGGTGGCCTCCGACACGGCTGTTCGGAGGATCCAGAAGCACAGTGTCCAAACACCCGCTTGCAGGGGGATCAGCACGAAGGGCAGCCACGCGATGCGGCGTCCGTGCCGGTAGCGGAGGATCATCGCGATCCCGCCGGCCACGGCGATCACCGGGGGCGCGAGCACCGCGATCGTGTGGACGACGGCGATCAGCCCGACGTCGCAGGTCAGCCACCGGCAGGGTGCCGTCACGAACCCGAATCCGACGGCGAGCACGCTCAGCGCCGGCGCGGCGAGGAGCATCAGAGCCGCTCCGATGAGGCCGATGATCCCGTCTGCCCGTCGTGTCAGCAGCGAGCCCCGGATGCTGCTGCGGCCTCGCGGCGATCGTGTCGGGAGTGCGTTCGACGGTGCCGTGGCTGAGGGCTCCCATGGCCAGGTGTCGACGTCGGCGGCGGGGACGATGCGGTAGATGGGCCATCCGCGCACGCACAGGCCGAAGAAGACGGTGCTCTCGCAGTGGGAGCAGTGGAGGAACTGCACGACGGTGTACTTCGTCTCGGCGAGGATGAGCGCCTTCATGTCTGTGATCGGGCAGTCGCCGCGGAGCGCGGTCATCGCGCCGCTCTCCACCGCGGACAGGAGAGCGTCGAGGGTCTCGAATGCGTCGATAGGCCCGCCGCGTTCGACGTTGTCGGGCGGTGCGGGCACGACGAGTGAGGTGCAGTCGCGGCAGCCGGAGAGACCGGTCGTCACGCTGTCAGCCCCTCGGAGTGGTGCCGGCGCTGACCAGGCCGTAGCTGATGAGCACGACGAGCAGGACGGCGCCGACGCCGGTCCAGGGGATCCAGGCGACGCGCCGACCGGGTCGCAGCCGCCAGACCAGCAGGAGGATCGTGGCGATCACGGTCACGACGATCCCGAGCGGGCCGAGGAGCAGGCCGGTCGCGATCAGCGTGTCGTCGCACTCGCCGAAGCAGGCGTCGGTGGCGAATCCGAACAGCTGCGTCGCGAACCCTCCGACCGCCGCGGACAGCAGGAGAGCGATCACGCCGCAGAGCGCACCCCACCGGTCGGCGGTGAGCGCCGGCTCTCGCGGGTGCATCGGGGCCGGAGCGTCGTGAGCCATCGTTTCCCCCTGCGGCGGTGGCGCAGTCGACTCGCGCCGACCAGAAGTGTCAGTCCAGCACGACCGCCGACGCTTGCGACGTCCCGCGCCGACGCGCGACCTGACGTGCTTCATCTCGGCGCAGGAACTACCGCGACATCATCAGGCGCACGGTGGCACCGACTCCGGATGCGAGCAGACCACAACTCGAGCGACGGACCTGCCTGTTCGTGACCAGCGGGCTTCCACTGGCTTGACGATCCCGGACGGTCGGATCTGCTGGTAGCGAGCCAACGATCATATGCGTGCATACTAAGCATATGATCGAACTCGGAAGAGGGACGGCGACCTCCACGGTCGCTCCCGAGCGCTTCGTTGCCCGATGGGCGGAACCGGCGACCTGGTCGGAGTGGGATGAGGACATCTCCTCCGCCCGGCTGAAGGGTCCGGTCGTCTCGGGTGCGCGCGGAGTCCTGAACCCCACCTCGGGCCCGCGCCTGAAGTTCACCGTCACCGGCTATGACCCGAGTAGCGAGTTCACGGACACCACGGCGCTGCCCGGCGCCCGGCTCACCTTCCGGCATCTCGCTGGGCGATCCGGGTCGGGCACTGACCTGTTGGTCCGGATCACGATCGAGGGCCTGACGTCGCGAGTCTTCGCGGCCCTCCTCAGTAAGCAGTTCCGCTCTGCGGCTCAATCCGGCCTCGACCGGCTGGTCTCGCTCCTCGAACGGAATCACGGGGATACCCTGTGAGCCTCGTCACCGACTATCCCGATCCCGAGGACAGTCCCGGCCTCGCGCTCTGGCGAACGACGATGCGCTGGCAAGCCCGGCAGCGAGCCGCGCTGAAGAGCTTCGGACTCACTCACGTGCAGTTCGTCCTGCTCGCCCATCTCGCCTCCGCGGGCGAGGACGCCCCACTGACGCAGAGCCGGCTCGCTCAGCACGCCCGAACAGACCCCATGATGACCTCACAGGTCATCAGGGCACTCGAGAAGGCCCGGCTCGTCGCCCGCACGCCTCACCCCGGCGACGCGAGAGCACAGCTGGTGACGCTCACCTCGTCGGGCGCGGAGGCCGTCAACCGAGCCATCCCCGTCGTGGAGGCCGCGGATCGGGCCTTCTTCGCGCCACTCGGAGACCACGCGCCCGAATTCCTCGAGGCCCTTCGGGACTTCACCTGATTCCGCGAACCCCGCGGCGGCCGTTCGGGCCTGTCGCCTCGGGGGCCACCGCCTGTGCTGTCACTCGGACCCCCCACGACCACAGGGCGAGATCAACGAGCTCGGTGAGGCGAGTGTCGCCGTCGAGTGTTCGCGGTTCGTGGAGGTGACCTCCGATCTGCAAGTGAACCAGCCCGTGCAGGAGTGCCCAGAGGGCCGTCGCCCGCTCGCGCGGCGAGGCGTCGTCCTGTTTCCCGGTATCGCCGGTCAGTCCGATGAGTTCCTGCAGCGCTCGCAAGCCGTCGTCTGCAGCGGCCTCGATCGCGGTAGGCGGGTCGATCATCGGCGCCGCGCCGAACACCAGGAGGTAGTGCTGCGGATGCTCGAGAGCCCAGTCGAGGTATCCCAGGCAGCCGCCCCGCAGCCTCGATCCGGCGGCGTCTTCGCCACCTCCGGTGCGGATGCGCGACCCCAGTTCTGCGAGCGTGCCGAGGGCCAGGGCGGTCAGGAGATCCGCCTTGCTCGAGAAGTGCCGATACGGAGCCGAGCGCGACACCCCGGCCCTCTCTCCGACTGCCCGGAGAGTGACGGCCTCCGGGCCTCCGGATTCGAGTAGTTCGTCGGCAGCGGCGAGCACAGCGGACCTGGTCGGCTCGGGGTTTCTCGGACTCACGTCACCGACGCTAGCAGGAGTGTTGACATCGTTCACCTTCCGCTTAAGCTGACGACGTCAACATTCGGGAACGCAGGGAGACACTCATGGATCTGGAACTGGCAGGCAAGGTCGCACTCGTCACGGGTGCAAGTCGCGGAATCGGCGCGGCCGTCGTCGGCCGGTTCGTCCGGGAGGGCGCGCGCGTGGTCGGGGTCTCCCGAAGCGCCGCGCTGAGCCCTCACACCGGGTATGCAGTGCGGATGCTCACCGCGGACGTGACGGATGACGGTGCTGCGAGCACCGTCATCGAGGCGACCCTGGAGACGTTCGGTCGGATCGACATCCTCGTGAACAACGCCGGCGGCGGGTCACGGCTCACACTGGCACCCTTCGAGCAGCTGTCCGACGACGACTCGGATGACGCCCTGGTCGCCAACCTGCTCGCGGCAGTGCGGATGACCAGAGCCGCCTTGACTCCGCTTGCGCAGGCCCGCGGCACGATCGTCAACGTTTCGTCGATCGGAGCGCATCGCGTCGACGGTCCACCCCTGGCCTACAACGTGGCGAAAGCCGCACTGACCGCGTTCGGCAGTGGTGTCGCTCCAGAACTCGCGGCCCGCGGCATCCGCATCGCGACCGTGATGCCGGGGCCGACCCGCACAGAGATGTGGGATCGTTTCGCGGAGGCCGCGGGGGTACCGCTTGAGGCCGTGCTCGCGAAGGTGCCCGAGCAGATGGGGATGCTGACCGGGGCCCTAATCGAGCCGAGCGAGATCGCGGATGTGATCGCCTACCTCTCCTCCCCGCTGGCCGCCAGCGTGCTCGGCGCGGAGATCGCGATCGACGGCGGAATTCTGCGACGCGCCTGACCTGGGGAGGTGCCGAGCCGAAGCTCGATCGTCCGTCAGTTCTAGGGGTCAGTTGCATCGCTCGGCTTGCCGGCTACCGCGGCATCACGAACCTGGACCGCGACTCTTCCGCCCCTTCCCGCCCTTCGGGGCATGGTTCCTGACGGGCGCGATCTGTATGATACCAGTTCTGTCTCAAACTCCCGCTATTTCGGTGATCGGTGACAATCGGAGTCGGTCAGAGTGACGAAAATCTGTTGCGTTTGAAAGTCTGACACGTTACGGTGAAGGGGATCTAGGAGGTCCTCATGTCGATCGCTCCCCTTCCGTCTGGGCTGCCGCGGCGCTGGCACTCTGCTTTTTCGGCATCCGAGCTCGTGACTCTGCAGGCGGCGATTCCTCAGGGCATCCACGAGGCGCAGGCGCGGACGGGACGCGCGAACAGGGAGTACGCCGATCCCGACGACGAGCTGTATGTCTACGGCGTCGGGATGTCGAGGGCCGTCCCGAAGGACATCAGGGTCGGCCTCCTGGGGGAGGCCAGCTTCCGCGAGGAGCCGATCCCGCGCTCGTCGCGGAAGCTCATGTTCATCGGCAAAGGCCTCATCTTCCCGATCCGCGTGGGCGACAAGATGAGACGGAACACCAACCAGCTCTACCTCCCTTCCCTCTCGCGGACGCGACGAAACGCGCTCACCGAGCACAGTTCTCGCCGACCCGAGCTGACCGACCTGACGCTCTTCGACGACCCGACGGACGACAGTGACGACGCCGCTGGCATCAAGGACGCCCTCCACCACATCGAGGAGGACGAGGACCGTACGGAGCTGTTCGTCGCCTTCTACAGCAGCTCTCCGCGAGGAGTGGGCCAGATCATGTGGGCACCGGCACGCCTCGACGGCAACTACCTGCGGTTCCTCGAACCCGAGACCCTGACCTACCGCAAGGTGCCTCAGACCAGCGAGCCCGCCGCAACCAAACCGCAGCCGGCAGAGAGCTTCGCGGATGCCCCGCGACCCCGTACCACCGTGAAGCTGCGCACCTCGAAGCAGCCCGACAAGCAGGACCAGTAATGCCCACAGCACCCTCCACCCTCACCGCGACGGACGTCGCCCGCGCCTTCGACCCCTCGCGTCTAGAACAGGCACGCCGCTTCCGCGCCATGACCAAGACCGACGTCCACCGCCTCGTCGGAGTCTCTGCCGCGGCGGTCGGCCAGTACGAGCGCGGCGAGATCGTCCCGCGCGCGGAAACGATCACGGCCCTCGCCGCCGCTCTTGATGTCCCCATCTCGTTCTTCACCCTCGGGCGCCCGGCGGTGAGGGTCGAGGTCGCCGAAGCGTCGTTCCGGCGCCTGCGTTCCACCACCGTGGGCCAGCAGCAGCAGGCCACCGCCTACGCCGAACTCGTCTGGGAACTCAGCCGCTACCTCGAGCAGTTCGTCGAGTTCCCCGACGTCGATCTCCCGCACTGGGCGCACACGGAATCAGACGATGCGCCCGATCCGGTGAGCGCAGCCCGCCTCATGCGCTCCCACTGGCGCTTGGGCACGGAACCGATCCCGCACCTCGTCTACCAGCTCGAGCAGCACGGGATCCTCGCTGTTCTCTTTTCGATGAAGGAGGACGAGCTCGATCCGAAACGCAAGATCGACGCGTTCTCCATCAGCTCGCTCCCTCGACCTATCGTCGTGCTCACCCCCGATAAGGCGGATGACGTCCTCCGACACCGCTTCTCGGCCGCCCATGAACTCGGTCACATCGTGCTCCACCACGGCCGACATGGCAGCGACAGCCAGATGGAGCGCGACGCGGACGCGTTCGCGGCAGAGTTCCTCACCCCACGCGACACGATCCAGAACGAGCTACCCCGCCGAGTGAACCTCGCCCGCCTCGAGGATGTCAGCAAGCGGTGGGGAGTCTCGATCCACTCCCTCCTCTACCGCTGTAAGGAGCTGGAGTTCATCTCCGAATCCACCTACCGGCGTGCCTGGATCAGTCTCAACACCATCAAGCCAGCCGCTCAGCCGATTCGGGACTTCCCGGGGGAGAGGCCGGAACTGATGAAGAACGCTCTCGCCCTCCTCGATGACGACGGCACGCCCATCGCGGCCGTCGCGGACGATCTGCGCGTGAGCGTGAAGATCATCCGTCGCCTCGCCGACATCGACGAGCCCCCCGCGCCCCGCCTAAGCCTCGTCCGGTCCCCGGACGACGCGGACCGCCACCACGCGGCTCCGACCACAGGCGATCGTGACCAGGAAGGAGGAACCACCATGTCGAACAGGTTCAGCATCTCCGGACGCTACGTCTCGAACGCCGCCGCTGCGCGCCACCCGCGCACCAGCGTCACCGAGTCCGGAGCGAACCGCACCAGCGCGACCCAGAACCGCAGCGCTATCACGGGGCACTACATCACCCCGGCTGCCGCCGCGCGTCACCCGCGTACCAGCATCACCGAGAACAAGAAGTAACACCACGCAGAAGAGGGCTCGATCTCAGTAGACGTGAGATCGAGCCCTCTTTTCGACGACGCTACCCGTTCCGTCCCTGCCGCGCGACGCGCATGACCAGGAACGGACGGCTCGCACCGGTCACGGCTCGTGTCAGGGCGTCCAGGCGGTTTCATCCGTCCGAGCCCGCCGAGCGAGCTCGCTTCGTGTTGCCAAGGCCAGCCGAGCATGCTGTGCATGGAAATCGAGCCAGCGGTCTTCGACGTGAGGATCCGCGAACTCGGCACCGACACGTACCGCCCCACGACCGGAGTGGACCTCGATCGCGTCCCACCCGCCTTCCGATTCCGCGAACCGGAAGGAGAGCTGCTCCCAGGTCGGGTCGATGTAGATGACGGCCGCCTGATCGCGCGAGGTGAAGGGAGTTCCGGAGAGGTCGCTGGTCGCGGTCCCGTCGGCGAAGCGTCGCTCGCGGTATTTCATGCGCCGATCTTCCAGGGCGAGCCGCATCGCGTCTTTCACGCTCTGCTTCGCTCCGTGCTCGCGGATCGCCGTCAGGTAACTCCAATCGGCCTTGCTGCCGTTGACTCGACGGATCCAGATCCCGGTCGCGTCGGGGCGAACGTTGAAGCGGTCACCCTCGCTGGTCAAGCCGATGAAGAAGTAGTCGATCCCCACACCGATCTTCACGTCCGCCTCGGGATGGATCTCGACCAGCGCGCGCAGTTGCGCATCGTGCTCCGGGTCGGTGATGGGGTCGTTCAGGCGGTAACGGGGATCGTGGAGTATCGCCTTGAAATGCTTTTCCGCAGCCGCTCGGGTGGGCCACTGGTAGCCGTCCAAGACGACTGAAATGCCTCTTCCCATCGGAACCCCCACCGCTCAACTGCCCCGATCCTAACGGCCGTCTCGAAGGAGGCCCGCCCGGGTGAATGCGAGACTCGTGGACATGAACGACGCGATCACGTGGTCACAGCCGGCGATGACGAGGATTCGCGGGAGGCGCCGCCCTGACTTCGCCGTCGACGACGGGTTCACGGCCACATGGTACTGCTCGCGGTCGTCGTACTCGCTGTAGTCGAAGATCTTCCTGATCGTGTCATGGGCCAGATCCCCGAACAGCAGCACTTTGCCATCGACGCCGGTCTCGTCGGTCAGGGTGACCTGCATCGACAGCGACGTCTCGTTCCGCGCCGATGCGGCGTCGTCCTTGAACGGCGCGTGGATGAACGGAACGGCGCGTGGATGAACGCCTCGAACACGCCCACCCGCTCGTGCCCGTCCAACACAGTCAACGACTGTCCCGGCCACGCGAGGTACTCATCCGGCAACTCGTCATAGGCGTGGGAACCGTGCTCGTCGTCGTACCCGATGATCCGGATGCGATCACCACTGGTCGGGACCCCTCCGGCATTCACCGCCGCCATCGTTGCCGCGATGCGTCGCTCGGACTCCTCCCGGAAAGCGACCGCGTCGCTGCACAGGTCCGGCGCGTCCGGGTCGTTGTACTCGCGCCACAACCGGGGCGTGGACCACAGCTCGCCAATTCTGGCCTGATCAACCAGGTCCGCGAAGCCCAGACAATGGTCCTCGTCAGCATGCGTCAGCGCGAAGGTAGCCAAGTACGGCACACCGTCCACCACCGGCAACGCCTCGATCAGACGGTCGACCACCGCGACCTCCGGCGTGGCCTCATCATCGGCTTTCGCCATGTCATGCAGATCGACCTGCAGCACAACGAGGTCATCAACGACGACCGTCGTACTGTCGCCGTTGCCGACCGGCCAGAACACCACACCACGGGCCGGAAGACCCTCAGACTGAACCATGCGATCGCCTCTCTGGCCGCCGGTCGTCGGACGCGACACTAGGCCTCCATTGAGACTAGCTACGGGCACCGACATTCTTCGGGCTTCGCGGACCAGGTGACTCCGTCTTGATATCGTCGATTTCACTTTTTCCGCTGAAATGGCCGACACACTCGGCGGCCGCGCCCCGGTAGGCGGCGAACGGGCTCTTCTTGTTCAGCTGCGATGGCTGATGTAGTTGCTGAACGTGGCGCCTGAGTTTCGGCGGTGCTTGTCAGCGATCTGGTAGCTGTATCCGAGCGAGTCGGCGACGATCGCCGCGGGGATCTCGAGGACGAGTGCTCGGAGGGTCGCGTTGCGGGCAGCGCGGAGGTTGATGCCCGCATCCTGCAGGCGCGTGGTGAGGGTTCCTGGCTGCGCGATCCCATTCTGCGCGTGACCGGCCGTGTTCCACTCGTGGAAGACCTGTGCGGGATGGTCGCCGAAGCGCTGCCAGCACTGCTCGACCCAACCGTAACGCGGGTCGCAGACGTACTCGAGGAACATCCGCAGAGCGCCCTGATAGCTCAGAATCGTGGACTGCGCGGCGCCGCCGACCGCGCGCAACTCGAGGAAGAACTCGTCCACCGCGCCGACCGTCCACGACCACGGATAGGCGTCCGCGTAGACGCGGAACCGCGTCACCAGGTCCCGCCGGCGATCGACCGTCGACGGCGCGAGATTCCGGGCGAACTGCTGCGCCCGCCAGCCGCCGAGCATCGCCTCCCAGACCGTCTCCTCCGCGTTCAAGACCGCGACGGCACCCTGCAGATGCGCGGGAACGGACCCCGCAACGACCTCCGAGACGCTTCGCATTATGCGCGAAATGTTCGCAGTAAATGCGAATCTATGCTAACCGTGTCGCGAAATGCCAGGTCGCGAGCCACTCTCGCTCGGTGCTGTCGCCGCGGAAGCGACATCGGATCCTGGCGGTCGATCGCCCCACCAACCGCGCGAGCCGCTCTGTGACAGGGAGGTCGAGGGGACCGGCCAATTCGCACCTGATGCGAAAATGCCAGCCTCTCTCTGACATAACGTAGATTATCGGATACGTGTCGCCCGCGATGTGATCTGTTCACATCCTCACGAACTGCACTTTGGCGGCCAGTTCGTCATCTGAATGCCAGCTCAATCTCGCCGTGGAGTGAATGCTCTACGCATATCGCTCCGGTCGGCGCAAGCGGCTCACGCGATTCATCCCCATCAGGAGGCCCCTGAGTGTCCGACGTGCTGTCGAAACAAAGTGTTGCTCGCCTGCCACAATTGCGGGAAGAATGGGCGGCTGCCCAACCGCTTCAAGTCGGAGAGATCTGCTCCGCGCATGCTAACTGTGCTGGATGCCTGCCCGAAGGGTGTTTCCATGCCCCCAATAATCATCATCACCATATGTAGATGCGTCTCCTTCCAGCTTAGAAGTAGCGCATCGAGCTCATAGAGCTTGGATAGGAAATGAGCGAGTTCGATGTCCTCAGAATCGCTTTCGCCGAACGTGTCACCGAGTATCGTTTCGACGCTTCGATCATTGAGAGCGCTTTCCACGCAATTCCAGACGCTCTTTGCGCTCCGTCGTAGATTGCGCATACCCGGCGAATCGAGGCCGGTGGTGTTCGGTGGGAATGCGGCGCGCATCGCTAGGAAACTCATTGCCGGAAGAGACGATTGGAAAAGGCGCACCGCATCCACCGGCATGCGACTGATCCCAATTCCGCGATCGACGGCACGGCTTGCTCGTAGCGTGTTCCCAGCAGAAAGCTCGTGCGCGGCGGTGACGAAGCAATCGTGCACTCCAACCCACGAATACTCTGTGATCAGATGGATGAGTTGAAAGAAACGGTGGTCCGGGTGATGGAGCTCATCGCCCGGAACCAGCGCCGACAGCGCTATCGTCACGCGGGTGTCCCGCTCGTAGTTGCTGTCCCTGTCGTACTCATAGCGCAGTTGAGGATCTGGTTCAGAAGGATTGAGGATCGATTTCGCTGCCCCTGGAGCACCGTCGCGGTCTCGGCGTACCATTCGCTCAGTCCTCCAGTTCTAGTTTCCAGAATAGCCGGTTGGCCCGCACGTGATCGAGGTACTCGACACCCGACGTACCGCCCGACCCGCGACTCGGGCCGACGAAGCGGACGCCCAGACTGTAGTGGGTCTGCTTCCACCGATTATGAGCCTGTTCCAGTTCGAGCATTGCATCTACGACTTGGCGGCGTTGACCGGATGCCGGATCCGGCATGTTAAGGAACGCCGAAGTCAAGGTCGCGGGATCGCCTGTTGCTTGGACTTGGACATCGGGGACACTCGCGAATGCTTCTGAGGCGAGTCGAGTCGGTTCCGGCCTCCCGCACAGCAACTCGAACTGCTTGTAGCGCCGCGACTGGATTGCACTGGCACCCTCGGTGTACACGCGGAAGCTTGAGAAGGCCTCACGCCGCATCGTGGCCATCAGCGTGAACAGACGCCCTGCCGAGTCGATCGTCGCTGCAGCGGCGCGAATGGAACGAGCGGCCTCGTGAGGATCGGCGCGCTGTAGAGCGTCGAGAGCCCGGGAACCTTCGGTCAGCAGCACGGCGAACACGCACTCGTACGACTGCAGGATGCGAATGAACATGTACTCGTCATGCCACTGATCGACAGGAAAGACCGAGGAGGCGATGAGAGCCGCACTCGTGTCGTCGATCTGAACGTGCTCGCCGGTCTTCGACACGCGTTCTAGCTCCTTCAGGGTACGGGCAGCGATGCGGCACCGCCGTGCGACGAGGTTGGCATCGGGTGGTGCGATGATCCAGCGCGGTGGTTCAGCCGTTTCATGGGCGATGATATCTTGCACGAGCAGCCGGACGACCTGCACGGGATGAGCGTGCCGTTCGAGCAGCAGATGCAGAAGACCGTGACTCGCATAGCTCGGGTAGTCGTACCGGCCGTCGTGCTTGTCGAGGATGCTGTCGAGGAATATCTCGCTCATCCGAGTGCGTGGCCTACGTTCGCGGAGAGCTGCGAGGCCGTCGAGCGTGCTTGCTTCGAGGTGGTGCTTGCCCACGTGCTGAACGTGGCCGACGATGACGTCGAATTCCCGATCGAGGAGTGGCGCGCCACTTGACAACTTCTCGTGGAGCCAGTATGAGAACCGGTTCCGTGCGCGCGAATCTTCGCCGATGCTGGCTCCCTGATTCAATACTACTCCTCCGGTGCGTCGGGAACGCATATTACCGGCTCATCGTAATTGAGGGTGTAGTCGGGGTCTGAAGCCGCCAGTTTCGAGCAGGCTGCGGGCGATGTAGTTGGTGAGGTTGCGGAAGCCGAGGGCGGACCCTCGGAGGTGTTCGAGGCGGCCGTTGATCGCTTCGGTGGGGCCGTTCGATGTGCCGGGGCGGTCGAAGTAAGCGAGGATGTCGGCGGCGCGGGCGTTCATCGTGCGGCCGAGGGTGACCAGCTCTTTCAGGGCTCGTGGGACCTTGCCGCTGATCGAGTCGATCAGCGCTTGCATCGCCGTCTTCCCGGCG
This sequence comes from Rathayibacter tritici, assembly GCF_001641005.1. Taxonomy (NCBI): domain Bacteria; kingdom Bacillati; phylum Actinomycetota; class Actinomycetes; order Micrococcales; family Microbacteriaceae; genus Rathayibacter; species Rathayibacter tritici. The sequence goes on from NZ_CP015515.1 coordinate 100,560, forward strand.
GTCCGATCCGGGTCGCGGTAGGCGGCGATCATGCGTTGATAGATGCCCCAGGTCGCCTCGACCTCGACGTGCTCGTCGACCGCGAACACCGTCTTGAGGCGGGCGTGTTGCTTGTCCGTGAGGAGGTCGGCGCCGGTGTGCAGGGTCCGGCGTGCCGAGTAGAGCGGGTCTCTGGAACGGCCGCGGTGCCCCGTCGACTGTTGTTGGACGCGTTGCCGGCAGCGGTCCAGGGCGTCGCCGGCGAGGCGGATGACGTGGAACGGGTCCATCACCGGAACCGCGTCGGGCAGTTCTTCCGCGGTCGCGGTCTTGAACCCGGTGAACCCGTCCATCGCGACGACCTCGACCCTCGCCCGCCAGGTGTCGGGTCGGTCGGCGAGCCACTGCTTGAACACGGCCTTCGAGCGCCCCTCGACCATGTCCAACAGCCTGGCAGGCCCAGTTTTCGCGCGGATCGGAGTGAGATCGATGATCACCGTGACGTACTTGTCTCCGCGGCGCGTGTGGCGCCAGACGTGCTCGTCGACACCGATCGTGGTCACGCCCTCGAACCGGGTCGGGTCATCGATCAGGACCCGTTTCCCCTCGGCGAGAACAGCCGCGTTCGCGGTATGCCACGACACCCCGAGGCCGGCCGCGACACGGGCGACGGTGAGGTGCCCAACGACGAGGCCTTCCAGCGCCCACCGCACGCCGCGGCGGGAGAGCTTCGCCCGCGGCTGCGCGGCCTTCGTGATGTCTTGTCGCCAGATCCGGCCGCAGCCCGTGCATGCGTAGCGGCGCACCCGGACCAACAGGGTCGTGGGTCGCCAACCGAACGGTTCGTGCGCGAGACGCCGCGTCACCGTGTCCCGAGGCACGCCCTCCGCACCACACTTCACGCACCACGGATCAGGGTCAACAACCCGACATTCCAGCACCGCCCGATCGGGCGCAAGATGCTGCCCGACAACACGAAGGCCGAGCTCGTCCAGGCGGCAGAAGGTCGTGAGATCAGGGTCGTCGAAGGTAGCGTGAGACACGTCGAGGTCTTTCTGATGGCTGGCGTAGGAACCTCCATCATCGGAAGACCTCGACCCCACTCCCGGCCACGACGCGCCGACCCCACACTCGTACGGCTACACCCTCAACTGCGAAGAGCCATATTACCGCTCCTTGGCTCGTGTTAGGTTGCACGTCGAGTCACGTGGCTGGATACAGAGAAACGTTCATCGATCGGGAGAAGCGGCGACATGTCTGGTGGAGCACTTGATACACCCGCTGGCGCCCGTGGGAAGCATCTAGTAGTCGGCGCGGGGGCAGTCGGGTTGCTCATGGCAAGCCACCTTGCTGCAGCCGGGATCGAAGTCCTGCTGGTCACGTCTGATTCCACGAAGGCGACGTTCCCTGACGCGGTGTGCGTCCGATCCCCTCGCGTAGCGGTCGGCCCGTTCTCCGTACCGACTTTGGCGCAATTCGATGGTTCAGTAGACGTCGTTTGGTTGTGTACGCGTGCACAACAGATCCCAGCGGCGCTACAACGGGTGAAGGGCACGGCGGCGGCCACCTGGATTGCCCTGTCGAACGGTCTTGTCATCCCTCTTGACGCGCCGGGAGGCGCGACGATCGTACGAGGCCTTGTGTATGCGGAGGTCGAGCGGGAAGCGGCGGGGATCGTGCGACAAGACTCCCTCTTCGCGGACATCGAGCTCTCGGTCAATGCCCTCGATGCTCGAGGAGCATCGGCGATCCACGCGACAGCTCGCGCGTCGGTCAACGGGCTCACGCTCACACTCCGAGACGTCCCTGAGAACGTTCTCGTCTGGCAGAAGATGGCGATGTTGATCCCGATGGCTCTCGCCACGTGCGTAGCTGCCGGACCGATGAGCCGCGTCCGCGAGCAACCCGCCCTCGAGCGGGCGCTGTTCCGCTGCGCCGACGAACTCGTCACGTTGAGCCAAGCAGCCGGAACGCCGGTGGACGGTCGGCTCGTGAGGCGTCGAATCCGATCGCTGCCAGGCAGGAGCATAAGCTCTGCGCAGCGTGACGCCACCAGCGCAGGCCGACGCGAGATCATTGCCTCGTGTCGAACCGCCGTCGAACTCGCAACTCGAAACGACGTGTCAATTGATGCGACCGAGGGTCTGATGAGTCGTGTCGAAGCGCAAATAGAGCAGATAGAAAAAAAGGGAGGACCCAATGACCAATCTTACGCCGAACGGGACCGAGGTCGAGGCGGCGATCATCGTTATGCTCCGCGACGACCTGTATGTCGAAGAAGAGTTCGGAGTCGATGATTCTCTCCGGGATGATCTCGGTCTCGATTCTTTGGGTTTCGTCGAGCTCCGATCTGCATGCGAGAAGAAATTCGGAATTGCGATCACCGAGTCAGATTTCGATTCGACAAATTTCGGCACTGTGCGGAACCTAGCAATGCTCGTAGCGCGGAACGTCAGGGCGCTCTCCGCATGAGCGATGAGGGTGGCGCACCGATGGCTCTGTCTGGTGCAGAACTCGATATTTGGCTGGCCGTCGCGTCGAAACCGCACGATTCGACGTACAACGTCCCGGTTTTGCTGAACCTGCGAACCAACGGAATTCCCGTCGATGTCAGAGCGATTACTGCCAGAATACTGACCGAACAACCCTCGCTACGCCGCCGAATAGTGAACATACGCGGCGTCGTCTCGTGGGCGGGTACGTCGCTTTCGGATGTAATGGTCTTCGAGGAGCGTGCGCAGGACCTGGACGACGCGCGGCGACGAGCGATCGAACTTAATTCGTTGCCGCTAGACATCACTGTCGGGCCCCTCATCCGGGCGCACCTCGTCCACTACCCCGGTGGAGTGGTGCTCACGTTCATCCTGCACCACATCGGGTGCGACGCCGCCTCCGTGGAAATCATTACGAACATCGTGGTGGACCACCTCCACGGTCGACCTGTGACGCAAGGCCTGCCCACTGGAGGCGTGAGCGAAGAGGATCCGGCTCACGTGAGTGCCCTCGTCGAAACGCTCGAGGGCGCCGCTCGAGTCCTGACCGTTCCACCTCCTGGCGGAGGACTAGTCGGGGCCGGACAGCAATCGGTGCGGCTCGAGATCGATACCGTGATGGCGGAGGGGCTCCGCATGCTTGCACGGGGCAACAAGTCGACACCCGCGTTGATCGCCTTCTCCACCTGGGTGCGAACGCTCCACCTCTTCTCAGGCGAGATCCGAGGACACTCCCGACTTATTGTCTCCTCGCGGACCGGCCGCGAGCCGGTCGGTCTATACTCCAGGGCCCTCCCCATCGCTTCTCGCGACGGGCTCTCCACCCCGTTCGCCGATCTTGCGCGCGATCTTCGGGATTCGGTGCTGGACACAATAGATCGTTCTGCTGTCGACCCGATCGCGCTCCGATCCGCTTTCCATCCCGAGGGTGGGTCCGCGGGAGCGTTCCTGCACGTTTCGCCGACGCGAGATGCGTTCGATACGCCAATGGGGCGGCTCGAGGTCATCCCCTGGTCGCGCCCCAGCGGGAAGTTCCCGATTTCCGCGGTGTTCGACGAGAACGATTCGTCGATCACCGTCGACTACGACTCCGCGGTATTCGACGAGCGAACGGTTCGAGCGGTCCGGGACGCCGTGCGGGAAGTGCTCGTGCAGGCAATTGCTGACGACCGTTCGACCCCAGCGGACGTTCTCGCCGGGATAGACGGGGCGACACAGCGCGGGGCAGTCGTCCCCGAGGTCACGAGCATTGCCATGTCGATCATCGCGAACTCCGAGCGTCACGCCTCCGCAATAGCCATCGTCGATGGAGACACCGTCATCCGGTATGACGACCTCGTGATGCGCGCACGCCGGATCGCATCGGTCCTAGTCAGTGAGGGCGTTTCCCCAGGTGACCTCATCGCGCTCGATCTCCCGGCTTCTGCCGAGACGTTCGAGATTTGGCTCGGGATTTTATTCGTCGGAGCGGCGTACGTCCCTCTCGCATTCGACGATCCAGCCGCAATGCGAATAACAATTTTGCGGGACGCAGACCCCGCGCTGGTCGTTTCAAATGACCCCGAACTCGGTAAACACTACAGCGCAAGGACCACCTCCCACCTCCTGAATGCGGCCGACCGCGAAAAACCGTTCGAGCAGATCGTCCTGCCTGAACCGGACAATCTTTTTAATGTTCTATACACGTCGGGTTCCACCGGAGCGCCGAAGGGCGTACGGCTGTCACACCGCGGTCTCAGCCGTCTTGTCTGCAACAACGACTTCCTTCCAGTTTCCAAGGATGACGTGTTCACGCAACTTGCTCCGCTGAATTTCGACGGAGCTTCATACGAGGTGTGGGGCGCCCTATGCGCCGGAGCAAAGCTCGTCATCCTTCCTCGCGACACCATCCTCAGCCCGGCACTACTCGGTCGCGCGATTCGACAGCACAGCGTGTCGGTGATGCTGATGACGACTCCCCTACTCCACGCTGTTGCAGAAGAACGTCCGTCGGCGCTGTCCGGTCTGCGTGTCATCTATTGCGGCGGTGACACCGCCTCAGCGCGAAGCTTCGCCCGTGCCGAGGCGTGGACCGGCCGGCGCGTTATCCACAACGGCTACGGTCCGACAGAGAACTCGTTCACATCGACGTTCTACCGGTTGGACGGGACCGCCGTGGATGACGAGCCAGTTCCTATCGGTCGTCCTGTACCTGGCACCGATGTCCACGTCCTCTCCCCGTACGGTGACGTCCGGGTCGGCTTCGGGATGGCTGGTGAGATTGGCCTCGCGGGCGACGGTCTGTTCGGGGGGTACCTGGGCGGCGATCAACGCGGCACCGTGGAGGTCGCCGGCGTTCTCGGTCCGGTGTATCGAACCGGTGACAGAGGTCGCCTTGCTCTCGACGGCCTCCTCCACTTCGACGGCCGTGTCGACCACCAGGTAAAGATCCGCGGCCGACGACTGGAGTTGGGTGCCGTCCGTGCTGCCGTCCTTGATCAGCCGTGGTCCGTGCAGGCACATGTACTTGCCATCGATGAACCGTCCCGGCGTATCGTCGCCTTCGTGGTACCGCGCGAATCGATCGCGGAAACCGAAGCGAGGTCGGCCTTGGCCCAGGTGCTGCCCGCACATGCCGTTCCAGACCGCGTGGTGCTGGTCGACGTCCTCCCACATAAGCCGAATGGCAAGATCGACGAACGCGCCCTGCGGGGGCTCCTAAGAACGGAACCGGCCATCCCCGTCGCTACGGCGCAAGCGCGAGTGCCTGCGCCTCCTGTGCCGCGCACGACTAGGGAAGCAGTCCGGACAGCCTGGGAGGCAGTCACCGGACGAGTGCCATTAGGGGACGACGTCAACTTTTTCGACGCCGGAGGTGACTCACTGCAGCTTTCGACGCTCGCTGCGGCCGTCGAACGCGAAACCGCCAAGGAGCTTAGCGTTCCCGAGCTGCTAAGACACCCGACTGTGCGAACGCAGGTGGCTCTCGTTGACTCACGGCGCGACGATCAGCGACACGATGCGTGGACTGCTGGGGACGTGGTCTTCGCGCGCCACGACGTCCTCGTCCCGATCGCCCTGTCCGCATCTTCTGCTGAGGCGTTGCAGACTGCGCGGAATCGCCTTGCGGAGCATCTTGACCGATCGTGGGCGGGTGAGCTGGGTGACTTGATGGGAACATTGTTCGCGACAGACGACAGGCTTCCGTTCCGATTTAGCGCTGTGGCGGACTCGGTGGCTGACGCGGTCCGTGTCCTTCGATTGGATACGGGGCAGATTTTGCCCGTTGCGGGATCGAGAGTAGTGGTGCTCCGCGCGGACGGGACTGCTGTCAATCAGCTGCGTGGGAGGCTTGAGCATTGTGGACTCGAGGTTGAATTCCGACCGTCCGAACCATTCGACGACGGAGTCGTCGTACAGCTCCCGCAGGGCGAGGTCAACGCGCCGAACCTCGCCGCATTGGACTTCCGTCTTCGTGTCGAAGAAGAGACTTTGCTATGGCGAATGGGAGTCGACATGCGCCCTCCGGAGTGGTTGCCGGTACGAAGGGTGCGTACGCCGACGCTGCGGTGAGCACGTTCGGCAGGCCCTCCCCCCAGGCTGGCCCGGGAACAGACGGTCACGACTCACCCGACCGGTGCCGACTCGAGCACGGCGAACGCGTTGACACCACCAATGCCAGCAGACATCACACCGGCGCGCCTGGGACGATCGTCCCATGGCCGCGTCGTCGGCAGGAGCTCGAAGCGTGTGCCGCCATCGGCAAGAGTCTGGATCATTTCTTCGGTGTTCGGCGTAGCGTAGAGACGCCCGCGCGACAAGCTGAGCGAGACCTTTATGACTGCCGCCAGGCCTGCAGCGGTGTCGGTGTGACCGGTCGTAGCCTTGATTGATCCGAACGCCAACGGCCCCCCCGCTGCGCCAAGCGCCTCGATCAGAGCCGTCGCTTCGATCCGGTCGTTTACCGGAATACCGACGCCGTGGGCCTCAATCAACCCAAGATCGCTGCCGTCGACACGGGCGTTCAAGAGCCCACGCTGAACGACGTCCACCTTTCCGTCGATCGACGGAATGACGTATCCCGGTTTGCGCCGGCCGTCGTTGTTCACGGAAACCCCTTTGATGACCGAGTAGATCGGATCGCCGTCGCGAACGGCATCCTCAAGCCGCCGTAGAAGGATCGCTCCGGCTCCGTCCCCAGGCACGGTCCCGTCGGCTCGTACGTCAAATGGTCGGCAGAATCCTGTTGGTGAGTAGATCGTTTTCGATGATGCCTCGTACTCGCCATCCGTACCGTCGATGATCGAGATGGCGCCCACGAGTGCGTACGAACTCTTCCGGAGCGTCAATGAGGCAGCGGCGAGGTCGACCCCGACGAGGCCAGTCGCGCAGGTCGCGTCGATCATAATGCTCTCCCCCCGCAGATCATGTAAGTAGGAGAAGAAGCTCGCCGCGAAGGTTGGGTCGTAAGCGTAGACGTCCGCGAAGTTCGACCTCGGGATGTCTCTGGTTCGGGCGTAGCCCGCGTAGACGGACGTCGTGTGCCCGATGTCCTCGAGCCTGAGTCCTGCGTCTCTTACAGCCGACCGGAGGACTTCGAAAAGTATTCCGTGTCGGAAGTCAAGATTTGGCGGAATCGGAGTTTCGATCCCAGCAAGGTCGTACTGACGATCGCGCATGGTCCCCCACGCGGCGACGGTCCTGGAATCGGCTCCTGTATTCGTCCAAAGTGGAGACCCCCGAGTAATGAGGTCACGGCCCGATTCCAAAGCAGATTCTAGGTTACTGAGGTCGCTGGCCGTGGCGTAACGCCCAGCCATCCCAATAATCGCGAGATCAGTCTGACGGTCAGTCATTGATCAGTTCCTCCCAGTATTTCGTGTCATGAGGTTGCCGTTCAGATGCAATAACCCTCAAATCAGGGCGTCCATGAAAGGCCACCGCGCCCGTGTGTGCTGAATCCACAAAAATATCGACAGTTGTGATAGCGTCGAATGCTTCGGGCCCGCGCACGGGAAACGTTCGTCCGGGCTTGTTTGGGCCGGTGCTGACCGTGTAGTTGGGCATCCCTTGAAGTCCTTCGCCGGTTAGTTTCACGACGGCCTCCTTGCGCACCCACCAGGGTAAAGGTGACCCGCCACAATCGTATTCCTGAGCCAACGCCTCTGACTCAAATATGGTCTGCGCTGCGGTGAGGGATTCAGGCGAGACCTCCCGACGCTCCTCGATGTCGAGCCCCACGTCACCGCTGTCACTCCAGGCAAACCCAGCGACGCTTCCGGAGTGGGAAATCGAGCATCCGCGAATCCCCCGAAGTGGCCGTGGCCTTCCATGCGGTTCTCCGCACCGCTCACACCGTCGATCGAGCACGGGTTGGTTGGGTGCCTCCCCGAGGATCGCCCCGACGACGAGGTGCGCCAAGCCGGCGGCCACAACGAAACGGCCCCGGTCCTCTTCACGGTGGAAGCGATCGGCACGCGTTCGTTCGACGTCATCGAGCAGCCACTGCCAATCCGAGGTGTCCGGATGAACTCTCGCCCAGATCACTTGCACGCGACCAGCAATTCTGACCTGTGGCGCGATCTCAGAACGGGCGTACATCGTGCATTCTCCGCAAAATTTCGGCTGCCGCGGCGGCTTGAACACAGTCTGCCAGGAAGAGGTGCTTGCCGTCGAATGTGTGCACGCTGCCCTGCAGACCCTCCGGAGCAAGTCCGATCCAGTCAGCGGTCGAACGAGTTCGGATCGTGGAGTCGTGCCGACCCCGCCACACGTCGATCGGAATGCTGACCTTCGTTGCGACCGGTTGATGCGCCACCACGGAGGCGAGGTCTGCAAGAAGAAGGGCTCGGTCGGCAGCTCCATGGGGATTCCCTACGGTGGGAAGCGCTGCGAATGACGCCAGCTCGTCGTTCGCCCGCTCGGCAATGCACTGCGGCGAGTTTGCGGACGCAACGATCAGCCGTTCCGGTCGCCTGCCGTCTGCTTCGAGGATCTGTACCGCGCGATAGGCAATGAGCGCACCCATACTGACACCGAGAAGCACTGTTGCTTCTGCGTCATCGACGGATTCCGCCACGTAAAGCGCGGCGCGCTCTATAGTGCCGAAGTGCGGTTGACGGCCTCGCCGTCCGCGCCCGGGAAGATCCAAAGCACCTACGCGTACGTCCGTACCGAGCGCGCGTTGGAGCGGGAGGAACGCTCGGGCTGAGCCACCTGCATGGTGGACTGCGATGATCACTTGACCCATAGATTATCGCCCAAGACCTCGGTCGTGACTTCGGACGGCCGCTCGACCGCTCGCAAGCGTCTGCCAATTGCTCGCCGTACGTCCACCGGATCAATCGTGTCGTCTCTAAGCCAGAGGTGCATACGGAGACCGATTGGCTCACCGTCCGAGGTCCGCGCGGTGACGGTGGCGCGTGCCACACCAAGGACGGACTCCGCAATTGATCGCACGTCCGAAAGTAAGATCTTTTCGCCTCCGATGACGACTATGTCGGACCGCCGCCCGATGACCGAAAAGTATCCATCCTCATCCTGCCGGACTACATCGCCTGTGAGCAACCTGCGGTGTCCCTTTGCATCGATAGACGTAGGGTCGAAGCGACCAAGGTAACTGGTCGCCACGGTGTCCGAAGTGACAGTGAGGACGGATTCGCCTTGAATCGCATCAACGCCGAGAGTCGTGTTGTCCAACGGGATGCCGATCGACGCCCAACGCTGTTCCGACTCCGCATGCGCCGAGAGCGTTGCCACGCGAGGACCTGCCTCCGTCAATCCGTAGGTGAGGAAAACTTGCGGGATGCGCTGTCTGCGCAGGAGTGATCGGGTCACATCCGGAGGGCAGCTCTGCCCCCCAACTGACAGGACGCGTAGCCTCTCGAGGGACCGCCGGTCCGTATTTACAAGGGCCGCAGCCATCCTCGGAGTCACCGCTGAGACGTTTGCTCCGCAGGCCCGGAGGTCCCCGACAAAAGCGGCTGGCGAGAAAATCTCATGACTTAGGGTTACCGGTACACCGAGCGCCAGCGGCGCGATAATCTGCGCGACTAGCCCGAACGAATAATACACCGGCAGCACGGCGAGGATCTGATCGCTCGTTGTGAGACCCAAAGATGATGTGTGTCGTCGCGCGTTGCGTTCCAGTTGCTCAAGGGAATGAAGGACTCCTGTCGACACTCCCGAAGTCCCCGATGTGAGCATCAGTGTGCTGCCAGGAACGAAGCGACGTGCTGGTCGCTCAAAGCGTTCCAGCCGGATACTAGGTCCCCCCGGGCGGTGTTCGGAAGGGGGTGCAATCCGGACAGTGCCCATCAGGTGAAGATGCTTGTTGATGACGGACAGCCTGTCGGCTGTGGTGATTGGCGAGACGAGGCAAGGGATGAGACCGAGGGCCACGGAGCTGAGGAAGAGTCTGACGGCGAGCACGGGGTTCGGTGCAGATATGAAAATTCCTGAGCCCTTTGCCACTCCGAGTGCGGCTAACTCTTCGCAACAGTCCGCGAACGTCGGGGCGTTGGACCGAGCCGATCGGAGCAAAAGGTCAGTGCGTTCGCCAAGCATCTCCGCGACTGAGACGGATGCGTCTCTTGGCGCGCTCACTCGTAGTTCCCGAGCACTGTGACATCGACGCGGTGTTCAACGTCGTCGGTCCAGGAGTGCACGCAGATTATAACGCGCTGGACTTTGCCCGTCGACAACCAGAGATTGGTGTAGAACGCAGCGGCGGGTTCCGCCGCGGGCCACCGCATCAGAAGGACGACCGCGGGGCCTATGGTTTGGAAGACGTCGGCGACGGCGCCTGCCATCGTGCTCGGACTAGTCTCGGCAAATCGACGTGGGCTGACTGCAGCCCCCTGTGAGTGGAGTTGCTGCTGTTCCTCCCGCAGGGGGTTCTCTCCGATGATGATGAGACCGACATTACCAGGCGCTCGATGCCGTGGATCCAGTTCGTTCACGGCGGCGAGGACCGCATTCGTCGCCGCCGACCCGTATCGTCCGAGACCGGGCACGCGGCGTCCATCGGGCGTCGTCCGCCTCACCGATTCCAAGACTATGTATGTCATAGGTCACCGGTCGACTTGAAGACGGTACACGCGTGGAACCCTCCAAATCCGAGTGACAGGTTGATTCCGGCACCCGACCATAACGCCGTGTTCCCTGCTGCCGACACGGGAAGCCGCAGTTCGTCCATCTCTGCGGCTAAGGGGAGCGGCGGCGCGTATCGATGGCGCAGGGCTGTGAGGGTGAGGACAGCTTCGATGAGGGCAGTCGCGCCGAGCGCATGGCCGAGATTCGCCTTCGTCGCCGACACGAGCGGGCGCTGCGCTGCACCCGAGAACACGCTCGAGAGGCCTCGAGCCTCAGCTAAGTCGTTCGCGATGGTCGACGTGGCATGGGCGTTGACGTGACTGATGTCTTCTGGAGTGACCCCCGCGTCGGTGAGGGCAGCCCTCACAACGCGCGCAACAGTGGCTCCGTCTGGAGCGATTCCGGTCAGCCCGCCCCCGACATTCATTGATGCACCACCAAGTACGTGACCGAGTGTCGCCATGTCACGTTGTGGTCGCCTGGCGGGTGACTGCAGCACCACAGCTGCCGCGCCCTCACTCAGCACCATACCGTCACGGTCCTTTCTGAACGGTCTGGGGCCGCACGAGGAGAGCGTCCCGAGAGCTCGATGGCCGTTCCACTTCGCTCGTGTTGCCACGTCCGCGGCGATCACGACTACACGATCGGCAGCGCCGCTCCGGACTAAGGAAGTTCCGAGGAGTAAAGCGTCGTTGCCTGTTGAGCAGGCTGTAGAGAGCAGGGCGAACGGCTCAATACCTCCAGCTGCCTCGCCGACCCGCCGGCCCCACGCGCTCAGGTTCACGCGACCGCGGTCATCCTCTCCTCCTAAACTCGTTCCTAGGATCAGGAGATCGGCGCCAGGGTTGAAGTCGGACGGTAAGACCCTCGCGAGGACACGGCATGCCAGCCGTTCGAGGCGGGTTTCCGGCGGGAGGGCGGAGTCGACCTGCGGACACGTCCCCATCTCAAGGGAGGGTGCCGTGTCATCCAGCGCATCGATTATGGTTCTCCTGCTGACGAGCGCGCCCCAGACCTCCTCGAGGTCAGATCCGAGCGGTGTCTCGACTTCCGCTGCGGTGATGAGGGCTGCAGGTTCGGTCACGTCTTCACGACTTCATCGACGGACCCGCTGCGATCCACTGCGATGGGGATCATTCGCGCTGTCTTTAGGGTCAAGATAGCTGCCAGCATACTCGCACCAATCATGACCGCGATCATCCCGAGGCCGTCCCATGCCGTTAGAAGTGCGCCGGCGATTATGGGAGCGATAACCGAGCTGGTCGAGACGCAGATCGAAAGCAACGCGTTCGCGCGTCCTCGCGCATCACTCAAGACCAGTTCGTTCACCAGGGTGTTGGTGATTGGAACGGCAAGCGTTTCACCGATCGCGAGCAGCACCGTGGCGAGGACAGCCATCGCCAGTGCTGGCCCTGTCCCTACAAACGGCGTCGCGGCCACGACGGTCCATGCCATGAGCGAAGCGACAGCACCGGCTGTCAACAGGCGGGAGCGCCGAACAACTCTCAAGTGGGGCACCACGAGGAACTGGACGACGACAGCCGCAGCGATGTTGAGCGCGAACGCCACCGAGAACCCCAACGGGCTGAGCCCTGCGTGTGCAGTAAGGAACGCGGGGAGACCTGACCGAATCTGGCCGACGGATACGATCAACAGGATCACCAGTGTCAGGTATAGGGCAGTCAGCCTCGCGTCCAGCAAAACCGAACGGTACGATGGCCTGTCCGCGTTGCTGGTGTTCTTCACACGATGCGGTTCATGGCCCCGGATGAGCACGAAGACGGCGACTCCGGTAAGCACAAACGTAACCGCGTCGCTGAGATACAACAGTGAGTACCGGTCAATCGCATCGCCAAAGGGCAGGGTAGTGACAAAACCTCCGACGAGCACCCCGAGCCCGGCCATCGCGTTGAACACCCCAAAATCCACCTGGAACACAAGCGCGCGCTCTTTGGGCGTGCGTGCCGTGGAGGCATACATGACTCGCAAGGACGCCCCGACACCACTTACACCGAGGCCGTAGACCACGCCCGCGACGACGGCAGTCGTGGAACTCGAAGAGACCGCGAACAGCGCACTTCCGAGCGCGGCGACCAGCATCACTACGAGGAGCACGGCACGGCGGGGCAACACATCAAGGAGCGCACCCCAGACCAGCCCCCCGAGCACCGCGGTCATTGCTTGCACAGCGAGCACGGTCGCGGGTACCCACTCGCTGAAGCCTCGGACCTCCGTCAGGTACAGCCAGAGGAACGGAAGCACCAAACCAGCGCCCAAGCTATTGACCGCGTTGGTCACCAGCAGCACCTTCAAGGTATCAGGCAAGTCTCGCACACGCGAAGTCTCGCACACGCGAGCGCGCCACAATCGTCATCCGTGTCCTCCTCGCGGCTCTGTGGCGAGGCTAGCGGAAGACGTGAACCGAGACGACGAGGCGCGGGATGCGCAGTAGCATCGACAGCGTGACGACGAATCTCGATATGGTTGCTGCCGCGTTCGCACGAGAACTGTCTTGTGACGAGGTGCCCGTGGACGTTTCGTTCTTCGACCTCGGCGGAGACTCGATGTCTGCGATGAGGACCATGCGTCACCTCGGAGAGTTGGTCGGGCGCCGTCTCCCGACTCGCTTGCTCTTCGAGAACCAGACTGCGCGGGAGCTGGCCACAGCGCTGCGGACCTGATACGCCCAACAGGGGTGGACGGAAGGACAGGCAAGACGGGGCAGTGATGTCTTTTCGCGGTGAAATGATTGGTCGTGTAGCGTGCCGCCGTACGTTGCGCAGTCACTGGCGCGGAACCAACGCTGCAACGCGTGAGGCACGAGAACCCCATGGCTCATGGGCAGTGGTCAGGTAGCTCCACTCTGCCGAGTAGCATTCGTCCTCTTGTGCAGCCAGATCAACCGACGTCAAAGAGCGTTATTCATAAGTGTTTACCAGCCGAGTCGGTAAAGTTCGAGGCGGGTGACGGTGCGAATGAGGTTGGGAAGTTCTGTAAGACGTCCGCGATAGCCGGTCTTGAGGATTTTCCAGTTCTTCCAGTGCGCGATGCATCTTTCGACCGCCGAACGGATGGAGGAGATGTATCGGTTGGCTGTACGTGTGTTGTCATCATGTTGTCCGTGGTGAAATTTTTTCCGGGGAGTGACTGCGGTGGTTCCGACGTACGCTGGGTCCGCTATCCACTCGGCATTATCGAGAATCGGTTCCCATCCACACAGGCTGATGGTCGCTCGGTCGTGCCGAGCGCCGGGGGTCGGATCGGACACGCAGAGCAAGTTACCGTTCACGTCCGAGGCAACTTGCACGTTCAGCCCTTGACGGTGTCGCTTCCCGGAGTAGTTCGCTCTCCCCGTCACGGCGCGGTTCCCGGTGGGAACATCGGTGCCGTCGACCAGGACCACTCGGCCCTGGATAGCCGTCTTTAAACACACCCCCGACAAACAGCAGGCCTGCTCGATCAGCGGGACGATCCGCCGATATGCGCGAGAAATCGTGGGCTGCGACACACCGAACATATCCGCGATAGTCGCTTGGTTCACGTTCTGCCGCAATAAGATCAAAGTCATAACGACCTGCTCGCGAATGTTCAGCAGCACCGGGCGTCCCGAAATCTCACCCCTCCCCGCGACAATCTGCCATATCCGACAGATCAGCTCCGTCAATTGCTCCGCATCCAGGCCTGTAGTAGAGTCGTACCGCATCGGCTTCCCGTTCCGAAAATAGCGAGCTTTGGAACTTCTATTCTCCCGAATGGGAAGCCGATGCCTCGGAGCGACACGCCCGAATCAGACCTTATGAATAACGCTCAAAGGACTCTAAGAGCGTTATTCATAAGGTCTGTTTCGCGCGTGTCGCTGTGAAGACATCGGCTTCTCGCGGGAGAGAATGGAAGTTCCTACACGCCATTCTTGAAGCGAGAAGTCGATGCGCTATGACTCTACTACAGGTTTGACCTCTGGGCAGGTGACGGAGTTGGTGGCTCGGATATTCCAGGTCCTGTCCGGGCGTCCATCGTTGCCTGGCCGCCCCGCGCTTCTCAACCTGCGGGAGCAGGTCATCCTGACTTTGCTGCTGTTGCGACAGAACCTGAACCAAGCCGCCGTCGCGGACCTGCACGGCGTCTCCCAAGCCACCGTCTCGCGGATCTACCGGCGCATCGTTCCGCTGATCGAGCAAGCCTGTTGCTTCTCAGGGATTTCCCTGGAAGAAGCTGTCCGAGGCCGTGTCGTCCTGGTCGATGGGACAGACGTTCCCACCGGGAACCGCGCGAAAACGGGTCGGTCGAATTACTCCGGGAAGCGGCACCGACAAGGCCTCAATGTGCAGATCGCCGCAGATCTGGACGGCGGCCTCCTCGCCGCGTCAGACCCTGTCGCCGGCGCCCGTCATGGTCGTGTCGCTCTCGCGCTCTGCGGCTGGGAGCCGATCCTCGATGACACGGACTGGATCGCCGACCCGGGCTACATCGGCACCACCGCGACCACTCCCCGCAAACGACCCCACGGCACCACCCTCGACGACAACACCAAGAAATCGAACCGGGAAATCTCCAGAACCCGATCCGCAGTCGAGACGTGCATCGCCCACTTCAAGAACTGGAAAATCATCGCCACCGGCTACCGCGGACGCCTCAGCGAACTCCCCGCCATCATCCGCACCATCACAAAACTCGAACTCTACCGACTCGGCTGGTAAACAACCTTATGAATAACGCTCTAACTAGATCTTCGCCACGAAAAAGTACGTCGTCCGGCGGCTGATCAGCCCATCCTCAAACTCGAAGAAGTCCGAGAACCTCGCATCGAGGGGCTCCCCTGAGTGCGAACGACCTTTAAAGTGACCGCGCACCGCGACTCGATCGTCCTGGTGGATGACTTCCTCGATCCAGTGCCCGCCGGCTTGGATCACGCGCCTCCCGTCGTAAAACCGCGCGATCGATGAACGTCCTACGAGCGGTTCGTACCCGGGACGCTCGTAGACCGCCTCTAAGGAGAATAAGGACGGCACGGCTCCAGGATCGTCGTCGACCGTGCGGTAGTAGGTCTGTACCAGGTCGGTTGCGGGCTTCGGCATGTCGTCCTGCTGTCTCAGCTCGACAGCAGCGCTGCCGTGAAGCGTTGACCGATTAGCTCGAGCATCGACATATCGTACACCATAGTAGAGCCCTGGACTGTGAGTGTCGCGCCGCCATGTGTGTGTGGCGTCACGTCCACGATTAGGTCGACCGCTATCTCGGGCGTCTGTGGGCGGCTGAACCGCGCCTCAAGTGCTCCGAACCTATCTGTCGCCCGGGCTGGCTCCTGCAGCACGAAAATCGAGGAGTACAACGGGTTTGCGGTGCTCCTCGAGATGCCGACCGCGTTGACGATCGACGATGCCGGCACATCGGCGAACGCCTTGGCTTCGGCGAACTCTTTAGCGATCGAGTGGAGCTGTTCGTCCCCAGCTTCGACATCACGAGGATGTCTGACGATCGCCATGGCGATGGCACACTCGATCATATTCAGCTCACTCGAGAACCGCCGCGTCGATACAGGGACGCCACTCGTTCCCGTGTCATCTACTCCGATGGAGAGATAGTAAGTCTGCAGGTAGACCGCGATGGGCTCCACGCCGGTGTGGTGCGCTCGCTCGTGAACAGCACGCACTGCAACCTCCGGGATCGCAATTTTGTGACAGCGTGTCGGTGGAAATTTCATTAGTCCTACCGCCCGAGAACGTTCGTCTCGATGCGGATCACGGACGTGCGCCAAGCGAGCCGCCGCGTTATCGAGGCGCTCGGCGACCGCGAGTCGCCGCTGTTCAAGCGCGCGCCTGCGATGGACATCAACGACTGTCCCCCATGTGGTCCCGAAGTGGGCGTGTTGGCCCTGCAATAGTGCCGAGTACGCACGCGCAAAATCCCTGCGGAGGATGTCTTCCGACCAGCCGTCGAAGATCACGTGATGAATTACGATCCCGAACGAGAACCGCCCGCCTCGATTGTCGTAGACCACATGCCAGTTCTCGCCATCCTCGACTTCCAGCTGATACGCGAAGAGCGCGTCTTCGAGTGTGCCGTGCTGGACAGCTGTCAGCAGGGGGCGGCTGTTCGTCTCACCTGGTCGCACGACTTCGAGACTCCACCGCGCTCTGAGAAGGGGATGTGCTGTCTGGACCGCCTTAGCTGCTTCGAGGAGCACATCTAGGTCGAGAGCTTCCTCGCAGTCGAATCGTAGGGCGCATAGCGCGGTCACATCGTGTTCATCGAATGCCTGAGCCAGCACGAAACCTCGGAGCGTATCGTCGATCTCTGCGGATCCGAGATCGACGCGGTCTCTTTCAAGCGGCTGGTTTGGAACAGAGGAAACCATGTCCCGGATCGCAGCGACGGTCGAAGTCGGCGTCAATTGTCGTGCGTCGAAGGAGGGTAGGTTGCGGCCGAGGTCCATACCGATCCGCAGGGCGTCCAACGACGACACGCCGAGCTCAAAGAGGGTCCCTGACGAGTCAGCCAGGATGCCGTATCGCGCAAGTACCGAGGCCACCAGGTCCCCAGTTGCTGCCGAGTCCGAGGGTCTGCGTGCGAGGCGCTCCATCTCGAGCTCGTCAAACTTCCCGGTCCGGGTGGTGGGAAACGCCTGGACGCGCTCGATCCGGCGCGGTGAAATCACCGACTCTCGTGCAAACCAATCGAGCAAATCCGCCGCGTGTTCCTCGTTTGCCCGGTAGTACATTGCGAAACCTGTGGCCACCCCGTCATCGTCACGGACCGCGACCGCTCGGGCTTCGAGCAGGGGGAACGCCGCGCAGACGCCGCGCTCTAACGCGGAGACGTCGATTCGCATCCCCCGGATCTTCAACTGGCGATCAATCCGACCTGCTAGGTACAGGCGGCCATCTCGGATGTAGCCGAGATCACCGGTGTGCAGGACGCGTTTGTCCGCTTCCCCATTACTCCCTGGTCGAATGCTGAACGGGTGGTCGTAGGGGCGCCCGAGGTACCCCAGACCAACGCGGTCCCCGAGCACTACGACTTCCCCCACTTGCCCTTCCTCGCAGGGTTCCCCCGCCGGGGACTCCACGATGACTTCGGCACCTCCAACCGGTACGCCGACGGAGACACCCTCCGAGCCGACGAGATCCTCGGCGACGATGTGCTGGGCTGTGACGAAGACTGTCGCTTCCGCTGGACCGTAGCCGTTAGTGAGACGAACATCCGGCACGTGGGTTAAGAACGCTCGCATGTGACGTTCGGAGGCCTTCTCCCCTCCGGTGAGCAGATGTCGAAGTCCCGCGAAACACAGCGGGTCCTGGTCTACAAGCAGGTTGAAGACCGAAGCGGTTAGCCAGAGATGAGTCAGCCCGAGCTCGACGTAACGGCGCACGTCTTCGGGGGTGAGGACCGCGCCGTGATCGGCGAGGAGGACTGCTCCACCCCTCGTCAGCATGCTCCACAGTTCCAGCGTGAGCCCGTCCCACTGCATCGGTGCCGCCTGCAGCATCATCGTTCCGGGACCGAAGTCAGCGAGACGGCGGTCTGAGAAGAGCGTTACGCTGGCACCATGGGTGCTGATCGTGCCCTTGGGCTCCCCTGTCGAGCCGCCGGTGAAGAAGATCGTGCTCGGCTCGGCCGGGCTAAGCGTGGGTACATCGCGCGATGTTGAGTTTGGAGATGTCCCGAGTGCGAGGCGCAGAAGGAGCGCTTTGTCGACGACGACACGCGGGGCGAGCTTCGCGAGCGCGGCCGCGCGTTGTTCCTTTGAGTGCGACGGGAGCACCGTGTAGACCGCCCCGCATGACAAAATTCCGAGCAGCAATGCGACGAACGGCTCGGAGCGTGGCAGGTCGTCGATTGCGACGACGTCGCCACCGCCAACGGCCAGGCTAGCTAGATTTCTGGCGATCTGATCCGCGGTGGCAGCGACGGTCCGGTAGCTCGACGTACGGCCGCTTGAGACTACGCACGGAGCGTCGGGGTGCTTCCTCGCCCACGTGGCGAAAGCACCATGGATGTTCAGCGCGTCGTCAGCGCCGCTGGAAAGGGACACGGTCAGTCATACTAACAGGCGCGCCGGCAGGTCGTTGGGTGGCAAGATTATGGCGTGGACTACGAATCACCGAGACTCATCCTGCATCCCTTCACCCCGTCCGAGGCCGCGCGGGTCATGGCAGGAGAACCTGCTGGCAACGAGGCATGGGCGCCTGACTACCCGTTTGCGGACGAAATTGATCCGCTGAGGAGCTTGGCTGCGCAGACGGGAGAAGTCGAGCATCCGTTTGCGATGTACGCGATTCGCATCCGAGAGACCAATACTGCGATCGGCGGTCTTGGTTTCTTCGGGCCGCCGAAGGATGGCACGGTCGAGGTTGGGTACGGGCTAGTGCCGTCTGCTCGCGGCCGTGGGTACGCGACCGAGGCCCTTCGCCGAGCTGTCGAGATCGCTCGAAAAGCCGGAGCGGGGCGGATTGTCGCCGATACGAGCGTGGAGAACCTCCCGTCGCAGAACGTGATGTCCAAGGTCGGCTTCATTGAGACTGATCGGTCGGAGACCCTCGTCTACTACTCGCTCGACCTCTGACGGTTGAACGCGTTTATTCAAGGGCTGACAGAACTCGGGTGCGAGTGAGCTGCGAGTAGATGCTCTGCGCGGAGATCGTGATGCTCATCCGCCTCGGCGAGGATCCGACTACGTCCATGAAGCCGCCACCGACTATGAAAAAGTCGTCCTCCGGGGTGCCGCCCGCTATGCGTCTCTGTCTGGCATGATCCCGAGGACCATCGAGGTCTGGCGTACTGCTGCCAGGGCGAGAGTGTCGGATGGCGGAGGTGCCGGAGGGGAATCGGGGGTATCGGGGGTATCGGGGCAGTCCTCTCAGATGCCTAACCTGCCTGGTCAACTTTTCTTGTTCTTCGGCACAGCCTCGGGACGCTCCTTGCGGCCACAGTCATCACGAACCGCGACTGGCCGGTCGCGGTGGCGCTCCAGGCGGGACGCCAGCGTACGAGGTTGATCCAGACGATGCGGACGCCTTGATGCGGCTTCTCCACGCTGGCGGAGGGACTCCCGGTAAACTGGCTCATCGTAATTGAGGGTGTAGTCGGGGTCTGAAGCCGCCAGTTTCGAGCAGGCTGCGGGCGATGTAGTTGGTGAGGTTGCGGAAGCCGAGGGCGGACCCTCGGAGGTGTTCGAGGCGGCCGTTGATCGCTTCGGTGGGGCCGTTCGATGTGCCGGGGCGGTCGAAGTAAGCGAGGATGTCGGCGGCGCGGGCGTTCATCGTGCGGCCGAGGGTGACCAGCTCTTTCAGGGCTCGTGGGACCTTGCCGCTGATCGAGTCGATCAGCGCTTGCATCGCCGTCTTCCCGGCGGTCCGATCCGGGTCGCGGTAGGCGGCGATCATGCGTTGATAGATGCCCCAGGTCGCCTCGACCTCGACGTGCTCGTCGACCGCGAACACCGTCTTGAGGCGGGCGTGTTGCTTGTCCGTGAGGAGGTCGGCGCCGGTGTGCAGGGTCCGGCGTGCCGAGTAGAGCGGGTCTCTGGAACGGCCGCGGTGCCCCGTCGACTGTTGTTGGACGCGTTGCCGGCAGCGGTCCAGGGCGTCGCCGGCGAGGCGGATGACGTGGAACGGGTCCATCACCGGAACCGCGTCGGGCAGTTCTTCCGCGGTCGCGGTCTTGAACCCGGTGAACCCGTCCATCGCGACGACCTCGACCCTCGCCCGCCAGGTGTCGGGTCGGTCGGCGAGCCACTGCTTGAACACGGCCTTCGAGCGCCCCTCGACCATGTCCAACAGCCTGGCAGGCCCAGTTTTCGCGCGGATCGGAGTGAGATCGATGATCACCGTGACGTACTTGTCTCCGCGGCGCGTGTGGCGCCAGACGTGCTCGTCGACACCGATCGTGGTCACGCCCTCGAACCGGGTCGGGTCATCGATCAGGACCCGTTTCCCCTCGGCGAGAACAGCCGCGTTCGCGGTATGCCACGACACCCCGAGGCCGGCCGCGACACGGGCGACGGTGAGGTGCCCAACGACGAGGCCTTCCAGCGCCCACCGCACGCCGCGGCGGGAGAGCTTCGCCCGCGGCTGCGCGGCCTTCGTGATGTCTTGTCGCCAGATCCGGCCGCAGCCCGTGCATGCGTAGCGGCGCACCCGGACCAACAGGGTCGTGGGTCGCCAACCGAACGGTTCGTGCGCGAGACGCCGCGTCACCGTGTCCCGAGGCACGCCCTCCGCACCACACTTCACGCACCACGGATCAGGGTCAACAACCCGACATTCCAGCACCGCCCGATCGGGCGCAAGATGCTGCCCGACAACACGAAGGCCGAGCTCGTCCAGGCGGCAGAAGGTCGTGAGATCAGGGTCGTCGAAGGTAGCGTGAGACACGTCGAGGTCTTTCTGATGGCTGGCGTAGGAACCTCCATCATCGGAAGACCTCGACCCCACTCCCGGCCACGACGCGCCGACCCCACACTCGTACGGCTACACCCTCAACTGCGAAGAGCCGGTAAACTCCTCGGGATCCTGCCGATCTTCGGCCAGGCGCAAGGCTGGCCGCCCCGCTCCCGGCAGGCATCAAAGCAGACGTGACGGCACTCACCACGCGGGATGACAACCTTTCCCACCCCTCGGAGCGGGCGTTAGATTGGCGTTAACGCGTCGGCGGGTCGCGTGCAGGTGGAGTTCATCGACGGAGTGCGCCTCGCCGTATCGCAGTCGAGGAGCCTTCTGCGTGTGGCCGCGATGTTGTGGGGGGCGCAGCTTGTTCGACCCCCATGCGCACGGCGATCGCCGTGGGACTGTATCCACAATTTGACCCGATCAAGACAGCGAAAGACGGGAAGAACGCCCTATGTCCACCATCGTGTACCTGCCCTACGCAGGAGCCGGCGCCTCCGCGTTCCGCGCATGGAGCGCACTGAGCGCTGGCCGCGCTGATAGCTTCGCCGTGCAGCTCCCGGGACGCGAGGAGCGCTTCATCGACGAGCCGCTTCGCGACGTCGCGGCCGCCGCAGTGGACGCCGTGGCGCAGATCCGCCGCGCGGTCCCAAGCGGGACGGCGATCGTCATATTCGGTCACAGCCTCGGAGCCGTGCTCGCGTTCGAGGTCGCGAGGCGGCTTGAGGAGGACGGAGAACTTCAAGTGAAGGGGCTCGTCGTCAGCGGTTCGCCGGGACCGTGGAACGGTAGGTCCGCACGCGCCAGCGATCTGGACGATGATGCGTTCTTGCGGGAAGTCCAGCGATTTGCTGGCTACGAGCATCCCGCCCTCGCGATGCCGGAACTCCGGGAGATCCTCCTCCCCATGCTGCGTGCCGACGTTCAGATGCATGAGGACTACCTACCAGATGACCGTCGCCCGATCCGGGCTCCGATCCTCACACTCCGGGGCACTGACGATGAACTCGTGGATTCGGCGCAGATGGAGCAGTGGGCAGAGGCCACCACCGGTGGTCTGCGATCGGTCGAGATTAGCGGACCGCATATGTATTTGGTCGAGGAGCCCCGCCGCGTCGTCGATGCGATTGTGGGCAAGGTCCTCACGCCGGACGTCGCATGACCGCGCTTATTGGCAAGGTCGCAATGATCACCGGAGCCGCGCGCGGTGTGGGACGGGCGACCGCGGTCCGCTTCGCCGAGCAGGGCGCGGACGTCGTCCTCGTGGATGTCGCGCGGGACATCGAGGGCGTGCCCTACGCCCTTGGTACGCGGAGCCAGCTCGACGAGACTGAGCGATTGTGCCGGAAATCTGGAGCGGGCGTCCTCGTCCGGGTCGCCGATGTGAGGGACAGCGAGGCCGTAAACGAGGCGGTCGCCGCGGGTATCGGCCGTTTCGGTGCGATCGATGCGCTCGTGAACTGCGCGGGGATCGCCTCGCCCTCCGGCCGTATCGTGCACGAGATCTCCGACGCCGAGTGGGACCTCATGATCGACATTGACCTCACGGGTGCCTTCCGCGCGGTGCGCGCGGTGGGTGCTCATATGGCCGCTCGTCGCTCTGGGAGCATCGTTAACGTCTCCTCTACGGCCGGGATGGTGGGGTACCGCAACTTCTCCGGTTACGTCTCGGCCAAGCATGGTCTGGTGGGTTTCTCCAAGGCCGCTGCGCTCGACTACGCGCCCTTCAAGGTGCGGGTCAACGCGCTGTGCCCGGGCTCCGTTAGGGATGACGCCCTGGTCGAGGGCGCCATGCTCGTCGAAATCGCCCGCCAGCTGGATGTCCCCACTTCGGAGCACGAGCAGATCTTCGTGCAATCGCAACCCATGAACGCCCTCATCGAGCCGAGTGACGTCGCGGAGGCAGCTGTGTGGCTCGCTTCGGATGCCTCACGAAATGTGACCGGCACCTCCCTCACCGTCGACGGCGGCTTCACCGCTCGTTGAAGCACCTCGCCTACTGTGCCTCGATGTCGACTGCCCACCTTCGAAAGGACAACTGTGTCTCGAACCCTCGTCACCCCTGGTCGGATTCTCCGACCTGTCGTAGACGGTGTGGCGCACGCCGTGGTCGTTCCGCTGCTCGACGCCGTCCCGCCCGAAGACGGACGAATGGTGTGGCATGAGGTGTGTGCGGCTCCACGGGGCTCCGCGGAAGCGGCGCGTGTCGTTGCCGCGGAGGTTCGCCGGCCCTTGGCCCCGGGGAGCATTCTGCGTCTCGTGGTGTTGCGGTACGCGGGCGGCGAAGCCGATCTCGTGGCCGTCTCTAATCGCTCGGCCACGAGCAGCAAGGCTCTGCTCTCCCTTGCGCAGGGTGTCGCGGTGGGCGAGGCGCCTCTTCTCGAGAGCGAGGTCGCCGTCGATATGCCCCCCGCCACATCGCGCCGACTTGCACCGCCGGCAGGCGACGTGGTGCAGCCCTTTGCGGAGGTCCCCATATGCCCCGCCAGTCGCGACCACCTCCTCCACGTTGAGCTGCCCGGCTCTGCCGAGGACGCTACTGTTCACGTCGTCGCAGCCTTGGCGCTCGTACTCAGCAGGATCGGGCGCACCACCCAGCCCCTGCTGGCCGTGCACGGCCCCGAGGGCGCCGAGAGCGAGTGGACCGTTCTCTCCGCCCTCCTCGTGGATGACTCGCTCACGGTCTCCGGCTTTCTCAACCAAGTCCGGGAGGCACTGGTCCAGCCGGATCGGCACCTCGCTGACATCGCCGACCTGGACGGGTGGGTCAGCGCTGGCGTGTTTGCCACAGCCACGCATGGCCGAGATGAGCGGGTGCTCCCCGCCGTGGACGCGCCGTTCCCGCTCACCCTCCTCCCGACCGTCCGGGACGGGCAGGTGGTGCTGCTTGCGCTGGCCCGAGCGGAGGCGGCGGACGAAGCAGATCTACGGGCGCGGCTCGCGCTGATCGAGCGCGTATACGGCCAGCTGCGTGACGCAACGGACGCCACGGTGCTTGATGACATCTCCTTGACTTCGGTTCCGGTCGTGAGGCCATTGCACGACGGGCTCGCAAAGGCCGCCTCTTCAGCGGGGAAGGAGCATCGCCGCCTCGACCGATCGTTCGCCGATGTCGCCGCAGCGAGAGGAGATGAGCCTGCCATCACGGACGGCATCCGAATCCTTAGCTATCGACAACTCGACGCGATGGCGAGCGCACTTGCGGCCGGACTTCGAGCGCGCGGCGTGCGCCCTGGCGAGCTAATCGGCCTTTCGCTCGAGCGGGACGTCATGCTCGTTGCTCTGATGATCGGCATATGCCGGGCTGGCGCTACCTACGTTCCCATGGACCCTGCCTATCCCGAGGAGCGTCTTCACGACATGGTCGAAGATGCCCGCCTCCGTGTAGTTGTGAGCGCGGGAAATTTCCCACCCATGGACGGAGTGCTTATCCTCGACCCTGAATCCCTCGCCTCCTCGAGCGGCTCACGCGCATTGACAGTCAGCGAGAATGCCCTTCCTGAGGCCGGAACGGACGCTGCCTACGTTATCTACACCTCGGGTTCGACGGGACGGTCGAAAGGCGTGGTGGTCGGCCACGAATCCGTCCTCGCCCTGGTCGAAGCCACGAGGAAGGACCTCGCGCTGGGACACGAGGACACGTGGACCCTATTTCACTCAACCGCGTTCGACTTCGCCGTGTGGGAGATCTGGGGAGCCCTCCTCACCGGGGCGCGCCTGGTCGTCGTTCCGTACTGGGTTACCCGGGACCCGTCCGAGTTCTGGTCGCTCCTCGCGCGCGAACAGGTGACCGTGCTCAACCAGACGCCTTCCGCCTTCCGTCAGCTCGTCGAGGCGGATGCCGTATGTGAGGAGCGCCTGGCGCTCCGACTCGTCATCTTTGGCGGCGAGCCCCTTGACGCCCGCCGGCTCCTTGGGTGGATGGACAGGTACCCCGAGCGCGAGTGCCGCCTCGTGAACATGTTCGGCATCACGGAGACGACCGTCCACGTCACAGCCCGCACGGTCACGCGCGGCGACGCGTTGCGCGGGAGCAGATCCGTCGGGCGCCCGCTTCCCGGTTGGACGACGTCCACAAGGGACGCGAGACTGCGGCTGCTCCCCGCGGGCGTGCCCGGCGAGATCGTGGTCGGCGGCGTAGGCGTTGCTCACGGCTATCTCGGACGCGACGAGCTCACGGCAGAACGGTTTGTCACGGATCCGCTGACCGGGGAGCGGCTCTACCGCAGCGGGGACCTCGGGATGCTTCGCAGTGACGGGGAGCTGGAACACCTGGGTCGCATCGACTCCCAGGTCAAACTGCGAGGCTTCCGCATCGAGCTCGGCGAGATCGCGGCTCTCCTAGAGAGAGCGCCGGACGTGACTGAAGCCGTAGTCGTCGTCGGGGGAGACGTTCAGAGCGACCCCGCAAATGCCCGCTTGGATGCCTACGTTGTCGGTGTCGTTCCCGATGTTGTCGCGTTACGAGAGCTGTGCGGACGGCGGTTGCCGGCGCACATGGTGCCGTCTACGTTCACCGTGCTCGACGGTCTCCCCCTGACCACCAACGGCAAGCTGGACGTCACCGCGCTCCCCGCTCCAATCCTGGGTGCGGTCCGGGTGACCGCGGGTGCTGATGCGCCGACGGGGGCGGCTCCCGAGGTGGCGGCTCCCCAGAAGAAAGCGTCGGGCAAGATTGACTTGGTTGAGCAGCTGCAGGCAATCTGGGCAAGCCTCCTTGGCGTACCTGTACAACCTGCGGACAACTTCTTCGAACTCGGGGGCAACTCCCTCCTCGCGGTCCGCTTAGGTTCCGTGATGCGGGATCAAGGGCTCCCTCCACTGAGCATCCGTACTCTGTACCTGCACGCCACTCCCTCCGCGCTCGCGGGCGCGCTCGCGGATGAAGTGTCATCAGCGGGTTGAACCGTGTCGGCGACGTGCGCTGGGACGACCTGATGACGCGTCCGCGCGCGGGATAACTCCCCTGACGATGCGCGCATCTAGTCCCTCGTGCTCGCGCATGCAGGCACCGGACCGACCGCGTCGCTGAAGCGGTGAGATGATCACGAGCAGCGCTGCACAAAACGTCTAGTTGAGGTGCCCCTTTCTTTCTGGACCACCGCGGAATTGGTAGGATTACCGCGATGACCGAAAGGAAGGCCCGGGTTGTCCAGTTCCCGTGGGAAGTATTCTCGGGAGTTCCGTGCGGAGGCAGTGCGCGAGGTGATTGATAGGTCGCGATCCGTCGCGGACGTCGCTCGAGAGCTCGGACTGGTTCCGCAGACCCTCACTAATTGGGTGGCGGCGCATCGCCGAACCCGTGCTGGCGGCGAAGAAGAACTGACTGTTCAGGACAGGGCGCGAATAAAGGAACTCGAACGGCGGGTCCGCGAACTCGAAGAGGAAAACCTGTTTCTGGGAAAAGCATCCGCGTTCTTCGCGAAGAAGTTCCGCTAGCCGACAAGCTCGAACTCATTCGCCGCGAAGAACGCGACCCCAGCCGCACGCTATCGATCCGCGGACTGTGCCAGACGGTCGGCGTCAATCGATCTCGCTATGACGAACGGCGCGATCGCAAGACCTCCGCAACCGCTGAACGGCGTGTGGGTATCACCGAACTCATCCGAACAGCCTTTCAGGCCTCCGATGGCACCTACGGCTACCGCCGCATCACCGCGCAGCTGGCGCGGTGGGGCCGTCCAGTCGCCCACGAGACCGTCCGCCGGCTCATGCGCGCAGCAGGACTGGAACCCTGCCAGCCCAAGCCCTGGCGGCCGGTGACCACGACCCCAGGCGATCCGACTGACATCCCCGACCTCGTCAAGCGGGACTTCACCGCAAACCGACCCGGCTGCAAATGGGTCGGTGATATCACCTATATCCGCACCTGGGAAGGATGGGTCTACCTCGCGACCGTCCTCGACTGCTATTCAAAGAAGGTCGTCGGGTACGCCCTCGCCGACCACATGCGTACCGAACTCGTCAGCGAAGCTCTCGAAATGGCGGCAAGGAACCAGCCGAACCGGGCCGCGAAAACGATCTTCCACAGCGACCGCGGCTCCGTTTACACCTCCGCCGACTTCGGGAAACTCGCGAAGAAGCTCGACATCAGACAATCGATGGGCCGGACGGGAGTCTGCTGGGACAACGCGTGGGCCGAATCATTCAACGGAACACTGAAGAACGAGCGCTGCAATCGCATCCAATGAGGCTTATGCAAAATCCCGGTAGGGCTTCACAAAAGCCCTGGTCAGGGGCTTGTTCGCTGGATGTGCGAGGGGATTTTGCATAAGCCCCAATATCCGACAAGAGAGAAAGCGATCCGCGACGTGACACGATACATCGAACTGCGTTACAATCAACAACGACTTCACTCGGGATTCGACTATCGGACCCCGAACGAAGCCGAGCAGGCATGGATAACCGAGAACCTCTCCGCGTAGACAACTATTCAACTGGTCCAGGAAACTTTGGGCAGCTCTGTTGGCGCGGCCGACGGAGTAGGTGTCCTGGGCCGTGAGGTTGATGACACTTCGGGTCTTGTGACATGGGGAGGCCTCCTGGCTTGACGGAGCTGTTTAGTGGAAGGCTATTCGGATGTGCCATGCATCTTCCGCGAGGAGGTCAAGCGGGACAGCTGTCGAGCCACCGGACAGCGCAGGATTCTGCTCTCGGGACGCCCGCGGGCTCGAGCCGGACCGGTGAAGGGCAGCTTCAGCTTCTTCCCGTCCGCCTGCACGGCGGCGGTCAAGCGACGTGGCGGCTGCGGCCGGCCTCTTGTGACCTCGCCCGAGCTGGCCGAGGACTATCGCGTACGCCTGCGCTCCCTCATCTAGGCGACGAAGCTCCTTTGCGCGCGGAGCCGCCACACGACGGATGGAGTTTGCCCGGCTGACCGGGCTCAGCAGCGGTGCGAGTCGCCCAGCGCCGCTTTCCGGTCCGAGGTCTCACAGCGGACCGCCCTGCGATCTGAGCACTTGAGTGAGGGCGATTCCTCCTTGCGCGCTGGCGTAGGCGGCGTAGGTGTCGAGGACGATCGCGACGCTATTGCGTTCCAGCCGTCGTTCTCGCGTATCGATCGGCCCGAAGACCTTCATCGCGTCCTCGAGGTCCTTGATTGCCGTACCCAGGAGCCAAATCCGGACCGGCCCATACAGAGGGCGATATTCGAGGATCGTCTCGTGGTTCTCCTGGATGTAGTGAAGGGACCATCGTCCTGGCGCATCAGGGCCATCGTCGAGGTCTCGATGCCAGTCGTACCCGAAGTCGGCACCAGCGACAACCGGGAGGGTCCACGCTCGGGCCTGACGGCGCGGGTCCTCCGCGATGAACTCGTCAAGAGTGTCGTAGACGATGCACCAGCGCGGTGAGACATCGCGTTCAGCCTGGACCCGTTCCTGTTCGCGCCAGAACTCAGCTTCCTGCCGGAACTCAGCTTCCTGCTGATCGACCTTGATCGTGTCGGCCGCGGCGAGCATGTCAGCAATCCACGCGGTGACCTGTTCGATCTCCCCGTCGAGCACGCGTAGGACCTGCTGACGCCTCGCTGACAGGGTGTGTTAGGCCATGAGCTCGCCCTCGAGAAGGCGAACTCGATGCGCGGAGGGGAGGCGGTGATCGCCCATCAAGCCAATGAAACGGACGAGGACGTTGCGATCGGCGCGGGCTTCCCGCCGGTTCTGCAGGGCGTGGGAATGATCTCCTGCGGCCTCTGAAGAGCGATCGGTGAGATCGGCGATGGAGGCTTCATCGTTCTCCAAAGCTGCCTCGATCTGATCGCGTTCTTCGCTCAGGTCCTGGAGGTACGTCGGGTAGGCGACATGCTCGGGTGACTCGAGATCGGGTTCGAGGCCTTCAACGCCGGTGAAGGCGCGCAGCTGCTCGACGGCTGCCGCGTACCCGTCCTTCTCGCCCTGCCGACGTGCTCTGTGTACATCGTCTGCGGTGGCCATGAGGTTCCCTTTCGTCGCGTGATCTTGTGCGCTCACGAACATGACTACTCGCATCAGCCGGGAAGAAACCCGCAGATGGTGGACCTGCCGCTGTCCTGCGGGCTCAACCGTAGGCCGGGAGTGCAGAGCCGGGCGGATGGTCGGGGAGAGTTCCGCGCTCGCGGGCTCGGATCGGCACGGCCGCAGACGATGGATCGACGCCGCGGAGCTAGGGGCCGTGCGGCTCAGACCGCCGCGAGCCAGGTCAGCTGCGAGTTCGGCTCCACGATCAGCGGGCCCAGCCGTTCGTTGAACACGGCTCCGTAGTCGGCCGAGATGTGCGCCTGGAACGCCTCCTCGTCGCGGTAGACCTCGTACACGAAGAACCGTGCCGGGTCGTCCTCTCGGCGGTAGGGCACGAACTCGACGTTGCCCGGCTCCTGCCGGACCAGAACGGCGAGGTCGGCGATCATGCCGGCGACCGTTTCCTCGTTGCCGGGCAGCGCGGTGAACTCGGCGACGAGGATCCGTGCGCTCATGCGGTCGCCGCCCCGGTCATGATCGCGACCGCGTCGGTCATCGAGTGCGACTGCGGCGTGATCGTCGCCGCCTTCTTGCCGAGGCGCTGGATGTGGATCCGGTCGGCCACGTCGAAGACCTGCGGCATGTTGTGGCTGATCAGGATGACGGGGATGCCGCGGTCGCGCAGGTTGCGCACCAGCTGCAGCACCTGGTTCGATTCGCGCACGCCGAGGGCGGCGGTCGGCTCGTCGAGGACGACGACCTTGGAGCCGAAGGCGGCGGCGCGGGCGACGGCGACGGCCTGGCGCTGTCCTCCGGAGAGGTTCTCGACCGGGACCGTCACGTCCTGCAGCGTCGAGATGCCCAGCTCGGTCAGCTCGGCGCGGGCCTCCTTGCGCATGCCTGCCGTGTCGAGCATCCGGAACACGGAGCCGAGGATCCCCTTCTTGCGCTTCTCGCGGCCGAGGTAGAGGTTCGAGGCGACGTCCAGGGCGGGCGAGACGGCAAGGTTCTGGTAAACCGTCTCGATGCCGGCGCCGCGGGCGTCCTGCGGACGCTTGAACGAGACGGGCTGACCGTCGAGGAAGAGTTCGCCCTCGTCGGGGATTTCGGCGCCGGTGAGGCACTTGATCAGCGTGGACTTGCCGGCGCCGTTGTCGCCGATGATCGCCAGGACCTCGCCGGGGTAGAGCTCGAGGCTGACGCCGTCGAGTCCGACCACTCGGCCGAAGGTCTTCACGAGGCGCTTGGCCTGCAGGACGGGGGTGCGGGCGGCGGCGGGAGCAGTGCCCGCGGCGTCGATGAGGGTCACTTGCGAACCTTCCGGATCCACTGGTCGACCGAGACGGCGACGATGATGAGGACGCCGACAGCGAGCGTCTGGTAGAGGACGTCGAGTCCGGCGAGCGAGAGCCCGTTACGGAAAACGCCGACGATGAGGGCGCCCAGGAGAGTGCCCCAGACCGTGCCGCGACCGCCGAAGAGGCTGGTGCCGCCGATGACCACGGCGGTGATCGAGTCGAGGTTGAGGTCGGCTCCAGCGTTAGGGCTGGCCGCGTTGGTGCGGCCGATCTGGATCCACGCGCCGATAGCGAGGATCGCCCCGGCGGCGAGGTAGACGCTCATCAGCACGCGGTTCACGCTGATTCCGGCGAGGCGGGCGGCCTCCTTGTCATCGCCGACCGCATAGACATGGCGGCCCCAGGCGGTCTTCCCGAGGATGAACGCGACGACGATGTAGAGGGCGAGCATCAGCAGTACGCCGTAGCTGACCCGAACGCCGAGGATGTCGAAGGTGCCGCCGGTAGAGGGCAGCAGCGCCGGCATGTCGGTGCCGCGGACCGTCGATCCGCTCGAGTACACCAGCGTCAACGCGACGAAGATGTTGAGCGTGCCGAGGGTGACGATGAACGGAGGGAGCCGGAGCCGGGTCACGAGCATGCCGTTGAAGGCGCCGGCCACGAGGCCCACGACCAGGCCGAGCAGCAGCGCGACGATCGCGGGGAGGCCGTTCGCGGTCGCGGTCTGCGCGATGACCATCGATGTGAGGACCATCACGGCACCCACCGAGAGGTCGATGCCGGCGGTGAGGATGATCAGGGTCTGCGCGACGGCGAGGGTGCCGACCACCGCGACCTGCTGAGTGATCAGCGAGAGGTTGGAGGGGTCGAGGAAGCGGTCGTTCAGCACTCCGAAGACGATGATCGCCAGGACGAGGACGACGGCGGGGCTGACGGCGGGGTAGCGGTGCAGGACCCCGCGGACGCGGTCGAGCGGCGTGCGTCGGTCGAGGAACTCGCTGGCGAGATCCAGGGCCGAGGTCGGCGGATTCGGGTCGGTGGTCTTCTGAGCCACGATGGCCTTTCTGAGGTCGCTGGGAACGGAGGAGGGGGGCGGAGCGCCGGGGGCGCCCCGCCCGTGACGGGCTAGTCGCCCCAGCAGATTCCGGACGCGTCGTCGGAGCTGATGCTGTCGAGGCCGTCGACGGGGGTGTCGGTGACGAGGGCCGAGCCGGTGTCGAAGAAGTCGAGCCCGGCGCTGGTGCTGGGCTTGGTGCCGTCCTCCGCGAGCTGCGCGATGGCCTCGACTCCCAGCTGCGCCATCTTCACCGGGTACTGCTGCGCGGTGGCGCCGATCAGGCCGTCCTTGACGTTCTTCACGCCGGCGCAACCACCGTCGATCGAGACCAGCAGGACGTCCTTCTCCTTGCCCGCGGCCTGGAGGGCCTGGTACGCGCCGTAGGCGGCGGGCTCATTGATCGTGTAGACGACGTTGATGTCGGGGTTCTTGGAGAGCAGGGTCTCCATCGCGGTGCGCCCACCGTCCTCGGCGCCCTGAGTGGCTTCGTTGCCGACGAGCTCGTAGTCACCGCCGCTGTAGCTGCCGGTCTTCGCCTCGTCGCCGTTGGTCGCCTTATCGGCGACGTCGATCCCCATACCGGTGAGGAAGCCCTGGTCGCGGTTGTAGTCGACCGAGACGACCTTGTCGTCGAAGAGGTCGAGCATCGCGATGGTCGCCTTCTTGCCGTCGAGCTGCGCGGCGGTCCACTTGCCGATGGACTCGCCGGCGGTGAAGTTGTCGGTGGCGAAGGTGATGTCGACCGCGTCGGCCGGGTCGGGGGCGGTGTCGAGGGCGATCACGAAGAGGCCGGCGTCGCGCGCCTTTTGGATCGCATCGACGACGGAGGGGCCGTTCGGGGTGATCAGGATGCCCTTGTCGCCCTTGGAGATGGCGTTCTCGATGGCCTGGATCTGGGTGTCCTCGTCGCCGTCCTCCTTGCCTGCGGCGAGCGTGAGGCTGACTCCGGCCGAGGTCGCGGCCGCCTTGGCGCCGTCCTCCATCGCGACGAAGAAGGGGTTGGAGGTGGTCTTCACGATGAGGGTGACGCCGGCGCCGTCGCTGCTTCCGGCGGGCGAGTCGCCCCCGGAGGAGCTGGAGCAGGCGGTCATGCCCAGGGCCGCGAGGATCGCGACGGAGCCGAGGCCGATGTACCGGGTGAGGCGAGGGGAACGGTTCGTCATTGAAAGTCCTGTTCATAGGGCGGGAGCAGCCTCCCGACAACGATGTCAGAAGTAGGTCTATCGGGTTCGCGACGCTAAGGTCAAGCGATCCTGCAGAAAGCGAGACCGGAACGTGACACCGTTGTCAGAAGGTGCCGGAAGGCGCCCCACCATGAAGCACGTGGCTGCTCTCGCGGGGGTCGGCATCAAGACGGTCTCGCGCGTCATCAATGGCGAGCCGAACGTCTCGACCGCGACGATCGAACGAGTGCGGGCCGCCGCTGCGCAGTTGCAGTACCAGCCCGACCTGCACGCGGGGAACCTCCGCCGCTCCAACGGGCGCACGAACACGCTGGGCCTTTTGGTGGGCAGCGTGGCCAACCCGTTCTCGGGAGCCCTGCACCGTGCGGTCGAGGATCTGGCGAACGAGCGCGGAGTGGCGGTCTTCGCCTCCAGCCTCGATGACGATCCGGCGCGCGAGCGCTCCAGCGTGAATGCGTTCGTGTCGCGGCGCGTCGACGGGCTGATCCTGACCACCGTCGCGCCGAGCCAGGCCTATTTGGGTGTCGAGGTCGCCCGCGGCACGCCCGCCGTGTTCGTCGACCGCGTCCCCTCGGGCATCACGGCGGATGCGGTGATCACCGATAACGCGGCCGGCATCGCGCGAGCGGTGGGTCACCTGGTCTCCTTCGGACACCGCCGCATTGCATTCCTCGGCGACCGGCCCGAGATCTTCACGGCCAAGGAGCGCGAGCGCGGCTTCCATGAGGAGATGGGTCGGCGCGGCCTGCCGGTGCCGCCCGAATACGTCCGCCACGGCGCGCACAACGAGCACGCGGCCGAGGAGATGGCGACCGCGCTGCTGGAGCTTCCGACGCCGCCGACCGCGATCGTCGGCGGGCAGAACCTGATCACGATCGGGGTGCTCGCCGCGCTGCGCGGCCGAGGCGCACACGGCCGGGTCGCGCTGATCGGATTCGACGACATCCCCCTCGCCGAGATGCTCGAGCCCGCCGTCTCGGTGATCGCGCAGAACCCTGCGCTGATCGGTCGGACGGCGGCGGAGCGCGTGTTCCTGCGGCTGGACGGCGAGGACGAGCCGGCGCAGACCTTTGTGATCCCGACCACGCTGATCGCCCGCGGTTCCGGAGAGGTGCCCTGCCCGCACTGAGTGCTACGTGGACGCAGTCTGATCTTTTTCGCAGAGAATCCTTGAATTGTCCGGAGGACAATCCGTAGATTGCCCCTGACTTGACAACGTTGTCAGTCATGACACGCGCAACGAAGGGCGTTCTTCCATGCATTCTCCTCATCGCTCACTTCCGCGACGCAGCGGCCTCGTGGCCGCCGCCGCCGCGCTCTGCCTCGTCGGCGGCGGACTCTCCGTCCCGGCCGTCTCCGCCGCTCCGCTCGACCCCGCCGCTCCGCTCGACCCCGCCGCAGAGACCTATCGTCCTGCGATCCATTACTCGCCGACGAAGAACTGGATGAACGACCCCAACGGGCTCGTCTACTACGAGGGCGTCTACCACCTCTACTACCAGTACAACCCGCAGGGCACCCGCTGGGGGAACATGAGCTGGGGCCATGCCACCAGCACCGACCTGCTGCACTGGACCGAGCAGCCGCTCGCGATCCCGGGCGACGCGGAGTCGGATATCTTCTCCGGCTCAATCGTCGTCGATAAGGACAACGCCTCCGGATTCGGCACCGCCGAGAACCCGCCCCTCGTCGCGATGTACACCGCCGCCTACAGGACGGGGGAGCAGGCGCAGGCACTCGCCCACAGCACCGACGCCGGGCAGACCTGGACGACGTACGAGGGCAACCCGGTCATCGACCGCGACCAGAACGACTTTCGCGACCCGCACATGTTCTGGTACGACGGCGGCACCCCGGAGTCGTCCTACTGGGTCGTCGTCACCGTGGAGGCGGACGACCACAAGGTGCTCCTGCACAAGTCGACGGACCTGCGGAACTGGACCGAGCTCAGCGAGTTCGGCCCGGCCAACGCGACGGGCGGAGTGTGGGAGTGCCCGGACCTGTTCCCGCTCGCGGTCGACGGCGACCCTTCGACCGTCAAGTGGGTCATGGTCGTGAACCTCAACCCGGGCGCGGTCGGAGGCGGCTCCGGCGGCCAGTACTTCGTCGGCGACTTCGATGGCACCACCTTCACCTCCGAGTCCACCGTCGGCTCCGACACCCTCCCCGAGGGAACCACCCTCGCCGGTTTCGACGACGGCACCTACAACGGCTGGACCGTGAACAACGAGCCGGGGAACCGGAAGAATGGGCCGTTCGGCGCCGCTCCGGCCACCGGATCGATCGACGGCCAGCAGGCGGTCACCGGTTTCGCCGGAACGGGGTTGATCAACGGCTTCAACGATGGGGACTGGCCGGTCGGCTCGATGCGCTCGCCCGATTTCACTGTCGACCAGGACCACCTGAACTTCCTCGTCGGCGGCGGCAACCACCCGCACGTCGACGGCACTCAGCTCGCCAATGATCCTCCAGCGGGCAGTGAGCTCTTGTTCGACGGCTTCGAATTCCCGGACCAGCAGAGCCTCACGGACAACGGCTGGACCGTGACCGGCGACTTCGCCGACGGCACCAATCCCTCTACGAACGGCGGTGAATTCTTCCTCGGTGAGAAGCGGATCAACACCTTCGAGGGCGGCCCGAAGGGCGACGACAACACCGGCACGATGACCTCTCCGGAGTTCACGATCGACAACGACCACCTCAGCATGCTGGTGGGCGGCGGTTTCCGACCGGAGGGCGATGCCCAGACCCTCGAGGTGCAGCTCGTCATTGACGACGAGGTGGTGGCGACCACGGCCGGCACGAACGACGGCGCCCTCAACTGGAAGAGCTGGGACGTCTCGGCCCACCAGGGGAGGACGGCGAGGATCGTGGTGCAGGACGGCGCGGCCGGAGGCTGGGGTCACCTGACCGTCGATCACGTGGTGCTCGCCGACACCCCCGCGCAGCTCCGCTCCGTCGAGACCAGCGTCACTCTGGTCGTCGACGGTGAGGTCGTCCGCACCGCGACGGGCAGCGACAGCGAGAGCCTCGACTGGGCATCCTGGGACGTCGGGGACCTCGCAGGGCGGACGGCGCACCTTCAGGTCGTCGACAACAACCGCGCGGGCTGGGGCCACATCCTCGCCGACCAGTTCATGCTGTCGGACGAGCCCGCGCAGAGCCGCCTCGTCGACTACGACTGGCTCGACTGGGGCCGCGACTACTACGCCGGAGTCACCTTCGACAACGCGCCCGACGGCAAGCGCATCATGATCGCGTGGATGAACAACTGGCAGTACGGCGAGGCGATCCCCACCGGCACGTGGCGGGGAGCGATGGCTCTGCCGCGCGAGCTGTCGCTGCAGACCGTCGACGGCGCCCCGGCGCTCGTGCAGAAGGTCGTCGACCAGACCGCGGGCCTCGCGAGCAGTGACGAGGCGTTCACCCTCGGCGCGGCCGACATCCTCGAGGGCGAGACGGCCCTGCCTGCCGCCGCCGCCGAGGGCAGCGTCTACAGGCTCGACGCGACCTTCAGCGCCGGCGATGCCGACTCGTTCGGTCTCTCCGTCCGCAACTCCGCCGATGGGAGCCAGCGCACGCCGATCAGCTACGACGTCGCCTCCGGTGAGCTGAGCGTCGACCGCACCCGCTCGGGTGACGTCGGCTTCGACGCCGACTTCCCCTCGGTCGAGACCGCGCCGGTGGCGTTGGAGGACGGGAAGCTGCACCTCGAGCTCTACGTCGACCGCGCCTCCGTGGAAACCTTCGCGCAGGGCGGCCTCGCGACGATCACCGATCAGGTCTTCGCCGACCCGAGGAGCACGGGCGTCTCGCTCCTCTCCTCCGGGGGAACCGCGCGCCTGGAGAGCCTGACCGTCACTCCGCTGCGCCCGTCGATGTTCACCGACCCGGCCGCGATCGCCACGCTGACCCCCTCGGGGCAGGCGCAGACCGTCGAGACCGGAGCGGCGATCACCGGCCTCGGAGTCACGGCGACGAACGCGGCCGGTGCTCCCGTCGCCGGCGCCGACGTCGCCTACACGATCGAGGGCCCGGCCCGCTTCGCCGGGGGCGGCACCACCGCCACCGCGACGACCGGCGCCGACGGCTCCGCTCCGCTCCCCGCGGCGACCGCGGGTCCCGGCACGGGTTCCGTCTCGATCACCGCGGTCTCGGGAGGCGTCAGTGCGCTCCTTCCCGTCGTCACGGTCGTCGCTCCGGCCACCCGGGTCGATGTCGATGTGACGATCACCGGCGTGAAGCGCGGCGGGTCGGTCGTGCTGACCGCCACCGCGACGAACGCCGGGAACACGCCGGTCCGCCTCAGTATCCCGACGCCGTACGGTGAGCTGAAGGTCACCTCGCTGGCGGCGGGCCGCACGAAGTCGGTGTCGGTGGACACGCACCTCTCGCGGCTGCCGGCTGGCTCGTTCCGTGTGACGGCGACCGCCCCCGACGGGACCCGGGAGACCCTCCGAGTGCTCTACCGCGGCTCCACAACGTAGTCGCCCTCCCGCCCTCCCCCGGAGGACGGGCTCTGATTCGTCACGAAGGGTCGCTTCCCGGACTCGGAAGCGACCCTTTGCGACGAATCGATCACCGGCCGGCGAGCAGGCGGCCGGCGAGCGGCTCGCGGTCGCGGGTGAGCGGAGCGGCGCGCAGGGCCCGCCGGTAGATCGCGTAGCGCCGCAGCTGGCCGGCCGCCGCCGCTGCCCGCGAGGGGCGCAGTCCGGATAGCCGGTACACGAGCATCCGCGCTGCCATCCCGGCGAGCACCACGGCGCGCCAGAGCTGCTGCTCCGCGTCGGAGCGGGCCAGCCGCCAGCCGTACAGGTCGAAGAGGTTCACGATCCAGGCGGTGCCGACGCGGCCGTCGACGCCACTGGAGGATCCGCCCATCGCGTGCAGGGCGTGCAGTTGCGGATCGAGGACCACGCGCAGGCCCTCGGCGCGCAGCCGCAGACAGATCTCGACGTCCTCGGCGTACATGAACCAGCGGTCGGTCAGGCCGCCGATCCGGTCCCAGACGGCCAGCGGGACCATCAGGCAGCCACCGCTGACCCAGTCGACGTCGCGCGGCCGCCCGTGCAGGTCGGCGGCGAAGAGATAGTGGCCCTCGAAGGCGGGGAAGCGCCGGCCGAGGCGCGAGAGGCCGGTCTGGTGCAGAAGCATCCGGCGGACGGTGGGGGCGTGCCCGGCGGCGACGATCACGACGTCCTCGCCCTCGTTCTCGAGCAGCGGGGAGACGGCGCCGATCGTCGGGTCGGCGTCCAGGAGTGACGCAAGCGAGCCGACGACGGCGGCCGAGATCTGCGCGTCCGGATTCAGCAGTAGCAGGTGGCGGCCGGTGGCGCGGGCGGCGCCGAGGTTGACCGCGCGCGAGAAGCCGGCGTTCTCGGTGTTCTCGACCACCGTCACGTCCGGGTACTCGTCGCGCAGCACGGCGACCGTCTCGTCGCGCGAGAGATTGTCGACCACCAGGATCTCGATGCTCTCGTCACGGTCGGCGAGCGCGTCGAGGCAGGAGCGGATCACTCCGAGGCTGTTGTAGGTGACGATCACGATCGACACGGTCGGCCCGCTCACGGCAGCACCGCCACCATCGCGGCGCGCAGGCGCGTCACCACGGCATCCCAGCTGTAGTACTCGAGCACCGCAGTCGGATCCGGCGGTTCCGGCGGATCGGCGACGAGCTCGCGGATCGATGCCGAGATCGCGGACACGTCGCGCGGATCGACGAGACGCGCTCGCTCGCCGAGGATCTCGCGGAACACCGGGATGTCGCTGGCGAGGATCGGCGTGCGGCAGGCGAGCGCCTCCAGGGTGGGCAGGCCGAAGCCCTCGTCGAGGGTGAGGAAGAGGAACAGCGCGGCGTTCTCGTAGAGCCAGCGCAGCTCCTCCGTCTCGATGCGGCCGAGCAGGCGCACGAGGTGGTCGTCGAGGGCGGTGCGGACGGCGGGCGAGAACTCGGCGAGCGCGCCGGATGCCTCACCGACGACGAGCAGCGGGAAGGAGGGGGAGAGCACTCCCGACGCGAGCGCGGCCTCGATGGTGGTGGCCAGGTTCTTGCGGGCGGTGAGGCGGCCGACGGCGAGCAGGAAGCCGTCGAATCCGTCGACCCCGGCGGGCGCGACGGGCTCCGCGGCGGCGAACGCCCGGCTGAGCCCGAGCCCGACGGGAACCGCGCGGCGAGCGGCCGATGTGCGGACGATGCGCTGCGACTCCGCGACGCTGCTCGCGATCACCAGGTCGGCACGGCGGACGGTGAGCGGCATGAGCGAGAAGTAGGCGCGCTCCTTGCGGGTGAACCACTCCGGATTCGTCAGGAAGAGAAAGTCCTGGATGAACACGACGGATCGCCCAAGAAGGGGGGTGAAGTTATGCGCGAGCGTGAAGTCCGGACGGAGACGGAGAGAGAGCAGGGCGAGTTCGACTATGGCGCTGACCCCCTGCGGCCGCAGTTTTGTGGCCACTACTCTGGCAAGTCCTGCCAGTTCTTGTCTCGCAAACTCTACCCCCGTCAGGGGTACGGCGACGACAAGTGAATCCTCAGGAAAGAGGCGCGCCCAGGTGAAGGTGATTTCGCGCATGACCTCGCGATTCGAGATCGGGCCGCGAATCCACCAATTACCATCGAGCAGGACCCGTAGGGACCTTCGGTGCGACGCTGTGCCGGGCATTCGACCCCTGTCTGGGAATGGGTTCTCATGGATGTCCCGACTGTACCGAACGGGCTTCCGCCCCGGACTTCGAGCATCCGGCCGCTCCGGGCCGCCACATCCGACGAGAGGGTCCGCATGAGAGTTCGACGCCGCATTGCCCTCGTTCGGTGGGCGATCGCCTCGCTGGGGGCGGTCGTGGTCCTCAGCGCGGTCGTCGTCGCGCAGACCCGGGTGGGCTCTGACGCCACCGCCGACTTCCTCAGCTCGGTCACGGCGCTCACCAACATCCTCTCGGTCATCGCGTTCGCGATCGCGGGCCGCAGCTCCTGGCGGGCCGCGCGCTCCAACGGACGCAGGAGCGCCGCGCCCACGGGCGAGTCTCCCAGGATCACGGCGATGCGTACCCTCAATGCCGCGACCCTGCTCAGCATGTCGGGCCTGTTCCTGATGATCTACGGGCCCGTCGCGCTCGGCGATCCAGCGCAGCTGAACCCGAGCACGATCGTTCTGCATGTGCTCGTGCCGGCGTTCGCCGTGATCGAGCTGCTCGCGGTGCCGGGCGAGCGCCCCGTCGATCTGCGCCTCGTTTGGCTGGTGATGGTGTTCCCGATGCTGTGGTTCGCGTACACCTTCGCGCGCGGCGCTCTCGCCGCGCGGTACGTCTACGAATTCCTCGATCCGGCGCTGTCGGGAGGGCCGCGCACCATCGTCGGGATGACCGTTCTGATCCTCTCGATCTTCTTCCTGATGGGTGTCGTTATCCTGTCCCTCCAGCGGTGGCGGGCGGCAGCGCCCGGGCGGCTAGTATGACCGCGATACCCGCCTTCGTGGGGTGTAACAACACCGTCGATCGACTGCCGTTCATCACCGCACGGCCCGGTAGTGCGACAGCAGAGTTCATCGGGCGATCGCATTCTGTGGGCGTCAGCACAACAAGGGAGAATCGGGACATGGGCAGGTCGGTCGTGATTATCGGCACGCGAGGTTATCCCAGTTACTATGGGGGTTTCGAGACAGCAGTAAGACGTCTCGCGCCATTCCTTGCGGAACAGGGCTGGGAGGTTATTGTCTACGGAAGACCGGGCAGCACTGCTCTCCACGACCCGGACTGCGATGAGCGCGTTATCACCCGGCAAACGCACGGCATCGAGAGCAAATCGCTCAGCACTCTCTCCTACGGCCTGACCGCCGCCCTCGACGCGGCGAAGCGCAAGCCCGACGTCGCTCTGGTGCTCAACTGCGCCAACGGATTCTGGCTGCCGATCCTCAAACAGCGCGGCATTCCGACCGTCGTCAACGTCGACGGGATCGAGTGGGACCGCGCCAAGTGGGGCCGCTTCGCCAAGTTCGTGTTCCACCAGGGCGCGGTCTGGACCGCCCGCCACGGTGACCGCATGGTCTACGACGCGGCGGCGATCCAGGAGCGCTGGAAGCGAGAGTTCGGCCGCGACGGCGACATCATCCCCTACGGCGGTGACGTCCCGCCGGACTACCCGGTCGAGCCGGGCCTGAACCACCGCGGCTACGCCCTGGTCGTGGCGCGCTTCGTCCCCGAGAACACCGTGCTCGAGTTCGTCGAGGCGGCCGAGCGGATCGCGCGCAGCCACGACGTGGTGATCGTTGGCTCTTCCGGCTACGGCGGCCCTCTCGATCAGGCCGTCAGCGCCCTCGCCCAGCAGAACGTTCGCGTGCACTGGTTCGGCCACGTCAGCGACGACGCCCGGCTGCACTCGCTCTGGCAGCACGCCGGGGCCTACTTCCACGGCCACAGCGTCGGCGGGACCAACCCGGCGCTCGTGCAGGCGATGGCCTGCGGCGCCCCCGTCGTCGCTCGCGACACCGTCTTCAACCGCGAGGTGCTCCGGCAGGCAGGTCGTTTCGTCGCCCCCACGCCGGACGCGATCGCCGAGGGCGTGCTCGCCGTGCTGAACGACCCGATCGAGCAGGAGCGGCTCTCGTACTGCGGGCATCAGCGGGCCGTGCACTCCTACTCCTGGGCCGAGGTGAACGCCGGCTACGAGCGCTCGCTGCTGAGCGTCATCGCCGAGCAGGCCACCGCGGGAGCGAGCAGGAGCCGGGCGTGAGGGCCCTGCGCGACCTCGGCTACGACGACCTCCTGATCAGCTACCACGTGGGTCCGCTGACCGGAGTGACGGCGGAGCGCGTGCGCACCGCTCTGCGCGATGTGCTGCTCTCGCCGCGCGGCGCCGTCCTCCTGCGTCGGCGTACCCGCGCGGGTCGGTGGCGTCGGATCGACGTGGCGGCGGCCCTGGACGCGTCGGAGCGCGCGGTGCGCGTCGTCGACGGCCCTCTCGAGCACGGGGAGCTGGCGCACCGACTGTTCGGTCGTGGTTTCGCCGCGGGGGAGCTGCCGGTGCGCCTCCTGTTCGACACTGCGACGGTCGGCTTCACCCTCCCGCACACGCTCTTCGACGGCACGGGAGCCACCGCGGTCGTGGCGCTCGTGATCGACAAGCTGGCCGCTCCGGGAGTCGACAGCATCGCCCCCAAGCCGCTCGCCGCCGCTGCGCTGCGCGAGGTGAGGGAGCGCTTCGAGCTGACGGGGCTCGCCGGCGTCCGCAAGGCGCGCGACACCTTCCGCACCCTCACCGCCAGCACCGAGACGGGGTACCAGCTCGACGCGACCCTCTCGAAGCAGGAGTCGGACCGGCTCACGCGCCTGGTCAGCACGGTGCTCGGCCCCGACACGCTCGCCGCGATCGCCGCGACCCCGGAGCAGGCACGCGAGGGCAAGCGTCCGGCCCGACCGCCGGTGTCGCTCAAGACGGCGAGCCTCGTGCTCCGCTGCCTACAGGATTGCGCGACCGACGGCCTCGACTTCCGGGTCGTGGTCCCCGTCGACTGCCGCCGCTGGGTCGACAAGGGCACCGAGGTCGCCGGGAACTTCTCGCCCTCCCTCCCGCTCGGCCGCCTCCGCGCCGATGACTGGTCGGCGACCTCGCTCCTCGAGCGGCTGTCCGCGGCCACGAAGTCCGGCCTCCCGGCGACCTGGCTGCTGGCGAGTGCGCTGCTGGGTGTGAAGAACCTCGTGCAGCATCCGCTCGCCGCCCTGCGCCCCCCGACGGGGACGCCCCGCGTGCCCTGGGAGATTCACGTCTCGCTGCCCTCGACTGAGGTACCGGTCTCGGAGGAGCTGCTGCCGCGGATCGAGCCGGACACCATGATCAGCGGGATACCCGCGCACCTGCGCTTCCCGCTCGGCGTCTGGGTCGAGCTGGCGCCGATGCGCGACTGCATGCACCTGAGCATCCGCGACGAGACCGGCACCTTCGCTCTTGACGGCTTCGAGGAGCGGCTGCTCGCCGCCGTCGGCGCCCGAGCTGCGGAGGCCTCGTGAGCGCTCTGCTGCGCCTCCTGAACTCGCCGATCGCCATGCTCGCGAGCCGCCTCTCGGTCGCAGCGCTCGGGCTGGTGAGCGCCCCGCTGATCGCGCAGGCCCTCGGCCCGAGCGGACGCGGCGAGACGGCAGCTGCCCTCGCCTCGATGTACCTGATCCCCATCGTGCTCGCGCTCGGGATGCCGCTGGAGATCCGGCGCCGCGTCCTCGCCGAAGCGGGCGACCTCGGCGCCGTCCGCACGGCTCGGCGGCTCGCCCTGCTGACCGGGATCCCGGCGGCGCTGATCGCCTGGCTGCTCACCTCGACCCTCCTCTCGGCGCTGGACGAGGCGGCGACTCTCGCCGTGTTCGTCGCGCTCACCGGCACGCCGCTCATGGTCTGCTGGATGATCGATATCGGCGTTGTCGGAGCGCAGCGGCGCTTCGGCGCGGTCGCGCTGCTTCAGGCCACGCAGCCGCTGGTGTACGTCGGCGGGATCGTCGTGCTGTTCCTGCTCGACAGGATCACGGTCTCGGGCGTGATCTGGTCGAACTTCGCCGGCTCCGCGGTGACGGCACTGATCGGTTCGCTACTCAACCGCCCCCGCGGGGTCGCTCCGGTGCCCTGGCGGCCGCTGGTGCGCGGCTCCGTCACCTTCTACGGCGCGCAGGCCTCGGACGCCGCCTACCAGCGCCTCGACCAGGTGATCATGCTGCCGCTGATCGGCTCGCACCAGGCGGGCCTCTACTCCGTCGCCGTGACGATCGGAACCCTGCCGGTGTTCCTCGCGCACGCGGTCGCCGCTCCCGTGTTCTCGGACATCAGCCGGACGGAGGGCGGCGCCCGCATCACGGCCACCGGTGACGCGCTGCGCTCGGCCTTCGCGGTCGGCCTGGCCTCAGCCGTATTCCTCGCCGTCGTCACTCCGTGGGGCGTGCCGTTGCTCTTCGGCGACAAGTTCGCGGAGGCGATGCCCGCGGTCTTCTTCGCGATCCTCGGCTCGGTCTTCGTCGTCGTCACCGTGAGCGCCGGCGAGGTGCTCTCGGCCCGCAACCGCGGGATCAGCCTGACCATCGCGCAGGGCGCCGGGCTGCTCACCTGCCTCGGGATCCTGTTCGCGTTCGGCCCGGCGAATGGGGCGATCGCCGCCGCCGTCGCCAACGCGAGCGGGATCCTGATGGCGCTGGTGGTCATGGTGCTCGCGATCCGGCCGCCGACGCGCACCATCGTCCCGCGGCCCTCCGACGTCCCCCTGGTCGTCCGCCGCCTCACCATGCGGGGCGGCTCGGCATGACCCGGACGGCGCCGCCGCTTCCGCGCGTAGGATCCCTGACCTTCGCCCGCGGCCCGGTCCGCGCCCGCCGATCGCTCCGCACCCTCCTCGGCGGTGACGGCCTCGGCCTGCCCTGGCTCGGTGTCCTCGCGCTGGTGTTCGTGCTCCCGGCGAACGGAGTCGCGTCCGCCTTCCTGCCCGGCGCCACGGCGACGGCGTTCGGTGCGATCAAGGACGGCGTGATCCTCGGGCTCTTCCTGCTCGTGCTCGTCAGCGGTCGAATCACGCGGGTGCCCGTGCCGATCGTGGTGCTGGTGCTGATGATCGTGGGGCTCGGCCTCGTCTCGGCGGTGTGGACCGCGAATCCGATCCAGGCGGCCTACGGCTGGCGCAACGACTTCCTGCCCTTCCTCGCCCTGATCGTCGTGCCCGCGGTGCTCGAGAAGCGCCACGTCGTGATCCTGGCGACTGCGTTCGTCGTCGCGGTGCAGCTCTCGTCGATCACGACGATCCTCACCTGGAACCAGGGCCTGGACTGGCTGTTCACCCTCCGGGTCTTCCCGGTTGCTCCCGGGACGCCGTTCCCCTCCTCGCTCTTCGTCGCCGGCAGTATCGTCCCCCGTGGCTTCAGCCCCTATAGTGCCCCGAACGAGAGCGCGGTCGCCGTCACGATCGCGCTCGCCGTGCTGTGGACGCGTCCGCGCTGGCCGCTCTGGCTGAAGGGGGCACTGACCCTCCTGCCGTTGGTCGCCGTGTACCTCACTCAATCCCGCAGCGGATACATCGGCCTCGCGATGCTCGCGGTGACCCTGGTGGCCTGGGCGCTTTTCCGGGCGAAGCCGATGCTGGTCTGGGCGATGCTCACCGTCTCGACCGCGGCGGCGATCGGAGGAGTCACC
This sequence comes from Rathayibacter tritici, assembly GCF_001641005.1. Classification (NCBI taxonomy): domain Bacteria; kingdom Bacillati; phylum Actinomycetota; class Actinomycetes; order Micrococcales; family Microbacteriaceae; genus Rathayibacter; species Rathayibacter tritici. The sequence continues at coordinate 145,119 of NZ_CP015515.1, forward strand.
CTCTACCTCTACACGGACAAGGTGATCTCGCACGTCGCCGACCCGTCGCTGATCGGCCACAGCGACAGCCTGCTCGAGAACATCCCGCTGCTCGTTGCGCACCCGTTCGGCTTCGGTCTGGGCAAGGTGGGGCCGCGCGCGCAGCTGTACTCGACCGACAGCGTGCTGGTGGAGAGCTTCTTCCTGGTGCTCGCGATCGAGTCGGGCATCCTCGTGATGCTGCTCTTCGCTGCGCTGCTGGTGTACCTGTTCCTCCGCGGGCTGCGCGCGCCGACGCTTGACGGCTTCCTCCCCACGGCCGTGGTCGCGGGCACGCTGGTGAGCTACACAGTGCTGCCGACGCTCCAGGAGGGGCCGGTGGCGTACACGCTCTGGATCGTCTGCGGCATGGGGATCGTGGCAGGGCAGGCGGAGCAGGCGCTGCCGGCGGATCGCCCCGTCGTTGCCCGGCTGCGCGAGGCCCCACCCTCGCGGACCGCCGCCCACCTCGACGGGCCGCGCGCCGGCACGGGAGCGCACCTCGTCACGGCACGCGCAGAGGGGCGCCGCCGTAGGCTGCCACGCCCCCGCGTCTCAGGCCGACGCCGACGAGGCAGCAGTGACGAGCGCGGTGCGGGGGGCCTGCGCGACCACGGATCCGAGGACGTCGCCCCCGACATCCCGTAGGCGATCGGCCGCAGCGACGAGGTCGGCCGACGACGACACTCCGGCCCCGACGACGAGAACCGTCGTGGCGACCAGCTTGCCCAGCAGCACCGCGTCGGTGGCCGACAGGATCGCGGGCGAGTCAACGATCACGTGGTCGTAGCGGCGCGAGAGGTGCACGATCACGCGCTCCATCGCCGGGGTGCCGATCAGGTCGCTCGGGTTCGCCTGGCTGCCGCCGGCCGGGAGCACCGCCACGCCCTGGGCGCTCATCGGCAGCGAGCCGTCTGCGGGGAGAGTGCCCGTGCACAGCAGCTCGGCGAGCGTGGGCCCGCCGGTCGGGATGCGGAAGAGCGTCGACTGCGTCGGGTCGCGCAGGTCGGCGTCGATCACCACGACGGTCCGGCCGATCTGGGCGATGGAGACGGCGAGGTTCGCGGCCACCGTGCTCTTGCCGTCGCCCTCGCGCGGGGAGGACACGAGCAGGGTGCGCTCGGAGGTGCCGGAGCCGAAGAGGATCGTCGTGCGCAGCATCCGGAACGACTCGGCCACGGCGCTGCGGCCGTCCGCCACGAGGGGCGTCCGGCGGATCGCGGTGTCGTAGGGGATCGACTCGAGCACCGGCAGGGTGGTGCCGGCGACGTCCTTCGCCGAGCGGATGCGGGAGTCGCCGAGCGAGCGCAGCACCACGACGCCGACGCCGACGATCAGGCCGGTCGCTCCGCCGAGCACCAGGTAGACCAGCAGGTCGGGGCTGAGCGGCGAGTTCGGTACGGACGCGGCCTCGAGCACCTTCACGTCGACCCGGCTCGCTCCGCCCGAGACGGGGCGCTCGATCTGCGCGACGTAGCTGCGCAGACTCTCGGCGACCGCATCCGCGATCTGCGCCGCCCGCCGGGCATCGGCGTCGACCACATCGATGCTCATGATGACGGTGCCAGGGAGTGCGGCCGGGGTGACCTCGGCCGCGAGCTCACCGACGGACAGGTCGAGGTCGAGCTCCTCGATCACCGGCTGCAACACCGAGCTGGAGTCGACCAGCGCGACGTACGAGGCGACCCTCGCCTCCGCGCTGGTGAAGGAGGCGCCGACCTCGGCGCTGGACTGGTTATCGGCGGTCGACACTGAGACGAACACCGTCGTCTGCGCGCGGTACTCCGACTCCGACACCAGGGTCGCCACCGAGGCGGCCGCGAGACCGAGGGCGACGGCGATCGAGATGACGAGCCAGCCCCGGCGGAGGAGGCGTCCGTACTCACGAATTCCCACAGTGTCGTCCTTGTCGAGGAGGGATCCGACCGAGCGGATCGAGACGATGATCGTGCTGATCTCGATCCTCGCAGAATCGCGCCACCCGTCCGGGTGCCGAGCCGCAGTGACGGCACGATGATCGGCCTGCGGAGGCGCGCGTCGCCGGATCCGTCGCGTTCGGCCCGGTGGGTGTCGCTCGTCGACGGGCCTTAGCCGCGGCGCACCCGCAGGCGCGTCTCCTCCAGATCGAGCAGCGACTGAGCGTCGCGGAGGATGCGCTGCGGATAGGCGCGGCGCGAACGCGCATCGAGCAGCGCCTCCCGCTCGGCCGAGACGACCGCGAGCCGCAAAGCCCGGTAGAGGCGGTGCGGAGTGTCGCCGACCGCCCGCTCCGTGCCGCGCGAGCGCTCCCAGGCGGCCTCCGAGCGGAGGAACGAGGTCTGCCGCACCCGCTCCAGAACGTCCGGCGCCACGTCCTCCGCGCCCTCGACCACCTCGCCCGGGCGCTCCAGCACCGACAGGCCCTTCTCGGTGATCTCGTCGAGCAGGCCGGCGAGCGCGCGCTGATCTTCCGGTACGTCGATGCCGCGGATCCCCAGCGCCCGGATCAGCAGCGGCAGCGTGCTGCCCTGGATCAGCAGGGTTGCGACGGCCACGGTGAAGGCGATCAGCACGAGCTGCGGGCGGTACGGGATGTCCTCGGGGAGCGACTGCGCGGCCGCCAGGGTCACCACTCCGCGCATCCCGGACCAGCCGAGCACGACCCCGCCGCGCCAGCCGATGCCGTTGCGGCTGAAGTGCCGGTAGTCGCTGCGTCGGAGCTGGTAGCGCCGCTTCGCCCGGCCGCGCTCCTCCTTCGGCAGCCGTCTCGCCTCGGGTGACTCCAGCAGCTCCTTCTGCTCGCGGGCCCGGCGCTCGGCGCGGCGGGTCTGCCAGCGCTCGCCGAGGAGCACCGGCCCGACCCAGAGAAAGCGCACCACCATCAGGCCGACCATCGCGACCAGGCCGATGCCGACCGCGGCCGGTACCGGAAGGCTCGCGCTATCGGCGTCAGGGATCAGCGAGCGGATTTCGAGCCCGATCAGCAGGAACACGCCGTTCTCGAGCAGGACCTGCACGGTCCGCCAGTTGATCCGGTCGTTCACTCGCGACTGCGCCGTGAAGGCGCGGGAGGAGGCGTGGCCGGTGTGCAGTCCGGCGACGACCACGGCGAGCACCCCCGAGGCGCTCAGCCCCTCGGCGGGGATGAAGGCGACGAACGGGACGACGAAGGAGAGGACGGTGTTCAGCACCGGGTCCTCGAGCCGGGAGCGGACGAAGACGGTCACCACGCTGGCCACGAAGCCGACCACCACGGCGACGACCACCGCGTAGAGGAAGTCGCCGATCGCGGCCCACGGCGTCGCGAGCGTGCCCGCGGCGGCGGCGAGTGCCGAGCGAAGGAGCACCAGCGCGGTCGCATCGTTGATCAGCCCCTCGCCCTCGAGCAGGGTGAGCAGCCGGGGCGGGAGGCCGAGGCGCCGCCCGACCGAGGTCGCGGCCACGGCATCGGGCGGGCTGATGATCGCGCCCACCGCGATCGCCAGGCCCAGGCCCAGTTCGGGGAGCAGGAGGAAGAGGAGCGCGCCGACCCCGGCCGCCGAGATCAGCACCAGCACGACCGAGAGGCCGGTGATCGTGGCCAGGTTCCGGCGGAAGTCGATGAACGGGACGCTGAGCGCCGCCGCGTAGAGCAGCGGCGGCAGCACGCCGTCGAGCACCCACTCGTGCGGGACGACCACCTCCGGCACCCCGGGGATGGAGGAGAGGCCGACGCCCGCGAGCACGAGGACGATCGGCGCGGCGACGCCCAGGCGCCGCGAGAAGACGGCGACCGCGACCAGGACCGAGACGCCGACGATCGCGGCGATGCCCAGCTCCATCAGCGGTGGCTTTCGGGGGCGCAGGCGGGCATGGTCTCGTCTCCAGGGGTGGCGGGCGATTGCCTCCGACGAGTCTGCGCCTCCCGACGAGTGTCGGGCAGGGGGTTGCGAGGGCGGGTGCTCCGCACAACGTCAGCTGAGAGCGGGTCTCAGCCACCATCGTGGATGAGACGGTCTCTCAGCTGACGTTGTGCGGCGAGTGCCGGTGGAGGGGACGGATCTCAGCGGCGGAGGACGCGGGTGAGGCCGAGTAGCAGGGCCATCGTGCCGAGTGCGGCGATCACCAGGGCGAGCGCGGCGCCGGGTTCGAGGGTGATCCCGCGCTCGACGACCTGCGCGCGCAGCACCGGGTCGGCCGCGATGACGAGCAGGGCGATCGAGGCGGCGGCGAGCACGAGGCCGTAGAGGACGGCGCCGATGCGGATCCGCGGACGCGCGGGGGAGGGAGTGGGCGTGGTGGTCATCGTGCGGCTCCTGACTCGGTCGTGGCGGCCGGGGTGGCGCCGGGGGTCGGGGTGGCGGTGTCGTTCGTGGCGTCCGGGGTGGAGTCGTAGACGCGGATCGAGCCGCCCTCCTGGGCGATGCGGACCACGAACGGCTCGGCGTCCGGGTCGCCGAAGGTCTGCGTCCAGAGCTGCCGGCCGCCGTCGGTGCGGACCTCGCGGGGCGCTTCGACCGCGCCTGCGTCGACCACCCAGAGGCCGGTGTCCTCGGTGGTCGCCTCGAGGCGAACCGCGGTGCCCTCCCTCGTGGTGACGGACACCCGCCCGTAGCCGACCCAGAGGTCCAGCGGTTCGCCGGTGTCCTCGGAGCCGGGCACGACCGTGACCTGCAGGTCGCTCGCCGCAAGGGTCGCGAACCGGCCGGGCGCGGCGCTCGAGAAACCGTAGGAGCCGAGCACCGGCAGCAGCGTGCGGTCGGTCGGCAGCACGGCGGCGCAGGCGGCCGTCACCACCGCGACCGTCGCGAGGGCGATCAGCGCGATCGCGCGCCGCCGGAGCAGCCCGGCGAGCACGATCACGACGGCGAGCACGAGTGCGGCGGATGCGGCGCCGACGACGAGGGCCGTGGGTCCGGAGGCGGTGAGCGAGACCAGAGCGCCGGTCAGGGCGGCGGCCCCGAGGGCGAGCAGGGTGAGGCCCGCTCCCAGTCGAGGGTTCGCGGCGCGACGGAGGCGCTGTCGTTCCAGGCGCGCGGCGGTGACGGCGGCCGCGGCGAGACGCGCCTCCTCCGCCCGGGCGCGCGCCGTCTCGCGGGCTGACGCGGCCTGCTGGGCGCGAAAGGCTTCCCGTTCGGCGCGCCACGCCTCCTGACGCTCGCGCCACTCAGCGACGGCTTCGGGGGAGGAGGGGCGGACGTCCTCCAGGCCGGGATCCGGCGCGGGGTAGGCGGGGGAGGCGGCGGCGTCCGGCAGGGTTGCGGACGGGCCCTCGGCGGGGTACGCAGCGGCAGCGTCGTCCGACCGCCGGCTGCGCCGCACGACCCAGACCACGAAGGCCGCGATCAGTCCGAGCACCACGAGCGACCACAGCGTCCGCCCAGTCGCCGGTGCCCACGGCACCGCCCCCGTGTACGTGCTGCCGAGCGACCAGAAACCCTGCGCCACCGGCAGCATCGACGCGAGCACAAGGGCGCCGATGGCGGCGTGGACCCGGTCGAGCGAGCCGCGGAGCAGCCGCGCCACCGGGAGCGCGCCGTCCTGATCGGGCAGCAGCAGCCAGGCGGCGGCGTAAAGAAGGAGCGCCGGCCCGCCCAGCACCGCGACGACGAGCACGATGCCGCGCACGATCAGCGGATCGATGCCGAGTCGGTCGGCGATGCCCGCGCAGACGCCGCCGATCCAGCCGGGGCCGCGGGCGAGGTCGAGGCCGCGCAGCCAGAGTACGAAGCGGTTCTCGGCGACGGGCGGGGGGTCGGTGGGGCCGGGGGTGGACGGGCCGGTGGGCTGCGGCTCCTGCGGGGAGCCGCTGCCCGAGTCTCCCGCGGTGCCTTCGCCCGCGGGATCTGTCCCGATCGGCGTCGTCCCCGTGCCGTGCCGCTCCGTGCCGTCCGGCTCCGGGGCGACCGGCGGTGTCGTGCTCTGTCCTGTCATGCTGCGAGTCTCCCGCGCGTCCGGCGGCCCGGACCATCGGGGGAACCCCTGATCCGACCCTGAGAGCCCCCCGCTCACCCGGCCGACCTGTTTGGATGCAGGGGTGAGCACAGTCCCCGGCACCATCGCCCGCCCTCCGCTGCGGCGCCCGCGGACGATGCTGCTCGGCGGAGTCTGCGCCGCCCTCGCCGAGCACCTCGGCTGGAGCGTGCGCGGCACCCGCCTCCTCGCTCTCGCGACGATCGCGCTCGGCGGGGGCGGCGCCCTCCTCTACCTCTGGCTCTGGGCGCTGGTGCCGCTCGACGCGCGCGACCCCGAACCGGCCGTCCGCCGCTCCGCTCCCGTCGCCGGCCTGCTGACCCTCGCCGCTGCGGTCGCGGTGCTCGCCGTGCTGATCACCGTCGGTCGTGGTGACGACGCCGACGTCACCCGCGCCCTCGTCGCGGTGGGGCTGCTCGCGGGCGGAGCCGTCGCCTGGAGTCTGGGGCTCGACCGCGGCGACCCGGTGCGGCCTGCGCGCTACGGCTTCGCGGTGCGTCTCGCCTCCTGCTCGCTGCTGGTGCTCGCCGGAGCGGCCGTGCTCACCGGGCGCCCGAGCGCCCTGAACGCGGTACTCGCCGTGGGCGTGCTGCTGATCGCGGCGGGCGTGCTCGCTGCGCCCCGGGTGGTCACCCTCTGGTCCGAGCTGATGGGTGAGCGCGCGGCCCGCGTGCGCGAGGAGCAGCGGGCCGAGATCGCCGCGCACCTGCACGACTCCGTGCTGCAGACCCTTGCGCTCATCCAGAACCGGGCCGGAGCCTCCAGTGAGGTCGCCCGCATCGCCCGCGCCCAGGAGCGCGAGCTGCGCGACTGGCTGTTCGAGCGGGATGTCCCCGTCGCCAACGACCTGGCGGCCGAGGTCCGGTCGATCGCCGCCGCCGTCGAGCTCGACTACCCCGTGCACCTGGACGTTGTGGCCGTGGGCGCGTCGGTCCCCGGTGCCGCCGCCCTCCTCGCCGCGACGCGGGAGGCCGTGCTCAACGCGGCGCGGCACGCGGGCGGCGATGTCTCGGTCTACCTGGAGTCGTCCGCGCAGGGCGTCGACGTCTTCGTGCGCGACCGCGGTCCCGGCGTCGAGCTGGACGAGGTTCCGGGTGACCGGCTCGGCATCCGCGAGTCGATCATCGGGCGGATGTCGCGGGCCGGCGGCAGCGCGACGGTGCGCCCCGGAGCCGGTGGCACCGGCACCGAGGTGCATCTGCGGCTCCCCGCGGAGGTCGAGCGGTGACCCGCGTGCTGTTGGTCGATGACCACTCCATCTTCCGCTCCGGTCTGCGCGCCGACCTCGCTCCCGAGCTCGACGTCGTGGGGGAGGCGGCGGACGTCGACTCCGCCGTCGCCCTGGTCACGTCACTCGCGCCCGAGGTGGTGCTGCTCGACGTGCACCTGCCGGGCGGCGCGGGCGGAGGAGGGGCGGAGGTGCTGCGGCGCAGCGCCGGGTCGCCGTCGCGCTTCCTGGCGCTGAGCGTCTCGGACGCCGCGGAGGACGTGGTCGGCGTGATCCGCGCGGGCGCCCGCGGCTACATCACGAAGGCCAGCTCCGGCGCCGAGGTGAGCCGGGCCGTGCTCGCGGTGGCGGGCGGGGACGCCGTGTTCTCACCGCGTCTGGCCGGCTTCGTGCTCGACGCCTTCGGTGCGCTCGCGGGCGAGCAGGCGGAGTCGGTGGACGAACTCGACCGCCTCTCGGCCCGCGAGCGCGAGGTCATGCGCCTGATCGCCCGCGGCTACGCCTACAAGGAGGCCGCCGCCGAGCTCTTCATCTCGGTGAAGACGGTCGAGTCCCACGTCTCCGCGGTCCTCCGCAAGCTCCAGCTCTCCTCCCGATACGAGCTGACCGCGTGGGCCTCGGCCCGCCGGCTGCTCTGAGGTGCGCTCCTGCTCCTCGCCGCTGGGGCTGCGCCGCCCTTTTCGCGGCAACCGTGCGATAAGCAGGGGATCCCGACACCTCGCAGCAGTTTCTGCGGCAGAACGCCCCTCCTCCCGCGAATCCCCTGCAGACCGCACACCGGCGACTCTGCCCTGGCTCCCGTGCTGTCCGATGTGCAGGGGATGCCGACGTCGCGGAGGCCGGGAGGAGCGGACGCCGCCGCCCCTCCCGGCGCGGGTCACGCCCGAGAGCCGTCCTCGTCCTCCACGGCAGCACGGCGGCGCGCGCCGAGGCCGATGGCGGTGGCGCCCGCAGCCAGGAGCGCCGTCGCGCCGGCGATCAGCCCGACGCTCTCGACTCCGGTCGAGGCGAGCTCGCCGCCCGAACCGCCGGACGGCAGCGGCTCTGGCGTGCCGGTCGGCGTCGTCGTGGGCGCCGTGGCCGGATCCGCGCCTGGCCCCGCGGCCGGAGGAGTTGCGCCCGGAGTCGTCGGCCCGGTTGTGGGGCCCGGGTCCGGCGTCGGCGGAGCGACCTGCGACGCCGGCAGGATCTGCACGATCGTCGGCCGCGGCGCCGCCACCGCTCCCGCCGCCGTCGATCCGTAGTCCGGGAACAGCGAGTGCGGCGCCTCGAACGTCCCCTCCTCGCCCGGGTGCTGCACCGCCACGAACACGTGCTGGTCGAGGTCGTGCACGATCGGACCGCAGGTTTCGGCATCGCGCGGCACGGAGAGGAACTGCTCCACCTTGCCGCGGGAGTCGCCGTCGAGCGTGACCTTGAACAGGCCGTCGTTGTAGCCGATGCCGTCGGGCGCGCCGTCCGTGGCGATCCAGAGGTTCCCGACCGAGTCGAAGGCCACGTTGTCGGGGCAGGAGATCGGCGAGACCTTCTCGGCCGGGAAGCCGGAGAAGTAGACCGCGTCGCCTTGCGCCTGGTCGCCGCACAGCATCAGCAGGTTCCAGGCGAAGGTGCGGCCGGTCTGGTCGCCGCCGTCCTCGATGATCTCGACGATGTGACCGTCGCGGTTCTCGGTGCGCGGGTTGATCTCGGTCGCGCCCTCTTTGCCCTCCTTGCCGCGGTCGGAGTTGTTCGTGCAGGCCACGTAGATCCGACCGCTGACCGGGCTGGGCTGCACGTCCTCGCAGCGGTCCATCTTGGTTGCGCCCGCGAGGTCCGCCGCCTGGCGGGTGTGCACGAGCACCTCCTCCACGCTCTTCCCGGCGATCATCGAGGCACCGTTCAGCACCAGGGGCAGCCACTCGCCGATCCCGTCGAAGCCGCCGTCCGAGGGGACCGCTCCGGTGCCGGTGATCTCGGCCACGGGGGAGTCCCCGGTGAAGCGGGCGACGAAGAGGTCGCCCTGCTCCAGCAGCGTCTTGTTGTGGGCGCGGTCGCCCTCGATGTAGCGCTTCGCCGACACGAACTTGTAGAGGTAGTCGAAGCGCTCGTCATCGCCCATGTAGGCGACGACGCGGTTGTCCGGGGCGATGATGACGTTCGCGCCCTCGTGCTTGAGGCGGCCGAGCGCCGTGTGCTTTCTCGGTGTCGAGGTCGGCTCGAAGGGGTCGAACTCCACGATCCAGCCGAAGCGGTTCGGCTCGTTCTCGTAGCCCGGGGTGCGGGCGTCGAAGCGGGGGTCGTCGAGCTCCCACCGTCGCGAGGTCTCGGAGTCGGTGAGGCCGTAGCGCTTCTCCGCGTCGCTCGTGCCGGTGACGCGGAAGTAGCCGTTGAAGTTCTCCTCGCCCGAGAGGATCGTGCCCCACGGTGTCGTGCCTCCGGAGCAGTTGGCGAGCGTGCCGAGCACTGTGCGGCCCTCCGGGTCGGCGACCGTCTTCAGCAGGTCGGAGCCGGCGGCGGCGCCGGTCACGGTGTACGGGGTGTCGAGCAGGTAGCGGCGGTTGCGCTCGCCGCCGCGGACGTAGGACCACGGGCGGTCGACCCCGGTACGGACCAGCTCGACCACGCTGAGGCCGTGGGCCGCGCGGCCGACGGCACGCACCCGCTCGGGCTCGGCCTCGAGCTGCGCTGCCGGGAACATGATGTTCTCGTTCGTGTACTCGTGGTTGACGACGAGCAGCGCGCGGAGCCGGTTCGAGCCCGGAATCTCGACGATGTCGGTGTAGTCGTTGTTGAAGCCGAACTGCGCGGCCTGGGAGGCCTCGGTCTGGTCGGTGATGTCGAAGGCGGGGCTGTTGGCGAAGAGCGGGTCGCCCCAGCGGATGATCGGCTGCCAGGCGAAGCCCTCCGGCACCGTGAGCGCGTCGACCGTGTACGGCACGGGGGCGATCGGAGTGAAGGCGAGCGGCGAGCCGTCGGCCGCGGCGGCCTGCGCGGCCTGCGCGGTGGGCGCTCCTGCGGCCGACGTGACGGCGACGGTGACCGCGCCGGCCAGGCCCAGCCCGAGGGCGCTGCGGCGGGTGAGCTGCGACGAGACGATGTCGCGGAAGTAGCTGTTGTGCGAGGTGTTGCAGGTCGCGGTCGAGCACGCGTTCGCGCACTTGAGCGCGCAGGTCACGGGGCTGCGCTTCCCCCGGACGTGGCCGGCCATCGGTAGCAGGAGTCGGCGGGAGGTGTCGGTCATCGTTGTCTCGTCCTTCGGTGTGTCGCGGGCACGTGATGAGACGAGTCGACCAAGACGGGCGGGCCGGGACGGGGAGCGGAGGCGACCGGCAGGCGAACGAGCGGTGAACGCTCTGCCAGGAGTAGGACCCCGTCCGATCCGCAGGACTCCGTCCGATTCGCAGGACCCCGTCCGATTCGCAGGTCTCCGTGCGATCCGCAGGGCGTCCGATTCGCAGGGAGGCGTGCGATTCGCAGGGGTTCGCGACCGCGCTGACCCGATCAAGCGGAAGAGAGCGATCTCCCGTGACGATCCCCTGCACATCGCACCTTGGTGGTCGCCTCGGTGGTCACCCCGGTGCTCCCGGAGTCGACGCTCGGCGCGGCTGTTCAGCCGCAGCGTCAGCCTCCTGCTCCTGCTCCGCGATCGCCCGGCGCATCTCCCGAGCCGAGGAAAAACCGGCAGCGCCCGCGAGCTCCTGCTGTTCCCGGAACGAGGCTCGAACCCGTCGGGCCAGCATCTCGCGCGCGGAGTCGACCCGAGCCGCCCGCAGGTACCACTGCACGGTCCGGCCCGTGCGGCACATCGCCGTCTCCAGTTCGGAAAGCGGCACGGACAGCTCATCGGCCACCGCCTCAGCATCGAAAGCCGGATCCGCGTGGCCCTCGACCACGACTGCGACGGCCCGTCGGATCAGCTCGGCCGTCGCCGGCGGTGTTCCTGGGAGCAGAGGGGGCCCGATCGTCATGAGCACAGCCGCGAGGAGCGCCTCGAACGTGCTGAGCAGGTTCGCCCAGGTCGGCGCATCCGGTTCTCCTCGGAGTTCGGCGCCTGCGCGGATCATTGTCACGGCCAGTGTCGCGGAGGGATCGCTGGCCCGCAGCACGGTCGGCCGCTCGGGCAGCCCCAGCCAGAACCGGTGCAACCGCGACTGCGCGAGCGTGATCTCGACCGCGGTGTACTGCCGATCGCTCTCGATGACGAAGCACGCCGGAGTCGCGTACAGCACCAGGTCGCCCGAGCGGAGCGTCTCGTCGATCCCTCCGCCGCGGATCCGCAGTGCGCCCTCATCGACCGCGAGGATCGCGAGCCCGACGCCCTCGCGGAGCAGCGTGACTGCCCGGGCGTTGTGACGGAGTCGCGCGAGGGTGTGCTCCCGGCCGCGGATCGCGTCGCCGGCGAGCTGCAGCGCCTCCGTCGGCCCCTGCGGAGACCAGCCGATGGCCCGCATCCACTTCGCGGCGGCGGCGCCCACATGGGTGTCGCGAGGTTCGAGCGGGGCGGGCAGCCAGTCGTCGAAAGGTTTCACGGGGGCTCCTGGCGGCACACGTCGGCCACCCTTAGTGGGGCCGCTACACCAGGATGGGCCCCCGCGCCGCCGAGCAGAAGGGCAGGAGCCGATTTCGGCGTCAGCGGCGAGAGCGTCCTTCCCGTCCTTCCCGTCGTCCCCGGCGAGCAGCGCCGATCCGGTGAGCGCCACTGTTCTCGTTCTCGTGCGCGAGGCGGGAGAGTGGGTTCCGCAGTTCGGCAAGCATCGGATTCACAGTCCGGGAATGCCTCGGATCGACACCCCCGTTACACCCCACAGCGGCACGCCCGCCGCCTCTACGGAAGGACCCCTCATGACCCTCGTCGTCACCGGAGCCACCGGCCACCTCGGCCATCTCGCCGTCGAGCACCTGCTCGCCCGCGGCACCGCCGCCTCCGACATCGTCGCCACCGGCCGCAATGCCGCGAAGCTCGAGGCGCTCGCCGCCGACCTCGGCGTGCGCACCGCCGTCGCCGACTTCGAGGACACCGCCTCGCTCGATGTCGCCTTCGCGGACGCCGAGGCTGTTCTGCTCGTCTCCGGCTCCGAGGTCGGCAAACGCGTCGCGCAGCACACCGCCGTCGTCGAGGCCGCCGCTCGCGTCGGCGCGCGCCTGGTCTACACCAGCGCCCCGAAGGCGACCACGAGTGCGCTTCTCCTCGCCCCCGAGCACAAGGCCACGGAGGAGGCGATCGCCGCCGCCGGCATCCCCGCCGTGATCCTGCGCAACGGCTGGTACAACGAGAACTACGCCCAGACGATCTCCGAGCTCGCCACCACCGGCAGCACCCTCTCGAGCGCCGGCGAGGGCCGCGTGGCGAGCGCCGCGCGCAGCGACTACGCCGAGGCCGCCGCAGTGGCCCTGACCGATGCCTCCCTGGTCGGTACCGTGCACGAGCTCTCGGGCGACACCGCGTGGAGCTTCGACGAGCTGGCCGCGCTCGTCGCTGAGGTCGCCGACCGTGACGCCGCGGTCGCGCACGTCTCCTCCGACGAGCACGCCCGCATCCTCACCGAGTCCGGCGTTCCCGAGGGCGGAGTCGGCTTCGTGGTCGGCCTCGACGCGAACATCGCCGACGGCCTCCTCGGCGAGACCGACGGCTCCCTCGCCCGCCTGATCGGCCGCCCCACCACCCCGATCCGCGCCTACGTCCAGGAGCAGCTCGCCCGCTGACCCCGCCGCGCTGCCTCCGCACTCCGCCGCAAGAGCCCGCGGGTTCGACGTGCGCAGCGCGTGCAGCGTCGGCAGGAGCGTCGACGCCCGCACCAGGGCGAGCCGTCACGTCTGCAGAGCCTGAACGGGCGTCACGGACACGGCGCGGCGGGCCGGGACCAGCGCCGCGACCACCGTCAGCAGCACGGTGGCCAGCACCAGACCGAGAACCAGACCGGGCGGGACGACGGGTGCCGTCGCGACCACTCCGGGTAGCGAGGCGAGGAAGGACAGCGCACCCGCCCAGCCGTAGGCGATCCCCAGCGCGAGACCCAGAACGACGGCCGTGATCGACGTGGTGGCTGCTTCGATCACGATCGTCCGGCGCACCTGAGCGCGGGAGAAACCCAGCGCGCGGAGGAGCCCGATCTCGCGCCGACGCTGCAGGACGCTGATGGAGAGGTCGTTCACCACTCCGATGCCCGCGAGCAGAGCGCTGAAGGCGACCAGCCCGAGCCCGAGTGCACTGACCTGCTGCACGACATCGTCGATCCCGATGTAGTAGTCGGGTCGCGCGGCGATCGCCTGATCGAGGATGCCGCGGAACGTTGCCAGCGCCACCGAGAAGGCGGTCACGACGGTGACGCCGATGAACACCCCGGTGGTGGCTCGGGTACTGCGGTCGGGGGAGCGGAGTGTGTTCGCGCGGGCCAGAGCCGCTTCCGGACGCGATCCGAACAGGCGGCTCACGAGGTGGAGCGAGCCGGGGAGGATCGCGTGCGCCCCGAGGATGATGCCGGAGAAGGAGGTGAGACCGCCCACCAGCGTGAGGAGGACTGCGCCGTAATCGACCGTACCGCGCAGCACGCCCAGCACGATCACGGCGAAGCCGACGAGGACGAGCAGGGCGGCGACCGTGTTCGTGACCGGGCGGCGCCGACGCGAATCGATCGGTGCCTCCTGCGAGGCGGCGAGGGCCTGAAGGGGCGACACGGTGAGCACCTCGCGCGACCCCGACCAGGACGCGACGATCGTGACGGCGACGACGCTCAGGAGCGGGAGCGCGACGACGACGGGAATGTTCGGAGCCAGGAACGGGGCTCTGGCGGCGACCGAGACGGCCGCGAGCAGGGCCAGGCCGAGTCCAAGGCCGCCCCCGAACCCGAGCACCGCCCCGGCGATGCCGATCAGTGCCCCCTCGCGGATGAAGACCCGGCGCTGGGCGCGGGCGGTGGAGCCCAACAGGCGCAGGAGAGCGATGCTCTGCACCCGGGTCGAGACGGTGGCGGCGACGGTGTTGGTCGTCACGACGCCGCCGATAAAGGCGGCGATGCAGAAGAAGACGGGGCCGAGGACGGCGAGGAGCTGCGGAACGAGGTGGCTGCTGCTGGTGCTCGGCGCCTCGCGCATGATCGCGTCCACGCCGGCCAGGACCGTGACGAGAGAGGTTCCGAATGCTGCTCCGACGGTGGCGACGAGAAGGCTCGATCGCTGCTCGCGCAGGGTCTGTCGGGCGGTCATGGGTGATCTCCGTCATGGTGAGGGTGGTGGGGGAAAAGGGGGGTGGCGGGCGCGGCGACCCGACTCATTGCGCTCACGCCGACAAGGGGAGCCGCCGCACGACCGCGTGGACCCGCCCGCTGACGAAGGCCTCCAGTGGCCCGCGCCGCGCCGTCGCGTGGAGGTACGCGCCGATCGCCAGCGCTGCAAGAACATGCAGGACGAAGGCGTTGGGACCGGTCACCAGCCACTCCGTCTTCGTCAGCACCGAGAGCCCGAGCACCGCGTAGAAGCCGAAGAAGTGGCCGAGGTAGAGGGTGAGCGGAGCCGATCCCGCGTGAGCGATCACGCGCACCGGCAGCGCCAGCGGACGAGAGTCGCGCTGAAGGATCAGGATCAGCAGGGCGAGTACGACCAGCGCCGTCCCCGCCGTCCGCAGCACGTCGGCCGTCGTCCCCGTGTGGGGAGTCGCGTTGAGGACCGCGAGCCACCCTGCGCCGAGCGGTGTCCCGTACCCCTGCGAGATCACCAGCTCCCCGGCCTTGTCGCTCGGCATCCCCACGCTCTCTAGCGCGCTGACGATGGCGGGGCGGCTCAGGAGGTCGCTGGCGAACCCGGCGGCCGCCATCACCGCTCCCGGAATGAGGACCGCCACGGCAGCGAGGCGTCGTCCCGAGATCAGCATCCGACCGGCGCACAGGCCGATCAGCAGATAGGTGATCCAGGTGATGGCGGGGTAGAAGCCCGTGAAGAAGACCGTCTGGAGGAAGTCGTGCGGATTTTCGAACGACGGCGACGCGACCGGCCCGTCCGGCGACGTGGTCCGCGCCCAGAGGATGAGGTGCGGTCCGGCCACCGTCAGGACGGCCGCCATGATCACGAGGACCGCAGTGGGCAGCCAGAGCACGAATGCCACGGCGACCAGCGCCACCCCGTAGTAGGCGAGGACCATCACGATGATCAGCGGGACAGCCCCGAGGACCAACCCGATCACCGCGATGATCAGGCCCCGGACGGCGACGGACACGCACGCGGCCAGCGGTCGACCCGCTGTCAGCAGGCTCCGAGTCGTGATCGCCACGCTCACACCGCCGAGAACCGCGAACATCGTCGAGGGGAATCCCGTGACGACCTCCTGGAACGGTCCCGGGTGCCTGGTCGTCAGCAGGTGCTCCGCGAACATCCCGATCAGGGCGAGGAACCGCGCGATGTCCAGCGCAATGATCCGTTCGGGTCGCCAGGGGGTACCGGAGGGCTTGGCCAGTGTGGTCAAGCGGGTCGCGAGCGACATGAAGGGGTTCCTTTCGACGCCTGCCACACTGCCCGTCGGCCCCCCGATCGCGCGTCGGCCGCTCGGCTCGCCATGATCGACCCAGCGGACGAGTTCAGTCGACCCGGAGGCTCACGCGCGTGTCTCCGGCGCCACCTCGCGGCGTCTCGCGCCGCGTCCCGCGCCGATCGCCATCACAACGAAGGCTGAGTGCCGTCGAACCTCGAGTTCGGGGTTCTGGACAGCATTCAGCCTTCGTTATGACGACGTCTCGCCCGCGTCTCGGGTGCGGACTCGCTACCTCAGCACTTGTCCGCCTTGGTGTAGGTGACGTAGTCGTCGTCGTTGCCCGCGTTGTACCCCGCGGCGTCCACCACATCCGTGTTGACCACCGTGTCGCCGTGGTAAAGGGTTCCGTCCTTCGAGAGGAAGTAGTTCCCGGCCAGCGGCGTCGAATCGTTGGCGACGCCGGTGTGCTCGCTACCCGGTCCGTCACCGTTCGCGATGTAGGCCTTGCCGTCTGTGGCGACGTAGGCGACGTAGTCGGTGCTGCCGCCGGTGTTGTAGCCGGCCGCCTTCTTGACATTGTCGGCCACCTTGGTGTCGCCGTGGTACAGCGCTCCGTCCTTCGAGAGGAAGTAGTTCCCCTGCAGTGGGGTCGAATCCTTCGGGGCCGCCTTCTCGCCGCCGGGTCCGTCCCCGCTGGCGAGCCAGGCCTTTCCGTCGGTCTTGACGTAAGCGACGTAGTCGTTACTGCCGCCGGTGTTGTACCCGGCCGCGCGCTTCACGTCACTGGATACCTTCGTGCCGCCGTGGTACAGCGACCCGTCCTTCGAGAGGAAGTAGTTGCCGGCCAGAGGTGTCGAGTCGGCAGGGGCGGCCTTCTCTCCTCCGGGCCCGTCTCCCTGCGCGAGCCAGGCCTTGCCGTCCGTCGTGACGTAGGCGACGTAGTCGGTGCTGCCTCCCGTGTTGTAGCCGGCTGCCTTCTTGACGTCACTGGCCACCACGGTGTCGCCGTGGTAGAGCGTGTTGCCCTTGAGGAAGTAGTTCCCCTGGAGGGGAGTCGCGTCACCGGGGACGCTCGAGTACTTCCCTCCGGGACCGTTCTTGTTCGCGACGTACGCCCCATCGGACTTGAGGGCGGTTTTCACCGGCGCGCTCGCCGAGAGAGAGTCCGACGTGGCGCTGAAGGTGCTGTCACCGCCGCGGGCGGGAACCGTGATGTCCGGCAGGGTGATGAGCCCGTCGGTTCCCGTCGTCCGTGAGACGGAGGTCGAGCGGTCCGCGAACGTGTAGCCGTTCGCGAGCTTGACGGTGACGACCTTGCCCGGGTCGGCGGTCGAGCCGTCGGTGGTGCGTTTCACCTGCACGCCGGAGATTGTGCCGCACGCCGTGCCGCTGTAGGAGGTCTGCGTGAAGGTCAGGGTCGGCCCGCCGGACGCTGCGGCGGCGGGGGTGGCCATCGAGACGGCGACGACGGGGACCGCCCAGGCGGTTCCCTTCACCAGGGTCCGGCGGTGCACGCCGTCCCCGGCGGGAATGCTCCAGCCGTCATCGATGCGGATCTCGTGCGGGGTGTAGGGGGTCTGGTCGTTCATGGGCGCCTCCGGGGGAGTGTGGACGGATGTGGACGGCCCTCATGGTTCTGGCCGCGCCCGCCGAAGCAGAAGCGAGGACGATCCGAACCGGAGGTTTCGGCGCGGAGGTCCGGAAGTCTGGACCTCCGCGGCCGTCCGTTCCCGACACTGATGGCTTGACCTCCCTCAGCCACCTGCCCTCCCGCCGCCCCCGCGAGTCGGCGCCGACCCGTCCCCCCGACCCGGCCGCCTCCGACCCGGCCGACTCCGACTCCGACTCCGCCGACTCCGACTCCGCCGACCGAGAGTTCGCCGAGCGCGGAGTCGTCGCCGAGGGAACCACCGCCCGCGACTGGCTGCTGCGCCACGGCGTCACCGTGTCTGCCAGCGGCGGCTATCTCCGCCTCTTCGCCGACGCCATCTGCTCCCGCGAGCTGACCCTGCGGCGGGTCTGGCACACCGCTCGTGAGGTCGAGCGCCGGGGCCGAGCGGGCGGCGCCGTCATCAGCTTGCTCGTCGAGGGCTCCCTCACCCTGCGGGACGACGCGGGCGCGGAGCGGGAGGTCGCCACGGGAGGCGGCTTCGTCCTCTGGTCCGATTCCTCGGTCGCCGCGATCAGCCGAGGCCGGTGCGGAACGGTCGAGGTCGCCGTGAGCCGCGAGATCCTCGAGCGCTTCTTCGCCTGGGCCGACGCCGGCGCGACGGTCATCCCCCAGGGCTTGACGACCGCGCGCATCCTCCTCGCCGCTGCCACCACGGCGTTGACGGGTCCGCTCGCCCCACGAGATCCCGCCTGGGATTCGATCTGCAGCATGATCGCCAGCGGTATCAGCGCTCTGCTGGCCGAGGTCGGCCCGGCGCTGCTTCCCTCTGCTCCCGTGACAGCCGTGCGCCTCCTGCGCCGCGCCCACGTCGCGATCGAGCGTCATTGCCGCGACGCCTCCTTCGATGTCCGCTCTCTCGCCAAAGAGCTCTCGGTCTCGATGACGACCCTGTACGCCGCGTTCGAACATTCGCCCTGCACGCCGGCCCAGGCGATCCGTTCGGCCAGGGTCGGCCTCGCCCGGCGGATGCTCGACCACCGCGTCTCACCGACCGCGGCGGATCGGGAGGCGGTCGCCGAGCTCGCCGGTTTCCTCTCGGCGCCCGCGATGTCGAAGGCTCTGCGGGCGGATCGGCGCAGGAGAGGAGGGTGACGACGTGGCCGGCGTCGTCGGCTCGACTAGTCCGGCATGGTGCAGACCCGCGCGCTGAGCAAGAGGCCGTCGCTGTGTGCCGTGATCAGCCCGGTTCCGCCGGTGGCAGGTACCAGGATCGCGGGGAGGGTGACGAGCCCTGTGGAGTCGGCTATCGCCGCGCAGGTGGTCGAGCCGGTGGCGAAGGTGAAGCCGCCGGAGAGGGTGGCGGTGACGATGCTGCCCCGGGCGGGTCGGCATCCGTCGATGGTGCGACGGAGTTGCACGCAGGAGATGGTCGTGCAGGCGGGGCCGCCGTAGGAGACCTGAAGGAAGGCCATCGAGGGCCGCAGCGACGAGGCGGCGGCCGGAGCGGACACGGTCACCGCGACCACCGGAGTGGTCCAGTTGTGCTCGGTCATCGCGATCGGCCGTGCGTCCACGGTGCCGGTGAGAGAGCCAGGCAGTCGAGCGAGAGAAGGGCGTTGATGTCGGATGTGTACAGCATGAGTTCCCCTGCCTAGTCGAGCATCGCGAGAGCCGCGAAGTTTCGTCAGCTTAGCTCGCGAGGAGGGTGGGGAGTGGCGCCAATGTTCCGAAATAAGCTGCCGATCGTGCCGGAATGTGCCAGTGAGGCGGTCATCACGCGACTTTCAGGTCGCTATCGGCTGCTCACTGCGGTGCCCGCAAACAGAGTTTGCCAGATCAGTATGGCGAGATGCCCATTTAGGTATGGCGGCCGTGCTCTGCCGACAATCTCGGCCGCGATCGTCGTGTCGCCGTGGAGCGTGCGATGCGAGGAATGTCCCGCCGCGATCGGGAGGATTCCGCGGAGAAGTCGGGAAGTCTCGACAGGCGGAGGCGTCCTGCGCCGACACTGAGGGCTTGATCACCCGCAACGCGCAGCAGGAGCGCACCTCGCGCCCATCCCGCACGGCACCGTGTGCGCGCGGTGAGGGGAGTCATCCCAGCGAACGAGGAGTCGTGGCCGAGGGGATCGCGGCTCGGGACTGGCTGCTCGGCCACGGCGTCACCGTCACCTCCGGCGGAGGGTATCTCCGCCTTGCCGCTGATGCCCTCTGCGCTGAGGAGATGACAATGAGGCGGATGTGGCACACCGCCCGCGAGTTCGAGCGCCGCGGACGGGCAGGAGGCGCCGTCATCGGCCTGCTCGTCGAGGGCTCGCTCACGCTCAGCGGAGGCGCCGAGGGCATGCACCGCGAGGTCGAGGAGGGCGGCGGTTTCGTGCTCTGGTCCGCGGCATCGCTGAGCGCAATCAGTGGTGGGCGCTGCGGCACGGTCGAGGTGTCGGTGGGTCGAGACACCCTGGAGCGCTTCTTCTCCTGGAGCAGCGTCGGCGCCTCCGTCATCCCCGCCGGTCTCGCCACCTCCAGGATCCTCGTCGCCGCCGCGAGTGCGGTACTGAGCGGTTCGCTGCAGACGAGAGACCCGGCGTGGAGTTCCGTCTGCGGCATGATCGGCAGCGGCGTCAGCGCGCTGCTGGCGGAGCTGGGACCGCCTCTGCTGCCCTCGGCGCCGGTCTCCGCTGCGCGGCTCGTGCGTCGGGCGCACACCGTGATCGAGCGCGGCTGTACCGATGCCGCGTTCGACGTCCGGACCCTCGCGACGGATCTCGCCATTTCCGTGACGAGGCTGTATGCCGCGTTCGAGTACTCGCCTCGCACGCCGGCGCAGGAGATCCGCTCCGCCAGAGTGCGACTCGCCCGACGGATGCTCGACCATCGGCCGGCACCGACCGCGGCGGACCAGGAGGCCGTCGCTGAATTGTCGGGCTTCGCCTCGGCCGAAGCGATGACGAGGGCGCTCCGAGCGGAGCGCAGTCACGGGCGGTGAGGCGGCTCGTTCGCGATAAAGCCTGTGCCGGGGATGGGCAGGTGGGCGCGGTGATGGAGAAAGGGCAGGTCTACTCGTCAACCGAGTGGTCACCGCGCACTCTCGCGTGATCATGGCTCAGCGTTCGAGGTGGTGGTGATGGTGATTGGATATCGGTGATCCGTCGGGTGCCGGGCGTGATGCCCGACACCCGACGGTGTCCGATGCTTTTCTCTCGTACAGCTCAACCAGCCTGTGGTGGTGGCGTTGTCTCGAAGACCTCTTTCTGCGCGGTACGGCTTGGCTAGCTGCGAAGCGGTACCTGTTTGATCACTGACAGGCGGGAGCTACAACGTACGTGGCGGTATCCGTACCATTCAGAACGACAATTCCAAACGCGGAGGACACGTTGTCTTCCATTTTGTCGTTCTTGTAGTAAAGTGCTCCGTCGGTAGTGAGGAAGTACTGCGCCCCAGCGGCGGTCTTCGGGTTGGGCACGGTGTACTGGGTCGGCGTGCCGCTGCCCGCAACGCCATAGGCCACGCCGTCAGAGACGTAGGTCGCGGTGTCCGTTCCGTTGGGAACGACGATTCCGAAAGCCGAGCTGACGTTCTTGGCGATGAACGTACCCTTGTAGTACAGGGAGTTGTCGCTGGTGATGTAGTACGACGCCCCGACGGCGGTCTTGATTGTCAGGTCCTTCTTGTTGGAGTCCTGAATAACGACCTTGGTCGGCTTGCCGCCGGTGACGACACCATAGGCAACGCCGTCGGAGACGAAAGTCGCGGTGTCCGTTCCGTTGGGAACGACGATTCCGAAAGCCGAGCTGACGTTCTTGGCGATGAACGTACCCTTGTAGTACAGGGAGTTGTCGCTGGTGATGAAGTATGACGCCCCGACGGCGGTCTTGATTGTCAGATCTTTCTTGTCGGAATCCTGAATGGTAATCTTGGTCGGCGTGCCGCTGGCACTGACGGCATAGGCTTTGCCGCCGGAAACGTAGGTCGCGGTGTCCGTTCCGTTGGGAACGACGATTCCGAAAGCCGAGGTGACGTTCTTCGCAATAACGTCTTCTTGGTGATAGAGCGTTCCGTCGGACGTGATGAAGTACGTCGCCCCAGCGGCTGTTGATGCCTTGGGGATGGTCCAGGTGTTGGTCACAGTCCTACCAGAGGTACCCTTGGCGGTGCCTTCGGCGGCTGGTGTCTTCACCGGTGCGGTCGCACTCAGCGCGTCAGAGGTAGCGGAGAAGGTGGTGTTACCACCTTTCGCCGGCACCTTGATGTCCGGTAGCGTAATGAGACCATTCGCGTCGGTTGTTCCTGAGAGCGTTATTCATAAGCATTTACCAGCCGAGTCGGTAAAGTTCGAGGCGGGTGACGGTGCGAATGAGGTTGGGAAGTTCTGTAAGACGTCCGCGATAGCCGGTCTTGAGGATTTTCCAGTTCTTCCAGTGCGCGATGCATCTTTCGACCGCCGAACGGATGGAGGAGATGTATCGGTTGGCTGTACGTGTGTTGTCATCATGTTGTCCGTGGTGAAATTTTTTCCGGGGAGTGACTGCGGTGGTTCCGACGTACGCTGGGTCCGCTATCCACTCGGCATTATCGAGAATCGGTTCCCATCCACACAGGCTGATGGTCGCTCGGTCGTGCCGAGCGCCGGGGGTCGGATCGGACACGCAAAGCAAGTTACCGTTCACGTCCGAGGCAACTTGCACGTTCAGCCCTTGACGGTGTCGCTTCCCGGAGTAGTTCGCTCTCCCCGTCACGGCGCGGTTCCCGGTGGGAACATCGGTGCCGTCGACCAGGACCACTCGGCCCTGGATAGCCGTCTTTAAACACACCCCCGACAAACAGCAGGCCTGCTCGATCAGCGGGACGATCCGCCGATATGCGCGAGAAATCGTGGGCTGCGACACACCGAACATATCCGCGATAGTCGTTTGGTTCACGTTCTGCCGCAATAAGATCAGAGTCATAACGACCTGCTCGCGAATGTTCAGCAGCACCGGGCGTCCCGAAATCTCACCCCTCCCCGTGACAATCTGCCATATCCGACAGATCAGCTCCGTCAATTGCTCCGCATCCAGGCCTGTAGTAGAGTCGTACCGCATCGGCTTCCCGTTCCGAAAATAGCGAGCTTTGGAACTTCTATTCTCCCGAATGGGAAGCCGATGCCTCGGAACGACACGCCCGAATCAGACCTTATGAATAACGCTCTGAGTAGGTTTTCGTTCCGTCTTTGAAGGTATAGCCATCGGTCACCGTCACCGTGACCGTTTTTCCGGGATCGGCAGTGGTTCCGTCGAGGGTGCGCTTCACCTGCACGCCGGTGATCGTGCCGCACGCAGTACCGCTGTACGACGCCTGTGTGAACGCCAGAGTCGGCGAGTTCGACGCTGCGGCAGCCGGCGTACCAATCGACACAGCGACGACCGGAACGGTCCAGGCGGCGCCCTTCACGATGGTGCGGCGGTGGAGGCCGTCCTCGGAGGGAATGGTCCACGTGGACGAGTCGAACGTGGCTCGTAGGGTGTTCTTCTTCGGCATGGTGCGCTCGAACTTTCTGTGGGTGTCAACGGACGTCGAACAGTGTCCTGAGCACGCCCATGACCAGAGACGAACCTGCCGGGATTATGACCGTGCTTGCCGGAAGTGGCGTGCGCTGTCTCGGGGCGCACGACGCGAAGCGGAACGGAAGGCGGCGAGCGGAGAGTGCCGAGGAGGGCGCGAGGAGGGCGCGATCAATCGTGATGAGGCGGTAACTCTGGGGCGGCTCCGGAGTCGTCGCGGGTGTCTGAGCTGACCTGCCCCAGATGGCGGAGCGGTCGATTCTGCCTGCGGCGCGGCCGCCGTGATCGTCCGCGGACAGGAGGCAGGTGCCGCCGTCACTGCGGTGCCGTGGCGCTCGGGTTCGGTCACTCCTGGTGAAGCGACTGGTCAGTCGGGGAGTCGCACCGGCCCGGTGATTCCCGTGACGGTCGACCCTGACGGCTCTTTTCCCGGCCGAGCGATCCTCGCTGCGAAGAGTTCCGCTTCGCCGCTCTCTCATCGCGCTGGCCTTCTTTGCAAGGCCGACCGAGGATCGTACTGACTTTCCGAAATCAATGACGAATCGTCGAGATGTAGGGAGGCGGAAAATGCCCTGTCAGTCGCCGCCCGCTGCCTGTTCCTTCGCCGAAAACTGCGCGCGACGGAGCAGAATAGTGATGAGCGAGGCATTCTGATGGGACGAGTCGATTTCCACGACTGCCGAGCGATCGTCGCTTTCAAGGAATCCCGAGAATGGAAAGCTGATGCCTACCGAGACGCCGCGGTACAAATACTCCCTTCTGGGCTCGGAGGTGTTCAGCTGGCTGGCGGACAGGCAGATGCCCGACGGCGAAGCC
The DNA here is from genome assembly GCF_001641005.1 of Rathayibacter tritici. Classification (NCBI taxonomy): domain Bacteria; kingdom Bacillati; phylum Actinomycetota; class Actinomycetes; order Micrococcales; family Microbacteriaceae; genus Rathayibacter; species Rathayibacter tritici. The sequence goes on from NZ_CP015515.1 coordinate 168,703, forward strand.
GATTCCGACGTCCGTCTCGTCGCCGACGAACTCGTCTTGCCCGAACTCCGCATCGCTCGCGTGTGGAACACCAGCGCCAGCTATCGGGTCCGTCGCGACTCCTCGACGGCACTGCTGCTGCTGCAAATAGAGGGAGTGTCCTCGATCGAGTGCGATGCCTGGGATGCACCGGCCGAACTCAGCCCGGGAGACGTAGCGATCCTCCCCGGCCCAGAGCACTCCTTCCGGATCTCCTCCAGCTCCCCGACCGCGCGCTATGAGGTCGACTACGACCTCGACGCTCTCCCGCGGCCGGCCCGAGACGAACTCACAGGGGGACGGATCTTTCTCGCTCCCGCCCGGGAGTACCGTGACGCTGTCGCCGCGGCCTCGAACGCCGCGTTGAACTCGGGCATGGACGTCGAAGACGCCGGCTTCTCGGACTTCGCGGCGGGAGTGCGGTACCTGACGACCGCGCTGCTGGTGCAGGCGCTCGAAAGCACGTCGCCCTGGCTGATGACGCCTTTCAGCGACCTGTATCGGGGCGCGTTGCGGACGATTGCGGCGAAGGCCACGGATCCGGACTTCGACATCGAATTGCTCGCCGCGGCGGTCAGCACGTCACCGCGCAACCTCCGCCACGTCTTCGCGCGGGCGGGCGCCTCGGCGAAGGCCTCACTCACGGCGGAGCGGGTGCGCATCGCTCGCATCTACCTGTCGAAGAACGCCGCCGGAGCATCGTTCTCGCAAACCGAGATCGCCCGGCTCTCGGGGTTCCGCGACGTCCGCGCCCTCCGGCGTGCGATGTCGGCGACCGCGGACGGGGTTCCGAGTGGGCGGGAGAGCGCCGCGGAAACAGAGGGCGCAGGCGCATCGGAATCGGTCCGGAGTTCGCCAGGCCGTGACGCCGCGACGCGACCGCCCGTCTTCCTCGCATGATCCCCCTCTGCCGCACGAGCGGCTCGGCCTACGGTCGGTCGGACCGCCCACGTCGCCGCGCCGGAGGCGCAGACCGCCGCCCGACGTCACTCACCCCCGCTGTCGGCGCCTCGACGTAGGCTGTCGGCCATGACTTCGACGACGTCTCGCTCCGGTATCGACCGCTCCGAACTCGACCCCGAGACGCGGCCGCAGGACGACCTCTACCGGCACGTCAACGGGCTGTGGATCGACCGCACCGAGATCCCCGCAGACAAGGCGCGGTACGGCTCGTTCCACGTCCTGCAGGAGGAGGCGGAGAAGGCCGTGCGCGACATCATCGTCGAGGCGCAGACCGCGCAGCACGGCACCGAGGAGCGCCTGTTCGGCGACCTCTACACCTCCTTCATGGACGAGGCGCGCGCGGAGGAGCTGGGCGCCGCTGCGATCGCCGACGATCTCGCGGCCGTGCAGCGGGTCGACTCGATTCCCGGCCTGCTCCGCGCTGTCGGTGCCTTCGAGCGCACCGGCGTCCCCGGCCTCTTCGGCCTCTTCGTCGACAACGACCCCGGCAGCCCCGAGCGCTACCTCGTCTTCGTCAACCAGGGCGGCCTCGGTCTGCCGGACGAGAGCTACTACCGCGAGGAGGAGTTCGCCTCCGTCCGCGAGGCCTACACGCCGTTCGTCGCGCGGATGCTCGCGCTGGCGGGCATCGATGCCGCGGAGGCGCGCGCCGAGCGGATCGTCGCGCTCGAGACCGAGCTCGCCGCCGTGCACTGGGACAAGGTCCGCAGCCGCGACAGCCAGGCGACCTACAACCTCCGCACCTGGGCCGAGGTCGAGGAGCTCGCCGCGGGCGTCGACCTCGGCGTCTGGCTCACCGCGATGGGGGCTCCGGAGGGGGCACTCGCCGAGGTCGTCGTCCGCCAGCCGAGCTTCCTCCAGGGCCTCGCGGGCCTGCTGGCCGAGGACCGGCTCCCGGCCTGGCGCGACTGGCTGGCCTGGCAGGTGATCCGGGGGGCCGCGGCCTACCTCTCCAGCGCGTTCGTCGACGCCAACTTCGACTTCTACGGCCGTACCCTCACCGGCACTCCGCAGAAGCGCGAGCGCTGGAAGCGCGGCGTGTCGCTGGTCGAGGCGTCCCTCGGCGAAGCGGTCGGCCGCACCTACGTCGCGCGCCACTTCCCCGAGACCGCGAAAGCCGCGATGGACGTGCTGGTCGCGAATCTTATCGAGGCCTACCGCCGCTCGATCGTCGACCTCGAGTGGATGAGCCCCGCCACCCGCGAGCGGGCGCTCGAGAAGCTCGCCACGTTCACCCCCAAGATCGGCTATCCCGTCCGCTGGCGCGACTACTCCGCCCTCTCGATCGACCCGACCGACCTGCTCGGCAACGCCCGCCGCGTCGCCGAGGTCGAGTTCGCCCGTGAGCTCGGCAAGATCGGCCGCCCGCTCGACCGCGACGAGTGGTTCATGACCCCGCAGACGATCAACGCCTACTACAACCCGGGCTTCAACGAGATCGTCTTCCCCGCAGCGATCCTGCAGCTCCCCTTCTTCGACGAGGGGCGCGACTCCGCAGCCAACTACGGAGCGATCGGTGCCGTCATCGGCCACGAGATCGGCCACGGCTTCGACGATCAGGGCTCCCGCTTCGACGGCGACGGCCGCCTCACCGACTGGTGGACCGAGGAGGATCGGGCCGCATTCGAGGAGCGGACGACGGCGCTCATCGCGCAGTACGACGCGCTCGCTCCGGCGACCACACCCGGGCACCACGTGAACGGCGCACTCACCATCGGCGAGAACATTGGCGACCTCGGCGGGCTCGCCATCGCCTGGAAGGCATACCTGATCTCGCTCGAGGGCCAGGAGCCGCCCGTCGTCGACGGTCTGACCGGCGCCGAGCGCTTCTTCCTCTCCTGGGCCCAGGCCTGGCAGCAGAAATCGAGAGACGAGGAGACGATCCGCCTTCTCGCCATCGACCCGCACGCGCCAGCCGAGTTCCGCTGCAACCAGATCGTTCGGAACATCGACGAGTTCTACGCTACTTTTGACGTCTCCGAAGGCGACGCCCTCTGGCTCTCCCCGAGCGAGCGCGTCACCATCTGGTAGTCGTCACCGACCACCTCCCCGCACCACAGACGAGGAGCCCCGGGCATCGAGAGCCGACCGATGCCGAGGGCTCGTCCGCCGATCTCGCGTCCCGCCGGCGCGTGAGGACCTCGGTCCCCCTCCGCACAACCGCTCTCCCGACCCGTAAAGGGGCCGTAACCGTGGTGATTCCCACCAGCGAGACCCGCCGTGAGAACCGACGCAACCGGCGGGGCCGGCACAAGGGGGCCGGCGACCGCGACAACTTCCAGCGCGGCTTCGATGCCCTCGGACGCCTCGCGGTCGACGGCGTCGTCGTTTCGGCGCGCGCCGTCGACCTGACGACCGGGCGCACCCTCTTCGCCGTCGACGACTCCGTCTCGATGCCCACCGCGTCCCTGGGCACCGTCGTGCTGTTGATCGAGGTCGCCGCCCGCCTCGCGCACGAGCCGCAGGAGAACCTGCGGCTGGTCGACCGGACCGCCGCCGACGCGGTCGCGGGCTCCGGGATCTGGCAGCACCTCCAGGTGCCGTCGATGCCGATCGCCGACCTCGCCGCACTCGTCGGCGCGTCCAGCGACAACCTGGCGACGAACGTCCTGCTCCGCCGCGTCGGTCTCGACGCCGTTCGCGAGCGGGCGGAGGCGCTGGGGCTCTCGCGCACCGCTCTGCTCGATGTCGTCCGCGACGAGCGGGGCCCCGACGATGCACCGCAGCTCTCGATCGGCTCGGCCCGGGAACTGACCTGGCTGCTGGCCACCCTCGCGAACGGCGACGTCGTCGATGCCGCCGTCAGCTCGCGGGTGATCGGCTGGCTCTCGCTCGGGACCGACCTGTCGATGGTCGCCGCGTCCTTCGGCCTCGACCCGCTCGCGCATCGGCACCCCGATCACGGGGTCCTGCTCGTGAACACCACCGGCACCGACGTCGGCGTCCGCGCTGAGGCGGGCGTCCTTCGCGGACCCCGCGCCGGCGTCGCCTACGCGGTGGCGACCCAGTTCGACGACACGACCCTGCACTACCGCCTCGCCGTGCTCGAGGGCATGCGCACCCTCGGCGCCGACCTCCTCGAGTACGTGCACTGAGGCGGCTGTTCAGTGGTCGTGTTCACTTCTCGTGAACTCGACAAGAATGCTCGTCCTCGATCGGTGTTCTGCCCCCGTCGTCAAGTCCGTGACCGCGCCCCGCGCCGCGATCTAGGCTGCCCGCAGCAGCGCCGCCTCCCGGGCGGAGCGCGGAGAGGGAATGATGAGCAGCTTCGGCTTCGACGCCCCCGAGGACGTCACCGACACCACCCGACCCGACGGCGGTTCCCTGCCGGTCCCACCCGAGATCGACGACCCCGAGGCTGTCGACGAAGCACTCGACCAGGGCGCCGATGCCCGCCTCGACGACGACCAGGACCCGCCGGAGCACCCCGTCATCCCGTCGCCCAGCTGATCTCCGCGGAGTGCTCTCGGGGCGGGCGGCGTTCCGCGCCATCCTGAAGGAGCGGGACGTCCTCTCGGGCAGAGTGGAGGAATGACAGATGCTCATCACGCTCCTCAGTCCCTTCCTCCTCGTCCCGATGCAGGGGCCGCGCCCGCGCCCTCGGCCGGATCCGCGCCGCCGTCCGTGCCCGCCCGCAGTGCCCTCGCCATTACGGCTCTGATCCTCGGGATCGCCGCCGTGCCCCTCGCCTTCGTGCCGGTACTCGGCGCTCCGGCGGGCATCACCGCGGTGATCATGGGCATCGTCTGCCTGGCGAAGAAGCGCCCGCCGAAGGGGTTCGCTGTGAGCGGGATCGTCCTGGGCGCGCTCGGGGTTGTCCTCGCAGTGGTCGTGGTCGTGGTCACGGTCTTCGGTGTGCTCAGCGCCGTCGGGAAGCAGCAAGCGGTCTCGCGTCCCGGCACCGCCCAGGAGGAGCAGATGACGTCGACCTTCAACGACGGCGTGGTGTTCGACGACGGCATCGCGATCGGCGCCTCCTCCCCGGCGCCGTACCAGCCCGGCAAGTACGCGACGGGAGCCGACCAGGCGCAGAACGTGGTCCTCACGTTCGTCCTCAAGAACAACTCCGACAAGCCGTACGAGCCGTACGTGGTCATCGACGCGTCCTCCGGCGGTGTCGAGGCCTCCCGCATCTCGGACTACGACTCGGGCGAGACCTTCAACGACCCGACCACCGCCGTGCTCCCCGGAGGCTCGGTGACCTGGAAGCGCGCCTTCTCCGTCGCCGACCCAGCCGCACTGATCGTCCAGGTGCACGTGGACCAGCACTCGACGGTGATCTTCACCGACGTGCACTGACTCGGCCGCGCAGCTGCCCGAGGTGGTCGGGCTACTCCTTCGGCCTGGCCTTCAGTCGCTCCGCGAGCCGCTTGAGCGGATGAGCGGGCTCGCGTTCGGTCGGATCCTCGACCTCGAGGCCGTAGAACGTGCCGATGTCGCCGACGAGCGCCGTGCGACGGGCCCGGTCGTAGGCGCGGATCTCCCGTCGGAAGGCGATCACGGTGGCGATGCACATCAGGATCATCACGACGCTGAACGGCAGGGCCGAGAGGATCGCGGCGGTCTGCAGGGCGTCGAGTCCGCCGGCGACCAGGAGCGAGAGGGCGAGCAGCGCGGTCGCGACGGCGAAGAAGACGCGAATCGGGTTGCGCGGCTCGGCCTGGCCGCCGGTCGCGATCATCGCCATCACCAGGGCGCCGGAGTCGGCGGAGGTCACGAAGAAGATGCCGATCAGGATGATCGCGCCGACGGTCAGCACCGAGCCGGCGGGCAGTTGCTGCAGCATCGAGAACAGGGCCGTATTGGTGTCCACCGCGCCGTCCGCGCCGACGAGACCGCCGGTGCCGTAGAGCTCGCGATAGATGGCGGTGCCGCCGAGGACGCTGAACCAGAGGAAGGTCATGATCGTCGGCACGAGCAGGACGCCGACGACGAACTCGCGGACGGTGCGGCCCTTCGAGACGCGAGCGATGAAGATACCCACGAACGGCGCCCACGACATCCACCAGCCCCAGTAGAACGTGGTCCACGAGGCCTGCCACTCCTCGCCCGCGCGGCCGGAGTAGGCGCTGACCGTGAACGTCAGGCCGATGAAGTTCTGCAGGTAGTTGCCGAGCGATTGGACGAACTCGCGGAGCAGGAACTGCGTCGGCCCCGCGACCAGCACGAAGACCAGAAGGGCCGCCGCGAGCAGTAGATTCGCGGTCGAGAGCCACTTCATGCCCTTGCCCACGCCCGAGATCAGCGAGAAGACGGTCAGGCCGGTGACCACCGCGATGACCACGATCTGCACGGCGAGCGACGACTCCACGATGCCGCTCGCCTCCAGGCCCGCCGAGATCTGAGTGACGCCGAGCCCCAGCGAGGTCGCGACTCCGAACATCGTGCCGACCAGGGCGACCACGTCGATCGCGTTGCCCCAGCCTCCGCGGACCCGGCGGCCCAGCAGCGGCTCCAGCGCCCAGCGGATCGATACCGGCCGCTTGCGGCGATGGATCGCGTACGCGAGGGCGAGGCCGACGACGACGTAGATCGACCAGGCGTGGACGCCCCAGTGCAGGTAGGTCTGCGAGATCGCGCTCTGCGCGAGCTCCGTCTCGTCACCGGTGACCCCGGGGCGCGGAGTGGCGAAGTGGGTGAGCGGCTCCGCGACGCCGTAGAAGACGAGGCCGATGCCCATGCCGGCGGCGAAGAGGAGTGAGATCCAGGCGAGCATCGAGAACTCGGGTTTGTCGTCGTCGGCGCCGAGCGTGATGTCGCCGAAGCGGCTGACGCCCATCCAGACCGCGAACGCGACAAAGACCGCGGCGATCAGCACGTAATACCAGCTGAACGTGTTGACAACCGTGGTCTGCAGCGTCGAGAAGACGGCGGTTGCGGCGTTCGGCGCGAGAATGGCGAAGGCCGCGATCGAGAGGGTCAGGGCTGCTGCTGGCCAGAAGACCCATCGGGCCAGGCGGTGCTCGGGGATGGTCACGCCCGCGGTCGCGGTGGCGGCGTCCGGGGAGGACGGATGCTCGGACATGGGGGTCCTCTCGTCGGCGGCAACCTGCCACGGTACACGGCGGCCGGTCAGCGGCCGGTCGGCCGGGCTCGCGCGATCCGGCCCGGGTGCGCGAGGCTGGACCCGTGCAGTTCAGAGTCTTCACCGAACCCCAGCAGGGCGCGAGCTACGAGGATCTCCTCGCCGTCGCGCAGGCCACCGAAGCCCTCGGCTACGACGGCTTCTTCCGCTCCGACCACTACCTCCGGATGGGTGACGGCGATCCCGGCGTCGGCCCCTCCGACGCGTGGACCACCCTCGCCGGCCTCGCCCGCGAAACCGAGCGGATCGCGCTCGGCACTCTCGTCTCCTCCGTCACCTACCGGCCACCGGGGATCCTCGCGATCCAGGTCGCCCAGGTCGACGCGATGTCCGGCGGTCGCGCCGAGCTCGGGCTGGGCACGGGCTGGTTCGAGCAGGAGCACGCGGCCTACGGGATCCCCTTCCCGCCGCGCCGTTTCGACCTGCTGGAGGAGCAGCTCGAGATCGTGACGGGCCTGTGGTCCACGCCGGTCGGCGAGCGCTACTCCTTCGCCGGTGAGCACTACACGCTGACCGACTCGCCGGCGCTGCCCAAGCCCGCGCGCCTGCCGCTGCCGGTGATCGTCGGCGGCGGAGGGCCGAAGCGGACCCCGGCGCTCGCGGCGCGGTTCGCGAGCGACTTCAACCTGCCGTTCCCCGAGTTCGACGCGATTCCGGGTGCCTTCGCGCGGGCCGACGAGGCCTGCCGCGCGATCGGGCGCGAGCCCTCGACGCTTGTGCACTCGGTCGCGTTGATCGCGGTGGGCGGCGGCCATGAGTCGGAGTTCACGCGCCGGGCGGCGGCGATCGGCCGTGAGCCGGCCGAGCTGCGCGAGCACGGAGTAGCGGGCGGAGTGGACGAGGCGGTCGACCGCCTCGAGTCCCTGCGCGAGGCGGGCTGCGAGCGCGTCTACCTCCAGTTCATGGACCTGCAGGACCTCGATCACCTCGACTTCTTCGCCCGGGAAGTGCTGCCCAAGCTCTCGGCGTAGAGCGGACCCGCATCGGGAGCCCCACTGTCCAAAAGTTGTCGCACTCGGCATCGACTGCGACAACTCTTAGATTCTCGTAGCCTCCGTCGGTCCGGGGCCCGCACCCACTATCCAGAAGTTGTCGCACTCGGCGTCGACTGCGACAACTTCTGGAGTCTCGCGTCGTGGGCGGGCGCGGGACGCCGGCGCGCCGCTCCTGCGTCGGCGCGACTTACGCTGGGGGGATGGCGGACACGATCGAGCGCGCGGACGAGCGGGTAGCGACCCGATCGGCGGCCGAAGTCCCGTGGATCGTGCTGGTCTGGGACGATCCGGTCAACCTGATGTCCTACGTGTCGTACGTGTTCCGCAGCTACTTCGGATTCAACCGGGCCGAGGCCGAGCGGCTGATGCTCCAGGTGCACACGGAGGGGCGCGCGGTCGTCGCGACCGGCAACCGCGAGGAGATGGAGCGGCACGTGGAGGCGATGCACGGCTACGGCCTTTGGGCGACGCTGCACAAGGCCGACGCATGAGCGAGCTCCGGGATTCTCGCGCAAGCGCCCCGCGGTGCCGCCGACCCCGCCCGGACGGAGCGCGCTGATGCGCGCCTTCCGTCGCGACTCCTCCGGCGAGGCGATCGCCCGCTTCGACCGCGAGGAGGCCGGGATCCTCCGCCACCTGGCCGGCGAGATGCTCGAACTGCTCGACCGTGGCGCATCCTCCGAGCAGGCGCGCTCAGATCCCGCGCTCGCCCGACTCCTGCCCGACGCCTACCGCGACGACGCCGAGGCGGCCGACGAGTTCCGCCGCTTCACCGCTCCGGATCTCGCCGCCCGCAAGATGGACGATGCCCGCGCCGTCACGGCCGCCCTGGACGCGGGCGACGGCACGAGCCACGGCCGGATCTTCGAGGGGCTCGGCGAGGTGGCGGTCCGGCTCGACGAGTCGCAGGCCATCGCGTGGCTCCGCGCTCTGACCGATATGCGGCTCGCCCTCGCCGTGCGCCTCGGCATCGACGACACCGACGACGTCGAGCCGAAGGAGGGGAGCGTGGCCGCGATTCGCAGCGTCTACGACTGGCTCGGCGGTGTGCAGGACGGTCTCGTCCGAGCCGTCGACGTCTGATCCGCTCGTCCCTCTAGCGATTCCACAGCTGTGGACAACCCTGTGGAGAGGTGTGGACAACCGCCTCCTGACGTACCCGGAATGGCGGAGCATCGGGCGCCGAGGTGTGGACAGCCGAGGTGTGGAAAGCCCCCGTTCGGTCCAACGTTCGGACAAACTCACCGTTCGACCCCACGGTGTCCGGACACGCGAGTGCCCAGGTCCTCGCCGCGCCGGGCGGAGTCGCGCTGCTCGTGATCGCGGGACTGGCCGTCCTCGCCGTCGGTGGCGTCTTCGTCTACCGCGAAGCGAGCAGGAGGTTTCTCGAGAATGTCGCGAAGCCGGCGGGCGCCGCGGGCACGGTCGTCACCGGGCTGGGGATCGTGGGCTCTATCGCCAAGGGTGTCGTGCTCGCCGTTCTGGGCGTGTTGCTGATCGTCGCCGCCGTCAGCCACGATCCGGAGCAGACGGGCGGGATCGATGAGGCGTTGCGGTCGCTCGTGGGTCTGCCCGCGGGCGTGTTCCTCCTGGGTGTCGTCGCCGTCGGGCTCATCGCCTACGGGCTCATCGCCTACGGGCTCTTCTGCTTCGCCCGCGCGCGCTGGCCGCGCCTCTGATGACGGGTAGTGGATCCGCTGCATACCTGTCACCCCCCTTTTGTGCAACTGGTCCCGCAGTCGCGGAGTCGGTGACACGCTGGAGCCTGTGAGTGCTGGGGGCGGTGGGGCGAGCGAAGGACGAGTGCGTCCGCCGCTGACGCTGGACGCCGCCCGTTTGCTGACGCGCACCGCCGCGGGAGACAGCTCCGCTCTGGGAGAGCTCGTCGACCGCTTCGGTGGCCTCGTCTCCGCGTGTATCGGAACCGTGCAGGCCGACTCGGTCGGCCGCGACCGCCTCTGTACCGGCGTCTTCACCGCACTCTGGCGCCGTGCCCGCGAGGGGGCCCACTCGTCCGAGCCCGTGCTCTGGATCCTCGAGGTGCTCTGCGAGACCCTCGGCTCCGCGAATGAGCTCGGTCGCCGTCCGCTCGGCGGTGGTCTGCTCGGCCTGGACTGTCCCGACCGGGAGCTACTGCTGCTCGCCGCAGCCGGCGGTTTCTCGCAGGGCGAGATCGCGGCGTTGACCGGGGTCGACGAGTTCCGGCTGCGCTCGATCCTCCGAAGGGCACTCGAAGTCCTGCGGGGCCGGCACAGCGATCGACTGACGGCCTGACCTCCCGGGCCCCGACGGGGGTAAAGTTGAGTCCAACGAACTCAACTTCTGAGTCACGGAGGAGGCCACCATTATGCAGGCCGGTCGGATGCCCCAGCAGGACGAAAAATCCGCTCTCGAGCAGTACGGCGTCAACCTGACCGCCATCGCGGCGAGCGGCAAGCTCGATCCGGTGATCGGACGGGACGCCGAGATCCGGCGCGTCAGTCAGGTGCTCACGCGCCGCACCAAGAACAATCCGGTTCTCATCGGTGAGCCCGGCGTCGGCAAGACCGCTGTCGTCGAGGGGCTCGCCCAGCGGATCGTCGCGGGCGACGTCGCCGAGAGCCTCAAGGGCAAGCAGCTCGTCAGCCTCGACCTTTCGGCCCTGATCGCCGGCGCGAAGTACCGCGGCGAGTTCGAGGAGCGGCTCAAGGCCGTGCTCCAGGAGATTCAGGACTCCGACGGTCGGATCATCACCTTCATCGACGAGCTGCACACCCTGATGGGCGCGGGCGGCGGCGAGGGTTCGGTGGCGGCGGCGAACATGCTCAAGCCCATGCTGGCCCGCGGTGAGCTGCGGATGATCGGCGCGACGACGCTCGATGAGTACCGTCAGTACATCGAGAAAGACGCGGCCCTCGAGCGCCGATTCCAGCAGGTGTTCGTCGGCGAGCCGACCGTCGAGGACACCGTCGCGATCCTCCGCGGGTTGAAGGAGCGCTATGAGGCGCACCACAAGGTGGCCATCGCCGACTCCGCTCTGGTCGCCGCCGCGTCGCTCTCGAACCGCTACATCACCGCCCGTCAGCTGCCGGACAAGGCGATCGACCTGATCGATGAGGCCGCGTCACGGCTCCGGATGGAGATCGACTCCGCGCCGGTCGAGATCGACGAGCTGCGTCGCTCCGTCGACCGGTTGAAGCTGGAGGAGCTGGCGTTGAAGAAGGAGAAGGACGAGGCCTCGAAGGCGCGGTTGGAGAAGCTGCGCGAGGACCTCGCCCGCCGCACGGGCCAGCTCGACGAGCTCCAGGAGCGCTGGGAGCGCGAGCGCGCCTCCCTCAACCGTGTCGGTGAGCTGAAGAACCGGCTCGACGCCCTGCGGATCGCGGCCGAGCGGGCGCAGCGCGAGGGGAAGCTGGAGCGCGCGTCAAAGCTGCTCTACGGTGACATCCCGGTGATCGAACGCGAGCTCTCGGCGGCCGAGGCCGAGGAGGAGCCGCTCGAAGGCCGCATGGTCAATGAGCAGGTGACGGCCGACGACATCGCGGCGGTCATCGCGGCCTGGACCGGCATCCCGGTGGGGCGCCTCCTGCAAGGCGAGACCGAAAAGCTCCTGCACCTCGAGACCGAGCTGCATCGGCGCTTGATCGGGCAGGACGAAGCGGTGTCGGCCGTGTCGGACGCCGTGCGCCGCACGCGCGCGGGCATCGCCGACCCCGACCGGCCCACCGGCTCCTTCCTCTTCCTCGGGCCGACCGGTGTCGGCAAGACCGAGTTGGCGAAGGCGCTCGCCGGTCATCTTTTCGACGACGAGAAGGCGATGGTCCGGATCGACATGTCGGAGTACGGCGAGAAGTTCGCGGTCTCGCGGCTGGTCGGCGCTCCTCCCGGCTACATCGGCTACGAGCAGGGCGGTCAGCTGACGGAGGCGGTGCGCCGTCGCCCCTACTCGGTGGTGCTGCTCGATGAGATCGAGAAGGCGCACCCCGAGGTGTTCGACGTGCTGCTGCAGGTGCTCGACGACGGCCGGCTCACCGATGGGCAGGGGCGCACGGTCGACTTCCGCAACACGATCCTCATCCTCACCTCCAACCTGGGCTCGCAGATCCTCATCGACCCGGCGCTCTCGCGAGCGCAGAAGGAGGAGGCGGTGCAGCAGCTGGTGCGCCAGGCCTTCAAGCCGGAGTTCGTGAACCGGCTCGACGACATCGTGATCTTCGACGCGCTCGACCGCACCGAGCTGGGCGAGATCGTGTCGCTGTACGTCGACCGGCTGTCGAAGCGGCTGTCGGAGCGACGGCTCGACCTGGCGGTGACGCCGGCCGCCCGCGGGTGGCTGGCCGAGCGCGGCTACGACCCGCAGTACGGGGCGAGGCCGCTGCGCAGGCTGATGCAGCGGGCGATCGACGACCAGCTGGCGACGGCGCTTCTCGGCGGGACGGTGCGCGACGGGGACGTGGTGCTGGTGGATGTGGCGCCGGACGGCGAGAGCCTGTCGGTGACGGCGGGCATAACGGAGCCGGCGTAGGCCGGTTGCGCGCCGTCGCCGCTGCGGTCGCCGCCGCGAGTATCCACAAGTTGTCGCACTCGACGCCGAGTGCGACAACTCCTGGACACTCGCGACGGCGAGCGGCGGCCAAGGCTCCTCCACAGGGGGCGGTGAGGGCTCGATTGTCCACAGATGCGGTCGCAAGCGCCCGCGGCGACGGTGGCCTGCGTAGCGTCGCGGGCATGTCCTTCGAATCGCCGCGCATGGCTGACCTCTCTCCCGAGCAGCGGCCGCGCGAGCGCCTGCGTGCCCGCGGTCCCGAGGCGCTCACCGACGCCGAGACCCTTGCCGTGCTCATCGGAGCCGGTGTCCGCGGCGCCAACGCGACCGTCGTGGCGCAGCGCCTCCTCGCCCGCTTCGGCGGCATCGACGCCGTCGCCCGCGCCGGCGTGAACGACCTGATGCGGCACCGCGGCATCGGCGAGGTCGCCGCATGCCGGCTGGTCGCCTCCTTCGAGCTGCGACGGAGGATGAACCGCGCCTCGCGCGCCGCCCGCGTGACCGACGCCGCGGGTCTGGCTGCCCTCGTCACTCCGCTGCTCGCCGCGCGGCCGCTCGAGACTGTGCTCGCCGTGGCGCTCGCCGAGTCCGGAGCCGTGCGCGACGTGCTGACCCTGGCCGACGGCCCTCCCGCGCACGCCGAGCTCCCGGTGTCCGCCGTGCTGGCCGAGGTGCTCGCGCGGGGAGCCGCGGGCATCGGGCTCGCGCACAGCCACTCGGGCGAGGCGGTCGTGCTCCCTTCCGACCGGGCGGCCACCCGCGCCATCGAGGACGGAGCCCAGGCCTGCGGTTTGCGGTTCCTGGCTCACGTCGTGGTCGGGCGCAACGGGTGGGTGGAGGTGCCGCCGTGATGCCGGGCCGCTCCACCCGTCGCTGCTCCGCTCCGTGCTGCCGCTCCGTCGGTGAGAGCGTCGTCTCGCGTTCGTGCAAGCCCCCGCCGCGGCAGCATCCGCGCGCGGCACCGGCGTACCGTTGACGCCGACCCCACCCCTCTCGACCAGGAGCACCTATGCGAGCAACACTCATCCACGGCGAGCGCGACGTCCGACTCGAGGAGGTCCCCGACCCGCAGCTCTCCACCGGACGCGACGCGATCGTCCGCGTCACCGCGGCGTGCGTCTGCGGCTCGGACCTCTGGCCCTACCGCGGCGTCACGCCCACTACGGAGGCGCACCGCATCGGCCACGAGTTCGTCGGCGTGGTCGAGGAGATCGGCGACAAGGTGCACGATGTCGCAGTCGGCGACTTCGTGATCGCCCCGTTCTACGTCTGCGACGGCACCTGCGCGAACTGTGCCAACGGCGTCTCCACCTCCTGCCTGAACGGCGGCTGGTGGGGCGCAGACGTGCACGAGGAGGGCTTCGCCGATGGCGCCCAGGGCGAGAAGGTGCGCGTCCCTCTCGCCGACGGCACGCTCTTCCGCGTCGACGCCGACCCGGACCCCGCGCTCATCCCCAGCCTGCTCACCCTCGCCGATGTCATGGGCACCGGCCACCACGCCGCCGTCTCGGCCGGTGTCACTGCGGGCTCGACCGTCGCGGTCGTCGGCGACGGGGCGGTCGGTCTCTGCGCGGTCCTCGCGGCCAAGCGCCTCGGCGCCACCACGATCATCGCGATGTCGCGGCACGAATCGCGGCAAAACCTTGCCCGCCGCTTCGGAGCGACGCACATCGTCGAGACCCGCGGCGACGAGGGCGTGGCACGCGTTCGCGAGCTGACCGACGGAATCGGCGCAGACTGCGTGCTCGAGTGCGTCGGCACCAAGGAGTCGATGCAGCAGGCACTCGACTCCGCCCGCCCCGGCGGCATGGTCGGCTATGTCGGCGTTCCCAACGGCGGCCCGGAGCTGCCGGTGCGGCAAATGTTCGGCTCGAACGTGGGCGTCAACGGTGGAGTCGCGCCGGTGCGCGGCTACATGGCCGAGCTGCTGCCGGACGTGCTCAGCGGCGCGATCGAGCCCGGTCTCGTCTTCGATCTGGAGCTGCCGCTGGACGAGATCGCGGAGGCATACGCCGCGATGGACGAGCGCCGCGCGATCAAGACCCTCGTGCGTCCCTAGAAGGTCGCACCGGACCCGCTCGCAGCGCGGCTGGCCTTCCTTGCGCCGCGAGCGGGGCCGGCCAGAGGTTCCCGCTGCCCGCCCACCACGTCGTGACGGAGGCCCCATCACCATCGACCGGCTCGCCACTCGCTACCGCATCGCCCTCAGGGTGCCGCAGACGAACCATGCCCCGGGGGCACCCGCTCAGCGAGTCGGGTGCGAGCCGTTTCTCAGCGCGCTGCCTCACGTGTCCAGGGCATGCAGCTGCGCGCCCAGCGTACTGTACACACGCAGCTCATCAGCTACTGGGACCTCGGTCACGCCATCCTCGAGCAGCAGGCGAAGGAGCCGTGGGGACCCACGTTTCTGATCGACTCGCCGACGACGTGCGCCGTGAGTCTCCCGCGATGACCGGCCCGTCCCGCAGCAACGTCTTCTCCATGCGCGCCTTGGCCGCCGCCTCGCCCGACCGGGTGAAAGTCCCACAGGCTTGGGCCACGTCCGCCTCCTCCTCGACACGCTCCGGACGCCGAGCGCCTCGCGCACCCCGACGAGCAGCGCATCATCGCCGCCCTCGACCTCAGCGGTGCCGCGAACGGATAGTCCCAGCGCGGCGTCAGCGCCACCAGTCATCGAACATCGACAGCGGCACCTGGCGCTTGTGCTCGGTCGCGGCGTACCGCGCTTCGATCGCCTCGGCAATAGCCGGGTCGACGTCGCCGCCCTCCAGGTACGCGTCGAGGTCGGCGTAGGTGAGGCCGAGGTTCGTCTCGTCGGTCTGGCCGGGGTTGTCATCGAGGAGGTCCGCGGTGGGCGCCTTCTCGTAGAGGCGGGCCGGAGCGTCGAGGTTCTCCAGGAGCGAGCGGCCCTGCCGCTTGGTGAGGCCGGTGAGGGGGAGGACGTCGGCGCCGCCGTCGCCGTACTTGGTGAAGAAGCCGGTGACCGCCTCGGCAGCGTGGTCGGTGCCGACGACGAGCATGCCCGTCTGACCGGCAATCGCATACTGGGCGACCATCCGCATCCGCGCCTTCACGTTGCCCTTGACGAAATCGCTGATCGGCTCACCGACCGCGTCGCCGAACGCCGCGGCGACGCCGTCGACGCCCTGGTGGATGTCGAACACCACCTGGCGGTCGGGCCGGATGAAGCCGAGGGCGAGTTGGGCGTCCTCCTCGTCGGCCTGCGCCCGGTACGGCAGGCGGACCGCGATGAAGGAGGCATCCCCTCCGCTCGCGCGCACCCGCTCGACCGCGAGCTGGCAGAGTCGGCCGGCCAGGCTCGAATCCTGCCCGCCGCTGATGCCGAGGACGAGGCCCTTCGCGCCCGTGCCGCGGAGGTAATCGGCGAGGAAGCCGCTGCGCCGTTCGACCTCGGCGGCCGGATCGACGGTGGGAGAGACGTGGAGCTCGGAGATGATCTGCTGTTGGACGTCGCGCACGGCCTCACGCTACTCCGGATGCGGTCGCTGAGCTCTCTCGGTCGCCGAGACGGTGGCGACCCGTCCCGGAAGCGGCCGGTGGCCACCACCCGTCACGAGTCGATCGACCCTCCCGCTGTCCCGAGGTCCTTCCCGGCCGCGGCCGAGTCGTCGAGGGCTTGCCGGAGATTCGCCGCGAGCGGAGTACACGTTCGGGGAGAGCACGCCGCCGGGCACCAGTCCGTCGCCGATCATCCGCATGGTCACGACAACGAGGTTCTGCAGCCTGTCGAGGGTCTCCGGGCCGACGACGGGCAGGGTGACGAGCGTGTGTCGATGCGGGACCGTGGCATGTCAGCGAAGGAGACGAGCGAGCCGATGTGGGCGGCGATGAGGAGCCGTCGCGTCGTGAGACTCGATGAACGCGCGCACGATCGTCGCGTCGCCGCCGCCGGTTCCGTGCAACGTCGACACCGCTCTCGTGCTCGCCTCAGCCGAGCTGCGCGACGATCCGCGCGATGCGCGCCGGGACGGTGTCGTCCTGGAGGCTCGTCACATCGCCGAGCGGACGGCCGTCGCGGATGTCGCCGAGCAGGCGGCGCATGATTTTGCCGGAGCGCGTCTTGGGCAGGTCGGGCACCACCACCACGTCGCGCGGCTTGGCGATCGGCCCGATGGCGGTAGCGACGTGGTCGCGCAGCAGAGCGGAGAGCGACGAGCTGAGCCCACTCCAGTAGGCCGCGTCCTCCTCGGCCCGGTCGACGGCCTCGTCGGAGGGGATGACGAACGCCGCGATCGCCTGCCCGGTCGTCGGGTCGGCGACTCCGACGACTCCCGCCTCACCGACCGCCGGGTGGGCGACGAGGGCGGATTCGATCTCGATCGTGGAGAGGCGGTGGCCGGAGACGTTGATCACGTCGTCCACGCGGCCGAGCACCCAGATGTCCCCGTCGGCGTCGTATTTCGCGCCGTCTCCCGAGAAGAACCAGCCCTGTCGCGCGTAGCGGGCCCAGTAGGAGTCGCGGTAGCGCTCCGGATTTCCCCACACGGTGCGCGCGAGCGCCGGCCCGGTGCGGTCGACCACGAGGTAGCCCCCGGAGCCGTTCGGGACCCGCTCGCCGTCCTCGTCCACGACCAGGGCTCCGAGTCCGGGCAGGGCACCGAGTGACGAGCCCGGCTTGAGTGTCGAGACGCCCGGCAGTGGGCACATCACCGCGGCGCCGGTCTCGGACTGCCACCAGGTGTCGACGATCGGGCAGCGCCCGCCGCCGACTGCCTCGTGGAACCAGACCCAGGCCTCGGGGTTGATCGACTCGCCGACCGTGCCGAGCAGGCGCAGGCTCGACAGGTCGTACCGCACGGGCACCCCCTCGGGGAACCAGGTCATGAGCGTGCGGATCAGGGTCGGCGCCGTGTAGTAGACGCTCACTCCGTAGCGCTCGATGATTTCGAAGTGCCGGGCCGTGTGCGGCGTGCTCGGCGTGCCTTCGTAGAGCACCTGGGTCAGCCCGTTCGAGAGCGGACCGTAGATCTCGTAGGTGTGCGCGGTCACCCAGGCAAGGTCGGCCGTGCACCAGTGCACGTCGTCGGGCTTCGCGTCGAAGACCGCCCAGTGCGTCCACGACGCCTGGGTGAGGTACCCGCCGCTGGTGTGCACCAGCCCCTTCGGCTTCCCGGTCGTGCCGGAGGTGTAGATGATGAACAGCGGCGTCTCGGAGTCGAAGGCTTCTGCCTCGTGGACGTCGCTCTGCGCGTCGACCAGCTCGTGCCACCAGACGTCGCGGCCCGGAGTCCAGGGCACGTCCTGCTCACCGGTGCGGCGGACGACGAGGACGTGTTCGATCGACGTGACGCCCTCGACCGCCTGGTCGGCGCTCGCCTTGACGGGCACCGCTGCTCCGCGCCGGAACTGTCCGTCGGTGGTGACGAGGAGCTTCGCCCCAGTGTCCTCCACCCGGAACCGCACCGCTTCGGCCGAGAAGCCGCCGAAGACGAGCGAGTGGATCGCTCCGATGCGCGCGATCGCGAGGGTGATTACGACCGTCTCCGGGATCACCGGCAGGTAGACGACGACGCGGTCGCCCGTGCCGATCCCGAGCGCGGTGAGCGCGTGCGCGGCGCGGGCGACCTCGCGCTGGAGCTGCGCGTAGGTGATGGACCGCCGGTCCCCGCGCTCGCCCTCGAAGTGCAGCGCGACCTTTTCGCCGCGGCCCGCGTCCACGTGGCGGTCGACGCAGTTGACGGCGACGTTCAGTCGTCCGCCCTCGAACCAGGTGGTGCGCGGTACCGAGAGCGAGCCGTCGGGTTGCGGCGTGGCCGGCTCCCAGGTGTGCGCGGTGTGCCAGGGCTCCGCCCAGTCGAGGCGGCGGGCCGCCTCCTCCCAGAAGGCGATCGGATCCGCGGCGGCGCGGGCGTACTCCTGCTGACCGACGTTCGCCCGGGCAGCGAAGGCTGCGGGCGGAGGGAAGCGTCGGTGCTCGTCGAGCAGGTTGACGATCGTCTCGCTCACCTTCGGACCTCCTTCCCGGGTGCTCACGCCCACTTCCTCACGGCGTAGCGCTGGAAGACGCCGACCACGGCGTCGGTGAGCTTGCCGAGCACGGCCAGCAGGATGATCGCGAGGAACACTCGGTCGATCCGGCCGTTGTTCTGGCTGTCGATGAGTCGGAAGCCCAGGCCCATCGAGGAGGCGATCAGCTCGGACGCGACCAGGAACAGCCACGACTGGGCGAGCGCGAGGCGCAGCCCCGAGATCACGGCGGGGATCACCGCGGGCAGCTGCACCGTCGTGAACAGCCGGACGCTCGAGAGCCCGAACGCGCGGCCGGCTTCGACGAGGTGTCGGTCGACGTGGCCGAGCGCCGTCGCGACCGTGGTGAAGACGGGGAAGAACGCGCCGATCGTGATCAGCGTGATTTTCGACTCCTCACCGATGCCCAGCCAGAGCAGCAGGAGTGGCACCCAGGCCAGCGAGGGTACGGCCCGGATCGCGCCGAGGGTCGGCCCGAGGACCACCTCCCAGACGCGGGAGAGGCCGAACATCGCCCCGACGAGGAGTCCGAGAGCCGAGCCGAGGGCGAATCCGATGAGCACTCGCTGTGTCGATATAGCGACGTCCTGCCCCAGATCGCCGCGCTGGGCGAGGTCGACTCCGGCCGCCCACACCATCGCGGGCGAGGGGAACACGGCGACCGAGACCAGTCCGCTCGTCGTCGCGATCTGCCAGGCGGCGAGCAGCAGCACGGGGAGGATCGCCCCGCCGGCGACGACGAACCAGCGCCGCGAGGTGAGCGGGCGGGACCCCCGAGCGCGGTCCTCGCGGAGCCGGCGCCGGGAGGCGGCGACCGCGGGGCCCACCACGGCGAACCCGGCCGCGCCCGGAACCTGGACGAGCCCGGTGCCCGCGCTCAACAGGTCGGCGTCGGTCGCGGTCTCGTTGTCGCGGATCGTCATCGTCGTCTCCTCAGGTGGCAGGGCGGTCGCAGGGGAATGAGGCGTTGCCCCTCACGCCCCGATTGCGCTGGGGTCAGCCGCTGACGCGGAGGTGCCGTCGAGCAGCGAGTCGAGCGCGTCGTCGACCTGCTGCTGGGAGGCGACGTCGCCGTTCTCGACGAAGATCGGGCCGATCACGGCGAGCACGTCGGTCTGGGCGGAGCCCGGGACGTGGTCGACGTCGAGGTTGCTGCGCTCGGTGATGACCGTGGTCGCCACCGTGACGTCGAGCCCGGCGACGGAGGCGAGGATGCTGGCCGTCTCGTCCTGGTTCTCGAGCGCCCAGGCGCGGGCGTGCTCGTACGCGTTCACCACGGTTTGCGCCAGGTCCGGCTTCTCAGCGAGGAAGCTCTCGGTCGCGTTGAGCAGACCGTAGGAGTTGAAGTCGACGTTGCGGTAGAGCAGGGTCGCCCCGGCAGCCTGGGCACCGGCCATGATCGGGTCAAGGCCCGCCCAGGCGTCGACGGAGCCGTTCTGCAGCGCGGCCCAGCCGTCGGCGTGCTGGAGGTTCTGCACCGTCACGTCGCCGATGCTCAGCCCGGCGGCCTCGAGCGCCTGCACCAGGAAGAAGTAGGGGTCGGTGCCCTTGGTGGCCGCGATCTGCTTGCCCTTCAGCTGCTCGACGGCGGTGATCGCTGAGCCTGCTGGAATCACGAGGGCCGACCACTCCGGCTGCGAGAAGATGTTGATCGTCTTGATGGGCGAACCGTTCGAGCGGGCGAGCAGCGCCGCGGAGCCGGCAGTGGAGCCGACGTCGATCGCTCCGGCGCGCAGGGCCTCGTTGGCCTTGTTCGATCCCGCCGACTGCACCCAGGCGACGGTGACCTGCTGTTCGGCGAGGGCCGCCTCGAGCCAGCCTTTCTCCTTGATGACCAGGCTCAACGGGTTGTAGGTCGCGAAGTCGAGCGTGAGGGTGCCGCCCCGGGTGCCTCCGGCCGCGGTGTCGGCGGCCGCCGCTCCTGCTCCGCCCTCGCCCTGCACGCAGCCCGCAAGGAGCGGGACGGCGGCGGCGGTGAGCAGGCCGGCCAGAGCGGTGCGGCGGGTGAGCGGGGAAGTGGTGAACGGGGAGCTGGGGAACGACATGGGGGCCTCGACTTCGGGATGCGGTGACAAGAGTGAGTGTGGGTGCTGCGGGGGAGCGATGGTGCCGGAAGGAGCCGGTTCGGTGGAGAGCGGACGGAGACGGCGGCTGTGGAGGGAGACCGTGCGGCCCCCATCGGTGCGGGCCCGGTTCGGTGCCGTACGGCTCGGTGCCGCCCGGGTCAGTGCCGCTCGATGCCGAGCCCCGCGAGCAGCTCGGCGCGGTACTCGGCGAGTTCCGCCGAGCCGCGGTCCCGGGGTCGAACGCCGGGGACCGTCACGATCCGCTGGATCCGGGAGATGCCTCCGGGCTCGTCTCGCCCGAGGAGCACGATGCGGTCGGCCAGCTGCAGGGCCTCGTCGACATCGTGCGTGACGAGCAGGATCGTCGCCGGAGCCGCCGCGTGCACCTCGAGCAGCAGGTCCTGCATCCGCAGGCGCGTCAGTGCGTCGAGCGCGCCGAACGGCTCGTCCAGGAGGAGCACGCCGGGATTGCGCGCGAGCGCGCGGGCGAGGGAGGCGCGCTGGGCCATCCCTCCGGACACCTCGCGGGGGCGCGAGCGAGCGTGCGCAGTGAGGCCGACCAGCGAGAGGAGCTCGTCGACGGCGGCACGGGCGGCGGGACGCGGAGTGCCGCGCGGCAGACCCAGCGCGACGTTATCGGCGATGCTCCGCCACGGCAGCAGCCGCGGCTCCTGGAACGCCACCGCGCAGCGCGGGTCGATGCCCGAGACGGGTGCGCCGCCGATCAGCACGGAGCCCTCTGATGCAGTGTCCAGGCCAGCGGCGATGCGCAGGAGCGTCGACTTACCGCAGCCGCTCGGGCCGAGGATCGCGATGACCTCGCCCGCGGCCGCCTCGAGTGAGACGTCCGTCAGCACCGGCGCCCCGGGCGCGAAAGTGCGGCCGACCCCCTCGAAGCGCACGGGGAACGCCGACTGGCCGAGCTCGGCGTCGAAGGCCAGGCTCGTGCGGGCGGCGGGGGTGGCGGGCATGTCTCTCCGGATGGCGGGACGGACGGGCGGATCGTCCGATCGTACGGAGGGGCCCCGGGCGCCACCTCGCGGCCCGACACGGGGAGTAACACAGAAGGCCTCCCCGATCCGCGGACGGGGGAGGCCTTCGACGTGCGGCGGCTACGCCTGAACGAGCAGGAGCTCCGCCAGGGGAAGGCGGCTGCGCGGCGCGGTCTCGCGCTCGCGCAGCGTCTCGTTCGACAGCGCGTCGGCCTCGGCAGCGACTCCGACCGCCGCGATCGTCACCGGGTCGAAGCGCTCGTCGACGTCGAACGCGGCGCGGACGGCGTCCTTGTCGAAGCCGGCCATCTGGTGCACGTGCAGACCCTCGTGGTGCGCCTGGACGCTGAGGTGGGCGATCGACTGGCCGAGGTCATAGCTGGCCCACGGGCGCGGCTTTCCCTCGGCGTCGAGGGTCTCGGCGAGCGCGACGACCAGGACGGCGGCGGAGCCGGCCCAGGCTCCGTTGAAGCCGGCGAGGGTCGAGACGATGCGGTCGAACTCGTCGGATCCGCGGCGGGCGACGATGAAGCGCCACGGCTGCGAGTTGCTGGCGGACGGTGACCAGCGCGCGGCCTCGAGGAGGGACGTGAGGGTCTCGTCCGAGACGGTCGCGGTCGCGTCGTAGGAGCGCGGGCTCCAGCGCTCCGCGAGGACGTCGAGGATCGGGGCGCTGGTCGTGGCGGTGCGGGAGGCGATGAGGGCCATGGCGGGCTTCTTCCGTGCGGGGGCTGGGGGACGGGCTCCGTTGCCCATCGCACTCCAACCGTCCCCGCCCCGCGGACATTCCTGCGTGGGCCCAGTCCGCGCCCACGCGCGCGTTCGCCTACGGAGGACCGGGCCGCCTCCGAGCCCCGGAACGGTACGGTGGGAGACGGCGTGGTCATCCCGCGCACCACCATCCACGACTCTGGAGGATCATCCATGGCCCAGCACTTCGACGTCGTCGTCCTGGGGGCAGGCCCCGGCGGATACGTGGCCGCGATCCGCGCCGCCCAGCTCGGCAAGTCCGTCGCCGTCGTCGAGAAGCAGTACTGGGGCGGTGTCTGCCTCAACGTGGGCTGCATCCCGTCCAAGGCGCTGCTGCGCAACGCGGAGCTCGCCCACCTCTTCCACACCCAGGCGAAGCAGTTCGGCATCTCCGGCGACGTCTCCTTCGACTTCGGTGCGGCGTTCGACCGTAGCCGCTCGGTCGCGGACGGCCGCACCAAGGGCGTCCACTTCCTGATGAAGAAGAACAAGATCGCTGAGTTCGACGGCGTGGGCTCCTTCACCGGCCCGAAGGGCCTCGACGTCCAGCTCAGCACGGGCGGCACGGAGTCGCTGATCTTCGATGACGCGATCATCGCGACCGGCGCGAGCGTCCGCCTCCTCCCCGGCGTCGAACTCTCCGAGAACGTCGTCACCTACGAGACCCAGATCATGACCCGCGAGCTGCCCGACACGATGGCCATCGTGGGCGCGGGCGCGATCGGCATGGAATTCGCGTACGTCCTCAAGAACTACGGCGTCGACGTGACGATCATCGAGTTCATGGACCGCGCTCTCCCCAATGAGGACCCGGACGTCTCGAGGGAGATCCAGAAGCAGTACAAGAAGCTCGGCGTCGAGATTCTGACCTCGACCAAGGTCGAGTCGGTCGTGGACAAGGACGGCTACGTCACCGTTACCTACACCGCGAAGGACGGCACGCAGTCGACCTTGGAGGTCGACAAGGTGCTCATGTCGATCGGCTGGGTCCCCCGCACGGAGGGCTTCGGCCTCGAGAAGACGGGCGTCGAGCTGACCGAGCGCGGCGCGATCGCGATCGACGACCACATGCGCACGAACGTCCCGAACATCTACGCCATCGGCGACGTCACCGCCAAGCTCCAGCTCGCGCACGTCGCGGAGGCGCAGGGCGTCGTCGCCGCCGAGACCCTCGCCGGCGCCGAGACCCAGACTCTGGGCGACTACCGGATGATGCCGCGCGCGACGTTCTGCCAGCCGCAGATCGCCTCCTTCGGCCTCACCGAGAAGCAGGCGACGGATGAGGGCCACGAGATCACCGTCTCGACCTTCCCCTTCATGGCCAACGGCAAGGCCCACGGCCTCGGCGAGCCCACCGGCTTCGTGAAGCTCATCGCGAGCAAGAAGTACGGCGAGCTCCTCGGCGCGCACATGATCGGCCCGGACGTCTCCGAGCTGCTCCCCGAGCTCACCCTCGCCCAGAAGTGGGACCTCACCGCGACCGAGCTGGCCCGCAACGTGCACACCCACCCGACGCTGTCGGAGGCGCTGCAGGAGGGCTTCCACGGCCTGAAGGGGCACATGATCAACATGTAGGGCTCGTCCCTCCGGCTACCTCCGGCTCGCAGGATCCCGCTCGGCTCGTCCGATCGAGCGGTTCCTGCGAGCCGGAGTCGTTTCCGCGAGCCGGAGCGGCGCGGCAGGGCGTCAGAAGAGGGTCGGCTCGGCAGGAGTACCCTCCGGAGCTGGATGCTGTTCACCAGAACCGCGGGATGTGAGCTACGACGCGAAGGACCTCCCGCTACCGTGACCCGATGGATCCGCTGCTGCTCGACCGACTCGCCGCCGACGCCTGGCCCGCGCTCGTGCGCCGCCCGCTCGGCGCGTGGGAGCTGCGCGCCTCCGCGGGCGTGACCAAGCGTGCCAACTCGCTGCTCGCCTCCGGGGACGTCACCGATCAGGCGGCCGCTCTCGACGAGGCGGAGGCGTTCGCCCACCAGCACGGCATCGCGCCCCTCGTACAGGTCGGCCCGCCGAGCCCCGAGGGATTGACCGAGCTACTCGCCGAGCGGGGCGCCGCGCCGATCGACCGCACACTCGTGCTGACCGGATCGGTCCAGGAGGCGCTCGCCGCGCTGCCCGCGCTGCCGACGCCTGTCCGCCTCGCCGCGGCTCCCGACGAGGACTGGCTCGCCCTCTGGTGGTCGGTCGACGGACGCGGCGGAGCGGACGCGCGCGCGGTCGCCGAGCGCATCCTCCTGGGTTGCCCCTCCTCCTCTGCCCTCGCCGTTGACGGAGACGGCCCCGCCGCGACCGGCCGTCTCGCCGTGGTCACTGCGCAGAACGGCGAGCTCTGGGGCGGCCTCTTCAGCATGGCGACCCGCCCCGACGCGCGCCGCCGCGGCCTCGCCTCCGCCGTCATCCGCGCGCTCCTCGAGGAGGCGTCGCGCCGCGGTATCGAGCGCTTCTGGCTCCAGGTGCTCGCCTCCAACGCCGGCGCTCGCCGCCTCTACGCGTCCCTCCGCTGCCGCGAATCCTCCTGGTACGAGTACTGGCGCTACCCCGCCCCCCGCGAGATGCCACTTATGAGCGCGACACGCCGGTGAAGGCGCGCACAAGTGGCATCTCGCGGGAGGGAGGAGCGCGGGAGGGTTAGGAGTTTGCGAGGACGGAGCGGGCGACGGACTCGGCCTTCGTGGCGTCGCCGGTAACGGTGATGCGCCACCAGACGTCCTCGGCCAGCGCGTCGATCTCGCAGACGCCCGCCGCGCAACCGGTGAGGGCCTTCTCGCCGAAACCGTCGAGCGGCTCGAGCGGGATCGCCAGGCCGGAGGTCAACGAGAGGTTGCGCCAGCCGTCATCCCCGTTCGGCAGCGCATCGACGGTCACGCCCGAGTAGGCCGCGCTGGCCGCATCGCTCCAGCTACAGGAGACGTACCCGGCCCGGGCCGCCGCCGCAGCGGATGCGGTCGTCGCCGTCCCGGTCCCGGCCGCCGCTGTCGGCTGCGCGAGCCCGGCGGCTCCGGTCAGCTGCTCGCCGGTGAGAACCTCGGTGCAGACGGGCGAAGGAGCGGTCACCGGCTCGTCGAGGGTGCCCAGGGCCGCCGCGGCCGTGCCGGTCGCGAGCGCCGCGAGGTCGATTCCCGCCGCAGCTCCTCGCAGCTGCAGGGTCACCCAGGTGGTGCCGGCGAGCAGGTCGAGGTCGCAGCTGCCGTCGGTGCAGGATCCGTAGGCCTCGACGTCGGTCGCGAGCCGCGGACCCGGGCGGCCGGCGAACGCCTCCGCCGCATCCTCGACCGCGGCCGCCGTGATCGACGCGTCCTCGTCGTACCAGGAGCAGCGGAGCAGTCCGCCGTTCTCCTCCGCCGCCTCGCGGATCAGCTCGCCCGAGGAGCGCGTCGTCACCTCGCGGCTGCCCTCGAGGCCGCTGCGGGCGACCCCGAGAGCCGTGGCCGCGCGCGACGCGGGCAGGAGGGAGTCGCAGCCCAGCCGGGTCGAGGCGGTGGGCGAGGCCGTCGGAGTGGCCGACGGAGTCGCCGAGGCTGTGGCGGACGGCGACGGCGACGGGGTCGGCGCGTCGGAGCGCTCGGCCGTGGTGCAGCCGCTGAGCCCGACGAGGAGCGCCAGTGCGACGCCGATCGCCGCCGCACGCGGGGAGCGCGCCGTCACGCGGCCAGCTCGCGCTCGATGGCCGCGGTGAACGCGTCGATGTCGTCCGCCGTCGTGTCGAAGGAGCACACCCAGCGGACCTCGCCGGTCGCCGGGTTCCAGTCGTAGAAGCGGTAGGCGGCGCGGAGCCGGTCGGCGACTCCGGGCGGCAGCGTCGCGAAGACCGCGTTCGCCTGGGTCTGCTGCGTGAACTCGAGCCCGCCGATCCGACCGTCGGCGATCGCCGCCTCGAGCCCCGAGCGCAGCCGCGCCGCCATAGCGTTCGCGTGCCGGGCCGAGCGCAGCCACAGGGGCTCCTCCTTGCCGCCGTCGCCGAGCAGCGCGAGCAGCTGCGCCGAGATGAAGCGCATCTTGGAGGAGAGCTGCATGTTGGTCTTGCGGAGGAACGTGAGTCCGGTCGAGGCCGCCGGGTCGAGCACGACGATCGCCTCACCGAGCAGGATGCCGTTCTTGGTGCCGCCGAACGAGAGCACATCGACGCCCGCATCCGAGGTGAAGGAGCGCAGCGGCAGGCCGAGCGAGGCCGCGGCGTTCGCGATCCGCGCGCCGTCCATGTGGAGCCGCATGCCGAGGCCGTGCGCGTGGTCGGCCAGCGCGCGCACCTCCTCCGGTGTGTAGACGGTGCCGAGCTCGGAGGACTGCGTGATCGAGACCACGAGCGGCTGGGCGCGGTGCTCATCGCCGAACCCCCACGCCTCCCGGTCGACCAGGCCGGGGGTGAGCTTGCCGTCGGGAGTGGGCACCGTGAGGATCTTGATCCCGCCAACCTTCTCGGGCGCTCCGCCCTCGTCGGAGGTGATGTGTGCGGTGGCGGCCGAAACGACGGCGCCCCACCGGGGGAGCATCGACTGCAGGCCGGTGACGTTGGCGCCGGTGCCGTTGAAGACGGGGAAGGCCTGCGCCTGCTCGCCGAACTCGCGGCGGAACGCGTCCTGCAGCCGCTCGGTGTACGCGTCCTCGCCGTACGCGATCTGGTGCGCCCCGTTGGCCGTTGCGATCGCGGCGAGGACCTCGTCGTGCACACCGGAGTAGTTGTCGGAGGCGAAGCCGCGGACATCGGGATCGTGCAGAGCGCTCATCCCTCCATCTTCGCAGCCCGCCGCTCGGAGGAGTCCCTGAGGCACCCTCGCTGCGCCCACCCCGCCGCCGCAGGCGTTTCGGGTAGGTCGACGGACGACGACCGAAAAGCCGATTGTCGTCAAGAAGTTGGTATCGGCTGGGAGGCAGGCCACTCTTGACGTATGCGCATGGACACGACGGGAGCTGTACGCGACATGCCTGCCCCTCCCGGGGTGGACGAGATCGCGGCTCGCTTCGGCGATCCCGTCCTCGCGTTCGCGCCGCAGCCGCGGTTAGAGGAGTTCGCCGCGGCGCAGACGATGGCGCTCGGCCGCTTCATCGAGATCTCCCTCTCGTACTCGTTCTTCAAGAACCCGCGCAATCGCGCCGACCCGGTGAACCACGTCCCGCTGACCCCCGAGCAAGACCGCGCGATCGAGCGTGCCGAGAACGACCACCTGCCGCCCTGGATGGTCGACCAGGTGACGCGGATGCGGTATCCGGTGCTCTGGGAGGCGGTGCGCACCTCCGTGCCGATCCCCGCCGAGCGCAGCCGGCCCCTGGAGTCGCGTCTCGCGGCGCACATGGGCGACGTGCTCCGCAACACTTTCCCGGGCCGTGTGCGCAGCCGTCGCGGCGGGATGCCGGTGGTCGCCGCCGCTCTTCGCGACGAGGACATCGTGCGCGGCGTCCCGGTGATCGTGGACGGGGAGGCGCTGCGCGGCTATCGCGTGGACACGGATCCGGATGTGGTCGCGATCGGCGCCCGCGTCGACGGCCGCTACATGACGGTCGTGCTTGACCGCACAATCGTGCCGGACATCCGGATGGAGTTCGTCCGTCGCAGCCCGCCCCGCCCGGCGGCCCCGCCCTCGCGGCGCTGACCACGCGGGTCGGCCCCCGACGTATCCGGCGGGCTGCGCCGCGGAACCGTCCAGCCGATCTCCGCATTCGTCGATGTCCGCAGGTTCGTCCATCCGCTGTCCACACCGGTGGACACCCGGCGCTCACGACTGCCCGGGCACCGCGATCCCGTGCTCGTAGGCGAACACCACCGCCTGGATCCGGTCGCGCACGCCGAGCTTCATCAGGATCTTCGACACATGTGTCTTCACGGTCGCCTCGCCCACGAACAGCTCGGCCGCGATTTCCGCGTTCGACCAGCCCCGCGCCAGATGTACCAGAACCTCGCGCTCGCGGTCCGTCAGCTCCGCGACTCCGGGGTGCTCGACGGCCGCGGGTGGACGCTCCGGCCCGGCCGCAAACCGCTCGATCACGCGCCGCGTGATGTCCGGAGTGAGCATCGCATCACCGCGGGCCACCACCTGCACGGCCTCGACCAATTCCTCCGGCGACGCGTTCTTGAGCAGGAACCCGCTCGCGCCGGCCGAGAGGGCGTCAAAAAGGTAGTCGTCGCGGTCGAAGGTGGTCAGGATGAGCACCCGCGAGCACAGGCGGGGGTCGGTGACGATCTCCCGGGTGGCTGCCAAGCCGTCGAGCCCGGGCATCTGCACGTCCATGCAGATCACGTCGGGGCACAGCTCCGAGGCCCGCTGCAGGGCCTCGAATCCGGTGCGCGCCTCGCCGACGACCTCGATCCCCGGCTCGGACTCGAGGACGATGCGAAAGCCAGCACGGACGAGTTCCTGGTCGTCGACGAGCAGCACGCGCACGTGCTCGGTCATGGGCGGTCCCCGCTCGCTCGCTCCTGGCGCCCCCACGACGCCTCCGACGACGCTACCGGGTCGCCCCCCACCGGAACGTCCGCGTCCAGGATGCTCGCCCGGACGGGGGACAGCGGAACCCGAGTGTGCACGAGATAGCCACCCTCCCTCGGCCCCATCTCGATCCAGCCGCCGACTGCCGCCGCTCGCTCACTCATGCCGGTGTGGCCCAGGCCGCAGGAGGCGGGGGCGCTGGGGTGCGGGCCGGAGCCGCCGTCATCGGCGATCTCGAGTTCGACGGCGTCGGGGGCGTAGCGCAGGCGCACCTCGGCGTGCGCGCCGCGTCCCGCGTGCTTGCGGACGTTCGTGAGCGACTCCTGCGCGATGCGGTAGAGGCTCAGCCCCACCGTCGCCGGGATCTCGCGGGGCGTGCCGAGCGTGCGGAACGCGGTGGGCAGTCCTGAGCCGTTCGAGGCGGCGACCAGCTCCTCGAGCTGGGCGACTCCGCGGGTCGAGGCGGCGTCGGTGAGCGGATTCGGGACCGCGTCCTCGGCGCGCAGGGCGACCAGGATGCGGTGCAGCTCCTCGATCGCCGAGCGCGCGTCGCTCTCGATCGCGCTGAGCGAGGCGGCGGCCCGCTCGGGATCGCGCGCTAGGACCCGCCGCGCCGCTCCGGCCTGCACCCCCATCACACTCACGTGATGCGCGACCACGTCGTGCAGCTCGCGCGCGATCCGCAGCCGCTCCGACGACAGCGCCCGCTGGGAGGACCGCACGCGCTCATCGTCGAGCTCGGCAGTGCGCGCCTTGAGCGCCTCGAGCCGCCGGACCGACTGCCAGGACGCCTCGCCGAAGACGTAGGAGCTGCCGAAGTAGAGCAGGTTGGAGACCACCGCGAGAGCCGACTCCGCCGCGTAGGGCGAGAGCAGGCCGGGGGAGTCGTCGACCGGCACCGAGCTGCCGAAGTACTCGCCCGTGGCGAGCGTGGTGAGCAGCCAGCCCAGCATCCCGACGGCGATCACCACTCGGACGACGAGGGCCGCCCGCCGGTTCCGGCCCCACGCGCCGACGGAGTACAGGGCGAAGAACAGGCAGATCTGCCCGAACAGCGACTCCGGCACCTGCAGCACGATCCCGAGCGCGTAGACGACCGAGAGGCCGACCGCGACGCTCGCGGGGAAGCGCCGACGCAGCGCGAGCGGGAGCGTGATCGAGCCTGCCCAGAGGGCGCTGACGATCGGGTGCGTCGCATCGGGGAAGCCCGCGGAGGTGTACAGCGCGATGGAGGTGAGCGTCGCCATCAGCAGGATCCCCGCGGTGACCGCGTCGCGCGCGTACCCCGCGCGGCTCGGCGCTCGCCGGACCCAGCCCGCGTCGAGCGGGTCCGCGGCTGCGTCACCTGAGGGCATGCGCCCCACGCTAACGGACGACGGTCAGCAGGCGGAGCCGCGGGAGGAGGCGGAGCGAGCCCGCCGCCTCCCGCGCGCCGCCTCAGTCCCGGCCGGTGATGCCGCGGGTCGAGGCGATGACGTCGCCCATCTTCTTCCCGAGGGCTTCGTAGAACATCGACAGTGGGAACTCGTCGTCCAGCACGGCGTCGGTGAGGCCTCGCGGGGCCCCGAGGAGCACCTCATCCGGGAGCCCGCGTGCCCAGGCGGAGGCGGGGTGCGGCGTGAGCGTCGCTGCGATCAGCTGGTGAGCGGCCAGCCAGTGCGCCGTCTTCGGTCGGTCGATTGAGCGCCAGTAGAGCTCGTCGATCGCGTCCGAGAGGGCGACGACCACGTCCGCGACGCCGTCCCACTCCAACGCCAGCCGGGTGTCGGTCCAGTGCAGCACGCCGCGCTGGTGCAGCCAGGCGAAGAGCAGCTGGCCGCCGAGGCCGTCGTAGTTGCGCACCCGGGATCCGGTGAGCGGGAAGCGGAAGAGCCGGTCGAACAGGATCGCGTACTGGACGAAGCGCGAGCGCTCGGCGAGCGCCTCCTGCTCGTCGTCGCGGCGCTCCAGCGCGCCGAGGCGGCGCCCGATGGCGACGGCCTCGCGGAACGCGGTGAGGTCGCAGCGCAGCTCTTCCAGGGAGTAGAGGAAGAACGGCATCCGCTGCTTGATCATGAACGGATCGAACGGCAGGTCTCCGCGCATGTGGGTGCGGTCGTGGATGAGGTCCCACATCACGAAGGACTCCTCGGCCAGGCGCTGGTCGGCGAGGAGGCGCTGCGCGTCCTCCGGCAGTTCGAGCCGCGTGATCCGCGCGGCCTCCGTGACGACGCGGCGGAATCGGGCCGCCTCGCGGTCGGCGAAAATCGCACCCCAGGTGAAGGACGGGACGGAGCGCATCGCGACCGTCTCGGGGAACAGCACCGCGCTGTCGGTGTCGTAGCCGGCGGTGAAATCGAGGAAGCGCACCGGCACGAAGAGAGCGTTGGAGTAATCGCCCGCCTCCAGCTCGGCGACGAACCGCGGCCAGACGACCTCGACCAGGACGGCCTCGACGTGGCGATCGCGGCTGCCGTTCTGCGTGTACATCGGGAAGACCACGAGGTGGCGGCGGCCGTCCACGCGGTCGAGTTGCGGCTGGAAAGCGGTGAGGGAGTCGAGGAAGTCGGGCACCCCCAGCCCGTCGGCGCTCCAGCGCTCGAGGTCCACGACGAGCGCATCGAGGTAGGCCGCGTCGTGCGGGAAGGTGGGGGCGAGGGTGCGGATTCCGGCGACGATCCGCTCGACGAGGGCCCGGGCGTCTGCAAGGCACTCCGGCTCGGCGAGCGAGCCGTCCTGCGCCTGCAGCGGATGCAGCGCTGTGGCAGCGGCGACGAGGTCCAGCCAGGCGGCGGAGTTCTCCACGCGGTCTTCGACGACCTCGGGTTCTCCGACGACGGTGCTGTGCACGACATGCGACATGGTGATCCTCCTCACGCTGGTGATACGGGGTGTTCGGAGCGGAATGCGCTCCGACTTCGAGCGTATGGGCGCAGCGGCGCGCTTTTCTTGCGTTGTGGTGGAGCGATGCGGCGAACTCGCTGTCTGGTGGGCACGTCTGCGCTGCGCCTCGGGGACCCTGCGGCCAGGATTCACCCAGGTTCCATACAGGCCAAAGCCCCCCATTCGGGGCTAGATTACTCCGCACTCCGTTTTTGGCCCGTCATCGGGTCGAGGATGGGGCGACACAGTGTCCGCATCCCGAGTGCGGGGACATCCGATCGAACCGGCGCGCCGAACACCCTGGTGGCGCGCTCGATCGACGAGCCACCCCGAGAGAGAGGATCGGAGCGCGTGACGGGACCCGAACCCGGAAGCGACCAGAGAACAGCCAGCATCGACCACCACCCCGAGAACCTCCGTCTGCTCCCCTGGTCGCAGGCGGACGCCGCGATCCTCCGCGACACCCTCGCGCAGGCGAACGGTGAACTCGAGAGCGAGAGCGAGATCCTCGTGCGTCACGACCGCTACCTGCGCGGTTGGGCGGACGGAGATGCGTTCTTCTACGTGGTCGAGCTGAACGGTGTCTCCGTCGGCTCCATCGGCTATTGGTACGGCTCCTCGCGCGGCGTACTCGCTTACGAGGCGGCCTGGAACATCGTTCCGCACGCCCGCGGCGTCACCGTGAACTCTGTGCGGCTGCTGCTCGAGGAGGCCGCGGAGCACCCCGTGCCGCGCTTCGTGCACGCCTTCGTAGCGCAGGGCGACCTCGATGCCAGCGCGACCTGCGTCGAGGCCGGATTCGACCGGGTCGATCTCGTCGAGCAGGGCGACCCGCCGGCGCTCTATGTCGACTGGGCGTTCGACCTGGCCGCCGTGGGCTGATCAGAGGGCGTGGCGCTCCAGCCACGGGCGCAGCACCGCGAGGAACTCCTCGGGGCGCTCAAGGCTGGGCAGGTGCGCGGCGTCCTCGAGCACACGTAGCTCCGCCCCGCTCACCGCGGCGGCGAGGTACTCGCAGACGGGCAGCGACTCGGACAGGTCGTGCGCGCCCACCACGACGAGGGTCGGTACGGCGATCTCCCCGAGCCGCTCGCGTGCGGGCCGGGGCAGCTCGATCGGGCGCGGCGCCTCCGATTCGTGGCCGACGCCTGCGAGAGCGAGTTCCCGCACCTGTGCGAGGAACTCCGGATCGACGTCGCCAGCCGAGCGGTCGGGGCCCACGGCCCACAGCTCCGCCTCGCGGATCGTCGCCGCCTCCTGCTCCCCGGCGAGTTCCAGCGCCTCGACCTGCGCGAAGCGGCGCTCCTCCTCCGTGGTCAGCGCGGGGTAGTCGAAGCCGGCCAGGCCGGGAGCGATCGCCACCAGGCCGCTCACCCGCTCCGGGTGCTCGAGCGTCAGATCCAGGGCCAGGGTGCCGCCTCGCGAGCAGCCGATGACCACCGCACGCTCGACTCCCAGGTGATCGAGCAGATCCAGGGCGTCTCGTCGCGGGTCGAACTCGACGTCCGCCGTGCTCGTGCCGCCGGCCCCGCGGACGTCGTAGCGAATCACCAGGCGCTCGCGCGCGAGGTTCGGGACGAGCGGATCCCACATCCGCAGGTCGGCGATGCCCGCGTGCACGAGCAGCAGGGCGGGCGCGGAGGCGTGGCCGTCCGCCTTCCAGTGCAGGCTCGCGCCGGGGACCTCGAGATGCGGCATGCCCGACACCGTAGGCGTGCTGCGCGGTCGCTGCAACGGCCACTGCCGCCCCCGTCCCCCTCCGCGAGTGCCACTTAGGAGGCTGACGCGCCGGGCGGAATCATATAGTCGTTGCGACGCTTCGATAGTTCGGAGTGTTTACGTCATGGGTTCCTGCTCGGGGTCGTCGGTTTGGTGGGGAGGCGAGGGAGGTGTCTGTGGCTCTCGTGCTCGAGGGGGTCGGGGAGCATGCGGCCGCGTGCGCGGTGGGCGCGTCGTCTCGGTCGGGTCCGGAGTGGTAGCGGCAGCCTGGTGGTCTGCGACCTAATCACGGGAACGCGGGGTCGGGGATTGCGGATCCTGCGCTGGCTGAACAGGTCGGCGAGGGGCGGTATCTGTCGTTGCGTGAGCGGTTGATGATCGAGGTTCGACGTCAGGACGGGTGGTCGTTCGCTCGAATCGGTGCTGCGATCGGTCGGGACCGTTCGATTGTTCGGCGTGAGGTTCGTCGGGCGTCGCGGACGGTCGGCGTGTTACGAGCGGCTTTGGCTCGTCATCACGCGCACCAGCTGGGGCGGCGCTCGAAGATCCCGAAGCACGCATCGACGCCGGAGTTGGCGTGGTTCGTGACGGAAGCGATGGATGCTGACTCGAGCCCGAAGCTGATCAGGCGATTATTGACGGATCTGTTCCCCAAGGATGGAGGAAAGCGTAGATTTCCAAGCGCTGGATCGTGTGCTCTGAATAGGCCTCAGGTTCTAGCGTGCAGTTCGCTCAGCCACACAGTGGACGGTAAGGTGCGTATCGCACCGGTGCCTAGCGGTGGCGCCGCGCTCAAGGGGATGACCAATGCACACGTTGACTGGAAAACGAGTAGCTAAGTTCGCGAGAGACTTCGGATTTGACGGCGACGAGTCCGATCAGTTCGAGCGCTATGTTGCAGCCAACTACCTTTTCCCGTATGTGCGTGACGATGTCCGGCAGATCGAGCGATCCGTTCTCGGAGGAGCTAGCGACGAGGGCATCGATATCGCGGCCGTCGTGGTCAATGGGCAGCTCGTTTTTGAGCCCTCGGAGATTGATTACCTGATTGCCGATCAAACGTCAAACTCTGTCAGGATCATCTTTATTCAGGCGAAAACTAGCGAGTCCTATGACTCAAAGCTGATCGCGAAGTTCCTCCACGGCATCGAGACTGTAACCAAGTATGCAATCAAGCCGAAAAGCCTTCCGCTTCCAGCGCCGTTGGTCGACCTCGCCAACCTCATCGACCGGATCGCGGAGAGCGGCGACAAGTTCCAAGACACGCGAATTCCATGCGAATTGTTCTACGTGACGACCAGCTCGAACGACGGCGAGAGCGCGCGCAAGGAGCTGCAAGTTTCACAAGCTATCAGCCGCATTCAAGAACTCGGTATCTACTCCGAGAACCTGCAACTTCGGACGCACGGTCATGATGCTCTGGCCGCCAAACTTAAAGAGCGCCACGGACCTCAAAATATTCGATTTACTTTCGAGAAGCGACAGACCATACCGGCCACGGACCGAGTAAGCGAGGCTTACATTGGTCTAATCTCTGGTGCTGAGGCATTGAAGTTGCTGACGGACGACATCGGCAACATGCGCCCTGGCATCTTTGATGATAACGTCCGTCTCGACCTCGGCAACCACAACCCCGTCAATACTCGAATAATCGGCACACTTCAAAGCTCCGACCGAGAGCATTTCCCCTTCCTGAACAATGGCCTGACCATCATTGCTACCGCACTTCGTGGTTCCGGAGACCGGTTCTTCATTTCTGGGTACCAGATCGTCAACGGAGGTCAGACAAGTCATCAGTTGGTTCGTTGGGCGGCGAGCGATGCGGTGAAATCGGATCCGAAGCTAATGGAAGAGCTTTGGATTCCAGTCAAGATCGTTAGCTCGAGCGACCCGGGAGTGCGCACTAGCGTAGCCATCGCCACTAACCTGCAAACGCCTATCGGCGCTGCTGATATCCAAGCGAGTTCGCAAGTGGCTAAAAATGTCGAAGAGTATTTCGGGCAGTCGGGCATCGATGGCCTCCGCTATTGCGGCAGAATCAGGGGTCCGCTCTCGACTTCCCACGGACGAGGGTTGTGACCACTTCCGAACTCAACCGGGCCGTCGCCGCAGCATTGTTCGGGGATTCGTCGCGCGCCATTGGCTCGCCCAAGGAGCTCGAAGCTGAAGGCTCGTTCGTGTGGGGCGACTACCCCGTCGAAGCCTTCTATTACGCAGCGTGGATCCTCTACCGCGTAGATCGCTTTTTCGCTCGAACGCCTGAGTCAAGCACTCTGAAGGCTGCAAGATACCACATCGCCATGATGGTGTCGGCGCTGATTAACCCGGAAATCGTTCCAATCTTCGAAAGTGCGAACCTTGATGATGCGAGCAAGCGGTTGAAGATGCCCAAGAAGCTGACCTACGTGGTTTCGGTTCAAGCTTTCGCCGAGAAGATTGAGTCGGCGATCGTGACGGCTGTTCAACTAGCAACTGAGCAATTCCAGGTAGTCCTGGATGAGGGCAGAAGCTTGCGTAAGGATGATGTACGCAGCCGCCGCAGTCAGGAGGCGTTGCTGCAGAGAGCGAAGAGCTTGAGCGCAAATTCCTGAAGATGCGCGTCGACTAACTCGCTTCGACCCCTCGCAATACGATCGGTCGGCACTGGCTGAAATCAGTTAACGCCGAGTCCGCGTAGGCCCCAGATACAAGCCACCAGCGAGTCTCGTGTCCCACCGGATACGGGACGACTGAGATTGTCAAAACCGCTTGCGCGTGTGAGGCCGACGCGAGGTGAGCCGTATGAGTGCGCATCACAGAGGACGAGCCCAGAGGTCGCCACCCGCTGCCCGTCCGGTTCACACGCGCTGGAGTGCTCGCTCGCACGACGGTGCTAGGGGTGCCCACTGTCGGTGGCTACGTCTAGCATGAGATGGTCAGCCGTATCGAAGCCACCGTGATAGGTAGGGGAACCCTGGTCAAGAGGAGCGGCGGCGCTCCCTACCTGCAGCTGACATGCCATGTTGGTCGCGCCGCCGCCACCGACCATGATGGTGATGGCACGACCACGGCACGATGTGGGTGGTCTCGAGTAGTGTCGTGTCCGTAGTAGATCTGAAGGAGCACCGTGAACGCGGACCTAACCTCTATCGAAATTTGCACCGGTGCGGGAGGCCAGGCCCTCGGCTTGGAGCAGGCAGGCTTCGCCCACGAAGCTCTCGTTGAGCTCGAGCACGCGGCTTGCCAGACCCTCAAGCTCAACCGCCCCGAGTGGAACGTCATGGAAAAGGACCTCCTCACCTGGTCAGGCGCCGATTACAAGGGTGTCGACCTGCTCGCGGGCGGCGTACCCTGCCCGCCGTTCTCCAAGGCAGGCAAGCAGCTCGGCGCGGAGGACGAGCGCAACTTGTTCCCGAAGGCTATCGAGCTGGTCGATGAAATTCGCCCCAAGGCCGTCATGTTCGAGAACGTCCGAGGACTGCTCGACGCCGTCTTCGACATGTACCGCCTCGATGTCGAAGGTCAGCTCAAGAAGATGGGCTACACGGGAGGATGGCGCCTTATAAACGCCTCTGACTACGGGGTTTCGCAACTGCGGCCCCGCGTCATCTTCACCGGAGTCCGGAACGAATACGCCGATGACTTTCATTGGCCGACGCCCCAAGAAGCCACTCCTCTGACCGTGGGCGAACTGCTGCACGACCTGATGGCAGCCAACGGCTGGGAGGGTGCTGGCGAGTGGGCGAGGAACGCTTCCACCATTGCACCCACGCTGGTTGGTGGGTCTAAGAAACACGGCGGACCGGACCTCGGCCCTACTCGCGCAAGAGCGGCTTGGGCGATGCTGGGTGTGAACGGTAAGTCCCTCGCCGACGAAGCCCCTGAGTCCGGCTTCGAGGGGATGCCGAGGCTGACCGTTCGCATGGCTGCACGTCTTCAGGGCTTCCCCGATGAGTGGAAGTTGTTTGGCCGAAAGACGGCTGCATACCGGCAGGTTGGAAACGCCTTCCCGCCGCCTGTTGCCGCGGCAGTCGGAAATCAAATCAGCGCAGCGTTGACAAAGCGCCGACTCCACGCCGTCGCGTAGTGGAGCTCAATCGCAGTACGGCTGCGTTTGCTGAGGCTCGTCGCCAGTTCCACGCGGGTCTGCTGATGGGATCGATTTTGACCCTTAGTGACAATGGCGTGCCCAGTAACGCCGACAGGAATAACACCACGAGCGTCAAATACGCCAAACGGATGGCCGAGAGTCTCCGTGTAGAGACAATTGCCGAGCGACGAGCGGGACAAACTTCCGGGAACGAGTTCGAGTCGGCCACCGCGGCTTTCCTCAACGCAACCTTCCCTGCGCTGCAAGCCCTTCGTCCCGGAGACTGGGAAATCAGGAAGGTCGGCGGGCGCGGAGCGGCCGCACAGGCCTCTGTCTTTGAGCAGTACGCGCATCTCGTCGAGCTCAACGCTGCCGTGCGAGCCAATCCTCAGCTGCAAGCGGTGCTCGGGAACGGGTACACCATCGCCCCTGACATCGTCGTGTCGCGCGCGCCAGTCGACGACAGGGTAATCAACGCTCAGGAAGTCCTCGTCGACGAGACCGTTGCTCTCCACACGGCTATGCGGTCATCGAATCAGACCCGCCGCATCTTGCACGCGGTCGTGTCCTGCAAGTGGACGATCCGAAGCGATCGAGCGCAAAACTCGCGCTCAGAGGCTCTCAACTTGATCCGCAACAGGAAGGGTCGACTCCCCCATATCGCCGTCGTCACGGCTGAACCGCTTCCCTCGCGGATCGCATCTGTGGCGCTTGGTACAGGCGACATCGACTGCGTCTACCACTTCGCTCTCCCGGAGCTAGTTGAAGCTGTAGAGCACGAAGGTCACGGAGACGCTACCGAATCGTTGCACATGATGATCGAGGGAAAGCGACTCAAAGACATCGCTGATCTGCCCCTCGACCTCGCTGTTTGAGGCTTACGTGACCCTAATGGAAAGCAGCGTATGCAGCGGTTCGCTTCCTGATCTTTGGTCATCCCTCACGTCTCCCGTAGCGGCTACATGACCGACCTGCTCCTGCATTTGGTCGGTGCCTCAGGGCAAGGCGCGACGAACTTGATGACAGCCCTCGAACAGCTCTGCCTCGTCTATCCCGAGCACCTCAACCATTACCGCTAAACCCGAGACTCCGCCCACTTACACACACAACTTGACAAGCTCCGATTACCGGTCGCTCTACGTCAAGACCCGCGGGGTTTTGCGCGCTGACCTCGCGAAACAGCTCTCCACGCACCGCACCGCCCGCAAGAGCAGCGGCTCGACCAGGCCCGTCTCGCCTTACCGGACGGCGTTCATAATCTCCGACCGTCCCGCGGAGATTGAGGACCGCGCGGTCCCTGGGCACTGGCAGGGCGATGTGATGATCGGCGTCGGCTCGCGGTCCGCGATCGGAACCCTCGTGGAACGGACCACCCGTTACACGATCCTGCTGCATCTGCTCGGAGATCACACCGCGGACACAGTCGCTACGGCGATGGTCACCGCGATGAAAGACCCCCCGAACAGCTCCGCGGGTCGATCACGTGGTACCGCGGCACCAGACTCGCCGACGACCGTCGCATCACGAAAGAGCTCGACACGCCCGTGTTCTTCTGCGACCCGCACTCCCCCTGGCAGCGCGGCACGAATGAGAACACCAACCGCCTCTTCCTGCACTGGGTCGAGAAAGGCTCCGACCTCGCTCACTGGGCACTACAAGAACTCGTACACGTCGCCTCGGCCTTGAACCACCGACCCGGCCCACCCTCGAAATGAAGGTCCCCATCGCCGCCTTCGCCGCCCTGCTCGAACAAGAAGCAGCAGAGTAAACACAACGCGTTGCAACGGCCACTAGATACTGCCCCGGCCGGAGGCGTCATAGATCGCATCTCGCGGAGGGCGACGTGGGCCTGGTCGACGCAGTCGCGCTCCCGGAGCTCCCTCTCCTCCGTGTCCCTCGTCCTGGGTCGGCTGCGGTGGCGCGGAGCCCGTCGCGCCCGGGGGCCGTCGCTTAGGCTCTCTGCAATGAGCACCACGTCCGCCTCTCGCCGCGCCTCCGGCAGGCCGCGCCGCCGTCGCGGCCTCTGGATCACGCTGATCGTCCTCCTCGTCCTGCTGATCGGCGCTGTCGTCGTTGTGCTCCTCGGGGTGCGCACCTACGACAAGGCGATGACGGTCCGCGACAAGCTCACCGAGGCGATCCCGCTGGTCTCGCAGGTCACCGGCAAGCTCACGGCGTTCGACACCTCGGGAGCGGAGGCGACGGCCGCGCAGATCGCGACGCTCACCGGTGAGGCGCGGGACGAGACCGACGACCCGGTGTGGCGGGTGATGGAGGTCGTCCCGTACCTCGGCCCGAACCTGTCCGCCGTCCGTGCCGCGACAGAGATCGCCGACGACATCTCCGGCAAGATCGTCACTCCGCTCTCGACGACCTCGCTCGACATCCTCAAGCCGGTCGGCGGCAAGGTCGACCTCGCCGCGATCACCGAGCTCTCGCAGAAGATCACGGTCGCCAAGGGAGTCGTCGATGAGGCGCAGGCCCGGGTCTCGGGGGTCGACCGTGAGCAGCTCGTCCCGCAGGTCTCCTCCGCCCTCGACTCCTTCAGCCCGCAGCTGGCCACGGCGACCGCGGCGATGGACCAGGTCGAGCCGCTGACCGCGATCCTGCCGGATTCGCTCGGCGCCTCCGGCCCGCGGCACTACCTCGTGCTGTTCCAGAACCTGGCAGAGTCCCAGGCGCTCGGCGGCGGCGCCTCCTCGGTGATGCAGCTCGACGTTGACGGTGGTGCGATCTCGATCGGCCGCCAGCAGTCCAGCTCGGACTTCAGGGGCCTGGAACCGGTCACCGTCGAGGAGAGCGCGCTCGACACCATCGGCCCCAACCTCGCGACGACCTTCAACGTCTCGACGAGCCGGCCCGACTTCCCCACCGCGGCGTCGATCGCCTCGCAGTTCTGGGCCCAGAAGTTCCCCGAGCAGAAGATCGACGGCGCGCTCGCCATCGACCCCGTCGCCCTCTCCTACCTCCTCGCCTCGACCGGCCCGGTCACTCTCACCGACGGCACGGTCCTCACCAGTGACAACACCGTCTCGACGCTGCTCAACGAGGTCTACTTCCGCTACCCCGCCTCCGTCGTCGGCGAGCGGACGGATGAGTTCTTCTCCGAGGCGAGCGCCACGATTCTGGGCAAGATCCTCGGCGGAGAGATGGAGCCGACGACGATGCTGCCGGCGATCGTGAAGGCGGTCGGCGAGAGTAGGATCCTGGCCTTCAGCTCGGACGCCGACGAGCAGGCGCTCCTCTCGCCCACCCCGATCGCGGGCGTGCTGCCGGGCTCGACCGCCGAGAGCACGACGACGGGCGTGTTCTTCCAGGACGCGTCCCGCGGATCGAAGATGGACTACTACCTCAAGACGGCAGTCGCGCAGTCGAGCGTCGATCGTTGTGCCGCGTCCGGCGCGGTCTTCTCGACGTCCGTCACCGTCACGAACACGATCACGAAGTCCGTGGCTCAGGGCCTGCCGGCCTACGTCGCCGCGGCGGGTGGTCGGGGCCCGTATCCGCTCGGCGACTTCGTGACCAACATCTACGTCTACGGTCCTCCCGGCACGAGTATCGCCGAAGCGTCCTGGGGCGACGGCACCGGTTACGACCCGCAGACGTTCGAGGACCTCGGCCGTCCCGTCTCCAAGGTCGCCGTGCAGCTTGCGCCGGGGGAGTCCAAGACGTTCGACGTGCAGTTCAGCGCCGGTGAGAGCACAGGTTTCGGGAACCAGGCCGTGCGCGTCACTCCGATGATCAATCCGACGACGGTGACCGTCAGCGACGAGCCCGGCTGCGGCTGAGGGCCGCCCGGCTCGGCGCTACGCCAGCGCCGAGCCGGGAATCGAGCTGGTGACGAGCCAGGAGGCGAGGAACGCGGCGCCGACGCAGAGTGCGAATCCGACGATCGGGATCCAGAACGAGCGACGGCCGACGAGGTGTCGGATGACCGTGACGCCGACGGCGATCAGCGTCAGGGCGGGTGGAGCGAGGAGCGCGATCGAGACGCCCCAGTCGATCCGGTCGAAGTCGCAGGCGAAGTTCTGGCCCTCGCACTGAGCGGGGAAGACGGAGAGGACCGCGGCGAGATAGCCCAGCACGATGCAGAGTAGGCCGAGCGCGAGGCAGCCGAGGACGGAGAGCACCAGGTCCCAGCGGCGCCGGTGCGGCTTCCCGGCGGCGATGATCTCGCGGACGGAGCGGTACGCGTCCGTGCGGAACTCGTCCCGGGCGGCGGCGGGCCGGGCGGGAGCGGGCCGGGCGGGAGCGGGGCGGGCCGGAGCGGCCGTGGCGCCCTGAGGCCGCGCGCGCTTCTTCTTCGACGAGGCCATGCTCAGAAGATCATCGGACGGTCGTCGTCCAGGGTCGTCTCGAGGTCGAGGTCGACCACCACGGGCACATGGTCGCTCGGGGCGTCGCCCTTGCGCTCGTCGCGGTGGATCGATGCTCCGGTGACCAGCTCGCCGAACGCGGGGGAGCCGAGCACGAAGTCGATCCGCAGACCCTCGTTGCGCGGGAAGCGCAGCTGCTTGTAGTCCCAGTAGGTGTAGCCCTCGGGGACGAGCGGGCGAACGACGTCGCGCAGGCCCGCGGCCCCGAAGGCGGAGAAGGCCGCGCGCTCGGGGACCGAGACGTGCGTGGATCCGGGGCCCAGGCTCGGGTCGCCGACATCGCTGTCGAGCGGAGCGACGTTCCAGTCGCCGACCAGCGCGAGGGGCAGATCGGGCTCAGCGGCCAGCCATTCGCGAGCGCTCGCCGCAAGGGCCGCGAGCCAGTCGAGCTTGTAGTGGTAGTGCGGGTCGTCGACCGCGCGGCCGTTCGGGACGTACAGGCTCCAGACGCGGACTCCGTCGACGGTCGCGCCGATCGCGCGGGCCTCGAGCGGGTAGCTGCCGTCAGCCGCCGGCTCCTTGGCGAATCCGGGCATGCCGGGAAACCCGATCTGTACGTCTTCCATCGGCAGTCGGGAGGCGATGCCCACACCGTTCCACTGGCTGAGGCCAACCATCTCGACGTGGTAGCCGGCGTCGGCGAAGGCCTCGTGCGGAAACTGTTCGGGCTTGCACTTGAGCTCCTGCATGGCCAGCACGTCGATGTCCTCGCGCACGAGCCAGTCGACGACGCGGCCGGTGCGGGCCCGGATGGAGTTCACGTTCCAGGTGGCGATGCGCATCCTGAAAGTGTAGGAGCCGCCGCCGACACGTCGGCTTCGGGCGGATGAGAGGCGGGTATCCGCTCATCGGATTGCGGAACGGGTGTCGGTGGTCGATGGTTGACTTGCCGCGTTCCTGAGCGGCCGCCTCCGCCCCACCCCCCTGCCCGCCCCGGAGGACCCATGATCCTGCTCCGACTCGCGTCGTCGTACGCGAAGCCCTACCTGCGCTGGGTGGTCGCCGTCGTCGTGCTGCAGCTCGTCGCGACGCTCGCCGCCCTCTACCTGCCGAGCCTCAACGCCGAGATCATCGACCAGGGCATCGGCCGCGGCGACACCGACTTCATCTGGGCCACGGGGATGACCATGCTCGGCGTCTGCCTGGTGCAGGTCGCGGCGGCGATCGCCGCCGTCTACTTCGGCGCCCGCACCGCGATGTCCGTCGGTCGCGACCTGCGCCGCGACGTCTACCGCCGCGTCGACTCGCTGAGCGGGCTCGAAGTGGGCGGCTTCGGCACCGCCACCCTGATCACCCGCGGCACGAACGACGTGCAGCAGGTGCAGATGCTCGTGCTGATGACCCTCAACTTCATGGTGTCCGCACCGATCATGTGTGTCGGCGGCATCGTCTTCGCGCTGCGCGAGGACGCAGGGCTCTCCTGGCTGGTCTGGGTGTCGGTTCCGCTGCTGTTCGTCGTCGTCGGCGTCCTGGTGTTCCTGCTGCTGCCGCTGTTCCGCCTGATGCAGGACCGGATCGACGGAATCAACAGCGTGCTCCGCGAGCAGATCACGGGCATCCGCGTGGTGCGCGCCTTCGTGCGCGA
Organism: Rathayibacter tritici; assembly: GCF_001641005.1. NCBI lineage: Bacteria > Bacillati > Actinomycetota > Actinomycetes > Micrococcales > Microbacteriaceae > Rathayibacter > Rathayibacter tritici. Next base: position 212,121 of record NZ_CP015515.1, read on the forward strand.
GCCGTTCGAGTCGGAGCGGTACCGCAGAGCCAACGCGGCGATCACTGAGGTGTCGATCAAGGTCGGCAACATCTTCGTGCTGATGTTCCCAGCGATCATGATGATCCTGCACCTCGCCACCGCCGCCGTGCTGTGGTTCGGTGGGCAGCGGGTCGACGCCGGTCAGATGCAGGTGGGCTCGCTGACCGCGTTCCTGCAGTACCTCCTCCAGATCCTCACCGCGGTGATGATGGGAGTCTTCATGGTGATGATGATCCCGCGTGCGGTCGTCTGCGCCGAGCGGATCCAGCAGGTGCTCGACGCTCGCACCAGCCTGACCACCCCCGAGGGCGGTGTCCGGACGCCGACGGGCGGCCGCGTCGAGTTCTCGGGGGTCGTCTTCGGCTACCCGGGTGCCGAGCGCCCCGTGCTCTCGGGGATCGACGTCGTCGCGGAGCCGGGCCGCACCACCGCCGTCGTCGGCTCCACCGGCGCTGGCAAGACGACGCTGCTCGGCCTCGTGCCGCGACTGTTCGACCCGCAGGAGGGCACCGTCACGATCGACGGCGTGCCCGTCTCCTCCCTCGACCGGGCGCAGCTCGCCCAGGTGATCGGGCTCGTCCCCCAGCGGCCCTACCTCTTCTCGGGCACGATCGCCTCGAACCTGCGCTTCGGCCGGCCCGACGCGACCGACGCCGAGCTCTGGGAGGCGCTGCGCATCGCCCAGGGCGAGGACTTCGTGCGGAGGAAGGAGCACGGGCTCGACGAACCGGTCTCGCAGGGCGGGACGAACGTGTCGGGCGGGCAGCGCCAGCGGCTCTGCATCGCGCGCGCGCTCGTTGCCAGGCCCCGGGTCTACCTCTTCGACGACTCGTTCTCGGCGCTCGACGTCGCGACGGATGCGCGGCTGCGGGAGTCGCTGGCCCAGGCCACTACCGACGCGACCGTGATCATCGTGGCGCAGCGGGTGTCGACGATCCGCCACGCCGACCAGATCGTCGTGCTCGACGCGGGCCGGGTGGTCGGCCGCGGCACGCACGACGAGCTCTGTGAGACGAATCCGACCTACCGCGAGATCGTCGAATCCCAGTTGAGCGTCGAAGGAGTGTCCTGAGATGGCGCGCGCACGCGAGACGACCGCCGCCACGTCCACCGCCGCGGAGACGGAGTCCCTCGAGCCGGAGTTCGACCCCGGCGAGGGCGACGGCGGGATGTTCGGCGACGGACCGCCCGCCCGCAAAGCCCAGAACTTCTGGCCCTCCGCCAAGCGCCTGTTCGCGCTGCTCGGGCCCGAGCGCGCGCGGATGATCCTCGTGGTCGCCCTGGTCTCGCTGTCGGTCGTCCTCACCGTCATCGCCCCCAAGATCCTCGGGCAGGCGATGGACACAATCTTCAACGGAGTGATCGGCTCGGGTCTGCCCGCGGGCGTCCCGCTGGAGCAGATCATCGAGCAGCAGCGCGCCTCGGGCAACGGCACTTTCGCCGACATGCTCTCGAAGACCGACATTGTTCCCGGTCAGGGCATCGACTTCGTGGTGCTCGGCCGCCTGATCATCGTCGTGCTCCTGATGTACGTGGTCGCGTCGGTGCTGATGTGGGCGCAGGGCTACCTGCTCAACGGGCTCGTGATGCGCGTGGTCTACGGTCTCCGCCAGGACATCGAGGCCAAGCTCAACCGGCTCCCGCTGCGCTTCTTCGACACTCGCCAGCGCGGTGACGTGATGTCGCGCGTCACCAACGACGTCGACAACATTCAGACGGCGCTTCAGCAGGCCTTCTCGCAGCTGGTGCAGTCGGTGCTGACCATCATCGGAATTGCGGCAATGATGTTCATCGTCTCCTGGCAGCTCGCGCTGATCGCGCTGGTCTCGATCCCGCTCTCGGGCGTGATCGCGGGAGTGATCGGCGCCCGCTCGCAGAAGCTCTTCGCCGCGCAGTGGAAGAACACCGGCGCGCTGAACGGCCACATCGAGGAGACCTTCTCCGGCCTCGAGATCGTCCGCGCCTTCGGCCGCGACCGCGAGATGCTCGAGGAGTTCGATCGCCGCAACGACAGCCTCTACACCGCATCGTTCGGCGCCCAGTTCGTCTCGGGCATGATCATGCCGGCGATGACGTTCGTCTCCTACCTCTCCTACGTGCTGATCGCCGTGGTCGGCGGCCTGCGCGTCGCCTCCGGGCAGCTGACGCTCGGCGACGCGACCGCGTTCATCCAGTACTCCCGCGAGTTCACCCAGCCGGTGACGCAGCTCGCGAGCATGGCCAACATGCTCCAGTCGGGCGTCGCGTCGGCCGAGCGCACCTTCGAGCTGCTCGACGCCGAGGAGCAGGATCCGGAGACGGCCACCGCGTCGCTCCCGCAGCGCACCGATGGGCACGTCGAGTTCGAGAGCGTGTCCTTCTCGTACGACCCGGAGCAGCCGCTGATCGAGGAGCTGACCTTCTCGGCGCAGCCCGGGCAGACGGTCGCCATCGTCGGCCCCACCGGAGCCGGTAAGACGACGCTGGTGAACCTGGTCATGCGCTTCTACGAGCTCACCGGCGGGCGGATCCTGGTCGACGGAGTCGACATCACCAGCCTCGCCCGCGGCGACCTGCGCTCGCGGGTGGGCATGGTGCTGCAGGACGCGTGGCTCTTCGAGGGCACGATCCGCGAGAACATCCGCTACGGCCGCCTGGACGCGACCGACGACGAGATCGTCGATGCGGCGAAAGCCACGATGGTCGACCGCTTCGTCCGCCGACTGCCCGGCGGTTACGACACGGTGCTGGACGCCGACGGCGGCAGCGTCTCGGCCGGTGAGCGGCAGCTGATCACGATCGCTCGGGCGTTCCTCGCCAATCCGTCGCTGCTGATCCTCGACGAGGCAACCTCTTCGGTGGACACCCGCACCGAACTGTTCGTGCAGCACGCGATGAACGCGCTGCGCACCGACCGCACCTCGTTCGTCATCGCACACCGTCTCTCGACCATCCGCGACGCCGACACCATCCTGGTGATGGAGTCGGGTTGCATCGTCGAGCAGGGCGCGCACGAGGCGCTCCTGAAGCAGCGGGGTGCCTATTACGAGCTGTACATGACCCAGTTCCGAGGAGGCGCCGACGAGGCGGGCGAGCACGCCGCAGCGGGCGCGCTCCCGGGCGGGGGAGGGGGCGCCCCGTAGAGTAGGCGCGTGACCGACGCACGCCACCAGCTCATCGAGTACATCGGCTCCGATGCCGTCTTCCACGGGGACTTCACCCTCACCAGCGGCGCACAGGCGTCGTATTACGTCGACCTGCGGCGGGTGAGCCTCGACCACCGCGTCGCCCCGCTGATCGGGCAGGTCATGCTCGACCTGATCGCGCCGATCGAGCGCGTCGACGCGGTCGGCGGCCTCACGATGGGAGCCGATCCGATCGCCGCCGCGATCCTGCACCAGGGCGCCGCTCGGGGGCTCTCCTACGACGCGTTCGTCGTGCGCAAAGAGCCCAAGGACCACGGCCGCGGTCGGCAGGTCGAGGGCCCCGACCTCGAGGGCAAGCGCGTCGTGGTCGTCGAGGACACGTCCACCACCGGTGGTTCCCCGCTGACGGCGATCGAGGCCCTGAGAAAGGTCGGCGCTGAAATCGCCGGAGTCGCCGTCGTTGTCGACCGTGCGACCGGGGCCCGCGAGATCATCGAGGACGCCGGCTACCCGTACTTCGCGGCGATCGGTCTGGCCGACCTCGGCCTGAGCTGATGGTCGACAAGGGTGGACGCGACGGAGGCTCGGATGAGCACCCGGAGCCGGAGGACCGCGAGATCGAGGGCCGGGAGTCGACTCCTCACGGGAACGAGCGTCCCGAGCCGGATCGTCCCGTCGGCAGTAGCGAGTGGCTGCTCCAGCAGCTCAGCGGTGGCCGGCTGAAGAGCATCTTCGACTCGCCTCGGCCCCCTGCTCCGGTGCAGCGGCCGACGGAGGACGGTGCCGGATCGGCGGTGAACGGATCCGAGGCGGCGGCGGCCGACGCACCGAGCGCGTCGGCGACGTCGGGGTCGGAGCGACCCGTGGAAGCCGAGTCCGCACCGCGCCACGGCCCTGCTGCTCCGGTCGGTCTCTGGCCGGGAGAGCCCGTGCTGAGTGCGGCGCCCGCACCCGTCGAGGACGGCGAGTCCGGCGACACGTCTGCCGACGACTCAACCCCGGATCGCGCCGACGCCCCTCCCGCCGCCGATGCCCCCCTCGCCGCCGATGCCCCTCCCGCCGCCGACGGCCGCCCCACCGGCGCGACCGCGCCCGCCCCCCGAGAGCCGGCCCCGCCCGCCGTCTACGAGTGGCCTGACCCGCGTGGCAACTGGGACCAGCCGCCCGTGTGGGAGCAGATCGTCGCCCCGCGCGATGAGCCCGATAGGGACGGTGGCGACGAGGAACTCTGGCGGGAGACCGCGGGCGCCTACGCGTGGGACCTTGAGCCGGCGTCCGAGCCCGCCGTCGCCGCCGAAGCGGCTCCCTTTCGCACCGCGCCCGCGGCCGCGCACGTCAACGCCGCCGCGCCGCGCACGTCCCGCTCGGCCCGGTCCCGCCCCGGGAGCCGCGAGCGAGAATCCGCCCCCGTCGGACCGCCGCTCTGGCGCACCCTCAGCCGGCGGCGCCTCCTGATCGCGTTGATTGCGGCGGGCGCCGTGATTCTGCTCGCCGTGCTCTTCGCCATCGGCATCGCCGTCGGGAGCGCCGGTGATCAGCCCGACCCGCAGGCTGCCCCGGCCGTCAGCGAGACGCCCACCAATGCGACGCCCGCGCCGACCGGGGCCCTGCCGACGGTCGGCCCGCTGCCCGCCGGTACCTGGGCGTGGAGGGCGATGCTCGGCGGCGAGTGCGTGCAGCCCTTCGACTCCGTCTGGGCGGAGGAGTTCACCGTCGTCGACTGCGCGACCGCCCACTCCGCTCAGCTCGTGGCCAAGGCCGAGCTGACCGACGCCGCCTTCCCCGGCCAGGAGGCGCTGGCCGTCACCGTCTCCTCGCTCTGTCAGGCGCAGGGCGTCGTGAGCATCTCCGCGGCCGAGGCCTACGGCGACGTGCAGGTGTCCGGCGCGTTCCCCGTCACCCAGGAGCAGTGGGACGCGGGCGAGCGCAGCTACTACTGTTTCGTCAACCGAGCAGGCGGCGGCGAGCTGACCGGTTCCCTGGCCGGCAGCCCCGCAGGCTGATCCGCGTGCCCTGCGCTCTCGGGCCGACCGCGACCGCACACGCGCAGTAGGGTTGCCGATCGTGCAGGAGAACGAGGCGACCCCCGCGGCGGGACCCACCGCCTCCGTCGAGCTCACCACGAACGGGGTCGGCCCCTGGCTGGGCGAGTGGCCGGAGGATGACCGTCTCGACCCGGAACTGCTGGAGCGCGGCGACGCGCGCAACGTGGTCGACCGGTTCCGCTACTGGCGGATGGACGCGATCGTCGCGGAACTCGACCGCACCCGGCACCCGTTCCACGTCGCGATCGAGAACTGGCAGCACGACATGAACATCGGCTCGATCGTTCGCAGCGCCAACGCGTTCGGCGCGGAGAGCGTGCACATCGTCGGTCGGCGGCGCTGGAATAAGCGCGGCGCGATGGTGACCGACCGCTACCAGCACGTCCAGCACCACGAGACGGTGGCCGATCTCGTGCAGTGGGCGGCGGAGGCGGAGGTGCCGCTGATCGCGATCGACAACGTCCCCGGTTGCGTGCCGCTCGAGACCTACCGCCTGCCCGAGCGGTGCCTGCTGCTGTTCGGGCAGGAGGGGCCCGGGCTCTCGGAGGACGCGCTGGACGCCGCCGAGGCCGTGCTCGAGATCTCCCAGTTCGGCTCGACCCGCTCGATCAACGCGTCAGCGGCGGCCGCCGTCGCGATGCACGCCTGGGTGCTCCAGCACGTCCGCTTCTGAGCCCGGCGACGCCGCCGCCCGCGTCTCGTGGGGAGCCACCGCGCCGACGAGAGTCAGACCGCAGACTCCGGTGGGAACTCCGACTCGAGCGGCTCCGCCGACAGGAGCTCGTGCACCCCGCTCAGCACCTCGTCCGGTCGGAACGGGTAGCGCTCCATCTCGGCCTCGTCGCTGATGCCCGTCAGCACCAGCACCGTGTGCAAACCCGCCTCGATACCCGCGACGATGTCGGTGTCCATCCTGTCGCCGATCATCCCCGTGTTCTCGCTGTGCGCGCCGATCTTGTTCATCGCCGAGCGGAACATCATCGGGTTCGGCTTGCCGACGACGTACGGATCCTTCCCCGTCGCCTTCGTGATCAGCGCGGCAATCGCCCCCGTCGCCGGGAGCACGCCCTCGGAACTCGGACCCGTGGCATCCGGATTGGTGACGATGAAACGGGCCCCCGCCACGATCAGACGGATCGCCTTCGTGATCGCCTCGAAGCTGTAGTTGCGCGTCTCACCCACGACCACGTAGTCGGGCGCAGTCTCGGTCATGATGAAGCCGGCCTCGTGCAGCGCGGTGGTGATCCCCGCCTCACCGATCACGAACGCGCTTCCGCCCGGCTTCTGCGACGCGCAGAAATCCGCGGTCGCCAGAGCACTCGTCCAGATGCGCTCCTCCGGCACATGCAGCCCCGACCCGCGCAACCGCGCCGCGAGGTCTCGTGGCGTGAAGATCGAGTTGTTCGTCAGCACCAGGAACGGCGTCCCCGAGTCGATCCACTCCTGGATCAGCTCGGGCGCACCGGGGAGCGCCTTGTTCTCGTGCACCAGCACACCGTCCATGTCGGTGAGCCAGGCCTCGACTTCACTGCGGTTTGTCGCCATGCGTTGATGCTATCGGCGGCGCCCCTCCGCGCGACGGCGATGGCGGGAGGATCAGCGGGGCCCGCTGCTCCGCGGTGCTCACTGCCCCGCGATCCTCTCCGTCGCGGCGGCACCGTGGAGCAGCGCCAGGCCTGCGCCGGACGGTCGGCTCCCAGACCCGGACAACCGGGAGCGGGATAGCCTGGCAGCATGACTGGCGAGAACCTGCTGGGCCCCGAACCGACGCTCCTCCCCGAGGAGCCCGCGGTCACCGCGGCCCTCACCAAGCACGCGGACCCGGGAGCCGTCGAATTCGCCGCCCTCGCCGCGGCCTATCCGCGCTCCCCACTGGCCTGGGCCCTCCTCGCCGACAGCGTCTGGGGCATCGACGCAGCGCTCCCCTCCTACGCCTACGCCCGCGTCGGATACCACCGCGGCCTCGATCTCCTCCGCGCTGCCGGCTGGCGCGGCCAGGGCCCCATCCCCTGGCGGCACGGACCCAACCGCGGTTTCCTCCTCGCCCTCTACGCCCTCCGCCGCGCCGCCGAATCGATCGGCGAGACGGAAGAGGTCGCCCGCCTCACCCAGTTCCTCGAGCAGGCCGACCCGGCCGCCATCGAAGAGATCGAGCGGTACCACGAGGACGCGTTACCCCCGACCGCCTCCATCATCATCCTCGGCAACGACTAGGCGCCGCCCGGGGACGGTTCTGGCGGTGTTGTCCGCCGTTACGGCTCCCTCCTCCGCCTTGCCAGAACCGCGGCCGGGGCGACGCCTCACGCGGGTCTGACAGTGACTGGGCGGCGGCTGCGAGTGTCGAGTCGTATCGCGTGTGCAGTTGTTGTCGGTGCGCGTGATCGAGTGGTCGGTTCGGTGGAGTCGACATGCGTTCGGCGGGGGCGTTGGCGGCGGCCAGGGCGTTGCGCCTGCGCGTCCTGTTTGGTGGTGCGTATCCCACGAGATCAGCCAGGCGGGGAGTGTTCCGCTCGCGGCCCCTTCAGCGGGCGGGTGATCGGATGGGTCATCTGCGGCGCTCCGTGACCCGCGAATCCGGGCGCTGCTATGGACGCTCGGAGCGTCTCGCTGGGCGATCCCCATACGGGACGCGCTGGGAGCTCTCGTGGCCTGCCTGCACACCACTGGTGTTCGGCCGAGCCATCATGCGTCTTGCTCAGCCCTGGGCGGTAGATCGTCAGGCTTCAGAGTGGCGGTGCGATCGGCAGCGATGACGTAGCGCAGTTGCGCCACGGCTTCGAAGCCGTTGAAGCCGGGCCGGAAGACCACATCATCGTGTATGAGAAGTGCCCAGTAGCCCTCGCGGTTGACCATGACCAACACGTCGCCCGGAGTGGTTACCTCCACTCGGTTGGACATCGGAAGGGCAGCGAGGTCGACGAACGCCTTCGTTTGGTCTGCATCCGCAGCGATCAGGCCGATGTTGCCGATCCGATCGTTGTAGTGGCGCACGCGCTTCTCTCCGCCCGGTCGGGGTCCGCTGCCAGACAGGTAGTCCAACTGGAGTTCAAAACGGGTCTCGTCGCTTCCGATGGCGAAGCGGCCGGAGTTCTCGTTCATGTTCACCTCAATCGCCGCGCTGGTCCGCCCGTCGTGCCAACGAGCGGGATCATTTCGGATCGCAGTCCTGGCCTGTGCTTCGGTTGCACTGACGAACGGGTTGCGTCCCAACGCGGGAGCAATTTCGATCGGGACCCCGTGCAGGTCGCGGAGCAGCCGCTCGTAGGCGTACTCGTGATCATCGCGGAAGTCGATCCACTGTCTACCGTCCAGGTATGCAGGCGGGACAGGCTTCCCCACCACAGTCCCAGAATCTGGGACGACAGGGATTACTCGATTCCCTCCCAAGTCGCGGTAGACGGTCGGGGAGACGATGGTCGTCTCCGTGCCAACACCAGAAGGCTGTTCGCCGCGGTTGTCGGCCTTCGGGCCGTAATCATCGGAGAGCACGACTAGAACCCGGGCCGACGGAGCGCGGTACCGCTCCATGAACAAGTTCAGGTCGTGCCCGAGACGCACGTCCCAACGGTCGAGATGGACGTCAACTCCATTGGCACGCAATCGCCGAGCTAGGTCCGCGACCCAGGCGACGTGCTCTGTGGATGCCCAGGAATATGAAACAAAGGCAACCGGCGGATCGGGCTGCTCAGAAGCTGGCGAGGTGTGCACGTCTCAGTGTGACCGCCTACGAGACCAAAGACAAGCGTAAACGCGCCAAATCGCCATCCCCGACGTCCGGAGCAAGATCCCCTTACGGAACGCCTCGCACCACTTCAACGACTCCGTTGTGCCCCGCTAACCTCGACCCGTAGGGTGGCGTCGTGGCCACCCTCTCCTCGAACGTGTTTACCCCTGGTAAAAACACGACCCTGACCTACGTCGACCGCAAACACGACGATGCCGCTGCAACTTTGCGCAAGCACATCCGGCGTGGTGGCTCACTCGTTTCCGTCATCGGCCCTACCAAAATGGGCAAGACCGTGTTGGCGCAGCGCGAGGCGCCGAACGCGTTCACGATCCAGGGACACGCAATTCAGAAGGTCGATGACTTCTGGATGCGGTTTGCCGGGTACTTGGGCATCCCCAGCGAAAAGTCGCAGTCGAAGGTGACGGGCGACAGAAGCAAATGGAACCTGCTGAGCCGGTTGGGGATTTTCGGAATTGGCGAGGCAGGAGCGGAAATCGGTGGTGAGCACACTTTGGATGTAGGAGCGTCTTCAAACACCATTATCAACGCCGAGCAAGCCGCTCACGAGGCCGTCGAGATCGTCATTGCGAAGGGCGGCAGGGTGACGGTCGTGGTCGATGACTTCCACTTCATCCCTCGAGAAGTTCGTGTGGCACTTGTGCAAGCACTTAAGCCTCTGGCTTACGTGGGCGCGACCGTAATCCTAATAACTCTGCCGCATCGCCGCGCCGAGACCACCGATCTCGTCTCAGATATGACCGGCCGCACGGCCCTTGTCGAAGTGACCCCCTGGGCACAGACCGATCTAGCCGAGATCGCCTCCCTCGGCTTTCCTGAACTCAACCTGACGGATCTCTTTGGCCTCGGCGATCGGCTAGCGGCGGCAAGTTACGGCAGCCCTCAGATCATGCAGCAGCTCTGCCTTGAGCTGGTCGAGACGGTCAATGAAGTTTTGGAGCGAAGCGACACGCCGAAAGCCCTCGTAGCACCCAGCGACTGGGCAGAATTTCACCGAGAAGTGCGCGACGAGGGTGCGATCAAGTGGGTTCAACGATTCATTGGTGGGCCATCAGTTCGAGGTCAGAAGAGGAAAAAACACCAGCTCCTCGACGGCCGGACCTTTGACGGCTACCAGGTCATCATCGCTGCATTGAAAGAGCTGGGCCCCCCTCTCGACCTTTCCCTCGTGGAGCTGAACGTGAAGATCGACGCGATGCTCAAGTCCTCGAAGTCGGGTGATGTCACGGTCGGTGGCAAGCTGGCGCAGATGAGCGAGCTTGCGTCCAAGCCGCTGAAGGCCAAGCTTAAAGAGGCCGAGGACGAGAACGCGACCGCTGCCGACATCTTCGAGGCGGGATCAGACGATGACCCCGCTGGGGGCACGCCGCAGCCCGTGTTCGAGTACATGCCCGACGATGTCGGGAAGACAATTCATATACTCGAACCGTACGTCGCTTACACAATTCGCTGGCACGTCGACGCCCTGCTGGCCTGACTCCCTACGCCAGGAACTGCGCGTTGCTGGCTTCGCAAGTTAGATGCTAGACCAAAGTCTGCTTTTCCTAGAGCGGCAGCTGCGTGTGAGCGTTGACGAGTTCGTCGGGAGCTGCGCTCGGTCTATGGGCGCACGTTCGCCCGCTGACATCAGATCTCGCCCGCTGAGTGCAGCGGGGTGAGAACGCCGTCACGAGCCGCTGTGGGCCGCCTTGAGCGACGGTGACTTGAAGCGATCAAAGACGCCTCCACATAGCGGGCAATTCCACACCCCGCGGCTCATCCAGTGCTCTGCACGTGTCCCGGTGGACGATCCCCACACGGGACAAACTACCGCACCGGGCGTCTGTGAGCAGCCGCCACACCGGCCCGAGGGATGTGCACGGTCATCGGGTGAAGCATGGTCTACCGGCGGCGCCGCGAGAGAGCCCAGCCTACGAAGGCCAGCCCTGCGACGATGAGGACGATGAGGCCAACGAGGATGATCACCTGGGTGGAGGACATTGTTGCGAACATTCGCATTCCTTAATTCAGAAGGCGGAATGGCCGTCCGCTCGATAAGCGGACGACCATTCCGGGAATGGTTGAGATTAGGGCGATACTACCGATGCACTCGTTCCGGAGGCGACGAGCCGGATGGAGCCGGTGCTCCCGGCGAGGTCCGCGGTCGATCCGTAAGTGAAGTATAGCCGCGCCTCAGCGGGTGACGTGCCCTCGGTAGCGTTCGTGATCGAGACGGTCGGGGTGTCGCCGAAGGTTCCGGCGACAACCGAGGCATTCTCGTTCCATACACGCTGAATAGATGCCTTGCCGGTGTTGCTCAGGGTGAAGTTGGCGGAGAAGCTTCCGGAGTAGAGCGAGCCGGTGTAGTTAATCGAGCAGTTCACGTACGGAGCCGTGCCGACCGAAGTCAACGACTCGCACCCAGTGATTCCGTCACCAAGCGTGTAGCTCCCATCGGTCGCCGCGACCGTGGAGGTCCGCAGGTGGTCATCTTTCGAGCTTGTCGCGGCGCGAGGAAGGGCAATAAAGGAGCCGTCCTCGTAACGCTGCACCGAGACACTCACGCCATCGACAGTCATCACATCCCTGGTCGTCGGGTTTGTGTCGGTATCAGCATCCAACGCGATCCCGTCCTTCGCCTTCTGGATGATCCCTTCGGCGGTCGACCCGGTGACGTCGTACTTCGCGAGATGCTCGCGGATCTTTGCGTCGGAATCGGAGGAAATTGCCGACTGACTCGATGTCGCGCTAGCGGCTTCTGCCGCCATCGCAGGCGTCGCCCCCATCAGTCCCATGCTCGCGACGAGCGCGGCGGGAATCATGGCCTTTTTCATCCAAGAGTTCTTATTGTTAGACATGGTCAACTCCCCAGCCATCGCTCCCTTCCCGAATTTCGGAAAGAACCTTAGGCTTCCTGTTGCCTGTCTACTGGTCTACTCCCGCGGCCCAAATATTGCATTCAGGCTTTGCTCAGCTTTACGTCCAGCTTCATCATGAGCCCTGCAACGCGGGCCCTCAAGCAAATCCTGAGAAACTGCTGGGCAGCTCCCTGGCCGCGCGGATCGAACTCCGGGCCCGCAGTTATTTTGGTCACGAACGAGAGCGCCTGCCGGAGGGTTGCCTTTCAGCCCCCTGGGAAGATGGCCCTGGCCTCCACGGCGGACGCCCACACCCACAGGCGCCGTGTGGATCCGTCTTCACTCCATTCGACCATCACCGCTCGGCGGGACCAGGCGAGCGCGAGCCCAGCGACTCGTACCGACGTCGCGGGGTATCGGATCCACGCCCAGACGGGCCGCGGAACACTCGCCCAGGTCGGCCGCTGTCGAGTCTTGTCGAGTTCCTCCTCAGTCAAGCCGAGGGGAGAGCCATGGTGCACGAACTCCGCGATACGACGGTCGACCTGCGCCCCGACGTGGCGCTCGTAGCGGCGATTCGTACCCATGAGGAGAGTAGAACAGCCGTTCGAGTGATGAAAAGGTTCGGCGGCCTCTTCGCCTCACATGCCCATCATCAGCGCGACGCGGCCGACGCGAGCGGACCTCGACGCCGCCGCACTCCCCCGCCGTGTCGGGTCATCCGGCAGCAGCTCCTTGAGGCCGTAGGACCACGCTCGCGTGGTCCTACGGCGAACCCGCGAAGCGCTCTAGAGGGTCGAGGGGGCTTCTTACTCGGTGCGGGGTGTGGCTGCGTTGCGCAGGTGGAACCTGCCGTCGACGAGCGGCCCATACCTGCTCGATCCGCTCCCCTGACGGTCGCGGACCTCTTGCGGTGGTGCTCATGGATGACGCCACGTTGGTCGCTGGCCGCGCCGCCGGTGGACACGACCAGGCTGCGGTGGAAAGGTGAGGTTATGACGAAACCGTGGACCAAGCTCGCGCGGGCCGCGCGGATCAGCAACGGCATGGTCTGGTTCGGGTTGTCGCTGATGCTCTTCTCTATCGCCGGCGAGCAGACCTATGCGGCGTTTACCGGTGAGTGGTTCACCCTGCTCGGGTGGGCGCTAATCGTCGCTGTGGCTACCGGCCTGGCGGTGGTCGGGGTTATCGAGAACCGGAACATCCGGGCGGGGAGAGAAGAACAAGCCGCGTCCTCGCCGCTGACCACCGCCCGAGCGCGCGTGGCTGTTTCGCGCGCATGACCCGGGGGCCGAGGGGGCTTTCCGCCACGCGCTCAGAGCGCGAGCGTGTGGAGGATCAGGGTCGTGGAACCGAGGGGCTTTGGGAAGTCGGTGTAGTCGAGGGTCGCGCGACGGTTGCTGATGAGGTCGAGGGCGATCAGCTCCTCCTCGGACTCATCACTCATGCCGCCCGGTTCGGCCTCCCACTCGCGGAGCACCTGCCGGTCGGCGCCGAGGACCTTCCACAGTCCCCAGGCGTGGGCGGTGGGGCCGGTGGTCTCGTATGTGAAGACGAGGGCGGTCGCGGTGGGCCAGCCGTAGGCGGTCGCGGTGACGATCAGTGCTCGCGCTGCGGCGGCGGTCGTGTCGGCGTCGCCGGTCGCGGCCGCGGTGTCGACGGCGACCTCGGCGGCTCGCAGCGTCGGGTCGTCCTGGCGCGGGTCGACGAGGAGGGCGGGGCGGGATCCGGTGGTCGTGGTGGTCATGGTGCGGCCTCCCTGTGCAGCAGTCGGACAAGAGGCGGGGACCGGCGCGAGCCGGTCCCCGCCGGAGGGGGCTAGTTGAGCCCTGCGGCGTCGGCGGGGGTGCTGTCGCCGGTGACGATCTGCTCGACCGGGGAGAGCGCGTACCCCCAGGCCGCGAGCTGGCGGAAGTGGGCGGCGGTGCGCTCGTCGCCGCGGCGCCCGGCCGCGACCGGTCGCTCAGCGGGCGGGCTCACCGGTGGCGGGCACTACATCCAGCAGATGGAGGGCCGGGAACGCATCAACCCGAGGACGACGACCGATGTCACACTCGCTCCCAGCGGAGTGGACGTCGCCGTCTTCTTCTTTCAGCCTTGGCGCTCCTAGGACGACGACGACGCAGCCGCAGCATCAGAACGACAGCGATCGACACGCATACGCTCCGGTGAGTCACCGGCTATCGGAGGTCAGCGTGAATCGGACGCGGTCAATGTCAGACTGTCTCGGTCCGAATCAGCTCACGTGAGATTTCCTAGGGGGACCGGCCATGACAGGCACTCTCGATGCGCGACTGGACAGCATCTTCGCTGCCCGGAACCGGGAGGACATGCGTCCCACGATCGACGCTCTTCTCCCCCTCTACGACGAGCACCCCGAGAATCCCCGGGTCGTCTACGAGCTCGGCGGCGCCTACGACACGGCGGGAGAGGAAGCGACCGCTCTCGGTTTCTACGAGCGGGCGATGGAGCTGGGACTGAGCGGAGACATCCGCCGCCGCTGCTACCTCCAGTACGGCAGCACCCTCCGCAATCTCGGTCGGATCGAAGATTCTCTGGCGTTGTTCGCACGAGCGCGGGACGAGTTCCCGGGCTCCGTTGCCCTTGGAGTGTTCGAGTCCCTCACGCTCCACGCTGCCGGACAGGTGAACACCGCACTCGCGAGCCTGCTCACCCTTCTGGCCGACCACGTCGACACGGCTGAACTCGACCGGTACAAGCCGGCGATGCGAGGCAACGCCGAGTACCTCACGTCGCTCGACGCGCACTCACACTGAGCGTCCCGACGCCCTGATTGAGTTCGGAGCCATCGCTGCCGTTATCCGATGACCGACCCACTGGACGTCCGGACACCGATCTCCTTGCAGGAAGCCGCTCATCTCGAAGCGCTCACGCTGCGAGGAGTTGCGGCGCTGTGGTCGTCGTTTGAGGAGCCTTTGGGGCAGTGTGCACTGGTGCAGGTTCCTCTAAAGGCGGCCCCGAAGCGGGCCGAGGGTGTGTAGGTCCGATTGTCTCGGAACATCGCCCAGATCATGTCGAGGCGGCGCCGCGCAGGGCCGAGGCCCGCAATGCCGGCAAGCCGGTCGGCGCTGACGTACACGCTGAGGTCAGCGCCCGAAGAGCCCGGACGAGGGCGGACCATCATCGAGAAGTTCGAGGATCATGGAGGCGACACCCCCCACCGCGGCAGAGCCATCGCGGATGGGGTCGGTTCCATCGACACCGAGAGCGTGCAACGCATCGCCGAGGACATCCTCGAGGGCGGTCACGAGGCGTTCCTGCAGCGACAACACCGCTACGGCTACTAACGCGCGGTGACGAGGGAACTTACGGTTCCGTCACCTTCTTTCGGGAGTAAGTACAGGTCCCGGAGCAGCGAACGAACTCTGCCGTGTCACGTTGCACACGCGGGTCCGCGGCTCCGCGGTTCCGCGGGGTTCCCTCAGTCCGCAACCTGCGGCGCGGGTGCCGTCGGTGACGTAGCGGCATGGGTTCGGCATCCAAGGGCCGCGGAATGACGCCACCCGAGGAGCGCGGAGTCACCGCACTGGAAAACGAACGAGGGCCCCGTCTCAGCGACGGGGCCCTCTCATTTCGTTTGTCCATGGGGGGAGGCCGAAGCCCGCGAGTCCCACGGCTCATGGTGAGTATTGTAGCGTGCGATGGTGCCAGCAGCTAGTCCGATCGACGACACCGCGATCAGCGCCGCTCTCAGCGGTCCGCGTGCCTCGACCTACGTCGCGGCTGTCGGAGGAGATCTCGCGCGGGCGATGACGTTGTACGGGTGGAACGCGCGCGTGTCGGCCGCCCTGATGCTTCCTTCGCACTTCTCCGAGGTGACGACCCGTAACGCAGCAGCCGACGTGCTCGAGCAGGTCTACGGGCCGCGATGGCCTTGGAACTCCACCTTCTTCGGCAGCCTCCCGAACCCAGGTCCTGGCGGCGGTTTCAACCCTCGGCGCGAGCTATCGCACGTTCGAAATGTGCAACCGACGACAGGTAAGGTGATCGCCGAGTTGAAGTTCGTCTTCTGGCAGAAGCTCTTCACGGGCCGCCACGATGTTCGACTCCGGCAACCGCACATTGCTGCGGCCTTCCCACAAGCGCCGACCATGTCCGCGGACGCGTTGCGGAACCGTATCTACGGGGATCTCGAAACCCTCAGGCGTCTGCGAAACCGACTTGCTCACCACGAACCAATTTTCACTCGCAATCTCGGCGATGATCTCAATCGCATGCTGGATCTCATCGGGCTTCGAAGCGCTCCGGCAACCCGATGGGTAAAGGCAATGGAAGACGTGACCAGCGTGATCGCAGAGCGTCCCTGAGATCGTGCATGGGCCTGTCGCGCTTGTCCAATAACTGACCGTATGTCGGTTCTGGGGCTGATGCCGATTACAGTTGCACGTTGCGTGCGTAGCCGGACGCTCGGCGTTCCGCTGATCGATTCCATACGAGACGATGGCGGCCACCTCAGTGGTATAGAGGTACAGCTAGTCCGTTTGTTCGAGCCGCGGGGAGAGGGCATCGGGGGCCTCGAGAGCGTCCAGAGAGCGCTTCGGGGTCGTTCGCTTGCGGGGGGTGAGTTCGCTGACGAGCGCACCGGCGACGATGAGGGCGGCGCCCGCGACGGCGATCGGAGGCAGCCGGTCACCGGCGATCCGTCCGATGATCGCCGCCCATACCGGTTCAGCGGCGTAGATGATGGTCGCTTTCGTTGGGGAGACCGACCGTTGAGCCCAGTTCATCGTGACCTGGATGAGGCAGCTCGCGGCTCCTAGGGCCACGGCTGGTGCGACCCACACCCAGGAGAACGCGGGTGGCTGCTCGCCGGAGACGGGCATGGTCAGGAATCCGAGAAGGCCTGCGACGAGCAGTTGCACGACCGTCACGCGGCCGAGGTGCACGCGTCCTGCGAACCAGCCGATGAGGACGATCTCGACCGCGATCGGGAGGGTGCTGATCACCGTCGCGATCTCTCCGAAGCCGAAGACGAAGCCGACACTCCCCGGGTCGGCGACCAGGATCAGTCCGACGAATGCGCAGGCCACTCCGATCCAGGTCAGGAGCCGCGGCGGCTTGCGGAACACGATCCACTGGAGGATTGGCACGAGGGGGACGTACATCGCGGTGATGAAGGCCGAGGTGCTGCTGGTGATCGTCTGGAGGCCCACGGTCTGCAAGCCGTAGCCGAGGAAAATCATCGCGCCGATTGCAGAGCCCGCGCCCAGCTCCTTCCCGGTGATGCCGCGCAGCACACGAGCGAACAGGAGCGCGCTGATGATCCCGGCGGTGGTGAATCTCACGCCGACGAAGAACCACGGGCCGCTGTACTGCACCGCGATGTGCACGATGAGAAACGTTGCACCCCACACCGCTGTGACGGCGGTGAGAGCGACCTCCTGCTTCGAGAGCAGGCTTCTCCGGGAGAGCATGTGCACCATGCTGCACACTCTATGGTGCACAATAGTGCACATGCAAAGGGAAAAGACGCCGGGCGTCCTCGCACACGTGAGCGCGAACGTGCGCCACTTCCGCGCGACCGCTGACCTCAGCCAGGTCGCCCTCGCGGAACGCTCCGGGATCAGTCGCCGCACGGTCGTGAAGCTCGAAGCTGGCGAGGCGAACATCAGCCTGACGGGCTTGGATCACCTCGCGGATGCTCTCGGGGTGACGTTCGTTGATCTCGTCGCCGCGCCCGCCGCACCTCGCGCCGACATCCGCGAGCTCGCCTGGCAAGGAGACGTGCCCGGCAGCGCTGCGGTGCTGCTCGCGTCCGTGCCCGCAGCCGTGGACGCGCAGCTCTGGTCGTGGGTCCTCGAGCCCGGCGACCGGTACGACGCCGAGCCTGATCCAGTGGGTTGGTCGGAGATGCTCATCGTGTTCGAGGGATCCCTCCACATTGACAAAGAGGACGGCGCCGCGGATCTCAGTACGGGCGATCACCTCGCGTTCGCCACTTCTCAGCAGTACGCCTACGTCAACATCACGGACATCCGAGTGCGGTTCATGCGAGTCGTCGTCAGCTGATCGGCCTGCGAGTCCCGACGACCGTCCGTTAGGAGATCCCCTCATGGGACGGCGGTCCTCGCAGTCGTCAGTACCGTGACCCACCGGACAGCTCATGAACACGGCGACGGCAGCGCTCTCGGCGCATTGCGCACTCAGGCGACACAACGTTACCCCGTCCGTTTAAAGCGTCCTCGTCGATGTCCCAAATAATTTCGCCAACGCCTAGTGGCTACTGACTACGACAGCACAGCTCCGCGTAGTCGATGCCGTCAACACCTTCGGCGAGAGGACGAAGGATCGGAGCAACGGGATGAACACACGCCCGGGACCTTCACCCACTGAGGTGACGAGACGCGGCCGAAATGCTCCACATCGCCGATCGATGACTACATACTCGGCGACAGTTTCGGCGAAAGACCGCTTTTGACAAGTGAATCTGGTGGAATTCACGAATGAATTTCTCGATAGATGGTACGGTGGGATTCGCAGGGCAGAAGGAGTAGGCCCTGGGTTTCCAGGTGTACGAGAAGGGGATCGCACCGGTTCCGACGACGCCGTCGATAACGATCCAGAAGCGTGGCCTCATCTCGATCAACCGCGCTGCGTTCGAGGCGATCGACAAGCCCGAAGGCGTCGAGCTCCTTTGGGACGCGGAGCGGAAAGCCATCGCTCTTCGCCCGGCATCGCTGACGAACCAGAACGCCTACCCGTGCGTGCGCAAGGGTCGACGGACCGCGGTCCCTGGCTGATTGCGGGGACGCTCTTCACTCAGTTCATCGGCCTCGACACCTCGGATGCCTACCGCTGGACGCCGTCCGTCGAGGACGGGCTCCTCGTCGTCGACATCAGCAAGCCCGGGTCGAAGGCGACCACGAATCGCCGGCCCAAGGCAGGCCAGGTTCCTGCTGGCCAGTCGGAGGAGTCCGCGTAGGCACATAGACCACTGGCCCGATCCCAGTTGCAATGGGATCGGGCCAGGGACCGGCCCGAGGGGCACGGAGTGACTTGGATGGTCAACTTCAGCGCAGGGGACTCAGTGCCCTCGCGTTCCCCCTCGGGCACTCAACCCCGAAGGAGGGCTCATGCCCACAATCACGGAATACCTGCAGATCACTAGACCGGTGCCTTTCGTGAACGTCGAGCTGAGCTGTGACAACGGCCTCTACCTCGACCCTCACGCGCTGCGTCTCAGCACGATGCCCGAGCCGTTCCGTCGCCAGGCCGTTACCGCGATCGACACCTTCCTCAACGAAGTCGTCTCCTGCCTCCTGTCCGCGTCGCGCAACGACCACGCCCGGGGGCTCGCGCTCCTGCAGCAGTTCGTTGAACCCTGGGAGACGAGGCTCGGCATGGCAGCAGCCGGCTTCCGAGGTCACGGTGGCGCGTCTGACGTCGGTCGATGGATCTGGGGAGCATTCCAGAGCGACCTCCGCCCCCTCGTCCGCGTCGGCATGATGCGCCAGCTCGAAGGCCTACCTCTCTTCATCGAGGGCATCGATCGGGACCGCACGTCAGACATCACGACGCGACTCGCCTTCGACGCGCTCATCCAGTTCACGGCGGACGTCGTCGCGAACTTCGATGAATTCACGACCGGTGCGGGGCAGATTGGAAAGTTCCGCCGACAGATCTGGGACATCGACCAGCTGGAGTGGAGCATCCGCGAGGTGGAACTCCCACTCGCGAACGGGGAGCCCGTTGTCCTCGTACCCAAGGGCTGGGCGCGTCCCACGCTGCTCATGTCCGCGGACCGCTTCTACGGCACCAGTGTGCTCAGCTTCGCTCAGCTCGAGCGCGCGACCATCCGCGGTGGCAAGCTGGTCACAACTCCGAAGCGCGTCTTGCGAACCGACAGTACCCTTGCCCGCGGGCGCGCCACCAACCTCGCAGTCACGCAACGCGCGCTCCGAGCCGACGAGGATCTGGTAGCCACCTTCAAGAGCCTCGTCGACTCGCGCTGGACCGAGTCGGTAATCTCGAAGGCGGCGTAGTGAGCGTGTGGCCTGGTCGATTCGACTGGCCACACGTCTCGGAGCGGAAACACCTGTAGATGACTTTTTGGCAGTTCTAGGGCTTGTACCGTCTCAAGCCGCACGTAACGGCGTAGCTGGACGCTCGGCGTCCCGCTGATTGATTCCATTACGCGACAGACTCCTGAACCCGGCGCCTGTGAGCAGCCACCACCCCGCTCCGGTGGTGTGTACGGTCATCGGGTGAAGCAGAAACGTTGGCAGGAGATCACTGAGTGGCCGTTGACGGTGGCTGCGGTAGTCTTCCTGATCGCGTACGCCTGGGAAGTGCTGGGCCACCTCACCGGGGCAACAGCGGCGGTAGCGGATGCTGTGATCAACGCAACCTGGGTGTTGTTCGTCCTGGACTACCTCGTCAATGTGATTCTCGCCGAACGGCGCGGACGGTGGTTCGTGACGCACCTGTTCGACTTCATCGTGGTGGCGCTACCCCTCCTGCGCCCGCTTCGGCTCCTCCGCTTGGTGACACTCGTGTCGATCCTGCAGCGCCGTGCGGGCGCTGCGTTCCGGGGCCGGGTCATCCTGTTCGCCGCGTTGAGCACCGCGCTGCTCCTCTTCGTTGCTTCCTTGGCGGTGCTCGATGCTGAGCGAGATACACCCGGAGCTCTGATCACGACGTTCGACCAGGCGCTGTGGTGGGCGTTCGTCACGATCACCACCGTCGGGTACGGAGACCTCTACCCCGTGACCGGAACGGGGCGGTTCATCGCAGCCGGCATCATGCTGGGCGGCATTGCGCTTATCGGTGTTGTCACCGCCACCCTCGCCTCGTACATCGTGGAGCGAGTCGCGCAACACGACGAGAACGCCGACAA
This sequence comes from Rathayibacter tritici, assembly GCF_001641005.1. Classification (NCBI taxonomy): domain Bacteria; kingdom Bacillati; phylum Actinomycetota; class Actinomycetes; order Micrococcales; family Microbacteriaceae; genus Rathayibacter; species Rathayibacter tritici. The sequence goes on from NZ_CP015515.1 coordinate 232,751, forward strand.
GCGAACCCAAGAACAGGTACGCGAACTCACGGACGAGATCCGCTTGCTCCGCGAAGAGCTACGCGAGCACGACGCAACACGCCCTCCCCGCACAGAACACGAGACAACAGCACCAGAGCTGGGGCGGCCAGAGACCAGTAGAGGTTCATCGGACGCAATGTAACCACGACACGAAGCGCAGCGATAATGACGACACCGAGCGATGCTGCTCACATCCGGGCGCTGCTGTGGGCGCTCGGAGCGTCCCCCTGGGCGATCCCCATAAGAGACGCCTCCAGAGCCGTTTAGGGGAACTGAGCACTGTCCTCGTCCCGAGCACCCAGCTAAGTTTAGAGCCAGAGGTTGGAGGGCCGATGTCATCAGATGCCTACCCGTTCCCGGTCGCGCTTTCACGTCTGGGGGACGGTGACAGCCATGAGACTCAGAACACTCGTGCGATCAGGTGGTTGCTCAAGCAAGAAGTCGGCCCGATTGCTCTAGTGACCCCCCCCGTCGCAACGTCACTGGGAATACCTTGAGCGCTCTCGCAGCTCGGGCCGACACCACCCACTTCACTTGGCGAGGGCTCTCACCGGCGGCGCTCGACAACCGACGGATCGTCTACGCGTGGCCCGACCGGCAGCATCTGAACGATCTGTGGGGTGTTCGTGCTACGGCGCTCGTCGTGATCGAGTGGAACGAGTCGCACAGCGCTGAGTGGATCGCGGACGCCTCTCCCGACCTCCTGCTCCCAGGGGTGACCCTTCAGCCGCCCGCTGTCTCCGCGTCACCGTCCACCGACCTCCCTGAGGACGTGGCATCGATTCTGACGAGTACCGCGGCGTGCGCGGCCGGCTACTCCGGCGGTCTCAAGTGGAACGAAGGAGACAAACTCAAGGCGGACATGATGAATCGGCCTGCTCGGTGGGCTGCCGTAACCGTCGAACAAGTCCGGGCGAAGTGCCGCGAACTCGGGATGCAGCCGAACGACGTCGACACGATCGCGGACTTCGCACAGCGCCGGAAGGACGGGCGTCGGTTCAACGTCGGAAGCTCGTACTCGGCCTTTCACTTCGGCGATTAAGTGGCCTCGTGCTGCGGGCTCGGAGGTCTGCTCGTAGAGCGCGGTCGCGATCGGGTGCCCCTAGACTTCTCACATGCCACAGATGGATGCTTTGCAGTTGGCCGCCGGTGCGTACACGGCAGATACCTGGGACCAGAGCAACTGGCGCGAGTTCGGTCGAGAGACGGGCATGAGTGACATCCTTTCTCAGCACTCGCGTCTCTACCGCTCGCAAGATTTTGGAGACGACGACTACCCGGATGCGGCACTCGAGGTGCTCGGGTGGATTCTCACCGGTCATGCGGCGTGCTTCTCGATGAGGTCGGGGCGGAACCCGGACCAGTGGTCCTGGTCGCTTGCGACGACCACGGGGGCGGCGGAGCAGTCCACAAGGTTCTCGGTCGAGGCTTCCGGCTCGCAGCAGCTCCGCGGCATGATGAGGTCAGCGACAGATGGAGATGCCCGGTCCAGCAAAATCCACGACAAAAGTGCCAGAAGTCCATTTCGACTATCGATTTCTGTACCTTGGTTTCAGACAGAGGAGTTGTGAGAGCATGCATGAACAAGAGGAAACAAACTCCGTTGACCCGGAAGTCAACCTGATCAGCCTACGAAAGTTGGCCGATAGAGGAACGGACACTCACTTTTCGAGCGAGCAGTTAGAACGAATTAAAGAGCTCGTTCTAGCAGCTAACGCTTATGGGGCTACGGCGGACGTAATCGCCGTCGAATCTGGCCTGACAATGTACCAGGTGCTACAGATTCTCGAAGCTGAATCAACATCCGGGGAGTCGAAGAACCGATCAGCGCGCCAGGGGGCGCCTGACTGGCTGATTCATTTAGACTAAAACAATTCTAGTGGGGAAATGTGAAAATCTCTATCCGTCGTGCGATTACTCTTAGAGCGTTATTCATAAGGTTGTTTACCAGCCGAGTCGGTAGAGTTCGAGTTTTGTGATGGTGCGGATGATGGCGGGGAGTTCGCTGAGGCGTCCGCGGTAGCCGGTGGCGATGATTTTCCAGTTCTTGAAGTGGGCGATGCACCTCTCGACTGCGGATCGGGTTCTGGAGATTTCCCGGTTCGATTTCTTGGTGTTGTCGTCGAGGGTGGTGCCGTGGGGTCGTTTGCGGGGAGTGGTCGCGGTGGTGCCGATGTAGCCCGGGTCGGCGATCCAGTCCGTGTCATCGAGGATCGGCTCCCAGCCGCAGAGCGCGAGAGCGACACGATCATGACGGGCGCCGGCGACAGGGTCTGACGCGGCGAGGAGGCCGCCGTCCAGATCTGCGGCGATCTGCACATTGAGGCCTTGTCGGTGCCGCTTCCCGGAGTAATTCGACCGACCCGTTTTCGCGCGGTTCCCGGTGGGAACGTCTGTCCCATCGACCAGGACGACACGGCCTCGGACAGCTTCTTCCAGGGAAATCCCTGAGAAGCAACAGGCTTGCTCGATCAGCGGAACGATGCGCCGGTAGATCCGCGAGACGGTGGCTTGGGAGACGCCGTGCAGGTCCGCGACGGCGGCTTGGTTCAGGTTCTGTCGCAACAGCAGCAACGTCAGGATGACCTGCTCCCGCAGGTTGAGAAGCGCGGGGCGGCCAGGCAACGATGGACGCCCGGACAGGACCTGGAATATCCGAGCCACCAACTCCGTCACCTGCCCAGAGGTCAAACCTGTAGTAGAGTCATAGCGCATCGACTTCTCGCTTCAAGAATGGTGTGTAGGAACTTCCATTCTCTCCCGCGAGAAGTCGATGTCTTCACAGCGACACGCGCGAAACAGACCTTATGAATAACGCTCTTACTTCAGTTGTTCTCCTGTCCATTTTCGGTGGCACTGCGGTGGCCACAGCCGACGAACAAGTTCCCCGACCATCGGTCGACCAGGCATTCCTCGATGAGCAAGGCATCACCGGTAAAGTCGTCAACGTACAAACCGATGCGAAAGGTGCCAAGTTCTTCCTCTATGAAAACGGAAAGTGGGTACTTGAGCCTCCGGTGGACCCCAACCAGGCGAGCACCGCGAGTTATGGAGCGGGAGGGTGTGCTGGAACGTTTGTCCAGATTTACCGAAACGGCTTCGATCAATTGTACTGGGGTGGCCAGAGCGTCTGCGCCTCGAGCGGCACAGTCTTCACGCACAGCCTAAAGATCCAGCTGCGCAAGGGCTGCACTGGATTTTTCTGTGGGCAGCAGACGCGAGCCACAGCAATAAGTCCTGACAGCCCGTATAATGCGATTCAGACTATCAACCGTTTCGACAAGTGTAGCTCAGCCGCTCAGTACCGTTACGACATGGTCGCTTATGAGACCGTGCGAAGCGTTCAGTACGGGCCTTTTGTTGACGATGAGAACTTTGTCGTCGGTTGCAATTACTAAGGCGAAGTAGGTCAAGCAGGAGGGGCGGCACCAAGCCGGGCGGACGCCTCTCCTGCCTCGGCCACCGCGTCGAGGAACGGAGGACGATTCCTTACTGGGGGCGCCGCTTGCTCTCCGGCAGCTGCGCGCCAAGCGGCGTCCGCCTGGTGCCGATACAGCGACGCGCGACTCCACCCGGCGAGGCGAGCCGCATCCTCAGCAGTGCGGCCGCGCACTCGCGCATCCGCGGCAATTGCGAACTTGTCCGTGACCACCGCCGGGTCCGACAGGGGTCGGCCGAAGCGGATCCCGCTGGCACGGGCTGCGGCGATACCGGCATTCACTCGTTCAACGATGAGTTCCCGCTCGTACTCCGCGAGCGTGGCGAGCATGCCCAGCATCAGCCGGCCCGTCGACGTCGACGGGTCGATGCCGTCCGAGATCGACCGGACCTGCACACCGCTTCTTCATCCGGTTCGCTCGATCGCGGTCGCGCTCCCCGAGGTGACGGACTGAGAAGGCAGGAGAGGACCACGGGCCCCTGGCGGAAGGAGCGGGCGTTGTCGCGGGCCGGTTCGTGGTCAGTTGGTCGGCATGAAGGGGCCTCCGTATTCGCGGAGGTGGCTGATGCGTCCTTCGCGGAGGGTGATCACGGAGATGTAGCGGCGGCGGAGGCGACCGTCGCGGTCCGCGCGTCGGAGCACCGCCTCGTACTCGCATACCACCACCGCCGGGTCCTCGGTCGCTCGCACGGCGTGGAACGTGACCTCGTCGAACCAGAGGAAGCCCTCGAGGCCGGCAGCCATGACCTGGATCGCCTGCCGCCCCGTGATCGGCTGGGGATCTCCGGAGCCGTCGAAGGGCACGTCGATGACCGCGTCGTGATCGAACAGGTCGGGGAATGCGGTGATCCCCTGATCGATGCGCCCGTCGAGGGCGGTGACGAACGCGGTGACGGCGGCAGCGAAGTGCGGGGTCTCCATCCGGATCAGCCCAGCCGCACGTGCGCGATGCCGCCGTCGATGTCGAGGACTGTCCCGTGGGCGTACGACGCCTCGTCGGAGACGAGGAACCTCACGGCGAAGGCGATGTCGATCGGGCGCACGGGCGTTCCGGCGACGGTGCCCTTCGTCATCTCGACGAGGGCGTCCGCTGCGGCGGCGTTCCCCGGAGTAGCGGTGGCGCCGGGAGCGACGGTGTTGACGTTGACGCCGCGGGGGCCGAACTCGAGATGCTTGGTCTCTGAGTTTCGCCTCTGATCGCACCGTGTGGGAGGGGGGAGGGGCGCGGTGCCGTCCCGATAAGGGATCGCTGACCGGGACTTCCCTTACTTTCCGTCGAAGACGGTCGAGCGCAGCGGGCACGAAGAAAGTAACGGGTGTGCCTGCGGCACGAGCGGGCGGGCTGCGGGAGGATGACAGGGTGGACGACGGGGTGGTGGAGCGGTTTCTGGAGGGGCTCGCGGGGGCGGGAGCGGGGTTTCCGTTCGGGGAGGGGACCCGGGTGTGGAAGGTCGGGGGAAAGGTGTTCGCGCTCGAGACGGAGCGGTTCGGGCGGCCGGTGGTGAGCGTGAAGGCGCTGCCCGAGAACGTGGTGCACGTGGTCGCGGGAGTCGACGGGATCGCTCCCGGCTACCACCTCAATAAGAAGCACTGGGTGACGGTGGACGCCGGCGGGATCGTCGAGCCCGGGCTGGTGCTGGAGCTGATCGAGGAGTCGCACGCGATCGTCGTCGCGTCGCTGCCCCGACGGCTCCGCCTCACCCTCGACGGCACCGCTACGGGATCGCTGAACGGGGACCGCTGACCGGATCGGCGGGACCCCTGCCGCAGCAGAGGTCCCGCGAGGAGCGGCCTACAGGCCGTACGAGCGGAGGTACGCAGCGGTGTCGTGCCAGCCCTCGACGGCGAAGCACTCGACGCCCATCGCCTTGACGGGGTAATCGTTGCCATCGGGGTCGAGGCGGTCGCCGACGAAGATCATCTCGTCGAGGGGGATGCCGGTCAGCTCGGTGAGCTTGTTCATCCCGTACGCCTTATCGATGCCCTTGCGGGTGATGTCGACGGAGGTGGAGCCGCCGGAGCGGACCTCGAGGTCGGGGAGTACGGACTGCACGGCCTCGCGGAGGGTGTTCTTCTTCTCGCCGTCCGGGTCCCAGGCCTGCTTCACCTCGACGGGTGCGGCCTGGCCGAGGGCCGAGAAGGTGATCTGCGAGTCGCGGTCCTCGAGGATCGGGCCCCAGGTCTCCGACTCCCAGTAGCCGAGCTCCTTCGCCTTCTCCTCGACCGCGGCGAGGGCGCGTGACTTCTCGTCGTCGGTGAGGTTCTCGGCGTAGATCTGCGCCCAGTCGCCGTTCTCGTACCGGTAGTACTGCGTGCCGCAGGTGGGCATCAGGTGCAGCTTGGCGAGGACCTCGGGGTCGGCGCCCTCGAGGCGGTCGAGCACCTGCATCCGGAACTGGCCGATCTGGCCGCCCGAGATGATGCACACCTCGGTGGCCTGGAGCAGCTTCACGAAGAGGTCGGCCATCGCCGGGTCGACGGGGGACTTCGACGCGGCGAGGGTGTCGTCGAGGTCGAAGGCCATCAGGCGGGGCAGGGTGGTCATGGATCTCGTTTCACGGTCGGCAGACGGGGCGGTATCGAGGATACGGGGCGGCGCCGGAACGCGTGCGCGGTCGGCACGGGCGCCCTCCGCGCGCAGACTGGAGAGATGACCGCCGCCACAGCGCCCGACGGAGGACGACGCTCCGCCCCGCGCACTCTCGCCCGCCTCCTCCTGGGCCTCGTGCTCGTCACGGCGGGGACCGCCCACCTGACGCTCGCGCGGCAGGCCTTCCAGGCGCAGGTCCCGCCGTGGCTGCCGATGGACCCGGATGTCGTGGTCGTCGCCTCCGGATTCGTCGAGATCGCACTCGGGCTCGCGCTGGCGGTGCTCGCGCGGTGGCGGGTGGTCATCGGAGTCGCGGTCGCTGTGTTCTTCATCGCGGTGTTCCCCGGGAACGTCTCGCAGCTGGTGACACGGACGCCGGCGTTCGGTCTCGAAACGGACACGGCACGGGCGGTGCGGCTCGTGTTCCAACCGCTGCTGGTGGTCTGGGCGCTCTGGTCGACGGGGGCGTTCTCGGCCTGGCGGGCGCATCGGTCGCGCACCGTCCGGGGCTGATCCGGGGCCCCGGACGGCGGCCGACGGGAGACCCGTCGACCGCCGTCCGACACTGCTCGGCTACGCGGCGCGGCGGTGTCGCGCGATGACCAGCGCGAGACCCGAGAGCAGCAGCACCAGGGCGCCGCCGATCAGGCCGGCCGCGTCGGCACCGGTCTCAGCGAGCGAACCCGGTCCCGAGCCTGCGGCAACCGGAGCCCCTGTGGTGACGGGCTCCGGCGACGCAGGCGCCTCCGGCTGCTCGGTCGGGGTGCCGGGCTCGGTCGGCCCAGGCGCGACCGGAACCGCGGCGGCGGGCTGCGTCGTCAGCGACCAGTTGGGGTCGGAGAAGTCCGCCCGGTCGATCACGCCGCGGGCGGTCGACCAGTCGATGAGCAGCTGGCGGATCTCGAGGCGCTCGTCGTAGACGAGGGGAGCCTGCGCGACGGCCGGGTAGGCGCCTCCGCCGCTCTGACGATAGTTGTTGACCGCCATCACGAAGCGCTCGTCATCGGCGACCGGGGTCCCGTCGGCGTGGGAGAGATCGCGGATGCGCGAGCCGGCGGGCTGCGAGACGTCGATCACGTAGTCCACGCCCGAGATCGCGTCGTAGTTGTAGTCCGGGATGCCGTCTGGCCGGTCCTCCGTCTTCGCGTTGGTGCCGGTCTCAGGGTCGAACACCGCACCCTCCGCCGTCTGGACGAAGTAGCGGGCCGAGAACTCGAGGTACTCGCGCACCTCGGCTCCGGTCAGCTCGACCCCACGCAGAGTGTTCTCGTAGATGTACAGGCCCGCGATGTCGCGGATGCTGACCTGCCCCTTCGGGAACACGGCGGTGCGCGAGAACGGTGAGGCCTGCGAGATCACCGGCAGGTCGGCCCACTCCGTGCCCTCGAGGGCCGCCTCGACGGTCTGGGCCTGCACCGTGTTGATGAAGTCGATGATCGGAGTGTCCTCGTAACGAGACGTCGCGGCCGAGAGCTCCTCGACCGACTCCGCCACGGGGGTGTTCACGTACTCGATGGTGGTGGCGTGCTGCTCGGCGAGGGCGTCGACCAGCGCGGTCGACTCGTCTGCGATATCCGTCGCAGAGATGGGCTTCGCGACGGGGGCGCTGCCGGCGGACCAGTCGACCTCGAAGCCGCCAGCGGCGTCCGGAACGAGGTTCAGGGTGACCTCCGTGAGGCCCTGCGCCCAGAACTTCGGCTGGGTGACCAGCACCTGCTCGCCCGCGACATTGGTGAAGAGCGTCTCCGGGACGTCCTTGTGGCTGTGGCCGGCGACGACCACGTCGATCCCGGGGACCTGCGTCGCGATGTTGTTCACGACGTCCTCGTTGAGATCGGCCGGGTCGTACTCCGCGTCCGGGACCGTGCCCTGGCCGGTGTGCGCGAGGACGACGACCACGTCGGCCTGCTCCTGCACGATCGGGACCCACTGCTTCGCGGCGGCGACCATGTCCTGGAACTCGAGCACGCCGTCGACGTACTGCTTGTCCCAGACGTGGACGCCAGGGGTGACCAGGCCGAGCACGCCGACGGTGACCGTCTTCCCGTCGATCTCGCGCTCGATCAGCGTGTACGGGTCGTGGTACGGCTTCCCGGTCGCGACATCGACGACGTTGGCGCCCAGCAGTGGGGCGTTCAGATCGCCCTCGTACGCGCTGAGCATGTCGAGCCCGTAGTTGTACTCGTGGTTGCCGACGACCTGGGCGTCGTAGCCGATGGTGTTGAAAGCGGTGGCCATCGGATGCGTCGTCTCGCCCGAGAGGACGCCCGCGGCGCCGTCGCCGAGACCGTAGTAGTAGGTGAGCGGCGTGCCCTGGATCGCGTCGCCGTTGTCCATGACGAGCACGGACTCCTCACCCTTTTCGGCACGGAGGCGGTCGACCTCGGTCGCGACGCGGGTGAGGCCCAGCGTTCCGGCGGCCGGGTAGGGCGCATTCGCGAAGTAGTCCCAGTCATAGACGTGCCCGTGCGTGTCGGTCGTCGACACCAGGGTGAGTTCGACGCCGTTGTCGAGCGGGGCGGCCGAGGCGAGCGGAGCGGCGGTGGTGGCCCCGAGCGCGACGACGGCGAGGAGGCTTGCGGCGCGGAGACTGCGCATCGTTGTCCTGTTCGCATGGTGAGTGGTGGATGAACGTCCTCGAATCTAGGCGCCGCGTGTGAACTGCGCATGACGGGATCGAGAGCATTGCTCGGCGATGCAGAGGCCAGGCCGCCCACTGCGCCCCTCCGCTAGAATCGAGCGGCTGGTCGCGCGGACGCGGCACGACTTCCGCGCCGAGCCCGCCCATCCGTACGCCCCTCCCGTCGAGAAGGACACGCCATGCCAGCAATCGTCATCACCGGCGCCCAGTGGGGCGATGAGGGCAAGGGACGAGCCACCGACCTCCTCGGCAGCCGCGTCGACTACGTCGTCAAGTTCAACGGTGGCAACAACGCCGGGCACACGGTCGTCGTGGGCGACGAGAAGTACGCTCTGCATCTGCTTCCCTCCGGGATCCTCACCCCGGGCGTCGTGCCCGTCATCGCGAACGGCGTCGTCGTCGACATCGAGGTGCTGTTCCACGAGCTCGAGGCGCTGAGCGCCCGCGGCGTCGACGTATCGAAGCTGCTCGTCAGCGCCAACGCCCACGTCATCACCAGCTATCACCGCACCCTCGACAAGGTCACGGAGCGCTTCCTCGGAAAACGCCAGATCGGCACGACCGGTCGAGGCATCGGCCCGGCCTATGCCGACAAGATCAACCGCGTCGGCATCCGCATCCAGGACCTCTTCGACGAGAACATCCTCCGCCAGAAGGTCGAGGGCGCCCTCGACCAGAAGAACCACCTGCTAGTGAAGGTCTACAACCGCCGCGCGATCCTGGTCGAGCAGGTGCTCGAGGATCTGCTGCAGTACACCGAGCGCCTGCGCCCGATGGTCGCCGACACGTCCCTCGTGCTCGCGCAGGCCCTCGACGCGGGCAAGACCGTGCTGTTCGAGGCCGGCCAGGCCACGATGCTCGACGTCGACCACGGCACCTACCCGTTCGTCACCTCCTCCAACGCCACCTCGGGCGGCGCGGCCACCGGCTCCGGAGTCGCGCCGAACCGCATCGACCGGGTCATCGCCGTGATCAAGGCCTACACGACCCGCGTCGGAGCCGGCCCGTTCCCGACCGAGCTCTTCGACGAGTGGGGCGAGTACCTCCGCAAGCAGGGGTTCGAGTTCGGCACTACCACCGGCCGCCCGCGCCGCTGCGGCTGGTACGACGCGCCCATCGCCCGCTACTCCGCTCGAATCAACGGGGTCACCGACTTCGTGCTCACCAAGCTCGACGTGCTCTCGGGCCTGGAGAGAATCCCCGTCTGTGTCGCCTACGACGTCGACGGCGTCCGCCACGACGAGGTCCCCGTCTCGCAGAGCGACTTCCACCACGCGAAGCCGATCTATGAGGAGTTCCCCGGCTGGCAGGAGGACATCTCCGGGTGCCGCGACTTCTCGGACCTGCCGCAGACGGCGCAGGACTACGTCCGCGCCCTCGAGGCGATGAGTGGCGCCCGGTTCTCGGCGATCGGGGTCGGCCCGGAGCGCGAGCAGGTCGTCGTGCTGCACGATCTGCTCTGACGCGCTGCTCTGAGCCGTTCAGAGCAGGTGCAGGCCGCGCGCGATCGCGGCAAGGATCGCCCGCTCCACGTCGGGCCAGCAGGTGAGCACCTGAGACGCGGAGAACCGCAGGGTGACGTAGCCGTCGATCGAGGCGTGCAGATCACGGCGGCGATCGTTCTCGAAGTCGTGCGTCGATCGGCCGTCGAGCTCGACGATGAGGCTGTGGCCGATCACGAGGTCGACGCGCCCGACGCCGGGGATGTACACCTGCGCCCGGGCGGTGACGCCGATCAGGTGCAGGCGCCACCGGGCGAGGGTCTCCACGCCGCTCTGGGAGTCGTCGCGGGCGAACACGAGAAGCGCCTGCAGTCGGTGCGGGCAGGCGGCGCGCAGCTCGGCGAGGTCATCGGAACCGAGGATCCGCTTCTCGAGTGCGGACTCGAGCGCGACCAGCAGGTCTTCGTCGCCGACGGTCCGGCCGAGCTGGAGCAGCGCGTGGATCGGGGAGACGCGGAGCACCTCGTCCGCGGGATGCATCGGATCCCAGTGCAGTCGGACGCCGCGCGGTGCGGTGAGCCGGGCGGCGTGCGGCCCGACGTGTACGTGGAGCTCGGGCGAGCGCAGGACCCAGAGGCCGTGCGAGCGTGCCGCGTCGGTTGCCGCGAGGCGACCACCGAGACGGAAAGCGGCGAGGGCCTCCGGCGGGAGACGCGGCGAGGCGTACCAGCCGCGCCGGCCGCGGAGGAGGCGTCCGTCGCTGACCGCCGCCGTGAGGTCTCGGCCAGTAGCACCTGCCGCGAGCAGCTGCGATCGCGAGGCGACGCCGTCGCGCAGGGACAACTCGGTGTCGAAATCCATTCTGCGAGCCTGGCGCCTGAGGCCTGCCCGAGGAGGGGGCGATGGCCACAACCACGACGGCCGGACCGCCCGCGGTGCTTGTGGAGGGACGTTCGGTCCTCCGAGACGGGCGATCGTGTTCACAACTCAGGACGATCGGGCTGGAGGCGAGGCAGTCCAGCGGATCAGTCCGCGTCCCATCCGATCCTTCCTGCGTTGTGAACAGAACCACCCCGCCGAGCGCCGGATAATCGGCGCATGCAGATCTACGCCGACCTCCCAACCGTCCGCGCGCGGCAGATCGTGGCAGACGCCCTCGCACTCGGAGTCGCCGTCGTCGCGATTGCCGCGGGGATCGCGGTCGGCTCGCTGATCGCCGGACTCGCCGAGATCGGCCGCCGGCTCGAGAGCGCCGGCAGCGGCTTCGGCTCGACGATGAGCGATGCGGGGACCACTCTGGGCGGCATCCCCCTCCTGGGCGACGCTGTGCGTGCTCCCTTCGACGAGGCGAGCGGCGCCGGCTCCGTACTGGCGGCCGCCGGCCGCGACCAGCAGCAGCTTGCGAGCACGCTGGCCGTGGTCGCGGGGCTCGCCGTCGGCGGTCTTCCGGTCCTGCTCCTCGCCCTGCTGTGGCTCCGGCCGCGACTGCGCTTCGTCCGCCGCACCGCGCAGTTGCGGGCGCTCGGCTCGACCGTGGCCGGCTCCGAGTTGCTGGCCCTGCGTGCGCTCACCCAGGCGTCGCCACGCGAGATCCTCGCCGCGCACCCGGAGGCGGTGACCGGCTGGCGCCGCGGAGACCCCGACGCCACCGCCGCACTCGCAGCCCTCTCGCTGCGCCGCTCGGGGCTCCGAGCCCGCTGATCCGGGAGGCCGGCGGACCACTCCGGGTCCGTCGCTGGGATGACGGTGCGGGCCCCGGCGGACGACGCCGGCGACAGGAGCGGCTCCGTAGCGTCGAGGACATGCAGAACCAGACCTCCTCCGTCGTAGCGCGCGTCGAGGGCGTGCGCAAGCTCTACGGCAGCACCCCGCCCGTTGTCGCCCTCGACGACGTCACCCTCTCGATCCAGCGCGGCGAGTTCACCGCGGTGATGGGTCCGAGCGGATCCGGCAAGTCGACGCTCATGCACGTGCTCGCCGGACTCGACACGGCTTCCTCCGGCCGCGTGGTCCTCGGCGATGCGGAAATCACCTCCATGAGCGACGCCGAGCTCACCGTCCTGCGCCGCCGCAGTGTCGGTTTCGTCTTCCAGGCCTTCAACCTCGTGCCGACCCTCGACGTCCGCGGCAACATCCGCCTTCCGTTCGAGCTCGACGGCCGCGCTGTCACGGGCGCCGAGGAGGAGTGGATGAACCGGCTGATCGAGTCCCTCGGGCTCCGCGAGCGCCTCCGGCACCGGCCGCACGAGCTCTCGGGCGGCCAGCAGCAGCGGGTCGCGATCGCACGGGCGCTGGCCACTCGGCCGCAGCTGATCTTCGCCGACGAGCCCACCGGCAATCTCGACTCCCGCACCGGCCGCGAAGTTCTCACCCTGCTGCGCGCGTCCACGCGCGAGTACGGCCAGTCCATCGCGATGGTCACCCACGACCCGATCGCGGCGGCCTACGCCGACCGCATCGTCTTCCTCCGCGACGGGGCCGTCGTCGACGACCGCCGCGGGATGAGCGCGGAGGAGGTCTCGATCGCGATGCTCACGATGGAGGGCGCCGCGTGAGCAGCGTGCGTACGGGCTCGCACCAGGGCGGAGGCGCCATCGTCACCGTCGCCGCACTCGCCGCGGCGTTCGGCACCGTGCTGGTGCAGGTCATCGCCGATATGGTCGCGGCCTTCGCCGCGGCCGGGGTCGACAGCATCGGCCAGGTCGCCGCCATGCTCGGGATGGTCGGCGCCGTCTTCTTCGGTATCGCGGTGTTCGTGGGCGGGATCGTCACGGCCAATGCCGTCTCGACCGTCATCGCCGGGCGCACCCGCGAGATCGCCCTGCTGCGCCTGCTCGGCGCCTCCGGCCAGTCACTGCGTGGCGGGATCGTCCGCACGGGCCTCGTGCAGGGGTTCCTCGGCGCTGCGATCGGCCTGGTCGCCGGTGTCGCTCTCGTGGCGCTCGCCGCGGAACTCGCGATCCGGAGCGGCGCTTTGCCCCGCTTCGACTACCCGCTCGTTTCGCCCGGCCTGCTGCTGCCGCTGATCGCCGTGGTCGCCTCGACGGTCATCGCCTCGTGGTCCGGGTCGCGCCGCGTGCTCGTGGTGGCGCCGTCCCAGGCCGCGGGCTCCTCCGCGGAACCCCGCTATGAGGAGCTGCGTGGCCGCAGCGCCCGCAACGTCACGGCGATCGTCTTCGTCGTCGGCGGCGCGCTACTCCTGGCCGGCGGGGTGGTCGTTGGGCTCACCAACCCCGGCGGCGTGCTGCTCGGGCTCGTCGGAGGTATGGCGTCGTTCTCCGGGGTGATCCTCGGGGCGCCGGTCCTGCTTCCTCCGCTGACGGCCCTCGTCGGCCGAATCTTCGGAAACGGCCCCGTCGCGCGCCTCGCCTCCGCCAATGCCGTCCGCCATCCCGCGCGCAGCGCCCGCGCCGTCATCGGACTGGTGATCGGGGTATCCCTGGTCACGATGTTCGCGGTCGCCGCCGCCACCTTCAGCTCGATCATGCAGCGGTCGGGTGAGACGAACCCCGACGTGATCGTCGCGTTCGAGCAGTTCATCCAGGTGAGCACTGCGGTGATGAGCGTCCTGCTGGGCTTCTCGGTCGTCCTGGCCGCCGTCGGGATGGTCAACACGCTCTCGCTCAGCGTGCTGCAGCGCCAGCGTGAGCTGGGCCTGCTCCGCGCGCTCGGCTTCACTGGTTCGCAGGTGCGCGTCATGGTGGTCCTCGAGGCGGCGCAGATGATTGTCGCGGCGGCGATGCTCGGCATCGTGCTCGGCATCGTCTACGGCTGGTGCGGCGCGATCTCGGTGTTCGGCTCGCTGCCGGGCATCGGGTTGATCCCGCCGACCATCCCGGTGCCGATTTTGGTGGCCGTGCTCGTGGTGGGCGTCGTGATCACGGTCGTCTCGGCCGTGCTCCCCGCCCGTCGCGCGACGAAGGTGTCGCCGGTGGCCGCTCTCGCCGTGGCCTGAGGGCCCGCGCAGCCCGTCACGCCACGGACAATCCCGCGGCGAGGGGCGCCCTCCCGCTGGGTCGGCACAACCTCGCTCGCCGACGTCGACCAAAGACGCGAGGCGGCCCACCTCGGTTGGACCGCCTCCGCGCCCGACGTGTGGAGCTCCGCCGTGAACCCGGAGGCGAAGCGGCTCGTGCTTGGGCTCTCCTTCGACAGCGGCTAAGAGCGGGTGAAGGTGCAGGCCGATACGGCCAACGCCCGCCCGCGCGCGGTGATCCTCCGCCTCGGTGCCCTGTTCGAGGGAGTGCTCCGCCACGACCAGCGGCGGGCCGACGGATCCTGGCGCGACACCGCAGTGCACTCGATCCTCGCCCCGGAAGCGAGGACGACGCGTGGCGAGCAGGCTCAGTGCCGGTAGGATCGACACCCACGACTCCGCTCGCTCCTCCGCGGACGGGTGACTTTCTGAACGGAGAACCGCCTGATGGGGCGACTGATCTACGATTCGACCCTCGAGGTCGACTTCGATGACCGACTGCTGGCGCACCTGCAGATCGTGATCGGCTCGAAGCTCGCGCGCAATGAGTCGTTCTACTTCTCCTGGAAGGACTCCCAGGCGGTCGGCGACGGCCGGACCTCGATCTGGCTGCACCCGGCGATTCCGCTCCGCTTCAAGTACCACGGCGGTCGGGCGCCGAACATCAACCCGGACTGGATCCGCCAGCTCCTGACCGACTCGCACACCGCACACGGTCTGCGTATCAGCGAGGAACCCCACGGCACCCCTCGGCCGAGCGAGGAAAGTCTGCTGTGAGGCGTGTCGAGATCATGTACGGAGGAGCGCCGTTCAGTCTGAGTGAGACGACGGCGGCGGAGGTCCGCGAGAGTATCGATCGGGCTCTGGACGGGTCGGCCTCGCGCTGGATCACCGTCAACCAGGGCGAGGGCGAGCCTCGGGAGACGTCGATCCTGATCACGTCGGGTGTGGCGTTCTCTGTGGCCGACGTCCCGCGCTGACGAGCGCGCAGGCGCGTATCAGCCCGCGAGTACGCGCGGGAACTCGCCCGGGATCTCGCTCGCGAGGTAGCCGGTGGGCCCGATTCGCAGGGAGAGCCGGGTGTCCGCCTGCGTGTGCAGGAATGCTCCCCAGGCCGCCGCGCCCATCGGGTCGACGCCGCGCCCGCGCAGACCCGCCGTCGCTCCTGCGAGCACGTCACCACTGCCGGCGGTCGCCAGACCGGGGTGCGTGCCCTCGATGCGCACCGCGTCGCCGTCCGGTGAGGCAATCGTGTTGAACAGGCTCACGACCGCTCCGTAGCGTTCGGCGACGGCGACGGCAGCGCGCTCCACGTCCTCGACCTCGGCGCCGAGCAGGCGCGACGCCTCCTCCGTGTTCGGAGTAAGCAGGAGCCGGCCGGCGAGTCGCCGTGCGGTGCGGCGCTGGCCGGGCAGGACGCCCAGCGGGAAGGCGTCGAGGTGGACGGCGGGGACGTCGTCGAGCAGTGGTGCGAGGGCGCGCAGGGTCGCGGCGGTCGCACGCGGATCGTCGAGGCCAGGACCGATCAGGGCGACGTCCGCCGAGGCGAGCTCGCCGGCGAGGACGTCGAGGCCGCGCCCGGCGACGGAACCGGTGCGCGTCTCGGCGAGTGGAACCACTCCGCACTCGGGCAGCGCGACCGCGGTGGCCGACGCGACCGACTCGGCGACGCAGAGCGTGATCCGCCCCGCTCCGGTCCGCAACGCGGCGATCCCCGCGAGGATCGCGGCTCCGGGCGTCTTGCGGGCACCGCCGACCACGACAACGTCGCCTCGGGAGTGCTTCGACCCGCCGGGCTCGGGGAGGGGCCAGCGCTGCTCGAGCAGGGCGCGGGAGACGAGGTCACTCACGGGGGTCTCCTTCTCCGGCGGCGCGGTCGTCGTGCCGGGTGACGGGGGCGCCGGAGCGCTCGAGGTGGTCGGTGCGGTTGAAGAGCGCGAGCCGCCACTCCTCGCCCTCGCGGATGAGGCGGGTGACGGATCCGTTGGCGACCGGAGTGGAGGCGCCGATGTCGAGCAGCTCGTACTCCGACAGGCCCTCACAGACGTAGCGGAGCACGAGGACGACGGCGTCGTGACAGAAGACGACGGCCGGTCCGGGCGCAGCGGCGGCGTCGAGGTGGTCGAGGAACGCGCGGGCGCGGAGCGCGAGGTCGGTCCAGGCCTCACCGCCCGCGGGCCGGTAGTAGAACTTGCCGAGCCAGTCGCGGCGCGCGGCCTCTTCCGGCAACCGGGCCCGCACTCCTGCTGTCGTGAGGCGGTCGGTGACGCCGAGGTCGCGGTCGCGCAGGCGCTCGTCGGCGCGGAGGGGCAGGTCGATGCCGGCCTCGGCGAGGGCGAGGCGGGCGGTGGTGGCGGCTCGGCGGTAGGGCGAGGTCCAGGCGGAGGCGGGGCGTGCCTCGTCCGCCAGCCAGCGGCCGAGCGCACGCGCCTGCTCCTCGCCCGCGGGGGAGAGTTCGACGTCGGGGTCACGGCGATCGACGGCGATCTCGTGCGCTCCCGAGGCCTCAGCGGCGCTCGCCGCGATGTTGGCGAGGCTCTCGCCGTGTCGGACGAGGAGGAGCTCGGTCGGGCCGGTGGCAGGGGCGGGCATGGCTCCACGCTCCGCCCCGCTGCCCGCGGGCACCAGGGGGTTCCGCGGCGGCGGCGGGGGTTGCTACGGCGTCGGGCGGTGTCTCAACCCGAGGGGTCTCGTCCGGCGGTGTCTCGTCCTGCGGGGTCTCGTCCGGCGGTGTCTCGTCCCGAGGGGTCTCGTCCCGAGGGGTCTCGTCCCGCGGGGTCCGCGGAGGAGCGCTCCTCCGCGGACACCGCCGTGACGACCGCGGCGAGCGTCTCGAGATCGCTCAGGATGCGGAAGTGCCCGCCGGTCTCGATCCGCACGTTGACCGCGCCCTCGAGCATGCTGCCCTCGGGAATGTGCGGATCGAAGAGCCCGAAGACCGAGGTGATCCGCGCGTTCGCACCGGCGCGACTCGAGAGCAGGAGGGTCGTGGCGTTGCGCGGCGAGAATGCGCGCAGGCTGCGCAGCACGAGGTAGGGCGCATAACGGGAGCCGCCGAACGGAGTCGACACCGCCACCATCCGATCGACCCGCCCCTCGGGATCGAGCTCGGTCATCACGTACTTTCCGACGAGCCCGCCCTTGCTGTGCGCGACGATCACCACGTCGCGGAGGTGGTGCTCGGCGAGGTAGGTGGCCACGTCCTCCGCGGTGCGGGCAACCGGGCGGCCGTTGCGGCCGAGGCCCGTCAGCACGTGCAGCGGATGCCCGCGCTCGTGCAGCGGGTCGATGATCGGGCGCAGGAACGACCAGGTCTCCCAGATCCCCGGGAGGACCACGATCGGTCGCCGATCACCGTCCAGGTAGTCATCAGGGGCACGGCGCGAGAGGACGCCGCGCGCCTGCCAGGCGACGGCGTAGGCGTAGTCGCGGATCCACCAGACGGCGTTGCGCAGCAGGCGCCGGAGGCGGCTCATGCGGCCGGCTCCGCGCGCAGCGTGAGCGGGGAGACGGGTGTCTCGCCGAGGGCGGCAGCGAAGCGGAGGATCTCCCGCGCAAGTGCGTCGGGCTCCGTGCGAGGAACGACGTGGCGGGAGCCGACGAATTCAACGAGCCGTCCCGCGCGCGCGTGAGCGGCCAGGCGCTCGCACCAGTCACGGGTGGCGATCGGATCGTCGCGGCCGCGCGCGACGAGCACCGGCACCTCCAGCTCGGCGAGCCGCTCCTGCATCGGGTACCGCAGCATCTCGGGGAGCTGACGCAGGTACCAGCGGACACCGCCGCGCAGGTAGTCGGCCAGCAGGATCGCGTCCACGCCCACTGGCTCGCCGAGGCAGTCGCGCAGCAGGGCCAGCCCCTGCCGGACGGCTCCCGGCCGCTCCGGATCGACCACCGGCCCGATCAGCACCGCTGCCTCGACCAGCCCGGGTGTACGCAGCCCGAGCTCGACGGCCACCTGCGACCCCATCGAGTGCCCCACGACGATGGCGCGCGAGACACTCAAGCCGCGCAGTGCCTGCTCGACCTGCTCCGCATGCTCCATAAGGCCCACCCTGCGCCGTGGACGCCGGTTGGCGCCGAACCCGGCGAGGTCGACGCCGATCACGCGGCCGTACCGCTTGAGCACGGCGGCGAGCGGCGAGAAGGTGTGGTGCGACATCCCGATCCCGTGGATCAGGACGAACACCGCCGTCGCGCCCGGCGGACCGACATCGACCGTGCGCAGCTCGACGCCGGCGACGAGGTGCCGTCTGTGATCAGCCTGAGGTGGGTTGCTGCGCATCTCCTCAGAGTACGGAGTCGCTTGGCCCTGCGCGGATGCAGAGCTTCGCTCAGGGTGGTCTAAGCACACGCCAAGATAAAGCCCGCAAGCGCGTGTTACGCGAGCGACGGCATGAGCACCGTCCATTCCCCCCCGTGTGTTTTTGGACGCCCCAACAGTCACGACATCGGCGATTGGACCGAGACGCTGCCGTAGCTTAATCAGCAAGTCTGACGGATCGATAATCGGAACGGCGCGGTCCTCGCAGTGAAGAACGATCTTCACAGCAGGCGCTTGTACAGAGCGGATAGCCAGCGTCTTCTCATGCATGTTCTCGGCTTTCCGGGTCGCCGCGGATAGGCCAGCAAGAGTTGCGGTGACCTTCTTCGCAACGATGGTGGCCAGTTCCGTTGGGTGCACCCCCCTTGCGTCGGCATGACGGTAGTCCTTCACTTCGAGCGTTATTCATAAGCATTTACCAGCCGAGTCGGTAAAGTTCGAGGCGGGTGACGGTGCGAATGAGGTTGGGAAGTTCTGTAAGACGTCCGCGATAGCCGGTCTTGAGCTGCCCAACGTTTCCTGGACCAGTTGAATAGTTGTCTACGCGGCGAGGTTCTCGGTGATCCATGCCTGCTCGGCTTCGTTCGGGGTCCGATAGTCAAGCCCCGAGTGAAGTCGTTGTTGATTGTAACGCAGTTCGATGTACCGTGTCACGTCGCGGATCGCTTTCTCTCTTGTCGGATATTGAGGCTTATGCAAAATTGGTTTTTTGCCGAGTGAAAAAGATGAGTCCGCGGACGGCGTTGAAGGCATCTCGGAAGGTGCGCAGTGGCCGCCGGTAGTCGGTGTGGAATATCCGCCAGGTCTTGATGCTAGCAATTGTTCTCTCGATCACGTAGCGGTGGGTGTTCACGAAGCGATTGTGGTGTTTGGCGTAATTTGGCAGATGTTCTTCGCTTGGCCTCTTCTTTATTGGTGTGACCATTCCGGTGCCTTGATAGCCTTTGTCGGCCAGCGTGTTCGAGAGGTTAACGGTGTCGGCCAACCCGGTTTCTCGAAACGCGTGGGCATCGTGATGCTTGCCCGCGATCGGATCCGAAATGTGGATCAACCGACCGGAGAGATCGGCGAGGACCTGGCAGTTGTGCCCCGTGGTCATGTGTTTCCCGGAGTACAGCTCTGGCGCGTCCGACCAGGACCAGCACGGCAGGAGCGTGCCGTCGATGACGGCCGTTGTCCCGCGGAGCGCGGCCTCGACGTCCGGTTGCTCGTCGTCTATCACGACATTGAGCATCGCCTCAACCGACGCGATCGTTCGCGACACGGTCGACTGACTGACACCGACCACATCAGCGATCAACTGCTCGGTCACATTCTGGCGATAATAGAGAAGAGTGACCCGCAATGCTCCCTCGAGGGAAAGTCTGCGCGGACGTCCTCGCCGCCGACGCCACATGAACTCGTTCTCGATCCGTTCGGCGAGGATCGCGTAGTGCTCGGCCGTCATTCCCGTAGTAGACTGTGTGCGCACCGGCTGGTTCCTTTGCGAAGAGTTTCTGTTAAAGGCTGCTCTTCAATCAAAGCGGATTAGCCGGTGTTATTCGTGACCGACACGCGCAAATCCATCTCGATCAATCGTATTTTGCATAAGCCTCTGTGTACTGTACGTCCGGCCGATTAATGCCGACGCGCTCACCGTGTGCATTGACTTGTTGCTGATCAACTCGAATATCCTCTACGCCGTCGGTTTTCTTGAGCCGGTCCACGAGGTCCCCGACCTCGGCGTTCTGGTTCGCGTTCTTCCCCACCGTCCGCCCCAAAGGGTCCTTTACTAGTGGCGGTTTCGGGCTTACGTTCATGTCTTGCGGGAGTCGTGGTACTGCGGGTATTTCGTCGAGTAGTTTGTCCGCTGTTTTGTCGAGGCGTCGGCCGGCGGCGCCTCCGAGGCCGCCGGCGGCGAGTCCTCCTGCGCTGGCGGCGAGGAGGTTGTCGGTGGTGTGGGGTCCGGGGCTGGTGAGGTAGTCGGCGGTTGTGCTGACGTTGCTGTCGGCGAGGGCGCCGATCATCTCGGCTTTGAAGACGCCGGCGCCTGCTTGTCTGGCGGCGGCGGTGGCTGCTCCTCCAGCGGCGCCGCCGAGCGCGCCGACGGCGGAGTCGATGCCGACTTGGCCCCAGTCGACGCTCCCGGTGGTGGCTTTCTGGGTCGCGACGGAGATGCCGCCGGCGAGGAAGGCTCCAGATGCGGCCCCGACGAGAGCTGCGCCGGCGAGGGTGCCCACGCCGGTGAACATGAGGGCGACGCCGATCGCGACGAGGGCGCCTGCGGCGACGTATTCCCAGTTGTTCGACCACCAGTCGCTGGCGGCGGCGAAGGCGCCGTTGTTCCCGTCGCGGTAGGCGCGCAGGTCCGCGTCTGTCACTGGCCGCAGCCCCGTGGGATCCATCGCGTGGAGGGGGTCGTTCCCGGCGTAGGAGTAGGGGTTTCCTGACCAGCCTGCACCGGTGATCGCGTCGAGGGGGTCCACGGTGAGGAAGCCCCGGGACGCCGGGTCGTAGGCGCGGTGTCCGAGCCATTCCAGGCCTGCGATGGAGAGGCCGCCGCTCCCGGTTAGGCCGATGCCGGCGGGTAGGGTGATGCCGGGTGGGAGCGTGTCGGGTGCGGCTGTGCCCCAGGGGTCGTCGGCGCTTGTTGGGCGGTCGGCTCGCCACCCGGCGCCGGTCCAGGTGTCGCCGATGCCGGTGACGCCTCCCGGGGTGGCGAGGATGGGGGTGTCGCCCACGGCGAGCAGCGCGGGCGCGTACGACGCGGTGTCCCACCAGGTGTCGATGCCGTTGATGCTGGCGAGTTCGCCGAGGGTGTCGACGTGCAGGGTGGTGGTGGACGTTCCGTCGGTGACGGCGTCGAGCCAGCCGGTGGCACTCCAGGCGTAGGAGCGGTGGTGGCCGTCGCTGTCGGTGACGCGGGTGCGGCGGCCGAGGCCGTCGTAGAGGTATTCGATGCGGGTGCCGTCCTCGCGGGTGGTGGCGAGGAGTTGGCCGGCGGCGTCGTAGTCGTGGGTGCTGGTGCGGCCGTCGGGGTGGGTTTCGCGGGTGAGGCGTCCGCCGGTGTCGTACTCGAACGTCGAGGTGCCGGCGTCGGTGCGGGTCTCGAGGAGTTGCTGGGCGTTGTCGTAGCGGTAGTCGACGCCGCCGGTGGGTGCGTCGAGGCGGGTGATGCGGCCGTCCTCGTCCCGGGTCACGCGGGTTAGGGCCGTCCCGGTGCCCGCTCCCGTCTCGGTGCTGTGCTCCGTGATGAAGCCGTCGCGGTGCCGCCAGGTCTGAGCGATCCCTCCGGCGGTGGAGGCGATCAGGTGCCCCGCGGCGTCGTACTCGAAGCTCGCGCGGCCCAGGCGTGGGTGCTCGATCGCGGTGACTCTGCCGGTGCTGTCGCGTTCGTAGCGGGTGCGGGTGCCGTCGGGGCCGGCGACGGCGGTGCGGTGGCCGTCGGCGTCGTATTCCCAGGCCAGGCCCTGGCCGTCGCGGGTGCGGCGGAGGAGCTGGTTGCGGCGGTTCCAGGTGAGCGTGTGTTCGATGGGGGCGCCGGGGCCGGTGTGGTCGGTGATGACCGCTTGGCGGGCGGGGAGGTCGCGGCGGGTTTCGGAGAGCAGGCGTCCGTCGGCGGTGAGGCTGGTTTCGCGGCCGGCGGTGTCGTAGGTCCAGGAGAGGCGGTGCCCGTCGGGGTCTTGCTGCCAGAGTTGGCGGCCGGCGGGGTCGTAGCCGGCGGTGGTGCTGCGGCCGAGGGGGTCGGTGGCGGCGATGGCGTGGTCGGCGGCGTCGAAGGTGCGCCGGGTGATGCCGCCGAGGGGGTCGACGATGACGGTGTTGCGGCCGCGGTCGTCGTACTCGTAGCGGGTGACGCCGCCGACGCCGTTGACGGCTTCGATGAGTTGTCCGGCGGGGTCGTAGCGGAACCGGCGGGTGCCGTGCCAGGAGTCGCGGGACCAGACGACGCGGCCGAGGGGGTCGTAGCGGTAGCGGGCGGTGCCGCGGCCGGGGGTGTGGCGGGCGGTGACGCGGCCGGCGGCGTCGTATTCGCTCCAGCCGGTCTCGCCGGTGGGTCCGGTCCAGCGGATCTGGCGCCCGTCGGCGTCGTACTCGAGCGTCGTTGCGGCGCCGGCGGGGTCGGTGAGGGTCGCGAGGCGTCCGCACCGGTCGTACTCGAAGCGGGTGGTGGCGCCGGTGGGAGCGATCTGTTCGGTGATGCGGCCGGCGGCGTCGCGGATCAGGCGGGTGAGGCCGCCTTCTTCGTCGACGAGTTCCACGGGGCGTCCGCAGCGGTCGTAGACGGTGAGGGCCGTGGATCCGTCGTGCGCCTCGGTGGCGACGGGGCGGCCGAGGGGGTCGAAGCGGGTGCGGGAGGAGGCGGCGGAGTCCGAGACGGCGGTGGTGTTCGGGTCGGTGAAGACGGTGGTGCGCGAGCCGGTCGGGTCGATCAGGGCGCTGAGCGCGCCGTCCGCGTCGTACTCGCGGCGCCAGAGATGCCCGGCGGGGTCGGTGGTCTCGGTCAGGCGGGAGAGGGCGTCGTACGCGAACCGCCACGATGTCCCGTCGGGCAGCAGCGCGGCGGAGACGTTCCCGAGGTCATCGAACTCCCGGGCGATCGCGCGGCCGAGGGGGTCGATGGTGCGGGTCACCGCGCCGTGTTCGCCGTGCTCCATGATGGTGCGCGCGCCGAGCGGATCGACGATCGCGGTGAGGCGTCCGCCGGCCCCGTACGTGTACCGCCAGGTCGCGCCGAGCGGGTCGCGGTGGGAGGCGAGCAGACCGGCCGGCGTGTAGCGGTACTCGGTGCGCGCTCCGGAGGGGGACACTGCGGCGACCACACGGCCCGCCTGATCGCGTAGTAGCCGTGCGGTGTTCCCGTCCGCGTCGGTCGTGGTGACGAGGTCGCCGAACGGGTCGTAGCCGAGGCGGACGCTCACCCCTTCCGGGTCGGTGACCTCGATCAGCAGCCCGGCGTTCCAGGTCAGCCGGGTGCGTCCGCCTTCCGGGTCGATCACGACGCTCGGGGAGCGGTCCTCGTCGGTCGCGTACTCGTAGCGGGTGATCCCGCCCTGCTCGGCGACGACGGTCGTCACCCGGTCGAACTGGTCGTAGCCGCGGGTGATGTCCGCGCCGGAGGGGGTCTTCGTGCGCACCAGCCGGCCGCGGGCGTCGTAGGCGTGCGCGGTGACCGTCCCGTCCCGGCCGGTCGCGGAGAGGAGGTTCCCGGCGGCGTCGTAGCTCATCGACTGCCGCCGCCCCGCCGGATCGATGATCCCCACGAGGCGGCCCCGGGCGTCCGAGATCCAGGTGTTCGAGCGGGACCCGTCCGTGTCCGAGACGACGCTCGCCCGGCCGGGCAGATACGCGTATCGGGTGGTGCGCCCGAACGGCGAGGTCTGCGCCAGCACCCGCCGCTTCGCGTCGTAGCGGTTGCGGACCTCGACGACTCCGCCCGCGTCGGTCACCGACTCGATCAGACCGTCCGCGTTCCACCCGTACCGGCGCGTCCCGCCCGGGTCGGCTGCCGCGATGAGGCGGCCGGCGTCGTACTCGTACTCCACCCGGCGGCCGTCGGAGGCGTGCGCGACAACGATCCGCCCGCCCGACCACTCCAGAGCCACCCACCGGCCGCGCTCGTGCACCAGCCGCGTCAGCGCACCGTCCTCGTCGTATGCGACGTCGACCCGCGTGCCCGGGCCGCTGGCCGCTGACAGCCACTGCCCGCCCGCCGTGAACAGCCACCGGGAGCCGTCGTTCCCCGACACCACGAGCCGGTCGCCCTCCGGACCGCTCTCGCGGCTCAGCCACCGGTTCTCGCCGACGGCGCGGTCCCAGCCCTCGTCCTGCCGAGGGAACAGCACCTCCCGCCCATCCGGGAGCACGAGGGTCGCGCCGTCGTCCTCGACGCGCAGCCGCACCTGCGCCACCGAGGACCAGCCCGGCCCGAACGCCCCCGCACGCTCATCGAGGGAGTTGTAGGTGCGCTCCCACCGCAACGAGCCCGCGCCGCCGGGAAACCCCAGATCCACCTCCGTCTCGAGGAAGTTCCCCGTGCCCGTGTTCACCGGATCATCCGCGAACCCCGACGTCGGCGGCGCCCCATACGCCTGCGCGGGCGTGATCGTGATGTCCTCCCGCGACAACGCCACCCCCGCCGACCCCAGCGCGAGGGCCAGCGCACTGTCCGCGAGCGTGGACACCACTCCCTCCCCGCCCGCCGCCGCGAACGCCTCCGCGACGCTCCGCGCCCACACCACGTCCTGGTCATTCGCCGCCAGCCACGAGAGGAACCCGGTCACCACGCTGTCCGCGTCCAACGCCCCCCACCGGCACTGGTCCGCGAAATCCGTCAACAGTCCCCGCAGCCGGCCAGGACGCTCCCGCAGCTCGTCATTCGCCGCCGACGAGGCGTCCGCGAACGCCCGCAAATCCTCCGGCCGCGCAGACGACGTCCCCCCCCACCCCGCCGCCACCCGGCGCCGGAGTCTGCCGCGCCCCGACCGCCCCCTGCTCGATGGGGATCGACACCTGCTCGGCCGCAGGCCCCACCGGAGGATCCTCCTCACCGAACAGCGCCGCCCCGACCTGCTCGAACAGGTTCCGGGAGTCCTGCTCGCGCTTCCACTCCCGGGCCAGCACCCGCCGCTGCTGCTCTTTCGCAGCCTCGTCCCGCAAGCGCCCCGCCGCCACAGCCACCTCACGCAGCCGCGCCACCAACTCCGCCGCATCCGACGCGGCGGTCTGCGCGTTCTGGCGGAACAGCTCCGCGAACCCGCCACGGAACTCCGCCAGCGCCGACACCGCCCAGCCCGCCCGCGCCCCCGACTGCCCCTCCACCACAGCGGCCGCATCGGTGAACGCCGACACCACCGACTCCGCCACCCCCGCCGCGAACGGAACGTCCTCCTCGATCGCACCCAGATCCACCACCGCTACCGCCCCTCCCGAAGACCGCTCTGTCACGAAGCTGACGACAGCTGCATGAGCTTTGCTCGGCAGATTAGGTCATCGACCACGACAGGCGGCGCCCAGCCGATCAGAACGCGCCACTCCGCGGTCGGCCGGAGGCAGCGCCCAGCCACGCCGAGCGCACCCGCGCCTCTGGACCGTCGAAAGTCCAAAAGTTGTCGCACTCGGCGCCGAGTGCGACAACTTTTGGACTTTCGCGGCGGTCGCGGACCTCGGGCGGAACTCGTGAGGGGAGCACACGTCGCGCGTCCGGAGCATGGCGACGCGACGCGCCCGGGCTGCGCAAGCACGGAATTGTTCAGAGAGTCTGGAGAGCGCTCTCTTGCGGACGGGATGTCTCAAGGCCCGCCGTCAGATGTCGCGTAATCCTGCGGATCCCCGGCCTGACGCGCAAGCAGAAGACGGCCGAGGTGACTGGACAATCGCCCGAACCGCCTTCGAATCGGTTCAGAACTTTTGCTTGACCCGCGACGTAAGTGGAAGTAGCTTCATCCGCATGGTCACCGCAGACCCCCGCAGCCCTGCTGCACAGCCTCTTCCCCGCCCGTCCGACGAGTCTCAGCAGCTGCTTCTGCAGATGCGCGGCATCGTGAAGGTCTTCCCCGGCGCCCGTGCTCTCGACGGCGTCGACCTCGATGTCCGACCCGGTGAAGTGCACTGCCTCCTCGGCCAGAACGGCGCGGGCAAGTCCACCCTCATCAAGACCCTTGCCGGGGCACACCAGCCCACGGAGGGCGAGATCCTCGTCGACGGGAACGTTGTTACGATCCCGTCCCCGACAGCCGCCCTCGCCCTGGGCATCGCGACGATGTACCAGGAGCTCGACGTGGTCGACGGCCTCTCGGTCGCCGAGAACATCTTCCTGGGCCACGAACTCTCCCGCGCCGGCTTCACCGCCCGCGCCACGGCGACGAGGATCACCCGCGAGCTGATGGAGCGACTCGGCCACAAGGAGATCTCGCCGAACCGCGAGGTCGGCAGCCTCTCCGCCGCCGGCAAGCAGATCGTGCAGATGGCCAGGGCCCTCTCGCACGACGCGCGGGTGATCATCATGGACGAGCCCTCTGCCGTGCTCGACTCCGAGGAGGTCGAGAACCTCTTCCACGTGGTCCGTCAGCTGACCGCCTCCGGGGTCGCCATCGTCTACATCTCGCACCGGCTCGACGAGATCCGCGCCATCGGCGACCGGATCACCGTGATCAAGGACGGAGCCACCGTCGCGCAGAACCTCGCCGTCGCCGACACTCCGACCGCGCAGCTCATCACCCTGATGACCGGCCGTGCCGTCGAATACGTCTTCCCCGATCGCCAGGAGCTGGACACCGAGGCCGAGACGCTGCTGAAGGTCGAGAAGCTGGGCCTGCAGGGTTCCTTCTCGGACGTGTCGCTCGAGATCCGCGCCGGCGAGGTCGTGGGCCTCGCGGGTCTGGTCGGCTCCGGCCGCTCCGAGATCCTCGAGACCATCTACGGCGCGCGCCGCGCGAGCACCGGCACGGTCAGCGTGGCGGGCAAGCGCCTGCGCGCCGGATCCGTCACCTCGGCCGTGGACGCCGGCATCGGCCTGTGCCCGGAGGAGCGCAAGAGCCAGGGCCTGCTCCTGGACGAGCCCGTGTACCGCAACATCACCCTCTCGACCTTCGACCGCTTCGCCAAGCGCGGCTTCCTCGACGAGCGCTCCGAGCGCGCAGCGGCGGCCGAGCAGGCGGTCTCGCTCGACCTGCGGCCCTCCGGGGTCGACCGCGACGCCCGCACCCTCTCCGGAGGCAACCAGCAGAAGGCGCTCCTCGCCCGCTGGCTCGTGCGCGGCTGCCGCGTCCTCCTGCTCGACGAGCCGACCCGCGGAGTCGACGTCGGCGCGCGGGCCGAGATCTACACCCTGATCAGGGATCTCGCGACCAACGGCGCCGCCGTGCTCGTGGTCTCCAGCGAGATCGGCGAGGTCCTCGGGCTCTCGGACCGTGTCCTCGTGATCTCCGACGGCGCCGTGGTCCACGAGGGCCCGGCCGATTCGATCGACGAGCACCGCGTGCTCGATCTCGTTATGGAAGGAAGTGCAGCGTGAGCGGACAGCTCGACACCGCGTCGCCGTCGATCGGCGGTCCGCAGGAGGACGCCGCCCGTCACGCGTCAGCCGCAGCGGGGGGCGCCTCGGGCGGGACCCCGTCCAAGGACGCCCGCTCGGGGCTGGCCAGGATCATGCAGGGCTCGCTGGGTCGCAACGTCGGCCTGCTGCTCGCGCTGGTGATTCTCTGCATCGTCGGATTCGCGACCGCGGGGGAGCGCTTCGCCAGCGTCGACAACGTGCTCACGATCCTCCGGCTCGCCGCCGTGATCGGCGTGCTGAGCATCGGAATGACCTTCGTCATCACCTCCGGAGGAATCGACCTCTCGGTCGGCTCCGTGATGGGGCTCGCGACGGTCTGGGCGAGCACGGTGTCGACGCAGTACTACGCGGCGAACACCTCCTGGCTGGTGATCGTGCTCACCGCGGTCGTCGTCGGCCTCGTCTGCGGGCTGATCAACGGTGCGCTGATCGCGTACGGCCGGGTCGTCGCCTTCATGGCGACCCTGGCGATGCTGGTCGCCGCGCGCGGCTTCGCCGAGCTGATCTCGAATCGACAGACTCAGGTGGTCACCGTCACGCCGTTCCTCGACTTCTTCCGCGCTGACGTGCTCGGCATCCCAGTGCTCGTGCTCATCTTCGTGGTCGTCGCCGTCGCCGGCTGGATCCTGCTCAACCGCACCACCTTCGGCCGACGCACCATCGCGGTCGGCGGCAACCCGGAGGCGGCCCGCCTCGCCGGCATCAAGGTCCGCCGCCACACCATGTACGTCTACGGCCTCGCCGGGCTCACCGCCGGCATCGCCGCCGTCATGATGCTCGCCCGGACGACTGCGGGCAGCTCGACCAACGGCCTGCTCTACGAGCTCGACGCCATCGCAGCGGTCGTGGTCGGCGGCACGCTGCTGGCCGGCGGCCGCGGCACCATCGTCGGCACCGTCTTCGGCGTCCTCATCTTCACGACCCTGACCAACGTCTTCACGCAGAACAACATGTCGACCTCGACGCAGGCCGTCGCGAAGGGCGCGATCATCGTCGCCGCCGTCCTGCTGCAGCAGCGGTTCGCCGCGCGCGGCAGGAAGTCCTGACCCCGGGGCTCCGGCCCCGCTCCTCCACACCCAGCACCCCACCCGACCACTCAGGTCACTTCCCCGCAGGACACGTGTGCCCTCGGACCCCTCGGATCGATCGAAGGAGATCACTTCCATGCCCGCACGCCCCTTCACCCGCAGCCGACTCACCCGCACCACCCGACTCGGCTCGGCCGGCATCGCCTTCGGCGCCGTCGCGCTGATGCTCACCGGCTGCATCTCCAACGCCCCTGTCGAGACCGGTAATGCCGCAGGCGGCACCGCCGCGGCCGTCGCCGCCTCCGACAACGACGCCTCCGGCGACAACGTCGTCATCGGATTCACCGCTCCCGCTGCCGACCACGGCTGGATGGGCGCCGTCAGCCGCGCCGCCATCGCCGAGGCCGAGAAGTACGACGACGTGGAGCTGCGCACGGCGGAGGGCACCAACGACGTCAACCTCCAGATCAGCCAGGTCGAGACCTTCATCAACGACGGCGTCGACGCAATCGTGCTGCTGCCGATCGACGGAGCAGCGCTCACTCAGGTCGCCACCCAGGCGATGGAGGCGGGCATCACCGTGATCAATGTCGACCGCGAGTTCTCCAGCCCCTTCGCCGCTCGCTCGACGATCCTCGGCGACAACTACGGCATGGGCGTCAGCGCCGGCACCTACATCTGCGAGCAGCTGGGCGACAACCCCGGCGCCGTAGTCGCGGAGATCGCCGGCATCGACTCCCTCCCGCTGACCCAGGAGCGCAGCCAGGGCTTCTCGGACGCACTTGAGGGCTGCGGGCTGAACGTCGACAACCGCGTTGCCGCGGACTTCACCGTCCAGGGCGGAGAGCAGGCGGCGGCCAACCTCCTCCAGGCGGCGCCGAAGATCGACGCGATCTGGAACCACGACGACGACCAGGGTGTGGGCGTCCTCGCGGCGATCGACACCGCCGGACGCGACGAGTTCCTCTTCGTCGGCGGCGCCGGATCGGCCAACGTGATGCGCTCGATCGAGGCGGACGACTCCGTGGTCAAGGCCACAGTCGTCTACCCCTCGACGCAGGCCGCGGACGGCATCAAGCTCGCCCGCCTGGTCGAGCAGAACAAGTCGATGGCCGACACCAGCTCGCTCGGCGTCCCGCGCCAGATCCAGCTCTTTGCGCCGGTCGTCACGAAGGACAACGTCTCCGAGTACCTTCCCTCGGCCTTCGAGTCCTGACCCCACCAGCCCGGGTCGGCGCGGGAACCATCTCGCGCCGACCCCCACCTCGGCGCCGCCCGGATCACTGACGATCCCGGCCGCCGCGCCATCGGCATCCGCGAGAGGGGGAGTGCAAGACGCCGGCCCACGGGCCGGACAGGAGGAGACCGGATCCGCATCGTCGTGCGGACAGCAACGGACCCGGCCTCTGCGATGAACACCTCACTGAAGGAATCACATCACGCATGAATGGTAAGCGACCCTCGAGAAAAAGCATCAGGCGTTTTCTCGCACTCGGCATCGCCGGGTTGGTGACGGTCTCCGGACTCACCGCCCTCGGCCTGCCCGCCTCGGCCCACGACGGAGTGGACCACGGCTCGGAGCCGGGCGCGGAGTCCGCGCTCGACTGGAGCAATTACGAGAAGGTTCTGCTGACGAAGAACGTCGGCGAACCCCTCGACCTGGCCGTCCTCCCGGATAAGTCGGTCCTGCACACCGCTCGGAACGGCGAGATCCGCCACACCGATCCGAAGACCGGCACGACGCGCGTCGTGGCCACAATTCCCGTCTACCAGAACTCTGAGGACGGGCTGCAATCGGTGGGCATCGACCCCGATTTCGCCGAGAACCAGTGGATCTACCTGGTCTACGCACCTCCCGGGAACACGCCGACCGGCGCCGCCCCCAACATGCTCCCCGAGGGTGCCGACGACAGCTACTGGGACCAGTGGAAGGGCGTCAACCGCCTCTCGCGGTTCAAGTGGACCGGCTCGGGTCTGGACCTGGCGAGTGAGCAGAAGATCATCGAGGTCGAGACCCAGCGCGGGCAGTGCTGCCACGTGGGTGCCGACTTCGACTGGGACGCCGATGGCAACCTGTACCTCTCCACCGGAGACAACACTCCGGCGAGCGCGCCAGGTGCCGCAGGTTTCGCGCCGAACAACGACGCGCCGCGGATGAACCCGGGATTCGACTCCCGTCGCGGCGCCGGAAACACGAACGACCTCCGCGGCAAGATCCTCCGGATCGCCGTGCAGGACGACGGGTCCTACCGGATTCCCGAGGGCAACCTCTTCCCGGTGGGAACCGAGAAGACCCGCCCCGAGATCTTCGTGATGGGTGTCCGCAACCCGTTCAAGATCGATGTGGACGCCGAGACGAACACTCTCTCCTGGGGTGACTACGGTCCCGACGCCACGAAGGCCGCTGCGGCCGACGGCATCCGCGGCCCGATGGGCCTCGTCGAGTGGAACGCCACGGGACTGGACCAGCCGCACAACTCCGGCTGGCCCTACGTCCACGGACCCAACGCGCCGTACAACGAGTGGAACTTCGAGACGTCGACGCCCCGCGGCTTCTTCGACCCGGAGAACCTGAAGAACAACTCGCGCTGGAACACCGGCCTCGTCGACATCCCGGACGCCAAGGCGGCGACCGTCTACTACGGCGACAACCCGGGTGACCAGCCGTTCGACGAACTCGTCACCTTCGGCACCGGCACCGGCCAGGGCCCGATGGGCGGACCGGTCTACCACTTCGACGCGGACAACAGTTCGACGTCGAAGTTCCCGGCCTACTGGGACAAGAAGACCTTCTTCGGCGAGTTCTCGCAGGACTACATCGCGGCGTTCACGCTCGATGAGAAGCGCGCGGTCACGCACATCGAGGACTTCCTCCCCAACGCGGCGCTCAGTCAGGCCGCGCAGCCGATCCACGACAACCCGATGGACATGGAGTTCGGCCCGGACGGGTCGATGTATGTGCTCGAGTACGGCGATGGATTCTTCCGCGCCAACCCCGACGCGGGCCTGTACCGGATCGATTACGCCGAGGGCAACAAGGCCCCGCAGGCGCGTTTCACGGCGAGTCCGCTGTCAGCGTCCCAGACGCCGCTCGAGGTCAGCTTCGACGCCAAGGGATCGACCGATCCCGAGGGTGACGCACTCACCTACGACTGGGACTTCGACGGCGACGGCACCTTCGACGCCACGGGAGTCACGGCCAAGAAGACCTACACCGAGCTCGGACAGTTCACAGCCCGACTGCGCGTCACCGACGCCAAGGGCAAGTTCAGCCTGACCTCGCGGGTCATCTCGGTCGGCAACCAGGCGCCGCAGATCCAGATCCAGACGCCCGGCAACGGCTCGTTCTTCTCATGGGGCGACGCGATCCCCTACCGGGTGACCGGTAAGGACGCGGAAGACGGCGACCAGATCGTCAGCAGCCGCGTGAACTGGACCTACGGCCTCGGCCACGACGAGCACGCTCACCCCGAGGTCACCGGCACCGGTGCCACGGGAGCGTTCCCCACCTCGAAGGACTCGCCCGAACACGGCCCCGGCGCGCTGCTCTACGGCACCGTCGTCGTGACCTACACGGACGCCGGCTTCAACGGACTGCCCCCGGCCGCGGCCGAGGCGACGCTGCGGCTGAACCCGAAGACGCAGGAGGCGGAGCACGCCGCCCGGGAGGGCGTCCTGCCCTACGCGGACACCACCGCCAGCGGCGGCAACGCCGTCAGCGGACTCGGTGCGGGATCCTTCCTGCGCTGGGACCCGGTGAACGTCGCCAACCTGACCGGCGTCGTGGTCCGCGCCACCGGTGAAGGCACGGTCGATCTGCGCTGGAACGCTGCTGACGCAGCGCCCTTCGCCACGGCGACCATCCCCGCCGGAGCCGGCTGGAAGGACGTCCTCGTCCCCTTCGCCAACGCTCCCCAGGGCACCGGGTCGCTCTACGTGACCTCGCCCAGCGGCCTGTCGCTCGACTCCCTCACCTTCCAGGGTGTCGGCGCCGGTGACAAGACGGCTCCGACCGTCGCGGCGACGCTCGACCCCGCAACTCCCACCGGAGTCGGCGGCGTCTACAACAAGCCCGTGACCCTCGGCCTCACCGCGACCGACAACGGAGCGCTCTCCACCGTCCAGTACTCCGCCGACAACGGCACGACGTGGACCACGGTCCGCGCCACCAACGGCGCGTACACGGTTCCGTTCACCACGAACGGCGCCCGGACGATCCAGTACCGCGCCACCGACACGGGCGGAAACGTCTCGACCGTCGGCACGGTGTCGTTCACGATCGACCTGGCCGCGGCAAACGCCCCGACTGTCGCCTCCACGACGACTTTGGCGCTCTCGGCTCCGCG
Organism: Rathayibacter tritici; assembly: GCF_001641005.1. Classification (NCBI taxonomy): domain Bacteria; kingdom Bacillati; phylum Actinomycetota; class Actinomycetes; order Micrococcales; family Microbacteriaceae; genus Rathayibacter; species Rathayibacter tritici. The sequence continues at coordinate 265,592 of NZ_CP015515.1, forward strand.
CGTGAGCTTCGGGGCACCCGGAGAGGCGACCGTCACCGTCACCGGTGAGGGCGGAACGCCCGGCGGAGAGGTCGTCCTGTACGAGGGCGCCACCGAGCTCGGACGCTCCGCGCTGAAGGACGGGAAGGCGACCTTCGCCCTCCCGCAGACCCTCGGCGCCGGCACACACACCCTCCGCGCCACCTACGGCTCGGATGGCACCTTCACGGCGTCGGAGGGCACCGCCCGTCTGATCGTCTCGAAGGCCGCCTCGGTGCTCACCGCGACCGTCTCGCCGAACCCGGTCAAGCCCGGCGCCAGCGCGCAGGTCTCGATCAGCGCGAAGTCCGCCACCGGCGTCGCCGGCACCGGCGAGGTGACCGTGATGGTGAAGAGGAACCTCTCCACCGTCGCGATGCTCACGGGCACCCTCGACGAGAACGGGAACGTCGTCGTGACGCTGCCCAAGCTCGCCGCGGGCAGCTACAAGCTCACCGTCACCCACACCGCCACGGCGAACACCACCGCCGCGTCCACTCTGTTGAACCTCACGGTCCAGCAGTAGCGATCGCGGAGGGGCCGGCCCAACCGGGCCGGCCCCACCCCCCGAACCACCTGCCATTTCGAAGGAGAAATGATGCACCACCACCACGCATCCATCACGGCCAAGCCGATGAGCCGACGCTCGCTGATGACGGCCCTGGCCGCATCGACGGTCGCGGTCGGCGTCGGAGCGGGAGCCCTCGCGGCGCCTGCCGGGGCCGCACCCGCGCCCTCGTCCGGATCCACGCGCCTGGTCCCGATCAACCGCATCGGCATCCAGCTCTACAGCGTCCGGGACAAGGTCGCGTCTCTGGGCTTCCGGGCCGTCTTCGAGGAGCTCGGCCGCATCGGCTACAGCGAGATCGAATTCGCCGGCTACACCCAGGGCAACGTCGGAGCGATCACGCCGCAGCAGATCCGTCAGCTGCTCGACGACAACGGCCTGCGGGCCGTCGGCTCGCACGTCGGCACCAACCTGCTCCGCTCGGAGTTGGGGAAGCAGATCGAGATCGCGCAGATCCTCGGCACGCCGCACCTCGGCACCGGCAACGCGCCCACCAACGTCAACACGAAGGTGGGCTACCTCGCCGCCGCGGAGGAGTGGAACCGCTGGGGCCAGCAGGTCTCGGCCGCGGGCATGAAGCTCTACCAGCACAATCACGCGGGCGAGTTCGCTTTCGCCTCGGACGACCCGGCGACCCGACTGTACGACCTGTTCTACGACAACACCGACCCGCGCCACGTGTATCTCGAGATGGACGTCTACTGGGCCTACGTCGGCAAGAAGCTCTACCCGGGCTTCGAGCCGCTCGACTACATCAAGCGCAACCCGCGCCGCTACCCGATCCTGCACCTCAAGGACGGCAAGACGAACAACGCCAACACCAACGGCTACGACATCGTCGAGTTCGGCGCCGGCAACCTGCCCTACCAGGCGTTCCTCTCGGAGCTGCGCGACCGCGGCCAGCGCTTCGGCGTCTGGGAGCAGGACACCGCTCCCACCCTGGCGACGCCGCCCAGCACCGGGAACTCCCTCGAGGCCGCTTCCCGCAGCTACTCCGCGATCGCAGCGCTCCGTGGCTGAGCGCAGCCCGCGCCGCGCGCGCCGCACCGACAGCACCACCACCAGCACGACGCGCACGAGCGCACCGAGGAGAACCCCCATGAAGTGGAAGACGCCCACGGCGGTCCTCGCGGCCGCGTCCCTCGCGATGGTCGCTGCACCGTCCGCCTTCGCGGCGACGACGGACTGCAGCACCGAGCTGGGGAACCAGACGATCACCGGCGACCTGAACGTCGCCGCGGGCGACACCTGCGTCCTCGGCAACGTGACCGTCACCGGCAACGTGATCGTCGGCGACGACGCCTGGCTGGACGCCACCTCGGCGACCATCGGCGGCGACGTCATCGGCACCGACGCGTACGGCATCTCGATCGACGGCACCAGCGTCGGCGGAGACGTCGTGTCGCTCTCGGAGGGGAGCCGCAACGGCTTCCTGTACCTGCGCGACCTCACGGTCGGCGGGATGGTCGAGGCCGGCGGCATCGACGTCGAGCTCAGCGACCTCTCGGTCGCGGGCGGAGTGAGCACCGCGGCGGCGACCTACGTCGACGTGGACCGGACGAGTGTGGGCGGGGACGCCGTCTTCGCGGACAGCGACTTCGGCGTGAACGTGCAGGGCGCGATCGTCGGCGGCTCGCTCTCGGTGACTGGCTCCTCGCGCGGCGTGCTTCTGGGCGCCGAAGCGGACGGCTCGTCCAGCACGCTGGGCAACACCGTCGGCGGCGATGTGACGCTGTCGGGCAACTCCGGCAACGTCCAGCTCGCGGGATCGACGGTCGGCGGACGCATCGTCCTTACGGGCAACGCTCCGGCGGTCAACTTCGGAGCGGGCAACTCCGCCTCCGCTGTCTCGGGCGACTTCACGGGAACCGCGGCGGGCGCTGCGGCCGAGGGCGACCAGTCCGTGGCCGTCATCGTCCCCGAGGCCCGCGAGGGCGAGCTGACCTGGACGCTCGAGGGCACCAGCAACCTGGTGAACCTCGGTGTCGCCGAGGAGAAGGGCGACCACTTCGCCGCCTCCGGTGAGCTCGTGCCGGTCCGCGTGACCGACTCGCGCCTCAACGGGCCGGCCTGGTCGGTGTCCGGACAGCTGAGCGATTTCCGCGCCGGCAGCACGACCGTCTCGGGCAAGTACCTCGGCTGGACCCCCGAGGTCCTGGAGAACGACGGCGGTGCCGTCGCCGGCGCTCCCATTCCCTCCGGCTTCGACTCGGGTGACGGCCTCGCCACCGCCCGCGTCCTCGGCTCGGCCGCGGCCGAGCACCCGACCGGATCCTCGGTCCTCGGCGCCGACCTCGACCTGAAGCTCCCGCTCTCGGTCGGAACCGGCACCTACACCGCGACGCTGACGCTCACCGCGCTCGGCTAGCCCCGGTGGGGCGGCCCCCGGGCCGCCCCCCTCCCTCCCCGTCTCTCCGCGAGATGCCACTTATGACGCCCGCGCTCGGCGCGTCGCCGTCACAAGTGGCATCTCGCGGGAGGCATCCGCACTGCAACGGAAGCCTGATCGATGTCGCTCCTGCCACGCACCACCCGCACCATCGCCGCCCTGCTGCTCGTGACGCTCCTCGCGGCTGGCCAGGCGGGTGCTCAGGAGGCGGACCCCGCCGTCACCTGGGGGGTGCGCCCCGCCGACACCGAGCAGGGCAGCGAACGGCCGAACTATGCGTATGCCCTCGACCCGGGCGGGCAGCTGAGCGACGCGCTGATCGTGTCGAACTACGACGACGAGCCGCAGACCTTCCGCGTCTACGCGGCCGACGGGTACATCACCGAAGCGGGTCAGCTCGACCTGCTCCCCGCCGCGGAACCCTCGACCCAGCTGGGCAGCTGGATCTCGTTCGACGCCCCCGAGGTCACGGTTCCCGCGGGCGAGAGCGTGCAGGTGCCGTTCGAGCTCGCCGTCCCCGACGACGTCACGCCCGGCGACTACGCGGCGGGCGTCGTCTCCTCGATCCTGGTGCAGGGCGAGACCGGAGTCTCGGTCGACCGGCGCCTGGGCTCCCGGATGTACCTGCGCGTCGGCGGCGACCTCGTCCCGCGCCTGGCGATCGACGGCCTCACCGTCTCGTACGACGGCGGTGGGAACCCCTTCGCTCCCGGCTCCGCGACCGTCGACTACACCGTGACCAACGCGGGCAACACCCGCATCGCACCGGGCGCCGAGATCAACGTCGCCGGCCTGTTCGGCCTAGCGTCGGTGTCCGCGATCGATCCGGAGCCACTGCCGGAGTTGCTACCCGGCACGTCCGTCTCGCGGACGCTGACCGTGGCCGGCGTCTGGCCGCTCTTCGTTGCGACCGCCCGCGCCACGCTCTCGGGCACTGTCGTCACCGCCGACCAGGCTTCTCAGGCCGACTCCGCTGTCGTCATCCCGGACGTTCCGGTCGCCACAGCCGAGTCCGTCGCCGCGGCCATCCCGTGGAGCGCGCTGCTCCTGCTCGCCCTGCTGACCGGGCTCATCGTGCTGACCGTGGTCCGCCGCCGTCGCCGGGCCGCCGGGGAGCAGGCGCGGATCGACGCCGCCGTGGCCGCCGCTCTCGGCGCCCAGCCGGAGGCGGCCGACCGCGCGGGGGTCGGCTCCTGACCGGGTGCGGCCGGTGCGATTCGCAGGGGATCGCGCCGTCGAGGCCCGTTTCTGCCCGTCGTGCCGCCCGCGCGCGCCGGATCCCCTGCGAATCGCACGGGGTCCTGCACATCGCACCGGCTCCTGCAGAGCGCACGGCGGCACTAGCGGCCCGCCCGGCCCTCCGCCCGCAGCTGCTCGAGGAAGCCGTCGACCACTGCCGGGCTGAGCAGGTGCCCGCGCAGCATCAGCGCCGCGCCCCGCACGCCTCCGCTGCCTCCGTGCTCGGCGGTCACCAGGTCGAGCCGCTGCGTCGCGAGCGGGAGCGAGCGCTCGTCGATCACCGAGCGCACGGCCGCGAGGATCTCCGGGCTGGCCAGGGCGACCGATCCGCCCAGCACGATGACGGAGGGGTTCAGCAGGCTCACGCAGGTGGCCAGCACCTCGCCGAGTTGCAGGCCCGCGATCCGCGCTGCCTCGACCGCTTCGGGGTCGCGTGCGTTCAGCAGATCGATCAGGTCGCGCACCGACTGCACGTCTCGTCCCGCCCGGGCCAGCCCGGCGGCCAGGGCGGAGCCGCCGGCCACCGCCTCGAGGTCCCCCTCCTGACCGCCCGCCGCGGCCGGGGCCGTGCGCGGGACCTGCACGTGGCCGAGGTCGCCGGCGGAGCCGAGAGCGCCGCGCTGCAGCAGGCCGGACGAGACGATGCCCGCACCGATGCCGGTGCCGACCTTTACGAACATCAGGTCGAGGGCGTGCGGGAAGCGCGAGGCCCGCTCGCCGAGCGCCAGCAGGTTCACGTCGTTGTCGACGAGCACCGTGGTGTCGAAGCGCCGGCGCACGAAGGCGGGGATGTCGAAGCCGTCCCAGCCTGGCATGATCGGCGGGCGCACCGGGCGGCCGCTGGCGTGCTCGACCGGGCCCGGCACGCCGACTCCGATGCCCGCGAGCACGGAGCGCTCGACGCCGGCCGCGACGAGCACGTCCTCGCACACGTCGAGCGCGTGCCCGAGCACTGCCTCCGGACCCTGCGCGATGTCGAGCTCCTCGCGGCGCTCGACGATGATGCGTCCATCGAAGTCGGTCAGCGCGATGGTCGAGTGCGCCGCGCCCAGGTCGATGGCCAGGAGAGAGCGCACAGCCGGGTCGAAGACCAGGCGGGCGGAGGGGCGTCCGCCGGTCGAGGGTGCGCGGTCGAGGTGCGCGATCAGTCCCAGCTCGAAGAACAGCTCCAGCCGCGTCATCACCGCGGTCCTCGCGAGCCCCGTCTCCTCGACCAGCTCGGCGCGGGTGCGCGGGCGACCGTCGGCGAACAGCCTCAGCATGTCGCCGGTCGCGGTACCCGCGCGCTCGGCCACGCTCAGCTCCTTTTCTCGGCCCGGCTGGCGGGTTCGGGGGTCAGCACACCTGAGGAAACCAGTCACCGCACGGTCCCGCAAACTCGGCGCGCCCCCCGTGCGGGTTGTGCGCGAGACCGTCGGCCGGAGGCGCGTCGCGCGCTGCGCCGGGGCCCTTCCGCACTCCGATCGCCGGGGTGTGCGCCGACGCTCGCCATTCCGCCGGGCCCTCCGGCGCCTTCCACCCCGCCGGCCCCTTCCGCCCTTTCCGCCCCGCCCGCCCTTCCCGACAGGAGAGAACGATGACCTCGTCCGATACCACCAGCACACGCGCCTCCCGATCGGGCGAGCGCATCGGCCTCTGGCTGATCGGGGCCCGGGGCAGCGTCGCCACCACGGCCGTTGTGGGCCTGCACGCGATCGCCGCAGGTGCCGCGCCCAGCTCAGGCTGTGCCACCGCGACCCCCGCCTTCGAGGATGTCCCGCTCGCGGGCTTCGCCGACATCGTCGTCGGCGGCCACGACGTCGCGCCGACCCCGTTGCTCGAGAAGGCGACGGGCCTCGCGGCCGGCGGCATGTTCCCGACCTCGGTGGTCGCCGAGGTCGCCGAGCGCATCGATGCGACCGACGCCGAGGTCCGCCTCGCTCCCACCGACGCCGCCTCGCAGCAGGAGGATATCGACCGGCGCGCCGCCGACATCGTCGCCTTCCGCGAGCGCCACGGCCTCGCGCGGGTCGTCGTGATCGACGTCGCCTCGACCGAGGTGCTGCCGGCCGACCGCCCCGAGTTCCACGACCTCGCCGCCCTCCGCACCGCCCTCGCGCGTCCGGGCGAGCACCTGCTACCGGCGAGCTCGATCGCCGCCCTCTCGGCCGTCGTCGCGGGCGCGGCCTACGCCTGCTTCACTCCGTCGACCGCGCTGGCCCTGCCGGCGCTGGACGAGTGGGCGGCCGAGGCCGGGATCCCGATCGCGGGGCAGGACGGTAAGACTGGGGAGACCCTGCTGCGCAGCGTGCTCGCTCCGATGTTCACGGCGCGCGGGATGCGCGTGCTCTCGTGGGCGGGCGCGAATCTGCTCGGCGGCGGCGACGGGCAGACCCTCGCCGACCCGGAGGCGGTGCGCTCGAAGCTCGTCTCGAAGAACCGCGGACTCCGCAGCCTGCTGGGCGACGATGTGGTCACTCCGCTGCACATTGACAACGTGCCGGACCTCGGCGACGTCAAGACGGCGTGGGACCACGTGCACGCCGAGGGTTTCCTCGGCTCGCGGATCACCGTGCAGACGATCTGGTCGGCGTACGACTCCGCCCTCGCGGCCCCGCTGATCCTCGACCTCGCCCGCCTGCTGGCGCTCGCGGACGAGGCTGGAGTCTCGGGCCCGGTCGGCGAGCTCGGCTTCTTCTTCAAAGACCCGTGGGGGAGCGACGTGCACGGCTTCGCCGAGCAGACCGCGGAGCTGGTGGCCTGGGCCGCCCGCACCGGTGCGCTCGTCGCCGAGCGCCGCACCCCGGTGAGCAGCAGGACGCGGAGCGATGGCTGAGCTGCGCGACTACCTGGAGCTGGTCCGCGCGAAGGCAGCGCTGACGGTGATCGGCGACACCCTCGCGGGCGGAGCCTGGGCAGGCCGCGGACTCGGGGCGGGCACCCTCGCGCTCCCGCTGTCCTCGGCACTGCTCTACTCGGCGGGAATGGCGCTCAACGACTACTCGGACGCCGAGCTCGACGCCCGGGAGCGGCCCGAGCGGCCGATCCCGTCGGGGCGGATCCGCCGCTCGGCGGCGCTGGGCACGGCGGCCGTGCTGACCGCGGCGGGCGTCGCGGTCGCGGCCGTCGTGGACGGACGGCGCTCGCTCGCGCTCTCGCTGCCGCTCGCCGCGACGATCTGGTCGTACGACCTGCTCGCGAAGCCGACTCCGCTGGGCCCGGTCGTGATGGCGGCCTGCCGCGGACTCGACGTGCTGCTCGGCGCGGGCGCGGACGGCGTGCGCGCGGCGGCCCCCGCCTCCGCCGCCGTTGCCGCGCACACGCTGGGCGTCACTGTGCTCTCGCGCGGCGAGGTGCACGGCACCACACCGGTCGCGGCGGGAGCGGCGGCGGCCGGGACCGCGTCGATCGCGCTGTCCACTGCGGGGGGCGTCCTGGCCGAGCGCCGGGCCGCCCCGGCCGCGGTCGTCACCGCGGGGCTGGGTCGCTGGCTCCTGCTCGTGCTCACCGCGCAGCTGCAGGCGTCGAGGACGCCGACGGCGGCGGCCGCACGCACGGCCACCCGCGCGGGCATCACCGGGATGATCCCGCTGCAGGCCGCACTGACCGGACTGAAGCGGCCGGAGCTGGGTGCCGCGCTGCTCGCGCTCGACGCGCTCGGCTCCCTCCTGCTCCGCCGCCCGCGGACGGCGGACATCACATGAGCGTCACCGGACCCGTGCTCGGTTACGGCACCAACGGCTTCGCCGACCACACTCTCGAGGACGCGCTGACCGTGATCCACGCCGCCGGCTACCGCGCCGTCGCGCTCACCCTCGGGCACCCGCACCTGGATCCGTTCGCTGCCGACTGCCGCGAGCAGACGCTCGCGCTGCGGTCGCGGCTCGAGGCGCTGGACCTGCGTGTCGTAATCGAGACCGGCGCCCGCTATCTGCTCGATCCCTTCACCAAGCACCGGCCCACGCTGGTCGATCAGGAGGCGGAACCGCGGCTGCGGTTCGTGGAGCGCGCCATCGAGATCGCCGCGCTGCTGGGCGCCGACGCAGTCTCGCTCTGGTCGGGCGTCGTGCCCGCGGGCGGTGACCGGGCTGCGGCCTGGCGTCTCCTGGTCGAGCGGATGCGCGGTCTGGTCGCCCTGGCCGAGCGCCACGGTGTGCGGCTGGCATTCGAGCCCGAGCCGGGGATGCTGGTCGAAACGGTCGCCGACGCGCTGCTGCTGCGCCGCGAACTCGGCGATCCGGACGCATTCGGGCTGACGGTCGACCTCGGGCACTGCGTCGTGGTCGAGCCCGAGGGCGTGGTCGGCGCCCTCCGCAGCGCCGCCGGCCTGCTGCTCAACGTGCAGGTCGACGACATGCTCCCGGAGCGGCACGAGCACCTCGAACTCGGTACCGGCTCCCTCGACCTCGCTGCGGCTTTCGCCACCCTCGCCGAGATCGGCTACAGCGGGATCGCGGCGGTCGAGCTGCCCCGGCACTCGCACGACGCGCCACGCGTGGCCATCGCGAGCATCGCGGCGATTCAGGAGGCGCGCGGCGGCGCCTCGGCGCGCGTCGAGCACCCGTGGACCACGGCCGCCCGCGTTGCGGTCCTGGAGCGCCCGTCGCGGATCGAGCGCTTCTTCCCCACTGCGGGTCGCGAAGCCGGACGCGAACCGGTGCGGCCTGCCGAGGATCCGCAGGGCCTGGTCCACGGCACGCACGACGACGCAGCCCGCGCCGCCCTGGTGCAGTCCGCGGCGCAGGCCCTCACGGACGACGACCTGGCCGTGCTCCTCCTCCGCCTCTACCGCGGCGCGGACGGCGCCGAGCGCCGCGGCGTGCTGGCCGGGCTGAACGCCCTGGCCGGCCCGGGTCCTGCGACCACCGCCGTCGGCCTGGAGCTGACCGCCGACGCCCTGCGCGCCAACGACACCCGTCTCGTCGCCGTCGCGATGGGCCCCTTCGCCCGCGGCCACCTCGACGCGCACGCCTGGCGGCACGGGGTCCTCAAGCTCGTCTTCCTCGGCATCCCGCTCGCAGCGGTCGCCGGGCTCCAGGAGCGCAGTGACGCCGAGCTGCGGGCGATGGCCGAACGTTTCGCCGACGAGCGCCGCGCGGCCGGGCGCCCTCTCCCGAACGATCTGGCGGTGCTCCTGCCGAGCTGACCGCCCCCGAACGTCGCCCCGACCGCGGGGCCACCACCACCGATGAGAAAGGCGCGACGATGCGCATCTTCGACCCGCACATTCACATGACCTCCCGCACCACCGACGACTACCAGGCGATGTTCGACGCCGGCGTCCGCGCGGTTGTCGAACCCTCCTTCTGGCTCGGCCAGCCGCGCACCAACGTCGGCTCGTTCACCGACTACTTCGACGCCCTGATCGGCTGGGAGCGCTTCCGCGCCGCGCAGTTCGGCATCCGCCACCACTGCACCATCGGGCTCAACCCGAAGGAGGCGAACGACCCGCGCTGCCGGGCCGTGCTGCCCGAGCTGGACCGCTACCTCGCCAAGGACGGCGTGGTCGCGGTCGGCGAGACCGGCTACGACTCGCTCACCCCCGAGGAGGACCAGGTCTTCCGTCAGCAGCTCGAGCTCGCCGGCGAGCACGGCCTGCCCGCGATGGTGCACACCCCGCACCGCGACAAGGAGTCGGGTACCCGCCGCACCCTCGAGGTGGTCGCCGACTCGGGGCTCGCGCCCGGTCAGGTGCTGGTCGATCACCTCAACGAGGTCACGGTCGACGCCGTCCGCGACTCCGGCTGCTGGATGGGCTTCTCGATCTACCCCGACACCAAGATGGACGAGACCCGCCTGGTGACGCTGGTCGAGCGGATCGGCCTGGACCGCGTGCTGGTCAACTCCGCCGCCGACTGGGGCCGCTCCGATCCGCTCACGACCGCGAAGACCGGCCGCCTGCTCCTCGTGGCCGGTTTCAGCGCGGCCGACGTGGACCGGCTGCTCTGGCAGAACCCGGTCGAGTTCTACGGGCAGAGCGGACGCCTGGACCTCTCGCCCATCGCGGGTGTCGACGTGGCCCGAGCGAGCCGCACCTTCGAGGGCAACTCCGTGCTCCGGGGCGCGCCGCGCATGGCGGAGGTCCTCTGATGCACCTCTCGTACTGCACCAACGTCCACCCCGCCGAGGACCTGGCCGGAGTGGTCCGCCAGCTCGACGTGTACGCCGGACCCGCGCGCGTGGCCGCCGGGCTCGCGCTGGTCGGAGTCGGTCTGTGGATCCCGCGGGATCTCGCGGCCCGGCTGGTCGCGAGCGCCGAGGACCGCGCCGTTCTGCGGGCGGCCCTCCAGCGCAACGGCCTCGAAGTCCGCACGCTCAACGCCTTCCCGTACGCCGCGTTCCACGCCGAGGTCGTCAAGCTCGACGTCTACCGGCCCGACTGGACCACCCCGGAGCGCCTGCAGTACACGATCGACTGCGCGCGGGTCCTCGCCGACCTGCTGCCCGCGGGCGCCGACGGCAGCATCTCGACGCTGCCGCTGGGCTGGCGCGAGGGCTGGGGCCAGGAGCAGGACGACGCGGCCTGCCGCAACCTCGCCCGCCTCGTCGAGGAACTGCGCGACCTGCGCCGCTCCACCGGCCACGCGATCCGCCTGGCGATCGAGCCCGAGCCCGGCTGCATCCTCGATACGGTCGACGACGTCGTCGACTGGCTGCACCCGCGGTTCGGAGTGGTGGATCCGGCTTTCGTCGGCGTCTGCCTGGACACCTGCCACCTCGCCGTCTCCTTCGCCGACCCGGCCACCGCCGTCCGGCGCATCCGCGACGCGGGCCTGCGCGTGGTGAAGGTGCAGGCCTCGGCCGCGCTGCACCTGGAGGATCCGGCCGGCCGCGCCGCGCTGGCTCCGTTCGTCGAGAAGCGCTACCTGCACCAGACCCGCGAGAACGGGATCGACGGCGTGCTCCGCGTCGATGACGTGCCGGAGGCGCTCGACACGCTCCCCGGTACCGGCCCCTGGCGGGTGCACTTCCACGTGCCGCTGCACCACCGGCCGGAGGCGCCGCTCTCGGCGACGACGGCCGTGCTCGTGGAGGCGGTCTCCGCGGTCGACGCGGCCTGGCCGTACGACGAGATCCACCTCGACGTCGAGACGTACACCTGGTCGGTGCTCGCCGACGCGCCGAGCGACCTCTCGACGGGCATCGGCGCCGAACTCGCCTGGGCGGCCGAGCACCTGCTCACTCCCGCCTCCCGCGACGCGCTACTGGCGCCCCTCCTCCCGCAGGCGGCGGCGCTGTGAGGCCCGTGCTGCTGCTCGACGTGGTCGGGCTGACCTCGACGGCGCTCGCCGACATGCCCCGCCTCTCGCGCCTCGCCCGCGACGGCGGGCGGCTGCCGTTGGACACGATCCTGCCCGCGGTCACCTGCAGCGTGCAGTCCACGATGCTCACCGGGTCGATGCCCGCCCAGCACGGGATCGTCGGCAACGGCTGGTACTTCCGCGACCTCGGCGAGGTGCACCTCTGGCGCCAGCACAACCGCCTGGTCACCGGGGAGAAGGTCTGGGAGACCGCGCGTCGGCGCGGCGGGGAGCCGTACCGCGCGGCGAACATCGGCTGGTGGTACGCGATGGGGGCGACGACCGATGTCACCGTCACTCCGCGCCCGATCTACCACGCGGACGGCCGCAAGTCTCCCGACGCCTACGTGCGCCCGCCGGCGCTGCACGACGAGCTGGTGTCGCGCTTCGGCGCGTTCCCGCTGTTCCAGTACTGGGGGCCGACCGCGTCGCTGCGCTCGACGCAGTGGATGGTCGACGCGACCCGGCACGTGCTGGCCGGTGACGGCTCCGGCCCGCCCGAGCTGACCACGGCGTACCTGCCGCACCTCGACTACGACCTTCAGCGCTTCGGACCGGACTCGCCCGAGGCGCGCCGGGCCGCGACGGAGCTGGACGTGGTGCTCGCTCCGCTCCTCGATGACGCGGAGGCACAGGGCGCGTCAGTGATCGTGGTCGCCGAGTACGGGATCGCCGACGCGGATACCCCGGTCGACGTGAACCGGGCGCTGCGGAGGGAGGGCCTGCTCGAGGTGTATGTGCAGGACGGCCGCGAGCAGCTGGATCCGTGGACCTCGCGCGCGTTCGCGGTCGCCGACCACCAGGTCGCCCACGTCTACGTGCAGGACGCGGCCGATCTGCCGCGGGTGCGCTCGCTCCTCGAGGCGCTCGACGGCGTCGACGAGGTGCTCGACCGGGAGGCGCAGGCCCGCTACGGCCTCGACCACGAGCGCTCGGGCGAGTTCGTCGTGGTCGCCCGGCCGGGCGCGTGGTTCACCTACTACTACTGGCTCGACGACGACCGCGCGCCCGACTTCGCCCGCGGCGTCGATATCCACCGCAAGCCCGGCTACGACCCGGCCGAGCTCTTCTTCGACCCGGCCGACCCGCTGGTGAAGGCGAAGGCGGCGGGTAACCTGGCCAAGAAGGCGCTCGGACTGCGCTACGCGATGAACCTGGTGCCGCTGGACGCGTCGCTGGTGCGCGGCACCCACGGGAGGCTGCCGTCCTCGTCGGCCGACACTCCGCTCGTGCTGGCCTCGGACGCGGACCTGCTGCCGCCCGGCGCCGCGTCGCTCCCGGCCACCGCGGTGCGCGACCTGGTGCTCGCGGCGCACGGGCCGTCCGCGGCGGGTGCTCACGACCAGCGAGCGAGTCGGTCCTCGACCATCGGAGCGTTCTAGGCGAGCGCGGTCCGCCAGACTTTTCGCGCGAGAGAGTATGTGTCTATATGCACACCATTCTTGAAGCGCGAAGTCGATGCGCTATGACTCTACTCAAAATTTGAGCTCTGGGCAGGCTGTGCAGTCATTGGTGCTCCTCGTCGAAAACGGCCTCCTACGGCTGAATATATCCGTGAGGATCGTTCCTGTGTCACGAGACACACCCGCCGCTTGGGGCGACGGCAGGGCACGCGGGCTGGATTCTGACATGGCAGCGAGGCGCGTAGCCTCGAGCTATGTACACGCCGTGGGCTTCTCGTAACGCCGCCCGGTGCTCATCGACGGATGCTATTGGCACGGCTGGCCCAAGCGCTTCAAGACGCCGTCGACAAACCGCGACTACGGGGAGGGCAGGATCGGTCGAAACCGACTCCGCGATATCGAGACCACCGAGTTGCTGGAGGAACGAGGCTGGCGCGTGCTGCGGTTCTGGAAACACGAAGCTCCCACCTCTCTCGCCACGAGTGTCGTGGACGTCGTGCGCGACCGACGAGAGGTCACTCCCTGAGGGCGGATAGGCTCTCCGCCCAGTCGTCGGTGATCGTCTGGATCGGCGCGAGCCGGTCGGGAAAGTCCTTATGCCGCGCCATACGTGAGGTGAGCCCGTAACGGAACTCCCATCGTCCAGCCGGTGAGAAGAGGCAGGCCGCGACGACGTCAAACCCGTCGACGGGATAGAAGCGCGAGGCGGGATCTCCCTTGGAGGCCCGGGTCTTCTGAACCTCGACCTTGAAGCTACCGCTGGCGGAGGTCTTCGGGCTTGCGTTCTTGCACTCGACCCTCCTCACCCTGCCGTCCGAGAGGGTGACGTTGAAGTCGTGCATCGCGTCCACGTCGAGCCGCTCGACCGCGGCGATGTCGGGCGAACTGTCGAGCAGGTGCTCCAGGTGGTATTCGGCGACCCCACCGCGGACGGCGACCGAGAGCCGGTTACGGCCGCCGATGATGTCGAGGATCTGCTCGCTGGTGAGTGCGAACTGCTCCTCCAACACGTGCCGACGTGGCAGCTCGTCGACCGCCGTCTTGTCTGCGAGTGCGATAGCAGCCGAGTATCGCAGCGGCGGGTCCAAGCGCAGAGAGGTCGCTCGTCGTTCGAGACGTGCGTAGTCGATGAGGCGGTCGGGGGTGAACGCGACGACTGTCTCCAGGCTGGTGGGGGAGCGGGGCTCGGAGCGTTTCGTTCCTGGCCGGTTGATCTTCTCCCAGACGTGCCAGCCGGACGCTGTGGCCTGTTGGATCTCGGCGTCCTTGGCATAGAAGGAGATGCCCATCGGCAGAGGGTCCCAGAGGTTGGCGTCCAGGCCGAGGATGACGCCGTCGGCGAGGTCGACGCCGAGGATCATGGTCACGTCCACGCCGGCGACATCCCGCCCGACGGGGTGCTCTCGCTTCCAGGACTCCTCGGCGCCGTAGCGGAGCTGTCCGCGGACCTCGTCGTCGGGACGGTTCTTGATCGAGTTCCCGGTGACGCGGAAGGGGTAGATGAGCATCCCGATCCGCTCGTCGGAGTCCAGCTGCACGCCGAGGTAGACCGGCGCGCGGTGTCGGTCGCTCGCATACAGCACACGGCCGCCGGAGGCACGTACGGCGTCGAGGAGGAATGCGTGTAAGTCGCTGCGCCCCTGGACGCGGTAGACCTCGCCGAAGGCGCGTCCGGCGAGCGTCTCTTCCTCCACAGAACCCCTTCCGGCTCGGGTTGTCCACCGATGCCCGTGGTCACGGTGGGTATGTCGGTGGCTGTCGGCATACTCGTGTCGACGATACTGGTTGGACACGCATCGCCTGCAGGGGCCGGGCTGTGCGTGCACGTTGAGGAAGAGGTGGCACATGGGCGAGCAGCTTCCGGTGGTGAGCCTGTTTTCCGGAGCAGGGGGCCTTGACCTCGCCGTCGAACGTGCCGACGCCGAGCCCCTCGCGGCCGGCGACCCTGGCAGCGGCCTCCTTCGCGTGTCGGTCGCGACGGACTACAACGAGCCCGCGTTGCGGACGTTGAAAGCGAACTTCGACGGCGCCACGACCCTCACCGGCGACATCCGACAGGTCCCCACCGAGCAGATCCTCGCCACAGCAGGGCTGCGGGCCGAGGAGCCGGTGCTGGTCGTTGGCGGCCCGCCGTGCACGCCGTTCAGCAAGTCCGGGTTCTGGTTGGAGCAGAAGCGCGAGAGCCGCGACCCCAATGCCTCGCTGCTGGACGAGTACGTCCGTGTCGTGCGCGAGTCACGCCCAGAGGCGTTCATCCTGGAGAACGTGCAGGGCCTGACGTACAAGACCCACAGGGCTCAGTTCGACCGGCTCCTCAAGGGACTCGGCGAGCTCGGCTACAACCCGCAGTGGAAGGTGCTGCTGGCCGCGGACTACGGGGTCCCGCAGCTTCGTCGCCGTGTGTTCGTCGTCGGGCGCCGTGACGGGGAGAAGTTCGAGTTCCCCGAGCCCACCCACTCCGGATGGAGCGAGCACAGCCGTACCGTCGACGCCAGCAAAATCCCGCACATCACCACCTCTCAGGCGTTTGCCGGACTGCCCCGACTCGTGCGCGCGGCCGAAGACGAGATCGTCGACGGCAACTACGGAGAACTTGCCGCGGAGATCCCGCCTGGTCAGAACTACCTGTGGCATACCGAACGCTACGGCGGCCGTAACCACTTCGAATGGCGCAGTCGCTACTGGACCTTCCTGCTCCGCCTCGACCCTGACCGGCCATCCACCACACTCCAGGCTCAGCCCGGCCCGTGGGTCGGCCCGTTCCACTGGGAGAACGTCCGCACCGCCTCTGGCGAAGAACGCGCACGACGCCTCCGCGTCAACGAGATGCTGCGGCTCATGTCCTTCCCCGACGACTTCATGATCGACGGGCCCCGCGCCGACGTTCAGCGCCAGCTCGGCAATGCCGTCCCCCTGGAGCTTGGCAAAGCCGTGGTCCGGACGTTGATGAATCAGCTCGGTTACCTCGATCGTCGCGTGACCGGCCGGGAACTGATCGTCGCGTGATGTGAAGCGGGCGGCAAGCCCTCGGGCGGACGTGAGTCTCGATTACAGCGGGAGCATCCATACGTCGTCATATGCACGTTCGGCAAGAAGACGTGTCCGGGCCACGATCGAGTCTTTGGTCCACTCCGCCGCATCGAGAACTCCTCCAATGTCGTAGTTGAGTCCATCGCTCCGCAAGATGCGCTTCTTGGACTCGAAGTCTTTGTCGCCGAGTAGGGTGTTGAGCGAATCGTTTACGAGGAGAAGGTTCCCGAGGCTTCCGACAACTTCGAAGGGCATTTTGTTGCGCAGCTCCTTCTGGGGAAGGATGTGCTTAGTCGTGAGTCGCTCGACGCTATCGAGATCGGCGCGAGTTCCTTCAGACGCGCACGCACCCGAACCTCTCCTAGAGACGCCTGGGTGCGCTGATCCTGCCCCTGACGCCAGAGGAAGTACTAGTCCTGAAGCTCCAGCCACATCTCGGGCGACGTTCCCAGGGCCGCGCCGAGCTGCGCCGCAGATTCGCGAGTGATCTCCTTCTTGCCGGCGATGATCTCGGACACGAACTGGGGAGGACGGCCAAGAATCTCAGCGAACTCGGCCTGAGTCCAGCCGCGCGCCTCGAGCTCGTCGGCGAGGAGTCCCCCGCGGGGAATACTTCAGCGCGGATGGTTGCCATAGTGCGCCTCCCTTCAGTGGTAGTCGGCTAGATCGAGGGTGTGGCCGGCTTGCGGAAGACGGCAAATAAGATATCGGATCCGACCTCCTGAAAGATGCATGCTTCGTCCTCGCGGATCGGCCCCTCGTCGTGGTCCAGTCGGGTCAGGGGACGTCGAGCGCTAGTCGGACGTCTCGGTCCCGCAGCCTTGTGAAGGTAGTGCAGTACGGGACTCCGAGCGCTCGGCAAGCGTTCGGGATGAGGATTCGTTTGCGGGCGTTGGCCTGGTATCCCTCGTGCGTGACGACGGTGTGTCCGTGTGCGGCCGCATGAGCCACGAGGTAGTAGTCGGCGACGCTCAGGAACTCATCAATGGCAGCCTGGGTGAACGTGCCGTCGCTTGCCCATTGCGCCAACTCGGTCAGCTTGACTGCCGTGACGGCGTCCGCAGACTCAAACATGCCGAGGTGCTCTTGGACCCACGTTGCGAGGTCGTCGCCGCCACCCCGAGTTCCTCTGCAAGCTTCCCGAACGTCTCGGCCTTCGCCGTTCCGAGGAGCCGGAAGGCGTCGCCATAGGTTGTTCCCCCGCTACGAGCATCCGCTACAACTGCGCGCGCGAAGCGGCGACCGAGGCGGAGCGGCTGCGTTTTGTAGAAGTTCCCGCCGCTCGGGCTGGATCCACGAGCCGATTTTCGAACACGCGTCAATTCGTTTCGATAGCGGGTTCGGTACTCGTCCCGACCGATCAGATCGATGTCGAACAGACGGCGCAATACGACGAGGGTGCTCACGCGATAGACCGTGGCGAGGCGGTCCAGCTCGGGCGCGTCAGCCGTTCCCCGGAACGCCGCAGGCAGAGTCGCTCGTGGCACCAAGACCTCGGCGGCGACGTGGTTGCACCAACGTTCATGCGCATCATGGTCGGAGGCGGCAACGCCGGGGTCGGAGAGCGCGGACTCTCCCGCAGCGATGTGCGCTAGCTCGTGCACGATCGTGAAGATCTGGGCTGCCTTCGTATCCGCGGCATTCACGAAGATGAGCGGCGCGTAAGTATCGACGAGTGCGAATCCTCCGAACTCGTCCGGGTCCAGCGCTCGGCGGGCATTAGAACCCACGATTCCGTTGACGGATACAAGGACGCCCGCCGCTTCGATCAGATCGATGAGTTGACGGAAGGCGCCTTCCCAGCTGCGAAAGCGACTACGGCCCTCTATCTCGAATCCAATCGCAGAGCTAATGTGGTCCGCGACCGGCTCGATCGGATCACCGATAGAAGCGATCTTGACCAGCGCTACCTCATCAAAGCCGTGCGCTATCGCGAAATCTCTGTACCACGCCTGACGGCGCTGGCAAGAATAAATGGTGTCTCGAAGGTTCGGAGAGAGCTCCGCCCGAGCCTGGTCGCCGCGCGTTCGAAAGTCCGGGATGGGTGGGGACTCCTCAGGAGGCGTCGGAAGCATGAGGTAACCAAATGGGACGTGCGCCGCTCGAGCGAAGGATTGGAGCTGCTTCAAGGTCGGAGAAGGATCCGCAGCGAGCCAGGAATCGAAGCGCGGGAAGCGATCATGGATGGCGAGGTCGGTCCAGCCGGCACGGTCAGTGGCCCAACGCAGAACCTCCGGGCTTACCGTGATGCGGATGCTCACTACGTACCTCCGATCAGCAATGCGTGCGCCTCATCGTAAACGGAGGCTGTGACAAGTTGGGTGAGGTCAGCCAGCGGCTGAGGGCGTCACGTTCGGGCTCACGGCCGCGACAGCGCCTCGATGAGGTGGGGCAGGACTCCCTTGGACTCCGCGGCCGGCTTTCTCCCCTGTGCCTGTCACGCCTGGCGCTATCGGTCGAGTCCGCCGCGGTCGCGACCTGGCCTCCCGTGTGCGCTGGGCGAGCAACGCGTTGGCGCTTTCATTCTCCTGCGGGGAGAGCGTCGTGGGTACGGGCTCCCGGTTGGGAACGAGGCCGCGACCGTCTCGCGCGATGCGCGTAGCTCGGGCGGAAGGGCGGCGCGCTCGGCCGCCCATGCCTCGGTCTTGTTCGCGGTGTCCTGCCTGGTGTGGCGGGCAGCGCTCACCGGACCCCGGAGCGTCTGCGACAACTCAGTTCCGGTTCGACATGTCCGCCGCTCACCGCGGCACGAGCCCCGTGAGCCGCGACGTCAGCCGCTCGACTGGGCCGGCGCCGAGCACGCGCCACCACAGCAGTGCCGCCCCGCAGAGCCCGAGCACCAGGGCGAGCGCGGCGAGCGGAGCGTCGGCCGCGTAGCCGAAGCCCGCGCGAGCGAGCGCCGCGACCAGGGCGACCTGCAGCACGTAGACCGAGAGCGCCAGCGTGCCGATCGCCCGCAGCGGCACCAGCGCGCGCTGGACGGCTGCCGAGCGCGAGGTGGTGAGCAGCACCACCGCGACGTATGTCGCGAGCACGAGCCCGAGGTCGTGCAGTGTGTCCGGCAGGCCTCCGGAGAGGGTCTCTGCTCCGAGCAGGGGCTCGACCACGAGCCGCACCGGGTAGACGACGACCGCCACCGCCGCAAGCACTGGCAGCAGGCGGTCGCGCCGGGCTCCGTGGCGCAGCAGCAGGGCGCCGAGGAGGAAGAACGGGAGCAGATTGGTCGCGCGGTAGCTCGGCCCGGTGAAGAGCCAGAGGGTGAGCGGCGAGCCGGGTGCCGCGGCGGCTACCGCGGCGTTCAGCGGCCCGGCGACGAGCGCCAGCACGGCGGCGACCACGGCGATCAGCCGAGAGCGGAGGAGGAGCAGCGGGGTGCCGAGCACCAGCACGACCCCGAGGTACTGCAGCACGATCGCGATCCAGCTGCCCCAGATGCCGAGCCACACCCCGAGCGCCACCAGCACGGCGCCGCGGATCGCGTTCCGCAGCAGCACCCGGCCGGGGGAGGCGCCGGGCCGCGCGAGCACCAGCGCCGCCGACATCCCCATCACCAGCGCGAACAGCGGCGACGCAAGGTCGTTGACGTTCCAGGCGAGGAGGCCGAAAGCTCCCGTCCGTCGGCTCGGGACGAGCGGCATCGCGTGCGCGATCAGCATGGCGACCACCGCCACTCCTCGCAGCACGTCGGGGGTGACCAAGCGGTCGTGCCGGAGTTGCGGAGCCATCGCGGTCATGCCCGAGAGTAGGCGCGCCCCGGCCTCCGCGCCCAGCTCTCCCCCGCCTCGCGCCAGTCCCGCGTCGCACCCCGCCGCCCCCGGCCGGTCCGATCCGTCGCTCACGGCCCGTCCGCGACGGATCGACACCTCGAACGGCACTGCGCGAACCGCACCGCACGGGCCACGCTCGAGGTTTTCGCGCGCGGCGAGCGCACCGCGAGGAGGCAGCTGCGGGACGTGCAGCGGCATGCGCTCTCGCTCTCGCTCTCGGCCGACGCGGCTCTCGGCTGACGCGGCTCCCGGTCGCGCCGAGGACCGCGTCCCGGCGGAGAAGCGCAGGACGGTTGGCCCGATCGTCACCGACGAGTCCCTGCGCCTCGGTGGAGAAGGCCGGGGTCGTCGTCGGGTCACCGGGGGCCGGTCTGCGTTTCCTGGTCCTCGCTCGGCGCGGCCGGCTCTGCCTGCGGTTGCCCAGGCGAGGGCGCCGGCCGTCCGAGCGCGAGTCGGTGCAGGGCGATCCGCGCGGGCCGGATCACGTGGAGCGCGAGTCCGCCGGCCAGGACCGCTCCGAGGACGGCAAGGGGGATCATGGCCGGGAGCCCGCCGCTCGCCCGCTCACGGCGCTTCGCTCGCTTCACCACTGAACAGGATCATGGCGACGAGGACCGCCCCGAAGAGCGCGAGCATCGCGCAGTTCAGAGTGATGCCCGTGCGCGCCAGCTTGCGGTAGGGCTCCCGACGCAGTCCTACCATGCCGAGGGCGATCCCGATCACGGGGACGACGAGGATCGCGCCGACCACGATGGAGCACAGCCCGAGGACGACGCTGGTCATCGACAGGCTGCGAGAGTGCGGCTCCTCGGCGGGCAGCAGCGTCTCGACCGGGGCGTCGGGGGAGGGGTCCATGCAGTCCTCAGGAGTGCGGGCGGAACGGGGAACCGCTGCGACGAGCGTGCCTCGTCCTCTTCCGGGGTGCCGCCGGGAGCGTCACTTCGCGCCTTGACACGGGTCCGGCCCGACGACGCGGACCCGAGCCGACCGCTGCGACGGGGTCCTCCTCCCGGAGGCGGGCGCTCATCCTCCGGACGGAAGTTGCGTCCCACGGCTCCGAAAATGGCGCAATCGCTTCCGATGACGGCATGAATTGACGGATCGTCACGGATCGATTTCGTATGGTTTCCGAATTGGTCGTCCCATGAACGGCGCCGATGACACTCCACGAAAGGAACCCCTAATGAGCATTCGCCCCTCGACTCCGGTGACGAAGATCCTCACGATCTTCAGCTCGTTCGCCCTCGGCGCCCTTCTCCTGGCCGGCTGCTCCTCCGCGCCGGCGGAGGGCGCCGCTGCCGAGGCGACCCCGTCCCTCAAGGAGGCGGCCGCGACGCTCGGGACCTTCGAGAACACCCGCGAGGAGTACATGCGGAAAATGTCCTCGTGCCTTGATGACCACGGTGCCCAGGGCGACAGTGTGTCGCAGCAGATCAAGGACGCCGCGGACGCCGCCTGCGCCGAGGAAGTCGGCGCGGAGCCGCAGCCCACGGCCGAGGACTCCGCGGCGATGCGTGTGTACAACGGCGAACTGCGCTCGTGCATCATCGCGAAGGGGCACAAAGTCCCGGATCTCCAGGCCGACGGGCAGTGGGATAACGAGGCCATGTCGAAGCTGCTGAAGACGGACGCGACGCTCAACCAGGATTCGGGTACCTGCTTCGACGAGATGTCGCAGTGATGGCGACGCGACGTCGGCTCGTTCTGGCCGGTTCGGCGGTGCTTGTGCTCGCCGCGGTCGGTGGCCTCGCGCTCTGGGCGCCCTGGGGGGCGTCCTCCGCGAGCCCGGAGTCCCCAGCTGCACCCGTCGGGCGGACGGTTCAGGTGACGACCGGCACGGTCGCCAAGACGACCACCGAGAAGGGGACGCTGCGCTATCCAGCGGTCAAGTCGCCGACCTCCCGCGCGACCGGCACGCTCACCGCCGTCCCCGCCGTCGGAACCTCCCTCGGACGCGGCGACACCGTGTACGAAGTCGACACCGTCCCCACGGTGCTGCTCCTGGGCACGGTCCCGGTCTGGCGCGACCTCTCCGTCGGCGCGAAGGGGGCGGACGTCCTACAGCTCGAGCAGAACCTGTCCGAGCTCGGGTACTTCCCGCGGGTGCCGGACGAGGAGTTCCTCGAGCCCACGGCCGAGGCAGTGCGGAAGTGGCAGAAGGCCCTCAAGATCCCCCAGACCGGCGAGGTTCCCCAGTCCGCCATCGTCGTGGCTCCGGACGTCGTGCGCGTGGGCGCCACTCCGGTCGCCGTCGAGACGCCGGTCGGAGCGGGGACCACCGTGATCACGCTGACCGCGCATGCCCCGTCGGTGCAGGTGATGCTGCCCCTCGCCGACCAGGGCCTCGCGTCGGTCGGAGCGGCGGTGAGCGTCACGATGCCCGACGGCACCCTGGCGCCCGCCAGCGTGACGTCCGTCGGTCGGGCTCAGGTGTCGGGCGGGCAGAACTCCGGGAGCCAGAGCCAGAGCCAGGACGATCCGTCAACGAGCCGGGTCGTCCCCGTCGAGATCGCGCTCACGGATCCCGCCGTCGCGGACGGCCTCCAGGAGGCGTCGGTGCAGGCCGCCTTCATCGGCGAGCGCCACGACGACGTCCTCACCGTGCCGGTCGACGCGCTCCTCGCCCGCGCCGGCGGGGGCTACGAACTGGAGGTGATCGGCGGCGACGCATCGAAGCAGCGGATCCCCGTGACGGTGGGACTCGTCGCTGACGGCGTCGCCGAGGTGTCCGGGGACGGGTTGCACGACGCCCTGACCGTCGGGGCGGCGAGCGCATGACCCTCCTCGACCTCCGCGACGTGACGCGCGATCACGGCAGCCCCGCGGTCCGCGCCGTCGACGGTGTCACGCTGTCCGTGGACCGCGGCGAGCTCCTCGCGATCGTCGGGCCGAGCGGATCCGGCAAGTCGAGCCTGCTCAACATCATGGGGTTGCTCGATCGTCCGACCACCGGCACCGTCCTGATCGACGGCGTCGACATCGGTACGGTCGGCGACCGGCGACTCTCCGGGTTGCGGGCGACGATGCTCGGCTTCGTCTTCCAGCAGTTTCACCTGGACGAGACCCGCAGCGCCCTGGACAACGTGGCGGACGGGGCGCTCTACGTCGGCACGCCGCTGCGCCGACGCCGGGAGGCGGCGGAGAACGCGCTGCACAGAGTCGGGCTGGCCCATCGCCTGCACCACCGTCCCCATCAGCTCTCGGGCGGAGAGAAGCAGCGGGTCGCGATCGCCCGGGCGATCGTCTCGGACGCGCCGCTCCTGCTCGCGGACGAGCCGACCGGTGCCCTCGACTCCGTGTCCGGGGCCGCGGTCGTGGCGCTTCTGCGCGAGCTCAACGCCCAGGGAACGAGCATCGTCGTGATCACGCACGACAGGGCGCTCGCGGAGAGCCTTCCGCGGGTGGTCGCGATCCGTGACGGACGGGTTGAGTCCGATATCCGGGCGACGGGAGCAGCCGCATGAGCCGCTCACGCCTGCTCGCGAGTGACCTCCTCCGGATCGGCAGCGGCGGGCTGCGGCTGCGTCCACTCCGCGTGATCCTCTCGGCGCTCGGCATCGCGATCGGAATCGCGGCGATGATCGCGGTGGTCGGTGTCTCCGCGACCTCGCAGGCGCAGGTCGAGAAGAACCTCCACGATCTCGGCACGAATCTGCTCACGGCGAGTTCCGCTGCGAGCGTCATGAGCGCCCCGGTCCCGCTGGCCCCGAACGCGGTCGAGCGGGTGCTCCGGATCGACGGCGTCGAGTCGGCGGCATCTGTGGCCGTCCTCCCGGTCGGCGCCTACCGCAACCGCCTCGTCGATCTGGGCAATACCAATGGCCTCACGGTCGCTGTCGCCGATCAGCGCCTGCTCGGCGTGACGGAGTCACCGGTCGCCGTCGGCCGGTGGTTCGACGCGGCGTCGTCCGAGCTTCCGACGGTGGTCCTCGGCGAGACCGCCGCGAGCGCGCTCGGGATCGAGGAGCCCGGTTCGATGGTCCACGTGGGCGACGCCGATCTCACCGTGATCGGCGTCCTCGGCCGCAGCCCGCTCGCGCCCGAGCTGGACAGCGCCGTGCTCGTCCCCGGATCAGCGGCTCGCACGCTCCTGGGCTGGAAGGGGAACCCGACGACCGTGTACGAGCGGTCCGCCGATGAGGCAGTGCCCCGGATCCAGCAGCTGCTCGCACCGAGCATCGACCCGGTGAAGCCCAGAACCGTCGCGGTGGCGCGGCCGTCGGACGTCCTGCAGGCCAAGAACACCGTCGACGCCTCGTTCAACGGGCTGCTTCTCGGAGTCGGTTCGGTCGCCCTGCTCGTCGGCGGGATCGGGATCGCCAACACGATGGTGATCTCGGTGCTCGAGCGGAGGCGTGAGATCGGCCTCCGCCGGGCCCTGGGCGCGACCCGCGGTCACATTCGCGCGCAGTTCCTCATCGAGGCGTTCCTCCTCTCGCTCCTCGGCGGGATCGGCGGCGCAGTCCTCGGCACGGCGGCGGTGGCATTCTTCGCCGCGACCTCGGGTGCTCCGCTGACCATCCCGGTCGGGATCGTCCTCGCGGGTCTGGGCGCGACCGTCGTGGTGGGGATGATCGCGGGCTCCTACCCGGCGATCACGGCCGCCCGGACGCCCCCGGCGGTTGCTCTGACGACCTAGCCGCAGTTCCCCGACGCGCTCCCACGGGGCGACGTCAGCGAAGACCTCCGGGACGAGGCGGGCCACTGGACCCGCCTCGTCCCGGAGGTCTTTGTGGTTTAGGCGTGCAGGCGGGTGTCGACGAGGCCACGGCGTGCTGCACCGGGTCGGCCCTCGCTCAGACCTGAGCGGTGCCGCTGTCCTCGACCGAACCCGTCGCCTCCGACTCGTCGGCGATATCGGTGTCGGTCTCCTCGGCGCGCTCGCGCAGGGCATCCGCCATGGCGCCGGCTCCCTCGGCCCCGTGGTCGTGCTCGACCTGGTCGATCAAACCGCTGAGCTTCTCGTCGTTGCTCGCGTCATCGGCTCCGTCCATCACGGGGCTGTTCTGGTCGTTGTCGCTCATGGCGCTCCTCCTGGGTCGACCGGCCTCTGCGCCGGTGCTCCGACGCTACGCGTGCGCCCGGAGCCGCGAACGTGATCGACGGGAATCGGCTGATCCGCTAGGCATCGCGGCCGAGCGGATATCAGTCCGCTCTCGTCGTTCTCGACCGAAGTCACTCCTTCTCCCGACTAAGGCACTCTTCCACTCGACCTGAGGCGCTTTCGTTTTGAGAGCACCCGACTACGTGAGCAGACATCGTGTTCTACGGCTGAAGAATTCACTTCGCAATGACTCCCCGACTTCTGCTCCTGCTACGATATGGCGACTTCTGCACCAGGGATCGGTGGTCGTTCTCGGCGGGCGATCGATCGTTCACACGCCTGTTCTCTCGATCATCACCAGTGAAGGCGCGTATGGCTTCGTATCTGTTCGTCTGCTCCGGGGGCGGGCATCTCAAAGAGATGTTCGCACTCTCGGGGCTGCTCGGAGTCGACCCCGAGGAGCAGCATTGGGCGACCGTCGACAGTGCCCTCAGCCGCACCCTCCTCGCCGACCGGCGCATCACGCACCTCGCCGATCCGCCGCCCCGTGCCGTCGCGCCGGTGCTGCGCAATGCGATGATCGGCCGCTCGCTGCTGACCCGCGGTTCCTTCGACGCCGTCTTCAGCACCGGCGCCAGCCCGGCCCTCTCCTTCCTCCCGCTGGCGGCCTCGCGCGGCATCCCCGCGCACTACATCGAGAGCGCCGCGCGCGTACTCGGCCCGTCGGTGACCGGCCGGATCCTCGCCCGGGTCCCGGCCGTCTCGACCTACACGCAGTACCGCTCCTGGGCCGACGACCGGTGGAGTTTCGGCGGCTCGATCTTCGATACCTACCGCGTCGAAGACGTCGTCCCGCGGCCGATCCGCCGGGCCGTCGTCTCGGTCGGCACGCAGGACGGCTACCCCTTCCCGCGCTTCTTCGCCGCGCTCGCGCCGCTCCTGGACGGCGTGGAGGTGCTCTGGCAGACCGGCGCGAACGACGTGTCGGGGCTGGGAATCCAGGGCCGCCACTCGGTGCCGCATGACGAGCTCAACGAGGCGATGGCGGCGGCCGACGTCGTGATCGCGCACGGGGGAGTGGGCACGGCGCTCAGCGCCATCGAGCAGGGCCGGATGCCGCTCCTGGTGCCGCGACGCGCCTCCTTCGGCGAGCACGTCGACGACCACCAGGTGCAGATCGCCACTCGCCTAGCCGAATCCGGGCTCGCGGTCACCGTCGAGATAGAGAGTCTTTCCCGCGGAACGCTGGAGCAGGCTGCGGCCCGCCGGATCGTCTCCGCGGATTCCGCCGTGCCCTTTGTCGTACACGACTCTGCCGAGAAGTCCTCGGGCTTCTCCCGCCGACTGTTCCCCTCATCCCGTTGATGACCGCCGAGCGATCAGATGTGATGAGAACGTCATCCGGGCGTCATCTTCGGCCCGTACACTTCCGAGTGGGTTGGGGGGCCGGACGCGACTTCTCGTGCGTCGATATCGGACTGGTCGGCCGACTCGATTCTGATCGTGAAAGCTCCGAAGGAACCTCGATATGACTGACATCCCGCGCGGATTATCGCGCCGCATCCTGCTCGCCGCCTCTGCTGCCGGAGTCGCCGCGACCGCCTCCGCACTTGTAGCGACTCCCGCATTCGCCGCGGCGAATTACTCCGCGATCCCGAAGCTCCCAGGCGAGGTCTCCCGCAGGGACACGGCGCGCTCACGTGTCGGCGGGAAGCCCTACGAGATCATCGACGTGAAGATCGGTAACGACCCCGCTCGCCTGTTCGTCCCGCACAGCGCGGTACCCGGGAAGAACCTCTCGGTGCCGGTCGTCTGGTACTACCACGCGAGCGGAAGCGACTACACAGCTCTCTCCGGCGCCTACCAGTATTCGGCCGATCAGCTCGTCGATCAGGGCTACGTCAGCATCTGCCCGCAGTACAGCGGCAGCAGCGCCTACACGAGTGCTCCCGCGCTCGCCGCGCAGAAGGCCGCCGTCACCTGGGTGAGCAGCCTGTGGTCCGTGCGTGCCAGCTTCCTCCGCTCGAACTCCGGCGGCGGCGCCCTGCTCTGCTGGGCCTACGCGAATCGCCTGGTGCCGACCATTTACGGTGCCTACCACTCCAGCGGCGTCTACGACATCGAGGACACCGAGTCGCGGGACCCGGGGCGCGTCGTCGCCGCGTACGGCGGCGACCTCACCGCACTGCGCGCCGGTAACCCGTCGCGTCTCCCGCAGTCGGTCTGGGCGGGCACGCGCCTGCGCATCACCGCCGGATCGGCCGACTCGCTCGTCCCGGCCGACATCCACGGCGGACGTCTGCGCCGCCTGGCTCTGCCCGTCGCCCGCGAAGCGACCATCGCCTACCACAGCGGCGACGGCGGACAGCTGGGCCACGTGGTCCCCGGCTTCACGAACACCGACATGGTCCTGACCTTCCAGCGCTGGCTCCAGGAGGGCCCCGCCTGATCGGCGGCAGGACCGACGCGACCCCTCCTCCCCGGGGGCCGTGGCCAGGGTCGAGCAGCGGAGGAGGAGGGCACGGCATCGCAGGCGTCCCAGCCGCCGAGAGGCGACTCGCGAGGGCATCGCGATCCTCATCGAGGCTGACGGGACCACTCCCGTGAGCGCCGCACCGCCCGCCCCCTCCGCCCGCTTCTCCCGATGCTAGAAGGACTCCCTGACGTGATCGATCTCCTCCCGCGGCGCCTCGTCGTCGGCACGCTGTTCACGGTCGCCGTGATCATCGTCGCCGGCATGGGGTACATCTTCACCACGCGGACCCCCGGCACCGGCGCGCAGGTGGTCGCCTTAGGCGTCGCCGGGATCGTCGGCGCCTTCGTGCTGCTGAGGGTGCCCGCGCACTGGCTGCCGGCGATGGCGCTTGCGTTCTTCGCGATCGTGCCCTCGCCGCTCACGCCGTCCAGCTTCACCTTCCGGATGACGCTGTGGGCGGTCTTCCTGATCGTCTGGGCGGTGCGCCGGGCGCTCGCGCCGCAGCTGTGGCGGGCGCCGATCCGCGAGTGGATGCGTGAGCTGGTGCTGACCCCGTGGCGGGCCATCGCGATTCTCGCCTTCGCGGCATTCCTGGTCTGGGCGGCCGTCGCGACGGTCCGCGGCTCCTTCGTCTCGGCCGGTGTCTCGTGGATGGCCAGCATCGCGGTCTGCGTCGGCCTGCCGATGCTGGTCTTCGACGCCCAGCGCGAGGCCGTGCTGCTGCGCAAGACCTGGGTCTGGCTCTCGGGCCTGCTCGCGCTCTACGCCTGCCTCGAGCTGGTGGCGCAGAGCTCCCCGATCCTCGGCCCGCTCTACGCCGCGCTCGGCACCGAGCAGGACCAGCACTGGTCGCTCTACCGCGCCGAGATCACGTTCGGCCACCCGCTGCTCGCGGGCACCTTCCTGACGGTGGGTGCGGCGTTGGCGTTCGGCGCCTGGCTGCAGGGCTCGCGCCGCTCCGATCTGCTGCTGGGCATCCTGGCGTCGGCCGGAGTCGTCGCGACCGTTTCGCGCGGACCGATGGCCGCCGTGGCCGTTGCGGTCGTCGTCGGGCTCGTCGCGGTCGGCGTCCTCAACCCGGACCGCTCGCTGCTGCGGCCCGGCTCGATCCTTCTCGCCGGTCTGATCGCCGGAGTCGGCGTGCTCAACTTCGAACCGGTCACCGCGCGCAACAACAACCTCGACGCGTCGATCTCGGCCGGCGCCCGCGATCTCGGGGTCACGGTCGCGGTCAAGGCCGCCCAGCTCTCGAACTGGCTCGGCTCCGGAGCGGCCACCTCGGGCATCAGCGGCCGCAACTTCTCCGACGTGGTCATCGAGAACTCGTTCCTGCAGCTGCTGATCAGCGTCGGTGTCCCCGGCCTGCTGTTCTTCGTGATCCTGATGATCGCGCTGTTCGGCAGCGCGCTGAGCCGCCGCGACGTCGCTCCGGCGGCCGGCCTGCTCGGCTTCCTGGTCTGCCTCGCGGGCTACAACGCGATCGACGCGGTCCGTCCGAGCCACCTGCTCCTGGGCTTTCTCGTCATCATCTGCCTGAACCCGGTGCACGTCCCCGACTTCTCCCAGGGCATTCGGATGCGCCAGCCGCTCGGCGTGCAGATCTTCGACCCGCCGATGGCCGCCGTGATGCGGAGTGAGCGATGAGCCGCCGCTCGCGGCGGCACGCCTCGTCGCCGGCCGCGCTGGTCGTGCAGCAGTCGCTCGCGCCGCCGGACTCGACGACCCAGTACGTGGACTCGATCGTCGACGGCCTCGCGCCCGGGGTCGAGCTGCTGTTCTTCTCCTGGCGCAGCGCCCTGCTCGCCGACTACGACGTGCTGCACGTGCACTGGCCCGAGCTGATGATCCGAGGCCGCAACCCGCTGCACCGGTTCCTGCGACGCAGGGCCCTCGACGTGCTGCTCGTGCGCCTCGCGCTCCAGCGCATCCCGCTCGTGCGCACCGTGCACAACCTGCACCCGCACGAGCTCGGGCCGGCCGCCGAGCGCCGTTCGCTCGCCAGGATGGACCGCGCGACCGACCTGTTCGTGCGTCTGAACCCCACCACTCTCACTCCCGGCCGAGCGCCCGCCGTGACGGTCCTGCACGGCCACTACCGCGACCAGTTCGCCGAGCACCCGCTGCCCGAGCGCGAACACGGCCGGGTGCTGTACTTCGGCATCATCCGGCCCTACAAGGGCGTCGTCGAGCTGATGGACGTGTTCCGCAGGCTCGAGGACGACTCCCTCTCGCTGCACGTGGTCGGCAGCCCCAGCACGGGCCAGCGCGAGCTGGTGGAGGAGCGCGCCGCCCGTGATGCGCGGGTGCACACGACGTTGCGCCGGGTGGACGACGCCGAGATGGTCGACGAGATCGGCCGCGCCGAGCTGATCGTCCTGCCCTACCGCGAGATGCACAACTCCGGCTCGATCCTGGTCGCCCTCTCGCTGGGCCGCCCGATCCTGGTGCCCCGCACGCCCGCCAACACGGCCCTCGCCGAGGAAGTCGGCAACGACTGGGTGATCGAGTACGACGGCGACCTCACGCCCGAGCTGATCGCCTCGGCGCTCACCGCCACTCGCACCCGAGCGCCGGAGGGTCTCCCCGCGCTGTCCGGGCGCGACTGGGACGTGCTCGGCCGCCAGCTCAAGAACGCCTACGAGGGCGCACTCGCCACCAAGAAGGGCTCGACGCGATGAGCGCAACCACGCAGAAGCCGTCCCCGAGCCTCGGCCGCTCGGCGAGCCGCGGCGCCGCCGTCACCATCGGCGGCCAGGCGATCCGCATCGCCGTCCAGCTGGGCAGCATCGTCGTCCTCGCCCGCCTGCTCGCCCCCGCCGACTACGGCCTGCTCGCGATGGTCACCGCGATCATCGGCATCGGCGAGATCTTCCGCGACTTCGGTCTCTCCTCCGCCGCGATCCAGGCGAAGGAGATCACTCCGGGCCAGAAGAGCAATTTGTTCTGGATGAACGCGGGCATCGGCCTCACGCTGACGCTGCTCGTGATCGCCGCCTCCTGGCCGATCGCCGCGCTCTACGGCGACGACCGCCTCCAGCTGCTGACCGTGGTGCTCTCCTCGACCTTCCTGCTCAACGGCATCTCGACGCAGTTCCGCGCCGACCTCGCCCGGCACCTGCGCTTCGTGAAGCTGACCCTGGTCGACATCGTCGGTCAGGTGCTGGGCCTCGCGGTCGGCGTGCTGATGGCGCTTGCCGGTGCCGGCTACTGGGCGCTGGCCGCGAGCCAGGTCGTGCAGCCGCTGATCGGCGTGCTGATGCTCGTCGTCATCACCGGCTGGCGGCCCGGCCGCTACCGCCGCGGGGAGGCGATGGGCCACTTCCTGCGCTACGGAGGCGGCGTGTTCGCCACCCAGGCGCTCACCTACGCGAGCAAGAACGTCGACTCCGTCATCATTGGTGCGCGCTTCGGCCCGGTCGACCTCGGCCTCTACAACCGCGCGTTCCAGCTGATGATGCTGCCGCTGCAGCAGTTGAATGCTCCGGCGCAGCGGGTGGCCCTGCCGGTGCTGTCGAAGTTGCAGGACGAGCGCGAGCGCTTCCGCACCTTCATCCTCTTCGGCCAGTCGGCGATGCTGACGGTGATGGGCCTGGTGCTCGCGCTGCTCGGCTCGCAGTCCGACTCGGTCATCCGCATCCTGCTGGGGGAGCGCTGGCTCGGCTCGGTGCCGATCTTCCAGATTTTGCTCGTCGCCGGCTTTTTCCAGGCCACGGCGTACTGCTCCTGGTGGGTCTTTCTCGCGAAGGGCCTGGTGCGTCAGAGCGTCTGGTACAGCCTGGCGACCCGTCCGCTGATGGTCGTGCTCATCCTGGTCGGCTCGACCTGGGGAGTGACGGGCGTCGCCATCGCCTACGCCGCCTCGCTCGCGCTGACGTGGCCGATCGCGCTGATCTGGATCGGCCGCTCCTCCGACGCCCCGGTGCGCGACATGTTCACCAACGGCCTGCGCAGCGGCATCGCGTTCGGATCGATCACGGTCGGCTCGTACTTCTCCACCGTTGCGATCTCCGCCGACCAGCCGATCCTCCGCCTGCTCGTGGGCGGCGCGGTCGTCCTGGTCGGAGTCGGGCTCTGGATGCTGATCCTGCCCGCCTTCCGCCGCCAGATCCTCGGCCTCGCCGACCTGCGCCGCCACTTCCGCCGCAGCCGCCCGGCCGCCGCTCCCTCCCCGGCCGCGGTCGACGCCACCAGTCCCACCGGTGACAGCGCCCTGGTCGACGGCGCGGTCACGGCCGGCACCCCCGACTCCGAGCGGCAGAGCGCCGCCGTTCCCCCCACCGAAAGAGATCGATGACACTCAAGCTCGGCGTCGTGAAGTCCTGGAAAAAGGACTTCGTCACGACGACCCGCCTGCCGGCCCGCCGCGACGGCAGAGTCCTCCGCGACGCCCTCGCGACCCTCCGCCCCGAGCCCGAGTCGCACCTCGTGATCGCCGCCCCCGGCAGCGGCAACATCGGCGACCAGGCGATGCTGGAGGCGTTCCTCGAGAACACGTCCGGCCCCGTCGTCGTCGTCCAGCGGTACGCGGGCGACGTCGTGATCCCCGAGGATCAGGCCGAGCGGGTCACGGTCGTCGAACTCCCGCACCTGGTCTACGGAGTGGGCGACGCGCATGCCGCCGACCTCCGCGCCTACGCGGCGCTGATCCGCCGCTCCCGCTCGGTCTCGGTCGTCGGCGCCGACATGATGGACGGCAAGTACAGCCTCCGCGGATCGGTCCGCCGCTCCCTGCTCGCGCAGGCCGCCGCCGAGGCCGGGGTGCCCACGCGCATCCTCGGCTTCTCCTGGAACGCGACGGCGCGCCTCGCCGCCCGCCGCTCCCTGATCGCCGCCTCGCGCGCCGGTGTCGTCCCCATGCTCCGCGACCCGCTCTCGGCCGAGCGCGCCCGGAGCATCGGGGTGCAGCGTGTGGAGGAGGTGACCGACATCGTCTTCTCGGCCCGCACCCGCGACCGCAGCGTTCGCGAGGGGCTGGGACTACCCGAGGGCGTCCCGTTCGCCCTCGTGAACGCGAGCGCCCTGGTCGCCGGGATGGTCGACCAGGTGCCCGAGTACGAGCGGATCGTCGACCGCCTCCGCGCCGCCGGCGTGCACGTCGTGCTCCTCCCGCACGTCTCCCGCCCCATCGGCGACGACAAGGTCGCCGTGCGCGCGGTCGCCGAGCGCGTGGGTACCGAGGGTGTGACCGTCGTCGACCGCGTGCTGATGCCCGCCGAGATCCGCGGTCTGGCCGAGGACGCCCTGCTCACCGTGACCGGCCGGATGCACCTCGCGATCATGTCGCTTTCGCTCGGCGTGCC
Organism: Rathayibacter tritici; assembly: GCF_001641005.1. Taxonomy (NCBI): domain Bacteria; kingdom Bacillati; phylum Actinomycetota; class Actinomycetes; order Micrococcales; family Microbacteriaceae; genus Rathayibacter; species Rathayibacter tritici. The sequence goes on from NZ_CP015515.1 coordinate 298,106, forward strand.
CGCGATCACGCTGGCCACCCAGGGCAAGGTCGAGGGCATCATGCGCCTGATCGGCCTGCCCCAGCTCTGCGTCGAGCCGCTCCCCGGCTTCGCCGACCGTGTCCTCCCGGTGATCGACCGCATCCTCGCCGAGCCGGGTGACGGCGGTGTGCGCGCCACCATCGAGTCGGCCATGCCCGAGGTGCGTCGCCTCTCGGCGCTGAACACCCGCGGCCTCGGCGCGGAGGTCGTGCGATGAGCGCGGCCCAGGAGAAGGGACCGCGGATGCGGATCATGTTCGTCGTCACGTCGCTGCACGGCGGCGGGGCCGAGTTCGTCGCCCGCACCTGGATGGGCTGGCTCCTCGAGCAGGGCCACCACGTCGACGTCGTCACCACCTCGGTCAAGAGCACCGACGAGTACCTGCCCGAGGGCGCGGTGCTGCACCGCATCGGCGCGGGCACAGGCCACGTGGGCAAGGCGAGGATGCTCAAGGAGTTGTTCCGCCGGCGCACCCCCGACGTCGCGGTCGCCCTGCAGGGCTACCCGAACATCGTGCTGCTCGCGTCGGCCGAGATGACGGCCCGCGCCGACCGCCCGAAGACCATCGTGAGCGAGCGCAACCTTGTCTCGCTCGGCGTCCCCGGCTTCTCGAGGACGCAGAAGGTGCAGCTCGCGCTCGCCAAGAGGCTCTACCGCCGCGCCGACCACGTCATCGCGATCTCGCATCCCGTCGCGGGCGAGCTCGTCGCCGGCTTCGGCGTCGCGGGCGAGCGCTGCACGGTCGTCCCGAACCCGGCGACCGCCAAGGTCGACCGCTCGCGCCAGGTCGCGCGCACCCCCGGCACCGCCGCGGGCCTGCAGATTGTGCTGCCGTGCCGCCTGGTCGTGCAGAAGCGCCCCGAGCTCGCGATCCTCGCGGCCGAGGAGTTGGAGCGCCGCGGCATTCCCGCGACGGTCGTCTCCTTCGGCGGCGGCCCCCTGCTCGGGAGCATGAAGGCCGAGGCCGCCGCGCGCGGCGTCGACTTCGAGGACAAGGGCTGGGTGGAGGACTGGTTCCACCACTTCGACGAGAACGCCGTCGTGCTGCTCCCGTCGCTGCGCGAGGGCTTCGGCAACGTGCTGGTCGAGGCCGCCGCTGCCGGTGTCCCCTCGGTCGCCGTGTCCGGGGCGCTTGGAGTCGCGGACGCGATCGTCCCCGGCCTCACCGGCGAGCTCGCGCTCACCCCCTCCGCCACCGACCTCGCCGACGCGCTGATCCGCGCGAGCGAGCTCGAGATCAGCGGCATCGACCGCTGGCTCGACCGCTTCTCCCTGGAGTCGAGCGGCCGCGACCTCGAGACGGTGCTGCGCCGGGTTGCGGGGCAGAGGTGACCCTCGTCTCGGTCGTGGTGCCGGCGTACCAGGAGGAAGCGCACCTCGCCTCCGCCCTGGAGCGCCTGCTGCGGCAGACCCACGCCGAGCTCGAGATCCTGGTCGTGGACGACGCCTCGACCGATGAAACGGCTGCCATCGGCCGCGCCTTCGCCGACGAGCACGAGCGGATCCGCTACCTGCGCCAGGACGAGAACCAGGGCGTCGCCGCGGCTCGCGAGCGCGCAGTCCGCGAGGCCGCCGGTGAGTGGGTCTGGCTGGTGGACGCTGACGACGAGTGGCCAGAGACCGCGGTCGAGGTCCTGCTCGCTGCGGGCGAGAGCGGCCGTGCCGACGTGGTGGTCGCCCAGGCAGTCACGGTCGACGGCACCGGATCCACGCCCGTCGGTTCCCTGCGCGGCCCGCTCGCGCTCTCCGGCCGGGGCGCTTTCACCGCGCTCCTGGTCGGCGAGGTGACCGGGCACCTCTGGAACAAGCTGTTCCGCCGCGAGCTGTTCGACAGCATCGACTTCACCCGTATCCGTCAGCACTCCGACCAGGCGCAGGTCGCTCAGCTGCTCGCCGCGGCGGACGAGGTCGTGGTGATCCCCGACTCCGTCTACGAGTACCGCTTGCGCTCCGGGTCGATCATCCGCTCGGGCTCGCAGCGCGCCGACTCGCTCGCCGGGCTCGCCGCGGTGATCGAGCGGACGGCCCGCGCACTGGATCCGCGCCTGCTCCGCTCGCAGGACTACACCTACTACCGGGCGCGCTTCTCCCTGCTCTCCCGCTTCAAGGACGCGACCTCGGGTGCGCACAGCGCCGATGAGGCCGAGCGGCTCTGGCGGGATGCGCACGGCGAGGCGGGACTGCGGCACCTGGCCGCCCTCGTCCGGCGTCGGGATGCGAAGCGCTCCGTCCTTTTCGGGCTCGCCGTCGCGGCGCCCTCGCTCTACCGGGCCGCGATGCAGGTCGGGAACGGGCGCCGGTGAGCGCGATCGCGACGGGACCCGGCGGTATCGCCCTCCCCGCCCCCACCCTGCGGTGCGCGGCGCGGACCATACACCCTTTAGGCTTATCAAGCGCTCGCGTGCCGCGAACGCGCCATCGTGTTTCTCAGAGAGATGAGCATCTCCTGGCGGATACACGACCGGTTCGGGGCGCCGCAAGGGGGAGAACATGAAGATGCTGAAGCCGTCGGGCGGGGCCCGTCGTGAATGGGTGGACTTCGCCAAGGGCGCCGCCATTCTGCTCGTGGTCTACTACCACACGTCGCTGTACCTCGGAGACATCGGGGTCGAGAACACTCTCGGCCGCATCAAGATCGTCTTCGAGCTGTTCCCGATGCCGCTGTTCTTCCTGGTGTCGGGTCTGTTCGGCTCGCGCATCACCACGTGGAGCTTCCGCGACCTCTGGCGCCGCCGGCTCTACCCGCTGCTGTGGCTCTACGTGATCTGGTCGTTCCTTCGGATGGCCTTCTACCTGATCGTCCCGCTCGCCAACGGCGGACTCGGTGAGCTGCCCGCGACCGACCCGCTCAACCTGCTCCTGCTGTTCTTCTGGCCCAGCAGCAGCTACTGGTTCATTTACGGACTCTTCCTCTTCACCCTCGGCGCGTGGCTCCTGCGCCGGGTCGACCACCGCGTCCAGGTCGCGCTCGCCGCGATCCTCGGCACGATGTTCACCACCGGGCTCGTGAACACCACCAACGTGGGCTGGAATCGCATCGGAGCCCTCTTCGTTTTCTATCTGGTGGGCACGCTCTATTCGAAGCGGATTATCGACGTTGTCGAGAAGAACAGCACTCGCGCGTTCCTGTACGTGACCCCGGTGTTCGTCGTGCTGAGCGCGGTCCTCTTCCTCTTCCCGGTCCGGTGGGTGCCATTCCTCGCCCTCGCCGGCCAGATGGCGGCGGTGGCGATGGGTGTCCTCGTGGCCCGTGCGCTCTCGCGCGTGCGCTTCCTGAACTTCGTCACGGTCTGCGGCGAACGCAGCCTGCACATCTACCTCCTGCACCTCTACGTGATCGTGCTCTGCGTCACCGCTCTGCGCTTCCTCCTCCCCGAGGACCGGTCGGTGATCGCCGGCTTCGAGATTCCGCTCCTGCTGGTCGTGCTGACAATCGCCGTCGTGCTGTCCATCGTGGTTACCCGGTACCTCTCGAAGATCCGCTGGTTCTACGTCCCGCCGGCGGCCCTCGGCGGTCCCGGCAGGAAGCGCAAGCCGGTCGCGGTTCCGGCGCGGGGCGCGGGCGTCACAGCCGATCCGGCCGCTGTGCCGGCGGATGAGCCCGGCACCTCACCCAGTTACGAGCAGAAGAAGACGGAGTCCCACGAGTGAAGACGACACGAGCACGCAGAGCCGCAGTCCTGGCGGCCGTCGTGGCCGTGGCCCTCGGGCTCGCCGGCTGCACCCCGAAGCCCGAGCCCGTCCGCACGCCCGACGGCTTCACGACGCAGAAGGCGATCGAGTACCGCTCCGTCGACGGCGTCTCGCTGAAGGCCGACGCCTGTCTCCCCACCACGGGCGGCACCGACCGACCCGCGCTGCTGATGCTGCACGGCGGCGGCTTCGTCGACGGGGCGCGCAACGAGGGCGGGATGACCGAGCTGTGCGAGTACTACGCGCAGCGCGGCTTCGTCTCCGTCACCGTCGACTACCGCCTGCTCCAGGACAGCCGGTATCCGGGCCAGGTCGAGGACGCGCAAGCCGCGGTCGAGTGGCTGCGCGACCCCGCGCAGGTCTCTCGCTTCGGCCTCGACCCGGCGCGCATCGGCGTGATGGGCAGCTCCGCCGGGGCGATCATCGGAGCCACGCTGGGCACGCTCGGCGAGGGTTCCCTCACCGAGGGCTCGCGGGTCAAGGCGGTCGTCGCCTTCTCGGCGGTCGCCGACATGACCGAGGCCGGCATGTCGCTGGGCACGCCGCTGCCCGAGGCGAAGGAGCAGATCCTCGCCTACCTCGATTGCGACGAGATCGACTCCACGACCTGCCCGCAGAGCGTCCTCGCCTCGCCGATCTCGTCGGTCGACGCGAGCGACGCGCCGCAGATCTGGCTCACCTCCGAGGACGAGCTCGTCCCGGTCGAGCAGGCCGACGAGATGCAGGTCGCGTTACAGGACGCCGGAGTGGCGGCGGAAGTCGGCGTGGACGGCTCCGGCCACCACGGGCTCCAGAACAATACTCCGAACAACAAGAAGGCGGTCCTCGCCTTCCTGCAGGCTCACCTCTGATCCACCGCACCCGCGCACCCGCGCACCCGCGCGGCCGGTTCCGCGCACCGCGGACGACACATCACGACGCTCACGACAGACCCCCTGCGCTCCGGTGCAGGCGACGAAAGGGACACCAGAAACCATGACCTTGAACGGATTGTTCGCCGGCATCGGCCGGAGGTGGGTCTACATCGTCGCCTTCGCTGTGCTCGGCGCCGTGGCGGCACTGGTACTCAACGCCGTGCTGCTGCCGCAGTACAAGGCGGACGCACGCGTCTACGTCGCGGTCTCCTCGACCGGCGTCCTCTCCACCTCGGACCGCGTGGCCGCGAACAGCGCCGCCGCGCAGGCCACGGTGACCTTCGTCGCCCTGGGCACCTCGGACACCGTCCTCCAGGGCGTCATCGACGGCCTCGGGCTCGATGAGACCATCGAGGACTTCTCCAAGCGCGTCTCCGTCCTCTCCGAGCCGGAGTCGGTGGTCATCACGATCTCGGCGACCGACCCCTCGCCCGAGCAGGCCGCGACCATCGCGAACGCCGTCGCCGCGCAGCTCGACGCCGCCGTGCAGGGCACCGACCCGACGACCACGGCGACCGGCGTGGCCGTCCCGCAGATCCAGCTCGAGGTCCTCAGCCAGGCGATCCCGCCGAAGCTGCCCGTCACCGGTGGTCTGCTCGTGCTGCTCGCGCTCGGCCTCCTCGGCGGCGCCGTGGTCGGCGTCGGCGTGGCGATCGTGCTGACCGCCCTCGACCGCCGCATCCGCAGCGGCGACGACGTGCGCTCCTCCCTGGACCGCCCCCTGCTGGGGATCGTCCCGGCGAAGTCCACGAAGCTCGACGAGCTGCTGAACTCGAGCGACATTCCGGCCCGCTACTCGGCCGTCGCGTTCGAGCTTTCCGCCATCGCCCGCACCCGCTCGTTCTCCTCGTTCGCGGTCGCCCCGGCTTCCGCGAACACCCCGCACACGACCAGCGCGGTGCTGCTGGCGAAGGCGCTCGCCGTCCTCGGCTCCTCCGTCGTGATCGTGGACGGCACCGCCGAGGGCTCGGCGCTCGCCTCCGCGTCGGGCGGACGCCCCGGCCTGCGCGAGGTGCTCTCCGGAGCCGCTTCGCTCGACGACGCGATCGTGAAGCGTTCGAGCGACCGAGTCGACCTGCTCCCCGCGGGCAGCGCCCAAGCGGGCACCCCGATGGCGACGGACGCCCTCCGCTCGCTCGTCGAGGAGCTGGAGAAGGTCTACGACATCGTTCTGGTCGTCACCGGCACCCTCGGCTCGACCGAGCAGTCGCCGACCTTCCGCGGCGTGGCCGACGGCGCCGTTCTCGTCCTGATCGAGGGCAAGGTCGACGCTCCCCAGGCCGCCGCCGACGTGCACTGGATCGAGACGGCCGGTACCCCCGTGGTCGGTGCCGTCCTCCTGGCCCGCCACAAGCTGCAGAAGGCGCCCGCGATCGTGTGACGCGCTTGCGGGTCGGCGCCCTGCCGTGCCGACCCGCGTGCGCTTTGCAGGCTGACGTCCGATTTGCAGGCCCGCGTCCGATTTGCAGGCCCGCGTCCGCTTTGCAGGCTGACGTCCGATTTGCAGGAGATCCGATCGGCCCAGCTCCACGTATGCGCGTGATCGCGCTCTCCCGCAATAATCCCCTGCAGATCGCACCGAAGTCCTGCCGAGACGGCCCGAACCGGGCAGCTACGTGCGCTGTGCAGGACTACGTGCGCTGTGCAGGACTGCGTGCGGTGTGTAGGAACGGGTTCGATCTGCAAGGTTGCGTGCGGTCTACAGGATGGCGTGCGATATGCATGGGATTCGACTGGAGTGGCGCATCGGAAGCGTAGGAAAGCGCTCTCCCAGATGAATCTCCTGCACATCGCACGGAGGCCGGACGCGCCCCCGAGCGTACGCAGTCCCGTCCCGCCCGGCGAGGCGCAGGGCCCGACAGTGCGAGGAGAGAGCACATCCGCCGCGTCTCTCCGTCCGTCTCGGCTTAGGGAGCGACAATCGCGACGAGGAGGGGCGCCGCCGCGAGGAACACTCCGTTGATAATGAGGAGCAGACGCGCCCGGTGTGGTTTCGCGTACACCACCGCTCCTAATGCCGCGGAGAGTAGCGGCAGGAAGATGATCGAGACCCGCGAGAGCGCGACGAAGCTCGTAATTCCGCAGGAAGCCCAGAACTCCGCGACGGGGTCGATCATCGGATCACTGAGGAGCATTGCGAACATCCCAAGTTTGCCTGCACCATCAACGAGCGAGAGAAGGATGAGCATCTGGATCGCGTAGTAGGTGGGCGGCACGAAGCTGCGCACCCAGAAGTGCCAGCGTAACGCTGCGCAGGCCGAGAGAAGCGATGAGGCGGCGAGATCCACCGCCACGTCATCGGCGAAGACGGACCCGCACCGCTGCCAGCGAAAGACGGTGTCGATGAAAAGGAGGCTGCTCAACCCCCATACGGCGAGGCACACGGCCCAGAGCAGTATGTGAGCCGATACTGTCACGGCGGGATGGCGCGCCGACGTCATGTCCGGATCCGCCGCTGCATGGCTCGAACTCCTCTGTCAATCTCATCTCGATCTGAGTCCCCGAGATGCTCCGGATAATCTTCTCCCGGTGCGACTGCTCGACCTTCGAGCGCCGCTGTTGAGAGAACTCCGCGACATCCCGGCGCGATCCGTGGGACGTCGTGTTCCTACGGGCGGTCGACGTCGCCTCGGCGCGACCATTCGCTGAACGAGGGCGGCACCACGAGGACAGGCTAGTGGAAAGAGTGAGGACCGTGAGCCTCCTCGTAGAGGCGGCGAAAGACCGGACGTTCCTGGAACTCCCATCACCGACGAGAAACTCCGTTGCTGATCTTTGCCGCAGACTGCTGGGCTCTGGACGGTGACAGCGAGTGACGGGACACCGGAAGTGCGGAAGGCTCGCGCTATGGGAAGGTGAGCCGCGCCGCTGCGACCTCCGTTCCGCGCCAGCCCGCAGGTTCCCTCCAAGCACGCGGGATCGCTGCTGTTTTAGCGATTCGCGCGCAATCAGACAACATGTGAAAAGTCTCAGTTGACGAGCCCGGCACTTGAATCTAGCTTGTCGGAACAAGGCCGCCGCTGACAATGTCAGGAGGCGGTAATACCCATAGCGATGGAATATTTCGAACCCGCGGTAAGTGGTCATGTCAGACGAGGAGAATCGCAGAAAGGGAGAGACATCGATGACTGAGGAAATCTTTTGGAAGGATCCAGAATATCGGTTTACTCGATCGAACGATCGAGATTTTTCATCGCATCCCTCTGGGGTAACGCTGCTCACCGATCTCGAACTCGATGAAGCGTTCGGAGGCACGGTGTCAGTGACGCCAGTACCTTCTATCACTGGTGTCGTCGGGTGCTGGACGGTGGGCAACACAGTCTGTAACGGATCATGCGCCGCATTCGGAACAAACGGATGCTGTCACTGAGGGAGTGATGAAAATGAGCAAGTGGGAAATTATATGGAAGGATCCTGAGAGATGTCACGTCCTGGGACTTAAGGCTTGTGACGCAGGCGACCATCCCGTCGGGATGGCCGAGATAGACGAGCACCTGCTCGGCGGCTTTGTCGGTGGCAGAACGGAAGCGCTCGATACGGCCGGATGTTGCAATGGATTCAGCTCAGACAACCGATGGGGCACGAACCCGGTCGACTGCGCATCCACGACACCAGCCTATACATGCTCGGGCGCAGCCTGTCACTAGAGCCAGTTTGCATGTCGTCCAGGTAAGCCGGAGCTGCATGTCTCCTTATGAGAGGCACTCGGTTGAGCCCTCGAATTCCCTTCATGCCATACCGGTCACATCGCGGTCGCCGCTGGTCGGTCGTCGTAGGCTCGAAGTTCAGGCGAGCGGGAGGCCAAGTCTCCGCTGAGTTGTTCAGAGAACTCTGCGACCGAATGTCAACAGGGTTACTCAGAGCAGACGCTACATAGTCTGGGGATCGGCAGCTATCAGGCATATCATCGCGATCCGGCAGGGCCCAAATAGCCCTCGACGCGTCACGCGTGAACTATCCGCAAGCCAAGCGCTGTCGATGAACGAAAGCTCACTGTCTTCAGGCTGACCGTGACGGTGGAACCTCACCGTTCACGCCGCTGCGCGAAGCATGCACAATAGCCGCAACCTGCTACATGCCGACCATGCCGCAACAATCGTAGAAGCTACGAAGCCCAGAGGCCCATCCAGAGCCGTGCTGATTCACTACGAGATTTGTGATCCGCGCCGAACTTCAAGGCGCTGATCGTGTGCCCTGAATAACCCTCCCTGACCTACATCAGTAGGAATATCAGTTCGCCTCAGCAACTAGTGGAAGCCTTCACAAGGTGCGTCGGCCCAAAGGCGGCGTCGGCCAACGGTCGGTGTTGACTCGTACCGCGAACGAAGCGCCGTCCTGTGCTCGATCGCGGGTTCTATCGGCGAGAACGTTCGTATGGGTCGGGATCAGTACTCGCATGAAGATCTCGTCGAGGCTTGCTCGCAAGCTCAGTTGTACGAGGACATTCGGGCGATGCCGCTCGGATTCGACACACCTGTCGGCGAGGGTGGAGCGGGACTCTCTGGTGGTCAAGCACAGCGGCTTGCGCTGGCCCGCGCCCTACTGGGTAGACCTCAATTGCTGTTGCTCGATGAAGCGACAAGCCACTTGGACCTCGAAACCGAAAGGCGCGTGGAGGCGGCGCTCGACCACATGAAGTGTACGCGGGTGGTCATTTCGCACCGGTTGTCTTCGGTAGTCAACGCCGACAGAATCTTCGTACTAGACGGTGGTTGCGTCGTGCAGGAAGGTGTCCACGACGATCTGGTGAATACGGAGGGCGTGTATCGGTCTATTTTCCGCAGCTGAGTTGTAAAATGCTACTGTCGAGCTGAGTGAGCAATTATCCCTTTATGAAGGAGGAAGGCATGAGTGAGAAGAATCTGCTGACATTCTGGAAAGACCCGGAGAAGCGCTTCGAGTCACGAAAAGTTGCCGAGGAGCGCAGTGATCATCCATCTGGTGGGATTATCCTTCCTGATCTCGATGATGCTGTAGCTGGTGGAACGGCCTGGCTGACTCCGGGAGTTGCGGTGACTGGCGCTTTCGGGTGCTTCACCCTGAATAATACCGCTTGCAATGGTACGTGTGGGGTTCGTACTTCGGGGTGCTGTGGATGAGACAGGGGGTTGGCGTATGGATGCAACGACGACTTCACCGGCTGCTGGCAAGTTTCGCTGGCCCGCCTCGGACCTCGCCCGTTATTCCGTATGGTGCGGGTTCTTCTTGCTCAACATTCCTGCAATCGTCTTGGGGCACCTTGCGTGCCGTCGACGTGATCCGGGCGACGACAGGACACTGAGGCTGGCCCGTTGGGGCTTGTTTCTGGGCTATTCCCATTTGGGGGCGGTAATTGTCATTGTCGTCCAGCTGGTAGCCAATGCATCCCTGCCGTTCGCCACTGGCCCGTAGGTTGTTTAACGTGAGCTGGGAACGGCAGGTCTACTCAGGCCGATTCGGCTCGAGATGGCCACGACGATGAGCAGGGACCGCATTTCTCCTGCTCGCCGTTCGCCCTGTAGGAGGGCTGGGTCTGAGCGGCCTCGCCTGACACGTACGCGTCGTAAGTCGCAGGCCACGGAACGCGGAACCGCCGCCGTCGAGTCAACGACGGCGGCGGCTCCGGCTTCCGGAGGCAGGTCAGGTCACGGCGTGCAGGCCATGTTCCCGATCAGGTCCTTCCCCGAGTTGGAGCAGCTCAGCGAGTTGCCGCTGGTCGGCCAGTTCGACGGCTGGTGCAGGTAGACCACGGCGTCCGTGGTCTTCAGCGCGAGGTTGCCGCTGATCGTGTTGTCATTGCCCGAGCCATCGGCGCGGGTGATCACCTGGTAGCCGTAGGTGGTGGTGCCGGAGGCGGAGTTGCCGGCGGCGAGCCAGCCGTTCCCAGAGACGAGGATCATCGAGACGATCTCCGGGGAGAGCCGCGAGCCTCCGAGGACCGTGTTGCCCACGATGTTCCCGTCGAGGGTGCCCTCCTTCGCCTCGATCGGCTCCGCGCCGGTGTCGCTGATCGAATTGTCGACCACGGCGATGCGGGCCGTGCGGTCCGGGTCGCAGCCGTTGTACTCGCACCAGTTGCGGTCGGAGGTGCCGATGTAGACGCCCTCGCCGAACTTGGCGGCGACGAGGCCGGTGCGGCGGATGGTGCTGCCCACGATCAGCGAATCGGTGGTCTGGTTGCGGAAGTGAACCGCTTCGTAGCCGATGTCGGTCACGGTCAGGCCGGCCATGTAAACGCCCTTGCTGGCGAGGACCTGGACGCCCTGGAAGGAACTGCGGACCGAGAAGCCCACCAGGTGCACGTCTTTCACCGTGTTGAGGATGAGCGCGGTGCCGCTGGAGGTCGATCCCGAGGAGAGGACGGCGTTGGGAGAGCCGCAGATCCAGATCGAGCCGGGCTGGGCGGCTGTGCCTCGGAGGGCGAACTTCCCGGTGTACCAGCCATCGGCGAGGCGGATGACCTCCCCGGAGGACGGGTTGCTCAGTGCCGCCACAAGCTGCGCCGAGGTCGACACCGTCTTGGTGGCGGCAGGGCAGTTGAAGGCGGCCAGCAGCGAGGCGCGGGAGTCGAGGAGATCGGTGGTGGTGGTCGCCGTCTCCTTCAGTCGCGACTGGCGCCCGGCGTCGTCCGTGGCCGTGATGGAGTAGGTGTAGGTGCGGCCGACGGCGGCGGTCTCGTCACGGTACTGGCGCATCGGAGTGGTGACCGTGCTGAGGACCGTGTCGCCGGAGCCGTCGCCGTTGGCGCGGTGCACGTCGTAGGAGACGACTCTCGGGCTGAAGGGTGCGTCCCAGGCCACCGTGTAGCCGTCGGTCAGGGGGGAGAGCTCCACCGCGGTCGTCGCCAGGCCGTCCTCGGCGAGCACGAACGCGTCGATGATCAGGTTCCTGTCGGTCGATTTCGCGTTCTTCGTCCCGGTGTACGAGATGGTCACGGTGTGCGTGCCCGCGGAGAGATCGGTCGTCTCATAAACCGGCACCTGGTACTGCGCGGTGGAGCTGTAGCGGTCGACCCTCGTGACGGGGCCGCCGTCGACCGAGATCGCGGCGATCCCCGAGGAGGAGGTCTTGCGGCTGATCCAGCGCCACGACGTGCCGATGAAGGTGAAGGACACTGAGCCGGCCGAGGTCAGGTATTTGATCCCGCCGCCGCTGTCGCCGCCGGCCATCGACTTCCACGATCCCGTGTAGTCCAGCGCGGGGTCCGTCTCCTGCACGGTGAGGCTGGTGGCGCCGGAGGGGTCGAGCACGGGTCCGTCGCCGCCGCCGGTCTCGCTGGCCGGCTGCTCGACGGAGCCGGTCGAGCGGGTGATGTCGAACGCATCGATGACCAGGTTCTTGTCATCCGCGGCGCTGTTCGCCCGCCCGCTCCACGCGATCTTGACGGTGTGGATCGTGTCGGTGAGGCCCTTCTTCGAGAACACCGGGACTTGGTAGGCGGTGGTTGTGGTGTACCGGTCGACCGAGGTGCTCGCGCCGTCGACGGTGACGGTGGCGATTCCGGCGGAGGCGGTGGTACGGCTGATCCAGCTGAAGCCGGTGCCGCGGAAGCTGAACGAAACGGAGCCGGTGCTATTGAGGAACTTGATTCCGCCGCCGCTGTCGCCGCCGGACATCGTGCGCCAGGAGCCGCTGTAAGCGAGTGAGGAGTTGTTCTCCTCAATGCGAGTGCTCTGTCCGGCCCCCGGGTCCAGGGTGGCTGCGGAGGCGGCGGGAGCCGTGAGAGGGGCGACCAGGATGCCGAGAGCGATGGTCAAAGCAGTGGTGAGGGTGAGCCGTGCGCGTCCTCGTCGAGGACGGATTGGGTCTTGCGTTGTCGGAAAGTTCACGATCGACTCCGGGTCATCGAGGGGGCGTGCGGGGGAGGGGGCGAGAGGGGGCCAGAGGGGCTGCTCAAGGGGGTGGTGCTGGCTCTCCAGACGTTATATAGGGGCCGTGCGGACAATGATCGAATGAGGTGGATTCATTTCTTGGTCCCCCATTCGGGCGTGGTGATGGGGCGGGTAGCGGTATATAGGCTGAAGGTCCGCCGAATCACCGGATAAATGCGTAAGCGCGACGATCACAAGCGATGCCGACGATGGACTGGACAGAGGGGATCGGATCAGGAGAAGACTCCGGCAAGGCTCGTTTGTGGGATGGACGAGGGGGAGTGCTTGTCAATCGAGGAACGGCGACCCTACCCGTCGGCTCTGAGCGGGACCCTGTGTCGAGCCGCTGAGCGGGAAGAGACATCGGGTGTTCATACGTCCGACCTCGCTCCGAAACACTGCGATGATGGGCTGTCCAGCAGTGAATGCAGTCGCCTTCGCTTCACGGCTCCGCCGCCGCGGGCGAGTGGCAATCCCAACGAGAGGGAGGACGCGATGGACACGGCAACGACCAGCGACCTCCCGTCGACCCCGCCCTCCCCGGAGCGGCCGCGCCGCCGTCGCGCCCGCGCCGTGATTGCCCGTCTCCTGCTCGTGCCCCTCGTCGTGCTCGCCCTCTTCGGCGCGGGCATCCCGCTCTACGTCACGCCGCCGATGGATCCGATCCCGAAGCAGGCCGACGCGGTGTTCGTGCTCGGCCCCTCCACGAGGGCGCGCGTCGAGTTCGCCCGGCGGATCATCACCTCCGGAGCGACCGACACGATGGTGCTCTCGGTCGGCCCCGGCGAAATGGATGCGCCCTACGAGGAGAAAAAGTATAAGAAGTGCAACGAGCCGGGCGGCGACGTGCTCTGCTATTCGGCCGATCCGCTCACGACTCAGGGGGAGGCTCGGCAGCTGCGCGACATGGCCGACGAATACGGGTGGGATCACGTCATCGTGATCACCAACTCCCCCCATCTCGTCCGCGCGGAGATGATCCTCCAGCGCTGCTATTCCGGCGACCTCTCGATGGTGCCCTCCGGAGAGCCGATGGGGCTCGATTACCTCGTCAGCCAGTACTTCTATCAGACCGGTGGATTCCTCAAGGCTTTCCTCGTCACCAACAGCTGCTGAGGCTTCCAAAAGCTGAGTCTGCCTACGGTAGTCTGCCGAGAGCGTCATCGGCCTTGAGCCCGCTCCCACGCGAACCCCTCCGAAAGGCCCGCCCGTGACACCTGCTCGATCGATCTTCGCCGTCGGCCGCGGCCAGTACGAGAACATCGGCGATATCATCCTCCGCCGCCAGCTCCTCGACTGGCTCCGCACATCCGGACCGCTGCACGTCTACGTTGGCCACTCGCCGTGGGGCTACGACGACGGCCTGCGTCTCGGACCCGATGACACCGTCTACCGCTCGCTTCTGCGCTGGTACGCGGCGCTCGCCCGCGAGGCTCTGGCCGGCCGGGCGAACTCGGTGTTCAAGCCGGGAGAGATCCAGCTGACTCTGATCGGGATGAAGGAGCACCTCGTGATGCTCCCGGGCATCGCCCTGGTGCGTCTGGGCGGCGGCCGCGTGATCCGCGCCGGTGTGGGCGCCCGCAACTTCGCTCCGCTGCCGCGCGCGATCATGTGGCCCTCGATGGCGCTCTCCAGCTACACCCGCTGGCGCGACGACAAGACGGCCGCCTACATGCGCGTCGGCGCCGCAATGCCGGACCTCGGCTACGGCGAGGGTGCGAGCGATGAGGAGCTGCGCGCCTTCGCCGTGCAGCCCGACGAGGAGCGGCGTGTGCTCGTCCTCTCTCTCCGCGAGGATCACGAGGTGGATGCGCGGCCCTACCCCGAGCAGGAGTGGCTGGCCGCGATCAAGGGCTTCGCCGAGCGCGAGGACCTCGACATCGTCGTCGTGACCCAGGTCGCCGTCGACGCCGAGCGCTCCCGCCGACTCGCCGCTGACCTCGACGCCGGGATCCTCGACTGGGATCCGGCGCACACCCACGACGAGCACGAGATCCTGCTGCGCGATCTCTACCAGCGGACCAGGATCGCGATGAGCGACCGGCTGCACGTGATCATCATGGCGTTCACCGAGGGCGCGGCCCCGGTGAGCCTGCAGATGGACGGGTCCACCAAGGCCTCGCGCCACTTCGAGACGATCGATATCCACGACATCACGGTCGACATGTCGCGGACGACCCCCGCGGCGGGCGTCGGGACCTTCTCCGCCGTCCTCGCTCGCCGCGGTGAGCTGCTCGAGAAGCTGCTCGTCGCACGGAGCCGACTCCGCGGTGTCCGCGACGACATCCAGGCGTTGCTTGCGGTGCCGCCGCGCAGCCGTCCGGCCGCCCCTGCGGGCCCGAAAACGGCGATCTACCACGTCGGCCGCAGCGGCGAGGTCCCCGGAGGGATGACGCAGGTCGTCAACGGGTACCTGCGCTGGCCGTTCGCCCGCTCGGACGTCCGGGTCATCTCCTCACGCACGGCACCGGGCGAGCATGTCGCCGCGGCCCGCTTGGCCGCCGGCGCTGCGGCCCGCATCGTCGCACTCTCGCGCCGCGAGCCCGGCAGTGTGATCGTCGTGCACCTCTCGGAGCGCGGCTCGTTCCTGCGCGAGGGATCGCTCCTGCGCCTGGCGCACCGCCTCGGCCTGCGCACGGTCGCCCACCTGCACGGCAGCGAGTTCGCCGCCTTCACCGCGGCGCACCCGCGGCTGGTGAAGGACGTGCTGCGCAGCGCCGACGAGATCATCTCGCTCTCGGAGGAGACCTCGGCGATCTGCCGCCGCTACGTCTCCGCCGATCGCGTGCACCTCGTGCCCAACGCACTCGAGCAGGGCACGCCGCGCGAGAAGACCCGCACCGTCGTCTTCGGCGGCGTCGTCAGCCACCGCAAGGGCGTCGACGTCCTGCAGCAGGCGTGGGCGAAGCTTCAGGGCGTCGAGGGCTGGCGCCTGCTGGTCGCCGGTCCGATCCGCGAGCCCGAGGTCGTCGACCGGAGCGTCCCGGGGATCGAGTTCCTCGGCTCGCTCGAGAACGCCCGCCTCCTCGCGCTGCTCGACGAGGCCTCGATCGCTGTGCTGCCCTCGCGCGATGAGGCGATGCCGATCTTCATCCTCGAGGCCCTCGCCCGCGATGCGGCCGTCGTCTCGACCGCGGTCGGCGGCATCCCCGAGGTCCTCGGCGACGGCTGCGGGCGGGTCGTCGCACCCGGCGACGTGGACGGCCTAGCCGCTGCGCTGAACGAGCTGATCACGGACGCTGATGCCCGCGCCGAAGTCGTCGAGAAGGCTGGAGCGCGCTTCCGCGAGCGCTTCTCGGCCGACGCCGTGTTCCCGCGCGTCGAGGAGGTCTGGCTCGGCTGAGCCGCCTGCGACTTCACCCCGGATCCCGCCCGTCGCCCCTCTTCGGGGTGGGGCGGGGCCGGGGGAGCGTAAAATCGCTGACGTCCGCGGCGCCGTGCCGTCGTGCGCTGTGCCGTTCGTTCCCGGACGCCTTCTTCCTCCATCCCAGAGAGGCTCGACTGTGGCCATCGCCGCCGACTCCGACCGCCGCCTGTGGACCCTGCCCCTCGCGCGCGCCGTGATCGCTGCGGTCGCCGGGTGCGTCGTCACGTTCTCGTCCGACCACGGGCCCGCCTTCGGTCTGGCCGTCTTCGGCGGCTTCGCGGTAGTGACCGGCGCGGTCTCGCTCGCCCTCGGGCTGCGCCGCTGGAGTGGTCGTGCCCGCCCGCTCGCCGTCGCCTCCGCGGTACTCACCCTGCTGGCCGGTGTCGCCGCGTTCCTCGCGCTCCCCGTGGCGAACCTGCTCTCTTTTGTCGCCCTCGTCGCCGGCTGGGCGCTGCTCTCCGGCTTCCTCGAGTTCTCGAGCGGACGCCGTAGCCAGGGTCTCGTCGGACGCGACGCTGTGATCGTCGGCATCGGCACCATGCTGCTCGGCGCCGCCTTCGGACTCCTTCCGCCGCACCCCGTGGTCACCGTCGGTCTCCTCGGCGCTTACGCCGTGATGCTCACGGTGTACCTCGCGATCGCGGCGTTCTCGCTCAAGTGGGCCACAGCTGCCGCCACCGGACACGACCCCGTCGGCCCCACGACACCGACCTCCGGAGGAGACCGATGACCGCCGAAGGCCAACAGCCTGACCCCGCCTCCGGGGCCGAGCGCGACCCCGGCGAGTTCACGCCGCGTACGTTCCAGCCGAGCCGGAAGGACCGCCTCCGCCCGCTCGAACTGATCGGCTTCTCCGCGGTGATGTCCGCCTTCGTCGGCCTCGTCGTGCTGCTGTCCACGCGTGAGGCGGTCGTCGCGCTCATCTCGTTCGGAGTGGCGTTCATCGTCGTCCTCGTCGCGATCGCCATGTTCTCGCTGACGTTCAAGCCCGACGACGCCGAGATCGCGGACATCGACGAACAGGACGCGCACGGCGCGTGATCCAGCGGGCTGCGCTCCGGCCTGTCACGTCGGCTTGTCTCGGCCCTGTCTCAGTGCCCTGTCGCGTCGCTTGAGGTGATCCGTCGCGAACTGTCGGTCGGCGCGCGGTCAGAGCCGGAGGGCGAGCGCCTCGCTCTGTCAGCGGCGGTGCAGGGCCCAGGGATCGGGCTCGCCGGCCCGCACGGTCTCGACGTCGGCGTCGAGCGCCGTGCTGCGGGCGAACCACTCGGTGCGCTCCAGGCGCTCGACGGCGAACTGCGCGTGCCGGTGCTGTTCGAGCGCACGTCCACCGCGCTCGACGGCGAGTAACTCCTCGTGTCGGAGTCGGTGCAGGCGCTGGCGCGGGGTGGTGCTGGTGCTGGTGCTGGTGCTGATCTTTATCCGCGCGCCGAAGCGGATGGAGTAGACGACGTCGACCCGTGGCGGGGGCAGTTCGCCGTCAAGCGTGTCTCCGAGCCGCCACTCGCAGGCGGCGCAGAGCCACGCAGAGGGAAGCCGCACGCCGAGTCGTCCCCCACACGCCGCGCACGCTACCCGCCACCCCCGACATCGCCTGCCCTGCCCGTCCCGCATGTCCGCGGCACCGGCCGAGCGTCAGCCCAGGCGGTCGACCAGCGCCGAGGCGAGCCCCGTGTAGCTCGCCGGCGTCAGCGCCAGCAAACGCTCCTTGGCCGCGTCGCCGATGTCGAGGCCCTGCACGAAGACTGCGAGGTCGTCGGCGCCCAAGCGTTTGCCGCGGGTGAGGTCCTTGAGCAGCGCGTAGGGGTCGGTGATCGAGGAGCGGCCGGCCGCCACCTCCGCACGGATCACCGTCTGGATCGCCTCGGCCAGCACCTCCCAGTTGCCGTCGAGATCGGCGGCGAGCGCGGTCGGGTCGAGGTCGATCTCGAGCAGGCCGCGCGCGATGTTGTCGAGGGCGAGGAGCGAGTGGCCGAACGCGACTCCGATGTTGCGCTGCGTGGTCGAGTCGGTGAGGTCGCGCTGCAGGCGCGAGGTGACCAGGGTCTGTGCGAGCGAGTCGAGCAGAGCGCTTGAGAGTTCGAGGTTCGCCTCGGCGTTCTCGAAGCGGATCGGATTGATCTTGTGCGGCATCGTCGACGACCCGGTCGCTCCGGCCTGCGGAATCTGTCGGAAGTAGCCGAGGGAGATGTAGGTCCAGACGTCGGTGCAGATGTTGTGCAGGATCCGGTTGGCGTGCGCGGCCCTGCCGTAGAGCTCGGCCTGCCAGTCGTGCGATTCGATCTGGGTGGTCAGTGGGGTGAAGACGAGGCCGAGGGAGGTGACGAACTGCTCGGCGAGGGCCGGCCAGTCGGTGCCCGGGTCGGCGGCGAGGTGCGCGGCGAATGTGCCCGTCGCTCCGCTGAACTTGCCCAGGTAGTCGGTGGCCTCGATCTGCGCGATGACCCGCTCGAGCCGGTACGCGTAAACGGCGAACTCCTTGCCCATCGTGGTCGGGGTCGCCGGCTGGCCGTGCGTGCGGCTGAGCATCGACTCGTCGCGGTAGCGGACGGCGAGTTCGCGCAGCGAGTCGACGACCGACCGCAGCTTCGGCAGCCAGATTTCGCCGACAGCCCGGCGGACGACGATTGCGTAGGAGAGGTTGTTGATGTCCTCGCTCGTGGCGGCGAAGTGCGTGAGCTCGGCGATCCGCTCGAGGCCGAGGTCGTCGAGCCAGCGGCGGACGAGGTACTCGACCGCCTTCACATCGTGGCGGGTGCGAGCCTCGAGGGCCGCCAACTCGTCGATTTCCGGCT
Organism: Rathayibacter tritici; assembly: GCF_001641005.1. Taxonomy (NCBI): domain Bacteria; kingdom Bacillati; phylum Actinomycetota; class Actinomycetes; order Micrococcales; family Microbacteriaceae; genus Rathayibacter; species Rathayibacter tritici. Next base: position 316,746 of record NZ_CP015515.1, read on the forward strand.
GGCCGAAGTCGCGGGCGCGGCGGCGCAGCTCCTCGGCGGTCGCGGCATCGACGGGCTCCGAGCCGAAGAGGCGCCGATCGGTCAGGGCCAGCAGCCATTCGACTTCGACGTGCACCCGTGCGCGGTTCAGTCCCGCCTCCGAGAGGTACTCGCCGAGCGACGAGACGGCGCCGCTGTAGCGGCCGTCGAGGGGGCTCAGCGGCTGGGTGGGGAGCGAGGTCATGCGGTGGTGCCTTCCGGTTCTCAGGTGTCCTGCACGAGGGCGGCGCGTGCGTCGGTGGAGTCGGGGCGGACCGAGCGGTTGCCGCGCAGTCCGGGTTCGATCTGGGCGAAGAGGGCTCGGCAGGCGCGCTCGATGAGCGCGAGCACCGAGTCGAACGCCGCCGCATCGGAATAGTAGGGGTCGGGGACGTCGCCCTGCGGAGAGAGGCCCGGCTCGAAGTCGAGCAGGCGGCGGATCTTGTGCTGGTCCACCTCCGTGCGGGCCCAGGAGCGCAGCGCCCGTTCGTGTCCGTGGTCGAGCGCGACGACCAGGTCGCATTCGGCAAACCGGGACGGATCGAAGAGCTGGGCGCGGTGCCGACTGCCGTCGAAGCCGTGCCGCTCAAGCGCGTCGAGGGCCCGGCGGTCGGCGTGCTCGCCGAGGTGCCACTCGCCGGTGCCGGCCGAGCTGATCTCGATCGCTGAGCCGAGCCCAGCCTGCTCCGCGAGCGAGCGCAGCACCACCTCGGCCATCGGCGATCGGCAGATGTTGCCGGTGCAGACGAAGCACACGGCGAAGGCCGAGGGCGTAGCGGAGTCGAGGGTCACCCGCCCATCATGGCGCACCGAAGCTCCTCCACAGCAGGCCAATTCCAGCCGTTGTCCACCGATGTCGCGGGACTGCGCTCGGTCGGTCGTGGGGACGTCGATGCTGGTGCCGAGGCCGTGGAGTCAGTCCTGACGGCGGCGGAGGAAGGGGCGCAGGAGGAGACCGATGAACCAGTTCACCAGGGCGAGCACGAGGGCACCGAGCACGCCCCACCAAAAGCCGTCTACGACGAGTCCGAAGCCGAAGAGCCCGCTGATCCAGGCGGTCAGCAGCAGCAGGAGCCCGTTCACGAGGAACGAGAGGAGGCCGAGCGTGAGTAGGTACAGGGGGAACGCGATGACGCGCACGACCCCGCCCACAACGGCGTTGACGACTCCGAAGATCACCGCGACCAGCAGGTATGTGAGCACCGCGGCGGCCGGGCCCCCGTCGTACGGGTCGACGCGGACACCTGCCACGACCAGGGTCGTGAGCCAGATCGCGACAGCATTGGTCAGGAGGCCGAGGAGAAGTCTGCGCATGCCTCCACTATTCCCGGCGACGGCGCAGGTCGCGAGCCGGGGCTCAGGTGAGGGGCCCGCCGATGGTCGGCTCCGGGCCGGGCGTGCAGAGCCGGGGATCGTCGGCGCAGGTCCGCGGGGGGAGGACGGGCGCGGGCTCGGGTTGTGGCTCGGGTTCCGCGGTCGGCTGCGGGGCTGGCGCCTCCGGAGCAGCCGGTTCCGGGGCCGGCGCCTCCGGAGCAGCCGGTTCCGGGGCCGGCGCCTCCGGAGCAGGAGTGGGACTCGCAGCGGTGGGGTCGGGTATCGGCACCTGGCTCGGAGCGGGTGCGGTGCTCGGCCGCGGAGCGGCGGGCGGTGCGGGGCGCGGGGGAGGGCCGACTCCGCTGCCCGGCTCGGGGATCAGCGGCTCACGTGCCTCGATCACGGCGAGGGCAGGGGGAGCGAGCGTGGCTCCGGAGGCGAGGGCGCCGCGGAGCTGCTCGACGGCGTCGGTCAGGGTGCTTCGCCGAGCGGCCGACCCGCGGCCGAAGGCGAGCGTCGCCGCGCCGAGACCGAGGACCCGCTCGGCCAGAGCGGTTCGCTGCTCGGCCACGGCGGCCGTCGCCTCGGTGATGGCCTCCGCCGAGCCCCCCTCCAGCGCGGCGTTGAGGATTCCAATCGCGACGAGCAGATCGGTGCGGGCCGCACCCGCGACGGCGCCGTCGGTGGCGGTCAGCAGCGCCAGCGAGTCGTCCCGGAGGGCGAGACCGGCCTCGCGGGCGGCGGTGTAGGCGGGCGGCGCGGCCACGTCGATCGAGGTCTCGCGGAGGGTCGGGGTCGGCCGAGCCCCCTCCGACCCGGGTGTGCAGGCCGAGAGTACGCCGGCCGCGATGACCAGAGTGATCGCCGCGGAGGTGCCACGGAGAAGTGCTCGCGCACCCCTGCACCGCTCGGTTCGCCCTCGACTCCGCATCTCTGCACCCTAATCGGGGGATGGCCGCCGTGGGCACCCGTCCCCCCATCGATTCGTGTCGTTGAGCCGCGTTCGAGGCGGTACCCCGACGGGGGACGGTGCCTCCGAGCGGCCGTCTCGGGCCGGCGACGGCGCGCGCCGAACGAGGCAGTCCCCGTGCCCGTGCCGCCTAGCATGGGGCGGGTGACCGACCAGCAGGAGCCTCCCGTCCGCCTCCGACCCGAGATCCTGGCGCTCCCCGCCTACAAGCAGGGCCGCGCAGCCGCCTCCGACGCGTTCAAGCTCTCCTCCAACGAGAACCCGTTCGACCCGTTGCCCTCCGTGCTCGAGCGGGTGCGCGAGGTCGACGACTTCAACCGTTACCCCGACGCGGCGGCCACGGCGCTGTGCACGGCGCTCGCCGCTGCATACGGCGTCCCCCTCGAGGAGGTGATCGTCGGAGCCGGCTCCGTCGCGGTCATCGCTCAGCTGATCACCGCGGCGGCCGGCCCGGGCGACGAGGTCGTCTACGCCTGGCGCTCGTTCGAGGCCTACCCCTCGCTCGTCACCACCGCCGGAGCGACCAGTGTCCGCGTACCGTTGCGCGCCGATGACACTCACGACCTCGATGCCATGCTGCAGGCCGTGACCGAGCGCACGCGCCTGCTCATCGTCTGCAGCCCCAACAACCCCACCGGCACCGTCGCCACCGCTGACGACGTCGAGGCCCTCCTCGAGCGCGTACCGAGCGATGTCCTCGTGCTCCTCGACGAGGCCTACGCCGAATTCGTCGGCGACGAGCGCGCCGTCGACGGCACCCGCTTGCTCGGCCGCTTCCCCAACCTCGTGATCGCCCGCACCTTCTCCAAGGCGTACGGGCTGGCGGGGCTCCGTGTCGGCTACGCGATCGGTCACGCGCGGATCCTCGATGCCGCCCGCTCCACCGCGATCCCGCTCTCCGTCACCCGGTTCGCCGAGACCGCGGCCGTCGCCTCCCTTGAGCACCGCGCGGAGCTACTCGAGCGCGTTCATCGCATCACCCGACTCCGCGACGACCTCTGGCGGGCGCTGCTCGACCAGGGCTGGACCATCCCGGAGTCGCAGGCCAACTTCCTCTGGTTCGACACCCGCGAGGAGACGGCGCGGGCCGCCGAGGTGTTCGCGCGGGCCGGAGTCGTGGTCCGGGCGTTCCCGCCGGAGGGTATCCGTGTGTCCGTCGGCGAGGCGAGTTCTGTGGACAAGCTCCTCTCCGCGGCCGCCGAGATTGTGGCTTCCCTCCCCGAGGGCCATCCCGCGAGACGGATAGGTTAGTCGGGTGGTAGCCACCAGCACGGAGTCGCCGACTGTCCAATTCCTCTCCGCGGACGGGCGGTTCTCACCGACCCCCGCGGCCGAGCAGTACGCCTCCTACCTCGAAGGGGTGGACGAGGCCCAGCACCGTTCCTTCTACCGCGAGATGGCGGTGGTCCGGCGGTTCGACATCGAAGCCGCGAACCTGCAGCGCCAGGGCCAGCTCGGCCTGTGGGTGCCGAGTCACGGCCAGGAGGCCGCGCAGGTCGGCTCCGCCTTCGCCATGCGCCCGCAGGACCACGTCTTCCCCTCCTACCGCGAGCACGTCGTCGGCAAGATCCGCGGCATCGACCTGCTCGGCGTCCTCGCCCTCTTGCGCGGCACGACGCACGGCGGCTGGGACCCGAACGATCCGGCCAACGGCAACTTCCACATCTACACGCTGGTACTCGGCTCGCAGGCGCTCCACGCCACCGGCTACGCGATGGGCCTCACCCTCGATGGAGTGACCGGAACGGGCGACCCCGAGAAGGACGAGGCCGTCGTCGTCTACTTCGGCGACGGCGCCTCCAGCCAGGGCGATGTGAGCGAGGCGATGGTCTTCGCTGCGAGCTACCAGACGCCCGAGGTCTTCTTCCTCCAGAACAACCACTACGCGATCTCGGTACCGGTGGCGACGCAGTCGCGCAGTCCCCTCTACCTTCGCTCCTCGGGCTTCGGCATCCCGGGCGTGCAGATCGACGGCAACGACGTGCTCGCGAGCTACGCCGTCACCGCCAAGCACCTGCACGACGCGCGCTCCGGCGGCGGACCCCAGTTCATTGAGGCTCTGACCTACCGGATCGGCGCGCACACCTCGAGCGACGACCCGACCAAGTACCGCACCGACGACGAGCTCGCGTCGTGGGTCGCGAAGGACCCGATCACCCGCTTCGCCGCGTTCCTGCGGAGCGAGGGCGTGCCGCAGTCCTTCTTCGACGACGTCGACGAGGAGGCGCAGGACTTCGCGTCCGACATCCGTCGGCGCCTGCTCGCCCTTGAGGCGCCGCCCGCGGGCATCATCTTCGACAACGTCTACTCGGAGCCGCACGCGCTCGTCGAGGACCAGAAGGCATGGCTACAGCGCTATGAAGAATCGTTCGGAGGCGAGTGATGACGATCGACACCAGCACGATGACCGCGCAGGCGGCCCCCACCGGGTCGCAGCTCGAGTCGATGTCCATGGCCAAGGCGCTCAACGCCGGCCTCCGCCGCGCCATGACGCAGGACGACCGCGTTCTGCTGATGGGTGAGGACATCGGCCCCCTGGGCGGCGTGTTCCGCATCACGGAGGGGCTGCACGCCGAATTCGGAGCGAAGCGCGTGCTCGACACGCCGCTGGCCGAGTCCGGCATCGTCGGCACCGCGATCGGACTCGCCATGCGCGGGTTCCGGCCGGTCTGCGAAATCCAGTTCGACGGATTCGTCTACCCCGCGTTCGACCAGATCACCTCCCAGCTGGCCAAGATGACCAATCGACACGAGGGCACCATGACCATGCCCGTCGTCATCCGCGTGCCCTACGGCGGCCACATCGGAGCGATCGAGCACCACCAGGAGAGCAACGAGGCGTACTTCGCGCACACCGCCGGTCTGCGCGTGATCAGCCCATCGACCCCGAACGACGCCTACTGGATGATCCAGGAGGCCATCGCCTGCAACGATCCCGTGATGTTCTTCGAGCCCAAGAGCCGCTACTGGCCCAAGGGCGACGTCGACCTCAGCTCCTCCGGCCTGCCGCTGCACGCCAGCCGCGTCGTCCGCCAGGGCACCGAGGTCACCCTCGTCGGCTGGGGCCCGATGGTCGCCGTCCTGCTCCAGGCCGCCGAGCTCGCGGGCGAGGAGGGCACGAGCGTCGAGGTCGTCGACCTGCGCTCGCTCTCGCCGATCGACTGGGAGCCGCTGCTCGCGTCGGTCCGCAAGACCGGTCGGCTCATCGTGGGGCAGGAGGCGCCCGCGAACGTCAGCCTCGGCTCCGAGATCGCGGCGACGGTCACCGAGCGGGCCTTCTTCTCGCTGGAGGCGCCGGTCCTGCGCGTCGCCGGCTTCGACACCCCCTTCCCGCCCGCCAAGGTCGAGAAGCTCTTCCTCCCCGACGTCGACCGCGTGCTCGAGGCCGTCGACCGCTCGCTCGCGTACTGACGCCCGAGACATCCGCCCGTTCGAGCCCCCAGGAGTCCCCCCGATGACAGAGCAGTTCCTCCTCCCCGACGTCGGTGAGGGTCTCACCGAGGCCGAGATCGTGGCGTGGCGGGTCAAGGTCGGCGACGAGGTGGCCGTCAACCAGGTCCTCGTCGAGATCGAAACCGCCAAGTCACTCGTCGAACTCCCCTCGCCGTTCAGCGGCACCGTGGTCGACGTGCTCGTCGACGAGGGCGAGACAGTCGACGTCGGCACTGCGATCATCACGGTGCACTCCGGAGCAGGAGTGGTCGGCTCCGAGGTCCCCGCGATCCCCGCGCACCCCGCGCAGGCAGGCAGGGCGCCCGTCCCCTCCACTACCGAGCCGGGCGAGGGCTCCGGTGCGGCGCTCGTGGGCTACGGAACCGCCGGCGGCCAGGTGCAGACCCGCCGTCGCCGATCCGGCGCCGCCGGGCCGGCCGCCGCACCCGCGCGCCCGACCGCACCCGCCCGTCCCGCCTCCGTGCCCGCCGCCGCGGCGCTTCCGGTCATCGCCAAGCCCCCCATTCGCAAGCTCGCCAAGGACCTCGACGTCGACCTCCTCGATGTGCAGGCAACCGGCCTCGCCGGTGAGGTGACCCGCGACGACGTCATCCGCCACGCCTCCCAGGCCAGCGTCTTCCGCAACATCCAGACCCCGGCCTGGAGCGACGACCGCGAAGAGCGCATCCCCGTCCGCGGCGTCCGCAAGGCCATCGCGGCCGCTATGTCGACCAGCGCCTTCACCGCTCCCCACGTCAGCGTCTTCGTCGACGTCGACGCGACCCGGACGATGGAGTTCGTCAAGCGCCTGAAGAACTCGCCCGACTTCGCCGGGGTCAAGGTCTCGCCGCTGCTGATCATGGCGAAGGCGATCATCTGGGCGGTTCGCCGCAACCCCACAGTCAACTCGGCCTGGACCGACTCCGAGATCATCGTCCGCCACTACGTCAACCTCGGTATCGCCGCAGCCACCCCGCGCGGCCTGCTCGTCCCCAACGTCAAGGATGCGCAGTCGATGAGCCTCCTCGAACTCGCCCAAGCCCTCGAGAAGCTCACCCTCGACGCCCGCGACGGCAAGACGACAGCCGCCGACATGCAGAACGGCACCATCACCATCACCAACATCGGCGTGTTCGGGATGGACACCGGCACCCCGATCCTCAACCCCGGCGAAGTCGCGATCATCGCCCTCGGCACGATCAAGCAGAAGCCGTGGGTCGTCGACGGTGAAGTCCGCCCCCGTTTCGTCACCACGGTCGGCGGCTCCTTCGACCACCGCGTGGTGGACGGCGATGTGGTCAGCCGCTTCGTCGCCGACGTCGCCAGCGTGCTGGAGGAACCGGCGCTTCTGCTCGATTGAGTCGCCCGGAGCAGTGAGGACAACACAACCTCAGCTGAGAGGGGGTCTCATCCACGATGGTGGATGAGATGGCCTCTCAGCTGACGTTGTGTCGGAGACACCCGGGCGCCGCGGACGCTGGTGTCAGCGTCGATGCTCGCGCCGACGCAGCCGTCGCGCAGCTCTTCGAGGTCGTAGGCGAGGGGATCAGGGAGCGCGGCCATCGTCCACTCTGCCGTGGAGTCCAGAGCGGACCATCCGCCAGCGGCGATCGGCCCTACGCCGTGAGTGCGACTGCCGTCCACGACACGGGCGGGAGGGTCAGCGTCAGCACCCCGTCCGCGAGCGACGCGGCGGCCCCGCGCAGGCGCACGCGGTGCTGATCGTCGCGAGTGTTCTTGGCGTAGGGGTCCTCGTCGAACAGGGCTGCCGCCTCCGCGACGCTCGAAACGCCGAGGCCGCTGACGTCGACGGTGACCTCGATCGGCTCCGTCTGCGAGCGGTTGACCAGGAACACGGCCGCGCGGCCGTCGTCCACCGTGGCGACGGAGTCGATCAGGGGCGCGTCGCCGTGGCGAGCGGTTGAGTAGGTCCCCACGTCGATCCGGGGGCGCAGTACCGAGCCGGAGGCCAGGCGTGCGGTCGTCGAGAACGGGAAGAAGGTGGTCTGGCGCCAGGCACCGCCGCCCGGCTCGGTCATGATCGGTGCGATCACGTTGACGAGCTGCGCGAGGGAGGCGGAGGTGACGCGGTCGGAGTGCTTCAGCAGCGTGATCATCAGGTTGCCCAGCACGACGGCGTCGGCGACGGAGTAGACGTCCTCGAGCAGGCGCGGGGCGTAGGCCCATTCGCGAGTGCTCTGGTCGCCCTCGGCGTCGGCCTTCTCCTTCGCGTTCCACTCGGTGAGGTACCAGACGTTCCACTCGTCGAAGGAGAGCTTGATGTCCTTCGTCTTCTTGAGCGTGAACTTCACGTGGTCGACGGTCGCCGCGACGGTGGCGATGAAGTACTCCATGTCGAGGGAGGACGCGAGGAAGGAGCCGAGGTCGCCGTCGTACTCCTGGTAATAGGCGTGGCAGGAGACGTACTCGACGTCGTCGTAGGTGTGCTCGAGGACCACGCGCTCCCACTCGCCGAAGGTCGGCATCGACGAGCCGGAGGAGCCGCAGACGACCAGCTCAAGCGAGGGGTCGGCGATCTTCAGCGCCTTGGCGGTGCGGGAGGCGAGCTTCCCGTAGTCGTCGGCGCTCATGTGGCCGACCTGCCAGGGGCCGTCCATCTCGTTCCCGAGGCACCACATCCGGATGCCGTAGGGCTCGGTCCCGCCGTTGGTGATGCGCTGGTCGGCGAGGGTGGTGCCGGCCGGTCCGTTGGCGTATTCGAGTACGTCGAGCGCCTCGAGGACACCGCGGGTTCCGAGGTTGACGGCGTACATGATCTCGCTGCCGGTCAGTGTCGCCCACTTCGCGAAGTCGTCCAACCCGACCTCGTTCGTCTCGAGCGAGTGCCAGGCCAGGTCGCGTCGGCGGGGGCGCTCGGAGCGCGGGCCGACGCCGTCCTCCCAGCGGTAGCCCGAGACGAAGTTGCCGCCGGGGTAGCGGATGGTCGTGGTGCCCAGCTCCTTGACCAGCTCGACGACGTCGAGGCGGAAGCCGTCCTCGTTCGAGGTGGGGTGGCCGGGCTCGTAGATGCCGTCGTAGACGCAACGGCCGAGATGCTCGACGAACGAGCCGAAGAGGCGCGGAGTGACGGGGGCGACGACCGCGGTGGGGTCGAGGCTGACGCGCGCGGTGGCGGCGGGGACGGAGGTCATGGGGGCCTTTCGGGCGTCTGGCTCCCGCGGGCTCGGCGGTGAGCAGCCATTCTAACGTTGTAGATGATGCTCCGCTCCGCCCTCGCCGCTGTCAAGAGCAGTCCTGCTCCGGCCCCGGTCCCCGCCTCCGCCCAGTGCGCCTGTGCTCGACCTCGCGCGCGGCGGCCGCAACCGGATTCGCGGACGGGGCTTCCGCCGCCCCCACCACGACGGCACCCGTGGCCCAGCGCGGCACTTCACCGGAGTCGCGGGCGGCCCGCTGTACCTCGGCGGCCCGCGAGATCTGCCGCTGCGGGACCTGTGGCTAGGCCGACTCCCGCGCGAGGACGGTGAACGCAGCCTCGTGCAGGCTGCCTGGCCCTGTGCGCGAGCCGTCGATCCGGGCCTGCAGCAGCTCGACCGCTGTCCGAGCGATCTCGTCGCGCCCGGAGTTGACGCTGGAGAGGCTGGGGGAGGAGTAGCGCGCCTCGTCGATGTCGTCGAAGCCGATCACCGCCACGTCCTCGGGTACCTGAACCCCTGCCTCCTGCAGCACCCTCACCGCGCCGAGCGCGAGGGTGTCGTTGAGTGCGAACACGGCGTCGAAGTCGAGCCCGGAGGCGAGCACGCGCCGCATTGCCTCTGCGCCGCCCGAGCGCCGCCAGGGTCCGGAGACCCCGATCATCCGCTCGTCGTAGTCGATGCCCGCGTCGGCGAGCGCGGCGCGGTAGCCCTCGAGGCGGAGCGATGCCGAGCTGACGGCAGCGTCGGGGAGCGTCCCGAGCGCCACGATCCGTCGTCGACCGGAGGCGAGCAGGTGCGCGGTCGCTGCGCGCGCGGCCTCGACATTCTGCATCGTGACGTGGTCGACCAGCCCGGTGAAGATCCGCTCGCCGAGCAGCACCAGGGGGAAGTCGACCACGAGCGCGTCCTCGTCGGCGAGGCCCAGCGGGCTGAACAGCAGCCCGTCGGTGAGCTGCCGGCGCTCGCTCGCGAGCACGCGGCGCTCGCGTTCGGGGTCGCCGCCGGTCTGCTCGATGAGCACGGTCAGTCCCTGCGCGTCGGCCGCGCGCATCACGCTGTCGGCCAGCTCGGCGAAGTAGGGGAGGCTCAGTTCGGGCAGGGCGAGGCCGATCACGCCGGTGCGCCCGCTGCGCAGGCTCCGCGCCGAGAGGTTGGGTCGGTAGCCCAGCTGCGTGATGGCCGCCTGCACCCGTGCGCGGGTGGTGGGGCGCACATGCGGGTAGTCGTTGATGACGTTCGAGACGGTCTTGATCGAGACGTCGGCGGCGCGGGCGACGTCGTGCAGCGTGACGGCCACGGTCCTCCCTCCGCTTGTGTCTCACGCTACTCCGCGGGCCGGTCGGCGCCCTGACGGAGATCGACGGCACTCATGCCGCGACTTTGACAATCGTTATCAATAGTCGCTACCGTGGTGTCATCCCCGCCCCGTTGCAGATCGGCTCACCGTGAAGACCCGCCTCCTCGCCCTCACCGCCCTCCTGGGCGGCACCGCGCTCGCTTTGAGCGGCTGCTCCGGAGCGGGCACCGCCTCCGCCACGTCGGGCGGGCCCGTGAAGGTGGTCGCCTCGACGAACGTGTACGGCGACCTCGTCTCGAGCATCGGCGGCGATCTGGTCGAGGTGACCAGCATCATCGACAGCCCGGACAAGGACCCGCACGAGTACGAGGCCACTGCCCGCGACCAGCTCGCGGTGTCCGGCGCGACCCTCGTGATCGAGAACGGCGGCGGCTACGACCACTTCCTCGACACCATGATCAGTGCGGCCAACACCGAGGCCCCCGTCATCACGGCCACCGTGATCGCCGGGCTCGAGGACGTGCACGACCACGCGGAGGAAGAGCCGGAGGGCGAGCACGAGCACGCGGAGTTCAACGAGCACGTCTGGTACGACCTGACGCTGATGAAGGAGGTCGCGGGGCGGATCGGCGACGAGCTCGCCGCGCTCGACGCCGACAACGCCGCTACCTACTCCGCCAACCTTGCCAGGCTCGACGGGGGGCTCGACGCCCTGATCGCTCGCGAGGGCGAGCTGAAAGGTGTGCTCTCCGGCCGTTCCATCGCGATCACCGAGCCCGTGCCGCTCTACCTCACCGACGCGCTCGGTCTCACCGACGCGACTCCGGAGGCCTTCAGTGAGGCGGTCGAGGAGGGCACCGACGTCCCCGCGACCACGCTGCAGGAGACGCTGGCGCTGTTCTCCGGCAAGGCCGTCGACGCCCTGATCTACAACGAGCAGACCGAGGGCACGCAGACGGACGCGGTGCTCGACGCGGCGAAGGCCGCGGGCATCCCCACCGTCGGCGTCACCGAGACACTGCCCGAGGGCGACGACTACACCGGCTGGATGACCGCGAACCTCGACGCGATCGAGGGAGCCCTCTCCCCGTGAGGCACGACCCCCCGAACGGCACCGACCCGATCAGGCCCGCCTTCCCGGAGGCGGGCCCTTCGGCGCCCGTGCTGCGGCTGCGCGGCGCCGGGCTCCGCTTCGGCGACCGCGAGCTGTGGAGCGGCGTCGACCTCGACGTGCGCGCCGGAGAGTTCGTCGCGGTGCTGGGCGCGAACGGATCCGGCAAGACGAGCCTCCTGCGGGCGGTTCTCGGTCAGCAGCAGCTCAGCGCGGGAGAGATGCAGGTGCTCGGCGAGCCCGTGCACCGCGGTAATCGGCGCATCGGCTACATCCCGCAGCAGAAGCTCGCTGACGAGGGCACGCCGCTGCGCGCCCGCGACCTGCTCGGACTCGGAATCGACGGTCACCGGTTCGGCCTGCCGCTGCCCTCGCGTTCCCGGCGGGCGGCCGTCGACGCTCTGCTCAAGGCCGTCGGTGCCACGACGTTCGCCGACGCCCCCATCGGCCGCCTGTCCGGGGGCGAGCAGCAGCGCGTTCGCGTCGGCCAGGCGCTCGCGGGCAATCCGGCGCTCCTGCTCTGCGACGAGCCGCTGATCGCCCTGGACCTCGCGCATCAGCGGGGGGTCAGCGAGCTGATCGACCGGCACCGCCGTGAGCGGAACCTCGGCGTCCTCTTCGTCACCCACGACGTGAATCCGGTGCTCGGCATGGTGGACCGGGTGCTCTACCTCGCGGGCGGTCGCTTCCGCATCGGCACACCAGACGAGGTGCTGCGCTCGGAGGTGCTCAGCGAGCTCTACGACGCGCCGGTCGACGTGATCCGCGCCCGGGGCCGGGTCATCGTGGTCGGCGCGCCCGACCACTCGCACGTGCACGAGCACGAGGAGGGGCAGTCGTGATGGACGTCTGGTCGCAGATCGTCGACTTCTCGGACTACGGGGCGCTGCTGGCGCTGCTGATCAACTCGGTGATCGCGGGTGCGGTCCTCGGAGTGGTCGGCGGGCTGATCGGCGTCTTCGTGATGTCGCGCGACATGGCGTTCGCGGTGCACGGCATCAGCGAGCTGTCGTTCGCGGGCGCCTCCGCGGGGCTGCTGCTGGGGGTAGGAGTCGTCGAGGGGTCGATCGTCGGCTCGCTGATCGCGGCCGTCCTGATCGGCCTGCTCGGCTCGCGCGCCCGCGACCGCAACTCGATCATCGCCGTGCTGATGCCGTTCGGCCTCGGCCTCGGCATCCTCTGCCTGGCGCTGTACCCGGGACGTAGCGCGAACAAGTTCGGCCTGCTCACCGGGCAGATCGTCGCGGTCGACGACCCGCAGCTCGGCTGGCTGATCGGTATCTCGGTGGTGGTTCTCGTCGGGCTCGCGCTGATTTGGCGCCCGCTCACCTTCGCGAGCGTCGACGCCGACGTGGCGGCCGCGCGCGGCATCCCGACACGGGCGCTCTCCATCGCGTTCATGCTCCTGCTCGGCCTCGCGGTCGCCGTCTCGGTGCAGATCGTCGGCTCGCTGCTGGTGCTCGCGATCCTGGTGACGCCCGCGGCTGCGGCGCTGCGCCTCTCCGCCTCACCGGTGGTCGTGCCGCTGCTGAGCGTGCTCTTCGCGGTGGGCGCGCTGGTGGGCGGCATCTTGCTCGCGCTGGGCGGATCGATCCCGATCAGCCCCTACGTGACGACGATCTCGTTCGCGATCTACGCCGTCTGCCGGATCGTGGGCCGCACGGGCGTGCGTCGCTCCCGGGCCGTGGTCGGCGAGGGGCGGTAGCGTGGCGCGGGTCGTCAGGAGTGGAGGTGGTCCCGTGGTCAAGCGCAACACGTGGCAGCGGGAGGCGGTGCGCGAGGCGCTCGGGCGCCGCGAGGATTTCGTCAGCGCCCAGGGCCTGCACAGCGCCCTGCACGCCTCCGGCTCGCCGATCGGACTCGCGACCGTCTACCGCGCCCTCTCGGACCTGGCGGTCGAGGGCGAGGCCGACTCGCTCCAGTCGCCCGAGGGCGAGAGCCTGTATCGTGCCTGCACGCCGGGCACGCACCACCACCACCTGATCTGCCGCCGGTGCGGGCTGACAGTCGAGATCGCAGCCGACGAGGTCGAGACCTGGGCTCGCTCGGTCGCCTCGCAGAACGGATTCACGGATGCGCGCCACGTCGTGGACGTCTTCGGGCTGTGCGCGGGCTGCACAGCGGAACTCGCCGGGGCCTGAGGCCGACGGCTCCCCGGACGACCCGGGCTGCGCGGCACTCAGGCGGGGAGGAACATGCCGATCGACCGGTCCTTGACCACGGAGCCGGCCGGCAGCACCCGCCCGCTCATCGCGAGGTAGACGCCGGGCGGCAGCAGCTGCACGGCGGCGACCGCGGTGCCGAGGTTGAACGCCGCATCGCTGTCGGACATCCGCGCGGGCTGCATCGCGCCGGTGAGCACCACTACGCGGTCGCGGACGACGCCGAGCGCCTCGGCCGTCGCGGTCATCGTGTCGGTGCCGTGGGTGAGGATGATCCGGTCCTCCTCCGCAGCGAGGACGCGTTCTGCGATCAGCGCCCGGTCGGCGTCGTCGAGGTCGAGGCTGTCTTTGGCGAGGACCTCCTCGATACGGAACTCGAGCGTGGTCAGCACCGGGGCGAGCAAGCGGGGCACCATCGGCGCGCCGATCTCGAGTTCGCCCGCGAGCGAGTACTCCTTGTCGACGGTGCCACCGGTGGTGAGGACGAGAATGCGGTCAGTCACCCGATCAGACTAGGCGCCGCCTCCGACACCGGCAGGTGTGTGCGCTCCGGCCGCGCCATGTGTCGTCGGCGGCCCGCATCCGGAACGATGGATGACATGCAAACGTCTTCTTCGTCCCTGTTCCGTGCCGGCGCCAAGGTGCTCCTGGGCTCCACCCTGGTCTTCGCGGGGGTGAGCCATCTCACCCGCAAGCGGGAGGAGTTCCAGGCGCAGGTGCCGGAGTGGGTGCCGCTGGACAAGGACGCGGTCGTGCTCGCCTCGGGCGTGGTCGAGATCGGGCTGGGCGCCGCGCTGGTGCTCGCGCGCCGCCGGGCGCCGCTGGTCGGAGCCGCGGCCGCCGCCTTCTTCACCGCGATCTTCCCCGGCAACGTCTCGCAGTGGCTGACCCGGACGAGTGCCTTCGGCCTCGACACCGACCGCAAGCGCGCTGTCCGCCTGGTGTTCCAGCCGCTGCTGGTGGCGTGGGCGCTCTGGTCCACGCGGCGACCGCAGGGCTGATCCCGCTCGGCGGACGACGTAACGTCAGCTGAGAGTGCTCTTCATCCACGATGGTGGATGACGGGGCCTCTCAGCTGACGTTGTGCGCCGCCCCCGCCGGCAGCGGGGCGAGCAGCGGTGCCAGCAGCTCCTCGATCCCGCGCCGAGCCCCCTCCGCATCACCCGCCGCGATGGCCTCGACCAGCTCGGCGTGCTGTCGGGCGTGCGGATCCTCCTCGCCGACGACGTCCTCCTCCAGGACCGACTCGAACACGCCGGTCAATCCGTCGTAAAGCTCGACGAACAGGTCGTTGTGCGTCGCGACGACGACGGCCCGGTGCAGGGCCGTGTCCGCGGCGATCCGCTCGGCGGACTCCGCCTCCCACGACCGGGCCCGGCGCTCCAGCAGGGCGCGGAGGGAGGCCACGTCCTCGTCGGTGCGGCGCTCGGCGGCCAGCGCGGCCGTCGCTCCGTCGATCGCGAACCGCAGCTCGAGTCCCTCCCGGCGTGCGGCACTCGGGAGGCGGCGGCGCAGCGACTCGGCGAGCTGCGAGCGCGCGATCACGAAGGTGCCGCGACCCTGCTCGCGCCGCACCAGCCCCGCCTGCACGAGGGTCTGCACGGCCTCGCGCACGGAGTTGCGGCCCGCGCCGGTCCAGCGGGCGAGTTCGGCCTCCACCGGGATCCGCTCGCCCACGGCCCAGCGGCCGGAGCGGATCTCCTCGTGGAACAGTGCGGTCACGTGATCGATCACGCTCTCGCGCTGGAACGGCGCGGCCGGGCTAGACTCGCCGGAATTCATCCCATCATCCTACCTCCTGGGGACTCCATGACCGCAGCACCGACGCTCCGCGCCACCGCCCTCCTCGCCCTGGCCGCTATCGCGATGACCGCGCTCAACCTCCGCACCGCCGTCACCGGCTTCAGCCCGCTGCTCGACACGATCGGCGCCGACCTCGGCTTCGGCCCCGCGCTCTACGGCGCGCTCGGCACGATCGTCACTGCCTCGTTCGCCGTGTTCGGCTTCGTCGCGGCGGCCGCCTCGCGCCGGATCGGGCTCGAGCGCACGCTCGCCGTCGCGACGCTGGTGACCACGCTGGGGATCGCCCTTCGCGCGCTGAGTCCGACCCCCGTCGCGCTGGTGCTCTCGACGGTCGTCGCCTTCGCGGGCGTGGGCACCTCGAACGTGCTCATCGTGCCGATCGTGAAGCGCTACTTCGCCGAGCGGATCAAGACGGTCAGCTCGCTCTACCTGGCGCTGTTGCAGGTGGGCCAGTTCGTCGCCCCGCTGGTCGCGGTGCCGCTCGCCTCGGGGGTGGACTGGCGCTGGGCGATCGGAGTCTGGGCCGGGATGACGGCGGTGGCGTGCCTGCTCTGGGTCGCGCTCGCGGCCCGCGGAGGAGGCGGGACGGCGCCGACCGCGGTGGGTGGTCGGGTGGACGGGGCGTGGCGCACTCCGCTGCTCTGGGCGATGGTGCTGATGCTCGGCATGACCGGTCTGCACACCTACGGGATCATCACCTGGCTGCCGACGATCCTCGTCGACGCGGGCGCGGACCCTGCGCAGGGTGGTGCGCTGCTCGCGCTGTTCTCGGTGTTCGGCCTGGCCGCCGCGTTCGTGGTGCCGCCGCTGACGCTGGGGATGCGCAACCCGGTCGTGGTCGTGGTGGTGTGCTGCGCGCTGCTCGCGGTCGGCTACACGGGGTTGGTCCTTGCTCCGCTGGCCGGCGCTGTGGCCTGGGTGGTCTGCCTGGGCCTCGGCGTCAGCACCTTCCCGATGACGCTGACGCTGGTGAATGCGCGGACGCGGACGACGACCGGCTCCTCGACCCTTTCTGGGGCGACGCAGGGGCTCGGCTACGGTCTCGCGTGCCTCGGTCCCCTGCTGATCGGCGTGCTCTACGAGGTGCAGGGCGGCTGGGGAGGTGCGTACACGCTGCTGTTCGCGGGCGTCGCCGTGCTGCTGGTCAGCGGGATCGTGGCGAGCCGGCCGCGGTTCCTGGAGGACGAGGCGGCGCTGCGGCGGGCCTGAGCGCTGGGCCGCTCAGGCGGCGGGGACGAGGTTCCAGCGGTCGGCCAGGATCTCGAGGCCCTTGTCGAACGTGGCCGACCACGCCGTGACGTCGTGGGCGCTGCCGGGCACCTCGATGTAGGTGGCGTTCATTCCGGCCGCGAGCGCCGCCGCGTGGAGGGTCTTCGCTCCGGGGAGGAAGGAGGCGTCGTTGGCGCCGACCCCGAAGATCGCGACGGTGCCGGTGTAGGGCGCGTTCTTCGCGAGGAGGCCGAGCGGCGTCGCGGCTTTGTAGGCGGTAGCGTCGCCGCCGAAACCCTGCGCGATGGTGGCGGCCTCGCTGCCGAGCGTCGGCGCGAGCTCGCCCGAGGCGTCGATGATGTTGCCGAACAGTGCCGGGAAGCCTGCGCCGAGCTGGATCGCGCAGGTTCCGCCCTGCGAGAGGCCGCCGATCGCCCAGTGCTGCGCGTCGCCGAGTACCGGGAGGTTGGCGCGGATCCAGTTCGGGACGTCGACGGTGAGGTAGGTGGCCGACTTCCCCATCGGCGAGTCGATGCACATCGTGTTCGTGTTCGGGTCGCCCAGCTGGTCGGGCGAGACGACGATCGGCGCGAGGCCGGCGTGCGCGGCGGCGTAGGTGTCGAGGGCCTGCTGGAGCTTCTCGGTCGAGAGCGGGTCGGAGGGGGAGCCGGGCTGGCCCGAGAGCATCACCATCACCGGCAGGAGCGGCGGGGCCGCGGTGAGAGCTGCGGGCGGGAGATAGACCACGGCGTCGCGGGCGGGGAATCCGGAGGCGGTGGCGGGGATCGCGACGCTCGAGACCGAGCCCGCGGCAGGCATCCCGGGGGGCGCGATCCAGGTCGCGAGGTCGGCGTGCGGGCCGCCCGGGACGACGGCGAGGACGTCGGAGTCGGAGTAGGCGCTGATCCCGAGCGCGCTGCGGACCGTCGGGTACTGGCCGAAGTCGATGTTGATGCTCATCGCGGCGGTCGCCACGACGAGCACCGCGACGCCGAGGGAGGCGAGCACGCCCCGCACGCGCCGACGGCGGATCGCCTGCACGAGCACGACGAGGGCGACGGCGACGCCGCCGAATCCGAGACCGATCCAGAGGCGGGTGATCGGGGTGAAATCGACGCCGAAGGGGCCGTCGGATTCGCCGACGAGGGCGGCCAGGGCGATGCCGATGAGAAGGCCCAGGAGCAGGAACGCGACGGCGAGGGCGCCGCGGCGGATGCGGCCGGAGCCGCGGGAGCGGATGTGGACCGCGAGCAGGAGGAGCAGCGCGGTGGCGGCGAGCGCGTAGACGGAGACGACGAGGACGCCGGAGACGAGGCTCAGGTCGAGGAGAGTAGTCATGCGTCGATCCGGTCGGAGGTGCTCGGGCGGGCGTCAGTCTGGCCGCGGTCTCTGGGGGATGGCCGTGAGTGGCGAGGGCGATTCTCCTCCCCAGGCGAAGATCCTTCGACCTCTCCACCGATACGGCGCAACCCCGCGCGCCGCGGTGGCGCTCGCACCTAGCGTGGAACTCCCGACGCATCCCGCGCCCTCACGAAGGAGCCCGCACCATGAGGCAGCATCCCCGCACCGAGACCCCCGTCCGCGAGAGCTCCGTCCGCGAGAGCTCCGTCCGCGAGGCCCGCGTCCGCGAGGCCCGCGCATGAGCCGTGGAGTCGCCGTCGTCACCGGAGGCACGGCCGGGTTGGGACGCGCGACGGTCCGTGAGCTGGCCTCCCGCGGCTGGGACGTCGCCGTGCTGGCGCGCGGCGAGGACGGCCTCGCGGCCACTGTCGCCGAGATCGAGCAGAAGGGCCGGCGCGGGCTGGGTATCCCGACGGATGTGGCCGACCGCGAGGCCGTCGAGTCCGCTGCGGATCGGGTCGAGGCCGAGCTCGGTCCGATCGAGCTGTGGGTCAACGACGCGATGGTCGGCGTGTTCGGCGAGTTTCTCTCGACCGAGCCGGCCGATTTCGAGCGCGCGGTGGGCGTGAACTTCTTCGGCTTCGTCAACGGCACTCGCGCGGCGCTCTCGCGAATGACTCCGCGCGACCGCGGGCATGTCATCCAGGTGGGCTCCGCGCTCGCGCACCGGGGCATCCCGTTGCAGGCGGCCTACTGCGCCTCGAAGTTCGGCGCGCGCGGCTTCACCGAGGCCGTCACCGCCGAGCTCCTGCACGTGAAGAGCCGCGTGCGGCTGTCCGAGGTCGACATGCCGGCGCTCAACACCATTCAGTTCAACTGGGTGAAGTCCCAGCTGCCGCACCACCCGCAGCCGGTGCCGCCGATCTACGAGCCGGAGGTGGGTGCGATCGCGATCGCCGATGTGGCCGACACGCCGCGCCGCCGCACCTGGGTGGGCGAGCCGACCGCGGGCACGATCCTCGGCGACCGCTTCGCCGGCCGCTTCATGGACTGGTACCTCGCCCGCAACGCGTTCGACGGCCAGCAGGCTGCGGACAAGACCGAGCCGATGCTGCCGAACAACGTCTACGAACCGGTCCCCGGCGATCACGGTGCGCGCGGCCTCTTCAGCGACCGCGCGCACACGATGACGCCGCAGATCTGGATGATCCGCCACCGCGGTCTCAGCTACGCGGGGGCCGCAGCGGCCCTCGCCGCCGGAGCCGTAGGTGTCCTCTCCGCCCTGCGGAGGAGGTGAGCGTGGTCGACGCCATCGTCGTTGGAGCGGGACCGAACGGCCTCGCCGCCGCGGTCACCCTCGCGCGAGCCGGGCTCGCGGTCACCGTCCTCGAGCGCAACGAGACGATCGGCGGCGGCGCGCGCACGGCCGAGCTGACGCTGCCCGGATTCCACCACGACGTCTGCTCGGCGGTGCACCCGATGGCGCTCGCGTCCGGATTCTTCCGCGCCTTCGGGCTCGACCGACGCATCGAGCTGGTCGTCCCCGAGATCTCCTACGCACATCCGCTCGACGGGGGTCGCGCGGGCATCGCCTACCGCGACCTCGACCGCACGGCCGAGGCGCTGGGCCGCGACGGGGCGGCCTGGCGGGCGCTGATGGGGCCGCTCGCCGAGCGGGCCGACCGGGTGGCCGGCTTCACGAACGATGCACTGCTGCGGATCCCGACCGACCCGAGCGTGCTGATCCGTTTCGGACTGCGGGTGCTCGAGCAGGGCACGCCCGTGTGGAACCTGCGTTTTCGGGAGGAGGTCGCCCCGGCGATGTTCTCCGGGGTCGCGGCGCACTCGATCCGCCCGATGCCCAGCCCGTCGACGGCCGCCGCGGCCCTGGCGCTCGGCGCCTACGCCCACGCGCGGGGCTGGCCGGTTCCGGTCGGCGGGAGCCAGTCGATCGTCGACGCGCTCGCCCACGACCTGCGAGTGCACGGGGGCACCATCGAGACCGGCGTCGAGGTGACCTCGCTCGCGCAGCTGCCTCCGGCCCGCGCCGTCCTCGTCGACGGCACACCGACGGCGCTACTCGCGATGGCGGGCGATCGCCTGCCCGCCGCCTACGCCGCCGCCCTCCAGCGCTTCCGCTACGGCAACGGCGTGGCCAAGGTCGACTTCGCCCTCGACGGCCCCGTGCCGTGGACGAACCCCGAGCTCGCCCGCGCGGGCACGCTGCACGTCGGCGGGAGCCGCGCCGAGATCGCGGCGGCCGAGCGCGACGTGAAGCGCGGCCGGCACAGCCGCAGCCCCTACGTTCTCGTCGCTCAACCCTCGATCGCCGACCCGACCCGGGCGCCCGAGGGCAGGCACGTGCTCTGGACGTACACGCACGTCCCGCGGTACTCGCCGGCCGACCAGCAGGAGGCGATCACCGCCCAGATCGAGCGCTTCGCCCCCGGGTTCCGCGACCGCGTGCTCGCCGCCTCCTCGATGACCGCCCGAGACATGCAGGCCTACAACCCCAACTACCTGGGCGGAGACATCGCCGCCGGAGCCGCGAGCGTGGCGCAGCTGCTCTCCCGGCCGGTCCCCACGACCGACCCGTGGCGGACACCGGCGAAGGGGCTGTACCTCTGCTCGTCGTCCACGCCGCCCGGACCGGGCGTGCACGGTATGGCCGGTTGGCACGCCGCGCGCAGTGCGCTGCGACACGAGTTCGGGGTGAGCGAGTCGCCGGACCTCTCGCCCGAGGCGAGCCCGGTCTGAGGCGCCACCATCGCCGTCGCCGGCCTGCCAGGCTGGGAGCGGCCTCAGCCCCACCACTTCACGAAGGAGTCCGCGATGTCCCGCACCACCCGCGTCGTCCACTGCCCGCCCGAGTCCGTGTTCGCGGTGCTCGCCTCCGGCTGGCTGTTCCCGAGCTGGGTCGTCGGCGCCTCCCGGATGCGGAAGGTCGACGCCGACTTCCCGCATGTCGGTTCGCGCCTGCACCACTCCTTCGGCCTGTGGCCGCTCGTGATCGATGACCGCACCACGGTCCTCGAGTGGGACCCGCCGCGACGGATGGTCATCCAGGCCGCCGGCTGGCCGCTCGGCGAGGCCCGCGTCCGCGTCGAGGTCGAGCCCCACGCGCGCGGCGCGAGGGTGCGGATGCACGAGGCGCCCGTGAAGGGGCCGGGCACGCTCATCCCCCAGCCGCTGATGCACGCGGGCCTGTGGCTCCGCAACCGCGAGGCGGTGCGTCGGCTCGCGCACCTGGCCGAGGCGGGAGCGGCGGGGCGCGCGCTGGCTCCGGCGTCGCTCCCGTCGCCGGCCGACCGCGAAGGCATCGACCGGCCCAAGCACATCATGGTGCGGCTCACGGGGGCGATCGGGTCGATCGCGGTCGGGGCGCTCGTGCTGCGCGGAGTGCTCGGGGCAGCACGGCGCGCCCGGCGCTGACAGCGGTCAGACGATCCGCTCGACCAGCCGCACGTGCTGCACCGCGACGCGCTGGGGCTCGCCCGCGAAAGCGGCGTCGCGCTCGGGGGACGCCAGGTAGGCCCGCTCGACCTCGGCGAACGCGTCGGCGTCGCCGGCCGTGCTCACCGCCCAGACGAACTCGTTCACCTCGCGGTCGGCGTAGGCGAACTCGATTCGGAAGCCGTGGGCCTCGCGCGCCGGCACGATCCGCGCGGGGAACCAGGCGAGGAAGTCGTCGAGCACCCCGTCCATCAGCTCGTAGCGTCGGAGTTGGATCGTCCTGGTCTCGCCTGCGTCGCTCATCCTCCGACGGTACCGCTCCGGCGGGCGCGGTGTCGGTGCGCGGCGCTCGCCGCCGACGGTCGCGTGGAGGTCAGCCGAGGCCGAGGCCCAGGGCGATGCCGTCGAGGATGTCGTGGGCGCTCGAGCGGACCGAGGTCACGGCCGGCGAGGCGTCCTGGACGGCGCGCAGGACCTCGCCCCAGATCAGCGCGCCGGCAGCGAGCACGTCCTCGCGACCCGCGCGGACCCAGGGCAGGGCCGCCGTCTCGGCGGGGGAGAGCGCGGCGAGTTCGTCGCAGGCGGCGAGCACGTCGGTCAGGGGAAGTGCAGTCTCGATCGCCGCGCGGTCGGTGCTGCGCAGGACGTGCGCGGTGACCGTCAGCACGGTCGCGGCGACGCCGACGACGCTCCGGGCGCGCGAGAGGTCGACGGAGGAGGCGGCCACCGCGGCGCGCACGTCGGAGCGGATCGCCGCGCGCTCGCCAGCGGTCGGCGCGGCCTCGGCCGGGGCGGCAGCGCGACGGTGCCGCTCGGTCAGGCGAACGCTGCCCACCGCCATCGAGTGCGCCTGCTCCGGCTCGGCACCGCCGAGGACCAGCTCGGTGGAGCCGCCGCCGAGGTCGACGACGAGCACGGGGCGGGCGGAGTCGACGGCCGAGACCGCGCCGCGGAAGGAGAGCCGCGCCTCCTCCTCGCCGATGATCGTCTCGGGGACGACCCCGAGAATCCGCTCGACGGCGGCGAGGAAGTCGTCGCGGTCGGCGGCGTCGCGGGTGGCCGAGGTGGCGACGAAGCGGAGGCGCTCGGCGCCGGCCTCCTGCGCGGCGGCCGCGTACTCGCGGGTGACGGCGAGGGTCCGCTCGAGCGCCCCCGGGTCGAAGCGGCCGGTGTGGTCCACGCCTCGGCCGAGTCGCACGAGTTCGGTGCGGCGGTGCACGTCGCGGAGGCGGCCGCCCTCGACATCGGCGATCAGCAGGCGGAGCGAGTTGGTGCCGCAGTCGAACGCCGCGACGCGCGTGAGGGTGGCCATCCGCCCATTCTGCCCGCGCGGCCGGGCCGCGAGGCGGGCGATAGCCTAGGGGCGAGAGCAAGGAGCCGCCCGTGCACGAACACCACGTCCGCGTTCACCGCAGCGAGGAGGAGCTTCCCCGACACGGGCAGCTCGCCCACGCGCTCGCCGAGGTTGCCGCCGATCCGGTCGAGATCGATGCCGAGGTCGCCGAGATGGTGGTCAACCGCGTGATCGACAATGCCGCCGTCGCCACCGCATCGCTCCTGCGCCGCCCCGTCGTCGCCGCCCGCGCTCAGGCGCTCGCGCACCCCGCCTCCATCGGCGGGCAGGGGTCGGTCGTCCTCGGCGTCGATCCGGCCCGCCGCGTCTCGCCGGAGTGGGCGGCCTGGGCCAACGGAGTCGCCGTGCGCGAGCTCGACTACCACGACACGTTCCTCGCGGCCGAGTACTCGCACCCCGGCGACAACATCCCTCCGCTGATCGCCGTCGCCCAGCACGCCGGTATCGGCGGTGCGCAGCTCGTGCGCGGCATCGTCACCGGCTATGAGGTCCAGGTCGACCTCGTCCGCGCGATCAGCCTGCATCAGCACAAGATCGACCACGTCGCGCACCTCGGCCCGTCGGCCGCCGCCGGGATCAGCACACTGCTCGGCCTCGATGTCGCGACGACGGAGCAGGCGATCGCGCAGGCGTTGCACACCACGAC
Organism: Rathayibacter tritici; assembly: GCF_001641005.1. Taxonomy (NCBI): domain Bacteria; kingdom Bacillati; phylum Actinomycetota; class Actinomycetes; order Micrococcales; family Microbacteriaceae; genus Rathayibacter; species Rathayibacter tritici. The sequence continues at coordinate 340,011 of NZ_CP015515.1, forward strand.
CGCCACCCGGCAGTCGCGCAAGGGCGAGATCTCGAGCTGGAAGGCGTACGCGCCGGCCTTCGCCGGGAAGATGGCGGTCGAGGCGGTCGACCGGGCGATGCGCGGCGAGACCAGCCCCTCGCCGATCTACGAGGGCGAGGACGGCGTGATCGCCTGGCTGCTCGACGGCGCCGAGGCGAGCTACGACGTGCCGCTGCCCGATCGCGGTGAGGCCAAGCGCGCGATCCTCGACACGTACACGAAGGAGCACTCGGCCGAGTACCAGGCCCAGGCGCTGATCGACCTCGCCCGCCGCCTGCACCGCACGCACCCCGAGGCCGCCGATCCGGAGCGCGTGGAGCGGATCGTCCTGCACACCTCGCAGCACACCCACGTCGTGATCGGTTCGGGCGCGAACGACCCGCAGAAGTACGACCCGAGCGCCTCGCGCGAGACGCTGGACCACTCCGTGCCGTACATCTTCACGGTGGCGCTGCAGGATGGCGCCTGGCACCACGTGCACAGCTACGCCCCCGAGCGCGCCGCCCGCGCCGACACGATCGCGCTCTGGCACCGGGTGAGCACCCGGGAGGACGCGGAGTGGACGCGCCGCTACCACTCCGCCGACCCGAGCGAGAAGGCGTTCGGCGCGCGCGTCGAGATTCTGATGACGGACGGCACGACGATCGTCGACGAGATCGCGGTGGCGGATGCGCATCCGCTCGGGGCGCACCCGTTCAGCCGCGAGCAGTACGTCGCGAAGTTCCGCACGCTCGCATCCGACGTGCTCGAAGAGCCCGAGATCGAGCGATTCCTCGATCTCGCCCAGCGCCTGCCCGAGCTGACCCCGGAGGAGGTCGGCCGCCTCAGCGTGATCGCGGCGCCCGGCGTCCTCGCCTCCGTCGAGCCTCCGCGCGGCCTGTTCTGAGCCCCCGCGTGGCCTGATCCGGTCCCTGACCCGGCTGTTCCGGTCGCTCACTCGGCAGGATGACGCGCACGAGGAGCCCGCCCTCCTCGCGGGCCGTGAGTGTCAGGCGGCCCCCGTGGGCCGCGACGATCCGCGAGACGATCGCCAGACCGAGACCGGTGCCCGTGTGGCCCCCATCCGTGCGGCGGGTGCGGGTACCGCCCCGCACGAACGGCTCCAGCAGGGTCGGCAGCGTCGTCGGGTCGATCGCGGAACCGCTGTTCTCGACGGTGACGACCGCTCCCTCCGCGCTCTGCTCCGTCCGGAGCACGACGAACCCCGCCGAAACGTTGTGCACGATCGCGTTGTGCAGCAGGTTCGTCATCAGCTGGAGTAGCAGCGACGTGGATCCGAGTGCGGAGCACGGCTCGACCTGCAGGCGGAGGGAGACGCCGCCGCGCTCGGCGAGGGTGAGGACGCTGTCGCGCGCCTCCTCCGCGAGCAGCGACAGATCGAGGGTCTCCGCCTCGGGTACGGGGCGGTCGGCCCGACTCAACTGCAGGAGGGCCTCGACCAGGTCGATCGAGCGGGCGGTGACGGAGGACAGATCAGCGAGCAGGTGGTCCATGTCGGGGGAAGTGTCGCGCCGGGCGACGTCGAGCATCGTCTTCGTGATGGTCAGCGGCGTGCGGAGCTCGTGCGAGGCGTTCGCGGCGAACCGCTCCTGCTCGCGGACGTGCGCCTCGGTCTGCTCGAGCATCGCGTTGAAGGCCTCGGCCAACTCGTCGAACTCGTCCCGCGACGGCATGTCCGCGACCCGGTGCGAGTAGCCGTCCGCGGCGACCAGCCGGGCGACGCGGGTGAGCTCGTCCAGCGGCGCGAGGATCCTCCTGGCCAGGAGCCAGCCGCCGACGGTCCCGGCGATCAGGAGGAGCACAATCACCCCGGCGGCGACCGGAACGAAGGCGCTGAGCAGCTCGGTGCGGTTGGGGACGAAGATCTGCTCGTTCGTGCGCTGCGAGTACGAGACGAAGTACTCGTCGGTGATGTAGCGCAGGAGGAAGAGTGACATCGCCCCCAGAAGCCCGGTGACCGCCAGCCCGAGCAGCAGGACGTAGCTGAGCGTCAGGCGCGTGCGGATGCTGATCGAGCGAGGCCGACGGGCCGGCGCCACGTCAGCTCCGCCGGGTCTCGGCGGACTCGGGGGTGCGCGGCGCGATCCGGTAGCCCGAGCCGGGCACGGTGCCGATCAGCGACGGGTCGGGGAGTCGTTTGCGTAGGCCGGAGATCGTGATCCTGATCGCGTTGGTGAACGGATCGGCGTTCGCGTCCCATGCCCGCTCCAGCAGCTCCTCGGCGCTGACGACACCGCCGTCGGCCTCCGCGAGGACGTGCAGGACGGCGAACTGCTTGCGGGTCAGGGCGACGAAGCGGCCGTCGAGGAAGACCTCGCGGCGGAACGGATCGATCCGCAGTCCATCCCGCTCGTACACGGGAGGACGGGCCTGGCTGCGGCGCCGGGCGAGAGCCCGCACGCGCAGGACGAGTTCGCGCAGCTCGAAGGGCTTCGTGAGGTAGTCGTCGGCGCCGATCTCGAAGCCGCTCTCCTTGTCCAGGAGGCGATCGGCCGCGGTGAGCATGATGATCGGCGTCCCCGAACCGGAGGCGACGATAGCGCGGGCGACATCGTCGCCCGACGGGCCCGGGACGTCACGGTCGAGGAGTGCGACGTCGTACACCGTCGTCTCCAGGAGCGCGAGCGCCTGGTGTCCGTCGGCGGCGATGTCCGACGCGATCGCCTCGAGCCGGAGGCCGTCGCTGATCGACCGGGAGAGGAAGGGTTCGTCTTCGACGATCAGGACCCGCATCGGTGAACCGTAGACCGCGCAGGCTGCCGTCCCTCGTCTGCGGCGCATCCCGATCCGTCGCTGTCGTGCCGGGGCGGCAGGGCGCAGGATGTCACGTGATCGGGAAGTCGAAGTAGTGGTCGGGAAAGGGCTCGCCGGCGAGCGTGTAGTGCCACCACTCCTGCGGATACGGGTGGAAGCCGCTGTCGAGCATGATGGCGCAGAGGATCCGCCGGTTGTCCGCGGCGACGGGCCCTACCTCCTCGGTCGCGTGATGCGAGGTCTCGTCCATCAGATCGTGCCGACCGCCCATGTCCAGCAGCAATCCGCTCGCGGAGTCGACGAGGGTGAGATCGAGCGAGCCGCCGCGGGTGTGCCCCGAGGAGCAGGCGATGTAGCCCTGCTCGAGCATTGCGGCGCGGCTGATGCGCGGGTGGAAGACGCTCTTGGCGCGCGGGCACTCCGGCTCCTGCGCCCACCGGATGAAGTGGTCGACGGCGCGCTGAGGGCGGTAGGCGTCCCAGACGAGCAGCCCCAGTCCGCGCTCGGCGGCCCGGCCCTGCGCCTCCTGCAGCGCCGCCGCCACCGCCGCGGTCGTCACGACCCGATCGGTTGCATATCCGTCGACCGGGCCGCCGGTGAAGTTATCGGAGCCGGCGTACTTCGCGTCCCAGAGCACGGAGTCGACGGCGTCGTCGAGGTAGACGAATCCCGGGCTCATCGGGTCATCGCCAGCTGGACGCTGCGGTCGATCAGGTCGGAGACGCCGAGGCCGGCGGCGGCCATCATCCGGGGGTACCGGCTGTAGGAGGTGAACCCGGGCAGGGTGTTGACCTCGTTCAGGACCACGCGCCCATCCTCGAGCAGGAACATGTCCACGCGGGCCAGGCCCCGGCAGCCGAGCGCCCGGTACAGCGCTTTCGCCCGCTCCTGGATCGACGCCCGCTGCGCCTCGGGGAGGTCGGCCGGGACGGTGATGGAGGAGTTGACCGACCCCTTCTCCGGCTCCGCCTCCTGGTGGATGCGGAAGAGCCCGTGCTCCAGGCGGATCTGGTCCACCTCGCCGACGACCAGGTCGTCTCCGTCGCCGAGGACGGCGCAGCCCACCTCCGAGCCGAGCACCTGCTCCTCGATCAGCACCTTCTGGTCGTACTGGCGGGCAAGGGCGATTGCCTCGTCGAGGCGCTCGGCGGACTCGACCTTCGTGACTCCGAACGAGGAGCCCGAGCGCGCCGGCTTCACGAAGACGGGGAAGCTCAGGCTGGCCGCATCGACGCTGTCGCCCGGGTGCACGACGGTGAACGCCGGCACGGGCATGCCGGCCTGCGCCGCGACGGTGTAGGCGAGCGACTTGTCCATGCACACCACCGAGCCCTGGATGTCGCAGCCGACGTAGGGGACGCCGGAGAGTTCGAGCAGGCCCTGGATGGAGCCGTCCTCGCCTCCCGTGCCGTGCAGGACGGGGAGGACGACGTCGACTCCGACCCGACGGAAGGTGCCCTCGTCCTCGACCAGCAGGCCGCGGGTCCCGCGGTCGGGGGAGATCACTGCGGCGCGGCCGTGCTGCGACTCCCAGTCGGGGCGCGGGCCCTCGCAGAGTCGCCACTCGCCGCGGCGGGTGATCCCGATCCACAGGGCGTCGTACCGGACCGGGTCCAGTGCGGCGGCGATCTCGAGTGCCGACTTGACGGAGACGTCGTGCTCCTCGGAGCAGCCGCCGAACAGGATGGCGATGGTCGTCTTAGACATGGGTGGTGGTCCTCTCGTGAGCCACGCAGAGCGAGAGCGTCGTCTCGATGATCTGGTGAAGGGTGCGGGTGGTGAAGTAGGCCAGGTGGGGAGTGACGACGACGTTCGGCATCGCGACCAGGCGCTCGAGGGAGCGGTGGGGGAGCGGCCGGCCGGAGTGGTCGACCGAGAAGTAGCCCTCCTCGCCCTCGACGACGTCGAGAGCGGCGCCACCGAGCCGGCCGTCCTCGAGGGCGGCGAGCAGCGCGTCCGTGTCGACCAGGCCGCCGCGACCGGTGTTGACCACGAGTGCGCCCGGCCGCAGTCGGTCGATCCGCTCGGCGGTGAGGAAGTGGTGGGTCGTGTCGGACAGGGGCAGGTGCAGGGTGAGCACATCGCTCGCGGCCAGCGCTTGCTCGAGCGGGACTCGCTCCGTGCCCTCGGGCGCCGGGCCGGAACCGCCGACGATCAGCACGCGGCAGCCGAAGGGGCGCAACCGCTCGGCGACGGCGCAGCCGATGCGCCCGCCGCCGATCACCGCCACGGTGACACTGCGCAGCTCCCGGCCTCGCGTGTCGGGCGCGCGGAAATCGTGCCGGGCGACGGCGGCGAGAGTGGGCCGGGCGTTGCGCAGGGCGAGGAGGATCAGCATGACCGTGTGGTCGGCGACTCCGTCGGGCTCGTACCCGACGTTCGCGACGGTGATGCCGAGCGCGGCGGCCGCCTCGACGTCGAGGTGATCGACGCCGATACTCCGGGTGATGAGCGAGCGCACTCCGTTCGCGGCGAGGGCGTGCAACGTCTCCGCGGTCACGGCGCTCACGTGGCTGACGCTGACGCAGGGCGTCCCGACCGCCAGGGCCGCGCTCACCGGGCTGACGGGGACAGCCTCCACCCGGCAGCGCACGGGGTAGCGGCGGGACGCCTCCGCAATGGCACGCGCTTCTTCACGATCGCACCCGAAGAAGGTGATCGCCTGGTCTGTCTCGAACATGACTCAAGACAACGCGATCCCCCGTTGCGTCCCCGTCGCCCCTTCCCGATACGCCGACAACACCCCCGCCCGCCCCGCCCCCTCCTCCCCCGCCGCGAGATGCCACTTATGTACGCGACACGCCGGGCGGGGCGCACCCACGTGGCATCTCGCGGCAGAGGTCAGAGCAGGGCGTCGGTGAGGTGGTCGGGCGTGCCGAAGCGGTGGGCGGTGAGCGAGACGGCTTGCTCGCGGAGGAAGGGCAGCAGTTCGAGGCGGCCGGCCTCGGTTTCCTCGCCGGCGTAGACGGCGAGGTCGGGGCGTCCACCGGTCACGGCGGTGACCGTCGCGGCGGGGGCGCCCAGCAGGCGCACCCGTCCGGCGCCGTGGGCGCGCACCCGTGCCTCCCACGCCGCGTCGTCCTCGACCACCACGGCGCCCGCAGTCTCGGCGAGCGCGGCGGCGACAAGCGGAGGCAGCACCACAGCACTCGAGACGACCACGGATGCCCGAGCGGTCGCCGCGGCGACGGCCACCCGGACGAGCGAGCCGAGCGGCTCTCCGTCGGCCAGGCGCACCAGCACGGCGGAGTCGTAGGGCAGGTGGCGGAACACGTTCCGTTCCGCCGCCAGCCCCGTCACGTCGCGGGGAGCGCCCGCGGCCCACGCCGCGGCGCAGCTGCGGGCAGTCCGCTCGACGCCGGCGTACTCCTGGGCCGAGAGTTCGCCGCGCGCCGCCGCGAGCAGTCGCGCGGCCGGGCCGACGACCGCGGCCGTCGCCTCCGACGGCGTCGCGCTCCACGAGCCCAGCCCGAGAAGGTAGTCCGGCCCGCCCGCCTTCGTGCCCGGCCCGACCGCCGACTTCTTCCAGCCGCCGAACGGCTGGCGCTGCACGATCGCGCCGGTGATCCCGCGGTTCACGGAGAGGTTGCCGGCCTCGATCCCGTCGAGCCAGGTGCCGATCTCGTCCGGGTCGAGCGCGTGCAGGCCCGAGGTGAGCCCGTAGTCCACCTCGTTCACCAGCGCGATCGCCTCGTCGAGGGTCGCCGCCGTCATGATCCCCAGGATCGGCCCGAAGTACTCGGTGCGGTGGAAGTCGGAGCCGCGGCGCACGCCCTCGCGCACGCCCGGGCTCCACAGCCGGCCGGACTCGTCCAGCGTCCGCGGCTGCAGCAGCCAGGTCTCGCCGGCGCCGAGCGTCGTCAGGCCGCGCAGCAGCTTGCCCTCGGCCGGCTCGATCACCGGGCCCATCCGCGTCGCGGGGTCCGTCGGGTAGCCGACGGTGAGGGAGGAGACCGCGTCGAGCAGCTGCCCGCGGAACCGCGTCGAGCGGGCGACGGAGCCGACCAGCACCACGAGCGAGGCGGCCGAGCACTTCTGCCCGGCGTGCCCGAAGGCGCTCGCCACGACGTCCTTCACCGCGAGGTCGAGGTCGGCCGAGGGGGTGACGATGATCGCGTTCTTGCCGCTGGTCTCGGCGAGCAGCGGGAGGTCGTGCCGGAAGGAGCGGAACAGCTCCGCCGTCTCGTAGGCGCCGGTGAGGATCACGCGGTCCACCGCGGGCGAGGCGATCAGGTCGCGGCCCAGCTCCTCCTCCGGCAGACGGAGCAGCCGCAGCGCCTCGCGGGGGACGCCCGCCGCCCACAGCGCCTCGGCCACCACGGCGCCGCAGCGGGCGGTGGGACCGGCGGGCTTGAGCACCACGGCGGAGCCGGCCGCCAGCGCCGCGAGCACGCCTCCGGCCGGGATCGCGACCGGGAAGTTCCACGGCGGAGCGACCAGCGTCAGCGCGGCCGGGTGGAAGCGGGCGCCGTCCACCGCGTCGAGTTCGAGCGCGCGCTCGGCGTAGTAGTGCGCGAAGTCCACGGCCTCCGAGACCTCGGGGTCGCCCTGGTCGATCGTCTTGCCGCCCTCGGCCGCCATGACCTCCAGCAGCTCGGCGCGGCGCGCCTCCAGCTCGTCGCCGGCACGGTGCAGGATGCGGGCGCGCTCGCCCGCCGGAACGTCGCTCCAGCCGCTGGCGCGCGCTCCGGAGAGCACCGACTCCAGCTCGCCGCGGGTGCCGATCGTGGCGGCCTCGATCGCGTCGGCGCCCGCGCGGGAGGAGGGAACGCGCGCGAGGATCGCCCCGGCCCACTCGCGGTTCGCAGCCACGGACGGGTCGGTGTCCGGGGTGCTGCGGAAGTCGCCGACGCCGGGGCGACCGCTCGCGGCGAACCGGTCGGCCACGCGATGCGCCGGCGGCACTGCCCCGTCGAGGGCGGCCACGGAGGCGCGGAACCGCTCCTCCTCCCGCGCGAACAGCGCCGGATCGGCCTCGAGCTCGAAGACGGCCGACATGAAGTTCTGGCTCGACGCGCCCTCCTCCAGCCGGCGGATCAGGTAGGCGATCGCCACATCGAACTCGGCCGGCGCGACGACCGGCGTGTAGAGCAGGAGCGAGCCGACCGTGCGGCGCACCGCCTCCGCCTGGCCCTGCGCCATGCCGAGCAGCATCTCGTACTCGATGCCCTCGCGGACGCCGCGGGTACCGGCGAGCAGCCACGAGTAGGCGATGTCGAAGAGGTTGTGGCCGGCGACGCCGACCCGAACGGCGCGGATCCGCTCCGGGTGCAGGGCGTAGTCGAGAACGCGCTTGTAGTTCGTGTCCGAGTCCTGCTTGCTGCTCCAGGTCGCCAGCGGCCAGCCGTGCACCGACGCCTCGACCTGCTCCATCGGCAGGTTCGCGCCCTTGACCAGGCGCACCTTGATGGCGGCGCCACCGCGGGCACGGCGGGCCGCGCTCCACTCCTGCAGGCGGATCATCGCCGACAGCGCGTCGGGGAGGTACGCCTGCAGCACGATGCCGGCCTCGAGGTCCGTGAACTCTGGCCGGTCCAGGATGCGGGTGAAGACCGCGATGGTGAGGTCGAGGTCCTTGTACTCCTCCATGTCGAGGTTGATGAACTTCTGCGGCGAGGAGGCGGCGGCCCGCGCGAACAGCGGCGCCAGCTCCTCGACGATGTCGTCGACCGCAGCGTCGAAGGCCCACGGGTTGTGCGGGGCGGTGCTCGAGGAGACCTTGATCGAGACGTAGTCGACGTCCTCACGGGCGAGGAGGCGGTGGGTGCCCTCCAGGCGGCGGCGGGCCTCCTCCCGGCCGAGGACGGCCTCGCCGAGCAGGTTCATGTTGAGCCGCACGCCGTCGCGGCGGATCGCGGCGATCGCCGGGCCCAGGCGCGAGTCGGTCGCGTCGATGAGGAGGTGGCCGACCATCCGCCGCAGCACCCGGCGCGCGATCGGCACCACGACGTCCGGGAGCAGCGGCGCCATCACGCCGCCGAGGGCGACGGCCGCGCGCATCGGAGCCGGGAGGAACCCGGGCACGCCGCCCGCGATGGCCTTCAGCGCCGCCGCGGCCACGCGGGTGTCCTCGGGGCGGACGACGCCGTCGACGAAGCCGACCGTGAAGTCCAGGCCAGACGGATCCTTCAGCACGCCTGCCAGCTGCGCCCCGGAGGCGTCGGTGGGGATCGCGGAGGCCTCGCGCAGCCAGCGCCGGACCAGAGCAACGCTGTCGTCGACGAGGCGGGGGTCGACGGAGTCGGGAGCGGGGCCGGAGGTGGCGGGCGCGGAAGCGGGGCTGGCGAGATCCGTCATGGTGCGGTCCTTCTGCTCTGAGGGTCGGTCCCCTCAGTATTCGACCGAGTACCGTTGAGCAGAAGCGACCGTTCCTTACCGGTACCGGTCAGCTCAGCTGAACGATCGGAGGCCGCCGTGCTCGATGTCCGCCGCCTGGTCCTGCTGCGCGAGGTCGCCATCCGCGGAACCCTCGCCGCCGCCGCGGAGGCCCTCGCCTACAGCCCCTCCGCGGTCTCGCAGCAGCTCGCGGTGCTCGAGCGCGAGACCGGAGTCGAGCTGCTGCGCAAGGCCGGACGGCGCGTGCAGCTCACTCCGCAGGCCGAGATCCTGGTGGCGGCGGCCGGCGAGGTGCTCGCCCTGCTCGAGCGGGCGGAGGCGGCGCTCGCGGCGTCCGGCGAGTCGATCACCGGGCGGGTGCGCGTCGCGGTGTTCCAGTCGGCGGCGCTCGCTCTGATGCCGGGCGCGCTTCGGGCCGTGGCCGAGCGCTTCCCGGAGGTGCGGGTCGAGATGGTGCAGCGCGAGCCGGAGGGGGCGCTGCACGAGATGTCGTGGGCGCGGGAGTTCGACCTCGTCGTCGCCGAGCAGTACCCCGGCCACTCCACCTCGTGGCTGCCGGGGCTGGTGCGCAGCGATCTCACGACCGACGCGATCCGCCTCGCCGTCAGCCGCGACTCCGCTGTGGTGGACCTCGCCTCGACCCGCGACTGCGCCTGGGTGATGGAGCCGCGCGGCACCGCGAGCCGCCACTTCGCCGAGCAGACCTGCCGCGTCGCGGGCTTCGAACCCGACGTCCGCTTCGAGACCGCCGACCTTCAGGCGCAGATCCGCCTCGCCGCCTCCGGCCACGCCGTCGCCCTGATGCCCGACCTGGTCTGGGCGGGCGAGGAGCCGGACTGCCGCCTCCTAGAGCTGCCGGGAACGCCTCGCCGCACGATCTTCACGGCCCAGCGGGAGGCGCAGCTGGCGTCGCCGGCCGTGCGCGTCTTCCGCGAGTGCCTGGCCGAGGTGGCGGGGCGGTACGCCTGAGCCGACGGCGCCTGGAGCCGGACGGAGGGTCGGCTGCTCCGTGAGCGGTGAGAATGTCCCTCCACAGGGCCGATTCAGGGGGCGATTGTCCGGAACAGGACGATCCGCGGCCCCACTGTCAGTGGTCGCTGGTTCAATACTTATATGAGAGTACACGGAGTGACAGCGGCGGCGGAGGCGGTGCTCGGCGAGGTGCGCGCACGCGGTGACCGGGCTGCAGCGCTCGCCCGCTCGGCATCTCCGCTGCTCCTAGCGTCGGCCGAGGAGCTGTACGCCGGGTACCGCGTCGCGCTCGAGCGTCCGGAATCATTCGCCCGAGGGTCGGCGCCGCATGCTTCGAGCGAGCTCGCCGAGCGATCGATCCGTGCCGAGTTCGCGGTCGCCCTCGGAGTGTCCGAGCGGGTCGCCTGCCGCGAGCTCGAGAACGCGCGGCTCCTGGTCGAGGATCTGCCGGCCACCCGCTCTGCGCTCGCCGAGGCGCGGCTGCGCTGGGAGGCGGGCCAGGCCGTGTGCGCGGTCGCGGCCACCCTGCCGCCGGGCTCCCGGGCGGAGTTCGACGCGCGGGCCGCCGATCTCGCTGCCCGGTCCACACCCACGCAACTGCGGCGCGCTCTGGCGAGGCTCCGCGAGGAACTCCACGAGCAGCCCCTCGCCGACCGTCACCGACGCGCTCGCGAGGACCGTGCGGTGTGGCTGAGCCCCGAGGTGGACGGCATGGCGACGCTCTGCGCCCTTCTCCCGGCGCCGGTCGCACTCGGGGCGTACGCGCGTCTCGACCGGATCGCCCGGATTCTCCGCGACGGTCCCGAGGGACGCGAGTCGGATGCCGAGGGACGCGAACCTGATGCCGGGAGCTCCCCGTCCCGGGGCTCGACGGGGGAGACGAGCGCACCCTCGCGCAACTGCGGGCCGACGCCCTGGCCGACATCCTGTGCGATGCCGACGTCATCGGCACGATCCCCGACGAAGCCGGCGCCGATCGACCCGCTCCGACCCTGGTCCCGGGCGTCCGGGCCGAGGTGCGCGTCACCCTCGCCGCGAGCACCGCCTCCGGCCACGACGACGCCCCCGCCGAGCTCGACGGCTACGGTCCGATACCCGCCGGCGCCGCCCGGAGCCTCCTCCCCGCGACCGTCACCCGGGTGATGACCGAGCCGCGCACGGGCGCCGTCCTCTCGGTCGGTCGCACCCGCCGACTCCCGCACCGCGAGCTGCGGCTCCTCCTCCAGCTCCGCGACGTGACCTGCCGGTTCCCCGGCTGCACCCGCTCCGCCAGCGGCGCCGAGGCCGACCACGTCGTCGAATGGCGCAACGGAGGCGGCACCGATCCCGGCAACCTCGCCAGCCTCTGCGTCGCCCACCACCACGTACGACACGGCGATCGCTGGACCTACGTCCTCCACCCCGACGGCACCGCCGACTGGACCACCCCCACCGGACGCCGCATCACGACCCGGCCACCGGCCCTCGAGGCGCGACCGCGATCAGGCCCCCGCCCGAGCTTCGACGACCGCCCGCCGCCGTTCTGATGCGCTGCCTGCCTGCCTGCCTGCCCTACGCCGCCAAGAAGCGGTCCGCCGTCCGCAGCGAGAGCGCCATCGTTGCGAGCGCCGGGTTCGCGATCAGCGAGCTCGGGAACACCGAGTTGTCGCACACCCACAGGTTCGGCACGTCGAAGCTGCGGCCGTCGGAGTCGACCACCGCGTCGCCCGCGTCGGTCCCCATCCGCACCGTACCGAGGGTGTGCGCCGTGCGCGCCAGCACACGGGTGCTCGTTGCGCCCGCCGCCTCCACGATCGCGGTCATCGTCCGGATCGCATGCCGGTCGATCGCCTCCTCGTTCGCGCCCGCCGAGAACGTGATGCGCGCCTTCGGCACTCCGTGCTCGTCCAGCTCGTCGGTCAGCTCCAGCCGGTTGCGGTCGGCGGGCAGGCATTCGGCGTTGATCCCCACCCCCGCGGCGAAGCGGTAGCCGTCGAGCGCGTCCATCAGCTCGGCGCCCCACAGCCCGGCACCGCGGGCGAGGGTCGTGGCGTAGGTCAGCGGCATCACGCCGAGGCTCTGGATCAGGTAGCCGCCCACGAAGTCGGCGTCGGCCGGACGCACGGTGTCCTCGGTGATCGCGGAGGAGGGGTAACCGCGGTAGCCGCGCATCTCGCTCTCGAACGTCCCCCACACCTGCGTCGCCCCGTGCGCCAAGAAGTTCCGGCCCACCTGCCCGCTGCTGTTCGCGACACCCGTGTGGAGCAGGAGCCGAGGCGTCTCGACGCCGCCCGCGCAGAGGAACAGGGCGGAGCAGCGCTGCCGGTGCTCCAGTCCGCCGCTCGTATACACCACGGCGCACACCTGGCCCGCGGCGTCCAGCTCGATCCCGTGCACGAACGAGTCGGCGCGGATCTCAGCGCCGGCGCGCACCGCCTCCGGCAGGTAGGTCACGTCCATGCTCGCCTTCGCGCCGGTGCGGCAGCCCTGATGGCACTGGCCGCAGTTGACGCAGGCGGGACGGCCGTCGTCCCGCGCCCCGCTCAACACGGCGGCGGGCGCGTCGGTCGCGCGCATCCCGATCGCCGCGCAGCCCCGCAGCATCATGTCGGCCGAGGCGTTCCGCGCGAGCGGGCCGTGAAGGTAGCGGCGCGTCGGGTCCCACGGGTACTCGGCCGGCCCCGCCACTCCGATCGACGCCTCGACCCGCTCGATGTACGCGGTGAGCTCGGCGTGCTCGATCGGCCAGTCGCGGCCGACGCCCGAGTCGCTCCGCAGCCGCAGGTCGCGCGCGTCGGGGCGCGGCGTGAACGCCCCCCAGTGCAGCGTCGAGCCGCCGACCCCGCGGCCGCTGTTGTTCTGCCCGAAGGCGGTGGGAGTCGCGCCTCCGCTGAGGCGCTCCTGCATCCAGTTGATCTCCACGGCCGCCGTCTCGTCGGCCGTGTGCCCGAGCGGATCGACGTGCGGCCCGGCCTCGAGCGCCACTACGCGCAGTCCGCGAGCGGCGAGCACCGACAGGAGCGGCGCGCCGCCGGCCCCGGTGCCGATCACGAGGGCGTCGACCGTCTCCTCCAGCGCGAAGCGGCGCATGCCGGTCGTGTTCATCGGTGACTCCTCGTCGTCGGTTCCCAGCTCTCGCGATCGTCGGCACCGAGCAGCCGGAAGCCCGTCACCAGCGCACGCGTGTCGCCGCCGCTGGCGTAGCCGTCGTAGCCGATCCGCGCCATCGAGGCGGGGTGGGCCAGCCACTGCTTCACCAGATCGACACGGCAGTCCTCGAACCAGGCGGTCAGCTGGCGTGCACTGAGCTGGCCTGGTGTGGCGGTGCCGTCGGCGACCGCCCTGAGCTGGGCGTCCTGCTCGTCGGCGCCGAGGCCGGCGAAGCCGCGGAGGGTGTCGAGCGCGAGTCCGTAGGCGACCGGGTCGGCCGGCAGGTCCGCGTTGCGCCAGCCGTCGCCCTCGCCGTTCGCGAGCTGCGTGTCGACGCGGGCGGCCAGGTCGATCTGCCCGCCCTCCTGCGGGACCACCCGGCCGGCGATCGCGCGGAGGTCGATGAGCTGCACGGCGGTCAGGGCTCGCGGCGCGTACTCCGGATCGTCGGCGAGCGCACGCACGGCGAGCAGACCGCGCACCCGTGTGGAGGTGCGGGCGGAGGCGATGACCGCGCCCACGTCCGCCGGCACGACAGGAGCGACCCCGGCCTCCTCCTCCCAGAATCGCCGGATCGCGGAGGCCACCTCGGCAGGACGCTCGAACGGCAGCAGGTGGCCCGCCCCCGCGAGGGTGAGCAGCCGACCGCGGGAGTAGAGGGAGCCGTTGAGGCGGGCCTGTGCGTCGGTGCCGAGGTCGCCGTCCTCCCCGCCCGCGATCAGGAGCGCCGGCGCGGCGTCGAGCGCGGCCTCGGCCGTGCGGTCCTCGCGGCTGCCGTGCTCGAGCCAGTCGCGCCAGCCCTCGGGGGAGTAGCGGCGTAGTTCGGCGAGCGCCTCCGCGTCGGTGTCTGCGGGCAGCGGCGAGCCGACGTTCTGGTCGACGAATTCGCGCGCCTGCGCCTGGTCGAGTGGGCCGTCGTCGACCCAGCCGAGCATGGTCGAGCGGCGCTCCTCCGCCATCGGCTCGGGCGAGAGCGGCGACCCGGCGAGCAGCACGACTCCGGCCAGCCCGAACAGGCCCGAGCGGCCGGTCATCGTGCGGCAGGCGACCAGCGAGGCGATCTTGCCGCCCATGCTGTGCCCGAGGAGCAGCCAGCGGGAGGCGCCGTGCTCGCGGATCCGGCGGATCGTGGCAGCGGTCATCGCTTCGAGCGAGGTTCCGGAGTCGCCGGGCAGGTCGAGCGCGACGAGGTCGGCGACCTCGGCGAGCTCCCGGCGCAGCGCGTCGAAGGCACGGCCGTCGAGCCCGAGCCCGGGCAGGGCGAAGAGAGTGGGGCGGGGGCTCGTGGACACGGGCGTCCTGTCGGATCGGCCGCGCCACGGCAGGGGGAGCGGGAGGGGGGCGGCGGCGGGTGGCGGCCGTCCTCATCCCAACACACCGCGCCCGCGCGCCCGGACCCTTGCGTCGGAGGCGCTCCCGTGCAGCCGCCGCGCTCCCGCCGGGCTCCGCCGTCTCCGGGCTCCGCCGTCTCCGTGCTCCGCCGTCTCAGTGCAGGGCCAGCGACACCGCGAGCGCCACCATCACGACTGCTACGGCCGCATCGAGCACCCGCCACGCGACGCGGCTCCGGAACAGCGGACGCAGCGCCCGGGCGCCGAACCCGAGGGCGGTGAACCACAGCACGCTCCCCGCCGCGGCGCCCGCTCCGAACCACCAGCGCTCCTCGCCGTGCGTGTTCGCAACAGAGCCCAGCAGGACGACCGTGTCGAGGTACACGTGCGGGTTGAGCAGCGTGAGCGCCAGACACGTGCCGATCGCCGTGCGGAGCGAGGTGGATGCGCCGGCCGGATCGCCGTCGAGCGTCCCCGGGCGCAGAGCACGCCGGGCGGCGAGCGCCGCGTAGACCAGAAGGAAGACGATGCCGCCCCAGCGGATCACCACCAGCAGCCACGGCGCCGATTGCAGGACCGCGCCGATCCCCGCGATCCCCAGCACGATCAGAGCGGCATCGCAGAGTGCGCAGATCGCCACGACGGCAGGCACGTGCTCGCGGCGGAGGCCCTGGCGGAGCACGAAGGCGTTCTGGGCGCCGATGGCCACGATGAGCGAGAGACCGAAGCCGAGGCCCGACAGGGCGGCGAGCAGCGGTACGGCGGGCAGCGGTACGGCGGGCAGCGGAGACACGTGTCGACGCTAGAGGCGTCCTCGCCTGTAGACCAGCTCACGCTCCTTCAGACCGTCAGCAGAACTGGTGCTGACCGACGACCTCGACCTCTCCCGGCTGCGCGCGCTCGCCGCCGCCGTCTCCGAGGCCGCCCGCGCCTGCCTCCGCTGACTGCCTCCGCTGACTGCTACCGGCGCTCAGACCGCGAAGACGTCGCAGAGGGTGACCGTCTCCAGCGAGCGCTCGTGGAGGATGTCGACGAGCCGCGCGTAGACCTGCGTCACCGGGTCGAAGTTCGCATGCCCGATCACGATGTGCTGCGGCAGGAACCATTGATCCGCGAAGCCGACCACCTGCTCCGGAGTGATCCGCCCCGAGTCCGAGAGCGAGCCGTACCAGAGCACCGTCGCCCGGTAGCCGATCGCCGCCGCCGCCGCGCGGGTCCGCTCGTCGGTGTAGCCGAACGGCGGCCGGTAGAACGGCGCCGCCTCCACGCCGTAGGTCGAGCGGATGAAGTCGCCGTTACGCCCCAGTTCCTCCTGCACCCCAGCGGTCGAGAGGTCCGTGAGGTCGGCGTGCGACCAGGTGTGGTTCGCCAGCTGCACCTGCCCCGAGGCGACCAGTGGACCGAGCGCCGACGCGTTCACTGTCCACGAGTCGTACTGCCCGTTGAGGAAGAAGGTCAGGCGCGTCCCGGTGTCCCTCGCGAACTGCGCGTACGCGGCCACCACACCGGAGTCGGCGCCGTCGTCGACGGTCCACGCGAGCAGCTTCCCGTCCCCCGGCAGCTCCGAGATCGTGCCCGAGGGCAGCGGCGCCTTCACCCGCACCGGCACCGGCGCGGCGGTTCCGCTCGGCGCGGGGCGCGGGAGAGCCGGAGTGACGGGCTGTTGCACGTCCGCGGGCGCCGGTTCCGTAGGCGTGCATCCGGTCAGCGCCACCGCCGAAGAGGCGATCCCCAGCAGCAGCGCGCGCCGCCTCAACCGCTCCACAAGCCTCCCTTTCGAGCCCCGGTCCCGGAGCATCGCGGCGACCGTAGCCGGGGGGAAGGTCGCCGGGCAAAACGGTGGCGGGATCTCCGGCGCAGCAGGCGCCCCGCGCGTGTTGCGGCAGTCGCCCGGGCCCGCCTAAGCTAGCGAGGTTGCGTGCATCTGCACGCGCTTGCGTGCTGCCCGCCGGGCGGGGGCTCCGGCTCCTACCGAACGGCCGGGCGGTGCGCCGACAAGTGACCTTGGGTGGGTCGGGCGAGGCCATGTGTCCCGCGTGATCCACGGTAACCACACATGGAGGAAATCATGGCAGCAGTCTGCCAGGTGACCGGAGCCGTCCCCGGCTTCGGGCACGCCATCTCGCACTCGCACCGGCGCACCAAGCGCCGCTTCGACCCGAATGTGCAGAAGAAGACGTACTACGTGCCGTCGCTTCGCCGTAACGTCACCCTGACCCTCTCGGCCAAGGGCATCAAGGTCATCGACGCCCGTGGCATCGAGTCCGTCATCAAGGACATTCTCGCTCGTGGGGTGAAGATCTAATGGCAAAGCAGCAGGACGTCCGTCCCATCATCAAGCTCCGTTCGACGGCCGGCACCGGTTACACCTACGTGACCAAGAAGAACCGCCGCAACGACCCCGACCGTCTCGTGCTCAAGAAGTACGACCCCGTAGTGCGCAAGCACGTCGACTTCCGCGAGGAGCGCTAAATATGGCTAAGAAGAGCAAAATCGCCCGCAACGAGCAGCGCAAGGTGGTCGTTGACCGCTACGCCGCCAAGCGCCTCGAGCTGAAGAAGGCCCTCGTCGACCCGGCCGGGACCGACGAGTCCCGCGAGGCCGCCCGCGTCGGCCTCCAGAAGCTGCCCCGCAACGCCTCGCCCGTCCGCGTCCGCTCGCGTGACGCCGTCGACGGACGCCCCCGCGGCAACCTCACGAAGTTCGGCATCTCGCGTGTCCGCTTCCGCGACATGGCGCACCGCGGCGAGCTGCCCGGCATCACCAAGTCGAGCTGGTAGTAGCGCGCTCGCCGTGGGCCCGCGATCCAATGGATCGCGGGCCTTCGTCGTTCCTCCGGCCGTAAAATAACCGAATGACCGACTCCACCCTGCCCGCCCTCGCCGAGATCGCGGCTCTCATCGACCACGCGATCCTGAAGCCCGAGCTCACCCGAGCCGACGTCGACGCCCAGCTCGACGAAGCGCGAGCATCCGGTGTCTTCAGCGTCTGCGTCCGCCCCTCCGACATCGACCACGCCGTCGCCCGGCTCGACGGCTCCGCGGTCCTGGTCGGCACGGTCATCGGCTTCCCCCACGGCACCACCTCCACCGCGGCGAAGGTCGCCGAATCGCGACAGGCCCTCGCCGACGGCGCGGTCGAGCTCGACATGGTCGTCAACATCGGCCGCCTGCGCAGCGGCCTGCTCCAGGACGTCGAGGACGACATCCGTGCGGTCGTCGACGCCGCAGAGGGTCGCATCGTCAAGGTCATCCTCGAGACGAGCGTCCTCGACGACGAGCAGATCGTCGAGGGCAGCCGCGCCGCCGAGCGCGCCGGAGCCGACTTCGTCAAGACGGCCACGGGGTTCGCCGGCGGCGGCGCCACCGAGCACGACCTGCGCCTGATGCGCGGCGCCGTCTCCGAGGCCGTCCAGGTGAAGGCGTCCGGCGGCGTCCGCGACCTCGACACTCTCCTCGCCTACCGCGAGCTGGGCGTCACCCGCTTCGGCACCAGCGGCTCCGCGACCATCCTCGGCGACCTCGCCGCGCGGCTCTCGGGCGACTCCTCCGCGGCTCGTGTCGACTCCGCCTCCTACTGACGGATCGGCCGCTGACGGATCGGCCGGGAGCCGCACCGCACCCGCCGGCCGGATGACGCCGGTGCGCCTGCGCCCGGGCCGAGCCGGCCGCTGGGCCGAACGCACCCGCCGCCCCCTCGACGAGATCGCCCGCGCCCTCAAGGAGCGGGTCTACGCGACCTTCACCGGACTGGCCGTGGTGATGATCTACCTCGTCGGCGACCACCCGGACGCAGTGCACGCCCTGCAGAGCCTGGTGGTCTCGATCGTCGGGATCTCGGCCGCCGGCTTCGTCGCCGAAGTGATCGCACACCAGGTCGTGCACGCGGCGACTCCCTCCGGCGCCGAGGCGCGCACCATGCTCCGGATCGCCGGCGGAGCGCTCGCGTCCGCTTCGCTGCCGGTCCTCGCGCTCGGGGCGGCGGCCCTGGGCTGGATCGACGCCACGCTCGCCCTGCGCATCGGCGCGGGCGTCTATGTCGCGACTCTGGCGGCGATCGTCGTGATCGCCGTCGTCCGCGCGGGACTCTCCTGGCGGCAGAGCCTCGTCTCACTGCTCGGCATTGCGGGGCTCGGCGCGCTGGTCGTGGGTGTCCTGGCCCTTGCGCACTGAGCGCGTACTGCGGCCGCGCGGAGGCTCGAGCGATGACGTCACGAACCCGGGTCGATCTCGGCCGCCGCGAGGACCTCGGCGATCTGCGCGGCGCGCTCCTCCTCGACGCCGGGCGCAGGTGACCAGCGCCCCCGGAAACGCGGCCACAACACTGCCCGCGCATGTCGAGCGTCCCTTGCACTGGGGTGGCTCAGCAGGAGGTTCCTGAGCACGGGCGTCCTGCGCGCTGCCCGTCAGATCGTGCCGGGTCCACGGAGCGATTCGTCGCTGTCCGCATCGTCCAGGCCCAGGCCCAGGCCCAGGCCCAGTCCCTCCACGACCTCGCGGCCGAGCAGGTGGGCGCCGCTCCACCCCTCGATCACGCAGCGGGGAAACGCCTCACGGTCGGGGGAGCGGAGCCACGTGGTTGCGGCCTCGCGGGCCCATGATTCCGAGGCGTAGACGCCCATGATCTCGGTGCGGTCGTCCCAGGGGGTCGCAGTGGAGAGCACGAAGTGGTCACCGTCCACGATCGGACCTCCTCCTTCTCTCGGGGTTCAGAGACCCCGGCAGAAGGCGGGACCGGATCGGACGTTACCCGACACCAGGGGAATTCGTCTCCCGGGTCGACAGGACCTTGGAAGACGGCTACAGGACCCTGAACGACGCCTACAGCATTCAGAACGACGGCTTCAGGACCCCGAACGACGCCTACGGCATTCAGTACGACGGCTTCAGGACCTTGAACGACGCCTACGGCATTCAGTACGACGGCTACAGAGCACGCCACGGTCAGCCGATCGTCCCACGCAGACGCGCGTTCAACCCACCCAGGCCGTCGCTCTCGTCGCTACCGGGGAGCAGCGCGCCGCCCTGCTCGAGACCGCGTCGGGGCGAATGCAGGATTTCTCCGGGTGGGGGCATGCCGACGCCCCGGTGCCGTTCGGCCCGGGGCGTCGGTGGGGGACGGGTCAGACGACGCGCGGGTCGGACTCCCGGCTGTCGTCCTCGGGGATGTGCACGTCCTGGACGGTCACATTGATCTCGGCGACCTCCATACCGGCGATGTGCTGGATGGCGTCGGCGACGGCCGAGCGGACGTCCTCGGCGACCTTCTGCAGGGGCGCCGGGTACTCGGCGACGATGGTGATGTCGGCGGCGACCTGGCGCTCGCCCACCTCGACCTTGACACCCTGGCTGCGATCGTCGTTTCCGATCGCGTTGCGGATCGCGCCGATCGCCCGGGCCGCTCCTCCACCGAGGGCGTGCACACCGGGGACCTCGCGGGCGGCGATGCCGGCGACCTTGGCGATGACGCCGTCCTCGATCACGGTGCGTCCGGGTCCGGTGCTGCTGTTGCTGGTGGTGGTCGCGGGGGTCTCGGCCATGATCTCCTCTTTCGCTCAGTGGTTCACTCGGTGCCCGATCGGTCGGTCGGGCGATGTTCGAAGGTGAGACGCACCGGACGCGGCGAATGTCACGGTCCGAGACGCTGTGCCCAGGCAACTGTCAGAGAGCCGGTCGGTCCACGCTGAACGGTGAGCGATTCGCCCTCGGCGCGGCACTGTGGTGGCATGGACCCGTGACCGACGCGACCGCCCAGCAGCCGACCGTTCGCGTGCGCCCGCGGGCCCTCCTCGTCCTGGCGCTGATCGGCGCCGTCGGCGGGACCCTCTCGGGCGCCTTCGGCGTCGGCGGCGGGATCGTGATGGTGCCGATGTTGATCGCGTGGGCCGGGATGGACCAGCGCCGCGCCTCCGCCACCTCGCTGCTCGCGATCGCCCCGACCTCGGTCGCCGGTGCGTTCGGCTATGCGCTCGCCGGGCAGGTCGCCTGGGCTCCCGCCGCGGTGATCGCGGCCGCCGCGATGCTGGGAGCCCTCGCCGGCTCCTGGTTGCTCGCGCGACTGCCGCTGGGGGTGCTGCGCTGGCTGTTCGTGGGGCTCCTGGTGGCGGCAGCGGTCCGGATGGCCGTCTTCGGTTCGAACGACACCGGCGACGTCGCCGAGGGCTGGGGGGTGTGGCCGGGATTCGCGGCGCTCGGTGCCGGGATGGGGGTCGCCTCCGGACTCTTCGGTATCGGCGGCGGAGCGATCGCCGTGCCGGTCCTGGTCGGCGCCTTCGGGCTCGCGGACCTGCTGGCCAAGGGCACCTCGCTCGCCGCGATGATCCCCACAGCGGTCACCGGTTCGATCGCGAACGCCCGCCGCGGACTGCTCGACGTGCGCGCGGGCCTGGTGGTAGGGCTGACCGCGACCGCGTTCTCCTTCGTCGGAGTCTCCCTCTCCTTCCTCCTGCCGGCGCGCGTCTCCGGGATCCTCTTCGCGGCGCTGCTCCTGCTCGCGGCGGTGCAGCTCGCCCTGCGCGGACGGCGCGCCTGAGGGCCGCGCCTGCCCCCGTTTGTCCGTGGCAGCATCGGAGGTGATGACAATTTCCGGTGCCGCGTGAGCGCGGTCAGCTATCAGGCCGCGTCGATCCCCCTCCGCCTAGCGGGCGCCGGCATGATCGTCGCGCTGCCTGTCCTCGCAGTCGAACGCCTCGACGACGTCGCACTCGGCGGCGCGCTGACCGGGGCGGCGCTCTTCCCCGCCGTGATCGCCGCCCCGCTGGTCGGCACCGTGCTCGACCGGGTCCGCCGCCCCCGTCGGCTCCTGGTCGGCGCCGCCTTCACGACCGCCGTCGCCTTCGCGGTCGCCGCCTTCCTCGGCGAGGTGCCGACTCCGCTGATCGTTGCGCTGCTCCTGATGGCGGGGCTGGCGACGCCCGTCTACATGGGCGGCATGTCGAGCTTCGTCACCAGTGCGATCCCGGAGCCGGGCCGCGCCTACGCGCAGGACTCGCTCTCGTACACGGTCGCCTCGATCGCCGGACCCGCCCTCGTCGGCCTCGCGCTCGTGGTCGGCGGGGCGCGGACGGCCATGCTGGCGATGGCGGTGCTCGCGCTGATCGGCGCCGTCGGCTCGCTCAGCCTGGCGATGCAGGCGCGTCCGACACCCACGGTCGGCGTGCTGCAGACCGTCGTGGCGGGCATCACCCACCTCGTGCGGCACCGGCCGCTCGCGGTGGTCACCTCGGCCGGCACCCTCAGTCAGGTGGCGGGCGGAGCCGCGGGGGTCGCCGCGATCAGCCTCTCCGTGCAGCGGTGGGGTAGCACCGCCGCAGCCGCGTGGATCCTGACCGCCTTCGCCGTCGGCGGCCTGCTCGGCGCACTCGCGGTGGCGGTCCGCCGCTGGACTCACCGGTCGCCGGCCTGGACGATGGGCGCGGCCTACGTCGCGACCGGCGCCGTCCTGCTGGTGGCGGTGCCCGACCTGGGCATCGTCGTCACCGTCGTCGCCTTCGCCGTGGCGGGAGTGTTCACGGCCCCCGCGACCGCTGCCATGCTGCTGCTGCGCGACCAGGAGAGCCCCGCCGCGGTCCGCTCGCAGGTGTTCACGATCGGTGCGGGCCTGCGCTCGGCCGCGGCAGCCGTCGGCGCCGTGCTGGCGGGAGCCGCCTCCGGGCTCGGAGCGTCCTGGCTCGTCGCCGGGATCGCTGCCGTCTGGATCGGCTCCGGACTGCTGCTGCGCCTGTTCCCCGCGCGCGACGGGGGCTGAGCTTGCGCGGGGGCTGAGCCTTCGCGGGGGCTGAGCCTGCGCGGGGGGAGTGGCGGGTCTGCCTCCGGATCAGGTCGAATGGAGTCATGGCACAGAAGACGGTCGCAGACCAGCTCATCGCCCAGCTCATCGACGCCGGCGTCTCCCGCATCTACGGGATCGTCGGCGACTCGCTGAATCCGATCGTCGACGCGGTGCGCCGCAGCGGCGGCTCCAAGAAGGGAGGCATCGACTGGATCCACGTGCGCAACGAGGAGGCCGCCGCTTTCGCCGCGGGCGCGGAGGCGCAACTCACCGGCCGCCTCGCCGTCTGCGCGGGCAGCTGCGGTCCCGGCAACCTGCACTTGATCAACGGCCTCTTCGACGCGCACCGCTCCGGCGCCCCGGTGCTCGCCATCGCGAGCCACATCCCCAGCAACGAGATCGGTTCCTCCTACTTCCAAGAGACGCACCCCGACCGGCTCTTCGTCGAGTGCTCGAATTACCGCGAGCTGATCTCGACCGCCGCCCAGGCTCCGCGCGTGGTGAACGCCGCGATGCGCAGCGCGGTGGCCCTGCACGGAGTCGCCGTGATCACCCTCCCCGGCGACATCGCCGAGCTGGAGGCGGTGGACGGCTTCCCCGCGTTCGTCCTGCCGTCCGCGCCCGTCCTGGTCCCCGCCGCCGCCGACGTCCAGGCGCTCGCCGCCGCGATCGATGAGGCGAAGACGGTCGCGATCTTCGCCGGCGCCGGAGTGCAGAACGCGCACGACGAGGTCGTCGCCTTCGCCGAGCTGGTCGGCGCGCCCCTCGGGCACAGCCTCCGCGGGAAGGAGTGGATCCAGTACGACAACCCCTACGACGTCGGCATGACGGGCCTGCTCGGCTACGGAGCCGCGCACGCCGGCATCCACGACGCCGAGCTGCTCCTCCTGCTCGGCACCGACTTCCCCTACGAGCAGTTCCTCCCCGACGCCACGAAGGTCGTGATCGCCCAGGTCGACAGCGACGCCTCGAAGCTCGGGCGCCGGGTCAGCGTCGCGCACCCCGTGCACGGCGACGTGGCTGCGACGCTCACCGCGCTCACCCCGCTCGTGACGCGGAAGGACCACCGCTTCCTCGACAAGACGCTGAAGAAGCACGAGAAGCTGGTCACCGGGGTCGTCGGGAAATACACCGAGGTCGGTACGCGCAGCCCGATCCACCCCGAGTTCGTCGCCGCCACCCTCGACGACCTGCTCGCCGAGGACGCGATCGTCACCGCCGACACCGGCATGGGGAATGTCTGGCAGGCCCGCTACATCACCCCCAACGGGAAGCGGCGCCTGCTCGGCTCCTACACGCACGGGTCGATGGCGAACGCACTCCCGCAGGCGGTCGGCGCGCAGCTCTCGCACCCGGGGCGCCAGGTCGTCTCGCTGAGCGGCGACGGCGGGCTCTCGATGCTGATGGGCGAGCTGGTCACCGTCGCGGCCTACCGGTTGCCCGTGACCATCGTGGTGTTCAACAACTCCACCCTCGGGCTGGTGAAGGTCGAGATGCTGGTCGACGGCTTCCCGGACTTCGCCGTCGACGTGCCGATGGTCGACTACGCGAAGGTGGCGGAGGCGATCGGGATCCGCGGGATCCGCGTCGAGGACCCGCGTGACGTCGAGGAGGCGCTGCGTTCGGCGCTCGCCGACGGCGGCCCGGTCCTCGTCGACGTGGTGACGGATCCGCTCGCCCTCTCGCTGCCGCCCATGATCACGGGCGCACAGGTGAAGGGCTTCGCTCTGGCCGTGTCGAAGATCGTCATGAACGCAGGAGCCGGCGAGGCCGTCGCACTGGCCCGCACCAACATCAAGCACGCCCTCCGATGAGCGACGCGCGGGCGCTCGCACCTGGTTCATCCGCGGCTCCTCGCCGCCGCTCCCACGTGCTCCAACACAACGTCAGCTGAGAGGCCTCCTCATCCACCATCGTGGATGACAGGGCTTCTCAGCTGACGTTGTGCCGCGGCCTCACTCGCCGAAGGTGATGGCCTGGGCTTCGACGAGTTCGGGCTCGGGCTCGTGCGCGTCGGCGCGGGCCAGGGTGCGGCGGCCGAGCAGCACGATCAGCGCGGCGACGGCCACCGCTCCAGCCGCGGCGTACATCGGGAAGGCCGGCGAGATCGCGGCGGCCAGGGCGGAGGCGGCCGGCGGGGCGATCGCGCCGCCGAGGAAGCGGACACCGGAGTAGGCGGAGGACGCGACGGAGCGAGGCAGCTCCGTCGCCTCCATCACGCACTCGGTGAGCACCGTGTTGACGACGCCCAGCAGCAGCCCGCCGACGATGATGCAGGCGATCAGGCCGACCCGCGACGAGATCACCAGCCCGCCCGCGACCAGGTCGAGCGCGAGCAGCAGCAGCACCGAGCGCAGCACCACGGCGCGCGGGAGGCGCCGCGTGAGCAGCGGAGCGACGAACACGGACGTGACCGCGACGCCCAGGCCCCAGCCGAAGAACGTGAAACCCAGGCCCATCTCGTCCAGCCCGAGCGGGTAGGGCGTGTAGGCGAGCAGCACGAAGAAGCCGATGTTGTAGAACAGGGCGGCGCCCGCCAGGGTGCGGATGGCCGGGTCCCTGAGGGCCGCGAATGGCGCCGAGAGCGGAGTCGGAGCGGGCGTCGGGCCGTCCTCGCGCAGCAGCGTCGCGATGGCGATGACGCCGACGGCCATCAGCACGGCGGTGCCGAAGAACGGGCCGCGCCACGAGACGCTGCCGAGGAGCCCGCCGAGCAACGGGCCGATGGCGATGCCGATGCCCAGTGCGGCCTCGTAGAGCACGATCGCCGCGGAGGAGCCTCCGCTGGCCGCGCCGACGATGGTCGAGAGCGCGGTCGAGATGAACAGCGCGTTCCCGAAGCCCCAGCCGGCGCGGAAGCCGATGACGCCCTCGACGCTGCCTGCGGTACCGGCGAGCGCCGCGAACACCACGATCAGCACCAGCCCGATCATCAGCGTCTTCTTGGCGCCGATGCGGCTGGACAGCCAGCTGGTGAAGAACATCACGACGCCGGTGATCACGAGGTAGCTCGTGAACAGCAGCGACGTCTCGGTCGGAGTCGCTCGCAGGCTCTCGGCGATGGCCGGGAGGATCGGGTCGACCAGGCCGATGCCCATGAACGCGATCACTGCGGCGAAGGCGACGGCCCAGACGGCCAGCGGCTGCTTCAGGATCGAGCCCTGCGCGGGCGAGTGGAGGGAGGGGGTCACGGGGTGGGGCCTTTCTCGAGGGGCGGAGCGGGGTGCGGCGGGGGTGCGCGGGGCGGCGGCGTAATAACATAGCATGTCTATGTAGTGCGGCAGCGCTGCCGTTTTCCTCCGCTCCTGTGTCAGAATCGTTCGCAATCGCGCGTCCGTTCCTGCGATCACCGACGAAAAGAGAAGTCATGTCCTCCAGCGAGCACGACGTCGTCGTGATCGGAGCCGGCGCCACCGGACTCACCGCGGCCCTCCGGCTGCACCAGCAGGGCTATGACGTGGTCGTCGTCGAGGCGCGCGAGCGCGTGGGCGGCCGGCTCGAGACCCGCGTCATCGAGGGGCAGCTTCTCGAACTCGGCGGCCAGTGGGTCTCGCCGGATCAGACGGCGCTGATCGAGACCCTCGATGAACTCGGCCTGGGCACCTACTCCCGCTACCGCGAGGGCGAGAGCGTCTACGTCGGCGCGGACGGCTCCGCCCGCCGCTTCACCGGGGACATCTTCCCCGGGAGCGAGCGCACCGAGTCCGAGATCTCCCGGCTGATCGAGGTCCTCGACCGCCTCGTCGCCGAGACGGACCCCGCCGCGCCGTGGGCGCACCCGCGCGCCCGCGACTACGACCGCATCACCTTCGCCGCGTGGCTGGAGCAGCAGAGCGACGACGAGGAGGCGCGGGCGAACATCGCCCTCTTCCTCGCCGACGCAATGCTCACCAAGCCCGCGCACGCCTTCTCCCTCCTCCAGGCGCTGCTGATGGCGGCGAGCGCGGGGAGCTTCAGCAACCTGGTCGACGCCGACTTCATCCTTGACAAGCGCGTGATCGGCGGCCTCCAGCAGGTCCCGGAGCGGCTCGCAGAGCGCCTCGGCGCCGAGCGCGTCCTGCTCGGTCACCCGGTCCGCTCCGTGCACTACGGCGACGACGGGGTCGACGTCCGCGCCGACGGCGTTACCCTCCGCGCCCGCCGAGCGATCATCGCCGTACCGCCGAACCTCGTCGGCCGCATGTCGTTCGACCCCTCGCTACCGCGCCTGCGCCAGCAGGCTCTGCAGCACCAGTCGCTCGGCCTCGTGATCAAGGTGCACGCCACCTACGCGACTCCCTTCTGGCGGGCCGACGGACTCTCCGGCACCGCGTTCAGCCCGCACTCGCTCGTGCACGAGGCCTACGACAACTCCAACCACGGGGAGGAGCGCGGCACCCTGGTCGGCTTCGTCTCGGATGAGAAGGCCGACCGCGTGTTGAGCCTCGATGCACCGGAGCGCAAGACGGCGATCCTCGACGCGCTCGCCGCGTACTTCGGGCCGGCCGCGCTGGATCCGCTCGTCTACTACGAGAGCGACTGGGCGTCCGAGGAGTGGACGCAGGGCGCCTACGCCGCGAGCTTCGACCTGGGCGGGCTGACCCGCTACGGCGCGCTGCAGCTGGAGCCGGTGGGACCCCTCCGCTTCGGCACGAGTGACCTCGCCGCCGAGGGCTATCAGCACGTCGACGGCGCGATCCGCGTCGGCAGGCGCCTGGCGCAGGAGATCATCGACGAGGACGGCGCGACCGCACCGGCCCCCCCATCGCGAAGGAGCACTGGTCGCATGAGCACCCATTACGCCGTCATCGATCCGGCCTCCGGCGAGACCCTCCGCGAGTACGCGACCATCGGCGACGCCGAGCTGACTACGGCGATCGCCTCGGCGCACGGCGCCTACTCCTCCTGGTCGCGGACCGTGCCCGTGGCGACCCGCGCGGCGCTGATCGCCCGAGTGGCCGAGCGGCACACCGAGCGCGCCGACGAGCTCGCGGCGATCATCGTCCGCGAGATGGGCAAGCCGCTCGATCAGGCGCAGAGCGAGGTCGGATTCGCCGCCGACATCTACCGCTACTACGCCGAGCACGGCGAGGCCTTCCTCGCCGACGAGCCGATCGAGCTGGCCGAGGGCACCGGCTCCGCGCTGATCCGTCGCGCCGGCCTGGGCGTGCTGCTGGGCATCATGCCGTGGAACTTCCCCTACTACCAGGTGGCCCGTTTCGCCGGTCCGAACGTGGTCGCGGGCAACACGATCCTGCTCAAGCACGCGCCGCAGTGCCCGGAGTCGGCCGCCGCCATCGCCGACATCTTCCGCACCGCGGCCGAGGAGCTGGGCGCTCCCGCCGGCGTGTATCTGAACCTGTACGCCTCGAACGAGCAGGCTGCGACCGTGATCGCCGACCCGCGCGTGCAGGGCGTGTCGGTCACCGGTTCGGAGCGGGCCGGTGCCGCCGTGGCGGAGCTCGCGGGCCGACACCTCAAGAAGGTCGTGCTCGAGCTCGGCGGCTCCGACCCGTTCGTGCTCCTCTCGACCGACGACCTCGACAAGGCGGTCGAGGACGCGGTCGCCGCGCGCCTGGACAACAATGGCCAGTCCTGTAATGCCGCCAAGCGCTTCATCGTGATCGACGAGCTGTACGACGCGTTCGCCGAGAAATTCACCGAGGCGTTCACCCGCGCCCAGCCGGCCGACCCGTTCGCGGACGGCACCCTGCTCGGCCCGCTCTCCTCCTCCGCCGCGACCGAGCGCCTCGAGGCGCAGCTCGCCGCCGCGCGCGAGCAGGGGGCCACCGTGCGCGCGAGCGGCGAGGTGACCGGCAACTTCTTCCCCCCGGCCGTGCTCGAGGGGGTCACCCCCGAGATGGACGCTTACCGCGAGGAGTTCTTCGGTCCCGTCGCCGCGCTCTACCGCGTCCGCGACGAGGACGAGGCGATAGACCTCGCGAACGACACCCCCTACGGCCTCGGCTCCTACCTGTATACGACCGACCAGGAGCAGGCGCTGCGCCTGGCCGACCGGATCGACGCGGGCATGGTCTGGGTCAACCTCGTTCTCGGCGACGCCGCGGAGCTGCCCTTCGGCGGCGTCAAGCGCTCCGGCACCGGCCGCGAGATGGGCCGCCCGGCCCTGGAGGAGTTCGTCAACAAGAAGCTGATCCGCATCGCGTAGGCGTACCGGATCCGGCGGTTCCGGATCCGGTACGTCTCTGCCCGGGTACGTCTCTACCCGATCATGGCAAGGGCAGAGAGCGTCCCTCTACCGTGACGTCGGTCAGCAGGCCGCGCCGACGTAGGTGGCGTAGAAGTCGACGCTGCCGTCGGTTGTCCACCGGTTGTACTCGCCGACCGCTGCCTTCACGTTCGAGGCTTTGAGGGTGTCGCGAGCGTAGAGATCGCCGCCGCTCGTGAGGAAGTAGCCGCCACCGACCGGGGTCGAGTCGGATGCGACGTTCGCATAGGATGCGCTGTCCTGGTCGTGGCGCACGGTGTGGGCAGTGCCATCGGTCGAGACGTAGGTGGCGTAGAAGTCGACGCTGCCGTCGGTGGTCCACCGGTTGTACTGGCCGACGGCCGTCGTGACGTCGGAGGCCTTGAGGGTATTCCCGAAGTAGAGCTTGCCGTCGTCGGTGAGGAAGTATCGTCCGCCCACCGGGGTGGAGTTTTTCGGGACGTCGGTGTAGCTCGCGGCGTCCTGGTCGTGGCGGATGGTGTGAGCGACTCCGTCCTTGGTGACGTAGGTGGCGTAGAAGTCGACGCTGCCGTCGGTGTGAGCTGCCCAACGTTTCCTGGACCAGTTGAATAGTTGTCTACGCGGCGAGGTTCTCGGTGATCCATGCCTGCTCGGCTTCCTTCGGGGTCCGATAGCCAAGCCCCGAGTGAAGTCGTTGTTGATTGTAACGCAGTTCGATGTACCGTGTCACGTCGCGGATCGCTTTCTCTCTTGTCGGATATTGAGTGCGATTGCAGCGCTCGTTCTTCAGTGTTCCGTTGAATGATTCGGCCCACGCGTTGTCCCAGCAGACTCCCGTCCGGCCCATCGATTGTCTGATGTCGAGCTTCTTCGCGAGTTTCCCGAAGTCGGCGGAGGTGTAAACGGAGCCGCGGTCGCTGTGGAAGATCGTTTTCGCGGCCCGGTTCGGCTGGTTCCTTGCCGCCATTTCGAGAGCTTCGCTGACGAGTTCGGTACGCATGTGGTCGGCGAGGGCGTACCCGACGACCTTCTTTGAATAGCAGTCGAGGACGGTCGCGAGGTAGACCCATCCTTCCCAGGTGCGGATATAGGTGATATCACCGACCCATTTGCAGCCGGGTCGGTTTGCGGTGAAGTCCCGCTTGACGAGGTCGGGGATGTCAGTCGGATCGCCTGGGGTCGTGGTCACCGGCCGCCAGGGCTTGGGCTGGCAGGGTTCCAGTCCTGCTGCGCGCATGAGCCGGCGGACGGTCTCGTGGGCGACTGGACGGCCCCACCGCGCCAGCTGCGCGGTGATGCGGCGGTAGCCGTAGGTGCCATCGGAGGCCTGAAAGGCTGTTCGGATGAGTTCGGTGATACCTATACGCCATTCAGCGGTTGCGGAGGTCTTGCGATCGCGCCATTCGTCATAGCTAGATCGATTGACGCCGACCGCCTGGCACAGTCCGCGGATTGATAGCGTGCGGCTGGGGTCGCGTTCTTCGCGGCGAATGAGTTCGAGCTTGGCGGCTAGCGGAATTTCTTCGCGAAGAACGCGGATGCTTTTCCCAAAAACAGGTTTTCCTCTTCGAGTTCGCGGACCCGCCGTTCGAGTTCCTTTATTCGCGCCCTGTCCTGAACGGTCAGTTCTTCTTCGCCGCCGGCACTGCTTCGGCGATGCGCCGCCACCCAATTAGTGAGGGTCTGCGGAACCAGTCCGAGCTCTCGAGCGACGTCCGCGACGGATCGCGACCTATCAATCACCTCGCGCACTGCCTCCGCGCGGAACTCCGGAGAATACTTCCCACGGGAACTGGACATCCCGGGCCTTCCTTTCGGTCATCGCGGTAATCCTACCAATTCCGCGGTGGTCCAGAAAGAATGGGGCACCTCAGTGCTCCACCGGTTGTATTGGCCGACGGCTGTCGTGACGTTCGAGGCCTTGAGAGTGTTCCCGAAGTAGAGCTTGCCGTCACTGGTGAGGTAATACCGACCACCGACCGGCTTTGAGCCGTTCGGGACGTCGGCGTACTCGACCGGGCTCTGGTCGTGCCGTACCGAGAAGGCCGCCTCCGATTTCGCGCCGGTTACCGGAGCGCTCGTCGACAGGTCACCGCTGACAGCTCCGAAGCTCGACTTCCCGCCGTCTCTCGGGACCTTGATGTCGGGCAGTGTGATCAGTCCATTGCTGTCGGTCGTGGCCGTATACGTCGTTGTGCCGTCTGTGAAGGTGTACCCGTCTCGGAGGGTGATGGTGACGCTCTTCCCCGCATCCGCGGTGCTTCCGTCTGTGGTGCGCTTGACTTGCGCGCCTTTGATGAACCTGCAGCCCACCCCGGTGTACGACGCCTTCGTGAACGTCAGCGTCGGCGAGTTGGACGCGGCCGCGGCGGGCGTCGCGGTGGTCACGGCGATGACCGGGATGGTCCAGGCGGCGCCCTGAACGAGGGTGCGACGGTGAACGCCGTCCGCGGCCGGGAGGGCCCAGTCCGACAGGCTTGTGTCGACGTCTCGGTACTTCTCGAAGCGATTCTTGGTCATGTGCTCTGACTTCCGTCGGTGTGCTGGATGGACATCCGAAGCTTCGTCAGCGGCACCGATCGGCCCTCCGCGGCCGCCGAAAGTGGTGTCGCCGCCGCCGGAACTTGCCCATGTTCCTCCGCTCGCCCGATGACGCCCGGAGAATGACTCGACGTCGCGCCGACGCCCGGCGAGGCCCCGGCTCGATCCGGGTGATCACGGACGCAAAGGGGATCTATGGCCAGCGGATCATCACGTCGCACGTTCTCCCTGCTCGGCGAAGACTCCCGGGCCTGGCTCGCCGAGAGGGATCTTTTCGGGCAGTTGGACTCCGCCTTTCGGCTGGTGTCCGACGAGATCCTGTTCGACGGTTTCAGAATGGCCAGGATGCGGCATACCGAGGGCGCCTATGTCATCGCGCGCCGCTCTTCCGCGGCCCTGCTGCTCGTCCAGATCGAGGGTGAGTGCACTCTCCGCTCGCCCGTGTGGGGAGCCCTGCCGAGGATTCTCGGACCGGGTGACGTCGCCGTTCTTCCAGGAGGGACAGCGCCGTTCCACCTCTCGGCGGAACGCCCGGTCGCGCGATACCAGATCGACTTCGACCTGGCCGGATTGCCCGCACAGGCTCGGGTCGAACTCGAACCGGGAGTCGTCTTCTCGCGTCCGGCGAAAGGATATCGTGACGCTGTCGCGTCGACCGCGAACATCGCCTTCAATTCCTCGCTGACCCAGGGCGAGGCCGGCTTCGCGGACTTCGCTCTCGGGCTCCGGCATCTTTCGACGGCGCTCCTTCTGCACGCCCTCGAGGCCACGGCGCCCGATCTTCCCGAGGATGCGGACAGCCTGCACCGAGCCGCCCTCCGGGTCATTTCGGCGCGGGCGACGGATCCCGACTTCACCGTGGAGTCGCTGGCGCACGCCGTGGGGGCCTCCTCGCGAACGCTGCGGGAGGTTTTCGCTCATACCGGAAGCTCCGCAAAGGCCGCACTCACCGGCGAGCGGGTGCGCCGAGCGCGCGTTCATGCCGCGGTCGGGGAAGACGGCGGTCGATTCACCACAGCGGAGATCGCCCGCCTTTCCGGCTTCCGGGACGCGCGAGCGTTGCGACGTGCTCTCGCGAAGGTGAACGGCGAGCGGTAACGCGGCTGCGGTCGGCGCCGATGGGTCGCCGGTCCAGCTGAACCCGGTGGGAGCCGGAAAAAGAGGTTCCTTTGCCGGAACTTGTCTCATGCTCTTCCCTGGAGCGGATCATCTGTGGAGAATCACTTCTCGGCTCGTTCGACCTCGACGAGATCGTGGTGATTCTCAGGTCTCGGCCGAAGCAGGGAGAGGTCTATGGCATCCGAGTCGGTTCGCCGGAAGTATTCACTACAGGGCGAGAATGCTCGGCTCTGGCTGGCCGAGAGGCACTTCTTCGGTGACGTGGACAGCTCTTTCAGGCTCGTCTCCGACGAAATCCGCTTTGCCGGATATCGGGCTGCCCGGCTCTGGCACAGCGAGGGCGATTACTCTATCGCGCGTCGTTCTCGCACGGCATTGCTTCTCGTGCAGGTCGAAGGCGACGCGACCGTGCAGGTGCCGCTGTGGGGGGAGACGCCCAAGGTGGTGAAGCCCGGTGACCTGGCGGTGCTCCCCGGCGGAACCGCGCGACCCTTCCGCTTCCGCGCACAGCGACCGGTGGCCCGTTATCAGATCGAATACGATCTGGCCGGTCTTCCACCTCAGGCTCGCCTGGAGCTGGAATCGGGAATGGTCTTCTCCGAGCCGGCGAAGGAGTTCCGCGACGCCGTTGCTGCGACGGCGAACATCGCGCTCAATTCATCGATGAGCAGCGAAGACGCCGGCTACATCGACTTCGGGATCGGGCTGCGTCATCTGACGACCGCCCTCCTGCTGCACGCGCTGGACGCGACCGCCCCCGATCTTCCCGAGGATGCGGAGAACGTGCACCGCGCGGCGCTTCGAGTTATTTCCCTGCGGGCGACGGATCCGGCCTTCACCGTCGAGCATCTCGCCCACGCCATCGGCACGTCATCCCGAAATCTGCGGCATGTCTTCGCTCAGGCCGGATCCTCCGCCAAGCTGGCGCTCACGGCCGAGCGCGTGCGTCGGGCCCGGGACCACGCCGCGCCCACCACATGCGGCCAACGCTTCACGTCAGCCGAGATCGCACGGCTCTCCGGCTTCCGCGATGTCCGCGCCCTGCGCCGCGCCCTCGACAAGCTGAACGACGAGCAGATGTCGACGCGGCGGGACGCCGGCTGAGGTGCCGTTGACGGGCGACATTATTTTGGCCGTTAGCGCAAAAGAGCAGTCTGAGATTTCTATTGATAAGTTGCGCATTCGATACCTTGAGGCTTATGCAAAATACGATTGATCGAGATGGATTTGCGCGTGTCGGTCACGAATAACACCGGCTAATCCGCTTTGATTGAAGAGCAGCCTCTAACAGAAACTCTTCGCAAAGGAACCAGCCGGTGCGCACACAGTCTACTACGGGAATGACGGCCGAGCACTACGCGATCCTCGCCGAACGGATCGAGAACGAGTTCATGTGGCGTCGGCGGCGAGGACGTCCGCGCAGACTTTCCCTCGAGGGAGCATTGCGGGTCACTCTTCTCTATTATCGCCAGAATGTGACCGAGCAGTTGATCGCTGATGTGGTCGGTGTCAGTCAGTCGACCGTGTCGCGAACGATCGCGTCGGTTGAGGCGATGCTCAATGTCGTGATAGACGACGAGCAACCGGACGTCGAGGCCGCGCTCCGCGGGACAACGGCCGTCATCGACGGCACGCTCCTGCCGTGCTGGTCCTGGTCGGACGCGCCAGAGCTGTACTCCGGGAAACACATGACCACGGGGCACAACTGCCAGGTCCTCGCCGATCTCTCCGGTCGGTTGATCCACATTTCGGATCCGATCGCGGGCAAGCATCACGATGCCCACGCGTTTCGAGAAACCGGGTTGGCCGACACCGTTAACCTCTCGAACACGCTGGCCGACAAAGGCTATCAAGGCACCGGAATGGTCACACCAATAAAGAAGAGGCCAAGCGAAGAACATCTGCCAAATTACGCCAAACACCACAATCGCTTCGTGAACACCCACCGCTACGTGATCGAGAGAACAATTGCTAGCATCAAGACCTGGCGGATATTCCACACCGACTACCGGCGGCCACTGCGCACCTTCCGAGATGCCTTCAACGCCGTCCGCGGACTCATCTTTTTCACTCGGCAAAAAACCAATTTTGCATAAGCCTCCTTGTCGCCTGCGCGGGCGAATTTTCAAAGCTTTTCGGTTGCTGATACATTCGGCAGTGAGAACGAGTGCCCGCCAAACGGTGCCGGTTGACACGAACGCTCTTGGTACTCGTTTATGCTATGACCCTGCGAGCTAATGTTGCATTGGGCAGTTAACCCCGCGTTAGGCGGCGTGCGGTAGGCGGTCGCCGGTCGGCAATTTATGCTACAACGTCGCGAACGATCTTGGGGGCCAAGGAAGGGTATGGAGGTAAATAGTCGTCCTATGAACTACAGCTTGTTGGACGGATGGGTGGGAAGCGTGATCGCGAAAAAAGAGCCGTCCGGACGCGCTTTGCGTCCGGACGTCTCTTTTAGCTTTCGCCGAGTTCTCTAAGTTGCTAGGGCTATAACGAAACGCCAGGTTGTATTACTATTTGCAAGCGGGTGACTTCTTGTAGGATGCGTAAGTCGTACTGCCGCTCTTGTAAAGTGAAACGAGCTTGCTATCCACAATTACGTCCTTTTCGGTGCCCTTGACGATGCCGGCGCCACTGTTTCTGATCGTGCCATCGGAACTCTGATAAACGAATGCGCCGGTTGCTCCATCGGAGACGAGCGTCGTTGCGGACTTCGAGTCCGCGGTCGCGCTTTCGATTGGTCCGGTGGTCGTACCATCGGAGAAGTTATAGCGGTATACCCCATCAGCCTTCTTGTAGTAGACGTAGGTCTTTCCGGCGTCGGTGGCTAGGGTAACGAGGCCTGCGCCCGTGTCAACTCCCGTGTCGGTACCCTTGACGAGAACACCGGTACTATTGTAAATGCTTCCGTCCGAGGTCTGGAAGACGAAGGCGCCGCTTCCGGCGTCTGAGATGAGCGAAGTCGCGTCCTTTGAATTCGCGATGGGCCCGGTCGTCGTCTTGGTGGAGAAGTTGTAGATGTAGACGCCGTCGGACTTCTTGTAGTACAGGGATGTGGTCCCGTCGCTTGTCGCGAGGGACGTGAGACGCTGGTCGGTGGATACGCCGGTTGACGTTCCTGGCACGAGACCTCCGCCGCTGTTACGGATGCTCCCGTCCGAGCTCTGGTAAACGAAGGCGCTTCCGCCCGCGTTGGAGATCAGCTTTGTTGCGGTCTTCGAACTCGTATTGGTTGTAGTGTCCGTGATAGGTCCACTCGTCTTCTTGGTGGTGAAGTTGTAGCTATAAACACCGTCGGCTTTTTTGTAGTAGACGGTGGTTTCACCCCCGCTAACCTGTAGAGTGACGAGGCCGTCCCCGGTGTCAACGCCTGTTTCAGTGCCGGGAACGACTGTGCCGTCGCTACTGTGGATTGACCCGTCCGAGTTCTGGAACACGTAACCTCCGCCGGAGGCGGAGGAGATGGTCTTGATCGCGGTTCCCGAGTTAGCCACCGGTCCGGTGGTCGATCCGTCGGTGAAGTTGTAGAGATAAAGTCCGGTCTCTTTGGAGGGGTCCGCAGATACGGGTGCATTCGTGGTCAGGGCATCCGACTTCGCAGCGAAGTTGCTCTTGCCGCCCGTTGAGGGGACCTTGATGTCCGGCAGCGTGACAAGCCCATTGGCATCGGTCGTTCCCGTGTAGGTGGTTGAACCATCGGCGAACGTGTAGCCGTCCTTGAGCGTGACGGTGACGGTCTTGCCCGGGTCGGGAGTGGTGCCGTCGGTGGTGCGCTTGACCTGCACGCCGGTGATGGTGCTGCAAGCAGTTCCGGTGTAAGACGCCTTAGTGAACGCAAGCGTCGGCGTCTTCGACGCGGCGGCAGCCGGCGTCGCGACGGATACGGCGACGACCGGGATGGTCCAGGCCGCGCCCTTGACGATGGTTCGGCGGTGGACGCCGTCCTCCGCGGGGATGGTCCAGTCGGACAGGGGTGACCCGACGTCGCGGAACTTGTCGAAGGAATTGTTTGTCATGTGCTCGATCTTTCGTTTGTGAAGAGGGGGACGAAGGAAGCATTGCCATGACGTTCAAGTGAGGAAGCATCGGGGCCGGAAGTAGTCCGGCCGAAGCCGGAACTTGTGACTGCGCTTCGCATCTGGGGGCAACGAGGCGCACAATCACTTCTCGACGAAGTGCTTTTCGACGAGGATTCGTCGATCAATAAGTGAGTTTTTGGAGAATCTTGTGGCCCCCGACTCGTTACGCCGAAAATACTTGCTTCAAGGAGACATGGCTCAGGATTGGCTGGCCGAGCGAGACTTCCTCGGAGATTTCGATCCGGATTTCCGGCTCGTCTCCGATGAGATCCGCTTCGAGGGTTTCCGTGCTGGTCGGATCTGGCACAGCGAGGGCGCGTACTCCATCGCGCGCTCCTCCCAGGTCGCGCTGTTGATCGTGCAGATCGAGGGGGAGGCGACCCTGCACGTGCCGATGTGGGGAGAGAAGCCCAAGGTGATCGGTCCGGGTGACGTGGCGGTCCTGCCGGGCGGCGGACCCTCCACATTCCGCTTCGCTGCCGCTCGGCCGGTCGCGCGCTATCAGATCGAATTCGATCTGGCCGGGCTTCCTGCTCCGGCGCGCCACGAGTTGGAGCTCGGAATGGTGTTCTCGCAACCGGCGAAGGCGTACCGTGACGCGGTCGTCGCCACCGCGAATATCGCCCTCAACTCGACGATGGTCGGCGGAGAAGCCGGTTTCGCCGACTTCGGCCTGGGACTGCGGCATCTCACCACGGCGCTCCTGCTGCACGCGCTCGAGGCCACAGCACCGGAACATTCGGAGGACGCCGAGAGCTTGCATCGCGCGGCGCTTCGCGTGATCGCGATGCGGGCGACCGATCCCGACTTCACGGTCGAAGAACTCGCGCAGGCTGTCGGTCGATCGCCGCGGAATCTGCGGCACATCTTCGCGCAGGCCGGGTCATCCGCGAAGGCGGCACTCACGGAGGAGCGGGTCAGGCGGGCGCGCATGCACGCGGCCGACGCGGAGCACGGCCGTCGTTTCGCCGACCCCGAGATCGCCCGACTGGCGGGCTTTCGAGACGTTCGAGCCCTGCGCCGCGCGCTCGCACAGCGTCAGGGCCAAGCTCGCGCTGACTCAGCTCGCTCTGACTCACCCATGCCGACTCACTCGCACTGACTCACCCATGCCGACT
The DNA here is from genome assembly GCF_001641005.1 of Rathayibacter tritici. Lineage (NCBI taxonomy): Bacteria > Bacillati > Actinomycetota > Actinomycetes > Micrococcales > Microbacteriaceae > Rathayibacter > Rathayibacter tritici. Next base: position 377,350 of record NZ_CP015515.1, read on the forward strand.
CACGCGCGCCGCCTCACTTCTTCGTCAGCGACGACTCCTTGTGCGCGGCCTTCGCGTCGGTCTTATCGCTCTGCACGATCCAATAGGGATCGTCGTCCGAGGCGTTGAACTTCTGGCCCTCGAAGTGGAACTCCTTCGTCTTCTTCTCGACGAGTTCGCCGTGGGTCTCCCCCTGCGAGGTGTTCCAGCTGATCTTGTCGCCCTTCTTCACGAGGCGGCTCCTCTCTCTCGGTCGCGCCGCAGCGCGTGGGTCCCCTCACGCGGCAGCGCGATGGTGGTGGTGACATCGACGATCGCCGGAGCGGCGGGCGCCGACGAGAAGCCGAACCGCACGGGCGGCGACAGCGGTCGCAGCGGACCGAGGTCCTCCTCCGCCAGCACGGCGCGGACGCGCTCGATGCGGCGGATCGCCCGCACGCCGTAGTACTCGCGGCGGCCGTGCCCGGCCGACCCGGCCGTGCTGACGCCGCGGACGAGCAGGGAGGCGACCGGCGAGATCGCGGTCAGCCAGGCCGGATGTTCGGCGATCGGACGCGGCACGATCCGCAGCAGCCGGCCGAGCGGCGTGAGACCGCCGAGCCGCAGCTGCACGTCGAGGGGTCCGGCCGAGACGGACAGGCCACCCGCGATCCTCCGCCAGGCCACGGCAGCGATCCGCACCTCGTCGAACGAGTACGTCGACCCGATGACCTCCGCAACCGCCAGGGTGGGCGCAATCAGGAGGCGGTGCCCATCGCCGGTCTCGATCATCGCGTCCGCGAAAGGGCCGAAGGGGGTGTCCTGCCACAGGCCCAGCACGATCCGCGTGCCCGAGGCCGTGCCGAACCCCGCGATACGCCCGCCGAAGCGGAGGTGCCGCGGGTTCCGGCCGGTCATCAGGAGGCCGAGCGCAGCAGTGTGAACGAGCCGTCGCGGACGATCAGCGTGGTGACCTCGTCCTCGACAACCTGGTCGGGGTCGCTCGACGCGGCCAGTCGCCACTCGGCGCCGGGCGCCTCCGGCACGGTGAACTCGACGCCGTTCTCGGCCGCGTTCAGCAGCAGAGCGAAGCTCGCGCTGCCCTCGTGCGAGAAGACGAAGGTGATCGAGCGGGCGTCGGGGTTGTCCCAGTCCTCGTCGGCGAACCCCTTCGCATCCGAGCGGAGGATGTCGACCGTATCGGTGCCGCCGTCGCCGGGCGCTCGGCGGAACCACTTCGGGTGCAGTGCCGGCTCGGCGGTCCGGAGCGCGATCAGCTCGCGAGTGAAGGCGAGCAGTTCGCGGTCGGCATTCTCCCAGTCGAACCACGAGATCTCGTCATCCTGGCAGTAAGCGTTGTTATTGCCGCCCTGAGTGCGGGCGATCTCGTCGCCGCCCAGAATCATCGGTACGCCGGCCGAGAGCAGCAGCGTCGCGAGGAAATTGCGCCGCATGCGGTTGCGCCGCTCGTTGACCGCCGTGTTATCGGTCGGGCCCTCGGCGCCATTGTTGGAGGAGCGGTTATCGCTCTCGCCATCGTTGTTGTCTTCGCCGTTGGCCGCATTGTGCTTGCGGGAGTAGGCGGTGAGGTCGGCCAGGGTGAAGCCGTCGTGCGCGGTGACGAAGTTGACGCTGGCGAGCGGCGAGCGGCGGTCGGCCTCGTAGACGTCGGGCGAGCCGAGCACGCGCTGCGCAGTGGTCCCGAGCACCGAGTCGGCGCCGTGCCAGAAGTCGCGCACGTCGTCGCGGAACTTCCCGTTCCACTCCGACCAGTCCGCGGGAAAGCCGCCGACCTGATAGCCCGCGGTGTCCCACGGCTCGGCGATCATTTTGACGGGCGCGAGCACCGGATCCTGCGCGATCAGATCGAGGAAGGCGCTGTGCACTTCGGCCTCGCCGCTCTGGCGGGTGAGAGTGGTGGCCAGGTCGAAGCGGAAGCCGTCGACGTGCATCTCCGTCACCCAGTAGCGCAGCGAATCCATGATCAATCCCAGGGCGGCCGGGTGCGCGACGTTGAGGCTGTTTCCGGTGCCGGTGGTATCGAAGTAGTTGCCGCGGTCCTCCTCCACCAGGCGGTAGTAGGAGCCGTTGTCGATGCCCTTGAACGAGAGGGTCGGGCCCTTGTCGTTGCCCTCGGCAGTGTGGTTATAGACTACATCGAGGATCACCTCGAGACCTGCCTCGTGGAACGCCTTGACCATCGCCTTGAACTCGTCGACCTGCGAGCCGTCCTCACCGGCGTGCGAGTACTCGTTGTGCGGCGCGAAGAAGCCGAGAGAGTTGTAGCCCCAGTAGTTGCGCAGGCCCTTCTCCTCGAGATGCGAATCCTGCACGAACTGGTGCACGGGGAGCAGCTCGACCGAGGTCACGCCCAGGTCGGTGAAGTGCTTGATCGCGGCGGGATGCGCGAGGCCGCGGTAGGTGCCGCGGATGTCCTCGGGCAGGTCGGGGTGCAGCTTCGTGAAGCCCTTCACGTGCACCTCGTAGACGATGGTTTCCTCGAGCGGGATGCGCGGGGCGGTGTCGCCGCTCCAGTCGAAGGAGGCGGGGTCGGTGACCACGCACCGGGGGACGGCGTGGGCGGAGTCGGCATCGTTCCGGCGGTCCGGCTCGTCGTAGAACTGCCCGAAGACGTCTTCCGACCAGGTGTAGGAGCCCTCGATCGCGGTGGCGTGCGGGTCGAGCAGCAGTTTCGCGGAGTTGTGGCGGAGGCCGTTGGCGGGGTCCCAGGGGCCGTCGACGCGCAGGCCGTAGCGGGTGCCGACGCCCATCCCGGGGACGAGGCCGTGGAAGACGTGGCCGGTCCGCTCGGTGAGGGCGACGCGAGTCTCCACTCCGGACTCGTCGAAGAGGCAGACCTCGACGCTATCCGCGGTCTCGGAGTAGACGGCGACATCGGCGCCGGCGTCGCCGCGGAGCGAGACGCCGAGGGGATACGGGAAGGACCGGGGGGATGCGGGCATGCCTCCATCCTGACCGGCGGCTCCGGGCGCATCGCGCCCTTGTCCCCAGGAGTGCCGACCGCTAATGTTCTCGGCCCGCCCGCTCGTTCTCGGCCCGCCCGCTCGTCGGCGCGGACCGCAGCGATCAGCCGAGTGGAGCCGAGTCGTCGGCCGTGAAGACGATCTTGCCGATGGTGCGGTCCACGCCGGTCGCGCGGCGCGAGAGCACGTCGACGATCTCGCCCAGCGGATGCACGGCACCCGGCTCGGGCCGCAGCTCGCCGGAGGTGGCGAGCGAGATCGCGCGCCCGATCCGCTCGGCCGTCGCCACCACGATCAGGTTGCGCACCCGCGGCCGGTCGCGGCGGAGCGCGCCGACGGCCTGCGCGCCGAGTGCCGGACCGCTCGGCACCAGGGTCGCGATTCGGCCGCCCTTGGCGAGGAGGATCGCCGCGTCGTGGACCGGCAGGTGTCCCGAGACGTCGACGACCGCATCGAAGCGGCCGCGCAGCACCCCGAGGTCGAGCGCGCGGTAGTCGTGCGGCTCCGCGCCGAGCGCGCGGAGGATGTCGGCGGAGGCGGCCGAGCCGGTCGCCGCGACCGTGCAGCCCGCGCGCACCAGTAGCTGGACCGTCGGGTTGCCGATCGCTCCGGAGCCGCCGCTGACGAGGATCCGCTCGCCGGCGCGCACGTGCAGGGCGTCCACGAGGCCGACCGCCGTGCCGCCCGACATCGCGAGCGTGACGGCCTGCACGAAGTCCAGGGAGTCGGGGAGCGGGACGAGCGAGCTGCTGCGGACAATCGACGCATCGGCGAAGGCGTCGCCGTCGCGGGTCATCCCCACCACCCGACCGCCGACGGCGACGGAGTGCGAGCCCGGCCCGAGCGCCTCGACGGTACCGGCGATGTCGAGTCCGAAGCCGTAGGGGCGGGAGCGGCCGGCCGCCATGATCCGTGCAGAGCCGGACAGGATCTTCTCATCCGTCGCGTTGATGCTCGCCGCACGCGTGCGCACCAGCACCTCGCCGCGGCGCGGCATCGGCACCGGAGCCTCCCGCCAGGAGAGCAGGTCGGGCCCACCGAACGTGTCGTACCCGAGTCGTCGCATATCGCTCCCGTCGTCCGTGCCAGCCCTCCGAGCCTAGGGCGTGACCGCAGGGCGGAGGCAGCGCTGCCGACCGGCGGAACCCCTCCAGCGCAGGCCGGGCCGGTGCTACCGTGGCGGCCATGAGCGTAGACGAGAGCCCCGAGTTCGCAGGTTTCGAGGCGACGCCCTCCACCGACGCTGAGGAGGCCGTCGACGTCCGCCCCGCCGACGCGGAGGTCGAGGAGAACACGACGGCCGACGAGAGCCGCGACCCGGACCACGGCTACGACCCGATGAGCGAGAGCGGTTCCGAGAACGCCCCCGAGGACGAGGTGGGCCCGCGGGAGGATGCGGAGGGCCTGCTCGCCCCGGGCAGCACCGCCGAGGGAGCGGGCACCGCGCTCGGCGCCGACGCCGTCGAGGGCGGCGAGTCCCTCGGCGAGAACCCGAGCGCCGGAACCGCCGGCCAGCTGGCCGACGAGCGCTGGCGCACCAACGGCATCAACCCGCTGGGCTGAGCCCTTCTCCGCGGCAGGCGCCGCCCGCCGAGCCGATCACACAGCTAGCGCTCTGGGGGCTTGGAGCAGGAGCGGGGGTCGGCGCCGTAGCGTTCCCGGAGCGCGGCACGCCGGTCGCGCGGACAGGGAGTCCCATGTCGTTGTTCCTGAACCGCACTCGTGAGATCCGCTGGACCGAAGACGAGAGGCGGGCGCTGGCCGAGGCCGTCGCCGAAGACCGGGCCGAGGCCTGGCGCGGAGTCGGATCGCTCGACCGCACCGTCGTCATCTCCACCGAAGACCCCGGGAGCCGTGGCGGCGCTCGCTGGCCCACCGACCACCGGGCATTCCTCCGCGTCGACTGCGGCGACTCCGTGGTGCTCGCGACCGACGGGCTGAGCGATCCCTTCGACCGCCTCGCGCACCCCGGTACCGGCCTCGGCATCGAGCTGTGCCTCGAGACCTCCTCCGTCCGCGGCGTCCCGACCGCCGAACTCTGGAACCACTGGCACTTCCGCCTGCTGTACGAGGCGGCCCGGCGCGCTGCCCTGCAGGGCGTCTCCTGCCGCAGCTCCCTCGACACCGCGCGGATCGGGAACGTCCAGGCGCCGCCCGCCTGGACCGACGAGCAGGGCACCGTCGGCGTCCTCCTGGGCCTGCGCAGCCCCGAACTGCCCGAACGGCTCGACCTCGCAACCGGTCACGCCGATCTGGTCACCCTCACTCCGCTGCGTCCGCAGGAGCACGCCTGGGCTGCCGTCGACGCGGGCGCCCGCGCCGAGATCGCCGCGCGGCTGCGAGCCCTGCCACACGAGGAACTCGTCCACGCGGCCCGGCCGCTGGTGGTCTGAGCGCCGCCGGTGGGGAGTCCGCTGGCGATCAGGTGCCCTCGGGCGGCTCCGAGACCACGATCATCTCACCGGTGTTAGTCGCGCTCGCCATGAGCTGCTCGATCCACTCTCCGCCGTGAAATCGTACCGACGCGCCGAACCTTCCGGCCGCCTCGCGGGCTCCGTGAGTTCGGGAGCAGTCGCGGAGAGGATACCGATATCGCGGACCAGAGAGATGCCTGGAGACGAAGGAGCGGTGGCGCGGAAACGACGGACGCCCCGCCGACCGGATCCGGAGATCCTGGTCGACGGGGCGTCCGAGGTCGGAGATTACTCGCCGACGCCGCGGATGTTCGCGGCCTGCGGGCCCTTGCGGCCCTGCTCGACGTCGTACTCGACGTGCTGGTTCTCGACGAGCTCGCGATAACCCTGCTTCGCGATGGCGGAGAAGTGCGCGAACACGTCGGCGCCTCCGTCGTCGGGAGCGATGAAGCCGAAGCCCTTTTCAGCGTTGAACCACTTAACGGTGCCAGTAGGCATTTCTTTTCCTTATGTGTTAATGACGCCGACCGGGGTCGGCGTCGTCAGAGTCCGCACGAGTGTGCGGTACCCGATCGACTCGTCCTTCGCGGGTGATACACGCGTCGGCCGGAGTCGTCCGGGTCGTCTAGGGGCTGAGCTCGCGCCTCCGGGGGAGGGCGGCTCGGCGGGGGAGAACGTCCCGACCGCCGACGGAGTCGGAGGAACGGGGGTCGAACGAGGAACGGCACGGCTTCCGCGGCGTCCTGTGAAGGGCGGTACCCGCGTGCGAGGCGGGCGTTCGAACCGGAGGACCGAGGGCGATGCGCTCGGTGGGTACGGTCACTATCAGGGGCTGAGTCTCTTCGTCGTGCGACTTCTCAGCCGTGGAATTCGGGCGATCGCCCAGGAGATGATTCGACTCTACGGGATCACTACCCCTGAGCGCGACCGCTGACGCCACACGGGCGCTTCCCAGGGCGCGTCACACGGTCTCCGGGCGCTTCTGCCGTGCCGGCTCGGCGGGATCTGCGGGGCCGTTCCAGATCGACACGATGCCCCAGACCACCGCCGCGATCGGCACAGCGAGCACGGCGCCGACGATCCCGGCCAGGACAGTGCCCACGGTCAGGGCGATCAGCACGATCAGCGGGTGCAGTTTGAGCGAGCGGGCCATCACGACCGGCTGGAGGAAGTTGCCCTCGAGCTGGTTCACCACGATGACCACCAGGATCACGATCAGCGCCGCGATCGGCCCGTTCGCGACCAAAGCGACGAGAGCGGCGAGGATGCCGGCGGCCGTCGCTCCGACGATCGGGATGAACGCGGTCAGGAAGACGATGACGGCCAGCGGGATCGCCAGCGGCACCTGGATGATCGCCAGAGCGACTCCGATGCCGAGCGCGTCGACCGCCGCGATGGTCGCCGTGCCGCGGACGTAACCGCCGAGCACGTCCACTGTCTTGTGCCCCACACGCTTGGCGCGCTCGTAGTCCGCGCCGGTGAAGGGACGCAGGAGGAACTCCCAGATCTTCGGCCCGTCCTTCATGAAGAAGAAGAGCACCACGATCATCAGCACCAGGCCGGTGATGAAGTTCGCCGCCGCCGAGACTCCGGCGAGCGCGCCGCTCCCGAACGAGCTCGAGGTGAGGAAGTCGACGACCGACTGGCGGGCCGACTCGATCTGCTCATCCGTGATCTGGAAAGGCAGGTGCTGCACGTAGTCCTGCAGCGAAGTGATGCCGTCGGAGGCGCTCCTGACCAGCTCGTCCCACTGGCTGCGGACCGCGACCGTGATCAGCCACGCGACCGCGCTGAGGATCGCGAGCAGACCGATCAGGGCCAGCCAGGTCGCGAGGATCGACGGCACGCCCTTGCGCCGCATCCACGCCAGCACCGGGTGGATCGCCGCGGCAAGGATGATTGCGATCATCACCGGGATGAGCACCAGCGTGAGCTGCGTCATCGCGAACACGAGCACCGAGGCCAGCAGCAGCACGACGACCACCTGCAGGCAGCGGGTGGCGAAGCGGCCGAGGCCGTCGCTCCAGAGGCGCCGTTGCGGTTCGGGTGCGCTGGGCCGCGGCTCGGCGGCGCTAGTCGAGGAGTCGGTGCGGTCGAAGAAGCCCATGACGGGACGGTATCGGCTCGGGCGAGCCTCCCGTCCCACCTTGACACCCCGTGCTGCACGCTCGACGCCCCGTGCGAGCCGAGCCCGAACCGCGTCGCACGGCGTGCGTCCCGGTCGGGCGACAGCTGCGAAATCCGTCGCGCAGCCCGAGAGTCGCAGGGTGAAACTACCTACCCGGCTCTCCGGAACGGAGGAGACCGTTGCGCTGGCGACGGATCCCGCACTACAGTCGCCGTGTTCATGCAGGCGCATGGGGTGCGGCACCCGAAGCCGCACTGCATCGCCCTGCTCGGAGCAGACGCCTCCGCCGGGAGGGATGAGGATCCTCTCCCGGCGGGAGGCGCACCGGGCCGCTCTGCTCGCGTGCCGTCGGCCCTATGCAGGGACGCGCACCGTCAGTCCGCCCGGCTCGATCCAGGTGCGGAACGCTGCGGTCGAGCCGAACGCATCGCCGTCGAGTTCAATCTCCTGCGCTCGCTCGAGGCGCACCGTGAGGTCCCGGCCCTTCACGTAGCGCAGCGCCGACACCTCCTTGGTCAGCCCCATCAGCTTCGTGCCGACGACGCCGCTGCGGCGGAGGACTCCGTTCTCCCACACGACCTTGAAGATGATCTGCGCCCAGCCGAAGAAGCCCTCGGGGCGCAGCAGCACGATGTCGAACTCGCCGTCGTCGACGGCCGCGTCCGGCAGCAGCAGGATGTTCGCGGGCAGTGCTCCGCAGTTGCCCACGATGATCGTGTGGGCGCGCACCCTGCGGGTCCTCGAGCCGTCGAGGCGGTAGCGGAATTCGAGCTGGTTCTTATCGAGCAGTGCCTTGCGCAGGGCGTCCACGTAGGCGAGCCAGCCGGCGCGCTTCTTCAGGTCGTCGTCGGTGTTGGCGAGCATCTTCGCGTCGATCCCGAGGCCCGCCATCACGACGTAGGCGTGGCGGTCGCGGCCCGTGGACGTCTCGATGTCGATCAGCCCGACGTCGATCGCGCGGTCCTTACCCGAGAAGGCGACGGTGAGGGAGTTGTCGATGTCGTCGAGCGTGAGAGTGAGGTTGCGGGCGAGCAGGTTGCCGGTGCCGGAGGGGAGCAGCGCGAGTGCGGCGCCGGAGCCGCGCAGGGCCTCGGCGACGACCCGCACGGTGCCGTCGCCGCCGGCCGCGATCACGACGTCGGCACCCGCGTCGAGGGCCTGCCTCGTCTGGCCGGCCCCGGGATCCTCGACCGAGGTCTCGTACCAGAGCGTCTCTTCCCAGCCGGCGGCCGCTTCGGCGCGCGCGACAGCGGCCTTCACCGCCTCGAGGTCGACCTTGACGGGGTTGTAGACGAGGGCGGCGCGGCGCCGCTCAGGCATCGTCGCGGCTCTCGTCGAGCTCGTCGCCGTTCTCGTCGACCCGGCCCGGACGCACGGCGGTGTCCTCGCGGATGTCGATGCGGGTGTCGCCGGTATCGGTGGTCGTGACGTCGATGCGGGGGGCCGCGTCGGCCTCCGTCGCTTTCGGGGCGCTGGTCAGCTGGTCGCGGCGGTCGTCCGCGCTCTGGTCGGTCATGACCTGGACGGTAGCAGCGGGCAAGCGGCGCGCGCGTGGGCTTGCGGCGGAGCGCAACGTCAGCTGAGAGGCCTCGTCAGCCACCATCGTGGATGAGAAGGTGCCTCAGCTGACGTTGTGTCAGCGGCTCCGCGCTGCCTGGAGTCCCCAGAGCACCAGCGGGACCTGCAACGGCAGGCGCAGCAGGGTGATCGCGCGGGTCCGCGGCCGTCGGGCGTCGAGCGCCATCTGCACATTCCCGGGAAAAACCGCGGCCATCAGGGCGGCGGACGCGACACCGCCCAGACCGCGCGTGCGCGGGTGCAGCGTCGCCGCCGCGCAGGCCAGCTCCGCGACTCCCGAGACGAGGACCCAGCCGCGGGCCGAGCCGGGCATCCCGCGCGGCACGACGGCATCGAACGTCCGCGGGTGCACCAGGTGCACGACTCCCGAGACCGCCATTGCCGCGACGAGGACGCGCGGGCCGGCGCCCAGGCGGCTCATCGTCCCTCCGCGCCGCGCTCGAGCGGAGCGACGTGGTCGAGGATGCGCCGCCACTCGCGGACCAGAGCCAGCCGCCCCGCGCCGTCGACCGATGCGGTGCGGGCCCGAGGGAGGCGGCTGCGGTACCAGCGGCCATCCTCGGCGCCGGCCACCGGATCCGCGTCGCCGTGCACGATCAGTGTCTCGGCGGCCACCGAGTCGAGGTCCTCGGCCCAGGACCCGTCGCGGAGTGCCGCGAGGTCGGTCGCTGCGCCGCCCGGACCCTGTCGCCAGCCCTCGCCGAGCATCCGCTCGAGCCGGTTGCGCAGGCCGCCGTGGCTGGCGAGCACGGGGTCATCGGAGTCGATGCCGAGTGCGTCCAGGCCCGGCTGCGTCTGCGGCAGGGCGGCGGCGATCGCGGCGGCGTCCTCCCCGCGGAGGGTCTCCCGGCGCTCCCAGGCGGAGGTCGGGCGCACGATCACTCCGGCCTGCGGGGGAGCGGGCGTGCCGACTAGCGCGAGGCGGTCGACGAGGTCGGGGTGCCGGGCGGCGAGCGAGAGCGCGAAGACTCCGCCGGAGCCCCAGCCGACCACACCGACGCTGCCGAAGCGGGCGCCCTCGACCATACGGGCGGTGCGCTCGGAGCGGCGCAGGAACTCGGCGAGGTCGTCCGCGCGGTCCTCGACGCGGCCGTGCCCGGCGTCGACCGGGTCGGAGGCGCCATAGCCGGGGCGGTCGAGGATCAGCAGGTGCAGGCCCCAGGGGCCCGTGACGATCGGATCGGGATCGAAGCCGCCCGCGCCAGGAGTGGGATGGCAGAACACCACCAGCCGGTCGGCGACGGGGTCGCCCGCCGCCGAGACGCCCATCCCGCGGCCGGACCGCAGCTCGAAACGGTGGTTCGCCATGTCGCCTCCCGGTGCGCCGAGAGTAGGCGCCTCACCCCCATTCAACCGGACGCAGCAGGCCGCGTGCTGAGCCGTGTGCCCAACGAACCGCCCCCGCCCTCCCGCCTCCCGCCCCCTCGCTCTGATTCGTCACGAACGGCTCCGTGGGGGCGCGGATGACGACCGTTCGTGACGAATCGAAGCGCCGCCGCCGCGGGGGGTCAACCCCGGTGACACGGCGGCGGGCGTTCGGTGGACTGGATGATCTCTGCAGAAGGGATGCCCCATGATTCGCACAGCGCTACCCAAGACCGTCGACGACGTGGAGCTCGATCCGGTCGGCGAGGACGGCTGGCGCGTCCGCGCCCGAACCGAAGACCCGCAGGAGCCGGAGGCCGTGCTCGGCTTCATCACACCGGTGGGCGGCGGCTTCGAGGCGCACCGGCTCGGCCTCCCGCAGGAGGATGTGGCCTGCTCGTCACTGCAGGACGCCCTCTCGATGTACGTCGCCGAGGAGCCGCTGCCCGCGTGGATCCGCTCCGCCCGGAAGGACCCGAGCGTCGGCTTCCTCGGCGAGCACGAGGTCGTGGTCGGCACCCCTGAGGCGGAGGGGGCGGGCCTCCTGGTCGTGCACATCGACGGTGAGCTTGCTGGACACGTCGTCGCGACCACTCCGATCGCCTTCGTCGCCGAGCGCGGCGACCTCCCTCCGCTGGTGGTCGAGTCGATGGACGGGCTGCTGGCGCTCGTCTCGGGACTGCGGCCGTAATCTCTGCTCACCGGTGCTCGGGTCGGATCCTGATCCGGTCGCCGTCGGCGTGGCCGATGGTGGCTAACTCTCAGTGGACGGCGCACGACGAGCGCGCCGGCTCACGACAGGGGGCACGTCCAGGACCGGAACGGCGCGCTTCATGAACCGATCGACGTCGGGCACGGTGAAGGCGGCGAAACCGTGCTGAGGAGTGAAAAGGAGGCCCATCTCGATCAGTTCAGCTCTGGTGGGACCGGATTGCTGCGACGACCGGCCGAGGAGCGCGGCGACATCGCTCGCCTTCTGCGGCTCCGGACCGCGGAATCGGCCTTCGCCGTGCTTGACCGCCTCGAACTCGATGAACTCCCAGTTCTCCTCCAGCGCGATCGAGCGAAAGCTGTTCAGGAGGACCGTCTTCCCCACGCTCCGCAGGCCGGTGATGATCATGGACTGCTCCGTGCGCCCTCGCCGCAGACGACGAAGGAGGGTGCGGAAGGCCGTCGTCTGCTCGTCGCGACCGATCAGAGTCTCCGGTAGCGCTCCGGCGTTCGGCGTGGAGGGGTTGTCAACGGCATCCATGACGACGATTTTTTTGAGGTTTAGAGCGTTTTATCCAGATTCCCTCAAGCGCTCTTACTCTCAGAAAACGCGTCGAGCGCGCCAGGCCGTCAGCCCCTTCGGGACCCGATCCCGCCTTCTGAACCCCGAACCCGGGGATGGCTGGCAGGATGTACGGGACGGTCGGTGCGCAAAGGCGCGCCGCACGGACGGCACCGCCCGCTGAACAGCGGCCCCGCCGCCCCCGTCCCGCAGACCTCCACCCGCTCCCGACAGCGCTCACAGCGCCGGAGCGACACACCACCGCGGCCCGACCGGGCGCGCGGTCGGACCCTGCGCCGAGCGCATGCGTCCAGCCACTCCCTCCTGAAAGTCCCGCATGAGAAACGCCAGAACCGCCAAGCCCGCCCGCCACCACCTCGAGCTCCCCAAGCCCAAGCCCCTCGAGAAGGGCGCAATGCGGATCACTCCGCTCGGCGGCCTCGGCGAGATCGGCCGCAACATGACCGTCTTCGAGCACAAGGGCAAGCTGCTCATCGTCGACTGCGGCGTTCTCTTCCCCGAGGAGAACCAGCCCGGCATCGACGTGATCCTCCCCGACTTCGCCGCGATCCGCTCGCGCCTGAAGGACATCGAGGCCATCGTGCTCACCCACGGCCACGAGGATCACATCGGCGGTGTGCCGTACCTGCTGAAGGAGCGCGGCGACATCCCGATCATCGCCTCGACCTTCACCCTCGCGCTGATCAGCGCGAAGCTCACCGAGCACCGGATCACCCCGCGCACCCGCCCGGTGAAGGAGGGCGACCGCGTCGACGCCGGCGTTTTCAACCTCGAGTTCCTCGCGGTCAACCACTCCATCCCGGACGGCCTCGCCGTCGCGATCCGCACCGAGGCCGGCCTCGTGCTGCACACGGGTGACTTCAAGATGGATCAGTTCCCGCTGGACGGTCGCACCACCGACCTCCCCGGCTTCGCCCGCCTGGGCGATGAGGGAGTCGACCTGTTCCTGGTCGACTCCACCAACGCCGATGTCCCCGGCTTCGCGATCTCAGAGGGCGACCTCGCCCCCGCGATCGACCAGGTGTTCCGCACCGCGCCGCGCCGCATCGTCGTGTCGAGCTTTGCGAGCCATGTGCACCGCATCCAGCAGGTCCTCGACGCGGCGCACCGCCACGGCCGCAAGGTCGCTTTCGTCGGCCGCTCGATGGTGCGCAACATGGGCATCGCCGCCGATCTCGGCTACCTCAAGATCCCGGCCGGCCTCGTCGTGGACATGAAGATGCTCGAGAAGCTGCCCGCGACCGAGATCGTGATGATCTGCACCGGATCGCAGGGCGAGCCGATGGCGGCGCTCTCGCGGATGGCCAATAAGGACCACATCATCGACATCGGCCCCGGCGACACGGTGCTGCTGGCCAGCTCGCTGATCCCCGGTAACGAGAACGCGATCTACCGGATCATCAACGCCTTCACTCGCTGGGGCGCGACCGTTGTGCACAAGGGCAACGCCAAGGTGCACGTCTCGGGACACGCCAGCGCGGGCGAACTCGCCTACTGCTACAACATCCTCCGCCCCACGGCGGTGCTCCCCGTGCACGGCGAGTGGCGCCACCTCACCGCCAATGCGGCCATCGCGACTCGCACCGGGATCGACGAGAAGGACGTCTTCGTCATCGAGGACGGCGTCTCGATCGACCTGGTGAAGGGCCGCTCGCGCATCAGCGGGCGCATCCCGGCCGATCAGATCCTGGTCGACGGCACCACGATGGGCGTCGCGACCGAGGACGCCATGAACGATCGCATCGTGCTCGCGGAGGAGGGTGCCATCACGGTCCTCGCCATCGCCGACCTCGACCGGGGCACGCTCGGCGAGCCCGTCGAATTCTTCACTCGCGGCTTCGTCGAGGAGCCGGGTTGGAAGGCGAACGCGAGTAAGGCGATCGACGACGCGGTCCTGCAGGCCGCGGGCAAGCCGGTCGAGCTGGAGGCGATGGAGGCGTTGATCACGCGCACCCTCGGCCGCTGGCTGACTCGCCGTCACCGCCGCAATCCGGTCATCACGACGATCGTCGTCGAGGAGTAGGCGCCGCAGCGCCCGCGCTCCGCGCCACGCTCCTCCCGACACAAGTGTCGGGTGGTAGCGTGGCGCGCGCCCGCACTCTACGGGCCGAACAAGGAGGCGTCATGGCCAGCACTGAAGTCGCCGTCGAGATTCCGGCGGTGTCCGACGCTTCTCCGAGCAGGCGTCGCCCGGCGGTCCCCGCTGAGTCTGCGATCCAGGCGCGGGTCGCGCTCCTCATCGACTCGCTCGGAAGCGGCGCCGAGCTGGCGCGTCTCCTCGACGTCCATCGCGGCCAGCCGTCGCAGTGGAGCAAGGGCAACGAGCAGCCTGCGCCGCGGACGATCCAGCTGCTGCTCGATCTCGACTACGTCATGGCGAAGGCCCGGCAGGCGTGGTCGGGCCGCGCGGCGATCGACTGGCTGACCGGCTCCTGTGCCCTCCTCGACGGCGCGCGGCCGATCGACGTCCTCAAGGCGTCCGGCAGCACACCGGTTGTCCAGGCCCTCGACGTCGCAATGGCGTAGACCGTGCTGGTCTATCGGGTCTTCGCCCACGATCCGGAGGCGGGGCCCGGCGCCTCCGGGCACCCGGACCACGTCTACAGCCCGGCGCAGGGATTCTCCCGGCTCGACAATCCCGCGTCGTACACGACCTGGTACTTCGGGCAGACACCCGAGGTCGCGATCGGCGAGTCCTTCGGAGACCTGGCGGTGTGGTCCGAGGACATGTTCGAGACTCCGTGGTTGCGCGCCGGCCGCCGTGTCCTCGGGGTGTTCGACATCCCCGACGACACGCCCCTGCTCGACCTCGATGACGCAAGGAGCCTCCTCGATCGGTCTCTGCGTCCCACGCAGGTCGTCACGCGGGTGCGCGCGGTGAGCCAGGCCTGGGCGCTGAGCATGTTTCAGGAGCAGCGTCACGGCCGGCGGTGCTGGGACGGTGTGCGGTGGTGGTCCTACCAGCGCCCTCACTGGACGGTGCTCGGACTGTGGCACGAGCCGACGTCGCCGCCTCGATATCGGTTCGTCGAGGCGCAGCGGCTCTCCCGAGAGCATCCGGCGGTCGTGTCGGCGCGAGCCTCGCTGCAGAAGGCGTGGCACTAGCCGAGCCGGGCTGTCACGTCGGGGTGTGACGCCGACCTGTCACGTCTGCGTCTGCCTCCGCTACCCCCTGCCCCGCTCGCCGCGGGCGGAGCAGAGTGGGACGGTCGGCAGGTCGCCGACGCGAAGGGAGAGCGCCATGAGCACCGACCGCACCACGGGCGAGGACACCGACAAGACCGAGGACCTCCCCGATGGCACCGGGACGGACACCTCCTCCGGCGGCGGCGACACCGACACCGTCTCCGGTGGCGAGCCGGACGAGCCCACCGAGTAGAGCCGCGAACGATGCAGGGCGAGACCGACCGGTCCCGCCCTGCATCGTTGAGATCAGATCAGCGTTCCGTCGTTCAGATCAGCGGACCGTCGCTCTCGCTCGAGCGGCGCGTGACCTGCTCGCCGCTGGCCGGGTCGACGGCCGAGCGTGTGGTCGAGACGGCTTGGCGACGGCGTGTCAACAGGACCAGCCCGAGAATCAGGCCGACCGCTCCGGCCGCCATCAGGATGTAGCCGACCAGCTTGAGGTCGATCCCCGATACCTGCACGTCCACGGCGAAGGCGAGGACCGCGCCGACGATGAGGAGGAAGATTCCTGCTCCGATGCTCATTGCGTACTCCTTCTGACTGCCGCCGGAGCGCGCGCGGGGAGCGCGCAGGGGCACCGGCGATTGCCCCACGCTAGGCCCGGGGTCCAAAGCCCCCCAGGCCTTCCGGCGGAGGGTCCCGCGGGTGTAGGGCCGGGGCGGCGTCAGCGGTCGATGACGCGGAGCATCACGCGAGTACGGTCGGCGCGCGTCGCCAGGCCCTCGATCAGGAGGAACACCCGGTACTCGAGCCGGTACTTGCCCAGGAACACCCGGCCCAGCCGCTCGACCTCCCCGGCATCGGCGTCGATCCGGGCGGCCGCCTCGATCGGCACCGCGTAGTCGGAGACGCGGCCACGGCGGTCGCACGGCACCAGCGTCACCCGCGTGTCGTTGCGGATCCGCTTCACCTTTCCGCTGCGGCGGGGAGTGGTCACTATCAGCTCATCGCCGTCGCGGGCGATCCAGACCGGAGTCGAGACGGCATCGCCGGACCTGCGGTACGTGGTGAGGGAGACGAAGCGTTCGTCGGCGAGAGCGGAAAGGGCGGGAGAGAGGGCCATGTCGGAAGTAGAGCGGCCGGGAGCGGCGACCGCAAGCCTCCTGGCCGCCCGCATTCGCCGCCGTAGGCTGAGAGGATGACCGATGCGTCGCCTCTGATCGGCCCGACCGAGGCGCCCGAGCTGCACGTGATGACCTACAACATCCGTCGTCGCATGCCGCGCCTGACCTCCCGCGCCGCCGACCAGTGGGGCCGCCGCCGCCCGCTCGTGCAGCGACTGCTGGAGCAGGAGCGGCCCTCGATCCTCGCCGTGCAGGAGGCGCTGCCGGATCAGTCGGCCGCTGTGCACGAGGCGATGGGCCCCTCCTTCGAGGCGATGGGCTTCGGCCGGGACGCCGACCGCGGCGGCGAGCGCGTGATGCTCTTCGTCGACCGCAGCCGCTTCGCCATCCGTCACTGGAGCCAGATCGCCCTCTCCGACACTCCGGACATCGCCGGCTCGCGCAGCTGGGGTAACCGGATCCCGCGCACAGCCGTGATCGCGGAGCTGACCGACTCTGCGACCAGCCGCGAGTTCACCGTGATCTCGACGCATTTCGACCACATCTCGCGACGCTCGCGCCAGCGCTCCGCCGAGCTGATCGCCGAGCGGGTGCTCGCGCTCGGCCGTCCCGCGATCGTCATGGGCGACACGAACACCGACATCGACACGGTCCCCTACCGTGCGCTGCTCGACGACGGCTGCCTCGTCGACTCCTGGGAGGCCGCCGAGCAGCAGCTCACCCACTCCTGGAGCACGTTCTCGAACTACCGGCCGCCCGCTCCGGGAAAGCGGATCGACTGGCTGCTCGCCAGCGAGGGCGCGTTCGAGGTCGTTTCGGCGGGTATTAACGCCGTCCGCTACGCAGGTGCGGCGCCGTCCGACCACGAACCGGTCCAGGCCGTGCTTCGCTTCACGAACCCGTGAGCAGTTCCGCCCTCGTCGAGACCTTCCTTCAACTCCCGCGCACCCGCGGTGAGTGGACGGCGGATGGTATTCGCGCGGTCGGGGCCGTGAGCATCGTGACGGCCGGCGTCGGCTGGGACCTGGTCGATGTGGCGGTGCTCGCGCTTGCCGCAATCGGCCTGGTGCTGCCGAGGTTCCTCGGCATCCGACCGGCACTCGACGCCGCGTTCGGGGTGGCGCTGCTCGTCGCCTCCTGGAGCAGCGTGCTCGGGCTCTACGAGGCGTGGCCGCAGTGGGACCTGGTGGTGCACTGCGTGCTCAACGGATTGATCGCCGCGGTGGCGTACATCGTGGCCGCGCGGGCCGGAGTCGTCCCGGCGGCGTCGGGTGAGCGCGGCTCGCTCGCTCCCGCGATCGTGCTCTGCGCGTGTTTCGGTACCACCGCGGGCGTGCTGTGGGAGTGGGGCGAGTGGGCGGGCCACCGCTTCATCGACTCCTCGATCTTCGTCGGCTATGAGGACACCCTCGGCGACCTCGCCGCGGGGACACTCGGCTCGGTCCTGGCGGGCGCGCTGATGCGCTTCTGGTCCGCGAAGTCCCGTGAGGTCCGACCCGGCTCCTCGCGCGACGTCGGAGCTGCGGCGTAGCGTGGCGGCATGTGCGGCCGCTTCGCGATGGACTCCGAGACCGATGAGCTGATCCGCGAGTTCGTCGCGGCCGGTGGGCACGCCGCGGACTGGGCGCCCGACTACAGCGTCGCCCCGACCGACATCGCGCCGATCGTGCGCGAGCGGGTCCACGACGGTGAGCGGGAGCGTGAACTCGAGCTCGCGTCCTGGGGCTTCACCCCGTCCTGGTCGACGGGGACGTCGACGGGAAAGCGGCCGTCGCCGATCAACGCGCGCCTCGAGTCGGTCGCGACCAACGGCCTGTTCCGCGGCGCGTTCGCCAAGCACCGCGCGATCGTCCCGATGCGCGGCTACTACGAGTGGGAGACGCGCGCCGACGGCAAGCAGCCGTGGTTTGTGCACGGTGAGGAGCCGATCCTCGCCGCCGCAGGCCTCTACACCGCCCGCACGGAGGGAGAGGGCTGGCACGTCTCGTTCACGATCATCACCCGTGAGGCCCGCGACGCCTCCGGCGAGGTGCACGACCGGATGCCGGTGTTCCTCACTCCCGACGCGCGCGACGCCTGGCTCGACCCGGTCCCGCTCGACTCCGCCGAGGAGATGCTCGCCACCCTCGACCGCGCCTCCGTCGCGATGGCCGCGACCGTCACCGCGTACCCGGTGGATCGTCGCGTGAACAACTCCCGCACGGTCGACCGTCGCGACCCGGGGCTGCTCACGCCGGTCGCCTGACGGCGCGAGGCATTCGGCGCCAACTCCGGTACTCCCGCCTCCCTCTCCCCTAACCTGAGGATCCGTCCGCGCATCAGGAGAGGTGAGATCCGCAGTGGACCTTAGGTACGACAACGAGGTCGCCGAGCGCCTGTGCTCCCGGCTGACCGCACTCGCCGCGGTGCTCGACGCGCAGTTCCCGGCGAGGAGTGGCCTGGTCGAGCAGGCGATGATCGACTTCTCGGGCACCTACTCGCGGATGTTCTACGAGGGCTTCCAGCAGGAGGTCGCGGACCGGCACCGGCTCGTCGACGAGCTGAACGGATTCGCCGCGCAGGTGACGGCCGTGTCCGGGCAGGCCGAGAGTGAGAGGCGGCGCAGGCGCGAGCTCGCCGAGTGGCGGGAGCGGGAGGCGCAGCGGGAGCAGGCCGCCGCCGATCCGCTGCTCGGTGCCCTGCGGGACCTGGAGCCGCTGCTCGATCCCAGGCGGCGCCCCCACTCGAGCGCGCAGTTCGGCGGATCCGGAGCGGCTGAGGGTGTTCGCCGGCGGCGTCCGATCGCTGGTGGACGAGGCGAACCACCCGCTCCTGCTGCTGCACTCGAGCTGGACCGACTTCCTCGACTCGTGCCCGTGGGGGCGAGTCGAGTACGTCGATGTGTTCACCGGAGCCGATTCCTTCCTCGCCATTCTCCTGGAGGACGCCGCTTGGGCCGAGCGAAGTGCGGCCGCCTTCGAGCAGGCCGGCGGCGTAGGGCTGACCGACGTCGCGCTCGACGCCCGCGCCTCCTTTCAGACACCGCGGGGCGTGCTCCGTCTGCTCGAACCGGGCCTCAGTGCGGCCGAGATCGCCGCGGAGTGGTCGCGCTTCGATCTCGCTGTCGAGGATGTGGCGGTGCTGCCGGTCTCGACGCGCCTGGGCCTCGCGGGTCTCGACGGGCTGCCCGCCGCCGTCCGCGATGCGGCGTCCCGGTCGCTCCTCGCTGACGCCATGCGCGACCCGGTGCGGATGCGCAGCTCGATGGGGCTGGCCGGGGCGACGGGGCTCTCGCTTGAGGACTTCGAGCGGCAGATCGGGGCGCTCGCGGCGGGCCTCGCGAAGGCCGACGAGCGCGCACGGCTGAACTCGACCGTCGCGCAGCTAGTCGGCTTCGGAACCGACGACTGCGCGGTGACCGCCGCGGTGTCAATCGGGGACCTCGACACAGCATCGACGGTCATCGTGAATGTGCCGGGCGCAGGGACGACACTCGAAGGCGTCAGAGAGAACGTCGACGCGGCCGCTGTGGTGAGAGAAGCCACGGTGAAGAACGGCGGCGGCTCGACCGCCGTTGTCGCCTGGCTCGGCTACCGGGCGCCGTCCTTGCCCGAGGTGAACACGACGACCCGGGCCGAGTCCGGCGCCGAGCGCTTCGCGACCTTCCTCGACGGCGTGGTCGAGTCCCGCGCAGGCTCGCCGCCGGAGCACCTGACCGTCACCGCCCACTCCTACGGGTCGACCCTCGTCGCCCTCGCCCTACAGCTCACCGAGCACCGCATCGACGACTTCGTCGCCTACGGCTCACCCGGCTTCGCTGCCGGCACGGAGGTCGACGAGCTGAACGCCGACGAGGTGCACGCTACCGAGGCAGCCGCCGATCACATCGCACGGAGGGGCCGCCGCTGGGCGATGGGCCGCCGGAGGGACCCGCGCGGCATCCCTGGTGTGGACGTGTTCTCCTCGGAGTCCGGCGAAGGCACGCGCGCCGTCACCGGGCACGACATGACGGCCGATGAGTCGAGCGGCGCCGTCGGCTACCTCTCGCGGGACTCCTCGACGACCGCGGCCATCGCGCGCATCGCCGTTGGAGGGAGGCCGTGAGACGCGGGGTGTGGCGGGCGCTGGCACTTGCGGTGGTGGTGACGATGACGAGCGCCGGGTGTGGCGCAGGAGAGGAGCGGGACATGCGGGATGCGGCGGGACTAACGCGCGAGGACATCGCGGGGCTGAGCCAGGAGCAGGAGTTCGCTCGGGTGAGCGAGAGGTACGCGCATCTGGAAGCGCTGCTGGCGGAGGCGCAGCATCAGATCAGCGACGCGGACTGGGAATGGATCAGCGTCGACTGGTTACCCTTCGGTGGGCTCGGCGCTGTAGGCGGCGGACTTCCCGGCGCCACCGAAAACAACAGCTACTACTTCGCTGCGAGCCGTGTCCTCGAGGTGCCGGGTGGCTCCGATGACGAGGCCGGGCTGGAGCCGATGCGGAGCTACGTCGTGTCGAAGGGTTGGGACTACTACACGCGGGAGATGACCGGGGAGCGGGACCTCTGGGCACAAACGGGCGACGGGTGGTGGGTGAACTGGTCGGTGAGAGAGAACGGTCGCTACTCGCTAGAGGTCGTCAGCGAGCTGTTCTGGTCGAATGACGCCACGGAGCTGATCATCGCGATCGGCGGCCGGAGCACGACGGTCGCGCCGGTCTCCTCGCCGCCGGGGGTCGTGATTCCGTTCCCGAAGTGGGAGGACTCGTTCACGCGCCCGCCGATCATGCGGCCGCCGCCGACGCCGCCGCCGACGTCACCGGTGCCGCCGGAGTAAGAAGGCGGGAGGGCCGCAGCCACAGCCGCGGCGCTCCCGAGCGTCCTACGTCGTGCGCGCGTCCTACTTGGTGCCCGCGTGGCCCGGGAACGGCTTGCCGTTCAGCGAGACCTCGTCGGGGTCGACCTCGACATCGCCCACGTCGTCCGGTCCACCCGTGCCGGGCACGGTCTTCACCTCGGCCGAGCCGGACACGGCGGTGCGGCTCTCGGCCGGGTCCGAATCCTGCTTGGCCTCGGTCTCACGCTCGCTGCCGGGCGACTCCGAGATGTCCTTCTCGATGGTCTCGCTCTCGGAGGAAGTGGCGGGCGCCGCCCCCTCCGGCGTGCCGATGGTCGAGCCCTGATCGTCCTGCTCCGTGACGTTCTGCTGCGTGCGGTCCTGGTCCATGTCATCGCCTTTCGTCGGTACCTCCGACGCTACGTCGGGGCACGCATCCGGGCACCTGCTTGACAGCCCGGCCGGGGGGAGGGCGGCGCGCAGGGTCGACGTATTACCCTGGGTCGACGGTCGCACCGGGGGGCGCGGCACACCCGCCGCCGACCGCGAGGAGGACCCGTGGCATCCCACCGGACAGGCGACACCCGGATCGTCGGGACGACGGTCGACGGCCGGTACACCATCGAGGAACTCATCGGCCGGGGCGGAATGGCCACCGTCTACCGGGCGCGCGACGGCGTCCTCGGCCGCTCCGTCGCGCTGAAGATGTTCGCGCCCGGCATCGACGACGCGCAGGACCTGCAGCGCAAGGCCTCCGAGATCCGCCTGCTCGCGGCCCTCAACCACCCCGCGCTCGTCACCCTCTACGACGCGCACGACGGCGGCGACGACACGAACGGGCAGGCCTACATGGTGATGGAACTCGCCGAAGGGCCGAGCCTGTCCGAGCGGCTCGCGGAGGGCCCGGTCGCCCCGAACGACGTCGCCTCGATGGCGGGAGACCTCGGCGAGGCCCTGCACACGGTCCACGCGGCCGGAGTCGTGCACCGCGACGTGAAGCCGTCGAACGTGCTGCTCGTGCCGAGCCCGCTGACCAGTCGCGAGTTCCGCCCCAAGCTCGCCGACTTCGGCATCGCCTCCCTCATCGACGCGACGCGGATCACCGCGCCCGGCGCCCTCGTCGGTACCGCCGCCTACCTCAGCCCCGAGCAGGCGCACGGCGACCCGGTCACAGCAGCGAGCGACATCTACTCGCTCGGCCTCGTGCTCCTGGAGTCGCTGACCGGCCGCCGCCCGTTCACCGGCTCGGCGATCGAGGTCACGCTCGCGCGTCTGCTCCGCGACCCCGAGATCTCGGAGTCGCTCGGCAGCGGCTGGACCTCGCTCCTGACCGCGATGACACGGCGCGAGCCCGGCACTCGCCCGACCGCGCTGCAGGTGGCGGAGTCGGCACGCCGACTGATCGACCCGCGGCGCGATTCCCCGCCGGCGGCCATCGTCGTCCCCGACGTCGCCGGGACGCGGGTGCTGTCGACCGAACTGCTCGGCGCGACGGAGCCGATCACGCGGACGGAGGTGTTCGAGCCGACTCGTCCGCTCCCGGCCGACACGACGCCAGCGACCGAGGTGATCACTCCGACCCAGCGCACTGCCCCGGCCCCGCGCGTCGCCCCCGCCCCCGCCCCCGACGCCCGGTCGGCTCCTGCGCCGCGCCGGCGCCACGGCCCGAGCCCGTGGCTGATTGTGGTGGTGCTCGCGCTGGTCGCGATCGCCGTCGGGCTCGCGATCATCCTGATCGACGCTCCGCAGTCGCCTTTGCCGCAGGTCGACGGCGAGCTGGGCGACCATCTCCGCCGGCTGCGCGAGAGCATCCGCTCATGAGGGGCCTCCGATGGCGGGCCGCCGGCGCCGTGCTCGCCTCAGTCCTGGTGCTGAGCGGATGCGCCTCCACGCCGCAGGGGATCGACGAGGGCACGGCGCAGACCCTCGACAACGCGGTCGTGGCCGTCGCCGAGAAGGCGTCGGCCGACGACTACCAGGGGGCGCTCACCGAGCTGGCCAGGCTCCAGGCAGCCCTCGACTCCGCCCTCGCGGCGGGCTCGGTCAGTTCCGATCGTGCACAGACCGTGCAGGTCCAGGTCGATGTTGTCCGCAGTGATCTCGAGGCCCTGATCGCCGGAGCTGCCGAGCCGACGCCGGTCGAGACGACCAGCCCGACGCCCGAGGAGTCGACGCCGGTCGAGGAGGAGCCGGAGGACACTCCCTCGTCCGTCGGGCCGGAGGACGATCTCGTCCCCTCGCCGGACGAGTCGGAGCCGGAGGAGACGCCGACCGAGCCGGCCGAGCCGACGCAGGGAACTCCTTCTGCCCCGAGCAGCGACACCCCCGGCACCGGGGGCAACGCTCCGGGGAACGGGGGGAACGACGGGACTGCCCCGGGGAACAGCGGGAACAGCGGGAACAGCGGGAACGCCCCCGGGAACAGCGGGAACGCCCCGGGAAACAGCGGGAATGCTCCCGGAAACAGTGGGAACGGCCGGGGGAACAACGGGAACGCTGGAGGGAATAACGGCGATGCTCGGGGGAACAGCGGTAACGCCCCCGGAGCCGGTGGCGGCCGCTGACCCACGACTCCCGCGTCGAGAGCATCACGGACGCGGCATCCACGTGTGTGCCGCGTCCGGGGGAGGCGCCCTCCCGGGCTCGACGAGCGGGCTCCCCCGCAGTCCCCGCGGGTATCCGGGGCGGCGTTGAAGCCCGCCTGAAGCGCTCACTCCGCCCGGAGGGGAGGGGCGCTCATTCGTCGCGGTCCGTGTACTCCCCCTCGTCCTCGCCCTCAGTGCTGGCCGTGCCCGTGTCGACGTAGCTGCCCTTCACCGAGGTGTCCTCGTCGTTGCGGGATGTGTCGATATAGCTGCCCTCTTCGCTTGTCGAGGTGTGCGAGACGCCCCCGGTCGAGGTGTACTCGCCGCCGGTGCTCTCCTCGGTGCTCGTCCCCTCGGTGCTCGTCCCCTCGGTGCTCGTCCCCTCGGTGCTCGTCCCCGCGGTGCTCGTGCCCGCGGCGATGTGGCGGCCGCTCCCGGCGGCGTGCTCGTCGTGACCCTCGTGCTGCTCGTGACCCTCGTGCTGGTCGTGGTCGTGGTGGGCCATTGCGGCCTCCTCGCTTCGTCGCGTCGGTGCGCGGTCGGATCGGCCGCGCTCGATCCGAGACTTCTGCATCCCGGGCGGCGGTGCAAGACGTGGCGCCTGCACATCCGTGCCGCGCAACTCCTATAGCCGCCCGTTCCGCCCGCCTACCGTGTCGGAGATGAGCAGCTCCCCTCGTACCCGCTGGAGCGTCATCGGCCAGCTCGGACCGGTCTTCGACGACGGCGGACCGATGCTGCTGGTCGAGGCGCGGTCGTCGTTCGGACGCCGCCCGATGCACCGCGCGAAGGCGCAGCTGCTGCTCTCGGCGCTGCGTCACCGCGCCCGCGAGCTCGGCGACCGCGCCGAGTACGTCCGCGCAGAGACCTTCGGCCAGGCCCTGGCCGGACGCGACGACCTCGAGGTGATCGACCCGCCCACCCGGGGCGGCCGCCGCCTCGCCCGTCGGCTCGGCATGAGCATCCTGCCCAGCCGCGGCTTCATCACTGCGGAGGAGGACTTCCGCGAGTGGGCCCTCGCCCGCTCCGGTAAGCGCCTGCTACTGGAGGACTTCTACCGCTGGAGCCGCGAGCGCACCGGCGTGCTCATGCGCGGCGACCAGCCAGAGGGCGGCCGCTGGAACTACGACCACGACAATCGCCAGCCGCCGCCCAAGGGTGCCTCCCGTCTCGGCCTGCCCGATCCGTGGTGGCCCGAGGAGGACGACATCGACGAGGAGGTGCGCGCCGATCTCATGCGATGGGAGGCGGAGGGAGCGGTCCGTCTGGTCGGCGCCGACGGCCCGCGCCGCTTCGCCGCGACTCCGGCGGAAGCGGAGGCGGCGCTCGCCGATTTCGTCTCGTCGCGCCTGTCCGACTTCGGCACCTATGAGGACGCGATGCTCTCGGGCGACTGGACGATGGCGCACTCGCTCCTCAGCGCCCCGATGAACCTCGGCGTGCTCGATCCGCGTGCCGTCATCGACGCGGCCGCGGCCGAGTACGCCGCCGGCGGCGCGCCGATCGCAGCGACGGAGGGATTCGTCCGTCAGATCCTCGGCTGGCGCGACTACGTCTGGAACCTGTTCTGGCACCTCGGCCCGGAGTACCGCGACCGCAGTCGGGCGCTGGGCGCCTCCACCCCGCTGCCCGCCGAGCTGCTCGCCCTGGATCCCAGCGGCATCGAGGCGAACTGCCTGCACGAGACCCTCGACGACGTCCACCGGCACGGCTGGGCGCACCACATCCAGCGGCTGATGGTGCTCGGCAACTGGGGGCTGCAGCGGGGGTGGGATCCGGCGCAGCTCACTGACCGGTTCGTGGACGTCTTCGTCGACGGCACGGAGTGGGTGATGCCGGCGAACGTGATCGGGATGTCGCAGCACGCCGACGGCGGCGTCGTCGCGACCAAGCCGTACGCCTCGGGCGGCGCCTATATCAACCGGATGTCCGACTACTGCGGCGGCTGCCGCTTCGACCCGAAGGTGCGCCTGGGCGAGAATGCCTGCCCGGTGACCGCGGGTTACTGGGCCTTCCTCGACCGCGCCGAGCCGGTCCTGCGCGGCAACCATCGGATGGCCCAGCCCCTCGCGGGCCTGCGCAGGCTCGCCGATCGGGCCGCCGTCGTCGACCAGGAGCGCCTGCGCGAGACGTACTGACGCCGGGGCTGCACGGGGCGTCCGCCGCGCGGGCTACCCGGTCCGCACGAACCGCGACACCGTCACCGCGACTGTCACCGCCGTCGTTCCCGTCACCCCCGCGAGCTGCGCGTCGAGCACGTCCGGATCCACGTGGTGCGCGCTCGGGCCCATCAGAACCTCCGCGCGCAGCTCATCGGCGCTCATCCGCACCGTGCTCTCGAGCTCGTCCCGCGCGCGGAGCGAGAGCCCGGCCAGCTGCTCGTCGAGCCGCTCCGCCTTGCCCGCGTCGATGCTCAGCATCCCGAACCGCTCCCGGATCTCGTGCAGGTGCCGCTCGCGCGGGGTGACGACGACCGCGACGCCGCCCGGCCGCAGCACCCGCCGCATGTCGGGGGCGTTGCGCGGAGCGAAGACAGTGAGCAGCGCGTCGGCGCAGGAGTCCGCAAGCGGGAGTGGCTGCCACAGATCGGCGGTCGCCACCACCGCGCGCGGATGAGCGCGGGCGGCGCGGCGAGCGGCCGGAGCCGAGAGGTCCAGGCCCAGTCCGTCCGCCTCGGGGTGCGCGTCGAGCACCGCTGCGAGGTAGGCGCCGGTGCCGCAGCCCAGGTCGACCACGAGCCGCGCGCCCACGGGCACGGCCGCCGCCACCGCGTCCTGAATCGTCCGGTAGTGGCCCGAGCCGAGCAGGTCGGCGCGGGCCTGCACCATCGCCGCCGTGTCGCCCGAGGTCGCGTGGCGCCCGCGTAGCAGCGAGGCGTAGCCCTGGCGCGCGATGTCGGCGCTGTGCCCCAGAGAACAGCGGAGCGAGGAGGGGCGCGGCAGCGCGTCGGGCGCCAGTCCACCGCCGCAGACCGGGCAGGCGAGCGCGGCAAGTACCGTCGATCCGGGTCGAGCGGCCGGATCGAACGCGCTCACTCCGCGCCGGGCGCGCGCGCCCGCATGGCCGTGATCGCCGCATTGAGCGTCGCGATCGTCGGCACCGCGAACAGCGCCCCGGCGAGCCCCGCCACCTCGAGCCCGGTCGCAACTCCGAGCACCACGGCGAGCGGATGCACCTTCACGGCGGTCCCCAGGATGAGGGGCTGGAGGACGTGCCCCTCAAGCAGGTGCACCACGATCACGACGCCGATCATCGCCAGCGCGGCCACCGGCCCACTGAACAGCAGCGCCACGAGGGCAGCCAGCGCTCCCGTCACGATCGCGCCCAGGATCGGCACGAACGAGCCGAGGAACACCACGATCGCGATCGGCACGACCAGCGGCAACTGCAGGGCGAGCGCCCCGATCCCGATGCCGACGGCGTTGATCCCGGCGACGCCGAGCTGCGCGCGCACGAACTGGCTCAGCGTCTGCCAGCCGGCGGCGCCGCCGCGCTCCATCCCGGGCCGGGCACGGCGGGGGAGGAGACGGAGGAACCATTGCCAGATCCGGCGGCCGTCCAGCAGCAGGAAGATCAGCGAGAAGAGCGTGAGCAGCGTCCCGGCGAATACCTCGGCGAGCTGCGAGCCGACGGCGAGAGCACCGGACGCGATGGTCGAGGCCTGCGTGTCGGCCCAGGTGATCGCCCGCTGCGCCCAGTCGCCGAGCTGGACGTCCGAGAAGGACAGCGGCGGTCCCTGGAGCCAGGCCTCGACCTTATCGACCGCGTCGAGAGCACGCTGACCCACTCCGCTGAAGCCGGAGCGCGACTGCACGATCACCAGAGCGATGAGCCCGGACAGCAGCAGGAGCATCGCCAGGATCGAGACCAGGACCGCGAGCGGGCGGGGCAGCCGCAGGCGCTCGAGCCGGTTCCGCAGCGGAGTCAGGAGCGCGGTGAGCAGCAAAGCGATCAGCACCGGCACCACGATCAGGGGCAGCAGCGAGACGAGACGGACGAGGAGGTAGAGCAGCGCCGCCACGGCAAGGAAGCGCCACGACCAGGCGGCGGCGATCCGCATCCCGATCGAGACGTCGCCCGACGCGTCGTGGGCTGAGTCGGAGAGGACCGGAGCGAGGTCGGCCGGCGGGGTCACCGGACTCTCGTGCCGCTGCTCGCGCACTCGCCGTCCCCGCATGACCCCTCCGATCTTCTCGCAGTGTACGGCGAGGCGGGCGTCCGAGGCCGGGAGGATGCGCGGGCAGGGGTACCGCCTGTTCAGTCCCGGCTTGTCACGATCCTGTGGAGTACCGGCCTGTCATGATCTTGTGCTGCCCCGCGCCCGAGCGTCTCGGATCGCGCCGCCTCCGCATCGTTCCCCGCCTGCGTCGTGTCCGGCCGATCCGCGCCGGTAGCGTCCTGCGGGCAGGAGCCGAACGAGGAGGCGATGGATGCTGGACGTGATTCTCGCGGTCGCCGGGTGGTGCGCGGGTGCAGTGCTCGTCATCAGCGGAGCCCTCAAGCTCGGCCGCACGGCGGAGTTCCGCGCGAGTCTCGCGGCTCTCGGCGTCCCGCTCGTGCTCCGGCGCCGCCGCTGGTTCGCCACCGCTTTCCCCGTCGTCGAGATCGTGCTGGGTGCCGCGGTCGTGCTGTCGCCCGCCCCACTGCACCGCGCCGCGCTCGTGCCGGTGGTGCTCCTCGACATCGTGTTCCTGGTCGTTGCCGTCCGTGCGGTCCGTGCGAGGGAGGACGTCGACTGCGAATGCTTCGGCGGGCTGGGCTCGGCGCGGATGACCGGGCGCACCGTCGCGCGCAACGCCGTGCTGCTCGTGCTGGCGCTCGCCGGAGTCCTCGGCGGGCTCGCCCCCTCGGCCCTGCTCGCGGGCGGAGGCGGAGTCGCGGCGGTCGCCGCATCCGGCCTCGCAGCGGCTCTCGCCGCGGTCTCGCTGGTGCTGGTGCGCGATCGTCGTGCCGGATCCTCCGTCGCCCACGCCACCTCCGCGGCCCAGGCCACCTCCGCGGCCCCCTCGCCCTTCGCGTCCCCGGCGGACCCGAACCTCGCCCTTGTCACCGCCGCAGGGGAGCGTCTGACGCTCGAGGAGCTCTCCCGCCCCGCGACCCATCTCGTCTTCTTCTCGCCCTCGTGCACCTCCTGCCACCACCTCGTCGAGCGCTTCCGCTGGTGGCCGAACGGATTGCGCGAGGGGGAGGAGCTGCTGCCGGTTTTCCTCGGGAACCGCGACGAGTTCGCCGCGTACGAGGTGTACGCGCCCCTGGTCGATCACGCCCTCTACGACCCCGTCGGACAGGTCGCCGCGGTCCTGGGCCGATCCGCCACTCCCGGCCACGTCCTGATCACCCCCGAGCGCCCGCTCGGCGACGGCTGGACCTCGGGGGGCCTCGCCATCGAGGCCCGCGTCCTGCGACCGGACTTCATCGCGGATGTGGAAGCAGGCGTGCTGATCCCGGCGTCGCGCATCGGTTGATCGATCGCCCTGCGGCTCCCCCTCGTGACCGGTGCAGGCGTGCAGTGACCGGGTCAGTCGTGTAGTGACCAGGTCAGTCGTGTAGTGACCAGGTCAGTCGTGCAGTGACCAGGTCAGTCGTGCAGTGACCAGGAGTGAGCGGCCACCTCGATGCCGCCGACGGTCGCGGTCTCGTCGCTCAGGTTCAGGGCGAGCCGCGCGGTGCGTCCCTCCGGCCCCTCCGCTACGAGCAGCGCGGCCGTGTTGGACAAGTCGACGGTGCGGATGCTCGCGCCGACCAGCCAGGGATTCCGGCGGCGGAAGGCGATCACCTCCTGGTGCGCGCGGTAGGCCTCCCCGCCCGGCCACTGGGCGGGGTCGGCCGGAAACTCGGGGCGGATCGCGTCGTCGCCGCCGGCTCGCTCCTCCTTGACTCCGCGCAGGCCCCGTTCGTCACCCGAGTAGATGCTCGGGACGCCCGCGACGAATCCGAGGAGTGCGGTGGCGTGGCCGTGGTGGCGCTCGTCGCGGATTGCGCTGGCGATCCGGGTTACATCGTGGTTGCCGACGAACGTGAGCGGGAGGAACTCGCGGACGAAGCCGTCGTGGCGTTCCAGTGACCAGGCCAGCTCGAAGAGGTTCGCCTCCTCGATCGAGTTGCGGACCGCCTTCCAGAGTTCGTACTGCGTCACGGAGTCGAGCCCCGACTCGCGCACATAGGCCGCGTAGTCGCCGTGAATGACTTCGCCGACGAACCACGCCTCGGGGAAGCGCTGCCGCACCGGATCGATCGCCGCGTGCCAGTCGGCCGGTGCGACCGCGTATGCCGCGTCGAGGCGCCAGCCGTCGATGCCTCGCTCCAGCCAGTGCGCGAGCACGGACGAGATGTACTCCGCCACCTCCGGCTGCGCGTTGTCGAGTTCGACCAGGGCGTCGTGGCCCTCGAACACGTCCACGCGGAGTCCATCGACCTCCCGGGAGCCTTCGCTCCGGGAGAAGCGCGCCGCCTCGCGCGAACCCTCTCCCGCCGCCACCGCTGCACGCCACCAGGGGTGCTCGCGGCCCACGTGGTTGAAGACACCGTCGAACAGCACCCTGATGCCGCGCTCGCGGCAGGCCGCGATCAGCGCGTCGAGGTCGGCCTCGTCGCCGAGGCGCGGGTCGACACGGAAGTGGTCGACCGTGTCGTATCCGTGCGTCGAGGAGGCGAAGACCGGCCCGAGTAGGAGCCCGTTGCAGCCCAGCGCCAGCAGGTCGTCGAGCCAGGGCAGTAGCGCACGGAGGCGGTGCGTCGGCTCGTCCTGCGGACCGGGGCCCTCCGCGGCGCTCGCTTCGGCCCCCGTGAAGCCGAGCGGGTAGACGTGCCACCAGATCGCGGTCGAGATCCACCTGTCCGCCTGCGCCATCGTGGCCGTCCCTCCGGCGCGCTCGGGCACGCGCCCTCGCCACTGTAGCGACGTGGCCTGGGCCGCGCCCGCTCACGGACCCGGCCGCGAATCGGCGATCCAGGCCAGGACCGCGAGTCCCGCCCGTGCAGCGGCGGGCGCGGTGACGGAGCAGACGAGTAGCGCGAGAGCCGCGCAGGCGAGACCGACGACCGCGTTCCTGCGCTCGCCCGCCCAGCGCAGCGCCCGTGCCGACAGGGCCGCGGCCACCGCCGCCACGGCGACCGCGGGCAGGGCCCAGAGCGGATGCACGGAGGATGCCAGCGCGAGCAGGCCCAGCGCCAGCGCGGTGAGTCCGGGTTCTTGGGGCCGGCGGGCCGGACGGCGTCGCCGCGGGCTTCGGGGGAGGGCCGCGGCGGGCCGAACGGAAGAAGGAGGAAGGAGTGTCGTCGTCATCATGAGCCGATCCTCGCCACAGGGCGGAGGCGGTGGGGAGGACATCAGCTGATCGGTGGAGAGACGCGCCAGGCACCTCCTGTGGAGGGACCACGGGGCGCGATCGGCGTCGTTCCGGGCATCCCGGGGCCGAAATCGCCGGAAATCCGGGACGGGGCTGGTAGGTTACCGACGGTCCGATCGGTCGAGGACGTCCGTCCCCTACCGAGGACGATCCACCACAACCAGCTGTTCCGACAGCGAGAACGTCCTGGGAGGACACTCCATGGCTGACAAGTCGCTCAACCGCACCGAGCTCGTCGCGAAGATCGCCGCCGACTCCGGCCAGAGCCAGGCCGCCGTCAACGGCGTCCTCGACTCGCTCTTCACCACCCTCGCCGACTCCGTGTCGAACGACGTGAAGGTCACCATCCCCGGCTGGATCGCCGTCGAGCGCACCTCCCGCGCCGCGCGCACCGGCCGCAACCCGCAGACCGGCGAGACCATCCAGATCGCCGCCGGCCACTCGGTCAAGGTCTCCGCGGGCACCAAGCTCAAGGCCGCCGCGAAGTAGTCGCTACCTCCGACACGGCCCCGGCACTGCGCCGGGGCCGTCGTCGTCCGCGGACGCGGCTGCCGACCAGCCGCGGAACGTAGGCTGACAGGGTGAATCGAACCGTCCGGATCGTCGGCCCTGCGCTCGTGCTCGTCGCCGCAGCGCTCGTCGCCCTCCTCGCGGCGCTGGCCTTCGGTGGAGGTGCCGCAGCTCAGCTGCTCAACGACCCCGGCCCCGTGGTCCGCTACGGTCTTCCGATCGCCAAGCTCGCCGTCAATCTGGGCGCCGCGGGCATGATCGGCTCGCTCGTGCTGACGCTCTTCGCGCTGAGCCCCCGCGCCGCCGCCGCGCGCGAGGCCCGCTCTGCGCCTCGCGCCTCCGCGCCTCGCACCTCCACCTCCGCGCCTCGCACCGTCGCCGCCCCCGCGCGCACGGCGGTCGCCGAGCCCGCCGCCGAGCCGCGCACCGAGTTCTCGGTGGCCCTCGACGTCGCCGCAGCCAGCGCTGCTTTCTTCGCCGCTGCCAGCGCGGTGACCGGCTTCCTGACCTTCCTCAACGTCACGCAGACACCGCTGAGCCTCGACCGCGACTTCGGCACCAAGCTCAGCTACTTCATCGGCAGCGTCCCGGTCGGGCAGGCTTGGCTTGCCACGACACTGCTCGCCGCCGTCGTCACCGTCCTCTGCTTCGCCGTACGCAATCAGACCGCCCTCGTTTTCGTGACGGCCCTCGCCCTGCTCACGCTGTTGCCGATGGCGCAGCAGGGGCACGCGGCAGGAGCGAGCGGCCACGACGCCGCGGTCACCGCGCTGGGCCTGCACCTCGTCTTCGCGGCGATCTGGTTGGGCGGCCTGATCACGATGGTCGCCCTCCGGCCGCTGCTCGGTGGAACGCGTCTGCTGCCCGTGATCGAGCGCTACTCCAGTCTCGCGCTCGTGAGCTTCGTCGCGGTCGCCGCCTCCGGATACGTCAGCGCGGAGCTGCGGCTCGCCACCCTCGACAACCTGCTCACCGGCTACGGGATCCTCGTGCTGGTCAAGGTCGCGGTGCTGGTCGCGCTGGGGCTGTTCGGTGTCCTGCAGCGCCGGTTCCTCATCGAGCGGATGAGACGGGCCGGCGGTGTCGGCGGCCGCAGCTTCTGGTGGCTGGTCTGTGCCGAGCTCGCCTTCATGGGCATCGCCTCCGGAGTCGCCGCGGCGCTCGCCCGCACCGCAACTCCCGTCGATCAGGTCGTCGCCAGCCAGCTCACCGACCCGACCCCGGCCCAGTTGCTCACCGGTGAACCGCTGCCCCCGCCCGCGAGCGCGATGAACGTCCTCACGCTGTGGAACGTCGACCTGGTCTGGCTCCTGATCTGCGGCTTCGCCATCGCCTTCTACATCGCCGGAGTCGTGCGGCTGCACCGCCGCGGCGACCGTTGGCCGCTGCACCGCACGATCCTCTGGATCGCGGGCATGCTGCTGCTGGCCTACATGACGAACGGCGGCGTCAACGCCTACGAGAAGTATCTGTTCAGCGCCCACATGCTCTCGCACATGGTTCTGACGATGGCGGTGCCGCTGCTGCTCGTCCCGGCGGCCCCGGTCACCCTGATCGCCCGAGCGGCCACCCGACGCACCGACGGCTCCCGCGGCGCGCGCGAGTGGGTGCTGCTCGCCGTGCACTCCCGCTTCGCTACCGCGATCTCGCATCCGATCGTCGCCGCGCTGTTATTCGTCGGTTCGCTCTGGGGTTTCTACTATTCGCCGCTGTTCCGCTGGGCGACCACCGACCACATCGGCCACGAGTGGATGATCGTCCACTTCCTGATCACCGGCTACCTCTTCGTCAGTGTGCTGATCGGAGTCGACCCGAGCGTGCACCGCGTGCCCTACCCGATGCGCCTGCTGCTGCTGCTGGGCACGATGGCGTTCCACGCCTTCTTCGGCCTCGCCCTGATGACGGGGGAGGGCCTCTTGCTTGCCGACTGGTACGGAGCGATGGGCTGGGGCACCTCCGCTCTCGCCGATCAACAGGCGGCCGGCGGCATCGCCTGGAGCATCGGCGAGATCCCGACCCTCGCCCTGGCGATCGTGGTCGCGATGATGTGGAGCCGCTCCGACGCCCGCGAGACCAAGCGCCGCGACCGCCAGGCCGACCGCACCGACGAGGCCGAGCTGACCGCCTACAACGACCGACTCGCCGCGCTCGAGAAGCGCGGCTGACCCGCGCCGTCCGCGGTGGACCTCGCGCAGGCCGCGGGTACAGTGGACCGGTGACCCAGCCCACCCTCTCCGACGAGCAGCAGCGGGTGTTCGAGCTCATCGAGAACACCCGCGAGCACCTGTTCGTCACCGGCCGCGCGGGCACCGGCAAGTCCACCCTGCTCAACCACCTGAGCTGGAACACCGACAAGCAGATCGTCATCTGCGCGCCGACCGGGGTCGCGGCGCTGAACGTCGGCGGCCAGACCATCCACTCGCTGTTCCGGTTGCCCATCGGCGTGATCGCCGACTCCGACCTCGACCAGCCGCCCGAGCTGCGCAAGCTCCTGAACACCATCGACACCCTCGTGATCGACGAGATCTCGATGGTCAACGCCGACCTCCTCGATGGCATCGACCGCAGCCTGCGTCAGGCGCGGCAGCGGCGCTCCGAACCGTTCGGAGGCGTGCAGGTCGTGCTCTTCGGCGACCCGTTCCAGCTCGCGCCCGTCCCCGGCGACCCGGAGGAGCGCGCCTACTTCGCCGACCGTTACCGCTCGCTGTGGTTCTTCGACGCGCTGGTCTGGCAGGAGGCGCCGCTGCGGATCGTCGAGCTCGGCCGGATCCATCGGCAGAGCGATGAGCGCTTTAAATGGATGCTCAATGCGGTCCGCTTCGGCATGGTGACGAAGGACATTGCCGACGTGCTCAACGCGGCCGGTGCCCGCACGCCCCCGGCCGACGACGCGATCACGCTCGCCACCCGCAACGACACCGTCAACCGGATCAACCAGGCGGCGCTCGCCCGGCTGAAAGGTCCGCTCAAGACGGCCTCGGCCGAGATCAGCGGGGACTTCGGCGGGCGCGCCTACCCGGCGGATCAGAAGCTCGAGCTCAAGCTCGGCGCGCACGTGATGTTCCTGCGCAACGACTCCGATCAGCGCTGGGTGAACGGCACCATCGGCCGGGTGACGAAGGTCGCGGGCACGGTCTGGGTCGAGGTGGACGGGGAGGTGCACGAGGTCGCGCCCGCGACCTGGGAGCGCTACCGCTACTCCTACTCCGCGGCCACGAAGAAGCTGACCCGCGAGATCGTCGCGGAGTTCGCTCAGTTCCCACTCCGTCTGGCGTGGGCGGTCACGATCCACAAGTCGCAGGGCAAGACCTACGACTCGGCCGTGGTCGACCTCGGTCAGCGCGCCTTCGCGCCCGGCCAGACGTACGTGGCACTCAGCCGCATCACGAGCCTCGAGGGGCTCTACCTCACCCGCCCGCTGCGCCCGAGCGACATCATCGTCGACAAGGACGTGCTGCGCTTCATGTCGGAGCGGCGAGCGGAGCCGGCCGCCGTCGCCGAGGCGTCCGCGGACTGATGCCCGCCCGGCACGGGCGCGGTGTCAGGCCGCCGCGCAGGTGCGCGCGAGGTCGCGGAACAGCTCCGTCGTCAGCCGGTACGCCTCCGCGACTTCCGCGATGACCCGCTCGCGCTCCTGGTCGTCCCAGCCCGCCGCATCGAGCTGCTCGCGGTAGGTGGCGCGGAAGGCCGAGGGGGCGGCGATCTCGCCGTACAGGAAGAAGCCCACGCCGTTGGTCTCGAAGCCGAAGCGCCGCTGCAGCAGGGCCCTCACGATCGCGCAGCCGGAGAGGTCGCCGAGGTAGCGCGTGTAGTGGTGCGCGACGAATCCACCGCTCCAGCCTGCGGCAACGGTGCGGATCCGGTCGACGTACGCGCTGGTCGAGGGCAGCGGGCGGATGCGCTCGCGCCAGTCCTCGCCGACGAGGAAGCGCAGGTCCTCCGCGATCGCGGGGAGGCGGGTGAGCTTGGCCGAGAGGAAGGGCTGCGCGACCGGATCGCCGGCCATGTCTTCAGCGACGGCCTCGAGCGCTTCGTAGACG
The DNA here is from genome assembly GCF_001641005.1 of Rathayibacter tritici. Lineage (NCBI taxonomy): Bacteria > Bacillati > Actinomycetota > Actinomycetes > Micrococcales > Microbacteriaceae > Rathayibacter > Rathayibacter tritici. Next base: position 412,604 of record NZ_CP015515.1, read on the forward strand.
AAGTAGTGCTGCGAGATGAGCGCGATGTAGTCGTCGCGGCTGCCGGAGCCGGTCATCAGCGAGGTCATGAAGGCGGCGCCCTCGTCGTCGGCACCGGACTGGCCGATGCGCAGGCGCAGGGCCTCGGAGAACGGTACGACGTTCGACACGGTGGCCTCCCTCGACGACTTAGGTTGGCCTTACCTTAGCCGAGCGACGCCGCCGGGACCAGGGGGCACCGTGGGCCAGTGTGCCTGCGATCCAGTGTGCCTGCGTGTCAGTGCTGGTGGCCACCGTCGACGACCGAGTGCATCCCACCCCTCTCGCCGGAACCCCCTGAGGAGGCGGCCAACGCCGGAGTCGCCAGGGCCGAAACGGCCAGTGCGCCGGCCAGCAGGCCGATCAGGGCGCGCGTGGGCGAAACGGTGCGCTCCTCGGTCCGCGACGAGCGGAGCGAGACGGCGACCACGGCGGTGGCGGTCAGCTCGAGGACCGCTGCGGCGAGCGCGGGCATCGGCTCGGCGAGAGCGCCGGTCGCCAGGGCCAGCACGAAGGCGGCGAGAGCGGCGACCGCGACGACGAGTGCGGTTCGCGGCAGAAGGATCCGCCCGCGTGACAGAACGAGGACGCTCCAGAGGATCTCGACGGCGCCGAGCAGACCGATCACGGGGGCCGGCACTCCCTCACCACCGGCGGCGATCGAGAGGTGAACGAGGCCCGCACCCAGTCCGGCGAAGGCGGCGTTGCAGCGTGCCACGGTCGTCATGACTGCTCCGATCATGCGGTCGGGGACGGGTGGGGAAAGAAAGGAGGCCCCGGATCGACACACCGCATCGTGTCGTCCGGGGCCGTTCGGTCCGTCCGCCGCGGAAAACGGCGGGCCCGCGGCGGACGGAGTCTGGAGGGGCGGCGATGCCGCCCGGGTTTAGGCGGTCGCGGCGGTACGCGTCCTCGCCCCTTTCTCGGTACCGAGTCCGACTCCCAGGAGCACCAGCGCGCTGGCCAGGTGCAGGAAGTGGTCGGCGGTATTCAGCGCCAGCACATTCAGAGCGGTATCGACCAAGAAGAAGCCCACGATGCCCAGCAACAGGTACACCGCTCCGACCGTCGCGTTCACGCTCTTCGCCGCGGCAACGGTCGACAGGCCCGCGATCAGCAGCGCGCCTCCGATGAGCAGATGAGCGATGTTGTGCAACGGATTCACTTCGAAGATGCCGAGCAGGAGCCCGCCTTCGGTCGAGAGGAACTGCACGCCTCCGGTGACGACGAAGCCGAGAAGCCCGACGACGACATAGACGGCTCCGAAGAGAGTCGCCAGCAGTCGATTAGGGGATCTACGCATGGTCTCTTACCTCCTTCGAGCAGCGCCTCTGCGCTGTACTCCCCCTCTTCGTAACCCGCGGCCTGCCGGTTTGGGAACGGGGTGGACCGCGCCGCCCATGAGGTGGATCGCGCCGATCACGATCAGGGCTGCGCCCGTCACTGGCAGCCACCGGTCACGGTCAGGACACGAATCGCGCCGGTGCGCAGACCGGCCGTCGCGGCCCGCCGACGCCCCCGTACAGTGGTGCCGTTCTCAGACGACCAGGGGAGTCGCACGGCATGGGGTTTCGCACACTGACGCGGACGGGGCTGCTCGTCGTCCCGGTCCTGGTGCTCGCACTGGCCGGATGCACGCCGGCCGCCGCCCGCGTCGCCGATGCTCCCGCGCAGCCCGCGTCGGAGGAACTCTCCGCCGCGCTGACGGGGCTCCTCGAAGAGACGCTCGGCATCGCCGGTGCGACCGGAGCGGTCGCCGGAGTGTGGTCGCCGTGGGGCGGCAGTTGGGAGGGCGCAGTCGGCTGGGAGTCGGACGAACGCACCACTCCGCTCACCACGGACGTCCACCTGCGGCTGGGCACCGGCGGCACCGAGGCGATGACGTGCGACGTGGTCGTCGCGCTGGCCGAGTCCGGCCGCGTCGACCTCGACGCCGACATCGGCGAGACCCTGCGCTCCCTTCCCGGCGTCGACGGCCTCACCCTGCGCCAACTCTGCGCGCACACCTCGGGCCTCGCCGATTTCCGTTCGCCGCTCTGGCCGACCGTGCTGCGGAACCCGGCGCGGCAGTGGCCGACGCTGGAGCTACTCGCCTCAGCCCAGGTGCGCGGGGCCTCGACGGCCCCCGGGGCGGTCTGGTCCGACTCTTCGACCGGGCCGCTGCTCGCCGGCCTCGTCGCCACGCAGGTCACCGGGCGCAGCATCGGCGAACTGTACGACCAGTACGTGGTGTCGCGGTACGGCCTGCGCAGCACGAAGCTGCCGGGCGGCTCCGAGGTCGATCTCCCCGCCCCGTCCCCGCACGGCTACGCTGTCGCGCTCGACCCGGTCACCGGAGAGAGGCGCTGCGACGTGCGGCTCGACGTCACCGCCGCATCCCCGTCCGCACTCGGCGCGGCCGGTGGCGCCCTGACGGATCTCGAGGATCTGCGGCGCCTGGCCTCGGGCCTCGCCGCCGACCCCGCAGGTGACGCCGTGTGGCAGGACCCGATCGCGCAGGGCCAGGGCCGCGCCGACTATCTCCGCGCTGGACTCGGTGGACACGAGGCCGGTCCCCTCCGCGGCTTCTCCGGCGTGGCGCCGGGCTTCGTCACCGCCGCCTACTCCGACCCGGTCTCGGGACTGACGGTGGCCGTCTCGATCAACAGCTCGACGCCCGGCGGCGACTTCGCCGCGACCGTCGCCCGGGCCCTGGCCGCGATCGCGGTCGAGCAGGGCGCGGCGGCCGGAGCGGACGGTCTCCCGCAGCTCCCGTGGACGGCCGACGGCGAACGCAGCGCGGTGCAGGAGACCTCGGCGCGCTGCTGAGCCCGGGGCGTTCTACTCTGGTGCCATGCCGATCACTCCCGACACCAAGGACTGGACCTGGGTCCTCGAGCGGCCCTGCCTCGAGTGCGGATTCGACGCCTCGCTCGTCGACGCCGACGAGGTCGCCGGGCTCATCCGAGAGAACGCCGCCGCCTGGCCGTACGTGCTCGAGCGCGACGACGCCGCGGGTCGGCCGGACGATGAGACCTGGTCGCCCCTGGAGTATGCGGCGCACGTGCGCGACGTGCACCGGATCTACCGCACTCGGGTGCAGCTGATGCTCACGGGCGACGACCCGCTCTATCCCAACTGGGACCAGGACGTCACCGCCGTTGAGGAGCGCTACGACCAGCAGGACCCGGGCACGGTCGGCCGCGACCTGGTCGACGCGGCCGAGCGGGTCGCCGAGATCTTCGACTCCGTCACCGGCGCCCAGTGGCAGCGCCCCGGCCGCCGCAGCGACGGCGCCTCCTTCACCGTCGAGACGATCGCCCGCTACTACCTGCACGACATCCAGCACCACCTGCACGATGTGCAGGGCTGAGGCTCAGGTGTCGATGAGCTGCGGATTCAGGAACGAGAGCGTCCGCGCGTAGGCGAGGGCCGCGGAGGCCGGGCTCACGGCGTCGCGCAGGGTGCCGTTCGCGAAGTGGCGCCGGGTATCCGGGTAGGTGTGCGTCGTGACCGGAGTCCCCGACTCCTTCAGCCGACCGACGAACGACTCCGGGTCATCGCCCGCGGGCCATTCGTCGTGCTGCGCGTAGTGCAGGAGTGTCGGGCACGGTACGAGCACGTGCTCCTCGGCGCCGAGGGTGGCGTAGTAGGCGACGACCGCGTCGACGAGGCCCGTGCCCGCCGCGAGCAGCCCGAGCCGACCGCCGAACCCGAAGCCGATGACGGCGCTGCGCTGCGCTCCTACCGCGACTCCGGTGTGCACCGCCTCGGCGACGACGGCGAGGTTTCGGTCCTGCGCCGCCATCGCGGCGAGGTCGCGCGCGTCCTCCGGAGTGAGGGTGGCCCAGCCGTCGTAGAGGTCCGGCACGAGCACGTGGTAGCCGTGCTTCGCCACTGCCTCGGCGAACGGCTCCAGCCACGGGAGGCGCCCGAACACGTCGTGCAGCACGACCACCACGGGCCGGCCGGGCTGCCCGTACTCGAGGGCGACGCCCGGTGACGGGATCTGCACGAGCTCGCTCACCCCTCCACCCTGCCCTCTGCGCTCCCCGATCCGGCGCCCTACCGCGGATCCGCCCGGCGTGTCGCGACGGAAGAGGGTCCGACGCCGCCCGTCCACCCGGTTACGACGCCGGTGAGGCCGTGCAGCACCCCGGGGTTGAGGAAGAGGTGGCCCCGGAGCAGAGAGCGGTCCCGCTCGGGCACGCGAGCCTGATCGACCGCGTCGTCGAATCCGTCGAGGACGGCCTCGACGATCCTCTCGACGACAGCGCGACCCTTTCGGAGGTCGAGTCCGTAGATGGGCGCGGTCTGGAGGAGGGCGGCGACGTTTGCGCGCCTCTCGCCGAATCGGCCGTACGCGAGCGCCTGGCTCGCCGTCTCACCCGAGCGGTTGCCCGGGGCGAGGTCGTACGCCGGGGTCAGGCCGAGGTGACGGCCGTCCCAGAACGCAGCGTGGTTCCTGGGGTGGTCATCGGAGTTGCTGATCGCCATGTTGAAGGCGATTCGCGCGAACAGCTCGGGACCCGGATCCACCCCCGCCGGTCCGTGCCGCCGCAGCACGTCCAGCACGTCGGGATAGGTGACGTAGCGTGCGGTCAATTCGCTCTCCCCGCTCAGGGTGAGCGCCGACACGACGTGGCGGCGTCGGCGGCCCTCGCGATCGAACCGCCGCACGAGGAGGACGTCCTTCCCGAGCGAGGAGACGACGCGGCTTTCGGCGACGTCAAGGCCGGCGCGTCGCGCGAGCGCGAGGGCGGCGGCCTCCGCGTTCACGACCTGGAAGGTCCGGTCGCTGCTCGAGGAGAACTTCGCGATGTGCTCCACCCCTGCGTCATCGACGAGGGTCGCCTTCGGCCTGGCGCCGCCGATGCTGGTGCCGCGCAGGAGCGCGGCGTCCAGCGCGGGCGAGAGGGCGAGTCCCGCCTCGAGTCGGTCGGCCGCCTCGTGCAGCTCGTCGAGGGAGGAACGGTCCTCCCGGGGGACGTAGCTCGTCGGAGACTCCTGGAAGTCGAGAGCCCCGAATCGAGAGGACCCCGACGCGATCAGGTACTGCAGCTCGGTCAGCCCGCGGTCTCCGGCTCCCCAGCGCTCGTCGATCACCGTGCGCCCCCAGCCGTCGGGGCTCCCGTCGCGCAGTGCGCCGGCGAGGACGAGTCCGTCGCGCGGCTCGATCGTGCCGTCGCGGAGCGGGAGCTCGGGTGTGTAGAGACTGATCGCGTCAGGGCGCGCGCGGTAGGAGGAGGCGTAGACGAAGGGGAAGCGGTCGCCGCGCTGCTCGAGCGCCCCGGCGACGACCGGCGTCTGGGCTCCGGGGAGCCAGGTCCAGACGTAGACGCGATCAGAAGTCATCGTCGAGATCGTCGCTTGTGCGGTGGCGGACACGCGAGGGGAGGAGCGCGAGCTTCTCCTCACCGCTCCTGCGGCGGCGGGCCAGCTCGAGCGGGTCGTCGATCCCGAAGATCGGAACGCCGACCAGCTCGGCGACGCTGAAAACCGTGGCGACGGCCGTGCCGGGGGCGCCGGCCTCGATGGCGGCGACAGTGGGTGTCGAGACACCGGCACGCACGGCGAGTTCGTCCCGTGTCCATCGGCGGCCGAGTCGCGCTTCGCGGACGAGCTGGCCCAGGAGGAGCAGTGCGTCCGCGACGGCAGGGCGGGGCGGGGCGGAGCGCTGCGCCATCAGGGCCTCGTATTCTTTAGGTGAAGGCGGCTGAGTTAAACATTATCTTATGTGTCCGTTCTTCTCCACGGAGGTGACGCGCGGCCCCAGCGGCAGGACGACCTGCTCGCGCAGGTGCTCGTAGACGACGGAGGTGCGGACGTCGGCGACCTCGCGGCGCTGGGTCAGCTCGTCGATGACGAAGGCGTAGAGGTCCCGGTTGTCGCGGACGGCGACGTGGACGATGAAGTCCTCGGAGCCGAAGGTGACGAAGACACCGACGGTCTCGTCGAGGCCGGCGACCCCGTCGCGGAATGCCTCGATGATCTCGCGTCCTTCGTGGACGAGACCCGGGGCGAAGGGGCTGCGAAGAAGCAGCTCGGCCCGGTCTACGGCGCAATGGCGTGTCGCCGCTACGTCGAGCGAGCGAAAAGGAGTCTCGACGTCTCCGCCGGACTTCAGGTGTCCGCAGGGTGAGCAGCGAAGAGAGAGCGAGCTGTAGGAAGCTCTTCCCGCAGACGAGATCGTGCTCGAGTGGCACTCTGGCCGCTGAGCAGGTGTGGAGCGAGTGACGGGAATCGAACCCGCGCCATCTGCTTGGGAAGCAGAAGTTCTACCATTGAACTACACTCGCGCGGCGCCGCTCGGGCGCACCAGGACATCGTAGCAAGGGTCGCGCCTGCCCCAGGTCCGAGGTCGCCTCACGCCCTAGGATCGCAGCGTGCTCCTCTCCGACCGCGACATTTCGTTCGAACTCGCCTCCGGACGCGTGGGGCTCACCCCGCACGATCCGTCGATGCTGCAGCCGTCGTCCGTCGATGTGCGCCTGGACCGCTTCTTCCGGCTGTTCGACAATCACCGCTACCCCTATATCGATCCGGCCGAGGATCAACCTGAGCTGACCCACCTGGTCGAGACGCCGCAGGGCGAGCCGTTCATCCTGCACCCGGGCGAGTTCGTGCTCGGGTCGACCTACGAGGAGGTGTCGCTGCCGGACGACATCGCGGCGCGCTTGGAGGGCAAGAGCTCGCTGGGCCGGCTCGGCCTGCTGACGCACTCGACTGCCGGGTTCATCGACCCGGGATTCATCGGCCACATCACTCTCGAGCTGAGCAACGTGGCGACTCTGCCCATCACCCTCTGGCCGGGGATGAAGATCGGCCAGATGTGCTTCTTCCGCCTCAGCTCGCCCGCCGAGAAGCCCTACGGCTCGGCCGAGTACAGCTCGCGCTATCAGGGCCAGCGCGGCCCGACCGCCTCGCGCTCGTCCCTGAACTTCCACCGCACCGACGTCTACTCGGCCTAACGCCCGCCGCGAGATGCCACTTGAGTGCGCGACACGCCGACGAACGCCTACCTTTGTGGCATCTCGCGGAGGGGAGAGGGCGGGGGTCAGCCGAGCAGGCGGGGGAGCTGCAGGACGAGCCAGGGTGAGAAGGCCCACGGAGTCGCGCGCACGGCGGCCACCGTCGCCTCCGGGTCGACCCACTCGTAGTCCATGACCTCGTCTCGGCGCGGATCGAGCGCCTCCCGGCTCTCGAGGGTCGCCGTGTACACCGGGCAGATCTCGTTCTCGACGATTCCGGAGGCGTCGACCGCGCGGTAGCGGAAGTCCGGCAGAGCGACCTCCGGCGTCGCCAGCCGGGCACCGAGCTCGCGCTCGGCACGGCGCACGACGGCGTCCTCGATCCGCTCGTTCGGGGCGGGATGGCCGCAGAAGGAGTTCGTCCAGACGCCGGGCCAGGTGCGCTTCTGCAGAGCTCGGCGAGTGACCAGGAGGGCGCCGTCCGGGGCGAAGACATGGCAGGAGAACGCGAGGTGCAGGGGAGTCGCGGTGCTGTGCACGGTCGCTTTGTCGGCAACGCCGACGGCGTTCCCGGCCTCGTCGAGGAGGACCACCTGCTCGATGTGGTCCACCTGCTCGATGTGGTCCACCTGCTCGATCTGGTCCGTCTGCACGGCGGTGCCTGGCGAAGTCATAGCTGCAAGTCAAGCACGCCGCAACACTCCAATCGGCTCATCCTTCACGATCACTGCTTTGTTAGCCTTCCGACGTGGATACGCGCGACCCCGTGGTTCTGTCCCGGTTGAGGCAGGAGCACGTCGATGCCGTCCTGGACAGATTCTTCTCGCTGGCGAGGTCCCGGGCAGTGCGGCTGGGACCTCGCTATCTCACTCTCTGGCAGACGCTGGAGGCCAATACCCGCGGCGGCAAGCGATTCCGCCCACTGATGGTGATCTCGGCCTACGAGGCCCACGGCGGTCAGGATCCGGAGGCCGCCGCGCACCTCGGCGCCGCCTTCGAGCTCCTGCACACCGCACTGATCGTGCACGACGATGTGATCGACCGCGACTTCGTGCGCCGCGGCGGCCCGAACGTCTCGGGCAGCTATCGCGACGAGGCCACCACCGCGGGCCTGTCCATCCCGATCGCCGAGCACCGCGGCACGTCGGTCGCCGTGATCGCGGGCGACCTCGCCCTCACCGGCGCTCACCGCCTCGTCGAGGGCGTCGGTGCCTCGGACGAAGTGCGCGCCCGCCTGCTCACTCTGCTCGACGAGGCCGTCTTCGCTTCCGCCGCCGGCGAACTCGCCGATGTCGACTTCTCGCTGATGCCCGGCCTGCCCTCGGTCGAGGAGGTGCTCGACATGGAGCGCCTGAAGACGGCGGTGTACTCGTTCGAGGCGCCGCTGCAAGCCGGAGCGATCCTCGCCGGCGCCTCAGACGCGGCGGTGGACGCGCTGGGCGAGTTCGGGCGCTGGATCGGTATCGCCTACCAGATCGTCGACGACCTGCTCGGTGTCTTCGGCGTGGAGGGGCAGACCGGCAAGACCACGCTGGGCGACCTGCGCGAGGGCAAACGCACCGTTCTCATCGCGCACGCGGCCGGCACCGACTGCTGGCCCGACATCGAGGCCCTGATCGGCGACGAGTACCTCGCTCCCGAGACTGCCGAGCGGGTGCGCGGCATTCTCGAGGACTGCGGTGCCCGCAGCTATGCCGAGGGTCTCGCGAACCAGTTCGTCGACCGTGCCTGGGCGGCGCTGGAAACCCCGGCGGTCCCGGAGGCGTTCCGCAATGAGGTCCGCCCGCTCGTGGCCAGCGTGGTCGGGCGCACCCGATGAGCGCGTCCCGCCACGCGCGGATGCGCAGCGCGATGCCGTTCCTGCGCCTGTGTCCCCGTACGGTGGCACGATGAGCCGCCAGAGCGAACTGTACGATCGCGTCGCGCACGAGTCGTCCGCGCAGGTGATCCGTCGCTACTCCACCTCCTTCGGTCTGGCCACGCGCCTGCTCGCACCCGGCGTGCGCAAGCGCGTGGAGGATGTCTACGCCCTCGTCCGCGTCGCCGACGAGATCGTGGATGGTGTCGCCGAGGAGGCGCAACTCGACCGCGCGGCCGTGGAGGAGTCGCTGGACGCCTTCGAGGCCGAAACCGAGCGCGCGCTCGCCTCCGGCTACAGCTCCAATCTGGTGATTCACGCCTTCGCCCGGACAGCGCGGGCCACCGGGTTCGGCACCGAGCTGACCCGCCCGTTCTTCGCGTCGATGCGGGCCGACCTGCGCGAGACCGCGCACACTCCCGAGTCGTTCGAGGCCTACGTCTACGGCTCCGCCGAGGTCGTCGGGCTGATGTGCCTGCACGTGTTCCTCGCGGCTCCGGACGCCGGGCTCGTCTCGGCGGTCGCGCGCGAGCGCCTCGTCGCCGGTGCCCGCCGCCTGGGTGCCGCGTTCCAGAAGGTCAACTTCCTCCGCGACCTCGACGCCGATGTCGACGGCCTCGGCCGCAGCTACTTCCCCGGAGTCGATCCGCACGCCTTCTCGGAGCGCGACAAGGCCGCCCTGCTCGCCGACCTCGACGCCGACCTCGCCGAGGCAGCCGCCATCGTCCCGGAACTCCCGCGCTCGAGCCGGCGCGCGGTGCGGCTGGCCCACTCCCTCTTCGCCGCGCTGGCCGACCGGATCCGCGCGACGCCCGCCGAGGAACTGCTCCGCGCCCGCGTCAGTGTGCCCACGGCCACCAAGGCGGCGCTCGCCGCGAAGGCCGCCGTCTCGACGCTCGGCCCGCGGCTGGGTCCCGGTCCGGTCCGCGCGACCCGTTCGAAGACCGGACCGCACCGAGCGGTCGTCATCGGCGGCGGAATCGGCGGCCTCGCCTCCGCCGCGCTGCTCGCCCGCGACGGCTACGACGTGACCCTGCTGGAGGCGCGCGAGGTCGTCGGTGGCCGCGCCGGCTCGTGGGAGCACGAGGGGTTCCGCTTCGACACCGGCCCATCCTGGTACCTGATGCCCGAGGTGTTCGACCACTTCTTCCGCCTGATGGGCACCAGCGCCGCCGAGCGGCTCGACCTGGTCACCCTCGACCCCGGCTACCGCGTCTACAGTGAGGGCGTCGAGGAGCCGATCGACGTGCTCGCGGACCTGGAGTCGAACCTCGCGCTCTTCGAGAGCATCGAGCCCGGGGCGGGCGAGCGGATGCGCGTGTACCTCGACTCCGCGCGCGACACCTACGAGATGGCGAAGCGCCGCTTCCTCTATACGAGCTTCTCCTCCTTCCTCCCGCTGCTGCGCCGCGACGTGCTCAGCCGCACCGGGACGCTCGGCCGCCTGCTGCTCACCCCGCTCGACACGTTCGCGGCGAAGGCGGTCACCGACAACCGGCTGCGTCAGATCCTCGGCTACCCGGCCGTGTTCCTGGGGTCCTCGCCGTTCAACGCGCCGAGCATGTACCACCTGATGAGCCACCTCGACCTCGCCGACGGCGTGCTCTACCCGATGGGCGGATTCACGACGCTGATCGAGGCGGTCGCCGACGTCGCCGAGGAGGCGGGCGTACGCATCCGCACCTCCTCGCCCGCGACGCGCATCCTCACCGCCCGCTCCCCGCGCGGCGGGCGCCGCGGGGCCGAGGTCGTCGGAGTCGAGTTCACGGGCCCCGAGGGCACGGAGCGGATTCCCGCGGACCTGGTCGTCAACGCATCCGACCTCTTCACCACTGAGCAGTCGCTCCTCCCCGAGGAGCTGCGGACCTACCCGCCGGCCTACTGGGAGACGCGCGAGCCCGGCCCGAGCGCCGTCCTCGTGCTGCTCGGCGTGCGCGGCAAGCTCCCCGAGCTCGAGCACCACACCCTGCTCTTCACGCGGGACTGGCGCGACAACTTCGACAAGATCTTCGGCGAGCACCCGACCGTTCCCGATCCGGCCTCGATCTACGTCTGCCGCCCGAGCGCGACCGATGCGAGCGTGGCGCCGGAGGGGCACGAGAACCTGTTCGTGCTCGTCCCGATCCCCGCCGACCCCTCGATCGGGCACGGCGGGGTGGACGGAGCGGGCGACGCGCGCGTCGAGGCGATCGCCGACTCCGTGATCAAGCAGATCGCGACCTGGACCGGCGCGACCGACCTCGCCGAGCGGATCGTCGTGCGCCGCACCATCGGCCCGGCCGACTTCGAGAGCGATCTCGGCGCCTGGCGCGGCTCGATGCTCGGCCCCGCGCACGTGCTCTCGCAGAGCGCGTTCTTCCGCGCCGGGAACGTCAGCAAGCACGTCGACGGCCTGCTCTTCGCGGGCAGCTCCACCATCCCCGGGATCGGCCTGCCGATGTGTATCATCAGCGCCGAGGTCATGCTCAAGCGCGTCCGCGGCGACGTCAGGACCGAGCCGCTGCCCGTGCGCGAGGCGCCCTCGGCGCCGGTCGCGCCCGTTCCCGCGGGGGAGTAGGCGTGGGGATCCTCTACCTGCTCGCGCTCCTCGTCTCGATCACCGGGATGGTCGTGCTCGACCGGCGGTTCCGGCTGTTCTTCTGGGCGGATGCGCGCCGCGCGGCGATCGTGCTGCCGGTAGGAGTCGCGTTCTTCCTGGTGTGGGACCTCGTGGGGATCGGCCTGGGCATCTTCTTCCGCGGCGAGACGTCCTCCATGACCGGGCTCCAGCTCGCACCGGAGCTGCCGGTCGAGGAGGTCCTCTTCCTCACGCTGCTCTGCTACCTGACGATGGATGTGCACGGCTTCCTGTCCCGGTACGCCGCTCGGCGGGCGGGGGCTCGGGCGTGACCTACCTCCTCCTCAACGCCGTGTTCCTCGCGGTGGTGCTGGTGCTGCTGCTGGCCGCGCTGCGCCGGCGGATCCTCCGTCCGGCCGCCGTGCTCGGCACGCTCGCCGTGCTGCTGGTGATGACCGCCGTCTTCGACAACATCATGATCGGAGTGGGCCTGCTGGTCGCCTACGACGACGACCTCATCTCGGGCATCCGGATCGGTGTCGCTCCGATCGAGGACTTCGCCTACGCGATCGCCGCCGCCCTCGCGCTCCCGGCGCTCTGGGTCCTCCTGCCCGCGCGACGTCGGAGCGAGCCGTGAACCGGCTGAGCGCGCTGTTCGTCTCGAGCCGCCCGCTGAGCTGGGTCAACACGGCCTACCCCTTCGCGGCGGCGTATCTGCTGACCACGCGCGAGATCGACCTCGCCTTCGTGCTCGGCACGATCTACTTCCTCATCCCCTACAACCTGGCGATGTACGGGATCAACGACGTCTTCGACTACGAGTCCGACCTGCGCAACCCCCGCAAGGGCGGTGTCGAGGGCGCCGTGCTCGACCGGAGTCAGCACCGCGCGACCCTGATCGCCGCGGTGGCGACGAACGTACCGTTCCTGGTGGCCCTCGTGGTGCTGGGGTCCCCGGTCTCGTGGCTCGTCCTCGCGATCAGCGTTTTTGCTGTGATCGCCTACAGTGCTCCGGGACTGCGATTCAAGGAGCGGCCTTTCATCGACTCGCTGACCTCGGCGACACACTTCGTCAGCCCGGCCGTCTATGGGATCGCCCTCGCGGGCACCGTCGTCACCGGCCCGCTGGTGGCGTTGCTGGTGGCGTTCTTCCTCTGGGGGATCGCCAGCCATGCCTTCGGAGCGGTGCAGGACATCCTGGCCGACCGCGCGGGCGGCATCGGCTCGATCGCGACGGTGATCGGAGCGAGGGCGACCACGCGCCTCGCCATCGCCGCCTACGTCGCGAGCGGGCTGCTCCTGCTTCTGCTGCCGTGGCCGGGGACCCTCGCGGCGATCCTCGCGGTGCCCTACGCGGTGAGCATCTGGCAGTACCGGTCGCTCGGCGATGCGGAGGCGGAGCGCGCGAACGCCGGCTGGAAGCGTTTCCTCGCGCTGAATTTCCTGACCGGCTTCCTGGTCACGCTGCTGCTGATCGTCTTCTGGATCGCCACGGCCTGAGCCGCACTGTCTGCGTGCCGCACTGTCTGCGTGCCGCACTGTCTGCGTGCCGCACTGTCTGCGTGCAGGCGTCGGGCGCTCAGAAGAGCTGGTGCGGCGCGAGGATCAGCGCGACGACGCCGACGAGCGCAACGAGGAGTACCACCGCGAGGGCCGTCAGCCCCACACGCCGGAGGATGCGCCGAGCGCGGGTGCCTCGCGACTCCCGCCGCTTCTTCCGCACCCGCACCTTCGCGGGGCGAGCGGGGTGCTCAGGACTCTCGGGGGCGACCGGTGCGCCGGGCACCGTCGGCCACTCGGAGACCGGAGCCGTCTGCGGCCGCTCGACCGCGGGCACCGCCTCGTCCGTGTGCCGCTCCGGTCCTGGTGTGCGCTGATCCGCGGGGCGTGACGACATCCCCGACCTCCTTCACGCCGCTTCGGCGCGGCCCGGTCACTCTAGGCGAATCGACGGCGTGTGGCGGGTCTGTGGCGCGAGAGGGGCGCTCGACGGCGGGCGGCGCACCGGCAGGAGGAGCATCAGCCCGACCGCGAGAACCAGGACGAGGCCGAGGATGCCCCAGTACTGCACGTTCGACTCCGCGCTCCCCGAGACCGAGGCGGCGATCGAGACGGCGGCCGCGAAGGCTGCGGGAGCAAGGAACGAGGCGGCCCGTCCGGTCGTCGCGTACAGGCCGAAGATCTCGCCCTCGCGTCCCTCCGGAATGAGGCGCGCGAGGTAGCTGCGGCTCGCCGACTGCGCCGGTCCAACGAACAGGCACAGCAGTAGCCCGAAGATCCAGAACACCGTCTTCCCGCCGTCGTGCAGCGCGAAGACGGTCGCGCCGCAGATCACCAGGCCGGTCAGCGAGGCGACGATCACCGCCTTCGGGCCGATGCGGTCGTCGAGCGCACCGACCGAGATGGTCGCCACTCCGGCCACGAGGTTCGCCGCGATCGCGAACAGGATCACCTCGCCGGCGCTGAAGCCGAAGGTGCCCTGTGCCAGCACGCCGCCGAAGGTGAAGACGCCGGTGAGCCCGTCGCGGAACACCGCGCTGGCGATGAGGAAGGTCACGGTGCTGCGGCTCTCGCGCCAGAGAGCCGCGACCTGCGCGAACAGCGCCCGGTAGGAGGCGATCACCCCGACCCGCTCCCACCGGCCCGCGCGCGCGGGCGCCTCCGGAACCGCGAAGAGGACGGGCAGGGCGAAGGCCGCGAACCAGACACCGGCGAGCAAGAGTGAGACCCGCACGTCGAGGCCGTCGTCGCCGGTCACTCCGAAGAGGCCGACCTCGGGAGCGATGAAGCCGACGTAGACGATCAGCAGCAGCACGATGCCGCCCACGTAGCCCAGACCCCAGCCGAACCCGGAGACGCGGCCGATGCTCGCCCGCGTCGAGATCTGGGTGAGCATCGCGTTGTAGTTGACGCTCGCGAACTCGAAGAAGACCGTGCCGACCGCGAGCAGTCCGAGCCCCAGCCAGAGGAAGGCCGGCTCGGGGCGGACGAAGAACATCAGCAGGATGCAGAGAACGACGACTCCCGAGTGGACCCCCAGCCAGAGTCGGCGGCGGCCGCCGAGGTCGGCTCGCCGGCCGGTGATCGGGGCGATGACGGCGACGACCACTCCTGCGGCCGCGAGCGACCAGCCCAGCGCGGCGGAGACTCCGCTCGGCGTGCCGAAGAGCCCGTCGGTGGTGAGGTAGACGGTGAAGACGAAGGTCGTCACGACGGCGTTGAAGGCCGAGCCGCCCCAGTCCCACAGGCCCCAGGCGAGGACGGGCCAGCGGCCGGTGCGCGTCGTCATGGCCCCACCGTAAGGGGAGGAGGTGAACGCCCGGAAGCGCCGGGAGGGCGGGTCCCGCTCAGCGCGGAGACTGCTGCAGCGCCCCGGCGCCACTCTTCCTGCTCGCATCGATCACGAACTGCAACCGCCCCATCGATCGGGGGTGCACGGCGAGGAACGCCGGGAGCGTCAGGCGGGGCTGGATCGCCGCGATCGAGATGCCCTCGTAGACGTGCTCGGTCTCGTACGCGGCGAACACCGGCGTCCACATCGCCGTGGGGTGAGCCACCAGTTCGGCGAAGGTCGCCTCAACGGTGCTGAAGCGCATGCCGACTTCGACGCTGAGGCCGAGCGCAGCTAAGCCGCCGGAGAGGATGTCGTGCAGCGCCGGGTTCTCCTCCCGCGGGACGAGCGCGGCGGGGGACTGGGCCAGGTCGGCGAGCTGCACAGACTCCTGAGTGGCGAGGGGATGGTGCTCGGGCAGCGCGGCGACGAGTTCGTCGTCCCAGACGTGATGCGCGATCAGCGGGCCGCGGCGCACGCGCCCGCGGATGAACGCGGCGTCGAGTTCGCCTGCGGTGAGGAGAGCGCAGCGTTCCGCCGGCGGCACGGAGACGGTCCGCACGGAGTGACCGGCGCTCGCCAACAGGCGCAGGATGAAGGCGAGCCGGCGCCCCATGCCGAGACCGATACCCAGGCGCAGGACGCGACCCGGGTGCTCGTTCGCCCGCGCAGTCCCGACGAAGGATTCGGCGTCGTGCAGCAGGGCGCGCCCCGGAGCCACCAGCTCGCTCCCGGCGGCGGTGAGGCTGATCGCCCGACGGCTGCGATCGAACAGCTCGACTCCGATCAACTGCTCCAGGCGCTTGATCTGCTCGCTGACCACCGACGGCGGGAGCCGCAGGTGCGCGGCGGCGCGGCCGAAATGCAGCTCGTCGGCGACGGTCACGAAGATCCGGAGCTGACGCAGTTCCAGCGACATCCCGCCCCTCTCCGCGATCGTCCAGCGCCGACCGTTCGGCTGCGACGATAGCTCACTTCGCGGATCAGGTCTCGATCGCGGCGCGATGCGACTCCATGATCGTGACGTTCCAGTCAGTCACGAGAACGGGAGTTCAATCTATGAGTGTTGTAGCGATCATCGGAGACGGAAACGTCGGGGGTGCGCTGGCACGCGCGGCGCGTCGCAGCGGCAACGACGTCCAGCAGGTCACGCGGAAGACACCGAAAGAGGAGTCGGTCGCAGCGCTGGCGGGAGCGGATCTGGTGGTCCTCGCGCTGCCGTACGAGGCGGCCCTCGAGCTCGCGCCGGAGCAGGTCGCAGCACTCGCCGGGAAGACCGTTCTCGACGCCACCAACCCGCTCTCCGCGGACTTCGCTCGCCTCACCGTCGGCTTCAGCACCTCCGGTGGTGAGCAGATCGCGGCGCACCTGGGTCGGTCCAAGGTCGTCAAGGCGCTCAACGCCGTGCTCGCTCCCAACCACGACCCGGCGTCCTTCGAGGCCGGCTCGCTGTTCGTGCCGGTGGCGGGGGACGACGAGGACGCCAAGGCGCAGGTGCTCGGGTTCCTCGTCTCTCTGGGCTTCGACGCGGTCGACGCGGGTCCGCTCGGGAATGCCCGGTACATCGAGCCGCTCGCCGAGCTTCTGGTCCAGCTCGCCTACTTCCAAGGCAAGGGAACGGCCATCGGCGTCTCCCTGCTCTGCGCCTGATCTCTCCGACGACGAGAGGCGGTGATGAGCGCGATCGATGCCCAGCCGCAGTCACCGAGGGCCGGCGTCGCGTCGGGCACGGGTGCCGTGTCCCGTGCGGCGCGGCTCCCGTCGCTCACTGCCGCTCGCTTCCCCGCCGCGCTGGCTGTGTTCGTCTTCCACGCGGCACTCCCGCAAGCGCCGTTCCTCGGCGGTTCACCAGAGATCGCGGATCCACTCTGGCGGGTCGCGGAGCACATCGGGGCGGCCGGGGTGAGCTTCTTCTTCCTGCTCAGCGGCTTCGTCATCGCCTGGTCGGTGCGGCCCGACGATACAGCCGCGGGCTTTTGGAGACGGCGCTTCGTCAAGATCCTCCCGGTGTACTGGGTCTGCGGTGTCGTGGCGCTCCTCGTGAGCCCGGGCGCCGCGCACCTGCTGCCGGGCTACCTCCTGATGACGCAGGCGTGGTCGCCCGACCCCGCTGTCTACTTCGGCCTCGATGCGCCGGGCTGGTCGCTCTGCGTCGAGGCGCTCTTCTACGTGCTGTTCCCGCTCGCCGCGCGAGCGATCGTGGGACGCCCGCCCCGCCGGGTCGTCCTGGCTGTCGCCGGCCTGGCGCTCCTCGTGATCGTCGGCACCGTGCTCCTCGCGCAGCTGCTTCCGATCGGCGAGCCGATGGCGCACGACTCCTCCGTGCGGAGTGTCCAGTACTGGCTCCTCTACGTTCTCCCGGTGGGGAGGCTGCCGGAGTTCGTCCTCGGGATCTGCGCGGCGATCGCGGTGCGGGACGGCTGGTTCCGGCCCGCGTCGCGCGCGCTCCCGGCGGTGGTTCTGGTGCTCGCGTACATCGGCGCGCTGTTCCTGCCCGCGCTCTGGTCGCAGAAGGCGGTCATCGTCCTCCCGTGTCTGTGGCTGATCGCGGCGTTGGCCGCGCACGACGCCCGCGGACCGCGCGGAGACGGTTCGCCCTGGTGGCGGCGGCTCGGGGAGTGGTCCTTCGCGTTCTACCTCATCCACCAGCCCGTGCTCGTTCTCCTCTCCGGCGCTGCCCGTTCCTCGGGGCCAGGGGAGTCGCTGCTCCTGCTCGCAGTGGCGGCGCTGACCTCCGCGGCCTCCGCGGCCGCTCTGTACTACGGACTCGAGCGGCCGCTGATGCGCCGCTGGGCCACCGGGCGCGCGAGGTGAGCACCCGGGCCCGTGAGCACCCGGGCCCGACACCATCCCGACCCACACCACTCCACCCGAGAAAACCAAGAAGGAATCATGGCACTCACCCTCTCCCGTCCCGCGCTCGATGACCGACGCCCTCCCCTCGTCGGCACCGATCGGATGCAGGTCGTCGAACTCGCCGGTCCCGGCGACCTCCGCTCGTCCACTCGACCGATCCCGTCGACCCCGTCCGACGGAGTCCTCCTGCGCACCCGCGCTGTCTCGCTCTGCTCCACCGACGTCTCCTTCTTCGAGGGGCACCTCTTCCCCGACGACTATCCCGTCGTCCTCGGCCACGAGTACGTGGGCGACGTCATCGATGTGGGACCGGAGATCGCCGCGGCCGAGACTGTCCGCGTCGGGGACCGCCTCGTGTACTGGGGTCAGACGGACTTCGACGGGCTCGCCGAGTACCGCAGCGTGCGGCCCGTCTTCGCGGGCGAGCGCAAGACGGATCCCTTCCCGGCCGAGCGGTCCTTCGTCGACGACCGGCGCGCCGCGGCGGTCGTGGTCCCGTCCTCACTGCCGGACATCGGCGCGTCCCTGATCGAGCCGACGACGGGAGTGCTCCGCTCCATCCTCGGCAATCCGCCGGCCGTGGGTGACCGGGTGCTGATTCTGGGTGCCGGACCGATCGGCATCATCGCCGGGAGCATCCTCCAGAAGACGTTCGCGGTCAGTGAGGTCGTGGTCCTCGATCAGAATCCCGCCCGGAATGCGCAGGCGGCCGCGATCTTCGCCGACCGTGCGGTCACGCCCGGCGAGCTCACCGAGATCCCCGACGACCACTTCGACTACGTCTTCGACGGCCTCCCGACGATCCGCGTCGACGACGACGAGCACGATCCTCGACGTCAGGCCATGCGGCGCCTGCGCCCGAATGGGCGGTACGTCCTCTACGGTGCGTCACAGGAGTTGCAGAAGTTCGACACCTGGCTCGTGCTGGCCAAGGGCATCAGGATCGTGTCCGTCCCCTTCGATGTCCGCGCTTTCCCGATGCATCGCAGCGCCGTCGTCATCCGCACGGCACTCGCGGCGATCACCTCCGGAGTCGTGGACGTCGACTCGCTCGTCACTCGCGTCCATCCGTTCGCCGATTTCGAGGGGCTGCGGACGATTTTCGCCGAGTACCGTATGACGTCGGAGATGAAGATCGTCATCGACTTCTCCGGTTGATCCCTCTGCCGCGCTCCGCTCGCCGTGACGCGGACGTTCCACCTCGACAGCACTGGAAGGGCTGCACGTGTCGTCGTCCTACGAATGGCTCCTGCGCGACGTCCGGCTCAACGGCAGTCGCCGGTCGGACCGCACCGGCACCGGAACCCTCAGCGTCTTCGGTCGGCACCTGCGCTACGACCTTGGCTCAGGCTTTCCGCTGGTGACGACCAAGCGGGTGCACTTCCCGTCCATTGCGCAGGAGCTGTTCTGGTTCCTGCGCGGCGAGACGAATGTCGGCTGGCTGCGGGAACGGGGTGTGTCGATCTGGGACGAGTGGGCCGATGAGAGCGGAGACCTCGGGCCGATCTACGGTGCGCAGTGGCGACGATGGGGGACGAAGACGGGGGAGTCGATCGATCAGATCGCTCGGGCCGTCGAACAGATCCGTTTCGATCCGAGCTCGAGGAGGATCGTGGTCTCGGCGTGGAACGTCGGCGAGATCGACGACATGGCTCTGGCGCCCTGCCATGTCCTTTTCCAGTTCTACGTCGACGATGACCGCCTCTCCTGTCACGTCTACCAGCGCAGCGCCGATCTGTTCCTCGGCGTGCCGTTCAATCTCGCCAGCTACGCCCTCCTCACTCACCTGATCGCCGACCACTGCGCGCTCACGGTCGGCGAGCTGGTGTGGAGCGCCGGCGACTGCCACATCTACCTCAACCACCTCGACCAGGTCGATGAGCAGTTGTCCCGGCGGCCCTTCCCGTTCCCGACCCTCTCGCTGCGCCGGCATCTGCTCGAACTCGATCAGTACGGGCTCGACGACGTGGAACTCGCGAACTACCGCGCTCACGGCGTGCTCCGGGCGCCGGTCGCGCGGTGATCGCGAGGACGGGGAGGAGGGGGCCGGGTTGCGGGACGGGGAGGAGGGGCCGGGTTGCGGTCGAAGTTGAGTTCTCCAGGCTCAGGTTCGTGAGGGTGAACTTGACGCTCGGGCGAGGATGGCTAAACTTGAGCGTGCGGGACTCAACTCCCGCAGAGGACTCCCCACCACCCGTGACTTGATCGGCCGTCGCCTGAGCGACGCCGATCGCGAAGGAGAACAACGCATATGTCCCGTGCCGTAGGCATCGACCTGGGAACCACCAACTCTGTCGTGGCCGTCCTCGAGGGAGGCGAGCCCACCGTCATCGCCAACGCCGAGGGCTTCCGCACCACCCCGTCGGTCGTGGCGTTCACCAAGGACGGCGAGGTGCTGGTCGGTGAGACCGCGAAGCGCCAGGCCGTCACCAACGTCGACCGCACCATCGCCTCGGTCAAGCGCCACATGGGCACGGACTGGACGTTCGGCGTGGAGGAGAAGAAGTACACGCCGCAGGAGATCTCGGCCCGCATCCTGGGCAAGCTCAAGCGCGATGCGGAGCAGTACCTCGGCGACAAGGTGAGTGACGCGGTCATCACCGTCCCGGCCTACTTCAATGACGCCGAGCGCCAGGCGACGAAAGACGCCGGCGAGATCGCGGGCCTCAACGTTCTGCGCATCATCAACGAGCCCACCGCGGCCGCCCTCGCCTACGGCCTGGACAAGGGCAAGGAGGACGAGCTCATCCTCGTCTTCGACCTCGGCGGCGGGACGTTCGACGTCTCCCTCCTCGAGGTGGGCAAGGACGACGACTTCTCCACCATCCAGGTCCGCGCGACCTCCGGCGACAACCGTCTCGGCGGCGATGACTGGGATCAGCGCGTCGTCGACCACCTGGTCAAGCGCTTCAAGGACTCGACCGGCGTCGACGTCTCCAAGGACAAGATCGCTCGTCAGCGCCTCAAGGAGGCCGCGGAGCAGGCGAAGAAGGAGCTGTCCTCGAGCACCTCGACCAGCATCCAGCTGCCCTACCTCTCGCTCACCGAGAACGGCCCGGCGAACCTCGACGAGACGCTCACCCGCGCCAAGTTCGAGGAGCTCACCAGCGACCTGATCGAGCGCACTCGCAAGCCCTTCACCGACGTCATTGCCGAGGCGGGCGTCAAGGTCGAGGACATCGCGCACGTCGTCCTCGTCGGCGGCTCGACCCGCATGCCGGCCGTGGCCGAGCTCGTGAAGAAGCTCACCGGCGGCAAGGAGCCGAACAAGGGCGTCAACCCGGACGAGGTCGTTGCCGTGGGCGCCGCGCTGCAGGCCGGTGTCCTCAAGGGAGAGCGCAAGGACGTCCTTCTGATCGACGTGACTCCGCTCTCGCTGGGCATCGAGACCAAGGGCGGAATCATGACCAAGCTCATCGAGCGCAACACAGCGATCCCGACCAAGCGCTCCGAGACCTTCACCACGGCCGACGACAACCAGCCGTCCGTCGCCATCCAGGTCTTCCAGGGCGAGCGCGAGTTCACCCGCGACAACAAGAACCTGGGCACCTTCGAGCTGACCGGGATCGCGCCGGCCCCGCGCGGTATCCCGCAGGTCGAGGTCACCTTCGACATCGACGCCAACGGCATCGTGCACGTGTCCGCGAAGGACAAGGGCACCGGCAAGGAGCAGTCGATGACGATCACGGGCGGCTCCTCGCTGCCCAAGGACGACATCGACCGCATGGTCCGCGAGGCCGAGGAGCACGCTGCCGAGGACAAGGCCCGCCGTGAGGCCGCCGAGATCCGCAACAACGCCGAGACCCTCGCGTACTCGATCGACAAGCTGATCAAGGACAACGAGGAGAAGCTGCCGGAGGACGTCACGTCCGAGGTGCAGGGCGATGTCGACGCGCTGAAGACCGCGCTCGCCGGCGACGACGACGCGGCCGTCAAGACCGCGTTCGACGCGCTCAACGCCTCGCAGACCAAGATCGGTCAGGCGATCTACTCCCAGGACCAGGCTGCGCAGAGCGCCCCCGCGGACGCTCCGGCCGACGGTGACAAGAAGGCCGACGAGGACATCGTCGACGCCGAGGTCATCGACGAGGACGAGCCGAAGGACAAGAAGTAGTCATGGCAGCCCAGAGCCACCCCGAGAACGAGCCCCAGGACGAGCCCCGCGACCTCCCCGAGGAGCAGTCGGTCACTGGCGGCGAGGCGGGAGCCGAGGCGGCGCAGGACGCGCAAGACCAGGAGGGCCTCATCGAGGCCGAAGGGCCGGACGTCGAGACCAGCCTCTCGGACGCCGACCTCTCCTTCCTCTCCGGTCAGTCCAGCGCCGAGACGCTCGCCGCGGAGCACCTCGCCGACCTTCAGCGGGTCACCGCCGAGTACGCGAACTACCGCAAGCGCACCGAGTCGAACCGCCAGGTCGACAAGGAGCGGGCGATCGGCGACGCGGTGAAGGTCATCCTCCCCGTGCTTGACGACCTCGACCGCGCCGAGAAACACGGCGACCTCGCCGAGGGCGGCCCGTTCACGGCCATCGCGCAGAAGTTGCGCGGCGGAGTGGAGAAGCTCGGCCTGGTGAAGACCGGCGCCGCGGGGGACCTGTTCGACCCGACCATTCACGAGGCGATCTTCCAGCAGCCCACCCCCGGAGCCGAGACCTCCACGGTCGCGGACGTCGTCGAGTCGGGCTACTACCTCGGAGGCTCGCTGCTGCGGGCCGCCAAGGTGGTCGTGGCCGTCCCCGCGGACTGACCCGATCACCCGCACCACCACCGCGGAGGACCCCGCCCCGCTCGGCAGAACGCTGCCGCCCCGGGCGGGGTCCCTCGCCGCATTCGACACAGGAAGAGGCACATGGCCAGCCAGGATTGGTTCGACAAGGACTTCTACACAGTCCTCGGCGTGTCCAAGGACGTCTCCGCGGCGGACCTGAAGAAGACGTACCGCAAGCTCGCCCGCCAGTTCCACCCGGATTCCAACCCCGGCGACGCGAAGGCCGAGGCGCGCTTCAAGGAGATCAGCGAGGCGTACACCGTGCTCTCGGACGCCGATCAGCGCAAAGAATACGACCAGATCCGCGCGATGGGCGGCGGGGCGCGCTTCACCGCCGGCGGCCAGCCCGGAGGATTCGACGACGTCTTCGGCGGCATGTTCGGCCAGGGTGGGCGCAACACCTACAGCACGCAGCAGGGCCCACCGCCCGGATTCGAGGACATCCTCGGCGGCATGTTCGGCGGCGGAGGCAGTCGCTTCGGCCAGCCCAGCGGCGGCTACCGCGGATATGGCGGCCCGCAGAAGGGCGCCGATGTCACCGCCAGCACCACCATCGACTTCCGCACCGCCACGCGTGGTGACACCGTGCAGCTGCAGACCGGCGACGGGCGCACCCTCTCGGTGCGCATCCCGGCTGGCGTGGCCGACGAGCAGAAGATCCGCGTCCGTGGCAAGGGTCGCCCGAGCCCCGACGGAGGCGAGCCCGGAGACCTCGTGCTGACCGTCTCGGTGCGCAAGCACCCCGTCTTCGAGCGGGACGGAGTGAACCTGCGGGTCACAGTCCCCGTCACCTTCGTCGAGGCCGTCTTCGGCGCGACGATCGAGGTGCCGACGCTGGGCGGCGAGCCCGTCAAGCTGCGGGTCGCCGCGGGCACGCCGAGCGGTCGGGTACTGCGGGTCAAGGGCCGCGGAGTCACGACCTCGAAGGGCACGGGCGATCTGCTCGCGGTGCTCCAGGTGGCCGTCCCGGGCCATCTGTCCGCCGCCGCCCGCGAGGCCCTCGAGGCCTTCGCCGCCGCCGAGCCGGACGAGGATCCGCGCGAGGACATCCTGGAGAAGGCCCGCTACTAGTCGAGGCACTGGTCGGCGCGGCCGGTCGGAGGAGGAGGGGACATGGACGAGAACACGCCCGTCTTCGCGATCGCCGTCGCCGCCGAGCTCGCGGGGATGCACCCGCAGACGCTACGGCAGTACGACCGCCTCGGGCTTGTGAGCCCGACGCGCACCGCGGGGAAGTCGCGCCGCTACTCGATGCGCGACGTGGTGCAGTTGCGCGAGGTCGCGCGAGCGTCCTCCGAGGGCGTCTCGCTCGAGGGTATCGCCCGGATCCTGCAGCTCGAGAATCAGGTGCAGTCGCTCTCCCAGCGGGTGCGCGAGCTGGAGACGGCTCTGGCGGACGAACTGCTCAACCGGCCGGGCCGCCGCGTTTTCGCTGCCGGCCTGGAGGGCGACGTGGTCACCCTGCGCCACGGCACGCGCGCACAGCGCCGCACAGAACTGGTCATCTGGCGCCCCGCGCCGCCATCCGGCGCCACCGACGACCGCACTCCCTGAACGAGGGATAGCCTGTCCGGGCGCCGCGTCACTCCGCGGCGTCCGCTCCGCCGCGAGGAGCGGAGAGCAGGAGGATCACCGTGGACCACGACAGCACTGACCCGCGCGACGAGCGCGACGCCCCCCAGGAGCAGGCGGCGGAGGTGGATCCCGTGGAGGCGGATCCCGCGGAGGCGGAACCCGCGGACGTGGATCCCGTGGAGGCGGAACCCGTGGACGTGGAACCCCTGGAGGCGGACCCCGCGGACGGAGACCCCGCTCCGGCAGAAGCCGCACCGGCCCGTGGTCGCGACCCGGTTGTCCCCGACAACGGCTTCACCCGCGAGTCCTACGCGATCCACGCCACACGCAGCGAGCTACCGCTGTTCACGACGGCGCTGAATGGTCGACGTGATGACGTCGGCTGGCTGTCGTCGCTCTCGAGCGTGCTCGCGGGCCCGGGCGGACCCGTCGGCTCTGCGGACTCGACCGCCGCCGCGGCGCAAGCGGCCATCGATCGCCGCACCCCTCGCCAGCGCGACGACTCCTGAGCGCGAGCGGGTTCTGGTCGCGCGGGGCTCTAGTCGCGCGTGCGCGTGCTGGCGAGCCGGGCGTCGCCCAGGCGGCCACCGCTGAAGCGCGCGAGGAGCTCGGAGCCGAACGGCAGGGCGCGTGCCAGGGGCGGGCCTTCGACGCGCTCCTCGTCGGTGTAGCCGAGGAGGGTGTACATCCCTACTACGGCGATCGCGGCGATAGTGGCCACTCGACCCGGGATCTGGTCCATCGTGCCGCCCCCGCCATCGACCGGCTCCGCCAGCGTGACGCACATCAGGAAGATCGACGCGTACACCGCCAGGTGCACGTGAGCGCCGCGCCAGGGCCGCGCGAGTGCAGCGATCGGCAATATCCATAGGACGTACCACGGGTGGACGGCCGTCGAGGCCGTCACGAATGCCAGAAGCGCTCCGGACAGGCGGGCGAGCGGATCGATCGACCGGCGCGAGAGCATCAGGCGCGCGGCGATCAGACCGGCGAGGCCCAGCGCGAGGACCTTCGCCACGGCGATGGCCGCGGCAGGGTCGTGGCCCGTGAACTCGACGGTGCGGGAGAGGGCGACCGTGACGAACGACATCGGCGCGTACCAGTGCAAAATCGAACCGGGCACGACCATCGCCGCGACCCAGCCGACTCCGACACCCGCGAGCAGCCCCACCGCGACTACGAGGCCCAGCGCCCCGGCGCCGGTCCACAGCCAGCCGCGGGCGCGCTCACGCCAGGTCGCGTCGTGACGCAGCCACAGCAGCGCGAGCACGGGCAGGGCGAGGACAGCGATCGGCTTGATCGCGATCGCGCCGGCCATCAGCACGACGGCAGCGATGCGGCGGTCGGTCTGCGCGTAGTAGAGCGAGGCGAGAATGAGCGCCAGCATCACGGAGTCGTTGTGACCCGCGACGATGAACAGCACCAGCGTGAGCGGATTGGCGACAAGTGTCCATGCCGTGAGCGACACGGAGAGGCCGCGCAGGCGCGCCAGGCGCAGTGCGTAGACCGCCATCACGACCACTCCCGCTGCCGAGACGGCGCGGAGCATCGCGATGGAGAGCTCGGGCGAGCCGTAGCCCGCGAGCTGCACAGCGGTGCGTTCGACCAGGAGGTACAACGGCCCGTACGGCGTGGGGGTGTCCGCCCAGAGCGGATCGACGCCGAGGCTGAACCAGCCGGGCAGGGTCGCGACGCCGTTCGTGTAAGGGTCGATCCCCTGCGTCATCAGGCGGCCCTGCGCGACGTAGGAGAACATGTCGTGGCTGAACAGCGGTACCGTGACCAGCAGCGGTGCGGCCCAGGCGAGGGCGGCGACCAGGATCGTGCGGACGGAGCCGGGTCCGGCGGCGAGTGCGACTGAGCGCAGGCGCAGCCAGGCGATCAGCAGCAGCATCCCGCCGCCGACCACAAGGGCGGCACTCCACTCCGTCAGCCAGCCGGTGGCGCGGATCGACGCGACGACAGGCCAGTCGCGGATCGGCGAGTCGGCCGGGAGGTAGCCCACGCCGAGTGAACCGAAGAGGATGGAGAGCGAGCCGAGCAGGCCCGTCGCCAGCGGAGCGGCGTCGAGAAAGAGGGGCCGCGGTCGACGTCGCCGTGTCGCTGCCCCTGCCGTGACCGGCCGTTCGATCGTCCCCCGTGAAACCATTGTTCCCACGGTAGGGGATCCGACTCCGAAGCGCATGGACGGGCGATGAATGGTTGACCAGTTGGCGTTCGCGTCGTGTCACCGGCCGGAGGGCCTCCGCTCAGGTCGCCTGCGGCACCGGGACCGGCTCGGCGAAGCGGAGCTGGTTGCCGAACGGGTCGATCACCTCGAGTGCGAAGCCGAACGGCGTGCGGGTGATGCGGGGGTTGAGGTACGGGTAGGCCTTCGCATCGAGCTCGGCGTGCAGCTCGCGGACACCGCGGAGCGCGACGTGCACGGCCGCACCCGGGCTGCCGTCGCGGTGATGCTCGCTGAGGTGCAGGCGCAGACCCGAGCGCGAGACCTGGAGGTAGAGGGGCGCGTCGAGCGAGGCACGGTGCTCCCAATCCACCTCGAAGCCGAGGTAGTCGACGTAGAACTCGCCCGCCTTGGCGACCGAGAAGATCCGCAGGATCGGCACCGCGGCCTCCAGGCGCACCGCCTCGAGCCGGCCCGGCTCCTGCGCCGTCGTCCGGTCCCGCGCTCGTCGTCTCGTCTCCACGCCACGAGGGTAGCCGCCCCGCACTCGACGCGGAGCCGACTGCGTCAGTTCACCAGGCCCAGGGCGCGAAGCAGCCGGAGAGTCTCGACCCCGGCGGGCGGGCAGCGATCAGCGTCGGAGCTGTCGACCCAGTGCAGCGAGTCGATCTCGCCGCTCGGGCGCGCCTCGCGATCGAGCTGGGCGGCGAAGACACTCATGTGCACGTCGCCCCCCTCCGGCTCGCCGTGCGCCTGGGTGCGAACGGTGAACAGCGGCTCGAGCCCGAGCGCGTCGGCGCCGAGCTCCTCGCGGGTCTCCCGCGCCGCCGCGTCGATCGCACTCTCGCCCTCGTCGACCTTGCCGCCGGGGAGATAGAGGACGTCGCGGCCGCGAGCGGTGACCATGAGGACGCGCCGCTCGCGCACGACGGCGACAGCGGACACGACGATCGGCGGGAGAGCGCTCATCCGTTCATCATGCCCGTCACGGGCGGGCCGGCGCCGCGAGCCCGCGGCTAGCATGGGGGCACACCAGAAGGACGCGCGCAGCCGGCGCGCGCCGGGGCCCCGTGCGCCCGAACAGCTGAGGAGCAACCCGTGGCAGAACCCACCACCCTCGACACAGTCATCACCCTCGCGCAGCACAGGGGATTCGTCTTCCCCTCGGGTGAGATCTACGGGGGCACCCGCTCCGCGTGGGACTACGGGCCGCTCGGCGTGGAGTTCAAGGAGAACATCAAGCGCCAGTGGTGGAAGACCTTCGTGCAGGGTCGTGGCGATGTGGTCGGCCTCGACTCCGCGGTCATCCTGCCCACGGCGATCTGGCACGCCTCCGGCCATGTCGGCGTCTTCTCGGACCCGCTGACGGAGTCGCTGATCACCCACAAGCGGTACCGCGCCGACCACCTCTTCGAGAAGTACGAGGAGGTCAACGGCCACCCGCCCGCGAACGGCCTCGATGACATCCCCGATCCGGAGCACCCAGACAAGGTCGGTCAGTGGACCGAGATCAAGCAGTTCTCGGGATTGATGAAGACCTACCTAGGCGTCGTCGACGACGAGTCCGGACTGCACTACCTCCGCCCCGAGACCGCGCAGGGCATCTTCACCAACTTCGCGAACGTGCTGCAGAGCGCCCGGCGGAAGCCGCCGTTCGGCATCGGCCAGATCGGCAAGGCGTTCCGCAACGAGATCACGCCGGGAAACTTCATCTTCCGTACCCGCGAGTTCGAGCAGATGGAGCTCGAGTTCTTCGTCGAGCCCGGCACCGACGAGGAGTGGCAGGAGACCTGGATGCAGCTCGCCTGGGACTGGTTCGTCGGCCTCGGGATGAACCCCGAGAACATCCGTCAGTACGAGCACCCCAAGGACAAGCTGTCCCACTACTCCAAGCGCACTGTCGACATCGAGTACCGCTTCAGCTTCGCCTCGGGCGAGTGGGGCGAGCTGATGGGAGTCGCGAATCGCACCGACTACGACCTGAAGACGCACATCGAGCACTCGGGCAAAGACCTCTCGTTCTTCGACCAGAACAAGAACGAGCGCTACGTGCCGTTCGTGATCGAGCCGTCGTTCGGCCTGACCCGCGCCCTGATGGCGTTCCTCGTCGACGCCTACGAGGAGCAGGAGCTGCCGCCGAACGCCAAGGGCAAGGTCGAGACGCGCACCGTGCTGCACCTCGACCCGCGCCTGGCGCCGGTGAAGGTCGCCGTCCTTCCGCTCTCGCGCAACGAGGCCCTCTCGCCGCTCGCCCGCCGCGTCGCCGACCAGCTGCGCCAGCTCTGGAACGTCGACTTCGACGACTCCGGAGCGATCGGCCGCCGCTACCGCCGCCAGGACGAGATCGGCACCCCGTACTGCGTGACCGTCGATTTCGACTCCCTCGAGGACGACGCCGTGACTGTCCGTGACCGCGACACGATGAAGCAGGAGCGCATCCCGCTCACCGAGCTGGAGGCGTACCTGTTCGCTGGTCTACGCGGCGCCTAACGCGCTGGGCGAGATGCCACTTGTGACGCGCCGTAGCGGCGTGTCGGCCTCATAAGTGGCATCTCGCGGGGAGGGCGGGGAGGCGGGAGGGCAGCGGAGAGGAGGGGTGCGTAGCGGTTACGCGTTGAACGGGAGTCGCAGGCTCACGCGGTGGCCGCACCCGAGTCGGGGCGGGCGGTGGCGGCGGGCTCGGCCGGGACCTCGATGCCGAACAGCGCCTCGAGTCCGGTGAGGTACGCCTCCTGAGCCCCGGCTCGCGCGTAGTCGCGGGCCCGGACGCTGGGGGTGTGCAGCAGGACGCCCGCGAGGTGGCGGAGGGCCTGCTCTGTGCGGCCGTCCTCGTCGCCGCGGGAGCGGGCGCGCTCGATCTCGGCGTCGAGCGCGTCGAAGACGTGCGAGCGCAGCGCGACAACAGCCGGGGTCAGGCTCTTCTCGTCGGCGACGTCCGAGAACTTCCGGACCGCCCTGTCGACCAGGGCGCGCGCCTGCTGCGACGCGTCGAGCACGTCGAGCGGGGCGTGCAGGCTGATGGTCTCGAGGTCGAGCAGCTCGACACCGGTGACCGAGGTCACGTCAGCGGCGACATTGCGGGGCAGGCCCAGGTC
This sequence comes from Rathayibacter tritici, assembly GCF_001641005.1. Lineage (NCBI taxonomy): Bacteria > Bacillati > Actinomycetota > Actinomycetes > Micrococcales > Microbacteriaceae > Rathayibacter > Rathayibacter tritici. Next base: position 441,778 of record NZ_CP015515.1, read on the forward strand.
GATCACGAGTTGGCGCTCGCGGGAGAAGCCCTGCAGGCGGCCCTCGGCGAGCAGCGCCGCATCGAGCACCGGCTCCGGTGTGGTGGTGCAGGTGATGACGATGTCGGCCGAGACGGCCTCGAGCGCGAGGTCGGTCGCGTCGATGGGGCGGAGCGATCGGCGGGCGGCGAAGCCTTCGGCGCGGCCGGAGGGGGAGTGCACGGCGATGTCGACGACTCCGCGGTCGCGCAGGGCGGCGACGGTGGCCCGCGCGTAGCTGCCGGTGCCGACGAGCAGGACGCGGGCGGCGCGCCAGTCGGTGATGCGGCTCGCCGCCAGATCGAGGGCGAGGCGCACGATCGAGCGGCCGGCACTGCCGAGTCCGGTGCGGTTCTTGATGCCGCGGGAGGTCTGCGAGGCGCGCTGGAACAGCCGCTCGAGCTCGGAGGAGGTGGTGCCGAGGCGTCGCGCCTCCTCGAGGGATCGGCGGACCTGGCCCGCGATCTCGCCCTCGCCGACGACAACGGACTCGAGCCCGCTGGAAACGGCGAACAGGTGCTCGGCCACTTGGTCGCCCGAGACGACGTCGACGCTGCCGCGCAGCTCGTCCTGCTCCACGCCCGTCGCAGCGCTGACGGCGGCGGTCGCGGCTTCGACCGCGACGGCCCGCGCGGCGGTCAGCGGCTCCTCGATGTCGAGGTAGGCCTCGAAGCGGTTGCAGGTCGCGACGACGACGGCTCCGGAGACGAAGTCGATCCCCCCGGACAGGGCCGCGGTCACGGCGGCGGAGTCGACGGAGAGCTTCTCGAGGAGATCGAAGCTGGCGTTCTTGTGCGACGCCGTCAGACACAGAAGCACCACGTCAGTGTACCCGCGCTCCCCGAAGGCGGGGCGCGGGGCGGGGGAGGAATGCACGGATGCGCCGGGAATCACGGATGCGCCTGAAATAATGCCGCGGTGACCTCCTCCACCGACGGCCTGCTCGATCCGCTGCACCCCCTCTCCGCCGGTCGCACCGCCGATTCGGCGCTGCTCCGCGCCTATCGCTCGGAGCGGACCGAGACGACGCCCGTCTGGTTCATGCGCCAGGCCGGCCGCAGCCTCCCCGAGTACCGGGCACTGCGGACCGACACGAAGATGCTCGACGCCTGCCTCGATCCGGCCCTCGCGAGCGAGATCACGCTGCAGCCGGTACGCCGGCACGGAGTGGACGCGGGCATCTTCTTCAGCGACATCGTCATCCCGCTGCGGCTGGCGGGGGTCGGCGTCGACATTGTCCCCGGGCGGGGGCCGGTGCTGGACAAGCCGGTGCGCACGGCCGCCGACGTCGCCGAGCTGGCGTCGATCGACCCGTCCGTGCTCGATGAGACGCTCGAGCCGATCCGCGAGGGCGTTCGCCGCACGGTCGCCGGTCTCGGCGATACCCCGCTGATCGGATTCGCGGGCGCTCCCTTCACTCTCGCCGCGTACCTGGTCGAGGGCGGGCCGTCCAAGGATCACCTGCGCGCCCGCACGATGATGCACGCCGACCCCGCCGCCTGGGCGCAGCTGATGGAGTGGACGGCCGAGGTGACCGGCCGGTTCCTGCGCGCGCAGGTGCTCGCCGGAGCGAGTGCGGCGCAGCTCTTCGACTCCTGGGCTGGCGCGCTCTCCCTCTCGGACTACACGGCGCACGTCGCGCCCGCCTCCGCCCGCGCCCTCGCGCACGTGCGCGACCTCGCCTTCGACCACGGCGAGACGCGCCGCAACGTGCCGATCGTGCACTTCGGCGTCGGCACGGGGGAACTGCTCGGGGCGATGCACGGCATCGGCGCCGACGTGGTGGGGGTCGACTACCGGATCCCCCTGGATGAGGCGAACCACCGCCTCGGCGGCTTCGTGCCGGTGCAGGGCAATGTGGATCCCGCGTTGCTGACCGCGCCGTGGGAGGTCCTCCAGGCGCACGTCGACGACGTCCTGCGCCGCGGCCTCAGCGCCCCCGCGCACGTGCTCAACCTCGGGCACGGCGTGCCGCCCGAGTCCGACCCCGACGTGCTGACGCGCCTCGTCGCGTTCGCGCACGCCTGGCGGCCGTGAGCGAGGAGCGTCGGCGAGACGCCGCGCAGTACGACGTCGCGGTGGTCGGCGGAGGAGTGGCGGGCCTCGCCGCCGCCGCCGAGTGTTTGCGCATCGGCCTCCGGGTCGTGGTGCTGGAGGCGGGGGAGCGGGTCGGCGGCTCGGTCGCACCGTTCACGATCGCCGGAGTCGAGCTCGACGCGGGCGCCGAGAGCTTCGCCACCCGGGGCGGGCACGTCGAGCAGGCTCTCGCCGCGTTGACCCTCGACGGCGTCCCGCTCGCCGAGTCGATCGTGGAGCCGCGCACGCACGGCTCATGGCTGCACCTCTCGGGTGGCCGCTGCGTTCCATCGCCGCGGGCCGGCATCCTCGGCATCCCCGGGACTCCGCTCGCGCCCGATGTCGTGCGGGCGCTCGGACGCCGCGGCGCCTGGCGGGCCTGGCTCGACACCCTGATGCCGGTGCTGCGGATCGGCCGCGCCCACTCCCTCGCCGAGCTGGTGCGCACCCGGATGGGCGTGCGCGTGCTCGAGGACCTGGTCGCGCCGGTCGTGTCCGGCGTTTACTCCAGCCGGCCCGAGGACATCGACGTCGACCTCGCCGCGCCCGGCCTGAACGGCGCCCTCACCCGTGCGGGGTCGCTCGCCCGGGCCGTGGCCGCCCTGCGCGCGAACCTCCCGGCCGGAGTCGCGGTCCGCGGGCTCGAGGGCGGGATGCACCGCCTCGTCGCGGCGCTGGTCCAGCGGATCGACTACCTCTCCGGCGAGATCCGCACCGGAGCCTTCGTCGAGAGGCTCGAGGGCTCCGACGGTGATGTCGTCCTGACTCTCGCCGACGGAACGCTGACCGCCCGCTCGCTCATCGTCGCCACGCCCGAGCGCGATGCCCGAGCGCTGCTCGCCGGCCTCGCGCCCGCGGTCGCGGAGAGCGCGGACGAGGCGCCCGACGACTCCGTCGAGCTGGTGACCCTGGTGGTGGACGATGCACGCCTGGACGCGGCACCTCGTGGATCCGGGGTACTCGTGGCGCCCACCGCGACCGACGTGACCGCCAAGGCGATCACCCACGCGACCGCCAAGTGGGACTGGCTGGCCGCCTCCCTCCCGCCCGGGCGCCACGTGCTGCGCCTCTCCTACGGGCGACCGGGCGAGCGGCCGCCGCTCCAGGGGCGCCCCGACGCGGAGGCGGCCGCGATCGCGCTGCTGGACGCCTCGACGCTGCTGGGCGTCGCCCTCGACCCGGCGTCGCTCGTCGCTTCCGCCCGGGTCAGCTGGGCGAACGTCCGCCCCGCCGCAGCGCTGGGCCGCCGGGCGCACCTGGAGGCGTTCCGCGAGGCGGTGGCCCCGCTCGAGGGAGTCGCTGTGACCGGCACCTGGATCGCGGGCACCGGTCTGGCCTCGGTACTCCCGCACGCCGCCGAGACGGCCGCCCTTATCCGGCGCCGACTGGTGCGTCAAGGCGTCGGACTCCCGAGCGAGAACCGCGACGCCGACGGCTACTCTTAGGCCCAGGCATCCGCGCGAGCGTGTGGCGTGCCCCGGCACGAGTGGTCACCGACCCCGTGGACGATCGCGAGAGCGACCCAGGACGAGGAGTAGGCGTGAAGGGCAAGATTCTTTTCGTGGCAGGAGCCGCAGCCGGGTATGTGCTGGGAGCACGCGCCGGCCGCAAGCGGTACGAGCAGATCGCCTCGGCGGCGTCGAAGTTCTGGCAGACGCAGCCCGTGCAGGACGTCGCGGGTGCCGTCGGTGGAGCGGCGAAGACGCAGCTGAGCAGCGTCTCCGACAAGGCGTACGAGGTCGTGCGCTCGGTGGTCGTCAAGGCCGTGTCCGGTGGCAAGAAGGCCCAGGGGGCGAGCGACGCGGAGGCATCGGCCGCCGCTCGCACGGCCGCCTCGAAGGTCGACGAGGCCGCGGCATCGGGCGGCTCCGGAGGATCGGCGACGTCCACCTCCACCAGCAAGGCCTAGTGCTCATCCCTCCGGCCGTGCCAGGCACGCGCCGGCCGGCACGTCCCACCCTCGAGGAGCTCCCGTGGTGAATGAACGCAATCCGAAGAACGCCCGATCACTGGGGGAGTTGGTCGGTGACCTGCCCGGTCTTGTGATCGAGCTCGTCAAGGCCGAGGTCGCGTCGCTCAAGAGTGAGCTCGCGGGTAAGGCGAAGAGCGCAGGTCTCGCGGTCGCCCTGTTCGCGGTCGCGGCCTTCCTGCTTCTGACCGCCTGGGCGACGCTGGTCGCCTTCGCGATCATCGGCATCGCCTCCTGGGTTCCTGCGTGGCTGTCGGCGCTCATCGTGACCGTGTTCTTCCTCCTGGTGGCCGTGATCCTCGCCCTCGTGGGCGTGCGCACCATCAAGAAGGCCGTGCCGCCGGTTCCGCAGGAGTCGATCGACAGCATCAAGAAGGACGTCCAGGCGTTCAAGGGAGTGGGCAGCTATGACAACTGAGCGATCCGTCAGCAGCAGTACGCCCCGCTTCGTCGATCCGGCGGAGCTCACTCCCGGCCAGCTGAAGGCCGACATCGAGCGTGCGCGCTCCGAGCTGGCCGCAACTCTCGACGCGATCGAGTACAAGGTCAACGTCCCGCGCAAGCTGCGCATGGCCCAGCGGAACCTCGGGCGCAAGCTCCGGGTCGTCCGTCGCGAGAACCCCTCCGCGCTGATCGCGGGAGCGGTCGGTGCCGCCGCCGCCGTGGGCCTGGTCGCCTGGGGTATCGCGAAGCAGATCATCGAGGAGTGAGCGCCACGAGGGCCCGGAGCGCTAGCGTCCCGGGCCCTTCGGCGCCAGAGCCACCGCCGCTTTTGTGCATCGGCACGAGCGGAGGGATGATGGATCAATGATTGATCAGACCGCCGGCACGGCGGATCCCGTTCAGTCCGCCCCCGACACGAGCGCCGCCGTTGCGGCGCCACAGCTCCCCGCCGATCAGGATCACTCCGATCAGGCCCTGGGGTACACGCTCTGGGCGGTTCTCCGCAGGGATCCCGCACGTCCGTTCACCCTCTCCAGCGATGCCGTCGCTCCCGCGGTGAAGCAGTACGAGCACCTCGTCGCCCAGCTGGACGGAGGGGGCGTAACCGTCCGCGGCACCTACGACGTCTCGGCCCTGCGCGCCGACGCCGACATCATGCTGTGGCTCACCGGATCCGCCCCGGAGGAGCTGCAGCGCGCGTACCGAGAAGTGCGGCGCTCGGAGCTGCTGGTCGGCCTCCTGCCGACCTGGAACGCGATGGGTGTGCACCGCGACGCCGAGTTCAGCGCGAACCACCTCCCCGCGTACATGCGCGGCAAGGCGCCGGCTCGCTGGCTGACCGTCTACCCCTTCGTCCGCTCCTACGAGTGGTACATCCTCCCCGAGGAGGAGCGCCGCGCGATGCTCGCCCAGCACGGGCGCCAGGGCTCGCGATTCCGCTCCGTCCTGACGAACACGGTCGCCTCGTTCTCGCTCGGCGACTACGAGTGGATCCTCGCCCTCGAGGACGAGGAGCTCGTCAACCTCGTGGACCTCATGCGCGACCTGCGCGCCACCGAGGCCCGCCGCCACGTGCGCGAGGAAGTCCCCTTCTACACAGGCCGGCGCATCGAGGCCGACCAGATCGCCGAGGTGCTCCGATGAGTGACACGACCAGCGACCAGATCCTCGTCCGCGGTGCCACACCCGCGGCGGCATCCGGTCCCGAGCATGTCGAGATCCCCGTGGCCTACGACGCCATCCTCCTCGCCGGCTTCGGCGGACCGGAGGGACAGGACGACGTGATCCCGTTCCTGCGCAACGTCACGCGCGGTCGCGGCATCCCCGAGGAGCGCCTCGAGGAGGTCGCCCACCACTACCGCCACTTCGGCGGCGTCAGCCCGATCAACGCGCAGAACCGCGCGCTGAAGAAGGCGCTCGAGGCCGAGCTCGCCGACCGCGGCATCGACCTCCCCGTGCTCTGGGGCAACCGCAACTGGGCGCCCTACCTGAGTGAGGCAGTCGCGGAGGCGAAGGAGCGCGGGTTCACGAACCTGCTCGCGATCGCGACCAGCGCCTACTCCTCCTTCTCGTCCTGCCGCCAGTACCGCGAGGACTTCGCGGCCGCGCTGGACGCGACCGGGCTCGAGGGGCACCTCCGGATCGATAAGGTGCGCCAGTTCTTCGACCACCCGGGCTTCGTGATGCCGTTCGTGAAGGCCGTGCACGACGGTCTCGACGAGCTGCGCGAGCGGATGCCCGACCTCGACGTCACGACCGAGGTCGAGGTGCTCTTCGCCACCCACTCGATCCCCAGCTCGGACGCGGCGCGCAGCGGACCCCACGAGCGTCACGAGGACGGCACTGTCGTCGACGTGCACGAGTTCGGCCCGGGCGGCGCCTACGAGGCGCAGCACCTCGCGGTCGCGGAGGTCGTCATGGCCGCCGCCACGGAGGAGGACGTGCCCTGGCAGCTCGTCTACCAGTCGCGCTCCGGTCCGCCCACCCAGCCCTGGCTCGAGCCGGACATCAACGACGCCATCGCTGAGCTGCCGGCCCGGGGCCGCCGCGCGCTGCTGATCGTCCCCCTCGGCTTCGTGTCCGACCACATGGAGGTGATGTGGGACCTCGACAACGAGGCACTCGAGACCTCCCAGGAGCACGGTCTCGTCGCGCTCCGCGTCGCAACCCCCGGCACGGACCCGGTCTACGTCTCCGGCCTGATCGACCTCGTGCTCGAGCGCGTCAACGGTGTGCCGACCGAGGAGCGTCCGTCGATGACGGCGCTCGGCCCCTGGTACGACGTCTGCCGCCCCGGCTGCTGCGAGAACGTGCGAGCGGGGTTCAAGCCCGCCCTCGCCGGAGTGGCGCCGTGATCGCCGCAGTGGCGCTGTGATCGGGAGCCCTCGGTCGTGAGTATCCGCGTCGGCACTCGCGCGAGCGCGCTCGCCGTGGCGCAGACCAGGATGACGGCGGATGCGATGTCGGCCGCGGCGGGGGTGCCCGTCGAGCTGGTGCGTATCGAGTCCGACGGTGACCGCATGCGCGGCTCGCTCGCCTCCCTCGGCGGCACCGGCGTGTTCGTCAGTGCGCTGCGCGGCGCGCTGCTCGCGGGGCACTGCGATGCGATCGTGCACTCGCTGAAGGACCTGCCCACCGCCCCGGTGCAGGGCCTGCTGCTCGGCGCAGTGCCCGAGCGCGAGGATCCGCGCGACGCGCTGTGCGCGCGCGACGGCCTCACCCTGGCGACCCTGCCCGTTGGCGCGCGCGTGGGAACGGGCTCGCCCCGCCGCCGCGCGGCACTGCTGGCTGCGCGTGCAGACCTCGAGATCGTGGACATCCGCGGGAACATCGACACGCGGCTGCGGCGGGTGCTGCCCGGCAGCGCCTCACCGCTGGACGCGATCGTGCTCGCCCTGTCGGGCCTGCGCCGCCTGGGACGGGTCGACGCGATCACCGAGGTGCTCGGCTTCGATGTGTCGCCGCACGCGCCCGGACAGGGCGCATTGGCGATCGAGGTGCGCGACGAGGAGCCGTCGGAGGAGCTGCGCGCCGCGCTCGCCGCCGTCGAGCACCTGCCCACCCGTGCCGCGATCACGGCCGAGCGCTCCCTCCTCGCCGCGCTCGAGGCGGGCTGCGCCGCTCCGATCGGAGCCTCCGCCGTCGTGGAGGCCGACCGCGTGGTGCTGCACGGTGTGGTCTTCGCCACGGACGGCGCCGCATCCCTGGCGCGGGAGGTGGCGGAGCCGGTGGATAACGGTTCGGTCGGCGGTGGTCGACACTGGGCGGATTCGCAGTATGGTGGTCGCGAACTGCCCGTCGTCGAAGCCGCGTTCCGCTGCGGCTCTCTGCTCGCTGACGCGCTTCTCGGTGCGGGTGCCGCCGAACTCGCACCCCTGGGAGCCCCGTCGTGATCGTCCCCGCCGCCTACTCCCAGTGGGAGAAGCCGCTGCAGGGCTGGCGCATCCTCGTCCCCCGCGGAGGCCCGTGGGGGGACGGTGTCGCCGCCGCCCTCCGAGCCAAGGGCGCCTCGCCCGTCGTTGCTCCGATGATCAATTTCGCGCCGACCGATGACTTCCCCGCGCTCGAACAGGCTCTCGCCGATCTCGAGGCGGGCGCCTTCGACTGGATGACGGTCACGAGCGCTACGACGGTCGATGTCCTCTCTCTCCTGCGCACCACCGTGCCCGAGACCACCAAGGTCGCCGCGGTCGGCGAGACCACGGCTGCCGCGCTCGTCGCCGCGGGCTACTCCGTCGACCTGGTCCCCTCCGAGGACAACTCCGCCCGCGGCCTGCTCGCCGAGTGGGAGGAAGCGACGGGCGGCAGGCACCCCCTGCGCGTGCTGACGCTGCGCTCCGAGATCGCCAAGCCGCTGCTGACCGAGGGGCTGACCCGTATCGGGCACGACGTGCGCTCGGCGGTCGCGTACCGCACGGTCGGGGTCCCGGTGGAGGAGCGCGTCGTCGCCGACGTCGCCAGCGGCGCGGTGCACGCGATCCTCGTCACGTCGGGCAGCGTCGCGGAGCAGGTGCAGAAGCAGCTCGGCCCGGTCCCCGAGTCCATCCTCGTTGCGGCGATCGGGCCGCAGACCGCGAAGGACGCCCGCGCCTTCGGCCTGCGCGTGGACGTGGTCGCCGACGAGAGGTCGGCCTCCTCCCTCATCGACGCGGTCGCCGGTGTCGCCACCGAGCGCGCCCCCCGCTGATTCGCCCAACGCAACGTCAGCTGAGACACCATCTCATCCACCATCGTGGATGAGATGGTGTCTCAGCTGATGTTGTGTCGTCGCCTCTGCGCCGGCGTCCACAGATGCTCCCGATTTCGGATCAGTGTGAGCAAGACGTCCTCGGTCCGAGCCCAGTCGTCCATGATCTGGTGGTTGTCCAGCCGGAGGCAGAGGTAGCCGCGCCGGGCGAGCTCAAGGTCCCGCCGCCGGTCCTCGCGGAACTGCGCCAGCGACGAGTGATAGCGGTATCCGTCGCTCTCGACGACGAGGCGCTCGCCGATGATGTCGTCGACGTGTCCGACGCCGGGGATGAAGACCTGAGCGCGTACCTGGACTCCGTGTCGCCTCATGCTCACTCGGGTCTTGGTCTCCAGGCCCGACTGGCTCCGGCCATCCACGAGGTCGAAGAGCGCTCTCTTCCCGATCGGTGCGAGCGCTCGGAGTGCGTCGAGCTCCTCCTTGGCCAGCAGACCCGTGTTCAGCGCGGAGTCGACGGTGACGATCGCGTCCATCTCGCTGACGCAGGTCAGCAGGTGCAGGATCGCGGCACCGATCCCGTCCTGCGCGAACGAGCGCTGCCCCTGTCCCGGCCAGCGGCGCCAGTGCCCGACGGTTCCCGCGCGCACCGCCCGAACCGATGAGGCACCGAGGGCGACGTGCAGGGCGGGGCGCTCCACCGTCCACAGCCCGAGGTGCCGCAGAAGGGAGACACAGGTGAGCAGGCCGCCGGATCGGACAGCGGCGAGCTCGAGGGCGGGAGCATCGGCGAGTGCGTACCACCCACGACGGACACGGATGACCCGGCCGGTCGACAGCGCGTGCTCGAGCGCGGCGCGTCGTATGCCAGCGCTCGTGAGTGCGCTCGAGGGGGCGATGCCGCCGGCGGCGGAAAGGAGAGCGAGGAGGTCGGTCACGCGATGAGGATCGACGATCCGGCGCGGGCGCGGGCGCCGATCGGTCTGGACTGTGGAGAGTGCCTGGCGCCGTGCGCTGGGGAGGAGCACTGCCGGGAGGTGCGCTGCCGGGAGGTGCGCTGCCGGGCGGGATTACGCTGGAGAGCATGACTGCCATCCGCCCGCGCCGCCTCCGCACGACTCCCGCACTCCGCCGACTCGTGCAGGAGACGCGCATCCACCCGGCGCAGCTGATCCTGCCCCTTTTCGTGGCCGAGGGGATCACCGACGCGCGGCCGATCGGCTCGATGCCGGGGGTGATGCACCACTCGCTCGAGAGCGTGCGCGGCGCGGTGACCGAGGCGGCCGAGGCGGGTCTGGGCGGTGTGATGCTGTTCGGCGTGCCCACCACGCGCGACGCGGTCGGCTCCGGAGCGACGGACCCCGACGGTGTGCTCAACGCGGCGACGCGGGTCGTCGTCGAGGAGGTCGGCGACGCTCTGGTCGTGCAGACCGATCTGTGCCTGGACGAGTTCACCGACCACGGCCACTGCGGCGTGCTCGATGACCGCGGGCGCGTCGACAACGACGCCACGCTCCTCCGGTACGAGGAGATGGCGCTCGCGCAGGCCGCGGCCGGCTCGCACTTGCTCGGGCTGTCCGGGATGATGGACGGCCAGGTCGGAGCGATTCGCGCCGCCCTGGACAGGGCCGGACACCTCGACACCGCGATCCTCGCCTACTCGGCGAAGTACGCCTCCAGCTTCTACGGCCCGTTCCGCGAAGCGGTGCAGTCGACGCTCGAGGGCGATCGGCGCACCTATCAGCAGGACCCGGCGAACCGCCGAGAGGGCCTGCGCGAGGCGACGCTCGACCTGGCGGAGGGCGCCGACGTGGTGATGGTCAAGCCGGCGATGAGCTACCTCGACGTGCTCTCGGACGTCGCGGCCGTCTCGGACGTGCCGGTCTGGGCGTATCAGGTCTCGGGCGAATACGCGATGATCGAGGCCGCAGCCGCCAACGGGTGGATCTCGCGCGAGCCGGCGATCCTCGAGTCGGTGACCGCCATCCTCCGCGCCGGGGCCGACGCGGTGCTCACCTATTGGGCGGTCGAGATCGCCCGCGACCTGCTGCGGTAGCCCCGCGCCGGGCAAGGCTCGGCCGGTCCGAAACCGCCCCTCGCGGGGAGGGAGCCGGGCAGCGCGCGTACCCTGGGGACGTGACCATCTCGGCGAACGACACCCTGTACGAGCGTGCCCGGCACGCGATCCCCGGAGGCGTCAACTCGCCCGTGCGAGCCTTCCGCTCGGTCGGCGGGACCCCGCGCTTCATGGTCTCCGCGAGAGGCCCGTACATCACGGATGCGGACGGCCGCGAGTACGTCGACCTGGTCTGCTCCTGGGGCCCCGCCGTCCTCGGGCACGCGCACCCGGAGGTGGTCGCCGCCGTGCAGGAGGCGGCAGCTCGCGGCCTCTCGTTCGGCGCGTCCACTCCTGCCGAGACCGATCTCGCCGAGCTGGTCGAGGCGCGCATCACGGCCGGCGGGGTGTCGCCGATCGAGAAGCTCCGTCTGGTCTCCACGGGCACTGAGGCGACGATGACGGCGATCCGCCTCGCCCGCGGCGTCACGGGCCGCGACCTGCTGATCAAGTTCTCCGGCCACTACCACGGCCACTCCGACGGACTGCTCGCCGACGCCGGATCCGGGCTGGCGACCCTCTCCCTCCCCGCCTCCGCCGGCGTTACCGCGGCGACCGCGGCCCAGACGATCGTGCTGCCCTACAACGATCTCGACGCCGTGCGCGCGGTGCTCGCCGAGCGCGGCCCCGACATCGCGGCGGTGATCACCGAGGCGGCCGCCGCCAATATGGGCGTCGTTGCGCCCGATCCGGGGTTCAACGCGGCCCTCGCCGAGCTCGTGCATGCGAACGGCTCGCTCCTGATCATGGACGAGGTGCTGACGGGCTTCCGCGTGAGCGCCGGCGGCTGGTGGGGGCTCGAGAACCGCGACGCCGAGGCTCCGTATCGAGCCGACCTCTTCACCTTCGGCAAGGTCATCGGCGGAGGGATGCCGGTCGCGGCGCTCGGCGGTCGCGCGGACGTGATGGACCATCTCGCCCCGCTGGGGCCGGTCTATCAGGCGGGCACGCTCTCCGGGAACCCGGTCGCCGTGGCGGCGGGTATCAGGACTCTGCACCTGGCCGACGACGAGGTCTACGCCGCTCTCGACGCCACGGCGCGGACGCTGCAGCGCGAGGTCTCGGCGGCGCTGACCGCCGAGGGCGTCGCGCACACCGTGCAGACGGCGGGAAACCTTTTCAGCTTCATGTTCACAGACCTGGGCCACCCCGTGCGCAACTACGCGCAGGTGCAGGCGCAGGAGTCGTTCCGGTATCCGGCGTTCTTCCACGCGATGCTGGACGCGGGCGTCTCGCTGCCGCCGTCGGTGTTCGAAGCCTGGTTCGTCTCGGCCGCGCACGACGACTCGGCGATCGGACGCATCGTGGACGCGCTGCCGGCGGCGGCCAGGGCCGCTGCCGCCGCTCGGGCGTAGAGGAGACGCTCGTTCCGTCGTGCCCGGCCGTGTGCGGGGGCCGGGCACGCGGCGTCACCCCCGGCGCGAGACCGACTTCGGCAGCACGAACACCAGGGCGAAGGCGGCGAGTGCCATCAGGGTGCTCAGGAGCATCGCGGGAGCCGCGGCATCGAGGAAGCCGGAGGCCACCGTATCCGGCCCCGTGATGACCAGGCCCCCGAACAGGACGCTGCCGATGACCGCGATGCCCACGGCCGAGCCGATGCGCTGGATCGCCGAGATCACTCCGCTCGCCGCGCCTGCGTCCTGAGGGTCGACGGTCGAGACGATGAACTGCACATTCGGGGCGATGAAGAAACCGTTGCCCAGGCCCGCGATCAGCAGCGGCGGCAGGAGCTGCCAGTTGCTGATCGAGTCGGGCGTCGCGGCGAGCAGCACCAGCCACACCCAGCCCAGGCCGATCGCCAGCAGACCGCTGCCCATCACCAGGACGGTGCGGCCCAGACGCGCGGTCATCCGGTTGCTCTGGGACGAGCTGATGATGCTGCCGATCGCGAAGGGGATCGAGACGAGGCCCGACTCGAGCGCGGTGTGGCCCAGGCCCGACTGCCAGAGCAGCGAGATGGTGAAGAAGATGCTCGTGAAGGCGGCGAAGTAGACCAGCGCGAGGATCACGCCTCCGGTGAAGGCGGGGTGGCGGAACAGCGACGGCGGCACCAGCGGAGCGCGACCGCGGCGGACGTGGAGGACCTCCCAGGCGCCGAAGGCGGCGAGGAGGAGGACTCCGCCAGCGATCGAGAGGAAGGTCCAGAGCGGCCAGCCCTCGTCCTCGCCCTGGATGAGCGGGACGAGCAACGCGACCAGGCCGCCCGAGACGAGTACCAGTCCGAGCCAGTCGACACCTCCGCTCGGGGCGCGCTCGCCGGTCTCGAGGTCGCGGCGGGCGGGGAGGAGGATCGCGGCGGCGATCAGGGTCGCGATGCCGATGGGTACGTTCACCCAGAAGACGAGGCGCCAGCCGTTCTCGTCGCCGAAGGCCTGGATGATCAGGCCACCGATGATCGGACCGAGCGCCGAAGACACTCCGAGGACCGCGCCCATCACGGCGAACGCCTTGCCGCGCGAGGGTCCGCGGAACAGCAGCTGGATGTAGGCATTGACCGCGGGGACGAAGATGCCGCCGGCGAGGCCCTGGACGACGCGGGCGACGACCAACTGGGCATCGTCGGCCGCGAGACCGCAGGCGATGCTCGCGAGGGTGAAGAGTGCGACTCCGCTGACGAAGATCCACTTGTGCCCGAAGCGGTCGCCGAGGCGGCCGGCGGGGATCAGCGCGAGGCCGAACGCGAGGGCGTAGCCGGAGATGATCCAGGAGAGCGTCGACTCCGACGCGTCGAGCGTGGTGCGGATGGTGGGCAGCGCGACGTTGACGATGGTCGTGTCGAGCAGGGCGATGAACATCCCCGCGAGCAGAACGATCAGCGAGCGCCAGGCGCGCTTGTCGGGGGCGGGAGGGGCGCCGGTCGATCGGGCGGTCGACGTCTCGGTCATCGCAGGGGTGCCTTTCGAAGGGGAGGAGGGCCTGCCCTATTCGGGGGACATGACCAGATGTGAATGCTCGCAGGAGAAACCGGGTTTCTGTGCGCCGCAATCTGTGGGGGCTTTCAGGCGCGGCATGGTGAGGGCGACCGGGCCGGGGTGCTCAGCGGGCGCGCGACTCCGCTTGACGGGCGCAGGCGATGCAGAGCTCGGCCGTGGGCCGGGCGGTCAGGCGGGCGGCGCCGACCGGGCGGCCGCAGGAGGCGCAGTCGCCGTATTCGCCCCTGCCGAGGCGAGCGCGAGCGCCGTCCAGCTCGCGCGAGGTGCGCACCAGGGCGTCGCGGACTCCGGCCATTCGCGACCACTCGGCGGACAGGGGAGTGCCCTCAGGGTCGTGCTCGTCGTCGGCGGTGCCGTCGGCCCGGTCGCGCAGGAGCTCGACGAGCGAGGCCTCGAGCCGGGCCATGTCGAGCCGCATCCCGGCCTGCCGCTCGGACAGCAGGGCGTCCAGGAGGAGCGCCTCGTCCGGATCCATCGCCATCCGACCATGCTGCCACCGACGCTCGCAATCGAGCATCGTTGTGCGACCCAGCGCTGACCCGGCGGCAGGCGGCGGGCAGACTAGGGGCATGCCCGTCGTGACCGTGCTCCCCGACCGCCTCGAACTCCGCCTGACCGTGGCCGAACGGCTGCTCGCGTTCCACTGCAGCGACGTCGTCGTCGACCGGGCGAACATCCGCTCGGCGACGGTCACCGAAGACCCCTGGATCTGGGTCCGTGGTGTCAGCGCGCCGGGCACTGCGGTGCCGCTCACCCTCGCGGTCGGCACCTGGAAGTTCCACGGCGGTAGGGACTTCCTGCTGCTCAAGCGCACCTCGTCGGCCGTCGTGATCGACCTGGTCGACGAGGACTACTCCCGACTGATCGTGAGCACGAAGCACGCGCCCGAGCTGATCGCGGCGCTCCAGCTCGGCACCGCGGCGATCCCCGTGGTCGACGCCGACGATCTGGTGATCCTCCCCGAGGTCGCGGAGCAGGCTGAACGGGCCGAGGAGGCTGCCGCCGCGAAGCCTGCGCCCGCCGCGAAGCGGTCTCCGCAGCCCCGCAGCACGGCCAAGCAGCACACGGCCCGGCCCGACCCGTCCGTGGAGCACGCATCGGCCGAGCCGAGCGGCGCCACCGAGGCCGCGGAGTAGCCGCGCCGCCGCACAACGTCAGCTGAGAGACGTCCTCATCGACGATAGTGGATGAGATGGTCTCTCAGCTGACGTTGCGTCGTCAGGCGCGGACATCCACCAGCGTCCGACCGTGCGAGCGGCCCGCGAGCACGTCCTCGGCGGCATCGACGGCGCTGCCGAGGGGCACCGTGGTGGTCAGGCCGTCGAGGAGCTCACGATCGAGGTCGTGCGCGAGTCGGCGCCACGCCTCCTCGCGGAGCTTGCGCGGGGCCTGCACCGAGTTGACGCCCGCGAGCGTCACTCCACGCAGGATGAACGGCATCACGCTCACCGGCAGATCGGAGCCCTGCGCGAGGCCGCACGCGGCCACGGTCCCGCCCCAGCACGTCTGCGCGAGGGCGTTGGCGAGGGTGTGCGAGCCGGCGGAGTCCACGGCTCCCGCCCACCGCTCGGACTGCAGCGGCTTGCCGCCCTCCTGCAGCTCGGCGCGGTCGATGACGTCGGAGGCGCCGAGGCGTTGCAGCAGTGCGCCGTGCTCGCCGAGCCGACCGGTCGAGGCGACGACCTCGTGGCCCAGCCGGGCCAGGAGCGCCACGGCCAGTGACCCGACTCCGCCGGACGCTCCCGTCACCAGCACCGGCCCGCTACCCGGGCGCACGCCGTGCCGCTCAAGGGCCAGCACGGCCAGCATCGCTGTGAAGCCCGCGGTGCCGATCGCTCCCGCGCGCGCCGACGAGATCGCGCCGGGCAGACGCAGTAGCGAGCCGGAGTCGACCCTGGCCCGCTCGGCGAGTCCGCCGTCGTGGAGTTCGCCGAGACCCGCGCCGTTCAGCACCACGCGGTCGCCGGAGTCGAAGCGCTCGCCCGCCTCGCCGTCCGCGTACTCCACGGTGCCGACCAGGTCGATGCCGGCGATAAGCGGTGTGCGCCGCACGATACCGGGCCGCCCGGCCAGCGCGAGGGCGTCCTTGTAGTTGACGCTCGAGTACTCGACGGCGATCGTTACGTCGCCGTGCGAGCGGTCGGGGTCGTCGCGCTCGAGGAGGCGGGCTCGGTTCGGGGTGTCGGTGTCGGAGTCGGAGTGCCGCTCGACGACGATGGCTCGGTACATGGGCCCACGCTACGCCCGCGGGCCCGTGCCCGGGCGGTCAGTTCAGGGGACGGGTGCCCTCGGGGAGGGGCCGACCGGAGTAGAGCGCGACGGCTGCGTCCTGCAACGCGGTCAGGGCGACGCGCTGCGTCCACGGGCCGTACGAGACGCGGGCGAGCCCGAGCTCCTCGAAGCGGGCGGGGGACTGCGATCCGGGGACGCCGATGACGCTGACGCGCTGCCGGCCGAGGGCGCCGACCAGGGCCTCCAGCTCGGCGTCCTGGAGGAGCCCGGGCACGAAGAAGCAGGTCGCGCCGGCGTCGAGGTAGGCGCGGCCGCGCTCGATCGCGTCGGCCAGGACCTCGCCGCGGTCGCGTTCGCCGGCGCGGAGGAAGACGTCGGTGCGGGCGTTGAGCGCGAAGGGCACCGCCTCCTCCTCGGCCGCAGCGACGGCCTTCTCGACCGCGCGCAGCGCCTCGGGAAGCGGTTTCGCCTGGTCCTCGAGGTTCGCCCCCACGACGCCGACCTCGATGGCGCGGCGAACCGTCTCGTCCGCATCGCCGTAGCCGGCCTCGAGATCGGCTGAGACCGGCACCTCGACGGCGGCGACGATCCGCTCGATCATCCCCAGGTGCAGCTCCAGCGGGATCCGCTCACCGTCCTCGTAGCCGAAGGTCGCGGCGATCGAGTGGCTCGCGGTCGCGAGCGCGCGTGTCCCGGGGAGGGCGGCGACCGTGGTCGCGCTGATCA
This sequence comes from Rathayibacter tritici, assembly GCF_001641005.1. Lineage (NCBI taxonomy): Bacteria > Bacillati > Actinomycetota > Actinomycetes > Micrococcales > Microbacteriaceae > Rathayibacter > Rathayibacter tritici. The sequence goes on from NZ_CP015515.1 coordinate 458,478, forward strand.
CGTCCCAGACGTTCACCACCTGCAGCAGCTCGGGGGCGGTGTGGAGGTCGACAAGGGCGCGTCCGCGCGCGTGGATGCTCATGGAACGAGCGTAGGGCCGGCATGCGCGGCGCAGGCCGTCGCCTCGCAGTCCGCGCAGACGACGAGCTGCGCGCGGCAGGAGGCGTCGGTGCAGTTGCGCATCCGGCTCGTCGGCGCCGCGCAGGAGGCACACCGGCCGAGCACCTCGGCATCCGGGGAGAACGTGACGGATCCGCGGCCGTCGAACACGTAGAGCGCGCCCTGCCAGAGCCCGCGGTCGCGCCGCGCCTCGGCGTAGCGGACGACGCCGCCATCGAGCTGGTACACCTCGCCGAAGCCGCGTGCCCTCATCAGGCTCGACAGGACCTCGCAGCGGATGCCGCCGGTGCAGTAGGTGACGATGGGGCGGTCCTTGAGATGGTCGTAGACGCCGGCGTCGAGCTGCTCGACGAACTCGCGGGTGCTGGCAACCGCGGGCACGACGGCTCCCTCGAAGCGGCCGATCTCGGCCTCGAAGGCGTTGCGGCCGTCGAACAGCACCACGTCCTCGCGCTCGGCGACGAGGGCGTCGAGCTGGTCCGGGTCCAGCCGCGGAGCCGTCCCGACGACGCCGCCCGCGTCGACCCGCAGCTCGTCGGGAGCGCCGAACGAGACGATCTCGTCGCGCACCTTCACCGAGAGCCCGGGGAAGTCCAGGCTGCGGCCCGCGTCGTCGAGGCCGGATCCGTCGCTCCACGTCACCTCGAGGCCGCGGAACGCCGAGTGCTCACGGGTGCGGCGGAGGTAGCGCTTGAGCGCATCCATCCCGCCGCCGAGGGTGCCGTTCACCCCGTGCTCCGAGATCAGCAGGCGCCCGCGCAGGCTCAGCGACTCGCACAGCTCCCGTTGCCACAGCCGCACGGACTCGGGGTCGGCCAGCGGCACGAAGCGGTAGAACAGCAGGATCTTCGGCAGCACCGGCACATCATACGAGGGCGCGGGCCCCAGGCGCGGCGGGTGGCAGCATCATCGGGTGTCCGACGCCTCCGCCACCGTGCCGCACTCCCGCCTGGAGGACGTGTTCGGCCTCGTCGCTGGCGCCTTCCTGGTCTCGCTCGGCCTGTATCTGCTGCGCGCGAGCCAGGCGGTCACCGGTGGCACGGCCGGCCTCGCGCTGCTGCTGGGGTACCCGCTCACCATCCCGTTCGGCGTGATCCTCGTGGCGTTCAACCACCGGCCGGGACGCTCTCTCGGGTCGTGACCTGCTCCGCAAGCCTTTCGGCGGGCCGGAGCGGGTTCCTAGGCTAAGATCGCGGGCCCCGCCCGCTCGACCCGAACGGAGAACCGGATGTCCGACTGGACCTACGACCCCTACGCCCGCCTCGGCGACGTACCGACTTTCACGCTGGAGAGCGACGACATCGCGGACAGAGCGCCCCTGTCCGCCCGCCACTACGGGGAGGGCGCCGGTGGCGAGGACGTCTCGCCGCAGCTGCGCTGGTCGGGAGCGCCGGCCGAGACGAGGAGCTTCGCCGTCACCGTGTTCGATCCGGATGCGCCGACCGGCTCCGGCTTCTGGCACTGGGCCGTCTACAACCTCCCCGCCGACACCACGGGGCTGCCCACCGGAGCCGGAGCCGCCGGCTTCGAGCTGCTCCCGGCAGGCGCCCAGACCCTCCCCAACGAGATGCGGCTGCGCCAGTTCATCGGAGCGGCCCCGCCGGACCGCGAGCACCGCTACTTCTTCGTGGTGCACGCCCTCGACGTGGAGTCGCTGGATCTGGATCCGGAGTCGACTCCTGCGATCCTCGGCTTCAACGTCCACTTCCACACGCTGGCGCGGGCGCAGATCGTGGCGACGGCGACCCCGGACGGAGCGAAGGGCTGAGGGAGTCGGTCTCGAGACGCCCCAGTGCGATTCGTCGAGATTCGCGCTATCCGAAGAGGATGCGCGCCTCCTCGTAGCGGGCGTCGGGCACCGTCTTGAGGATGCCGAGGGCCTCGGCGAAGTCGACGTGGTAGATGTCGGTGCCGCGCAGGGCGACCATGCGGCCCCAGTGCTCGGCCACGACGGAGTCGATCGCGGCCATGCCCAGGCGGGTCGCGAGCACGCGGTCGAATGCGGTGGGCGTCCCGCCGCGCTGGATGTGGCCGAGCGTGGTGGCGCGGGTCTCGATGCCGGTGCGCTCCTCGATGAGCGGGGCGAGCAGCTCGCCGATGCCGCCGAGGCGGGGCCGGCCGAAGGCGTCGAGGCCTCGCTCCGAGTGGGCGTCGTCCATCGTGTCGAGCGAGAAGCCCTCGGCGACCACGACCAGCGGCGCGCGGCCGCGATCCTGAGCGCTCTGCACCCACTCGACGATCTGGTCGAGTGACGTGCGCTTCTCCGGGATCAGGATGACGTGGGCACCCGCGGCCATACCGGAGTGCAGCGCGATCCAGCCGACGTGGCGGCCCATGACCTCGGCGACCATGCAGCGGCCGTGCGAGTCGCCGGTGGTGCGGAGGCGGTCCATCGCATCGGTCGCAATGCCGACGGCGGTGTCGAAGCCGAAGGTGTAGTCGGTGGCGCCGAGGTCGTTGTCGATGGTCTTGGGGACGCCGACGATCTTCAAGCCCGCATCGGTGAGGCGCTTGGCTGCGGCGAGAGTGCCCTCGCCGCCGATGGCGATGATCGAATCGATGCCGTTGCGGGCCATCATCTCCGCGATGTTCTCCGGTCCGCCGTTCTCGCCCTCGAAGGGGTTCGTGCGGCTGGTGCCGATGATCGTGCCGCCCTGCTTGGCGATGCCCTGGATCTCGGGTCGACCCAGCGGCAGGAAGTCGCCGTCGACCACGCCGTGCCAGCCGTTGCGGAACCCGACGAACTCCTGGTCGTAGACCTTGATGCCCTTGTACACGGCACCGCGGATGACGGCATTGAGGCCGGGGCAGTCGCCGCCGGAGGTCAGGATCCCGATCTTCACTCGCTCAGGTTAGAGGACCTGGTGAACGGATGTGCACGCGGACGACGACGGGCCCCTCCTCGCCGCCTCGAGGAAGGGCCCGTCGTCGTACTCGGTGCTAGTTGGCCTGGCTGGTGTTCAGTTCACCGTTCACGCCGCGGGGGAAGAATCCGCCGGTGCGCGAGGCCTTGGGGTTCAGGTACACGATGTTCAGGACCTGGCCCGGGGTGCGACTGAAGGCGATGGAGCTGCCGTCGGTCGGGACGATGTTCGCCTGGCCATTGACCTTGACGCCCTGGTCGAGGTCGGTCTTGCCGTCGAGGCTGTCGCGAGCGTCGGAGAGCTTGTTCGCCGAGTCGGACAGGTCGGCGGCGTAGATCGCCGAGCGGATGGCACCGGCGTGGTACGCCTCCACCGCGAGGATGCCCGCAGCCGCGTCGAGGTAGGTCTTCGACTGGATGAGGGGAGCGGCGCCCTTGTAGGCGGTCACTCCGACGTCCTCGAAAACGAACGCGCCGAGCAGGAAGTTCGCCTCGCTCGCGAACGGGTCGAAGCTCTGGCCCGCCTTGATCAGCCCTGCCGCGGTGGCGGCGGCGTTGAAGCTGTCCTTCAGGTTGATCGCCGGACGCGCAACCCTCGACGTACCCAGAGCCGAGCGGAGGAACTTCACGTGCGCCTTCTCGTCGTTCGCGACCTCGGTGGCGAAGCTCTTGAGCCACGGGGTCGTGAAGTTGACGGGCCGGCCGCCGATGACGCCGCCGGGCGTGCCCTTCCCGGTCACGTCCGAGCCGCCCAGACCGTCGCCGTACACCGCGCGGAGGTAGAACTCTGCTTCGAGGTACTCGAGGTTGAGGGCGAAGTTGAGGATCGAGGCGTCGCTGGGGCCGCTGGCAGCGACCTCCTCGGCGGAGGCGGTGGGCGCGGCGAGTGCCGCGGCTCCGATGCCGAGGCCGGCGACGCCGGTGGCCTCGAAGAAGCGGCGACGGTCCAGAGCGGTCTCAGAGCTCTTGACGATCGCGTTGCGGATGAAGGTCGTATCGAACATGTGCGCATCTCCAGTGATAGGCGGGTGTCGGACGGCTGGAGTGCCGCCGCGACATCGCGAAGCTACGCCCGGAATCCGCACGCTGACCAGTCACAACGAGGGATCCGATCCGCGCATGTGTTCATTCCTGTTGGACCAAACCGCCGGGCGTGTCGCTCCGAACACGGCGTGAACGGGGGCTCTGCGGAGAGCGTCTGCTCGCAGTGTCGGAGCCGCCGGTTAGCATCGCTGCGTGTCGATCGCCGCCCCCGCTCCCGAGTCCTCCTGGGCGACGGTTTACGCGCCGGCGGAGCCGGTGAGCCTCGCGCTCACCCTCCGCACGCTGCTGCGCGGTTCGGGCGACCCGACCATGCTCGTGGACGCGTCCGGCTTCTGGCGAGGGTTCCGCACTCCGCTCGGGCCGGGCACCCTGCACCTGCGGCAGGCGGTCGACGGATCGGTGCACGCGCGCGCCTGGGGCGACGGAGCGGAGTGGCTGATCGACCGGGTCCCCGAGCTGCTCGGCCACGGCGACGACTGGAGCGGGCTCGACCTGTCGGCGCACGCGCCGCTCGCCGAGGTGCTCCGGCGCACGGTCGGCCTGCGGCTCACCCGCGCGAACCTGGTGTTCGAGATGCTCGCGCCGTCGATCCTGGAGCAGAAGGTCACCAGCACCGAGGCGTGGCGCGCCTACCGCGCGCTCGTCCGGCTGCACGGGGAACCTGCGCCGGGGCCCGTCGCCCTGCATGTGGCTCCGAGTGCGGAGCAGTGGCGGCGCGTGCCGTCGTGGGACTGGCACCGGGCGGGAGTCGACCCGCGGCGATCGCGCACGGTCCTCACCGCGGCGCTCGTCGCCTCCGGGCTCGAGCGGACGCTCGCCCTCGGGCGGGGCGGCGCGGAGATCGCGCGGCGGTTGCAGTCGGTGCCGGGGATCGGAGCGTGGACGGCCTCCGAGGTGATGATGCGCGCGCACGGTGACCCGGACGCGGTCAGCGTGGGCGACTACCACCTCGCCGCGGCGGTCGGCTTCGCGCTCACCGGGCATCTCGGGGTCGACGACGACGGGATGCTGGAGCTGCTGGAGCCGTGGCGCGGCCACCGGCAGCGGGTGATCCGGCTGATCGGCTGTAGCGGGGTGCGGAAGCCGCGGCACGGTCCGAGGATGACGATCCAGGACCACCGCCGGCACTGAGATGCTCCTCCACAGGGGCGGCTCGGGGCCGAGTCCGCGGGAGCACCGCGTCACGCCGCCTCCGGGCACCGAGTCGGGCTTAGCCTCGGAGGATGCAGCAGTCGACGACCCCAGGAGTGCCCGGCAGCGACCCGGAGCGCGAGCCCGACGACGCGGTCGTGCAGGGCGACGGTGGTGCGCTCGTGCAGGGCGACGGCGGTGCGTCGGGGAGCGCGGAGGACGTCGGCGACGAGCCGGCGGACGTGGTCGAGCAGGCGCTCGAGCAGGCGCCCGAGCAGCGGCTCGAGTCCGAGGCAGCACCGTCCGGCGTCGAGGTACTGCTGGAGGACGACGACCGTCCGATGCTCGAGCGCGTCGAGTCCCTGGTCCGGCGCTGGATCGCCCGCAGCGGCGAGTTCCCGGTCGAGCCTGCGGCGCAGCGGCTCGCGGGCGTGCTCCAGGATCCGAACGGCCTTGATTTCACCGTCGGCTTCCTCGACGGCGTGGTCCGGCCCGAGGACCTGTCGGTCGCGGCCGAGAACCTCGCGGCGCTCACTGCGAAGACGCCCGCGTTCCTCCCCTCCTACCTGCGCGCCGCGATCAGTACCGGCGGGGCCGTGGGTCCGGTACTGCCGTGGGTGGTTGTGCCGGCGGCGAGACGGGTGCTGCGGCACCTCGTCGGCCACCTCGTGGTCGACGCCTCGGAAGCGCGTCTGGGCGAGGCCGTCGCGGCCCTGCGGGAGGGTGGCGACCGGCTGAACCTGACCCTGCTCGGCGAGGCGGTGCTCGGCGAGCGCGAGGCGCGCCGGCGGCTGGAGGGGACGCTCCGCCTGCTCGAGCGGCCGGACGTCGACTACGTCAGCGTCGCGGTCTCGAGTGTCGTCAGTCCGCTCTCGATGTGGGCCTTCGAGGAGGAGGTCGACCGCGTCGTCGAGCGCCTCACTCCGCTCTACCAGGCCGCCGCGTCCAGCGCCGAGCCCACCTTCATCACCCTCGACATGGAGGAGTACCGCGACCTCGACCTGACGGTCGCCGTGTTCCGGCGCCTCCTCGAACAGCCGGGCATGCTCGAGCTCGAAGCGGGCATCGTCCTGCAGGCGTACCTGCCCGACTCCGTTCGCGTGCTCGACGAGCTGACCGACTGGGCGCGCGAGCGGCGGGCCCGCGGCGGGGCACCGATCAAGGTCCGCGTGGTCAAGGGCGCGAACCTGGCGATGGAGCGCGTCGACGCGGCCCTGCACGACTGGCCGCTCGCGACCGTCGGGAGCAAGGCGGAGGCGGACACGAACTACAAGCGTCTGCTCGACCGGGCGCTGCGGCCCGAGCGCACCGACGCGGTGCGCGTGGGCGTCGCCGGGCACAACCTGTTCGACCTCGCCTGGGCCTGGCTCACCGCGACCGAGCGCGGCGTGACCGACGCGGTCGAGATCGAGATGCTGCTCGGCATGGCGACGGGGCAGGCGCGAGCCGTTCGCGAGGACGTGGGACGGCTCCTGCTCTACACGCCCGTCGTGCACCCGCACGAGTTCCACGTGGCGATCTCGTATCTCATCCGGCGACTCGAGGAGAACAGCAGCCCCGAGAACTTCCTCTCGGCCGCGTTCCGCGGTGAGGACGAGGAGGTGCTGCAGCGCGAGCTCGGCCGGTTCCGCATCTCGCTCGACGCGCTCGACGACTCCGTCCCGCCCCCCAACCGCAGCCAGGACCGGCTGCGGGAGTGGTCCGCGGGCTCCGGCCGCCGCCTGGTGCAAGAGCACGCGGGTGCCGGTGAGCGGGTGGAGGATCCGGCTGCAGACGGTCTCACCCAGGCGGTCCTCGGGCTCAGTCGCGGGTCCGGTGCTGCTGCCGCCACCACCGGCTTCCACAACGAGCCCGACACCGACCCCGCCCTCCCCGGCAACCGCCGCTGGGCCCGACTGATCACGGAGCGCATCCCCGGGTCGACCATCGGATCCAGTACCGCCGACGCCGCCCGGGTGCAGACGCCTGAGCAGCTCCAGGAGGTGCTGCGCACGGTGTCGCGGCGCGCCGAGCGCTGGGGTGAACGCTTGGGCTACGACCGGGCCGCCGTGCTCGACCGCGCCGGCCTCGTCCTCGCCGCCAACCGCGACCGCCTGATCGAGGTGATGGCCTCCGAGACCGGCACGACGATCGCCGAGGCCGACCCCGAAGTCTCGGAAGCCATCGACTTCGCGCACTACTACGCCACCCGCGCTCGCGAGCTCGACGCGGTCGGCGGAGCGACGTTCGTCCCCGAGCGGGTGATCGTGGTCGCACCGCCGTGGAACGTCCCGGTCGCGATCCCGGCCGGCTCGATCCTCGCGGCGCTCGCCGCCGGCTCCGGAGTGGTGCTCAAGCCGGCCCCGCAGGCCCGCCGTTCGGCCGCCGTGCTGGTCGAGGCGCTGTGGGACGCGGGCATCCCGCACGAACTCCTGGCGCTCGTCGACCTCGACGAGGACGAGCTGGGCCGTGCGCTGATCACCGACCCGCTCGTCGACCGCGTCCTGCTCACCGGCTCCTACGAGACAGCCCGGCTCTTCCGCTCCTGGCGGCCCGACCTCGCACTGCAGGCCGAGACGAGCGGCAAGAACTCGATCATCGTCACGCCCCACGCCGACTATGATCTCGCCGTCGCCGACATTGTCCGCAGCGCCTTCGGCCATGCGGGACAGAAGTGCTCCGCCGCGTCCCTGGTCATCCTGGTCGGCTCGGTCGCCCGCTCGAAGCGGTTCCGCGCTCAGCTGGTCGACGCCGTCACCTCCTTGCGCGTCGGCCGCCCCGATGATCCGTCGGCGGTCATGGGTCCCCTGATCGAGGAGCCCACCGGCAAGCTGCTGCACGCGCTCACGACCCTGGGCGGCGGCGAATCGTGGCTGGTCGAGCCGCGCCGCCTCGACGAGAGCGGCACGCTCTGGTCGCCCGGAGTGCGCGAGGGTGTCACCGAGGACAGCTACGTCCACCTCACCGAGTTCTTCGGCCCGGTTCTCGGGATCATGCACGCGGCGACCCTCGAGGACGCCATCCGCATGCAGAACGGCACCGACTACGGCCTCACCGCGGGCCTGCACTCACTGCATGCCGACGAGCTCGCCCTCTGGATCGACTCCGTCGAGGCCGGCAACCTGTACGTCAATCGCGGCATCACCGGCGCCATCGTCCGGCGCCAGCCGTTCGGCGGATGGAAGCGCTCCTCGGTCGGAGGTGGCGCGAAGGCCGGCGGGCCGCACCACCTCATCGGGCTCGGTTCGTGGAAGCCCTCACCCGCGCGCTCCTCCTCGACACTGCACCTGCGCGGCCTCGACGCTCGCGTCCGTCAGTTCATCGAGGCGGCCCAGTCCGCGCTCCGCTTCGAGCAGTTCGACCTGCTCCGACGCTCAGCCCTCTCCGACCAGCTCGCCTGGGCCACCGAGTTCGGAGTCGTCACCGACATCTCGAAGCTCGGCGTCGAGCGCAATCTTCTCCGCTACCTCCGCGTCCCGATCGCCCTCCGGCTGGCCGATGGCGGAGATCTCGGTGAGCTCCTCCGCGTCATCGCCGCCGGCCTGCTGACGCGCTCGCGCATGGACATTTCGACCTCGATCCCGCTCCCCGCGCGAGTCCAAGAGATGCTCGGCGGCGACGAGCTCGCCGAGATGGCCGGCCTCGTCCCGCGCATCGTCGTCGAGACGGACGCCCACTGGCTCGAGCGTGCCGCGGCCGGCCGGATCACGGCGACACGCATCCGCATCATCGGCGACATCGTCTCCGACCGCGTCGAGGGCTACGCGGGCCCGCAGGCCAGCGCCGGCACCCCGTCCCCGGGCGGACAGCAGGCCGTGCTGCGCCGATCCTCCGACTCGACCGGGTCCTTCAGCGACGTCGTCGCGGGCATGACCCGCGGCAGCACCGGAGCACCCGTCCCGCTGACCCGCGCCGACGGATCCCGCATCCCCCTCGCCACCGCCCTCGCCGAAGCACTCGGCGGCGCCCTCGACACGGTGATCTACGCTGATCCGGTCACCCCCGCCGGTCGCGTCGAACTGCTGCCCTTCCTCCGCGAACAGGCGATCTCGATCACCAACCACCGCTTCGGGAACCCGATCGACCTGAGCGACGACGTGGTGTGAACCTGTTTCCCCGCCCGTCCTGGCCGGGCGTGGCGCGGTCGGCGTCGCGGTGGGGTGCGTTTCGTGGAGCGGGAGGCGTTCGGCTACGGCGATCCGCTAGCACGCGGATCCCCGGTTCGCGGTGAGGGGGGCGCGAGGGGCTCCGCTGAGGAGGGGCTCATCGGTGGCGGGCGGGCGAGGGTGCAGGGGCTGCATACTTGTCGCGGCAAGTAGTCGCTAGGGTGGGGGGATGAGTGCGCCTGAGAACCGGTGGCTGACGCCTGATCAGCTCGGCGCCTGGCTGCGGTTCATCGCGGTCGTGGAGTTGCTGCCCGGGGCACTGGACACCCAGCTTCAGCGCGACGCCGGACTCACCCACTTCGAGTACCTCACGCTGGCGATGCTCTCCGAGGCGCCCGACCGCGCCCTGCGGATGACCACGCTCGCGGCCCGTACCAACGCCACCCTCCCGAGGCTCTCGCATGTGGTGACTCGCCTCGTCGCACGCGGCTACCTCGAGCGGCGCCGCTGCGACTCCGACGGCCGCGCCACCAACGCTGTGCTGACCGATGCGGGGATGCAGAAGATCGTCGACACCGCGCCCGGCCACGTGGCAACCGTGCTGGCCGACGTCATCGACCCTCTCGAGCCCGAGCAGATCCCTCAGCTGGCTGACATCATGGCGCGCATGCTGACCCGGCTCGACCCGGACGGGCGGATGACGGTCGACACCGTACGCTCCTCGCTCGGCGACCCGGACACCCGCGCCTGCTGAGCACGTCCCCGCGGAGCCGAGCGCCGCGGAGAACGCCGTCGAGCGCTCCAGATCGGTGACGGGGGACGAAGAGGGAGTCGACGGGCGATGCGGGTCAGTATGGCCACCGACCGTGCGACACGAGAGAGTCCGTGCCACTATCGCCTCGTGCAGTTCGCAACGACGCTCTTCCAGACCGGCACGAACACCGGCATCGAGGTTCCGCCCGAGGTCCTCGAGTCCCTCGGCGGTGGCAAGCGGCCCGCGGTCGTCGTGACCGTGAACGGCTACCGCTTCACCAGCACGGTCGGAGCGATGGGAGGCCGTGCGCTGGTCCCGTTCTCGGCCGAGAAGCGCCGCGAGACGGGGCTGGCCGGCGGCGACGCGATCGACGTGGTGATCGAGCTCGACACCGCGCCGCGCGAGGTCGTCGTGCCGGAGGACCTGGCCTCCGCGTTGGCCGAGGCGGGCGCTGCGGAGCGCTTCGCAGCGCTCTCGCCCAGTGCGCGGAAAGCGCATGTCGCATCGGTCGAGGGGGCCAAGGCTGCCGAGACGCGGGAGCGGCGGATCGCCTCCGTCGTCGCGGCGCTCGCCGGCTGACGTTCGTTCCACGGGCGCAACGTCAACGCCCGCGCCGGATAGGCTGCCTCCGGCGCGCCATGACGGAGTGCTCGCGAAGTGGGGTCGGGGGACGTGGTGGGTGCGGTTCGGCGTTGGGTGTTCCCGATCGTATGGATGGTTATCATCGCAGCGGCGAGCAGCGCCCTCGTGAAAATCGCGTTCTTCCCGAACGGAGCGGCCGAGGCCGATCCGACGCGGCCGACCGGTGAGATCACCGAGCCGACCGTCGCAGTCGCCCGCGGCACGGTCACCAATGACCTCACCCTGCAGGGCACCGTCGCCACCGACCCCGCCGTGCCGCTGAAGGCGACGGCGGCCGGCACCGTCGACGACGTCTCCGTGCAGCAGGGGGCCGCCGTCGCGTCGGGCGACCTCATCTACGACATCCGCGTCGAGACTCCGCGCGACCCGGTCGAGACGATCGGCCCGGACGGCGCCGTCACCAGCACCCAGCAGGAGCCGGCATCAGCGATATCCCGCCGTTCCCGGCCGAGGCGGCGGTTCTCGGACTCGGCGCAGCGACACTCGTCGGTGCGCTCGCGGGTCTGGTGCCGGCGATCGTCGCCGTGCGGGTGAAGGTGATCGACGCGATCCGCTACTGATCGACGCGATCCGTTACCGGGGTCCGCCGAGGGTGAGGAGGAGCTCGTCGCCCTCGACGATGGCTCGCGCGTGGGAGTAGTGCGCGATCCGCGGCAGACCCCGGGTGCTTGCGCTCTCGTGGCTTCCGACGACGATCACGCGCATGCCGGCGTCGAGACCCGCGCGGATGCCCGCCTCGGCGTCCTCGAACACGAGCGCGTCCTCGGGGGCGACGCCGAGCAGGGCGGCGGCGGCGAGGTAGCCGTCGGGAGCGGGCTTGCCGTTCGCGACGTCGTGGGCGGTGACGACGGTGTCCGGGGAGGGGAGGCCCGCGGCGGACAATCGGCCGCCGGCCAACGCGGGGCTCGCGGAGGTGACCAGGGCGACGCGCTCGCGGGGGAGCGAGGCAAGGAACGCCCTCGCGCCGGGGATCTCGACGGTCCCCTCGGTGTGCTCGAGCTCGTACGCGTCGAGCTCGGCGACGATCGCGTCCACGTCGCTGCCTGCGGGAGCGAAGCGGCGGACGCTGTCGGCGGCACGGACGCCGTGCACGGCCCCGAGCACCGTGTCGCGATCGAGCGAGAAGCGTTCGGCGAAGGCGCCCCAGATGGTCTCGACGACGGCCGTCGAGTCGACGAGCGTCCCGTCCATGTCGAAGAGGGCGGCGCGGGCGCGGAGGAGGTGGGGCATGCGTCCATCCTGGTGGTCGCGCGGCTCAGGTGCCTGCGGTGGTGGACAGCGTTCGATCAGCGGGCCCTCAGGCCGCGCATCGCGCCGCGGCGCTACGGTGGGTCGAGATCGCGGGCAGAACGCCCGGAGCGGAGTGGAGGACGTCATGACCGACGACAACGGAACCGGCTCGGACCAGGGCGCACGCATCGGCGGCGAGGCCTCCGGACCCCGTGCAGGGTGGTACCCGGACCCGGCGGGCTCGTCCCGTCAGCGCTGGTGGGACGGGGCCGGCTGGACGGAGTCGCTTCGGGACGCGCCGACGGCGGCGCCCACCGTCGCGGCTGAGGACGTTTCGTCGCAGGCCGCAGCGCCGACTCCGCCTGCCGCACCGACTCCGCCCGTCGCGCCCGCTCCGCCCGTTGCGCGCCCGGCCTACGGCGAGACATCGAGCGGAGTCGGCACGAGCTACGGGCAGTCGGCCTCGGGGCAGTACCCGCAGCAGCCGGCGTCCGCGGACCCGCAGCCGGGCTACGGCCAGCAGGCGCAGCAGCCGCAGCAGGCGCAGCAGCCGCAGTACCCGGCCTACGCCGCAGCGCCCGGTGCCACCGCCCAGCAGCGCGACCCGAGTATCGTCACCGCCACGGCGTGGATCTGGGTGGTCGTCCTCCTGCCCCTTCTCTCGGCGCTCTCGATCTTTCTGCTGCCGCCGAGCGCGGTCGTCGACTCGACGACGGCCACGACGTACGGACCCAGGTCCTCGATGGGGATGTCGACCGCCTACCTCGTCGGACTCGGCGTGCTCCAGATCGTCGGCTTCCTGATCTACGCCGCGGAGGTCGTCTTCGCGTTCCTCGATTGGCGTCAGCTGAAGCGAGCCGGCCTGCAGCGTCCGTTCCACTGGGCGTGGGCCTTCCTCGTGGCGCCGTACGTCTACGTGATCGGACGCAGCGTCATCGTGAAGCGCGTGACCGGCGGTGGACTGCTCCCGCTCTGGATCTTCCTCGGCGTCGTGGTCGTCTCGATCCTGATCGTGATCGGCTGGTCGGTGGCGCTCTTCTCCCAGATGGCGCAGGCCTTCTCTCCCTCGGGCTTCTGATCCCGACGGCGCCGCCGATCTCGTCCGGATCGGCGGCGCCGTCGTCACGGACGCTCGCTCGCCCGATCGGACGCCCGTCAGCAGGTGATCGCGCCGCCGATGATCCCGGTCAGCATCCCGCCGGTCGCGCCGACGATCGCTCCCGGACCGCTGATCGCGCCGATCAGGCCGCCGGTCGCCGCACCGCTCACCCCGTTCCCTGCGACGCAGTGGCCCCAGTCGGCCGAGCCCCAGTCGCTGTCGAGGTGCTGGCCACCTTTTGCCGCGCCTGCCGAGACGTCGGGCGCGAAGTGGAACGTCAGCGTGTCGGAGTCGTCGATCGACCAGTGCCCCGAAACCGTGCGGCCGCGGCCGACATCGATCCGCTCCGGGAGTGCCTCGGACGTCTCGGCACCGTCCGTGAATCCCACTCCGCCGCCGGCCAGCGCGATGATCCGCGTGCCATCGGTGACGTCGAAAATCACCGTGGAGGCGGAGCCTCCGCGCGCCTCGAGGTGGACTTGGCCGCTCCCACCGCTCCCACCGCTCCCACCGCTCCCACCGCCGCTCGCCGGCTCCGCTCGTGCGGCCTGAGCCGCGAACAGCGGCACCGCCAGCAGGGTGGCCGCGGCGGCGACCAGCGCCGTGCTCGTTCTCGTTCGTTCCATCGTCGTTCCCTCCATCGGGTTCCGATCCAGGAGGAGGGTCAGCGCGGCCTGTCGACGAGCACGAGAACGACAACCGCCAGCACTGCCGCGACGGCAGCGGTCACGACAACGTTCCACGGATCCTCGGCGCCGATCGCCTTCGCGACCGCGCGGCCGATAAGGACGCCGACGAACAGGATCGGCAGCATCAGCCAGAGGCGCCTCCTTCGCTCTGCCGCCGTGCCCGCTCTCTCGCTGCCGCTCATGCCCCACCCTCCTGGAATGACCATACACATATGGTCTACCAGCTGGAGTGCGTCGGTGTCGAGCGAGTGGCGGGTCCTGTTATGCCTCGCTGCGCTGGATGAGCCGAGAGAGGACGATCGCTGAGCGGGTGTGGTCGACGTTCGGCGCGATGCGCACCTTCTCGAGGGCGAGTTCGAGGCTGGGGATGTCGCGCGAGCGGATGTGCACGATCGCGTCGGCCGAGCCGGTCACCGTGCCGGCGTCGACGACCTCGGGGACCGCGGTGAGGATCCGGCGCAGTTCGTCCGGCGCAACGGTGCCGCGGCAGAAGAGCTCGACGTAGGCCTCTGTCGCCATGCCGTCGACGGTGGGGTCGACCTTGATCGTGAAGCCGCGGATGACGCCATCGGCGACGAGGCGGTCGACGCGCCGCTTCACGGCGGAGGCTGAGAGGCCGACGACTCCGCCGATGTCGCCGTAGCCCGCGCGGGAGTTCTGGCGCAGGAGATCGAGGATCTTCCGATCGATGTTGTCCACCCTCCGAGGATAGGCGCGGGCGGCAGGGCGCCCGACCGGCGACGGAGGAGCGCTAGCGATTTGTGACGCTCGGCTATATAGTTGCAGCCAGTCAATAGTTGATCAGAATCAACTAGGACCGCTGCCGTGCCGAGAAGGAGCCCATGTCACACCCCGAACACCGCGCCGCATCGCGCGGAACCGCCGCGCCGCACGCCCCCGCCGGGCCGAACGGCGCCATGTCGCACCGTCAGGTGCTCGAATCCCTGAGCGGCCTGCTGCTGGGCATGTTCGTCTCGATCCTCGCGGGCACGGTCGTCTCGACCTCGCTGCCCCGGATCATCTCGGACCTCGAGGGCGACCAGAACGCCTACACCTGGGTCGTGACCGCGACCCTGCTCGCGACCACCGTCTCGACCCCGCTCTGGGGGAAGTTCGCCGACCTGTTCAACCGCAAGCTGCTGATCCAGCTCGCCCTCGGCCTGTTCGTCGTCGGCTCCGCCCTGGCCGGCTTCTCGCAGGACACGACCATGCTGATCGTCTTCCGCGTGTTCCAGGGCCTGGGCGCCGGAGGACTCGCCGCGCTGAGCCAGATCATCATGGCGGACATCATCAGCCCGCGTGAGCGCGGCAAGTACGCCGGGCTCTTCGGCGGAGTCATGGCGATCGGCACCGTCGGCGGCCCGCTGCTGGGCGGCGTCGTGACGGACGCATTCGGCTGGCGCTGGAACTTCTTCATCGCGATGCCCGTCGCCATCGTCGCGATCATTCTGCTCCAGATGACCCTCCGCCTTCCCGCGCACCCCAAGCGCACGGTCCGGATCGACTACCTCGGCGCGGTCCTGATCGCCGGCGGCGTCTCGCTCCTGCTGATCTGGGTCTCGCTCGCCGGAAAGAGCGTCGGCTGGGCATCGTGGGAGACCGCGGTCATGGTAGGCGGAGCGGTCGTCCTGCTGATCGCGGCCGTCGTCACCGAACTCACCGTGGCCGAACCGATCATCCCGATGGGAATGTTCAGGAACCGCACCTTCAGTCTCGCCGTCGTGGCGAGCATCTCGGTCGGCGTCTCGATGTTCGGCGTCGCGGTGTTCCTCGCGCAGTACATGCAGCTCGCGCGCGGAGCCACACCGACCCAGTCGGGCCTGCTCACGATCCCGATGATGGCCGGTCTGCTGATCGCTTCGACGATCTTCGGCGGGATCATCTCGCGCACCGGCAAGTGGAAGGCGATCATGATCAGCGGCGGCGTGCTCGCCGTGATCGGTACGTCCCTCCTGAGCACCCTGCGCTACGACACCGACCTCGTGCTCGTGGGTGTCTACATGGCCGTGCTCGGCGCAGGCCTGGGCATGCTGATGCAGAACCTCGTCCTCGTCGTGCAGAACTCGATCGAGGTGAAGAACCTGGGCGTCGCGACCAGCGCGGTGACCTTCTTCCGCAGCCTCGGCGGCACTGTCGGCGTCTCTGTCCTGGGTTCGGTGCTCGGCACCGTGATCGCCGACCGGATCGCGACCGGGATCGCGGGCCTCACGCCGGCCGATCAAGTCCTCGCCGCGCAGGCCCTGGGCAGTGGCACGATCCCGCAGCCGGCGACCCTGCCCGACGCCGTGCGCGTCGTGGTCGAGAGCGCCTATGGGATCGGAGTCGGCACCGTCTTCCTCTTCAGCATCCCGCTCGCGATCGTCACGCTGATCGCCGTCATCCTCTTGCCGAACGTCAGCCTGGGCTCGAAGAACGCGGTGCAGCTCGCGGCGGAGCCCGCGACCGCGCTCCGGGCCGCGGAGGACGCGCTGATCGCCGCCGCCGACGGCCAGGCGGCTCTGCGGCCCGTCGGCCAGGCCGAACGGACGGACGACGCGGTCCACGCCGAGGAGAGCCGGGAGAGCGTCTGCGCCGGACGTCGTCGGCACGCCGACGTGATCGAGCGCTCCTGATGCCCGCCGCCACGTCCTCGGCCCAGGCGCTGGACGAGGTCGAGGAGCAGATCACCGTGCTCGCCGTCCACGTGCGCCTCGCCGTCCGGGACGCGGCGGCGTCGATCGACCCGGCGCTGCCGCCCTTCGGATTGAGGCTGCTGCGGATGCTCGAGCGCTGCGGTCCGGTGCACTCCGGCGCCGCGGCGGAGCGGCTCGGAGTCGACCGCAGTGCGATCAGCCGCCAGGTCCGCCAGCTCGTCGACCTGGGCCTCGTTGAGATGACGGTGGACCCTGCAGACGGCCGAGCGCGGTTCCTCTCGCTCAGCGCGGCCGGGTGCGAGCGGATGCGCGACCTTGGGGGGCAGCAGCGGCAGCGGATGCAGGAGGCGCTCAGCGCGTGGCCGGAGGAGGACCTGCGCGCGTTCGCGGGGTACCTGGAACGGCTGACTGCGGCGAAGTGAGCCGCGGGTCCCGAGCGAGCGGCGCTGAGCAGCGGCCACCGTGTCGCGGGACGAGCGGCGTCTCGCGCCAACTGGACAGCCGACCGTGGCGTCCGATCTAACCTTTCCGAGATGTTCTCATTCGGGAGGCGGTCATGGAGTTCCCCTTCGACGATGCTGCGGCAGTGGCCCTCGCCGACGCCGCTGAGCAGGCGGCCGTCTCGCTCTCGACCCAGGGCCTGCTGCGGTCCGCCGCGATGGAGTACGCGCTCCGGGACTTTCGAGGCGGTTACTCCGAGCTATTCCGGCAGGTCTGCTTCTGCGAGACCGACAACCGCAATCGGCTCAGCGGGCAACTACACGAACTCGCCGACACGGTACGGGTCGTCGCGAGCTGCGCCGCGCAGGAGCGTCAGCGCCGCGAGGAGTACGCCGCCTGGGAGCAGCGAGCGGCTGAGCGCGAGCAGCGACGACGTGCCGACCCCGTCGCGGCCCTGACCGCCGGGGTCGACGAGGTCTTCGACCGGCCGCCCTCGGATCAGCCGATCGTGCCGCCGACGATCTCGGGAGTGTTCTCCCCGATCTCCGTCAGCCGCACCTCTGTGGGCGGGCGGGCCTTCGGAGGCACGAGTTCCGCCGACCCCGAGCACCTCGACGTCTTCGTCTCCGAGATTCGCCAGGCCGATGACGCGCTGCGATGGCGGCTGAAGGACCTGATGACAGCGTGGGGAGTGTTCGGCAACCGCTGCTCGTGGGCGCCGGTCGAGTCCTTCTCGGTGCTCCGGGGCTTCCGCGAGCTACTGGCCATCAGCGCGGCCGACGCGAGCTGGGTCGAACAGATCTCCCTGGCCTTCGCCGCCGCCGGGGGAGGAGAACTCTCCACTCCTGTGCTCGACGTCGTCGGCACCTTTGCGCAGCCCCTCGGCGGTCGGCGCCTGCTCGACTCTCTCTCGACGCTCTCGGCCGAGGACCTCGCAGCACTCCTTGCCTCGTCGCCCGACCTCGCAGCGCGGCTCCGACGGGTCGCTCCTGCCCTCGTGAACGAGTGGTGGCGGAGCCTCGACCCCACCGACGGCGCACGCTTTTCAGCACAGCAGGAGGCGCTGGTCGCCGGCCTGCCGGGGGTGATCGGGAACCTCGAGGGGGTGCCGTACGGTGCGCGGGCGACGGCGAACGAGAGCACGCTCACGACCTGGATCGCGGCGCTGGAGGGGGAGGCGGCGGGCCTGCGCAAAGAGGGGAACGACGAGGCGGCTGAGCGGCTGACGGCGGTGGAGTCGCAGCTGGCTGCGCTGAGGAGCATCCGGGCGTCACTGACGCGCCGTTTCGGTCAGGACCCGCGCTTCCTCATCTCCCTGACCGACGACGAGCCCCCACTCGCCGCCGTCTCGATCGGCGATCTCGACACCGCGACGAACGTCACCTACGCCGTCCCCGGGATGGGGCAGACGACGGAGGGCATGACCGAGTGGACGAAGGCGTCGCAGAATCTGCAGTCGCTCCTTCCGCCCGGCAGCGCCGTCGTCGCCTGGATCGGCTACGAGACTCCGCCGATGCCCTCCATCGGCGGGGACGGCTTGGACGTTCTCACCTCGAAGGAGGCTGTCGCCGGCGGAGCCGCTCTCGCCTCCGCTGTCCAAGGACTCTCGGCCGTCCGCGGCGATGACCTCCCGAAGCCGAACGTCGTCGGCCACTCCTACGGCAGTACCGTGATGGCGGTCGCCGCCTCGCGCTCGGACGTCGAGCTCGGGGTCGTCGTGACACTGGGCTCGGCCGGCCTGCCGGACAGCGTCGACAAGGCGAGCGACCTGCACGCGGAGGCCGTGTACGCGGGGCAGGCGCGAGGCAAGTACATCGGCGAGACCGAGAGCGGCGACGAGGCCGCATGGATGGGCCGCTTCTTCAGCTGGGACCACCACACGAACCCCGCCGACGAGGACTTCGGAGCGACAGTCTTCGGAGTCGAGACGGGCGGCGACAAGGGGAGGATCGTGACGAACCACGACGCTACAAAAGGAGACTACGGCGACCTGGCGGGGTACTTCGACAAAGGCACGGAATCGCTGCGCAACACTGCCCGGGCTCTCTCGGGGCAGGCCGACCTACTGACGGAGAACAAGCCGCTCGGTATGACTGAGACGCAGAAGCGGATGATCAAGGGGTTCAGCAATGCGCACACGTGGTGATCGAGGGCGTATCCCGGTCACTTCGACTGTCGTTCTGCTGGTGATGACGTTGTCCGCCTGTGCGGGCGGGAGGGAGGCGAGGCCGGTGAGCACGATGAGTCCACTTGAGGGTCGGGATCGGGTGGTGGAGTTCGTTCGGGATTCCGCGGGGCGCCTCGATGTGACTGGGTGGTGGCCGCGCAGCGGTGCCGCACAGCCCGATGAGTGCGGCTTGGGCGACGGCATGAAGGGTGCGAGTTATAGCTACGACTTGTGGGCTCCGGCGGGGACGGATGTCGAGGGTGATGCTCGGAAGGTCGCGGAGTTTTGGGAGTCGCTGGGGATGACGGTGAGAGTGACGGATACTACTCCGCGGCCGACGGTGTACGGCGAGGGTGGGCCGGTGCTGCGGGCGAGTTTTGATACGGGCGCGGTCGAGAATCAGTACAACATCGGGGCGGTCATGCCGTGTTCTCCGGGCGATGCGGAGCAGTTGCTGGACGATGACAACGCGCAGCGCGATGCGGGCGCGGTCCTGCCGGGCGATGAAGGGGTTGTGCCGAAGCCGGATCCGCGGGACCCACCAGTGGGAATCACTCCGTCCAACCGTGGGTCGCAGGAATGAGTCGGGTCGACTGCCGTGTTGTCCAGGCGGCCGCTGCTGTTCTGCTGATCATGATGATGTCCGCCTGTGCGGGCGAGAGGGAGGCGAGGCCGGTGAGCACGATGAGTCCACGGGAGGGTCGGGATCGGGTGGTGGAGTTCGTTCGGGATTCCGCGGGGCGGCTCGATGTGACTGGGTGGTGGCCGCGCAGCGGTGCCGCACAGCCCGATGAGTGCGGCTTGGGCGATGGGGTGAAGGGTGCGAGTTATAGCTACGACTTGTGGGCTCCGGCGGGGACGGATGTCGAGGGTGATGCTCGGAAGGTCGCGGAGTTTTGGGAGTCGCTGGGGATGACGGTGAGGGTGACGGGGCCGACTCTGTGGCCCAATGTTTATGGGGAGGGTGGGCCGGTCTTGCGTGCGAGTTTTCACACCGGAGCCGTAGAGGATCAGTACCTGATCGACGCGGTCATGCCGTGCGCTCCGGGCGATTTCGAATCGCTCCTCCTCGATGACAATGCGCAACGCGACGCGGGCGCGGTCCTTCCGGGTGATGAAGGGGTTGTGCCGAAGCCGGATCCGCGGGACCTGCCGCTTGAGCCCGATCCGTCGAGTTCCGGCTCGGAGGGATGAACCGCGTCGTCCGCCGCGTCCTCTCGGCGGCGACTGCTGTTGTTCTCGTGGTGATGGTCTCCGCTTGTGCGGCGGAGAGGGAGGCGAGGCCGGTGAGCACGATGAGTCCACGGGAGGGTCGGGATCGGGTGGTGGAGTTCGTTCGGGATTCCGCGGGGCGTCTGGATGTGGAGGGGTGGTCACCGCGCACCGGAGAGGCGCGGCCCGATGAGTGCGGCTTGGGCGATGGGGTGAAGGGTGCGAGTTATAGCTACGACTTGTGGGCTCCGGCGGGGACGGATGTCGAGGGTTGAGGTGCCCCATTCTTTCTGGACCACCGCGGAATTGGTAGGATTACCGCGATGACCGAAAGGAAGGCCCGGGATGTCCAGTTCCCGTGGGAAGTATTCTCCGGAGTTCCGCGCGGAGGCAGTGCGCGAGGTGATTGATAGGTCGCGATCCGTCGCGGACGTCGCTCGAGAGCTCGGACTGGTTCCGCAGACCCTCACTAATTGGGTGGCTGCGCATCGCCGAAGCAGTGCCGGCGGCGAAGAAGAACTGACCGTTCAGGACAGGGCGCGAATAAAGGAACTCGAACGGCGGGTCCGCGAACTCGAAGAGGAAAACCTGTTTTTGGGAAAAGCATCCGCGTTCTTCGCGAAGAAGTTCCGCTAGCCGCCAAGCTCGAACTCATTCGCCGCGAAGAACGCGACCCCAGCCGCACGCTATCAATCCGCGGACTGTGCCAGGCGGTCGGCGTCAATCGATCTAGCTATTACGAATGGCGCGATCGCAAGACCTCCGCAACCGCTGAATGGCGTATAGGTATCACCGAACTCATCCGAACAGCCTCTCAGGCCTCCGATGGCACCTACGGCTACCGCCGCATCACCGCGCAGCTGGCGCGGTGGGGCCGTCCAGTCGCCCACGAGACCGTCCGCCGGCTCATGCGCGCAGCAGGACTGGAACCCTGCCAGCCCAAGCCCTGGCGGCCGGTGACCACGACCCCAGGCGATCCGACTGACATCCCCGACCTCGTCAAGCGGGACTTCACCGCAAACCGACCCGGCTGCAAATGGGTCGGTGATATCACCTATATCCGCACCTGGGAAGGATGGGTCTACCTCGCGACCGTCCTCGACTGCTATTCAAAGAAGGTCGTCGGGTACGCCCTCGCCGACCACATGCGTACCGAACTCGTCAGCGAAGCTCTCGAAATGGCGGCAAGGAACCAGCCGAACCGGGCCGCGAAAACGATCTTCCACAGCGACCGCGGCTCCGTTTACACCTCCGCCGACTTCGGGAAACTCGCGAAGAAGCTCGACATCAGACAATCGATGGGCCGGACGGGAGTCTGCTGGGACAACGCGTGGGCCGAATCATTCAACGGAACACTGAAGAACGAGCGCTGCAATCGCACTCAATATCCGACAAGAGAGAAAGCGATCCGCGACGTGACACGGTACATCGAACTGCGTTACAATCAACAACGACTTCACTCGGGGCTTGACTATCGGACCCCGAACGAAGCCGAGCAGGCATGGATCACCGAGAACCTCGCCGCGTAGACAACTATTCAACTGGTCCAGGAAACGTTGGGCAGCTCAGGTGATGCTCGGAAGGTCGCGGAGTTTTGGGAGTCGCTGGGGATGACGGTGAGGGTGACGGGGCCGACTCTGTGGCCCAATGTTTATGGGGAGGGTGGGCCGGTCTTGCGTGCGAGTTTTCACACCGGAGCCGTAGAGGATCAGTACCTGATCGACGCGGTCATGCCGTGCGCTCCGGGCGATTTCGAATCGCTTCTTCTCGAGGACAACGCTCAACGAGCGGCGGGAGTGGTCTTGCCGGGCGATGAGGGGATCGCGCCGCAGCCTCGACTGGGCCAGCCGACCTCGACCCCGACCGCGCCGCCGCCCACCGGCTGAGCCGCCTCAGCGCGGAGTGCCCACGAGCTGCGCGACGTGCACGACGAAGGCGCGACGGCGGTCCCGCGTCTCCTCGTCGCCGCGGGAGGCGAAGGGGGTGAGGTGCCAGATCTCGCAGAGGCCGAGGAGCGCGATGAAGAGGTCGTCGGCCGACCAGCTCGCATCGACGACTCCCGCGTGCTGCCACTCGAGGACCCGCGCTTCCGGGGCGGGGACGCCGCCGAGCCGCTCGCCGGCCTCCTCCCAGACACCGGCGCCTTCCAGGCGCGCCCAGGTGAGCAGGCGGAGGAACTCCGGGTGCTCCCAGACGTGGTCGAACATGCGGCCCGCGAGGTCGGGCAGGTCTGCCGCGTCGGCGAGCAGTGTCTCGTCGAGGGCGCTGAGGGCCTCGACGATGGTCGCGACGAACAGCCCGCGCTTGCCGCCGTAGTAGGCGTACAGCCGCTCCTTGTTCAGGCCCGCGGCAGCGGCCACCCGGTCCACTCGAGCGCCGGCGAAGCCGTGGGCGGCGAACTCGACGGAGGCGGCGCGCAGGATCCGCTCGCGCGCGGGTACCGCCAGATCGGATATCGGCTTCATGGTGCACCTCCGGGCGCTCGAACGATACACTCTTCTTCGCCCAACCAACTGGTTGGGGTGGTTCGGCCCCGACGACGCGGCTCGGATCCGGACCCGCCGGTCCCGCTCCGCTCCTGTGCGAAAGGCCGCCATGCCCTCCCCGTCCGCTCCCTCTTCCGCCCGCCGCTGGTGGGTGCTCGTGATCCTCGCGCTCACACAGCTCGTCGTGGTCCTCGACGGCACCATCGTCACGATCGCCCTCCCCGCCGCGCAGGCCGACCTCGGCCTCACCGATGTCGAACGCCAGTGGGTCGTCACCGCCTACGCGCTCGCGTTCGGCGCGCTCCTCCTGCTCGGCGGGCGCATCGCCGACTACACCGGCCGCAAGCGCACGTATCTGATCGGCATGATCGGGTTCGGCGCCGCCTCGGCGTGGGGCGGCCTCGCCTCCTCCGGCACCGAGCTGATCGCCGCGCGCGGTCTGCAGGGTGCGTTCGCCGCGCTGCTCGCCCCGGCCGCGCTGGCCCTGCTCACCGTCTCCTTCCCCTCCGGCCGCGAGCGGGGCACGGCCTTCGCCGTCTTCGGCGCGGTTGCCGGAGCGGGTGCCGCCGTCGGCCTCGTGCTGGGCGGACTGCTCACCGAATTCGCCGACTGGCGCTGGTGCCTCCTCGTCAACGTCCCGGTCGTGGTGGTCGGCGCGATCGCCGGTCAGCTGCTGGTCACCGAGAGCCGCGCGGAGGGTCGCAACCGCTTCGACGTCGCGGGGACGATCACCGTCGCGCTCGGCCTCGCGAGCGTCGTCTACGGCTTCACCCTCGCCGAGCAGGGCTGGCTCCGTGTCGACACGCTCGGGTTCCTCCTGGTCGGCGTCCTGCTGCTCGCCCTCTTCGTGCGGATCCAGGCCCGCTCCGACCACCCTTCGCTGCCGCTGCGCATCGTGGCCGATCGTGTCCGCGGTGGAGCGTTCCTGGTGCAGGCGATCGTCGGCAGCGTGATGATCGGCTCCACCCTCTACCTGACCCTGCACTTGCAGCTGGTCCTCGGCCTGCCGCCGCTCGAGGCCGGCCTGGCGAACCTGCCGATGACGGTGACGATCATGGTCGTCGCGGGAGTCGCCGCGAAGCTGCTGCCGCGCACCGGCCCGCGCGTCCTGATGATCGTCGGCCCGCTGATCGCCGCCGCAGGCCTGCTCTACCTCAGCCGGATCACCCCGGGTGGCGGTTACCTCGTCGAGGTGCTGCCCGCGCTGATCCTGCTCGGCATCGGCATGGCGATGGTCTTCGTGCCGCTGCAGAATCTCGCGCTCACTGGAGTCGCGGCGCACGACGCCGGGGCCGCGGGAGCGACCGCGAACGCCGCCATGCAGATCGGCGGCTCGATCGGACTCTCGATCTTCACCACTCTCTACGCGGGCGTCGCGGGAGAGCAGCAGTCGCCCGTCGCGTTCGTCGCTGGCTACTCCGCGGTCTTCGTCGCTGCCGCGATCGGACTGGTCGTTGCCTCCGTCGTCGCCGTCGCGATGATCCGGGTGAAGAAGGAGGAGTTCCTCGCGCAGGCTCCGCAGGAGGCCGTCGCCCACCTGGGCTGATCCCGGCCTGGGCTCGGGAGCGCGCTCCTCCCGAGCAGCGGAGGACGCGCGCGGCGGTGATGGGCGTCTGGAGTGGGAACTGTCGGCCGGTGTCGTCGGACATCGATGGGCTCTCGCGGGCCGATGACGTCGGTATTCTATGCTCACGTCCGCGGGTGGCAGCACTCACGGAGGAGAGCATCGTTGTGGAGAAAATGAGCGTCGTTGTAAGGGAGAATCTCGCATGAAAAGATCGACCACTGCGGAACGGGTGATGAGCCGTATAAGCGGCGCTCACGAACACGTGCGTTTGAGCTTCGCGGCCTCGGGATGGGGAGCGATCCTCGCAAGTGTTCTCCTCCTTGCCGGATCGTCTCTCACCGTGATCGACTTGGCTCAGAGGCTGATCCGAGCAGTGCAGTCCGAACAAGGTGACAACATCGCTACGATGGCGAGCGGAATGGGAGCCATCGGAATTGCAGGAGTAGTCGCATCTGCACTGGGGTGGGCTGTGCTTGCCGCTGTCTTCGTTCGCCGGACGTCGAAGTGGACTTTCGCGGCGGTAGGAATCGGAATCTCCCTGTTGCTGCTCTTCGGGTTGCAGATCGCAGAGAATCACCTACTCCGGATAGGAGTCTGCCTAGGATTACTCTTCCTCTCTGTTATATGGCCGCTTGCCGGTGGCGCCACAGTAATCGCTAAAGAAATACAGCACGCCTTCTTTGCGTTCGGTTTCTTGAACTTTGCTAGAATGGCAGCGGCCGCATGGGCTACAGAGATGACACCGTTGGCTGGGCCAGTGAGTGTCCTGCTCGGTATCAGCCTCTGCGCGGGGATCTCGGCCTTGCTCGTCCTGGTGCGCACTGTTGTTCTTATGATCAGAGCAACGCCCGACCTCCGTCGTCTTTGACACCGATGAGGAGGGCGAGGCGCGGATTCGCCTCGTCCTCCTCTCTGAGGTCTATCCTGTGACGAGACCCGCTCCCCAGGCCTCCGCAATATTCTGGATCGAGGTGAAGCCGACGCCTCGATAGCAGTCGACATCCTCCGAATGCGCCAATGACGGGCACGAGGTGGGAGTGTTGCCGTACTGAATCATCCCGACTGCCCCGAATCCGTCAGACCAGGGCACGACCATTGGTCCGCCACTGTTCCCTCCTGCGTTGATCCAATCGTCCTTTTCGGCTTGGATGTTGTAAAAGGGGTCGCCTTGTCCATCATTCCAGAGAACCGCCATATTATCGATGACGCCACCGCAGGATACACCGGTATTTCCGCCCTCGGAACACACTTCATTCCCGATTCCGACAGCTTGATGTCCCTTCACGGGAACGCTTGAGGAGGAGTTCACCCCGCCGTCGAAGACTCTGCCCGAGCCTGCGGATTCGAGGCGAGCAGCCCCATAGTCAGGAGACGTTGCGACGATGCCGCCGAGATGGGACGAGTAGTTGTCATACGATGTCCAGGAGCCGCCGGGCGGTTGACAATGACGCGCCGTCGTCGTCGCATTGTTCGAGTCGAATCGCAGTGAGAACCCCGATGAACAGACTGCGCTGTTCGCCTGAACGCCGAAGTACGAGTACATGAACCCGCCGCCGTAGTACGGAGCGTTGTCGTCATTGCGCGATGCTGTGGCGTGGTTCACAGCCTTCACGTCGGACGTGATCTGCGTCGAAATCGGCCCGAGGGATGAAAGCTTGTCCTGAATGAGGGAACGCGCTTTTTCGCCGAGGGAGTTCGTGTTCTGTGCTGTTGTCGGGTCGACATAAGACCCGACAACCACAAGATCCGCGGTGTCCTTACTCAGAGTTTTGACCGCACTGATGACGAACCCGAGCTTCCGGAATTCCTCGGCGGCAGCCATCGTTGATCGGGCCTGCCGGTCAATGTCCTTCCAGGCGAAGGGGCGGTCGACAATCGTCACGTCGAGGTTCAACTCTTTGCCTCTGGCGACCGCAGCGGCGCTGAGCGGTGACGCTCCGCTCCAGTACAATTCGTAGCTTCGGTTGTCTGCGGAGACGGCCCCGAAGAGGAAGCCCTGATCCTGTGCCTTGTTCTCATCGAGCCAATCGAGAAGAGACCCGGCTCCGCGCTCGTAGTCCAGACGATTCCAGCCGACGCGATCGATGAAGTCCTGCACCTCGGGAGAGAAGTGCCAGGAATCTTCTTGTTTCTGGTCGGACTGCGATGGAGGCGGGGGAGAGGGCGTCGCTGCGGCTGTTACCGTACAGGTAAGAACGGCGAGTAGGGCGATGCCGACTAGGGCTGTTGGGCGCACTGTAGGGTTCCTCTTTCATCATGCGGAAACAAGCGTTTCCTCTGTGATTGCAGCGTAGGGCGGAGGGAAACTCAGGTCTAGTAGAACCTGCCGGTACAACCCGCCCCACTATCGGGGTAGTGGGGCGGTGGGGGCGGCGATCGACCGAGGTGCTCGGCGAGGGGTGAGGGCGTCTACCGGCGCGTCGATGCGCGCACGTGCATCCGCTCGCCCTGGCGGCCGAACAGGCTGAGGAACTCGACCTGCTGCTCGTCGGCGCGGCCGAACCAGTGCGGCACGCGGGTGTCGAACTCGGCGGCCTCACCCGCGGGCAGCACCAGGTCGTGCTCGCCGAGGCGCAGGCGGAGCCGACCGCTCAGGACGTAGAGCCACTCGAAGCCCTCGTGGATGCCCTGCTCACCGGGTTCCGTCACCGGCCCGGGCGGGAGCGTGTGCTTGAACGCCTGGAGCGCCCCCGCATCACGGCTGAGCGGCTGGATCAGCATGCCGTTCCGGCGCACCGGCCGCCCGTGCACTCGCGGATCCTCCGGCGCGGCCCCGACGAGTTCGTCGAGCGGCGCTCCGAGGGCGCGTGCGATCGGGAGGAGCAGCTCGAGCGTCGCGCGCCGGCCGCCGCTCTCGAGCCGCGACAGTGTGCTCGCCGAGATGCCGGTCTCGGCCGCGAGCGAGGCGAGAGTGCGGTCGCGGCGGGTGCGCAGGCGTCGCAGGCGCGGTCCGACGGCGGCGACGATCTCGTCGTCGGAGGGGGTGGGCGGGGTCTCGGGCACGGCGCCATCCTGGCACGAGGAGTTGCGGCGCGTGCCGGAACAGCACGGATCCTCGCGGGTTCGTGCAGGGCGGCGGAGCATCGGGGGCATGACCTTCACCGATGCCTCTACCGGCCCCTCCACCGATGCCCACGCCGACGTCCTCATCCTCGGCGCCTCCTTCGCCGGCCTCGCCGCCGCCACGGCCCTGGGCCGCAGTCTCCGCGACGTCCTCCTGGTCGACGGCGGACCGCCGCGGAACGCGCCCTCGCCCGGCGCGCACAACGTGATGACCCGAGACGGCACGTCACCGACCGAGCTGGTGCGCCTGGCCCGAGCGGAGGCCGAGGGCTACGGGGCCCGGGTCGTTGCGGGCGACGCGGTGCGCGCCTCCGCGGGCCCGGAGGGGGTGACGGCGACCCTCGCCGACGGCACGGTCCTCCGTGCCCGCCGACTCCTGCTCGCGACAGGCGTCCGCGATCTGCTGCCGGACGTTCCCGGGCTCGCCGACCGCTGGGGACGCGACGTGCTGCACTGCCCGTACTGCCACGGCTTCGAGGTGCGCGGGCAGCGGATCGGCGTGCTCGGCAGCTCGTTCGCGGCGCATCAGGCGCAGATGTTCCGGCAGCTCAGCGAGCGGACATCGATCCTGCAGAACGGGGCGCCCGCGCCGACGGGTGAGGAGGCGGCGGCGCTTGCCGCGCGCGGGATCGCCCTCCTGCCTGGCCTGGTTGAGAGAGTCCTCGTGGAGCAGGACCGCCTAGTGGGGGTCGTGATCGATGGGCGGCGGCACGCGCTCGATGCGGTCGTCGTCGGCCCGCGGGTGCAGGGGCGGCTTCCGGAGGGGCTCGGGCTGGAGCTCGCGGACCACGCGTCGGGCGTCGCGCGGCACCTCGCCGTCGACCCGATGGGCCGGACGGGCGTGCCCGGGGTGTTCGCCGCGGGCTCGCTGGTCGAGCCGATGTCGCAGGTGGTCGCCTCCGCCGCCGACGGCCTGCGCGTGGGCGCGGCGATCAACCACGACCTGATCGAGGAGGAGATCGCTCAGGCGGTGCGGGCCGCGTGACTCCGACTCAGCGGCGGCGGTACTCGAGCTCGGGGCGGCCGGGGGAGCCGTAGCGGGGCGCGCGGTCCGCGACTCCGGAGTCGGCGAGATGCTCGAGGTAGCGGCGAGCCGTCACCCGCGAGATATCGAGGCGGGTGGCGAGCTCGGCGGCCGAGAGGCCGACGGGGCCCAGCAGTGCAGTGACGGCCTCGAGCGTCTCGGCGGAGAGACCCTTCGCCAGGCCCGGAGCGTTGGAGGTGCGCAGCGCCGCGAAGGCGCCGTCGACTTCGTGCTGGCTGGCGACGTCGGCGCTGTGCATCCGCTCGCGGTAGGCCCGGTAGCTGGCGAGCTTCGCCGCGAACACGCTGAAGACGAACGGCTTGATCAGGTACTGCACGACCCCGGCGGCGACGGAGGCGCGCACGACCGCGGCGTCGCGGACGGCGGTGATCGCGATCACGTCGACGTCCAGACCCGCCGCCCGGACCGCCCGGCAGAGGTCGAGGCCACCCATGTCCGGCAGATTCATGTCGAGCAGGATCAGCGCGATCCCCGGATCCGCGCGCAGGGCCCGGATCGCCTCCGCCCCGCTGCCCGCGACCGCGGCCACCTCGAAGCCCTCGACCCGGCGGACGTAGTCGGCGTGGGCGCTCGCGGTCAGCGGCTCGTCCTCGACGACGAGCACCCGGATCATGACGCTACCCGCGCGGGCAACGGCAGCTGCACGGTGAACACCGCGCCGACGTGGCGCGACACTTCGATCGTGCCGCCGAGCCGCTCCACCACCTGCTGCACCAGCGCCAGACCGATGCCGCGGCCGAAGCCGTCCGACTCTTTCGTGGAGTAGCCGCGCGCGAACACGTCGGCGGCGCCCTCGACTCCGGGGCCGCTGTCGGAGACCTGCACGACCAGCTCGCCCTCCGCGAGGCCGAGGTAGACCTCGACCCACGGCGTGCGGTCGGGGGCGGAGGACGCGGCGGCGTCCAGAGCGTTGTCGATCAGGTTGCCGAGCACGGTCACTAGATCCCCCGGCTCGAGCCCCTGCGTGCCGGGCTCGAGGTGGGTCTCGAAGTGCAGCTCGACGCCGCGCTCGCGGGCTTGCGCGGCCTTGCCCAGCAGCAGCGCGGCGATCACCGGCTCCTGCACGGAGCCGAGGACCCGGTCGGCCAGGCGCTGGCTGAGGTTCAGCTCGCCTGCCGCGAAGGAGAGCGCCTCGTCCTGTCGACCGAGCTCGATCAGCGAGGCGATGGTGTGCAGACGGTTCGAGAACTCGTGGGTCTGCGAGCGCAGCGCATCGGAGAGGGTGCGCAGCGACTCCAGCTCGCCGCTCACCCGCTGCAGCTCGGTGCGGTCGCGCAGGGTGATGACCGTGCCCATCGGCCGGGCACCGGGGGAGGCGGCCGGCCGTTCGTTCACCACGAGGATCCGCTCGCGGGCCACGATCAGGCGGTCCGAGACGGGCTCGTCGTCCTGCAGCAGCTCGCGCAGCGCGTCGGGGAGGTCGAGCTCGGCGACCGGCACCGGCGTCCGCACGCCCTCGAGCCCCAGCAGCTCCAGCGCGTGGTCGTTGGCGAGCACCAGCCGGCCGCGGTCGTCCACCAGCAGCAGCCCCTCCCGCACCGAGTGCAGCACCGACTCGTAGTAGGCGAAGACCTGGCTCATCTGCTCGGGGCCCCTGCCGCCGGTGACGCGGCGCAGGTAGCGGGCCAGGAGCCACGAGCCGAGCGCGCCGAGGGCGACCGCCCCGAGCGCACCCCAGGCGACGACCTGCACGCGGGCGGCGAAGGAGGCGTCCACGCTCGAGAGGGTGACCCCGGCCGAGACGAGCGCGACCACCCTGCCATCGGCGTTCTCGATCGGCGCGACGGCGCGCACCGAGGGGCCGAGCGTGCCGGTGTATGTCTCGGTGAACGTGCGGCCCTCCAGCGCTGGCTGGATCGTGCCGCGGAACGGCAGGCCGATCTGGTCGCGGTCGCGGTGGGTGTAGCGGGTGCGGTCCGGATTCATGATCGTGAGGAAGTCGACGCCGGTGTCGCGCATGATCTCCTCGGCGTAGGGCTGCAGAGTCGCGGCCGGATCCGGCTCGCCCGCGGCCTGCAGCACGAACGGGTTGTCGGCCACGGTGCGCGCCACCACGAGGCTTCGCTGCGCTGCCTCCTCGCCCGCCCGGCCGCGCGCGTCGAGTGCCAGCACGGCGACGGCCGCGGCCGCGATCAGCAGGATGCAGAGCAGCTGCACGACGAAGAGGCGGGCTGCGATGCTGCCGCGCGGCCCGTGTGCGCTCGTCGTCCTGACCATGCCACCCCCTCGTGAGCGAGCGCCCGCAGCGCCCCGCCGTGGGCAGCCTCGGCCGTGAACTGCCCCGCCGTGGACAGCCCCGCCGTGAACTGCCCCGCCGTGGACAGCCTCGGCCGTGAACAGTATGAACGCAACCGTGCCGCGCGTCGGCGGTGGAGCCACCATCGTTCTACCCCCTGACCTCGACGAAGAGAAGGACACCTCATGGCGAAGACGCCTCGCACGCCGCACGACCGGCTGCTCCCTGCGGTCACCCCGCCGAAGACCCGGCGGCGGATCGACCGCAATCATTGGCTGTACATCGCCGTGATCATCGCCGTGGTCGCCGGCATCATCGTCGGGCTTGTCGCCCCCGCTTTCGCGGCGACCCTGGAGCCCGTCGGTAAGGCGTTCGTCGGGCTGATCAAGATGATGATCGCGCCGATCATCTTCTGCACCATCGTGATCGGCATCGGCTCGATCGCGAAGGCTGCCACGGTCGGCAAGGTCGGCGGTCTCGCGCTGGGCTACTTCATCGTGATGTCGACCTTTGCTCTGGCGATCGGCCTCGTCGTCGGCAACATCCTGCACCCGGGTGAGGGCCTGGACATCTCGAGCGCCACCTACGACACCAGCGACCTGAAGGCCGAGAGCACCTCCGACTTCATCCTCGGGATCATCCCCGTCTCGCTGTTCTCCTCGCTGGTGGACGGCAGCATCCTGCAGACCCTCTTCGTCGCGCTGCTCGTCGGCTTCGCACTGCAGAAGATGGGCGCCAAGGGCCAGCCGATCCTCGGGGTGATCAAGCAGCTGCAGGTCCTGGTCTTCCGGATCCTCTCGATGGTGCTCTGGGTCGCTCCGATCGGCGCATTCGGGGCCATCGCGGCCGTCGTCGGCAAGACCGGCTGGGGCGCGGTCGTCGCGCTCGCCACCCTGATGATCGGCTTCTACATCACCTGCGCGATCTTCGTGATCGTGGTCTTGGGCCTGCTGTTGCGCCTGGTCACCGGCGTCAGCATCTTCTCGCTGATGAAGTACCTGGCCCGCGAGTACCTGCTCATCGTCGGCACTTCCTCCTCGGAGGCGGCGCTGCCCCGCCTGATCGCGAAGATGGAGCACCTCGGAGTCTCCAAGCCCGTCGTCGGCATCACTGTGCCCACCGGCTACTCCTTCAACCTCGACGGCACCGCGATCTACCTCACGATGGCGTCCCTTTTCATCGCCTCGGCCACCGGCGCGCCGATGTCGATCCCGGAGCAGATCGGCCTCCTGCTGTTCATGATGATCGCCTCGAAGGGCGCCGCCGGCGTCACCGGAGCGGGTCTGGCCACGCTGGCCGGCGGCCTCCAGTCCTTCCGCCCCGACCTGGTCAACGGCGTCGGCGTGATCGTGGGCATCGACCGCTTCATGTCGGAGGCCCGCGCGGTCACCAACTTCACCGGTAACGCGGTTGCGACTCTGCTTGTGGGCACCTGGACCAAGCAGATCGATATGGTGCAGGTCCGCGAGGTTCTCGGCGGACGCTCGCCCTTCGACGAGACGACCTTCGGCGCGGAGGAGCACGAGGCTCCGGCGTCAGGCACGTCGATCACCGAGGGGATCGCCTCGATCCAGGATTCGGACGAGGCGGCCCGGATGCGCGCGGAGATCGCGGGCAAGCGCTAGCCCGACCGCATGGACGGCCCCGTCTCCGGAGCGATCCGGGGGCGGGGCCGTCGCGCTGTCAGTGCCTGCGCACCCCGAGGAGGGGCAGCGTCACCGAGCACAGTGGCCCGATCAGCACCGCGAAGAGGAGAGTACCGAGGCCGGCGTCGCCGCCCAGCGCCCAGCCGAGGATCAGCACCGTGAGTTCGACTCCGGAGCGCGCTATCCAGATCGGCAGTCCCGTGCGAGTGTGCAGGCCCAGCATCAGCCCGTCGCGAGGCCCGGGGCCCAGGTGCGCGCCGATGTAGATCCCGCTCGCCACCGCGAGCAGTACCAGCCCGCCCGCGAAGAGGAGCCCGCGCGCCCACCATTCCTCCGGCGTCGCCAGCACGCGCAGGCCGACGTCGATCATCGTGCCGACCACGAGCACATTCAGCACCGTGCCGAGCCCGGGCCTCTGCCGGAGGGGGATCCACAGCAGCAGGACGAGCAGGCCGATCATGTTCGTGAGCAGTCCGATGCCGAGGCCGGTCCGGTGAGCGAGGCCCTGGGCGAAGACCGTCCAGGGATCCACTCCGATGGCTGCGCGAATCATCATCGCGTCGGCGAAGCCATACAGGACCAGCCCGCTCAGCAGCCGCGGCACGGGTTGGAGGCGCCACTGGCCCGCTGGAGGAGCGGCTGCCTCGGCCGGTGCGATCATCGTCATGGAGAACATCCGACCGCGCCATTGGCCTTTTTCGCGCGGTCCAATCCGGCTACCGTGGACGCATGGCTGATGTCCACTTCGGCGCTCGCGCCCTGCAGACCCTCCTCGGCGACTGGCGCGAGCAGCGCGGCATCCGCCCGGCGTACCTCGCGCTGGCCGACCGGATCCGCCTGCTCGGGATCGACGGCCGCATCCCCGCCGGCAGCCGCCTCCCGGCCGAGCGCGAGCTCTCGGCCCGCCTCGGCGTCAGCCGGACGACCGTCGCCGCCGCCTACCGTGAGCTGCGCGAGAGTGGGTACCTCGTCAGCGTGCGCGGCTCCGGCAGCGTGACGCGCCTCCCCGGAGCGGCGGTGCACGCCGTGCCCTCGCTCGCGCCGGACTTTCTCGACTTCACGAAGGCGACACTGCCCGCCGTCCCCGAGCTGGCCGAGGCCTACACCCGGGCGGCGCAGCTGGCTCCCGAGCACTTCGACTCCGGCTCCTACGACATCGTCGGCCTGCCGGTACTGCGCCGGGCGATCGCCGAGCGCTACACCGCGCGGGGCCTGCGCACCGAGCCCGGCCAGATCATGGTGACGATCGGCGCGCAGCACGCGATCGCGCTCGTCGCGCGGACCCTCCTCGCCCGAGGGGACCGGGCGCTGATCGAGGCGCCGACCTACCCGCACGCGTACGAGGCACTGCGGCTGGCCGGTGCGCGGCTCGTGTCGGTCAACGTCGACGGCGCCGACGGCTGGGACGGGGAGGGCCTGATCGCCGCGCTGCGCGGGACGAGCCCGAGCCTGGCCTACCTGATGCCCGACTTCCACAATCCGACCGGCCGCTCGATGGCCCCCGAACTGCGGGAGCGGGCGATCAGCGCGGCCGTCCGGCAGGGCACCCTGATCATCGCCGACGAGACGACGGCCGAGCTCGACATCGACCGGCGGATGTCGCCGCTACCCTTCGCCGCCTACGGGCCCGAGGGCACCGTGCTCTCGATCGGCTCCGTCGGCAAGACGCTGTGGGGCGGAATCCGGATCGGTTGGATCCGCGCTGAGCGGGCGGTGATCCGCAAGCTGGCACTCGCGCGCTCGGCGAGCGATCTCGGCACGCCGATCCTGGAGCAGCTGCTGGTCGCGGACATGCTCGGGCGGATGGACGGGGTGCTGGAGTTGCGCCGCTCGCAGCTGCGGGCGGGTCGCGACCACCTCGAGGTGGCGCTGGCGAACACGGTCCCGGAGTGGAGTGTGCCGCGGGTCTCGGGCGGCCTCTCCACCTGGGTCGGGCTCGGCCGTCCCGCGAGCTCGCAGCTGGCGCTCGCCGCCCGGACGGCGGGGCTGCTGATCACCGCGGGTCCGCGGTTCGGGATCGACGGCGCCTTCGAGCGCTTCCTGCGCATCCCGATCGGCTACTCGCCCGAGGCGACCGATCGGGCCGTGCAGGCGCTCGCGACGGCGTGGGCGCAGGTCGCCCGGCACCCGGCTGCCGATCCGGGGTACCTCGCCGACGTGGTGTAGCCAGAGGCCGCTGCTCACCGCAGCGGAGGCTCGGTCGCGATCGTCTCCGGGCCGGTGCAGCTGACCGACGTCTCGGGCGCCGTCGTCGCCGGATATGCGTACACGGCGCAGGGCGCTGTGCAGGCCAAGACCGGGACGGCATCGACCGTGTTGCAGTTCGCGGGCCAGTACGTCGTCGCCGAAAAGGGCTTCCTCTACCTGCGAGCCCGGTACTTCGACCCGGTGACGGCGCTGTTCCTGTCGGTCGACCCGCTCGTGGGCGCGACGCACGAGGCGTATCTGTATGCGGGGAACAACCCGCCGAACGCGCCGGATCCGCTCGGTCTGTGGGACTGGATGGACACGGTCGCGACGGTCGGGATCGGGATCGGACCCGTCGCCTTCGCGCTGACGGGCGTCGGCGCGGTGGTCGAGGTGAGTGCCGCCGTGGGATGGGTGGGGGTTGGGCTCGGAGCCGTGAGGGCAGGGCTGGATCTGTACGCCTGCGTAGGCGGCGACAACCTCGGTTGCGGCGGGGCGGTCTTCAATGGCTTGGCGGCAGGAGGTGGCGTGGCTGGAATATACGTCGAGGGAGGAGCGCTAGGCGTGGGGATGGCCCGGGCGACTCTGCCTTACGCGGCGACGGGCTTGGGTCTCGACTCGATGGGCGCGGCCAAGACCTTCAGTGAGGAAGACGAGCGCGACCGGGAAGCTGAATCCGAACGTGACGCGGACGATGCTGCTCGGCATTGATGCTCAGCAGGAGAGTGAAGAGTATGGAAATCACAGACAGTTCGACCTCTCGCGTGTCGGGAGAGCTCATCGGACCGGACTACTGCGAGCAGCACGAACCGGTGAGGCGTAATCTTGGCCTCTCGGTGGTCCTTTTCGTCATCGGATACGTCGGCATGGGCGTTGCGATGTTCGTCCTGGCGAGGACGCCATGGCAGACCCCCCTCGCAGTTCTTCTGGGTCTCTTCGCGGTCGTCGCGCTCGGATGGGGTATGAGAGGGCAGGCGAGGTTCGGCGCGCGTATCGCTGACGATCTTCGTCGTGAGGGCTACGCGATCGATCGACCGGTTCCGATGCGCAACACGAATCTTTTCGGTAAGTGGAGTCGGCGTAATAAGATCTCCCCTGACATGATCTTCGCGGTAGGCGCGAAGGCCGGATCTCGGGTCGATGAGCGCGGACAGGAAATTCCGAGAGGAAGACGAGTGTGATCGGGAAGAACTTTATCGACTAGGCTGGTAAGAAGCTTATGAATAGCGCTCGAAGCTCCCAAGCTTGCTCCCCGAGTCCACCGAAGCGGGGACGCTCCAGGTTGGCATCGACGACACGGCACTCCAGCCCCCGGTCCGGTTAGAGACCCACCGCGCGCAAGCCCAGCTCGTAGAGGCGGCAAAAGGTCGTGAGGTCCGGGTCGCAAAAGGTAGCGTGAGGCACGTGGAAGTCTTTCGGGTGGGCAGCGTAGAAACTCCCATCATCGGAAAACCTCGACCCCGTTCCCGGTTCCGACGCGCCCCCCATACATCCGCACGGCTACACCCTCAACTCCGAAGAGCCCCTTGACATCCTTGTCGGTGCCTTCGATGATGGGTGACGGGCTTCGAACCTCGGCGGGTTGCTGGGAAATGTGGCCCGCACCGCTTCCGAAGCCAGAGGATCGAGAGTCGTGAATAAGTGGCATCTTTTTTGGGGAGGGGATTTCACATGGGAAGAGCTAGAAAGCAATTGTTCGCGGTGGCTGCCGCCGCAACTTTGGCAATCGTTTCGGTTTCACCGGCAGCAGCTGCCAATGAAGTAGACCTCGCCGCCGACGCAAAGGCTGTTTATGGCTCGGTAGCAACCTCGCCCGAACCAGAAGCAAAACTTGCGTCCCTTACCCCGGCAGAGAAGTCTCTTTTTGAAGTCTGGATCAGACCAACGTCGATCCAGATCGCGACAACAGAAAGCAAAGCGTCAGTTCTTTCCAGCCAGGATGATTGCCGAACTTATACGACGCGCGGCAGCTTCTCGAATCAAGTCGGCGGTACGCTTGGGGAATTCTGGACAACGGGTCAGGCTTGCGCCGACGACTCATCGATTGTCACAGCACATTATGTTGACGGAGGTGGCCGCACCTCGGCATTCGGGTGGAGTTATGTCGGAAGTGATACTGGTCAGGGGGTTTCTGATGGTGCTGGATTCGTTTATGGGAGCTACCGCTTCAAGCTTAACCTAGGCGGCATCGACGTTCAACAGCCTTCCTATTGCGCGCGCTCCGTCTTCACGCTTGCTGCATCGCACGGTGACACGGTTTGCGGTATCGGATAGGCTTTCGACGGAATTTTCGACCGGATGGCGACGACATGCTTTCATCAGCTCTGCATCGAAACGATAAAAAACTGTATAGGTCACCCGTCCTGGGTGTGGTCTTGCTGCTCGCGATGGCCCTTCTTGCTGTCACGCTTTCGCCGATATGGTTCGCTTTTGCTGCCCTCATTGCTGGAATGAATTTTGTGCGACTCGTTCGAGACATGGCATTGAGCCCGGCCCCCGCCTATCTACTGGCTTTTCTAATTGCCCTCAATATAGCAGTTATATTGACCATTCTCGGTATCCTCATCTCGAACGTGGAGCATTATTCATAACGTCTGATTCGGGCGTGTCTCTCAGAGGCATCGGCTTCCGGTTCGAGAAAGGGGAACTCCAAAGCTCGCTATTTTCGAAAGGGGAGGCCGCGACCGTGGCGAGGGGTGACGTGCACCATCCGTCCTGAACGGCCGTTCCAGCAGGAGAGTC
Source organism: Rathayibacter tritici (assembly GCF_001641005.1). Classification (NCBI taxonomy): domain Bacteria; kingdom Bacillati; phylum Actinomycetota; class Actinomycetes; order Micrococcales; family Microbacteriaceae; genus Rathayibacter; species Rathayibacter tritici. Next base: position 495,560 of record NZ_CP015515.1, read on the forward strand.
CGATGGCATGACGGGCAGGCTTCGACCGTGACAGGCGGATCGCAGAAGCGACCGTGGGATGCCCTCGTCGAGATCGGGGAATGGATTTCCTTCAGCGGAGGCGGGCGGGCGAGCGGAGAGCCGGGACTCCGCTTCGCTGCGAACTGCTTCGTGCCCGGCGGCGAGGAGGGTCCCGACGTGGATATCGTGTCGATCGTCCTCGAAAGGGCCTCGCGCGATATGACGGTCTGGGAGGCGCGTTTCCTCGCTCCCGCCCTGGCGATGCGCTCGATCGAGATCTCTCAACGGATCGTCGTCACCGAGGCCATCAAGCCGGTCGCCCTCGGTGTGGTGATCGCCGTTCGGCCATGATGTCTGAGCGGGAGACGAGGGCATCCGACCGAGGAGTCCCGCATCTCGGTGAGGGCGACCTGAACGCTGTCGACCGGATCTCCACTGAGTCCTTGCCCGATCCTGGAGCAGCTGCTGGTCGCGGACATGCTCGGGCGGATGGACGGGGTGCTGGAGTTGCGCCGCTCGCAGCTGCGGGCGGGTCGCGACCACCTCGAGGTGGCGCTGGCGAACACGATCCCGGAGTGGAGTGTGCCGCGGGTCTCGGGCGGCCTCTCCACCTGGGTCGGGCTCGGCCGGCCCGCGAGTTCGCAGCTGGCGCTCGCCGCCCGGACGGTGGGCCTGCTGATCACCGCGGGTCCGCGGTTCGGGATCGACGGCGCCTTCGAACGCTTCCTGCGCATCCCGATCGGCTACTCGCCGGAAGCGACCGATCGGGCCGTGCAGGCGCTCGCGACGGCGTGGGCTCAGGTCGCCCGGCACCCGGCTGCCGATCCGGGGTACCTCGCCGACGTGGTCTGAATCCGAGGCCGTCGGCGAGGAGCTCATCCGGCGCAGAACGTCTGCCAGGCCGTCTCGACCGCGCTCCGATGCAGATCATCCAGGCCCGCCGCGTCGCGCTCGCGCTCCGTGGCGACGAGGTCGGGGCACTCGGGCCTCCCGGCGACGTCGGCGGCGCGGCCGAGGGCACTCACCAGCGAGCCGCCGATCTCGTCGAGTTCGGTCCGGACGGTGGTGAGGTCAGGCGCGGACGTGGGTGCTGCGTCCGGATGCTGCTTCCACTGCTCCATCAGGCCGCGCTGCACTGTCTTGCTGGCGTCGATCTGCGCGCGGAAGACGCGGCGGACGAGGTCGGTGTCGGTGCCCTGCTCCGATGCGCGATGCGCGGCCTCGTCGAGGACGACCTCCTCGCGCTGCGCGTCGTCGATCGGCGTCCCGCTGAGCCACTTGGAGCGGGCGACCGGGTCGGCCAGGTCGATGCGCCGCACGATCAGCGCCCCCGTGTCGCGGAGCACGTCCGTCTCACCGGGCGCTCCGCTGTCAGAGGCCGAGCTGGACAGCGCGATGCCCGCGCCCGCCACTGTCGCGATCAGAAGGGCGGCGGCAGCAATCAGTAGCCGACGAGGGCCTCGTCGTGCGGTTTCGGTCATAGTGACTCTTCCTCCAGTCAATCGAGAATCCATCGTGCCCAGGAGGGTCCGGCGACCTCGGAGGCGCGCCAGGGTTTTTCCTGGGTCGTGCCCCCGAGGGTGCGCCACCCCGCCGATGCGAGCGCTGCGCCAGCAGCTGAGAGCGATCTTCGCCCGGTTCGCCCGGTTCGGACTGCCGGTCGGACGGTCGAGGGCCCAGACGCGACTGGGCTGAGGCGCAGCAGCGATCTGTCGATCCGGGACATGACGTCCCGCCCAATACTCAGTGGGCTGATGGAAGACTCGGAGGGTGCATCTCCTCGCGGTCCTCAGCATGAAGAACCGGGCGCTCATCGCGCTCGTCACCGTCGTCATCGCCGTTTTCGGCGCCGTCGCACTCACCGGGCTCAAGCAGGAGCTCGCGCCGTCGATTTCCTTCCCCCAGCTCGCCGTCGTCACGTCCTACCCGGGCGCTGCTCCGGAGGTGGTCAACGACGACGTCTCGACGCCGATCGAGACCGCGATCCAGGGAGTACCGGGCCTTGAGGCGACCAGCGCGACGTCCTCGACGGACTCCTCGCTGATCGCGGCGTCCTTCACCTACGGCACCGATCTGGCCACCGCCGAGCAGAAAATCCTGCAGGCGATCAACCGGATCAGGAGCACCCTCCCGGACGACGTCGACCCGCAGGTGGTCACCGGCTCCCTCGACGATCTGCCGGTGCTCCAGCTCGCCGTGTCGAGCGACGGCGATGCGAACGCGCTGGCCGAGCGGCTACGCACGACGGTCATCCCCGACATCGAAGAGGTCGACGGCGTCCGCGAGGCGGCGCTGGTCGGCGAGAGTGCTCAGCGCGTGACGATTACGCCCGACGACGCGGCGCTCGCGGCGGCCGGACTCTCGACCAGCGACATCCGCTCGGCGCTGCAGCAGAACGGCGTCCTGGTCGCCGGTGGTCGGATCACCCAGGACGGCTCGACCTTCTCGGTGCAGTCGGGCGTCAAGCTCGCCTCGACCGACGCGATCGCGGCGCTGCCGCTGCTGCCGTCGGCGGCCGCAGGCGCAGCGGCAGCGGTCCCCGCCGTCAGCACCCTCGGCTCCGTCGCCACGGTCGCCATCACCGACGCCCCCGTCACCTCGATCTCGCGAGTGAACGGCCAGCCCGCCCTCACCCTCTCCATCACCAAACTTCCGGCAGCGAACACGGTTGACGTGTCGACCGGCGTGAGCGCGCTGCTGCCCGACCTCGAGGCCTCGATCGGCGAGAACGCCACCTTCACCTCGGTCTTCGACCAGGCGCCGTACATCCAGGAGTCGATCGCCTCGCTCGCGCAGGAGGGGGCGCTCGGCCTCGTCTTCGCCGTGCTGGTGATCCTGCTGTTCCTGCTCTCGGTGCGCTCGACCCTGGTCACGGCGATCTCGATCCCGACCTCGGTGCTGATCACGTTCATCGGTCTGCAGACGGCCGGCTACACCCTGAACATCCTGACCCTCGGCGCGCTCACGATCGCGATCGGCCGCGTGGTCGATGACTCCATCGTCGTCATCGAGAACATCAAGCGACACCTCGACGCGGGTGAGGACCGGGCCCGGACCATTGCAGTGGCCGTCCGCGAGGTCGCCGGGGCGATCACCGCGTCGACGATCACCACGGTCGCGGTGTTCCTGCCGATCTCGTTCGTCGGCGGCACCACCGGCGAGCTGTTCCGGCCCTTCGCACTGACCGTCTCGATCGCGCTGCTCGCCTCGCTCGTCGTCGCCCTGACGATCGTGCCCGTGCTCGCCTACTGGTTCCTCCGCCCCTCGAAGCGGCCGGCCGTGCGTCAGGCGGCGCAGGCGGCGCTCGCGGAGGAGCGTGCTGCTGCGGGCGGGCCCCTCGCGGCGAGCGTCGCTCCCGACACCGCCGCTCCCGACACCGCCGCTCCCGACACCGCCGCTCCCGTCGAGGAAGCACCGCTCCACGGTGCCCACGCTGCGCCTCGCAGGGCGCGCGGGTTGCAGTCGGTCTACGGCCCGATCATTCACTGGACGCTGAAGCACTCGGTCGTCACCGTGCTCCTGGCGCTGCTCGTGCTGGTGGGGACCGGTGCGCTGTACCCGCTGATGAAGACGAACTTCCTCGGTGCGAGCGGCCAGAACACCTTCACCGTCACCCAGAACGTTCCCGTCGGGCAGAGCCTCAGCGCGCAGGACGCGACGGCGCAGCAGGCGAGCACGGCCATCCTCGGCGTCGGCGGCGTCGAGACCGTGCAGCTCACCGTGGGCTCGTCCGGCGGGCTGCAGAGCGCCTTCGGCGGGGGAAGCGGAGGCGGCACCTCGATCCGCTACTCCGTCACCACTGACGAATCGGCCGACCAGGAGGCCGTGCAGGCCGACGTCCGCGATGCGCTCTCACGCGTCGCCTCGGCCGAGGACATCAGCGTCGCCGCCTCGTCCGGCTTCGGCGCCTCTTCGGACATCGAGGTCGACCTCTCGACCGCCTCGCAGAGCGACCTGCAGAGTGCGAGCGACCAGCTGCTCCAGGCTCTGCGCGGAACCGATGGGATCAGCCAGGCCGAGAGCAACCTCTCCTCCGCGCTGCCCTACATCGCCGTGCGCGTCGACCGCGATGCCGCCGCGCGGGCCGGGCTCAGCGAGGTGGCCGTCGGCACGCTCGTCAGCCAGGCGCTGCAGCCTACTCAGGTCGGCAGTGTCGTGATCGAGGACCGCACGCTCTCGATCTACCTCGCCGACGCGCAGCCGCCGGCGACCATCGATGAGCTGCGGACCCTCGAGGTGCCGACCGTCACCGGGACCGTCCCGCTCTCGAGCCTCGCCGCCGTCGAGCAGACGGACGGGCCCGCCACCATCACGACCGAGCGTGGCCAACGCACCGCGACCATCACGGTCACCCCGGAGGGCGACGACCTCGCCTCGGCGAACATCGCCGTGCAGAACGCGATCGACGCGACCACCCTGCCGGCCGGCGTCGACGCCTCCCTCGGCGGAGTCACGGCCGATCAGGCCGATGCGTTCTCGCAGCTGGGCATCGCGCTCCTGGTTGCGATCCTGATCGTCTACGTCGTGATGGTGGCGACCTTCCGCTCACTCCTGCAGCCGCTGCTGCTGCTCGTGTCGGTGCCGTTCGCGGCGACCGGCGCGATCCTCCTGCAGGTGATCACCGGCGTGCCGCTGGGCGTGCCGTCCCTGATCGGCGTGCTGATGCTGATCGGCATCGTGGTCACGAACGCGATCGTGCTCGTGGACCTGGTGAACCAGTACCGCGATCGGGGGATGCCGGTGCGGGAGGCGCTGCTGCACGGCACGGAGCGGCGGCTCCGGCCCATCCTGATGACCGCCCTGGCGACGATCTTCGCCCTGCTGCCGATGGCGCTGGGGATCACGGGCCACGGCGGCTTCATCTCGCAGCCGCTGGCAATCGTCGTGATCGGCGGCCTGGTCTCCTCGACTGTGCTGACGCTCGTGGTGCTGCCCGTCGTCTACAACCTGGTCGAGGGGTATCGTGAGCGGCGGCGTGCCGCCCGCGCCGGGAAGGCGTCGGCATGACGGACATCAGGGACGCGGCTGAGACGGTCGGCTCGCGCTGGCGCAGCGGACCGGAGCGGGCCGCAGCGGTCCTCGACGAGATCGGCCCTGAGCGCTTCGTCGCGCGGGACTTCCGCCCCGGGACGCTGCGGCACATCGTCCTGATCCGCTTCCGCCCGACGGCACTGGCCGCCGAGGCCGAGGAGGTCGTCCGACGCTTCCTCGCCCTGGCCGACGAGTGTGTGCGCGAGGGGCGACCCTACATCGAGTCGATCGAGACCGGGCCGCAGTTGAGCATCGAGGGCGCGGGCGAGGGGTTCGACCGCGCGTTCCTGCTGACCTTCTCGTCCGAGGGCGACCTGCACTACTACCTCGGCCGGCCCGCGGTGCAGGATCCCGCCCACTGGGACCCGGCGCACGACGCGTTCAAGGAGTTCGTCGGCCCGTTCGTCGACACGGCCGGCATTGTCGCGTTCGACTTCCGGCCCGAGGCTCACTGATGGCCACTCCCGAGTTCGTCCTGCGGCTGCGCGAGCGGATCGGGACCGAGCTGCTCTGGCTCACGGGAGTGACCGCGGTGATCCTCCGTGAGGAGCCGGCGCTCGAGGTCCTGCTCGTGCGCCGCGCCGATACCGGTGCCTGGACAGCCGTCACCGGCATCATCGACCCGGGCGAGACCGTCGCCGGTACCGCCCGCCGGGAGGCGCAGGAGGAGGCGGGCGTCGAGATCGAGGTCGAGCGCCTCGTGCAGGTGCACACGCTCCCGCCGATGCAGTATCCCCACGGGGACCGCTCGCAGTACCTCGACCACGTGGTCCGCTGCCGGTGGATCTCGGGGGAGGCCCACGTCGCCGACGACGAGTCGACCGAGGTCGGCTGGTTCGCGCCCGATGCCCTGCCGCCGATGTCCGGGGATCACCGTGCCCGGATCGAGCGGGCGCTGTCGGACGAGCCGGGCTGCTCGCTGGACTGATCGGCGTCGGCTCAGACGGGCCGAGCGAAGCAGCGCACCGTGTCGTCGCCGGAGCACCGGCGACCGCGAGCTGTAGCAGCTCGGCGACGTCGCCGGGCAGGAGTGGGGCTACGCGTCGCGGGGATCGGCTGGGCTCGCGCAGGAGTGCGATCAGCGTACGGAGTGCCCGGCACTGCGGATGCAGTACCCCGCAATCAGGGGGTGCCGGGCTCTCGCTGGAGACGCACGAGCACCACTCCGGCGAGGATCAGCGCGCCGCCGCCGAACTGGATCGGCGCGGGCAGCTCGCCGAGGATCAGCCACGCGGCCGCGATCGAGAACAGCACCTCTGTCAGTCCGGCGAAGGAGGCGATGCGGGTCCCGAGCCGACGTCCGCCCTCGATCCCGAGCAGATAGGCCAGCACCGTCGACATGCCCAGGATCACGCCTGCGGGCAGGAGCCAGCTCACCTCGGCGCCGACGAACAGCACGTCGCCGAAGGTCGCGCGCAGCGGCGTGACTCCGAGCACCCCGAGGACCAGCAGGATCACCGCACCGACGACCATCGCCCCTGCGGTGAGCGCGATCGGCGGCAGCTCGGGATCGACGCGCCCGGCGATGACGTAGTAGACGCAGAGGCCGAGCGAGGCGGTCAACGCCCACGCGATTCCGATCAGCTCGGGCGAGGACTCGCCGGACAGGTCGAGCACGAGGACGAGGCCGCCGAGTGCGAGCACCGAGCCGACGAGGGTGAAGCGGCCGGGATGGCGGCGGGTGCGCGCCCAAGAGAACAGGACGAGGAAGACAGGGGCGAGGTACTCGATCAGCAGGGCGACGCCGACGGAGAGGTGCTCGATCGCGCTGTAGAAGCAGAGTTGAGCGGCGACGACCGCGAACACTCCGTAAAGCGCGATCGTGCCGAGGTTCCGCCGGAGCACGCGCCGACGGCCGCGGAGGGAGAGTATGGCGGGGATCGCGAGGATCACGGCCGCGCCGCCGGCCCGCCAGAGGACCGCCGCCGCGGGCGTCCAGCCAGCCTCGAGCAGCGGCTTCACGAAGGGCCCGCCCAGACCGAACGCCGCCGACGCGGCCACGGCGACCACGAGGCCGGAGCCGAGATGGCGCGCTGGCTTGGGCGCTGTCTCGGCGGGGAGGGCGAGGGCAGCAGTACTCTCGGCGGTCATGGCCGTCCCTTCAGGAGTCAAGATGATTACACTCGTGACAACGAGCTGATCGCACACTACTGAGCCGCACTGTCAGGAGTCAACATGGTGTTCGCCTATGACGTCGAGGCGTCGCTGACCTCAACCGCCTCTCTGGTCAACACGCTCCCCGAACTCTCGGCGTCCGGAGACGATGAGATGGCAACACTCGAGCAGTTGGACGAGTTCCTCCTCGAGAACCGTTACACCGGCAGCCGCGACGGGTCGGCCGACGAGCTGGAGGCGGTGCGGGCGATCCGCTCCTCCCTCCGCACTCTCTGGCTCACCCGGGCCGAGGAGGACCTCGTGCCCGTGGTGAACGCGATGCTCGACTCCGGACGCGCGCTGCCGCAACTGGTGCGGCACGGACCCTACGGCTGGCACCTTCACGCGACGCGCGACGAGAGCCCGCTCGCCACCCGCATCGTGGTCGAGGCGGCCATGGCATTCGTCGACGTGGTTCGCGGAGATGAGCGCGAGCGGATCCGCGTCTGCGCCGCGGAGGACTGCGAGGCGGTGCTCGTCGACTTCTCCCGCAATCGCTCGAAGCGCTACTGCGACACGGGGAACTGCGGGAACCGCGCCAACGTCGCGGCGTACCGGGCTCGGCGCGCCTCGCAGTAGTGGGCGGTCGCTGTGCTGCTGACCGGCGGCCTAGCCAGGGCGTGGAGCCGCGTGTAGACTCGCTCGGTCGGCTCTTGACACCGCGCGTTCTCGTGCGGATGGGTTTGTTCGTCACGTGAGCCGAGCCTCCGACAGTCGTCGTGAGGCGAATCACCTGTGTGAATCGGCCCCGGTCAACGACTCGCCCGGGTTCTTCCCCTGCTGCCCCGCAGCAGTCCAGCGCACGGACGCTCTCCACGACGGGGCTGCTCCGGCGTCGCCTTCCTCGCGCACGACCTGAACCCAGGAAGAACTGCCATGCCCAAGAACAAGAAGCCCGCCGGCGGACGTCCGGCCAAGAACTTCGAACCCAACCGTTTCGGCGCCTCCAGCGGGAAGTCACAACTCGGCGGACGCTCGCGTTTCCCCGCGGCCAAGCCCGGCTCCCGCAGCGAGGGCCACCGCGGCTTCCGCCCGATCGACGAGAACGCGCCCAAGAAGGCGCGCTGGAACGCCGACGAGCGCGCGGCGCGCGCCACGGAGCGCACGGAGCGTCCGGCCCGCGGGTACGACCGCGACGAGCGGCCCGCGCGCGGGTACGACCGTGATGCACGTCCGGCGCGTGGCGGCGATCGCGACGAACGGCCCGGCCGCTCGTACGACCGTGATGCCCGTCCGGCGCGTGGCGGCGATCGCGATGCACGTCCGGCGCGTTCCTTCGACCGGAATGACCGTCCGGCTCGCTCGTACGACCGTGATGTTCGTCCGGTGCGTGGCGGTGACCGCGATGCACGTCCGGCGCGTTCCTTCGACCGGAATGACCGTCCGGCTCGCTCGTACGACCGCGATGCACGTCCGGTGCGTTCGTTCGACCGCGACGACCGTCCGGCGCGCTCTTCCGGACGCGATGACCGGCCCGCCCGCCCGAATGACCGCGATGCGCGTCCGGTGCGCTCCTACGACCGCGGTGAGCGTCCCGCCCGCTCGTTCGACCGCGACTCGCGTCCCTCGCGCGGTCACGACCGCGGCGACCGCCCGGCTCGCTCCTACGACCGTGACTCCCGGCCCTCGCGCCGCGACTCCGGCTCGGACTTCTACCCCAGCCGCGACGCCCGCGTACCGCACCAGGGTGATGACGTCGTGCTCGAGCGCCTCGAGGCGACGGCCACGCTCGCCGTCGACGTCGAGGGCGTCACGTTCGGTGACCTCGGTCTGGGCGGCAACATTGTCCGGATGCTGACCGAGCTGGGAGCGGCGTCACCGTTTCCGATCCAGGCCGCGACCATCCCTGAGGTGCTCGCCGGTAAAGACGTTCTCGGACGAGGCAAGACCGGCTCCGGCAAGACGATCGCCTTCGGCGCCCCTGTCGTCGAGCGTCTGATGGAGAACAACGGAGCCAAGGGCCGCAAGCCGGGCCGCGCTCCGCGTGCGCTCATCCTGGCTCCTACCCGAGAGCTCGCGATGCAGATCGACCGCACGATCCAGCCGATCGCCCGCTCGGTCGGACTGTTCACGACAACCATCTACGGAGGCGTCCCCCAGTACAAGCAGGTGGGCGCGCTCCAGCGCGGTGTCGACATCGTGATCGCGACACCGGGCCGCCTCGAGGACCTCGTCGAGCAGGGCCGCCTCGACCTCTCGAATATCACCATCACGGTGCTCGACGAGGCCGACCACATGTGCGACCTGGGCTTCCTTGAGCCGGTGCAACGGATCCTTCGCCAGACTGCCGACGGCGGTCAGCGCCTGCTGTTCTCGGCCACGCTCGACAAGGGCGTCGCGACGCTCGTCAACGAGTTCCTGGTCGATCCGAGCGTCCACGAAGTCGCCGGCGAGGACCAGGCGTCCTCGACCATCGACCACCGCGTGCTCCTGATCGAGGATCGCGACAAGGCCGAGATCATCGAGCAGCTCGCCGCCCGCCGGGGCAAGACGCTGATCTTCGCCCGCACCCGCGCCTTCGCTGAACAGCTGGCGGAGCAGCTCGACCACGCGGACATCCCCGCGACCAGCCTGCACGGCGATCTCAATCAGTCCCGCCGCACGCGCAACCTCGCCCTGCTGACCAGCGGACGCGTGGACGTCCTCGTCGCGACCGATGTCGCCGCGCGCGGTATCCACGTCGACGACATCGACCTCGTGATCCAGGCTGACGCCCCCGACGAGTACAAGACCTACCTACACCGCTCCGGCCGCACCGGCCGGGCCGGCAAGAAGGGCACGGTCGTCACTCTGATCACGCGCAACCGCCGTCGCCGGATGGAAGAGCTGCTCGACCGCGCCGAGATCGAGGCGGAGATGGTCGAGGCCCGCCCCGGCGATCGCATCCTTCGCGAGATCAGCACACCCGCCGAGTAGCAGGCCCGCGCATGACGGGAGGCGTGGATCCCTTGACCGGGGTCTACGCCTCCCGTCATTGACGTCACGAACGCAGGAACGCCGAAGGGCGGACACCTCGCGGTGTCCGCCCTTCGGCGTGATCGGCGGCTCTCACCGCCGAGGGACTCAGCTGGCCGGGGGGGTCAGCACGGTGTCGATGAGGTACACGGTCGCGTTGGCGGTCTTGACGCCACCGCAGATAACCGACGCGTCGTTAACCTTCAGGTCGTCGCCCGAGCCGGTGACGGTGACGTTACCGCCCTGGACAGTGGCGTGGTCGCCGGCGATCGCGTCAGGGGCGATCTGGCCGGGGACGACGTGGTAGGTCAGGATCGAGGACAGCGTGGGTGCGCCCTCGGGGGTCTTGAGGGTCTCGACGGTGGCTGCATCGAGCTTCGCGAACGCGTCGTCGACCGGGGCGAAGACCGTGAACTCGCCGCTGTTCAGGGTGTCGACCAGGTTCACATCGGGGTTGAGGCCACCGGAGACCGCAGCGGTCAGCGTGGTCAGCAGCGGGTTGTTCGACGCGGCAGTTGCAACGGGGTCGAGCGACATGCCCTCGACCGAGCCTGCACCGTCCGGAACCTGGGCGGCGTAAGCGGCACAGCCGGCGCCGACGAGGTTCGCGGCAGGGTCCATCGTGGCCATCGGGGTGGACGAAGCGGAGGACGAGGTCGCCATCGGGGTCGACATCCCGGTCGCCGTGTCGCTGGAGGTGGTGGTCGAGCCGCTACCGCTCGAGCAGGCGGTGAGGCCGAGGGTGGCGGTGCCCAACAGGGCGAATGCGGCGAGGGCGGAACGCTTGGTGGATCGCATGGGATTTCTCCTTCGTGAGACGGCCCCCACGTGACGCGGTGGACCTGTTCTGTGTGGACCGTTTCGCGGCCGTTGACAAGTGTTCGGAGCCCTCACGGAGAGGGTTTGGAATTCTTTCGGCGATCTAGGTAACGGCTTCGTAACGGCGCAGAACCGAAGGTCAGTGAGCCTCGCCTCTACGTCGATTATCCTGGAGTCGTCACGCGCACGCGGGACGCGAGGACGAGAGGACGAGCCGGTGCAGACCCGAGGCGTACGAGTGGCACGCGGTGCCTCGGCCGCTCTCGCCGCGACCGCAACCGCCGCCGCCTCCCACACGCTCGCCGGCGCCGTCACTCCTGCTCCCGCGGTCCTCGCCCTCGCCGCGGCATTCGCGGTCGTCGTCTGCGTGCTCCTCTCGGGACGCCATCTCTCCCTCCCGCGCCTGACCGCCTCCGTCCTGCTCAGCCAGATCGCCTACCACGGGCTCTTCCTCGTGACAGGCACCGGAGGAGAGGTGAGCGTGATCGGCACGACTGGCCGCGCCGCGCACTTCCATGACGGATCGACCATCGAGCTGATAGCTGGCGAAGGCGGGCACGCCGCCCACAGGCCCCTGATGCTTGTCGCCCACCTCGCCGCCGCAGGCCTCACCATCGCCGCACTCCGCCACGGAGAGCGGCTGTTCTGGACCCTCGGCGCAGAACTGCACCGCGTCGTCGTGCGGATCGTCGCCGAAGCATCCGCCCTGGCGCTCCCGCAGAGCCCGGGCGTGGCGGTGACGGGCGCTCCCGAGCCACGAGCACCCCGCACGCTCGATACGGTCCTCTCGGTCCTCCGACACCGTGGACCGCCCGCGCGCGCTCTTCGCGCCGCCTGACGTCCCTCCCGCGTGGGAGCGGCCCCGGTCGGCGCACCCGCGCGCACCGCGAACCCGCGCTGCGTCCTGAACCCCGGCACTGGGCCGGACACCTCAGAGGACACGACCGCCATGATTTGCTCTCCTTCATCCTTCTCCCGCCTGCGCATCGCCGGCAGCGGCGCCCTCGTCGCCACCGGAGCGCTCGCGCTCGCGCTCGCCGCCCCCACCGCAGCCAGCGCCCACGTGACCGCTGCCGCGAGCAGCACCGCCGCGGGCTCCTACTCCGTCGTCACTTTCTCGCTCGCCCACGGCTGCGAGGGCTCACCCACGACGGGTCTCACCATCACGATGCCCGATGGGATCAACTCGGTCAGCCCGACCGTCAACCCGAACTGGGACGTCGTGAAGAACGAAGTCGCGATCGCGGAACCGGTCACGGACTCCCACGGCAACACCGCGACGAAGCGCGTCTCGGACGTGGTCTACACGGCGAAGACTCCGCTCGCCGACGGCTACCGCGACACGGTCTCCCTCCAGCTCCAGCTCCCCGCGGACGCGGCCGGCTCCACTCTGGAGTTCCCAGTGCTGCAGACCTGCGAGACGGGTAGCACCACCTGGGACCAGCCGACCGTCGAGGGCCAGGACGAGCCCGAGCTACCCGCACCCACGGTCGCAGTGACCGCTGCGGAGGCCGGCTCCAGCCACGGCGGCGGACACCACGGCGAAGCAGGCCACGACGATGGGGACGGCGAGGTCGCGACGACAGCCTCGACGACGACCGCGACGGGCGGGGACGACCTCCTCGCCCGAATCCTCGGCGTCGGAGGCCTCGTCGTCGGCGCGGTAGGCGTCGCCGTCGGTCTCGCATCCCGCCGCCGCGACCCTCAGGCGTCGGAGTGACTCGTCGTAAACTCGTTGTCTCCGCGGCCGTGATCGGGCTCCTCAGCTCGATCACGGTCGCGGCGCCCGCGAGTGCGCACAACTACCTCGTCTCGACGACTCCGGCTGCGGACTCCACGGTGACCGAGCAGCCGGGGGCACTGGAACTCACGACCAACGACGATCTCCTCGTGCTGGGGACGGACGGGACGGCGGCCGCACTGCGCGTCGTCGGGCCGGACGGGCTCTACTACGGAGACGGCTGCGTCGCCGTCGTCGGGCCGGAGGCCTCGATGCCGCTGGAGCTCGGCGTGGCCGGTCACTACGAGGTGACCTGGCAGGTCGTGTCGACGGATGGGCACCCCGTGTCTGGGCAGTACGCGTTCGACTGGGCGCCGACAGAGGGCACCACGCTTGCCGAAGGATCAAGCTCGATCCCGGACTGCAATGGGACCATCGCGGTCTCGGGAAGTCTCGGGTCGGCTGACGACGCTCAGGCACGGTCCGGATCGAACCCCGCGCTGCTCGGCGACGTGCTCTGGATCGGCGGCGCACTCGCCGCTGTCGCAGCCGTCATCGGAGGCACGCTTCTCGTGCTTCGCCGGCGGCCCCGCAGCTGAGACTCCCAGGCCTCCTGAGCGGGCTGATGATCAGTTCAGGAGGCTTGCGAGCGGGCCCTCGTGGAGACCGGTGAGGACCGTCGCGGCGTCATCATAGACAGCGACGGCACCGGCCTCTCGAAGATCGTGCTCGGAGGTGCCGCCGGAGAGGACACCGACGGTCGCCAGACCGGCCCGTTCGGCAGCGATGACGTCCCAGGTCGCATCGCCCACCATGATCGCACGGTCCGCCGAGACGCCCGCTCGTTCAAGGGCGATCGCGATCAGGTCTGGGGCGGGCTTCGCGGTCGAGACATCAGCACCGCTGGTGACTGCGTAAACGGAGCCGCCGAGGTCGAGGACGTCGAGAAGAACGTCGAGTTCGTTCTGCGGCGCCGACGTCGCGAGGACGACGTGAAGCCCATGGCCTACGAGCGTAGCGACGAGTTCTCGTGCCCCCGGAAGGGGAGTGATCCGCGCTGTCGTCTCGGCGTAATTCTTCGTGTGCAGCACTTTCACTAGAGCACGTCGGTCGTCGTTCACGTCGTCTTCGAGGAGCATGTCGAGCAGTTCCGATGAATCGGCGCCAATTGCACGCTGAATCCGCCAGGCGGGGACGACGAGGTCGCACTGCCAAAAAGCCTGTGACCATGCCTCGACGTGGAGGAAGTTCGTGTCCGCGAGCGTCCCGTCGATGTCGAACAGGACCGCCGCGGTCCCGGTGGTCTTTTCGACACGGTTCTTCGCTGCTGCCATATCGCTGCTCCTTGCTGCTCCATCCCGCGCCTTCCGCCCGGAGTTCTTCACGCTACGCGGGCGCGCAGAAGCGGCTTGGCCCCTTGACCTCGTAGTGCGTTGCTCGGCACGGCTGGGATTGCACGTCCCGTCAGGGCCCGCCGTCTTCGGTCCGTTCGGGTTCCTCCTTCTGGCGTTGCCCCGCGTCCTCGGGCCGCGTCGTGTGCCGTCTCCCCGTCGGACTCAGCCAGTGGAGAGTCCCGTCCGCCTCCTGCTCGCTGGTCCACGTGGTTGTGTGGCGGAGCCGGTGGTGGTGGCGGCAAAGGTGCGCGAGGTTGTCGGCGGAGGTGGTTCCTCCGTGCTGCCATTCCCTCGTGTGGTCGATGTCCGCGTGCCGCGTGCTGCGGGTGCAGCCGGGGAACCGGCAGGTCCCGTCGCGATGCTGCAGGTGGCGTCGCAGGTCCGCCGGTACTCGGTAGGAGTCGCGTCCGACGGAGAGCACCGCTCCGCTCTCGGGGTGGGTGAGCAGCCGCGTGAAGGACGGCGCCCCGGCAGCGAGACGTCGCGCTGTCTCGGGATCGACGGGTCCGTATCCGTCGAGCGTTCCCGGCTGGTCGGACCGTCCGAGGAGGGTCAGCGCAGGTACAGTGACGGCGACTTCGGCCCGTATGCCCGTCGGCATCCGTGTCCCGTTCCGCTCGCCGGGAGTGTCGCCGTCGAGTAGCAGCGCTGCCGCGACGTCCGCACGCAACTGTCCGAGCGTCCGCTCCTCGTCCGGCAGGTCTGCGAGTGAGCGCGCGGCCCGGTCGATCCTGTCCAGTGCACCAAGCACGTCGGGAGCTGCAGCGTAGAGATGCAGGATCGCCATCCCATCGTCGAGTCCCTCGACCCACAGGGATCGGCGGCGAGCGCAGTCAGCATGCCGCTCGCTGAGCGTCTGGGGGTGCAGCCGTTCGCGGAGTGACCGGAGCGCGCGCCGCAACTGGGGCGGCGTGCAGGTGGCCGCCATCGTCGCGGCCTCTTCGTCGAAGCGTCCCCGGACGTCGGCCGGTACGTCGAGCGCTGCTCGCACCACGATCCGCGCGTGTTCGGGCGAGAGTGTTCCGTTGGCGAGTGCACGCAGCGTCGCGGGGAGATCATTGACCAGTAGGCGGGCCTCGTCGACGAGTGCCGACGCGTGCGCCTCGGAGACGCGCAGACCCGTCGCAAGCTCCGCGATCAGCGCGCGGTGTGCCGCCTCCGCCCGGTCTACCTCCACCTGGACGTGTTCGCCCGCGAGCGCGGCCGACGCGCTCATCGCGATGCGGCGCGTCTCCTCGATCGCCTGGTACCGCGAAGCTTCGATGGCGGAGCGCTCAGCATGCCGTCCGCTCACGTTCTTCACCGACGACAGTAGATCGCTGTCGAAGTGGTCAGGGCCGTTCCGAGGGGTCATGCTGACAGCCAAGTACGCACCGGTCGACTGTCGGTGGTGCTCCAGTCACCCCATCAGAGGAACGGGAGATCTGCAGGTTGTGGAGGAGCCTACGCCGACGCAGCGTTACGCGTAGGCGCGCACGGTCTCCCTGATCGTCTGGGCGTGCTCATAGATCTCGTCGAGGGCTGCGATCGGGTGCCGGGTCTCGTTCTTCTCCGCGTCGAAGGTGCCGAGGTACTTCTGCTTACGGTTGAAGTGTAGGCGGGCCACCGGTTTGCGGTTGTTGTCGTCCAGAATCACGGCGAAGTACGATTTCGCGTCTCTCTGCGCGATCCGGTTCACCTTCACCTCGCTGCAGGCGATGGCCTTGATGATCTGGAAGGCCTCGAGCTCCTCCAGAGTTGTCTCGATGTCACTCTGCTCCTCGAGTTCCTCCTCGACGACGGCCTGGCTGGTGAGCGACTGTTCTGCTGCGATCGCCTCGGTGCGAGGGAAGTTGGGCGCACCGAGAGCGGTTTTCAGCCGCTCATTGACCTGTTCGTTGAGAAATTGCTTGGACGCCTTCGACACCAGTGCCGAGAACTGCTCTCGCACTTTCTGCGTGTAGGCGCCTTCGTAGACCCGGGTGGTGAAGAACTTGATCCACTCGTCGCTGGGGGCAGCGAACTGGGTGCCGAGCTCCCGTTTCAGCTGTCCGATGTACTTGAGTTCGCCCGCCGCACTGATAATCGAATCGAGGTCGAAGACCTCCTTGGTCAGCTTCGTCAGCTCGGGGATGAGTGTCTCGTCGATGTCCGTCAGGTCCAACACGAGGAACGGCTTCGCATCCATCCGATTCGGAGCGTCGAGGTCGGTGTAGAAGTGGTACTGCTCGCCGTTGGTGAGGATCGCGATCCTCGCAGTGGTGACCGCGAAGTAGCGGAACAGCTGCGATGCGTGCTCGATGCGCAAAGGTTCCGTGGACTTTTTGCATTCGATCAGCATCTGCACGTCGCCGTTGTGAACGATGGCGTAATCGATCTTCTCGCCCTTTTTCACCCCGACGTCCGCGATAAATTCCGGGACGACTTCGAGTGGGTTGAAGACGTCGTAGCCGAGGATCGTCGAGATGAAGGGCATGATGAAGGCGTTCTTCGTCGCCTCCTCCGTCTGGATGATCTCGCGTTGTTGATGGACCTTCGTCGCCAGAGCGATGAGTCGTTCGGTGAATTCCACGGTTCCCCCAGGTGAAGCTGACATCGATACAAACGAATGTTCTCCGATGAATGTCGCCAGCGCGACCCCCTTCCGTGGGGCTCTTCTCATCACACCCGCCGCGGCAGTGTGAACACCGTCTCGACTCCTGGCGAGTACAGCACCGAGTCCGGCGCCCGCGACGCCAGCCCTGGGAAGCCGGCCGTCTCGAGCAGTCCATCATCGAGCGCCAGCAGTTCCGCTCGGTGCAGCGGCCACGGACGGTGCAGGTTCCGTCCGTACCAGGTTGAGCCCACGTGTCGCTCGTGGTAGGCCCAGCGTGCGGTGAGGAACGAGGCCAGCGGATCGTCGCCCGTGGGCTCTCCGGGGCGCACGACGATCCGCGAGTGGGCGGTCGCGTTCGTGTGCCGGATGGTGTCGTAGATCACCGCGCCGTGACGGTGCTCGATGCTCATCCGAGCCCATCGGTAGGGGAGCCCGAACACCGCCTGCGCCGTCAGCACGGCCACCAGGTGCGCCGCGTCGAGTGAGACGAAGACGACGCCCCGACGCCCGTGTTCGTCGACGGAGTAGAGGCGCACGTTCACCTCGGGGAACGTGCCGAGCCACGGCACCCGCGGTCCGCTGAGGAAGGCCGTCCGCGAGAGTCGGAACGGGATGAGGCCTACCCAGGATGAACCGTCGTGCTCGTCCGGCCGGGTCCCGGGCGGCAGGTGGGGCGCCACCAGTGCGGGGTCGACGCGCCAGTGCAGGAAGGTCGCCTCGGTCCAGCGCTGCCGCAGGATGCGCGCTCCGCCGAGCGGAGGCGCGGAACGGGTGACGGGTTCGACAGAGATCACGCGGCCATCGTGCTCCCGCGCGCTGCGAACTCGCCCGTTTCGCAGCCCGGATGCGCCAGGCGGGCTCCGCGCGGCGCAGGCGAGCGAGGAATGGTGGACGCCTCCCGCGGACGCCACGATGGCCTCATGACCCGTACTGCCTCCTCCGCGCGACCCTCCACCAGGGACGCCGTCCTGCTCTGGGCGGCGATTGTGGTGACCGTCCTGCTCTGGGCGTCAGCCTTCGTCGGGATCCGCGCGACGACCGGGGATTTCGGTCCTGGTTCGCTCACCCTGGGGCGTATCGTGGTCGGCTCGCTGGCGCTCACTGTCGTCCGGCTCGTCCTCTCCGCTCGCCGGCGCCGCTTGGCCGCTGCTCCCGATCCGCGCACCAAGGTCCCGCGCGGTCGCCTCCTCGTCCTCGTGGTGGCCTGGGGAGTCGCGTGGTTCGGGGTCTACAACCTCTCGTTGAACGCGGCGGAACGGCATGTCGATGCGGGAACGGCGGCGCTGCTGGTCAACATCGCGCCGATGATCACGGCGGTGCTCGCGGGGCTGCTGCTCGGCGAGGGCTTCCCGCGACGGCTCATCGCGGGGATGCTCGTGGCGCTGACCGGTGTCGCGGTGATCGCGTTCTCCACCTCGACCGGGCAGTTCGACGTGATCGGGGTCGTCCTGGGCCTGGTCGCGGCCGTCGTCTACGGGAGTGCCGCGACGCTCCAGAAGCGCCTGCTGGACCGGATCGATGCGCCGACGATGACGTGGCTGGGCTGCCTTGCCGGGACGCTCGCGTGCCTGCCTTTCGCGCCGGAGCTGATCGAGGCGCTCCGCACCGCGCCGGTCTCCTCCGTTCTCGCAGTCGTCTATCTCGGGATCTTCCCGACAGCGGTCGCCTTCACGACCTGGGGCTACGTCCTCGCCCGGTCCAGCGCGGGGCGCACGGCCGCCTCGACGTACGCGGTGCCCGCGGTGGTCGTCCTACTGTCCTGGCTCGTCCTCGGCGAGACTCCACCTCTCGCCGCACTGCTCGGCGGTGCGCTCGCCCTGGCCGGAGTCGCCGTGGCGACGCTGCGGAGGCGTCCGACAGCGGCTTGAGCGTCGACAGATGCTCCTCCACAGCCACCGGATCACGTCGACTCGTCCGTCCTCGCCGCTCCCGCGGATCGACCGGGAGAGCCCGGGATATGCTGTGGGACGTCCATCCCAGTCGGCGCTGAGCGCCAGGAACGGTGAGGATCCCGATGACCGAGGCCCTGCAGCCGCCCGTCCAGAATGCCCTCTCGCTCACACCGCCAGAGCCGGTGGCGGCGGTGCCGACCACCTCGGCGCCGTCGATCGCGCCGAAGGTCCCGGAGGCGGCCCTGCCCGGCCTCGAGGCCAAGGTGGACGGCTACCTCGACACCCTCCTGTCGACCGAGGCGCGCAGCCCCGAGTTCGCGACGCGGGCCAACGACATCCGCACGATGGGCGACGCCGACATCCGCTCGGCCGCGGACTCGTCGAACCGGCTGCTGAGCACGCCCGTGCGTGCACTGAAGGAGGGCGGGCTCTCGGAGGGGTCGACCATCGGCAAGACGCTGCTCGAACTGCGTCGCACGGTGGAGGATCTGGATCCGTCCGAGGACAACGTGCAGAAGAAGATCCTCGGCTTCATCCCCTTCGGCAACAGGATCACCGACTACTTCCGCCGGTACGAGAGCGCCCAGTCGCACCTCAACGCCATCATCCAGGCCCTGTACGACGGGCAGGACGAGCTGCGGAAGGACAACGCGGCGCTCAACCTCGAGAAGCAGAACCTCTGGGAGACGATGTCGCGTCTCAACGAATACATCTACGTCGCCGAGCGGCTCGACGTGAAGCTCTCGGCGAAGATTGCGGAGCTCGATGCGTCCGACCCGGAGCGGGCGAGGGCGCTGCGCGAGGACGTCCTCTTCTACGCGCGCCAGAAGCACCAGGACCTGTTGACTCAGCTCGCCGTGTCGATTCAGGGGTACCTCGCGATCGATGTCGTCATCAAGAACAACGTCGAACTCATCAAGGGTGTCGACCGCGCGACGACCACCACCGTGTCGGCGCTGCGTACCGCGGTCATCGTCGCGCAGGCGCTCGCCAACCAGCGTCTCGTCCTTGATCAGATCACCGCGCTCAACACGACGACGTCGAACATGATCGAGGCCACCTCGCGCATGCTCGCCGACCAGTCGGCCTCGATCCAATCGCAGGCGGCCTCCGCCACCGTCGGGCTGCCGCAGTTGCAGGCCGCATTCGCGAACATCTACCAGACGATGGATTCGATCTCGGACTTCAAGATCAAGGCGCTCGACAGCATGGCCCAGACCGTCGGGGTCCTCCAGACCGAGACGGCCAAGGCGGGCGACTACGTGGAGCGCGCTCGCCGCAGCAACTCGGACATCGACGCGGCGTCCTCGCTCGATCTCGGCCGCTAGCCGATGGGCTGGTTCTCCCGACTGTTCTCGGGCGCCCCCGCTGAGCCGGAGGAGACCGCGCCCGCTCTGCCGCGCGTCCCGACAAGCGAGGACATCCTCGCGGCGCTCGACCGGGTGAGCAGCCGGACCGAGGGGCAGGTGCCCGGAATCGTCGCGGCTCGCATCCAGCGGATCGACGAGACCGTGCGCGAGATGGTGCCCCGACTCGACCGCCTCGGCGGGATGAGCAGGCAGGGCCACACCGTCGTCGCGACCGCGACCAGCTACCTCCCCGAGGCGGTCGAGGGGTACCTCCGACTGCCGAGGGACTTCGCCGACCGCCGCGCCGTGCACAAAGGGAAGACCTCGCTGATGATCCTCTGCGACCAGCTCGACCTCCTCGGGGGCACGCTCGACCGCATCTCGGACGCCGTCTCGCGCCAAGACGCCTCAGCACTGATCGCACACGGGCAGTTCCTGGCGGAGAAGTTCACGGACTCCTCGCTCTCGCCGAGTGGTCTCGACGCGCCCCCGCAGCCCGGCAGTTCGTCCGGGCCCGGCTCGCTGACCCCGCCGAGTGCCTCGTGACCATGCTCGCGCCGGCACTCGACGCCCTCGTGCTCGCGGGGGTAGCCGCGGGTCTTGACGCCGCCGTCGTCCGCGAGGAGGGTGCGCGGCTGGCCGCCGCCGTCGCCGAGTCGATCCGCGGGGCCGGCCAGGACTGGCTTGCTGCCACCGGCGCGACGGGCGGCCTCGAGGCCTTCTTCACCGCCGCCTCGAGGGGTCGGCGCTGGCGGTCGGCGCCGACCGATCAGCTCTTCGCGCTGGCCGGCGCGGGTTCCTCGCACGCCGTGGCCTATGCGCGTGCCCTGACCGAGGTCGTCTCCGCCGCGAGCGCACTCGGTGACCCCGGCATCGGGGGTATCGCCTCCGCCTCCGCGACGGCTGCAGCCCAGCTCGCCGCGGTCCCGGGGGCCCGGGGGACGACCGCGACGGGGAGCGGAGCAGCGACGGTAGCGGGCCCCGCGGACGGCATCGGCGGGACCACTTCTGCCGGGTTTCCCGCAGGCGTTCCCGGGGTCGACGAGATTATTGCCCGTCTGCGCCGGACCGAGCACGACGGCCCACAGGACGAGGCGGCCCCCACCGCCGCGGCCGTCACCGAGCCCGCGCCCGAAGCGGAGCCACTCGACCCGCCCGAATCCATCGACGACCTGCTCGCCGAACTCGACGCCCTGACCGGGCTCGACCGGGTGAAGAGCGAGATCAAGCGGCAGACTCAGCTGCTCCGGATCGACACGCTGCGCCAGGCCGCCGGGCTCAGCACGCCCACACTCACGCGCCACCTCGTCTTCACGGGGAATCCCGGCACGGGGAAGACGACCGTCGCGCGGCTGGTCTCGCGGATCTACCGCTCGCTGGGCATCCTCTCGAAGGGGGTGCTCGTCGAGGTCGACCGGTCGGAGTTGGTAGCCGGCTATCTCGGGCAGACCGCGACGAAGACGGCCGAGGTCATCGCTTCGGCGCGCGGCGGGGTCCTCTTCATTGACGAGGCGTACGCGCTCGCGCTCGATCAGTACGGGGCGGAGGCGGTGACCACTCTGGTCAAGGACATGGAGGACCACCGCGGAGACCTCGTGGTGATCGTCGCCGGTTACTCCGGTCCGATGCAGGGCTTCCTCGACACGAACCCCGGCCTGGCCAGCCGCTTCTCGACCACGATCGACTTCGCCGACTACTCCGACGACGAGCTCTCGGCGATCTTCGGCCGGCTGGCCGCCTCCGCGGACTTCGAGCCGACGGAGACGGCGCTCGCCGCGTTCGCCGAGCTCGCGTCGGCGCAGCAGCGCACGGAGGCGTTCGGCAACGGGCGCTGGGTACGCAACGTCCTCGACGCCGCGATCGCCCGCCATGCCTGGCGGCTGCGCGACGTGGAGGAGCCGACGCTCGACGAATTGCGGATCCTGCTCCCGGACGACATCGTGGAGAGCCCTGAGGACGTGGGGAGCCCTGAGGACGGCGGGAGCCCTGGGGACGCCTCCGACGCCTCCGACGCCACGACCACCGACAGCGGCACCGAGCCCCCCGCCCCCGGCAGCCCCGAGGAGGAGTCCCCATGAGCACCGCCCAGGCCGCGCCCCCCGCGCAGAGGCTCCCCGAGTCGCCTCCCGTCCAGGTCGCCCACCGCCCTGCTCCGCGCAGACCCTCCCTCCTTGCCCGTGCGACCGCGACCACACCGGGCGCGCTGCGCCTCCTCCTCGCGCTGACGGCGCTGGCCGCCGTCCTCTTCGGCGTATTCGCGCAGCAGGCCGGAGCGATGCAGGCGCGTGCCGCGACGACGGCCAGGGAGCAGTCGGCTCAGCTCCTCGGCGTGCAGAACGTGCGCACGATGCTCGTCGACGCGAATGCGATCGCGGCGAACACCTTCCTCGTCGGCGGGCTCGAGCCGACCGAGCTGCGTGCGTCCTACGTGTCGAGCCTCACGGGCGCCGCGTCGGCGATCGCCGGACTGTCGGCCGCCGATTCGGCCGACACCGCAGCCCTCGCCCGTGTCGCGAGCAGCATCACGACCTACAGCGGTCTGATCGAGCAGGCCCGCGCCAACAATCGCCAGGGCTTCCCCGTTGCGTCGGCGTATCTCGATCAGGCGTCGGCGGCGCTCTCGGGGGACGGCGGCATCCTCGAGGACCTCGACGGGCTGGTCAGCTCCGGCGCCGACCGGGTGGCGTCCGCCTACGACGCCGTCCGCTGGAGCGTCCTGCTGCTGATCGGCTCGCTCGTGATGCTGGTCCTCCTCCTGGCGGCGCAGGTCTGGCTGGCCCGGCGCACCCACCGCTACCTCAACCGTCCGCTCGCGACCGGCACCGCCCTCCTGCTCGTCCTGGGCATCGGCGGTGCGCTCGCCTACGGATCGGTCGCGGCAGACGCGGGGACGGCCCGCGTCGAGTCGTACCGCGAAGCGCTCACCGTCTCGAACGCCCTTATCGCGGCGAGCGACGCCAAGTCGCTCGAGAGCTTCACGCTGATCACACGCGGGTCCGGTGCAGCCCTCGAGGAGCGGTACACGCAGGCGGTCGCGTCGGCGCGCGACAAGCTCTCGGGTGACCTGCGGGACGAGTCGGCGCGGACGCGGCTGGTCGACGAGTTCGGGCAGTGGCAGTCGTTCCACACGGAGATTCGGAAGGTGGACGAGGCCGGGAAGTGGGATCAAGCCGTCCGCGTCGCCACGGCGACCGGGACCGGAACGCCGAACGACCTCTTCAGCACCTTCTCCAGCGACGCCCGCGAGGTGGTGCAGGAGAAGGCTGTAGCCGCCGCTACGACGCTTGACCGGGGCGCGGAGTTCTCCTCCCTGGTCTCCTGGGTGCTGTTGGCGACGGGTCTCGCGGGCGCCGTGTTCGCCTGGCGGGGCGTCGCCCAGCGACTGGAGGAGTACCGATGAACCGGTTGCGCGCCGCCGCCCTCGCCCTGGTCACCGCCGCAGCTCTCGCCCTTGCCGGGTGCAGCACGGGGGCCGACGACCTGGGCGCGCCCCTGGCCGCCGCGACTCCGACTCCGACAGCGAGCTCCGCCGCTCCTGCCGCTCCTGCCGCCGCCGACTGTTCGCCCTCGGCCGTCACCTCCTACGCGCCGACCGGCGTGACCGACAGCACCCGGCTCGCCGAGATCCGCGGACGCGGGACCCTGCGCGTCGGTGTCTCGGCCGACACGCTGCTGATGAGTGCCCGCAACCCCATCACCGGAGCGATCGAGGGCTTCGACGTCGACATCGCCCGAGAGGTCGCCCGCGCGATCCTCGGCACCGATGCCATCGACTACGTCGTGATCACCTCCGCCCAGCGCCTCCCAGCGCTCACGGGCGGCGACGGCGCCCCGCAGGTCGACATGGTCGCGCGCACTCTCACGATGACCTGCGACCGCTGGAGTTCGATCGCGTTCTCGGCGGAGTACTACGACGCCGGTCTCAAGGTGCTCGTCTCGGACGACCCCGAGGGCGTCCCGGTCACCGGCATCGGTGACCTCGATGGCAAGCGGGTCTGCGCGCCGAGCGGCACGACGACGCTCAGCCGGATGCAGAACGACTACCCGGAGGTGGACGCCGTCGAGGCCGCCACGCACTCGCAGTGCCTCGCGCTCTTCCAGGCCGGCGAGGTCGATGCCATCGCGGGCGACGACACGATCCTCGCGGGTTTCGTGGCGCAGGACCCGTACGCGAAGGTCGTCGGCGACGCGCTGAGCTCGGAGCCCTACGGCCTGGGGCTGCCTGCCGACGATCCCGACTTCGTGCGTTTCGTCAACGCCGCGCTCGAGACCGTGCGCAGCGACGGCCGCTGGCAGAGCATCTACGGGCGCTGGCTTGGTGTCCTCGGCGACGCCTCGCCTCCGGCTCCGGTGTACGGCCGATGAGCACCGGTCTCGCGGAGGGGACGCCCGCCGCCCCGGGTCGGCTCGGGGAGGCCGCGCCGCAGCGCGAACTCTTCGAGTATCTCGCCGCGCTCACCCGCTGGCTGCAGCGGACGACGCGCGAGCTCTCGCGTGTGGACGCTGCCGCGCTGGCGTCTCCGCAGGCCGAGAACTACACGGCCGACGTGGTGCTCGCTCAGTCGCTGCGTGAATCCGTCACCCGGCGTCTCGCCGAACTCGAGGTCGTCTGGGACTCCGGTCGCGTCGACGTGGTCGCGCGAGAGCGGATGTCGCAGCTGATCTGGGGGCGCCTGGACGCCTCCGGGAGCGGCGCCGTGTCGCTGGTGGAGGCTGTGCGCCTGTGCGACGCGGTCGTCGGCCAGCTGCGCTCCCGGCTCGAGCTCGACCCGAGCGGCACGGACGTCGCCGGACGGATCGTGGGGGTGCGCGCCGAGATCGAGCGTTGCCGCGACCTGACCCGCGACGGCGGAGGCACCGTCGATCGCGCGCGAGCGGAGCGGGTGGACGTGTTGCGCTCCCGGCTCGACGCGCTCGCCGAGAGGGCGGGTCGGGGAGCCGACGTGTCGGGGCCGCTCGGACAGCTGGAGAGCGACTCCGCCCGGCTCGAACGCGACCTGATCATCGCTGCGTCGGAGCGGCGCGGGCTCGAGCGCGATCGCCGTCGAGCCCGCGAGCTGGCCGAGGCGGCCGAGCGCCGTGAAGTACCGCTGCGGGAGCTGGTGGCCCGATGCCGCCGCGAGATCGCCGACCCGCCTCGCCTCGCCGTGCCCGACGTCTCGCGCCTCGGGGAGCCTCCGCTGAACCGCGAGGAACTGGACGCGCACCTCGTCCGACTCACGGCCGTCGGCCGAGCCTTCGACGCGGTCGAGGCCGCCTACACATCGCCGCTGCGCGAGCGCGCCGCCCTGGGCTTCCGCCTCCGGGCGCTGCGGGAGCGCGCCGAGGGCAACGGCCGAGCTGCCACCCCGGTCGGACTCGCGGCCGCGGAGGAGGTGCGCGCCGCACTTGAGGCGGTGCCCTGCTCCGTCCCGCTCGCCCGCCATCTGGTCGAGCAGTACGACGTCGTCACCCGCGACCTCCCGCACCACGAGCCCGCGCCCCACCGGAAGGCCACCCCATGAACGGCGCCCCCTGCACCGCGACCCCCGGCTGCACCGGAACGATCGAGGACGGCTACTGCAACGTCTGCGGCCTGCCACCCGGGGACGCTGCTGCCGCGTCCGCTCCCACCGCCCGTCGCGCCGCACCCGCTCCGGCACCCGCTCCGGCGACCGCGTCCGGCGCCTTCGGCACCGGCTTCGCCGAGGGCACCCCCCGCGCAGCCGCATCCGGCCCCGTGGAGGAGCCGGCCACCGCGCGAAGCACCCGCACCTCCTCCGCCCGCCTCGCCACCGCGGCCCTCGGCTCCGCCCGCACGGCGCAGACCGGCTCGAGGGTCACCCGCCGTGTCGGCACCACCTCGACCCGCCTCCGCGGCCCGCGTCTGGGTGCCGGACTGACCACCGTCCCCTCCCGCCCGGCCGCCGATCCGATGGCCGCGCTGATGACCGAGGCGGTTCTCCCCGAGCGCAAGCGATTCTGCTCGCACTGCGGCACGGCCGTCGGCCGCGGACGCGACGGGCGGCCCGGCCGCACAGAGGGCTTCTGCCCCACCTGCCGCACGCCCTTCTCGTTCACCCCGCAGCTGAAGCGGGGCGACGTGGTCGGCGGGCAGTACGAGGTGGTCGGCTGCCTCGCCTACGGCGGCCTCGGCTGGATCTACCTCGCGCGCGACCGGAACGTCTCGGGACGCTGGGTCGTGCTCAAGGGCCTTCTCAATTCCGGTGACCCCGACGCCTATGCGGCGGCCGTCACCGAGCGCCGGTTCCTGGCCGAGGTCGAGCACCCGCTCATTGTCGAGATCTACAACTTCGTTCTGCACGACGGCGCCGGCTATATCGTGATGGAGTACGTCGGCGGACCGAGCCTGAAGCAGATCCTGAAGGAGCGGCTGGACGCGAACGGCGGCGCCGCGGATCCGCTGCCGGTGGATCAGGCGCTCGCGTTCGTGCTGGAGGTGATGCCCGCGTTCGCCTACCTCCACGATCAGGGCCTGCTCTACTGCGACTTCAAGCCCGACAACATGATTCAGGTCGGCGATCAGGTCAAGCTGATCGACCTGGGTGGAGTGCGCCGGATCGACGATGAGGACTCCGCGATCTACGGCACCGTCGGCTATCAGGCCCCCGAGGTCGCCGACCTCGGGCCCTCCGTCGCCTCCGACGTCTACACGATCGGCCGCACACTGGCCTCGCTCGTGCTCGACTTCCGCGGCAACCAGACCACCTTCGTCGCGTCGCTACCGCCGGTCTCCGAGACGCCGCTCTTCCAGCGCTACGACTCCTTCTACCGCCTGATCTCGAAGGCCTGCGCTCCCGACCCGCAGGACCGCTTCGCGACCGTCGACGAGATGCGCGGCCAGCTGCTCGGCGTGCTGCGCGAGGTCGTCGCTACCGATCGCGGCCCCGGGCATCCCGCGCTGCACTCGACGGAGTCGGCCCTGTTCGAGGCACCCGTGGCCGACGTGGTCGACCGCGTCCCGCCGTGGGACGCACTGCCGGCGCTGCGCCGTGACGAGTCCGACCCGGCCCGGTCGTGGCTCGCAGGCGTCAACGTCGCCGACCCGATCGTGCGTCTGCGTGCCCTCGCGCTCGCGCCCACCGTCACCGTCGAAGTGCGCCTCGCCCGCGCCCGCGCGGCGATCGAGGCCCAGCGCTGGGAGGAGGCGGCGCGCGCGACCGGCGAGATCCTCACCGAGGATCCGTGGGAGTGGCGGGCGGTGTGGATGAGCGGCCTCGCGCAGCTCGCGCGCGGCGATGATGTCGGCGCTCGTGCCTCCTTCAACACTGTCTACGGGCAGGTCCCCGGCGAGCTCGCCCCCAAGCTCGCGCTCGCCGCAGCCTGCGAGGCGAGCGGTGAGCCCGAGGTCGCCGAGTCGCTCTACGTGATCTGCGCCCGCGCGGATGCGAATTACACCGCTCCGGCCGCCTTCGGCCTCGCCCGGGTGCGGCAGCTGCGCTCCGACCTCGACGGAGCACTCGACGCCCTCGACATCGTCGCGCCCACTCGTTCCTCCTACGCCGACGCGCGCCGCCGCCGAGCGGAGCTACTGGCGGAGTCGGACCGGGGACTGCCCGCGCTCTCGGCCGCCCTCGCGAGCGTCGACTCCGTGTCCATCGACCAGCGGACCCGCCTGGAGCTGACGACGCAGGTCCTCGCTTCCGCGCTCGAGCTGGTGCACCGCGACGGTCCTGCCGAGGGTGCGAACCTCGGCGGAGTCGAGGCGAATGAGGCCGCGATCCGCGACGGCCTCGAGGCCTCCTACCGCGCGCTCGCCGCCTCTACCCGCGAGCGCGATGAGCGCGTGCGTCTCGTCGACCGGGCCAACGAGGTCCGACGCTGGACGCTGACATGAGCGCCGCGCTCTCGACTCCCTGCCCGACCTGCGGCGAGCCGGTCACCACGGGTGACGCGTTCTGCGAAGCCTGTGGGACGCCGCTGATCGTCGCGGCCGCCGCCTCCACTCCGCCCGTCGCCGTCGCGGCGCCCGCGAGCTGCGTCTTCTGTGGCGGAGTGGTCGCCGAGGACGGCTACTGCGAGCAGTGCGGCCGCCCCGCGCCGAGCGAGCGCGAGCACTGGGCCGAGGCGCCGCACCCGCTCGTCGGCGGCGTCTGCGACCGCGGGCTCCGCCACCCCGCCAACGAGGACGCGATGGCGATCGGAGCGACCGCGGGCGAGGACGGCACTCTGCGGACGGCGCTCCTCGTCGTGTGCGACGGAGTCTCGTCGACCCCCGACTCCGACAGAGCGTCGCTCGCCGCGGCCCGGGCCGCGCTCAGCGCGCTGCAGGCCGAGGTCGGCGGCGAAAGCGAAGGAGCGGACCGCTGGCGTGCGCTCCTGCAGATGGCGACCGCGCGCGCCTCCGGAGCGATCGACGCCGCCCTGCCCGGGAAGCGGGCGAATCCGCCCTCGTGCACGTTCACCGCGGCAGTGCTCGACGGAGCGCTCCTCGTCACCGGCAATGTGGGGGACAGCCGCAGCTACTGGATCCCGGATGCCGGCGAGCCCCGGCAACTGAGCGTCGACGACTCGTGGGCGCAGGAGCAGATCGCGTCGGGAGTGCCGCGGGAGCAGGCCGAGACGGCGCCCGACGCGCACGCGATCACCCGGTGGCTCGGCGCCGACGCGCACGACGAGGAGCCGCGCGTCGCCTCCGAGGAGCTGACCGAGGCTGGCTGGGTGCTGGTCTGCTCCGATGGGCTGTGGAACTACGCGTCGGCCGCAGACGACCTCGCGCGCGTGCTCCGCGAGGCGCAGGAGCGGGTGGGCGCCGATCCGGTGACCCTCGCGGAGGCGCTGGTCGCCTGGGCGAACGAGCGCGGCGGGCACGACAACATCACGGTCGCGCTGGCCCGCTTCGTGCTTGCGGACTAGCGTTCCCCGGTCCGTCCGGTGTTCCCCGTTCGTCCAGTACCCCCAGCCCGCGCTGGACGGATCCGCGCACCTCCGCGACCGCCTCCGTCCCTACAGTCGTCGCCATGAGCATCGCTGAGCCCGCCACCGCCCTGTCCGTCGTCGGCCACTGGATCGACGGGGCTCCCTCGGTCTCCTCGTCCGGCCGTACCGCCCCGGTCTACGACCCGGCCCGGGGAATCGTGACCAGGGAGGTCGCCCTCGCCGACCGCGCCGAGGTTGCCGCCGCCGTCGCCTCTGCGAAGGCCGCCTTCCCCGGCTGGCGCGACACGTCGCTCGCGAAGCGGCAGCAGATCGTCTTCCGCTTCCGGGAGCTGCTCGACTCCAGGAAGCAGGAGCTTGCCGAGCTGATCACCTCGGAGCACGGCAAGGTCGTCTCGGACGCACTCGGTGAGATCGCCCGCGGGCAGGAGGTCGTGGAGTTCGCGACCGGCCTGGCCCACCACCTCAAAGGCGAGTACTCCGAGCAGGTCTCGACGGGCGTCGACGTCTACTCGGTGAAGCAGCCTCTCGGCGTCGTCGGGATCATCAGCCCGTTCAACTTCCCCGCGATGGTGCCGATGTGGTTCTTCCCGATCGCAATCGCTGCCGGCAACAGCGTCGTGGTCAAGCCCTCCGAGAAGGACCCGTCACCGGCGATCTGGCTCGGCGCGCTCTGGAAGGAGGCAGGCCTCCCCGACGGCGTCTACACCGTGCTGAACGGCGACAAGGTCGCCGTCGACGGGCTGCTCGAGCACCCGGACGTCCGCTCGATCTCGTTCGTCGGCTCGACGCCGATCGCCCAGTACGTCTACGAGACCGGCACCCGCCACGGAAAGCGGGTGCAGGCGCTCGGTGGGGCGAAGAACCACATGCTGGTCCTCCCGGACGCGGACCTCGACCTCGTCGCCGACTCCGCGATCAACGCCGGCTTCGGCTCGGCGGGGGAGCGGTGCATGGCGATCTCGGTCGTCGTCGCGGTCGAACCCGTGGCGGATGAGCTGATCGACAAGATCCGGGAGCGGGCCGCGGCCCTCCGCACCGGTGACGGCCGCCGCGGCTGCGACATGGGCCCGCTGATCACCGAGGCGCACCGCGACAAGGTCGCCTCCTACATCGCGATCGCGCAGGAGGACGGCGCCGAGGTGGTCATCGACGGCCGCGGCATCGAGGTCGACGGTGACGCGAACGGCTTCTGGCTCGGCCCGACCCTTCTCGACCGCGTGCCGACGACGTCCCGCGCCTACACGGAGGAGATCTTCGGACCGGTCCTCTCGATCGTCCGCGTCGCGTCTTACGAGGAGGGCGTCGCGCTCATCAACGCCGGTGCCTTCGGTAACGGCACGGCGATCTTCACGAATGACGGAGGAGCGGCCCGCCGCTTCCAGAACGAGGTCGAGGTCGGAATGATCGGCATCAACGTCCCCATCCCGGTGCCGGTCGCGACGTTCTCCTTCGGCGGCTGGAAGGCGTCACTGTTCGGCGACACCAAGGCTCACGGTGCCGAGGGCGTCCGCTTCTTCACCCAGCAGAAGGCCATCACGAGCCGGTGGCTCGACCCCTCCCACGGCGGCATCGATCTCGGCTTCCCGCGGCAGTCCTAGTGGATCAGCCGCAGCGCCGTCCAAAGTTCTGTGCGGGCGGAGACGTCGCCGAGATCGATGCCGAGGGCGCGCTCTACGGCGGTGATGCGGTTGCGGAGCGTGTGGCGGTGCACGCCCAGGTCACGCGCCGCCGGCTCCCAGGCGCCGTTGCGGCGTAGCCACGCGCGAGCACTCTCGAGCAACACCGCACCGTCCGGGGTCAGCAGCGGTGCGAGCATCCGGCGGGCGAGCGGGGCGCCTCCGGACGCGGTGAGCAGCCCGAGCATCCCCTCAGCGGCGACGTCCTCGAAGCGGATCAGACGCGCGCCGCTCGCCCGCGTCGCCGCCCGCCGCGCCTCCTCGAGGCCTCGCTCGAGGTCGGCCCAGCCCAGCGGAGCGGAGGCGCCGCCCGCCGCTCCGTGCCGCTCCAGTACCGCGATCAGCGGGTCGAGCCCGTCGGCGCCGGTGATGGCGACGAGGGATCCGTCCCGCTCCGCGAAGAACAGCGTCGCGTCGTCCTCGTCCGCCACGACCTCCAGCTCGTCGAGGAGCGAGTCGCCCTGAACGGGTGCGCTCAGCACGATCACCCTCACCGGCTCGTCCGGCAGCGGGCTCCCGAGCCGCCGTGCCGTGCTCTCGGCCACGTCGAACGCGCCCGCGGCCAACAGTTCCAGCAGCCCCGATCGCAGTTGTCGGCGGGAGGAGTCGAGGGCGCGCCGCTGCTCCAGGGCGATGCTCGCCAGTGCGATGACGCTCGCGACCAGGTCGTTGCCCGCCGGATCCAGCGGCGTGCCCGTCCCCACCGCGAGCACCCCGCGCAGATGGTCGCGGCGCCCGATCGTCTGGAGCGTTACGCCTCCTCCGTCGTCCAGCCGCAGCCCCGCGCGGGTGCCGCGGCTCAGCGCATGCCTCGCGGCCGCGGCGACCGCCTCCTCCGCCGGCACGCAGAGCCGCGTGGGCAGGCGCACCCGCTGCCCCACCGCGTCGTACAGGGCGACCCAGCACCCCAACTGACGCTCCAGCTCGGTGAGGATCGCCGCGAGCCCGTCCGGCCGCAGTGCTGCGCGGGCGACCCGCCGCTGGGCCTCCAGCGACCACTCCAGCCGCTCACGCTGCTCCCGCGAGATCACGTCCGCGACGAAACGGATGATCCCCATGAACGGCGTGAGGTCCGCCACCTCCACCAGTGGCAGGCCCTGACGCTCGCAGGCCACGATCAGCGCGGCGGGCACGTTGTCGTGCACGATCCGGGTAGCGAAGCCGAGCGCGCGGATGCCGCGGCCACGCAGCCGGGCGACGTACTCCTCCGAGAACTCGGCGCTGTCGTGTCCGGTGAAGTGGACGCCGTCAGTGAGCAGCAGCTGCCCCGCTTCGAGCCAGGGCGTCGGATCGACGAGGTCGGAGGAGTGCGCCCAGGTCAGAGGGGCGTCGAGGTCGGCCTCGTTGTGCACGCCGGCGAGCACCCGGAGGCGGAAGGCCGGCTCTGCCAGCAGATCGCGGACGGTCGCGGGCATGCGCGGCTCCCTTCCACAACTCGTCCATCGTAGGCGCAGGGTCGCGCCGGCCGACGTGCGGACCCGGAGCGAGCGTCGGCGCCGCACAACGTCAGCTGAGAGCACGTCTTATCCACCATCGTCGATGAGACCTACCCGCAGCTGACGTTGTGCCGCGCGCACCGGCTGTCGGGTCGCTCAGCCGGTCGCCAACGACGACGCGTTCCACTCCACCTCGGCGATTCTCGCCTGCCCGGCAACGTTGGGGTGGAAGTGGTCGACGGTGCTGAGCAGGTCGGGCGTGAAGTCGAGCCTGCTGAGCGCACCGCCGTCCCAGCGGCACAGCGAGCCCTGCGCTGCGCACGCGTTCTCGAGGACCGTGTTGAAGTCCTCGAGGCGCTTCGCCGCGGCGGCGCCCGAGGCCGCAGCCGCCGCCGGACTCAGGGGGGCGCCTGTCGCGCTGACTCCGCGGGTGGTGCGGCAGACTCCAGCCGATGCCCAGCGCCCAGCGCCGGAGGTCCCGCGAACGGAGTGCCACTGCGAGGCGTTGTTCGGCACCGATGCGAGGACGATCCCGGCCGTCGGCCACGAGCTGCGGATCGCGCTCATCGCGGCGTCCACGCCCTGGCGGAAGGTGTCGACCGGAGTCATCGTGTAGCCGTCGCTCGCCACCGGCACGTTCGGGCCGCAGAGGTCATTGCCGCCGACCAGGAGCGTGATGACATTCGGATGCACGCCCGCCGAGACCGCGGCCGCGACTCGCGCCGGGACCTGAGAGACGGTATTGCCGCTCTGCGCGAAGTTGGCGGTGCTGACCGTCGTCCACGGGCGAGAGTCCTGCAGACGTCGGGCGAAGGAGTCGACAGCAGGGTCACTGCCCGTCGACCAGCTGCGATCGGGGCAGTCCGCGAAGGATCCGCAAGCGGTGAACGCTCGGGTGGTCGAGTCTCCCAGGGCGAGGAGGGAGACCTGCGGGGCATTCGCGGCAGTGGCGGCGCCGGTGGGAACGAAGGCAGCGGTCGCCGCGAGGACGGCTCCGATGCTGAGGGCTCGGAGCGCGGTGCGCGCTCCGCTGAGAGTGGTGAGGGTCATGTCAGTCCTTTGTCTCTGGTGGCGGCGGGCCAGGGGGAGGATGGCGGCGGCGACCGAGAAGAGGGCGCGCCCCGGATGAGGAGATCCGCACGTGAGGGCTCCGCACCGGCGGTGGCCGTAGCGTCCTCACATCCGGCGTGGTGCCGACGGGCTCGCAGCGGGCTCAGCCGGGAGGCGCGAGCACGTAGCCGCGCTGCTCCTCGAAGAGGCGGGAGATCGGGAGGTACGTCATCAGGTCGGGTCGCGTGCTTGCCGGCAGGGCGCCGTCAGCGATGATCCCGTACAACTTGCCGCCACGGCTCGCTACCGGTCCGCCCGAGTCACCGGCGATGACCGACGCCGTCCACGTCGTCGCTCCAAGCAGGAAGGCCGGGGAGTCCGGCGGAAGCGGCGCGATACCCCAGGTGCAGTTCACCCCGGACACCGCTCCGCTGGTGCAGAAGACTTCGTTCTCACCCGGGACTCCCATGCCGTCGAAGGGCATGCTCACGTACCGTCCCGTGTGGTCGCGGAGGAAGATATTGCCGATGGCGCGGGGGGAGTAGGTGGTGTAAGGGTCGCAGTGGCGGATCATCGACCCGCTACCGCAGTTCCAGTTGGTTCGGGGTATCGGGTCGATCCTGGCGATCTCGAGATCGGAGGTTCCTGATTCCCAGATCACCCTCCCAATCACGCCCTGATCAGCCACGCTGACGGAATCACCCTCGTTCCCGCAGTGCCCGGCCAGCACGACGTATCGGGTTTTCCTGATCCCGGGCGACATCGGGGAGTACCAGCTCGTCGAGCTGAGGACGGCACCGACGGTGCAGTACGCGCGCGGTAGCTCCACCCGGCTCCCGGCCTGGAGGGGGGTCTTCTCGCGGAACTCCGAGACGGCGTTCGCGGGCGCTGTTCCTGCGCCGATCAGCGCGACGGCGACCGCGAGCGACGCGAGAACGATTCGCCTCCGCTTTCGGAACCGTCGTCCGAGCCTGTGGCGCAGCGAGAAATAGGCGGTCAAGGGATCTCCTGGTGAGAGTCGTGGAGCGAGTGGCGGGAAGGGCACGATCGAGCCGTTCCCGATCAGGCCTCGGGGCCGTCCCTGCACAGAGAGTGCCAGCGCGAGTCGAGAGAGACACGGCTCGGCGCTGAGGAGATCCGCACAGGCCTCGACGTTCCGGCCAGGTCGGAGGCGGCGCGTCGACGGATCCGCCCGCGCGGAGGTGCACCGGTCGCGGCACGATGGACTCCATGACGTCCTCGCCCCTTCCCGCCGTCCGCGACAACGCCTCGGTCACCGCTGCGGACCGGTCCCGCGTGTTCCACTCCTGGTCGGCCCAGGGCGCCCTGAATCCGCTGCCGATCGCGGGCGGCCTCGGCGCCGAGGTCTGGGACGTCGACGGCACCCGCTACCTCGACTTCTCGAGCCAGCTGGTCAACGTCACCATCGGCTACCAGCATCCGAAGGTCGTCGCCGCGATCCAGGAGCAGGCCGGCATTCTCGCCACGGTCGGCCCCGCCTCCGCGAACGAGACCCGTGCAGAGGCGGCGCGCCTGATCATCGAGCGGGCGCCGGAGGGCATGGCGAAGGTCTTCTTCACCAACGGCGGAGCGGACGCGAACGAGAACGCGATCCGGATGGCCCGCCTGGTCACCGGCCGCGACAAGGTCGTGTCGCTGTATCGCTCCTATCACGGCAACACCGGCGCGGCGATCGTGTCCACCGGTGACTGGCGGCGCATCCCCAACGAGTACGCCCGCGGTCACGTGCACGCCTTCGGACCGTACCTCTACCGCACCGAGTTCTGGGCCGAGACGATCGAGCAGGAGTGCGAGCGCGCCCTGCACCACCTCGAGCGCATTGTCCAGGCAGAGGGGCCGGAGTCGATCGCCGCGTTCCTGCTGGAAACCATCCCCGGCACCGCGGGCGTGCTCACGCCGCCGCCCGGCTACCTCTCGGGTGTGCGCGAGATCGCCGACCGGTACGGCATCCAGCTGATCCTCGACGAGGTCATGGCCGGCTTCGGGCGCACGGGCGAGTGGTTCGCTTTCGACGCTTTCGACGTGCGTCCCGACCTCATCACCTTCGCGAAGGGCGTCAACTCGGGCTACGTCCCGATCGGCGGCGTCGTCCTCTCGGATCCGATCGCCCACCACTTCGACGAGCGCGTCTTCCCCGGCGGCCTCACTTACTCCGGCCACCCGCTCGCCGCGGCCAGCGTCGTCGCGACGCTCGAAGCGATGGCGGAGGAGGGCATCGTCGAGAACGCGCGGATCATCGGCTCCGAGCACCTCGCACCCGGCCTGGCCGCTCTCGAGGCCAAGCACGACCTGATCGGTGAGGTCCGCGGTTCAGGAGTTTTTTGGGCGCTCGAGCTCGTCACCGACCGGGCCGCGCGCACTCCGCTGCCCGCCGCGGCCGTCGCCCGCCTCAAGGCCGACCTGCTCGCCCGAGGCCTGCTGCCCTTCACCGCCGACAATCGGATCCACGTCGTTCCCCCGGCTGTCATCACCCCCGCGGAGGTCGCTCGCGGCCTCAGCATCCTCGATGACGCCCTCACCGCCTTCAGCGGTTGATCGGACGCAGGACGCCGCCGACCGGTGCCGGGCGACCACCGCTTCAGGTGGGCGGTGCGAGGGTGTAGCCGGGCTGCGCCTGCAGAATGCGACTGAGGGGGACGTAGGTCATGAAGTCGGGATCCGGGTCCTTTGGATACGTGCCATCGCTGATGATTCCGTACAGCGTCCCACTCCTGCTCGCCACCGGTCCTCCTGAATCCCCGTCTTCGACCTGGTTGCGGAAAGTCCTCGCGCCGAGGATGTACGGCGGAGAACCGGGCGGAAGCGGATGGATACCCCAGCTGCAGTTCACGCCGGAGTAGGCGCCGCTCGTGCAGAAGACCTCATTGACGCCGGGGACGCCCATTCCGGTGACGGGCAGGCTTGCGTAGCGTCCGCCGTTGTCGAACAGGAAGATTCGGCCGGTTGCTCGCCGGGTATAGGCCGTGGCGATGGTGCAGCGGTGGAGCGCCGAGCTGGGATCGCAGCCGAAGTTGTTCTCGGCGATCGGGTCAATCCGCGCGATCTCCGCGTCGAGTATTGGCGATTCCCAGATCACCGAGCCGATGATGCCCTGGAGGTTCACTCTGACCGGGTCGCCTACGTGGCCGCAGTGTCCCGCCGTGACGATGTAGCGCGTCGCCCGGGCCGACGGACCCATCGACCCGTACCAGGTCGTCGAAATGAGGACGGCGCCGACGGTGCATCGGAATCTCCCGATTGCGACGTGGCTCCCGGCCTGAATGGGGATCTGCTCGCGGAATTCGGAGACAGCGCTCGCCGGCGCAGCGCCCGCGCTGAGCATTCCGAGCGTGACACCGACGCCGATGCAGGCGAGCAGTATCCGTGTGCCGAGTCGCCGCCTGAGCCGGTGGCGCCGAGCAGAAAAATGAGCAGTCATCGAGGTCCTCTTCCGTCCTCGGCAGGCTGGCAGGGACTGTCGGGGGAAGGCCGATCTCGGGCTGAGGATGTCCACACCGCCGCGCGCGGAGCGGGATTCTCAGAAGCGCAGCAATAAGAAGTGGCGTCCTAAGAAGCGCTATGCAGCGCGAACGCCGTCACGAACCCGAGTACCGCGTAGAGCCCCGTGAGCACGTTGTCCCGGTCAAAAGCCTCCGGGATCATCGTGTTCGAGATCATCGCCAGGATCGCGCCTGCGGCGACGGTCGTCACAAACGCCACCACCGCTCCCGGTGCCGTCGCGAAGACCAGGAAGCCGACGAGCGCGGCCGCGGCCGACAGCGCCGCGATCCCGCCCCAGACGGTGAAGACGTAGCGAGCGGATCGGCCGTCCGTCTTCATGCCGACCGTGGAGGAGAGGCCCTCGGGCAGGTTCGAGATCGCGACCGCGGCGACGATCGGCACACTGATCGCCGCTCCCGTCCCGCCCTGCGCGACCGAGAGGCCGAGCACGATCGACTCCGGAATGCCGTCGATGAGCGCGCCGGCGGCGATCGCCGCTCCCGCGCCGCCGCCCGACCCCTTGGCGCTCTTGCGGTTCCCCGCCCCCGCTCGCGTGAGCAGCGCGTCGGCGCCGACGAAGACCACGGCTCCGGCGAGGGTCCCGAGGATCGTCGCGAGCAGCCCGCCGTCGTCCACCGCCTCCTGCACGAGCTCGTACGCGAGCGCCGAAATCAGCACGCCCGCGCCGAACGCCGAAATCGCGGCGGTGAGCTTGGGAGGGACGCGCACGAACCAGGCGAGAAAGGCGCCGATCAGAAGGGTGGCGCCACCGATGGCGCCACTGATGAGGGCGAGGGTCCACGCAGGCACGTGCTCAGCCTCTCAGGCTCCGGCGGTGTCCGCGCCGGGCTTGACGGGCCTGCGGGGCGGGCGCCGGTGCGGTTCAGCGGCGACCGGCCGCCGTCACGCGCGGTGCTCCGGCCGTCGCGATGCTGTGCTGGTAGAAGAGCCAGCCGAACACGATGGTCCCGAAGAGGAGGATGACTCGCGCGAGGACCACCGCCGCAATGGCCACCGTGCCATCGACGCCGCCGGCGACGAGGGTTCCCACCATCGCGACCTCGTAGCCGCCCACACCGTTGGGTGTGACGATGACCATGCTGGCGACCGTGGCCACGCCGTAGGCCACGAAGACGAGTGCGGGATCGGCGGCCGTCCCGAACGAGGCGAGAGCCACCCAGAACAGCCCGGCATCGAGAGCGTTCACCGCGAAGGACCAGGCGAACGGAGCGATGAGGGCGCGCGGCCGGGTCAGGACACGACGCAGCTCGAGATGCAAACCGTCGAAGAAGCGCACCAGCGCTACCGTGTCGATCCTCGAGCGGCGCCGGAAGAGCCGTACGGCGCGATCGGCCGCGCAGGCGACGAATCCGGCGAACCGGTGCAGCAGGCGGCGGCGGCGCAGCAGCACCAAGCCGGCGATCGTGGCGCCGATCGCGAGGCCGCCGATGAGGGCGGCGAGCCACAGCACTCCCGGCGCCGGATCGCCCGAGAACAGGAGCGAGCCGGCCGCGACGAGGAGCAGGAGGAGGAAGGAGGCGAAGGTCACGGCGAAGCGCGCGAGCTGGGCGAACGTGGCGCGGCTCACTGGCACGCCGAGGGTGCTCAGCTTCCACGCCGTATAGGCGATGCCGGCGGAGCCGCCGGCGGGCAACATGTGATTCGCGAAGTTGAACTCGAGCGACATCCGCATGGCCGTGAGTGGACCCACCCGCGAGATCTCGCCCTGGGAGCGGAGGAAGGAGAAGAGGACCTCACCCGTGGCAGCGAAGCTCGCGAGCTGCAGGGGCACCAGCAGCACGAGGATCCACAGGTTGATCCGGTTCAGGTTCCCCACGGCGTCGACCACGGTCGGCCAGGCGCTCCACACGATCAGCGCAACGATGACAGCCGTCGCTGCGCTCAGCCAGAAGCGCGGGGACTGGTACCAGTGCGGGCGGGGAACGACCGCGGCGGGCGTCGTACTCACAACCTCGCTCATCGAGGTGACGGATCCGCTGGGGACGTCACGGACGCGGGCGGTGCGGCCACCGGCGCCGAGCACGTGCGTCGCCGGGCCGGGTTGCCGTAGCCGTGCCGCGCGAGGGTCAGCGTGTCGGTGCGGTAGTAGCGGGAGAGCTTGTCGCGGTCGATCGAGCGGAACAGCCGGGCCTTCACCATCGCCGTCGGTGCGTAGCGGAGGGAGTGGCCGGTGCGCAGGAGGGCGATGGTGACATCGACGTCCTCGCTGATCCCTTCGTCGTCGGCTCCGACCAGGGGCCGGGCCGTGAGCCACGCGTCGCGGCGGAACGCGCTGTTGAAGCCGTAGAGCATGGGCCGCACACCGATGCTGCGCTGGTGCCACGCCCGAAAGCCCCGGTACCAGCAACTGAACCAGAACCGGCCGTGGGGGGAGAGCTCAGCGACCGCTGCGCCCCCGCCGATTCCATCGATGTCCTCGGTCGCGAAGATCGTGCGGATGCTCTCGACCCAGTCGGCGCGGACGAGCGAGTCGGCGTCGATCCGGGCGATGACGTCTCCTCTGGCGGCGTCGAAACCGCTCGAGCGCGCGTGGCCGACGCCGCGACGCGGTTCGTGCACGACCCGAACCCGCGCGAATCGAGCGACGATCGCGAGCGTTGCGTCGCGACTGCCGTTGTCGACCACGATGATCTCGTCGGCCGGATCGCTCTGATTCCCGAGCGCCTCGAGGCATCTGGCGATGATCACCTCCTCGTTGAAGGCGGGGATCACGACCGAGACGGTGGGTCGCCGGTCCGCCCGAGGGCGCAGAGCACCGGGGGCGCTGTCGAGATGTCCCTGGGCGCTGTCGTGGTGCCCCTGGGCGCTGTCGTGGTGTGGCATGGAAGCAGCCGATTCTGTCCGGAGGGCCGCAGCGGTGGTGCCCGATCAATGAAGTGCCTGAGACCCGGCACAGCGGGTCGGCTCCGCAGTGTATCCCTCTCCCCTGTCCCGCACGGGCAGTACGACGTCAAATCCGGCAACGATGGCGCGCGTCAGGATCGCTGCGGCCCGGTCGTACCGCGGATTCCTCGACTGCCTCGGCGTCGCCACCGAACCCGGACGGGGGGGGCGCTCGGCGGTCAGGCGTCGGTGGTCCGCCGGCGGGGGCCGACGGGCAGAGTCGCGTCCGGTGCGCGCGGCAGGTGGACGAGCGAGCAGGACGGAGACGATCATCAGCAGGAACCAGGAGACCAGCGTGGACACCGACACGGGCTGCCAGCCGACGACCTGATCGGGGTAGAGCCAGGCCCCCGCCGAGGTCGCGATGCTCTCGGCGATCCCGATGAAGAGCGCGACCAGCGTGAACGCTACGAGCAACGGCATCCGGTGCGTTCCGCGGTGCACGCGGTACACCATCGTGGTGCCGGGGCCCGCCGCGTCGGGCGTCCCCATAAACTGACGCAATGGCGGAGTTCAGCGCGACGGTTTTCCAGAACGAGTTCCTCTCGGACGGCGCGACTGACGTGCACGCCATTATCACGGTGACCGCGTCCGGCACCGGAGCCGCCGGGTCCGACGGTGCCGCAGCCGAGATCATCATCGTCGACTGCTCCGGATCGATGACGGGCGAGAACATGACGGCCGCCAAGCGCGCCGCCGCCGTGGCCGTCGACCAGATCCTTGACGGCACATTCTTCGCGATCGTCGCCGGCTCCGAGCGTGCCGACCGCGCCTTCCCCTACCCCAACGCCACGGTATCGATGGTGCGCATGGAGCCGGGTGCGCGTGCCGCGGCGAAGGAAGCGATCGGCTACCTCCAGGCCGACGGCGGCACCGCGATGGGCACCTGGCTGACCCTCGCCCGCCAGCTGTTCGCGACAGTTCCGGAGGCGACCCAGCGGCACGCGATCCTGCTCACGGACGGCAAGAACGAGCACGAGTCGCGGATGCAGCTCGATGCGGCGATCCGAGCGGCGGGCGGCGAGTTCCAGTGCGACGTGCGCGGCGTCGGCTCGCGCTGGATCGTCGAGGAGGCGCGCACGATCGCGAGCGCCCTGCTGGGTACCGTGGGCCTGATCGCGAACCCGGCCGACATGGCCGCCGATTTCGAGACGCTGATGCGGGCGTCGATGGGCCGCGGAGTCGCCAACGGCGAGCTGCGGGTGTGGACGCCGCAGGGCGCGCAGCTGCTCTTCGTCCGCCAGGTGGCGCCGAACCTCGAGGACCTCAGCGTCCGGCGCTCCGCCGTGAATCCGCTCACCGGCGCCTACCCGACCGGCGCCTGGGGCGATGAGTCTCGGGAGTACCACGTGGCTGTCCGGGTCGCATCGAAGCCGGTCGGTGCGGAGCAGCTGGCCGCGCGGGTGCAGCTCAGTGTCCGCGACCAGGTGGTCGCCTCCGCCCTGGTGAAGGCTCGCTGGACCGACGACTCCGCTCTGACCGCCCGTATCGACCCGGCCGTCGCGCACTACACCGGCCAGACCGAGCTCGCCTCGGCGATCCAGGACGGACTCGCGGCGAAAGCCCGGGGCGACGAGGCGACCGCGACGGTGAAGCTTGGCCGCGCCGTGCAGCTCGCGTCCGTCACCGGGAACGACGAGGCGACCGCGAAGCTGCGCAAGGTCGTCGAGATCGACAACCCGAACGAGGGGACGGTGCGGCTCAGGCGCGGTGTCGACCGTCTCGACGAGATGGCGCTGGACACCGCGTCGACCAAGACGACACGGGTGCGCAAGTGAGCTTCCGCTGCCCCGAGGGGCACACCTCCCAGTCGGGCGACTACTGCGACGTCTGCGGGGCGCCGATCGGAGCCGCGCCGGTCACGCCTCCCGCTCCCGCCGCGCCGACCACGGCGATCCCGACCGGACCCTCGGTCTGCCCGCACTGCTCGTTCCCCAACGAGGCCGGTGCGCTGTTCTGCGAGAACTGCGGCTACGACTTCACCACCGGCTCCCTGCCCGAGGCCGATCCGTTCACCGCCTCGGGCGCCGTGCGCGCGCCGGGCGAGGTCGGCGGATCGGCGACACCGGGCGGCGACCCGGCCGAGCACCCGGGGGAGGCCTCTGCGCCGCGGGTCGACCCCGCGGCTCCGACCGAGCTCATTCCGGAGCAGGAGGCGGGCTTTGACACGCCGGTCGCGACGGTGCCGCCGGCCGGCTCCGTGGCTGTTGCCGCGGCTGTTGCTCCGCATGCCGCCCCGCCGACCGAGGTGATTCCGGAGGTGGCGCCGCCGGAGAAGGCCACGTCCGCGCCGGCCACCGGGTCCGCCCGCACGGCCGCCTCCGCCGATCCGGACCGCCCCTGGATCGCCGAGCTCTGGGTCGATCCTGAGTGGTACGCCGAGCAGCGCGCCGACGACCCGATGCCCTCGCCCGGACCGCCCGCGACGGTCGTCCTGCGCGAGCGCACCGAGCTGGTGGGGCGGCCCTCCGTCTCGCGCGGCATCTCGCCTCAGGTCGACTGCGGCTCCGACTCCGGAGTCTCACGCCGGCACTGTCAGCTGAGCACGGACGGCTACCGCTGGTGGGTCGAGGACCTGCAGTCGGCGAACGGCACCTACCTCGCGGCGGCCGGCGCACCCCTCCCACAGACGCCGATCGCGGCCGGTCAGCGGCGTGAAGTGCAGGAGGGCGACCGGATCTACCTCGGCGCCTGGACCCGGATCGTCCTCCGCCTCGCGCTCCCCGGCGAGGCGTAGGCCTTCCTCCGTCCCCACCGTCCGATGTGCAGGGGATCCGTCATGCCCAAGCGGCGTCACGCGGAAGAGAGCGCTCTCCGCCTGGAAGCCCCTGCACATCGCACGGCCCCCTGCACATCGCACGGCCCCCGACAGACCGCGCACGTCCAAGACCACAGCACCCCGAGCCAGGGCGAGTCCGATGTGCAGGAGATCCGTCGTTCCGGACCGGCGCCACGCGGCGGAGAGCGCTCTCCGCCGACGAGCCCCTGCGAATCGCACCGTCCCCTGCGAATCGCACGCGTGACCTGCGAATCGCACGGGTGCCTGCAGATCGCGCGGCCCCCGCACCGCACGGCGGTCAGCGCCCGGTCAGCACTCCCAGCATCCACGAGAGCGCCGCGATCGCGCTGACGCCCACCACGCTCGAGCCGATGATCACCGTGCGCCGCATCCGAGCCGCGCGCGAGTTCGAAGCGGACCCCGCCGCCACCCCTCCACGCAGACTGTGTGCCACCTCGTCAGCGGTCGGCCGCTTGTCCGGATTCCGCTGCGTCATCGATAACAGCAGCGTCCTCCACTCCGCGGGCAGCGTGTCCGGCACGGAGGGGCTGTGGTGCAGGCGAGCGATCGCTGCCTCCAGGACCGTTCCCGAATATTCGCGGTGCCCGGTCAGCGCCTCGAGGAGGACCAGCCCGAGCGAGAAGACATCGCTCGCTCCGCTGATCTGCTCGCCCGCAACCTGCTCCGGGCTGACGAAGCTGGCGGTGCCGATCACGACGCCGTCGCTGGTCAGGCGCGACCCGTCCATGAAGTGGGCCACGCCGAAGTCGGTGAGCTTGGCCGTGCGGTCGTAGCCGCTGGACGCGACGTCACTGACCAGAATGTTCGCGGGCTTCACGTCGCGGTGCACGACGCCCCGTTCGTGCAGATAGGCCAGCGCCTCGGCGAGCTGCGCGCCGATCGCAGCGACCTCACCCGCGGGGAGGGGGCCGGCCTCGAGCCGCGCCTCCATCGTGGGGTCGGCGACGAGCTCCATCACGACGTAGCGGCGCACGTCGCCGCCGAAGTTGTGCAGGCCGGCGTCGAACAGGTTCACGATATTGGGATGGGCGAAGGAGCTCAGCATCCGCACTTCGCGCTCCTGACGGGCGACGTCCTCAGGGTCCGAGGCCTCCGCGCGGAACACCTTCACCGCGACGTCGCGCTGCACCGACTCGTCACGAGCCCGGTAGACCGA
Source organism: Rathayibacter tritici (assembly GCF_001641005.1). Lineage (NCBI taxonomy): Bacteria > Bacillati > Actinomycetota > Actinomycetes > Micrococcales > Microbacteriaceae > Rathayibacter > Rathayibacter tritici. The sequence goes on from NZ_CP015515.1 coordinate 538,852, forward strand.
GCCCATCCCCCCGGAGCCGATCCGCTCAATCAGGTAGTAACGGCCCGCGACCTTCTGCTGGGCGGCATTCGCGGCGATAGCACTCACGGCGATCCCGCCTTCCGCTCGAACGGTGCGCTCCAGGCGCACAGGACGGGCGCTTGCGATGACCGTACCGCGAGTCGGTACCGGCCCGGTCGGTTGGACGGGGGGGATTGACACCCCCGGTGGCACACAGGGGTGGTCACCCCGCACTCTCCACGCCCAGGCCGGCCGGAGCGGGTCGTCGAAAAAACGGCCCGCCGGACGCTCAGCTGCGGCGGCCCAGCATCCCCTCGAACGATCCGTCGAGCGCCCACGGGTCGGGGGCGGATCCGGAGCGGGAGGAGCGGGCGGCCTCGGCGGCCAGCTCGCGTCCGGCGCGCTCAGTGCGCGAAGGCAGCGCCCGTCCGTCCTCGGTCGCGCCGCCCCAGTCGTCCGTCGCCGCGAACACGGTGGTCGCCAGTGGAGCCGCGTGCAGATAGCTGAACAGCGGACGCATCGCGTAGTCGACAGCGAGGGAGTGGCGGGGTGATCCGCCCGTGGCGGCCAGCAGCACGGGTAGGCCGCGCAGCGCCTCCGTGTCGAGGACGTCGACGAACGACTTGAAGAGCCCGCTGTAGCTGGTGGTGAAGATCGGCGTCACGGCGATCAGCCCGTCGGCGCCGGCGACGGCGTCCAGCGCAGTCTGCAGTGCCGGGCTCGCAAAGCCGGTGAGGAGGTTGTTCGTGACGTCGTGCGCGAGGTCGCGCAGCTCCACGACGCTCCGCTCGACGGCGAAGCCCTGTTCGACGAGGGCGGACTCGGTGGCGTCGGCCAGGCGGTCGGCGAGCAGACGGGTCGAGGACGGCTGGCTGAGGCCGGCCGAGAGGACGGTGATCCTGCGGGTGTCCATGCGGGCTCCTGACTAGACGGTGACGGGCTCGGGCTGCGCGTCGCGCGCGGCGACACGGGAGGAGTGGGTGGGCGCGTCCGGCACGTGCGCCGGGCGGCCCTCGGCGAATCCGGCGCGCAGAGCGGGGAGGATCTCGCCGAGCATGTCCATCTGCTCCAGGACGGTCTTCAGCGGAAGGCCCGCGTGATCCATCAGGAACAGCTGGCGCTGGTAGTCGCCGACGTACTCGCGGAAGCCGAGGGTGCGATCGATGATCTGCTGCGGGGAGCCGACGGTGAGGGGGGTCTGCTCGGTGAAGTCCTCGAGAGAGGGGCCGTGGCCGTAGACGGGGGCGTTGTCGAAGTAGGGGCGGAACTGCGAGAGGGCGTCCTGCGAGTTCTGCGCCAGGAAGATCTGCCCGCCGAGCCCGACGATCGCCTGGTCCGCGGTGCCGTGGCCATAGTGCTCGAAGCGCTGGCGGTAGAGCTCCACCATCTTCTGCGTGTGCGAGGCGGGCCAGAAAATGTGGTTCGCGAAGAAGCCGTCGCCGTAGTACGCGGCCTGCTCGGCGATCTGGGGCGAACGGATCGAGCCGTGCCAGACGAACGGCGCGACGCCGTCGAGGGGGCGCGGGGTGGACTGGAAGCCCTGGAGGGGGGTGCGGAAGTGACCCTCCCAGTCGACGTACTCCTCCGTCCAGAGGCGATGGAGCAGGTCGTAGTTCTCGATCGTCAGCTCGATGCCGCGGCGGATGTCCTTGCCGAACCACGGGTAGACGGGGCCGGTGTTGCCGCGGCCGAGCATCAGGTCGACGCGGCCGCCGGCGAGGTGCTGAAGCATCGCGTAGTCCTCGGCGAGCTTCACCGGGTCGTTCGTGGTGATCAGCGCCATCGCGGTCGAGAGCTGGATCCTCTCGGTCTTCGCCGCGAGGTAGCCGAGCGTGGTAGTGGGGGAGGAGGACCAGAACGGCGGATTGTGGTGCTCGCCGAGGGCGAAGACGTCGAGGCCGATCTCCTCGGCCTTCAGCGCGATCGCGAGGGTCGCCTGAATCTTCTCGGACTCCGACGGTGTCCGTCCGGTCGTGGGGTCGGTCGTTGAATCGCTGACCGTGAAGATGCCGAACTGCATCGGGCGCTCCTTCTGTCCTCCGGCCCGGCGGGGCCTGGTCTATGCGTCTGCATGTACAAGGGCATACAACCGCGCGCAGCCGGATTCATTCCCGGCCCTCGTTTGGCTGCTCAGGAGCGCGTCAGGGAAGGAATGCGGGCCACCCCGTCGACGACCTCCTGGGCGAAGCTCGTCGTGTCGTCATCGACAGTGACGAGGGAGTCGCGGGCGATCTCGAAGGCTCCCACCAGGTCGCGGCGAAGCCGACGGACCTCATCGACGGCTCGACCGCCGTCCACCCCGAGCTTCTTCGCTTCTTTCGCGAAGCCTGCGTCGGACATCGCATCGAAGCGGTATTCACCGTCGATCGACATTGCCGCCTGTGGTGCTTCACCCCTGGCCCCGAATCGCGACCGATCGTCAAGGTAGGGGGCGATGGTGTTCAGGTCGTAGAGGGGTGCTAGTTGAGAGTGGGCGCCGTCGAGCATCATCGAATAGTTCTTGATGTGCGCGTCGGTGCAGTAGGCGACGCTGTTGAAGGCAACACCACGGAAGAACTCCCATCCGGTCTGCACTCTCTGGCTGTCGCTGAGTGCAAGAGCGCGGATGAGGGTCGCGACGGCGCCGATCCCTGGTCCACCATCCCGTCGCTGGTACTTCTTCGCAGGATCCGTTGACAGGGCCTGTCCTAGGTCTTCCTGATGTAATCGCCGGATGATTCCGTCTGCTCCGGGCTCTCGGTCGTAGCGTTTCGAGACGAAGACTCGGTGTGGCCCGATCTGCTCAATCCAGAACTCGGCAGTCGTGAGACCCAGGTTGCTCGCCGCGGTCAATGTCAAGTATTCGACGACGTCGACGCGCCGGAATCCGTCCGGTGGGACCGGCTTGAGGAGGTGGGTTGTCGGAGTTGCGCCCAACGCACGTGCCCACTCGCCTCGGTCGCGAACGAGCGCGATCTTGGGTTGCGCTCCAGGGAGAGAGAACCGCTGATCGAGGCGCGCGTCCGGAGTCCCATCGCGGTACTCGTCGATGACCAATCGAAGCTGCTCGGCGACGTCCTCGTCTGCCAATCTCTCTACCGCGGTCCGGTCACTGTCCGCGTCGGTAGATCCTTTTCCAGGAGGAAGAAGTTGAACGGCTCCTGGGGTGTCGGCTCCTGTGTGTTCGAGGATGGCAAATGGATTCTTGGGATTGACGTCGAAGCGTTGAGCAATGGCGCTTCGTGCTGCGTCGTTGTCGGTGATGAGCCCGTTGAGCCAGGGCAGGACCTTCCGCTTGTTGTGTCGCTCCACTGCTGTGCTCATCGATAAGGAGAGGGGGGTGCTCAGCGGGTCGCGCCTGTACTCCTCGTCATAGACGAAGACGGTGTTGCCCGTGCTTTCCTGCAGAAAGGTTCCGGCTCTTCTGCCGTCGAGATAGGCGACGAGCTCACGCGCGGCGGGCATCGAGCGCTGTTTCTTCGAGGCCGTAACCCAGTGCTCGGAGCACGTCGAGCACCGCACCGACTCTCGCATTGGGGTTACCTCGCTCGAACTCGTTCACCCACTTCCTGGAGAGTCCTGCACGCTGGGCGAGCTCGGCCTGGCTGAGGCCCGCGTTCTCTCGCAGTGAGACCACGAGCTGCCTCAGGTCGTTCACTCCACTGAACATCGTCCGCCTCCTCCATAGGTGTAACCGTACGGCTACATACCATAATGTAACCCATCGGGTACTGCTTGCAGTGTAACCGAGCGCACCCATGTAGCGATGCCACTGAAAGGTTACAGCGTTCACGGGACGAGTGCCGCGTGCAAGGTCTGATGTCGTCCGTGACCGCGAGCCGGACAGCCCGCGCTCCCCGGAACATCCCGGCAATGCGCCCCGCACTAGAGTCGTGTCATGGGTGACCTTTTCGACGGATACGGGTCCCAGAAGGTCGCGCGGCCCGTCTCGGGTGCCGCCCCCTGGGACGAGATGTTCGCCGACGTGGCGTCTGCAGGAGGCCCCGACGGGGTCCGCGGCGCCTACCGCGACATCTACTCCTCGCTCGCGCGGATGACCCAGGAGGAGCTGCGCGGCCGCACCGACGCGCTCGCCTCCTCCTACCTCGCGCAGGGTGTCACCTTCGACTTCGCGGGGGAGGAGCGTCCGTTCCCCCTCGACGCCGTGCCGCGGGTGATCGAGCGCGCGGAGTGGAACGAGGTGCAGAGCGGCATCACGCAGCGAGTCCGCGCCCTCGAGGCCTTCCTCGCCGACGTCTACGGCCCGCAGAACGCGGTCGCCGACGGAGTGATCCCGGCGGGCCTGATCTCCAGCTCTCACCACTTCCACCGTCAGGCGGCGGGCATCGTCCCGGCCAACGGCGTGCGGATCCAGGTGTCCGGCATCGACCTGATCCGCGACGAGCAGGGCGGCTGGCGCGTCCTCGAGGACAACGTGCGGGTGCCTTCCGGCGTCTCCTACGTGATCTCGAACCGCCGGATGATGGCGCAGACCCTGCCCGAGCTGTTCGTCTCGATGCGCGTGCGCCCGGTCGGCGACTACCCGAACAAGCTGCTGCAGGCCCTGCGCGCTTCGGCCCCGGAGGGAGTCGATGACCCGACAGTCGTCGTGCTCACCCCGGGCGTCTACAACTCCGCCTACTTCGAGCACACCCTGCTCGCCCGCCTGATGGGCGTCGAGCTGGTCGAGGGCCGTGACCTGTTCTGCACCGGCGGCAAGGTGTTCATGCGCACCACCTCCGGCCCCACCCGGGTGGACGTGATCTACCGCCGCGTGGACGACGAGTTCCTCGATCCGCTGCAGTTCCGCGCCGACTCGATGCTCGGTTCCCCCGGCCTGATGCTCGCCGCCCGGCTCGGGACCGTCACCATCGCCAACGCTGTCGGCAACGGCGTGGCCGACGACAAGCTCGTCTACACCTACCTGCCCGACCTCATCCGCTACTACCTCTCGGAGGAGCCGGTGATCAAGAACGTCGACACCTGGCGGCTGGAGGACCCGGGCGCGCTCGAGGAGGTGCTCGACCGCCTGGACGAGCTCGTCGTGAAGCCGGTCGACGGCTCCGGCGGGAAGGGGCTGGTCGTGGGGCCGGCCGCGTCCGCGAAGGAGCTGGCCGAGCTGCGCTCGCGCCTCCAGGCCGACCCGCGCGGCTGGATCGCCCAGCCGGTCGTGCAGCTCTCCACCATCCCCACCCTCGTCGACGACGGGATGCGTCCCCGCCACGCCGACCTGCGGCCCTTCGCCGTGAATGACGGCACCGACGTCTGGGTGCTGCCCGGCGGTCTCACCCGCGTCGCGCTCCCGGAGGGGCAGCTCGTCGTCAACTCGTCGCAGGGCGGCGGATCGAAGGACACCTGGGTGGTCGGTCTGGAGGATCCGCGCACCGCCGAGCCCGAGGCACGCGACATCCAGGCGCTCGTCGCCGAGCAGGCCGCGGTCACCAGCTCCATCCCGATCGTCTACCCGCTCAACCACACCCCCGACCACTCGCCGCAGGACGCGCCGACCAACGACCAGGACCAGCAGCAGCAGCAGCAGACTCTCGCGGCAGGGGAGGACGACTGATGCTCTCCCGGATCGCCGAGTCGCTGTTCTGGATCGGCCGCTACATCGAGCGCTCCGACGGCACCGCCCGCATCCTCGACGTCCACCTCCAGCTCCTCCTCGAGGATCCGTGGATCGACGAGGACACGGCCTGTCGCTCGCTCCTGTCGGTGATGGGCTCGACCCCGCCCGACGATATGCGCGACATCACCCGCGCCGACGTGCTGAGCATCCTCGCGATCGACCGCGCAAACCCCGCTTCGATCGCCTACTCGCTCGGCGCCGCCCGCGAGAACGCCCGCCGCGCCCGCGAAATCGTCTCGACCGAGCTCTGGGAGTGCCTGAACACCACGCGCACCCGGATGCCGCGCCGCGTGTCGGGCGAGCGCGTCTCGGAGTTCTTCAGCTGGGTACGCGAGCGCTCCGCCCTCGCCGTCGGCATCATCGAGTCGGCGACCTCGCGCGACGAGGCCTGGCAGTTCTTCACCCTCGGCCGCTCGATCGAGCGCGCCGACATGACCGCCCGGCTCCTCGCCACCCGGTCGCTCACCGAGGCGAGCGGCCCCTCCTGGACCACGATCCTTCGCTCCTGCGGCGCCTACGAGGCCTACCTGCGCACCTACCGTGGCGTGCCGAGCGCGCGGAACGCGGCCGAGTTCCTCCTCCTGGACCGGCTCTTCCCGCGCTCGATCCTCTTCTCGGTCTCGCGGGCGGAGGCGTGCATGCGCGACATCGAGCCGCGCACCGGCCGCATCGGCCACTCGGGAGATGCGCAGCGCGTCCTCGGGCGGATCCGCAGCGAGCTGGAGTTCCGGCCGATCACCGACATCCTCGTGGACCTGCCGCGCCATATGGACAGCGTGCAGGAGGCGACGTCGGCCGCGTCCGAGGCGATTCGCCAGCGGTACTTCCCCACCAACGTCATGCCGAGCTGGATCGGGGAGGCATTGTGAGCAGGCTGCGCATCAGACACACCACGGGCTTCACCTACGCGGGAGATGTGGTCGCGTCGTACAACGAGGCGCGGATGCTGCCCGCCTCCTCCGACGGGCAGCTGGTGCTGTTCTCGAACCTCGACATCCGGCCGGTGACCTCGGTGCACGCCTACACCGACTACTGGGGCACCCGCGTCTCGTCGTTCGACGTGCTCGACGCCCATCGTGAGCTCTCGCTGACGGCGACCTCGCTCGTCGAGATCCGGCCGAAGCCTCATCCCGACCACCCCACCGGCTGGGAGCAGCTGTCCGAGCAGGTCGAGACGCGCACGGAGTACGTCGAGCAGTCGAAGCAGACCCACCGCACCGCGCCCGCGGAGGATCTCGCGGCACTCGCCCGGTCGCTCGCCGACGACGCCTCCGGCCCCTGCGAGGCCGCGCTCTCGATCGCCGAGACGATCGGTCGGGCGATGACGTACCGGCAGGGCGTTACCGGCGTGCACTCCACGGCGTCGGAGTCGTGGACCGCACGCGAGGGCGTCTGCCAAGACATCACCCACATCGTCCTCGGGGCGCTGCGCTCGGTGGGTATCCCGGCGCGCTACGTGTCGGGCTACCTCCACCCCAAGCCGCACGCCGAGATCGGCGAAACCGTGGTGGGGGAGTCGCACGCCTGGGTGGAGTGGTTCTGCGGAGGCGCGTGGCGCGGCTACGATCCGACCAATCTGATGGACATCGGCGATCGCCACGTCATCGTGGGCCGGGGCCGCGACTACAACGACATCGCGCCCTTGCGCGGGGTCTTCGCGGGTCCGCGCTCGTCGAAGCTCTTCGTCCGCGTCGAGATCACGCGCGAGGCGTGAGGGGTGAGAGGATCATCGCTCGTAGACCTGGCGGCGGTGGCCGAGCGTGATGACCACGACGAGGAGCACGCCATCGTCGACGGTGTAAAGGATTCTGTAGTCGCCAACGCGGACCCGGAGTCCGGGCCGTCCTCGCAGGGCCGTGGCGCCGGGCGGTCGGGGATCCTCACCGAGAAGTGCGATGACGCCCTGAATCCGCTTCCGGTCCCGCTGGTCGATCCCCCGAAGAGCCTTGACGGCCGCGGGCCGCAGATTGATGCGGTAGCTGCTCATTCCCAGCCGAGATCGACCTTGGCCTGAGCCCAGGGGATGTCGTCGCCCTCCTCGGCCATCGCGGCGTCGAAGGCCTGGACGTCCTCGACCTCCTCGAGGGCGTCCATCATCCGCTCGTACTGCTCGGGACTGACGATGACAGCCTCCGCTCGCCCGCGGCGTTCGACGATGACGGCCTCGGTGTGGGACCGCTCGACGAGGTCGGAGAAGTTCGCGCGCGCATCCGTGACGGAGATCGTGACCATGCGGTGAGTGTACGTTGCTCGCGATTTTCTGTACAGTTCGGCGCGCTCTCACGCGCGGGGGCTCAGGAGCGGGCGGGCCCCGGTACCTGAGCCGGGCTCGACGTCGGCCGCCGCGAACCGGGCGGCATGGCGCAGGCGGAGGTGGAAGCCGACCCCGATCGCGGCCGCCGCGATCCCGGAGGCGGCGCCCACCAGCATCGCCTGGCGCGGCCCGTAGGCGTCCGTCACCCAACCGATCAGCGGCGCACCGACCGGCGTCCCGCCCACGAAGATCGCGAGGTACAACGCCATCACCCGGCCGCGCATCTCCGGCGCTGTCGAGAGCTGCACGTAACCGTTGGCGGAGGTCATCAGCGTCTGCGACGCGATCCCGACGAAGGGGAGCAAAATCGCGAACGCCCAGACGGTCGGCATCAGTCCGGCCAGCGCGAGCGCGAGGCCGAATGCGGCCGAGGCGCCGACGATAAGGCGGAGCCGCGGGCGGTCCCGCCGAGCCGAGAGCAGCGCCCCCAGCACCGAGCCGACGGCGATCGCGGAGGAGAGTAGGCCGAACTCGCTCGCCCCCAGGTCGAACTCGACGGTCGCCATCGTCGAGGCGAAGATCGGGAAGTTGAGGCCGAACGTGCCGATCAGGAACACGATCGCCAGCACCACCAGGATGTCCGGCCGCCTCGAGACGTAGCGGAACCCTTCCAGCAGTGCGCCCGGCTCGCGGGTCGCGCGCGGGGCGCTGCGCAACTGATCGCGGTGCAGTGCCCGGAGCGAGAGCAGCACGGCGAGGAAGCTCGCCGCGTTGAGCAGGAACACCCAGCCGGAACCGATCGCGGCGATGAGCACGCCCGCGAGAGCCGGCCCGATCATCCGGGCCGAATTGAACGAGGCCGAGTTCAGCGAGACGGCGTTGGTGAGATCGTGCTCCTCCACCAGTGCCGAGACGAAGGTCTGGCGCACGGGTGCGTCGATCGCGGCGGCGAAGCCCAGCAGCAGAGCGAAGAGGTACACCATCCAGAGCTGGACGACGCCTGTCACGACGATCAGGCCCAGCCCGAGCCCGAGCGCCCCCATCGCGCCCTGGGTGGCCATCAGCAGCGTGCGACGGTCGAAGCGGTCGGCGATGAAGCCGGAGAAGGGGACCATTACCAGCTGCGGCCCGAACTGCAGCGCCATCGTCACGCCGAGCTCCGTCGCATCGTGATCGGTGAGGTCGTTGATCACGATCCAGTCCTGAGCGGTGCGCTGCATCCAGGTGCCGACATTCGAGACCATCGCGCCGGCGAACCAGATCCGGTAGTTCGGCACCGCGAGGGAGCGGAACATCGCGCTCACCGGTCGGCGACCGCGCGCGCCGCCGCCGCAGAGTACAGCAGGCTCCGATCCTTGAGCTCGTGCTGACCCTGCTCGGGGAGTCGTCGCCGGAGCCGCCCGGTCGCCGCCCGCAGCTCGTCTGCGAGGGTCGTCGGAGTGCGGTCGTTCCGCGGAGTCCCGATTGAAGGCACATAGCTAGGCTAACAAACTAATACCCCTCATGTGGGGGTCCGCGCGCTCCGCACCGCTCCGATGCTCGCGGCCACCACGAGTGCGATCCCGACCACTTCGACCGCGCTGAGCCGCTGCCCGAGCACGAGGAAGCCCGACAGCGCGGCGGCCCCGGGCGCCAGCGACATCAGGATCGAGAATGTGGAGGAGCGCAGCCGCCGCAGCGCCAGCAGCTCGAGCGCGTAGGGGACGGCAGAGGAGAGCACCGCCACGGCGAGCCCGAGCAGCAGCACCGGCGGCAGCACGAGGGCGGGCCCGGCGGACGCGATGCCGACCGGCAGCGAGACGACTGCTCCGACCGCGAGCGCCAGTGCGAGCCCGTCGAGCCCCTGGAACCGCCCGCCGGTGCGCCCCGCGAACACGATGTACGCCGCCCAGAGCACCGCCGCGCCGAGCGCGAAGCCGACACCAACCGGATCCAGCGCCGAGAAGCCGCCCTGCGAGAGCGTCACCACGCCGGCCAGCGCGAGCACAGCCCAGACGAGGCTCGCGAGGCTCCTCCCGGCGATCACCGAGAGCGTCAGCGGCCCCAGCACCTCGAGGGTCACCGCCGCGCCCTGCGGGATCCGAGCGATCGCCTCGTAGTAGCAGGCGTTCATCCCGCCGAGGGCGAGTCCGTACGCGGCGACCGTCGCCCAGTCGCTGCGGCTGTGGCCGCGCAGCCGCGGACGGCAGACCAGGAGCAGCACGACGGCCGAGAACACCAGCCGCAACGTCACGGTGCCGAGCGGCCCCGCGGCGGGGAAGAGCAGTACGGCGAAGGAGGCGCCGAGCTGCACACTCGCGACCGACCCGAGCACGAGGCCGATCGAGCCCGCGCTCGCCGGAGGGCGCTCCGGCCCGGCCACTGCGCTCAGCTGGAGCGCCGCTGGGTCTGCACGGGCGGAACGTTGTAGCCGAGCAGTCCGATGCCGGTCTCGTCCCAGCGCAGCGTGGTCAGCGACACGTTGTCGACCACGGGGAAGGTGTGCCGATAGGTCTCGGGGTTGATGCCGAGGTAGGCGCAGAGGAGCAAGCGGAGCAGCGTGCCGTGCGCGACGACGAGTACGCGGCCGTCGGGGTGCTCGCTGTGGATCCGGGCGAGCGAGGTGTTGGCGCGGGCAACGGCGTCCAGGCCCGACTCGCCTCCGGGCATCGGTTGGATCGCCGGGGCGGCGACCCACGCGTGGTACTCGTCCGGGAAGCGCTTCTCCATCTCGTCGGTCGTCAGCCCCTCACCGCGGCCGAAGTCGACCTCGACCAGCGCCGGGTCGGGCTGGAGCTCGAGGTGGGCGGCGCGCGCGGCCGGCACGGCGGTGCGCACGGCCCGGACGAGGGTGGAGGAGTACACCGCCTCGAGGTCGGCGTCGACGGCCCAGGCCGCCAGAGTCGCGGCCTGGTCCTGACCCCGGGGGGTCAGTGCGATGTCGGAGGAGCCCGCGAAGCGGTTCTCGGAGTGCCAGACAGTCTCTCCGTGCCGGGCGAGGATCAAGGTCGTCACCCCCCGAGCCTAGCGACCGCGACGACGCAGGCGCTTAGGCGGCCGGCACCGTGTAGTGCGCGTCGACCATCACCGGGAGGTGGTCCGAAACGCCCTGGGGCAGCGTCGAGACACGCTCGATCCGCACGGAGTCGCTGATGGCGAAGTCGAAGTGCCCGCTGAAGTAGCGGTAGCGCGCATAGGTGGGGGAGTCGCTGCGCGAGACCAGGTAGCCGTTGCGGGTCATCCGGCGGTCGAGTCTGCGGAAGAACCACGGGTAGTTGTAATCGCCGACCATGAGCGATGGGGTGTCCGGTGCATACTCCCGCAGCCGATTCAGTGCCTCGTCGATCTGCTTGCGGCGCAGGGCGTTGCCGGCCGACAGCGGAGCGGCGTGGAACGAGGAGACCGCGATCGAGCCGCCGTCGCGGTCGTCGAGGCGGACGGCCAGCAAGCGCTCGTGAGCCGGTGACATCACCCGGTCGTGCATGGACTTGCTGAGCTCGAACGCAGCGCTTGCCGAGAGCTCGAAGCGATCCTGCGAGTAGTAGACAGCCAGGCCCAGACGGTTGCGGGCGGTGACCGAGGCGAGTCGGAGCGCGCCTACCTCCTGCGGCAGCTTTGTCGTGTCGCACTCCTGCAGGCAGAGGACGTCGATGTCATGGCGGGCGGCGAGAGGAGCGATCTCCGCGTGCGCTCGGTGCTCCCGGAGGTTGTAGGAGATCACGCGGAGGGCGCGTTCGGTCGGCTGCATTTCGCCAGTGTAGGGCGCGGCGACACACCGCCGGTCGACCCTCGGGCGAACACGGAGGGACCTGCTCGGAACGCAGTCGGATCGTTCGCCGACCGGCCGAGAAGGTCCCGGCCGTGGACGAATCAGCGCTGCTCGGTACCCGAAGCGTCGGTCTCGGCGTCGGTCCCGTGGACGCCGTCGGTGGGCCCCCAGTCCGGCAGCGGCGGGTTCTGCTCCTCGCCGTCGGCGCCGACGCCGTCGGCCAGAGGAGAGGAGGCGCCGCCGATCTCGTCAAGACCGGCGGAGGTGCCGGTCTCGGTCGCGGGGTCGGGCGTGCGCGCGTCGTCGGTCGCGTCGGACGGGGTGGGCTCGATGTCGTAGTCGGAGCTGCTCATGGTCCGACGCTACGACTCCGACGCCGCCGGGGGCACCCCCTTGCGCTCGCGCCGACGACGAAGGCCCCCCGCACCGGATCGGTGCGAGGGGCCCTCGAAGGCGGGGACTCAGCGCCCGTAGGCGGAGGCGGCGGGGCAGTCGAACGGGTCGCCGCCGGCCGAGAGGCCGACCTTGTTGAGGTAGCGCACAACGATCGCGTACGACTCCATCAGCGAGGTCTCGGTGTACGGGATCTGGTGGGTGGCGCAGTACTCCTTGGCGATGACCTGCGCGCGGCGCAACGCCGGGCGTGGCATGTTCGGGAAGAGGTGGTGCTCGACCTGGTAGTTGAGGCCGCCCATGTACAGGTCGGTCAACCAGGTGCTGCGGATGCTGCGCGAGGTGAGGACCTGGCGGCGCAGGAAGTCGACGCGCGCCTCCTTCGGCAGCAGCGGCATGCCCTTGTGATTCGGCGCGAAGGAGGCGCCCATGTACAGGCCGAAGACGCCCAGCTGCACGCCGACGAAGGCGAACGCCATGCCGAGCGGGAGCGCCCAGAAGACGACGGCGAGGTAGAGGCCGACGCGGGTGACGAGCATCGAGATCTCGACCCATCGCTTGTCGACCTTGCCCTTGCCGAACACGGTACGGAAGCCGTGCAGGTGCAGGTTGAGGCCCTCGAGCAGCAGCAGCGGGAAGAACGCGTAGCCCTGGCGGCGGGTGAGCCAGGCGTAGAGGCCGCGCGAGCGCGCAGCGTCCTCGGCAGTGAACGAGACGACGTCGCGCTCGATGTCCGGGTCCTTGCCCAGAACGTTCGGATTCGCGTGGTGACGGCTGTGCTTGGTCATCCACCAGGAGTAGCTGATGCCGACGACGAGGTTGGCGAGGGTGCGTCCTGCGACGTCGTTGGCCTTGCCGGACTCGAACACCTGGCGGTGCGAGGCCTCATGGGCGAGGAAGGCGAACTGCGTGAGCACAATGCCCAGGGCAGCGGCGAGCACAAGCTGGAACCAGGAGTCGCCCAGGAGGACGAAGCCGGTGACGATACCGCCGAGCGCGAGGACGAGCGCGCCGAACATCGTGTAGTAGAACCCGGTGCGACGACGCAGGAGCCCCGCGTCGCGGACCGTGCTGAGGAGGCCGGAGTACTCGGTCGTCGGGTTGACGCGACCGTCGGCGCGGGGTCGGGTCCGCACGACGCGGGGGGCGCCTGCGGGGACGGACGTGGTGGTGGGGGTGCTCATCAGCGCCTCGCTCTTCGTGGTGACCGTCGGCGGCGACAGTCTCTTGGCGAGCGATCCCGACGGGGGCGGTCCGCTCATGGTTCACCGCGTCGGTAGTGGCCGGACGCGGCATGTGGGCGGCCGGGGTCACGGGCAACCTACTGTGAACACTACGGGGACGCGGGCACCACCGCACCAGGGCGATTGCCAGTCTCGCGCCCGGATGTGGCGCAATGGGGGCGCGCGCCTCCGACGGAACGAGCAGTCGGAGGCGCGCGGGCGTCAGGAGCTGATCGAGTCCTGCGGGCGGCCGGACTTCAGCGCGGCGAGGCGCGCCTCCACCTCGGTCATTTCCCCGAGGTCCTCCAGCGACTCGAACTGCGCGTCCAGGCTCGAGGAGGCGAGCTCCTCCGCGCCGCGCACGCGCGCCTCCTCGCGGCGGATTTTCTGCTCGAAACGGCTCACCTCGCTCGTCGGGTCCATCAGGTCGATGCTCTTCACGGCGTCCTGCACCTGGCTCTGCGCTTCGACGGTCTTCGCGCGGGCGATCAGCTCGTCGCGCTTGCTGGAAAGCTGCTGCAGCTTCTCGCGCATCTGGTTCAGGCCCGACTTGAGCTTGTCGACGACCTCGGTCTGCGAGCGGATGGTCGGCTCGGCGTCCTTCGCCTCCTTCTCGGACTGGATCTGGCGCTGCAGCGCGACCTTGGCCAGCGCGTCGAACCTGTCGGCGTCGCCCGCGTTTCCGGAGGTGCGCAGCTCGTCCGCCTTGCGACTCGCGGCGAGCGCCTTGCTCCCCCACTCCTGGGCGTTCTGCTCGTCTTCGCGGTAGTCGTCCTCGAGCAGGCGCAGGTTGCCGATCGTGGTCGCGATCGCGGACTCCGCGTCGCGGATGCTGTCGGTGTAGTCGCGGACCATCTGGTCGAGCATCTTCTGCGGGTCCTCGGCCTGGTCGAGGAGCGCATTGATGTTGGCCTTCGCGAGCTGCGCGATGCGGCCGAAGATCGACTGTCTCTGAGCCATGATGTCTCTCCTTGTGTCGTAGGTGGTGCCGGGGTGGTGAGCCGTGGTGCGGCGGGAGGATCAGAAGCGTCCGCCGCCGCCGCCGCGACGTCCGCCTCCGCTGCGTCCCCCGCCGAACCCGCCGCCGCCGGAGCGCTGGGACGAGCCGCCCCCGCCGAAGCCGCCGAGCCCGCCCCCGCCGAAGCCGCCCGAGCGGTAGCCGCCGCTGCGTCCCCCACTCAGCAGCGACTCGACCAGGATCCCGCCGAGGAAGGCGCCCGCCGTGCCGTGGCCGTACGGGCTGCCGACGGCATTCGGGGCGGAGTAGCTGCCCGCGTCGGTGCGCGCCCGCTCCAGCGCCTGCTGGGCGAGGGAGGAGGCGCGCTGGGCCGAAGCGAGGGCCTCGCGCGGGTCGATGGTCGCCATCCGCTCGGCGTACTCGGCGGAGCGGGCGGCTTCGGCGATGCGGGTGCGGGCCTCGGAGCCGACGGCCCCGCGCCGGGCGGCGATGAAGTCCTCGGCGGCCGAGACGCGACTGCGGGCGGCGGTGAACTCGGCGCCGAGGGCGGCCCGCTCGCGTTCGCGCTGGGCCTGGGCGTCGCGGAACCCGCCGACGGCCGCGTCGATGGTCGCGTCGGCCGCGGCGAGTGCCTCGAGGAGGGCGAGCGGGTCGTGCGGCTGAGAACCGGCCGCGCGCTCGACCCCGTCGAGGGCGGCCTCGGTCGAGGCGACGGCGGTGGCGACGTTCTGAGCCTGGGCGGCGGACTCCGGAGCGTCGGACGCGGCGAGTGCGCGACCCTGCGCCACGTCGGCGCGGATCTCGGCGAGGCGGCCGGCGAGCGACGCCTCCGCCCGCTGCAGGTCGGCCCGGCGGGCGGCCACGGCATCGGCGAGCCCCGAGGCCTGCTCGGCGGCCTGCTGCCCGGCGCGTAGCAGTACGGCGGCGCGGCCGGAGTCGCCGGCCTGCATCGCCTGCTGGGCGGCGGCGAGCTGGTCACGGGCGAAGCGGAGCCGGTCCTCGGCCTGGTCGGCGTCGTCGCTCACGTCCTCGACCGCGGTCGGCGCGTAGCGGACGGAGAGGTCGGCGATCAGGGCGCGGGTCGAGGGGAGGCGGTCGCCGACCTCGGTGGCGCGGGCCGCGAGTGCGGCGGCGACCTGCGGGGCGTTCTTCTCGAGGTCGCGCAACTCGTCGAAGGCGCTCGCGCGCTCGTCGAGGGTCTGCTCGGCGTCGGCGCAGAGCTGGAGGATGCGCTGGTAGCCGTCGCGGCGCTCCTGATCCGTCTCCGGCTCCGCGTCGTCGAGCCGCTGCTGCAGGGTGAAGGCCTCGCCGAGCAGGCGCTTCGCGGTGACCAGCGCCTCGCGGAACGCGCCGGTCGCGTCGGCGCCGAACTGCGCCTCCGCGAAGCCGACCTCCTGCTCGCTGGTGCGGACGGCGTCGTCGGTGTGGACGAGGGCCGACCCCGCGCGGGTGGCGAGCTCGTCTATCGAGGCCTCCACCGCCTCCTGGGCCCGGCGACGCCGCGCGCGACGGACGAGGAACAGCACCACGAGTCCGATCACGACCAGGGCAGCGAGCACCCCGAGCGCGATCAGCAGTCCCGAGCCGAGGGATTCGCCGGTGGTGGGCGCGTCCAGGCGCTGCCCGATGCCGTCGGCGGCCGCCACCGCGGCTCCTGCCCAGTCGCCCGCGGCGAGCCTGGGTTCGATGTCGTCGGTCTGGAGCGAGGAGACCTGCTCCTCGTCGAGGGCGAAGCCCTGCGCCACCGACACCTGGTACTGACGGGCGTCGACCGCGACGGCCAGCAGGACGTCGTCGGTGCCCAGCCCGTTGCGCGTTGCGGTCTCATCGGCCCAAGCAGTGCGGTCGGAGGGATCGGTGAAGGTGTCGACGAAGGCGACGAAGAGCTGCACGCGGTGCTGATTGTTGAGGGCGCTCGAGGCCCGCTCGATCTCGGTCGTCTCAGCGGGGCTCAGCACGCCGGCCGAGTCGAGCACAGGGGAGGAGGAGAACGCGACGGGCGACTCGGCCACCGCCGCGGTCGTCGGGACCAGCGCAAGGGTCGCGGCGACCAGGAGGGCCACGAGCGCCGGCAGTCGCAGGGAACTCACGGGGTGGTGGGGTCTCGCCGGCATCGCGCACACTCCTTCGTCGTCGCCTCCCGAGTGTAGACAGCCCCGGTGTCCGAGGTGGGTCGGGAGGCGGCGGGCCGTCGACCGCGTGCCTCGTGTGGGGTATGGGAGAACGCCGAGAGGAGGAATGGCCGCGCGCCGCTCGCGGTTGACGCTCGGAGTGCGCCGCAAGGTGCGCGTGCCTCCCCCTCAGGGATGCTCCTGAGACAGCTGCCTAGAAAGGCGATCCCGTGGATCCGTTCTCCCCCCTCACCGCCGGCGACCTCGATCTCGCCAACCGCATCGTCCTGGCTCCGATGACGCGCTTGCGCTCCGACGAGCAGGGGGTGCCCGGCGCGATCGTCGCCGAGTACTACGCCCAGCGCGCCAGCATGGGCCTGCTGATCAGCGAGGGCGTCTTCCCCAGCGCCGAGTCGAAGGGCTACGCCGGGCAGCCGGGCATCGAGACGGACGCGCAAGCGGCCGGTTGGCGTGCGGTCGCCGACGCCGTGCACGCCGCGGATGGACGGATCGTCATGCAGCTGATGAACGCGGGCCGGGTCTCGCACATCGAGATCACCGGGACCGAGCGGATCGTCGCCCCGAGCGCCGTCGCCATCGACGGCGAGGTGCACACCCCCTCCGGCAAGAAGCCGTTCCCGGTGCCGCACGCGCTGAGCACCGAGGAGTTGGCGATCGTGCGGGACGAGTTCGTCGCGGCCGCCCGTCGCGCGATCGACGCGGGCTTCGACGGGGTCGAGGTGCACGGCGCCAACGGCTACCTGCTGCACGAGTTCCTTTCGCCCGTCTCGAACGTGCGCACCGATCAGTACGGCGGGACCCCGGCCGAGCGTGCCGCGTTCGTGCTCGAGGTCACCCGCGCCATTGCCGACGAGGTCGGCGCCGGACGCGTCGGCATCCGCCTGTCGCCGGCCCACAACATCCAGGACGTCGTCGAGACCGACGCCGACGACGTGCGCGCCACCTACGAGGCTGTGGTCGACGGGCTCGCTCCGCTCGGGCTCGCCTACCTCAGCGTGCTGCACGCCGAGCCGACCGGCGAGCTGGTCCAGAGCCTTCGCTCCCGCTTCGACGGCGTCTTCATCGCCAACAGCGGCTTCGGCTCGCCGACCAGCCGCGAGGAGGCGACCGAGCTGATCACCGACGGCCACGCGGACGCCGTCGCCGTTGGCCGCTCAGCGATCGCGAATCCCGACCTCGTGGAGCGCTGGCAGGGCGGTCACCCCGAGAACGAGGTCGTCCAGGAGACGGTCTACGGCGGCGGAGCCGAGGGCTACACGGACTACGAGCGCCTCTCGGCGTAGTCGGTGCACGTTCCGTCCTCACCAGACAGCCGGAAGGCCCGTTCCCTCGACGGGGAGCGGGCCTTCCGTGTTCCGCTGCGGCCCGTTGGCTGCTAAGGCGCTCTTCCTCGATCTGGGCGGACTACCGTCGGACGCGGGCGACGCCGGACCCCTAGCGCCGAGAGATCAGGGGTGTCACAAACGTCGCGCCCTGAATAACGGAGACCTTGCCGGTGCCAGAGTCCGCCCCTGCGATGCGGATACCGCGGGCCACGCGCTCGGGTACGACACCTCGCCACCAGTCAGCAGGTCTGCTCTTATGCCACGAGCAGGACGGGTGCAGTCGCCCACCCCGCTGCCGAATGCCAATCAGGCGCCGAAGCGCGCCAGATGCGGTTTCCTCATTTTCTCCTGCTAAGTTCGTGTCGAACATTTAGCCCAGGGGTCGAGGAACGTGAGCGGCATGCCTCACGCGGCGTTCTGCTCTACTTGCCGGGGCGGTTATTAGTTTACCGTGGAAGTGAGAAAATTTTGTCGATCGAAAATACTCAGGTAACTGATCCAAGCGCTGTCTACTATCCAGTTACGGCGCAGAAGATGGTCCGAGGAGAAGGCGTTTACCTCTTCGATGACGAGGGTAACGCGTTCCTCGATTGTGCGTCGGCGACCTTCAACCTGAGTCTCGGGTACTCCCACCCGGCCGTCGTCAAGGCGATTAAGGATCAGGCTGATCAACTTATCCACGTCACGAGCAGCTTCCAAACAGATCAAATTAATCATCTCTCGCGGCGCCTCGCTGACCTTGCTCCCGCGTCCATTACTCGTACGCACCTTAAAGTTGCCGGTGGATCGGAAGCAAACGAGGGCGCAATCAAGATGGCTCAGCGGGCAACGGGAAAACGAGACGTTATTACGCTCTTTCGAGCGCACGTCGGTCAGACGATGATGATGACGAGCATGTCAGGCAACGCTTTCCGCCGGGAGCCATTTCAGACGCTTTTTCATAACTCGCTTCAGGTCCCCGATCCGTACTGTCACCGGTGCTTCTATGGGCAGCAAAAAGCCAGCTGCGGCTCGCTATGTACCGAGCGCCTGTACGACTTCATGGAGTATGCCAGCAGTGGAAGCGTAGCGGCGTTCATGGTCGAGCCAATTTCCGGGAACGGCGGCAACATAGTCCCGCCTGATGGCTACTTCCAAAAGTTGCGTAAATTCTGCGACGATACTGGCGTCAAATTGATTCTCGACGAAATTCAGACAGGCATAGGACGGACGGGCCGCATGTTCGCGGCCGAACATTTTGCCGTTGAGCCTGATGCGATCACGGTCGCAAAAGGTCTAGGCGGCTCCGGCGCGCAAGTCGCGGCCATCCTCGCCAGCGATGACATGGCCGGACTGCCCAGTGATCAGCACTCCTTCACATATGGTTCTAATATCATGGCCGCGGCGGCGGCCATCGCGACCCTCGAGGTGATCGACAATAAGGAATTCCTCGCTAACGTTCGTGCGACGGGTGACCGTATCCTCGGGCGGTTGAACGAAATGAAAAGAAAATATGCGGTGATTAACGATGTGAGAGGCGTCGGTCTGATGATCGGAATCGAAATCGCTGACGTAGACGGAACGCCGAACGTTGACCTAACCAACGATCTTGCTCGAAAGGCGATGGACTTCGGATTGATTATGCGTACTTCACGGTACGGACGCGGCAACGTCCTGAAGATCCGCCCGCCTCTCATCTTGACGATGACCCAAGCAGATGACATCTGCGACCGGTTCGAACGGCTCCTCGCAGCTCATGCCAACTTCTGACGTAGATTTCGAAATCCTCTTCCTTGGAGGTGGCTTTCGAACGACGACGTTCCTCGCCTCGGCCCCCTGGTTGCTCAAGCGACGCATCGGAATTGTTGAGAAGCGTACCCGGGTAGGGGGTGGTGATTTTCACGGCTACGCGATTCAAAGCACTTCTATCGGCTCAAGATTCTTTAAAGATATTGATTTGAAGGCCGATTTTGCTCCCCTCCTCAGCGACGACCTCGTAGGGAAAGTCGCCAACGCTAAAGGGCCAATCGACCTTCGACAGCTGGCTTCAGCCTTGGACAGAGTCGGCGCTGTCCTCACCGGAGCGCTTCCCGCGGAAGCGGTTATGACCGGGTGTGCGGGGCGAGAAATCGTTGTCTGCGGCGGCGCGCCTCGAGTGACGCTGGACACTGGACAAGAGCTGACCTCGCGTCATCTCGTGATCGCAACAGGGCGACATGAGTTGCTCCACCCAGCACTCGAGATGTGGCGCGACAAAACGATCCTCTCCGGACATCTCCTCAACCCGGCTGAAGAGGCGCGCACGCTCGACACCCTTGACATGCATCCTACTAAGCCGATCGTTGTCGCCGGATCGTCGCATTCTGCGATGTCCGCCCTTCGCGTCCTACTGGCCCTTCGAGCGCGGGCTCCCCAAAAGTTTGGAAAGCGAGAGATCTTGGTACTGCAACGGTCGAAAGCTCGCTTGTTTTACTCCTCGCGGGAGGAAGCTCGTATTTACCAGGATTTGAATCGAGAGGTGCCGGTGACGGACGCGGCAGTGTGCAGTGCATCGGGAAATGTCTTTCGGGATACTGGCTTGCGACATGAGTCCAAGGCTATCTTCTTACGTGCGTCTCAGGGGCAGATCTCTCAAGTCTCAATGATGCCCATCAGTTTGCTGCAAGATCAGCGCGATTTGTATGACCGGGCGGCACTCATTGTTCAGGCGCTCGGGTACGTCGGCCGGACTCCTAAAATTATGCACAGCTCCGGTCGGATGGTTCGCGCGCCAGACACGCCTTTCCGTCTCGCCGCAGATCGGCAAGGGCGAGTTCTCATCGATGGCTCTCATCGAAACGACATCACAGCGCTTCGGCTCGATCCGACTCCGCCCGAGTACCAGGACAACGCTCAGTATGGGCAAGAGCTTTACCGAGACCTCTCCACTCGGCTGAGTGAGCATCTGAAAATTCTGCGTCCCACGAGGTGGCCCTCATGAGCACTTCCATACCTGCCTTCGACGCGGTCCTGGCCGGCGTCTTCGAGAGACGGACTCATGTCGCACCAATAGTTGTCGGCATTACCGGGCCAGATACATCCGGCAAGAGTCAGATGGCGAGTCGGATGCAGGCAGTGCTGGCTCAGTCCGGGGTTGCGGCTACTATCGTTCACGTCGATGACTTTCACAACCCGAAAAAAATACGTTACGACGAAAGGCTCACTGAATCAGAAGCGTATCTCGAGAAAAGCATCGACATGGAACGGCTGATTGACGGCCTTCTTCGACCATTACGCGACACGGGGACGCTTAATGCTCAGCTTCAGCACCTTGACCTCGATAGCGATACGTTCTCCATAAAAAAGAATTACGTCGTCGCCGCCGGTGGCGTCATGATAGTCGAGGGAATCTTCTTACTCCGAGAAGATGTGCGGGAATTCATCGATTACATGGTTTTCCTGCACGTCGAGCCCCAGGAAATGCTCGACCGAGCGTATCGCAGGGACGTGCCACATCAAGGACTCAGTGTCCTACGCAAGTATCATGAAAAATACATCCCGGGACAACGGTTCTTTCTACAGCAAAATCGCCCCCAGGACCATGCGGATGTTATCATCGATAATTCTCGGTGGCATTCACCAACTGTCATTCCGGTTGCCCGCACAGTTCAATCGCTTTTGGAGGAAGTCGACGCTCAATGGATCCTCTTTGATCTATGGGAAACATTAGTCCCGCTACCTCAAGCGACGAAGGCGCAAGCATTCTACGCTTTCTGCGAGCATCTCGACGAGGATCCGAGGTTATTACGGACGGCCTGGGACGCAACACGGCAGGCAAGAGAGACGAGGCCTCTCGAGCAATACCTTGACGAGTTATCACAGAACCTAGATAAAAAATGGTCGAGCACTGCTGTTCGCGACGCCTTGGCTGCGCGTCGCGCTATTCATGGTGCAGAATTTTATGCTGCACAGCCGAGAATCACGAGAGAGTTAGGAAAAATCAGCGGATCTGGTCGGCTTCTCGGGTTGGTGTCGAATTGCAGTTCAGATGTTCGCTCGTTACTCGCTGATTCGGGTATTTCCGATTCTTTTGCGGCCATAACACTTTCTTCGGAAGCGGGAAGGATGAAGCCGGCGCCGTCCATTTTTGAGCAGGCAGCTGCCTTGCTTAACGCAACTCCGTCGGAAACAATCTTTGTCGGAGATGGTTCAGACTTCGAACTTGTCGGCGCGCTCACCGCGGGGCTTCACCCTGTCCGCCTGGCGGTGCATGATCGAATTATGTGGCCCGGGACAACCGTGGACACCCTTTCAATATTAGCTGATGCATGTGCGGCAAATCCACGACGAAATGAAAAATTAAGGGAAGGGTAAAGGATGTCAATGCTTGACCACGTCGACCTCGTGATATTCGACTGCGACGGAGTTCTCGTCGACAGTGAGGTGCTCGCCGTCGAGGTCGACAAGCGGATCTGTGCAGAATTCGGTTGGGAGCTGTCCACCGAGGAGGTCGTCGATCGCTTCCTCGGCAGACCCGCTTCCCACTTCTGTTCGCAGCTCGAGGAGCACCTGGGTAGGAAGCTACCGCTCGACTGGGAAGAGAAGTACCAGCCGTGGTACGACGAGGCCTTCGACGCCCATTTGCAGGCGGTCCCCGGCATCGAGGCCGCTCTCGACCAGCTCGAGTTCCGAACCTGCGTTGCGTCGAGCGGCAGTCACGAGAAGATCCGAAAGACCTTGGGGCACACAGGTCTCCTTCGTCGCTTTGAGGGCCGCATCTTCAGCTCCTCGGAAGTGCTCAACGGCAAACCTGCACCGGACATCTTCCTGCACGCCGCTCACCGGTTGGGGCACCAGCCGGAGAACTGCGTTGTCGTGGAGGACAGCAAATACGGAGTCCGCGCCGCCCGCGCCGCAGGAATGCGTGTCTTCGGCTACGCCGGCGGGCTGACCCCCGCCTCGTGGCTGGAAGCCGAGGGAGCCACCGTCTTCACCTCGATGGCGGAATTGCCCGGCATGCTTCACTGACGCCGCTGGACGCTCGCGTTCGGTCGAGATACTGCGGCTCGATCAGCTCGCGCCGCCACGATTCTTCAGCTCGGATTCGATCCGGGCGTCCTGCTCGGGGGAGAGCTCGTGGTCCTCGTCCTCCGGGCCAGCCGTCTCGCCGACGCGCCCCTCGCCGAGGGCATGGATCGAGGTGATCTCGTCGTCGAGGGCCGCGTCGCGGTCGTGCTCGCTCACGAGCCGGTCTCGATCTCCCCGGCGGAGACGGCCTCGGCGTACTTGCGGAGGTCCGGGCCGGGCTCGAAGTCGATGAAGCGGTCCTTCAGACGCGCGTTCAGCTCGGCGAAGACGTCTTCCCAGGGCTCACCCTTCTTGCTCGTCGCGAGGTCGAGTACCGCCTCGCGGAGCACTCTGTCCGAGTCCTCGAGGATCTTGTCTCGGGCTTCGTCGTTCCAGCGGATGTCCTGTGCGTCCATGCTCTGACCGTAGGCGCGGGGCCGGGGCCGCCCAAGGACTTGCGGGGCGGTCGCGGGAGGCGTAGGAGGGGCGGGCATCGCTCCGCGGTGACGCGTCGGAGCACCGTAGGATTCCCCCGATGCTGACCTTCACCGAGGATCTCGGCCTCCCCGTTCTCGCGCTGATGATCCTTGCCGCCTTCGCGGCCGGCTGGATCGACGCGGTGGTGGGCGGCGGTGGCCTGCTCCAACTCCCCGCCCTCCTGCTCGTCCCCGGCATCTCTCCCGTGCAGGCCCTCGCCACGAACAAGCTCGCGTCGGTCTTCGGCACGACCACCAGTGCGATCACCTACTACCGCCGGGCGAGACCGGACCTGCGCACCGCGGTGCCGATGGCGGCGGTCGCCCTCGCGGGCAGCTACGGTGGTGCGACGCTCGCCGGCCTGCTTCCGGCCACGGTGTTCAAGCCGATCATCGTCGTTGCGCTCATCGTCGTCGCCGTGGTCACGATCGCGCGTCCGGCCCTCGGCAGCGTCACCGTGCTCAAGCACGCGGGCCGCCGGCACCTCGTCACGGCGGCCGTCCTCGGACTCCTGATCGGCTTTTACGACGGCCTGATCGGTCCCGGCACCGGCACTTTTTTGATCATCGCCCTGATCACTGCGCTGGGCTACGACTTCCTGCTCGCCAGCGCGAAGGCGAAGATCGTCAACGTCGCGACCAACCTCGGCGCCCTGCTCTACTTCGTGCCGGGCGGCCACGTGATCTGGCTGCTCGGCCTCCTGATGGGCGTCGCGAACGTCGCGGGCGCCTACCTCGGCTCCCGGATGGCCGTGGCCCGCGGCAGCCGGTTCATCCGCGTCGCGTTCCTCGTCGTCGTCGGCGCCCTCATCCTCAAGGTCGGCTCCGACGTCTGGACCGAGAACCTGGCGCCGCTGCTGCGGTAGCGGCCCCGCAGGACGGATGCCGTCGGCGTCCACCCACGGGCGGGACCCCGCCGCAGCACGCGATCCCGCCAGAAGCGTTCGGGCCTGCTCGTCGTCAGCCGAAGGGGATCGAGCCCACGAGCACGCCGACGGCCAGCATGACCAGCGAGACGATCACCGCGCGCCACAGCACCTTGCGGTGGTGGTCGCCGAGGTTCACTGCGGCGAGGGAGACGAGCAGGAGGATCGCCGGCACCAGCGGGCTCTGCAGGTGCACCGGCTGGCCGGTGATCGACGCGCGAGCCATCTCGACCGGCGAGATGCCGTAGTTCGCTGCGCTCTCGGAGAGCACGGGGAGGATGCCGTAGTAGAACGCGTCGTTCGACATGAAGAAGGTCATCGGGATGCTCAGCACGCCCGTGATCACGGCGAGGAACGGGCCGAGAGCCGGCGGGATCACCGCGACGACCCACTCCGCCATCGCATCGACCATGCCCGTGCCATTGAGCACGCCGATCAGCACGCCCGCCGCGAGCACCATCGACACGACGCCGACGATGCTGGGCGCGTGCTTGACGATCTCGGACGCCTGGTCCTTCATCGTCGGGAAGTTGATCAGCAGGGCGATCGCCGAGCCGACCATGAAGACGTAGGGCAGCGGCAGGATGTCGGCGACGAGCAGCGTCATCACGGCGAGGGTCAGGACCAGGTTCACCCAGATCAGCGTCGGGCGCAGCGTCTCGCGCTCGGGGTCCAGCATCGAGTCGGCCATCGCAGTGTCGCCGTCGTCCGCCTGCACGCGGGCGGCGACCGCTACCTGGGCCCCGCGCAGGGCCTGAGGGCCGCGGAGGAAGGAGAAACGCTCCCGGGCGATGGTGCGGATGCCTCCGGTCAGCGCCGCCAGGCCGCCGCTCGTGCGGGCTCCGCCGGAGCGGGAGGAGGAGCCGCGACCGGCGCCGACGAGCTCCTGCTCGAGCATCGGCTCAGCCAGCGCGAGCGTGCCGAGGCGACGGCGCTCGCCGAGGCCGAGGAACCAGGCGAAGACGAGGGTGACGGCCAGGCCCACCGCGAGCGAGGGGAGCATCGGCACGAAGATCTCGCTCGGCGAGACCTGCAGGGCCGCGGCGGCGCGCACCGTCGGTCCGCCCCAGGGGACGATGTTGAGCGTGCCGTTGGCCAGGCCCGCGACGCAGGTCAGCACGACCGGATTCATCCCCAGGCGGAGGTAGATCGGCAGCATCGCGGCGGTGGTGACGATGAAGGTGGTCGAGCCGTCGCCATCGAGCGAGACCGCGCCGGCGAGCAGCGCCGTGCCGAGCACGACCTTCGCCGGGTCGTCGCCGAGCGCGCGGACAATGAAGCGGATCAGCGGATCGAAAAGCCCGACGTCGATCATGATCCCGAAGTACATGATCGCGAACATCAGCAGCGCGGCCGTGGGCGCGAGGTTGCCGATCGCCTCGAGCACCATGTCGCCGATGCCGAGACCGGCTCCCGCGAAGAGGCCGAAGATCGTCGGCACGACGATCAGGGCGACCATCGGCGTCAGCCGCTTGGTCATGATCAGGGCCATGAAGGCCAGGATCATCGTGAATCCGAGTACTACCAACACAGCTGACTCCTTCGTCGGGTGCCTCCGCCCGCGCTCGGCGGGAGAGCCGGACGCGAGATGGGGAAACCCTAGGCAGCCCCGGAGCCCTCGCCGCGGTATCGCTCATTACGGCGACATCTGCGCATAGTGTGGCTTCTGCGCATTCTGCGCACAACGACGGCGAGGAGGGGCGATGCGCTTCGCGACGCACGTCCTCGTCCTGCAACTCGCCACCGTCTCGGCCGCCGTCCTGGTCTGCGCCGGCCTCGTCACGGCGCTCAGCGTTCAGCAGTTGCGCGGTGAGGCGGAGGGGACGGCGCTCGCCATCGCCCGCACCGTCGCCGAGGACCCCGACGTGCGCGACGCGGTCGCCGCCTCCTCCGCTGTGCCCGGCGCGCCGGACGCCGCCGAGCTGCGCGAGGGCCCGCTGGAGGAGGTCGCCGCCGGAGTGGAGCAGCGCACCGGCGCGCTCTTCGTGGTGATCACCGACGACCAGGGCA
This sequence comes from Rathayibacter tritici, assembly GCF_001641005.1. Taxonomy (NCBI): domain Bacteria; kingdom Bacillati; phylum Actinomycetota; class Actinomycetes; order Micrococcales; family Microbacteriaceae; genus Rathayibacter; species Rathayibacter tritici. The sequence goes on from NZ_CP015515.1 coordinate 564,930, forward strand.
TCCGCCTCGCGCACCCCGACGACGACCGGCTCGGCGAGCGGGTCTCGACCAGCCCCGACGAGGCGCTCGCCGGGCGCGAGAGCGTCTCCTGGGGCACCGGCACGCTGGGTGAGTCGGCACGGGCGAAGGTACCGGTCTTCGCGGCGGGGGAGCAGCGGGTCGTCGGCGAGGTCAGCATCGGCTTCGCGCGCTCCAGTGTCTTCACCGACCTGCCGACCACCCTGCTCGGGGTCCTCGCCGCGGCGCTCGCCGGACTCGTGCTCGCCGCCGTCGCCTCCCTGTTCATCCGCCGCCGCCTGCTGCGTCTGACGCTCGGGCTCGCCCCGGAGGAGCTGACCTCGCTCGTCCAAGACCAGGCCGCGGTACTCAACGGGGTCGACGAGGGCGTGCTCGCGCTCGACCGCGACGGGCGGGTCGGCGTCTGCAATGCACGGGCCGCGGCAATCCTCGGCTCCGATGACCCGACCGGGCGGGCGCTGCACGGGCGACCGCTCGCCGCGCTGGAGCTGCCGACTCCGCTGGCCGATGCGATCGGCGCCGCCCTGCACTCCGTGGAGCAGGCCCGGGCCGGCGGCGAGGAGGGGTTCGTGGTCCGCTCGCGCATCGTCTACGTCGACATCCGCCGAGTGACCCGCGGCGACCGCGACCTGGGGGTGGTCGTCGTGCTCCGTGACCGCACGGACCTCGCCGCGCTCAGCCGGCGCCTGGACGCGGTCGGCGCGATGACCAACGCGCTCCGCGTGCAGCGGCACGAGTTCGCCAACCGCCTGCACGTGGTCGCGGGCCTGCTCGACGCGGGGCGGACGGGTTCGGCGCGCGACTACCTCGACGAGGTGCTGACTCGCGGGCCGCTGAAGTACCCCGTGCAGCACGCCGACCGGCTGCAGGAGCCGTACTTGCAGGCGCTCGTCGGAGCGAAGGGGATCGAGGCGGCCGAGCGCGGCGTGCTGCTGACGCTCGGCGAGGAGACGCTGGTGCGCGGCACCGTTGTCGAGCCGGAGGACGTCGCGACGGTGATCGGGAACCTCGTCGACAACGCGGTGCGCGCGGCGGTCGAGGGGCGGCGGGACGTGCGTTTCGTCGAGGTCGAGCTGCTGGACGACGGCGACGCTCTTTTCGTGACGGTCGCCGACTCCGGCGACGGCGTCGTGGATCCGGAGTCACTGTTTGACCGGTCGGGCGCGAGCGACCCTCTCGCGGACGACGGTCGGGTGCACGGGCGCGGCTTCGGGCTCCCGCTCTGCCGCGAGGTGGCCGCTCGGCGCGGCGGCGAGGTCTGGCTGGCGGACGCAGGCGGGGCGGAGTCGGGGGCCGTGCTCTGCGCGCGGCTCCCCGGGTCGGTCAGGCCGCCGCAGCTGGACGGGGGTGACTGGTGAGCGCGGACACGGCGCAGGAGCGCACAGTGCTGGTGGTGGACGACGACTTCCGGGTTGCCCAGCTGCATGCGGACCTGGTGGACGCGCGGCAGGGTCTGACCGCGCTGGCTCCGGTACACACGGCCCGGGCGGCGCGGGCGGCCGTCGCCGAGCATGCCCCCGACCTGCTGCTGCTCGATGTCCACCTGCCGGATCAGAGCGGGATCGCGCTGCTTCGGGAGCTCGACACCGACGCATTCGTGGTGAGCGCCGCCTCCGACGGGGGGACGGTGCGTCGGGCCCTGCACGCGGGGGCTCTCGGCTACCTGATCAAGCCGTTCGAGGCGCGGCTGCTCGGCGAACGCCTCGACGCCTACGTGCGGTTTCGGAACGTGCTGCGGGAGGACCGCGCGGCCGATCAGGAGGCGGTGGAGCGGGCCCTGCGGATCCTGCACTCGGGCGACGCTTCCGCCGCGCAGCCGTCACGCTCGGCGACTGAGCAGTTGGTCCTCGCGCGATTGGCTGAGTCCGGTGCCGAGCTCTCGGCCCTCGACGTGGCCGAGCGGGCCGGGATCTCGCGCGCCACCGCCCAGCGCTACCTCTCCGGCCTCGCGGGCCGCGGCCTCGTCGAGATGACCCTCAGCTACGGCACTACCGGCCGCCCGGAGCACCGGTACCGCGCTCGGTGACGTCACAACGAAGGCTGGGACGCACGTTCCGGGCCCTGCAGCCCTGGAACGGCGTCCCAGCCTTCGTTATGCAGCGGGTCAGTGCGTCGCGTCGACGTCCGCTCCGGCGGTCTCGGCCACGCGGCGGCGTTCGGCGGCCTCGGCGGCCATGCGGCGGCCCTTCGGGCTGACCAGGGAGGCGATCACGGTGATCACCAGGACGCCGATGATGACCGAGAGCGAGAGGCCGGTGCCGATCTCGAACACGTCCACGTGCTCGCCGTTATTGATGAACGGCAGGGTGTTCTCGTGCAGCGCGTGCAAGATCAGCTTCACGCCGATAAAGGCGAGGATCGCGGCCAGGCCGATGCTGAGGTAGACGAGGCGGTCGAGCAGGCCGTCGATCAGGAAGTACAGCTGACGCAGGCCCAGCAGCGAGAATGCAGTCGCCGTGAAGACGAGGTACACGTCGCTGGTCAGGCCGAAGATCGCCGGCACGCTGTCGAGGGCGAACAGGATGTCGGTTCCGCCGATCGCCGCCATCACGAGGATCATCGGCGTGAGAACCTTCTTGCCGTTGATCCGGGTGTAGAACCTGTCGCCGTCGTACTGGTCGCTGGTCTTGAAGAGCCGCTTAGCCAGGCGCACCATCACGTTGTCGCCGGCGTGGTCGTCGCCCGGCTTCACCAGGTTGAACGCGGTCAGCAGCAGGATCAGGCCGAAGATGTAGAACACCCAGGCGAACGAGTTGATCAGCGCGGCGCCGAGGAAGATGAAGCCGGTGCGGGCGATCAACGCGAAGACGATGCCGAAGAGCAGGACCTTTTGCTGGTCGGCTCGGGGCACCTTGAAGCTCGCCATGATGATCAGGAAGACGAACAGGTTGTCGACCGAGAGGGCCTTCTCGGTGATGTAGCCGGCGAAGTACTCGGAGCCGGGAGTCGCTCCGCCGAACACGAGGACGCCGAGGCCGAAGAGCACAGCGATGCCGACATAGAGCGCCGACCAGGTCGCCGACTCCTTCAGCGTGGGCTCGTGCGCCTTGCGAACGTGGAAGAAGAAGTCGAAAAGAAGGAGCAGGACGATAAAGACGATCGTCAGGGTCCAGATCAGGGGCGACACGGTCATGAAAGGGGTGGCCTCGCTCGAGAAGGGGGTCGGGGGACGGTCGTAGGGGTCGCTCGTCAGGGGAACCCGTCAGAGGAAACGGTAGCGAGCCGCAGTGGCGACCGGGGTGCACACCGGTGGATCATGAGTATTTTCTCAGTTCTCAGCGCGTCCCTCGCGCTCAGCGGCCGGAGCGCCACACTGGTCAGCATGACCGACGCCGCTGTCGACAGGACCTTCGAGGACGCCTTCGGCGTCACCATCCACTACCGCTGGTGGCCGCACCCCGCGCCTCGCGCGATCGTGCAGCTCGCCCACGGCGTCGGCGAGCACTCGGGGCGCTACCTCGAGGTGGCGAAGGCGCTGGTCGCCGCGGGATACGCCGTCGCGGCGGACGACCACCGCGGCCACGGGCGGACCGGGCTCCAGCAGCACCGCGGCGACTCCTCCCGGCTCGGACTGCTGGGCCCGGGCGGCCTGCGCGCGACGGAGGCGGCGATCCTCCGCCTGACCCGGCTGCTCGCCGAGGAGAGCCCCGGCGTGCCGATCGTGCTGCTCGGTCACTCCTGGGGGTCGCTGATGGCGCAGCGGATCATCGACCACCACGCGGCCGACTACGCCGCGCTCGTGCTCAGCGGTACGGCCTACCGCCTCCCGGGCTGGATGAATGCGGGCGACCTGACGAAGCGGCACCGCGTTCCCGGCGGCCTGGGGCTCGAGTGGCTCTCGCGCGACCCGGACGTCTGGCAGCGGTTCCACGACGACCCGCTCACCTTCACCACTCCGCTCGCGCAGCGGATCGGCCTGGTCGAGACCCTGCGGCTGGTCGGGCGCCCGAAGCGCCGGCCCGCGCATCCGCTGCCGCTGCTGCTGGTGGTGGGCGCCGACGACACCCTCGGCGGCGAGCGCTCCGTGCGCGCGCTCGCCCGGTCCTACCGGCGCCGCGCGGGATACACGGACGTCTCGGTGCGCGTCTACGCGGAGGCTCGGCACGAACTCTTCCAGGAGCTGAACCGGGCCGAGGTCACCACCGATCTGGTGGAGTGGCTGGGCGAGCGCTTCCCCGCACCGAGCGGCGCCTAGGCTGGCGTCATGCATGGCGAGTACAAGGTCCCCGGCGGAAAGCTCGTGGTCGTCGACCTCGACGTGGTCGACGGACGGTTCGCCGGTTTCCGGCTGGCAGGCGACTTCTTCCTCGAGCCGGACACGGCACTGGACGACATCGACCGGGCGGTCATCGGGCTCCCGGTCGAGACGGACGCGAAGTCCCTCGCCGCTGCCATCCGGCAGGCGCTCCCCGCCGATGCGGTCCTCCTCGGCTTCACTCCCGAGGCCGTCGCCGTCGCGATCCGGCGCTCGCTGCAACAGGCCACCAGCTGGCGCGACTACGACTGGCGGATCGTGCACGACCGGGCCGTTCCTCCGGCGACCCACCTGGCACTCGACGAGGTGCTGACCGCCGCGGTGGGCGAGGGCCGCCGCGAACCGACGCTGCGGATCTGGGAGTGGGACCGACCCGCCGTCGTGATCGGCAGTTTCCAGTCGCTGCGGAACGAGGTCGACCTCGACAACGCGGCGAAGTACGGCGTCGATGTGGTGCGCCGCATCTCCGGAGGCGGCGCGATGTTCATGGAGGCGGGCAGCGTCGTCACCTACTCGCTCTACGTTCCCGGCGACCTCGTGCAGGGGCTGACCTTCGCCGACTCCTACGCCTTCCTCGACGAGTGGGCGGTGAGCGCGCTGCAGTCGCTCGGGATCGACGCGGTCTACCAGCCGCTCAACGACATCACCTCGCCCTCCGGCAAGATCGGCGGAGCGGCGCAGAAGCGCCTGGGCTCCGGCGCGGTGCTGCACCACGTGACCATGAGCTACGACATCGACGCCGAGAAGATGGTGCAGGTACTGCGGATCGGACGCGAGAAGCTGTCCGACAAGGGCATCGCCTCCGCCGTGAAGCGCGTCGACCCGCTGCGCAGCCAGACCGGGCTCAGTCGCGCCGAGATCATCGAGCGGATGAAGGCGACCTTCGTGCAGCTGCACGGCGGCGAGCCGGGGACGCTGACCGAGGAGGAGTACGCGGCGGCCGAGGAGCTGGTGCGGACGAAGTACTCGACTCCGGAGTGGCTCCGGCGCGTGCCCTGACGGGCGTGCGGGTCGGAGGGGAGCGGCGGCTCCCCGACTCGGCTCGGCTCAGCCCGGCTCAGCCGGCGAGGAGCTCCTGGTAGTCGGGGTGCTCGGCGATGAACTCGGCGACGAACGGGCAGGCCGGCACGATGCGCCCGTTGAAGCGCTCGTGTGCGTCATCGAGAGCCGCCTCGACGAGGGCCTCGCCGAGCCCCTCGTGGCGGTGCTCAGGAGCGATCTCGGTGTGCAGGAACACCACGTCGCGGCCGCGGACGGCGTAGTCGACCACTCCGACGTTCTCACCGTCGAGCCAGAGCGTGTAGCGGGACGAGTCCTCGTCGTGGCGCACCTCGGAGATCATCGCGCCACTCTACGCCGGAGCATCCCGGTGCCCCGCCGAGTGCCCGCGACGCGCGGAGCGTGTCGTCGGCCGCGCGCGCACTGGCACAATTGCCGGATGCCCAGGACCATCCAGATCGCGGACAGCGTCCCGGAATCACGGAGCGCAGTGTTCCACGCCGACAACCTCGAGGTCCTCCCGCAGCTCGCCGACGGGGCCTTCACCCTCGTCTACCTCGACCCGCCGTTCAACACCGGCCGGGCGCAGGTGCGGACCTCGACCACCTCCCTCCGCTCCGCCACCGGCACGATCGCCGGCTTCAAGGGGCGCAGCTACGAGCGGATCCGCGGCGACCTGCTCCGCTACGACGACCACTTCGACGACTACTGGTCGTTCCTCGAGCCTCGGCTGGCCGAGGCATGGCGCCTCCTGGCCGATGACGGCACGCTCTACCTCCACCTCGACTACCGCGAGGCGCACTACGCCAAAGTGCTGCTCGACGCGCTCTTCGGCCGCGAGTGCTTCCTGAACGAGATCATCTGGGCGTACGACTACGGGGCGAAGGCCACCCGCCGCTGGCCGACCAAGCACGACACGATCCTCGTCTACGTGAAGGATTCACGCGGCTACCACTTCGACTCCGCGGCCGTGGACCGTGAGCCGTACATGGCCCCCGGTCTGGTCACCCCCGAGAAGGCCGAGCGCGGCAAGCGACCGACCGATGTCTGGTGGCACACCATCGTCTCGCCGACCGGCCGCGAGAAGACCGGCTACCCGACGCAGAAGCCGGAGGGGATCCTCCGCCGCATTGTGCAGGCCTCCAGCCGCGAGGGCGACGCCGTTCTCGACTTCTTCGCCGGCTCGGGTACGACCGGGGCGGTCGCCCACGCCCTGGGCCGCCGCTTCGTCCTCGTCGACGAGCACGCGGATGCGGTCGCCGTCATGCGCCGCCGCTTCGCCACTCTCTCCCCGGCCCCCCTCTTCCTCTGACGCGGGCTCGGCCCCGCCCTTGCGCGGCCTCCGCCCACTGTCCAAAAGTTGTCGCACTCGGCGCCGAGTGCGACAACTTTTGGACAGTGGCGGCGGGCAACGCTCCTCCACAGGGGCGGGATCGGCGGATCGTCCACTGATGGTGGAGTGCGGGCGCCGGGGGAGGCGCGTGAGCGCCAGAGTGGCGGCATGTCCAGTACTGATCTCGGAGCTTTCACCCGGCGCGCGGCGCTCCGCGCAGGGGCGACGGATGCGCAGCTGCGCGCTCCTACCCTGGCCAGCCCGTTCCACGGAGTGCGCACCCGCGTGATGCCGGTCACGCATCTCGAACGAGCCGTCGCCTACCTGCCCCGGCTTCGGCCCTGGCAGCTCTTCTCCCACCTGACCGCTGCCGAAGCGTGGGGCGTGCCGCTCCCGGCGCGACCAGAAGAGGACGATCCGATCCACGTCGCTGCGACGAGACCGCACCGGCCCCCGAGGACTCGGGGCGTGATCGGTCATACCCTCGCGGAGACCGACAGAGTGCAGCGGCACGGTCTCCCGGTCACGGGAGCGGCGTCGACGTGGATCGCCCTCGGTTCGCTGCTGTCTGCGCGTGATCTGCTCGCCGCCACCGATCACCTTCTCTTCGAACCGCGGTTTCCGCGCCGAGGCGAGCTTCGGCCCTTCGTGACGCTTCTGGAGCTGCAGGACCGCCTGGCCGGTCATGGCGGCCGAGGCCGACGCGGGCTGACGGTGGCGCTGCAGCTCGCGTCGACGGGGGCCGCCTCGCGGAAGGAGACGCTGCTTCGCGCGCTCGTGCAGGAGGCGGGACTGCCGGCGCCCGAGGTGAACGCCGAGATCAGAGTCGATGGCCGCCTGCTGGCGATCGGCGACCTGGTCTTCAGACGGTGGAAGGTTGTGGCGGAGTACGACGGCGGCCAGCACCGGACGGACGACGCGCAGTTCTCCCGCGACCGCGAGCGGCTCCTCGCCCTGCATCTCGCGGGCTGGATCGTCGTGGTCGTCCGCGCGGAGGGTCTGGCTCGCGGCCGGGCTCGGACAATCGCCGAGCTGCGTGCTGCCCTCGACGCCCACGGCTGGCGACCGTGACGCTCCCCACCGACCGGTCCCCGCGAGAGCGCAGAAGTTGTCGCACTCGACGCCGACTGCGACAACTTCTGGAGTCTCGCGGGCAGGGCTCAGCTGCTCGCGCGCACCACGAGCGTCGTCGGCATCAGCGTGCGGTGCTCCACGGGAAGGCCCTCGATCCGGGCGGTCAGCAGCTCGATCATGCGGGCGCCGAGTTCGTCGGGGATCTGACGCACCGTCGTCAGCGCGGGCACGGCGTTTCGCGCAAAGAGGTCGTCGTCGAAGCCGACGACCGACACGTCCTCGGCGATCCGTCGTCCGGCTTCGCGCAGCGCGGCGTACGCGCCGACCGCCATCTGGTCGTTTGCGGCGAAGACGCCGTCGAGGTCGGGGTCGCGGGCGAGGAGGCGGCGCATCGCCTCGGTGCCGCTGGCGGGCGAGAAATCGCCCCACTCGACGAGGTCGTCGGCAAGGCCCGCGTCGGTCAGGGCGCCGCGCCAACCGATCAGGCGATCCACGCCGGGCGGCATATCAGCGGGTCCCGCGATGGTCGCGATCCTGCGCCGGCCGCGCTCGATCAGGTGGGCTGTGGCGACGGCCGCGCCCTCGACGTTGTCGACGTCCACGAAGTAGGAACCGCGCTCCTCCGGCGAAAGCGGCCGCCCGCCGAAGACGATCGGCAGCGTGCCCGAGAGTGCCGCGTAGGAGTGGTCGCCCGAGTGGTGCGAGACCACGAGCGCGCCGTCGACATTGCCGCCCAGGAGGTAGCGCCGCGTCTTCTCGCCGTCGGTCTCGGAGGCGATCAGCATCGAGAGCGTGTAGTCGGTGTCGGCCAGGCGCATCGCGGCGCCCTGCACGATCGCGGCGAAGAACGGATCCGCGAAGACTCGGGCTGTCGACTCCGGCACGATCAGCGCGATCGACTGCGTGCGCCGCGAGGCGAGCATCCGGGCCGCGCGGTTGGGCACGTAGTCGAGCTCACCGATGGCTTTCTGGACGGCGGCTACGATCTCGGCCGCGACCTGCGGGGCCCCGTTGACCACCCGCGACACGGTCGCGCGCGAGACTCCGGCCCGCGCCGCGACCATCTCGAGGGTGGGAGAGCGGCCCCCGCTGCGGATGCCCGTCGCCTCACTCACGGGTCAGCCGAGGGTCGCCGCGGCGCTGCCGCCGAGCAGTCGGGAGTAGACCAGGCCCGAGTCCTTCACGATCCGCTCCTGCGTTCCGTAGTCGACGCGCACGATGCCGAAGCGCTTCTCGTAGCCCCACGCCCACTCGTAATTGTCCAGGAGCGACCAGACGAAGTAGCCGCGGACGTCGGCGCCCTGGTCGATCGCGTCGGCGACCTTCTCGACGTGATCGAGCACGTACTGTGTGCGGTCCACGTCGGGGACGCGGTTCTCGAGCACGACATCATCGTAAGCGGCGCCGTTCTCGGTCACGTAGAGCGGAGGAAGGTTCTCGTACTCCAGGCCCAGGCGGGTCAGCAGGTAGCGCAGCCCGTCCGGGTTCACCTCCCAGTCCATCGCGGTGCGCGGCAACCCGCGCGAGGGGAAGGTGATGAACTCGGAGCCGACCCAGGGGGAGCCGACCTCGCGGTCGGTCGCCTGCGCGAAGTCCTCGGCGCCGGCCGGCAGCGGGTGGGCCGAGACGTTGTCGTCGTGGTAGTGGTTCACGCCGAGGAAGTCGAGCGGGAGCGAGATGAGGTCGAGGTCCCCGTCCACGATCAGCTCGTCGAGGCCGAGCCCGGCGACGTCCTCGAGCAGGTCCTCGGGGTACTCGCCGCGCAGCAGCGGGTCGAGGAAGATGCGGTTCTGGAGCGCGTCGAAGCGGCGCGCGGCGTCGAGGTCGGCCTCGTCCTCGGGGTCGTCGGGGACGGCGTTCGAGAGGTTGAGCGTGATGCCCAGGTTCTGCGCGCCGAGCTGCCGGAGCGTCGAGACGGCCAGCCCGTGGGCGAGGTGCGTGTGGTGGACGGCGGCGAGGGCCTTCTGCTGCGAGACGACGCCGGGAGCGTGCACGCCTGCTCCGTACGAGAGCAGGGTCGAGCAGAACGGCTCGTTGAACGTGGTCCAGTGCTGCACCCGGTCGCCGAGGCTCTCGTAGACAGCCTCGGCGTAGTCCCGGAAGCGCTCGGCGGTGTCGCGGTTCGCCCAGCCGCCGGTCTCCTCGACGGCCTGCGGGAGGTCCCAGTGGTAGAGGGTCAGCCACGGCAGCACACCGGCGCCGAGCAGCTCGTCGACCAGGCGGGAGTAGAAGTCGAGGCCCTCGGGGTTCACGGCGCGGTCGCCGGGCTTCACCCGCGACCAGCTGACCGAGAAGCGGTAGGACCCCAGCCCAAGCTCCTTCATCAGCTGCACGTCGGCGGGCATCCGGTGGTAGTGGTCGACCGCGACCTCGGGAGTGTCTCCCTTCGCGACGGCTCCGGGCACGCGCGAGAACGCGTCCCAGATGCTGTCCTCCTTGCCGCCCTCGTGCCCGGCGCCCTCGACCTGGGCGGCAGCGGTCGCGGATCCCCAGAGGAAGCCGGCGGGCCAGTCGCGAGTGGCGAGCCGGTCGGCCCGCGTGATCTGCTCCGAGAGATTCGGGGTCACGGGGGAGGGGGTGGGGGCGGCGCTCATGGCGGACTCCTTCGGCAGCGGTTCGACCATCCTAGGGCCCCGATGGAGCGCTCTCTCGCGCCGGAACCTGAGACATCTCGGTCCGGACGACGGCGAGGCACCGCCCAGGAGCCCGGACACCGCGATGAGCGCGGTGTCCGAGCGGCGAAGGCGATGCCTCGGAGGGGGACCCAGGCGCGGCGACCGGTCGGCGCCGCACGCTCAGCCGCGGTGGTCGCCGTGCCCGTCCCGCGGCCCGGCGGTCGGGACAGAATCCGTTCGGACGTCCGGCTCGATGCTGCCCGCGGCCAGGTCGGCACCGGCGCGCGCGGCGAGCTGCGGATCGGTGCGCCGCAGCTCCTCAGCGCTGTCCTCGGCGGCCTGGTCGTGCGCCTCCTGCATGGCCGACTTCGCCCGCAGCGGCGGGGTCTTGAGGAACCACGAGAGCACGAAGGCCAGCAGGACGACGCCCAGCGCGACCTGGAAGACGGTCACCGTCGCGTCGTTGAACCCGGTCAGGAACGGGGCGGAGAGGGCGCGGTCCGCCGTGTTCAGGAACGAGGTGTCTCCGTCGAGAGCGGAGCCGATCGCCGCGGTGTCCTGCGACTGGAGCAGCTTCAGGATGCCGGCGTTGGCCGGGTCCGCGACGACGGCCGGGTCGGTGGCCGCCCGCTGCAGGTCGGCCGAGAGCACCGGGTTCCTGAACGCTGCGGCGATGGTCTCGGGGATGCGGCTGAACAGCACCGAGAAGATGACGGCGGTGCCCAGCGTGCCGCCGATCTGTCGGAAGAACGTCGAGGCGCTGGTCGCGACTCCCATGTTCGCCACGTCGACCGAGTTCTGCGAGGCCAGGGTAAGGGTCTGCATCATCTGCCCGAGCCCCAGGCCCAGCAGCAGCATCCCGCCCATCATGAAGATCACGGGCTTGTCGATCGTCACGAAGCTGAAGTAGAGGAACGCGGCCGACATCAGGAAGGTGCCGACGATCGGGAAGGCCCGGTAACGGCCGGTACGCGAGATGATCTGCCCCGAGACGATCGAGGCGATCATCAAGCCAAGGATCATCGGCAGCATCAGGAAGCCGGACTCGGTCGGCGTGGCACCATTGACCAGCTGCAGGTACAGCGGGATCGCCATCATGCCGCCGAACATGCCGAAGCCGACCAGGACGCCCAGCACGGTCGCCATCGAGAAGGTGGGCGAGCGGAAGAGCTTGAGCGGGATCAGCGCGTCGTCGCCCATCAGCCGCTCGGCCGCGATGAAGCCGACGATACCCAGCGCGCCGACGAGGTAGCAGACCCAGGCGATCGGCGAGCCCCAGCCCCACTCCCGGCCCTGCTCCGCGATCAACAGCAGCGGGCCGGCGGCGATGACCACGAGCGAGGCGCCCCACCAGTCGATCCGCACCGAGCGCTTGCCGGCGGGCTTGGGGAGGTGCAGGAAGCGGACCACGATGAACAGCGCCACGGCGCCGATCGGCAGGTTGATCAGGAAGACCCAGCGCCACCCGGTGATGAAGAGGATTTCGGGAGTGCCGGCGAGCAGGCCGCCGATGAGGGGGCCGACGACGCTCGAGATGCCGAAGACGGCGAGGAAGTAGCCCTGATACTTAGCGCGCTCGCGCGGGGGGAGGATGTCGCCCATCACGGTGAGCGCGAGCGACATCAATCCGCCGGCGCCGAGGCCCTGCACGGCGCGGAAGCCGGCGAGGCCGAGCATCGAGGTCGAGAAGCCCGCGAGAGTCGAACCGATCAGGAACAGGACGATCGCGATCAGGTAGAGCGGCCGGCGGCCGAAGATGTCGGAGAGCTTGCCGTAGATGGGCGTCGCGATCGTCGAGACGATCAGGTAGGCAGTGGTCACCCACGCCTGCTGCGAGAGGCCGTCGAGGTCGTCCGCGATGGTGCGCATCGAGGTGCCGACGATCGTCTGGTCGAGCGAAGAAAGGAACATCCCGGCCATCAGGCCGAAGATGACGAACAGGATCTGGCGGTGCGACATCACGGCGCCGGAGGGCGTCGCGGTCGCGGCGGATGGAGCGGAGGCGGAGTCGGCCACGGTGGTCCCCTTGTCTGGCGGACGCGTCCAGGCACGGCAATCCGCCGCAAACGTTGCGTGCTGCGCAAAGTTACATCGCGTGTGAAGTTTGCGACAGGGGGTCCCATCAACCTGAGCAGTATCTCAGGTCCGCCGGAGTCGCGGGTCACGCCGTGGCCGGGACCGCCTCGTCCGCCCAGCCGGCCTCGCGCAGCGCAGCACGCGCCTCCGCTCGCGCGGAGTAGGGGGTGCGGACACCGAGGATGTCGCGGTAGTTCTGGTGCCCGGGACCGGCCCAGAGGATGGCGTCGCCCTCGTGCGCCAGGGAGACGGCGACGCGGATGGCGCGCTTGGGGTCGTCGACCTCGTGGAGCTCGGCATCGGGGCGGGCAGCGCGGGCGGCGTCGACGAGGGTTCGACGGATTGAGGCCGGGTCCTCGAAGCGCGGGTGGTGATCGGTGATCACCAGCGCGTCGCTGCCCAGGACCGCGGCCTCGGCCATCGCGGGACGCTTGAGCGCATCACGATCGCCGTCCGCCCCGAAGACCATGATCACGCGACCCGGGGTGACCTCGCGAACCGCTTCGAGTGTGCGCGCGAAGGCGTCGGCGCTGTGGCCGAAGTCGACGTACACCGTGGGACCGCGCTCGCCCGAGACGCGCTCGGTGCGTCCGGGAAGGGAGGCGTCCACTCCGCCGTCGCGGTGCAGGGCGGCACGGATCTCACCGATTGGCCAGCCGGCTTCGATCAGCATCGCGATGGCGAGACCGGCATTGGCCGCCATGTGCACGCCGATGATCGGGACGGACGTCGTGATCGCGCGGCCCTCGCGGTTCTCGAGCCGGAACCGGGTGCGGCCGAACTGCTGCTCGAGCACGGTCACGATCCAGTCGGCGTCCACGCCGGGGACGGAGGTGATCGTGGTGATCGGCACGCCGGCGACCTCGCAGAGGCGGGCACCAGCGGGGGAGTCGAGCGAGACGACGGCGCGGCGGGCCCGATCGGGCCGGAAGAGCTGCGCCTTTTCGCCGAAGTAGGTGTCCATGTCGCCGTAGTCGTCGAGATGGTCGTGGCTGAGGTTGGTGAACCCCGCGACGTCGAAGACGACGCCGTCGACGCGGTGCCGAGTGAGGGCCTGCGCACTGACCTCGATTGCTGCGGCGCCGACGCCCTCCTCCTCCATTCGGGCGACCAGCGCGTGCAGCTCGGTGGCCTCCGGCGTGGTGAGACCGCTGGTCACCGACGTATCGCCGATGTGGCGCTCGGCTGTCGAGCTCAAGCCCGGGACGACGCCGAGCTGGCGGAGGATCCCCTCGAGCATGTGCACGGTCGACGTCTTGCCGTTGGTGCCGGTCACGCCCAGGAGCACCGGGGAGCGTTCAGCCGTGCCGTAGACGGCGGAGGCGATCGCACCCAGTCGCGAGCGCGGCTGGTCGACCACGAGGACGGGCAACCCGGTCGCTCGGGCGGACGCCGCTCCTGCGCCGTCGGTGAGCACGGCTGCCGCCCCGCGCGAGGCGGCCTGCTTGACGAAGTCGGTGCCGTGACGGTTCACGCCGGGCAGTGCGACGAAGAGGTCGCCTGGTTCGACATCGGAGGCGATCAGTGTGACTCCGCTGATCTCGGTCGTGAGGTCGTCGTCGCCCCCGAGCTCGAGCGTCCGTGCGAGTGCAGCGAGAGGAACGGAAGGCGCAGTGAGGGGTCGGAGCATGGTGTCCTCTCGTCGACGACTCCGGGGGGCCGTGCGGCCGGAAGGGGCGGTCGCACGCGGAGTCGTGTCTGTCACTCAAGCTAGGGGTCCGCTTATGTGAATCCTTAGAGGATATGCGCCTCTCACGTGGAGGGGCATGGGTAGACAGATCCGCTCGCCGGTGCTTTCGCCCGCTGTGCTCCGGGCTCGTGACACCGGGTCTGTCTAGGCTCGGAGGATGACGCTGAACGAGAACGAGCCGACCGGCCCTCGCCCGGTCCGCCGCCGAGCCCTAGTCATCGGAGGAGTCGCCGCGGCGGCGGGCCTGACTGCGCTGGGCGTGGGAGCCGCCATCGGGAACGGCGCCCCGGCCCCGTCGTCGACGCCTGTGCCGCCGTCGCCCCTCACCACCGCTACGACGACCGCCTCGGCCACCGCCGCTGCGAAGCCGACCCCGACACCCTCCTCCTCGGGGATCGACCTCGGCGCGCAGTCCGTCGATGATCCGGCGAGCACCTGGGTCGTCGTCAACAAGCTCCGGACACTCTCGCCTGTCGACTACGTCCCGGCCGACCTGGCCTTCCCCGACGTGCCTTACGTCAACCGCCAGCCGATGCGCCAGGCCACGGCCGACGCCCTCGTCTCGCTCTTCACTGCGGCCAGAAGTGAGGCGGGCCTCTCGCTCGCCGTGCAGAGCGCCTACCGCTCCTACGACACGCAGGTCCGTGTCTACGCGGGCTGGGTGTCCTCGCGCGGGCAAGCGGGAGCGGATGCCACCAGCGCGCGCCCGGGGCACAGCGAGCACCAGACGGGCTGGGCGGTGGACGTGGTCGGAGCATCGGGAGAGTGCGCGCTCGAGATCTGCTGGGGTGACACTGCGGAGGGACAGTGGGTCGGCGCGAACGCGCACCGGTTCGGCTTCCTGGTGCGGTACAAGCCGGACACCACCTCGATCACGGGGTACGAGTCGGAGCCGTACCACCTGCGCTATGTCGGCACCCCGCTCGCCGGCTACCTGCACGACTCCGGTATCGAGACGCTCGAGCGAGCTTTCGGCCTTCCGGATGCGCCCGATTACGCGCCGGGGACCACGTCCTAGCCGGTCTCGTGGTGACAGACGGACACGACCGGGCGTGACACGCGCCGCTCGTTACCGTACTGTTACTCGGAGCGATTTCGGAGGCTGGTCATACCGGTCGCCCACCCCGCCTGGTGACATCACCGCTTCCCCTGCTCCCGAGCCCGGTCCCCCCGCTGGGCCGCCGAACCGTGAGATCTCTCTGTGCCCCCTCGTTCCACCCGCTCCGCCCTGCCCGCCGACCACCCCGAGACCCCCGCAGCGCCGCTCACCCGTCGTGACCTGCGCGAGCGCGAGGGTCGCCTCCGCCCCGCCGCTGCTCTCGCCACCGCCGCGCGACCCTCGGCCCCGGCCCGGCCGCAGCTCGCCGGCGAGGCGTCCTTCGCCTCCCGCCGCGACCGCCACGAGGCTGAGGGGCACCGGACTCGCACCGCGTCCGCCCGCCGCGGCGCCTCCTTCGTCCGCCCCTTTCGCCCCTCTCCGCGCACGATGGTGCTCGCCGTCTCCGGCGGCCTCGTCGTCGTGGCCGTCGCCTCGAGCCTGAGCCTCACGGTCGGCGCAGGCTCCTCCGCTGAGTCGGGGTCCGCGTCGGCGTCCGCTCCCCCGACGGCGGCCGGCGTCGCCGTGCTCCCCGCGACCACCGCCTCCGCGCGGGTCGTGCTCAGCTCCGTCTCGACCACTTCCGGCACCGTCGCGGGCGGCACCAGCGTCACGCTCGAGGGAGCGAACCTCGACGCGGTCGCCACGGTTCGGTTCGGCGACGCCGAGGGCAGTGTGGCCGTGGAGAACCGAGACCAGATCACGGTCACGGCTCCGCCTGCGGACGGCGAGGCGACGGGCGAGGTCCCGGTTGCCTTCTTCGACGCCGACGGCCACCCGATCACCTTCGACGCGGTCACCGACTCCGCCGCCGCGGTCACCGTCGACGGCGCCCCCGCCGATGCGGTGCAGCCTGCCGTCGACACGTCGGATTCCGCGGCGGGTACCACGGCGCAGGCCTCGACCGACCTCGCCGCTCCGACCGCGAGCGCCACTGCCGGGCCCGCCGCCGCCGGGCCCGCCGCCGCGTCCGGCTCCGCCGCGATCGGCGTGCTCGCCAGCACGAAGGTCGTCGCTTCGGCGATCACCTTCGCCTACACGCCCGACCCGGCGATCGAGGCTGCGAACGCGCAGGCCGCGCTCGACGCGAGCCGCCTCGCCTCCCAGCTCGATTACCTCCGTACCTACTGGAGCGACGACAACTCAGCCCAGTACGGCGTGATCCCGGGCAACGACTGCGTCAACTTCGCCTCGCAGTCGCTGATCGCCCGCGGCTGGGAGATGGACGGCGAGTGGAGCTACTCCTCCTCCCGCGGTTACAGCTCGGCCTGGGCGTCCTCCACCGCGTTCCACGCCTATCTCGAGGCGCATCCCGAGCGCGCGACGCCGATCTCGAACTCGGAGCGGAACCTGGTGAAGCCGGGCGACATCGTCCAGTTCGACTGGAACGGCTCGGGCGACTGGGACCACACCGGCGTTGTGACGAGAGTCGACGGCGACACGATCCTCTACTCCTCGCACACCGCCGACAACTACGACCAGAGCATCGACTCGGCCTCCGCCGCCCGGATCACGTTCTGGGGAATCTGATGCGGTGACAGCGAAGGGGCCGCCTCCGCTGATGCGGTGACGGCCCCTTCGCTGTGGGTCAGCTTGCCGACGGCCTCCCTGGCCTTGCCGACACGATTCACGGCTGCGATTCGTGTCGTCTGCACCCGTCAAGGGCTGCGTCTGTTCCGTATGATCGCCCGCCGGTGGGTACCGACGAGCGTGGCGGGTCAGGCGACCCGATCCTCCTTCGAGAACCCGGCCCGGGCGCTGGACGCGATCTCGAGCAGAACCGGCAGGCGAGCACCCAGCAGGGTGTCGAGGGCGATCACCTCGTGATGCACCGCGTCGACGACGGTCCGCGGCGAGACCCCGGCGCGGGGGAGGACCCGGACCTTGAGCGCGGTGTCCGAGCCGTGCCGGTAGGCCGCGACCGTGACATCGAGCAATTCGGTGCGTCCGGCGAGAGCGTTCTCGAGCACGTCCTCGGCGAAGCCGGTCGCAATCTCGATCCCGCCGGCAGGCCCGTCCTCGGCCTCCTCGCGGAGGACCGTCGTGGTGCGGCCGCGGCCGTGGGCGAAGGCCATCACGAGCGCCAGGACGATGCCGAGCAGGCAGATCCCGACGATGGCGTAGAGCGGCCAGAGGACCGCCGCATCGCTCCACGCGGTGCCCTGTTCTGGCGAGAGGCGCGAGACCAGGTCGGCGCCCTGGCCGTCTGCGAAGGAGAGCATCGAGTCACGGACCGGCTGCGCGACGGCGATCAGGACGGCCCCCACGCTGACGGCCGCGAGCACGAGGCCCACGACGAAGAGGACGAGGCGGTTGACGAAGCGGTTGCTCGTGGTCATCAGATCCTCCCGGACGTCGAGATGCGGACGGTGGCGCGCGGGGTGGGCGAGGCGGCGATGCGGCCGAGCTCGTCGTCGACAGCACTCTGCACCGCATCGCGGTCGACGGCGATACCCGAGGCGGGGGTCACGTCGACCAGTGCCGTGCGGCGACCGAGCGAGGCGCGAGTGTCCTCGCGACGGGAGTGAGCGGCCGTACGGGCGGTGCGGGCGAGCGCGGAGGCGATCACGCCGTCGTCCACGACCACGGCGAGGCGGTCGTTGTCGACGGTGTGGCGCGCACGCGAGCCGGGCGCCAGCGCGAGCACCAGCAGGACGAGGGCGAGGACGCCCGCGCCGACCGCGAGCCCGATGAGAGCGGTGTTCGCAAGAGACGCGACTCCGACGATCCCGCCGAGCAGCGCCGAGGGAGTGGCGAGCAGAGCACTGGCGCCGAGGACGGCGAGAACCGCCTCCGTGCCGACGTAGGCGGCGACCAGGGCGATCAGCACCAGGACGACGATCTGCGCGGCCGAACGAGACCGATGGGTCTCGCGGCGGAGGTAGCGGCGGTAGCGGGTGGTGGGGGCCGACGGGCTCATACGACTCTCCTCGTGCTCCGGGTGCGGGTGCCGGTGACCCGGATGTCGATCCGGCTGACGGTGCGCCCGGTCAGTGCCTCCATCCGGGAGGCGATACGGGCGCGGTCGCCGTGCAGGCGCTCGAGCAGTGATCCGCCCGCGGGAACGGCACCGGACTCGAGGACGACCGGGGCGGTCACCGCGAGCGCGAGGCCGCCGTGATCGTCCGAGAGGCGGACGCGGATGGCCGAGACTTCCACGCCCAGCTCCTCGTGCGCGATCGCGACGGCCGCGCGCTCGATGGAGCGGACGGTGATGGTGACGGTGCCCGCCACCGGCGATGCGGAAGGCGTGTCGAGAGCGGTCACGGCGGCTCCTAGCGGGAGGTAGTGCGGCCGCGGAACACGTCCACGAGGCTGCGCACGTCGAGGGAGCCGTCGGCGATGCGAGCGATCACGATGCCCAGTGCCATGAAGACGGCGGTGAGGACGAAGCCCCAGAAGCCGAACATCAGGGCCGCGAAGGCGAGGACCGCGCCGACCACGACGCCGAGGACGGTACTGCGGCCACCGGGTGCGGGGCGCTGGACGTCGCTCATCGGACGCGGCTCTCGGCGGCCTCGTCGTCCTTGTCCTCGCCCGGGATGTGCACGTCGACGATCGCGACGTTGATCTCGGCGACGGCCATGCCGACCAGCTCGGTGATGGCCTCGGAGACAGCGGAGCGGACGGAGTCGGCCACCTTCTGCATCGGAACCGGGTACTCGACGACGATCGTGACGTCGGCCGCGACCTGGGTCTCGCCGACCTCGACGCTGACGCCCTGCGCGTGGTCGGCGCCTCCGACGACCTGGCGGATCGCGCCGAAGGCACGGGCGGCGTTGTTACCGAGGGCGAAGACGCCGGGAACCTGGCGGGCGGCGATGCCGGCGACCTTGGCCACGACGCTGTCGTCGATGACCGTGGTGCCCTGGGCGGTACCAGAGGTCTGCGAGCCGCCGAGGCTCGTGACCGTGTCGACCGACGTCTTGCCGACGGAGGTCTTATCGACCGACGCCTTGTCGACGCGGGGGGTGGAGGGGGTGCGCGTGGTGTCGCTCATGGTGTCTCCTGACCGTCTCTGCGGCCGCCGCTACGGGGCAAACCGAGGTTCTCAGTCCGGCGGGATTCCGCTCGGGCTGTGCTTTCATAGGTGGGACGGAGCCCGGAGGCCGTTCGTCACGGTGTCGAATCACCTTTTTTCTGAGCGTCACCTGAGAGTGGCCCGAGGCTGCAAGAGCAGGGAGGAGGCGCCGTGCCCGGACTGGAAGCGGCGAGCGATGCGCTGCTCGCTGAGCGTTCCGCCGAGGGCGACGTCCGCGCCTTCGAGGTGCTCGTCAAGCGGCACCAGTCGATCCTGCGTGCCTACGCCTGGCGGTTCACCGGCTCGCAGGCTGACGCGTCCGACGCGGTGCAGAACGCCCTGATGACGGTCTGGGAGCAGCTGCCTCAGCTCAAGGAGCCGGCGAGCGTGCGCAGTTGGATGATGCGGATCGTCAGCCGCGCCAGCGTCGACCTGCTGCGCCAGCGCCGCCCCACCGACGACGTCGACGCCGTGGAGCACCCGGCGTCGCGAGAGCCCGGCCCCTTCGAGGCCGCCGAGCAGAGCGGCGCCATGCGGGCGCTCGCGCACGCCCTCTCTGAGCTGCCGGAGTCGCAGCGACAGTGCTGGCTGCTGCGCGAGGTCGGCGGAGAGTCGTACCACGAGATCGCCGATCACCTCGGTCTCACGGTGACCGCCGTGCGGGGCAAGCTCGCTCGCGCGCGCGAGTCGCTGGTCGTGGCGATGGAGGACTGGCGATGAGGGAGCAGACGCGATGAACGCGGACCAGGGTCCCGGCGACGGGCAGGAGAGCGCGGTGGAGCACGATGTCGTGCTGCCGACCGCGCCCGACCAGGAGGGCGACGGCATCGGCATCGACGAGCTGAGCGACTACCTCGACCGAGGGCGCTCGCCGTACGACCCTGTCATCGAGGAATCGCCCGAGCACCGCCGTACGCTCCGCGCCCTCCAGCGGGTGCGCGCTCTCTCCAGCGCGCTCATCGACGACGACGCCGCGCGCCTGCCCGCTCCGCACGAGAGCTGGTTCGGCTCGATCCTGACCCAGGTGCGCCGCGAGGCGCGGGCCGGCCGCGACATTCCGCTGGCGAGCGTCCAGCCCGACGTCTTGCTCACCATCACTGAGGGCGCGGTCCGCGGACTGGTGCGCGAGGCGGGCGACAGTGTCGCCGGTGTGCTGGTGGGCCGCTGCCGCCTGTTGGGCGACGTCGCCGAACCGGGCGCGGAGGTCGTGGTGGATCTGACGATCTCGGTCTTCTGGGGCGTCCCGATCGCCGAGGCCGCCCAGCAGGTGCGCGAGCGCGTGCACTCGCGGCTGCTGACCCAGACCGAGCTGCGGGTGGTCAGGATCGACGTCCGCGTGCAGGACGTCTACGTCCCCGGGCCGGAGGAGTCGTGAGCGGCCTCGAGTCCGCGTCGGCCGCTGATCCCGTGACGGCGCTCGCCGCAGAGCTGCGCGCCCTCGACGGTGTCGCCGCGCTCGTGCCCGCGCGGCCGGAGGTGCGCGACGTGCTCGCTCACGCGGCCGCGGTGCTGAGCGCTACGGGCGTCGTGGTCGGGCCGCTCGGGACCGCGAGCGGCGGGACCTTCGCCGCTCCGGTGCTGGTCCGCGTGGCGGGCGAGGAGGTGGCGGTGGCCGTGGACTTCTGTGTGACGGACGAGGCGTCGGCGCCCGATGTGGCTCGCGCGATCGGAGCCGTGGTGCGCGAGTGGTGCGTCCGCGAGCATCCGCAGTTATCGCCCCGGGTGAGCGTGCGGGTCGCCGCGGTCGACTGATCGACGGCAGCGCTCAGCGGCGCTCGGCGAGAAACGCCTCCGTTTCGGCCGCGGTCGGCGCGGAGACCGCAGCCCCGTGCCGGGTGACCGAGATCGCAGCGGCCGCGCTCGCCCAGCGGCTGAGGGCGACCAGGTGCTCCGGCTCATCGGCTCCGGTCGCCGCGAGGCGGGCCGCGAACGCGCCGCAGAAGGTGTCGCCGGCGCCGGTGGTGTCCACCGCCTCCACCGGGAAGGCCGGGGTGCGAATCGGCGAGCGGCCGCGGACCGCCACGACGACGCCGTCGGAGCCGAGTGTGACCAGCACGAGCGGCACCAGCGCGGTGAGGGCCGCGGCGAGTGCGTCGTCGTCGTCTCCGCCCAGGCCCCGGTCGGCGGCGAGCTCGCGCGCCTCGTGCTCGTTGACGATCAGCACATCCAGCGCCGCCAGTAGCTCCTCGGGTAGCGGGCCGATCGGAGCGGCGTTCAGGATCGTCGTGGCGCCGCCTGCGCGCGCGGCGCGGGCCGCCTCCGTCACCGTCGCGGTCGGGATCTCGAGCTGCAGGAGGACGGCGTCGGCCGCCGCGACGAGCGCCGACTCCTTCGCGGTCAGCCCGACCAGAGCGGCGTTCGCGCCGGAGTCGACGACGATCGCGTTCTCCCCCCGCTCGTCGACGGTGATCTGGGCGGTGCCGGTACGGACGTCTCCTCGGCGCGCGCGCAGCTCCAGGGGCTCGGCGTCGAGGACTGCGGCGAGCTCGTCGCCCGCGGAGTCGTGGCCGAGGCTCGTGACGAAGACGGTGCCCGGCTCGGTGCGGGCCGCCGCGATGGCCTGGTTCAGCCCCTTGCCGCCGGGGAAAGTGCGCGCGTCGAGGGCGAGTACCGTCTCTCCCGGCCCAGGGATGCGGGCGACCCGGTGGACGTGATCGAGGTTGGCGCTACCGAGCACGAGGAGGGACATGCCCTCGACGTTAGGGCACGCGCAAGGGGGTCCGCCGCTCCCCGGGCGGCACCTACGGTGGAGCAATGGACACTCGAATCCTCGGACGCACCGGCGCCCCTGTCTCCGTCGTCGGCCTCGGAACCTGGCAGCTCGGTGCCGACTGGGGGGACGTCGCCGAGACCGACGCGCTCGCCGTGCTCGACGCCGCCGTCGAGTCGGGGGTCACCCTCTTCGACACCGCGGATGTGTACGGCGACGGCCGCAGCGAGCGCACGATCGGCGCCTACCGCGCAGCGCATCCGGACGCGAAGGTCGTCGTCGCCACGAAGATGGGCCGTCGCGCCGAGCAGATCCCCGCGAATTACGTGCTCGAGAACTTCCGCGCCTGGACCGACCGCTCGCGCGCGAACCTCCGCGTCGACACCCTCGACCTGGTGCAGCTGCACTGCCCGCCCACCTCCGTCTACTCCGACGACGCGGTCTACGACGCGTTGGACACCCTCGTGGCCGAGGGCGCGATCGCGGCCTACGGCGTCTCGGTCGAGCGCACGGAGGAGGCGCTCACCGCGATCGCCCGCCCGAACGTCGCGAGCGTCCAGATCATCCTGAATGCGTTCCGCCTGAAGCCGCTCGACGAGGTGTTGCCCGCCGCCCGCGAGGCCGGCGTCGGCATCCTCGCCCGCGTCCCGCTCGCCTCCGGCCTGCTCAGCGGCCGGTACACGACCGAGACCACCTTCGCTCCGGAGGACCACCGCAGCTACAACCGCGACGGCTCCGCCTTCGACGTCGGCGAGACCTTCTCTGGCGTCGACTTCGCAACCGGCGTGGAGGCGGCGCAGGAGTTCTCGCGCCTGGCCGACGACCACGGCCTCGCCCCTGCGGCCGCTGCTCTGGCCTGGGTCATCCAGCAGGAGGGCGTCACCTCGGTGATCCCCGGAGCCCGCTCGCCCGAGCAGGCCCGCGCCAACGCCGCCTCCGCCGCCCCCCTCGGCCCCGCCTTCATGGAGGCCGTCAACGCCCTCTACGACACCCACTTCCGCCCCACCATCCACCCCCGCTGGTAGCCCCCTCCACCCCCGCGGCGCTGAGTTGCCCGAGAAGGCTCGTTCTCCCTCCCGAGAACGAGCCTTCTCGGGCAACTGAGCGCAGGGCTGTGGAGAGGGCGAGCGGGGGAGGGGACGGGCAGGTCAGCATGGGCGCGTGAGGGACGGCGTGTTCAGGGTGGCGGAGGGGTCCGCGGCGGGGCTGTCGCGGGCGGCGATGCGCAGGATCGACGCCCCGGTGTACGGGATGCGGTCGGTCGTGCCCGCCACGGCGCTGGTCGACCGATGCGCAGCGCTCCTCCTCCGTCTCGGCGAGCACGCCTTCGTCTGCGGGCCCACTGCGGCGCTGCTCTGGGGCGCGCCCCTCGACCTTCGCTGGGAGAAGCGGACGACCATCGACGTCGCCGTCGAGGCACCGGCGCGGGCACCACACGCCGCCGGGCTCGCGGGGCGCTCCCTCCGCCTCGGGCCCGGGGACGTCCTCGCCGGCCGCCGCGGCCGGCTGACCAGACCCGAGCGGACCTGGTGCGACCTGGGCACAATGCTCCCGCTCGCCGATCTCGTTGCGGTCGGCGACTTTTTCCTGCATGCCCGACTCGTCGATGCGCTGGGACTCGCGGCAGCCGTCGATCACTACCCGAGTCGGCGCGGCCTGCGCGCTCTGCGGCGGGCGCTGCCCCTGCTCGACGGGCGGGCGGAGTCGCGTCCCGAGTCGCTGGTGCGCGTCGCACTGGTCCTCGCCGGGATCGCCGGTGTCGAGGCGAACGTCGAGATCCGCGACCGGGCGGGCGTGTTCCTCGCCCGCGTCGACCTCTGCATCGCCTGGGCCCGCATCGTGATCGAGTACCACGGCGACTACCACCGCGTCGAGAAAGGCCGCTGGCGTCGCGACCGCGCGCGGATGGGACGCCTCCGCGCCGCGGGTTGGCACGTCATCGAGCTCACCGCCGACGACCTCCCCGACCTCCCCGCTGTCGTCGCCCTCGTCCGCGCGGCACTCCGTGGGCGGAGAGTGCGGTGAGCTAGGAGTTGAGCGCGGCGTCGACGATCGTGCGCGCCTCGGCCTGGACCTCGTGCAGGTGGTCGAGGCCGCGGAAGCTCTCGGCGTAGATCTTGTAGACGTCTTCCGTGCCGGAGGGGCGCGCGGCGAACCACGCGTCCTCGGTGACGACCTTGACTCCTCCGACGGCCGCGCCGTTGCCGGGCGCCTTCGAGAGCTTCGCCGTGATCTCGGACCCGGCGAGCGTCGTCGCCGCGATTGCGTCGCCGTCGAGCTTGCCGAGCGCGGCCTTCTGCGCCTTCGTCGCCACCGCGTCCACGCGCTCGTAGACGGGGTCGCCGAAGCGCTCGGTCAGCTCGCGGTACAGCGCCGACGGGCTCTTCCCCGTGACAGCGACGATCTCCGAGGCGAGCAGCGCCAACAGGATGCCGTCCTTGTCCGTGGTCCAGACGGTGCCGTCGAAGCGGAGGAAGGACGCGCCAGCCGACTCCTCGCCGCCGAAGCCGACCGAGCCGTCGACCAGCCCGGGAACGAACCACTTGAAGCCCACCGGGACTTCCCAGAGCCGACGGCCCAGCGACTCGGCAACCCGATCGATGATCGAGGAGGAGACCAGCGTCTTGCCGATCGCCGCGTCCTCGCGCCAGCCCGTGCGGTGGCGGTAGAGGTAGTCGATCGCGACGGCGAGGTAGTGGTTGGGGTTCATCAGCCCGCCGTCGGGGGTGACGATGCCGTGGCGGTCGGCGTCCGCATCATTGCCGGTGAGGATGTCGAAGTCGCCGGCGCGCGCGACCACCGAGGCCATCGCGCTGGGGGAGGACGGGTCCATCCGGATCTTGCCGTCCCAGTCGAGGGTCATGAAGCCCCAGGCTGGGTCGACCTCGCCGTTGACGACGGTCAGGTCGAGCTCGTACATCTCGGCGATCAGCTGCCAGTAGTGCACCGAGGCGCCGCCGAGCGGGTCGGCCCCGATCCGCACGCCCGCCTTTTCGATCGCGTCGAGGTCGATGATGGTCGCCAGGTCTGCGACGTAGTGCGTGCGGTAGTCGTAGGTTTCGACCGCGGAGGGCTCGGCCGAGGTCACGCCGCGGTTGCCGTCGGCGATGAGTTCGTTGGCGCGGTTCGCGATCCACGTCGTCGCGTCGGAGTCGGCCGGTCCGCCGTGCGGCGGGTTGTACTTGAAGCCGCCGTCGCGGGGCGGATTGTGCGAGGGGGTGACCACGATGCCGTCCGCGCGGTCGGTGTGGGCAGGGTCGTTGTTGTAGCGGAGAATCGCATGGCTGAGCGCGGGGGTCGGCACGAAGTCGTCGAACTCATCGACCAGCACGCGCACCTGATTGCCCACCAGCACCTCGAGCGCGGTGGTCAGCGCCGGACGCGAGAGCGCGTGAGTGTCGGCGCCGATGAAGAGCGGACCGGTGATGCCCTGCTCGGTCCGGTACTCGACGATCGCCTGCGTGACGGCGGCGATGTGGTCCTCGTTGAAGGCCGTGTCGAACGCGGAGCCGCGGTGGCCGGAGGTGCCGAAGACCACCTTCTGCGCCGGGTCGGCGACATCCGGTTTCTTCTCGTAGTACGCCCTGACGAGGGCCTCGACGTCGATGAGATCGGAGGCCTGCGCCGGCTTCCCTGCTTGAGCGGTCATGCCGTCCATAGTGGCAGTACGGCCGCTTCCAGGGGTACCGCGGCTGGCTAGGCTTGCGCCATGCCCGACAGTGTCCCCGAGTCCCGTACGTACAGCTATCTCGGACCCAGCGGCACGTTCACGGAGGCGGCCCTCGCGCAGGTTCCGGAGGCGCGCGGGCAGCTGTGGCGCAGCGTCGCGAACGTGGGCGAGGCGCTGAGCGATCTGGTCACCGGTCGCAGCGACGGCGCGGTCATCGCGATCGAGAATTCGGTGGAGGGCGGAGTGACGGCCGCGCAGGACGCGCTGGCGCGGATCCCGGGGCTGCGCATCGTCGGCGAATACCTGGTGCCGGTGTCATTCATCCTGGTCGGTCGCCCGGAAACGCGGCTCGAGGACGTGCGCACGGTCGCCGCGCATCCGGTCGCCTACGGGCAGTGCCGGGTGTGGCTGGACCGGGAGATCCCCAGCCACGAGCACCTGCCCGCGTCGAGCAACGTCCAGGCCACCGTCGACCTGCTGAGCGGGTCGCCCGCGCAGGCGGCGATCGCTCCGCCCGGCATCCTCACGCACCACGACGTGGCGGTGCTCGCCGAGCGGATCGGCGACAACCTGAACGCCGTGACCCGCTTCGTGCACGTCTCGCGCTCTCACGCGCTGCCCGAGCCCACGGGTGCCGATAAGACGAGCGTGATCGCCGAGCTCCCGGCCGACCAACCGGGTGCGCTGCTGGACATGCTGGAGCAGTTCGCGACCCGCGGGGTGAACCTGAGCATGATCCAGTCGCGGCCGATCGGCGATGCGCTGGGCCGGTACCGGTTCGTGATCGACCTCGACGGCCATGTGCAGGACGAGCGGGTCGCCGACGCGCTGATGGGTCTGCGGCGCTTCAGCCCGAAGGTGATCTTCCTCGGTTCGTACCCGCGCGCTGACCGCCGCCCCGTCACCTCCGTGCGACGCTACGACGACGACGTGTTCCTCGAGGCCCGCGAGTGGCTGCACGGGATCCTCTCCCACAAGCCGGAGGTCGACGATGACCGGAGACGACGATGACGGATCGCGACGATGACTGACGACGGCGAGCAGGTCGATCCGCGGTACGACCCGGCCTTCCAGCGCGGATTCTCCGGCGGAGTGGACCGGCTGCGCGGTGACGAGCGCGCCTTCGCGAGGCCCGGCACGGGTGCGGCCACCGCCGGGTCTCCTCCCGGTGCGGCCGTCGCTCCCGATTCGGCCTCTGCGCCCCCGCGCCTGGTCCGCCCCGACTCGTCGGCGGTCCCGCGGCGCATCCTGCCCCTGCCCGACATCGCGGGAGCCGCCGCGGGCCGCCGCTCCCACCGCATCGGCGCAGAAACCGCCTCCGTACCCCTGCCGGAACCGGAAGACCCCGGCCAGCAGGCGCCAGCGGAGCCCGCCCGCGAGGCTCCGCTCCTGCGCAACCCGTGGCTGCTCGTGCTCCTGCTCGCCGGTCTCGCAGGATCCGCGATCGGCCTCGCGCTGCTCTACACGGGCTACTCCTCACCGCCCCCGCCGTACTACGGCGACTCCGACGTGCCCTCGCCGGCGTGGATCCAGCGGCAGCTCCTCTACTACTCCTGCATCCCGCTGCTGGGCTGCCTGCCGGCGTCGCTGCTCCTCGCGGTCGGAGTGGCCGCGCTGCGCTGGCGCGGCGTCGTCGTGCGCCCCCGGGCGGAGGTGTCGGGCGAGGCCGCGCAGCTACTCGAGGCCGGCACTCACACTCCGGTCGCGCCGAAGAGCAGGCCCAGCAGGTAGGTGACCAGCGCGGCGCCGTAGCCGATGCCGAGCTGGCGCAGCGCGCGGGCCAGGGGCGGAGCACCCGAGAGCAGCCCGACAACGGCACCGGTGGCGAGCAGGGCGATCCCGACCAGGAGGCACGCGACGAGGACGGCGCCGAACCCGGTCAAGCCGAGCAGGTAGGGCAGCACCGGGATGATCGCCCCCGAGGCGAAGAAGCAGAAGCTCGAGAGCCCCGCGCCCATGCCCGTACCGACCGACTCGTGCTCATCCACGTCCGGGTCGCCCGCCGGGCCGCCGAGCGTGATCGGTGAGGTGACTGCGCCGCCGCGCAGGCCGGTGAAGACGGAGGCGGCGCGCGCGTCCGCCTGCTCCTGCGTCATCCCCCGCGCGCGGTAGACCAGGGCGAGTTCGTTCGCGTCCACGTCCAGGTCGGGGACGACGCGGTTCGCATCGAGGTCGGGGCTCGAGGCCGAGAGCAGCTCGCGCTGCGAGCGCACCGAGACGAACTCGCCCGCGCCCATCGAGAGCGCGCCGGCCAGCAGGCCCGCGATGCCGGTCAGCAGGACGACGCTCGTCGCGACTCCGCTCGCCCCGACTCCCAGCACGAGCGCGAGGTTGGAGACCAGGCCGTCGTTCGCGCCGAAGACGGCCGCGCGGAAGGTGCCGGAGAGGCGGTTGCGGCCGCGCTCGGCGAGACCGCGGACGACCTCGCCGTGGATCCGCTCGTCGGCGGCCATCGCCTCCGTCGCGTCGTCGTCGTCGGCGTAGGGCGAGCGGGCCTCGGCGCGCTGGATCAGCGCGAGCACGAAGACGGAGCCGAAGCGCCGGGTCAGAAGGCCGAGGAAGCGGGTGCGCAGGTCGGCGCGGGGCGCGGGCTCCGCGGCGGGGCCGAGCAACTCGCGCCAGTGGTCCTCGTGCCGGCCCTCGGCCTCGGCCAGCGCGAGCAGGATCTCGCGCTCCTCGCCGGTGCGGCGGCCGGCCAGGTCGCGGTAGACGGACGCCTCCGCGAGCTCGTCGGCGAGGTAGCGGCGCCAACGGCGCACCTGCGTCGGGCTGGGGGTGGTGCTCGCCATGCGGTCTCCCGGGGTAGGCCCGCCGACCCGCACGAGAGGGGCGGTCAGGACGTGTGTCGACTGACCGAAGGTCTCGTTCGCCCCGGCCGGAACCGGGGTGGCGCGCCGGGCCCGGATCGTCCCGGACCAGCATGTCGACGCGCCTCGTCGTCCGCGCAGGCGGACGGTGGGAACTACTCCCCTTCGCGCAGACCACCGTAGCCGAGATCGCGGGCGGCCGCCCGGTGAGGCGCACGCCGCTGCCGGGGTCCGGCTGTGCCCCGGAGCCTGGGGCCGGCGCTCGCCGGGTCAGACCGACGCGGTCGCGCGGGCGGCCCGGCGCGTCTGGCGCTCGTGCTCGGCGTCCAAAAGCGTGCGCGTCGCCGGCACGGCCAGGAACTCCACCAGGATGTCCGTCTCCTCGACGACCCGCTCGGCGCGGTCGAGTGGGTCCGTGCGCAGGAGGCGGCGGGCGGCGGCCGCGACGTGCGCCGGCTTCGCGGCCAGCGCGCGCACCCGCTCGTCGACGCGGCCGGCGAGGTCGGCGCGCGGCACGACCTCGGTGACCAGCTGCCACTCCAGCGCCTCGACGGCGCGGACCGGGCGGCCCGAGAGCACGAAGTCGAGGGCGCGGCGGCGACCCACGACGCGGGGGAGCGCCGCGGTGACTCCGACGTCGGGAACGAACCCGACGTCTCCGTACGCGCTGAGGAAGAGGGCCGCGGGTGTCGCGATCACGATGTCCGCCGCGAGGGCGAAGGCGATACCGGCGCCCGCGACCATGCCGTCGATCGCGCAGACGACGACGGCGCGGCTGTCCTCGAGCAGGCGGATCACCTGGGCGGTGGTGGTCGCGACGTCGCGCAGGTAGTGATCGGGGTGCTCGGAGCCCATGATCGCCGAGATGTCGCCGCCCGTGCAGAAGGCGCGGCCGGCCGCCGCGATCACGATGACGGAGCACTCCGCGTCGAGGTCGGCCACGGTGCGCAGCAGCAGGCGCGCGGTGCCGAGGTCGATCGCATTCAGGGCGTCGGGGCGGTTGAGGGTGATCCGGGCGACGGAACCGTCGCGCTCCAGGACGATGCCGGGGGTCGCGTCGAGCAGGGGGGTGGCGTGCATGGGAGAGCCTTCGGGGGAGCGGGATGTCGAACGGGGGGGCGTTCTCGGGGGGACGTCACACATTCGCAGCCGTCGATGCGATCGGATGTCTCCTCGCGGTCGATGCTCAGCCGAGCCGGGGTGTTCACTCGGGAGGCGGCCCGTCACGGCCCTCCTCTACACTGCTGGGGTGATTGATCCCGTACTTCTGCGCGAGAACCCGGATATCCTCAAGCGCTCGCAGCAGGCGCGCGGCGACTCCGTCGACCTGGTCGACGACGCGCTCGAGGCCGACCGGGCGCGCCGTGCGGCGATCACCGAGGCGGAGCGGCTGCGTGCCGAGCAGAACGCCTTCGGCAAGACCGTCGCCCAGGCGCCGAAGGACGAGAAGGCGGCCCTGGTCGCCCAAGCGCAGCGCCTCGCCGCCGCCGCCAAGCAGGCGCAGCAGGAGGCCTCGGATGCCGACGACGCCTTCACCGTGCTGGTGAAGCGAATCGCCAACCCGATCATCGACGGCGTCCCCGCGGGCGGCGAGGACTCGTTCGAGCTCGTGAAGACCGTCGGCGAGCGCCCGATTTTCGACTTCATCCCGCGCGATCACCTCGAGCTGGGCGAGCTGTTGGACGGCATCGACATGCAGCGCGGAGCCAAGGTCAGCGGCGCGCGCTTCTACTTCCTCAAGGGCCTCGTCGCCCGCCTCGAGATCGCCCTGATGAACCTCGGGCTCGAGAAGGCGCTCGCCGCAGGCTTCACGCCGCTGATCACGCCCACGCTGGTGCGCCCGGAGATCATGGACGGCACCGGCTTCCTCGGCGAGCACGACGACGAGGTGTACCGCCTCCGCGACGATGACCTGTACCTCACCGGCACCAGCGAGGTCGCCCTCGCCGGATACCACGCGGACGAGATCCTCGACCTCTCCCGTGGCGCGAAGCGCTACGCGGGTTGGAGCACCTGCTACCGCCGCGAGGCCGGCTCGGGCGGACGCGACACTCGCGGCATCATCCGCGTGCACCAGTTCAGCAAGCTCGAGATGTTCGTCTACACCCTCCCCGAGGAGGCGGAGGCGGAGCACGCTCGCCTGCTCTCGTACCAGGAGGACATCCTGCAGAGCCTCGGGCTGCACTACCGCGTCATCGACACGGCGGCCGGCGATCTCGGTCAGAGCGCCGCGCGCAAATTCGACGTCGAGGCCTGGGTGCCCACGCAGGAGACCTACCGCGAGCTGACCTCCACCTCCAACTGCACCACCTTCCAGGCCCGCCGCCTCGACACCCGCTACCGCACCGAATCGGGCAAGACAGCTCCGGTCGCGACGCTCAACGGCACCCTGGCGACCACCCGCTGGATCGTCGCGCTCCTCGAAACCCACCAGCGGGCCGACGGCTCGGTGTTCGTCCCCGAGTCGCTGCGGCCCCACCTCGGTGGCCTCGAGGTGCTCGAGCCCGTCTCGTGAGCACGCGCTCCTCCGGCCGCCGCCTCGTCGCCCTCGACATCGACGGCACCGTCATGCACGAGGACGGCACCATCACCCGCGCGGTGACGGACGCGATCACCCGCGTGGCCGCGCAGGGCGACGAGGTCATGCTCGCCACTGGGCGCTCTCC
Organism: Rathayibacter tritici; assembly: GCF_001641005.1. Lineage (NCBI taxonomy): Bacteria > Bacillati > Actinomycetota > Actinomycetes > Micrococcales > Microbacteriaceae > Rathayibacter > Rathayibacter tritici. Next base: position 595,960 of record NZ_CP015515.1, read on the forward strand.
CGTTGCGACCCTGCCCGTCGTCGAGCGGCTGGGCATCTCACCCGAGTTCGTGATCTGCTGCAACGGAGCCGTGACTCTCCGCCGTGACGCCTCCGGCACGTACGTCCCCGAGGCCGTGGAGACCTTCGACCCGTCGGATGTCCTCGAGACGATCCGCCGCTCCCTTCCCGCCGCGCACTACGCCATCGAGGACGCGGACGGCGCCTTCTTCTCCACCGAAGCGTTCCCCGGCGGCGCCGTGATGGGCGCCGAGACGGCCCGCGTCCCCTTCGAGGATCTGCTCGGCCGGCTGTGCACCCGCGTGGTCGTCATCTCGCCCGAGACCGGCATCGACGCCTTCGCGGCCCTGATCGAGGAGATGGGTCTGCACCAGGTCAGCTACGCGATCGGCTGGACCGCCTGGCTCGACCTCGCCCCGCACGGCGTCAACAAGTCCACCGCGCTCGAGGTCGTTCGCGAACAGCTGGGCATCGAGCGGAGCGACGTGGTCGCGCTGGGCGACGGCCGCAACGACATCGAGATGCTCACCTGGGCCGCCGCCGAGGGTTCGGGCCTCGCGATGGGCCAGGCGCCCGACGAGGTGCGCGCCGTGGCGTCCGCCGTGATCCCGTCTGTGCACCAGGACGGCGTGGCGGTGGCGCTCTCGGCGCTGCGCTGAGGCCGGGGCGCTGCGCAACGAAGGCTGTGGGGCGGCAGGAGCCGTTACTGCCGCCGATCGGGGCTCACGGCCTTCGTTGCGACGGAGCCCGGCGCGCGCCGTCCACCTCCGACTCGCCCGGTGGCCCCCGCCAGGCGGTTACTATCGGGTGTCGCTCCTGCGGGAGCGGCGAGGAGGGCTGTCCGAGCGGCCGATGGAGCCAGTCTTGAAAACTGGTGGGCAGAGATGTCTCGTGGGTTCGAATCCCACGCCCTCCGCCAGTAAAAAGCCCTGGTCGGAGGATCGATCACTCGGCGAGCAGTGGCAGGAGCGGAAGCTCGTCCTCGTCGGATCGTGCCATCTGCGTGCCATAGCGGGTGTCAGAACCACCCGCGAGGACCGCGTCAATGCCCGCCGCGATGACCTGTCCGCGCTCGGCGCCGACGTGCTGGTGGAGAATCGCCGCCTTCGCCGTCCGGTGCCCCGCGCGGTCCATCAGCTCGCGCAGAGTCGCCCCCGCCTGGGCTGCCGCGGTGAGCCCGGCGTGCCGGATGTCGTGCTGGTGGAACTGCCTGGGGTCGAGGGCCGTCGTCGCCTTCCGCCACTGCCACTGGATCTGACCGCGGGAGATTGGTCGTGACCGTCCGTGAGGCTCCGGTCTTCGTCGGCGACGAAGGGACGCCGACCTCGTTCGCCGCGGCACCCTAACGGGCATGGTCGGCCCGCGACACCCGACCGCTGCTCGACGGAGAGGTCGCGTATGGTGGCGGTCATGTCCGACACTGAAGACGAGGCCGTCGTCCCGTTCTCCATCGACTGGTCGGCGCGGCAGGGTATGGCGCCGACGTACTGGAACCAGATCCTCATCCAGCCGGGTGTGCCCGTGCTTGACCGCCAGAACGATGGCGCCTACCTGACGTTCGGGCACGTTGCACCGCCGTACGTTCCCGACGAGAGCGCCGCAGCGGGAATGTCTGACGCCGAACGAGTGCTGAAGGTGGAGCCGATCGTGTCGCTTGTGTGCTCGCGGGAGCGGATGATCGAGCTGTATTACGTCATCAGCAACTACCTGAACCTGACCGAGCCGCCCAGCGAGCCGGAGACTGAAGAACAACCATGAACACCTTCGCTTTGAAGGCAGCGACCGCCGTCGCGATCTCGGCGTCCGCTATCACCTACTCGCCCGCGAGCGCAAAGTTCTCGGACCTCTACCCCACGCAGGACGCCGCGCGCGGTCCGTTCGCGTCAGGAGCGATGTCTTCTGGCTCCAAGCTCGGGATGAGTGTGCGAGCTGCCACGAACAAGGCCGTCGACACCCACGGAAGCCAGGGCTACTACTGGACTGCTGCGTGGCAGCGCGAGGAAGGCATCGCACTCCGTGAACTGCGTAGCGGTGAGTACCAGGACTTCGAGTCCGCGGAGGACCTGATCGCCTGGCTGAACGAGCCCGACGAGTGAGCCACGCTTTCCGCGTTACGCCGAACTTCAAGAAGGTCCTTGGCAAGAAGCCGAAGCACATGCGCGAGGCGGTCGAGGAGTGCATCCGGCAGCTCGCGGAGAACCCTCGTCACCCTGGCCTTCACACCCACAAGATGAAGGGCTTGAAGGAAGCGGTCTTCGAGGCATACGTCGACAACGGTAACCGCGTCACCTTCCACTGGGACGAGGGGCGGATCGTTCTTCGGAACAACTGCAACCACGACATGCTGTACCGAAATCCCTGAATCGCTGGACAGAACTTCAAGGCGCCCTCTCGCCACTCCTTCGGGAACGGCGAGGGGGCGTTTTTGTGTTCCACGAGGGTGGGGCCCGAGTTGCTGGCGCCGATCGTGCCATGCGCGTGCCATTACGAGCGGGTATGGCCCGAGATTGGCCGAGACGGGAAGGGACGACATCCGCGCCGTTCTGCGGATCGCACTGTCATCTCGGGGCGAACTTCGGCCCGCTGACCTGACTCGATAACTGGTGGGCAGAGATGTCTCGTGGGTTCGAATCCCACGCCCTCCGCTTTACAGCCGTGTCGCCGCCCGGCCGGCCGCGTGCCGGCCGGCACGCCCGTCTAGACGCCGCAGCCTCCGACCGGGAACCGGTCGCTCTGCGACACGGAGACCGCCTGCACGACGTCGGAGGCGCCGTCGACCCGGAACCAGATCCGCCGTCCCCGGTCGTCGTCGATCGCGTAGCCGGGCTCGTCGGACAGGGTCTGCCAGGTCGTGAGCTCGGGGTAGGCAGTACGGAGCTCGGCCGCCGAGGAGCCGATGGTGATCCCCTCCGCCGTCGCGGGGAGGGTGCCCGGTGCTTGCACGCCGCCGTCGGCCGCCGGGTCCCACACGCTGACGAGGGCCACCGTCGAGCCGGACGGGTCCGCGTCGACCTGGATCCAGGCGTTCCCGTCGCCGGGCAGGTTGCGATGGTCGGAGGGGCACTCCCCGTCTTCGATGGGAGCGAGGCCCGTCGCGTCCAGGGCGGCGGTAGCCTCCGGGAGCGCGGCGCCGAGGGTGAGGGGCCCCACTCCGTCGAAGCCGATGATCCACGAGGCCACGCCGCCGTCGGCCGTGCTCGGCGTCGGCCCGGGCACGTCCGGAGGTGTCGGCGTTGAGGCCGGGATCGATTCCGGAGCAGCCTCCTGCGGTGCGGCGGTCGTCGGGCCCGTAGATGCGCGGCCAGTCGGAGCCGGAGAGGCGGTCACTCCCGCCCCTGCGGCGCCGGCACCAGGGTCGAGGGTCGAGCCGATCAGCACCCCGGCGCCGACGAGGACAACCGCGGCCGCGACCGCGCCGACCACGAGGCCGACCCATCGTCCGCGGCGGGGTCCGTCTTCTCGCATGCCCTCGTGAGCGTTCTCCGGAGCGGGCTGGTCGTTCATCTCGCGTCCTTTGCGGGGTGGTGCTGATCCGCCGACGTCGACTCGAGCCGATCCGCTCACCCCTCCCGGATCCGGCAGTCGAACTTTAGCGCTCGGCGCAGGCGCATCGGCGACCGGCACGAGCGAGCCGAGGAGCCCCGCCTGGCGCGTGGGGACGGAGGCCCGCCGCCTTCCCTTCGGATCGCGCCACCCCTCTGTATAGGATTGCGGGATGCCCGCGCTCGATACTAGGGCCTCACTTTCGCACCACTGACGCCTCGACACCGGGAGACGGATGCGCCGCACGGGCCCTACGACACAGACTCGCGACACTCCGCGTGCGCCTCGGCCCTTCGTCCGCCACGGCCGCCAGAAACGGCACACTCTCGGGCGGACCCTGGTGAAGGGAGCCGCTCTGGTCGGCGGCGTCGGCCTGGTCGCCTCGGTGTCGGTGGTCGCGCTCGCGGCGAGCCTGCTCGTGGGGTCCGTGCAGCCCTCGGTCGACCTGCACCCGGGCGCCGGCGGGTCCAGCGTTCAGGCCGAAGGTGCTCCGGAGATCGGCGCGCTGGAGGGCGGTTTCAACGTCCTCGTCGTCGGCAGCGACTCGCGCAAGGGCCAGGGCGAGGCTTACGGAGACCCCGCTGAGGAGACGAGTGTCCTCAACGACGTCAACATGCTGATGCACGTCTCGGCCGACCACAGCAACGCCACCGTGGTGAGCTTCCCCCGCGACATGTACGTCGACATCCCCGAGTGTGCGAACGCGGTGACGGGCGAGACAATCCCTGCTCGATACGACACCAAGATCAATGAGGCGATGGGCAAGGACGTCAGCCTCGGCTGCGTGGCGGGTGTCGTCGAGGATCTGATGGGCGTTCGGGTCGACTACGGAGCGGTCGTCCAGTTCAACGGCGTGATCGAAATGTCGAACGCAGTCGGCGGAGTCGATGTCTGCGTCGCGACCGAGATCGCCGACCCCTACACCAACACCTACCTTGAGCCGGGCGTGCACTCGCTCAAGGGGATGGCCGCACTGCAGTTCCTCCGCAGCCGCCACGGCATCGGCAACGGCAGCGACCTCACCCGTATCAGCAACCAGCAGGTGTTCCTCTCGGCGCTGGTGCGCCAGATCAAGAGCGCGGACACCCTCCTCAACCCGGTCGCGCTCTATGGGCTCGCGAAGGCGGCGCTGGGCAACATGACGCTCTCGACCGGGCTCGACAACGTGAACACGATGGTCCAGATGGGGCTGGCACTGAAGGACGTCGACCTCGCGGACGTGGTCTTCGCGCAGTATCCGACCGGGGCGACCCCGAGCGGAGTGGAGCCGGACCGCGCCGCGGGCGACGTCCTGGCGAACGCGCTGCAGACCGATCAGCCGATCGCGATCACCGGCGGGACGGGCGCCGGCGCGACCGTGGAGGGCGAGGCAGCCGCTCCCGACGGCACCGCTGCTCCGTCCGGACCGGCGACCGCCGACCCGCTCGCGACAGCGGAGGCGACACCGGGCGCTCCTGCAGTGACTCCCGAGGGCGGATCCAAGGTTGCCCTGCCAGACTCGGTGACCGGCCAAAGTGCCGACCAGCAGACCTGCTCGGTCGGATTCTTCGGCTGAGGCGAGGGCGGGCGGCGGCACAGCTGCGCTCCACCTCGTGCGCTGACTCCGGGACGACCCGCGTCCTGCAGCCGAGAGAGAGTACGACCCGATGAGCGAACGCGCGTCCACCCGGACCACCGCAGCACGGCACGGCCGCCTGCGACGGCAGAGCGGAGTGCGTTTCGCCGTACGGGTCCTCGCGGCCTGCGCGGGTGTGGGCCTGCTCAGCGCCGTCTGCATCGTGGCCATCGCCGCCTCGCTGATCGCCGGCAGCGCGCGTCCCTCCGTCGACCTCGGCGCGGGCGGCGGCACGGTCCCCGAGATCGGGGCGATCCAGGGCGGCGTCAACATCCTGCTCGCCGGCAGCGACAGTGCGGACGGGTCGGCGGCGGGCGCTTTCGGCGACCGGGCCGAGAACCTCAACGACGTCACTATGCTCATGCACATCTCGGCCGACCACTCCACCGTCGAGGTAGTCAGTTTCCCTCGGGACCTGTACGTCCCGATCCCCTCCTGCACCGACCCGAAGACCGGAGCCGTCTCGGGCGCCGTGGACTCGGCGAAGATCAACACCTCGCTCGAAGCGGGCGGGCTGGCCTGCACCGTGAAGACGGTGGAGCAGCTGACCGGGCTGCAGATCCCCTACGCGGCCCTGATCCAGTTCGAGGGTGTCATCGAAATGTCCAACGCCGTGGGCGGAGTCGACGTCTGCGTGGCGACGCCGATCCAGGACGAGTACACGGGCCTGAACCTCGACGCGGGCACCCACACCCTCGTCGGTGCCGAGGCGCTGGCGTTCCTGCGTACTCGCCACGGAGTCGGCGATGGCAGCGACCTCACCCGCATCTCGAGCCAGCAGGTCTACCTCTCGTCCCTCGTGCGCAAGGTGAAGAGCGCGTCGACCCTGTCGAATCCGGTCAATCTCTACGGCCTCGCGAAGGCGGCCGTCTCGAATATGCAGCTCTCGACCTCGCTCGAGAACGTGAACACCCTGGTGTCGATCGGCCTGGCCGTGAAGGACGTCGATCTCGCGAAGGTGGTCTTCGTGCAGTACCCAACGTACGTCGACGGCAACGGCGTGTATCCGAGTGGGGATGCGGCGGCGGCGCTGAACGCCGCGCTCCTCGCGGACCAGCCGATCGCCCTGAGCGGTACGACCGGCGGCGGCTCGCAGTCGACCGATCCGGCGCCCACCGCGACCCAGGTGCCCGCCGCGACGCCCCAGGCTCCCGCGACGACCGCGCCCGACGGGCCGGTCACCCTCCCGAGCGATGTCTCCGGCCAGACCGCGCAGCAGGAGACTTGCACGATCGGCCGCACGCTCTCGGACCAGTAGCAGCACGGCTTCCGGGGCCGTCGCCCCAGTCCGGCGCGGAGGCGTGCGCCCGTGTCGCGGGGCCCTCGCGGGTGCGGTTATGATGGTCGTCGTGCGTCCGCCAGCGGGCGCTCAGGAGTCGTCGCATAGTCCGGTCGAGTGCACCACCCTGCTAAGGTGGAGAGCCCTTTATTGGGTTCCGTGGGTTCAAATCCCACCGACTCCGCTCCGTCCGAAGGCCCTGCTCACGCGGGGCTTTCGGTGTTTCCGGGGGCGTGCCGGAGCGGCCACGCTCTCGGGCGGGCCCGCTCCCGGAGCGGCTACCCTGATCGGATGTCCAGCCCGATCCTCGACGCTCTGTCCGCCCCTCCTGCGCGGAGGGATGTCGCCTCGATCCGCGGCGCGCTCGCCGAGATCGCGATCGGCGACTCGGTCCGGGTCCTTGTCCGCTCGCCGCGCTACGGCCTCTACGGGATCGAGGGGGTCGTCCGTCAGGCGGTCGGCGGCGAACTCGTCGTCGCCGACGTCTTCCTCGGGACCGGCACCGAGATCCAGAGCATTGCGTTGGCACCGGACGCCGACGAGGTCGGCGGCGAGCGCTCGGCAGCGGGCCTCGAACACGGGGACCCGGTGCGCGTGGCCTTCTCGACTCCGGCGCTCGGATCGTTCACCATCACGGGCCCGCTGACGGCCGGTGGTCGGGACGCGTTCCTGCTGGTCGGCAGTTGGATCGTGGCCGATGCCGGTGAGCCGGGCCGCCACGTCGACCGCATCGAGCGCCTGACGGACGTCGGAGTCCACGAGAAGCACGTCCCCGGGCGCCGCTCGGCAGTCGAGGAGTAGCGGATCACCTCTGGCAGTGCGGGCACCAGTAGGTGACCCGCAGCTGCAACTCGTCATCGCCGAGCTCGCCGCGCGCGATCGGAGTGCCGCAGCGTCGGCACGGCCTCCGGTCGCGTCCGTAGACCCACAGCTGCTGGCCCGGGCGCAGGTTGCCGGTCGTGGTGCGCTCGATCCGCTCCCGATTGACGGTGATCAGCCGCTTCGCGAGGGCGATGGTGCGCACGAGGTCCCCGCTCTCGGCGACGGGGCGCGTGGGCAGCACGCCGCGCAAGAAGCACAGCTCCGCCCGGTAGACGTTGCCGAGACCGGCCATGATCCGCTGGTCGAGCAGGGCGAGACCGATCGGGCGCACCGGGTCGGCGGAGAGGCGGCGCAGGGCCTCGTCCGGGTCCCAGTCGGCGCCGAGCAGGTCGGGGCCGAGGTAGCCGACCACGTCCTCCTCGGCCGCGCGCGGCACGATCTCGAGGAGCCCGAGGTCGAAGCCGACCGCCTGCCAGTCCTCGGTTTCGAGGACGATCCGGGCCTGGAACGCGGGCCGGTGCCACGTCGGTCGCTCGCCTCCGCCGCGGGCGTAGAGGTGCCAGCTGCCCTCCATCTTGAGGTGGGAGTGGATCAGTGCGTCCCCGACCCGCATCAGCAGGTGCTTGCCACGGGAGACGACCGCGTCGATCGTCTCGCCCGTGAGGTCGACCGTCGCGTACGTCGGCACGCGGACGTCGCATCGGGTCAGGACCTCGCCGTCGAGCGCCTCGGCAAGGTTGTGCGCGGACCGGTAGACGGTGTCACCCTCGGGCACGGCGGCTTTTCTCGGCGCTCACGAGCGCATCCTCAGGCCGCGCGGATTCGCGACGAAGCCCGCGGCGACGAGGGCGTCGCCGAAGGGTGTGCCGAGCGCGAAGACGCCGTCGACCTTCTCGACGGTCAGCTTCTCGACGCCGCGGGAGCGGACCAGCTGCGAGAGCGCGCCGGCCGCGTCGGCGAGGGCCGACTCGTCACGGGTGAAGGTGAGGGCGGTCTTGCCGCCGCGCTCGAGGTAGACCGCGAGCGCTCCGTCGACCACGGCGACGAGTGCGCCGGCCTTGCGCCCGGGGCGGTGGCCCTCTCCCTGGGGCCACAGCAGCGCCGCGCCGAACGGATTGGCGGGGTCGGTCGCGGCGAGGGCGAGGACCGGTCGTGAGCGCTCCTGGGCCTCGTCCTGCGGTGCGAACGTGCGAAGCCGGTCGACGCTCCCGGCGGTGCCGAACTGTGCGGCGCCCAGCTTCTCGATGAAGTAGCCGCGCCGGGCACGACCCTGCTGTTCGAATCCGCTGAGCACCTTGTAGGCGAGGGCGAACCCGCCGAGGACGCCCTCGGCCTGCACGGAGCCGCGGGTGACGATCCCGTAGCGCTCGAGCAGGATCTCACCGAGCGCGTGTCCGCGGATCGTCGCGTCCGACTCCGCGAGCGGGACGATCGACCAGCGACCCCCAGCGGTCGGCGGTCCGACCCGGGTCGCCATCGTGGGCCGCGCGGTCATCCGGCCCCGGGGGGCGCGGGCGCGGGCGGGAGCGCGTGGCTGGCGGTGGGCGCCTCCGGTCGAGCCGACGAGCGTGCGGAGCGGGGCGAGGGTGTCGTTGGTCACCAGCCCCGCCCAGACCAGCTCCCACAGGGCATCGACCAGGCCGGAGTCGTCGGTCGAACCGACCGCGTCGGAGAGCTGGCGGAAGAAGTAGCCGCCGCCCGAGCCGAGCACGCCGACGATCTCCTGCTGCAGCTCGGTCAGCGTCACGGCCTCGACGGCCGGGACGGGCAGGGTCAGCCCAGCCGTGTCGGCGAGGTGCAGGCTCACCCAGCCGTCATTGCCGGGGAGGGTGCCGGCGCCGGCCCAGAGGACCTCACCTGTGGCGGTGAGCTCATCGAGCATCGCGGGGGAGTAGTCGCGGACGCGCGCCGGCAGGATCAGCGACTCCCAGGCCGAGGCGGGGATGGGTGCTCCCGCGAGCTGGTCGATTACGGAGGCGACGCCGTCGATCCCGCGGAGGGAGCCGCCGACGTGCTGCCAGGCGGGGAGGAAGCGGGCGTAGGCCGCGGCATTGACCGGCTCGACCTCCTTGCGCAGCGCGGCGAGCGAGCGGCTGCGCAGGCGCCGCAGTACCTCGGCGTCGCACCACTCGGTGCCGGTGCCGGTCGGCCGGAACTCGCCCTCGGAGACACGGCGCTCACCGGAGAGGCGGCGCAGGGTGTCGGTGACGACCGCGACGCCCAGGCCGAGCCGGGTGGCGACCGCAGCGGCGGTGAACGGGCCGTGGGTGCGGGCGTACCGGGCGACCAGATCGCCGAGCGGATCGCGGACCGGGTCGATGAAGGCGACGGGAACGCCGATCGGCAGCGGCACGCCGAGCGCGTCGCGGAGCCGGGAGGCGTCTTCCATTGCCGCGTAGCGCTGTTCGCCAGCGAGGCCGACAGGCAGGACGCGCTTTGCCTTCACGAGTGCAGCGACGTGAGCGTCGAGCACGTCGCGCTCGATCGGCGACGCCTTCGCGACGTCGGCTGAGGCGACCGCCTCGTCGACCAGCCGCTCGCCGAGCTCATCGAGCGTCAGCGGGCCGAGGAGCCGCAGCAGGTCGGCCGCTCCCTCAAGCCCGCGCAGCCGCCGCTCCGGCTCGATTCGCTGCAACTCGCGCTCGATCTGCGACAGGACGGCCGGGTCGAGCAGTTCGCGCAGCTCGGCGCGACCGAGCAGCTCGCCCAGGAGCGTCGCGTCGACGGACAGCGCAGCGGCCCGGCGCTCGGCCAGCGGACTGTCGCCCTCGTACATGAACGCCGCGACGTAGCCGAAGAGCATCGATCGCGCGAACGGGCTGGCCGTGGGCGTTTCGACCTCGAGGATCCGCAGCTCGCGCCCGTCCAGGCGCGCGGCGAGGCGCAGCAGGGCGGGCAGGTCATAGACGTCCTGGAGACACTCGCGGACGGTCTCGAGGATGATCGGGAACGTCGGGTAGGTGCGCGCCACGTCAAGCAGCTGGGCCGCCCGCTGCCGCTGCTGCCACAGCGGGGAGCGCTTGCCGGGGTTGTACCGCGGGAGCAGGAGCGCCCGCGCCGCGCACTCGCGGAACCGGGCGGCGAAGAGGGCGGATCCGCCGACTTCGCTGGTGACGAGCTGCTCCAGCTCCTCGCGCTCGAACAGGAACAGCTCGGCGCCGGGCGGCTCCGACTCGGTGTCGGGGATTCGCACCACGATGCCGTCGTCGCCGGCCATCGCCGCCCCGTCGACGCCGTGCCGCTCGCGCACACGGGCGCCGATGGCGAGGGCCCAGGGGGAGTGGACCTGCATGCCGTACGGGGAGTGCAGCACCAGCCTCCAATCGCCCAGTTCATCGCGGAAGCGCTCGAGCACCAGCGTGCGGTCATCCGGGATCTGCCCGGTGGCCAGGCGCTGCTCGTCGAGGAAGGACAGGAGGTTGTTCGTCGCGTACTCGTCGAGCCCCGCGGCCGTGCAGCGCTCACGGGCCGTCTCGGGCGCGGCGGCGCCCACCTCGCGGGTGAAGGCGCCAATCGCCTCACCCAACTCGGCGGGGCGCCCCTGCGAGTCGCCCTTCCAGAACGGGAGGCGCCCCGGCTCGCCGAACGCGGGCGTCACGATCACCCGGTCGTAGGTGATCTCTTGAATGCGCCAGCTCGTCGCTCCGAGGGCGAAGACGTCGCCCACTCGGGACTCGTACACCATCTCCTCGTCGAGCTCGCCGACGCGATTGCCGGTGGAGCCGGGCTCGCCGACCATGAAGACGCCGAAAAGGCCGCGGTCGGGGATCGTGCCGCCGCTGGTGACGGCGAGGCGCTGGGCGCCGGGGCGGCCTGTGAGCGTGTTCGCATCGCGGTCCCAGACCAGGCGGGGACGCAGCTCCGCGAACTGGTCGGAGGGGTAGCGGCCGGAGAGCAGGTCGAGGGTCGCCTCGTACGCGGAGCGGGGCAACGAGACGAAGGGCGCGCTGCGGCGGACCGTGTCGAACCACTCGTCCACATCGAGGCTCTCGAGGGCGGTGGCGGCGACGGTCTGCTGCGCGAGGATGTCGAGCGGGTTCGCCGGCACGGCGATGGCCTCGATCAGCCCGGAACGCATCCGCTCGGTCGTGACGGCCGAGTGCAGGAGATCGGCGCGGTGCTTGGGGTAGAACGATCCCCGCGAGACCTCGCCGACCTGGTGGCCGGCCCGGCCCACGCGCTGCAGGGCGCTCGCGACCGAGGGCGGCGTCTCGACCTGCACGACGAGGTCGACCGCGCCCATGTCGATCCCGAGCTCGAGGCTCGACGTCGCGACCACGCAGCGCAGCCGGCCCGACTTGAGGTCGTCCTCGATGATCGCCCGCTGCTCCTTGCTCACCGAACCGTGGTGCGCACGGGCCAGCAGCGGTTCGTCGTCGAGAGCGGACTGCCCGGTCCCGCTCGTGCCTCCGGCCGCGCCCATCGCCTGGGCGGGGGCGCGTCGAGCGGAGGAGGAGATCTCGGCCTGCAGCGCCCCCACCGCGACGGGCTCACCCGCCTCGCGCGCCCGCTCCGCCGCGAGTTCGCGTCGCTCCGCGTGGATCTCGTTGAGCCGGGCGGTCAGCCGCTCGGCGAGACGGCGGGAGTTCGCGAAGACGATGGAGGAGGTATGCGCGAGCACCCGATCGACGATCGACTCCTCGACGTGCGGCCAGATCGATCCGCTCTGCGGGCCGGTGGCCCCCATCGTCGAGCCGTCCTGCGGAGCCGCCGTTCCCAGCTCGGACATGTCCTCGACCGGGACGATGACGCTGAGGTCCCACTGCTTCTCGGAGGCGGGAGCCACGATCGCGACGGGCGAGCGACCGGCGAGGAACCGGGCCACCTCCTCGCGCGGGCGCACCGTCGCGGAGAGGCCGATCCGTTGCACGGGCTGCGGCAGTAGGGCATCGAGGCGCTCGAGTGAGACGGCGAGGTGCGCCCCGCGCTTGGTCGAGGCGACCGCGTGCACCTCATCGACGATCACGGTCTCGACCCCGCGCAGCGACTCACGGGCCGCCGAGGTGAGCATGAGGTAGAGCGACTCGGGCGTGGTGATCAGGATGTCCGGCGGGGTCTTCTGCAGCACGCGCCGCTCGGCGGCCGGCGTGTCCCCGGAGCGGACGCCGACCGTGACCGCGGTGGGCGCACTGCCGATCCCCTCGGCGCTCAGCCGCAGCGCCGTCTGCGTGACCCCGACCAGCGGAGACCGGAGGTTGCGTTCGACATCGACTCCGAGCGCCTTCAGCGGCGACACATAGAGCACGCGCGTGCGGTGCTGCGCATCCTCCGGCGGCGGGCTCTGCACGAGCCGATCGATCGCCCAGAGGAAGGCCGAGAGGGTCTTGCCGGAGCCGGTCGGCGCGACCACGAGAGCGTGCGCACCGCTCGAGATGGCCGACCAGGCGCCCTCCTGCGCCGAGGTCGGTGCCGGGAACGCGCCCTGGAACCACGCCCGCGTGGCGGGGGAGAAGCGCTCGAGGACATCCGGCATGGTCCCATCCTCCCTGCCACCACCGACATTGCCGTGGCAGCCGTCCGAGGGCGAGCCCTTGACGCGCGCGAGCCCCTCGCTCAGGCGAAGCCGAGCCGCACGAAGGTGCTGATATCGGCGAGTTCTGCCTGGCCCACGCCGTGCGCCACCCCCTCGTACACGCGGGCGTCGAGCGCCGTGTGCGTCGGGAACCACGCGGCGGCGTCCCGCACGAGTTCCTCCGGGATGACGGTGTCGAGGGTGCCGCGGCCCCAGAACACCGGTGGACGCTCGCGCGCGAGCCGCTCGTCCGCGTCGTCGCCCTCCGGCAGCGGCGCGACGAATCCGGACAGGGCCACCGCGAAGGCGAAGCGCCCCGGCGCGCGCCGCAGCAGCTGCACCGCGAGCGCCGCGCCCTGCGAGAAGCCCAGCAGTCCGACCGGCCCCGTGTGTTCCAGCGCGTCCAGCCACTCGATCACACCGCCGGCCGCAGCGTCGACCGCCTCCGGATCGGCGTGCGGCGCATCCGGCAGGAGCGGCAGGCGGAGTGGCCACCACGCGTTCGCCCCGCCCCCCACCACCAGGGGCGCCCGGAGGGAGGCGAGCACCGGCTCCAGCGGCAGGTAGGCGCCGAGCGAGAACAGATCGCCCTCGTGCGAGCCGTAGCCGTGCAGCAGCACCAGGAGGGGCCGCCCTCCGCCGTCGCGCTCGGAGGAGGACCACAGCACCGCGTTCGCGTCGATTCCCATCGCACCATCATCCCTCTGAGCGCAGGATCCGCCCGCGCCGGTCGGGCGACCAGCCGCGACGGGTAAGAATGGCACCATGAGCGTGCGCACCCCTGACCCGAACTCCGGGTGGCTGTCCGACGATGAACTCGCCGACATCCGCCGGAGGCTGCCGCTGCTGTACGTGGAGGCGGTGCCGGTCCGCGTCGACGGACTCGGGCAGGTCACCGAGGTCGGCGTGCTGCTGCGCGCGACCCCCTCCGGCCAGATCACCCGCACGATCGTCTCGGGCCGCGTGATGTACGGAGAGACGCTGCGCGACGCGCTGTTCCGCCACCTCGAGAAGGACCTCGGCCCGATGGCCTTCCCCCTCCTCCCCGCGAGCCCGCTGCCCTTCCACGTCGCCGAGTACTTCCCCATGCCCGGCATGGGCCCGTTCACCGACGACCGCCAGCACGCGGTCTCGCTCGCCTACGTCGTCCCGGTCACCGGCACCTGCGACCCCCGCCAGGACGCCCTCGAACTCACCTGGATGACCCCCGACGAGGCGTGCTCGGACGCGATCTCCGCCGAGATGGAGGGCGGGCGCGGCGCGCTGCTCCGCGCCGCGTTGGCCTCGGTCGGTCGTCTCTCTTAGCGGCGCGGAGCGGCCTTCTTGCGCGCCGCGGTCGGCGTCCTGAGACGGTGGGCCGAATGGAGCGTCCCGCGACCGCCTGGACGGATTCGCCGTCGCGCGCGGCCCTGCACAATGAAGGCTCAGAGTGGGGTAATCGCTCGTTCACAGGGCTCTAGGTGTTTGCAGCCTTCGTTGTGACGGAGACCCTTCGTGAGGGCTCTCGCCCAGAGGAGCACGAACGCTGGAGAGCGATCACTGATCGCCCGGCCCCCGGACCAGCCACTCACCGCGAGGCGAACCGCTGATCCGCGTGCCAGCGGGTCGGCGTAGCCGTCCGCGCCCCGCCCTGCGGAACGCACCCCGTCGGGAACCCGACCGCGGTGCACTGCTGCGCGGGGCGCACAATGGTTCAGCCCTGCGCGCGACGCCCACCGCGGCGCGCGCCGCCCGCGGACTCGCGAGCGGGCGCGGCCGAGGATGCTCCGCCGGTCGCGGTGCTGTAGAACGAGCGCGAGCCGCCCGAGGTCGAGGGGGCGCCGGCGGCCGAACGGCTGCGTCCTCCGCGGGCGCCGCCACCGGCGGGTCCCTCTGCGGCGGTGCGGTCGCGGCGGGGGCGGTCGCCTCCGCTGGTCGCTCCACCCGTCGAGCGTCCGCCGCGGGGTGCGGCAGTGCCCTCCGTGCGTGCCGCGCGCTTGCGCTGCGCGTTGGCGCCCTGCGAGCGTCCGCCCTGCGACTGGCCGCGAGCGGGCTCGACGACGGCGGTGGGAGTGACGTACGGCGCGATGTCGCCGACGAGCTTCGCGACGGCGGCGGAGTCCGCGGTCACCTGCTGAGGTGCGACCTGGATCGCGGCCTTGCGCAGGAGAGTCTTCACATCGCTGCGCTGCGTAGGCAGCACGACGGTGACGACGTCGCCCTCGCTACCGGCGCGCGCGGTGCGGCCGGAGCGGTGCAGGTACGCCTTGTGCTCCATCGGCGGGTCGACGTGGATCACGAGCTCGACGTCGTCGACGTGCACGCCACGGGCGGCGACGTCGGTGGCCACGAGCACCTTGACGGTCCCTGCGCCGAATGCGGCGAGGTTGCGGTCGCGGGCGACCTGCGAGAGGTTGCCGTGCAGGTCGACAGCGGGGATGCCCTGACCGGTGAGCTGCTTCGCGAGCTTCTTCGCGTGGTGCTTGGTGCGCATGAACAGAATGCGGCGGCCGGTGCCGGAGGCGAGAGTCTTCACGAGCGCGTTCTTGGCGTCGAGACCGTCGACCTCGAAGACGTGGTGGGTCATCAGCGCGACGGGCGAGTTGGCCTCGTCGACCGAGTGCAGCACCTCGTTCTGCAGGTACTTCTTCACCAGCTTGTCCACGCCGTTGTCGAGCGTCGCCGAGAACAGCAGGCGCTGTCCGCCGCGGGGGGTCTTGTCGAGGATCCGGGTGACGACGGGCAGGAAGCCCAGGTCGGCCATGTGGTCGGCCTCGTCGAGGACGGTGATCTCCACGGCGTCGAGGGTGACGAAGCCCTGCTTCATCAGGTCCTCGAGGCGGCCGGGGCAGGCCACGACGATGTCGACGCCCTGCTTCAGCGCGGCGACCTGGCGCTGCTGCGACACGCCTCCGAAGATCGTGGTGGTGACGATGCCGTAGGCCTCGGCGAGGGGCTGCATGGCGGCCGTGATCTGGGTGGCCAGCTCGCGGGTCGGCGCGAGGATCAGCCCGAGCGGGCGGCCGGGGCGGCGGCGTCCGCCGGCGAGAGAGCCACCGAGGCGGGCGATCATCGGGATGGAGAAGGCGAGAGTCTTGCCCGAGCCGGTCTTGCCGCGGCCGAGGACGTCGCGTCCGCCAAGGGTATCGGGCAGCGTGTCGACCTGAATGGGGAAGGGCTCGGTGATGCCGCTCGCGGTGAGCGCGGCCACGAGGGGGGCCGGCACGCCGAGGGCGCTGAAGGAGGAGGGGGTGTTCGACATGGAGTGGTGCCTTTCGGGGGCATCATGCCGATCGGTAGTCGCGCAGGCGGTGGCCGGGGCGCGAGGATCGGCGTTCGGGCGAAGGTGACGGTGGTCACATCCGTTCGCCGTACGTTTCGGTGCGCGCGGCCGGGGCCTCATGCACGTGCGCCAGATGGTCGGGACGGATCCTCGACGGTCAGAGTCCTAGGGGACAAGGGGCGTTCTACGACGCGGGGGAGCGCAGTCGCTGCGCTCGCACCCTCCTACCCTAGTGGATGCCGATCCACCCGCGCATCGCGCTCTGCACCCGGGAGCCGTCCCGGTCGCTCAGCTTCGTGCCGACGAAGGCCTCCGCCCAGTCCGACGTCTGCACGCGGAACGGCGGCTCCGGGTCGCGCAGGGTCTTCACAATGACGGCGGCGACATCGGAGGGGTCCTGCGCGTGGGTCGAGGAGAAGGAGGACGCGACGCGGTCGAGGTAGGCGCTGAAGGCCGGGGCGTAGGGGCCGGCCTGGGCGAGCATCGCGCCTGCGTCGAGACCGAGGTTCTCGACGAAGCTGCTGCGGACGGCTCCTGGCTCGATCAGCGAGACGTGGACGCCGACGGACGCGGCGACGGGAGCGAGCGCCTCGAAGAAGCCTTCGACCGCGAACTTCGCCGCACAGTAGTCCTCGTTGAACGGCTGGCCGATCGCGCCTCCGACGCTCGAGACGGTCACAATCCGGCCGCGGGACGAGCGCAGCATCGGTAGCGCGGCGCGGGTCACCGCGACGGTGCCGAAGAAGGTGACCTCCATCACGCGGCGCAGCTCCTCCGGGTCCTCCAGCTCGAGGGTGCCGAGGTGCCCGGCGCCGGCGTTGTTCACGAGGGCGTCGAGGCCGCCGAGCTCCTTTTCGACGCCGCGGAGGCAGGCGGCGACGGAGTCGGCGTCGGTCACGTCGAGCTCCCGCAGGTCGAACTCGACCCGCGCGGCGTCGGCGGCAGCCAGTAGCCCCTCGGCCCGCTCCACATCGCGCACCGTCGCGACCACCCGCCAGCCCGCGCGTGCGGCTTCGATCGCGGTGGCGCGGCCGATGCCGGTGGAGGTTCCGGTGACGAGGAGGACGGGACGGGGCATGCGGATTTCCTGCTTTCCGGCGCGGTGGCGCCGCCGGGAGGCTATCGGCCGTCCCTCCGAGCACGTCCAGGCTCGGCGTCAGCCCCGGTAGCGCTCGCCGACCGGCACCTCGACGGAGAGCGTGTTCCCCGCCTGTGCGAGCGGGCAGGCCCAGGCCGGGTCGTAGGCGCAGGAGGGGTTGTAGGCGAAGTTGAAGTCGATCACGAGCGTTCCGGGGGCGGCACCGGGCCCGAGGTCGGCGCCCTTCACCGTGTCCAGGAGGTAGCGGCCGCCGCCGTACGTGCCGCCCGGAGTCCCCGCCAGCGCGTCCTTGACCGGCAGGAACAGCCCTCCGCCGTAGGACGCGAGCCGCCAGACGTCGAGGCTGCCCACGGCGGGGACGTCGACGGTGCCGACCAGCTCGAAGGGCACGGTGCCGTCGGTGCCGGTCTCCACGACCATTCGCCGCGACTCCTCGGCGGGGGTGACCTCGAGATCGAATCGCCACGCCGCGTCGTAGGGTGCGATCGGCAGCGAGCGGAAGTGCGCCCGGTCGGCCGGCAGGAGCGGAGTGGAGGGGTGCTGCGCGAAGAGCGCGTTGCGCCCGCGGATCCACGACGCGTGCGCTGCAAGCAGGTCGACGTTCGAGAGCCGGCGCACCTCCGCGTAGAGGGCCTGAACGTGGCGCCGCCAGTCCGACACCTCCACAGCGGTAGTAAGGCGGCGGCGCGGCGACACGCCGTCGTCGCCCTGGTCGTCCTCCTCCGTGGAGGGCCACTGGAGGCGCAGGAGCTCGGAGCGGGAGAGCTCCGTCTCCTCCTCGGCGACACCGTCGGGGCTCATGCTGCGGACTCCCCGCGCGGGCGGGTGTCGGCGCCGAGATCGTGGCGCCAGGACGGGGCGAGGGAGCGGATGCGGATGCCGCGCCACTGCCAGAACGCCCACATCGACGGCCAGAGCGCGGCCGAGGCGAGACCGGCCGAGAACTCCAGGCGGTCGCGGAACAGCGTGCGCCCATCGGGGAGCGGGGCCACGGCCATCCGGTGGTCCCACGCGGTGATCAGGCGGAGCGAGCCGGACAGCGGCCCACCGCTGTCGCGCAGGATTCGGACGTCGGGCATCGCGGGCACGCGACGGTAGGAGAGGTCGATCGCCTGTGCTCCCATCGGCACGATGCCGAGGGCGTCCATCGCGACCTCGTGCGAGCCCAGACCCCAGGTCGGCCGGAAGCCGCCCTCGTCCAGCGACGCGGCGGTCAGGAGCGGGGACATCACCTCCCGGAACACGGCCGGACTCTGCAGGGCGCGCCAGGCGGAGTCGGCGTCGGTGTCGAGCACGTGCTTGAGCATCACCTTCACATGTGCCATCCTCCTCCGCCCGACGCTGCGCGGGAACCGGGTGCGCACGAAGCCTGAGGCGTGTATGCGTGTCCGCCGCTCGCTAGCGTGGCAGGGTGATCGCTCCCGCTCCCTCCGCCATCGACCAGTCGAACTATCAGATCCGCTTCGAATGGGGCGCGCGGGCCCTCCGCGTGCTCGCCCCCGCCCACGTCACGGTCCTCGTCGATGCTCTGCCCGGAGGGGACGGGGTCCTGCCCGGAGGGAACGGGCCCGATCTCGGCGGAGTCGAGGGCCGGATCGTCCGTGCGGGTCTGGTCGATCGCTCCGCCGTCGCTCGGTGGATTCTGGAGCGCCAGCACGAGAACGGCGGCCGCACCAGCGTGAACGTGATCGCCGTCGGTGACGTCGACGCGAGCGGAGCGACACGGTTCGCGATGGAGGACCAGCTCGCAGCCGGCGCCGTCGTCGATGCGCTGATCGGCCTCGGCATCGACCACGTCTCACCGGAGGCTGCCGTGGTCTGCGCCTCGTACGAGGGGCTACGGCGGGCCTGCGCACACCTGCTCACAGCGTCCGAGTCCGGCCGGCAGCTCGTCGCCGGGGGGCGGGCGGAGGAGGTCCGCGCGGCGGCGCGCGTCGATACCGTCGACGAGGTGTCGATCGTGCACTGACGCACCACCGACCCGGGCGGTGCGGCGCCCTGCCTGCGCCCCGTCCGATCTGCAGGACCCCATCCGATATGCAGGACTGCCTCCGATGTGCAGGACTGCGTCCGATCTGCAGGACTGCGTCCGATCTGCAGGGGATCCACCCCTCGCCGTCGGTTTTGCGCGGCTGGACCGGCCTCCGGGCTCAGATCCCCTGCACATCGCACCACTTCCGCGCACCGAACTCCTGCGGATGGCACGCCTTCCTGCATATCGAACTCCTGCGGATGGCACGCCTTCCTGCATATCGAACTCCTGCGGATGGCACGGAGTCCTGCGGATGGCACGGAGTCCTGCGGATGGCACGGAGTCCTGCGGACCGAACGGAGTCCTGCGGATGGCACGGAGTCCTGCGGATGGCACGGAGTCCTGCGGACCGAACGGAGTCCTGCGAAAGGCACGGCCTCCTGCACATCGCACGCGCTTTCGCCCGCCGCGCAAGCCCCCGCGGATCCGCTCCTCCGCCTCGACCACCGCGCCGCCCCCGGCGTAGCGTTCCGCGGAGGCGGTCCCTCCGCCCCTGGCACCCGACCGAAAGCTGGCCCGCATGAAAGCCGTCCTCAACGACATCGTCCTCGCCGACGCCCCCGACTCCGACCTGATCTCGATCGAGGGCAACTGGTACTTCCCGCCGTCGAGCATCGCCGAGGGTGTGCTCGTCGAGAGCCCCACTCCCTATACCTGCCCGTGGAAGGGAGAGTGCCAGTACTTCTCGGTGCAGACCGGCGACGGCCTTGAGAAGGACAAGGCCTGGTCGTACCCGCACCCGTACCCGACCGCGTTCGACCGCGTCGGGAAGGACTTCTCGCGCTACGTCGCCTTCGACCGATCGGTCCGCGTCTCCGACTGACTCGTCTCGCCGCGGCGCCTGCACCGGTGCCGCGGCGGCCCCTCCGTCGCCGCCCCCGTCAGCCGTACCCCGTCCATCGCTCGCCCGCCACCGCGCCCCCTCACGAGGAGGACGCCGCGCGCGCCCGGTAGGCCCGGACCTTCGCCCGGTTCCCGCAGCGCTGCATCGAGCACCAGCGGCGCGAACCCGCTCGGGACGTGTCGAGGTAGAGCATCCGACACTCCGGAGCCGCACAGCGCCGGAGCCGTGTGGTCTCGGCCGGTCCCAGCAGCACCACGGCCCCGCGGGCGATCGACGCGAGCGCCTGCCGTCCGGCCGCGCGCAGCCGCCCCGCCTGCCGCGATCCTCCGCTGAGCACCGGTGGGATGTCGGGCGTCGCCGCGAAGAGATTGACCACGTCGACGTCGCGCGGATCGAGTCGACGTCCCGCTTCCGCCGCGACGGCGAGCCGCGCTATCGCGTCCCGCAGCATGAGAGCGTCGTCCAGACGCGCGTCTGCGCTCTCGGGTCCGACCGCCTCGAACCGCTCGGCGAGCCAGGCGGCCAGGGCCGAGTCGGAGTCGAGGTGCCCGGCCGCTTCCCGCGCTCCGGTCGTGGCGAAGTCGAGGGCGAGGCTCCCGGAGTCGAACCACCAGCGCCGGCCGTCGTCCTCGAGGAGCCACTGACCGGTCACCGGCGTCCGCCCTCCGCCGGAGGCCTGCGCTGCGCTCACGACGCGGGGACCGGACGGCGGCGCCACTGGATCGCGTTCGCCGGCTCGAACCTGCGCGCGCAACGCCCGCAGGCCAGGGCCCGGGTCGGGCGGCGGTGACGGTAGAACAGGTGGCCGCCCGGGCAGCTGCCGACCCACGGGGCGAGCTCGTCCGCGGTCGGGTTGCTGTGGGTGCGCGAGCCCGTGTAGCCCAGCCGCGCCGCGATCGACCGCCACGCGGGCCCGTGCCCGGCGTCGGGCCCGGCGAGTGCGTGCGCGACCTCGTGCAGGAGAGTCTGCTGCACCTCGTCATCGCTCCATCGCGCGGCGAGATGACGCGAAACGGTGATCCGGCGACGCGTCCAGTGGCACGCTCCGGCGCGCGTTCGCGCATGGTCGAACGCGAAGCCCCAGGAGGGATCGAGGTGCTTCTCGATCAGCGCGTCGGCCCAGCGGGCCACGTCCTCGAGGTCGGCCACCGGTGGCGCTGCCTAGGACTCGTCGCCGTCGGCGCGGCGGCGGCCGCGGACGGCGCCGTCGGTGCGGGGGCCGCGGTCGGACTCGTCCTGGAATTCGGAGGCGGCGGCGAACCCGAGGCGCGCGACTTCGAGTTCCTCCTCGGGGACACCCACGCGCTCGCCGAGGGCGGTCGCGGCGTCGAAGTCGCGCATCGCTCGGCCGTACTCGCCGAGCTCGAAGAAGGTGAGGCCGCGGTGCTTGAGCGCGAAGGAGTGCTCGAGGTGCCACTCGTGCGTGCGCGCCTCTTCCACGCAGAGCGCGAGCTCCGAGAGCGCTTCGTCGGTGCGGCCGCGCAGCTGCATCAGGCGCGCGCGGCGCACGCGGGCCGTGAGTAGCTCGGCGCGGTCGCCGGAGAAGCGGGTGCGGCGAACGGCCTCGTTCGCGAGGTCCCACGCCTCGTCGACGCGCCCGAGCAGGCGCAGAAGCTCCGCCTTCTCGGTGAGCGCGGCGAGGCTGCGCAGCGCGCCGACCTCCTCCAGGCGCTCCTGGGCGGCGTCAACGTCGATCTCCTCGCGGAGGGTCGCGGGGTCGTGGCGGATGATGATGCTCAGGGCGATGCTTCCTCGTGGAGTGCGGGTCCGGATCGGCGCGCGCGGCGGAACGGGAGGATGGTCGGGGTCGCTGACCCCGGCGTCGAGTGTACCGGCGGGTCCGTGAGCGCCGCCCCGACGCGCGGCCGGGCTCAGCCCCTGCGCACCTGGAAGATGCTCCGCGCCGGTAGCGGCGACGGCGTGGCCGTCTCGTCCGTGACGACGAGCGCTCCGGCGACGAAGTTCTCGAGCTCGCGCCCCTGCACGAGCTTGGCGGGGGCGGGGTCGGCGGCGAGTCGCCGCGGCAGGGTGTCGACCGGCAGCGGGTCGGCCGAGGCGAGCATCACCACATTCCCGAAGCGCTTGGCCTTGAGCATCTGCGTGTCCGTCATGATCGCCGTGTACGCGAAGACGGAGGCGAGCGTCGCCGCCTGCGCGCGGGCGAAGGCGAGGGCTCCGCCGTCGGCGACGTTCACTGCGATCAGCCCGCCGGGTGCGAGCAGCGGCGCGATCGCGGCGTAGAACTCCGCGCTCGTCACGTGCGCCGGGGTGCGCGCCCCCGAGAAGATGTCGACCACGACCACGTCGACCGTCCCGCGCAGCCCGGGCGGCAGCTTCCCGAGCACCGCGCGGGCGTCGCCCTGCCGAATGCGGATCTGCGCCGCGCGGGGGAGTGGCAGCGCCTCGCGCACCAGCTCGACCAGGGCGCCCTCGATCTCGATCACCTGCTGCCTGGATCCCGGGCGTGTGGCGGCGACGTAGCGCGGGAGGGTCAGCGCGCCGGCGCCGAGGTGCAGGGCGGTGATGCTGTCGCCCTCGGGAGCGGCCAGGTCGATCGCGTGCCCGATCCGGCGGACATACTCGAAGGAGAGGTGCGCCGGGTCGGCGAGGTCGACGTGCGACTGCGGAGTGCCGTCGACCACCAGCGTCGCGGCCTCGAGCGAGTGGCGGTCGGGCTCGATCTGCGCGACGAAGCCGCTGTCGAGCACCGCGCGGGGGTGTTCGGAGTCGTCTCCACGTCGGCGGCCGGTGCGTTCCTGCATCCGACCAGTCTGCCGCGGGAGCGGGCGGGAGCACGGCGCTGGGGCTGCCCGATCGGCCGTGGATGCCGGGTTCCCTCTGCTCCTATACCGGACCCTGCCCTCTGCTCCTATACCGGACCCTGGGAGGCGGCGCAAGCATTCGTCCTTGCGCGGCGTGGCGTGGTGCGGCTATAGTCGTACTTTGCGCTCCCGAGTACCCATGCCCTCATATCGCGGTCGGCAGGTCACCGGAATCCGGCATCAGATGGTGGTTGCCGTTGCCATACTCTCACCCGCCCCGAAGACCGAGTCGCCTCGGTCCGCACGGCGTGCGGGAAGGGTGTCGGCCCGCTCCGGCGGGAGCCCACTCCACACATCCCACAGATTGAGACCCGCGAGGGTCTACGGAGGTTCCTTCCTTGGCTGCTGCGTCCACCGCGACCACCACCTCACCCAAGAACGGACGCGGAGCTTCGCGTCTCTCGTTCGCCAAGATCAGCGACACCCTGACCGTTCCGGATCTGCTCGCGCTGCAGACCGAGAGCTTCGACTGGCTCGTCGGCTCGGAGGCGTGGAAGACGCGCGTCGCCGAGGCGAAGGCCGCCGGCCGGGAGGATCTCCCTGCCAACTCCGGCCTCGACGAGATCTTCGAGGAGATCTCCCCGATCGAGGACCTCAGCGAGACGATGCAGCTGAGCTTCGCGAACCCGTACCTCGAGCCCGAGAAGTACACGATCGAGGAGTGCAAGGAGCGCGGCAAGACCTACGCTGCTCCGCTGTACGTCGAGGCCGAGTTCATGAATCACCTCACCGGTGAGATCAAGACTCAGACGGTCTTCATGGGCGACTTCCCCCTGATGACCGAGAAGGGCACGTTCATCATCAACGGCACCGAGCGTGTCGTCGTGTCGCAGCTCGTGCGCAGCCCCGGCGTCTACTTCGAGCGCCAGCAGGAGAAGACGTCCGATAAGGATATCTACTCGGCACGTGTCATCCCGAGCCGCGGGGCCTGGCTCGAGTTCGAGATCGACAAGCGCGACCAGGTGGGCGTGCGCATCGACCGCAAGCGCAAGCAGTCGGTCACCGTGTTCCTCAAGGCTCTGGGCCTGACGAGCGAGGAGATCCTCGAGCAGTTCGCCGGCTACGAGTCGATCGAGCTGACCCTCGAGAAGGACAACATCCTCACCAAGGAGGACGCGCTCCGCGACATCTACCGCAAGCTCCGTCCGGGCGAGCAGGTCGCGGCCGAGGCCGCCCGTGCGCTGCTGGACAACTTCTACTTCAACTCCAAGCGCTACGACCTCGCGAAGGTCGGCCGCTACAAGATCAACCGCAAGCTCGGTATCGACAAGGCGCTGTCCGACTCGGTGCTCACGGTCGAGGACATCATCGCGACCATCAAGTACCTGGTCGCCCTGCACGACGGCCGCACCGCCCTCCCCGGCGTGCGCGACGGCGAGTCGGTCGAGCTGCGTCTGGACGTCGACGACATCGATCACTTCGGCAACCGCCGCATTCGCGCGGTCGGCGAGCTGATCCAGAACCAGGTCCGCACGGGACTGTCCCGCATGGAGCGCGTCGTCCGCGAGCGCATGACCACGCAGGACATCGAGGCGATCACTCCGCAGACCCTGATCAACGTGCGCCCGGTCGTCGCGGCGATCAAGGAGTTCTTCGGAACGAGCCAGCTCTCGCAGTTCATGGACCAGAACAACCCGCTCGCGGGTCTGACCCACAAGCGCCGCCTGTCGGCGCTGGGCCCCGGCGGTCTCTCTCGTGAGCGCGCCGGCGTCGAGGTCCGTGACGTCCACCCCTCGCACTACGGCCGCATGTGCCCGATCGAGACCCCGGAAGGCCCGAACATCGGCCTGATCGGATCGCTCGCGTCCTTCGCGCGCATCAACTCGTTCGGCTTCATCGAGACCCCGTACCGCAAGGTCGTCGACGGCACGGTCACGTCGCAGATCGACTACCTCACCGCGTCCGAGGAGGACGAGTACCTGGTCGCCCAGGCGAACGCCCCCCTCACGCCCGACTTCCGCTTCGCGGAGGGCAAGGTCCTGGTCCGCCCCAAGGGCGGAGAGGTCGAACTCGTCGATGCCGAGCGCGTCCACTACATGGATGTCTCGCCGCGTCAGATGGTGTCGGTCGCGACCTCGCTGATCCCGTTCCTCGAGCACGACGACGCGAACCGTGCGCTCATGGGCGCGAACATGCAGCGTCAGGCCGTCCCGCTGCTGCGCAGCGAGTCGCCCGTCGTCGGAACCGGCATGGAGGGCTTCGCGGCCATCGACGCCGGAGACGTCATCACCGCCGACAAGGCCGGTGTCGTCCAGGAGGTCTCCGCCGACTCCGTCACCGTCCAGCTGGACGAGGGCGGAACGCAGACCTACTTCCTCCGCAAGTTCGACCGCTCCAACCAGGGCACCTCGTACAACAACCGCGTGGTCGTCTCGGCCGGCGAGCGCCTCGAGGTCGGCGAGGTCGTCGCCGACGGTCCCGCGACCGAGAACGGTGAACTCGCGCTCGGCAAGAACCTGCTCGTCGCGTTCATGCCGTGGGAGGGTCACAACTTCGAGGACGCGATCATCCTCAGCCAGAACCTGGTCAAGGACGACGTCCTCTCCTCGATCCACATCGAGGAGTACGAGGTCGACGCCCGCGACACCAAGCTCGGCAAGGAGGAGATCACCCGCGACCTCCCCAACGTCAGCCCGGAGCTCCTGGCCGACCTGGACGAGCGCGGCATCATCCGCATCGGCGCCGAGGTCCGCCCCGGCGACATCCTCGTCGGCAAGGTCACGCCCAAGGGCGAGACCGAGCTCTCGGCCGAGGAGCGCCTGCTCCGCGCGATCTTCAACGAGAAGAGCCGCGAGGTCCGCGACACATCGCTGAAGGTGCCCCACGGCGAGCAGGGAACGATCATCGGCGTCAAGGTGTTCGACGCGCAGGACGGCGACGACGAGCTCGGCTCGGGCGTCAACCAGCGCGTGGTCGTCTACATCGCCCAGAAGCGCAAGATCACCGAGGGTGACAAGCTCGCCGGTCGCCACGGCAACAAGGGCGTCATCTCGAAGATCCTGCCGGTCGAGGACATGCCCTTCCTCGCCGACGGCACTCCGGTCGACATCGTCCTCAACCCGCTCGGCGTCCCCGGCCGGATGAACTTCGGCCAGGTTCTCGAGATCCACCTGGGGTGGATTGCGAAGCAGGGCTGGAAGGTCGACGGCCAGCCCGAGTGGGCCGCGCGCCTGCCCGAGCACGCTCGCGAGGCGGCGCCCGGCACCAAGGTCGCGACCCCGGTCTTCGACGGTGCGGCGGAGGAGGAGCTCGCCGGGCTCCTCGACTCCACCACTCCGACCCGCGACGGCGAGCGCCTGATCGGCTCGTCCGGCAAGACGCAGCTGTTCGACGGCCGCTCCGGGGAGCCTTTCCCGGACCCGGTCTCGGTCGGCTACATGTACATCCTGAAGCTGCACCACCTCGTCGACGACAAGATCCACGCGCGCTCGACGGGCCCGTACTCGATGATCACCCAGCAGCCGCTCGGTGGTAAGGCGCAGTTCGGTGGACAGCGATTCGGCGAGATGGAGGTGTGGGCCCTCGAGGCCTACGGAGCGGCTTACGCCCTCCAGGAACTCCTCACCATCAAGTCGGACGACATCCTCGGCCGCGTGAAGGTGTACGAGGCCATCGTCAAGGGTGAGAACATCCAGGAGCCGGGCATCCCGGAGTCCTTCAAGGTCCTCATCAAGGAGATGCAGTCGCTGTGCCTGAACGTCGAGGTCCTCTCGGCCGACGGCACCGCGGTCAGCCTGCGCGACACCGATGACGAGGTCTACCGCGCCGCGGAAGAGCTCGGGATCAACATCTCCTCCCGGTTCGAGTCGTCCTCGGTCGACGACATCTGATCCGCGCCAGCCTCCGACGACTCCCGTCTCTGACGAGACACCCTGTTTTCCGACAAGGAGAAAACATTGCTCGACGTAACCACTTTCGATGAGCTGCGCATCGGCCTCGCGACGGCCGATGACATCCGTCGCTGGTCGCACGGTGAAGTGAAGAAGCCCGAGACCATCAACTACCGCACCCTCAAGCCCGAGAAGGACGGTCTGTTCGGCGAGCAGATCTTCGGACCTTCCCGCGACTGGGAGTGCTCCTGCGGCAAGTACAAGCGAGTCCGCTTCAAAGGCATCGTCTGCGAGCGCTGCGGCGTCGAGGTCACCAAGTCCTCGGTTCGTCGCGAGCGGATGGGCCACATCGAGCTCGCCGCTCCCGTCACTCACATCTGGTACTTCAAGGGCGTCCCCTCGCGCCTGGGATACCTGCTGGACATGGCGCCGAAGGACCTCGAGAAGGTCATCTACTTCGCGGCGTACATGATCATCGACGTGGACGACGACGGCCGTCACGCCGACATGCCCGGCCTCGAGAACGAGCTCCGGCTCGAGATCAAGACCCTCTCGGACCAGCGCGACTCCCGCATCGCGGACCGCCTGGCGCGCCTGGAGACCGATCTCGCCGCCCTGGAGGCGGAGGGCGCGAAGAGCGACCAGAAGCGCCGCACCAAGGACGGCGCCGAGAAAGAGATGGGCCAGATCCGCAAGTCCTTCGACGAGGACATTGCGCGGCTCGAGAGCGTGTGGGAGCAGTTCCGCACCCTCAAGGTCGGCGACCTCAAGCCCGAGGACGCCGTCTTCAACGAGCTCGTCGACCGCTACGGCGTCTACTTCGAGGCCTACATGGGCGCCGAGGCGATCAAGAAGCGCCTCGAGCAGTTCGACCTCCAGGCCGAGGCCGAGACGCTGCACCTGCAGATCGCCGAGGGCAAGGGTCAGAAGAAGATCCGCGCCATCAAGCGCCTGCGCGTCGTCAACTCGTTCCTCGCCACCGGCAACTCGCCGGCTGCGATGGTCCTCGACGTCGTCCCGGTCATCCCGCCGGAGCTGCGCCCGATGGTGCAGCTCGACGGAGGCCGGTTCGCGACCAGCGACCTGAACGACCTCTACCGTCGTGTGATCAACCGCAACAACCGTCTCCGCCGCCTGCTCGACCTCGGTGCCCCCGAGATCATCGTGAACAACGAAAAGCGCATGCTGCAGGAGGCGGTCGACGCTCTCTTCGACAACGGTCGTCGCGGCCGCCCCGTCACCGGTACCGGTAACCGCGCCCTCAAGTCCCTGAGCGACATGCTCAAGGGAAAGCAGGGTCGATTCCGCCAGAACCTGCTGGGCAAGCGCGTCGACTACTCGGGCCGCTCGGTCATCATCGTCGGCCCGCAGCTCAAGCTGCACCAGTGCGGTCTGCCCAAGCAGATGGCGCTGGAGCTGTTCAAGCCGTTCGTGATCAAGCGCCTGATCGACCTCTCGCACGCTCAGAACATCAAGGCCGCCAAGCGCATGGTGGAGCGATCGCGCCCGCAGGTGTGGGACGTGCTCGAGGAGATCATCCGCGAGCGCCCCGTCCTGCTGAACCGTGCGCCCACGCTGCACCGACTCGGCATCCAGGCCTTCGAGCCCCAGCTGGTCGAGGGCAAGGCGATTCAGCTGCACCCGCTCGTGTGCGCCGCGTTCAACGCGGACTTCGACGGCGACCAGATGGCCGTCCACCTGCCGCTGTCCGTCGAGGCCCAGGCCGAGGCCCGCATCCTGATGCTGGCGTCGAACAACATCCTCAAGCCCTCGGACGGCCGTCCGGTCACCCTGCCCACGCAGGACATGATCATCGGCCTCCACCACCTGACGACCATCCGCGAGGGTGCCGCCGGTGAGGGACGTGCATTCTCCTCCGTGTCCGAGGCGATCCTCGCGAAGGACCAGGGCTCGCTGCACCTGAACTCGAAGGTGAAGATCCGCATGTCGGACGTCTTCTTCGGGCAGGGTCAGGCACCCGAGGGCGTGGAGCTCGACGACAAGGGCAAGGTCACTGCGCCGGTGCTGCTCGAGACCACACTCGGTCGCGCCCTCTTCAACGAGGCGCTGCCGGTCGACTACCCCTACTTCGAGCAGGTCGCCGACAAGACGACCATCTCCGGGATCGTGAACGACCTCGCGGAGCGCTACCCGAAGGTGGAGGTCGCCGCCTCCCTCGACCGGATCAAGGACGCCGGCTTCTACTGGGCCACTCGGTCCGGCGTGACCGTCGCACTGTCGGACATCCTCACGCCTCCGTCGAAGCCCGAGATCATCGCGGGCTACGAGAAGAAGGCCGCGAAGGTCGAGTCCGAGTACGACAAGGGTCTGACCACCCAGGCCGAGCGCCGCCAGGAGCTCGTGAAGATCTGGACCGAGGCGACCGACGAGGTCGCCACGGCCATGCGCGCGAACTTCCCGACGGACAACACCATCAACCGCATGGTCACCTCCGGTGCCCGTGGAAACTGGCTGCAGGTGCGCAACATCGCCGGCATGCGAGGCCTGGTGAACAACCCGAAGGGCGAGATCATCGCCCGTCCGATCATCTCCTCCTACCGCGAGGGCCTGTCGGTCGCCGAGTACTTCATCGCCACGCACGGTGCCCGCAAGGGTCTGGCCGACACCGCGCTGCGCACCGCGGACTCGGGGTACCTGACGCGTCGACTCGTCGACGTCTCGCAGGACGTCATCATCCGTGAGGACGACTGCGGCACCACGAAGGGTCTCGAGCTGCCGATCATGCTCCAGGACGCCACCGGCGCCTGGATCAAGGACTCGAACGTCGAGAACTCGGTCTACGCCCGTTCGCTCGCCACCCCGGCGTCGAACGAGGCGGGCGAGCGCGTCGCCGAGGCCGGCGAGGACGTGGGCGATGTTCTGATCGAGAAGCTGGTCGGAGCAGGTGTCCGCCACATCAAGGTGCGCTCCGTCCTGACCTGTGAGTCCGCCGTCGGCGTCTGCGCGGCCTGCTACGGCCGTTCGCTCGCCACCGGCAAGCTCGTCGACATCGGCGAGGCCGTCGGTATCATCGCGGCCCAGTCGATCGGCGAGCCCGGCACCCAGCTCACCATGCGCACCTTCCACACCGGTGGCTCGGCCTCGGCCGACGACATCACGCAGGGTCTTCCCCGCGTGCAGGAACTCTTCGAGGCCCGTACCCCCAAGGGTGCGTCACCCATCGCGGAGGCCGCCGGTCGCATCACGATCGAGGACACCGACCGGGCCCGCCGCGTCATCCTCCAGCCGGACAACGGCGACGAGGCGGTCATCTATCCGGTGCTCAAGCGCTCGCAGCTGCTCGTCGAGGACGGCCAGTCGGTCACCCTCGGGCAGCAGTTGCACGTCGGAACGGTCGACCCCAAGGAGGTCCTGCGCGTGCTGGGCGTCCGCGAGGTCCAGAAGCACCTGGTGGGCGGCGTTCAGGGCGTCTACCGTTCGCAGGGTGTGCCGATCCACGACAAGCACATCGAGGTCATCGTGCGCCAGATGCTCCGGAAGGTCACCGTGGTCGACCACGGCGACACGGAGCTGCTGCCGGGCGAGCTCGTCGACCGCTCGCGGTACAGCGAGGTCAACCGTGCGGCTCTGACCGAGGGCAAGCGGACCGCGTCCGCACGCCAGGAGGTTATGGGTATCACCAAGGCCTCGCTCGCGACCGAGTCCTGGTTGTCGGCCGCGTCCTTCCAGGAGACCACCCGTGTTCTGACGCAGGCGGCGATGGAGGGCAAGCGCGACCCGCTGCTGGGCCTGAAGGAGAACGTGATCATCGGAAAGCTGATCCCGGCGGGAACCGGTCTGCCCAAGTACCGGAACGTGTCGGTCGAAGCGACCGAGGAGGCGAAGGCGGAGCGGTACCCCAACCGCATCTTCGCCGACGACGCCGCCTTCAGCGACGCCGACCTCTCGTTCGTCGACTTCGACTCGTTCTCGAGCGACGGCTACGAGCCGGGCAACTACAGCTGACTCACGTGAGCTGAACGATCGAAGGCCCCGTCGGGACACCGGCGGGGCCTTCGTCGTTCCCGGGCCGGCCACACCCGCACGGGGGGTGCCGGCGGTTCGCGCCTGCGGACGTTCTGCCCGCGGTGGGAATGATTGACTCGAGGGGTGCTCGCCGGGTCGAGTTCGTCCCGATCCCCGTCCTGGCCGCGGCACTCGAAGGACTGCGCGGATGAGAGTCGTGATCGTCGTGCTGGCCGCCCTGGTTGCGGTGGTCGGCGCGCTCATCGTGCCCAGTGGGCGCGCCGAGGCGGCGGAGGCCGTCGTCCCGACGTCCTGCGGAGCGGCGCAGCTCGCGCCGGTGCTCGCGGGTGACGACGTCGAGCCGCGCTCCGTCAGGGCTGTCGTGCCGATCGTGCTGCTGCACGGCTGGCTCGGCACAGCGACCCACGACGCGAGCCGCACTGGCGTCTTCTCGCACCTGGTCGACATGGTCTCGTCGGACTCAGCGACCGCTCTCGACGCTCCCGAGCCTTCGCTCCTCGGCCGGTTCCAACAGATCGAGGGCGCCGCCGTTTACACCTTCGACTATCGTCGCCTTGCCGCCCGTTGGGTCACCGACCCCGGGATCAGCGATGCTCTTGCCTCCTCGATCGCCTGTCTGGTGTCGGCGACCGGCCAGCGTGCCATTGTGGTTGCGCATTCGATGGGCGGTCTCGCCGCACGTCAGGCGCTGAGCAGCACGGTCGACGGCACGGCCGTGTCATCGATGGTCTCGTCGGTGCTCACCTTCGGGACACCCAATACCGGTTCCGATGTCGCTGAGCGTCTGGGCCGGATGGTCGATGAGTCCGGTCGGGTGAGTCCCGCCGTGATCGCCGGGCTCGACCCGCCGAGCCGACTGAGCCTCTCGGCGATGCTCGCCTCCTGCGGTGCCGCCGTTTCAGAGAACGCCGAGTACGCGGGGGAGTGCACGGGAGTGCCCTTGATCGACGCTCTCGCCTCCGCCGCGGGCAAGGGCCTGCGCACCGGATCGTCCGAGCTCGGCTCCCTGCCGCCCTGGCCGGCCGGCGTGCATGTGACGGCGCTGGTCGGCGACATCCAGGTCACCGCGGCTGTAGCGCTCGGCCGGGCCAGCGCGCCGGTCGGCCTCGGCGACATCATGGTCGCGACCGGATCGGCGACAGCCGGGGTCGACGACTCCGTGGTCTCGACCTGCCGCTACACCTATCTGGCTGCGGCGGATGCTCCGTCGGTGGTCGCCGAGCTCACGCCGTTCGCACGCCTGGGCAACGCCCTGCGCTTCGCCAAGCTCGTGGTCGATGTGGACGCGAGCCCGTGCCATCACGCGCGTCTGACCCGCAACGTCGACCTCGTCGAGCACGCCACGGGCGTCGTCTCCGATGTCATCGCCCGGGAGCTGGCCGTCCCGCGCGCGACAAAGGCGCGGGCGACCGCGCATCTGTTCCCGGTGGCGGAGGAGTCGCGGCGGCGCTCCTTGTGAGCGTCCTGAGGCGGGTCGCGGACAGCGAGGAGACATGGTGTCGCGACGTTTGACGGACGAATGTCGCGCATCATACGGTCGGACCGGTCGCTGGGGGCGTCCGCCTGGGGGGACAGGCAGCGCGGTCCGCGCGGTACCCGAGCCGCATGCGCGGGCCGCGCCCGTCCCCGCCCCGCTCTCACCCGCTGCCCGCGGAACGGGTACGCTCTGCTGGACACCAGATGTCGGAGAGGTCTCCGCACATCCCAGCGGAGGCCCCATGAGTGACGAGCCCCCGGCGACGCCGGAGACGACGCGTACGCCGCGTCTCACCCGCGAGCAGGTCCGCATCCGCCTGCTCGACGCGGCCCTCGCAGTCGTGCGGACCGAGGGTCTGCGCGTCGGAGTCGGCCACCTGTCGCTCGAAGACGTCATCCGCTCGGCCGGGGTGCCGCGCAGCACGGTGTATCGGATCTGGCCGACCCGGAAGTCGTTCTACGACGAGCTGATCGGCGCCATTCCCGAGCGGGTACTCGCGACTAGGCTCGACCAGCCGTCGCTGGCCGCCGGGGACTCCTACCTGCATCGCCACCTCGTCGCGGAGCTCACGCCGGAGCAGCGTCGCGAGGCCCTGGTCGCCTCCGTGCGGGTGGCCGTCGATGCGAACGTCGACAACGTTTTCTCAGCACAGCACTGGCGCAACTTCATCGCCCTCGCCGGCGCGGCCGACTCGCACGAGGAGCCGGCGAGGACCGCCATCCGCTCGGCGCTGCGCGTCCGTCAGCTCCACTTCATCGACAACATGGCGAAGTACTACCAGCATACCCTCGACGAGGCAGGGCTGCGGCTGCGCCCGGGCCGCAGCCACGCGGCACTCGCCTCCGCCGTCTCTGCCCTCGTGGAGGGTCTCTGCATTGCCCGCATCGCCGCGCCGGAGCTGGTGACCGGCCCCCTCGACCCCGCCGACCCCGACGGCCCCTCGCTCGCCGTCGTCTCGGTGTTGATGCTGATCGACGGGTTCACCGAAACGGACGACTGATCCGGGGATCCGCGTGCGCTCAGTCCTCCGCGACCGGCTCCAGCATCCCGTCGACGATCGAGCGGATCGTCCAGGCCGCGAGCATCCACTCGACCGGCTCTCCGTCGAGGCCGGGGGCCGTCACGGCGGCGTCGAGGTCATCGTCCAGGAGGCGGCCGCGGTGCGCGAGCCCGTCGATCACGGTCGCCGTGAGGTGAGCGAGCTGGAGCGTGGTGAATCCGGGGCGCAGTGAGGCGCCGATCAACTCGAGGAACTCCTCGTAGAAGTCCCGCATCCGGCGGGTCAGCATGCCCTCGATCCGCTTCGCCGTCGCCTGGACGGCATCGCGCGCGGGCCCGGCCTCCATCGAGAAGGTGCAGGCGAGGAGGGCGTTGTAGGAGGACCAGTCAGCGGATCGGCGGAGTGACTCCGCGTTCGCGCGAGCGCCGATCCGGATCATCTCCCAGCCGACCTGTCGGCGTCCGGCGGCGGTCACGAGCAGGTGGGAGAAGCGTTTGCGGACCTCGCGCGTCTCCTGTCGGGTCTCGAGTTCGGCGCCCTCGGCGTAGCGGTCGCGCACGAAGATTTCGCCGATGAGGTCCGCGACGAACTCCTCGCGGGTGCTCCAGATGCGGTAGACGGAGCTGCGCGGCACCTCCGCGAGGCGGATGTACTCCTCCATCGGCAGGTGCGCGAAGCTCACGGTGAGGCCGTGGGTCGAGACGACCTCGCGGGCCGTGGTGATCATGCGGTTGCGGACCTGCTCCGCGGGTATCCTCCGGGCCCGTGCGGCGCCTCCTGAGCTGTCGTCCATGCTGAGGGACACTATCCGGTGCCGGGAGCCCCGAGGCGCCCTTCAGGCGGTCCATGAGCCGATTCGGAACGGTCTGGGGGTCTCCTCCCACTGAAACGAAATGTCTCATCAGCTGCGCGCTGAGTGCCATGCCCGCTACGGTGCAGCCGGGGCGGACCCGAACCTGCCCCTGCAAGGGGACCTCCGTGACCGGATTCGATCGGTTCACGCTGGACGTCGCAGACGGACCAGCGATCGAGCGCGCCGCGCTCCAGGCGCTGCTCGCGCAGCTGCTGCCGCAGTTCTCGCACGACGAAGAGGGCGTGGACCGGATCGCGGTCCTCGACCTCGACGGCGTGCCCGGCGAGGAGGTGGCCGCCGCGATGGAGCGCGCCGCGGAGCGCACGGTCGGCCTCGTCGTCCTCTCCTCCTCCGACTCGCTCGAGCCGGTGCGGGCTGTGCTGCGGCGCGAGAGAGCCGCCTACGTCTGGAAGGGAGACGACCCGAGCGAGCTCGCCGCCGCTGTCGTCTCGGTCGCTTCCGGCCGCACCTGGATCTCGGACACGGCCCGGCACCGGCTCGTGCACGGCCGGGAGGTGCGCCGCCCGGTGCTGAGCCCGCAGGAGAGCCGGGTGATGCGCGCCTACGGGGCCGGAGCCGCGGTCAGGACCGTCGCCGTCGATCTCAACGTCGCCGAGCACACCGTCCGCACCTACATCAAGCGGATCCGCGCCAAGTACCTCGAGACCGGGGTCACACTCGACTCACGGGTCGACTTCTACCGTCACATCGGCGACCACGACGTCGCCATCCGTCGCGGCGGAGACCGGGTGCGGGCCGTCGAGCAGCAGGCGGGCAGCGACGCCGCGAGCGAGCGCCGAGCGTGAGGCCAGGAGAATCGCGTTCCCGTCGCTGCGCCCCTCGATGAACGCGGTGGCGCCGACCGCGGTGGTGACGGGGAGCAGCTCCCGTACGACCCGGCGCAGGCGCGTGAGCCTGCGGTGGTCGGCGTCGTCGGCGACGTTGACCGCGAGCAGTCCCGCGGATCCTACTCGCGCGGTGAGCGGAGCGAGCACGGCCGGCGAGTAGAAGGCCTCCGGGATCTCGTCGCCGTCGTAGACGTCGAGCACGACGAGGTCGGCCTTCCAGGTGGGCAGTGCTCCGGAGGCGTTCGCTGTCACGACCCGCACGCGGGCGTCGCGGGGGAGCGGGGCGTGGGCGAGCACGAATTCGACCAGTCCCTCCGCGCTCTCGACCGCGAGCTGCTCGGAGCCGGGCCGTGTCACCGCGACGTAGCGCGCCAGTGCCAGCGCGCCGGCACCGAGGTGCAGCACGCGCAGCGGCTCACCCGCAGCCGCAGCCGCGTCCACGACCGCGCCGAGGCGGGCGAGGTACTCGAGGTGCAGTGATCGAGGATCCCCTGGGTCGATCAGCGACTGCTCGATGCCGTCGACCGTGAGCAGCAGTGCCTCCGGCCGCACCGGGTCGGGCCTCAGCTCGGCGACGCGGCCATCCGGCAGTACGAGGCTCGGCGGCATGCCGTCACGCTAGCGCTCCTCGCGCGATCCGCCCTGGCGCCGGTACGGTGACAGGCATGGTCGCCTTGATCCTGCTCGACGTCGATGGCGTCCTGAATCCCTCCGTCCGCAGCGATCGCGCGGCGGGCTCGCACCGGCTCGAACTCGAGCCGGAGCGGGAGGCGCTCGTCGCCCGGCTCGCCGCGGTCGGCACGATCGTCTGGGCCACGACGTGGCCGCCCCGCCTGACCTCGGTCCTCGCTGAGGATCTCGGGTTGCCGGGCGGCACGGAGGCGATCGTCTTCGACGGCGGGCTCCCTCGCGATCCGCGATTCCCCGGGCAGACGGGCAAGCTTCAGCCGGTCGCGGCCTGGCTCGAGTCGGCCGCCGAACGCGGCCCGATCGACGCGGTGGTCTGGATCGACGACAACCTCCGCGAGGACGCCTACCTCTGGGCGCGCGAGCAGAGCACCCCCTTCCATCTGATCCGACCGGACTCGGCGGCGGGCCTCACCGACGACGAGGTCGCGGGGACGGAGCGGTTCCTCGCCGCGCACTCGGCGTCACGGGGCGACATCCGGGAATAGCCGACCCCTTCCCCGGTTATCGTCTGTGCGAGTGGGTCCGCTTCGCCGCGGTCCCCTCCTGGACGTCCCGTCCCGTCGTCGATCCCCGCGCCGCACCCCGCGCACCGCGACCGCCACGACTCCGTGATTCACCGAAGGACAACACCGTGACCCTTTCCGCCCGTACCTCTCTGCGCGTCCTGTTCGGCACTGCTGCTGCCGCCGCCGCCCTGGTCCTCGCCGGCTGCGCGCCCGCCTCGACCGACGACGTGGTCTCGGGCTCGAGCGGCGCGGGCACGACCTCCGCGAGCGACGGCCTGACCCTCGCCGAGGTCAAAGACTCCGGAAAGCTCACCATCGGCACCGAGGGCACCTACCCGCCCTTCTCCTTCCACGCCGATGGCGGCACCGGTGCGCTGACCGGTTACGACATCGACGTGGTCACCGCGGTCGCCGAGAAGCTGGGCGTGGAGCCCGAGTTCCAGGAGACGCAGTGGGACGCGATTTTCGCGGGCCTGGAGGGTGGGCGCTTCGACGTGATCGCCAACCAGGTCGCGATCAACGATGACCGCAAGGC
This sequence comes from Rathayibacter tritici, assembly GCF_001641005.1. NCBI lineage: Bacteria > Bacillati > Actinomycetota > Actinomycetes > Micrococcales > Microbacteriaceae > Rathayibacter > Rathayibacter tritici. The sequence continues at coordinate 632,515 of NZ_CP015515.1, forward strand.
GAAGTACGACTTCTCCGAGCCGTACTCCGTCAGCCCCGGCGTCGTGATCGTGCCTGCGAGCGACACGTCCATCACCGATCTCGCCGGCCTCTCCGGCAAGACCACCGCCCAATCGCTCTCGAGCAACTGGTACACCGTCGCGCAGCAGAACGGCGCGCAGGTCGAGGGCGTCGAGGGCTGGGCCCAGGCCATCGCCCTCGTCGAGCAGGGACGCGTCGACGCGACGGTGAACGACCGCCTCACCTGGCTCGACTGGTCCACGACCTACCCCGACCAGGCCGCCGGACTCAAGGTCGCCGTCACGACCGCCGACACCTCCGCGAGCGGTTTCGCCTTCCCTCGGGGATCCGATGACCTCGTCGCCGCCGTCGACTCCGCCCTCGACGAACTGCGCGCGGACGGCACCCTCGTCTCCCTCTCCGAGCGCTACTTCGGAGCCGACGTCTCCCAGTAGTCCGCCGCGGCGGCTCCTTCTGCACCGGGAGGAGCCGCCTCGCGCGGGTTCGGCCTCGCGGTGAGGGAATGCACTGCGCCGGAGGCCGACGCGCCGGGCGCAATCGTGCCCGGGCATGCCAGCATTCCGAAGGAGGCGGACTCGGTCCGCCTCCGATGCCACCACCCGACCGAGCCGACCGCGGGGCTGCTCCGCGAAGGAGAGAATCTATGGATCTTGTCCTCCGGTCGTTCTGGCCGATCCTCTCCGGGGGCATCGTCGGGACGATCCCGCTCGCGGTGGTGAGCTTCGCGATCGGGCTCGTGCTCGCGCTGGCGGTCGCCCTGATGCGGCTCTCGCGGGTGCGGATCCTCTCCTGGACCGCCCGCGCCTACATCTCGGTCATCCGTGGCACACCCCTCCTGGTGCAGCTGTTCGTGATCTTTTACGGCCTGCCGAGCCTCGGCCTCAAGATCGACCCGTGGCCCAGCGCCACGATCGCCTTCGCCCTGAACGTGGGAGGCTACGCGGCCGAGGTGATTCGAGCGGCGATCCTGAGCGTCCCGAAGGGGCAGTGGGAGGCGGCGCACACCATCGGCATGAGCCGCGCGCTCTCCCTGCGGCGGATCATCCTGCCGCAGGCCGCGCGGGTCTCGGTGCCGCCGCTGTCGAACACCTTCATCTCCCTGGTGAAGGACACCTCGCTGGCCTCGCTGATCCTGGTGACCGAGCTCTTCCGGCAGGCGCAGAAGATCGCGACTGCGTCCAGCGAGTTCATGCTGCTCTACGTCGAGGCCGCCCTGATCTACTGGCTCATCTGCCTGGTGCTCTCCAGCGGCCAGGGTCTGCTCGAAAAGCGATTGGACCGCTATGTCGCCCGTTGACTCCCCGACCGACGCTCGGCCCGTGGTCACGGCCCGGGGCCTGCGCAAGTCCTTCGGCGGCGTGGAGGTGCTCCGTGGGATCGACCTAGAGGTCCGCCGAGGCGAGGTCGTCGCTCTCATCGGTCCGTCCGGCTCGGGTAAGACCACCGTCCTGCGCTCGCTGAACAGCCTCGAGGTGCCGGACGGCGGAGTCGTCGAACTCGCGGACGGCAGCGTGCTCACCTTCGATCGCGGTGTCGGACGCAAGGCGCTCACCGGTCTGCGCAATCACTCCGCGATGGTCTTTCAACATTTCAACCTTTTCCCTCATCTGACGGTCCTGCAGAACGTCACGGAGGGGCCGCTGCGAGTGCAGCGCCGCTCCGCATCCGAGGTGGTCCCGGAGGCGGAGCTGCTGCTCGAGCGCGTCGGCCTCGGCGGCCGGGGGAGCGCCTACCCGTTCGAGCTCTCCGGCGGGCAGCAGCAGCGCGTCGGCATCGTGCGGGCGCTCGCGCTGCGGCCCGAGCTCCTCCTCTTCGATGAGCCGACCTCGGCGCTGGACCCGGAGCTGGTCGGCGACGTGCTCTCGCTGATGCGAGAGCTGGCGGGAGAGGGCTGGACGATGCTCGTGGTCACGCACGAACTCGAATTCGCCCGGCAGGTGGCCTCGGAGGTCGTCTTCATGGCCGACGGCGTCGTCGTCGAACGCGGCGCTCCCGCGCAGATTCTGCGGGAGCCGCGCGAGCCGCGGACCCGGCAGTTCCTGCACCGTCTCCTCCATCCGCTCGACTAGGTCCGCCCCCCATCGACGGGAGCCGCGCGGCGCACCGGAAGTGGCGCGACCCGTGCCTATGCTGTCCGGGTGAACTGGAGCAGCGACGCCGAGACCACGCGGATCCCCTCCGCGACCGAGACGTCCGGCGGAACCGGACCCCAGCCGACCCGCGAGTACGTCTGGCCCGAACCCGAGACCGAGCGTCAGCCGACGCTCGAACCGTCCCCACCGGCCGCTACTGCCGAGGCGCCGAGTGCCCTCGGCCCGGTCGAGGCCGAGCCCGAACCTGTCCGCCGCTCGGGCAACCGCCTGGCCGGTCTCGCCCTCGCGCTGCTGACCACGGCGGTCTTCGCCGCCCTCTACCTGGTGGCGCTCACCGCGATCCGCCTCCTCGTCGGCCGCGCAGCTGGGGATCCGGTGGCGCTCGCGCTCGAGACGGCGCCGACCACGCTTTTTCTCGCGCCGGTCGCGGCGTTCTTCGTCGGACTCGCCCTGATCGTGCTGGTCGTGAACCGCGCGGGCTGGTGGGCTTACGTCCTCGGCGGGTTCCTGGTCGCCCTCCTCACGGCGGCGGCCGCGCTCGCCGGCGGCTGGAGCGCCGTCGGGCCGCTCTCGCTGCCGGTCGACCGTACCCTCGCGCTCGAGTACGTCCGCGACCCCGCTGTCCTGGCCGCCGTGCTCGCCGCGGCGGTGCTCGGCCGGGAAGCGAGCGTCTGGGGGGGCGCCGCCATCTCCGGGCGGGCCAGGGGCGTCAAGCGCCGCAACGCCGAGCGGGAAGCGGCCGATCCGTCGTGACGGGCCAGGAACAGGGCCGCAGCGCCGGGCTGGGCTACGGCCTCGCGCTGGCCGCCTTCGCCGCGTTCCTCTACCTCGCCCTGGTCGTCTGCGCGTTCGGGGTGCTCAGCCTCCTGCTCGATCAGGACGTCGTGCCCGAGCGCGATGCTGGCCCGCTGCTGGGGCCGGTGTCGGTGGCGGTCTGCGTCCTCGCCGTGCTGGTCGCGATGATGACCCTCGCCGCGCGCCCCGCCGTTCACCGAGTGCTCGGCCCATCGCTGCTGACCGGGGTCGTCGTCTCCCTGCTCTTCCTGCTCACCGGCGGCGCGCTCTACGGCCTCGGCCGGCAGGAGCCGGGCGACATCCTCGGCTGGGTGCTGGATCACGCGCCCACCCCTTTCGCGCTCGCGACCGGCGTGCTCGCGGCGGCGGTGCAGCTCGTGTTCCTCCTGCTCCTGGCTCGCCGCGACGCGGGCGGCCACAGCCCGCACTGGGGCTGGGAGGGCGACGAGCGGGAGTGATCGTGTCGGCCGGGCGGAGCGGCGTCGCGCGCTCTCCCAGGGCGAACGCCGCTCGGTTGACCGGCCCCGTCACTCCCCGTAATATTCTCCGGGTGTGCGCTGTGCCGTGCGCTTGTGTCATGCCTCCGGGTCGACGCGGTCGCCGCACCTCGCTCTACCGGGTCCGCAAGGATCCGCGGGTTCGTCCGATCGGGCGGCCCCCACGGCATACCCCTCACCCTCCCCGGTCCCGCTCGCGGGGCCGCGGGGTGCGTCGGGTCCAGATGAACTCGGCCGTTCCCGGAGACGGGAGGGCCGAATGTCGACCATCGATCCGCTGTCACCGTGCAGCATCCAAGGAGCAGAACCAGTGCCAACGATTCAGCAGTTGGTCCGTAAGGGACGCACGCCGAAGGTCACCAAGACCAAGGCGCCCGCCCTGAAGGCCAACCCCCAGCAGCGCGGCGTCTGCACGCGCGTCTACACGACCACGCCCAAGAAGCCGAACTCGGCCCTCCGCAAGGTGGCCCGCGTGAAGCTCTCCAACGGCACCGAGGTCACCGCCTACATCCCCGGCGAGGGCCACAACCTGCAGGAGCACTCGATGGTGCTCGTGCGCGGCGGTCGCGTCAAGGACCTCCCCGGTGTCCGCTACAAGATCGTTCGCGGCGCCCTGGACACCCAGGCCGTCAAGAACCGCAAGCAGGCTCGCAGCCGGTACGGCGCGAAGATGGAGAAGAAGTAATGCCTCGTAAGGGCCCAGCTCCCAAGCGCCCCGTCGTCGCAGACCCCGTCTACGGCGCTCCCATCGTCAGCCAGCTCGTCAACAAGATCCTCCTGGACGGCAAGAAGGGTCTCGCCGAGCGCATCGTCTACGGTGCCCTCGAGGGCGTCGCCGGCAAGAACGGCCAGGACGCCGTCGTCACCCTCAAGAAGGCTCTCGACAACGTCCGTCCGACCCTCGAGGTCCGTAGCCGCCGCGTTGGCGGCTCGACCTACCAGGTCCCGGTCGAGGTCAAGCCGCATCGCGCGAACACCCTCGCGCTGCGCTGGCTCACCAGCTACGCGAAGGCCCGTCGCGAGAAGACGATGACCGAGCGTCTGATGAACGAGATCCTCGACGCGTCGAACGGTCTGGGCGCCGCTGTGAAGCGTCGCGAGGACACCCACAAGATGGCCGAGTCGAACAAGGCCTTCGCGCACTACCGCTGGTAGCGCACCCGCGGTCGCCCTCGGGCGACCGTTACCGCCGGGCCCACAGCGTCCGCGCTGCGGGCCCGGTCCCGGCGGTGGATCGCCCGATCCCCGCGACCGGGCGATCCGCCACCACCAGAATCCCAGCCATTCGGCCATGAACCCGGTGCGCTGGCTCCATCACCTATCGGAGGAACTCCGTGGCACAAGATGTGCTCACCGACCTGAACAAGGTCCGCAACATCGGCATCATGGCCCACATCGATGCCGGCAAGACCACCACCACCGAGCGCATCCTGTTCTACACGGGTATCACGCACAAGATCGGCGAGGTCCACGACGGCGCCGCGACGATGGACTGGATGGCGCAGGAGCAGGAGCGCGGCATCACGATCACCTCTGCCGCAACTACCTGCTTCTGGAACAAGAACCAGATCAACATCATCGACACCCCCGGTCACGTCGACTTCACGGTCGAGGTCGAGCGCTCGCTCCGCGTCCTCGACGGCGCTGTCGCCGTCTTCGACGGTAAGGAGGGCGTCGAGCCCCAATCCGAGACCGTGTGGCGTCAGGCCGACAAGTACGACGTCCCCCGCATCTGCTTCGTCAACAAGATGGACAAGCTCGGCGCCGACTTCTACTACACCGTCGACACCATCGTGAACCGCCTCGGTGCGAAGCCGCTGGTCATCCAGCTGCCCATCGGCGCCGAGAGCACCTTCGAGGGCGTCGTCGACCTGGTCGAGATGCGCGCGCTCACCTGGCGCGGCGACTCCAAGGGAGACGTCGCGTTGGGCGCCAAGTACGAGATCGAGGAGATCCCGGCCGACCTCGCCGATAAGGCGGCGGAGTACCGCGAGAAGCTCCTCGAAACCGTCGCGGAGACCTCCGACGAGCTGCTCGAGAAGTATTTCGGCGGCGAGGAACTCACCGTTGCGGAGATCAAGGGCGCCATCCGCAAGATGACCGTCAACTCCGAGATCTACCCGGTGCTCTGCGGCTCCGCGTTCAAGAACCGCGGCGTCCAGCCGATGCTCGACGCGGTCGTGGACTACCTCCCCTCCCCGCTCGACGTCCCCGCCATCGAGGCGCACGACGTCCGCGACGAGGAGAAGGTCATCATGCGCCACGCCGACTCGACCGAGCCCTTCTCCGCGCTCGCGTTCAAGGTCGCCGTGCACCCGTTCTTCGGCCGCCTCACCTACGTCCGTGTCTACTCGGGCAAGCTCGACTCCGGCGCCCAGGTCATCAACTCGACCAAGGGCAAGAAGGAGCGCATCGGCAAGATCTTCCAGATGCACTCCAACAAGGAGAACCCGGTCGACTCGGTCACCGCCGGCCACATCTACGCCGTCATCGGTTTGAAGGACACCACCACCGGTGACACCCTGAGCGACCCGCAGGCGCAGGTCGTGCTCGAGTCGATGACCTTCCCGGAGCCCGTCATCGAGGTCGCCATCGAGCCCAAGACGAAGGCCGACCAGGAGAAGCTCGGAACCGCGATCCAGAAGCTCGCGGAGGAGGACCCCACCTTCCGCACCGAGCAGAACCAGGAGACCGGTCAGACGGTCATCAAGGGAATGGGCGAGCTGCACCTCGACATCCTGGTCGACCGTATGAAGCGCGAGTTCAACGTCGAGGCGAACGTCGGAAAGCCCCAGGTGGCGTACCGCGAGACGATTCGCCGCACCGTCGAGAAGTACGACTACACCCACAAGAAGCAGACGGGTGGCTCCGGCCAGTTCGCGAAGGTGCAGATCACCATCGAGCCGATGGCAGTCGATGCCGATAAGACCTACGAGTTCGTCAACGGCGTCACGGGTGGCCGCGTTCCGCGCGAGTACATTCCCTCGGTCGACGCGGGCATCCGCGACGCCATGCAGGTCGGCGTGCTCGCCGGCTATCCGATGGTCGGCGTGAAGGCGACCCTGGTCGATGGAGCGGCGCACGACGTCGATTCCTCCGAAATGGCGTTCAAGATCGCCGGCTCGATCGCGTTCAAGGAGGCTTCACGCAAGGCGCAGCCGGTCCTCCTCGAGCCGCTTATGGCCGTCGAAGTCCGTACTCCCGAGGAGTACATGGGCGACGTCATCGGCGACATCAACTCGCGTCGCGGAATGATCCAGTCGATGGAGGACGCCACCGGCATCAAGGTCATCCGGGCCAATGTCCCGCTGTCCGAGATGTTCGGCTACATCGGCGACCTGCGCTCGAAGACCTCGGGCCGCGCCGTCTACTCGATGACCTTCGAGACCTACGCCGAGGTCCCCAAGGCCGTGGCTGAGGAGATCGTCCAGAAGAACAAGGGCGAGTAGCGCCGCCCCTGGGTCGCCGCCGTTCCCTCGAACGGCGGCGGCCTGGTAGTGTCGTGCGGGTTTGCTGCCGAGCGCAGCGCGCCCCCTGTCGCAGCGGGACGGTCGCACGACCACTGCCGGTAACATACGTACACGAAACCCCCGCAAGTCCTCCTGTCCTCGTGCCGCCCCCGTGCGGCTTCCGGATGCGGATGCTTGCACCTAAGTCCTGAGGAGGACCCACAGTGGCTAAGGCCAAGTTCGAGCGGACCAAGCCGCACGTCAACATCGGAACCATCGGTCACGTCGACCACGGAAAGACCACTCTCACCGCGGCGATCTCGAAGGTTCTGGCGGACAAGTTCCCGTCCGCGACCAACGTCCAGCGTGACTTCGCATCGATCGACTCCGCTCCCGAGGAGCGCCAGCGCGGCATCACGATCAACATCTCGCACGTCGAGTACGAGACGCCGAAGCGCCACTACGCGCACGTCGACGCCCCCGGTCACGCCGACTACATCAAGAACATGATCACCGGCGCGGCTCAGATGGACGGCGCGATCCTCGTGGTCGCCGCCACCGATGGCCCGATGGCTCAGACCCGTGAGCACGTCCTCCTCGCCAAGCAGGTCGGCGTCCCCTACCTCCTCGTCGCGCTGAACAAGGCCGACATGGTGGACGACGAGGAGATCCTGGAGCTCGTCGAGCTCGAGGTCCGCGAGCTCCTCTCGTCGCAGGGCTTCCCCGGCGACGACGCTCCCGTCGTCCGCGTCTCCGGCCTCAAGGCTCTCGAGGGCGACGACACCTGGACCCAGTCGATCCTCGACCTGATGGACGCGGTTGACGAGTCCATTCCGGACCCGGTGCGCGATAAGGACAAGCCGTTCCTCATGCCGATCGAGGACGTCTTCACGATCACCGGTCGTGGAACCGTCGTCACCGGCCGTGCGGAGCGCGGCACCCTCGCTCTGAACTCCGAGGTCGAGATCGTCGGCATCCGTCCGACGCAGAAGACCACGGTCACCGGAATCGAGATGTTCCACAAGCAGCTCGACGAGGCCTGGGCCGGCGAGAACTGCGGTCTGCTCCTGCGCGGCACCAAGCGCGAGGATGTCGAGCGCGGCCAGGTCGTCGTCAAGCCGGGTTCGGTCACGCCGCACACGGACTTCGAGGGCACCGCGTACATCCTGTCCAAGGATGAGGGTGGGCGTCACAACCCGTTCTACGCGAACTACCGCCCGCAGTTCTACTTCCGCACCACCGACGTCACCGGCGTCATCACGCTGCCCGAGGGCACCGAGATGGTCATGCCCGGCGACACCACCGACATGACGGTCGCGCTGATCCAGCCGATCGCCATGGAGGAGGGCCTCGGCTTCGCCATCCGTGAGGGTGGACGCACCGTGGGTGCCGGTACGGTCACCAAGATCGTCAAGTAGGTCCGTCCTACCGATCTCGCGAGAGGGGTCGTCCGCTTCGTGCGGGCGGCCCCTCTCTTCGTTTCCGGGGTGAGGCGCGGCTAGCGTGGGTGCATGCCCTTCGTGAAGAGCGACCCGCGTGCCCGCCCGCAGTTCTTCGAGTGGGAGGCGGCCGGCCTCGACTGGCTGCGCGCGGCGGCCGGGGGAGTGGCCTGCGTCCCGGTGCTCACGGTGTCGCCCGGGCGGATCGAACTGGAGCAGATCCGCTCCGTCCGGCCCACACGGTCGGCAGCCCGGGAGTTCGGGGCGGCGCTGGCGCGCACGCACGAGGCGGGAGCGCCGGCATTCGGAGCCCCGCCCACCGGCTGGAGCGGGCCCGCCTACATCGGGCGGCGCGCCATGACGTGTCGGCCCGATTCCTCCTGGGGGCGCTTCTGGGCGGAGCAACGCGTGCGGCCGTTCCTCGGTCCGGCGGTGGACGCCGGGAATCTCTCCGCCACGGACGCGTCGACCGTCGAGCGCGCACTGGAGTTCGTGACGAGCGGGGTCTTCGACGACGGATCCGCACCCGCCCGGATCCACGGCGACCTCTGGACCGGCAATGTGCTGTGGTCGGGTGAGGGTGCTGTGATCGGCGCAGTGCTGATCGACCCCGCTGCCCACGGCGGCCATCGCGAGACCGACCTGGCGATGCTGGCCCTGTTCGGTACCGCGCACCTCGACGCCGTCCTTGAGGGCTACCACGAGCAGCATCCGCTCGCCGCCGGAGTCGAGGAGCGGATCCCCCTCCACCAGCTGCACCCGCTCGCCGTCCACGCTGCGGGCCACGGTCCCTCCTACGGGCGGGCGCTGGCGGACGCCGCAGCACGGGTGATCGCGCTGGCCCGCTGACCGGCGCGCCCGCACCGTTCCCCCAGGAGTGGCCGCCACACTGAGGCGCGCGCCGCCCTGTGCGCGTCGACAAGGAGGCATCATCGTGGATCTCGGGAAGCTCGGACGTCAGGCCGGCGAACTGCTGAACAGTCAGAAGACGCAGGACGCCCTGCACAGCGAGAAGGCGGAGCAGGTCTCGGATCAGGTGCTCGAGAAGACCAGCGAGATCGCGAGCCGCCTCACCAAGGGCACCTACGACGACCGCATTGAGGATCTCAAGCGCGAGGCCGACAAACGGGTCGGCGACGAGTAGCGGCGCGAGGCGAGTGCTCCCGCCCAGCGTCAAGCGGGTGCGGGCACCCGATCCGCCGTCCTATCGTCGAGTCGATGGCTGACACTCGCGCGCAACGACTCCGCAGGACCGACTCGAGCGGACGCGGCTACACCCGGGTGCGCGCGGGCTCCGGCTTCAGCTACCGCGAGCCGAAGGGCGCGACGGTCGCCGACCAGGAGCTTCGAGCCCGCTTCGACGCCCTCGGCATTCCGCCGGCCTGGAAGGACGTCTGGATCGCGCCGTACCCGAACGGCCACATCCAGGCCACGGGCGTCGACTCCGCCGGCCGGCGGCAGTACATCTACCACCCGACCTGGCGCGAGCAGAAGGATCGGATCAAGTTCGACCGGGCGCTCCGGCTCGCTGAGGCGCTTCCGGGCGCGCGACGAGCGGTGACCGTCGCCCTGCGCTCGGACGGGCCGAGCCGTGACCGTGCGCTCGCGACGGCCTTCAGGATGCTGGACACCGGCTCCCTCCGCGTCGGCAGTGAGCGGTACGCGAAGGAGCACGGCAGCATCGGCCTCTCGACTCTGCTCTGCTCGCACGCGAGCACCCACGGCGACCGGGTAGCGCTCGCCTTCCCCGGCAAGAGCCACCAGGCCTGGACGAGCGAGATCCTCGACCACGACCTTTCGCGCGTCGTCCGGGCTCTCAAACGCAGGGGGCCCAACGCTCGGCTGCTGGCCTGGAAGGACGGCCGGGAGTGGCGGCCGCTCTCGGCGCCCGAGATCAACGACTACGTGCGGGAGCGAGCGGGCGACGACTTCACGGCGAAGGACTTCCGCACACTCCACGGCACCGTGGCGGCCGCGATCAGTCTGGCGAAGTCCGGGCCGCAGACGACCCAGCGCGCCCGCACCTCCGCGATCGCCCAGGCGATGCGCGACGCGTCCGAGGTGCTCGGGAACACGCCCACCGTGGCCCGCGCGAGCTATGTCGATCCGCGTCTGCTGGACCACTTCCGGGCCGGCGAGACCATCGATCCGTCGCGTCTCGCCTCCGCCGAGACCGCAGTCAGAGCGCTCCTCTTCGAGTAGCCGCGGCGGAGGCCTCCGGTGCGACACGCCCGGGTTGCAGGGTCTGATGATGTGTGGGAGACTCTCCTAGTTCACAATTCCTTCTCCTGCGGCTTGTCGCTGAGAGGGGGACACTGCCAGGCAGTGCCGAGACCGCATCGCGGAGGCTCGACCCGAGAGGGCGGCCTCGCGGGTGCGACGTCGAGGCGGCGGGTAGCAGAACGACAACAACCGACATCTCAACGGGTTCTCCGTGCGTCGTGCGTTCTGCACGTCGATCGGAGCGCCCCGGATGCGGTGCTTTTGACAGAAGAACACTGGTTGCACGTTTCCGGGTCACCGGAGTTCCTTCGCGAGCGCGTCCAATGCGAGACGAGTCCGGTTCCGGCCGGGGGAGTCGCGTACGACGCAATAACAAGAGAGTGAGAGATCACACATGGCGGGACAGAAGATCCGCATCCGACTGAAGTCGTACGACCACGAGGTCATCGACACGTCGGCGCGCAAGATCGTCGACACGGTCACCCGTGCCGGTGCAACGGTCGTCGGCCCCGTGCCGCTGCCGACCGAGAAGAACGTGGTCTGCGTGATCCGTTCGCCCCACAAGTACAAGGACAGCCGCGAGCACTTCGAGATGCGCACCCACAAGCGCCTCATCGACATCATCGACCCGACGCCCAAGGCCGTCGACTCGCTCATGCGCCTCGACCTGCCGGCCGACGTCAACATCGAGATCAAGCTCTAAGGAGGAGTGCCACCATGTCTGTCACTGTTTCCCCCACGCTGAAGACCAGCAAGGGCCTCCTCGGCACCAAGCTCGGAATGACCCAGGTCTGGGACGAGAGCAACAAGCTCGTGCCGGTCACCGTCATCGAGATCAGCCCCAACGTCGTGACCCAGGTCCGCACGGAGGAGAAGGACGGCTACACCGCCGTCCAGCTCGCCGCCGGTGCGATCGACCCGCGCAAGGTGAACAAGCCCGCCGCCGGTCACTTCGACGCCGCGGGCGTCACCCCCCGCCGCCACCTCACCGAGGTCCGCACCTCGGATGCGAGCTCCTACTCGGCCGGCCAGGAGCTGACCGTGGACGCCGTCTTCGAGGCCGGCACCAAGGTCGACGTCGTCGGCACCAGCAAGGGCAAGGGCTTCGCCGGTGTGATGAAGCGTCACAACTTCAAGGGCGTCTCGGCGTCGCACGGTTCGCACCGCAACCACCGCAAGCCCGGCTCCATCGGTGCCTCCTCGACCCCCAGCCGCGTGTTCAAGGGCATGCGCATGGCCGGTCGCATGGGTGGCGAGCGCGTCACCGTGCTCAACCTCAAGGTGCACTCCGTCGACGCCGAGAAGGGTCTGCTGCTCGTCAAGGGCGCCGTCCCCGGTGCCCGCGGTCGCCTCGTGTTCGTTCGCAACGCCGTGAAGGGAGCGTAGTTCCATGGCTACCTCTGTCGACATCATCGACGTCAAGGGCCAGAAGGCGGGCTCGTTCGAGCTCCCCGCCGCGCTCTTCGACGTCCAGACCAACATCCCGCTGATCCACCAGGTCGTCGTGGCCCAGCTCGCTGCGGCGCGCCAGGGAACCCACAAGACGAAGAACCGCGGTGAGGTCTCCGGAGCCGGACGCAAGCCGTTCAAGCAGAAGGGAACCGGTCGCGCTCGTCAGGGCTCGATCCGCGCCCCGCATATGACCGGCGGTGGCGTGGTCCACGGACCGACCCCGCGCAGCTACGCGCAGCGGACCCCCAAGAAGATGATCGCCGCTGCCCTGCTCGGCGCTCTCTCCGACCGCGCCCGCGGTTCCCGCGTTCACGTGGTCGAGTCCCTCGCCCTCGGTGACACCCCGAAGACCAAGGATGCCCTCGTGCTGCTCGACGCCCTCTCGGTGTCGCGCAACGTCCTCGTGGTGCTCGAGCGTGACGACTACATCGCCGAGCTCTCGCTCCGCAATGTGCCGTTCGTGCACATCCTGCCGGCCGACCAGCTCAACGCGTACGACGTGCTCGTCTCCGACGACATCGTGTTCTCGAAGGGCGCGCTCGACGCGTTCATCGCGGCCAAGTCGGGCGTCGAGTCCAACGGAGCCGAGTCCAACAAGGAAGAGGTGAACGCATGAGCCAGTCCGCCGCGTTCAACAAGGACCCCCGCGACGTCATCATCTCCCCGGTGGTGTCGGAGAAGTCCTACGGCCTGATCGACGAGGGCAAGTACACCTTCGTGGTCGACCCGCGCTCGAACAAGACCGAGATCAAGCTCGCCATCGAGAAGATCTTCGGCGTCGAGGTCGCGTCGATCAACACGCTCAACCGTCAGGGCAAGACCCGCCGCACGAAGTTCGGCACCGGCAAGCGCAAGGACACCAAGCGCGCGATCGTCACGCTGAAGTCCGGCTCCATCGACATCTTCACGAGCGTCGGCTGAGCCGAAGAAGCGTAGAGGAAACAGACAATGGCTATTCGTAAGTACAAGCCCACGACCCCCGGTCGCCGCGGCTCCAGCGTTGCCGACTTCGCCGAGATCACCCGCTCGACGCCCGAGAAGTCGCTCCTGCGCCCGCTGTCCAAGACCGGTGGCCGCAACAACTCCGGCCGCATCACGACGCGACACATCGGTGGTGGCCACAAGCGCCAGTACCGTCTGATCGACTTCCGTCGCAACGACAAGGACGGCGTCAACGCCAAGGTCGCTCACATCGAGTACGACCCCAACCGCACGGCGCGCATCGCGCTGCTCCACTTCGTGGACGGCACGAAGCGCTACATCCTGGCCCCGAACAAGCTCTCGCAGGGCGACGTCGTGGAGTCGGGCGCCGGCGCCGACATCAAGCCCGGCAACAACCTGCCGCTGCGCAACATCCCGACCGGTACGGTCATCCACGCCATCGAGATCAAGCCGGGAGGCGGCGCCAAGCTCGCCCGCTCGGCCGGCACCTCGGTGCGCCTCGTCGCCAAGGACGGCCCCTACGCGCAGCTGCGCCTGCCGTCCGGCGAGATCCGCAACGTCGACGCGCGCTGCCGCGCCACGATCGGCGAGGTCGGCAACGCCGAGCAGTCGAACATCAACTGGGGCAAGGCCGGCCGTATGCGCTGGAAGGGCGTGCGCCCGACGGTCCGCGGTGTCGCGATGAACCCCGTCGACCACCCGCACGGTGGTGGAGAGGGCAAGACCTCCGGTGGTCGCCACCCGGTCAGCCCGTGGGGTCAGTCCGAGGGACGCACCCGTCGCCCCAACAAGGAGAGCGACAAGCTCATCGTTCGCCGCCGCACCGCCGGCAAGAAGCGCAAGTAGCTTCGGAAGCAGAGAAGGAACGCGTAGAAGATGCCTCGCAGTCTCAAGAAGGGCCCCTTCGTTGACGACCACCTGCTTCGCAAGGTGTTCACGGCCAACGAAGCCGGCAACAAGAACGTCATCAAGACCTGGTCGCGCCGCTCGATGATCATCCCGGCGATGCTGGGACACACCATTGCGGTCCACGACGGTCGCAAGCACATCCCCGTGTTCGTGACCGAGACCATGGTCGGCCACAAGCTCGGCGAGTTCGCCCCCACTCGGACCTTCCGCGGTCACGAGAAGGACGACAAGAAGGGCCGTCGTCGCTAACGCGGCGACGAGAAGGAGGAGAGAAATGGTGGAGTCGATCGCACGCGTGCGACACATCCGCGTCACCCCCCAGAAGGCTCGCCGTGTCGTGAACCTGATCCGCGGCAAGCAGGCTCAGGAGGCACTGGCCATCCTGAAGTTCGCGCCGCAGGGCGCGTCGGAGCCCGTCTACAAGCTCGTCGCCTCGGCGATGGCCAACGCTCGTGTCAAGGCCGATGCCTCGAACGAGTACCTCGACGACCAGGACCTGTTCGTGTCCCGCGCCTTCGTCGATGAGGGAACCACCCTCAAGCGATTCCAGCCCCGTGCTCAGGGTCGTGCCTTCCGCATCAACAAGCGCACCAGCCACATCACCGTCGTGCTGGCCACTCCTGAGGAGGGGACCAAGTAATGGGTCAGAAAGTAAACCCCTACGGTTTCCGTCTGGGAATCACCACCGACCACGTGTCGCGCTGGTTCTCCGACAGCACCAAGAAGGGCCAGCGGTACAGCGACTACCTCGCTGAGGACGTCAAGATCCGCCGACTCCTCGCCACGCAGCTCGATCGTGCGGGCGTCGCCCGCATCGAGATCGAGCGCACCCGTGACCGCGTCCGCGTCGACATTCACACCGCCCGCCCGGGCATCGTGATCGGTCGCCGCGGCGCCGAGGCCGAGCGCATCCGCGCGGACCTCGAGAAGCTCACGGGCAAGCAGATTCAGCTCAACATCCTCGAGGTCAAGAACCCCGAGGCCGAGGCGCAGCTGGTCGCCCAGGGCATCGCGGAGCAGCTCTCCGCCCGTGTGGCCTTCCGCCGCGCGATGCGGAAGGGCCTGCAGGGCGCCCAGCGCGCCGGCGCCAAGGGCGTCCGCATCCAGGTCTCCGGCCGCCTCGGCGGCGCCGAGATGAGCCGTTCGGAGTTCTACCGCGAGGGACGCGTACCGCTGCACACCCTCCGCGCGAACATCGACTACGGCTTCTACGAGGCGAAGACCACCTTCGGCCGTATCGGAGTGAAGGTCTGGATCTACAAGGGCGACATCACCAACAAGGAGCTCGCCCGCGAGCAGGCGAACAGCAAGTCGTCGCGCCCCGAGCGCAGCGACCGTCCGCGCCGTGCACCCCGCCAGCAGAGCGAGGCGCCCGTCGCAGCAGGAGTTGAGGCATAACCATGTTGATTCCGCGTCGAGTCAAGTACCGCAAGCAGCACCACCCGGGCCGCACCGGCCAGGCCACCGGTGGCACCAAGGTGTCATTCGGTGAGTTCGGCATTCAGGCCCTCACCCCCGCCTACGTGACCAACCGTCAGATCGAGTCCGCTCGTATCGCGATGACGCGTCATATCAAGCGCGGCGGAAAGGTGTGGATCAACATCTATCCCGACCGTCCGCTGACCAAGAAGCCCGCCGAGACCCGCATGGGTTCCGGTAAGGGTTCGCCGGAGTGGTGGGTCGCGAACGTCAAGCCGGGTCGCGTCCTCTTCGAGGTCGCCGGCGTCGACGAGCAGCTCGCTCGTGAGGCCATGACCCGTGCCATCCACAAGCTGCCCCTCAAGGCACGCATCATCAAGCGCGAGGAGGGAGACGCGTAATGGCGATCGGATCCAAGGAGCTCGCCCCCGCCGAGCTCGACACCTTCGAGGACGAGCGTCTCGTCACGGAGCTGAAGAAGGCCAAGGAAGAGCTGTTCAACCTCCGCTTCCAGTCGGCCACCGGCCAGCTGGACACGACCGGCCGCCTGCGTGCGGTCAAGCGCGACATTGCCCGCATCTACACGGTCATCCGTGAGCGCGAGCTGGGCATCCGCGCCACCCCTGCACCCGTCGAGGCCCCGGCCAAGGCGGAGAAGAAGCCCAAGACCAAGAAGGCCGTCAAGGCCGAGGTCGAGGCGACCGAGCCGACCGAGGAGGCCAAGTAATGGCAACCGTCAGTGACACCGCCGGCCACGAGTCGGCCGCCCACGACGTCAAGCAGGAGGGCGCTCGCGGCTACCGCAAGACCCGCCGCGGCTACGTCACCAGCGACAAGATGGACAAGACCATCACCGTCGAGGTCGAGGACCGCGTCAAGCACCCGCTCTACGGCAAGGTCATCCGCCGGACCTCGAAGGTCAAGGCTCACGACGAGCTGAACACCGCGGGAATCGGCGACCTCGTCGTCATCAGCGAGACCCGTCCCCTCAGCGCCTCCAAGCGCTGGCGCCTG
Organism: Rathayibacter tritici; assembly: GCF_001641005.1. NCBI lineage: Bacteria > Bacillati > Actinomycetota > Actinomycetes > Micrococcales > Microbacteriaceae > Rathayibacter > Rathayibacter tritici. The sequence goes on from NZ_CP015515.1 coordinate 648,767, forward strand.
GTCGAGATCCTCGAGAAGGCCAAGTAGGCCGCGGCCTACTTGAGTTAGCAGGAGAGACACATGCTTCAGCAAGAATCCCGAGTGAAGGTCGCCGATAACACCGGCGCCAAGGAACTCCTCACGATCCGCGTTCTCGGTGGCTCCGGCCGCCGCTACGCCGGTCTCGGTGACATCATCGTCGCCACCGTTAAGGACGCGATCCCCGGTGGCAACGTCAAGAAGGGCGATGTGGTCAAGGCCGTCATCGTCCGTACCGTCAAGCAGACCCGTCGCCCCGACGGCTCGTACATCAAGTTCGACGAGAACGCGGCCGTCATCCTCAAGAACGACGGGGACCCCCGTGGCACCCGCATCTTCGGGCCGGTCGGTCGCGAACTCCGCGACAAGAAGTTCATGAAGATCGTCTCGCTGGCACCGGAGGTTATCTAGTCATGGCCAAGATCAAAAAGGGTGACCTCGTTCAGGTCATCTCGGGAGCGACCCAGGCCCGCGGCGGAGACCGCGGCAAGCAGGGCACCGTCCTCGAGGTGCTGGTCGAGCGCAACCGCGTCGTCGTCCAGGGCGTGAACTTCGTGAAGAAGCACACCCGCGTCGGCCAGTCGCAGCGCGGCTCGAAGGAGGGCGGCATCGAGACCGTCGAGGCTTCGATCCACATCTCCAACGTCGCGCTCGTCGACCCGAAGACCAAGAAGCCGACCCGGGTCGGCCACCGCAACGTGGCCGTTACCAAGGACGGCGTGACCAAGACCGTTCGCGTGCGCTACGCGAAGGCGTCGGGTGAGGAACTGTAATGACTGACACCACCGCAGTGGCTGCGAAGGTTCAGCCGCGGCTCAAGGCCAAGTACCAGGCCGACATCATCCCCGCTCTCAAGGAGCAGTTCGGTTTCGGCAACGTCCACCAGGTCCCCGGCCTGGTCAAGGTCGTCGTCAACACCGGCGTGGGTGAGGCGGCCCGCGATGGCAAGATCATCGACGGCGCCATCAAGGACCTCACCGCGATCACCGGCCAGAAGCCTCAGGTCACCAAGGCCCGCAAGTCCATCGCGCAGTTCAAGCTGCGCGAGGGCCAGGCGATCGGCGCGCACGTCACCCTCCGCGGCGACCGCGCGTGGGAGTTCCTGGACCGTCTGCTCTCGGTCGCGCTGCCGCGCATCCGCGACTTCCGCGGTCTCTCGGACCGCCAGTTCGACGGCAACGGTAACTACACCTTCGGCATCACGGAACAGTCGATCTTTCACGAGATCGACCAGGACCGCATCGACCGCGTCCGCGGCTTCGACGTGACCGTCGTGACCACCGCCAAGACCGACGATGAAGGTCGCGCGCTGCTCAAGCAGCTGGGCTTCCCGTTCAAGTCCTCGGACAACGCGTAAGCAATAAGCCTCGAGGCCGGGGGGCGGTGAGAACCGCCCTCCGGCCTCGTCGTGCGTCCGCGGCCGGCGCGGGTCACTCCGCCCGGCTGCAGCGCGAAGCCCGCGGACTCCGTGCACGATCGGCCCTCGACCGCAGGACCTCGGCCATGTATCATGGCTCGTTGGCCTGCGTTCGCGCGGCCGCATGGGCGTCGACGTCGTCGGCGCCGTCCCGCACCACAGGTCGTCACTCTTGTAAAGGGTGCCGAAACCAGGCGAGAAAGGCACCATCAGCCATGACCATGACTGATCCGGTCGCAGATCTGCTGACCAGAATCCGTAACGCGAACTCCGCGCACCACGACTCCATCACTCTCCCGGGCTCGAAGCTCAAGGCGAACATCGCCGAGATCCTCAAGACCGAGGGCTACATCGCCGACTGGAAGGTCGAGGAGGCGCGCGTCGGCACGACGCTCTCCATCTCCCTCAAGTACGGCCCCAACCGCGAGCGCTCGATCGCCGGCATCAAGCGGGTCTCGAAGCCCGGACTGCGCGTGTACGCGAAGTCGGCCGAGATCCCCACCGTGCTCGGTGGCCTCGGCGTCGCCATCCTGTCCACCTCGAGCGGTCTGCTGACCGACCGCCAGGCCGAGAAGAAGGGCGTGGGTGGGGAAGTCCTCGCCTACGTGTGGTAACCCCTCATGTCGCGTATTGGAAGACTCCCCATCGAGATCCCGGCGGGCGTCGACGTCTCCGTCGCCGGATCCGCTGTGACCGTCAAGGGCCCCAAGGGCGAGCTGACCGTGCCGGTCGCCAGCCCCATCGAGGTCTCCGTCGAGAACGGCCAGGTGCTGGTCTCGCGTCCCGACGACGAGCGCGAGTCGCGTTCGCTCCACGGCCTCACCCGCACGCTCATCGCCAACGACATCATCGGTGTCACGCAGGGCTACTCCAAGGGCCTCGAGGTCGTGGGAACCGGTTACCGCGTGCTGGCGAAGGGCTCGGACATCGAGTTCGCGCTCGGCTTCTCGCACCCGGTCGTCGTCACCCCGCCCGCGGGCATCTCGTTCACGGTCGAGGGCAACAACAAGCTCACCGTGCACGGCATCTCGAAGCAGGCCGTCGGTGAGGTAGCCGCCAACATTCGTAAGATCCGCAAGCCCGAGCCCTACAAGGGCAAGGGCGTGCGCTACGCCGGCGAGGTCGTTCGCCGCAAGGCCGGAAAGAGCGGTAAGTGATCATGGGACTCGGAACCAGAGGAAAGAGCAAGTCCGCTGCGCGCGGTCGTCGTCACGACCGTCTGCGCAAGAAGGTCGTCGGATCCGCCGAGCGCCCCCGCCTCGTCGTCAATCGCTCGGCCCGCCACGTCTTCGTGCAGATCGTCGACGACGCGCAGGGCCGCACCCTCGTGTCGGCGTCGACCCTCGAGGCCGACCTGCGCGTGTTCGACGGTGACAAGACCGCCAAGGCCCGCAAGGTCGGCGAGCTCGTCGCCGAGCGCGCCAAGAACGCCGGTGTCGAGGCGGTCGTCTTCGACCGCGGAGGCAACAAGTACGCCGGTCGCGTTGCCGCGATCGCCGATGGAGCACGAGAGGCAGGGCTCAACCTGTGAGCGCCGCAGAGAACAAGGAACCCGAGGTCGCCGCTGTGTCGGAGGCCCCCGTCGAGACCGCTGCGTCCACGCAGCCGCAGCAGGAGGCTCGTGAGCCCCGCCGCGGCGGCCGCGACCGCAACCAGGGAGGCCGCGACCGTGGTGGCCGTGACTCCGAGAAGAGCCAGTTCCTCGAGCGCGTGGTGACCATCAACCGCGTGTCGAAGGTCGTCAAGGGCGGTCGTCGTTTCAGCTTCACCGCACTCGTGGTCGTCGGAGACGGCAACGGACTGGTGGGCGTCGGCTACGGCAAGGCCCGCGAGGTCCCGACCGCCATCTCCAAGGGCGTCGAGGAGGCGAAGAAGAACTTCTTCCGCGTTCCCCGCGTCGGCTTGACGATCCCGCACCCCGTGCAGGGTGAGGCCGCCGCCGGTGTGGTGCTCCTGCGCCCCGCCGCCGCGGGTACCGGCGTCATCGCCGGTGGTCCCGTGCGTGCCGTCCTCGAGTGCGCCGGCATCCACGACGTCCTGAGCAAGTCGCTCGGCTCGTCGAACACCATCAACATCGTCCACGCGACCGTCGAGGCTCTTCAGCAGCTCGAGGAGCCGCGCGCCGTCGCCGCTCGTCGTGGTCTCGACTTCGATCAGGTCGCGCCGGCCCGTCTCGTCCGTGCCGAGGCCGACGCCCTCGCCGCCGCGTCCACCGCGAAGGCAGGTTCCTGATGGCTCAGCTCAAGGTGACCCAGATCAAGTCGAAGGTCAGCGAGAAGCAGTACCAGCGCGATACGCTGCGCTCGCTCGGCCTCAGGAAGATCGGTCAGAGCGTGGTCCGCGAGGACAACGCCCAGAACCGTGGATACGTGAAGACCGTCGCCCACCTGGTGAAGGTCGAGGAGATTGACTAATGGCTGAGACGAACAACGCCGCCGCGGAGTCCACGACTTCCGCGCCGACGTCCACCACGAAGGGCGCGGCGGCGCCGGCGACCAGGGAGCACGTGCTCAAGGTCCACCACCTCCGCCCCGCTGCCGGAGCCAAGAAGGCCAAGACCCGTGTGGGTCGCGGTGAGGGCTCCAAGGGCAAGACCGCGGGACGCGGCACCAAGGGCAGCAAGGCCCGTTACACGGTGCGCATCGGCTTCGAGGGCGGGCAGATGCCGCTGCACATGCGCACCCCGAAGCTCCGCGGCTTCAAGAACCCGTTCCGGGTCGAGTACCAGGTCGTCAACCTGTCCGCTCTCTCGGCGCTCTACCCCCAGGGGGGTGACGTCACCATCGGCGACCTGGTCGCCAAGGGTGCCGTGCGCAAGAACGAGAAGGTCAAAGTTCTCGGGGACGGCGACATTGCGGTTAAGCTGAACGTCGCGGTCGACAAGGTCTCCAGCTCTGCGGAGCAGAAGATCGTCGCTGCGGGCGGATCCATCAAGTAGCACCAGCAGCTTGTCGGTCGAGCTTGCCACGCCGACTCCCTCCGGGAGCGCGTGGCAAGCTCGACCTGTATCCCGCACCACAGAATTGAGCAGGAGACCTTAGGTAGTGTTTGGCGCCGTTGCGCGGATCTTCCGCACCCCCGACCTCCGCCGCAAGATCGGCTTCACCCTCGCGATCGTGGCGATCTTCCGGCTGGGATCCTTCATCCCTGCTCCGTTCGTCAGCTTCAGCGCCGTGCAGGCCTGTCTCGCCGGCAACCAGGGCACCTCGGGTCTTTACGAACTCGTGAACCTGTTCAGCGGTGGAGCCCTGCTCCAGCTGTCGATCTTCGCGCTCGGGATCATGCCGTACATCACGGCGTCGATCATCGTGCAGCTGCTACGCGTGGTCATTCCGCACTTCGAGACGCTGTACAAGGAGGGGCAGTCCGGTCAGGGCAAGCTCACCCAGTACACGCGCTACCTCACCATCGCGCTCGGTGTCCTCCAGTCGACGACGCTGATCACCGTCGCCCGCTCGGGTGCGCTCTTCGGCAACTCCGGTGTGCCGGAGTGCTCGGCGCTCATCATCACCGACGAGTGGTACTCCATCCTGCTCATGGTCGTCACGATGACCGCGGGCACCGGCATCATCATGTGGATGGGCGAGCTCATCACCGAGCGCGGCATCGGCAACGGCATGTCGCTGCTGATCTTCACCTCGATCGCCGCCCAGTTCCCCACCTCGCTCTGGTCGATCGCGCAGTCCCGCGGCTTCGAGACCTTCCTCCTCGTTCTCGGCGTGGGCCTCGTGCTCGTGGTCGCTGTGGTCTTCGTGGAGCAGTCGCAGCGGCGGATCCCCGTGCAGTACGCCAAGCGGATGGTCGGCAGGCGCACCTACGGCGGCAACAACACGTACATCCCGATCAAGGTCAACATGGCCGGCGTCGTGCCCGTCATCTTCGCCTCGTCGCTGCTGTACCTGCCCGCGCTGATCGCGCAGTTCAACCAGCCCGCCGCGGGTCAGGAGGCGCCGGTCTGGGTCACCTGGATCACGAACTACCTCACCAAGGGCGACCACCCGCTCTACATGGCGCTGTACTTCCTCCTGATCGTCGGATTCACGTATTTCTACGTCGCGATCACCTTCAACCCGGACGAGGTCGCCGACAACATGAAGCGCTACGGCGGCTTCATCCCCGGCATCCGCGCCGGCCGCCCGACCGCCGAGTACCTGAACTACGTGCTCACTCGCGTGACACTGCCCGGATCGGTCTATCTGGGCCTGATCGCGCTCGTGCCCCTCGTGGCGCTGGCGCTCGTCGGCGCCAACCAGAACTTCCCCTTCGGCGGAACGTCCATCCTGATCATCGTCGGAGTCGGCCTGGAGACGGTGAAGCAAATCGACTCCCAGCTGCAGCAGCGCCACTACGAAGGACTCCTCCGATGACGTCGCACCCGATCGGCTTCCGTCTCCTGCTGATCGGCCCGCCCGGTGCAGGCAAGGGGACCCAGGCCGCTCGGCTGAGCGACATCCTGAAGGTGCCGGCGATCTCGACCGGCGACATCTTCCGCGCCAACGTCGCGAACGAGACGGAGCTCGGGCTCCAGGCGAAGGCCTACCTCGACGCCGGCCGCTACGTCCCGGACGAGCTCACCAACGCGATCGTGCACGACCGCCTGCAGGAGGCGGACGCGTCAACGGGCTTCCTGCTCGACGGCTACCCGCGCACGACGGAACAGGTCGACGAGCTCGACCGCATCCTGGCCGCCGACGACAACCGACTCGACGCGGTTGTCCAGCTCACGGCCGACCCCGACGAGGTCGTCGGCCGCCTGCTCAAGCGCTCGCTCGAGCAGGGCCGCAGCGACGACACGGAGGACGTCATCCGTCGCCGTCTTGCGCTCTACGAGGAGCAGACGGCGCCCCTGATCGATGTCTACGCCGCTCGCGGGCTCGTCGTCGTGGTCGACGGTCTCGGCCCGGTCGATGAGGTGACCGAGCGGATCGTCGTCGCGCTCGAGGGCCACCGGGTGAGCCGTCTCGATTCGCCGGCCGCCTGAGCCGTGGCACTGCGTTCCTCCCTGTACAAAACGCCCGCGCAGCTGCGGGCGATGCTCGCGCCAGGCCTGGCCACCGCGGCCTCACTGGAGGCAGTGCGCGTCGCGATCCGGCCGGGCGTGACCACGCTCGAACTCGACGCGGTCGCGGAGGCCGCGATCCTCGAGCACGGCGGCCACTCGAATTTCCAGCTCGTCCCGGGCTATCGGCACACGATCTGCGCGTCGGTGAACGACGAGGTGGTCCACGGGATCCCCGGCGGGCGCGTCCTCGAACCGGGCGACATCGTCTCGATCGACAGCGGTGCCGAGATCGACGGCTGGAACGGCGACTCGGCGATGACGCTCGTGCTGCCCGATCCGACCCGTCCTGAGGAGGTCGCCGCGCGCGCCGAGCTCTCGCGGGTCACCGAGGGATCGCTGTGGCGCGGCATCGCCGCCCTCGCCTCCGCCCGGCACCTCAACGAGGTGGGCGCGGCGATCGAGGAGTACATCGAGGACGAGGCCGAACGCTCGGGCCGCGTCTACGGCATCCTCACCGACTACATCGGCCACGGCATCGGCCGCACGATGCACGAGGCGCCGCCGGTGTTCAACTACCGGGTGCGCCAGCGCGGACCCGAGGTGAAGCCGGGCCTCGTCGTCGCGATCGAGCCGATGGTGACCGCCGGCAGCGCCGAGACCGTCGTCCGGGAGGACGAGTGGACCGTCGCGACCGAGGACGGCAGCACGGCCGCCCACTGGGAGCACTCGGTCGCCGTGCACCGCGACGGTATCTGGGTCACCACACTCGCCGACGGCGGCGCGGCCGGCCTCGCCCCCTACGGGATCGTGCCCACGCCCGTCGCCTAGAGCGACGGGGAGCAGGAGTTCACCCTCGCGACACCTCCGTCCAGATCAGGAGTGGAGTCGGCTAGCTGTCGATCACCCGCACCAGCTCCTCAATGAAGCCGCCGAAGTCGGTGGAGCGGCGGATCAGGCGCTGCACCTCCGCCCGGTCGGCGAACACCTCGACGAACTGGTCGAACACCGACTGGAATGTGCTGCGGCCGGCCGAGGCGAACGCGATCATCGCGATGACGTTCACACGCTGCTCGCCCCACTCCATCGCCGTGTCGTTGATCACGATCGCGATGGAGGTCCGGCGGGCGCTCATCGCCATCGCGTGCGGCACGGCGAGATTGTCGGTGAAGGCGGTCGAACTCATCCGTTCCCGCTCGATGGCGCCGTCGACGTAGTCCTCGTCGATGATGCCGTCGGCGACCATCCGCCCGCCCAGCATCCGAATCATCGCCGCTTCGTCGCGGGCGTGCACGTTGCGGAAGAACAGCGACTCATCGAAGAAGTGCAGCAGCTCGTCCTTGATCTGCGCGCGGCGGCGATGCCGGCGCACGCGGGCGATCGCACGGCGCACTGCCTCCACATCGTGATCGGTGAGGAACGGCTGCACGAGCACCACATCGTCGGAGGAAGGGCGCTCGTCGATCGTGGTGATCACGAGGTCGGCGGTGAGCCGGCCCCACTCGACGTCGCTCCGGGTGATCAGGGAGCGGACCTCGACCTCGGTACCGAGTGAGCGCTCGACGCGCAGCCGGAGCATGTGCGCGAGGTCGTAGTAGCTAGGGCACACGATCACGCAGGACAACCGCTCCTCGCGCCGCGACACCCGCTCGAGGAAGGAGCCGACGTGCAGGGCGATGTAGGCGATCTCGTCCTCGTTCACCGCGATCCCGCGCCGTCGCTGCAGTCCGCTCGCCAGGAACACGGCGATCTCGTACGTCATCGGATAACTGGTCTTGATGGAGCGGGTGAGCGGATTGCGGGAGTAGCCGCCCTCGGAGGCGCGCGCGACCAGGTTCCGCACGTGCAGGGCGAGGCGGACGATGAAGCCCTCGTCGTCGAGATCGACCAGGTATTCGCGGTTCACCTCGGCCACGAGGTCGCGGACGACGGTCAGGTCCCCGGGGTCGAGGTAGTTCTCGACCACGGCGGCGACCGGTTCATTGTGGCCCGGAGTCGCTACGCGTGTGGTCATCAGGATCGCGAGCTGCGCGAGCTCGGCGTCGGTCAGGCGCGTGGCGAAGTGCCGCTCCACCAGCTCGGCCAAGAGCTCGGCGAGCTCGCCGTGGATCGCGGGGGAGGGCCGGGCGCCGGCGGGGTCGCGGATGCCGCGGGCGACCCGGTCGACGGCGATCGCGATGTGCAGGAGGACGCTGTTCACTCCGTAGTCGTTGATGTAGTAGCCGCGACTGTCGAGCTCGGCCAGAAGCTCGGTTGTGAAGGCACCCAGGCCGGGGGAGGCGAACTCCCGCTGCACGTCGTCGAGCGTGAAGACGCCCTGCGCGCTCTCGTCGCGGAACAGGCGCGAGATCAGGCGTCGGTGCGCCTCCTCGCTGCCCTCCAGGCGGACCGACGGGCCACGGCGGACCAGCGAGAGGCCCGCCTCGTCGGCGAGTGTTTTCACCCGGCGGAGGTCGGCGTCGACGGTCGACTCGCTCACGGAGAGCGCAGCGGCGAGGGCGGAGACGTCCAGGCCCCCGTCCGAGTCGACCAGGCGGCGGACGATGCTGTAGAGCCGGTCGCGCGGAGTGTCGGGCTCGATGTCGCGGTTGCGCTGCGCCTCCAGATACGCCGCGTACGCCTCACGGGCCAGCCGGTAGCCGTTCGCCGAGGACTCGACCGGCTCCAGGGGCGCGGCCTGCGCCTTCACCGCGGTGACGTAGCTGCGGACGCTGCGCGTGGTCACGCCGAGCCGGTCGGCGAGCTCGTGTGCCGTCACCCAGCCGTCGGCGCGGGAGAGGTACTCCAGCAGTCGGTCGCGGTTATCAGGCATCAGGCTCCAGGCGTACGGTTCAGGTCGGGGCCAGCACGTGCCACGACCTGCCCGCGGGCTCGCAGGACGCGGGCGGCGAATCGTGCGTTCCGCCAGTCAATCATCACGGCGACGCGCCAGGGAGCCCCCGCGCCGCGGGCGGTCGGGGCGGCTTTCCGCCCCCGCGGAAGATTTTCTGCTGGAGCGTGCCGTACCTCTTTCGGGATGCTTGGATGGGTCACGACCCGGACGCGAGGAGGCGAACGAGGTGCGAAGAATCCTGATCGTCTGCGGTGCAGGCGCATCGAGCACGTTCCTGGCCCACCGGCTGCGAGCGGGCGCCAAGGAGCGCGGCATGGGTGCTGAGTTCCGCTCCGAGACCCTCACCGGTCTCGAGCACTCGCTCCCCGAGGCGGACGTCCTCCTCGTGGGGCCGCACCTCGAGTCGCAGTTCGACGGGCTCCGCCAGCGCGCGGAGCTCATGGGAGCCGCGGCCGCTCTCCTCCCTCCGGATGTCTTCGGAGCGCACGGTGCCGATGCCGTGCTCGAGACCCTGCCCGTCCTCTTCGCCGCTCGCGCGGTCGTCGCAGGTGCGGACACGGACTCCTCCACCCGCCCGGTCCGCCCGGGCGAGCCCGACTCCGGGCACCACTGATGCAGTCGCGACTGCAGGATCAAGGAGAAACGTTCATGGTCGAGCGCACCGTGCAGGTTGCATCGTCGAAGGGCCTTCACGCCCGCCCCGCCTCGCTGTTCAGCCAGGCAGCGGCCAAATCGGGTCAGAAAGTCTTGATCGCGAAGGGCGACGCGACTCCGGTCAACGCCGCGTCGATCCTCGGGATCATCTCGCTCGGCATCGAGCACGGCGACGAGCTCACCGTGAGCGTCGAGGGCGAGAACGAGCAGGCCGTCCTGGACGAGCTCGCGACCTTCCTCACCACGGATCACGATGCGTGACGGTGTGCGCGCCGCGTAGCGTCGCGCACAGCGTCGCGCAAGGCGGCAGCCCTGCGCGACGCAGAGCGTCGCGAAAGGCGGCAGCCCCGGCGCACACGGCGCCGGCAGCCACGGCAGCCCCGACAACGCACCGGCGACCCTCAATGGGTCGCACCCCGTCCCTGCTAAACCGCACCACTGAGCCCCCACCCCCACCCCCCACCCTCGCCCCCCGCCCCCACCGCCCTCCCCTCCCACCCCCTCCTCCCGCCCGAGCGCCGCACGACAGGAACGAGCACCCATGACGCTGTCCACTCCTCAGACCGCTTACGCCTCTGCCAAACTTCAGGGCACCGGAGTGGGGCGCGGGTTGGCCCTCGGGCCGGTCCTGCGCATGCCGGAGCCGCTTCCCGAGCCCGAGGACACCGCCAGCACCCGCAGCGTCGCGCAGGAGGAGGAGCGCGCCGTCTCCTCGCTCTCCGCCACCGCTGCGACCATTCGGCACCGCGGCGAGCGCGCCGGCGGTTCGGCAAAGGATGTGCTCGATGCCCAGGCGCTGATGGCCGAGGACCCGTCCCTCGCGGACGACGTCAAGGCGCGGATCGCCGGCGGGAAGACTGCGGAGCGCGCGGTGCACGAGGCCTTCGCCGGTTTCCGTGATCTGCTCGTCGCGATGGGCGGCTACATGGCCGAGCGCGCGACCGATCTCGACGACGTCTCGCAGCGCGTCGTCGCGCACTTGCGCGGGGTCGCCGCTCCCGGTGTTCCGGAGTCCGACGAGCCGTTCGTGCTCGTCGCCCGCGACCTCGCTCCGGCCGACACGGCCCTGCTCGACCTGGACAAGGTGCTCGGCCTGATCACCAGCGACGGCGGCCCCACCTCGCACACGGCGATCCTCGCCCGCGAGAAGTCGATCACCGCCATCGTCGGCACCACCGGCGCTCTTGACCTGCGCGACGGCCAGCTCGTCATCCTCGACGCCACCTCCGGCGTCGTGACCGTGAACCCCTCCGACGCCGAGATCGGCGCGGCGAAGTCCTCGATTGCCGAGCGCGCCGAGATGCTCGCCGCCCCGGTCGTCCCGGGGGCGCTGGCGGACGGCCACGCCGTGCCGCTGCTCGCGAACCTCGGCTCGGCCGACGGCGCCGAGAACGCCGTCGAGCTGGGAGCGGAAGGGGTGGGCCTCTTCCGCACCGAGTTCCTCTTCCTCGACGCGAAGCAGGCACCGACGGTCGCTGAGCAGGCGGAGCAGTACACGCGCCTGCTCGCGGCGTTCCCGGGTCGCAAAGTGGTCGTCCGCGCCCTCGATGCGGGCGCCGACAAACCGCTCAGCTTCCTCAACGACGACCACGAGGAGAATCCGGCGCTCGGGCTCCGCGGACTGCGCGCACTGCGCGCTAGCGAGCAGATTCTCCGCGACCAGCTCACCGCGCTGGCTCAGGCCGACGCCGCGACCGATGCTGATCTCTGGGTGATGGCGCCGATGGTCGCGACCGTCGATGAGACCCGTTACTTCACCTCGATGGCGCGGGAACTCGGCATCCGCACCGCCGGCGTGATGGTGGAGGTGCCCTCCTCCGCTCTGCTCGCCGACCGGATCCTCGGAGTCGCCGATTTCGCCTCGATCGGCACCAACGACCTGACGCAGTACACGCTCGCCGCCGACCGCATGCTCGGCACGGTCTCGGCGTTCCAGGACCCGTGGCACCCGGCCGTCCTCCGCCTCGTCGGCGAAGTCGGCCGCGCGGGAGCGGCACTGGGCAAGCCCGTCGGAATCTGCGGCGAGGCCGCCGCCGACCCGCTGCTCGCTGTGGTCCTCGTCGGCCTCGGCGCGACGACCCTCTCGATGTCGCCGTCGGCCCTCGCCGACGTCCGAGCTGAGCTGGCCGAGCACACCTTCGACGACGCGAAACGGTACGCGGAGCTCGCTCTCGCGGCCGACAGCGCCGCCGACGCCCGCTCCGCGGTCACCGAGGCGATCGCCGCTTCCTGACCGCGGATCACCAGACCCACCCCCCTGCACCACCCCGCCATTCGGGAGCCGGGCCGCCTCAGGAGCGTCCCGGTCGCCCACCCCTAGAAATCGGAGAAACACCACATGACAACGACGTCAGCGACGTCGACGCGCGGTGGAGCGCGCGTCCACGTCCAGCGCTTCGGCACCTTCCTCTCGGGAATGGTCATGCCGAACATCGCGGCCTTCATCGCCTGGGGCTTCATCACGGCCCTCTTCATCCAGACCGGATGGCTCCCGCTGCTCGGTATCGACGCCACCTGGGTCCAGCAGTTCGGCGGCTGGAGCACAGACCCCGACGTGGTCAACACCGGCCTCGTCGCCCCGATGATCACCTACCTCCTTCCGCTGCTCATCGCGAACACCGGTGGCCGGATGGTGTACGGCGCCCGCGGAGGCGTGGTCGGCACGATCGCGACCATGGGCGTCATCGTCGGCGCCGGCATCCCGATGTTCATCGGCGCCATGATCATGGGCCCGCTGTCGGCGTGGCTGATGAAGAAGGTCGACTCGATCTGGGACGGCAAGATCAAGCCCGGCTTCGAGATGCTGGTCAACAACTTCTCCGCCGGAATCCTCGGCCTGATCCTCGCGCTGCTCGCCTTCGCAGGCGTCGCTCCGCTCGTCGTCGGCCTCTCGACCGCGCTCGGAGCGGGCGTGGAGTTCTTGGTCAACGCGGGCCTGCTCCCGCTGACCTCGCTCTTCATCGAGCCGGCGAAGATCCTCTTCCTCAACAACGCCATCAACCACGGCATTCTCACCCCGCTCGGTGTGCAGCAGGCGGAGGAGGCGGGCAAGTCCTACCTCTTCCTCCTCGAGGCCAACCCCGGCCCCGGCATGGGCGTGCTCCTGGCCTTCGCGTTCTTCGGTGTGGGCGCCGCACGCGCCTCGGCTCCCGGCGCAGCGATCATCCACTTCATCGGCGGCATCCACGAGATCTACTTCCCGTACGTGCTGATGAAGCCGGCCCTGCTCGCGGCCGTCATCCTCGGCGGTGCCACCGGTGTCGCGACGAACGTCGCGTTCAACTCCGGCCTGCGTGCCCCCGCCTCGCCCGGCTCGATCATCGCGGTGCTGTTGCAGACTGCGAACGACAGCTTCCTCGGCGTGATCCTCTCGGTGATTCTCGCGACCGCCGTGTCCTTCCTGGTGGCCTCGGTCATCATCCGGGCCGGCCGCAAGCGCGACCTCACCGCGGAGGAGGAGGGCGACGACAAGCTCGCCGCCGCGGTCGCCGCGAACGAGGCCAACAAGGGCAAGGAGAGCGCCGTCGGCTCGCTCATCAACGCTCGCGGCGCGAACGCCCCGCAGGACTCCTCCGGCGCCTCGACCGCGGGGGCCACGGCCACTGCGACCCAGGTCCGCAGCATCGTTTTCGCCTGCGACGCCGGAATGGGCTCCTCCGCGATGGGTGCCTCCGTGCTGCGGAACAAAATGAAGAAGGCGGGCTACGAGGACGTCACGGTCACCAACAAGGCGATCGCCGCTCTCGAGGACGACGTGGACCTGGTCATCACTCAGGCCGAGCTCACGGAGCGCGCCCGCCAGCGCACCCCGGGCGCGATCCACGTCTCCGTCGACAACTTCATGAACAGCCCGAAGTACGACGAGGTCGTCTCGCTGGTCGCGGAGCAGCACGGCAAGTAGTACGCCACCAACTCGGAGGGAGCCCGTAGGGTGCGACAGAGCGGATACGCTCCGCTCGCCCCTGCGGGTTCCCTCGCTGTCAGCACCTCCACGGAAGGACGCACCCCATGAGCGACGTGCTCACCATCGGACAGATCGACGCCTCCGGCACCGCAACCACGAAGGAGGCCGCCATCAAGGAAGCCGCCGACATGCTGGTCGGCGTCGGCGCCGTCACCCCCGCCTACTACGAGGCCATGCTCGTCCGCGAGGCGACCGTCTCCACCTACATGGGCAACCTGCTCGCCATCCCGCACGGCACCAACGATGCGAAGGACGAAATCCGCTCCTCCGCCCTCTCGTTCGTGCGCTATGCGCAGCCGATCGACTGGGACGGCAACGAGGTGCGCTTCGTCGTCGGCATCGCCGGCGTCGACAACGAGCACCTCGAGATCCTCTCCAAGATCGCGATCATCTTCTCGGAGGAGGACGAGGTGCAGAAGCTCCTCGATGCCCCCGACGCGCAGTCGCTCTATAGCCTGCTCGGCGAGGTCAACTCCTGATGCCCACCGCTATCCACTTCGGTGCGGGCAACATCGGGCGCGGTTTCGTCGGCCTGATCCTGCACGGCGCCGGCTACGAGATCGTCTTCGCCGACGTCAACTCGGACCTGATCGGGCGCCTCGCTGCTGCCGACAGCTACGAGGTGCACGAGGTGGGGGAGGAGGCAGCCACCCACGTCGTCGACCGCTTCCGCGCCATCGACTCGGCCGCCGAGGAGGAGGCGCTTATCCGCGAGATCGCGGCCGCCGACATCGTCACGACCGCCGTCGGCCCGAACATCCTCCGCTTCGTCGCTCCCGTGATCGCGAAGGGCCTCGCTGCGCGGGACGAGTCGGCGCCGCGCGTCGCCGTGATGGCGTGCGAGAACGCGATCAACGCGACCCGCCTGCTCCAGACCGAGGTCGCCGCGAACCTCGGCGCCGACGAGTGGGAGCGCTTGCGCACCCGTGCCGTCTTCGCCGACACGGCAGTCGACCGGATCGTGCCGAACCAGGATGCGGGTCAGGGCCTGGACGTGACGGTCGAGAGCTTCTTCGAGTGGGTCATCGACCGCACGCCGTTCGAGGGTGCTGAGCCGGAGCTGCCGGGCGCGACCTATGTCGACGACCTGGAGCCCTTCATCGAGCGCAAGCTCTTCACGGTCAACACCGGGCACGCGACGGCCGCCTACGTCGGCTTCGCGGCGGGGGCGCACAAGCTCTCTGACGCGCTCGCTCTGCCGGAGGTGCACGACGCGGTGAAAGCGGCGCTCGAGGACACGAAGGCGCTGATCGTGGCGAAGCACGGCTTCAGTGACGAGGAGCAGCAGGCCTACCTCGAGAAGACCCTGAAGCGCTTCGCGAACCCTTACCTGACCGACACCGTCGACCGGGTGGGGCGCCAGCCGCTGCGGAAGCTCTCGCGGCACGAGCGTTTCATCGGGCCTGCCGCCGAACTCGCGGAGCGCGGGCGGGTCCCTCACGGACTGTTGACGGCGATCGGCGCAGCGCTGCGGTTCGACGTGCCGGAGGACCCGCAGAGCGTGGAGCTGCACGAGAAGCTGGCCGCGCTCTCGCCGGAGGAGTTCGTCGCCGACGTCACGGGACTTGCTGCGGAGCACCCGCTCTTCGAGCAGGTCGTCGCGGTCGTGCGGGGCTGAACCGACCGACGAGCGCAGGAGGTCGCCGGTGCGGCGGAGACCTCCTGCGCTCACCACTGCCACAACTCCGTGCCCGACCGCTGAGTGAGGCCTCCTCCGCTGAGTGAGGCCTCCTCTCTAGGCCTCATCTGACGAGGAACGTCACCTAGAAGAGATGCCAGCGGGTGAGCGGCCAGGCAACGGCGAAGACGCGTCCGGCAACCCGGTCGAGCGGCACCGTCTTCACGCAGGAGTCGATGGGGCCGAGCGACGTGCGGCAGGCCCCCAGCGAGTCGTTCGAGTTGGAGCGGTGATCACCGAGGACGAACAATGAGCCCTCGGGGACGGTGTACTCGGTGAAGCAGCGCTGCGACGCCGGGCTCGTCGTGCAGTCGAGGGTGCCGGGAGCGAAAGGAAAATCCTCGAAGACGTAGGACTCGTCGAGCGGCTTCCCGTCGACCAGCACGTGGCCTTCGGCGTCACAGCAGGAGACCGTGTGGCCTCCCTCGGCGATCAGCCGCTTCACGAGGAACTCCTCGTGCGAGGGGCCGATGCTGGTGACATCGCCGAAGGTTTTCACGACCTCGGAGAGGGGGCTGCCGGCCTCGTCGCTCGCTCCCCACTCGGCGTCGCGGGAGAACACGACGATCTGCCCCTCCTGCGGACCGCCCTGGAGTGCGAGGGTGCGGTCGACCAGGATGCGGTCGCCGAAGAAGCCGCCGCCCTGGAGAGTGTTCTCCATCGAGCCGGTCGGCACCGTGTAGACCTTCACGAGGAAGGTCTGCACCAGCGCGATCAGCACGATCGCGGCCAGGATCGTCACCACTGGGTGCGAGTACCAGCGCCGGTTCCCGGTTGTGGACCTCGTCGTGCGCGCCATGTGCTCTCCCTCCGGCTCGACGGAGACAGCCTAGGCGGCGGCGCAGGCGTCGCTCGGCACGGGCGCGGCGTCGGCGCGGACGGGGGGCGCGTGGAGGCGCGCCCTGGCGAAGTGTCGGCGTCTGCGCAGGAGCGGCGCGACACGCCCGAGGTGGCGGAGCGGCGGGGATTCGCGTAGTATCGACCCTTGGTGTTTTGCGCGTGCTTCGGCATGCCCGCGGACCCCGATCCGGGCTCTCGCCCGGTGGTGGATCGTCGCGGAAACATTCGCACGACCAGTACACACACTACTTCCGAACGACAGTGAGGCTATGGCCAAAAAAGACGGTGTCATCGAAATCGAAGGTGCGGTTGTCGAGGCGCTCCCCAACGCGATGTTCCGCGTGGAGCTGACCAACGGACACAAAGTTCTCGCCCACATCTCGGGCAAGATGCGTCAGCACTACATCCGGATCCTCCCCGAGGACCGCGTGATCGTGGAGCTGAGCCCTTACGACCTGACCCGCGGCAGGATCGTCTACCGGTACAAGTAGGCGTTCGCTCCGCTGACGTTCGCGACGTGCGTGTCCTGTAAGGAACGGCCCCGGTATCCACCGGGAGCACGACGCCAGCGATATCAAGGACAGAAACAATGAAGGTCAACCCCAGCGTCAAGCGCATCTGCGATCACTGCAAGATCATCCGCCGCCACGGCAACGTGATGGTCATCTGCAGCAGCAACCCCCGCCACAAGCAGCGCCAGGGCTAACCCCGCTGCTTCCGCGAGGGAGCGGAGGGGCGGTACGCCGCCCCCACTGCACAACTGAATACACCTGCAGCACCAGAAATCGCGCAGCACCCCGGCTCGGCCGGGGTGGACGGCGAGGACACCTTCGGTCGGAGGCCGAGGCACCGGTGCTGCTTCACACCTCCACTCACTCACAGGAGAAGCCACAATGGCACGTCTGGCAGGAGTAGACATCCCGCGCGAGAAGCGCGTGGAGGTCGCACTGACCTACATCTACGGTGTCGGCCGCACTCGCGCGCTGAAGACCCTGAGCGACACCGGGATCGACGGCAACATCCGCGTCAAGGACCTCAGCGACGACCAGCTCGTCTCGCTCCGCGACTACATCGAGGGCAACTACAAGGTGGAGGGAGACCTCCGCCGCGAGGTCGCCGCCGACATCCGCCGCAAGGTCGAGATCGGCTCGTACGAGGGCCTGCGCCACCGTCGCGGCCTCCCGGTCCGTGGACAGCGCACCAAGACGAACGCGCGCACCCGCAAGGGACCCAAGCGCACCGTCGCCGGCAAGAAGAAGGCCGGCCGCAAGTAACGCGGGCGACACGGACCTAGAGGAGATACAGAATTGGCTACCCCCAAGTCGGCCGCGCGCAAGCCGCGCCGCAAGGAGAAGAAGAACATCGCTGTGGGCCAGGCCCACATCAAGTCGACGTTCAACAACACCATCGTCTCGATCACCGACCCCTCCGGGGCTGTCATCAGCTGGGCCTCGTCCGGTGGAGTCGGCTTCAAGGGCTCGCGCAAGTCGACGCCGTTCGCGGCTCAGCTCGCCGCCGAGTCGGCCGCGCGCCAGGCTCAGGAGCACGGCATGAAGAAGGTGGACGTCTTCGTGAAGGGCCCGGGCTCGGGTCGTGAGACCGCGATCCGCTCGCTCCAGGCCGCAGGCCTCGAGGTCGGGTCGATCAACGACGTCACCCCGCAGGCGCATAACGGCTGCCGCCCCCCGAAGCGTCGTCGCGTCTAAGCAGCACTCGCAGCCGTCGGTCGGCCGCACGGACCGCCTCCGGGCGGCGAGTGGGGTCGGCCGGCGGATCCCGCATTTCTTTCACAACTCCACACCTCGCAAACGCACGTGTCATATAGCGGACACGTGATCGAAAGGAATCATCAGTGCTTATCGCACAGCGTCCGACGCTCACCGAGGAGAACATCTCGGAGTTCCGTTCCCGCTTCGTCATCGAGCCCCTCGAGCCCGGCTTCGGCTACACGCTCGGCAACTCGATGCGTCGCACCCTGCTGTCCTCCATCCCCGGCGCCGCTGTCACCAGCATCCGGATCGACGGAGTCCTGCACGAGTTCACGACCGTCCCGGGCGTCCGCGAGGACGTCACCGAGATCATCCTGAATATCAAGGGACTCGTCGTTTCCTCCGAGCACGACGAGCCGATCACCGCCTACCTGCGCAAGCAGGGCGCCGGCCAGGTCACCGCCGCGGACATCTCGGCTCCGGCCGGTGTCGAGATCCACAACCCGGAACTCGTCATCGCCACGTTGAACGACAAGGCGAAGTTCGAGCTGGAGCTCACGATCGAGCGCGGCCGGGGCTACGTCTCAGCGACTCAGAACCGTAGCGAGTTCTCCGAGGCCGGCCAGATCCCGGTCGACTCGATCTACTCGCCCGTGCTGAAGGTCACCTACCGTGTCGAGGCCACCCGCGCCGGCGAGCGCACCGACTTCGATCGCCTGGTCGTCGACGTGGAGACGAAGCCGGCGATCTCGCCGCGCGACGCCATCGCCTCCGCCGGTCGCACGCTGACCGAGCTGTTCGGTCTCGCCCGCGAGCTGAACAACGCGGCCGAGGGCATCGAGATCGGCCCCGCGCCGGTCGACGCGGTCCTTTCGACTGAGCTGTCGATGCCCATCGAGGACCTCGACCTCTCGGTGCGCAGCTACAACTGCCTCAAGCGCGAGGGCATCAACAACGTCAATGAGCTCGTCGCCCTCTCGGAGACGCAGCTCATGAACATCCGCAACTTCGGTCAGAAGTCGGTGGATGAGGTCAAGGAGAAGCTGACGGAGCTCGGCCTGTCGCTCAAGGACTCGGTCCCCGGGTTCGACGGCGCCCACTTCTACAGCTACGACGACGAGAGCATCTAGGTCCTCCGCCCCGGAGCCTCCGGCTCCTCGCGTCCGACCTGCTGACACCCCTTTAGTACTGGAGTAAACCCATGCCCAAGCCCACCAAGGGCCCCCGCCTCGGAGGCGGTCCCGCACACGAGCGTCTGCTCCTCGCGAACCTGGCCGCGGCCCTGTTCACGCACAAGAGCATCAAGACGACCGAGACGAAGGCCAAGCGCCTGCGTCCGCTCGCCGAGCGCCTGGTCACCTTCGCCAAGCGCGGCGACCTGCACGCCCGCCGTCGCGTTCTCGCGACCATCGGCGACAAGTCCGTCGTCCACGAGCTCTTCACCGAGATCGCTCCGCTCGTTGCCGAGCGCGAGGGCGGGTACACCCGCATCACCAAGATCGGGCCCCGCAAGGGCGACAACGCGCCGATGGCCGTGATCGAGCTCGTCCTCGAGCCCGTCACCCCCAAGGCGAAGAAGTCGCGCACCACCACGGCGCCCGTGTCCGCTCCGGTGGATGAGGCGCCCGTCGAGGAGGCCACCGCCGAGGAGACCACCGCCGAGGAGACCACCGTCGAGGAGGCGCCCGTGCAGGACGCTCCCGCCGAGGTCGCCCCGGTCGAGGAGACCGGCACGTCCAAGTAGTCACGTTCGCCGTCGCGAGCCCTCCGTCCTCGCCAGGACGGAGGGCTCGCGTCGTTCCCGGGCGGGCGGAGTGGCGCGAATCGTCGTTTACGATGGCACGGCCGTGCTCGTCGAGCACGGCGGCGCTACGGCCGGCGTTTCCGGCGTCCGCCCCGACGACCCTTGGAGGACTTCTGTGCGACTGCGTTCGTCGGCCGCCGCGGCGATTCTGGCCCTGGCCCTCGCAGCCGACGTCAGCGGATGCGCGTCCGGCGCCGTGATCGACATCCCCGACTCGGCGGTCAGCGCGAGCGCGACGAACGTCCCGCCCGCGACCTCCGCGCCGGCGACGGCGGAGCAGGACGTGGACTGCGCAGGTGCTCTCGCCGCGACGGCCATCGAGCAGGACACCGGCCTGCCTGCGGGTTCCGTGGTGCTCGCCGCCGCGGGCGACACCTGCTCCTACGCCCTGGCCGGCAACGACTCCGCCGTCGTGCTGACCCTGCACCGCGGTCCGCTCCTGGAGACGTTCACGGGAGCGGGCGAGGCGGCCGGCGCCGTTCCCGTCTCCCTCGGAACGGCCGCCTACTGGCTGCCGGGCCTCGCGCCCGCTCCGTCCGAGCTGGCCGTGCTCGCCGGTGGCTGGGAGCTGCGGATCGTTTCCTCCGTCGGTGAGCAGGCGACGCTGGTCGACTGGGCGGTCTCGGCTCTGGCGAGCGTCGGCGTGCCACTCGCCGTCGCCTGAGTCGCTTCCCGGCCTCGCCCTAGACTCATCTGATGCTCCACCGCGTCCGCCTCGACCTGGCCTACGACGGCTCGCAGTTCTCCGGCTGGGCCAAGCAGCCCGGCCTGCGCACTGTGCAGGGGGTGCTCGAGGAGTCGCTCGCGCTGGTGCTGCGCTCCGAGGAGCGCCCGACCGTGACCGTCGCGGGGCGCACCGACGTCGGGGTGCACGCCAGTGCCCAGGTCGCCCACGTCGACCTCACTCCCGAGCAGTGGGGCCGCATCAGCGGCGGACGGCGAAGCCCCGGGGAGCAGCCGCTCCCACCCGCGTCGATCCTGGAGCGGCGCCTCCGCGGGATCCTGGGCCAGTACACCGACGTCTCGGTGCACCGGGTGACCGAGGCGCCGGACGGGTTCGACGCGCGGTTCTCGGCGCGGTGGCGCCGCTACGAGTATCGCCTGGCCGACGCTACCTCGATGCGCCATCCGCTCGAGCGCGGCTACACGACCTGGATCACCGACTCTCTCGATCTGGATGCGATGGCGGCCGCGGCGCACTCGCTCCTGGGCCTGCACGACTACGCCTCCTTCTGCCGCGCGAGGGAGGGCGCTACCACGATCCGGAGCCTGCTCGACTTCAGCTGGGAACGCGACGCCGACGGCGTCCTGCACGCGCACCTGCGCGCCGATGCCTTCTGTCACAGCATGGTGCGGGCCCTGGTGGGTGCCTGCGTCGCTGTGGGCGCCGGGAAGCTCGACGGGGGAGCGGTGCCGCTGGTGCGCGACGCGGCCCGGCGGACCACTGCGTTCGCCGTGATGCCGGCCCGGGGCCTCATCCTGCGCGAGGTCGACTACCCTGAGGACGCCTCGCTGGCCGATCGCGCTCGACTCACACGAGCCAAGCGCACCGTGCAGACCGAGGGACCCGACAGGGAGGACACGGAATGATCCAGTGGCGCACGGCTGTTCGTCGACACTCGAGGCCGCTGGCCATCACCGCGGTGGTGCTCCTGCTCGCGGGTTGTTCATCCACCACGATCGACGTCCCGCGCGACGCGCAGGTGGACATTCCCACACCGACCGCCGTGGAGCAGACGGCGACGACCGATCCCGCTGCCGAGCCCGCCGTGACGCCGACCGCTCCCGTTCTCGTCGACGAGGCACTCGACTGCGCCGCGGTCCTGCCGCTGGACACGATCACCGCAGCGCTCGAGCTGCCGCCGGGCTTCGTGACCGACTCCGCCCTGACCGGATCCTGCGCGTGGACAATAGCGGGCAACTCCACCGCGCTGACCCTGAGTTCGTCCTCCGGAGCCACGGCCGCTTCTCTGGTGGAACAGGAGCAGGCGGGTGCCACCGAGCCGGTCGACCTCGGCGACCAGGCGCTGTACCGGGCGGGAGATGCGTCGACGGACCCGGCCGCGACGGTGGTCGTGCTCGAGGGCACGCGCCTGGTCACCCTCCGCTCGTTCGTCGGCGACCAGGCGTCGCTGGTGGGGCTCGCGGAGTCGGCGCTCGCGGCTATCGGCTGACCCGGTGGTCATCGCACCGGCCGCCCGCCGGATCCGTGCTTGGCCGGACAGAGGCTTTGCTGTAACGTCGACCCTTGGTGTTTTCGGCCATGTACCGAGCGCCCGAAGTTGAGCCCTCCACCGGTTCGGTTCGCCCCCTCGCGGGGCGAACGGCCACGGAGCGGGATTCACGAACACCTCACTCCGACCAGAAAGCAGCACTCACGTGACTCGCACTTTTTCTCCGAAGCCGGCTGACGTCCAGCACGACTGGATCGTCATCGACGCGTCCGACGTCGTGCTCGGCCGTCTCGCCACTCACGCCGCTGCGCTTCTGCGCGGCAAGCACAAGGCCACCTTTGCGCCCCACATGGACATGGGTGACTTCGTCATCATCGTCAACGCGGAGAAGGTCGCCCTCACGGGCCAGAAGCTCCTGCAGAAGAAGGCCTACCGCCACTCCGGCTACCCGGGCGGCCTCTCGGCCACCACCTACGCCGAGCTTCTCGAGAAGAACCCGGTTCGCGCCGTCGAGAAGGCCATCCGCGGCATGCTCCCCAAGAACTCCCTCGGCCGCGCCCAGCTGCGCAAGCTGAAGGTCTACACGGGCCCCGAGCACCCCCACGCGGCCCAGCAGCCGCAGGCGTACGCCTTCAACCAGGTCGCCCAGTAGGCTCCGGCCCTCCCCGACATCCCAGACTTCGAAGACAAAGGATCACCTACACCGTGGCGAAGATCGCAGACCAGATCGACGTGGCTCCCGAGAGCTACTCCACCGAAAGCCCGGCCACCGAGGCGTCCACGACGCCCCGCGCCGTCCTCAACGTCTCCGGCGCAGCCGTGGGCCGACGCAAGCAGGCCATCGCCCGCGTGCGTCTCGTTCCCGGCAACGGCGGCATGACCGTCAATGCCCGCGAATTCGCGGAGTACTTCCCCAACAAGCTGCACCAGCAGCTGATCACTGACCCCTTCACGGTGCTCGACCTCGTCGGCTCCTACGATGTGGTCGCCAAGATCACCGGCGGTGGCCCCTCCGGCCAGGCCGGCGCCCTCCGTCTTGCCATCGCCCGTGCGCTGAACGAGATCGACCGCGAGAACAACCGCGCGACCCTGAAGAAGGCGGGCTTCCTGACCCGCGACGCCCGCGTCATCGAGCGCAAGAAGGCCGGTCTCAAGAAGGCCCGCAAGGCGTCCCAGTTCTCGAAGCGCTAGTCGCCGCGGCCCCCGGGCCGCACGACCAGCAGCTCGAGAAGGGACTGCGCACCATGCCGCGCCTGTTCGGAACAGATGGCGTCCGTGGCCTTGCGAATCGCGAGGTCACGGCCGACCTGGCTCTCGGCCTCGCCCAGGCGGCCGCCCGTGTACTCGGTGCGGCCGCCCGGGCCGAGGGCCGTCGACCCGTCGCCGTGCTCGCCCGCGACCCCCGCATCTCCGGCCACTTCATCGGAGCCGCGGTCGCGGCGGGTCTCGCGAGCGCGGGTGTCGACGTGCTCGACGCCGGCGTCATCCCGACGCCCGCCACCGCCTACCTCATTGCCGACGAGAACGCCGACTTCGGCGTGATGATCTCGGCGTCGCATAACCCCGCCGCGGACAACGGCATCAAGTTCTTCGCCGCCGGCGGACGCAAGCTTCCGGACGAGCTCGAGAACCGCATCGAGGCGGCCCTCGGCGTCCCCCCGCTCACTCCGACCGGAGCCGACGTCGGCCGCATCACCCGCTTCTCCGACGCCGAGGACCGCTACGTCCTCCACCTGCTCGGCTCCCTCGAGGGCACCCGGCTGGACGGCCTGCACGTCGTCATCGACTGCGCACACGGCGCTGCCGCCGGCATCTCGCCGCAGGTGTTCACGGACGCCGGCGCCACCGTCACGGTGATCGGCAACGACCCCGACGGCCTCAACATCAACGACGGAGTGGGCTCCACCCACCTCGACACCGTCGCCGACGCCGTCCGCGGGGCTGGCGCCGATCTCGGCATCGCGCACGACGGCGACGCCGATCGCTGCCTCGCGGTGGACGCCCAGGGCCGCATCGTCGACGGCGACCAGATCATGGCTATCCTCGCGACCGCCCTGGCCCGGCGCGACGCGCTCCGCGACAATGTCCTCGTCGCCACGGTGATGAGCAACCTCGGCTTGAAGCTCGCCATGCGCGACGCCGGCATCCGCGTCATCGACACCGCGGTCGGCGACCGCTACGTGCTCGAAGCGATGAACGACGGCGGATATTCGCTCGGTGGAGAGCAGTCCGGCCACGTCATCATGAGCCGCTACGCCACCACCGGCGACGGAGTGCTCACCGGGCTTCAGCTCGCGGCCGAGATGGCCCGGACCGGACGCACGATCGCCGACCTCGCGGCCGTGATGGCCGTCTTCCCGCAGACGCTGATCAACGTGCGCGGAGTGGATCGCGAGGGCGTCCGGGACGACGCGGTCATCGCCTCCGCCGTGGCCGACGCCGAGACCGAGCTGGGCAGCGATGGACGGGTGCTGCTGCGCCCCTCCGGCACCGAGCGGATGGTGCGCGTGATGGTCGAGGCGAAGACCCAGGAGACGGCGGACCGCCTCGCGGAGTCGCTCGCGGCGGTCGTCCTCACGCAGCTGCGTTCCGCTGTCTAGAACGCCGGCCCGCCCGCCATTCTGCGGCCCGCGTCCCGGGATACGAGACCTTCGGCTCGTTGAAACGGGTTCGGCTCGCGAAATACGGGTAATCCGACGAGCCGACGGTGATTCTGCGAGCCGAACAGGTCGCGCACTGGGGGCGGGTCAGATTTTGCGGAGGAGGACGGAGGAGACGGTGTGGTCCGCCTGCTTGCGCAGGACGAGGCTCGCGCGGGAGCGGGTCGGGCGCACGTTCTGCACCAGGTTCGGCTCGTTGATCGCGGTCCAGATGCTCCGAGCCCGCTCCCGCGCCTCGTCGGGGGTCAGCGCCGCGTAGCGGTGGAAGTAGGAGTTCGGATTCGCGAAGGCACCCTGCTGCAGGGTGAGGAAGCGCTCCTCGTACCAGCGCGCGATGTCGCTGGTGCGGGCGTCGACGTAGACGGTGAAGTCGAACAGATCGCTCACCGCGAGCCCATGACCCGGCGCGGGCGGCTGCAGCACGTTCAAACCTTCGACGATCAGCACATCGGGGCGCCGCACGACGATCTCGGCGTCGGGGACGATGTCGTAAAAGAGGTGCGAGTAAAACGGCGCGCGCACCTCCGCCGCGCCGCCCTTCACCTCCGAGACGAAGCGCAGCAGCGCCCGCCGGTCGTACGACTCCGGGAAGCCCTTGCGGCTCATCAGGCCTCGGCGCTCGAGTTCGCGGTTGGGGAGGAGGAAGCCGTCGGTGGTCACCAGCTCGACGCGCGGCGTGTCCTCCCAGCGGGCGAGCAGCTCGCGCAGCAGGCGCGCGATCGTCGACTTGCCGACGGCGACCGAGCCGGCGACGCCGATCACGAACGGAGTCGGCCGCGCGCGCTCCCCGAGAAATGTGCTCGTCGCGCGATGCAGCTGACGAGCCCCTCCGGCGTAGAGGGTGAGGAGGCGGGAGAGCGGCAGGTAGACCTCGGCGACCTCCGCGAGGCTCAACCGGTCGCCCAGCCCCCGCAGCTGCACGACCTCGGTCTCGGTGAGCGGCAGCTCGGTGCTGCGGGCGAGCTCGGCCCAGTCCGAGCGGACGATCTCGACGAAGGGGGAGGGGTGCGCGTCGTGTGCGGGATCGCGAGGAGACGACGGCATGAGGACCTACCCTAGCGTCCGCCCCGCCGCGCGCCGGACACCGCGGGAGGCGCCTCCGCCCCGCTTAGAATCGAGCCCATGTGTGGAATCGTTGGATACGTCGGTGAGCGCGACAGCCTGGCCGTGCTGCTCGGGGGCTTGAAGCGTCTGGAGTACCGCGGCTACGACTCGGCCGGCGTGGCCGTGATCGACGCCGACGGACGGCTCGACAGCCGCAAGCGCTCGGGCAAACTCAGCGTCCTGGTCGATGACCTCGAGGCGCACCCCCTGGCCGAGGGCACCACGGGCATTGGTCACACCCGCTGGGCGACGCACGGCGGTCCGACCGACCACAACGCGCATCCGCACCTCGCGGACGAGGGCAAGCTGGCCGTCATCCACAACGGCATCATCGAGAACTTCCAGCCGCTCAAGGAGGAGCTGCTCGCCGAGGGCGCGGTCTTCGAGAGCGAGACCGACACGGAGGTCGCCGCCCACCTGATCGCCCGCGAATACCGCCGCACCGGTGACCTCGTCCTCGCGTTCCAGGCCGTGGTCGCGCACCTGGAGGGCGCGTTCACGCTGCTCGCCCTCCACAGAGACCAGCCCGGCGTCGTCGTCGGCGCGCGGCGCAACTCTCCGCTCGTGATCGGCCTGGGCGACGGCGAGAACTTCCTCGGCTCGGATGTCGCTGCCTTCGTCGAGTTCACCCGTCGCGCGGTCGCGATCGGGCAGGACCAGATCGTCACCATCACCCCCGAGCTCGTCACGGTGACCGACTTCTTCGGCAACTCGGTCGAGACCGAGCCGTTCGAGATCGCCTGGGACGCCTCCGCGTCCGAGAAGGGCGGCTGGTCGAGCTTCATGGCCAAGGAGATCACCGAGGGCCCCGAGGCCGTCGCGAACACGCTCCGAGGGCGCATCCATGACGGCGCGATCACGCTGCCCGAGCTGGAGGCGCTCGACCCGGTACTCACCGAGATCGACCGCATCACCGTCATCGCCTGCGGGACGGCCGCCTACTCCGGCATGGTGGCGAAGTACGCGATCGAGAAGTGGGCCCGCGTCCCCGTCGAGGTCGAGCTCAGTCACGAGTTCCGCTACCGCGACCCGGTGCTCTCCTCGCGCACCCTCGTCATCTCGATCAGCCAGTCCGGCGAGACGATGGACACGCTGATGGCGGTCAAGTACGCCCGTGAGCACGGAGCGAAGACTCTCTCGGTCTGCAACACCCAGGGCGCGACGATCCCGCGCGAGTCGGACGCGGTGCTCTACACGCACGCGGGTCCGGAGGTGGCGGTCGCGTCGACCAAGGCCTTCGTCGCCCAGATCGCGGCGCTCTACCTCTTCGGACTGCACCTGGCCACAGTGCGCGGCGCCGCCTCCGCCGAGGTTGTCGCCTCGCAGGCGGCCCAGCTCGCGGCGATCCCGGAGAAGCTGTCCCGGGTGCTCGACGCCTCCGACGACATCGCCCAGCTGGCCGGCTGGATGGCCGACACCCGCGCGGTGCTGTTCCTCGGCCGCCACGTCGGCTACCCGGTGGCGCTCGAGGGTGCGCTGAAGCTCAAGGAGCTCGCTTACATCCACGCCGAGGGCTTCGCGGCGGGCGAGCTCAAGCACGGGCCGATCGCGCTGATCGAGCCGGGCCAGGTCGTCTTTGTGATCGTGCCGAGCCCGAGCGAATCGTATGAGCTGCAGCGCAAGGTGATCTCGAACATCCAGGAGATCAAGGCCCGCGGCGCCCGCGTCATCGCGATCGCCGAGCAGGGCGACACAGCCGCGATCCAGATCGCCGACGAGGTCGTGCCGATCCCGCTCGCCGACCCGCTGTTCGAGCCGCTGCTCGCCGTCACTCCGCTGCAGATGTTCGCGATGGAGCTCGCGAGTGCTAAGGGGCTCGACGTCGACCAGCCGCGCAACCTCGCCAAGTCGGTCACGGTCGAGTGATCGCGCTGTGATCGTGGGGATCGGAGTGGACGTCGTGGACCTTGCGCGCTTTGAGCGCTCGTTGGCGCGCACGCCCCGCCTCCGCGATCGCTTGTTCGCCGAGAGCGAACGCCCGCTCCCCGTCGCGTCGTTGGCCGGCCGCTTCGCCGCGAAGGAGGCGCTGATCAAGGCGCTCGGCGACTCCGCAGGCGCGCGCTGGCACGACATGGTCATCGAGCGCGACGAGCACGGTAATCCCTCCTTCGCTCTGCACGGCCCGGCCCGCGCGGCCGCCGATGCGCGCGGGATCACCCGGCTGCACCTCTCGATGACACACGACGCGGGCGTGGCATGCGCGTTCGTGGTGGCCGAGTCGTGAGGGTGGCCGAATCATGAGGACGCCGCTGTCGTACCGCGAGGCGCTGATCGACGTCGACGCGATGGCCGCCAACGCCGCACGCCTGCGCCAGGTCTCCGGCGCCCGTCGCCTGATGGCGGTGGTCAAGGCGAACGGCTACGGGCACGGCGCCGTCGCGGCGGCGCAGGCGGCGCTCGACGGAGGAGCGGATGCGCTGGGCACCGCGGAGCTGCGCGAGGCCGTCGCCCTGCGCGAGGCCGGCATCGTCGCTCCGCTGCTCTGCTGGCTGCACGACCCCGGCGAGGACTTCGACGCGGCGCTCGAGCACTCGATCGACGTCGCCGTCTCCTCCGTGGATCAGCTCGACGCCCTCGCGCAGGCCGCCGAGGACCGCGGTGTGCGCGCCGCCGTGCAGCTCAAGGTCGACACCGGCCTCAGCCGCAACGGCGCTCCGGAGCAGGAGTGGCCGCGGCTGGCGGACGCGCTCGCCCGCTACAGCGCGCGCGGCACCCTGCACCTCACCGGGCTGTTCTCGCACCTCTCGAACTCCTCCCGCGAGGACGACCTCGCGCAGCTCGTGCTGCTTCGTCGCGCCGAAGCGCTCCTCGACGCGCACGGCGTGCAGGCGCCGGTCGTCCATCTCGCGGCGACCGCGGCGGCACTGCGGATCCCGGAGCTGCGGCTTGACATGGTGCGCACCGGCATCGGGCTCTACGGGCTCTCGCCGTTCGAGGACGAGACCTCCCTCCAGCTCGGGCTCGTCCCGGCGATGACACTGCAGGGCCGGATCGCAGGCGTCCGCCGCGTGCCTCACGGGACCGGTGTCAGCTACGACTACACCTGGCGTACTGAGGGCGAGACGACGCTCGCGCTTGTGCCGTTCGGTTACGCCGACGGCATCCCGCGGAGTGCCTCCGGCGTGGCCGAGGTCGCGATCGGCGGCCGCCGCCACCGAATCGCGGGGCGCGTGGCGATGGACCAGTTCGTCGTCGACGTGGGCGACGCGTCGGTCGCGTCGGGCGACCCGGTGACGCTCTGGGGCGACCCGAGCACCGGTGTCCCCTCGGTCGACGAGTGGGCGCGCTGGTGCGGCACCATCAACTACGAGCTGGTCACCCGGCTCGGGCCGCGTGTCCAGCGGCGGCTGCTGCCCGCGGCGGACGGCCGTGCCTGAGCGCACTCGGTTTGCGGACCGGACCGTCCAGGTCGCGGATCCGGAGGCAATGGCGGAGCTCGGCCGGGAGCTCGGCCGGGTGCTGCGCGCCGGCGATCTGCTGGTGCTGACAGGTCCGCTCGGGGCGGGCAAGACCACGTTCACCCGGGGACTGGGCGACGGCCTGGGCGTGCGCGGGCCGGTGACCAGCCCCACCTTCGTGATCGCCCGCACCCACCCATCGCTGCACGGCGGGCCGCCGCTCGTGCACGTGGACGCCTACCGCGTCGGCTCGCCGGTCGAGCTCGACGACCTCGATCTCGACCTGGCGCACTCGGTCGTCGTGGTGGAGTGGGGTGCCGGGATGCTCGACGGCGTCGCGGAGTCGTGGCTCGACGTGGTCATCGAGCGGCCGACCGCAGGCTCCGACGCCGAAGAGGTTGAGGAGGGCGAGGAGGGCGAGGAGCCGGTGGAGCCGCGCACCGTCCGCTTCCGCGGCACCGGCTGGAGCTGAGCCCGCGGGTACCCTGGACGCGTGCTCCTCGCGATCGACACCTCCTCCGGAACCTCCGTCGCCGTCGTCGACGCCGCGGGCCAGGTGCGCTCCGAGCGCACCGAAGTCGACACGATGCGTCACGCCGAGGTCATCGGCCGCCTGATCCAGGAGGCGCTCGAGGCGGCCGGAGTCGCGCCGGGCGAGATCGATGCTGTCGCGGTCGGCATGGGTCCGGGCCCTTTCACCGGCCTCCGGGTCGGGATCGCCGCCGCCCGCGCCTTCGCGCTCGGCCGTGGTGTGCCCACCCTCCCCGTGGTCTCGCACGATGCGATCGCGCTCGCCGCGCTGAGGGAGGGTCGCGCCGCCGGGTTCCTCGTCGTGACCGATGCCCGCCGCCGCGAGCTGTACTGGAGTGCCTACGACGGTCTCGACGAGCAGGGCCTCCCCGTCCGCCTCGCCGGTCCCGGGCTGGACAAGCCGCCCGCCCTCCCGCATCCGGAGCTTCCGCGCCTGGAGGCCGAGTCGGTCTCGGCCGCCGATCTCGGAGTCGTCGCCGCTCGGCTGCGCGCGGCAGGCCGCACCGGCGCCGCCGACGAGCCCCTCTACCTCCGCTCGCCGGACGTCACGCTGTCGGCTGGCCCCAAGCGGGTGAGCGCATGAGCGAGGCCGTACTCCGCGAAGCGCAGGCGGACGACCTCGACGCCGTCATGGCGATCGAGGAGTCGGAATTCACCGGCGACGCCTGGTCGCGCGGGATGATGGCGGAGGAGATCCGGAGCCGCCACACGCGGTACCTGGTCGCCGAGCGCGACGGCGAGGTGGTCGGCTACGCCGGGCTCCTCTGCCCCGTCGGCGCCCACGAGGGCGACGTGCAGACCATCGCGGTCATCGCCTCCGTGCGCCGCACCGGGCTCGGCCGCCGCCTGCTCCGTGCGCTGCTCGACGCGGCCCGCGAGCGCGGTGCCCGCGAGGTCTTCCTCGAGGTCCGGGCCGACAACCCCGCCGCTCAGACCCTCTACCGCTCGGAGGCCTTCGAGGAGATCGGCGTCCGCCCGGGTTACTACCAGCCCGACGGAGTGGACGCGATCGTGATGCGCCTGCCCCTCGCCGTCACCCAGGAGACCCTGTGAGCACCGGACCCCTCGTCCTCGGGATCGAGACCAGCTGCGACGAGACCGGCATCGGCATCGTCCGCGGCACAACCCTGCTCGCCAACACGATCGCCTCCTCGATGGAAGAGCACGCCCGCTACGGCGGCGTCGTGCCGGAGGTCGCCGCCCGCGCGCACCTGGAGGCGCTCGAGCCCGCGCTGCACGCCGCGCTCGCCGAGGCCGGGGTCGCGCTCACCGACCTCGACGCGATCGCGGTCACCAGCGGACCGGGCCTCTCGGGCGCCCTGATGGTCGGCGTCGGAGCCGCGAAGGCGCTCGCCGTCTCGCTCGGTCTGCCGCTCTACGCGGTGAATCATCTCGTCGGTCATGTTGGAGCCGACGTGCTCCGCGCCGATGGGAGCGAGGGCAGCCCGGTCGAGGTGCCCACGATCGCGCTGCTGGTCTCGGGCGGGCACACCTCGCTCCTGCACGTGCGCGATCTGGTTTCGGACGTCGAGCTCCTCGGCGAGACCATCGACGATGCGGCGGGCGAGGCCTTCGACAAGGTGGCGCGCGTGCTTGGCCTGCCCTACCCGGGCGGTCCGCAGATCGACCGGGTCGCGGCCGGTGGTGACCCGAGGGCCATCCGCTTCCCCCGCGGGCTCAGCCTGCCGAAGGATCTGGAGCGTCATCGCTACGACTTCTCGTTCTCCGGGCTCAAGACGGCGGTCGCCCGCTGGGTCGAGAAGCGCCAGGACGCGGGGGAGGAGGTGCCCGTGGCCGACGTCGCGGCGAGTTTCCGCGAGGCGGTCGCGGACGTCCTGCTCACGAAGGCGCTCGCCGTGTGCCGCGACCGGGGCGTGCCGCGCCTCCTGCTCGGCGGTGGCGTCGTCGCCAACGCGCGGGTCCGGGCGCTGGCGGAGGAGCGCTGCGCGGCGGCGGGAGTGACCCTGCGGATCCCGGCGCTCTCGCTCTGCACCGACAACGGAGCGATGATCGCTGCCCTGGCGGCGCAGTTGATCGAGGCAGGCCATCCGCCGTCGGGGCTCGGCTTCGGTGCCGACTCGACCCTTCCGGTGACCGAGATCCAGGTCCGCTGAGAGCACGCCTGAGCGGTGACCCACCTGCGCAAGCAACGTCCCAGCGTTTTGACAGGCGGAGCACACCACTGCCACTCTGGGCCGCGTCCGCTCATTCCTGACCCTGGGGGATCCCATGACCACTCCGTACACGCCCGCGTCCGATCGCTACAACATCCTGGCGGTCGTCGGCTTCATCGCCTCGTTCTTCGTCTCCCTCGTCGGTATCGTGCTGGGCTTCATCGCCCTGTCGCAGATCAAGCGCACCGGGGAGAAGGGGCGTGGCCTCGCTCTCGCTGCCGTCATCATTGGCTTCGCCGCCATCATCATCTCCATCATCGCGTTCGTCGTGTTCTTCTCGATCGCGGCGACGATTCCCGCCACCGGGTACTGATCGACCGGCCCCGGGGGCACCAGCACCGCCAGGAGGACACCGTGACCGACGACACCGCGCCCACACCGCCGCCCGCGCCGTTCCCGCCTCCTCTCGGCGAGCCGTCGGCGGCCTCCCCGCCGCCACCGGCTGCCGCCGACCCCTACCCGGGACTCCCGTCCCACCGGCCGCCGATGAACGCGCTGGCGATCGCTGCGCTGGTCTGTGCTCTCCTGGGCCTGGCCCCGGCCGCGATCGTGCTGGGTCACGTCGGTTTCGCCCAGGCCGGGCGCTCCGGCCAGCGGGGCAGAGGCCTGGCCGTCGCCGGCTTCGTGCTCGGCTACCTCGCGCTCATCCTTGCTGTGATCGCGTCGATCGCCTGGACCGCCTTCGTCGGCGACTTGCGCGACGGCGGGTACCTGCCCGCCTGATCCGGCGAACGTCCCCCGCCGCTCGCTCGGGCGCTGGCTAGACTCGCGCCATGAGCGACGACAGCACCCGTCCCAGCCCCGGCTCCGACGACCCGCACAGCTCCGTCCCGGTCCCGCCCATCCCCCCGGTCCCGCCCGCTCCGCCCTCGCGTGCGGCGCGGCCGCTCGCCGACTCCGCGCCGCAGGCCTACGGCTCGCCGCCGCCGTCCGCGCCGGGCCCCGCCGCCGACGCGCCGCCCCGCTACCCGTCCGCGTACGAGCCGGCACCGGTCGTCCCGCGCACGCTGAGCCTGGTCGGGATGATCCTGGGCATCGTCGGCCTGGTCATCACGATTTTCGCCTGGGGCCTCGGTTTCCTGCTGTCGGCTCCGGCCGTCGTACTCGGCTTCCTCGGACGCCGTCGCGAGCCGGGTGCCCGCGGATTCGCGCTGACCGCGATCATCACCGGGTTCGCCGGCATTGTCCTCTCATTGATCTTCCTCGCGATCACGATCGTGTTCGTCGTGGTAGCGGTCGCCGCCGGGAACTCCGACTACTGACCGGAGGTGGGGCGCTCCACGCGCTCCGCGAGGAGGGCGCGGTGGCGCCCGGCGATCCGCGTCAGGATCAGCACGGCGCTGGTCCGTCCCGCGAGGCCCAGGCGTTTGCGGAAGCGGGCCGGATCGACGTCGACCCCGCGCTTCTTGATGTCGAGCACGCCGATGCCGCGCGAGCGCAGCTCCTTCGACAGAGTGCGCTCGTCCAAGGGCAGCTCGGCGAGGACGCGGAAGCTGCGGAGAAAGGGTGAGACGGCCGCTTCGTCGCCGGTCAAGTAGGCGATGCCGGGTGAGAGCATCCGCGAGCCGCTCGCGCGGGCGAGGTCACCCAGCAGCCGCGCGCGGATGGCGGAGCCGTCCGGCTCGTGGATGTAGCCGCCGAGCTCGCCGACCTCCTCGTCCTCGCTGTCGCCGGTCGCGGTGAGCTCTGCCGACCCGGCCGAGCCGAGCAGGAGCGCGGAGCGGCCCACGCCCGGCCGGGCAAGTGCGCCGAACCACAGTCCCGTCTCGACCAGCTCGCCCTCCACCGAGACCCACTGCGCCTCCGCATCGCGGGGTAGGCGCTCACGGTCGAAGCCGGGACCCACTTTCACGCCCACCGGGCGGTGCTCGGCGAGGCCGAACGCGAACTGCAGCGAGGGGGAGTAGTCGTCCGGATTCTCGAGTCGGCGGGTCTCGCGATGGCCGGCCGTGCGCCGGGCCGGATCGAGGTAGACAGCGTCGAAACCGTCGAGGTCGAAGGCCTCGGCCGTCGCGTGCACGGCCCGCGCTGCGGGGAACGGGGCGAGATTGAAACTGGCGAGGGTCGCCGTCACCTCGTCGGCCTCGACTGCGGTGACCGCTAGGTCGATGGCGGCCATCGCGAGGGCGTCGCCGCCGATACCGCTGCCGAGGTCGGCGATGCGCGTCGCTCCCGCGGCAACGAAGCGGCCAGCGTGCAGGGCGGCGACGCGCAGGCGGGTCGCCTGCTCCAGCCCGGCATCGGTGAAGAGCATGGAGCGGGCGAACTCGCCGAACTTCGCCTCCGCCTTCTGCCGCAGCCGCGCCTGTGTCAGCACCGCGGAGACGAGGACGGGGGAGTGGCCGGCCGCGCGCAGGCGGGCGACGGCCCGCACCAGGTCGTCCGACCGGTAGCCGTCGAGGGAGCCCAGGAGCCGCAGGCCCTCGGGGGAGAGGAGCTCGACCAGCTCATCGCGTTGCATCCGGCCATGCTAGGCCACGCCCTGTGGCCGATCCGGCGCCCTGCTTGGCACTCTGATTGCACGAGTGCCAGCGAAGCCCCTACGATGGATCTAGCACTCTCGGAGCGTGTGTGCCAGAACCGCGTTCCGCCCACATCGTCGTCAAGAAAGAGGTCAACCGTGTCGGTGTCCATCAAGCCGCTCGAAGATCGCATCGTTATCAAGCAGGTCGAGGCGGAGCAGGTGACCGCTTCCGGTCTCGTCATCCCCGATACCGCCAAGGAGAAGCCGCAGGAGGGCGAAGTCGTCGCCGTCGGGCCGGGTCGCATCGACGACAACGGCAACCGCGTGCCGCTCGACGTCGCCGTCGGCGACAAGGTGATCTACTCCAAGTACGGCGGAACCGAGGTCAAGTTCGGTGGCGATGACCTCCTGGTCCTCTCCGCCCGCGACGTCCTCGCGGTCGTCGTCCGCTAATCAGCACCCCCGCAGGGGCCCGTCGACCTCGGTCGGCGGGCCTCTGCGTCGTTCCCGGTCCTCCTCGCGACCAGTGGCCTGATCCGACGGGTGCAGCGCCGTTCGGCCACCCTGTGCCTGCGTAGCATCGGGGGAGTGTCCAGCTCCCACCCCACTGCCGAGTCCGCCTCGTCGACCACGGGTGCGCCCGTCGGCGAGGCAGTGGAGGCGCCTGCGGCCACGAAGGACTCGAGCCCGATGTCCGGCACCGGCCTGATCTTCGCCTTCTCGGCCTACCTGCTGTGGGGCGCGATGCCCCTGTACTTCATTGCGATGGCGCCGGCGTCCCCGTTCGAGATCGTCGCCTTCCGCGTGCTCTTCTCGCTCGTCTTCTGTGCGATCCTGCTCACGGTGCTCCGCGGCTGGCGCTCCTTCGGCGCTGTGGTGCGCCGCCCCCGCATGCTCGGAGTGATGGCGATCGCCGGCGTGCTGATCTACATCAACTGGCAGGTCTACGTGATTGCCACGACCACAGGCCACGTGATCGAGGCGGCGCTGGGCTACTTCATGAATCCGCTGGTGACGGTGCTGTTGGGCGTGCTGGTGCTGCGCGAGCGCCTCCGTCCGTTGCAGTGGGTTGCAATGGGCGTCAGCGCGGTGGCCGTGCTCGTCATTGCGGTGGGCTACGGATCATTCCCCTGGATCTCCCTCGCCCTCGCCTTCTCTTTCGGCTTCTACGGCCTGGTGAAGAGCCGGGTGGGCGGCACGGTGGATGCCGTCGGCGGCCTGACGCTCGAGACCCTCTGGCTGACTCCGCTCGCCATCGTCCAACTCATCGTGGTCGGATCCACGGTCGGGCTCACCCTGACGACCGAGGGGACCGGGCATGCGCTGATCCTCGCCTCCGCCGGCGTCGTCACGGCCGTCCCGCTGCTCCTGTTCGCCGGCGCCGCCCGCCGGCTGCCGCTCTCGATCGTCGGTTTCGTGCAGTATCTGACGCCGTTCCTGCAATTCCTGGTCGGCGCGTTCGTGCTGCACGAGGAGATGCCGCTGGAGCGCTGGATCGGCTTCGCGCTGGTGTGGGCGGCCCTGGCGATCTTCTCAGGCGATCTCGTCGCTGCCGAGCGCAGGCGGCGCCGTTCCGCTGTCTGATCTGCGGAACGCGTCGTCCTGACGCGGTGCGACAGCGGAAAGGTAACGATCCGGTCGCGAAACGTATTGGTAACATCCCTGTATTGTTCACGGCTGCTTCTAAGGTTAGGTTGGCCGAGCGGTTGCCACCGGCGCCGCTCCCACTGACACACACCTTTCAAGGAGCAACATGGGCGTTTACGCGAAGGCCGGCTCGGCCCGCGCGCGGTCCCTCCGGGCAACCCTCGGCGGCGTCGCCATTCTGGGCGCCAGCGCTCTCGTCCTCGCTGGCTGCGCCAGCGGTGGCGACAGCGGATCGGGCGGCGACAGCGGTTCGGGCGACCTGTCCCTGAAGATCGGCACGATCCTCCCGCAGACCGGCACTCTTGCCGTCCTCGGCCCGCCCGAGATCGCGGGCGTCGACCAGGCTGTTGTCGACATCAACGCCGCCAAGGCCGGCATCACGATCGAGGCGGAGCAGAAGGACTCGGGCGACACCACGACCGACATCGCGACCCAGTCCGCGACCTCGCTGATCGCCGACAACGTCTCGGCGATCATCGGCGCGGCGTCCTCGGGCGTCTCGAAGACCTTCATCGACCAAGTGACCCAGGCGGGCGTCGTCCAGATCTCGCCGGCCAACACCTCGCCGGACTTCACTACCTACGACGACGATGGCTACTACTGGCGCACCGCTCCCTCGGACGTGCTTCAGGGGCGCATCCTCGGCAACAAGATCCTCGGCGACGGCAAGACCAACGTCTCGATCCTGTACATGAATGACGCGTACGGCACTGGCCTCGAGAAGAACATCAAGGAGACCCTCGAGGCGGGCGGCGCGGCCGTCGCGGCCGAGGAGATCTTCGAGCCCGCGTCGACCGACTTCAACTCGGCGCTGACCTCGGTCCTCGCTCCGAACCCCGACGCTCTGGTCGTCATCTCGTTCGATGAGATCAAGACCATCGCCGAGCAGCTCTCGGCCAAGGGCTTCGACTTCTCGAAGCTGTACGGAACCGACGGCAACTACGGCGTCATCGGCGAATCCGACACCAACGTCGACATCGCCGGCGCGCAGTTCACCAACCCCGGCGTCCAGGCGTCCGACGACTTCCAGTCCACCCTGCAGTCGCTCGTCGAGTCGCAGGGCAATGACGCGCTGAGCGTGTTCAGCTACGCGCCCGAGTCGTACGACGCAACCGTCCTCACCGCGCTCGCCTCGCTCCAGGGCAAGGCAACCGATGGTGCGACGATCCGCGACAATCTCAAGTCGGTCTCCGAGGGTGGCACGACGTGCACCAGCTTCGCGGACTGCGCGACGCTGATTGCCGACGGCGAGGACGTCGACTACGACGGCCTGTCCGGTCCGATCTCGTTTGACGACAACGGTGACACCAGCGAGGCTTCGGTCTCGATCTACAAGTACGGTGCAGGTAACACCACCTCCTTCGAAGAGACCGTCGAGGGTTCGCTGAACTGACGACGCGGTGACGCGGCTCGTGCCGCTTCCTGAGGGGCTCGGTCGTCGGACCGGGCCCCGTTGTCGTTCGCGACGCAGGCCGCAGACGAGCGGCCTCGGTGCCGTGCGGCGGCGCGACGGAGGAGGTTCCCTGCCGCGACCATCCCGCGCTGTCGTGATGGCCGCAGCACGGCGTGTCGACCAGCCTCAGGCCGCGCGACGACATTGACGGCTACTCCGTGACCTGCTACAAAACTCTCATGAGCAAACCTCCTGTCTTCTCGACATCGTCTCTTCACCAGGTGCCTCGCCCGGCTACGGCGGCGTTCCGCATCCGGGCAGCCCGCGTGCGGAGGGGCACATTCCGGAACGGCGACCGGTGGAGTGGGGCGGCAGTGACGGATCTCGTGCGCGGTTAGAGGACAACGGCCTCGCGGCCCGCCGACGCGGAAGGATCGCCGCGAGATCGAGATCGGAGACCCGCTCGTATTCCTCTCGGAGCTGTGGAAGCTGGATATCGTGACGAAGACCATCGCTGTGGGCGCAGCGCCACGCATTGCAGCTCCCCACCTCGCAGCCCCTGCCGGGAGCGGACGAGGTCACTCGGCGGACCCTGTCGAGCAGCTCGATCACGCTCCCTGGGCAGCGGTGATCAGCCGGGGGGAGGGTCCTCGCCGGGCGCGCTCCGTAGCCCGGGCGCGATCAGTAGCTGAGGCACCGTGAAGCTCTCTCAGTGCGTTGCACTCATCTCCGTCGTCGACGAGGGGACCTTCACCGCAGCTGCTCGCATCATGGGTGTCACCCAGTCGGCCATCAGCCGTTCGATCGCCGCGTTGGAGGGAGAGCTGGGGCTCGTCCTGTTGGACCGCGAATACGGCAGAGCGACACTGACGTCGTCCGGGCGCGACGTGCTCGAGAGAGCGCGACTGATCGTGCAGTACGCCCAGGAGATCGCGAGTATCGGATCCGTCACCTCCACCGAGCCGCGCCCGTTCCGGATCGGAGTGAGCCGGAGTTTCTCTCGGCGCCTCCTGCCACGGCTGGTCGAAGAGATTCGGCCTCGCCGCGACATCCGTCTCGACATCCGCGTAGGACCCTGCGCTCAGGTCGAGGAGTGGCTGAGGGACAGCGTGGTGGACGTCGGCATCGCCACCCTCGCCGGGCTCGGCGAGACCGCAGACCTTCTAGTGTCAGACGCGATCCACGTCGTCGTACCAGCCCGTCATCGCCTTGCAGCGCGACCCTTCGTGACTGTACGCGATCTCGACGGCGAGCGGCTCCTGATGGTCGGTGGGACGAGCGAGGACGAGACGGTGGAGTTCCTGCGCCGTCAGGGCGGGACGTCCTCTGTCGAGTTGCGTGTCGATGACCTGTCGACGCTGCTGACTCTGGTCGCGATGGGACGCGGGATCACGCTGCTGCCCGGGATTGCTCTACCGACCTCCGCCCCGGGGTTGCAGGCCATGCAGCTCCTGCCTGCGAAAGCTCATTGTCAGCGTGTGGCATCGAGCGCCCGCGGACGAGAGCATCCGGAAGTGGAGAGAGTCCTCACGAGCGCATTCGCCTGCGTCGCTCGCATGGCTTCTCAGGATCAGGCACTGGCGGTCTAGAACCGCCGAGAACTACACCAGCGTGTTGGGTAGCCCTGTTCGCCGTGACTCCTCGAACTGTGAGATCGCGTCCTCGTGCTGAAGCGTGGAGTCGATCTGGTCCTGGCCCAGCACGAGGCGACGTCTCGAGTCCGCGTCGATGTCGAACAGGATGACGTCACCGTCGACCTTCACGCATTGTCGGTCCAGATCCACCTCAAGTGTCGTATCGGGGTCGTCTTCGACGGCATCCCACAGCGCTTCGATGTGGTGTGCGCTCAGTTCGATGGCGAGCAAGCCATCGGCGAGCGCGTTTCCTCGGAAGATGTCGCCGAAGCGAGGAGCCATGATCACCCGGAATCCGTAGTCCTGAAGCGCCCACACTGCGTACTCGCGTGACGACCCAGTGCCGAAGTCTCGCCCCGCAATCAGGATCGATGCTGAGGAGTACCGTGGATCATTGAGGACGAAATCCCTCGTGTCGCGCCAGTCGGCGAAGAGCGCATCGGCATGTCCGTCCCGAGTTGTCCTGGTGCAGAATCGAGCGGGGATGATTTGATCGGTATCCACATCGGTGCGTCGGAGAGGGACCGCCGTCCCGCGGTGAACGATGAAGGGAGTCGACGTCACTGTGATCCTGCCTTCCCGAGGTCACTCGGCATCGCCAGTCGGCCCATGATCGCAGTGGCAGCCGCTACAGCTGGCGAGACGAGATGTGTTCGGGATCCCTTACCCTGCCGGCCCTCAAAGTTTCGATTGGTGGTCGAAGCGGCACGCTGTCCCGATGCGAGTCGATCTTCGTTCAACGCCGCGCACAGAGAGCAGCCTGCTCCCGCCCGGAAATCCGCACCCGCCCTCTCGAAGACGTCGGCCAACCCCTCCGTCTCCGCCTGCCGCCGAACCGACGCCGAGCCGGCAACGATGATCATGGTGACAGCGCTGGAGACGCGGCGTCCCGAGAGCACTCGGGCAGCGGCTCGCAAGTCTTCGATCCGTCCGTTCGTGCACGACCCGAGGAACACCGTGTCGATGGTGACGTCGCGCAGTCGAGTACCCGGCCGAAGCTTCATGTAGTCCAGCGCCTGCCGCGCTGCACTTCGCTCCGACTCGCTCGAAAAGTCTTCGGGTGCCGGAACGACGGCGTCTAAAGCCACACTCTGCGATGGGTTCGTCCCCCAGGACACGAACGGGGTGATCGCCGCGGCGTCGATACTCACCTCTGCGTCGAAGATCGCGCCGGGATCGGTTGTCAGTGTTCGCCAATGCTCCCGCTCCGCAGTCCACTGCGCGTCGGTCAGATCGACGCGGGAGCGGAGATAGCGGAAGGTGGTCTCGTCCGGTGCAATGAGTCCCGCTCGAGATCCTGCTTCGACAGACATGTTGCAGAGTGTCATGCGGGACTCCATCGACATCTGCTCAATCGCCTTTCCCCGATACTCGATGGAGTGACCTTGACCACCGGCAGTCCCGATCTGTGCGATGAGCGCCAGCACCAGGTCCTTCGCGGAAACGCCGTCGCCCAACGCGCCGTCAACATTCACCGCCATGTGCTTGAGCGGGCGCATCGGCAATGTCTGAGTGGCCAGCACGTGCTCCACCTGGCTTGCACCGATGCCGAACGCCAGCGCCCCGAACGCGCCGAGCGTCGTTGTGTGCGAGTCGCAGCAGACGATGGTCATTCCGGGACGAACCAGCCCTTGTTCGGGAGCAATGACGTGGACGATTCCTTGTCGATCGTCTCCGAGCCGATGAAGCGGGATTCCGAACTGCGCGCAATTACTGCGCATCAACTCGGATTGACGACGCCCCGATGGGTCGGCGATGCGTCTTCGGATGTCCATCGTCGGCGTGTTGTGGTCCTCTGTACCCAGGGTCAAGTCCGGTCGTCGGACCCGGCGCCCAGCACTCCGTAGCCGATCGAAGGCTTGTGGCGTGTTCACCTCGTGGAGCAGGTGGAGATCGACGTAGAGCAGGCTCTCACCACCCTCGCTCGTCCGAACGACGTGGGAGTCCCAGATCTTCTCAGCCAGTGTTCGCGGCATGCAGTTCATCTCCCACCGATGATTCCGTGGTGCTGACGGATGTCGTAGTCGTCGCCAGGGCGGCCCCGAGCACGTCCGCCGCGATGGCGTCCGCGTCCCGAACGAAGTCCGTCCAGAAACCGGGTCGACTGCTTCCGGCCTGCATGAACCACCGAGTGTGTTCGGTCGGAATGCCGAGGACGTAGATGCCGCGGTCGGCTGAGCCCGTCGACCCGATGGGATGGTAAGGCGATCGTGAGACCGCGACTCCTCCTGTATCGAACGAGTCGCTCCCCGCACAGTTGATGAAGCTCGTGATCACGCCGCGCGAGAGGAGCGATCGGGTGAGCGTCGATGTGTCTGATGAGACGTTCGGAGTCGGAATTCGTGCGTCGATCAACATGGACACGCGCGAGGGGGGACTGCACACGTGAGGTGAATCCATGACGAAACCCGGTGAGTCCTTGCTCACACGAACACGAACGTCCGGCCCCACGATCGTGAGGCTTCCCGCCTCGATGAGCGCGAGTACCTGCCGCACTCGGTGCACCGGCGGACCGGCGGCGAGAAAAGATGCGCGAGGAGCGAACCATGCCAAGAACTCATCTCGGTGGGAACGTGGAGTCAGGCCACCGAAATCTACCAACTCTCGAATACTTGCGCGAGAATCTCGCAGAACCTCGAGTGCCGCTTTCAGTGGCGAGTCGACGTTCCCCTGCACGCTGTGCGAGATGTCTGACCGGATCACTCGGGTCAGGGCCGAGGTGAAGGCCTCGGAAGTGGGGAACTGCCGACCACTGAAAGGTCGTGTCAGCAGATCCAGGTCGAGGGGCGGAAGGTCGGCGATTCCGAAGCGCTCCGCGAATCGGGAGATTCGAGAGGTATCGTCGACGTCCAGCGTTGCGACCGTGCTCGACACGAAAGACCGTGCTGCGTCTGCCCCCGCGTCTCGCCGGATCGCTGTTTCGTAGTAGACGAGCTGCATTTCGGCGTGGAGCCACGGCCAGACATCCTTGGTGAAGGAGAGCGGCGTCGACGACCTGGACAGGACCTTCTCCGGGCGGAAGAGCCGCGGACTGTATCGGAAGTCGGCGTCCTTCTGGTTCTTTCCGCGTCCGAGGACGGGCAGAGAACTCCGCGAACCAGCCACAAGTACGGGTTCGTCGCCACTCGGAATGTAGTCGTAGCTTCCGTCGTCGGTGACGTGGAACCGGCCACCTCGCCCCTCCGTGAGTGCCGCCATGACGTCGTAAAAGGTCAGGCCCAGACCGATGACGCCGACCGTGGAGCCGGGCGGGATGCTGGCCAGCGGCATGTCAGCAGGGGAGTCCCCGCGAAAATATCTCACGGGAGTGCGGGTGTCTGCGTAGGCGGAGTAAGTCCGATGATCGCCGGTCGGAGTAGGACGACCGTGTCCCGTCGTCAACACGACTCGATCCGCTCGAAGTCGCGTTCCGCTCCTCAGGGAGACGGCGTACCCCGAACCACAGGATTCGAGGTCGGTCACCTCGTCCTTTAGGCGTCGCAGCCCGACGGTGTCTGGTAAGTGCCTCTCGATCGCCGTGAGAACGAACTGCATGTACTCGCCGTGGGCTGCGCGCGGAGCGTACG
Source organism: Rathayibacter tritici (assembly GCF_001641005.1). Taxonomy (NCBI): domain Bacteria; kingdom Bacillati; phylum Actinomycetota; class Actinomycetes; order Micrococcales; family Microbacteriaceae; genus Rathayibacter; species Rathayibacter tritici. Next base: position 691,428 of record NZ_CP015515.1, read on the forward strand.
TGAGGTCGTGCGATGCTCCTGGTTGAGAGAGGTCCAGCCATTCGGCGAGGGACGGCCCGGCACCGGGGCGTGGCGGGCCACCATCGGGTCGACCCGAAAACGCCGAGACTTCGCCAGCCGGCGTGTTCATCAAGAAGCACTTCGGCTGATCGACTTTCCACACGCGACCCGTCCCTACGGCTACGGAGTCGATGAGGTCGATCTCGATCCGACCTTCTGGCGGGTCGATGAGCGCCCGAGCCGCGACCCTCTCGAGAACGCTCAGCCCTCGGGGCCCGCTGCCGACAATGACCACTCGAAAGGGCGGCGCCATCGGCGCGGCTGAATGCTGTGCCACACTTCCTCCCTCGTCGCTCACGCAGTCCCCTTCGCTCACGCACAAGAGCAGACGCACGTGCCGACTCTCTTGATGACGATATGTCACGCGCGGCCGATGTCGGCAGAGTATGAGGCTGAGGAACAACACCATGCCCGGTTCTCATAGTGCTTGGATTCGGCTGCCTCTCGTGGTCGAGTATCGGCGTTCGGTTCGGCTGCGGCGAAATGGGGTGAGTGGATGGGCTCGCGTGCACTTCTGATGCTCGATTTCATTAACGAGATCGTGCATGAGGACGGAAAGTACGGCCGCGAGGGCTACGCCGACCAGGTCAGCGCCCGGGAGGTGCTTGAGAACGCCGCTGCTGGCCTCGCACGAGCGCGAGAGCTGAACATCCCTGTCATCCACGTGGTAGTGGGCTTCTCCGAGGGGTATCCGGAGTGGCCAAGCGAATCACCTGTTTTCAGTGGCGCCCGAGCGGATGAGCGGTTGCTGCTCGGGAGTTGGGGAACGCGCTTGCACGACAGGGTGGCCAACATCCGCTCAGAACCCGTCGTTGTGAAGCATCGCATCAGTCCCTTCTACGGAACCGCTCTTGAGGTCCTACTGAGGTCGCTCGCCGTGAAGACGCTCCTTCTTGCTGGTGTCGCGACGGATATGGTCGTTCTCGCCGCGGCGAAGGATGGTCACGATAGAGGCTTCCAAGTGCAAGTTCTTGAAGACGCGACCGCAGCCGATAGCGACGACATGCATAATGCCGCCATTCGCGTGATCCGTCGGTCGGCATCGATCTCGACGGTCTCGGAAGCGCTGGGAAGAGGACGCCAGAAATGAATGCCCGCACGGCCTCACGCTTCCACCGGATCCCGGAGTCACCGACCATCGCGCTGATGGAGCGCGTGAACGCGCTTCGTGCTCAGGGCATCTCTGTGATCGACCTCGGTGCCGGTGAGCCAAGCTTCGACAGCCCGACTCACGTCGTGAGCGCTGCTATCGAAGCACTGCGGGAAGCGCGAACGCACTATGCACCCAGTCGTGGACTCCCAGACCTCCTGACCGCGATTTCTCGGAAGTTGGCGGACGACAACGGTGTCATCGTGCGTGCCGATTCGGAGATCATCGTCACGCCCTCGGCAAAACACGCCCTGTTCGTCTCTCTGATGGCGCTCATCGATCCGGGAGACGAGGTGATCATACCGACGCCCAGCTGGGTCAGCTATGCGTCGATGGTTCGACTTCTTAACGGCGTACCCGTCTTTCTGCCGCTCGACAAGGCGACAGAGTATCGGCTGACATCGGATGCCCTCGAGAAGGTGGTGACTCCCCGTTCTCGGGTGCTGCTCGTCAACACGCCGAACAACCCGACAGGGCACGTCTTGACCAGGGAGGAAGTGGAGACGATCGGGTCGTTTGCGCGGCGACACGATCTCCTCGTCATCGTGGATGAGATCTATGAGCGGCTCGTGTTCGAACCGCACGAGCATGTGAGTGCGGCATCGGTTTCCGGCTACGCCGACCGAGTGCTGACTGTGAATGGTTTCTCAAAGACCTTTGCGATGACGGGATGGAGACTGGGCTACGTTGCTGGGCCCGAAGCCGTTATAGCGGAGGTGGTGAAAGCCCATCAGCATTCCGTCGGGAGCGCAGGCACTTTCGTGCAGGTCGGCGGCGTTGCGGCTCTTGAGGGGCCGCAGCATGAGATCGAGGCCATGCGAGAGGAGTACGCGCGGCGGCAATTCGATGCCGTCAATCGTCTGAACCGGATTCCGGGAGTCCGTTGTCCACTGCCCGAGGGAGGATTTTATTTGTATCCGGACGTGGAGGAGGTCGGCTTCAGTAGTTCGACGGAATGTGCGCACTGGCTACTGGAGACCGCTCGGGTAGCCGTTGTCCCTGGAGACGCGTTCGGACCAGAAGTCGGTGTGCACGTGCGTCTCTCGCTGGCCGGGCCCTCCGAGGCGATCATCGACGGAATCAGGCGAATAGACCGTGCGCTTGTCGAGCGTCGGAACGGGCTCGACAGCGATCTCTCACGTTCGCGCGCCATCACCGAGATGGGGAGGTCGTGACTGTGCGGAGGGTGAAATTCTTCGATACGACTCTCCGTGATGGTGAGCAAGCCCCGGGAAATGCGATGGATCCGGCGGCGAAGGTGCAGCTGGCGCTCGCTATCGAGGGTCTCGGCGTCGATCGGATCGAGACAGGGTTTCCCGCATCGTCGGCCAGCGACTACGAAGCCACACACCTCATCTCCCGTCAGCTGGTGAAAGCGGAGTTCACGAGCTTTTGTCGGGCTGTGCCGTCCGACATCACAACTGCCGTCAGCGCGGGCGGAACTGCTCGACATCAGATCCAGATCGCGGCTACTGGGAGCGATATCCACCTCGAGCACAAGCGCCGGATATCCCGAGCGGAGGGGATTCGGGAGGTCATCGGCTGCATCGAACACGCGCGATCTCTGGGCATCTCCAATGTCTCGGTCGGAATCGAGGACGCGAGCCGAGGACCGGACTCACTGCTTCGAGAGCTGGCTGAGCGTTCGGTTGACGCCGGTGCTCATACGCTCGTTGTCGCAGACACCGCCGGGGCTTTGCTGCCCGGGGAGTATGGACACCTCATTTCGAGGTTCCGGTCATGGGTGCCGCAGTCGGTGATGATCGCGACTCATTGCCATGAGGATTTGGGGCTGTCGACAGCCAACGCGCTTGCGGGGATTCTGGCCGGAGCCGACGAGGTGCAGGTGACTCTCGGAGGCGTAGGGGAACGTGCTGGCAACACTGCGCTGGAGGAGATTGCTGCTCTACTCGCGTACAAGCAAGAGGCGACGGGGTTGTACAGCGATGTGAACCTCGAGCGCATGTACGAGGTGTACACGCTCCTCCGTGATCTCATCTCGCTGGACGAGCCTCGAAACAAGGCCATCTTCGGCACCTACGCGTTCAGCACCGCGGCCGGGATGCACCAGCAAGGGATGCTGCGGAACCCGGCGACCTACGAATTCGTGCAACCCTCGCACTTCGGGCGAGAGCGGGGAATGTTCATCGGACGGCATTCAGGGACCGGCGTGTTGCGGCGTCTCCTCAGCGAACTGCAGATAGAGGTCGATGATCACGCCCTACAGGATCTCTACCGATCACATATCGTGAATCGGAAGGGAGATTGCGAAGACATGTCCGTCGTCAAGGCGAGACTAGCCTCGGAGTTCGGCTCTGCCACTCCGAGTCCCACCTCCATCACTCAGAGCGGAATACGATGACACCGATTTTCACTTTTACCAGTGAGCAGCGTGAAGGCCTCCAGGAGCTCTTCGCGGCAGTACGCACGAGTCCGTACGAGGACCACCGCACCTTCATGAACGAGGTGGGACGCGTCATCGAGCGCGGTCTGGTTCCGAATTACTTCGTCGAGCTGTGCGACCGGATCCGACGGGAGCGGGCGAATGGTGGCGATCAAGCCCACGTGATCCGTGGCTGCCCACTCGACGCGGACCTTCCCGAACTCGATTCCAAGGACCCGGTTGCGGATAAGGTCGCAAAGAAGACGACGTTCGTGGCAGAAGCGTTCATGGCCCTGTTCGGGATTCTCGTGCAGACTCCTTTGCTCTCGTACGGATCTCGGTTCAATGGAGCGTTCTTCGTCGATGTTGTAGCGATCGAGAAGTACAGCGGCATGCAGACGGGCTTCAGCGACAGCGAGCTCGTCTATCACAACGAGCGTACTGCTCATCCGGTCCGCGCCGACTTCATCACACTGCTCGGGATGCGCTCACCCGAGGGTGATTTCATCTACACGGGATTCATCGACGGACGGGATCTTCTAGCGAATCTGTCGGCTGACATGCAGGCGACTCTGAGGGAGCCGCTCTTCATCACTCCGTATGACGTCTTCTCCCGCGACAATAATGGTGCACTGAGCACCTCTGAGGAGCACTCCATCCTCGAGAACGACCACAGTTTTCGTTACCTGGATACCAGTACGACAACCATCCCCACCGCTCCAGAACGAGCCAAGGATGCGCTCCTCGCGCTGAAGAATGCGATGGTCCACGCGCCCAAGACTCGTCACCGTATCGAGACGGGCGACCTTTTTACCTTCGCCAATCAAGACGGACTGCACTGCCGGGACAAGATGGAGATTCACGACGCTGAGCGAGCCCGTCAGCGCTGGTTGCTCAAGACCTATGCTTTCCGGGACCAGGCAGCTGCTGACCGTCATGCAGCCCGATGGATTGATGGGACCCCGGGGCGGGTCGGCGACGGAACGTCAGAGCGGTAGGGGAGCGGCAGAAAAGTTCTCCCTCGTTTCAGGTCACGATCCAGACAAGAAGGAATCAGATGCTCAATCAATCGGAACACTCTGTTCCCGTCCTTTTCCGTACTCTCGCGAACGGTGGGTTCGGGGAGTCCGCGCTCACCTTCGAACCTCTGACGTCCGACGGCCGGTCAGGCGTTGAGATCCACCGCCTGTACACCGCAGCGGAGACCGGGGGAAGCGCGGCGGCAGTTGTGCGGTACCTGCCGGGGGCGACGGCGAAGACCCACCGGCACACTGGCCACGAGTTGATCTATGTCGTGAGTGGCGAACTGGAGACCGAGGCAGGCAGACATCCGGCGGGAAGCCTCCTCAGCCTGTCCCCGGACAGCGTCCACACACCCCGCAGCCCGCTCGGCTGCCTAGCGCTTGTGGTGTGGGAGAAGGCGGTCCAGCCGCTCTAGCGTCCCATCGCCCTTCTACTGCACGATCACGAGAGGACCGACTTTGCCCAACTTTTCTGCATCTCGCACCACGGACTCCATCCGACCTTCAGGCCCACGGCATCGGTGGGTCGTTCTGGGCGTCGGGGTGGCGGCTCAGGCGAGCTTCGCAGCGGCCTTCGCCGGTATCCCGGTGACCGGTACTCTCCTGCGCACCGCCTACCACCTCACGACCGACGAACTCGGCGTCGTGCTCGCAGCAATCCTGCTCGGAGTAGCTGCCTCCGAGATCGTCTGGGGCCTGTTCACCGATATGTTCGGAGACCGGCGGGTCCTTCTCATCGGACTGATCTCGACTGGTCTGGTCTTCGTCGCGATGGCCGTTTTCGTCGTACCGTCGGACACGAACATTCCGTCCGTCTGGCTCCTCGCCGCGTGTCTGCTGCTTGTCGGGCTGTTGGGCGGAAGCGTGAATTCCTCCTCCGGTCGGGCTGTCATGCTCTGGTTCACAGACGGCCAGCGAGGATTCGCGATGAGTGTGCGGCAGACTGCGATCCCGGCCGGCGGCGCGATCGGCGCGGCGCTCCTGCCGTGGTTGGCGGCGTTCTCGGGGTTCCGGGCTGTGTTCCTGGTGCTCGCTGCATTCTGCCTGGCCACGGCCATCGCCACTGCTCGGTGGCTCCGAGAGCCGCGGGAGGAACCGGGCCAGGACGGGCCGGTCGTCGCTGGCGAGGTTGCGCAGGGGCGCTCTCCCCTGGTGCGCTGGGACTGCTGGAGGCTCGCGTTGGCGAGCGCCCTCCTGACCATGCCGCAGATCGCAATCCTCGGCTTCGCCGGAATCTATCTCCACGATGTCAAGCACGCCGACCTCATCGTCATCAGCGCGACCATCCTGGCCGTCCAAGTCGGCGGGGCAGTGCTCCGGGTCTGGTCCGGCAGATATACGGACCGGAAGGGAAACCGGCGACGATTCGTCAAGGTCATTGGAGTGCTCACGGGCGTCTCTCTGCTCGCTGTGGTGAGCCTGTTGTGGGCGCCGACGGTGGTCGTGGCGCTCTCGCTCGTCCTCGCGGGAATCCTCGCGAATTCCTGGCACGGGGTTGCCTACACGGAGATGGCAGTCATGGCGGGGACCAGTCGCGCGGGCGCAGCCCTGGGCCTGGAGAACACGACAGCCTTCACCGGAGCCTTTGTGACGCCCCTGCTGATTCCACTGCTGCTGGCGCTCGGGTCATGGCCGCTGGCGTGGATCGTGATCGCGATCGCACCGCTGGTCGCCGCACCGCTCGTTCCTCGGATGGTCTCAGCGGCGACACCGCGACACGACTAGCGGCCGGGTGACCTGTGCGACGGGCCATCGGCGTTCCGACGGTCTGTCCGGGCGGGCTGGGACGTCGCGCGGCCGGGAGCGACTGGGGCCAGATCGGGACACTCGCGGCCCACGGTGACCCACGCCCTACCTCGTTGAGACAGGTTCGCCGTTGGTCGGCCGCGGCTCTCGACGCGGCGTGAACCGCACTCAGGAGGCGTGGATCAGCTCCGCCTCCTGCGCGAGACGGTAGGTGACGAAGGAGCGGCTGTAGTTGCGACGCTTGCCTCCGGTGGTCTCGGCGATGACGACCTGGGCGTAGACGCCGACGACACGCCAGCGCTCGTAGTCGCCGACCGCGCCCGTGCCGAAGCCGGCTCCGAGTTCGACGGGGGCGGGGGTGTAGCTCTTCATGGTCGGCTCCTTCGAGTCGGACGAGACGGACAAGGCGACGCGCATCGCGCCGCGGGGGAGGAGTTCGGCGGCCGGTCACAGCCCCGAGCGGTGAGAGACAGGGATCGGAGCGTTCCCTCGCAGGCCGTTCCCGTGTCCCTAAAACTACGGCAGGAGGAGCAATTTCCCGTCCCTCTAGCGGGGGGTACGGCTGCGGAGAGACTCTCGCTGTCCTACCCGTCTCGAAACACTTCTCGGTCCTCCGCCCCGCCTCCCTCCGGATCCGCCTCCCTCGACGGTCCCGCCTCCGGAACCGCGAAGGGCCCGCCGTCCGAAGACGACGGGCCCTTCGCGGCGGGGGCGGCGAGGGTCAGCCGCCGACGGTCGGCGTACTCGTGGTGACCTCGTTGGTCGTCGCGAGCGTGCCCAGGTAGAGTTCGATGACCTTCGGGTCGTTCATCAGCTCCCGGCCTGCACCCTCGTAGGCGTCGCGGCCCTGGTCGAGGACGTAGCCGCGGTCGCAGATCTGCAGTGCTCGCCGGGCGTTCTGCTCGACAATCATGATCGAGACGCCGGCGCGGTTGATCCGCTGCACGTTGACGAAGGTCTCGTCCTGCCGCATCGGCGACAGACCGGCGCTGGGCTCGTCGAGCAGCAGCATCGACGGATCCATCATCAGCGCGCGCGACATCGCCACCATCTGGCGCTCACCGCCCGACAGCGACCCCGAGCGCTGCTTGAGCCGCTTGCTGAGCTCGGGGAAGAGCTCGGTGACGAATTCGAGCCGCTCCTTGTACAGCTTCGGCTTCTGGTACATGCCCATCTCGAGGTTCTCCTCGATGGTGAGCGACGGGAAGACGTTGTTGTTCTGCGGCACGAACCCGACGCCCTTGGACACGAGCTTGTCGGCCTTCTGCCCGGTGATGTCCTCGCCGTTGAGCAGAACGGTGCCCTGGCGAATGTTCACGAGGCCGAACATCGCCTTCAGCAGCGTCGACTTCCCCGCGCCGTTCGGGCCGATGATGCCGACGAGCTCTCCGCGCTTCACATAGACGTTCGAACCGTTCAGAATGTTGACTCCCGGGACGTAGCCGGCATGCAGATCATGCGTCTCGAGGGTGTTCGGAGTCGTCGTATCGGCGGTCATTTCTCGTCCTTCTCGAATTCGACAGTGGGAGAGTCCGTCGTCGGGGCGACGGATGTCGGTGCGGACGCCGATCCGACTGTCGGAGTGTCGTGGCCCGGCGTCGCAATACCTGCCTGCTCCGCTCGCCGCTCCACGTCCTGACGGACGAGGTCGGAGTCCATCTCCTCAGCGATCTCGAGTTGGCCCTCGATCGTGCCGAGGTCGGTGTCGTGGTGAGCACCCAGGTAGGCGTCGATCACAGCCGGGTCGTTCATCACAGAGGAGGGCGGACCCTCGGCGACGACCTTGCCCTCGGCCATCACGATCACCCAGTCGGCGATCGTGTTGACCATGTGCATGTCGTGCTCAACGAAGAGCACGGTCATGCCCTCGTCTTTCAGGTTCACGATGTGGCCCAGGAGCGACTGGGTCAGCGCCGGATTCACGCCAGCCATCGGCTCGTCCAGCATGACCAGTTCGGGCTCCGACATCAGCGCGCGCGCCATCTCGAGCAGCTTTTTCTGGCCGCCCGACAGGCTCGACGCATAATCGTCCCGCTTGGTGTCGAGCTTGAACTTCTCGAGCAGGCGGATCGCGCGCTGCTCGATCGAGTCCTCCTCCTTCGACCACAGCGGGCGGATGAGCGAGGTGAAGATGTTCTCGCCCTTCTGCCCCTTCGCGCCGAGCAGCATGTTCTCGAGTACCGTCATGCCGCCCAGCGCCTTGGTGAGCTGGAAGGTGCGCACCATGCCCATCCGCGACACACGGTAGGCCGGGACGTTGGCGAGGTTCTTCCCCTTGAAGTTCCACTTGCCGGTGTTGGGCTTGTCGAAGCCCGTCAGCAGGTTGAAGAACGTGGTCTTGCCGGCCCCGTTCGGGCCGATCAGGGCGGTGATGGATCCGCGGGGGATCTCGAGGTGGGCGACGTCGACCGCAGTCAGACCGCCGAAGCGGCGGCTGACGTTGTCGGCGACGACAATGGGGTCCTTCTTCTTGACCCCGGGGACGATTGTTTCCTCGGTGATGTCCGAGACCGGCGTCTTAGGCAAAGTGCAGATCCTTCTTCTTGCCGAAGATCCCCTGGGGTCTGAAGATCACCAGGAGCATGAGGGCTACCCCCACTACGACGAACCGGATGGGTCCGGTCTGCACGGTAGTGAGGCGGATGAGGTCGTTGTTGAGGACCCCGGTGTCGATCCCGAGCGTGAGGAGTCCGTCGGTCAGACCGAGGACGACCCAGAAGATGATCGAGCCGACGACGGGTCCGAAGACCGTCGCGGCGCCGCCCAGCAGCATGATCGTGTAAAGGAAGAACGTGAGCTGGGTACCGTAATTGTCGGGTTGCAGGGAGCGGGGGAGGATGAACAGCGCTCCGGCGAGACCGCCCAGCACTCCGCCCAGAATGAGCGCCTGGATCTTGTACGAGAAGACGTTCTTGCCGAGCGAGCGCACCGCGTCCTCATCCTCGCGAATTCCCTTGATGACGCGACCCCAGGGGCTGCGCATCAGGAGGAAGACCAGGAGGCAGGCCAGGAGCACGAGGCCCCAGCCGACGATCCGCACCCACCACTGGTCCTGGCTGTACGTGAGAACGCCAATACCCCACCGGCCCTCCGGCAGCGGGTTGAGGTCGTTGAACGCCTTCGCCGCGCCGTTGATGCCCTCGGAGCCTCCGGTGATCGCCGAGAACTCGGGTGTCTTGACCGAGAGCCGGATGATCTCCGCCGCCGCAATCGTCACGATCGAGAGGTAGTCGGCCCGGAGCCGGAGCGTCGGGATTCCGAGAATGAGGGCGAAGACGGTCGCCGCAACGATCGTCGCGAGGAAGGAGCCCCAGACGGGCCATTCGAATTTCACCGAGGTGATGGCGAAGGCGTATCCGCCCACCGCCATGAAGCCGGCCTGTCCGAAGTTGAGCAGCCCCGTGAATCCGAAGTGGATGACCAGGCCGATGGTCGCCAGCGCGTACGCGGCGACGGTGGGATCGACGATCTGCCCGATCGCCAGCCAGATGAAGTTGAGGTTCATGGTGTCCTAGCCGATCCGTTCCTTGCGGCCCAGGATTCCCTGCGGCCTGACCAGAAGGATGATGATCATGAGGATGAGAGGAGCCACGTACTTGAGGTTCTCCGGGATCCAGATCGTCGAGATGTTCATCATCAGACCGATGATGAGCGAGCCGACCAGCGCTCCGTAGGCGGAGCCGAGTCCGCCGAGCGTGATCGCCGCGAAGATCAGCAGCAGGATCGACGCTCCGGTATCCCAGCGCAGCGACTGGTAGTAGCCGATGTACACGCCCGCCAGTGCAGCGAGAGCCCCCGACATCACCCAGACGACGCGGATGACGCGCTCCACGTTGATACCCGAGGCGGAGGCGAGGGCCCGGTTGTCCGAAACCGCTCGCATCGCTTTGCCGATCTTCGTCTTCGTAAGGACGTAAGCGACTCCGACGATGCAGACGACGCCGATGACAGCTCCCACGATGTCGGTGAACTTCAGGCTGATCCCCAGCTCCGGCACCGTGAAGAACGGGGCGGTGCTGTTGGGCAACGAGAGGCGGTCGGCCCCGAAGAAGAACACGAACACGTAGCGCAGCGCGAGCGAGAGGCCGATGGTCACGATCATCAGCGGAATGAGCTGGATGCCCTTTTTCCGCAGCGGCTTCCAGAGCAGTCCGTCCTGAACGAAGCCGAAGGCCCCGCCGAGGATCACCGCGATCGGAATGGCCAGCAGCGCCGGGAGACCGAAGACACCGGAGAGAAGGTATGCCATCAGAGCACCGAAGGTGACCAGCTCGCCGTGCGCGAAATTGTTCAGCCCGGTCACGCCGTAGATCAGGGAGGCTCCGATCGCCGCGAGAGCGATCAGGAGTCCGAAGATCAGGCCGGTGACGACCTTGGGCCAGAAGATAATCCAGAAGGTGTCGGCCGACACCGGCTGGTTCACGGCGTTGGAGGTCCCGTCGGGGTTCGTCGCGTCGTTCCCGGTCGTACCCTCGGTTGCGGGGCTCGTCGGAGCGGCGGAATCCGTCGGCACGGGGACGCTCGCCCCGGTGCCCTTCGGGTTGGCGGTCGAGACGATGAAATTCACGATCTGGTTCTGCGAGGCGACAATCTTCACCTGCTTCGGGTTCTGACCCGCGGCGGGGTAGCCCTTGTCGGCGGGCAGGGTCTCCTCATCCACGGTCACGGTGTAGGTCCCAGCAGCGTCGAGGGGGAACGTGGCCCGGCCGTCCTCGCCGGTGGTCACGGTCGCGGAGGCGTCGCCGCCGATCTCGACGCTCACCCCCGCCAGGTTCTCGTTCGTCCCCTGCACGCGGACCCAGGCGATGATCGACTGGTCGGCGGTAGTGGCGGCGAGTGCGGCGGGGGCCGCCGCGGCGATCCCGGTCAGGGTCGCGGCGAGCAGGCCCAGGGCCAGTAGCCGGTCGCGGAGCCTCTGGCGTCTCCTATCCACGGGGAGCCTCCCGGTCCGTCGGATGCAGGGTCGTCGAGCGCTGGCGGCGCGTCGAACGGCTGGCTGTGAGCAAGACGTCTACCTCTCGTCAGGGTGCACAGACGGATGGGGTCTCCGGGCACGCCCGAATCGCCGTCGTCAAACAACGTTGGTTGACCATACGTTCCGCATGTGTCGGCGGTGTTTCACCGTCCGCACGTACGCGTGACGACATTATGAGGGACAGGAGAGCGCTCCAGCGTCCGAGCGTGTCCCCTCGGGCCCTCCGGTGAGTGAGGAGCGCGGGTCGCGCGGCGCTTAAGATCGAACAACCGTGGTGCTCGGGAGGGACCCCCGTCCCTCTCCGGGCTCCCGCACTCGACCTGCTAAAGGGGCATTGATGGACCAGCCGGATCCCTTCGGATTCCTCGGACTCACCTACGACGACGTCATGCTCCTTCCCGGGCACACCGACGTCATCCCGAGCGAGGCGGACACCGCCTCCCGGCTCACCACGCGCATCAGCGTGGCGACTCCGCTGCTCTCGGCGGCGATGGATACCGTCACTGAGGCGCGCATGGCGATTGCGATGGCGCGTCAGGGCGGTCTCGGCGTCCTGCACCGCAATCTCTCCATCGCCGATCAGGCTGACCAGGTCGATCGCGTGAAGCGCAGCGAGTCGGGCATGGTCTCGAACCCTGTCACGACGACTCCGGACGCCACCGTCGCCCAGGTTGACGAGCTCTGCGGGCAGTACCGGATCAGCGGCCTCCCCGTCGTCGACTCGACCGGCGTCCTGGTGGGCATCATCACCAACCGCGACATGCGCTTCGTGTCACCGTTCGAGAAGGCGACCACGCTCGTGCGCGACGTGATGACCAGCTCCGGCCTGATCACCGGACGCGTCGGCATCCCCGACAGCGAGGTCATCGCGCTCTTCGCGCAGCACAAGATCGAGAAGCTGCCCCTCGTCGACGCGCAGGGCAAGCTCGCCGGCCTCATCACGGTCAAGGACTTCGACAAGTCGGAGCAGTACCCCAACGCCACGAAGGACGACGAGGGCCGCCTCCGGGTCGGCGCCGCGATCGGCTTCTTCGGTGACGCCTGGCAGCGCGCGACCGCTCTGCTCGATGCGGGAGTCGACGTGATCGTCGTCGACACCGCGAACGGTGACTCCGCAGGCGTGCTCGACATCATCCGGCGCCTCAAGTCCGACTCCGCGTTCGCCGGCGTCGATGTCATCGGCGGCAACGTCGCCACTCGTTCCGGCGCTCAGGCCCTCGTCGACGCGGGTGCCGACGCCATCAAGGTCGGAGTCGGACCCGGCTCGATCTGCACCACCCGCGTCGTCGCCGGCGTCGGCGTGCCGCAGGTCACCGCGGTCTACGAGGCGTCCCTCGCCGCACGCGAGTCCGGAGTCCCGGTGATCGCCGACGGCGGCCTCCAGTACTCCGGCGACATCGCGAAGGCGCTCGTCGCCGGCGCCGACACCGTCATGCTCGGCTCGCTCCTCGCGGGCTGCGAGGAGAGCCCCGGCGACCTCGTGTTCCAGAATGGGAAGCAGTTCAAGACCTACCGCGGCATGGGTTCCCTCGGCGCGTTGCAGACCCGCGGCGAGCGCACCTCCTACTCGAAGGACCGCTACTTCCAGTCCGACGTCCCCACCGACGACAAGCTGATCGCCGAGGGCATCGAGGGCCAGGTGCCCTACCGCGGCCCGCTCGCCAACGTGGCGTACCAGCTCGCCGGGGGACTGCGCCAGTCGATGTTCTACGTCGGAGCGCGCACCATCCCCGAGCTGAAGGCGCGCGGAAAGTTCGTCCGGATCACGGCGGCGGGGCTCAAGGAGTCGCACCCGCACGACGTGCAGATGGTGGTAGAGGCGCCGAACTACCGGCGCTGAGGGGTCTGGTGGGGTCTGGTGGGGGCCGGCGGCGGGTCGGGATCGCGGCCCCTCTGCCCGAGGGGCCTTCGGCCCCTACGCCCACCACGCCGGAGGGGCCGCGATCCCGACCCACCGCCTCCCTCCGGGGGCGAGCGTCGGTCTTTGGCTGGCGGCCGGGGACGGCAGCGCGAGCGGCGCGGGGGCGCCGCCGCGACTGCGGGTGGGCCGTGTCCGCCGCCTTGTGAACGGGGCGACACGGCAGTCCTCCTGCAGGGGAGGAGCGGTGACCGGCGATTTGCGTGCGAGCGGATCGTCGTGGCGCGGGCGCACCCCGCTCTGTGGGATGGAACCGCTCGCCCGGGCCGACCGCGGGCGAGCGAGGAGCGAGCCACAATAGGCACATCGGAGCGGTGACCGGCGATCCGCGTGTGAGCGGATCGTCGTGGCGCGGGCGCACCCCGCTCTGTGGGACGGAACCGCTCGCCCGGGCCGACGGCGGGCGAGCGACGAGCGGAGCGAGGAGCGAGCCACAGGTAAACTGCGCGTCATGGAGATCGAGATCGGGCGCGCCAAGCGCGCCCGCCGCGCTTACGCCTTCGACGACATCGCCGTCGTCCCGAGCCGGCGCACGCGTGACCCCGAGGTCGTGTCGGTGAAGTGGTCGATCGACGCGTACCAGTTCGCGACACCGATTCTCGCGGCGCCGATGGATTCGGTGGTGTCGCCGGCGACGGCGATCCGGCTCGGGCGCTTGGGGGCTCTGGGCGTCCTCGACCTTGAGGGCCTGTGGACGCGGTACGAGGACCCGGAGCCGCTGCTCGCGGAGATCCGGCAGCTGCCCGCTGAGTCGGCGACGCAGCGGATGCAGGAAATCTACTCCGCACCCATTCGCCCCGAGCTGGTTACCGCGCGTCTGGCCGAGATTCGTGCGGCGGGCGTCACCGTCGCCGGAGCGCTGTCACCGCAGCGGACCGCGGAGCTGCACCAGAGCGTCGTCGACGCCGGTGTCGACGTGTTCGTCATCCGTGGCACGACCGTCTCGGCCGAACACGTCTCGCGCGACACGGAGCCGTTGAATCTCAAGAAGTTCATCTACGAGCTGGACGTGCCCGTCATCGTCGGCGGTGCGTCCACCTACACTGCGGCCCTGCACCTGATGCGCACCGGGGCGGCGGGCGTCTTGGTCGGCTTCGGGGGCGGTGCCGCGTCCACGACCCGCACCACTCTCGGCATTCAAGCTCCCATGGCGACCGCGGTCGCCGACGTCGCCGGCGCTCGCCGCGACTACCTCGACGAGTCGGGCGGACGCTACGTGCATGTCATCGCGGACGGCGGCCTCGGCACCTCCGGTGACATCGTGAAGGCGGTCGCGGTGGGAGCTGACGCCGTCATGCTCGGCTCCGCACTCGCCCGCGCGACCGACGCTCCCGGCGGGGGCTGGCACTGGGGAGCGGAGGCGCACCACCCGCAGCTCCCGCGCGGCCGCCGCGTCGAGGTCGGCACCGTCGGCACCCTCGAGCAGGTCCTCTACGGCCCCGCCACCGGCGCGGACGGCACCGCGAACCTGATCGGTGCCCTCCGCCGCTCGATGGCAACCACCGGCTACTCCGACCTGAAGGAGTTCCAGCGCGTCGAGGTCGTCGTAGCCCCCTACCAGCCCAGCTGACGCTCACCGAGCGAGGGAACCCCGGACCGTCGAGGCCGCCACGTGTGAAGTCTCGGGACATGGGTGACGGTTCTGTCTCAGGACATCGGTGACGGTTTGGCGGATTTGGTGGTGACGGTTCTTTCGGTCGTGATCGTGGGATGGCTGCTGTCACCCCGATCTCCTCGTCCGTTCGTCTCGCTATCGTTCAGTGGCCACAGGACGCTCCGCGGGGCGCGGTGACAGCGTTCTGCGCGGAGTGCGGGATCAGCCGGAAATCGTTTTACGCGATCCGCGCGCATGCTCGGGACGAGGGCCCGGTCCAGGCGCTCGCCCCGCGCTCGCGTCGACCCCGGACATCGCCCACGAGAACAGGGGAAGCTGTGATCGAGCAAGCGATTCGCGTGCGGGCATCGCTGGAGCAGTCAGGGCTGGACCACGGTCCGATCAGCGTCCACGACCGGATGGTGCAGCTGGGTCTTGCAGCGCCGTCGCGGGCAGCCCTCGCGCGAGCGTTCCAGGCGGCCGGAGTGATCGTGCCGAGCGTGTCTGATGGTGTGTGTAAGGAGTGGGCCTCCTGATGGAAGGAATGACTCTGTTGGCTATCGATAGGGTGTCACGTGAAGCGCGGCGCAGGACCCAGGAGGCGGGCGCTGCGCGTTTGGTCGAGTCGGGCGTGATGGATGACCTGTTCGCGAAGATCGACGCGGGCGAGATCGAGTTGGAGGGCGCTGGAGGGCTGATCCAGCAGCTGATCAAGTCCGGGCTCGAGCGGGGGTTGCAGACGGAGCTGACCGAGCACGTCGGATACGAGAAGGGCGACCCGGACGCGGCGTTTCACGAGAACTCCCGGAACGGGTCGTTCCCGAAGACCGTCGCCACGAACGTCGGCGACGTTGAGCTGCGGATCCCGCGGGATCGCAAGGGAACGTTCACGCCTCGGCTGGTCCCGACGGGCAGCCGGCGGTTGTCGCAGTTGGACGAGATGATCGTGTCGCTGTATGCCGGTGGGATGACTGTCCGCGATATCGAGCATCACCTCGCCGCGACGGTGGGCACGGAGCTCTCGCGCGAGACGATCTCGAAGATCGTCGATGAGATCTCCGACGAGGTCCTCGCCTGGCAGTCGCGGCCGTTGGAGGCGTTCTATCCGGTGATCTACCTCGACGCTCTGATCGTGAAGGTCCGCGACGGCGGGCACGTGCGCAACAAGGCCGCGCACCTCGCGGTCGGCGTTGACATGGACGGCATCAAGCATGTTCTCGGGATCTGGGTCCAGCAGGCCGAGGGCGCGAAGTTCTGGGCGTCGGTCTGCGCGGAACTCGCGAACCGCGGCGTCCGTGACGTGCTCATCGTCTGCTGCGACGGGCTGACGGGGTTCCCGGAAGCGATCGAGGCGACCTGGCCGGACTCGATGGTCCAGACCTGCGTCGTGCACCTGATCCGCAATGCCGTGCGGTTCGTCGCCTACGGGCAGCGCAAGGCCGTCGCCGCCGCATTGAAGCCGGTCTATCAAGCGCCGACCGCGGACGCCGCCAGGACCGCGCTGGAGGCGTTCACGACGTCAGAGCTGGGGCGCGCGAACCCGCACGCGGCAGCGGTGTTCGAGAGCGCGTGGGAGCGGTTCACGCCGTTCCTCGCGTTCCCGCCCGAGGTGCGCCGGGTGATCTATACGACCAACGCGATCGAGTCGCTGAACTTCCAGCGAGCGTGTCTGATGGTGTGTGTAAGGAGTGGGCCTCCTGATGGAAGGAATGACTCTGTTGGCTATCGATAGGGTGTCACGTGAAGCGCGGCGCAGGACCCAGGAGGCGGGCGCTGCGCGTTTGGTCGAGTCGGGCGTGATGGATGACCTGTTCGCGAAGATCGACGCGGGCGAGATCGAGTTGGAGGGCGCTGGAGGGCTGATCCAGCAGCTGATCAAGTCCGGGCTCGAGCGGGGGTTGCAGACGGAGCTGACCGAGCACGTCGGATACGAGAAGGGCGACCCGGACGCGGCGTTTCACGAGAACTCCCGGAACGGGTCGTTCCCGAAGA
Organism: Rathayibacter tritici; assembly: GCF_001641005.1. Lineage (NCBI taxonomy): Bacteria > Bacillati > Actinomycetota > Actinomycetes > Micrococcales > Microbacteriaceae > Rathayibacter > Rathayibacter tritici. Next base: position 708,268 of record NZ_CP015515.1, read on the forward strand.
CCGTCGCCACGAACGTCGGCGACGTTGAGCTGCGGATCCCGCGGGATCGCAAGGGAACGTTCACGCCTCGGCTGGTCCCGACGGGCAGCCGGCGGTTGTCGCAGTTGGACGAGATGATCGTGTCGCTGTATGCCGGTGGGATGACTGTCCGCGATATCGAGCATCACCTCGCCGCGACGGTGGGCACGGAGCTCTCGCGCGAGACGATCTCGAAGATCGTCGATGAGATCTCCGACGAGGTCCTCGCCTGGCAGTCGCGGCCGTTGGAGGCGTTCTATCCGGTGATCTACCTCGACGCTCTGATCGTGAAGGTCCGCGACGGCGGGCACGTGCGCAACAAGGCCGCGCACCTCGCGGTCGGCGTTGACATGGACGGCATCAAGCATGTTCTCGGGATCTGGGTCCAGCAGGCCGAGGGCGCGAAGTTCTGGGCGTCGGTCTGCGCGGAACTCGCGAACCGCGGCGTCCGTGACGTGCTCATCGTCTGCTGCGACGGGCTGACGGGGTTCCCGGAAGCGATCGAGGCGACCTGGCCGGACTCGATGGTCCAGACCTGCGTCGTGCACCTGATCCGCAATGCCGTGCGGTTCGTCGCCTACGGGCAGCGCAAGGCCGTCGCCGCCGCATTGAAGCCGGTCTATCAAGCGCCGACCGCGGACGCCGCCAGGACCGCGCTGGAGGCGTTCACGACGTCAGAGCTGGGGCGCGCGAACCCGCACGCGGCAGCGGTGTTCGAGAGCGCGTGGGAGCGGTTCACGCCGTTCCTCGCGTTCCCGCCCGAGGTGCGCCGGGTGATCTATACGACCAACGCGATCGAGTCGCTGAACTTCCAGCTGCGCAAAGTCACGAAGAACCGCGGACACTTCCCCAACGACGCGGCCGTGATCAAGCTGCTCTGGCTCGCGATCTGCGACATCGAAGACAAACGCGCCCGCGACCGAGCCCGCGACCGAGGACGCCCCGCCGCCGAACGTCGAGCTGAGGGACGCCTCGTCGAAGGACAAGTCGTCACGAATTGGAAGAAGGCTCTCGAGCAGCTCTCGATCGCGTTTCCCGAACGAATCCACCGCTACCTCTAAACCCCCGAGGACCACGCACTTACACACACAACTTGACAGGCTCCTTCCAGCTGCGCAAAGTCACGAAGAACCGCGGACACTTCCCCAACGACGCGGCCGTGATCAAGCTGCTCTGGCTCGCGATCTGCGACATCGAAGACAAACGCGCCCGCGACCGAGCCCGCGACCGAGGACGCCCCGCCGCCGAACGTCGAGCTGAGGGACGCCTCGTCGAAGGACAAGTCGTCACGAATTGGAAGAAGGCTCTCGAGCAGCTCTCGATCGCGTTTCCCGAACGAATCCACCGCTACCTCTAAACCCCCGAGGACCACGCACTTACACACACAACTTGACAGGCTCATCGTGCCCGAGCCGAAGAAGAAGCCCCGATCCGCGTATCGCCGATTCGTGTATCCGGCGCCGAACTGCCTCTGGCAACTCGACGCCACCCAATACGCGCTCACGGGCGGCCGGACGTGTGTGATCTTCCAACTCATCGATGACCACTCTCGCGTCGCTGTCGCCTCCCACGTCGCGTCCGGTGAAACCACGGAAGGCGCGCTGGCCGTGGTCCGCAAAGGGATCGCTGCGCGCGGAGTACCCCGGAAACTCCTCTCCGATAACGGTGCCGCGCTGAACCCGACCCGGCGCGGCGTCCGCGGCCAACTCGTCGACTACGTCACCGCGCTGGGCGTCGAAGCGATCACCGGGAAACCCGGGAAACCAACCACGCAGGGCAAGAACGAACGCTTCCACCAGACCCTGTTCCGTTGGCTCGACAAACAGCCCCTCGCCGCAACCCTCGACCAGCTACAGACGCAGGTCGATGAGTTCGATGACATCTACAACACCCAGCGCGGACACCAAGCCCTTCCCGGCCGGATCACCCCGCAACAGGCATGGAACGCGACCGACCCCATCGAACCGCCCCGACCCGCTCCCGCCCCCGACCTTCCCCAGCCGCTCACGAACACCTCGGGAACCGCGACCAGAACCGTCACCGCGAACGGCGTCATCGGAGTGGCCAGCACCCACGTCAAAATCGGCAAAGCCCACGCCAGAACGACCGTCCACGTCACCTGGAACCTCGACGCCATCACCGTCACCGACGCCCACGGCACCCACCTCGGGACCTTCCCCCGACCCCCCAAAGGCACCCGCTACATCGGCAACGGCAAACCCCGCGGCTTCATGGCCACCCACACACCGTCACCGATGTCCCGAGACACCAACCGTCACCCATGTCCCGAGACACAACCGTCACCCATGTCCTGAGACATCACAGTCGAGGCCGCCACGAACGGCGGGTTCCCTCGACGGCCGGAGGTTCCCTCGACGCGGCGCACCCCAGCGCGGGCCAGTCGGACGAGCAGGGGGCGGGTGTCGTAGGCCTCACGCCAGCCCCAGCGAACGAGGCCGTGAACGCGAGCGCGGAGTCGATCCTCCCGGCGCTTCTCCGCCAGCAGCACCTGCTCGGGGGAGCGACCCCGGAGGAACGCTGGGTCGGAGTATTTGTGGTCCCCGTCCGCTTCGCCGACCACCTCCGCCTCCTCGAAGGAGAAGTCGACGACTCCGGCGAGCCCATCATGGTCGCGCACAGGATGTTGCAGGACTGGTGCGGGTAATCCGCCACGGTGCATCGCCACTCGGCTGATCGACTCCAGCGGCGTCTCAGAGGCGGGATCGGCGAAGGCGATCACCGCGGCGCTCGTCGTGCGGCCCCGGGAACCGGGCGGCAGCTCGGCGTGCCGACGCAGGAGCTCTTCTCGTCTGAGCAGGGGCGAGCCGTCGTCGTCGACGAGGCGGAGGGCGTGATCGGCCGCGACGACGGCGCGCCGGAAGGAGGAGAACCGCGCCAGATCGAAGACGGTCTGCGCGAGGTCGGAGACGGCGAGTCCGTCGATCAGTGCGAGTGAGGGCAGACGCGCGCTCCGATGCTCCGCGACGCCGTTCCGCGTCCGGCTGCCGACGTCCGTCGCTCCCTCGACGTGGACGGTCGCCGCGAGTGGTTCGACCAGAGGGAGCCCCCACACTGCCGCAGCCGACTCGCGGAGGAAGAAGGGCGCGCTCCAGGTCGCGGCCACTGCGTCGATCCGCGCCCGCTGCCGCTCGTCCACCGAGGCTTTCGCCCACTCGTCCGCCCGCACGTACACCCCGCGGCGTAGCCGCACGAACTCGTCCGACCGGCCGCACCCCTCGTCCCGGAAGATCTCCACCGCACTCATCCCCCCACTCTCCCCTTCCTCCCGCCCCCGTCACCTCCCTCCCCTCAATCTGTGGAAACTCCCCCGCCCCCTGTGGATAGCGAGGGAACCCCGGACCGCCGAGGCAGCCACAATCAGCGGGCTCCCTGGACGGGTCGGGGTTCCCTCGGCAGGAGGGAGGCACGCGCGCCTAAGCTGGGAGTCCCGAGTGGGAGCGCCGCACGGCGCGGAGGGAGCACGCATGGTCGAGGTCCGCAGGGTCAAACTGCCCGGTGTCGGGGTGCTGCACACGTTCCTGACCGCGGACGGTGGCAAGGTCGGCGTCATCGCGCACCGCTCCGGGCACAGCGACTTGATCACCTTCGCCGAGGGGGACCAGGACGGTGCCAAGGTGTCGCTCCGCTTGAGCGACGACGAGGCGCACACGCTCGCCGAGCTGCTCGGCGGCACGCAGATCACGGAGTCGCTGACCGCGCTCGACCAGATCCCCGGCCTCTCGATCGACTGGTTCACCGTCGACTACGACGACCACATCGCCGGTCAGCAGCTCGGCAAGCCCGCCGACCGCGGGATCGTCGGCCTCACCGTCGTCGCCGTCGTCCGCGGGGACGCCGCGAACCCGGCGCCGGCCCCCGACTTCCGCGTCTTCCCGGGCGACACCCTCGTGGTCGCGGGCAGCCCCGAGAAGGTCGCCAAGGCGTTCGCCTTCTTCCGCACCGGCAGCTTCGCCAAGACGGTCGACGCCCCGCCCGGAGCCTGAGGATGCACCACGGCGAAGACCTCATCGTCCTCGGCCTCCTGTTTGTCGTCGCCTACGTCCTGGGCCGTCTGGGGAGGACGATCGGACTTCCGGCCATCCCGATCTATATGGTCGTCGGGCTCCTTGCGAGTCCGAACTTCCACCTCTTTCCGCTCGACTTCGAGTCGAGCTACATCGAACTCACTGCGGTCTTCGGCCTGATCCTGCTGCTGTTCACTCTCGGCCTCGAGTTCGACCAGGACGAGTTCTTCGGCAACGCCGGGCGGCTGATCCTCTCCGGCGGTTCGTACATCGCGGTCAACATGGCTGTCGGCCTCGGCTTCGGGTTCGCACTGGGCTGGGGGAGTCGCGAGGCGCTGGTCATCGCCGGCATCACGGCCACGAGTTCGAGTGCGATCGTCACCAAGCTGTTGATCGAGCTCAAGCGCCTCGCGAACCCCGAGACGCCGATGATCCTGGGCGTCACCGTGGTCGAGGACATCTTCATCGCGGTGTACCTGGCGATCGTGTCCGTCGTGCTCTCGGGCGAGACCGAGCCGTGGCCGGTCGTGCTGAAGCTGTTCATCGCGTTCGCGTTCCTCGTCGTGATGTTCTCGGTCGCCCGCTGGGGCGGGAAGGTCGTCTCGCGCGTGTTCCGCACCCGCGACGACGAGCTGTTCACCATCCTGTTCTTCGGCCTCGCCCTTCTTTTCGGTGGTATCGGCGAGGTCCTCGGGGTGACGGACGCGATCGGCGCGTTCCTGATCGGCCTCGTGATCGGAGCGACGCGGTTCCGCTCCCGCGTCGAGCACATCGCGATCCCGCTGCGCGATGTCTTCGGCGCCTTCTTCTTCGTCAACTTCGGGCTGGGGCTCGACCCGGGCGCCTTCCCGAGCGTGGTCGTCCCGGTGCTGATCGCCGCGGTGATGACGATCGTGCTGAATCTCGGCGCCGGGCAGTTCGTCGCGTGGCTGAACAAGCTCGGGCCGCGGGCGGGATTGAATGCGGCGTTCATCCTGCACAACCGCGGTGAGTTCGCGCTCATCCTCGCGACGCTGTCGCTCTCGGCAGGGCTCGACGAGCGGATTCAACCCTTCGCGGGCCTGTACGTGCTGATCATGGCGATCGTGGGCCCGATCCTGGCCTCACGCTCCGAGAGCATCGGCGCGCTGCTCTCGCGCAGGAGGCACCGCGCGGCACCGGCGGCGACATCGGCGATGGACGACGAGGACTTCGCGCTCGTGGAGGCCGCGATGGCCGCGCCCGCAGTCGCCGCCGCCGAGGAGGCCTCCGCTGCTCCGAGACGCCCCGCGGAGCCGGATGAGCTCGATGACGAGTTCCCCGATCCGATGCGGCAGGCCCTGATCGACCAGGCGATGCAGCAGTCCGACGGTGCCGACGATTCCCGCCCCCGCCGCCCCCGGGAGCCGGACTACTGATCCACGGGGCTCCCACTCCCACGGGTTAGGCTTCCTGGGGCCCGCGGGACACCGGGCGGATCGAGGTCGGACGAGGGACGAATGACGCAGAGCACGCTCTGGCAGGTGGCCAGGCGCCCGCGCTGGATCGCCGCGCTGCTGCTCGCGCTCCTGATCGCCGGGCTCTTCGCCGGGCTGGGCCAGTGGCAGGTCGGGCGTGCGGTCGAGGCCGCCGCGCCGGACTCCGGAGCATCGGAGACGACCCTTCCGCTTCTGGAGGTCGCGACCCCCTCCCGCTCGATCACGGCCACCGCCGACGGCCAGCGCGTGGAGGGTTCCTCCGCGTTCGTGCCGGGCGGGGCTGAGATCCTCGGTGGCCGCCTCAACGGCGAGGAGCCCGGCTGGTGGGTGATCGCCCGTACCCGGACCGCTGAAGCCGATCTGGTGCTCGCGTACGGCTGGACCCGGGACCAGGCGCAGGCGCAGTCCGTCGCGGACGCGCTGAACAGCGGACGCGAGCAGGCGCCCTCCTCCTTCTCCGGCCGCCTCGTCGCGAACGAGGCCGCGGAAGCGCCGGCCGAGGGCCGTGATCCGATGACGCTCACCGCGCTCTCGATCCCCGCGCTCGTGAACCGCTGGCCGGACCCGCCGCGGGACGTCTACCAGGGCTACGTCGTCGTCAACGAGCCAGTCGCGGGCCTGGAGGCCATCGACTCCCCGGCGCGGGTCAGCGACGTCTCGCTGAACTGGCTCAACGTCTTCTACGCGATCGAGTGGGTCGTGTTCGCCGGCTTCGCCCTCTACCTCTGGTTCCGCCTGGTCAAGGACGCCTGGGAGCGTGAGGCTGAGGAGGCGCTCGATGCCGAGGAGCGCGCTCGGGCCGAGGCGCCCGCCCCCGCACCGTAAACTGGTCGCCATGCCCCTCGAGCCCAAGCCTGCGCAGTTCCCTGCTATCCGCAGCGCGCTGCGCTTCTACCGGGTGACCTCGATCATCACCGGCGTGATGCTGCTCCTGCTCTGCGCCGAGATGCTCCTGAAGTACGTCTTCCACCTCGAGCTGTTCGCGTTCGGCCAGCAGGGCGTGCTGCACGTCGCGCCGATGTACGAGGTTCCCGGGGGCGAGTACGCGTCGAGCGGCACCGGCGCGAACGTCTCCACCGGCATCCTGATCGCGCACGGCTGGTTCTATGTCGTCTACCTCTTCGCCGACTTCCGCCTGTGGAGCCTGATGCGCTGGCCGTTCGCCCGCTTCGTACTCATCGCTTTCGGCGGCGTGGTGCCGACGCTCTCCTTCTTCGTCGAGACCCGCATCGCCCGCGAGGTCGAGCAGTACCTCGAGCGCCGAAGCGCCGGCACCGACCCGAAGACCCCGTCCGACTCCGTGGAGGCCCCCCATTAGCGAGCAGCCCACCGCTCCCCAGCCGCATCTCGCCGCGCAACCCGTCCTCGTCGTCGACTTCGGCGCCCAGTACGCCCAGCTCATCGCCCGCCGTGTCCGCGAGGCGAACGTCTACTCCGAGATCGTGCCGTCGAACGCCACGGCCGCCGAGATTGCGGCGAAGTCTCCGGTCGGCATCATCCTCTCCGGAGGGCCCTCGAGCGTGTACGAAGAGGGCGCTCCCCAGCTCGACCCGGCCATCTTCGATCTCGGCGTTCCCGTCCTGGGCATCTGCTACGGCTTCCAGGTGATGGCGAAGACGCTCGGCGGCGAGGTCGCTAACACCGGGCTGCGCGAATACGGAGCGACGGACGCCGCGATCTCGACCGAGGGCGGCGTGCTCCTCGGGGAGCAGCCCGCTGACCAGACGGTGTGGATGAGCCACGGCGACTCGGTCGCTCAGGCGCCCGAGGGGTTCGAGGTCCTCGCCTCCACCACCTCCACCCCGGTCGCCGCTTTCGGCAACGACGAGCGGCGCCTCTACGGTGTGCAGTGGCACCCGGAGGTCAAGCACTCCGCCTACGGCCAGGCCGTGATCGAGAACTTCCTGCACCGTGCCGCGGGTATCCCCGCCGACTGGAACTCGTCGAACGTGATCGACGACCAGGTCGCCGTGATCCGCGAGCAGGTCGGCACCGGCCGCGTGATCTGCGGTCTCTCCGGCGGGGTCGACTCCGCTGTCGCTGCTGCGATCGTGCACCGCGCGATCGGCGACCAGTTGACGTGCGTGTTCGTCGACCACGGCCTCCTCCGCAAGGACGAGCGCCGCCAGGTCGAGGAGGACTACGTCGCCGCGACCGGTGTCCGCCTGGTCACCGTCGACGCGCGCGAGCAGTTCCTCGACGCGCTCGCCGGCGTCAGCGACCCGGAGCAGAAACGCAAGATCATCGGACGCGAATTCATCCGCACGTTCGAGGCGGCTGCCGAAGCGCTCGTGCTGGAGGCGAAGGGTGAGGGCGAATCGATCGACTTCCTCGTGCAGGGCACGCTCTACCCCGACGTCGTCGAGTCCGGCGGCGGCACCGGTACCGCCAACATCAAGTCGCACCACAACGTCGGCGGACTCCCGGAGGACCTGCAGTTCGCGCTCGTCGAACCGCTGCGCACTCTGTTCAAGGACGAGGTCCGCGCCATCGGCCGAGAGCTCGGCCTCCCCGAGGCGATCGTCGGACGCCAGCCGTTCCCCGGCCCGGGACTCGGCATCCGCATCGTCGGCGAGGTCACCCAGGAGCGGCTCGACCTGCTTCAGGACGCCGACGCAATCGTCCGCGCCGAACTCACCGCCGCCGGTCTCGACTCCGAGATCTGGCAGTGCCCGGTCGTCCTCCTCGCGGATGTCCGCTCCGTCGGCGTCCAGGGCGACGGCCGCACCTACGGTCACCCGATCGTGCTGCGCCCCGTCTCCTCCGAGGACGCGATGACCGCCGACTGGACTCGCCTGCCCTACGACCTACTCGCCCGCATCTCCAACCGCATCACCAACGAGGTGAGCGGAGTGAACCGGGTCGTGCTGGACGTGACGTCCAAGCCGCCCGGCACCATCGAGTGGGAGTAGCCCCGCGGGGGGTCGGCGGGAGGGGGACTTGGGTGCGTGGGGCGCTCCTTGACCGGCGCGGGTGGGATTTGCAGGGGATTCGGCCGCGGAGGCGGATCCTGCGGCGAAAAGTGCTCCGAGGAATGAGCCGATCCTGCGAATCGTGCGGTGTCCTGCGAAACGTGCAGAGACCTGCGAATCGCGCAGAGTCCTGCGAATCGTGCGGTGTCCTGCGAATCGTGCGGTGGGGCGCACGGTGTCGACCCGGGAGGGGAGGGCTACGCGGGGGTGTCGAGGACTCCGATGAAGCGGGTGCCGATGCCGTCGTACTCGTCGCGGCGGTGGCCTTCGGGGTGGTGCGGCCAGGAGGCCGACGAGTGGTCCTCGCAGACGAGGAAGGTGAACTCAGGCCACCACTTCTTCGGGCGGGCGGCCTCGGAGCGGCCGCAGACGGTGCAGTCGAGCGTCACCCACACCGGACGCCGGCCCGTGCGATTCGTTCGCGACTGCACCAGCCAGGGCGGTGGATCCTGTTCGAGGGCGGCGAACTCCTCCTCCGACAGGCGGATGGGGATGCCGTGCCGCGTCGCCATCTCGAGCGGGATGTCGAGGCGCTGAGCGGCCTCGCGACGCGTGATCATCCGGCCACCCTAACTCAGCGCCGGGCGCTGACCCCGCGGCAGCAGCGACGCGCGCGCGAGCAGCCACTCCAGCGGACCCTGCCCCACGAAGCGCCGCCACACGAGCGCGGCGGCGAGGGAGCCGATGGCGAACACTCCGAGCAGCGGCCAGCTGCGCCACGTCTCGAAGTCGAACGGCTCGTAGGGCACCAGGTAGACCGCCAGCGCGACGAGCTGCAGCGAGTAGATCGTCAGCGGCATGGCGCCGACGGCGGTGAGCGGAGTCGCGGCCCGGGCCAGGAGGGGTAGCCGCTGCAGGAGGGCCGTCAGCGCGCCGATGGCGACGCAGGCGACTCCGCCCGCGCCGAGCAGCTCGGCCGTGGTGCTCGCATGCGCCTCCACTGTCTCCGGACCGCCGAGCAGCAGCCCGCCGCCGTAGCCGAGCACGACCGAGACGGCACCGCCGACGACCACCCAGCGCTGGGTGGTCGCAGAGCGGATGTCGCAGCGCGCGATCAAGAGGCCCAGGACCACGTAGGCCAGCCATGACGGGACCGGGTAGTACTGGGTGAGCCAGGTCAGAGGCTGCGCGGCCAGGAGGGCCTCGTCGGGCGAGAGCGTCGAGAGCCACGAGCCGCCGGCGCTGGTCAGCGCATCGACCGCGAGAGGCCCGGCGATCGCGGCCACCGCGACCAGCACGGCTAGAAGCGCCCGGGGCAGGAAGAGGAGGAGCGCGGCGACGAGGAACATCACTCCGTAGTGCGGCAGGATCACCGCGATGGGCGTTCCAAGCATCGTGAGGGCGATGCCGAGGACGAGGAGGTACAGCCCGCGGAGCAGGATCGATCCGGTGTCGTGCCAGGGCCGCAGGGACCGTCCGGCGCCTGCGGTCATCAACCCGATCGACACTCCGGCGAGCACGGCGAAGAGGACCGAGCTGCGTCCGTTCCAGAGCATCTCGGTCTCGACCGGTGCGAGATGGGCGGCGAACATCCCGAGTACGGCCAGCCCGCGCGCGGCGTCGAGGCCGACGACGCGGGAGCCGACGGCGACACTCATTACTCCATCGTGCCAGGCCTGCGGGCAGAGTACGTCGAGCGGCGGCGAGCCGGACGGGGGAGCGCAGACGACGACGGGCGCCCGACCCAGAGGTCGAGCGCCCGTCGGACATGCTGGGCCGTGCTACTCGCGGAAGATTGCGATGAGGCGCAGCAGCTCCAGGTACATCCACACGACGGTGACAAGGATGCCGTAGGCGCCGGTCCATCCGTAGATGCGGGGGAGGCGGTTGCGCACCCCCTGCTGGATGAACTCGAAGTCCATCACGAGCGAGTAGGTGGCGAGCGCGACGGCGATCAGGCCGATCACGATGCCGATGAAGCCGGTGCGCAGACCGAAGCCACCGCCGACGCCGAAGAGGCCCAAGCCCAGATTGACCAGCGAGAAGACCGCGTAGCTGATCATGCCGATGAAGAAGATCTTGTTGAGCTTCGGCGAGGTGCGGATCTTGCCGTTCATGAACAGCGCCAGGGTGACGCCGATCACGATGACGGTGGCCAGGAGGGCCTGGACGACCGCTCCCTCGTACCTGGTCTCGAAGAAGCGGGAGATCGCTCCGACGCCGATGCCCTGGGTCGCGGCGTAGCCGAGGATCAGTGCGGGCGACGGAATCTTCTTGAACGCGTTCACGATGCCCAGGACCAGTGCGACGAGCACGGCCGGGAGCATCAGCTGCGGGACGAACCAGCCGACGGCGGCACCCGCGAGGAGCACGACGAAGGCGAGCGCCGTCTTCGCGAGGGTGTCTTCGACGGTCATCCGATCGGTCTCGACCGACCCGGCGGCCGGACGGCTGTACATCTGGTCGAGGGTGCCGGGAAAGACGTCCGGGAGGTCCTGCACGCGGCCGGCGTAGCCGCGGTTGCTGAACTCCGGGCGTCCGAAGGCCGGGTTGTTGCTTGCCATGGTTCCTCTTCTCTCAGGTGCGCTGGTCTCCGAAGGAACTCGCGGATCTGAGTCGCTGTGGGTGCGGGGTGCGCCGCTCGTTCCCGAAAGAACCGCGACGATGGCCACCACCTTATCTGAGAGCGCCTCTCAGAGTCTGGCTGTTCTCTTCGAGCGGACCTCGACTCCGCTGCGAGACGTATCAGGCCGCCCGTAGGATGCCCGCATGCCCGCGCGCCCGTCCCCGCTCGTCATCGGTCACCGAGGCGCGAGCGGCTACCGCCCCGAGCACACCCGCTCCGCCTACGAGCTGGCGCTCGCGCTCGGCGCCGACGCGCTCGAGCCCGATCTCGTGGCCACTCGCGACGGCGTTCTGCTCCTCCGGCACGAGAACGAGATCTCGGGCACGACCGACGTGGAGCGGCGCCTGGAGTTCGCCTCGCGGCGCACCACCAAGTGGATCGACGGCCGCAAGCTGACTGGCTGGTTCACCGAAGACTTCACCTGGGACGAGCTCTCGGTGCTGCGCGCCCGCGAGCGGCTGCCTGCGGTGCGCCCCTCCAGCGCCACCTTCGACGGGCAGTTCCCCCTGCTGCGCTTCAGCGAGCTGCTGGCGCTTCTGGACCGGGCGGCCGAGGATGATCCACTCGCGCCGCCGGGGCTCGTGGCCGAGATCAAGCACGCGACCTACTTCGCGGGGATCGGGTTGCCGCTCGACGTGCTGGTGCGCGAGGAGCTCGCTGCGGCGGGCTGGGGTCCGCGCGATCCGCGGCTCACGATCGAGAGCTTCGAGAAGAGCGTGCTGGAGCGGCTCGCGGTGAGCGGAGTCGGCACCCGCCGCGTCTACCTGCTCGAGTCGCGAGGAGCCCCGCCCGACCTGGTCGCCGCCCACGGCGCCGCGGCGACTCCCTACTCCGCCTTCACCACACCGGCGGGGCTGCGCACTCTCGTCGGTGTCGTCGACGGAATCAGCGTCGATAAGAAGATGCTTTTCTCCCGTGACGCGGCCGGACGGGCCACCGGGGCGGGTCGGCTGGTCGCGGACGCCCACGACGCCGGGCTCGAGGTCTACTGCTGGACCCTGCGCGCCGAGAACCGCTTCCTCGAGAAAGTGCACCGTCGCGGAAAGGATCCGGCGGAGTTCGGTGCCTGGCAGGAGGAATTCGCGATGATCCTCCGCTGCGGAGTCGACGGCGTCTTCGCCGATCAGCCCGACCTCGCGATCGAGGCGCGAGCCGCCGAGCTGGAGCGCCGGCGCCGCGGCTGAGCGCACGCGCGGCGTGAATCGCGGGACCTCCGGCGCGCGACGGGCGGATGCGGAGCCTGCGCTGACATCATCGAGACACTATGCCCGCAACTCCCGTTCGAGAGGAGGCCCGTGTCCACCCGTGACCGCATCACCCGCCGCTGGATCACCACCGGCGTCCTCGCCGCAATCGGTGTCGCCGCTGTCTACTGGCTCGCCGTCCTCACTCCGCAGGGCCAGGGCGTAGAGAACTCGGGGCTCCGCGGGGCCGATCTCGTGTTCGGCCGGGCCACCGGCACCGCGGCGGGAGCCCTGGCCGACGTCACTCCCCTCTCGATGGTCGTCGGCGCGCTGCTCGTCGCGGCGATCGCGCTGATCCGGCGGCGGCCCGCGCTGGCTGTCGCGTCCGTCGGCTCCATCGTGGTCACCGCCGGTCTCACTCAGCTGCTGAAGAACGTGGTGCTCGAGCGGCCCGAGCTGGTCGACACCGACGCCTGGTACACCGGCGGCAGCTTCCCCAGCGGGCACACCGCAGCGGCGGTCTCGGTCGTCTTCGCCCTGGCGATGGTGGTGCCGGGCCGGGCTCGCACCGTCGTGCTCGCGCTGGGCGGAGCGGTCGTCGTGCTGGTCGGCAATCTGACGATGGCCGCGTCCTGGCATCGGGCGAGCGATGTCCTGGGGGCCGACCTCGTCGCGCTCGCGTCCGCCTCCGTGGCCTGCGCATGGCTGACGACGCGTGCCCAAGTGGGCCGGGCGCCGCGCAAGCACCCGCGACGCGGCGTGAACCGGTTGCTCCTGGCGTGCTCGGTGGTCGTGGTGGTGCTGCTCGCGGCGCTCGCGGTGCAGGGCATCCAGTACTACCCGGATGACACGAAAGACCTCACCGCCTTCGCCCTGCTGCAGCTGCTGGCGGTATCGACCTCGACGCTCGCCGTGTTCGGCTTCTCGCTTGCCTGGCGCGGTCTGGATGTCGGCGGGGCGCTCACCTCGTCCGTGCCGCGGCCGCGGAGCGCCTGACCCGGTCCCGGTGTCGGAGGGGCGATCTACACTCGGAGGGACATGAGCTTTCTCTTCGATCCGAGCGACTCCCGCGCCACCCCGGTCATCGTCGGTCCCCCCGGCGGCCCCGCGGAGGCGCCCCGCGTCGACCCGGCGCACGAGCAGTTGGTTGCAGGGCTGAACCCCCAGCAGCGCGAGGCGGTCGAGTACCGCGGGGACGCCCTACTGATCGTCGCGGGGGCGGGGTCGGGCAAGACCAGCGTGCTGACGCGGCGCATCGCGAGCCTCCTGGGCAACAGCGAGGCGTGGCCGAGTCAGATCCTCGCGATCACCTTCACCAACAAGGCCGCGGCCGAGATGCGCGAGCGCGTCGAGAAGCTGGTGGGGCAGAGCGCCGAGGGAATGTGGATTTCGACGTTCCACTCCGCGTGCGTGCGGATCCTGCGCCGCGAGGCCGAGAACTTCGGCATGACCGGTTCGTTCACGATCTACGACTCGGGAGATCAGCGGGCGCTGCTCAAGCGCATCGTGAAAGACCTGGAGGCCGACTCGCTCGGGATCACCGTGGCGAGCGCTTCCGCGAAGATCTCGAAGCTCAAGAACGAGCTGGCCGACGTCGACTCCTACGCGCGGACGGCGAACCTCAGCGACCCGAATGAAGAGATGTTTCTCCAGGTCTTCCGGGCCTACTCTCGGGCGCTCGAAGGAGCGAATGCCTTCGACTTCGACGACCTGATCGCGCAGACGGTCTACCTCTTCCGGGCTTTTCCGCACGTCGCCGCGAAGTACCAGCGCCGCTTCCGGCACGTGCTGGTCGATGAGTATCAGGACACGAACCATGCCCAGTACTCGCTGATCCACGAGCTCACCCGTCCCGTTCCGCCGGCGACCATCTCGGCGGCCCGGTTCGACCGGCCCTATCGGGGCCCGGTCACGGCCGACGGCTCGATCCCGGGGGCCTCGCTGACCGTCGTCGGCGACTCCGACCAATCGATCTACGCGTTCCGCGGGGCCGATATCCGCAACATCGTCGAATTCGAGCGCGACTTCCCGGGCTGCCGCGTGATCCTGCTCGAGCAGAACTACCGCTCGACGCAGAACATCCTCTCGGCCGCGAACGCCGTCATCTCGAACAATTTCGACCGACGGGCGAAGAACCTGTGGTCCTCCAGCGGCGACGGCGAGAAGATCGTCGGTTACACCGGGTACTCCGGTCACGACGAGGCGCAGTTCGTCGTCGACGAAATTGCACGCCTGCACGCGGCGGGCACGGGCTATGACGAGATCGCGGTCTTCTACCGCACCAACGCTCAGACCCGGGCGCTCGAGGAGATCTTCATCCGCTCGGCACTGCCGTACCGGATCCTCGGCGGAACCAAGTTCTACGAGCGTGCCGAGATCAAGGACGCGCTGGCGTATCTGATCGCCGTCGCGAACCCGGCCGATGTTCTTGCGTTGCGGCGCATTATGAACACCCCGAAGCGCGGCATCGGCCCGGCGACCCAGGCGCAGTTGCAGTCGTTCGCCGACACCAACGCGGTGACCCTGCGCGAGGCGATGCGCAACGCCGGCTCGCTCGGGATGGGCCCGAAGGTGACGAAGGCGATCGTGGATCTCGCGACTCTCCTCGACGAGTGCGCGCTGATGCTCGACCCCGCCCGGGAGGGCGGCGAGGCGAAGGTGCACGAGGTGCTGACGGCGCTACTCACCCGCAGCGGATACCTCGATATGCTCCGCGCGAGCCGCGACCCGCAGGACGAGGCGCGCGCCGAGAATGTCGACGAGCTGATCGCGGTCACCAGGGAGTTCGCGCGCAACAACCCCGACGGCGGACTGGTCGACTTCCTCACCGAGGTCTCCCTGGTCGCCGCGGCCGACGAGCTCGACGACGACTCCGGTACCGTCTCCCTGATGACCCTGCACACGGCCAAGGGCCTCGAGTACGACGCCGTGTTCCTCACCGGTATCGAGGAGGACCTCCTGCCGCACCGCATCTCGGCCAACGAGCCGGGCGGCCCGGCGGAGGAGCGGCGGCTGTTCTACGTGGGCATCACCCGTGCCCGCAAGCGGCTCTTTCTCTCACTCGCGATGACTCGCGCCCAGTACGGCGAGACCTCGGTCGCGATGCCGAGCCGGTTCCTGCACGAGATCCCCGGGGAGCTGATCCAGTGGCGGCAGTCGCCGGGCGCGGCGACCTCGCGGGGCGGCACTCAACCCCGGGCGCTCAATGCGCAACGGCCCGGTTTTGGCCGGTCGCGCTCGAATACGGAGTTTCGGGAGGCGCTCGCCGCGGCTCCGAAGGCGAAGGGCGAATTCCCCAACCGGATCACGGGAATGGTGCGCGACAACGGCGACCTCGAGCTGATCGCCGGCGACCGCATCCGGCACACCGACTTCGGCGAGGGGCGTGTGAATGCGGTGACCGGCGAGGGCTCGAAGCGAGTCGCGCACGTGCTCTTCGATCAGGTCGGGGCGAAGAAGCTGCTGATCAAAGTCGCGCCGATCGAGAAGATCTAGCCCGGTGGTGGGCGGCACCGCGGCGGCGCGGTTCGCGACGGAGGCGTTCTCACCGGCGGTCCTCGCGGTCATCGTGCCGGTCGTGGTCGGGGCGCGGGTCGCGGATCCCCCTCTGCTCGGGGTCGCGTGGGGCGCGCTGGCGGCGCTCTTCGTGGGGGCGGTGCCCTACCTGTTCATCCGACTGTTGCTGCGCAGCGGGCGGATCCACGGCGACCACCACATCCCGGACCGGCGCGAGCGGGCGCTGCCGATCGGACTGGCGCTGGTCTCGATCGCGGTCGGGCTGGTGCTTCTCGCGCTGCTCGGCGCTCCCGTGGCGGTGACGACGTTCGGCGTGGTGACAGTGGCGGTGGTGCTCGCCGTCGGCCTGGTCAATCTCGTGTGGAAGCTGTCCGGGCACGCGGCGGTCGTCGCGACCTGCGCCGTCGTCGTACTGATCGGCTACGGCCCGCTCTCCCTGCTGATCAGCGTGCCGATCGTGCTCTGGGTGCTCTGGTCGCGAGTGCACCTCGACGCGCACACCCCCGCCCAGGTGCTGGCCGGTGCCGCCGTCGGCACCCTCCTTGCCTGGACCGTCTGGTCCCTCCTCGCCTAACCCCCGCCCTCCCCTCCCTCGGCAGCCCCGCGAGATGCCACTTACGTGCGCGACACGCCGTGCCGGGCGTACTCAAGTGGCATCTCGCGGGGAGGGTCAGCCGGTGTAGCGGGCGACGAGGTCGCGCTTGAGGACCTTGCCGCTCGGGCCCAGGGGGAGCGCGTCGACGAACTCGATGCGGCGCGGGAACTTGAACGCCGCGAGGTGCTCATTCGCGTGGGCAATCAGCTCCTCGGCCGTGGCGGTCGCGGTCGGGGCGAGGATCACCGCGGCCATCACCTCCTGGCCGTGACGCTCGTCCGGGATGCCGAAGACCGCTGCGTTCTGCACAGCCGGGTGCCCGATCAGCACTTCCTCGACCTCCCGCGGGTACACGTTGTAGCCGTTGCGGATGATCATGTCCTTCGTCCGGTCCAGGATGCGGACGTAGTCCTCGTCGTCCTTCGTGCCCAGGTCACCAGTGCGGAACCAGCCGTCGACGACAGCCTCCGCGGTAGCCGCCGGATTGCCGAGGTAGCCCTTCATCAGGTTGTGACCGCGGACCACGATCTCGCCGAGCTCGCCGCGCGGGAGCAGCTCGATGCGGTCGGCGACGTCGGGCCGGGCGACCTCGACCTCGACGCCCCAGATCGGTGTGCCGACGGTGCCCGCCCGGGGCGGAACCCCGACGTGGTTGAAGGTGGCGACCGGGGACGTCTCGGTGAGCCCGTAGCCCTCATAGATCTCGACGCCGAACACCTCGCGGAACCGCTCGATCACGGCGACGGGCAGAGCCGCGCCTCCCGAGACCGCGTAGCGCAGCGGCGGCCGGTCCGTGCGTCGGGTCGCCGCGTCGAGCAGGGCGACATACATCGTGGGTACCCCCTCGAACACTGTGCAGCTGTGGGCGATCATCGCCTCGAGCGCGGCATCACCGTCGAACTTCGGCACCAGTACGACGGTCGCGGCGGTGCGGAAGGCCGTGTTCATCGCGCAGACCTGCCCGAAAGTGTGGAACAGCGGCAGCGCGCCCAGCACCACGTCGCCGCGGTGCAGGTCGAAGGTGTTCATCAGAAGCACGTCCGACTGCGAGACGATCGCGACGTGCGTCCCCTCCGCCCCCTTCGGGCGACCGGTGGTGCCGCTGGTGTAGAGGATTGTCGCCGTGTCGGAGGGGGAGCGGGGCACGTAGCCGTCGATCGCGGTCGCGGCGGCGGCGAGGTCCTCCAGGCGCGGCGGGAGTGAGTCGGCGCCGTCGGGCACCATCACGCTCAGCACGGGCACCCCGGCGAGATCCGCTCCCGCGGCGCCCTCGGCGAGCAGAGGGGCCGCGCAGATCAGCGCGGCGGCTCCGGAGTCGCGAAGGACATAGGCGATTTCGTCGTGCTTGAGCAGAGCGTGCACGGGGACCACCACGGCGCCGAGCGCGAGCACCGCGAAATAGCCGCGCGGAAAATCCGGGACGTTCGGGATCAGCAGCGCCACGCGGTCGCCCGGGCCGATCCCTCGAGCGCGCAGCGCTCCGGCATAGGCGCGGGTCTGCCGCCAGAGAGTCGCGTAGTCGACGGCCTGGCTGCCAGCGCGGACGGCGATCGTGTCGGGGGTGCGCCGTGCCGCCTCCGCGAGGATCGCCGCGACGGAGAGGGTGCCGATGCCGGCGGCCGGCGGTGGGGGAGCGGCGGGGGCCTCGGCCGTGCGGGGTTCGGTGCTGCTCATCGGGGCTCCAGTCGTCGTTGACCGCCACGGCGGATGCCGGGTGCTCCACCGTAGATCTGCCGAGGGGCCGCGTCGAGCCATGCGACCTGATGGTCAGCGCGCGCGAGCGGGGACCACGCATCCGGGCGCCGGGCGGAAGGGGGTGCGGACGGTGCCCGCCGCTGCCTACAGTCGAAGTGTTGCGGCCCGGCTCCGCGGGTCGGACGACGGGAGGCGCGGATGCGCGGTGAGGTGACGCTGTATACGAACGCCGTCGTGACCGCTCCGTTCGCTCTGGCGGTGATCGCGGAGGCGACCGGGTCGCGCGTGGTCGGAGCGCGGACGGCGGACGCGCACGTGCCTCTCTACAGCGGTCCGACGAGTGCGCGGGTCGAGATCGCGGGGTTCGGGGACAGCGTGCCGATCACGGTGGATGTGCGCGATGAGCGCGGGGTCGACGAGGCGCGAGCGGCGGCGCAGGCGCTCGGACTGGAGATCGCGGCCTACGCGGGCTGGGAGGTCGTAGCCGGCTTCTGAGCGTCGCGGCGGACCTGGGCGAGGTAGTAGCGACTCGGCGCTGTGCGGACGGCCGCGGGGAGGCGGCGGTAGACGGCGAAGGTGCGCGCGAGCGCCCGCTCGAACCGCGCCTCCTGTCGCGCGCTCCAGTGGAAACCGAACGGCTCGCGCAGTTCGGCGGGCAGCAGCCCGGCGGTCATCAGGCGGAGGTAGGGGCCGAGCGGGCGCAGGTACCAGGCGGCGATGCCCGGTCCGAGCAGGTCGCGGGCGACGCGGCGGGCGGCCGGCGTGACCTCGAGCCGTCCCAGCTCGCGCCGCCAGTAGGCGTCGAAGGCGGCGCGGGAGTCGGGCCAGAGCTCCTCGGGCATCTGCAGGGCCGCGCCGACAACGACGGAGCGGCGCACGATGTCGTCCGCCTGCTCCTCGGTGAGCGCGCCGAACGCGCCCTCGTACAGCTGCAGCATCGACTGGGTGAGGGTCGCAGCGACCCAGCGCTGCAGCTCCGGATCGAACGCGGTGTAGCCGGGTCCGCGGACGGGGACGTGTGCCCGGTTGACCCGGCGGCGGACGGCGCGCACGTCCTCCGCCGTGCCGTAGTGCAGGACGTAGAGGAACGAGAGGGTGCCGTGCAAGCGCTGTGCCGCACGCCGTACGAAGTCGGAGTGGTCGGCGACTCCCTGGCCGACGGCAGGGTGCGCGATCTGGAGCAGGATCGCCCGCGCGCCCGCCACCAGGAACACGCCCTCGCGGAAGACGTCCGGGGTGCTTGAGACCGACGACATGCGACCACGCTACGCGGCCGCAGCAGGGCGCAGCGGCGGCGGCCGCGCTCGGCGGGCGTGCGGCCGGCACCGAGCAGCGGCACGGGGAGCGTCCGGCGGGTGCGGAGTAGACTCAGGGCGGCCCAGGGACAGTGCCGAGACTCCGGCGTCGTCCGGGCCACCTCGAACTCGAAACGCAAGCGCGCTCGGCGCGGAATGGGAATGCAGCGTGGATCTCTTCGAATACCAGGCCCGTGATCTGTTCGAGAAGTACGGCGTCCCCGTGCTCCCGGGCATCGTCGCCGACACGCCGGAGGAGGTGCGCGCCGCAGCGGAGAAGCTGGGCGGCGTCACCGTCGTCAAGGCGCAGGTGAAGATCGGCGGCCGCGGCAAGGCGGGCGGCGTGAAGGTCGCGAAGACCCCCGAGGACGCGTTCTCTGCGGCGCAGTCGATCCTCGGCCTGGACATCAAGGGCCACGTGGTGAAGCGCGTCATGGTCGCCGGCGGTGCACGGATCGACCGCGAGTTCTACTTCTCGGTGCTGCTGGACCGGGCCAACCGCTCCTACCTCTCGCTCACCTCCTACGAGGGCGGGATGGAGATCGAGCAGCTCGCCGTCGAGCGCCCGGACGCGCTCGCACGCGTCGAGGTCGTCCCCGGCCAGGGCATCGATGCGGCCAAGGCTGAGGAGATCGCTCGCGCGGCGAAGTTCCCGGAGGAGCTGATCGCCAAGGTCGCCCCCGTCCTGGTGAAGCTGTACGACGTGTACACCGGCGAGGACGCCACGCTCGTCGAGGTGAACCCGCTCGTGCTGACCGAGGAGGGCGACATCGTTGCGCTCGATGGCAAGGTCTCGCTCGACGAGAACGCCGGCTTCCGCCACGCCGAGCACGCCGCGCTCGAAGACAAGGACGCCGCCGACCCGCTCGAGGCCAAGGCCAAGGCGAACGATCTCAACTACGTGAAGCTCGACGGTGAGGTCGGCATCATCGGCAACGGCGCAGGCCTCGTCATGTCCACCCTCGACGTCGTCGCCTACGCCGGCGAGGAGCACAACGGCGTGAAGCCTGCCAACTTCCTCGACATCGGCGGTGGAGCCTCCGCTCAGGTGATGGCGAACGGCCTCGACGTGATCCTCGGTGATGAGCAGGTCAAGAGCGTCTTCGTCAACGTCTTCGGTGGCATCACCGCGTGCGACGCGGTCGCCCACGGCATCCTCCAGGCGCTCGAGATCCTCGGCGATTCGGCTACCAAGCCGCTCGTCGTCCGCCTCGACGGCAACAAGGTCGAGGAGGGCCGCGCGATCCTCCAGGCCGCTGCCAACCCCCTCATCACGCTCGCCGCGACGATGGACGAGGGCGCCGACAAGGCCGCCGCACTCGCCGCCGCGTAACGGACCCGACGACTCAAGGAATCAGAGAACAAGCATGTCGATCTTCCTCACCAAGGACTCCACGGTCATCGTCCAGGGCATCACCGGGGGCGAGGGCACCAAGCACACCGCACTGATGCTCAAGGCCGGTACCAATGTCGTCGGCGGCGTCAACGCCCGCAAGGCCGGCACGACCGTCACCCACGGCGATGTCGAACTCCCCGTCTTCGGCACCGTGAAGGAGGCGATGGCGGCTACCGGCGCCGACGTCTCCATCGCGTTCGTCCCGCCCGCCTTCTCGAAGGACGCCGTCATCGAGGCGATCGACGCCGAGATCGGCCTCCTCGTCGTCATCACCGAGGGCATCCCGGTGCAGGACTCCGCGGAGTTCTGGGCGTACGCGCAGGAGAAGGGCGGCAAGACCCGGATCATCGGCCCGAACTGCCCCGGCATCATCACGCCGGGCGAGTCGCTCGTGGGCATCACCCCCGCGACGATCACCGGCAAGGGCCCGATCGGCCTCGTCTCGAAGTCGGGCACCCTGACTTACCAGATGATGTACGAGTTGCGCGATCTCGGCTTCTCGACCGCCATCGGAATCGGCGGCGACCCGGTCATCGGCACGACGCACATCGACGCACTCGCCGCGTTCGAGGCCGACCCGGAGACGAAGGCGATCGTGATGATCGGCGAGATCGGCGGCGATGCTGAGGAGCGCGCCGCGGACTTCATCAGGGGGAACGTCACGAAGCCGGTCGTCGGCTACGTCGCGGGCTTCACCGCCCCCGAGGGCAAGACGATGGGCCACGCCGGCGCGATTGTTTCCGGCTCGGCCGGAACCGCGCAGGCCAAGAAGGAGGCCCTCGAGGCCGCGGGCGTGAAGGTCGGCAAGACGCCGTCCGAGACGGCTGCCCTGCTCCGCGAGGTCTACGCGGCGCTGTAGGACCTTCCGTCTCTCGTGAAATGTCGCGAGAGACGCTCGAACGGACGAGATCGCCTGCCGCGGCAAGGGATCTCGTCCGTCTGCGCGTCCCGCCCGCTCGGTCGGTCCCTGGCGCTTGTCACGTCTCGACACGAGGGGACAGGGCATCCGGGCGGCGCGCCTCTGACCGGGCTCGGAGTGAGGCGCCGCTAGGCTCGACAGGCCCATGAACCGGATCACCGTTGCCCTCCTCGCCGCCTTCGACGCCGCGCTCTCGGCGCTGATCGGCATCGCGATTCCGCTTGTCCCGCTCACCCTCCTCTGGGCCGTGCAGTACGACACTGCGGTCGACTGGGGCGTGTTCTGGCGCATCGCCGCCGACGTCTGGCTACTCGGTCATGGCGCCGACCTGCAGGCGGGCCTGGCTCCCGACTCCGCCCTAGCCCTGGGGCTGCCGGGGGGCACGGAGCGCTTCGCCGTGACCATCGCACCGCTGGCCTTTTCGCTGCTCACCGTGTTCCTCGGCGTGCGCACGGGCAGGCGGGCGCAGGAGTCGCCGTTCCGCGCCATCGGAATCCTCGTTGCGATCGGTACTTACCTCTTCCTCGCGCTCCTCGTCGTGCTCAGCTCCTCGGACTCCGCGGCAACCGTGGACCCCGTGCAAGGGACGGTGCTTCCGCCTCTGGTCTTTGCGCTCGGCGTACTCACCGGAGCGATGCTGCACTCCGCAGGCAGTGGCGAGGGGGACCGGATCAGCGAGTTCGTCACGGAGTCTCTGCACCGCCTCCCCGAGCCCGCACCCGGCCTGATACTCGCGTCGCTGCGCGGCGGTGCTCTGGCCGCCGCGGGTGTGATCGGCGCAGCGGCTGTTCTGGTCGCGGTGCTTGTGGTCGCGAATTACACCGCCATCGTCGCGCTGTACGAGGCACTGGGCGGCGAGGCGCTCGGCGGGTTCACGCTGACGCTGGGGCAAGTGGCATTCGTCCCCAACCTCGTGATCTGGGCCGCGAGCTGGCTGATCGGGCCAGGTTTCGCGCTGGGAACGGGCTCCGCCGTGAGCCCGGCGGGCACGCTGCTCGGACCGATCCCGTCGATCCCGGTGCTCGCGGCGCTGCCGCAGGGCGATGTGGCCCTCGGGTTCCTTGGTCTGCTCGTGCCGGTGCTGGCTGGCTTCGCCGCCGGCTGGCGCATGCGTCGCGCCGTGCTCGAGGCGCTCGACGGCCGATCACTGCTGCGCTGGGGCGCCGCGGCTGCCGCCGGCAGTGGAGTGGTGGGCGGGCTGCTGCTCGGGCTACTGGCCTGGTTCTCGGCGGGGGCCGCAGGGCCGGGGCGGCTCGCGCAGGTCGGGCCGGATCCGCTGGTGGTCGGGGCTGTCGCGGCTCTCGAACTGGCACTTGCGGCCGGGGTCGGGATCGCCGCCGGTCGCACCGCGCGAGCCTGACGCGGTCGAGCGCAACGGCGATCTCTTAGCGACACCGTCATGGTCAGTGGGAACAGGTTTGTGCGCCGACCTCGCAGGAGGCAAAAGCCGCCAAGGCCCGCCGCATCACGTTCGCTGTGTACGTCATACGGTGAGCTGCGCAACGTTTCTTGGACCAGGAGTTGGTCGTGCGGCGAGGTTCTTGGTGTCCTTGCCTGCTCGGCTTCGTTCGACGTTCGATCATTGAGTCCCGCATGAAGTTGTCGCTCATCGAGGCTTATACAGAGGCTTATGCAAAATTCGGGTAGGGCTTCACAAAAGCCCTGGTCAGAGGCTCGTTCGCTGGGTGTGCGAGGGGATTTTGCATAAGCCTCAAGGTTCGAAGGTACTCTCGGTGGAAACATGGTCAGTTCCTCGGCCAGACGCTGCCGGACCTGGGTAGCAGTTGGCGTCCGTCCTGGTCAGAAGCTTCATCAAGGACCCACGTGCAGTCCGCGGGACACCACCCAGTGTCGGAGGTCGGCCCTATAATCGATCGAGAGGATTGGGGAAAACATGGCCGATGATTTTCAACTAGACGCACTGATGGACGAACTTGACGATGTAACGCGCGAGGAGTTTGCCTCGAAGCCAGCCGTGAAAGAGTGGTCGGATGGATTCGACGTATCCGAGCTGCCCGTTAAGGCTCGGAAGTGGATCCAGATCCCAGACGTGGTCGCAGTGGTGTCTGACCTCAAGAACTCGACCCATCTTGGGACAGGCAAACACGCCGCATCCACCGCGAGCACTTATCAAGCAGCAACCGGCGGGACCGTCAGTATCTATAACCGGTTCAAAGCGGATTTCATTGCGATCCAGGGCGACGGGGCTTTCGCGCTATTCTGGGGCCCGCAGCCCCTGGAACGGGCGATGTGCGCTGCCATTACCGTTAAGACCTTCAGCGAGCGTCATCTAGTAACGCGCCTGGAGAAGAAATGGCCCGCCCATGCTGACGAGCATCCGACCGGCTTCAAGGTCGGAGTAGCGAGCGGACGGGTCCTTGTGAAACGCGTAGGCACACCTCGAAACGAGTCAGAACAAGAACCTGTATGGGCCGGCACGCCAGTCAATTTTGCCACCAAAGCCGCCCAACAAGCCGACCGCCACGAGCTGATCGTCGCAGGGTCCGTTTGGGACCGCGTCGAGAACAACGATTACCTTGCGCTGAGCTGTCCTTGCGGCGATGGGCCGAGAGCCTCGCTCTGGAGCGACACGACTATCGAGAAGATTCCTGAAACGAACAATGAGCGCTACGGACGACGTCTGGGCTCGACCTGGTGCACGGTGCATGGCGAAGAATACGTAAATGCGATTATTGCCGGGAAAAAGAGTCGTGACGACGCAAATGAAGCAAAGGTGACGCTCCACAATCAGAAGTTTGCAGACGCAGTTCGGGCGAAAGCGCAGACAGAGCGGATTGATCTGCGGAATCGCCGCTTCGGACTTCGACGCCGCTGATGAGGCACCGACGGGCAAATCAGCAAGCGAAACTCACTTGGACGTCGACAGACGACACCGAACCCAATGAGCCGCAGCCTGAACATGCGTGGAAAACTCTTCAACTCGTGAATGACTGGATCAGGCACGCTGAGGCCAAGACAGCGGCGACACTCGCAGCAACCGGGGTCTCAAGCGGCGTCCTCTATAACCTCGCGATTGGACAGCATGAGCCAGAAATATGGCTGGTGATCATCGAAGCAGGGTGCGGCGTAGCGCTGGCCATTGCCGCGCTAGTGGCGCTCTTGGCATTATTGCCGCGTCTACAACTCATTCGTGGGAAACGGTCTCAACAAGAGACCTCTATTAAGAGCCTGCTCTACTTCGAGAATATCGCGAAGCACTTCGGTAAGAACGACGGCAGCTCATACAGCGCGTCTTTACAAGCGCTAACGGGAGACTCGCAGCTGCTGACTGACGACATTGCTCGCCAAGCACATGCGAATGCGCAGGTGGCTCGCTGGAAGTACGGTCTTGCGAACGCGGCAATCATCGCCCTCGGGATCGCATTGATCTTGCTTGGCACGACTGCCGCTACGGTCGCCGTGTCGTAAGCAGCATCGCGCACTCGCCAATTTGAGTGCCGCCTATTTCATCGGAGCCAGCCACGTCCGACGCAGTTCGCCAAATGATCAAGAGGACAACAAAGCGTGAACCACGAAAATAAGGATACAGACGCATCGACACTTTACCACTACACAAACGCCAACGCACTAGTGGGAATCATCAAGAACAGAGAGGTATGGGCGACGGGCTCAAATTATCTGAATGACCCTACCGAAGTCTCATACGCCGCAAATGCGCTTGTCGATGAGATGGAGCAGGCATTGCAATATTGCGACCACAAAGAACAAGTAGAAAGTGCACTAACGCTACTAAAGACAAGTTTCGTCGATCCAAATCCGACCGCACAGTACCACGAAGATCGCACTTTTGTGTCCAGCTTTTCTCGATCGGATCAAAGCCTCAACCTGTGGCGCCTCTATTCAGGTCGCAATGGCTTTTGTGTCGGATTTGACCAGTCGGAATTACTTTCATGGGTTGGGCAGGAATACCCAAGCTCGACTAGCGAATCATTCGACGTGGATGAGGGGGAAAAGAACGCAGCATTGATAACTAAGAGCGTTATTCATAAGTGTTTACCAGCCGAGTCGGTAAAGTTCGAGGCGGGTGACGGTGCGAATGAGGTTGGGAAGTTCTGTAAGACGTCCGCGATAGCCGGTCTTGAGGATTTTCCAGTTCTTCCAGTGCGCGATGCATCTTTCGACCGCCGAACGGATGGAGGAGATGTATCGGTTGGCTGTACGTGTGTTGTCATCATGTTGTCCGTGGTGAAATTTTTTCCGGGGAGTGACTGCGGTGGTTCCGACGTACGCTGGGTCCGCTATCCACTCGGCATTATCGAGAATCGGTTCCCATCCACACAGGCTGATGGTCGCTCGGTCGTGCCGAGCGCCGGGGGTCGGATCGGACACGCAAAGCAAGTTACCGTTCACGTCCGAGGCAACTTGCACGTTCAGCCCTTGACGGTGTGAAGTCTCGGGACATGGGTGACGGTTCTGTCTCAGGACATCGGTGACGGTTTGGCGGATTTGGTGGTGACGGTTCTTTCGGTCGTGATCGTGGGATGGCTGCTGTCACCCCGATCTCCTCGTCCGTTCGTCTCGCTATCGTTCAGTGGCCACAGGACGCTCCGCGGGGCGCGGTGACAGCGTTCTGCGCGGAGTGCGGGATCAGCCGGAAATCGTTTTACGCGATCCGCGCGCATGCTCGGGACGAGGGCCCGGTCCAGGCGCTCGCCCCGCGCTCGCGTCGACCCCGGACATCGCCCACGAGAACAGGGGAAGCTGTGATCGAGCAAGCGATTCGCGTGCGGGCATCGCTGGAGCAGTCAGGGCTGGACCACGGTCCGATCAGCGTCCACGACCGGATGGTGCAGCTGGGTCTTGCAGCGCCGTCGCGGGCAGCCCTCGCGCGAGCGTTCCAGGCGGCCGGAGTGATCGTGCCCGAGCCGAAGAAGAAGCCCCGATCCGCGTATCGGAGCCTGTCAAGTTGTGTGTGTAAGTGCGTGGTCCTCGGGGGTTTAGAGGTAGCGGTGGATTCGTTCGGGAAACGCGATCGAGAGCTGCTCGAGAGCCTTCTTCCAATTCGTGACGACTTGTCCTTCGACGAGGCGTCCCTCAGCTCGACGTTCGGCGGCGGGGCGTCCTCGGTCGCGGGCTCGGTCGCGGGCGCGTTTGTCTTCGATGTCGCAGATCGCGAGCCAGAGCAGCTTGATCACGGCCGCGTCGTTGGGGAAGTGTCCGCGGTTCTTCGTGACTTTGCGCAGCTGGAAGTTCAGCGACTCGATCGCGTTGGTCGTATAGATCACCCGGCGCACCTCGGGCGGGAACGCGAGGAACGGCGTGAACCGCTCCCACGCGCTCTCGAACACCGCTGCCGCGTGCGGGTTCGCGCGCCCCAGCTCTGACGTCGTGAACGCCTCCAGCGCGGTCCTGGCGGCGTCCGCGGTCGGCGCTTGATAGACCGGCTTCAATGCGGCGGCGACGGCCTTGCGCTGCCCGTAGGCGACGAACCGCACGGCATTGCGGATCAGGTGCACGACGCAGGTCTGGACCATCGAGTCCGGCCAGGTCGCCTCGATCGCTTCCGGGAACCCCGTCAGCCCGTCGCAGCAGACGATGAGCACGTCACGGACGCCGCGGTTCGCGAGTTCCGCGCAGACCGACGCCCAGAACTTCGCGCCCTCGGCCTGCTGGACCCAGATCCCGAGAACATGCTTGATGCCGTCCATGTCAACGCCGACCGCGAGGTGCGCGGCCTTGTTGCGCACGTGCCCGCCGTCGCGGACCTTCACGATCAGAGCGTCGAGGTAGATCACCGGATAGAACGCCTCCAACGGCCGCGACTGCCAGGCGAGGACCTCGTCGGAGATCTCATCGACGATCTTCGAGATCGTCTCGCGCGAGAGCTCCGTGCCCACCGTCGCGGCGAGGTGATGCTCGATATCGCGGACAGTCATCCCACCGGCATACAGCGACACGATCATCTCGTCCAACTGCGACAACCGCCGGCTGCCCGTCGGGACCAGCCGAGGCGTGAACGTTCCCTTGCGATCCCGCGGGATCCGCAGCTCAACGTCGCCGACGTTCGTGGCGACGGTCTTCGGGAACGACCCGTTCCGGGAGTTCTCGTGAAACGCCGCGTCCGGGTCGCCCTTCTCGTATCCGACGTGCTCGGTCAGCTCCGTCTGCAACCCCCGCTCGAGCCCGGACTTGATCAGCTGCTGGATCAGCCCTCCAGCGCCCTCCAACTCGATCTCGCCCGCGTCGATCTTCGCGAACAGGTCATCCATCACGCCCGACTCGACCAAACGCGCAGCGCCCGCCTCCTGGGTCCTGCGCCGCGCTTCACGTGACACCCTATCGATAGCCAACAGAGTCATTCCTTCCATCAGGAGGCCCACTCCTTACACACACCATCAGACACGCTCGCGTATCGCCGATTCGTGTATCCGGCGCCGAACTGCCTCTGGCAACTCGACGCCACCCAATACGCGCTCACGGGCGGCCGGACGTGTGTGATCTTCCAACTCATCGATGACCACTCTCGCGTCGCTGTCGCCTCCCACGTCGCGTCCGGTGAAACCACGGAAGGCGCGCTGGCCGTGGTCCGCAAAGGGATCGCTGCGCGCGGAGTACCCCGGAAACTCCTCTCCGATAACGGTGCCGCGCTGAACCCGACCCGGCGCGGCGTCCGCGGCCAACTCGTCGACTACGTCACCGCGCTGGGCGTCGAAGCGATCACCGGGAAACCCGGGAAACCAACCACGCAGGGCAAGAACGAACGCTTCCACCAGACCCTGTTCCGTTGGCTCGACAAACAGCCCCTCGCCGCAACCCTCGACCAGCTACAGACGCAGGTCGATGAGTTCGATGACATCTACAACACCCAGCGCGGACACCAAGCCCTTCCCGGCCGGATCACCCCGCAACAGGCATGGAACGCGACCGACCCCATCGAACCGCCCCGACCCGCTCCCGCCCCCGACCTTCCCCAGCCGCTCACGAACACCTCGGGAACCGCGACCAGAACCGTCACCGCGAACGGCGTCATCGGAGTGGCCAGCACCCACGTCAAAATCGGCAAAGCCCACGCCAGAACGACCGTCCACGTCACCTGGAACCTCGACGCCATCACCGTCACCGACGCCCACGGCACCCACCTCGGGACCTTCCCCCGACCCCCCAAAGGCACCCGCTACATCGGCAACGGCAAACCCCGCGGCTTCATGGCCACCCACACACCGTCACCGATGTCCCGAGACACCAACCGTCACCCATGTCCCGAGACACAACCGTCACCCATGTCCTGAGACATCACATCAGCCCTTGACGGTGTCGCTTCCCGGAGTAGTTCGCTCTCCCCGTCACGGCGCGGTTCCCGGTGGGAACATCGGTGCCGTCGACCAGGACCACTCGGCCCTGGATAGCCGTCTTTAAACACACCCCCGACAAACAGCAGGCCTGCTCGATCAGCGGGACGATCCGCCGATATGCGCGAGAAATCGTGGGCTGCGACACACCGAACATATCCGGCTCATCGTAATTGAGGGTGTAGTCGGGGTCTGAAGCCGCCAGTTTCGAGCAGGCTGCGGGCGATGTAGTTGGTGAGGTTGCGGAAGCCGAGGGCGGACCCTCGGAGGTGTTCGAGGCGGCCGTTGATCGCTTCGGTGGGGCCGTTCGATGTGCCGGGGCGGTCGAAGTAAGCGAGGATGTCGGCGGCGCGGGCGTTCATCGTGCGGCCGAGGGTGACCAGCTCTTTCAGGGCTCGTGGGACCTTGCCGCTGATCGAGTCGATCAGCGCTTGCATCGCCGTCTTCCCGGCGGTCCGATCCGGGTCGCGGTAGGCGGCGATCATGCGTTGATAGATGCCCCAGGTCGCCTCGACCTCGACGTGCTCGTCGACCGCGAACACCGTCTTGAGGCGGGCGTGTTGCTTGTCCGTGAGGAGGTCGGCGCCGGTGTGCAGGGTCCGGCGTGCCGAGTAGAGCGGGTCTCTGGAACGGCCGCGGTGCCCCGTCGACTGTTGTTGGACGCGTTGCCGGCAGCGGTCCAGGGCGTCGCCGGCGAGGCGGATGACGTGGAACGGGTCCATCACCGGAACCGCGTCGGGCAGTTCTTCCGCGGTCGCGGTCTTGAACCCGGTGAACCCGTCCATCGCGACGACCTCGACCCTCGCCCGCCAGGTGTCGGGTCGGTCGGCGAGCCACTGCTTGAACACGGCCTTCGAGCGCCCCTCGACCATGTCCAACAGCCTGGCAGGCCCAGTTTTCGCGCGGATCGGAGTGAGATCGATGATCACCGTGACGTACTTGTCTCCGCGGCGCGTGTGGCGCCAGACGTGCTCGTCGACACCGATCGTGGTCACGCCCTCGAACCGGGTCGGGTCATCGATCAGGACCCGTTTCCCCTCGGCGAGAACAGCCGCGTTCGCGGTATGCCACGACACCCCGAGGCCGGCCGCGACACGGGCGACGGTGAGGTGCCCAACGACGAGGCCTTCCAGCGCCCACCGCACGCCGCGGCGGGAGAGCTTCGCCCGCGGCTGCGCGGCCTTCGTGATGTCTTGTCGCCAGATCCGGCCGCAGCCCGTGCATGCGTAGCGGCGCACCCGGACCAACAGGGTCGTGGGTCGC
Organism: Rathayibacter tritici; assembly: GCF_001641005.1. Lineage (NCBI taxonomy): Bacteria > Bacillati > Actinomycetota > Actinomycetes > Micrococcales > Microbacteriaceae > Rathayibacter > Rathayibacter tritici. The sequence goes on from NZ_CP015515.1 coordinate 738,479, forward strand.
CAACCGAACGGTTCGTGCGCGAGACGCCGCGTCACCGTGTCCCGAGGCACGCCCTCCGCACCACACTTCACGCACCACGGATCAGGGTCAACAACCCGACATTCCAGCACCGCCCGATCGGGCGCAAGATGCTGCCCGACAACACGAAGGCCGAGCTCGTCCAGGCGGCAGAAGGTCGTGAGATCAGGGTCGTCGAAGGTAGCGTGAGACACGTCGAGGTCTTTCTGATGGCTGGCGTAGGAACCTCCATCATCGGAAGACCTCGACCCCACTCCCGGCCACGACGCGCCGACCCCACACTCGTACGGCTACACCCTCAACTGCGAAGAGCCACATATCCGCGATAGTCGCTTGGTTCACGTTCTGCCGCAATAAGATCAGAGTCATAACGACCTGCTCGCGAATGTTCAGCAGCACCGGGCGTCCCGAAATCTCACCCCTCCCCGCGACAATCTGCCATATCCGACAGATCAGCTCCGTCAATTGCTCCGCATCCAGGCCTGTAGTAGAGTCGTACCGCATCGGCTTCCCGTTCCGAAAATAGCGAGCTTTGGAACTTCTATTCTCCCGAATGGGAAGCCGATGCCTCGGAGCGACACGCCCGAATCAGACCTTATGAATAACGCTCTAAGAGCGTTATTCATAAGGTTTGTTTCGCGCGTGTCGCTGTGAAGACATCGACTTCTCGCGGGAGAGAATGGAAGTTCCTACACGCCATTCTTGAAGCGAGAAGTCGATGCGCTATGATTCTACTACAGGTTTGACCTCTGGGCAGGTGACGGAGTTGGTGGCTCGGCTATTTCAGGTCCTGTCCGGGCGTCCATCGTTGCCTGGCCGTCCCGCGCTTCTCAACCTGCGGGAGCAGGTCATCCTGACTTTGCTGCTGTTGCGACAGAACCTGAACCAAGCCGCCGTCGCGGATCTGCACGGCGTCTCCCACGCCACCGTCTCGCGGATCTACCGGCGCGTCGTTCCGCTGATCGAGCAAGCCTGCTGCTTCTCAGGGATTTCCCTGGAAGAAGCTGTCCGAGGCCGTCTCGTCCTGGTCGATGGGACAGACGTTCCCACCGGGAACCGCGCGAAAACGGGTCGGTCGAATTACTCCGGGAAGCGGCACCGACAAGGCCTCAATGTGCAGATCGCCGCAGATCTGGACGGCGGCCTCCTCGCCGCGTCAGACCCTGTCGCCGGCGCCCGACATGATCGTGTCGCTCTCGCGCTCTGCGGCTGGGAGCCGATCCTCGATGACACGGACTGGATCGCCGACCCGGGCTACATCGGCACCACCGCGACCACTCCCCGCAAACGACCCCACGGCACCACCCTCGACGACAACACCAAGAAATCGAACCGGGAAATCTCCAGAACCCGATCCGCAGTCGAGAGGTGCATCGCCCACTTCAAGAACTGGAAAATCATCGCCACCGGCTACCACGTGAGGTGCCCCATTCTTTCTGGACCACCGCGGAATTGGTAGGATTACCGCGATGACCGAAAGGAAGGCCCGGGATGTCCAGTTCCCGTGGGAAGTATTCTCCGGAGTTCCGCGCGGAGGCAGTGCGCGAGGTGATTGATAGGTCGCGATCCGTCGCGGACGTCGCTCGAGAGCTCGGACTGGTTCCGCAGACCCTCACTAATTGGGTGGCTGCGCATCGCCGAAGCAGTGCCGGCGGCGAAGAAGAACTGACCGTTCAGGACAGGGCGCGAATAAAGGAACTCGAACGGCGGGTCCGCGAACTCGAAGAGGAAAACCTGTTTTTGGGAAAAGCATCCGCGTTCTTCGCGAAGAAGTTCCGCTAGCCGCCAAGCTCGAACTCATTCGCCGCGAAGAACGCGACCCCAGCCGCACGCTATCAATCCGCGGACTGTGCCAGGCGGTCGGCGTCAATCGATCTAGCTATTACGAATGGCGCGATCGCAAGACCTCCGCAACCGCTGAATGGCGTATAGGTATCACCGAACTCATCCGAACAGCCTTTCAGGCCTCCGATGGCACCTACGGCTACCGCCGCATCACCGCGCAGCTGGCGCGGTGGGGCCGTCCAGTCGCCCACGAGACCGTCCGCCGGCTCATGCGCGCAGCAGGACTGGAACCCTGCCAGCCCAAGCCCTGGCGGCCGGTGACCACGACCCCAGGCGATCCGACTGACATCCCCGACCTCGTCAAGCGGGACTTCACCACAAACCGACCCGGCTGCAAATGGGTCGGTGATATCACCTATATCCGCACCTGGGAAGGATGGGTCTACCTCGCGACCGTCCTCGACTGCTATTCAAAGAAGGTCGTCGGGTACGCCCTCGCCGACCACATGCGTACCGAACTCGTCAGCGAAGCTCTCGAAATGGCGGCAAGGAACCAGCCGAACCGGGCCGCGAAAACGATCTTCCACAGCGACCGCGGCTCCGTTTACACCTCCGCCGACTTCGGGAAACTCGCGAAGAAGCTCGACATCAGACAATCGATGGGCCGGACGGGAGTCTGCTGGGACAACGCGTGGGCCGAATCATTCAACGGAACACTGAAGAACGAGCGCTGCAATCGCACTCAATATCCGACAAGAGAGAAAGCGATCCGCGACGTGACACGGTACATCGAGGCTTATGCAAAATTGGTTTTTTGCCGAGTGAAAAAGATGAGTCCGCGGACGGCGTTGAAGGCATCTCGGAAGGTGCGCAGTGGCCGCCGGTAGTCGGTGTGGAATATCCGCCAGGTCTTGATGCTAGCAATTGTTCTCTCGATCACGTAGCGGTGGGTGTTCACGAAGCGATTGTGGTGTTTGGCGTAATTTGGCAGATGTTCTTCGCTTGGCCTCTTCTTTATTGGTGTGACCATTCCGGTGCCTTGATAGCCTTTGTCGGCCAGCGTGTTCGAGAGGTTAACGGTGTCGGCCAACCCGGTTTCTCGAAACGCGTGGGCATCGTGATGCTTGCCCGCGATCGGATCCGAAATGTGGATCAACCGACCGGAGAGATCGGCGAGGACCTGGCAGTTGTGCCCCGTGGTCATGTGTTTCCCGGAGTACAGCTCTGGCGCGTCCGACCAGGACCAGCACGGCAGGAGCGTGCCGTCGATGACGGCCGTTGTCCCGCGGAGCGCGGCCTCGACGTCCGGTTGCTCGTCGTCTATCACGACATTGAGCATCGCCTCAACCGACGCGATCGTTCGCGACACGGTCGACTGACTGACACCGACCACATCAGCGATCAACTGCTCGGTCACATTCTGGCGATAATAGAGAAGAGTGACCCGCAATGCTCCCTCGAGGGAAAGTCTGCGCGGACGTCCTCGCCGCCGACGCCACATGAACTCGTTCTCGATCCGTTCGGCGAGGATCGCGTAGTGCTCGGCCGTCATTCCCGTAGTAGACTGTGTGCGCACCGGCTGGTTCCTTTGCGAAGAGTTTCTGTTAAAGGCTGCTCTTCAATCAAAGCGGATTAGCCGGTGTTATTCGTGACCGACACGCGCAAATCCATCTCGATCAATCGTATTTTGCATAAGCCTCATCGAACTGCGTTACAATCAACAACGACTTCACTCGGGGCTTGACTATCGGACCCCGAACGAAGCCGAGCAGGCATGGATCACCGAGAACCTCGCCGCGTAGACAACTATTCAACTGGTCCAGGAAACGTTGGGCAGCTCAACGGACGCCTCAGCGAACTCACCGCCATCATCCGCACCATCACAAAACTCGAACTCTACCGACTCGGCTGGTAAACAACCTTATGAATAACGCTCAAAGTTCTCGATATTGGGAATCGTGCCCGAAAATGGTTTCTGTACATCGGCGGTCAGAGCCGCAACGAGTGCTTCCTGATTGCTGAGGGTCCCGTGCATGTGCCCGTCAGCCTCGGCGAGGTTATCCGCTAAGGAGGCGTAGTACATCTTGATGACGCTCTCGTTGAACCCATTCACGATCGCGACGATCCTGCCGTCCAGCAGCTGATCCGCTCGCTTGTCCGCTTGCGGTTTAAGCTTGTACTCGACTGTCGCTTTCATGGGGGTCGTATCCTGAAGGGTCAGGATGTCGCGCGAGAACGACTGAGGAATGTACAAGATCGCATCCACAGAGCCATCGGTGTACGCCTTCTCAGCGACGGAGCGGGAAAGCACGATCCAGTTGTACTCGGAATCCTTCGAGATCCGGTCGACGAATGACGTGCCGAACGTATACTGATCGCCATTGAACTCGGAGGCCAGATCCTCATTGACCAGCCCCACGGTGGGCCTGACATCGTCGGCGCTCTGCGCGGCATCAGCATTCACAGCCACGAAACCTATGCACAGCGCGACCACCAGCACGGCTGCCGAGGACAGCCGCGCAAGCCTCGATCGGGGTTTTGTCGACATGTTCGTCATACACATACTCCTTCGACTGCCTTCACTACACTCGCAGACGCATCGCAATGCGCAGGGTGATCACGCACGGACTCACCGCTGATCGAACCACGGACGCGACGATTGCTGACCGATTACCGCCGTGCACAGTTTCACGGCAACCGAGGCGACGGTGCACTCAAGCGGAAGGCAGTCACCGAAGCCGCGCGGTCCGCAGTACGAGATCGATGCGAACGAGAGGCACATTACTACGCTCGTCGAGGATGCTGGCGGACGTCATCGCGGCACGCCGAGAGACGACCGGCCGCTGCGTCAGCGTTGTCCAGGCGCGCGAGCGGCGCGAGCGTGGGACGACCTCCCGATCAGGGGCGACGCCGTAGCAGCTCGGCTCTCGACCGGGAGGCCCTCATCCCGTCTCGCCGACGACAGCGCGTCGTCACACGTCCCCCAACCTCCCCGGCCAGTACACCTAGAATTGCGCAGTGCTCAAGTTGGTCGTGCTCCTCTCCGGCGGCGGATCGAACCTCCGCGCCCTCCTGGATGCCACGGGCGAGGAGGACTTCCCGGCCCGCATCGTCGCCGTCGGAAGCGACACCGACGCCGCGGGCTTCCGGCACGCCGACGAGCGCGGCACGCCCTCCTTCATCGTGGCGCCGAGCGACTTCGCCTCGCGCGACGAGTGGGGCGCCGCCCTGCTCGAGCACATCCAGGAGTGGGAGCCCGACCTCGTCGTCTGCGCAGGTTTCATGCGGATCCTGCCCCCCGTGGTGGTCGACTCGCTCAGCCCGTGGATGATCAACACGCACCCCGCCCTCCTGCCGCTCTACCCCGGCGCCCACGCTGTCCGCGACGCACTCGCCGCCGGTGCGACCGAGACGGGCGTCACCGTGCACGTCATCGACACCGGAGTCGACACCGGCCCGATCATCGCCCAGGAGAGCCTCGCCGTGCTCCCCGGCGAGAGCGAGGCCGAGCTGCACGAGCGCATCAAGACCATCGAGCGACGCCTGCTGGTGCAGACGGTGCTCGACATCGCCCACGGAACCGTCGACCTCGAGGAACTCGCCCGCGCATGAGCATCACCGCCCACGACCCCAGCAGCTACGACGACCGCGACCTGGTTCCCGTCCGCCGGGCACTGATCTCGGTCAGCGACAAAACCGGACTGCTCGAGCTCGGAGCGGCCCTCGCCGCGGCCGGCGTCGAGCTCGTCTCCACGGGCTCGACGGCCGCTTCCCTCCGCGACGCCGGACACAAGGTCACCGACGTCTCGGCCGTCACCGGGTTCCCGGAATCGCTCGACGGCCGCGTGAAGACGCTGCACCCGGCCGTGCACGCGGGCATCCTCGCCGACTTGCGCCTAGCCTCGCACCGGGAGCAGCTGCAGGAGCTGGACATCGCCGCCTTCGAGCTGGTCGTGGTCAACCTGTATCCGTTCCGCGAGACCGTCGCCGGTGGGGCCGACGCGGCGACCGTCGTCGAGAACATCGACATCGGCGGCCCCGCCCTTGTGCGCGCCTCCGCCAAGAATCACGCGAACGTCGCGATCGCCGTCAACCCGGCCGACTACTCCGGCATCGTCGCCGCTCTCGCCGTGGGCGGCACGACCCTCGCCGCCCGCCGCACCCTCGCGGCCCGCGCCTTCGCGCACACCGCCTCCTACGACAGTGCCGTCGCCGCCTGGTTCGCCGGGCGGGAGGCGGACGAGGGTGTCGAGGGATCCGTCGAGATCCGCGGGACCCTCCAGCAGGTGCTCCGCTACGGCGAAAACTCGCACCAGACGGCGGCGCTCTACGTCTCACCCGACGGCACCGGCATCGCGCAGGCGACGCAGCTGCACGGCAAGGAGATGTCCTACAACAACTACGTCGATGCCGACGCTGCCGTCCGCGCGGCCTACGACTTCGTGCTGCCCGCCGTCGCCATCATCAAGCACGCGAACCCCTGCGGCATCGCGATCGCGAGCGCGAAGGCCATCGACCCCATCGCCTCCGCCCACCGCCGCGCCCACGAGTGCGACCCGGTCTCGGCCTTCGGAGGCGTGATCGCCGCGAACCGGCCCGTCACGCTCGCGATGGCCGAGACGGTGAGGGAGATCTTCACCGAGGTGCTCGTCGCCCCCGGATTCGAGCCGGAGGCACTCGAGGTGCTGAAGACCAAGAAGAACCTGCGCCTACTGCAACTCCCCGACTTCTACGCCCCCGTCGAACGCGAGTTCAAGCAGATCTCGGGCGGCCTGCTGCTTCAGGAGCCGGACCGTTTCGTCGGCGGGCCCGGCGAGGTTAGCTCCGGCTGGCAGCTCGTCGCCGGCGAGCCGGCCGACGCCGACACGATGCTCGACCTCGAATTCGCGTGGAAGGCCTGCCGCGCGGTCAAGTCGAACGCGATCCTGCTCGCCCATGCCGGCGCCTCCGTCGGCGTCGGCATGGGGCAGGTGAACCGCGTCGACTCCTGTCACCTCGCCGTGACCCGTGCCGGCGAGCGCGCAGTCGGCTCCGTCGCCGCCTCCGACGCGTTCTTCCCCTTCGCCGACGGCCTCGACGTGCTCCTCGCCGCCGGTGTGAAAGCGGTCGTCCAGCCTGGAGGATCGGTCCGCGACGCCGAGGTCATCGACGCGGCCACCCGCGCAGGCATCACGATGTACACGACGGGGGAGCGGCACTTCTTTCACTGAGTGACGGGCGGGCGCGCCCGTTGGGGCTGGTCTTCCACGCCGCTCCTTGCGCGGCGTGGCGCAGTTCGGCTTGTGGGCGGGGGTAGAGAGGCGACCGGCCGGTCTCATAGGGGGATGCAAGGGGTTCGACAGGTGGGGTGCGGGCTGCGCGCGTAGGGTCGGCGGGTGCATTCCGATTCGACGCCCGACCGCCCGCCCGTGACCGCCGTGACCACTCGCGCCACCGACCGGACGCCCGCGACAGGGCGCCGCCTCCTCTTCGCGCTGCTCGCCGCCGCGGCCACCGCCCTGGTCGCGCACCTCGCGAACCTGCTCGCCTACTTCATCGGCAATCAGCTCCAGCCGGGGTCGATCCCACAGGTGAACGCCTACTTCCTGCTCTCCAGCGTGCTCGGCTTCGTCGTCGTGCTCGCACTGGCGATCGCCGGAACCCTCGGCCGCGCCTGGCTCGCGGCCCTCACCGGGCTCGTCGCGGGCGTGGTCGGCGCCGTGTTCGGCACGCTCGTGCAGGCCAGCGCCACCGGTGACCCTGTCACCGGCGCGGTGTGGGTGTCGATCTTCCAGACCTTCGCCGGACTCAACCTTGTCTTCCTCCTGGCCTTCATCGTCTCGGCGGCGACCGTTGGACGCGCTCTCTGGCTCCGCGTCCGCACCGACGAAGCCCCGGGTGCCGCCTCCGCTCGCCGCATCGCGCTGGTTCGCGCACCGGCCGCCGACCTCTCGGCCGGCGAACTCACGCACCTCGAGCGCGTCCCCGTCGATCAGCAGCGCGCGCAGCAGCAGTGGGAGGCGTACGTCGACCTGCTCGAGCGGGCGGGCTGGGAGAGCGTCGAAGCCGCGCCCGCGCCCGACCTCGCCGACTCCGTGTTCCTCGAGGACGCCGTCATCGCCTTCGGCGACCACGCCGTGATCGCTCGCTCCGGAGCGGAGTCCCGCCGCGGTGAGGCCGCCGGTGCGGAAGAGGCGGTCCGCGCCCTCGGCCTCACCGTCGACCGGATCGAGGAGCCGGGGACGCTCGACGGCGGCGACGTCCTCACAGTCGGCTCGACTGTCTACGTCGGCCGTGGACGCCGCACCGACGCGGCCGGAGTAGCCCAGCTGCGCGCGATCCTGCGCCCTCGCGGGTACGACGTCGTTGCGGTACCGCTCTCCACGGTGCTGCACCTCAAGAGCGCCGTGACCGCCCTGCCCGACGGCACCGTCATCGGCTGGGAGCCGGCCGTCGACGAGCCCCGCCTGTTCCCCTCCTTCCTGCCGATGCCGGAGGAGCCCGGCGCCCACGTGGTCGTCCTCGACGACGACACCCTGCTGATGGCTGCCTCCGCTCCGCGCAGTGCCGAGCTGCTGAGGAGCCTCGGCTACCGCGTGCTCACCGTCGACATCTCGGAGTTCGAAAAGCTCGAGGGCTGCGTGACCTGCCTCTCGGTTCTCGTGCGCTGACGGCGGAGGCGAGCGGGCGCGAGTGCGCGACGGCCGCTGGACGGGACACGTCGTCCGGGTATAGCCTTCAAGGCTGCCCGGGCCCCCGTCCCGGTGGCATTCCTGTCTCCCCACTCCTCCCGGCTCGGGGAAGGCTCCGTCCTCGTCCCGAAAGCACTGCACCGTGTCCGCACCCGTCCTCCCGTCACCCGGCGCCGCCGAGCAGAAGCGCCCCAGCACCCGGCGGACGCTGCTGCGCCTCGTACCCTTCGTCGGTGATGCCCTGCCCCGCCTGGTGAGCGGCATCGGGGTCGCTCTCGTGGCGAGCCTGGTGTCGCTGGCCATCCCGCTCGTCCTGCAGCAGCTCGTCGACGGTCCGCTGGGCGACGGAGCGACGGCCGCCGGCTCCGGCGACCTCGGCCCGCTGATCGGCCCCGTCACCATCATCCTGGTGCTCGGCGTCGTCGAGGCCGGTGCTATCGCGCTGCGGCGCCGGATGGTCCTCACCCCCAGCACGCGCATCGAGGCGCGCCTGCGCTCGGCCCTCTACAGCCGCCTCCAAGACCTGCCGGTGTCGTTCCATGATCGCTGGCAGAGCGGTCAGCTGCTCTCGCGGGCGATGAGCGATCTCAGCCTCATCCGCCGGTGGATCGCCTTCGGCTTCGTGCTGCTCGTGGTCAACGCGGTGACGATCGTCGTCGGCTTTGGCGTCCTCGTCTACTGGAACCCGATCCTCGGCGCGCTCTTCGTCGTGTGCTCGATCCCGGTCTGGATCTACGGATTCGCCTTCGAGAAGCGCTACTCGAGCATCGCGCGCCGCAGCCAGGACCAGGCCGGCGATCTGGCGACGACCGTCGAGCAGTCGGTGCACGGCATCCGTGTGTTGAAGGCGTTCGGGCGCCACCAGCACGCGCTCGAGAACTTCGCCGGGCAGGCCGAGAAGCTCCGCGGTACCGAGATCGACAAGGCCCGCGCCATCGCCGGGATTTGGCTCGTCCTGCTGCTGGTGCCGGACATCGCCTTCGCACTCTGCCTGCTCGGCGGGGTCTGGCTCGCCGCGGACGGCCAGCTGAGCGTCGGCGAGCTCTTCGCCTTCTTCGCCACCGCGACCGTACTGCGCTGGCCGGTCGAGTCGATCGGGTTCCTGCTCTCGATGACCTTCGACACCCGCACTGCTGTCGACCGCTACTTCGAGGTCATGGACAGCCGGAACACGATCACCGACCCGGAGGAGCCCGAGACGATCGCCGACCCGCGCGGTCGCGTGCGCTTCCGCGACGTCCACTTCCGCTACCAGGACGCGCCCGAGCGCTACCGGGATCTGCTCGACGGGGTCGACCTCGAGGTGGAGCCCGGCGAGACGATGGCGCTGGTCGGCATCACCGGCTCCGGGAAGACCACGCTCACCGCGCTGCTCCCGCGGCTCTACGACGTGACCGGCGGAGCGATCGAGCTCGACGGAGTAGACATCCGCCGGCTCCGGCGGGAGGAGCTGCGCACGCACATCGGCATGGCGTTCGAGGACGCGACGCTCTTCTCCACCAGCGTGCGCGAGAACGTCCTGCTCGGCCGCCCCGAGGCGAGCGAGGAGGAGCTGCTCGAGGCGCTCGAGATCGCGCAGGCGGACTTCGTGCACCGGCTCCCCGACGGCCTGGACACGACGGTCGGCGAGGAGGGGATGAGTCTCTCCGGCGGCCAGCGCCAGCGCCTGGCCCTCGCCCGGGCCGTCGCCGCCCGCCCGGCCGTGCTCGTGCTCGACGACCCGCTCTCGGCGCTCGACGTCGACACGGAGGCGCGGGTCGAGGCGGGCCTGCGCCGGGTGCTCGGCGACACCACCGCGATCATCGTCGCGCACCGTCCGTCGACGGTGGCGCTCGCCGACCGTGTGGCGCTGATCGAAGAGGGGCGCATCACCGCGGTCGGCACCCACAGCGAGCTGCTCGCGAGCAGCCCGCACTACCGCTTCGTCATTTCGAGCCTCGAGGAGGACGAGCTGACCCGGCCCGCGGGGATCGAGCGCATCGGCTCCCGCCCCGCGACGACCCGCCAGGAGACGCGATCATGAGCACGCTCGGTTCCTCCGAGGAGCGCGACGACCTCTCGCGCGCGGAGTCGGCGTCGCTGCGCCGACGTTCGCTGCGGCTCCTCGGGTCGCTGCTGCGGCCGCTGCGGCTCAGACTGGTGCTGACGGCGGTCGTCGTGGTCGTCGCGACGGCGGCGCAGGTCGCGGGTCCAGCGCTGATCGCCGCGGGCATCGACAACGGCTTGCCCGCGGTGCTCGCGGGGAACGCCGTTCCGCTGGCCGTGACCGTCGGCGCCTACATCCTGACCGGGCTGATCGGCGCGCTCCTGGTCGCCTGGTACACGGTGCTGTCGGCGCGGGTCAGCCAAGCGATCCTGATCGACCTGCGCAAGCGCGTCTTCCTGCACACGCAGAAGCTGAGCCTGGAGTTCCACGAGAACTACACCTCCGGCCGAATCATCTCGCGGCAGACCAGCGACCTGGACTCCATCCGTGAGCTGCTCGACTCCGGAATCAACCAGTTGGTGCAGGGCGCGCTCTACATGGGCTTCGTCGCGATCGCGCTCGTCTCGCTCGACGGAGTGAGCGGCATCGTGCTCGCCTGCGCCCTCGTACCGCTCGCGCTGCTGACCCGCTGGTTCCAGAAGCGCTCGCAGGCGCTGTTCCGCGGCACCCGAGTCGCCTCGTCGCGGCTGATCGTGCAGTTCGTGGAGTCGATGACCGGCATCCGCGCGGTGCAGACGTTCCGTACTCAGAAGCGCAACGAGACGGTGTTCGGGGGAGTCGTCGAGCAGTACCGGCTCGCATACAAGCGCGTCTTCGGCGTCTTCGGCACCTTCGATCCCGGGCTCGTGCTGATCGGCAACATCACGGTCGCCGTGGTGTTGTTCATCGGCGGCGTCCGCGTGCTCGACGGCGGGCTCGAGATCGGCGCGCTGCTGGCGGTCCTGCTCTACACCCGGCGCTTCTTCGACCCGGTGCAGGAGATGGCGATGTTCTACAACTCCTACCAATCGGCGGCGGCCGCGCTCGAGAAGATCTCGGGCGTGCTGGCCGAGGAGCCGAGCGTCCCGGATCCGACCCGCCCGATCGATCTGCGCCAGGCGCGCGGCAGGCTCGGCTTCGAGGGCGTCCGCTTCGCCTACACCGCCGACCGCGAGGTGCTGCCGCGCTTCGATCTCGACATCCCCGCGGGGCAGACCATCGCGCTTGTCGGATCGACGGGTGCCGGCAAGACGACGCTCGCCAAGCTGATCTCGCGCTTCTACGACCCGAGCGACGGCGTGGTGACCCTCGACGGCGTGGATCTGCGGCAGCTGCATCCGAAGGACCTGCGGCGCGCGATCGTGATGGTGACGCAGGAGGCGTACCTCTTCTCCGGGTCGGTCGCCGACAACATCGCGATCGGTCGGCCGACCGCGTCCTACGACGAGATCGTGCGCGCGGCGCAGGCTGTGGGCGCGCACGAGTTCATCCAGGCGCTACCGGACGGCTACGACACGGACGTGAACAAGCGAGGGGGCCGCGTCTCGGCGGGGCAGCGGCAGCTGATCTCGTTCGCGCGCGCGTTCTTGGCGGATCCCGCCGTGCTGATCCTCGACGAAGCGACCTCATCGCTCGACATCCCGAGCGAGCGCCTGGTGCAGCAGGGGCTCCAGACGCTGCTGGCCGACCGCACCGCGGTGATCATCGCGCACCGCCTCTCGACGGTCGCGATCGCCGACCGCGTGCTGGTGATGGAGCACGGCCGCATCGTCGAGGACGGCGCTCCGGAGGCGCTCATCGCCGGCGACGGCCGCTTCGCCACCCTGCACGCGGCCTGGCGCGACTCCCTCGTGTGAGGCGCGGCGCGCTGACGTGCGTGCGTGCGATGTGCAGGGACGCGTGCGATGTGCAGGGGATCCTCGTGAAGAGGGCGATCCTGCCGCGAGAATGAGCCGACGAGAGGCGGATCCCCTGCGAATCGGACGGTTTCCTGCGGATCGGACGGCTTCCTGCGAATCGGACGGCTTGCTGCGGATCGGACGGTTTCCTGCACATCGGACGGTCCCCTGCACAGCGGACGGCGGCGGACGGCGGCGGGCGGCGGCCCCGCGTGCCGGACGAGTCAGGGACGCCAGCGGCCGGCGCGCATGTCGACGCGGTAGCCGCCCGGAGTGACGACCAGAGGCGTGCCCTCGCGCTCGTACTCGTGGCGAGCCCGCTCCTCGTGTCCTCGTGGTGGCGCACCGCCCGAGCGCACGACACGCCACCATGCGACGTCCGAGCCGTAGTGCGCCATCACCATGCCGACGACCCGCGCCGCTCGACTGCCGAGCACCGCGGCGATCTCGCCGTACGCCATCACGTGCCCGGGCGGGATCGACTCGACGACGCCCAGAACTGCCGCGATGAACTCCGGCCGATCTGCGTCGACCTGATCACTCAGAGCGTCAGCGCCCCGATGTTCTCGCCGTACTGCGTCTCGCCGACCACCTCGAAGCCGATCCAGCGGAAGAACTGCTCCGGGCCGTCCTCGCCCGACTCCCAGATCACGGTGAGGGTGCCGAAGCCGCGGGCGCGGGCCTCCTCGGCGGTGGCGCGGACGGCGAACGTGCCGACGCCGCGGCCCTGCTTCGCGGCGTCGATGTTGATGCGCCAGATGCAGCTGCGGAACTCCTCCGCCGCCTCCGGATCGAAGTGCGCGTGGATGAAGCCGACCAGCTCGTCGCCGTCCATCACGGCGCGTTGCCAGGAGGCGCCGGGGTCGATCACAGCGGCGGCGGCGGAGTAGGAGACCGGCGCGATGAACTGCTCCTGGCCGGGTTTGAGGCTCAGCCCGTTCACGGCGGAGATGTTCGAGGCGGACAGCTCTTCCAAGCGAAGGTCACTCATGCCGTCACTGTAGCGGCGGGCCGCATGGGGGGCATCCTCCTGGCGGGCGACGCATGTAGTTCCCTGAGCCGATGGCGGAGAAGTGTCTCGACATCGAGACAGTTGGAGCCTCGGGTAGGCTGGCGGAGGCCATCCGGAGCGGTGCAGAGCCGCACGTCCCGCACAGGTGCGGGGTCATCGACATCATGGGAGAGCAATGTCCAAGATCAAGGTTGAGGGAACAGTCGTCGAGCTCGACGGCGACGAGATGACACGCATCATCTGGCAGAAGATCAAGGACACCCTCATCCACCCGTACCTCGATGTGAACCTCGAGTACTACGACCTCGGCATCGAGCACCGCGACGAGACGGACGACCAGGTCACGATCGACGCGGCGCACGCCATCCAGAAGCACGGGGTCGGCGTGAAGTGCGCGACCATCACGCCCGATGAGGCCCGCGTCGAGGAGTTCGGCCTGAAGAAGATGTGGAAGTCGCCCAACGGCACGATCCGCAACATTCTCGGCGGCGTGATCTTCCGCGAGCCGATCATCATCTCGAACATTCCGCGCCTGGTTCCGGGCTGGAACAAGCCGATCATCATCGGGCGCCACGCATTCGGCGACCAGTACCGCGCCACCGACTTCGTCTTCAAGGGCAAGGGCACGCTCACCGTCGAGTTCACGCCCGAGGACGGCTCCGAGCCGATGAAGTTCGAGGTCTACAAGGCCCCCGACGACGGCATCGCGCAGGTCCAGTACAACCAGGACGCCTCGATCCGCGACTTCGCTCGCTCGTCCCTGAACTACGGCCTCTCGCGCAACTACCCGGTCTACCTCTCGACCAAGAACACGATCCTCAAGGCCTACGACGGGCGCTTCAAGGACATCTTCGAGGAGATCTTCGAGACCGAGTTCAAGGAGCGCTTCGACGCCGCCGGTCTCACGTACGAGCACCGCCTCATCGACGACATGGTCGCCTCGGCCATGAAGTGGGAGGGCGGCTACGTCTGGGCCTGCAAGAACTACGACGGCGACGTCCAGTCCGACACCGTCGCCCAGGGCTTCGGATCGCTCGGCCTGATGACCTCGGTGCTCTCCACTCCCGACGGAAGCGTCGTCGAGGCGGAGGCGGCGCACGGCACGGTCACGCGCCACTATCGCCAGCACCAGGCGGGAAAGCCCACCTCGACCAACCCGATCGCCTCGATCTACGCCTGGACGCGCGGCCTCGCGCACCGCGGCACGCTGGACGGCAACCAGGAGCTCATCGACTTCTCGCTCACGCTCGAGGACGTGGTCATCACGACGGTCGAGTCCGGAAAGATGACGAAGGACCTCGCCCTGCTCGTCGGCCCCGAGCAGGGCTGGCAGACGACCGAGGAGTTCCTCGCGACCCTCGACGAGAACCTGAAGGTGCGCATGTCGGCCTGACCGCCGGTTCTCACGAGAGTGCCCGGCTCGCACGGATCCAGCGAGCCGGGCACGTCGCCGCAGTCAGGTCTCGGGGCGCGGGCACCTCAGAGTGCTCGGGCGAGCTGCTGCATCGCGCGCAGCGGATCCGGACCGGACGGCATCAGCACCACGCTCGACGCTCCCGCATCGTGCAGCTGGGCGATGCGTCGCCGGGCGTCATCGGGGGCGCCCACGACGGACAGCTGGTCCAGCCAGGCCTCGGGCAGGTCGCGGACAAAGGCGGCTCGATCGATGCTTCTCGCGCGCAGCCGTGCGAACTCGTCGGCGAAGGGGAGCGGCTCGATGTGCGGAGCCCAGTCGGGCTCGCCGATCCACTCCAGTCCTGGCCGCACCGCGTCGCGGGCGGCGGCGGGGTCGTCATCCACGGCGGCGACGGAGTAGGCGACGATCCGACCGGCGGTGCCGAGGTGGTGGCGGGCCACCGCCAGATACTCCGGAGTGACGGGCTCGGCCAAGACGGCCCCGTCGGCGATCCGGCCCGCCAGCGCGAGCGACTTCGGCCCGCGGACGCCGGCGAGCAGCGGTGGCACCACAGCGGGCGGTGACTCCAGCGCGAGGTCGTCCACGTGGACGTAGCGACCGGACCGAGTGGTCCGCTCGCCGCTGAGCAGCGAGCGGATCGCGTCGAACTGCTCCTCGAGCAGAGTGAGCGGGCTCTGCGGCCAGACGCCGATGCCGCGCATCCACTGCGGCATGCCGTGACCGATGCCGGCGTGGATCCGGCCGGGGAACAGTTCGGCGAGGGTGCCGAGCTCCATCGCGGTGAAGGCAGCGGTGCGGACGGCTGCGGGCAGGATGCCGATGCCGACGACGATCCTCTCGGTCGCCGCGAGAACGGCGCCGGCCTGGGCGATACCGCCGCGGAAGCCGAGGTCCTCGACGAGCCAGAGTTCGTCGAACCCGAGCTCCTCGGCGCGGCGGGCGTAGTCGAGCACCTCGGCGGCGGGCAGATCACGGGGGAGCAGGACACCGACAGCGGTGTCGAAGGATGGGGCGCGCATCCGGCCAGCGTAGGGCCTGCGGGCACGAGGAGGGCCCGCGCGCTCTGACGCGCACGGGCCCCCGAATGATGTCTGCTACTCGGCGCTCGCCTCGCCGATCCGCACCTGCTCGGGGCGGGCGCTCGAGACGACTTCGATGCGGCGCGGGCGCGCCTTCTCGCTGACGGGGATCGTCACCGAGAGCACGCCGTTGTCGTAGGACGCCGCGATGCGCTCGGTGTCGACGCCCTGGCCGAGGCTCAGCTGGCGGACGAACGTTGCCGATTGGCGCTCGCGGGTGATCCAGGTGACGTCGTCAGCGCTCGCGACGGTGCGCTGAGCGCGGATGGTCAGGAGCTGACCGTCGACGTCGACGTCGACCGAACCCGGGTCGATGCCGGGCAGGTCGGCGGTGAGGACGTAGTGGTCGCCGTCGCGGTAGAGGTCGATCGGCATCCGGCGGGGCCCCTGGCCGGAGCCGAGGAGCGCGCTGGCAAGGCGGTCGAGTTCGCGGGCGGGGTCGTAGGTGAGAGCCATTGAGATCACTCCATTCGGTCGTGCAACGAAGAGTTTCAAGAGTTGAGCCGATCCGGCTCAACACCACAAAATTTAGCACTCCACCCGGGAGAGTGCCAAGTTGCGATGTCCCCGAATCGGTCACTTCGTTACCTACTCGTAACAAAGCTGGGCAATTGAGTTCGTAGGGTCGGTTCTGCGTGGAAACCGATCCGGTTTCCAGCGACTGTGAGTAAGGACATCGTTTGCCGATCCACCTGTCCCATCGTCCACCCGTCCGCCGCGCTGGAAGGCGCATCCTCGCGGGCTTCGCCGTCCTTGGAGTCGCCGCGACGGCGGCCTTCGCCAGCACCGGCGCCAGCGCCGCCCCTCTCGCCGGAACCGCATCACTCGTCGGCGGGCTCTCCACCGGCCAGAGCTTCGATGACGGCGATTACGTCGTCACCCTGGTCGAGCCCTCCGCGGCTACCTACCAGGGCACGGACGCCCGCTTCGCCCGCACCGCCCCCGCGGAGGGCGCGCAGCTGCAGGCCGCCTCCGCACCAGTGGAGGACTACTCCGCTCACCTCGAGCAACGCCAGCAGGATGTGGCCTCCGCGGTCGACGCTGCCATCGGCTACCACTACACCGTCGCCCTCAACGGCTTCTCGGCGAGCCTCTCCGGCGAGCAGGCGGGCGAGCTCGCGAGCCGCCGCGACGTCGCTCAGGTCCGCAAGGTCGAGAATCTGAAGCTCGATCGTGCCGCGCAGACGGCGCCGCCCGCCGAGACCGCCGCCGGCATCCCGGTGCCCGACACCGGACAGCAGCGCTCGACCGATTTCCTCGGCCTCGAGGGCGAGAACGGCGTCTGGCAGAAGCTGGGCGGCGTCGACAAGGCGGGCGCAGGCGTCGTCGTCGGCGTCATCGACTCCGGCATCGCACCCGAGAACCCCTCCTTCGCGGGCCCGCCCCTGGCGACCTCGCCCGGAGCGGCCCCCTCGACGGACGGCACCACCACCTCCTTCGTGAAGTCGGACGGCGGAACCTTCGTCGGCTCCTGCTCGCCGGGGCTTCCCGCCTCCGAGCAGTGGAACGGCGACGAGTGCAACCAGAAGCTGATCAGCGCCCGCTGGTTCCTCGGGGACGAGAAGGTCGGCTCGAAGGACCACCCCGAGTATCGCTCCCCGCGCGACGGCGGCGGACACGGCTCGCACACTGCGAGCACTGCCGCCGGCAACAACGGCGTCGAGGCCAGCGTCGACGGCTACGACTACGGGCGGATTTCCGGCGTCGCGCCGGCCGCGAAGGTCGCCGCCTACAAGGTCTGCTGGAACGGACCCAACGACGACGACTTCTGCTCCGGGTCGGGCATCCTCGCCGCCATCGACGCCGCGACCAAGGACGGCGTCGATGTCATCAACTTCTCGATCGGCGGCGGCGCGGCCATCTCGACCCTGACCACGATCGACGAGGCGTTCCTCAACGCCGCCGCCGCGGGTGTGTTCGTCGCGGCCTCGGCCGGCAATGCCGGTGCGGGCGCCTCCACCCTCGACCACGCGTCGCCCTGGTACACCACGGTCGCCGCATCCTCCATCCCGACCTACACCGCGACCGCCACCCTCGGTGACGGCCAGAAGTTCGTCGGAGGATCCATCTCGGTCCACGACGACGTCACCGGACCGCTGGTCACCAGCGCCGATGTCGTCCGGCCCGGCACCGAGAACCCCACTCTTTGCGAGAGCGGCACGCTCGACCCCGACAAAGTGAAGGGCAAGGTAGTCGCCTGCACGGCGGGTGTCACCGCGCGCCTGTCGAAGTCGGTCGAGGTCGAGCGGGCCGGCGGCATCGGCATGCTGCTGCTCAACCCGACCCCGAACGCTCTGCACGTCGATGACCACTCGGTCCCGAGCATCCAGATCGACTCGCAGGCCTACCAGGCCATCACCGCCTACGCCGGCACCGCCGGTGCGACGGTGAACCTCTCCGAGGGCAACGCGTCCGGCGCTGTCATCCCCGTCCCTCAGGTCGCCGGCTTCTCGTCGCGCGGACCGGCGGAGGCGGACGGCTCCGACGTGCTCAAGCCCGACCTCACGGCGCCCGGCGTCGGGATCCTGGCCGACAGCTTGAACGCCCAGGGCGATGACCCCGCCTTCGCGTTCGAGTCGGGCACATCGATGTCGTCGCCGCACGTCGCCGGACTCGGCGCGCTGATCCTCGGAGCGACACCCAAGGCCTCGCCGTCCGCGGTGAAGTCGGCGATGATGACCTCCGCGTATGACAGCGTCGACCAGTCCGGAGCTGTGTCCAAGGACGTCTTCGCGCAGGGTGCCGGACACGTCGACCCGGCCGCATTCCTGGACCCCGGCCTGATCTACGACAGCGGGACGGCGGACTGGATCGCGTACCTCAAGGGCGCGGGCTACTCCTTCACACCGAACGACGCGATCAACGGCATCACGGCGATCGACCCGTCCGACCTCAACCAGGCCTCGATCGCGATCGGTTCCCTGGCGGGCGCGCAGACCGTCACTCGCACGGTGACCTCGACCGGCGCGGGCACGTACACCGCCTCGGTCGACGGCCTCGCCGGGGTCGACGCCGTCGTCTCGCCCTCGACCCTCTCCTTCACGGGTGCGGGCCAGACGGCGCAGTACACGGTGTCCTTCACCACCGGGTCGGCACCGCTCAGTCAGTTCGCCACCGGCTATCTGACCTGGGCGAGCGCGGAGCACGACGTCCGTAGCCCGATCGCGGTGCGCCCGGTCCTGCTGGACGCGCCGTACGAGGTGTCCGGCACCGGCTCCACCGGCACCGGCTCGGTGACGATCGCGCCCGGCATCACGGGTCCGCTGCCGCTGGCTGCGAGCGGCCTCACGCAGGGCGTCCTCGCCGAGGATGCGACAGCCACCGACGGGCACTCGGCGTCCCTCCCCAAGGGGAAGTCGCTGACGACCACCGTGGTGGTGCCCGAGGGCGCCGAATTCGCCCGCTTCGACCTCGACTCGGTCGACGATACGGCCGACCTCGACCTGACCGTCACGAGCCTGAGCACGAAGAAGGTCTTCACCTCGGCGACCGGTACGGCCGACGAGCGCGTCGACATCGCCGACCCCGCCCCGGGCGAGTACACGGTCCAGGCCGATGTCTACTCGACCGCTCCCGGGTCCTCGACCTCGACGTTCGATTTCCGCAGCTTCGTCATCACTCCGGAGAACGGACTCGGATCGCTCAGCACCGATCCGGCCGTGATCGATGCGGTGCAGGGCGAGCCGACGGCCTACGCCGTCTCGTGGTCGAACCTGGCCGGCCCGGCCCGCTACCTCGGCCGCGTCGTGTATGCCGGATCAGGACTCTCGACGCTCGTGAGCGTCGACGTCGCCGAGGCGGTCTCGCCCACTCCGACGCCGACCGCCGCTCCGGAGCCCGAGGGCCCCTCGGAGCCGACGATGCCACCGGCGGTCGGCCCGATCGTCGCTCCGGGGGAGCCCACCGAACCGGGCGCGCCCGAACACGGTGGTGGCGGCCTTGCATCGACGGGCTTCGACGGCGGTCTCCTCGGAGCCGTTGCTCTCGCCCTCGTCGGTGCGGGTGCTGTGCTCATCGGCCTCCGACGCCGTGCCCTGGCGCGGCATGAGGTGGCCGCCGCGGAGTAGCCCTCCGCGATTGCCGCGAACGGCCGTCCCCCTGCTCCTCCCGGAGCGGTGGGGGCGGCCGTTCGCTGTGCGTCGTGGGTCCTGTATCGGGTGTCGGGCGTCGTGCGGGGGCGAGGGCGGAGCGGCGGCGCGAGCGAGAGCCCGAGACGACCCCTGCTCCCGACCAGGGCTGCGCGGTCCTCAGAGGGAGCGGCGCCCCGCGATGACACCGGAGACGACCGCCGCGCTGCCGAACACGATCGCGACGACCGGGTGCCCGAGGTCCAGCCACGCCACCGCGGCGGCGCCCATCACCAGCAGCTCGATCAGCGAACGGCCGTAGACGTCGATCGCGAGGACCGCACGCGGCGACAGGAAGAGCGCCCAGATCAGTGCGGCGAGCACGGGTGCGCCGAGGCCGACGACGATGCTCCACGGCAGGTCCCACGAGGAGAAGCCCCAGATGGCGAAGGTCACCAGGGCGACGAGCTCCAGGAGGAAGCGGAGGATCGCGTTCGGCCCGACCCTGGTCTCGGCGTCCGCTCCTGCTCGATTCACGCCGACCATGCTAACGGCCGGAGGTCAGCGGAAGATGATCGTGCGGGCGCCGTCGAGCAGTACCCGATCCTCCGTGAACCACTTGACCGCCTGCGTGAGCGTGCGGCTCTCCTCGTCCTGGCCGATCGCGACGAGCTGCGCCACCGAGTGCGAGTGGTCCACGCGCACCACGTTCTGCTCGATGATCGGCCCTTCGTCGAGGTCGCTGGTGACGAAGTGGGCCGTCGCACCGATCAGCTTGACTCCGCGGGCGTGCGCCTGCTTGTAAGGATTGGCGCCCTTGAAGCCCGGCAGGAACGAGTGATGGATGTTGATGGCCCGCCCGGCGAGGCTGGCGCAGAGCTCGGGCGAGAGGATCTGCATGTAGCGCGCCAGGACCACGAGCTCGACGTCGTGCTCCTCGACGACCGCGAGCACGCGCGCCTCGAACTCGCGCTTGGTCTGCGGCGAGACGACGGGGCGGGACTCGAACGGCACGCCATAGAACTCGGCGAGGTCGCGCAGGCTCCCGTGATTGGACAGGATCAGCGGGATCTCCACCGCGAGCTGCCCGGCGCGCTGACGAAAGAGCAGGTCGTTGACGCAGTGCGCGGCGGTGGAGGCAAGCACGAGGGTGCGCAGCGGCCGACCGACGACGTCGAGGCGCCAGGTCATCCCGTAGTGCTCGGTGATCGGCAGTAGTGCCGCGGCGAACTCCTCGCGGGTGATCGGCGACTCCACCTGCAGGCGCATGAAGAAGCGGCCGGTGTCGGCACTCGAGAACTGCTGGCTCTCGGTGATGTTGCCGCGGGCCTGGACGACGGCTCCGGACACGGCGTGCACGATGCCGGGCTGGTCCGGGCACGCGAAGGTGAGGGTCCAGTGGTTACCCGCGGACCGGTCGCCGGCCCAGGCGGCGTCGCTGCCCGTCGACGGGGTGCCCGCTGGGGCGGGCAGGTGGGTCGCGGGCGCGGCGGGTTCGGGCTGCATCCGCCCAGGATAACGGGGGCGGGTGGGCCGGTCCGCGCCGCTCACTCGACCGTCACGGCGCTGGTGGCGATGGCTCCGACGCGGCCGCCCGGAGCGGAGTATCGGACGCCCACCACGTGCGTCCCTGCGGGTAGGTCGATGGTCGTGGTGAGGACGGGGGCTCCGGGAGCGAGGGCCTGCACCGGCTCGCCGTCGACCAGGAGCTCCAGTCCGTCGGCGTCCGAGTCGGCGAGGACGAGCACGCGGACGTCGCCGGCGCTCGCCGAGTCCGGAGCGATGAGCGTCGGTGCGCGCAGATCGACGCTCGCCGGTGCGCTCGCTCCGGACGCGGAGCGGGCGAGTACGGTCGTCCTGCCGAGGGGGAGGGGTAGGGCGGTGGCGGTCCAGCGGCCGGTGGCGTCGGCCGTGGCCGCACCGTAGCGGCGGTCGTCGGCTGCATCGACGAGGAGGACCGTGGCTCCGGGCTCAGCGGTTCCCGCGGCGTCGGGGAGGAGCCGGCCGTCGGTGTCGAGCACGAGAGTGGGCGCGGCGGCGGTCGGCGCATCAGCAGCCGGAGTCGGAGCCGACGGCGCGGGAGTCGTCGCCGGCTCGGGCGCAGGGGTCGCCGTCTCGGGTGCGGGTGCGGGTGCGGGGTCCGGCTCCGGTGCTGGTGCTGGGTCCGGTGCCGGTGCCGGTGCCGGTTCCGGTGCTGGTTCGGGCGTCGGAGTCGGGTCCGGCGCAGGTGCCGGTTCGGGTGCCGGTGCAGGTGCCGGTTCGGGTGCAGGTGCCGGTGCAGGTGCAGGTGCAGGTGCGGGTGCGGGTGCTGGGGTCGGGTCCGGCGCAGGTGCGGGTGCGGGTGCGGGCGCCGGTATCGATCCCGGTGCGGGCGTCGCTGTCGACGTCGCAGTGCCGTTCCGCTCGGAGGCGACGGGTGCCGGCGCCGGTCCGCCGGAGGGAGCGGGGACGGCCGTGGTCTCCTCCTGCGGTGCGCGATCGCCGGTGCGCGGAGCCGAAACAGCTGCGAAAGAGCTGCTGTTCGGCGTCGCCTCGGCGTCCGCTGGCGGAGCGGTGCCGGGCCGGTCGGCCTCAACTGCTCTGCTCCGGTTCTGCGTGCTGTCCGTCCCTCCGGCTGCATCGGACGATGCGACCCGCTCGGGCTCCTGCCCGTCGGTGCTCGCGCTGGGTGCGGTGGCCGCCTCGAGGGTCGATTCCGGATTCGGGGTGCGTCCCGTCTCGTGGTCCTCCTTGTGGGGGAGCGCCTCCTGGGGAAGCGCCTCCTGCGGGAGCGCCTCCTCCGACGCAACGACCGACTGGACCGTCCCTGCGGACAGCAGCACTGCGCCCCCGCCGACTCCTGCGATCGCGAGCCCCGCCACGACGGCCACGGTGACAACCACGCCCGCTCCACTCCCGGCCCGCGACGCCTGGACGCCGCTCCGCAGCGCACTGGCGCCGGACGCCGAGGCTCCGCTTGACGCCGACGCGCCGCCCGCAGCACCCCACGCCGCGGCCCCGCTCAACCCCGCGACGAGCGGCAGCAGCACCGTCGCGAGTCGTCGGCTTGCGTGCTCGGCTTCGGCCAGTGCCTCGCGGCAGGAAAGGCACTCGGTCAGGTGGCCGTTCAGGCGCAGCCTGTCCCGAGCGGGCAGCCTGCCGCGAGCGTGCGCCCCCGCTCGCTCCAGTACCCACTCGCATTCGCCGGTTGCGGAGGAGTCGAGGACGTGCTCTCGGATCCAGGCCGCCCGCAGGCCCTCCCGCGCGCGCATCCCGAGCGCCGCGACCGCGTTGGGACGGAGACCGAGCAGCGGCGCGGCGTCGGCGGGAGCCAGGCCCTCGACCTCCGTGTACCAGAGCACCTCCTGCCAGCGCGCCGGCAGCGCCCGGAATGCGCGGGCGCCGAGATCGCGCTCCAGCGCCGCGAGTGCGCGCTCCTCCGGGTCCGGGCCGGCAGCGAGGAGGGAATGGTCGTCCTCGTCGAACGGTCGCTCCCGCCGGCTCCGGCGCGCCCAGGAGCCGGCGACGTTGCGGATCGCGGTGAAGAAGTAAGGGCGGAAGGCGCCCTCGGGGCCGCCTCCGCCCTCGACCACCCGCAGCACGCGAAGGAACGCCTCCGAGACCAGGTCATCGGGGTCCGAGCTGCTCGACCAGGCACGGGCGACCGTACGTCCGGCGCCGGAATGACGGCGCCACAGCTCGGAGACGGCGTCGGTGCGTCCGCTGCGCACGAGCGCGAGCAGTTCGGGATCGCCCAGACCATCGACGCTCTCGGAGCCGCGTCGAAGACCCACAGCCACGCCCCCTCACCAGCCCCGCGCCGGAGCTGCCCGAGCGATCGTCGCACGGCGGCGACGTGCCGTCGCTGGGTGGCACGGCTCCCGCGCCACCCGTCTCGCTTGCTAGAGTGGGCGCGCCGCGACTGGCGTTTGGATGGGTGACCATCAGGGAGCGGCACCTCCTCCGGGGCAGCGTCCCGGACACTTTTCCCGCCGCACGCCTGGGCTGGAACGGATACCGTAGATCGGGTCGCCCGAACGAGCCGTGTCGCGCCGCCGCGACCTGCCGGGCCCCTTCCGTTTCCCAGCCAAGGAGCGTCCGTGTCCTCATCCCCCGCCTCCGCGCGCCCCGGCGTCGCCGCCTCGTTCGACGAGCCCGTCTCGGTGGTCGACCCCGAGATCGCCGCCGTGCTTCAGCAGGAGCTCGATCGCCAGCGCAGCTACCTCGAGATGATCGCGAGCGAGAACTTCGTGCCGCGCGCGGTCCTCGAATCCCAGGGCTCCGTCCTGACGAACAAGTACGCGGAGGGCTACCCCGGCCGCCGTTACTACGGCGGCTGCGAGTACGTCGACGTCGCCGAGCAGCTCGCGATCGACCGGGCCAAGGCGCTTTTCGGCGCCGAGTTCGCCAACGTCCAGCCCCACTCCGGCGCGTCCGCCAACGCGGCGGCACTCGCCGCTCTGGTTCAGCCCGGCGACACCATCCTCGGCCTCGAGCTGGCGCACGGCGGGCATCTGACTCACGGCATGAAGCTCAACTTCTCGGGCAAGCTCTACAACGCGACCGCGTACGGCGTCGATCCGACGACCTTCCGGATCGACATGGACGCGGTGCGCGAGAAGGCCCTGGAGGTCCGCCCGCAGGTGCTCATCGCCGGCTGGTCCGCCTACCCCCGCCAGCTCGACTTCGAGGCGTTCCGCGCCATCGCGGACGAGGTCGGCGCGAAGCTCTGGGTCGACATGGCCCACTTCGCCGGTCTGGTGGCCGCAGGCCTGCATCCCTCCCCGGTGCCCCACGCCGACGTCGTGACGACCACCGTCCACAAGACGCTGGCCGGCCCGCGCTCGGGCCTCATCCTCGCCAAGCAGGAGTACGCCAAGAAGCTGAACTCGGCCGTCTTCCCCGGTCAGCAGGGCGGACCGCTGATGCACGTGATCGCCGCGAAGGCGACAGCATTCAAGCTCGCAGGCGAGCCGGAGTTCGCCGACCGCCAGGCGCGCACCATCCGCGGCGCGCAGATCCTCGCCGAGCGCCTCACGGCGGCCGACTCGAAGGCCGAGGGCATCGACGTTCTCACCGGGGGCACTGACGTGCACCTCGTCCTCGCGGACCTGCGCGATTCGCCGCTGGACGGCAAGCAGGCCGAGGACCGCCTCCACGAGGTCGGTATCACCGTCAACCGCAATGCCGTGCCGTTCGACCCCCGCCCGCCGATGGTGACCTCGGGTCTGCGCATCGGCACCCCGGCGCTCGCCACCCGCGGCTTCGGCGACACGGAGTTCGGCGAGGTCGCCGACGTCATCGCCGAGGCGCTCAAGCCCTCGGCCGACCTCGAGGCGCTGCGCGGCCGCGTCGCCCGCCTCACCGACGACTTCCCGCTCTACCCCGGGCTGTAGTCGACCCGCTACACCACTCGCACGGCGGAGGCGGGGCGTCGCCCCCTCTCCGCCGCGCCCCGAACGAGGAGTCCGAGATGACGGCACAGGTACTCGACGGCGTCGCGACGGCGACGGCGGTCAAAACGGAGATCGCCGAGCGGGTCGCCGCTCTGCGCGAGCGGGGTGTCGTGCCCGGGCTGGGCACGCTCCTGGTGGGGGACGACCCGGCCTCGCGCTCGTACGTCGCCGGCAAGCACCGCGATTGCGCGGAGGTGGGGATCGAGTCGATCCGCGTGGACCTGCCCGCGACCGCGTCGGCGGAGGATATCCGCGCCGCCATCCGGCGGCTGAACGAGTCGGCGGCCGTGACCGGGTACATCATCCAGCTGCCGCTGCCCAGGGGCATCGACGAGAACTCGATGCTCGAGCTGATGGATCCGGACAAAGATGCCGACGGCCTGCATCCCACCAACCTCGGGCGGCTTGTTCTCGGCGTCGAGGGCGAACTGGACAGTCCGCTGCCCTGCACGCCGAACGGGATCGTGGAGATGCTGCAGCGCCACGGCATCCCTACCTCGGGCAAGCACGTCGTCGTCGTCGGCCGCGGCCTCACCGTCGGCCGTCCGCTCGGCCTTTTGCTCACACGGAAGGGTGTGGACGCCACGGTGACCCTGACCCACTCCCGCACCGCCGACCTCGCCGCGGAGGTACGCCGCGCCGATATCGTCGTGGCTGCCGTCGGTGTGCCCGGATTGATCCAGGCCGACTGGGTGAAGCCCGGTGCCGCGGTCCTGGATGTGGGCATCACCCGGGTCGAGAACCCGGAGACGGGGCGCGCGAAGCTGACCGGCGACGTCGCTCCGTCGGTGGCGGAGGTCGCGGGCTGGCTCTCGCCCGTTCCCGGCGGTGTCGGCCCGATGACCCGCGCGATGCTCATCCACAACGTGGTGACTGCCGCGGAGCGAGCCCTGCGCTGAGCGCCCTGCGCCGACCCGCGTTTGGGGGAGATGCCCGGTCGCCTCCCGGTAGCGTAGGTCGGCGCTCTCGCGTCCCCCACCCCGTCGGACACGTCCTCGGAGCGCGCCCCGCCCCACGAGGAGAATCCATGCTCACCGTCACCGCTTACGCCGCCCCCTCTGCGACCGAGCCGCTCGTCCCCACGACCATCGAGCGCCGCGACGTCGGACCGAATGACGTGCTGATCGAGATCGCCTACTCCGGTATCTGCCACTCCGACATCCACACTGTCCGAGGCGACTGGGGACAGGTCCAGTACCCACTGACCGTCGGCCACGAGATCGTCGGCGTCGTCGCCGAGGTCGGCTCCGAGGTCACCAAGCACTCGGTGGGCGACCGCGTCGGTGTCGGCTGCATGGTGAACTCCTGCCGCGAGTGCGAGAACTGCCTCGCCGGCGAGGAGCAGTACTGCCTCAGGGGCAACACCGGCACCTACGCCTCCGTCGACCGCGACGGAACCGTCACGCAGGGCGGGTACTCGACCCACGTCGTGGTCGTCGAAGACTTCGTGCTCCGCGTGCCGGAGTCGATTCCCTACGAGGCCGCCGCGCCTCTGCTGTGCGCGGGCATCACCACCTACTCGCCGCTCTCGCACTGGGGGGCGGGCCCGGGCAAGCGCGTCGCCGTGGTCGGACTCGGTGGCCTCGGCCATATGGCCGTGAAGTTCGCTCACGCAATGGGCGCCGAGGTCACCGTGCTCTCGCAGACCCTCAGCAAGAAGGAGGACGGCCTGCGCCTGGGCGCCGACCACTACTACGCGACAAAGGACGAGGCGACCTTCACCGACCTCGCGAACACCTTCGACCTGATCATCAACACGGTCAGCGCCCCGCTGGATCTCGACGCCTACCTGGGACTCCTCCGCCGCAACGGGACGATGGTCAACGTCGGCGCCCCGGCAGAGGCGCTCCCTCTGCACGTCTTCACCCTGTTCGGCGCCCGTCGCTCCTTCGCGGGCTCCGGCATCGGAGGCATTCGCGAGACCCAGGAGATGCTCGATTTCTGCGCGGAAAAGGGCATCGCGAGCGACGTCGAGGTTGTATCGGCCTCGCAGATCAACGAGGCCTACGAGCGCGTGCTCGCCTCGGACGTGCGGTATCGCTTCGTGATCGACGCCGCCACGTTCGAGAAGTGAGTGCGGTCCTGGGGCTAGCCTCAGCGGCATGAGCGGTCGGAGCCACCCGGCCGTCGACCGCGTCCTCGCCGATCTCGACCGGCGCGGCGTGCAGCTGTGCGTGCGCTGGCTCGACGAGGCCGCGTCGACGGCCGCGCTGGCAGCCGCGGCGCTGGACGTCGAGGTCGGTCAGATCGCGAACTCGCTCGTGTTCCTGCTCGACGGTGCGCCGTCGCTGGTGCTGACCAGCGGCGGCCACCGCGTCGAGACCGAGTGGCTGGGCGAGCAGCTGGGCGGAGTGATCGGTCGTGCCTCTGCCAGTGACGTGAGAGCGGCGACCGGTCAGGTCATCGGGGGAGTCGCGCCGGTCGGTCATCCTGCGCCGCTCCGGACGGTGGTCGACACGGCGTTGGCCTCCTCTCCGGCGGTCTGGGCGGCGGCCGGGCACCCGCAGACGGTCTACCCGACGAGCTTCGACGAGTTCGTGCGGGTCACCGGGGGCGAGGCGCGCGCGGTCGTCCCGCCGGATGCGCGGCAGTAGCGCCCTCAGGAGGAGAGACGCCCTGTGTGATGCTCGGCCACGGAGGGCGTTTCCGGATCATCCGTCAGAGCACCCGGCCCGCGCCGTCGGCGGCCGTGACCAGGAACAGTTCAGGCGTCGCGAAGCCCTTCTGGGCGAAGGCGGCGAGGACGGCGCCGCGGACCTGCTCCTCCTTCTCGACCGGAGTAAGCGCGATGGCCGAGCCGCCGAAGCCGCCGCCGGTCATCCGCGCACCGATCGCTCCGGCGCCGCGGGCGGCCTCGACGGCGGTGTCGAGCTCGGGAACCGAGATCTCGAAGTCGTCGCGGAGGGAGACGTGGCCGGCGTCGAGCAGGTCGCCGATCGCCCTCGGGCCGTGCTCGCGCAGCGTGCGGACGGTCTCGAGGACGCGAGTGTCCTCGGTCACCACGTGCCTCACGCGACGGAAGGTGACATCGTCGAGGAGTTCCTCGGCACGCGGCAGATCGTGGATCGACAGCTCGCGCAGCGACGGCACCCCGAGCGCCGCAGCGCCGAGCTCGCAGGAGGCGCGCCGCTCGGCGTAGCCGCCGGTGGCATGCGCATGCTCGACGCGGGTGTCGACGACGAGCAGGACGAGTCCCGCCTCCTCGAAACCCAGCGGGATGACCTCGGTGTCGAGGCTGCGGCAGTCCAGGAACACCGCGGCGTCGCGCTTCCCGAAGAGGGACGCCGACTCGTCCATGATCCCGGTGGGAGCGCCGACCGCGACGTTTTCGGCTCGGCGGCCGACGCGAGCCATCGTGGCGAGGTCGAAGCCGAGACCCCAGAGTTCGTCGAGGGCGACGGCCATGGCGCACATCAGCGCGGCCGAGCTCGAGAGCCCCGCGCCGACCGGCACGTCGGAGTCGACGTACGCGTCGAAGCCCGCGTGGGAACCGAGGTCGACGCCGTACTCGGTGAGCGCCCAGACCACGCCGAGCGGGTACGCCGACCAGCCGGTGACGGCGCCGGGGCCGAGCTCGTCGAGAGCGACCTCGACGATCCCGGGGGAGAAGGCACTGCTGATCCGGATCCTGCGGTCCTCCCGCGGGGCGACGGCCACCGCCGTGGCGCGGTCGATCGCGAAGGGGAACACGAAGCCGTCGTTGTAGTCGGTGTGCTCGCCGATCAGGTTGACGCGGCCGGGGCCTGCCCAGACCCCCGCGGCGACGCGCCCGTAGCTGCGCTGGAACGCGGCGGCCGCGCTCTCGGCGACGGCGGTGAGGGACGCGGGAGCGGCGGTCATCGGTTTTCCTCGGCGACGGTGCCGGCGATGGCGGCGGCGGTGGTGGCGCCATCGGGTAGGGAGCCGTCTGCGTGCGCGGCGGTCGGCAGAGCGGCGTCGGGGTACCTGGCGAGCCCGGCCTCGAGAACGGCGGCGTCGGCCCGCTCGATGGCTGCGCGGAGGTTCGCGGCGCTCGTCTCGGGGGGGATGTCGCCGATCCAGGCGCCCATCGCCGCTTCGCTGCCCGCGAGGTACTTGAGCTTCGTCTCCGCCCGGCGGGGCGAGGTGATCTGGAGCATCAAGCGAACCTCGTCGCGGCGCTCGTGTACCGGCGCCTGGTGCCAGGCGGCGATGTAGGGAGTCGGGGTGTCGTAGAGCGCGTCGATGCCGCGGAGCAGGCGCTGATAGATCGTCGCGAGCTCGTCGCGCTCCTCCGCGGTCGTCGCGGCCAGGTCGGGAACGTGGCGGTGCGGCAGCAGGTGGATCTCGACGGGCCAGCGCGCGGCGAACGGCACGAACGCAGTGACATGCTCGCCGCGGATCAGGACCCGCTCCCCGGCCTGCTCGAAGGCGAGGACGTCGGCGAACATCGAAGGGCCGTAGCTGTCGAGCGAGGCGAGCAGGCGGGTCGTGCGGGGGGTGACGTAGGGGTAGGAGTAGATCTGGCCGTGAGGGTGGTGCAGCGTGACTCCGATCGCCTCGCCGCGATTCTCGAACGGGAAGACCTGCTGCACGCCGGGCAGGGCCGAGAGGGCACCCACGCGGTCGGCCCAGGCCTCGACGACGGTTCGGGCGCGGGAGGCGCTCAGCGTGGCGAATGAGCCCTCGTGCTCGGGGCTGAAGCAGACGACCTCGCAGCGACCGACGCTGGTCAAAGTCCGACCGAGCCCCAGGGCGCGGAGGTCCTCGAGCGAGGCGGGCGCGTTCGCGTCCTCGACGAGCGGGCCGAAGGAGGGGGAGCGGTTCTCGAACACGGCCACGTCGTAGTGGCTGGGCACCTCGGACGGGTTCGTCGGTGAGGCGGGGGCGAGCGGGTCGAGTTCGGCAGGGGGGAGAAACACGCGGTTCTGGCGCGAGGCGGCGATCGACACCCACTCGCCGGTCAGCACGTCCTGGCGCATCTTCGCGGTGGCGGGGCGCGGGTCGAGGTGGCGGGCGTCGGCGGCGCGCTCCGGGGGGAGCGTCGTGTCGGCGTCGTCGAAGTAGAGGAGTTCGCGGCCGTCGGCCAGCGTGTGCGGGCGCTTGACGACGCCGCCGGAGAGAGTGATCGCTTCGTTCATGACAGGAGCCACACTAGGGCCGAACCTTCGAAAAAGAAAGGTGATTTTCTCTTTGACAAGTCCTCCCGGTCGCGGCACGATGAGCGGATGAGGAGAGACGGCGAGCAGGAGTCGACGTCGGCGATCGAGCGCCGGCTGCGGTTGCGGCTGACCGCCGAGAACTCGGGCTTCGTCGCGGTCGCTCAGATGGCCGATCTGCTGGGCGTCTCTGTCGTCACCGTCCGCTCCGATCTCGCGGTGCTCGCGGGCCAGGGCGTCCTGCAGCGCGTGCGCGGAGGAGCGATCCCGGTACCCGCTCGCTCCGGCGAGCGCTCGCTCGAGGAGGGCTTGAGCGCCGCGTCCGACGAAAAGGCCGCAATCGGGCGCGAGGCCGCCGCCTCCGTCTCCTCCGGGCAGAGCATCGTGCTCGACGTGGGCACGACTCCGCTCGCCATTGCGCGCGCGCTCGTGGAGCGGGATGACCTGCGCGACGTCACCGTGATCACCAACGGGCTCTCCACCGCGCTGGCGCTCGAACCGGCCATCCCCCGCTTCACTGTTGTCGTCACCGGGGGCACCCTGCGCCCGCTTCAGCACTCGCTGGTCGAACCGCTCGCCTCCGAGATGCTCGAGCGCATCCGCGCCGATGTTGCCTTCATCGGCTGCACCGGTGTTCACCCCGAGGCCGGCGTCACCAACGTCAACCTGCCCGAGGCCGCTCTGAAGCGCCGGATGCTGCACGCGGCGACCCGGCGGATCGTGGTTGCCGACTCCTCCAAGCTCGGCGTCGTCGATCTCGGCCGGGTCGCGTCCGCCGACGAGTTCGACCGCCTGCTCACCGGAGCCGCCGCCGCCGACGGGCTTGTCGCCGCCCTGGAGGAGGCGGGGCTCGCAGTCACCCGCTGCCGCGCGCTCGGGCAG
Source organism: Rathayibacter tritici (assembly GCF_001641005.1). Classification (NCBI taxonomy): domain Bacteria; kingdom Bacillati; phylum Actinomycetota; class Actinomycetes; order Micrococcales; family Microbacteriaceae; genus Rathayibacter; species Rathayibacter tritici. The sequence goes on from NZ_CP015515.1 coordinate 769,826, forward strand.
CGCGTCAGTCCGTAGGATCGAGGAATGGCCGACTTCACCCCCGCTCCCGCCACCGGGCGCCAGTTCTCGCTCGACCTCACTGCCGAGGGACGCACCCTGCACGCCGTCGTGACGGAGGTGGCCGCGGCGTTGCGCCACCTCTCCGTCGACGCAGTGGAGATCACCGCCTCCTACCCGGAGAGCACTGTTCCGCCGTTCGGCTCGGGCACTGTGCTGGTGCCCTGGCCCAATCGGGTGAAGGACGGGCGCTGGCACCACCGCGGCGAGACGCTCCAGCTCGCCATCACCGAGCCGAAGTATCACAACGCCATCCACGGCCTGCTGGTCAGCGTTCCCTACCGCCTGGTCGATCAGGGGCCCTCCTTCGTCGAGCTGGCCGCGCCGGTCGTGCCGCAGGCGGGCTACCCGTTCCACCTCGAGACGTCGGTCCGCTACGAGCTGCAGGCCGATGGCTTGAAGGTCGTCCACCGTGTCATCAACGTCGGAGCCGACGAGGCGCCGGTCGCGATCGGCACGCACCCCTTCCTCGCCATCGGCGACGTCCCCACCGACGAGCTCGAGATCACCGTCGACGCGGCGGTACACATCGAGGTCGACGAGCGCCTCATCCCCACCGGCCAGAGCCCGGTCGAGGGCACCGAGTGGGATCTCCGCTCGGGCCGTCGCATCGGCGACCTCGAGCTCGACGACGCCTGGGCCGATGTCCGCGTGGTCGACGGCGAGAGCGTGCACGGGCTGCGCGCCGCCGACGGGCGCCGCGTGCTCCTCTGGGCCGACGCCGCGCACAACTTCATCCAGGTCTTCATCACCCGGATCTTCCCGGACGGCGACGACGTGAAGACAGCGATCGCGGTCGAGCCGATGACCGCTCCTGCCGAGGCGTTCACCAGCGGGCAAGGCCTGCGCTGGCTCGAGCCGGGCGAGGAGTGGACGCTCGCGTGGGGCATCCGCCACGAGGGGTTCCCCACCGCATCATGACCACCCTCGCGGCGGTCGGGCGCGACGACGAGGCCAAGCGCGTCGCCCTGGTCCGGATGAAACGGCTCGCTACGGGCCTGCTCGTGGTGATGGCTGTCGTGTTCGCCGTCTCGTTCGCCCTTCAGGACCGGTATCCGTGGCTGCAGTGGGTGCGGGCCGCGAGCGAGGGCGGAATGGTCGGCGCGCTCGCCGACTGGTTTGCCGTGACGGCGCTGTTCCGCCGTCCGCTCGGACTACCGATTCCGCACACCGCGATCATCCCGACCAAGAAGGATGAGATCGGCGCGAGCCTCGCGCAGTTCGTCGAGGAGAACTTCCTCCGCGGCGCCATCGTGCGCGAGAAGCTCGACTCCTTCGGGGTCGCCCGACGGGCGGGGCTCTGGCTTGCCGAGCCCGAGAACGCGCAGCGGGTCGGTGGCGAGAGCGCGGCCGCCGTCCGGTCCGCGATCGCGCTGCTGGACGACTCCGACGTGCAGCGCGTGATCGAAGCGCTCGCGCGACGCCACCTTCTCGACCCGCAGTGGGGGCCGCCGCTGGGCTCGCTGGTGGGCAGTGTGGTCGAGGCCGGGCACCACCGGCGCCTTGTCGACACGCTGGTCGAGCAAGCGGAGGCCTGGCTCGCCGCGAACCCGCAGAGCTTCACCCGGATGGTCAGCGGACGCCTGCCGAGCTGGTTGCCGTCCGCGGTCAGTCGAGCGGTGGACGAGCGGCTGTATCACGAGGCCCTCGTCTTCATCGCAGCGGTACGCGACGAGCAGGGCCACCCGTTGCGGATCGCCATCGACGGCTACCTCGCCACGCTGGCGGAGGATCTGGGCACCGATCCCGATCTGATCGCCCGTGTCGAGGAGATCAAGAACCGCGCGTTCGACAGCCCGCGCGTGCGCGAACTCGCCGGCGACGCCTGGGAGGCGACGAAGGCCTCTCTCCTCGGTGCGATGGACGACCCGGCGAGCCCGCTCCGCGGCAGCATCGAGTCCATCGTGGTCGACCTCGGCCGGCGTCTCTCGACCGATGCCGGCCTCGCCGCAACCGTCGATGCCTGGATCGGATCCGTCGCGGCGAACCTCGTCGACCGCTACCGCACCGACATCGCCAGCATCATCGGCGACACGATCCACCGCTGGGACCCGCGCGAGACGTCCGAGAAGCTCGAGCTGCAGGTTGGCAAGGACCTCCAGTTCATTCGAATCAACGGCACCGTTGTCGGCTCCCTGGCCGGCCTGGTCATCTTCACCCTCGCGCACGCGCTGCTCGTCGCGTGAACCGGAGTGCAGGGGGCCGCTCCGCAAGCCCTCGTCGGTGTCGGTGGTCGGGCGTACCGTCGCAGCATGAGCGATGACAACACCACCGACCCCGATGTCAAAACCGAGGGCGATGTCCTCGGCGCACGTGCCGACGACGGCAGCGACACCAGCGCCAGCAAAGACCCGTCCGACTGGGTGACCGGCGATGAGCCGATGACCGGCCCGCAGCGCAGCTACCTCGACACCCTTGCGCGCGAAGCGGGCGAGACCCTCCCCGCCGATCTCACCAAGGCCCAGGCCTCCGAGCACATCGATCGTCTGCAGTCCGCCACGGGCCGCGGCGACGGCAGCAATGGTCACGACTGATTCCCTGGGAGTTTCCGGTGAGTGAGTAATGGTCCGGTGACGCGTCCTAGAGAGGACGCGCCACCAGACCATCGTTCTCAGTCGCGCGTGGTCATTGCCACGGACGACGTGCAGCCCACCGCGGCCTTAGCACTTAGCCGGTGTCTGCTCACTGCGGAAGTCCCAGCCCTGGCCGGCGACTTGCCCCGTGACAAAACCGTTGACATACCGGATGTAGTGGCCTTGATAGCGGTAGCCGAAGTGAATTTCCCACGTACCGGTCACTCGGGTGGATTCCTTCGAGGCCCAGATTCTCACAGCCGAGTGCGGTCCGACATCCTGTCTGACCTCGTCGCCGGTGCCGTCGCTCCACAACCATTGATGTTGGATCGAGCCCGATAATCCTGCCTCGAACGCTGCGCCGAGTTTTGTTCCGGCATTCACGTCGACGCCCCAGCTGTTGGTTGTTCCGCTGACGGCGTCGAAACGAATCACTCGAGTCGATTCGAAGGCGGTGCAATTCGTGTCCGACCCGGCCACGCGTGGCTCGTCATCGACGGTCTCAAGGCGGCTCGAGTGGAAGACGCAGGAATCAGGTACGCCCCTATTGCAGAGCTCGAGGAGCTCCGCGCTGGACGGCCCGCCGTCTGCGCTCGCCGATGGGGCGACCACGAGGGTCGCCGGCACGGCGAGAACGATGACCAGGAATGTTCGTAGAAGTCGTTTCATCATCAGCTCAGCCCGACCCGGACGGCCTGGTCGCCTCCATCTTGGGACACATCAGGGACGTCGGAGCGGAACGGGCCTTCGCGTGACCCGTCTCTGCGGTACAACCAGACCCAGCAGTCCGCCCAGCCCTGAACGGAACCGACGTGCATCTTCAGCTCGTCACCCAGGACCAGGAACCAGTTCACCCGATTGTCCTTGGGGCACTGTGTCGGCACCCAGATCGTCAGTTCTCTGCCCTGAAAACCCTCCCCACTGAAGATCCGCGCCCCGATGACGTCCGTCGGCTTTCGTACCGCGGAGCTGCCTGAGCAGGAGTACTTGGATGTGGACATCGAAAAGTCGCAGACGGGCTCGTCCGCTTGGGCCGCCGTCGCGGGAGAAAGCACGGTCGTCAGAAGGCAACAGCCTACGACGCCAAGAGCTACACGAGCTCTCGCACTGATTCTCAAATTACTTCTCCTATCATTGTTGAGCGGGGTTCAGTATCGCTGTGTCGCCCTTCTTGATGGCGATGGTTAATCTCCCACGGCCGAGGCCGCAATTCGTTAGTTTCAAGAGAATTTCAGGTCGTCTCGGACAATTCAAAGATCGCCGGACGCGCCTCCTGCCCGCCGATACCTGTGTTACTGGTGCGGGGGCAAGGGCGGCGAGTCGGTCATCACTCCGGGTGGAGCCGGCAGCGCCCCGTAGCACGCGCTCGGAGGCTGAGTACCAGTCCTCCATCGCGCCCCGTCCGGGGCACAGGGTCGGCGGGTGAGTCTGTTCTTCCAACGGCTCAGTGACTCCGGCACCGTCGGCCCGCGCGAACGACTGCGCCGGAGTCACGGGAGGTGCCTCCGCTCCCGCCGGCGCGCCACGACCGCATCCCGCTCGACCCGCTGCTGCGTCGATGGGCGAGCCGCTTGCCGACCACCCGTCCGCTGTGACCACCGCCGGGACAGACAGTGTCCGCGCGGTCGTCGAGAGTTCCTGGCATCCGGTAGGCCGGATGCCCGCCGCACTCCGGGCCGGTCGGCAATGACAGTCGCTCCGGTTCGGATCACCACCCGTTCGATGCTCGAACGTCTCGCCGCGACCCGGCCCTCCCTGCCTCCTCGAGAAGGGACCCCGCGATGACGACTCGCGTCTCGCACACCGCCACGACCGTCCGCCTGGTCCGCTGGTACCGACTCGACTCCGACTGGCTCTCGGAGGTGGTCACCGGTCGCCTGCTCGAGCATCAGGAGGGCCGCTGGCGCCTCCTCGTCGGTGAGAAGGTCCGCGACTACCCGGACGTCGTGTGGTCGCTCTGCCACGAATGACCAACGAGCGCACAGAGCGCGTCAGAGGTAGAGGTAGTAGGTCCTCGCGCAGTCCGTCGAGCAGAACGGGTCGCGAAGACGAGCGGGCCGAAGACGGCACGCCTCGCACAGCCGCGGCCGCCGCAGGAGACCGCGGAGAAAAGTCAGCACTCCTCCCAAGGTACTGGCTCGGCCTGGCTGAGCCTTAGCACGGTCTGGAACGCGCGTCCGGAATGCGCGACCACATCATCGGGTGGTGGGCCCCGTCGGGCTCGAACCGACGACCCGCGGATTAAAAGTCCGCTGCTCTGCCAACTGAGCTAGAGGCCCGCGTGCTCCAGGGTAGCGGCCCGAGGACCTCCCCGGAGCGGGCATACCCGCCCAGGCGCGGACGTTACCCTCCTCGGACCCCATCGAAGCGCGAGCCTGAGAGCACGTGCGCCCACGACCGCGGAAGGCGGCGCCATGACAGACGGCTTCCACAAGCCGACGAAGTTCCCCTCCCACGTCTTCGAGGCGTTCCAGGGAGGAGAGGACCCGGCGCAGATCAGCCGCGTCGCCCACGAGACCGCTGTCGCGCTGCTGAGCCGCGTCCGCAACGACCCCGACCCGGTGATCATCGACCGCCTGGTCGAGTACACCGACCACAACGGCATCGACGCGCTCGCCGAACTCTGGGCGCGATCGAGTGCTGTGAGTCTTCCGGGTGCGCTCTGGCGGCTGTACCTGCTCCGGCTGGTGATCCGGCAGGACCCGGAGAGCACAAGCTTCCTCTATCAGCGCGGAGTCGAGCTCTCGGCCACCATCGACCCGGTCGTCGCGGGAGCGAGCACCCCCACAGGGCCGGCCGAGATCACCGAGCTGGCCGACCGCATTCTTCGCGGCGTCTTCGACGGCGACTTCGCGGTGGCGCTGGACCGCGCTGCTGCGTTCTGCCGGGTGAGCGCCTCCGGAGCCGTCTCCGTCGCCGATGACCTGGAGCCCGTGAACGCAGTCCGCGCGAGCGAGCTGACCACGCGGGCTCTACGTCTCTCGACCACGGCGTCCGAACTCGTGAGCTGCGCGCGGCTGTGGCGCAGCGACTCCCTGGAGTGACGCGCACCCGGCGTTCCTCCGCTGCGACCGCGGTTCGCCGGCTCCGCGGAGGCCTTTGATAGACTCAGCATGGCCGGATCGCAGTAACCCCGGGCTCCACTTATAGCCGCTTCGAGCGGCCTCGCGCCGAGAGGCGTTTCTGCGGTCCGGCCCCTCTTCTGCTCGCATCGCGGCCGCGGTGCGCGAGGTGAGGGCCCAGGAGGAGACATCCTCGACCGAGTCCCCACAGACAGGCGTCAGCGGAATGACACAGACAGGCGCCAGCGGAATGACGAACAGCAGGGCTCTCCGGATCGGCGCGCGCGTCTGGGCGGGGGCCGGCCTGCTCGTGGTCGCCGCGCTCTACTTCCTCGCGGCCCCGAGCGTCGATGCTGCCGAGGGGGCGCAGTTCGCCGCCGGAGTCTCCCTCTCGCAGGGCACCGTGATGCGCGTCCTTGCGGGTCTCGACGTGCTCGCGGGGCTCTGGGTCCTCATCCGCCCGCGGAGCTACCCGGGCATCACCGCGGCGGCCGTCGCCGTCATCTCCCTCTGGCTGGCGCCTCGGCTGGGTGATCCGGCCCTGGTGCCGGTGGGCACCGTGGCGCTGGATGTCCGATTCGTGACGCATCCGATCGAGGTGTCGGTCGTCGTAGCAGGTCTCGCCGTGACAGCCTTCTGGATGACGCGGAATCTTTCTGCCCGGGCGCGGGCGAGGCGGGGCTTATGACGGATGACACCACAGCGGAGGCGGCTGTCCTTCTCGAGCGCATCGCCGGAGGAGAGCAGGTCGCCTTCTCCGAGCTCTACGACCAGATGGCCGGCCGGGTCCTCGGACTGATCACCCGCGTCCTCGTCGACCGCTCCCAGTCCGAGGAGGTGGCCCAGGAGGTCTTCCTCGAGATCTGGCAAACCGCTGCACGTTTCGCTCCGAATAAAGGAAGCGCAACGACCTGGATCCTCACGATGGCACACCGCAGGGCCATCGATCGGGTTCGCGCGGCCCAGGCGGGCCGCGACCGGGACATGCGCATCGGAATCCGAGACCTGGGACGCGACTACGACCAGGTCTCCGAGCAGGCGGAGGTGTCCCTCGAGCACGAGAAGGTCGCGGCCGCCTTGGGCCGCCTGACGGAGCTTCAGCGGCAGGCGCTGCAGCTCGCTTACTACGGCGGTTACTCGCACAGCGAGATCGCGGGGATCCTGCAGTGCCCCGTGGGAACCGTCAAGACACGCCTGCGCGACGGAATGATCAGACTTCGAGAAGAAATGGGGGTGGCCCTGTGAACGATGTGCGACTCCCTGAGGGGACGGATGACCCGCGTGATCTCGCGGCGGGTCACGCACTGGGCATCCTGACGCCCGAGGAGCAGGAGCGCTACGGGCGCTTCCTGTCCGAGCACCCGGAGGCGCGCGGCGAGGCCGACGCGTTCGCCGAGGTGGCGGAGGCGCTCGTCGCCAACGCACCCGCCGTGGAGCCCTCGCCGGGCTTCAAGGCCGACCTGATGGCGCTCATCGCCGTGACCCCGCAACTGCCCCTCCAGGAGCCGGACGACGACCACGAGGTGCCCGCCACGCCGCGCGCGATCCCGGTCGCCGGCGGTGGCGAGCGGAGTACTCCGACGGCTCGCGGGGAGAGCGGCGGCAGCGCCTCGAATCGGGCCCAGAGCCGCTGGTTCGGTCGGCCCGCGATCTACCTCTCGGCGGCAGCAGCTGCCGCGGTGCTTGTGGTCGGCGGGGTGACCCTCCCGCCCCTGCTCTCCTCCGGCCCCGGCCAGACCCAGCAGCTGTCGGCTCTCGAGCAGATCCGCAGGGCCCCCGACGCGCAGGAGACGACGGGAACGGTCGCCACCGGTGAGCGGGCCACGGTGGTCTGGTCGAGTTCGCTCGGCCGTTCCGCCCTCGTGGTGGACGATTTGGCTCCGCTGCCGAAGGACAAGACGTACGAGCTCTGGTACATCGGCTCATCCGGTCCGGTCGCTGCGGGCACATTCGACGGGGGAGCGGGGAGCACGGTCGCCCCGCTCGAGGGCAGCCTCACCGAGTCTGGAGTGGTCGCGGTGACAGTCGAGGACGTCGGCGGATCGCCGACTCCGACCACCGACCCGATATTGGCGATCGATATCGACATCGCCTGACGATCAGGACGAGAAGAGCCGCACTCCTTCGCGGGGTGCGGCTCTTCGTGTTCCTGGGGGCGAGCCGCACCCGGAGGGATCCGGCTCGTCGGCGGTGCGGCGGATCAGCCGAAGCGCCCCGAGACGTAGTCCTCCGTCGCCTGGACGGAGGGGCGGGAGAACATCGTCGCCGTGTCGTCGTACTCGATCAGCTTGCCCGGCTTGCCGGTGCCCGCAATGGTGAAGAACGCGGTGCGGTCGGAGACGCGCGAAGCCTGCTGCATGTTGTGGGTCACGATCACGATCGTGTAGTCGTTCTTGAGCTCCTCGATCAGGTCCTCGATCGCAAGCGTCGAGATCGGGTCCAGGGCGGAGCAGGGCTCGTCCATCAGCAGGACATCAGGGGAGACGGCAATCGCGCGAGCGATGCACAGGCGCTGCTGCTGCCCGCCGGAGAGACCGGAGCCGGGCTTGTCCAATCGATCCTTCACCTCGTTCCAGAGGTTCGCGCCCTGAAGCGAGCGCTCGACGAGCGCATCCGCGTCCGACTTCGAGATGCGGCGGTTGTTGAGCTTGACGCCGGCCAGCACGTTGTCGCGGATGGACATCGTCGGGAACGGGTTCGGGCGCTGGAAGACCATGCCGACCTGGCGGCGGACCTGCACCGGGTCCACACCCGGGCCGTAGAGGTTGTTGCCGTCGATCAGCACCTCGCCCTCGACGTGCGCGCCGGGGATGACCTCGTGCATCCGGTTGAGCGTGCGCAGGAAGGTGGATTTGCCGCAGCCGGAGGGGCCGATGAAGGCCGTCACCGTGCGGGGCTCGATGGCGAGCGAGACGCCCTCCACCGCGAGGAACTGGCTGTAGTAGACGTTGAGGTCGTTGACCTCGATGCGCTTGGACATTGCTTCCTTCGGGGATTCCGGCCGGAGCCGAGTGGTGGGTGTCAGCGGCCGAGCTTGGGGGCGAAAATCTTCGCGATCAGGCGGGCGATCAGGTTCAGTGCCATGACGATCAGGATGAGAGCGAGCGCGCCGGTCCAGGCGCGGTTGAGGAACGCCTCGGCGTCGGGGCCCTGGTTCGCGTACTGCGTGTAGACGAAGACCGGGAGGGTCATCATCCGCTCGCTGAAGAGGTCGTAGTTCATCGAGGCGGTGAAGCCGGCGACGATCAGCAGCGGCGCGGTCTCGCCGATCACGCGGGCGATCGCCAGGGTGATGCCCGTCGTGATGCCGGCGATGGAGGTCGGCAGCACGATCTTGACGATGGTCAGCCACTTCGGCACGCCGAGCGCGTAGGAGGCCTCGCGCAGCTCATTCGGAACCAGCTTCAGCATCTCCTCCGACGAGCGGACGACCACGGGGATCATCAGTACGGCGAGGGCGATCGAGCCGGCGAAGCCCATCCGCACGCCGGGGCCGAGGACGAGCGCGAAGAGCGCGTAGGCGAACAGGCCCGCGACGATGGAGGGGATGCCCGTCATGACGTCGACGAAGAAGGTGATCGCGCGGGCGAGGTGACCGCGCCCGTACTCGACGAGATAGATCGAGGTGAGCAGGCCGATCGGCACCGAGATCAGGGCGGCCATCGCCGTGATCTCGAGTGTGCCGATGATCGCATGCAGGGCGCCGCCGCCTGCGTCGATCACGTTGCGCATCGAGGAGGAGAAGAACAGTGGGTCGAAGCGCGCGACTCCGTTGGAGACGACCGTGTACAGCAGAGAGATCAGCGGGAGCAGCGCGATGATGAAGGCCGTCGCGACCAGTGAGGTCACCAGGCGGTCGATCGCCTTGCGGCCGCCCTCGACGAGACGCGAGACCACGTAGATGGCGATGTCGAAGAGGACGGTGCCCCAGAAGATCGCGCCGACGAGACTGAAATCGTTCATCGTCCCCGCGGCCTGGAGGACCAGGAAGACGGCGGCGAAGACGACCCAGCTGCCGACAAGCAGCATCCAGGGGGTGCCCTTGGGCAGCTTGCCCGCCTGCAGCGAGAAGGGCATCGAGGTGGTGGCGGCGGACATCAGTTGGCTCCCGAGAAGGCCTTGCGGCGGTTGACGATGAACCGCGCGACCGAGTTCACGACGAGGGTGATGACGAAGAGGATCAGGCCGGAGGCGACGAGCACGTTCACGCCGACTCCGCTCGCCTCCGGGAACTGCAGCGCGATGTTCGCGGCGATGGTGTTGGAGTTCTGCGAGGTGAGCAGGAGGAAGGAGACGACCGTCGCGGGCGAGAGCACCATCGCGACGGCGAGCGTCTCGCCCAGGGCCCGGCCGAGGCCGAGCATGGCCGCCGAGACGATGCCCGGGGCGCCGAAGGGGAGGACGGCCATCCGGATCATCTCCCAGCGAGTCGCGCCGAGCGCGAGCGCCGCTTCTTCGTGCAGGCGGGGGGCCTGGAGGAAGATCTCGCGGCACACCGCCGTGATAATCGGGATGACCATCACGGCCAGCACGACGGAGGCGGTGAGGATCGTCTTGCCGGTGCCCGAGGCCTGGCCACCGAAGAGCGGGAACCAGCCGATGTTCACGTTCAGGAAGAGGTAGAACGGCTGCACCATCGGAGCCAGCACGGTCGCGCCCCAGAGGCCGAAGACCACCGAGGGGACGGCGGCGAGGAGGTCGACCACGTAGCCGAGGGCCATCGCCACGCGGCGCGGTGCGTAGTGCGAGATGAACAGGGCGATCGCGATCGAGAGCGGCAGAGCGATCACCAGGGCGATCACCGCCGACCACACTGTGCCGAAGACCAGGGGACCGACATAGGCCCAGAAGCTCGTCGCGTCGCCCGGGAGGCTGTCGGCAGGCGCAGTGAACGCGGGGATCGACTGCGCGATGAGGAAGATCGCGACGGCTGCGAGGACGAGGAGGATGAGGGAGCCGGCGGCGACGGTCGAGATCGAGAAGATCCGATCTCCGACACGCACCTTCGCCTTCGGGCGGACGACGGTCTCAGTTGCCATTCCAGGGGACTCTCTTCAGACGAGGTGATTCGGCGGGGCGCACAGGGAGATGCTAAGGCGCGAAGGGGAGCGTCCGGGTGGGTCGAGCCCGGCACAGGCGGGGCCCGTCCCGCGGATCGTGCTGCGAGACGGGCCCTGCCAGTGGAATTACTTGATCGACTCGATCGCGGTGGCGACCGTGCCGGCGAGCTCCGAACTCAGAGGAGCGGAACCGGCCTGAGTGGCGGCGGCCTTCTGGCCGTCCTCACTCGCGACGTAGGCGGCGTAGGCCTTGACGACCTCGCCCTTGTCGGCGTCCGCGTACTCCTGGCAGACGAGGAGGTAGCTGACCAGAACCAGCGGCCAGGCGTCTGCCTCGGTGCCGGTGCGGTCGATCGTGATCGCGAGGTCGTTGTCCTCGCGGCCCTCCGCGATGGGGGAGGCGGCGACGACTGCCGCGGCGCCGTCGGCCGAGATGGTCGAGAACGCGTTGCCCACCTTCAGCTGTGCCATGTCCATGCCCTTGGCGCCGGACTCGTCGGCGTAGCCGATCGTGTTGGTCCCGTTCTTGACCGCGTCGACGACACCTGAGGTGCCCTTGGCGCCGTCACCGCTGGAGTACGGGAAGGTCTGGGCGGCAGGAGCGTCCCAGACGTCCTTCGCGGTGGCCGCGAGGTAGTCGGTGAAGTTCTGTGTTGTGCCCGAGTCGTCCGAGCGGTGCACGGAGGTGATGGTCGCCGACGGGAGGGTCGCGTCGGGGTTCAGGGCCTTGATCTCCGGGGCGTCCCAGGACGTGATGGTGCCCTTGAAAATTCCTGCGATGGTGGCCGCGTCGAGCTTGAGCTCGTCGACACCCTCCACGTTGAAGATGACCGCAATCGGCGAGATGTATACCGGGAGGTCGATTCCCTTGGTGTCGGGGGCGCAGGCGGCGAAGGTGCCCGCGAGCTCCTCGTCCTTGAGCGCGGAGTCGGAGCCGGCGTAGTCAGCGGCGCCGTTGATGAAGTTGGTCCGGCCGGCGCCTGAACCCTGCGGGTCGTAGTTGACAGTCACGTCGGGGTTCGCGGTCTGGAACGCGGCGGCCCAGGTGGTCTGCGCGGTGCCCTGAGCGGACGAGCCGATGCCGGTGATAGTGCCTGAGAGCGTGGAGGTTGTGGCGGAGCCGGAGCCGGAGCCGCCGCCTGCGGCCGGTGCCTCGTTGGCAGCGCAGGAGGTCAGCGTGATCGCTGCGACGGCGGCGACGACGGCCGCCTGGCCGAGACGCGAGAATCTCACAAGTATCCCTTTCGGGGTAGGAAAGCGTGGACAACAGAACAGGGCCTGGTGCAGCCCGCGAGCGAGAGTACGGAGACGTCGTGTCTTAGCACCGTCCGCTCGGTGAACGCGCGGTGAACGGGGCTGCGTCACGCAGCGCGGAGTGACGGGACGGCGGCTCCGGTGCGGAGCGTCGAGCGCGGCCCGGCCGAGCGAGTCAGCCCAGCGGCGTGTGCATCTCGATCGCGATGATGCCGGAGCCGGGGTGGCTGGTCGCGAGGTGCACGACGGCGAAGCCGCCCGTGGGCAGCGCGGCCGCCTCGTCGAGGTAGGCGCCGAGCGGAGTCGCCGTGGCGAGGGCGATCTCGCGCAGGATCTCGGGAAGGACGGGCCGATGGCTGCACAGCACGGCGGTGCGGCGCGCGCGGACCCGTTTGCCGACAAGGGCCCGGAGATCGGCGGTGCCGTGCTCGTGCGACTCCTGGCTCAGGTCGTCGCGCAATGTGACCGGTTTCTTCACGAGAGCGGAGAGAGGGGCGATGGTCGACCGGCAGCGTTTGGCGGTGCTGGAGACGAGTCGGCGCGGCCGCCAGGCGGCGAGGGCCCGGGCGACCGCAGCCGCCTCGATCCGGCCGCGCCCGGTGAGGCGGCGAGTGGAGTCGCGCCCGTCCCACGATGAGGCGGGCACGGCCTTCGCGTGCCGCAGCACCAGGATCGCGAAGGTCTCGAGTGCTCCGCTCGCGGCGATCCGGGCGAACTCGTCGACGATCGTGACGTCGTGGGGATAGGTGAGGTAGGTCCGCGCCCGCTTGAGGGTGACCCACTCGAGCGCCTCGACCTCGTCATTGGGGAGGAAGTCCGAGGCGAGGACCGCCTTCTCGGTCACCTGCGCGGCCCAGTAGTAGACCACCTTCGGGCGCCCGCTCGGCAGCGTGTACTCGGTGCAGCCGAGCGGTACTCCGAGCGCCACGGTGAGGCCGGTCTCTTCGCGGATCTCGCGCACCGCCGTCTCGGGGAGGGACTCGCCCGCGTCGACCTTGCCCTTGGGAAGACTCACGTCCCGGCGGTGCGGCCGGTGGATCACGAGGACGTGCGGCCGACCCTCGATGATCCGCCAGCACACCGCTCCTGCTGCGTAGACGGTTGCCGTCACGGTGTCAGCGGCTGGAGGCCCGGTTGGCGGAGCGTGTCGCCGCACGCTTGCGATGGCTGATGTGCTGCATCAGCTGGTTCTGCAGGTCGGCGAGCGGAGCGCCGTCCGCGTCCAGGTGGTGCCGCGTCCAGTCGCCGTCCGAGCCGAGCCACCAGGAGGCGGTCCGCTCGTCCATCGCCCGCTCGAACATGTCGTCGATCTCGCTGAGGTGCGCCGGCTCGACGATCCGCACCAGCGCCTCGACGCGGCGGTCGAGGTTGCGGTGCATCATGTCGGCGCTGCCGATGAAGACATCGGGCTCGCCGCCGTTGACGAAGCTGAAGATCCGGGAGTGCTCCAGATAGCGGCCGAGGATCGAGCGCACACGGATGGTCTCGGAGAGCCCCTCCTGCCCAGGCTTGAGGCCACAGATGCCGCGGACCCAGACGTCGACCGGCACGCCGGCCTGGCTGGCGCGGTAGAGCGCGTCGATCACTGCCTCGTCGACGATCGAGTTCACCTTGATTCGGATGCCCGAGGGCCGCCCGGCGCGCGCGTGCTCGGTCTCGACCGCGATCCGCTTCAGCAGCCCCTTGCGCAGGTGCCGCGGCGCGACGAGCAGACGCTTGAACTTCTTCTCGATCGCGTAGCCCGAGAGCTCGTTGAACAGGCGGGTGAGGTCCTTGCCGACCTCCGGGTCGGCGGTGAGCAGGCCGAGGTCCTCGTAGATGCGCGAGGTCTTCGGGTTGTAGTTGCCGGTGCCGATGTGGGAGTAGTGGCGGAGCACCCCGCCCTTCTCCTGGCGGATGACGAGCGCGAGCTTGCAGTGCGTCTTCAGCCCGACGAGCCCGTAGACCACGTGCACGCCCGCCTTCTCGAGCTTGCGCGCCCACGAAATGTTGGCCTGCTCGTCGAAGCGCGCCTTGATCTCGACCAGCGCGAGCACCTGCTTGCCGGACTCGGCCGCGTCGATCAGCGCCTCCACGATGGGGGAGTCGCCCGAGGTGCGGTACAGCGTCTGCTTGATCGCGAGGACGTCCGGATCCGCGGCCGCTTGCTCGAGGAAGGACTGCACGCTGGTCGCGAAGGACTCATAGGGGTGGTGCAGCAGCACGTCACCGCGCGACACGGCCTTGAAGACGTCCTGGCGCTGGTTCGGCTCACTCGGCGAGAGCTGCACCGCCGTCGTCGGAACGTGGTTGGGGTACTTCAGATCGGGCCGATCGATCTTCTGCAGGCTGAAGAGCCCGCTGAGATCGAGAGGAGCCGGGAGCTTGTAGACCTCCTGGGTCGTGATGTCGAGCTCGCGCACCAGCAGGCCCAGCGTCTCGTCGTCCATGTCGTCGGTCACCTCGAGGCGGATGGGCGGGCCGAACCGGCGACGCAGCAGCTCTTTCTCGAGGGCCTTGATGAGGTTCTCGGTCTCGTCCTCGTCGACCTCGACGTCCTCGTTGCGGGTCACCCGGAACACGTGGTGGTCGAGGATCTCCATGCCGGGGAACAGGTCGTCCAGCTGGTTGGCGATCAGGTCCTCGAGGGAGATGAACCGCATCGGCTCGCCCGGCGCCGCGACCCCCGCGATCCGCACGAAGCGCGGGAGCATCTGCGGAACCTTGAGGCGTGCGAACTCGACCTTCTGCGTCTTGGGATTGCGAACACGCACCGAGAGGTTGAGCGACAGGCCGGAGATGTAGGGGAACGGGTGAGCCGGGTCGACCGCGAGGGGCATCAACACCGGGAACACCTGCGCCGAGAAGTAGTCGTCGAGCACCGTCCGCTCGGCATCGCTCAGCTCGTCCCAGCGGACGAGGTCGATGCCGCCCTCGCGCAGCGCGGGCTCGACGAGTTCCTTGAACGCCCGGGAATGGCGCTGCTGAAGCAGATGCGCCTTCTCGGAGATGTCGGTCAGTACGTCGACGGGGACGCGGCCGATGTTGGTCGGCAGGGCCAGACCCGTCAGGATGCGGCGCTTGAGGCCGGCGACGCGGACCATGAAGAACTCGTCGAGGTTCGACGAGAAGATCGCGAGGAAGTTGGCCCGCTCGAGCGCCGGCACCAGCGGGTCCTCGGCCAGCTCGAGCACACGCTGGTTGAACGCGAGCCAGCTCAGCTCGCGGTCGAGGTAGCGATTGTCGGGAAGGAGCGGGTCCGAGTGCTCCTCCTCGTCGTCGAAGTCGTCGTCGAGGTCATCGCTCAGGCCGTCTTCGAGAAGCAGGTTGTCGCCGTCCATGCGACCATCCTGGCATCGCGTCCGCCCACTGCGCGCCGCGGGCCGTGAATGCCGGATGAACGACGGCCGGGGAGGGCCTGTGGAGGAGTGTTTGCTCCGCACACCGGTTCAGCGCACGGGCGCGGCCCGCTGCAGGTACTGCACGTCGACGGAGGCATCCGTGAACCCGAGCGAGCGGTAGAGCGCCACCGCCGAGCGGTTCTCGGCCTCGACGTAGAGGTCTGCCGTTGTGCAGCCCCGTTCCAGCATCCGCGCGAGTCCCGCGGAGAGCAGCGTGCGACCGAGTCCACGGCCGGCCGCCTCCGGAGCGACTCCCAGCACGTAGATCTCGCCGGTCGTGGACCCGGGCTCGATCTTGAGCCAGTCGTAGCCGATCAGCGACCCGTCCGCATCGCGCAGCAGCAGGAAGTCGCCCTCGTCGAACCAGGGCTCCGCGCGCCGGGCCGCCAGGTCCTGCTCCGTCAGCCGCCCCTGCTCAGGGTGGGCGGCGAAGACCCGCGCGTTCAGAGCGACCCACTCGGCCGGATCGAGGTCGCGCGCGTCGGCGAGGACGACGCCCTCGGGGACCCGGACCTTTGGTGCAGCGAGCGGCTCGAGTTCAAGGTGCAGGAGAGTGCGCACCGCAGCGAATCCGTGCGAGGCCGCCAGCGCGCGGGCGACCGGATGGTCGCCGTGCGCCCACGCGAGCAGGCCGGTGCGGCCGCTCGCGAGCACCTGCTCGAGGGTCGCGGTACCGAAGCCCACCCCGCGCCACTCCGGATCGACGACGAACTCCAGCTCGCCTTGCCCGAGGATCGCGGCCGCCACCACCACGTCGGCGCGCAGGCCCACGAGCAGAGTGCGCGAGCCGGTCCGGGCATCGACGAGGGTCTGATCGCTGAACGGGGGCTGGTGGTCGAACCAGGCGGCGCGGCCGATCAGGTGCTGCAGGCCGGCCGAGACGGCGGGATCGGCCAGGTCCTCAACGGACAGGTTGAGCGACTCGCTCATTGTCCTCTTCGTACACGTTGAAGCGGTATCCGACGTTGCGGACCGTGCCGATCAGCGACTCCAGATCGCCGAGCTTCGCGCGCAGTCGGCGCACGTGCACGTCGACCGTGCGGGTGCCACCGAAGTAGTCGTAGCCCCAGACCTCGCTCAGCAGCTGCTCGCGGGTGAAGACGCGCGAGGGGTGCGTGGCGAAGAAGCGGAGGAGCTCGAACTCCTTGAAGGTGAGGTCGAGCGGGCGCCCGTGCACTTTGGCGGAGTAGCTGGCCTCGTCGATCACGACGCCGGAGGCCTGGATGCGCGAGGTCGACTGCTCCTGCGCCAGGCGGCCGATCACCAGGCGGATGCGGGCGTCGACCTCGGCGGGGCCGGCCGAGTCAAGGATGACGTCGTTGACGCCCCAGTCGGCCGAGACCGCGGTAAGACCGCCCTCGGTGAGGATCAGGATGAGGGGGACGGTGATGCCCGTCGTGGTGAGGATCTTGCAGAGCGACTTCGCGCTGGCGAGGTCCTGCCGCGCGTCGACCAGGATCAGATCGCAGCTCGGAGCATTCACGAGCTGGGCTGGTTCCGCGGGGATCTGCCGGGTCCGGTGGCTGAGGAGCCCCAGCGCGGGGAGCACCTCGGCGCCTCCCGCCGAGGTCAGTATCAACAACTGCGCCACTGATCCTCCAGAACTGGTCTGCCCGCCATACTAGCGGCGGGCTGGAAGAGGCGGCCCCCTGGGGCACAATTGAGGGATGGGCAGGGATCGGGTGGGCATCGGGGTCGTCTGGGTGCTCGCGCTCCTGGGCTCCGCGGTCACGTTGACCGTCTCCGCTGCGGAGTCCCGTCAGCTCTGGCTCGCGCTGACCTTCGGTGGCTGTGTGCTCGCGACCTTCGCCGTGCAGCTGGCCGTGGCCCGCGCCGAGGGGTACCTGCTGCGCGCGATGACGAGCATCGTCGGGGCGATGGCCCTCATCGCGGTTGCGAGCGGGATCGCTCTCCTCCTGCCCGCCTGAACACCTCCTGCCCGCCTGGCACTCGCTCTCTCCCGCCCCGGTGTCGGACCCGGCGGGTAGGGTGGAGTCATGCTTCTCGCCCTGGAACTCTTCTATCTCGGTCTGCTCGGGCTCGCCTCCCTCGCCATCGCGTGGGTCTCCGGCGTAATCGTGTACAAGCTCTACCGCGGCCAGAGCTAGCCGCCCCGGAGCCGGAGTGATCTCGCTTCCATCGGGCCTCCCGCCCGAGCTCGTCCCGCTCTCCTGGCTGCTCGGTGTCTGGGAGGGCTCCGGCGTCCTCGATTACGCCGTCGGCGGCGACTCCGTGCAGGCCGAATTCGGCCACCGCATCAGCTTCAGCTACGACGGGCTGCCCTACCTCAACTACAGCTCGTACACCTGGCTGATCGAGGACGGCGCCGACGAGGCGCCTCGTCCTCTGGTCAGCGAGATGGGCTACTGGCGCCTCAGCCGCGCGCTCACCGACGCGGACGCCGGCCCGGCGATGCTGCCCGGCCGCGGCGCTCCCGCCTTCCCGGACGCGGAGTCGGTCGAGACGCTGCGCAACGCCGCCGGCGGCTTCGACATCGAGGTCTCGCTCGTGCACCCGGACGGAGTGAGCGAGCTCTACCTCGGCCAGGTCAAGGGGCCGCGGATCGACCTGGCGACCGATGCGGTAATGCGCACGGCCGCCGCGAAGGACTACGCCGCGGCGACCCGGCTCTACGGCCTGGTCGATGATCACCTGCTCTGGGCGTGGGACATCGCCGCCCTCGGGCAGGGTCTGCGGACCCACTCCTCCGGACGGCTCGCCCGTGTCGACTGACGCCTTCTCCCCGCTCCTCGCGGCCGCGGGCGCCGTGGCCACGACCAGCGCCGCCGAACCCGGGGTCGCCGCCCACTACGGCGAGCCCTTCCGGGAACAGCGGGCTTTCGCGGCCGGCACCGCCCTCGTCGATCTCTCCGGCCGCGGAGTCGTGACGGTCACCGGCCCGGACCGTTTGACCTGGATCGACTCGCTCACCAGCCAAGCCGTCTCCCGCCTGGCCCCCCGCGCCAGCGCCGAAACCCTTCTGCTCGATCCGACGGGCCGAATCGAGCACGTCATCCGCCTCGTCGACGACGGGGAGACCGCCTGGCTTCTGCTCGACCGCGACGAGACCGCGGGCCTGGCAGCCTGGCTCGACCGGATGCGCTTCATGCTGCGCGTCGAGGTCGCCGATCGCACCGCGGAGTACGCGACACTCGCGGCGCTCGGCGACGGCACGGCTCTCGCGCTCGCGCTGTCCCTGGCCGAGACTCCCCTCGTCTGGAGCGACCCGTGGTCGCAGGTCCAGCCGGGAGGGTGGCAGTACGCGCTCACCGCCGAGCACCCGGGAGCGGCGTGGACGCTCCGTGAGGTGCTGGTGCCGAGGGCGTCACTCGACCAACTCGGCGCGGCCGCCGACACCGGGGTCTCACTCGCCGGAGTGGACGCCCTCGAGGCCCTGCGCATCGCCGCCTGGCGTCCGCGCCACGCGACCGAGGTCGACGAGCGGTCCATCCCGCACGAGCTCGACCTCCTCCGTTCCAGCGTGCACCTCGCCAAGGGCTGCTACCGGGGCCAGGAGACGGTGGCGAAGGTGCACAACCTCGGCCACCCGCCTCGCCGCCTGGTGCTGCTGCAGCTCGACGGCTCCGATTCGGTGTTGCCTGCGCACGGAGACGTCGTCACGGCCGTGAAGGGCGGTGAGCCGGTCGAGGTCGGCACCGTCACCTCCAGCGCCTGGCATTACGAGGACGGGCCCATCGCCCTCGCCCTCGTCAAGCGGAGCGTCCCCGTCGACCTCGAGCTGACGGTGCTCGTGGGGGAGACCCGGGTCGCCGCGGCTCAGGAGGTCGTGGTCCCACCCGGCGCCGGAGCGGAGGCCGGCGTGCCCCGTCTGCCCCGCCTCGGGGCGACGACCAGGTAGGTCGCGGCATGGTGGCCGCAGGACCCGCCGAGCGGGGCCGAGCGGCCGGCCGGCTTCGCGCGCTCCTCCGCACCCCCGGGTTGAATCCGGCCCGGGCTCTCGCCCGCGCGGGTGCCTCGCTGCCCGCGGTGCTGCAGATCGTGGTCGCGGCGACCCTCGCCTACTCCGTCGCGCACGTTCTGCTCGGGCATCCCTCGCCCGTCCTGGCGCTGACCGTCACGATCTCGAGCCTGGGCATGGCCCGCGACACGAGGCCCAAGCAGGTGGCCGAGACCGCGACGGGGATGGTGATCGGTATTACCGCGAGCGAGGTCCTGCTGCTCGTATGGGGGAGCGGGATCTGGCAGCTCGCGGTGGTGCTCGCCATTGTCTTTACCCTCGGACGCGCGCTCTCGCCCTCGCCGGGGTTCGCGGTCGCCGCCGGCACCCAGGCGATGCTGGTGATGATCCTCCCCGAGCCGGATGGCGGAGTGTTCACCCGCAGTGTCGACGGCCTGATCGGCGGGCTCGCAGCGCTGCTCTGCACGGCGATCGTGCCCCGCCCGCCCCTGCGCACGGCGCGGGCGGAGGCGCACCGGTTGATGAGCGCACTCAGCCGCACCGTCGAGGAGCTGGCCGACGCGCTCCGACGGGGCGACTCCTCCGCCTCCGCCGTCGCCCTGGACCGGGTCCGAGGGACGCAGCCCCTGATCGACGGCTGGGCCGCAGCACTCGACTCGGCGATCGGGGTCGCGCGGATCTCGCCGTTCGTTCGCCGGCACCGCGGCGAGCTCGCCCGGCAGGCCACCATGCTCGCCGCGCTCGATCTGGCGACCCGGAATCTGCGCATCGTCGCGCGCCGCACCGACTTCCTCGTCGGCGATACCGCCCCGCGGCCGGCGCTTGCCGGAGCGGTCGCCGCGTGTGCACCGGGCATCGCCCTGCTCGGCCGAGCAATCGCTGATCC
Source organism: Rathayibacter tritici (assembly GCF_001641005.1). Classification (NCBI taxonomy): domain Bacteria; kingdom Bacillati; phylum Actinomycetota; class Actinomycetes; order Micrococcales; family Microbacteriaceae; genus Rathayibacter; species Rathayibacter tritici. Next base: position 790,017 of record NZ_CP015515.1, read on the forward strand.
GTCACTGCTCGCCCTCGCACGTCAAGACCTCGTGCTGCTCGCGACCACGCTCGACCCTCAACGGTTGATCCCGGAGGCGCGGCTCGCCGAGAAGACGGTGCTGGTCCTGCTCCGCCCGCTCGTCGTCGACCTGCTCATAGCGTCGGGCACCGATCCGGCCGAGGCCCGCGCTGCACTGCCGCCGCTCGCCTAGCGTTCAGGAGGAGGGGGCGACCGCCTCCCAGGCGACCGTCACTTCACCCAGGCGCCAGCGCCGCGGGCCGTCGAGGATCGGCCAGTCTCGGCGCAGATCGCGGATCGCCGCGATCCAACGCTGACTCGGACCGTAGACACCGAGCGGCGCGTGGAGGGTCCACGCGCGCTCGAGAGCCGAGAGGAAGGCGTGCACCCCCTCGCCGGCGACGTTGCGGTGGATGAGCGCCTTGGGCAGACGCTCGGCTGCCGTCATCGGCGAGGGGATCGCTGCGAGCCGGAGTGACAGGGTCAGCGAGCGAGGACCCTCCCGGCCGATCTCGATCCAGGTGCAGATGCGCCCGATCTCGTCGCAGGTGCCCTCGACCAGCACGCCGTCCGGCTGCAGCCTGACGGTCATCGTTTCCCAGGCGGCGGCCACCGCGTCCTCGTCATACTGCCGCAGCACGTTGAAGGCGCGGATGATGCTCGCGCGCCGGCCCGCGGGCAGGGGGACCTCGAACCCGCCGCGCTCGAAGTGCACCCGCGCGTCGGCGGGGAAGGCCGTGCCTCCCTCCCGGACCCGGGCGAGCTGCTTTCGGGCGGTGTCGACACGGGCCGGCTCGATCTCGAGGCCGAGCACCTCCACGTCCGGCACCGTGCTGACCAGGCGTCGGTGCAGCTCGAGGGTGGTGACCGCGCTGGCACCAAAGCCGAGGTCGACGACGAGCGGCGTGGGGGAGCTCTGCAGGACGGGGAGTTCGGCGAGCCGGCGGTCGACTCGGCGGAGGCGGTTCGTGCCCGTCGTTCCGCGGGTGACGGCTCCGATGGGCATGCCCTTCAGCGTATTCGCCGGCGAGGGGGCCGCCTCTAAGCTGGACGCATGTCCGAGACCTACACCCTCATCCTCGTGCGCCACGGCAACAGCGAGTGGAATCAGAAAAACCTGTTCACCGGCTGGGTCGACGTACGGCTGACCGAGCAGGGAGTCGCGGAGGCGACCCGTGCCGGCGAGCTGCTGATCGAGGCGGGTCTGCACCCCGATATCGTCTACACCTCGCGTCAGACCCGTGCGATCCAGACCGCGAACATTGCCCTCGAGGTCGCCGACCGTCTGTGGATCGATGTCAAGCGTTCCTGGCGCCTCAACGAGCGCCACTACGGTGCGCTGCAGGGCAAGGACAAGGCGCAGACCCTCGCCGAGTACGGCGCCGAGCAGTTCCAGACCTGGCGCCGCTCCTTCGACGTCCCGCCGCCGCCGATCGCCGACGACGACCAGTACTCGCAGGCGCACGATGAGCGCTACGCCGAGCTCGGTGACGCCCTGCCGCGCACCGAGTCGCTCAAGCTCGTGATCGAGCGGATGCTGCCCTACTGGGAGTCCGAGATCAAGCCGGACCTCGCCTCGGGCAAGACCGTCATGATCACCGCGCACGGCAACTCGCTCCGCGCCCTGGTGAAGACTCTCGACGGCATTTCGGACTCGGACATCGCCCAGCTCAACATCCCGACGGGGATCCCGCTCGTCTACACGCTCGACGAGAACTTCGAGCCGGTCGGCGAAGCGCGCTACCTCGACCCCGAGGCCGCCGCCGCCGGTGCTGCCGCCGTCGCCGCCCAGGGCGCCACGAAGTAGCCGTCCCCGTCCGCGTCCCCCAATCTCCGGCTCGCAAAAACACCTTCGGCTCGCAGGATCAGATGATTCCTGCGAGCCGAAGCCCTTTTCACGAGCCGAAGTTCAGGCAGGCGAACTCAGCCCCAGTCGCCCGAGATCAGGTACTGGACCTTCTTCGCGATCGACACGGCGTGGTCGGCGAAGCGTTCGTGGTAGCGGCTGGCGAGAGTCGCGTCCACGGTGTCGGCGGCCTGGCCCTTCCATGCCTCGCTGAGCACCTTGTCGAAGACGCTGACGTGTAGTTCGTCGATCTTGTCGTCCTCGTCGCGGATCTCCTCCGCAATGCGGGGGTCCTGCGAGCGCAGCAGCTCCGTCAGCTTGTGCGCAACGACCACGTCGAGCCGGCCCATCTCGACGAAGGTCGGGCGCAGGCTCTTTGGGACCACCTTGTCCGGGAAGCGGTAGCGCGAGAGCTGAGCGATGTGCTCGGCGATGTCGCCCATCCGCTCGAGCGACGCGCTGATCCGCAGCGCCGAGACGACGATCCGCAGGTCGCGTGCAACCGGGTTCTGCCGGGCGAGGATGTCGATGGCGAGCTCGTCCAGGCTGATGGCCAGCTCGTCGATGCGCGCGTCGCTCGCGATGACCTCCTCGGCGAGGGTCACATCGGAGTGGTTGAACGCCTGCGTCGCCTTCTCGATGGCGATCTCGACGAGCCCGGAGATCTCGACGAGTCGTTCCTGGACCTCGGCCAGCTCCTGCTGGAAAACTTCGCGCATCTGTGTTCGACCCTCTCTACGGCGACGAGGACGACGGCGCCGGATCTGCGGCGAGCACCTCGCACGCCGCTGCGACTGCACTCGGTAGGCGCAGGCGCAGTCATGATGACCACGGCAGGTTAACGGACGGTGCCGGGCGCTTGAACAGTACTCGACCCCCGGAGGATCGGCAGGTGCCCGGTAAGGGGACGGCCGGTGGATGGTTAGCCTGGGTCCGTGGATTCGGGCTTGATCGTGGTTCTGTCGCTCGTTCTCGGTGTCGCGATCGGGATTCTTCTGACGACCGTGCTCACCCTCGCCGCCCGTCAAGGCCGCATCGCGCAGGACGTGATCACGGTCGGGCTCCCCGAGGGGATCGAGGCGATCATCGACGCCGTCGGCTCGCCCGCATTCGTGACGGATCCGTCGCACAACGTGCTCAAAGCCTCAACCCGGGCGCTCGCCCTCGGCCTCGTCTCGCAGGACACTCTGCTGCACCCGGACCTCGTCGCTATCGTCGACCGCGTCCGTCGCTTCGGCGACGACATCGTCCAGGACCTGGAGCTCGTCACCAGCCCCCTGTCCGACGCCGCCGTGACCCTCGTCGTGCACGCGACCCGCCTCGGCTCCCGCTACGTCCTCGTCATCGCCGAGGACCACACTGAGGCACGCCGACTCGAGGCCGTTCGACGCGACTTCGTCGCCAACATCTCCCACGAGCTGAAAACCCCGATCGGCGCGGTCGGCCTGCTCGCCGAAGCCCTCGACTCCGCCGCCGAGGACCCCCAGCAGGTGCGCCGCTTCGCCCACCGGCTGACCCAGGAGTCGCACCGCCTCGCGAAGATCACCCGGGAGATCATCGAGCTCTCCCGCCTCCAGGCCGCCGACGTGGCCGGTTCGGCCGACGTCCTCCGCGTCGACGACATCGTGACCGCGGCGCTCGAGACCACCCATGTGCTGGCGGAGTCGCACAACGTCACCCTGGTCAAGGGCGGAATGAAGAAGGCATACGTCGTCGGTCAGGAGAAGATGCTCGTCTCGGCGCTGCACAACCTCCTCGCGAACGCCATTCAGTACTCGCCCGCCGGCTCCCGGGTGGGAATCGGCGTGCGTTCAACCGGCGGCGTCGTCGAGATCGCCGTCACCGACCAGGGCATAGGCATTCCTGAGGAGGACCTCGACCGCGTCTTCGAGCGCTTCTACCGCGTCGACCAGGCCCGCTCTCGCCACACGGGCGGCACCGGCCTGGGGCTCAGCATCGTCAAGCACGCTGTGCAGAACCACGGAGGAGATGTCCGCGTCTGGTCCAAGCCCGGACGCGGCTCCACCTTCACTATCCGACTCCCCGAAACAGACCCGACCAGAACGCCCCTCGCGGCGGCCGCCCCGATAGGAGAACACGCGTGACCAGCATCCTGCTCGTCGAGGACGAGAGCGCCCTCAGCGAGCCCCTCAGCTACCTGCTCGAACGCGAGGGCTACGACGTCACGGTCGCCGAGGACGGCAACCGCGCCGTCGCGGCCTTCGACGACGGCGACTACGACCTGATCCTCCTCGACCTCATGCTGCCCGGCATGCCCGGCACGGAGGTCTGCCGCGAGATCCGCACCCGCTCCTCCGTCCCGATCATCATGGTCACCGCGAAGGACTCCGAAGTGGACATCGTCGTCGGCCTCGAACTCGGCGCGGACGACTACGTCACCAAGCCCTACTCGACCCGCGAGCTGCTCGCCCGCATCCGCGCCGTCCTCCGCCGCCGCACGGAAGAACCCGGAGAGGAACGGATCGTCGTCGCCGGCCCCGTCCGCATGGACATCGAACGCCACACGGTTGAAGTCGACGGCACCGAAACCCCGATGCCGCTCAAGGAGTTCGAGCTCCTCGAAATGCTGCTCCGCAACGCCGGCCGTGTCCTCACCCGCGGCCAACTCATCGACCGGGTCTGGGGCAGCGACTACTTCGGCGACACGAAGACGCTCGACGTCCACGTGAAACGCATCCGCTCCAAAATCGAGAAGACACCGAAGGAGCCGGTGCTTTTGGTTACTGTCCGCGGCCTCGGCTACCGCTTCGACGCATGATCGCGGGCCCTGGCGGGGTGATCTGCGGCGTTGTCGTCGGTTGCGATACCGCTGGTATCGCGCCCTCCTCCGCCTTGCAGCTCACCCCGCCAGGACCCGCGATCCCCTCTGGTGGAAGGGGGGTGGCCGTCGCTGCGCGACGAGCCGGGGGGGGCCGTCGCTGGGCGACGAGCCGGGAGGGGGCGTCGCTGGGCGACGAGCCGGGAGGGGGCGTCGCTGGGCGACGAGCCGGGGTGGGGCCGTCGCTGCGCGACGAGCCGGGGGCGGACGGCGGGCAGCACACCGGGGTGGACGGCCCTCGACGTGGGGGGCTACTGCGCGGCGGGAGCGTCGGCGCCGGGCTCGGCGGACTGGGTGGGGAGGGCGGTCCGGGCGGGGTCGGCCGTGGGGGTGCGAGTCGGCGTCGGGGTGGGCGCGGGAGTGAGCGTCGAGTAGGCCTCGAGGGCGCTGGTCAGGACGGGGACAAGGAGCTCCTTGCCCTGCTCGGAGCCGTACTGGAAGTAGACGGGGAGGAGGCTGCCCGGGACGGCGTCGATACCGTCCATCTGGACCGCCTCGGTGCTGTCGGGGCGGACCTCGGTCCGACCGGGCACGGCGTCCACGGTGTCGCTCGTGCGGCCCGCGGAGCCCTCGAACTGCACCTCGACGCTCAGTACCTCATCGGTGGAATTGACGAGCGTCACGATCAGCGTGCCGGCCTCGCCGTCGTCCGAGACGATCATCGCGTTGCGGATGGCGAGATCGCCGATCGTCGCACCCACGCCGTCACTCGGGTCGTAGATCTTGCGCGTCGCCTGCTCAGCGACGAGGTTGCAGCCGGCGGTAGCGAGGGCGACGCCGACCGCGAGAACGACGGATGCAGCGATACGCGCCTTCACAGGAACCTCCAGATCGTCGGCCCCGAACGCCCCGGACAGGGCGACTTCACTGTGCACGAGCCGACACCAGGCTAGCGTAGCGAGCACTGCGGCCCCGCCCGTCCGGACTCCCGTCCCCCGGGCGCGCATGATAATCTTTCCGCCGCTGAAAGGACGTCGCATGCAGTTCGAGGTCGGAGAGACGGTCGTCTATCCCCATCACGGAGCCGCCACGATCGCCGAGGTGAAGACCCGCTTGATCAAGGGCCAGGAGAAGACGTACCTGAAGCTCCGAGTCGCCCAGGGCGACCTCGTCATCGAAGTGCCGGCCGACAACGTCGATCTGGTGGGCGTGCGTGACGTCATCGGCCGCGAGGGCGTCGACCGCGTATTCGAGGTACTGCGCGCCGAGGTGGTCGAGGAGCCGACCAACTGGTCGCGCCGCTACAAGGCCAACCTCGAGAAGCTCGGCTCAGGCGATGTCGTGAAGGTCTCCGAGGTCGTCCGCGACCTCACCCGCCGAGACAGTGATCGCGGCCTCTCCGCGGGCGAGAAGAGCATGCTCGCGAAGGCACGGCAGGTCCTCGTCTCCGAGTTGGCTCTCGCCGAGAAGACCGACGAGGACGCAGCATCCGCGCTTCTCGACGAGGTCCTCGCATCCTGAACACGCCCGGCGCCGTCCCCGCCGCGCCCACCGCGGTCCCCACTGCGGCCGTCGTCGTGGTCGCTGCGGGCAGCGGCACGCGGCTCGGGCGCGGGCGACCCAAGGCCTACGTCGAGTGCGCGGGCACGACGATCCTCGAGCGCAGCCTGCGGACCGTGCTCCTTCTCGCCGAGCCGGTGCAGATCATCGTCGTAGCGCCTGCGGCCCTTGTGGAGGAGACCATCGCTCTGGCCCGCGGCGCTGGGGCCGCCTCCGGGACCGTGACCGTTGTGGCGGGCGGTGCGAGCCGTCAGGAGTCGGTCGGGCGGGGCCTGCGTGCGCTCTCCCCGTCGATCGATACAGTGCTCGTGCACGACGCCGCCCGCGCCCTCACACCCGTCGACCAGTTCGAGCGGGTCATCGCGGCCGTCCGCGCGACAGGCAGTGGAGTCATTCCCGCCCTGCCGGTCACCGACACCATCAAGCGCATCCGTGCCGACGGCGGCGTCGTCGGCACCGTCGACCGCTCGGAGCTCGCGGCGGTGCAGACGCCGCAGGGCTTCCCGCGCGCTCTGCTCGAGGAGGCCTACGCCGCCGCGGAGGAGGAGTTCACCGACGACGCGGCGCTGCTGGCCTCCCGGGGCGCCGACTCCCTTGTCGTCGTCGGCGACCCCCTCGCCTTCAAGATCACCACCCCCTGGGACCTCGCCCGAGCGGAGCAGGTACTCGCGCCGCCGCCTGCCGTCGTGGTGCCGCGGGTGGGTATCGGCACTGACGTCCACGCTTTCGACGACGCTTCGCCACTCTGGCTCGCCGGGCTGCACTGGCCGGGGGAGCGGGGCCTCTCCGGGCACAGCGACGGGGATCCGGTCGCCCACGCGATCTGCGACGCACTGCTCGCCGCAGCGGGCCTGGGCGACATCGGCTCCCGCTTCGGTACGGCGGATCCCCGCTTCGCCGACGCCCACGGCGAGGTCTTCCTCCGCGCCACCCGGGAGCTGGTCGAGGCCGCGGGCTTCAGGATCGGGAACGTCTCGGTGCAGCTCATCGGCAACCGACCGAGGTTCTCGCCGCGGCGGGACGAGGCGCAGCATGTGCTGTCGGAGCTGCTCGGCGCTCCTGTCAGCGTCGCCGCCACTACCTCCGACACGCTGGGCTTCACCGGGCGAGGCGAGGGGGTCGCCGCGACCGCGACGGCACTCGTCCTCCCCAGCGCCGCGATCGCCCGGTAGTCCCCAGGCGATGCCGCCGACCCGGCCCGGAGCCGAGCTCCCGGTAAACTCGCCCGCGTGACTCTGCGACTGCATGACTCGAAGGCCCAGGCCCTCGTCGATTTCGTCCCCCTCCGCGAAAACGAGGTCGGGATGTACGTCTGCGGACCCACCGTGCAGTCCTCGCCCCACATCGGGCACCTGCGCTCAGCTCTCGCCTACGACCAGCTGCGCCGCTGGCTCGTTTACCGTGGCTACCGGGTCACCCTGGTGCGCAACGTCACCGACATCGACGACAAGATCCTCGCCATCGCCGAGGAGTCGCGGCGCCGCGTCCCCGAGGGTGCCCCGTCCGAGCAGTGGTGGGCGCTCGCCTACCGCGTCGAGCTCGACTTCACCGCCGCGTACACGGCCCTCGGCATTCTTCCGCCCACCTACGAGCCACGCGCGACCGCGAGTATCGCCGAGATGATCACGCTCATCCAGACGCTGATCGAGCGCGGCCACGCCTATCCGGCGCCCGACGACTCCGGCGACGTCTACTTCGACACCCGCTCCTGGCCCGACTACGGCGCGCTCACCCACCAGCGTCTGGAGAGCATGGAGGCGGCGAGCGACGCCGACCCGCGCGGCAAGCGCGACCCGCACGACTTCGCCCTCTGGAAGGGCGCGAAGCCCCAGGAGCCCGAGTCGGCCGCCTGGGCCTCGCCGTGGGGAGTGGGTCGCCCCGGCTGGCACATCGAGTGCTCGGCGATGTCGACGAAGTACCTCGGCACCCAGTTCGACATTCACGGCGGCGGTCTCGACCTGCGCTTCCCGCACCACGAGAACGAGCTCGCCCAGTCCAGTGCCGCCGGCCACGCCTTCGCCAGCTACTGGCTGCACAACGGGCTGGTGTCCGTCGCCGGCCAAAAAATGAGCAAGTCGCTCGGTAACTCCGTCTACGCCTCCGAGCTGCTCGACGCAGCTCGCCCGCTCGTCGTCCGCTACTACCTTGGCTCGGCCCACTACCGCTCCACCCTCGAGTTCCACGACGGGGCGCTCGAGGAGGCCGAGGCGGCGCTGGAGCGGATCGAGGGCTTCCTCGACCGCTCCCGCAGGCGACTGGACGGCACGCGATTCGCCGCACTCGGCGAGCCGCTAGTGCCGGAGGAGTTCGCCGCGGCGATGGACGACGACCTGTCCGTGCCGCAGGCCATCGGCGTCCTGCACGAGACCGTCCGAGCCGGCAACGCCGCCCTCGACGCCGAGGACCTCGGCTCGGTGTCGGCCCTGCGCACCCAGGTGCTGGCAATGGCGGCCGTGCTTGGCATCGACCCCGAGGCGCCCGAGTGGGCGCGCTCTGACGACGAACCCTCGTACCGGGCGCTCAGCGTGCTGGTCGATCGCCTGGTCGCCGAGCGCCAGACCGCGCGGGAGCAGCGCGACTGGGCGAGCGCCGACCGCATCCGAACCGATCTCGCCGCGGCGGGAATCACGATCGAAGACACCCAGACGGGTGCGCATTGGAGTCTCGATGGCGAATAAGCCCGGCCGCCCCGGAGCGGTCCGAAAGAAGAGCAAGGGCAAGGCCGTCGGATCCGGCGGTCAGGGCAGGCAAGCCCTTGAGGGCAAGAAGCCCACGCCCAAGGCGGAGGACCGGCCCTACCACCCCGCCGGTAAGGCGAAGCTCGCACGCGAGCGCTTCGTCGCCGCCGGCGGCAAGGGGAGGCCCGGAGGAGCGCTCTCGGCGGCTGCCCGCGGACAGGGACGCCCGGCGCCCTCGCGCCGACCCAAGAGCGGCGACGAGTTCGAGATGGTGACCGGCCGCAACTCCGTCCTCGAGGCACTGCGCGCCAGCATCCCGGCGACAACCCTGTACCTGGCGACCCGCATCGAGATGGACGACCGGGTCAAGGAGGCGCTCACGATCGCCACCGCACGCGGCCTGCCCGTGCTCGAGATCATGCGCCCCGAACTCGACCGCCTGGCCGGCCCGGACTCGGTGCACCAGGGCCTCGTCCTCAAGGTGCCTCCCTACGAGTACGCGCACCCGAGCGACCTGCTCGAGCGCAGCGTCTCCCGCGGAGCCGTCCCCCTCTTCGTCGCTCTCGATGGGATCACCGACCCGCGCAATCTCGGGGCGATCATCCGCTCGGTCGCCGCGTTCGGCGGACAGGGCGTCATCGTCCCGCAGCGCCGCTCGGTCGGCCTGAACTCGGCCGCCTGGAAGACCTCCGCCGGCGCCGCGGCCCGCATCCCCGTCGCGATGGCCTCGAATCTCACGGCAATGATCAAGGATTTCAAGCGCGACGGCGTCTTCGTGATCGGCCTCGACGGTGACGGCGACGTGTCGCTGCCCGGCCTTGAACTGGCCGACCGCCCGCTCCTCGTCGTCGTCGGCAGCGAGGGGAAGGGTCTGTCCCGCCTCGTCACCGAGCAGTGCGACGCTGTCGTCTCCATCCCGATCAGCTCCGCCACGGAATCCCTCAACGCGGGAATCGCGGCGTCGGTGGCGCTCTACGAGGTATCGAAGCTCCGCGCCGCGTCCGAGTAGGCGCCGACCGCTCGGCCGGCGACGACTCCGAACACGCGAGAGGGCCCGTACTGTGCAGCACGGGCCCTCTCGCGGTGGCGGGGTCAGACGTTCTTCGTCCAGTCGACGTCGGCGTCTTCGTCGGTGAGCTCGGCGTCGCCCGCGGCATCGAGGACGAGGTTCGGCAGCGTCAACGCCTCAGTAGGAGGCGCGATGACAGTCGCCTCGTCACGGCGGTGGCGCAGGATGTCGTTCACGTAGGCGGTGACCGCCTCCGCTAGCGGAACATCCCGTGCTTGCTGCTGCGACATGAACCAGCGGTGCTCGAGCAGCTGGTGGAACATCTCGGCCGGCTCCAGCCTTCCCTTCAGATCCCGCGGAATCGAGCGGATGACGGGCTCGAACACCTGCGCCAGCCATTCGTGAGCCACCATCTCCTCGTCCAGATCCTGCTTGTCGTACGTCGCCGTGTACGAATCGAGGTCGTTCAGGAGCCGTCGCGCCTGGTTCTCTTGCGCATCCAGCCCGGTGAGGCGGAGCAATCGCCGCTGATGGTGGCCCGCATCGACGACCTTCGGCTGGATCCGCACCGTCGAGCCGGCCTCGTCCGTCTTGATTGCCAGTTCTTCGATGTCGAAGCCGAGGTCGTTCAGCCGGTTCACGCGGTCGTTGATCCGCCAGCGCTCCGAGGTCGCGAACGACTCGGCGCCAGTCAGCTCCTTCCACAGACTGCGGTACGCCGCGACGATGCCGTCGGACACGGTGATCGGATCGAGGTCGTCGTCGACGCGCCCGCCCGCTTCGAGGTCGAGCAGCTCACCGGCGATATTGACTCGCGCGATTTCGAGATCGTTCTCGCGCTGGCCGTTCGACAGGCCGCCCGAGTAGAGCTGACCGGTCTCCGCGTCCACCAGGTACGCCGCGAATGCGCCCGCGTCCCTTCTGAACAGAGTGTTCGAGAGCGACACGTCTCCCCAGAAGAAACCGATCACGTGCAGGCGCACCAGGAGTAGCGCCAGCGCGTCCACCAGCCGGGTCGCCGTATCGGGCCGCAGCGTCTGCGAGAAGAGCGCCCGATACGGGAGGGAGAACTTGAGGTGCCGGGTGACCAGCACCGCGGGCAGGGCGTCGCCCTCGTCGTCCGTGCGGTTCGTGATCACCGCGCCGGGTTCCACGCACGGCACGTCGAGGCGTTGCAGCGTCTTGAGCATCTCGTACTCGCGGCGCGACATGTCGGCGGTCGTCTCCTTCACGGCGACAACATGCCCGGAGAGGTGAGCAAACCGGACGGTGTGCCGCGAGATGCCCTTGGGCAGGGCCGCGATGTACTCGTCGGGCCAGTCATCGAGCCGCAGGTTCCACGGCAGGTCGAGCAGGGCGGGGTCGATGGTGGCCGAGGTGATGTTCAAGGAGCCGGACATGGTGCGCCGTTCGTGTCGAGAGTCGGACGGTGGAGCCGAAGACGACGCTGCCGCCGCCCACGAAGGACGGCGGCAGCGAGGTCTCGGTACGAGCGGCGGCTCAGGAGAGGCGCTCGCCCGACTCCGCGTCGAAGATGTGCACGCGGTGGTTCGCGGTCACGTAGACGCGGTCGCCCGCGGTGGGGTGGACGCGGCCGTCGACGCGCGCGACGATGTCGGTGCGGCGTCCCTCGACCTCGGTGTGGCCGTAGAGGTAGCCGTCCGAGCCGAGCTCCTCGATGAGGTCGACCTCGATGGGCAGGCCGCCGGGCTGGGTCGAGACGGTGACGTCCTCGGGGCGAACGCCGAGCGTGACGACCTTCTGGCTCGTCTTCGCGAGCGCCTCGCGGGCGATCGGCAGGACAGTGTCGCCGAACTTGACGCCGCCATCGGTGACGTCAGCGTGGAACAGGTTCATCGCGGGTGAGCCGATGAAGCCGGCCACGAAGACGTTGTTCGGGTTCTCGTAGAGGTCGCGGGGCGAGCCGACCTGCTGGAGGACGCCGTCCTTGAGGACTGCGATGCGGTCGCCCATCGTGAGCGCCTCAGTCTGGTCGTGGGTGACGTACACCGTGGTGATTCCCAGGCGGCGCTGCAGGGTGCCGATCTGGGTGCGGGTGGATACGCGGAGCTTGGCGTCGAGGTTCGACAGCGGCTCGTCCATGAGGAAGACCTGGGGCTTGCGGACGATGGCGCGGCCCATCGCGACGCGCTGGCGCTGACCACCCGAGAGGGCCTTCGGCTTGCGGTTGAGGTAGGGCTCGAGGTCGAGCATCTTCGCGGCCTCGAGGACCCGCGCGGCGCGCTCGTCCTTGTTGACGCCCGCGATCTTGAGCGCGAAGCCCATGTTCTCGGCGACCGACATGTGCGGGTACAGCGCGTAGTTCTGAAACACCATCGCGATGTCGCGATCCTTGGGCGGAACGTCCGTGACGTTGCGGTCGCCGATCAGGATGCGGCCCTCATTGACTTCTTCGAGGCCCGCGAGCATCCGCAGAGAAGTGGACTTGCCGCAGCCGGAGGGACCGACAAGGACGAGGAACTCGCCGTCACCCACCTCGAGGTTCAGCTTGTCGACCGAGGCGCGCGTGGCCCCGGGGTAGACACGGGACGCGTGGTCGAACGTTACGGACGCCATTGTGCTTGCTCCTTCACCGGCAGGTACGTGCCGGACGATCCGAGTGAATGGAAGTGCTGGTCATCGCCACGTGGGCGACATCGACCAACCGTCACAGTATGCCACGGGGCCGACAGTCGTCGGACGGCCGTCGGGTATCCGTCGTTTGGAGGTTTCCCAGGGCTCGCGCGTAGGATTCCGGCGAGTCGCGCCAGGCGGCTCCCTCTTCCCCCTCTCTCATTCGGAGCGTTCTTGTCATGACTACCGGCGGAGCCAACGACCGTCTCTCGAAGAATCAGCGACGAGAGGCCGCCCGAGAGAAGGCGCGTCGCCTGCGCGAGCAGCAGAAGCGCCGAGACCGCGTGAGCCGCTTCGCCCTGCAAGGAGGGCTCGCGGTCGTCGTCATCGCCGTCGTGGCGATCGTCGTGTTCGCCGTGACGTCCAGCATCCGCCCCGCGGGACCCGGACCGGCCAACATGACCAGCGACGGCGTGTTCATCGGCGAGAACATGGTCGCCCGGACCAGCCCGCCCGTCGCGGCTGACGGAACTCCGACGCCGAGTGTCCCCGATACGTCCACCGGCACCGTCGACATCCGCGTCTACCTCGACTACCTCTGCCCCTACTGCGGCCAGTTCGAGATGACCAACGGCGACCAGATCAAGGAGTGGGTGACCAGCGGAGCGGCCACGGTCGAGATCCACCCGATCGCCATCCTCACCACCCGCTCCAACGGCACCAAGTTCTCGGAGCGCTCGGCGAACGCGGCGGCCTGCGTGGCCGATCGTTCGCCGAACTCCTTCTTCGGCTTTAATTCGCTGATGTTCGCCCATCAGCCGCAGGAGGGGACCGACGGACTCTCCGACGCGCAGATGAAGGACTACGCGGCGCAGGCTGGAGTCGAAGACACGGCGAGCGTGAACAGCTGTATCGACGACCAGAGCTTCGTGAGCTGGGTCCGTGCCGCGACCGAGCGCGCCACCTCCGGCCCGCTGCCCGGAACCGACATTCCCGCCGTCACCGCCACTCCGATGGTGCTGGTCAACGGCAAGGCCTACTCCGGCTCGCTGTCCGACCCCGACGCGTTCAGTTCGTTCGTGCTGTCGGCCGCTGCCGACTCCTACTCGTCGGCGTCGCCCGGGCCGTCCTCCCCCGACAGCCCCGCGCCGAGCGAGACGCCGGCGTCCAGCGATGCTCCGGCGCCCAGCGAGGCTCCGGCGCCCAGCGAGAATCCGGCGCCCAGCGAGAATCCGGCATCGACGGAGGCGCCCGCGTCCCCTGAGCCGGCCCCGGCTCCCGCGGGCTGAGCCCCGGCTTCCGCGGGCTGAGCCCGGCTGCCGCGGGATGAGCACCGGCTGCCGCAGGCTGAGCACCGAAGCGAAGGCCCCGACCGCATCGAGCGGTCGGGGCCTTCGCTGTTCGTGAGCCGACGACGGGACTTGAACCCGTAACCGCCCGATTACAAGTCGGGTGCGCTACCAGTTGCGCCACGTCGGCAGGTGCGCTCTCGCGCATGGACACCCTACCGCGGCCCCCGGACCGGCCAAGATTCAGGCACGCGGACGTTCAGGCACGCGGACGCTCAGGGCTCGAGGACGCTGAGGTGCCGCTCGGCGGGAGTGGGACGCTTGGGTCCGCCGATCTTGCCGTCGGGTCGGCCGACGTAGAGCCAGCCGAGCAGCTCCTCGCCCTTCTCGAGGCGGTGCGCCTTCCGCACGGCTGTGGCGCGAGTGTACGAGCCGGTGCGCCAGAAGACGCCCCAGCCCGCCTCGTCCAGCAGGAGGCTCAGGAGGTGGGCGACGCCGGAGGCGACGGCCTCCTGCTCCCACGCCGGCACCTTCGACTTCTTGACGCTGACCACGACGGCCAGGAGCAGGGAGGCGCGGTGGGTCTTCTCGATGTACCGACGCGCATCCTTCTTCGCTCCGGAGGCGACAGCGAAGCTGCGGCCCACCCGGTCTCGGGCGGCACCCCGGATCTCGATGACCCGCCACGGCCGCAACGAGCTGTGGTCGGCGAGACGCGACGCCGCTGAAACGAACGCCGCGATCTCGTCGTGCCCCGGGGCCTCCTGCGTCACCTTCGAGCGTGATCGACGCGCGAGCACGGCCTCGAGCACGGGGGAGGAGGGCATGCTCACTCGCCCTCGGCCTGGAAGTTCAGCGCGATCGAGTTCATGCAGTAGCGGTCGCCGGTGGGCGTGCCGAAGCCATCGGGGAACACATGTCCCAGGTGGGACCCGCAGTTCGCGCACCGAACCTCCGTGCGGACCATGCCCAGGGTGCTGTCCTCGATCAGCTGGACCGCGTCGGGGTTCACCGACTCGTAGAAACTCGGCCAGCCGCAGCCGGAGTCGAACTTGGTGCCGCTCTTGAAGAGCTCAGCGTCGCACGCGGCGCAGGCGTAGAGACCGGAGCGGTGCTCGTCGAGCAGCTCGCCGGTCCAGGGGCGCTCGGTGGCTGCTTCGCGCAGGACCGCGTACTGCTCGCGGTCGAGCTCCTCGCGCCATTCGGCGTCGGTCTTGTTCACGGAATACGACGACATGGGTCTCCCTTGGAATTCTCGCCAGTGTACGGGGGCGGTGCTGCCCTCCTCCTGATCCAACCCACGGCACTGGGGGTGCATTCCGCCTCGGGGAGGCTGTGCAGAAGACTCCCGAGGGTGGTGCCGCGACACGCTCGATCCGGATCGGAGCGCCTGCGCGGCAGCGACCGCGCACCTCCCTACCCTGGGGAGATGAGCAGCACGACGGATCCGGGGATGGGCACCGGTCTCAACGAGCGCGACCTCCGGGTGCTTGCGTTCGAGCGTGAATGGGGCGTCCGATCAGGCGATAAGGACGACGCTATCCGCTCCCAGTTCGGCCTGTCGGCCGCCCGCTACTATCAGGTGCTCAGTGCAGTGCTCGCCTCTCCGGCCGCTCTCGCGTACGACCCGATGCTCGTCACGCGGCTGCACCGCATCCGCGACCAGCGTGCCGGCGCTCGCGCCGCGCGACGCCTCGGGCGCCTCGAGTAGACGAGCTGCTCGAGTCCACCAACGGAAGGCCGGCCGTACCCCCGATGTCGAATACGAAACCGAGCGACCGCTTCGACGAGATCCCGGCGACGGAGGCGCGCGTCGGCGCTCATCGGCGCCCGCCGGCCCCGCACGCCCGTGCCATCGCTCTCGCCTGGGCGGCGCTGGCGACCGGTGTGATCGTGCTCCTGGGATTCATCGGGCTGCTGGTCATCGACGACCGGGTTCAGTTCACCGACGTCTTCACCCCTCCGAGCGCGTCAGTCGAGGCCACCCCGACCGTCGCAGCCACCACCGACCCCGACGTCGCCGTCGCCGTCCTGAACGGTACGGTCGCTGTCGGACTCGCGGCCGGCGCGGGAGACGCCCTGACGTCCGCGGGCTGGAGTGTTCCGACCGTCGCCAACGCTGATACCGAGGACCTCGAGACGACGACGGTCTATTACACGGATCCCGCCCTCGAGGGAGCGGCCCGCGGAATCATCGACTCGCTGGGCACCGGCACCGCCCTGCTCTCGCAGGACTTCGTCGAGACAGGCGCCGTCGTCGTGGTGCTCGGGGCCGATTACGCCGCCGCACAGGGCTGACCCGTTCCCACTGTTACGGGCACGTTTCCTCCGTGTTGAATCTCGGGCAACTCTTTCCGTCGGGGTACCTGTGGGCGCGTCAGCGCGGCGATCGTCGGATTAGTATTCCTGACCAGGCACCAGCATGTCGCTTGTGCCGTGGGCATCACAGCACTGGGGAGTACAGAGATGGCGAACGGAACCGTCAAGTGGTTCAACGCTGAAAAGGGCTACGGCTTCATCACGGTCGACGGCGGCGGACAGGACGTCTTCGTCCACTACTCCGCGATCGACATGTCGGGATACAAGGTCCTCGAAGAGGGTCAGCAGGTCGCCTTCGAGGTCGGCACCGGGTCGAAGGGTCCGCAGGCCGAATCGGTTCGCCCGGTCTAGCCGCCGAGCCTCTGGGGAGCCGTCGTCCGCCTCGCGCGGGCGGCGGCTCCTTCGTGTCGGAGCCTGCGCCAGGTCGCTTGCACTCCTCCACCGTGAGTGCCAGAATCGATCTTGGCACTCGCCCCAGCCGAGTGCCAGCACAGACATTTCACGACGTCCGGGAGGGACGAGAAACACACATGGCCAAGATCATTGCTTTTGACGAAGAAGCCCGCCGCGGCCTCGAGCGTGGACTCAACACTCTGGCCGACGCGGTCAAGGTGACCCTCGGCCCGCGCGGCCGCAACGTTGTCCTCGAGAAGAAGTGGGGTGCCCCCACCATCACGAACGACGGCGTCTCCATCGCGAAGGAGATCGAGCTCGACGAGCCGTACGAGAAGATCGGCGCCGAGCTCGTCAAGGAGGTCGCCAAGAAGACCGATGACGTCGCCGGTGACGGAACCACCACCGCGACCGTTCTCGCCCAGGCTCTAGTGCGCGAGGGCCTTCGCAATGTCGCCGCCGGCGCCGACCCGATCAGCCTGAAGAAGGGGATCGAGAAGGCCGTCAAGGCCGTCACAGCCGAGCTCGTCGCCGGCGCGAAGGCCATCGAGACCAAGGACGAGATCGCGGCGACCGCCTCCATCTCCGCCGCGGACCCCGAGATCGGCGCGATCATCGCCGAGGCGATCGACAAGGTCGGCAAGGAAGGCGTCGTCACCGTCGAGGAGTCGAACACCTTCGGCACCGAGCTCGAGCTCACCGAGGGCATGCGCTTCGACAAGGGCTACCTGTCGCAGTACTTCGTGACCGACCCCGACCGCCAGGAGGCGGTGTTCGAGGATCCCTACATCCTCATCGTCAACTCCAAGGTCTCGAACATCAAGGACCTCCTCCCCGTCGTCGACAAGGTGATCCAGGCGGGCAAGCAGCTGCTGATCATCGCCGAGGACGTCGATGGTGAGGCGCTGGCGACCCTGGTCGTCAACAAGATCCGCGGCATCTTCAAGTCCGTCGCCGTGAAGGCCCCGGGCTTCGGCGACCGTCGCAAGGCGCAGCTCCAGGACATCGCGATCCTTACCGGCGGCCAGGTCATCTCCGAGGAGGTCGGTCTCAAGCTCGAGAACGTCACCCTCGATCTGCTCGGTTCGGCCCGCAAGGTCGTCATCACCAAGGACGAGACCACGATCGTCGAGGGTGCCGGCGACGCCGAGGCCATCGCCGGCCGTGTCGCGCAGATCCGCGGCGAGATCGAGAACACCGACAGCGACTACGACCGCGAGAAGCTCCAGGAGCGCCTCGCGAAGCTCGCCGGCGGAGTCGCGGTCATCAAGGCCGGAGCGGCGACCGAGGTCGAGCTCAAGGAGCGCAAGCACCGCATCGAGGATGCCGTCCGTAACGCGAAGGCCGCCGTGGAGGAGGGCATCGTCGCCGGTGGTGGCGTCGCGCTCATCCAGGCCGGCAAGCTCGCCTTCGAGAAGCTCGAGCTCGCAGGAGACGAGGCGACCGGCGCGAACATCGTGCGCGTTGCCATCGACGCTCCGCTCAAGCAGATCGCGCTGAACGCTGGTCTCGAGCCGGGCGTCGTGGCGGCCAAGGTCCGTGAGCTGCAGACCGGTTGGGGCCTCAACGCCGCGACCGGCGAGTACGTCGACCTGATCGCCGCGGGCATCATCGACCCGGTCAAGGTCACTCGCTCCGCTCTGCAGAACGCGGCGTCGATCGCCGGTCTCTTCCTCACCACGGAGGCCGTCGTCGCCGACAAGCCCGAGAAGAACCCGGTCGCAGCGGGCGGCGACCCCACCGGCGGCATGGACTTCTGAGTCCAGCCCCACCACGCAGAAGGCGGTTCCCCTCCGGGGGAGCCGCCTTTTGCGTGTGCGGGTCGTGCGCGAGTCTTGGGCTCGCGGGATCGCGTTCGGCTCGCGGAATCCGTCGATTCCCGCGAGCCGGAGGTGTTTCCGCGAGCCCGAGGTTGCGGCGGGCCGGACGCCGGACGAGGCGGGTCAGACGGAGGCGGGGGAGGTCTCGCCGTTGTGGCCGACGGTCAGCAGCGGCAGAGCCACGCGGAGGGTCGCGCCTCCGCCCGGAGTCTCGACGACATCGACGCGGCCCTTGTGCGCGGCCACAATCGAGGACACGATCGCCAGGCCCAGGCCGCTGCCGCCGGTCTCGCGGGTCCGTGAGGTGTCCGCGCGCCAGAAGCGCTGGAAGATCTTTTCGCGGATCTGCGGCGGGATGCCCTCGCCGTGGTCGATGACCTCGAGGAGCGCGAGGCGCCGTGAGCGGTCCACGGCAACGCCGATTTCGATCGGAGTGTCCTCGGGTGTGTAGCGGACAGCGTTGCCGATCAAGTTGGTGAGGACCTGGCGGATCTTGTTCTCCTCGGCCATCACCATCGCGGGGACGCCCGGCTCCTCCGGGGGCGCCGCGGTACCGGCGGCGATCTCCTCGGCATTGACCCAGCGCGGGCGACGGCGGAAGCGCGCGAGCCGCGCGCCGGCCGCTGCAATCGGGCCGGTGAGGCCCGGGTTCGTCAGCTCCATCGTCTGGGTGGCGGAGGCACCGACGTCACCAGACTCGAGCGCCGGAGTCTCAACGGGGGTGTCGTCTCGGGTCTCGACGCCGAAGTCGCGGTCGGGCCAGGAGGCCATCGCGTCCATCGCTGCGTCTCGCGCGAGCGGCATCAGGTCGACCGGAGCGAGCGCGAGCGGCTTCGTCTCGTCGAGGCGGGCAAGTTCGAGCAGGTCTTCGACCAGGCCGCCCATCCGGATCGCTTCTTTCTCGATCCGCTCCATCGCCTGCCCGACAGCCTCGGGCGTCTGCAGCGCGCCCATCCGGTACAACTCCGCATATCCGCGGACTGAGACGAGTGGAGTCCGCAACTCGTGGCTCGCGTCGCCGACGAAGCGGCGCATCTGGTCGATGGTGCGGGCGCGATCGCGGAAGGCGGAGTCGATCCGTCCGAGCATCGCGTTGAGGGAGCGGTTGAGGCGCCCGACCTCGGTGTTGGGCGTCGTGCCGTCCAGGCGCTGGCTGAAATCGCCGTCGGCGATGGCGGCTGCCGTCTGCTCAACCTCGCGCAGTGGAGCGAAGGTGGTCGTCACGAGGAGGCGAGTGAGGAGAGCTCCGATCACGACGATGGCCACTCCGAAGCCGAGGAAGATCGTGAGGTAGATCGTCATGATGTTGTCGACGCTGCGGGTCGAGACGGCCAACAGAAGCGTCTGGTACTCGGCGCCCCTCGTGAACACCGTGGACATGACGTGGTATTCGACTTTGCCGTTGGAACTCCAGATCTCCATCGGCTTGTCGCCGCCCTGCAGGGCCTGCTCGAGCGTGAACGTCTCCGGGAAGGCGGGGTCGGCTGCGCTGGACGCGTTGGTGTTGTCCAGAGCGCCGTACTGGTCGTACACGGCGCCGAAGTCGGCTTTGGAGTCGTCGATCGCGGCGAGGTCACGGACGGAGAGCTCGCTCGCGGTTCTCTGGATCTGGTCGGCCAGCTGTGCGTCGAGCTGTGCGACGAGTTGGGGCTTGAGCATCGTCATCGTGCCGATGCCGGAGACGAGGAGCCCCAGTGTCAGCAGGAGGACCGTGACGGCGGTGATCTTCGTACGCAGCGAGATGGAGTTCCACCGCTCGGCCAGACCCTGATGCATGGCGGTGGAACTCCCTCGAGGATCGGCGACGCCGCGTCTGTGCTGGAGACGGACGCCGAAGCGGCGGAGGCTAAGCCTTCGCGACCTTCAGCATGTACCCGAATCCTCGCTTGGTCTGGATGAGCGATTCCTCCGAATGTGTATCGAGCTTACGTCGCAGGTACGAGATGTAGGACTCGACGATGCCCGCATCGCCGTTGAAGTCGTATTCCCAGACGTGGTCGAGGATCTGCGCCTTGCTGAGCACCCGGTTGGGATTGAGCATCAGGTAGCGCAGCAGCTTGAACTCGGTGGGGCTGAGCTCGACCGGCTCGTCGCCGACGAGGACCTCATGAGTGTCCTGATCCATCGTCAGCTCACCGGCGCGGATAACCGCATCCTCCTCGGCGTGCATGGTGCGGCGCAGGATCGCCTTGATCCGCGCAACGATCTCGTCGAGGCTGAACGGCTTCGTGACGTAGTCGTCACCGCCCACGGTGAGGCCCGTGATCTTGTCCTCGGTATCGTCCTTCGCTGTGAGGAAAAGAATGGGGGAGGTGTAACCGGCCGAGCGGAGGCGCTTGGTCACCCCGAAGCCGTTCATGTCGGGGAGCATGACGTCGAGAATGATCAGGTCCGGCTCCTCCTCGAGGACCGCGGAGATCGCCTGCGCTCCGTTGCCGACTGCGCGCACGGCGAAGCCCGCAAAGCGGAGGCTCGTGGTGAGCAGGTCTCTGATGTTGGGCTCGTCGTCGACAATGAGAATGCGGGGTCCGTCCATGCAAGACAGTATCTGGCCGTCGTCTGTACGGAGTCTGGGAAGCGGTTGTCCGGCGCTCGAAGATCGTCTGAAGGCGCCAGAATGCGGATCAGGGTTGGCGACGACGGCGTCGGACGCCGGCGATGAGCACTCCGATCATCAGCAGAATCGCGATCGGGAGGCCGACGAGCGGAAGGGCGATCACAAAGCTCCACAGCGGACCGGCGTAGTCGCGCACGCCGAACGCCGGTGCCACCAGGACCGCGAGGAAGGCGAGCACCGAGACGACGATGATCGCGATGAACATGAAGGCGAGCGTGCGCTCCGCGCGTCCGATGCCCGCCGGCTCCTGTGGCTTCACCCGTCAAGGATAGGGCGGGGCCGGTCGACTAAACTGATGGCTGCTTCATTTCCAGGAGGGGTCTGCATGCCTACCGGCAAGGTCAAGTTCTACGACGAGGAGAAGGGCTTCGGCTTCATCAGTACCGATGAGGGCCAGGAGGTTTTCTTGCACGCGTCCGCGCTGCCCGCCGGGACCGCGGTGAAGGCCGGCGTCCGGCTCGAGTTCGGCATCGCCGACGGGAAGCGAGGTCCACAGGCGCTCTCGGCGCGGGTCCTCGACGCCCCGCCGAGCCTGGCGAAGCTCAACCGCAAGTCCGCGGACGACATGTCCGTGATCGTGGAGGACACGGTCAAGCTGCTCGACGGGATCGGCGCCGGCCTCAAGCGCGGCCGCTATCCCGATAAGGCGCACGGGCGCACGATCGCGGTGCTTCTGCGCCGCGTCGCGGATGAGCTCGATGCCTGACGCCGACGGCACGACCGCCGAGCGCGGACCGCTCGAGGTGGACGCTCCGATCCAGGAGCAGGCTTGCGTGGAGGAGCCGGCCGCCGTCGAGGTCGAGGATCTCATCGAAGACGCGGTTCCCGATACCGAGGGCGCGCCGGTGGAGGAGGCGGTCGTCTTCGCTCCCGAGGTCGTTCCCGAGCCCGTGTTCGAGGCGGACCAGGTGCTCGCGGCATCGCTCGACGTCGCACGGACGGCTCTCGCCGAGATCGCTCCCGCCGGGACCATCGGAGAGCTGGTGACGACCCTGGTGCAGGGCGAGCACATCGTGTCGCTGCAGTTCGCCAACCTCATGCGCGGGTATCCGGGCTGGCTGTGGACGGCCACGCTGTCCCGGATCGACGAGACCGAGGACGTCACCGTGCTCGAGGTCGAGCTGCTGCCCGGCGAGGGGGCGGTGTTGGCTCCGGACTGGGTGCCGTGGTCGGTGCGTCTCGCCGACTACCACGCCGCGCAGGACGTGCTGGGCGAGGAGATCGAGGACGCGGATGACGATGACCTCGATGACGAGCCCGACCTCGATGACGAGCCCGACCTCGATGACGACTCCGAGGAGGACGAGTCGGACGACGACTCCGACGACGCTCCGGACCAGGACTACTCCGACGATCTGGACGAGGACGACTCGGACGACGATCCGGAGGAGGACGACGAGCCCGACTCCGCTCCCGCCCCGGCTGCGCGTCGCCGCCGTCGCCGACGCTGATCCGGTCCGGCCCCGCTCAAGGAGCATCGATTCCGACACCCCCTTCGCCTACTCCGCGGCGCCGCGCGCTCTTTCGGCCAGGTGTTACTCCCGACAGCCCTGGCGGACGTGACAGGGCGGCGAGCTGCACCGGTCACATGCGTGCCCCCTCGCCTCGCTCGCCCCTGAACGCCGCGCTGACCCCGTTCTGGGCGAAGCCGACCCGCACCGACGCGCTCGGCAGCCCGATGCCGACCAGGGGTGATCGACACCTCGCGGATGCGGGAGTTCGGCTCCACTCGGGGCTACCGCCACGGAAAGTCCGACACCCTCAGCACCCGGTGATGTGCGCTCCCCACCGGGGACGCGGCGATTGCCTGCGGCACCCCTGTCGAGCGGCTTTCGGAGTTCGCCGGACTGCGGGTCCGGCTCGAGCTCGAGGCGGACGGCACGGACCTGCGGAGGGAATCGGCCGCGCTTCAGCGTCGGTTGCGGCTTCAGCGTCTGTTGCGGCTGTAGAACAGTCCGATCGTGCCGAGGACCAGTCCGATCACGACGGTCGAGAGCGCGACCGGCTCGACGACGACTCCGACCGCAGCCGCCACGAGTACAGCGACGAGGGCACTCGCCCAGACGATGCAGCCGACGAGCAGCGCGGTCGCATCATCGCTCGCGGAGGGCGGCGGGCTAGGCCGCCGCTCCTGCTCGCGCAGCCAGAACCGCATCTCGGGCCTCAGACCGCCAGGCGTTCGAGGACGTAGTCGATGCAGCCGAGGAGGGAGCGGACGTCGTCCGGCTCGATCGCGACGAAGGTCGCCACCCGCAGCTGATTGCGGCCCAGCTTGCGGTACGGCTCTGTGTCGACGATCCCGTTCGCGCGGAGGATCTTCGCGACCAGCGCCGCATCGACGGAGGCATCGAAGTCGACGGTCGCAACAACCTGCGAGCGGTGCTCGGGCACCTCGACGAATGGGGTCGCGAGGCTCGACGCCTCCGCCCAGTCGTAGATCGCGGAGGAGGACTCGGCCGTCCGCGCCGAGGCCCAGGAGAGACCGCCCGAGGCGTTCATCCACTCGAGCTGCGACTCCATCAGCAGGAGGGTCGAGAGCGCGGGAGTGTTCAGGGTCTGGTTCAGGCGCGAGTTGTCGACGGCGTTCTTGAGGCTCAGGAACTCGGGAATGTAGCGCCCACTCGCAGCGATCCGCTCGATCCGCTGGATCGCCGCGGGGGAGAAGAGGCCGAACCACAGGCCGCCGTCAGAGGCGAAGTTCTTCTGGGGAGCGAAGTAGTAGACGTCGGCCTCGGCGATGTCGATGTCGATCCCGCCGGCCGCGCTGGTCGCGTCGATGACGGTCAGGGCGCCCTCGTCGCCGTGGACCCGGCGCACGGGCGCCATCACTCCGGTACTCGTCTCGTTGTGCGGCCAGGCGTAGACATCGATCCCCTCGACGATCTCGACCTCGCTTCGCGAACCCGCGGCGGCGGCGACGACGTGCGCCGGCTCGAGGAAGGGCGCGGAGGCGGCGGCGGCGAACTTCTGGCCGAACTCGCCGAAGGTGAGGTTCTCGGCGCGGCGCTCGATCAGAGAGAACGCGGCGGCGTCCCAGAAGGCGGTCGAACCGCCGTTGCCGAGCAGGACTTCGTAGCCCTCCGGAATGCGGAATAGCGTGGCGAGATGCTGGCGCACGCGGCCGACGAGGTCCTTCACCGGGGGTTGGCGATGCGATGTCCCGAGGAGGTGTGCGCCCTCGGTCGCGAGGTGGGCGAGTTGGTCGTGCCGCACCTTGGACGGGCCGCAGCCGAACCGTCCGTCGTGCGGGAGCAGCTCGCGAGGAATGGTGAGGTCCGGCATGCGTTAATACTAGGGTTCCCGGCCCGCACCCCTCCTCCGAGCGACGGAGGTGTGCGTCCTGCCGCAGCGCCGATGCTGCGACGTCACGCCTACTAGGGTGGAGCGCGCCGAGACGGGAAGGCTGAGATGACGGATCTGATCGACACGACCGAGATGTACCTGCGCACCATTCTCGAGCTCGAGGAGGAGAACATCATCCCCCTTCGCGCGCGCATCTCGGAGCGGCTCAGCCACTCGGGACCCACTGTGTCGCAGACGGTGGGACGCATGGAGCGCGACGGCCTCGTCGTCGTCTCGGGTGACCGCCACCTCGAGCTCACCTCCGACGGCCGCCGCAAGGCGATCCACGTGATGCGCAAGCATCGCCTCGCCGAGCGTCTGCTGCACGACGTCATCAAGCTCGACTGGGAGTTCGTGCACGAGGAGGCGTGCCGCTGGGAGCACGTGATGAGCGAGCAAGTCGAGCGTCGCCTCCTGGAGATGCTCGATCACCCCACGGAGTCGCCCTACGGGAACCCGATCCCGGGACTCGACGAGCTCGGCGACACCCCCGCCTCGCGCTTCGCGGACGGAGTCATCAACCTGCCG
This sequence comes from Rathayibacter tritici, assembly GCF_001641005.1. NCBI lineage: Bacteria > Bacillati > Actinomycetota > Actinomycetes > Micrococcales > Microbacteriaceae > Rathayibacter > Rathayibacter tritici. Next base: position 814,771 of record NZ_CP015515.1, read on the forward strand.
CGGTTCGTCGCCGGATCGACCGAGCCGCGCCGTGGCGTCGTGCGACGCCTGGGTGAACCGGCGCAGGTCGATCCGGAGCTGCTTCTGCAGCTTAAACAGGCGGGCGTTGTCCCCGGCGCCGAGGGTGAGTTCTCGGCGGTGAACGGTTACGTGCTCGCCCGCATCGATGGTGCCGACGCGGGGATCGAGCTGCCCAACGAGGTCGCCGCGCACATCTTCGTCGTCGTCTGACGGGTCCTGTACCCCTCGCCTGCGCAGACTGTGTCTCCGCGACCGCGCTTGTACCGTATCCGGTGACGGGAGAGCGGTCTCTTTCCACCGAGAAGATGACAAATCGGTAACGGTCGCTTACGCTCTGTGGAGCCCTGCGGCCGACCCTCGGTCACGGGGCGCGGGATCCGACGCCCCCACACCCGTCTCGGATGCCGTGCACACCGATGCTTCGTGCAAGAGACGGGACAGCTGCCTGGGCTGAGGGGACGTCGGAGGATCTCCCCCTTGCCCCACAATTCCGTCACCCCGAACGACGGCGCCGGCTCACCCGACCGGTTCCGCTCCACCCATCCCGACCGCTCCGGCGACGCGACCTTCGAGAACCGGCCCCCGGTGATCCGCGCCCGGATCCACGGGGACGCCCCCGTCTCCCGCCGGGCCGTGCCCGCAGCCCCCGCTCGCCGCGCGGACATCACCGACTTCGTGCCGTCGCCGGCCGGGACTCCCCGCAAGCGCCGAGGCCGTGTCGTCGGCAAAGTTGTGATGGTCGGCTTCGCCGGCGCACTCGTTGCGACCATGGCTCTTCCCGCCTACGCCTTCGCCCCCGGCAGCCAGAACGACGGCCTGTTCGCCGCCTCGCGCGCCGACCTTCTCCGCCAGGGCTCGGCCCAGACCGTCGCAGTCGACGGCGGAGTGGTGCAGGCAGCGATTGCGCGCGATGGCTTCTCGGCCGAGGCCGCGCCGCCGCCGCCCCCTGCACCCGAGCCCGAGCCCGAGCCCGCCGTGGTCGCGGAGCCCGTCGTCGACACCACCGATGTCGCCGAGGCGCGTGCCGAGACCGCCGAGGAGTTCACCGCCAACTCCGGAGCCTCCGCGAGCGAGGTCGCCGCGGCCGCCCCGACCACGAGCTACAGCCTCTCGGCCGTGTTCGCTACCGCGATGCAGTACCAGGGCGTGCCCTACGTCTTCGGCGGAGCCCGTCCGAACGGCTTCGACTGCTCCGGCTTCGTGATGTACGTCTTCGCGCAGTACGGCATCTCGATGCCGCACTCGGCAGCAGGCCAGGGCGCTATGGGCACCCCCGTCTCGCTCGCCGACGCCCAGCCCGGGGATCTCGTGATCATGGACGGCCACGACGGCTTCTACGCCGGCAACGGCAACATCCTGCACGCGCCGTACGAGGGCGCGAGCGTCCGCGTGCAGCCGCTGTGGACCTCCGACTACCGGATCGTGCGGATCAACGGCTGATCGTCGATCCGCCGAGAGAGCCCGTCCCCTCACCAAGGGGCGGGCTCTCGTCGTTCCCGCGTGTGAACGCCGCGTGACGAATCTCGACTGAACCCTGGTGTTCCGCGCGTGAAGGGTTAACCTGAACCTCAGTCCGCTCGCACAGCGAACGGATCCATTCGTCGAGGGACGGAGTGCCGGGATGGCCGAGCGGAGCGGGCACCACAGCGTGGCTCTGCTCTCGCGCGTGCAGCCGGCCGACTCGATACACGCGCGGGTCCTCGCCGCGACGGTGCAGTCCTCCGACACGCGGATACGATTCCACGCCATCACGCGGCTCTGCGCCGTGGCCCCGCAGGGCGCCGTCCTCACGACGGCGCCCTTGCTTGTGGTCGCGGCGGCTCCGCGGGGCGGCGTGCGACAGCACGGAGGTCACTGATGCGCACTCTGGTTCTCAACGCCGGTTACGAGCCGCTCGCGGTGGTGTCGTTCAAGCGGGCGCTGGTTCTGCTGATGACCGAGAAGGCGACCGTCATCGCCGCGGACGAGGGCAATCCGGTGCACGGCGCGCGCGGCGACTACGTGCGGCCCTCGGTGATCGTGCTGACGCGCTACGTTCGGATCCCGAGCGGCCGCAACGTGCCGGTGTCTCGCCGGGGAGTGCTGCGCCGCGACAACCACCGCTGCGGCTACTGCGGGCAGCACGCGGCGACGATCGACCACATCCAGCCCAAGTCGCGTGGCGGACGGGACACCTGGGAGAACCTCGTCGCCTGCTGCCAGCGCTGCAACAACCTCAAAAGCGACCGCACCCCGCACGAGATGGGCTGGCGGCTGCGTACCGTCCCTCGGATGCCGCGCGCCGGCTCCTGGCTCGTCCGCGGCGCGGAACGGACGCTACCCGCCTGGGACGACTACCTCGCCCCCGCGGCCTGACGGGTCGCGGTCGCACCGCTGGCGGCGTTGTCGTCGGGCGCGATACCGCCGGTATCGCTTCCTCCTCCGCCTTGCCAGCGGCACGACCGCGATCCGTCAGGTGCTGGTGGTGTTGTTGTCGGGCGCGGTACCGCCGGTATCGCTTCCTCCTCCGCCTTGCCAGCGGCACGACCGCGATCCGTCAGGTGCTGGTGGTGTTGTTGTCGGGCGCGGTACCGCCGGTATCGCTTCCTCCTCCGCCTTGCCAGCGGCACGACCGCGATCCGTCAGCACAGGGAGCTGTGCGTGACGGGGGCTATTCGTTGTCGTTGCCGGTGTTGGTGCTGGCGTTGCCGGGGCGCTCGCCGGACCAGGTCCAGTTCGCGACCTCGGGGAGGTCCTCGCCGTGCTCGCGTGTGTAGGCGCGGGCGCGGATGCGGGCGTCCTGCATGTCCTGGCGGAGGCCGGCGGCGCGGGCGCCGAGGCCGGGCGTGCGGTCGATGACGTCGATCACCAACGAATAGCGGTCGAGGTCGTTGAGCATCACCATGTCGAACGGAGTGGTAGTGGTTCCGTTTTCTTTGTAGCCGTGCACGTGCAGGTTGTCGTGGCCGGTGCGCTTATAGGTCAGGCGGTGGATCAGCCAGGGATAGCCGTGGTAGGCGAAGACGACGGGGCGATCGGGGGTGAAGATCGCGTCGAACTCCTGATCGGAGAGACCGTGCGGGTGCTGCGACTCCGACATCAGGCGCATCAGGTCGACCACGTTCACCGTGCGGATCGCGAGGTCCGGGAGCTTCTCGCGGAGGATGCTGACGGCCGCGAGAGTCTCGAGCGTCGGCACATCGCCCGCGCACGCGAGCACGACGTCCGGGGACTCGCCCTGCCGCTCGCTGCTCGCCCACTCCAGGATGCCGAGGCCGCGCGTGCAGTGGGTGACCGCCTCCGACATGGTGAGCCACTGGGGCGAGGGCTGCTTGCCGGCGACGACCACGTTGACGTAGTCGACGCTGCGGAGGCAGTGGTCGTACGTGGAGAGCAGGGTGTTCGCGTCGAAGGGGAGGTAGACGCGGACGACTTCGGGCTTCTTGTTCAGGACGTGGTCGATGAAGCCCGGGTCCTGATGGCTGAAGCCGTTGTGATCCTGGCGCCAGACATGGCTGGAGAGCAGGTAGTTCAGGCTCGCGATCGGGCGGCGCCACTCGATGTCGCGGGTCCCGTCGAGCCACTTCGCGTGTTGGTTGAACATCGAGTCGATGATGTGGATGAACGCCTCGTAGCAGGTGAAGATCCCGTGGCGGCCGGTGAGCAGGTAGCCCTCGAGCCAGCCCTGGCACTGGTGCTCCGAGAGGACCTCCATGACGCGTCCGGCCCGGGCGAGGTGGTCGTCGAGCGGGCTGAGTTCGGCGTCCCACTGCTTGTCGGTCGCGGCGTAGACAGACTGGAGTCGGTTGCTGGCGACCTCGTCGGGTCCGAACAGGCGGAAGGTGGTCGGGTTGGCGCGGATGACGTCGGCGAGCCACTCGCCCAGCACCTTCGTGGCCTCCGCGACGGTGCCGCCGGGCTGCTCCACTACCACCTCGTAGCGGCGGAAGTCGGGCAGGTCGAGGGTCTGCCGCAGGAGCCCGCCGTTGGCGTGCGGCGTGGCGCTCATCCGCAGGTCGCCCTCGGGAGCCAGCGAGCGGACCCGGTCCGCGATGCCGCCGCTCTCGGTGAACAGCTCCTCGGGTCGGTAGGAGCGCAGCCAGTCCTCGAGCAGGCGGGTGTGCGCCTCGGTGTCGCGGGCGTTGGGCAGCGGGACCTGGTGCGCGCGGTAGGTGCCCTCGACCTGGACGCCGTCGATCTCGGTCGGGCAGGTCCAGCCCTTCGGGGTCTTCAGCACGATCATCGGCCAGGCGGGTCGGCTGAGGTCGCCCGCAGCGGCGCGTTCCTTGATCGCGGCGATGCGGTCGAGCACCGTGTCGAGGACATCGGCGAAGCGCTCGTGTACGCGCATCGGGTCCTCGCCGTCGAAGCCGCCCTCGACGAGGAACGGCTCGTGGCCGTAGCCGCGGAGGAGGCTGTCGAGCTCTTCGTGAGGGATGCGGGCGAGGATGGTCGGGTTCGCGATCTTCCAGCCGTTCAGGTGCAGGATCGGCAGTACCACGCCGTCGGTGAGCGGGTTCACGAATTTGTTGGAGTGCCAGCTGGTGGCGAGCGGGCCGGTTTCGGCCTCACCGTCGCCGACGACCGCCGCGACCAGGAGGTCCGGGTTGTCGAAGGCGGCTCCGTACGCGTGACTCAGCGCATACCCGAGCTCGCCGCCCTCATGGATACTGCCCGGTGTCTCGGGTGCGGCGTGGCTGGGAATGCCGCCGGGGAAGCTGAACTGGCGGAACAGGCGGCGCAGCCCCTCCTCCGACTCATCGATATGGGAGTAGATCTCGCTGTAGGTGCCGTCGAGGTAGGCGTTCGCGACCATGCCCGGGCCGCCGTGGCCGGGACCGGTGATGTACAGGGTCGGCTGGCGGCGCTCCCGGATCGCACGGTTGAGGTGCGCGTAGATCAGGTTAAGTCCGGGAGTCGTGCCCCAGTGGCCGAGCAGGCGGGGTTTGATGTCGTCTCGGCTCAGCGGGGTCGTCAGGAGCGGGTTCGCCAGAAGGTAGATCTGCCCGACCGCGAGGTAGTTGGCGGCGCGCCACCAGGCGTCGACCGTGTCGAGCGTGTCCTGGGTCAGCTCGGCATCGGAGGGTCGGGGCACCCAGCTGTGCTCGGGAACGGGCAGGAGGGACGGAGCGGGGGAGTCGGGCATGTCCTCACGGTGGCACCCGGGGGTCCGGGGCGGAAGGGCCTTGTGGCACTCCGACCCGGACCGGCGGGTCAGCTGGTGCGCGGGGTGGCGCGGCGCAGGATCGCCCAGCCCGCGACTGCGGCGAGGGCGGTTGGGATCAGCGACAGGGCATAGCCGCCCGCGTAACCGACGCTGGCGAAGAAGGAGCCGACCGCCGGCCAGCTCCCGGTGAGCGACAGGAGGGCGATCACGGCCAGCACCAGGGCGCCGAGGATCCCGAAGAAGAGCAGCATCTCGCGCTGGCGCCAGCGCACGAAAACCGCGGCGGTCGCCGCTCCGATGAAGAAGAAGAACAGCAGGGTGCAGAGCACCGCGATGGCCTGCTCGAGCACGGAGTCGCCGCCGAAGTAGATCGAGCGGAAGAAGCTGCCGCCGAAGCCCCACCCATTGCTGGCCCTCTCCACAATGCCGAGGACCACGAAGACCGCGGTGTAGAAGACCGACAGGCCGATGAAGGTGAGGGCGGTGCCGACTCCGCGAATCCCTTTAAGCCGGCGACTAGGATCGAGAATCCGGTAAGAGCGACCACGCAGCAAATCGACACCACTAACACAGAAAGTGAGTAATTTCACTTGAAACGCATCGCTGCACTGTCGCCGCAGTGGCGAAGATCGCAAGTTCGAGCTTGAGCAAAGCCCCCCGACTACTAGAGCCACGCGCTCACGGGTGTCTCGCCGGGTCGACACGCCGTCATCGCCGGCGAACCGAGTGTCAAGCTGCTCGCGCCGGCTTGCACGAGCAGCCCAACAATGGCGGTGAGCAGAATTGTCATCGCGCTGACAGCATTGCATATGAAGGCTTATCCAAAATTCGGGTAGGACTTTACAAAAACCGTGGTCACAGGCTTGTTCGATGAGCGCGCAGAGGAAGTTCGCATAAGCCTCCTGGCGTTCTAGGTGGTGGTTGAAAGTTGCTCTTCAATCAAAGCGGATCAGCCGGTGTTCTTCGTGACCGACACGCGGGAATTCATTTCAGTCAATGAGGTTTTACATAAGCGTCCTGGTTCTCGGTAACGGCGCACCAACACCACCGCCCGATGGTCACAATTGCTGCCTACGACGAGCTAGTTTGGCACGCTTTACTAAGAGCGTTATTCATAAGGCCTGTTTCGCGCGTGTCGCTGTGAAGACATCGACTTCTCGCGGGAGAGAATGGAAGTTCCTACACACCATTCTTGAAGCGAGAAGTCGATGCGCTATGACTCTACTACAGGTTTGACCTCTGGGCAGGTCACGGAGTTGGTGGCTCGGATATTCCAGGTCCTGTCCGGGCGTCCATCGTTGCCTGGCCGCCCCGCGCTTCTCAACCTGCGGGAGCAGGTCATTCTGACGTTGCTGCTGTTGCGACAGAACCTGAACCAAGCCGCCGCCGCGGACCTGCACGGCGTCTCCCACGCCACCGTCTCGCGGATCTACCGGCGCATCGTTCCGCTGATCGAGCAAGCCTGCTGCTTCTCAGGGATTTCCCTGGAAGAAGCTGTCCAAGGCCGTGTCGTCCTGGTCGATGGGACAGACGTTCCCACCGGGAACCGCGCGAAAACGGGTCGGTCCAATTACTCCGGGAAGCGGCACCGACAAGGCCTCAATGTGCAGATCGCCGCAGATCTGGACGGCGGCCTCCTCGCCGCGTCAGACCCTGTCGCCGGCGCCCGTCATGATCGTGTCGCTCTCGCGCTCTGCGGCTGGGAGCCGATCCTCGATGACACGGACTGGATCGCCGACCCGGGCTACATCGGCACCACCGCGACCACTCCCCGCAAACGACCCCACGGCACCACCCTCGACGACAACACCAAGAAATCGAACCGGGAAATCTCCAGAACCCGATCCGCATTCGAGACGTGCATCGCCCACTTCAAGGAGGCTTATGCAAAATCCGATTGATCAACATGGATTCGTGCGTGTCGTTCACGGTTAACACCGGCTGGTCCGCTGTGCTTGAAGAGCAACCTTCGACAGAAACTCTTCGCAAAGGAACCAGCCGGTGCACACACAGACTACTACGGGAATGACGGCCGAGCACTACGCGATCCTCGCCGAACGGATCGAGAACGAGTTCACGTGGAATCGGCGTCGAGGACGGCCACGCACGCTCTCGCTTGCCGGGGCACTGCAGATCACTCTCCTCTATTATCGCCAGAATGTCACCGAGCAGTTGATCGCTGATGTGGTCGGTATCAGTCAGTCGACCGTGTCGCGAACGATCGCGGTGGTTGAGGCGATGCTCAATGTCGTTGTCGACGACGAGCAGCCGGACGTTGACGCCGCGCTCCGCGGGACGACGGCCGTCATCGACGGCACGCTCCTGCCGTGCTGGTCCTGGGCAGACGCGCCGGAGCTGTACTCCGGGAAACACAAGACCACCGGGCACAACTGCCAGGTCCTCGCCGACCTCTCCGGCCGGTTGATCCACATTTCGGATCCGATGGCGGGCAAGCATCACGATGCCCACGCGTTTCGAGAAACCGGGTTGGCCGACACCGTTAACCTCTCGAACACGCTGGCCGACAAAGGCTATCAAGGCACCGGAATGGTCACACCAATAAAGAAGAGGCCAAGCGAAGACCATCTGCCAAATTACGCCAAACACCACAATCGCTTCGTGAACACCCACCGCTACGTGATCGAGAGAACAATTGCTAGCATCAAGACCTGGCGGATATTCCACACCGACTACCGGCGGCCACTGCGCACTTTCCGAGACGCCTTCAATGCCGTCCGCGGACTCATCTTTTTCACTCGGCAAAAAACCAATTCTGCATAAGCCTCATTCAAGCCCTCATTCAGGAGTACCCGCGCATTCTTGTTGAGGACTCCCGCGTCCTCGCAAAGCAGAAAGAAGTTCTTGTCGTTCAGGTAGAGTAGATCGTTCTTCTTGCTGATTTTATGATAGCCAAAGGACTTGTCGAAGCGAGCCAAGTTCGCCGCTTGAACGTGCTTAAATCCGTTCTGGTGATTTTCGATGACGGAATAGATGTGTTCGATGGTGGCTGCCCAAACCATAAGCACAGCTCCACGGTACGCCGCCGTTTCGTAGCAATCGATAGCCTCCTCGAGGTATTGACGGTAGGTATCAGGGGCGGCCTTCGCGGCATCCCTCAATGAATGGAGCGCTTGAGCCGGGGCCTGCCGGGCGATGTCCGAGACCGGTAGCCTGTAGGCATCTTGAAACTATCTCAGCCTATCGAGATGTCGAGACCAGCCCTCACTTGTCGTCATCATCGATAGTCTTTTCCAGCACGTAACGGGCCATGTTCTTGAATATCTCGCGCATCGTGTCGGCCGTCGCGTCCGCAGCGATGTGGATCTCGACGTTGACGTGAACGCTCGGGCTCGCTGAGACGTTCACGCTGGGTGCAGGTGGAACAACCTGGCGCTCTATCGCGGCCGGTTGAGTAGGCGAACCCTCTGGCACCAAAGTCTGCTTCTCAGTTGCGTCGGCGGCAGGGTCGACCTCGTCAGAGAGCGTAGGCTCTTCAACGTCCGGTTGACCGGTCACCATCAGATCGATAACGGGAAGATCGAACTCGATTCGCGTTTCCTTGCCACCGCGACCGACAGTAAATTTACCCGCGGCGGCACCAGCAATGACGCGACCAAAGGTCACGGCGCCGGAGCCCAAGGTGATTCCACTGAGGTTTCCGATGGTGTCCTTATGCGAGGCTTCCCAGTATTGTCCGATTTCAGCTGTCGTGACCGCATCTCGTTTGCCGTAGTGAACCCAGTCCAGGGTGGACTTGTACAAATCAACGGACAGCAGCACCTCGCGCAAAGCGGCCTTCGTTTCTGTATTGAAAAGCTGGCCCCGATCCGTGGTACGGAGGTTCTTCCCGTCACGCAGAACCAATCCAAACTCGACCATCGCGGCTACCTTGCGGTCATCGAGTGCTCCAAAAGCCTTCTCAATACGAGCCGATTCAACCCAACCGATTTGACGGCTGAGGAAGCCCATAATCTTCTGTATATCCTCAATCGACGCTTTGACCGGTACCGTGAAGTTCCCCTTCGACAGATTCTCTGTCACTTTACCATCATCGGCCACCGAAGAGCCGTAGCGGAGACGCTAGCTAACGCCCGAGCGTGCCGCTTCCCCCTCTGTGGGTGTGGTTCAGGGTGCGTCGCATCGTCCGGACGAAAGGTCACATGGTCGCAGGTAAAACGACCACAGGTGCGATGGCGACCTGGCGCCCGTTCGGAATCAGCATCTCGATCAGCGTCGCCATGCCAACAAACCCGTTGAACCTGACCTAGCACGGGCTTGGACCTTCAGGCCCGTCACCGCCAGCGCAGATTCAACCTCTCACTCGGCGCCTCAGCTACATGTGGTGCATGGAGGAAGCGTGATGGTCGAGTTTGATGTGTATCAAGCAATGCGCGACCAGCTCGGTGTCGAGTACTATTCATCGCTCTTTGAGGCGGTCGCGAGTCAATTCGCGCCAGCGCTGGGATGGAAACCGTCGTTTGCGCGGAGCGGGACGACCGTCAGCTGATCGAGTGTGCATGGACGCACTTCTTGCGCGCCGATCGGGCACGGCGGGCCGATGGAATCGACGGGCGGCCGACGGGGAAGGGGGGCATCGAGTGAGGTCACCGGCGCCATGAACACCATCGAACAGGGACGGTCCGTCGCCTCTCCGGGCTCACGTCCCGCGGAGGACTGAGTGCCGAGGGTGCGCCGTCAGGCACAGCGCAGGTGTTCAGGCGGCGTCTTCCAGGGCGTTCGGCCGGCCGCGGCCCAGCTGCGTCGGGACAGTACCGACGAGGTGGCCCCTGCGCTGAGGATGTCCTCGAGAAGGAGAAGCGCTCGATCGGTCAGTTCATCGCCTGGATAGAAGGAGCGGTGCACCTCCGCCGCTTCCTCGACGGAGGCGATGCGGTGAAGTGCGAGGAGCCGAGCGATATCATCGTCATCACGTCCCGGGCGACTGGCCCGGAGCTTCATCGCCAGGAGCGCGCGAGTCGACGCGATCTCCACGACGATGTCGTTCGCCGAGTGGATCGTCGTCCATTCCACGGTCTCGCCGTAGTCGGGGAAGAAGATCGAGGCGTCCGGGTTCAGCCAGAGAAGGGGCCAGCCCCGCTTTCTGGCGACGACAGCGGCAGCTCTTCTGATGTCCTCGGCCGGGGTTAGGCGCGCGTCGACGTCGTTGGTGAGTCGGCGGTCGCCGAACCAGAACGCGATCGCTGCACCGCCCACGATTCGGATCCCGGCTGGCCGGTGGGATCGCGTCAGGATCCCGACCACGTCGGACAGCCCCTCGACGATGTCCTCGCGGCTGAGCTGATCCCTTACGCGCTCACCAGCGTTTCCGCCTCGATGAGGACGTTGCGCCTGGCGAACTCAGCCGGGACCCGCGTCGCATCCACCCGGGTGCGGACTCCGCCCGTCGGCGGCTGCCACGGCGCCGGGAGAAAGCGCGATGCATCGTCGATCCACTCGGCGCGAGGGAGGCCTTCCTCGTCGAGCCGGTACGCGGCGACGGCCGCGAGTGCCGCACCCCAGCCCGGGTCGGCGAAGGGAGGGGGCTCGGCGAGCGTGAGACCGACCCGGAGAGCGGAGTGCACGTCGGCCAGATTGTCGGCGAGTTGGATGAGCTGCCGGTAGGCGGTCCTGACATCGTCACGGTTCAACGCGTCCGAGATGACCGCCCCGATTGTCGCCGCGTCTTTTCGGATCGTCGGCACGAGCACGATCGAGTGCTGAGTGTGGGAGAGCAGCCGCTCCAGCAGGTCCACCGAAGGCTGCCGCCGAGCGTTCTCGATGCGCGAGAGTGTGGCCTCGGCCACGTCCGACGTCTCGGAGAGCTCGCGCTGGGACAAGCGCGCTCCCCAGCGGGCGGAGCGCAGAAGTCGTGCTGCCGTCATCGTGGCCTCCCGGTTGACGAATGAGTCAATCCTAGCTCGGGAACGCTGCCCCGATCATGGAGGAGGGCGCGCGGGCGACGCCGAAACGACGAATCCCCCCGCCTCTCCGAGGAGAGACGAGGGGATCCGATCGGTATGTCGCCCGATCACTGTGTCCGAGGGGGGACACGAACGCTTCCCCCACCCGAGCGACTGACATTCTTGGTGCGCCCCCATTGACCAGGCTTTACCTAGCTGACTGCGCGATCCACGGTCATCATACTCTCGCCTTGGAGTTCAGCGGGACCGCCTCCAACTAATCGTTGCTGTAGGCGATCGTCACCCGTTCGATCTGGCTGTTGGGTGCCGGGATCGTGTCGAGCGTGAACTCGAACACCGCACGGGCGCCCGGCTCCAGGAAACAAGGCCGCGCTCGCCGAGGCTCTCGAGCCGTTCATCGCTGCGGCGCGGATGCTGACCTCAACGGGCACTGTCATTCAGGGAACGCGGGCGGTCGCGCTGACGATGTACTCGCCAGAGCTGTCGGCCGCGATTCGGCACAGGGCGGCGCCCAATGGGCACGAGGTCTCTCCGAAGGGGCGTGTCGCTGCGGACGTGGAAGCCGCGGACCATGCTGCCCGCTGACGCTCACCCCTCGACGTGGCGGAGGGCGACGTGATCCCGCAGGGCCTCGTCAGCTGCTCTCAGCCGAGCGCTCCTCGTCCCAGTTCCGGGAATGGTTCGCGCGGAATGCTTCGAGCGCGTGCTGAGCCATGTCACGGTCCTGAGCGAGCACCGTGGCGCCCGAGCGCGTGTCAGGGGCCTCATCGATGCCGGACCAGGTGGCCTTCGACACCTGCAGGATGACGGCAGAACTGCTGCCAGCGTCCATCTGCTGTCGAGGTAGAAGCGGCGTTTGCCGTTGTCGACCAGGAAGGTGCGGCCGGAGGTACCTTCTTCGGTCAGCATCTGCCGGAGCGTGCGGACCCGCCCGTCGTCGATCCGCCAGCACCGGTCGAGGTCTCTCGCGATCGCGACCCCTGCGGCGTCGGTCTTCCCGACGGGGAGGGAGTGGTACCGGACGGCGGGGACCGGCTGCCTCCTCTCGTTCTGGGGAATCGCGTTGTACCGGGTCGGGTCGACGATGAAACGTCCATCGCGGCCGAATTCGTCCGTCGTCCGCCGGGAATCGTAGTCAGCTTTCGGGACTCGGAACACGGCCTCGTGCGTGTCGCTGGCGCGGCGGGCGGTGACGATGGCCTGTGCGGTGCCGTCCGGGTCGTTACTGGCGCTGGCGATGATCAAGTCATCGGTGTGCGCTACGGTCCACACGGCGCGGTCGCGAACGGGGGACTGGCCCGGCTCGATCATCTCCCCGGTGACTTCCTCGTAAGCGTCCGGGAACCAGCGGATGACACCATCGCGGCTGGACTCCGGGGACCGGCGCGGGAACGCGTCCGGGAAGTACATGCCGACGATGTGCGCTTCGCAGTCCTCCTCGGACCAGCCGCCGGACCGGCGCAGCGGGGCGGGGATGGCGCGGTTCCGGGCGGCGGACGGTTTCACGCCGCCGTGGCTGGGCGTGTCGGCGATCGCGATGCCGGGTGCGGGGTGTTCGACGTGGTCGGCGGGACCCCATGGGGTGCGCGACCCGATCTCGAGGTTGACGACGCCCCAGTCGCGGGCGAGGGTCGCTTCAGGGGCAGTGTGCTCGCGGTCGGTGAACGCGCCGACGTTGCTGGAGTGGCCGCGGGGGTGCAGGGACGCGTCGAAAGTTTTCATGCCCGGGATGTACGCGGGCGAAGCGACAAGCGATGCCGCTGCCAACGATCAGAGCGGCAGCTTGGTGGGCTCAGAGAAGACAGCAGTGCGGCGCTCACCGACGTCGGCGCCGCACTGCATCCCAAGTCAGGCGGTGGCCAGCTCGTGTCCGGTGCTGACGAGGACACCCTTGAGGTGGCCGACTCGGCCACCGGCGGCCTCGTTCTTGATGACGGAGACGTCGAAGCTGAGGTTGATGCCGTCGGTGCGGTAGTTCTCCCGCAGCCACCTGACCACTTCGGCGCGGACCTCGCGCATGCGCTGCGTGGTGACGGCGTCGCGGGGGTCACTGCTGTCGAGCGTGCTGACGAGGATGACCGCCGGGGGTGGTCCCATCGGCGAAGGGAAGTGGGCTGGCAGGGCAGCCGTCGAGCGGGGCCTCCTCCAGGCCGCGCGCGGTGAGGTGCTCGCGGATCCGTTGGGCGGCGGACCCGCCCAGTGCGTCGGTCCCCTCGGAGATCACGGGACCGAGGCGGTATCTGCGGCTGCGTCTGCGCCGTCGTTGACGGTCGGGTTCGGGTCGGGGAGAGGGCGCAAATCGTCGGCGGCGCGGGAGGGAAATCGGGCATGGAGGTCGCGGCCATGGCGTCGAAGATGGAGGAGGTCTGCCTGGTCTTTGCGGGTTCGTCGGTGAGATCCGGCAGACCGGGCTGCGCGGCGACCTCGAATCGGAGCACCCAGGTGAGGTTTGGTCGATCGGTTTGGACAGAGAGGAAGCGCGCCATGCTCAGATACGCATGGGTGATCTTTCGGACAGCGTTCGGCTGCGCCTGCTCGGGAATCTCGCTCCAGGTCATCCCGTCATCGGCCGTGGGCTGTCGCATGACGCGGTGATCCGGTGCAACGCGGCGACCTGCGCCGCTTTGGCGTCGCTGGAGTAGAAGAGCGGCCTGGCTGAGGCCGTGGCCGGGCCGCGGGTCGCGGGCTTCCGGCGATGACGGTCAGGGGGACGGTCGCGCCTTCGACGTCTGAGTCTTCGTCCGGGCGGACATAGAGGTTGCGTTGCAGCTTCCCGGACACGTCCACGGGGGAGGACTGCGCGGACGTCCACGCGCGGAACCGCGGGTCGGTCCGCTCGGCCTTCTGGATCCAACGGGCCTTACCGGACTGGTGGGCGCCGACGGACCCGACGGTGGCAGCGAACTCCTCTGCGCGCGTCTTCGCCTTCCGAGCATCGATCGACGCGGAGAGGTTGTTGGTGTGCGCCGCGACGTCGGCGTGCTTCGAACCGGACTTAGCCCATTCCTTGATCGTGTCGCCGAGGGACGCGAGCGGGTCGTCGCCCTTCTTCATCCGGAGATCAGCATGGGCGCGGGTCGTCTGGGGCTGGCTCTTGACTCGCGGTGAGACGTTCGCCCGGGTCGCCGCGCGTCCTGGGCGTGAACTGGCTCCGTCTGCCCAGTGGCTACGCGTGAAAAACGATCTAGCCGAGGCCTTGGCGCCCATCACGCGGCAGTTTCAGGGAGGTGCGCGCGCGTCCGGCTGCAACGTTCGTCGTCCTCTTTTCGAGCTGTCGCTGCATGCCAAGGGCGCACCGTAGGATGTAGCGGTGGAAGCGGAGGAGAGCATCGACGATCTGCGGGACCGTCGGAGTGAATTGCGAGCAAAGTGCGGTGACTGCTTCGCTCTCTGTTGTGCTGCTCTGTCATTCGAACGATCCGCAGACTTCGCCCTCACAAAGGCAGCAGGGGAGCCCTGCGTGAATCTCCAAGACGACTACCGATGCGGCGTCCATGAGCGACTGCGTCCGCTCGGCTTCAAGGGCTGCACCGTCTTCGACTGTTTCGGTGCAGGTCAGAAGGTGTCTCAGGACACCTTCGCGGGGGTGAGCTGGCGGGTCGACCCCGGTTCGAGGCCGTCGATGTTCGAGGTGTTCTCCGTCGTCCGCCAGCTTCACGAAGTGCTCTGGTTCGTGAACGGGGCCCGCCTGGCGACCCTGGGTTTCGAGCCTCTCGCGGCCGAACTGACGGAGGCTTCCGCTCGGATCGAGCGCCTTGCGGACGGGTCCGCTACCGAGATCGTCGACATCGATGTCGACGACGTCCGTCACCAGGTCCGCCACCTCCTCCTGGCCGCGAGCGACCACGTCCGCGCGATCGCATGTCGTCAACGCGGCAAGGTCCGCCTTCCCGGGCGCGTGCGGCCCGGTGCCGACCTTCTGGGGGTTGCGTTCCGCGACACGGACCTCCGCGGGGCCGATCTCCGGAGCTCGTACCTCATCGGATCAGATCTCCGGGGATCTGACCTGCGCGGCGCCGACGTCCTCGGTGCGGATCTGCGTGACGCCGACGTCTCCGGCGCCGACCTGTCAGAGGCGCTCTACCTGAGCCAGACGCAGGTGAACGCCGCGAACGGCGACTTCTCGACCCTACTGCCCGCTGGACTGGAGCGACCCGCGCACTGGTCGTGACCGGGCGCTGTCAGCGCGGCGTGACGCGCGGGGTGCGCGCCGCCCACGGCGCGGCATGCTCGAGCTGAGCGGCGACGCTGATCAAGAGGTCTTCGCGACCCCTCGCTGCGACGAGTTGGATGCCGATCGGGACACCCTCTCGCGAGAGCCCGATCGGCAGGCTGATCGCCGGGTTGCCCGAGACATTGAACGCGGCCGTGAAGGGGGCCAGGTCGTAGATGCGACGCAGCCACGATCTCGCGTCGTGTCCGGGATCGTCGTAGTCGAGGGTGCCGTGCGCCGGCGGGAGGTTGACCATCGTGGGAGTGAGGAGCAGATCGTGCTCCTCGAAGAACTCCGCGACCTGCCGGGTCACACGGTTTTCCGCGGCGCTCGCTCGCGCGACGTCGGCTGCGGATGCCGCCGCGCTCTCTCGGAGAACCGTCCGAGGGACAGCCTGCAGGAGCGATCGATCGATCGACGGCGCTGACTCGAGCACTGACAGTCCGGTCGCGAAGACTGTGAGCATCGACGCCTCGATGACCTCGTCGAGGTCGAGGATCAGCGGTGCCCCAGTGACGTCGTGGCCGATCCACTCGAGCAGAGCAGCGGTGGTGCCGGTGATCTCGGCGACCTCGGTCGACAGCGAGCCGCCACCCCACGCGGATTCGAGTGCCGCCACCCGGAGTCGACCTGGGTCGCTGGTGACGGCGTCGACGAAAGGGTGCCTCGGTCGGGGGAGACCGAACTTGTCACCGTCCGTTGCGCCGGCGCAGACGTCGAGGAGATGGGCTGTGTCGCGGATGGTCCGCGTGATGACGAACTCGGATGTCTGCCCGAAGCCGGCTTGGCCGACGAAGGGCCCGCAAGGAGTGCGTCCGCGGCTCGGCTTAAGTCCGATCACGCCGCACGACGAGGCTGGGACACGGATCGATCCACCGGAGTCGTTGGCGTGCGCGAAGGGGACGGCACCCGAGGCGACGAGTGCTGCTGCGCCGCCGCTCGAGCCTCCGGCGCCGAGCGTCGGATCCCACGGGTTGCGGGTAATGCCGTGACGGGGGGACTCCGTCGCGAAGCTGAGCCCGAACTCCGGCATCGTGCTGCGACCGAGGCCGACGAACCCCGAGCGTCGTAGCAGCTTCATGAGCGCGTGGTCGTCGAGGGCGACGGCGGCGTTCACAGCGCGACTGCCGACGTGGAACGGGGAACCGCTGACGAATGGCCCGGAGTCCTTGACGACGAAGGGCACGCCCGCGAAGTCACCTCGGGCGTCGTGGTGCGCGGCCGGTTCGAACAGCGGTCCCGCAAGGGCGTTCAGGGTCTCGTCGACGCTGGAAAGCGCCTCCCGCGCGGCCTGTTCGACCTCGCGGATGGTCACGTCGCCGGCGCGCAGCAGATCGCGCAGGCCGATCGCGTCATATGCGACGTAGTCGTAGACGTCCAGGAGGTCTCCTCTCGACCGGAGCCGTTCTTGACCGACTACGGGGCAGGTGGCCGCGCACGCTCCGGCGCCTGCGACACAATAGCCTGTCCTCATGACGGCGCCCCCCCGATCCCTGCCAGTCGCCCGCGTCCGGCAGATGACACCGTGACGCTCTGGGCCACGAGCGACCTCCATGTGTCCCACGCCGACAACAGGACAGTGGTGGACGGCTTCCATCCGTCGGGGGACGGCGACTGGCTCATCGTCGCCGGAGACGTCGCCGAGTACTTCGAGGACGTGGTCGACACGCTCGCGACACTCGCTCGCCGGTTCGCCCGCGTCATCTGGACGCCGGGCAACCACGAACTTTGGACCCTACCCGGTGATCCCTGCCGGCTGCGGGGGGAGGACCGGTACCGGGCGCTCGTCGACGAGCTGCGGACCGTCGGCATCACCACCCCCGAAGACCCGTTCCTGACCTGGAACGGTGACGGTGGCCCGGTCACGGTCGTGCCGCTGTTTCTGCTCTACGACTACTCGTTCCTGCCCCCCGGCGCGAGGACCGTCCGTGATGCGCTCGAACAGGCCGCGAGTGCGGGGGTCACCTGCACCGACGAGTTCGTGCTGCACCCCGATCCCCACCCTGATCGCGCTGCCTGGTGCCGACAGCGTCTCTCGTCCACGCGCGCACGGCTCTACGCGCTCCCCGTGGAGCGCCGGACGCTGCTCGTCGGGCACTGGCCCCTCGTCCGGGAACCCACCGACATCCTGTACCACCCGGAGTTCGCCCCGTGGTGCGGCACGACGGCCACGGCTGACTGGCCGCGCCGCTTCAACGCCGCGGCGGTCGTCTACGGTCACCTGCACGTACCGCGCACGATGATCGTGGACGGGGTGCCGCACGTCGAGGCATCGGTGGGGTATCCGCGAGAGTGGCGTGACCGGAGGCCGACGAGCATCGGCCTCCGCCGAGTGTTCCCGACCGGTCGGGAGGACGACCAGTGGTGACCACGGCGCACCCCGGTCTGTTCTCGGGGCTCCTGCCGAACTCGGTCGTCGTCGCGGAGTCCTCCGACGACGAGGGCGCCCGACCGCTCTGGCCCGAGGAGGCAGCGGTCATCGACCGTGCCGTCGAGAAGCGACGACGCGAGTTCGCCACCGTCCGTAGTCTCGCCCGCGGGTGCCTCGGCCGTCTCGGGGTGGCACCCGCGCCGATCCTGCCGGACGCAGACCGGGCGCCACGGTGGCCCGCGGGGATCGTCGGGAGCATGACCCACTGCGACGGCATGCGGGCTGCCGCTGTCGCGCGTGTCGGCTCGGTCGTCGGCATCGGGATCGATGCGGAGCCCGATCAGCCGCTCCCGGACGGGCTGCTCGACTTCGTCAGCGTGCCGTTGGAGCGCGGTCCGCTCGCTGCACTGGCCGTACGACGTCCCGACGTGTCGTGGGACCGCCTCCTGTTCTCGGCGAAGGAGAGCGTCTTCAAGACCTGGTTCCCCGTGACACGGCGGTGGCTGGACTTCTCCGACTGCGCCGTCGAGTTCGACCCGAACCGCGGTACCTTCCTCGCCACGCTCCTCGTCCCGGACGGCGACGCGATGCAGACGATGTCGGGGCGGTGGGCATCGTCGAGCGTCGCGGGTCGGGCGCTGCTCGGCACGGCGATCACGGTGTCGTGACCGAGGCTCCCGGTCGGATGCGCGCGAACACGTCGGACACGACCGCCTGAGCTCGCGCCTGCAGGTAGAAGTGCCCACCGGGGTGGACCACCAGGTCGAACCGACCGACGGTGTGACGCCTCCACTTCCGTGCCTCGTCGATGTCGACGTGCGGGTCAGCATCGCCGGTGAGGGCGACGACGTCGCAGCGCAGCGGGACCGTCGGGACGTAGTGGTACTGCTCGATCGCTCGGTAGTCCGCCCGTAGGCTCGGGAGGACGTAGCGCATCAGGGACGGGTCGCGCAGTACGTCGGCATGCGTGCCGTCGAGGCTGGCCACCTCGGCGACCAGTCGCTCGTCGCTCTCGAGGTGGAGGGCACTCTGCCGCTGGAGGGAGGCAGCTCGACGACCCGAGACGAAGAGGACGGACGGCCTTCTCCCGGTTGCTTCGAGGCGACGAGCGACCTCGAAGGCCACCGTGGCTCCCATGCTGTGGCCGAACAGGGCGACGGGCCTGTCGAGCAACGGTCCGACGGCGGACACGACGGCGTCGGCGAGACCGTCGATCGACGTCAGGGGCGGTTCGTGGTGGCGGTCCTGCCGGCCGGGGTACTGCACAGCGACGACGTCGACGGCGGCGCCGGCAAGCCGGGAGAACTCGAAGTAGGACGATGCGGAACCGCCGGCGTGCGGGAAGCAGATCAGCCGCGGGACTGCAGGCGCGCTGTCGTGGAACCGACGGAGCCAGGGCGTGTGTGTGTGCACCTTGGGCACGGCGTCCTCGTCTCTGGAGTCGAGCCGGGTGGTGTGCCGGCTCGACTCTGAACTCTAGGGCGGCAGCCATGTCCTCGCAGGTCCTGGACGACCTGGTCGGGGCGACCGTCGGCCATCGGCGGATGCCGTGTCCACTAGGGTGACTCTCGACGATTCGTCAGTGAGGGGGGTTTCATGGGTGCAGGCACCGAACGGTGTGCGAGCGTGAGCCGGGTCCGCGATGCTCTGGTGGCGGACCTGCCCGCACTAATGAGGATCGAATCCGCGAGCTGGGCCGCGGGTCTGCAGCTCGACGCTGTGGGGCTCGAGCGCCGGTTGCTGCGGTCCGCGGGCGGTCGCCACGTCGTCGTGGAAGCCGACGGAGACGTCGTCGCGGTCATCTATTCACATCGGATCAGTGGCGTTGACGCGTTGCGCGGTCGTCGGTTCGACACCGTCCACGAGGCCGGAGACCCCAGGGGCGGGACGGTCCACGTGCTCAGCCTGAACGTGCTCCCGACGGCACGGGGCGCCGGAGCGAGCGACGTGCTCCTGGAGCACCTCCTGAACGCGGCCGCTGCCGATCCGAGCGTGTCGACGGTGGTCGGGGTGAGCCGGTGCTCGCACCGCGACTCCTCACTCACGTCGAGTCTCGAGGAGTACGCGACATCGCGAGACGAGCGTGGCGAGTACGTCGACCCGGTGCTGCGGATGCACCAGGCGCACGGAGCGGAGGTCGTCGGCGTTGTTCCCGGGTACCGCCCCGCCGACCAGAAGAACGACGGAGACGGGGTGCTCGTCGAGTACGACCTGGAGTCGCGCCGGCGCGGGGACGCCGCGTCGCACGGCCGCGAGTCGGGACGTCCCCCTGTGCCAGAGGATGCGGACGACCTCGCGCAGGACATCCGTTCGATGCTGCTGGCAGCAGGCGCGAGGGACGCGCCGGACCTGCTCTCGCGGCCGTTCTTCGAGGTGGGCGTGACGTCTGCCGGGCTGCTGGAGATCAGGGCGATGGTCCGTGACCGCTACGGCGTGTCGCTGAGTGCTGTCTTCTTCTTCGAGAACGCCACGGGCGAGGCGTTGATCCGACGACTACGCTCCGGTTCACGGCCGTCCGGACGCCATGACCCCGCACCGATGGACCCGGGCGACGACTCCGCGGTGGCGGTCATCGGCATGAGCTACCGACTGCCCGGAGGGATCCACGATCCCGAGTCGCTCTGGGCTCTGCTCGAGAGCGGTCGGCTGGCTGTCACGCCACCGCCCACCGACCGCGGCGATCGCGCCTCGGCCGGATCCGGTTCGCCGGACGGACGAGGTGGGTTCGTCATGGACGGCGCGCGGTTCGAGGAAGCGCTGTTCCGTGTGGCGCCCCGGGAAGCCGAGCGGATGGACCCGCAACAGCGATGGGCCCTCGAGCTCGCCTGGGCCTGTGCCGAGGACGCCGGCATCCGCCCGTCCGACCTCGCGGGCAGTGACACCGGGGTCTTCGTCGGGGCCAGCGGCTCGGAGTACCAGCGTGCGATGGACGCCGCAGGGGTGCCGGTGATGACTCACAGTGGGCTCGGGACGGCGACGTCGCTGATCGCGAACCGGATCTCCTGGGTCTTCGACCTCAGGGGTCCGAGCATGCAGATCGACACCGCCTGTTCCAGTTCGCTCGTGGCCCTGCACGCCGCCCTCCAGGCGTTGCGCTCTGGCGATTGCACGACCGCTGTCGTCATCGGGGTGAACACGCTGGCGCATGCTCCTGCCACGCGGGCGTACGACGAGGCCGGGATGCTGTCCCATGACGCAGTGTGTCGGACCTTCGACGCTCGAGCGGACGGGTACGTCCGAGCCGAAGGAGGCGTTGCCCTGCTGCTGCGACGCCGTTCCGAAGCGACGCTACGCGGCGACCTCGTGCACGGCGTCGTCCGGGGTTCGGCCGTCAGCCACGGGGGGCGTTCCGCGGGCCTCACCGTTCCGTCCGCCCGGGCGCAGTCGGCCCTGATTCGCAGGTCCTGGCAGGACGCCGGCGTGACCGCCGCAGATGTCGGGTACATCCAGGCGCACGGGACCGGCACCGCGTTGGGGGACCCGCTGGAGGTCGCTGGTCTCGTGGATGCCTTCGACGGGGCGCCCGGACGGTGCGGTCTGGGTTCGGTCAAGACGAGCATCGGGCACCTGGAGGCGGCCGCAGGGCTGGCGGGGTTCGTGACGGCCATCGAGGCGCTCCGACGCGGTCTCCGACCAGGGAGTGCCCACCTCGACGAGGTGAACCCCGAAATCGATCTCGGTGCGTCTGGCCTGTACCCCGTGCGGGGCATTGAAGCCTGGGCACCTGATGCCGGGCGGGCGAGGATCGCCGGCGTGAGCAGCTTCGGCTCCGGCGGGGCCAACGCGCACGTCGTGCTCGAGGAAGCGCCCCTTGTCGCTGCTGCGCCCGGCGGAGCAGTCGATGGTGTCGTCCCAGTGGTGCTCTCGGCCATGACGGAGGAGCTCCTCGTCGCACAGGCCGGCCGTCTGCTCGGCCATCTCCGACGGGATGGCAGCGACGGGGTCCACCTCGCCGACATCGCGCACACCATGCGGCACGGACGCGATGCGCTGCCCGAGCGGCTCACGGTCCAGGCCGTCTCGGTCGCCGACCTGGTCGACGCGCTTCACCACTTCGTAGAGTCCCGGCGGGCGCGGCCTCAGGATGTCCGGCAGCGTCGGGACCGTGACGTCGACGACGTACCGGCTCAGCCTGCGGGTACTCGAATCCGGCTGCCGACGCACGTGTTCGGAGGACCGCGGCGGTGGTTCTCCGCACCGGAGGGAGCCGCTCCGGAGATGCTCCCGCGCACGCTGACCGGGGCTGAGTCGTTCCTCCGAGACCACGTCGTCAACGGCCGACCGGTCCTGCCCGCCGCGGCGACGGTGGCGATGGTCGGCTCGGCAGTGGCAGCGCGCACAGGGTGCTCGGCCAGCGACGGCGTCGCGCTCCGCGACGTGGTGTGGGTACGGCCCGCGTCAGCAGATCGCGGCCTCCTGACGGTCGACGTCGTCTTCGATCCGGGTGAGGACGTTCCCGTCACGGGGAGCGGTGACGCTGCCCCCGAGCAATGGACCCTCCGGTCGGACCGCGACGGAGTCATCGCGTCCGGAGCGACGGAGGCGTCCGGGCAACCCCCCGGACGCATCGACATCCGAGGCGTCCGTGCTCGTACCACGCCGTCGGCGCTGGACGTCGATGAGCGGTACCGTCGGTTCGCTGACGCCGGGCTCACCTACGGCGTGTCCCACCGGACGGTGCACTCGGTATCCCTGGGGCACGGCGAATGGCTCGCTGAGCTGGTGTCCCCGGCAGACGCCCCCGCGGACCCCTGTGGCTCGGTCGACCCCGGAGTCGTCGACGGCGCACTGCAGTCCATCTACGAGGGGTTCCTCGAGCGGTCCACGGACGCCGCCGCGGCGCGTCCGGCGCCACTGCCGTTCAGCGCCGCCAGCGTCGAGGTGTTCGCGCCGACCCCGCAGCACGCGTTCGCGTGGGGTCGGACGACCCCGGGTGTCGGGGATGCGTCCACGACGTACGACCTCGACGTCGCCGACCGGGACGGTCGTGTCTGCGTTCGTCTGACCGGTGTCGTCCTGCGGACGCCTCCGGAGCGCTCCGTCGAGGTCCCGCTCCTGCTCGAGCCAGTGTGGAGCGACGCATCCGTGGGCGTCTCGGACCCCGCCGACGAGACCCGGGTGCTGCTGGTCTTCGACCGGGACAGAGCGGTCTTCCTCGAGCAGCGTCTGCCGGGTACGCGAATCGTCTTCGTGGACGCCGGTGAGGGCATCGCGGCCCAGACCGCGGGACTCGGCCGCGCCGTGACGGCGCTCGCAGCAGGCACTGGTACTGACCGGGTCTTCGTCCAGGTCGTCGTCGACGAAGGGTCCGGGTCCTCGCGCGCCCTCGTCGGTCTCCTGCGGTGCTACCGACTCGAGGAGCCGCGGTTCGACGGCCAGCTGGTCGTCGTCGCGCCTGACACACCCGACGATGCCGTCCTCGCCAACCTCGACTGGCGGGAGAGCGACATCGTCTCGGTGATGCGGACCGGTGCCGTCACGCCGGGGTGGCAGCCCGTCGCCGCTGCCGATGCCGCCCACCCCGGTCCGTGGCGACCCGGCGGTGTGTACCTGCTGGTCGGGGGAGCAGGTGGCCTGGGCCGGCACCTGATGACGGAGCTTGCGGGTCGAGCTCCAGGGTGCGTCATCGTCGTGGCCGGGCGTTCGCCTGCATCACTCGAGTGGGCTGAGCGCGAGCGCGAGCTCGGGCACTCGGGTGCTCGCCTGGAGCACCATCAGGTCGACTGTGCTGATCCGCTGGCCACGCGGCGCCTAGTCAACGACGTCGCCGCCCGCCACGGAGCGTTGCACGGTGTCTTCCACCTCGCTGCGACCCTCGAGGACGCACTGGTCGCGAAGAGCACGGACGGTCAGATCGCCCGGGTGCTGCGGAGCAAGGCGGAGTCCTGCCGGGTCCTGGACACGGCCACGGCAGACCTCGAACTCGACCTCTTTGTGGTCTTCTCCTCCATCATCGGCCACGTCGGCAACAGCGGCCAGTCGTCGTATGCCGTGGCGAACCTCCTCGTCGACCAGCTCGCGCTCGACCGGACGGCCGGCCGGGCGTGTGGTGACCGACACGGTCGGACGCTCGTCGTCGACTGGCCGCTGTGGAGATCGGGTGGCATGGTCATGCCGGCGGGCACCCAGGACGAGCTGCGCAGCCGGACGGGACTGACGCCGATCTCGACGGCGGCCGGGATGGCGGCCCTCGCGGGCGCGCTGTCGTCGAACGCCTCCCATGTCGTCGTCGCGTCGGCAGGGGCCGATCAGATCGGTCGGCACCTCGACCGCGTCCGCTCGCCCGAGCCGGACCGTCCCGCGGTCGCGAGTCCCTCAGCACCACACGTCGACGTGGCTGCAGTCGTGGTGGCCGCACTGTCGGCCGTGACCGGCATCCCCGAGGACGATCTCGACCCGGCCACACGCTTCGGCGACGTCGGGCTCGACTCGATCCTCGCGACGGACATGACCGTCCGGCTCGAGCGACAACTGGGCCCGTTGCCGAAGACTATCCTCTTCGAACACCAGGACGTTGCGTCACTGGTCGGGCGTCTCACCGCGAGGTTGGGGGCGCCGGCGGGTGGCGGGCTGACGCCGATCGATCCTCCGCCGAACGTCGGGTCGTCAGCGCGCGAGCCGGAGGCCCACCTGCCCGGAGACGACGTCGTCCAACTCGGGCAGCGTCCGGTCGGACGCGGTGGCGGTCGACCGCTCGACATCGCGGTAATCGGCCTCGCCGGTCGGTACCCGGGCTCACGCGACATGGACGGGTTCTGGAAGACCCTCCGGGACGGCATCGACCGGGTGGAGACGGTGCCGACTGACCGGTGGGACTGGAGAGCGCACTACAGTGCAGACCGGCACGAGCCCGGCGGACACCACAGTCGCTGGGGCGGCTTCATCGACGGCGTCGACCGCTTCGACCCGATGTTCTTCGAGATCGCGCCTGTCGAGGCCGATCACATGGACCCCCAGGAGCGACTGTTCCTCGAAGAGTCGTGGGCAGCCCTCGAGGACGCGGGCTACCGGCGCGAGGACCTCGCGAGGGGCGGGCCCGTCGACGGGCGGGTCGGTGTCTACGCGGGGGCGATGTGGTCGCAGTACCAGCTGCTGTTCGAGTCGGCCGACGGTACGCGGGGCAATCCCAGCGCGCTCGGGAGCAGCTTCGCGAGCATTGCGAACCGGGTCTCGTTCGTGCTCGACGTGCACGGCCCGAGCCTCACGCTCGACACGATGTGTTCGAGCTCCCTCACAGCAATCGACCTGGCGAGCCGTGACCTCGCCCACGGCGTGACCAACCTCGCCCTCGCGGGCGGCGTGAACTTGACGGTGCACCCCAACAAGTACCTCGGGCTCAGCACGGGGCAGTTCATCTCCAGCGCAGGCCACTGCGAGAGCTTCGGTTCCGGAGGCGACGGCTACGTGCCGAGCGAGGGCGTCGGCGTCGTCGTCCTGAAGCGTCTGGAGGACGCACTCCGTGACGGGGACCACGTGTACGGGGTCATCGCAGGCAGCGCGATTGCGCACGGAGGTCGGACCAGCGGTTTCACCGTCCCCAACCCCGACGCCCAGGAGCAGGTCATCCGCGAGGCGCTGACGGAAGCCAGGGTAGACCCGTCGACCCTCCAGGTCGTTGAGGCCCACGGCACGGGAACCGCCCTCGGCGACCCCATCGAGATCGCGGCGCTCTCGCGGGTCCTGGGACTGCGTGAGGACGGGCCCCCGGTGCTCCTGGGATCGGTCAAGTCGAACATCGGCCACGGTGAGAGTGCCGCCGGAGTCGCCGGGCTGACGAAGGTGCTGCTGCAGCTCGAGCACGATCGGGTGGCACCGTCGCTGCACTCGACGACCCTGAATCCCCGCATCGACTTCGAGCAGTCCCGGTTCGTGGTCGCGCAGGAGCTCACGCCCTGGGAGCGCCCCGTCGTCGATGGTGCCGTGGTGGCGCGGAGCGCTGGCGTATCGTCGTTCGGTGCGGGTGGATCGAACGCTCACCTGGTCGTCAGAGAACACGTCGAGCCGCGGCGCACGCGCGCCGGTGCCCGACCCAGGGTCGCCCTCGTGCTCTCGGCGAAGACACCCGACCGGCTCGCGGTACGGGCGGCGGATCTCGCTCGCTTCCTGCATGCGCATCCCGACGTCGACCTCCGGGACGTGGGGTTCACGCTGCACACCGGACGTGAGGTGTTCGCCGAGCGGGTTGCGGTCGTCGGTGACGACACCGCGGACCTCGCCGCGCGCCTCCTGGCGTTCGCGTCCGGCGACGTCGACGACCGCGTGGTCTCCGCGCGCGCTCAGCGTCGGACACCCGGGGCCGATGTCGCCCTCGAGCCCACGGCCGACATGACGCAGCGGGCACATGCCTGGGCGCAGGGGGCGACGGTACTCTGGGAGGACCTCACCAGCGAGTCCGGAGGCCGCCGGATCAGCCTGCCGACCTACCCGTTCGCTCGTGAGCGTCACTGGGTGCCGGAGCACGAGCGAGCGCGCACCAGCGCAGACGGACCTGCCCGAGCGGGAGTACCTGAGACGTCCACTCCCACCGGTCGTCAGACGGCGGAGCCAGAACGGGTCGCCACCCAGGTCCGCCTCGGTTGGCGGGCGGCTCCGGTCGACCCGGAGCCCGTCGAGGGGACCGTCGTCGTCCTCCACGACGAGGAGACGGAACGGCTCGCCCACGAGGTCCAGCGTCTGGCGACCGGGCGCACCGTGCTTCGGAGCGGCTCGGCGGAGGCGGGGGACCTGCCCGAGGGATGCGCTGTCCTCGTCGACCTCACGACGATGTCTCACAGCCACGCGTTCGAGCGGTCGGATGGATGGTTCCGCGCTCTCCTGCGCTTCCGCCGCGGAGCTCCGGTGCGCTTGCTCGTGGTCACACGCGGGCTGCAGTCCTTCGAGAACGACCGCGTGGAGCTCGTCGGTTCGGTCGGAGCCGGGGTCGTGCGCGCTCTCGCTGCCGAGTACCGACTGCTGACCGCTCGACACGTCGATCTCGATCCCGCGGACCGGTCCCTCTCCGCTTCAGCCGCCCGCGTGCTCGACGAGACCGTTGCGCGTGGGCAGGACGTCGACGTGTGTCACCGCCGAGGACACCGCTTCGTGTCGACGTTCGAGAGCGACCGCTCCGAGCAGGACCCCGGTGATCGCCGGGTACAGCTCGGCGAGGATGACGTCGTCGTGGTCTCCGGAGGCACGCGCGGCCTCGGGTCGCTCACGGCGCGGCACCTCGCACGCCATCACGGGGTCCGACGGTTCCTCCTGCTCGGCCGCGAGGGCTTGCCACCGCGTTCCGAGTGGGCCGAGCGGACCACGTCCGGCGGCGCCGAGGCCGCGAGGATCGCGACGGTCCTCGAGCTCGAACGGTCGGGAGCGGTCGTCGTCACCGCCGCGGTGCGTCTCGACGACGTCGACGACGTGCGGCGGGCAGTGTCCGCCCTGCCGGATTCCTGGGGACGCGTCACCGGTGTGGTCCACGCGGCGGGCATCGTCGACAGTGACATCCCGGCGTACGTGGAGAAGACCGAGGAGTCCGTCGCGACCGTGCTCTCGCCGAAGGTCTCCGGGACGGAGGCGCTCCTCACCGCGCTGGACGTCGCGACCCTGCGGTTCGCCCTCCTGTTCTCCTCGGTGGCGGGAGCGGTACCGCGGCTCGGTGCTGGCTTGAGCGACTACGCCGGAGCGAATGCCCACCTCGACCACGTCGCCGAAGCCCACGCCGTATCACCAGCGATCGTTACGAGTGTGCGGTGGCCCAGCTGGCGGGACTCTGGATTCGGGGCGGTCGGCAGTGTGGCCTACGCCGATCTGGGCCTCCTCACCATCACCGACGAAGAGGGACTCCGTGTCGTCGACCAGGTCCTGGACGGGCGTCACGGAGCGGTCGTGACGCCGCTGATCGTCGACCCGGACCGGTTCGCCCTCGAGGCGCTCTCGTCTTCGGACCCTCGTGACCTGGCGGAACTTCCCGCACCCCGCGACCCCGGGCCGGCTCGGGTCGGGGACGTCGAGTTGACCTCGCACGTTGCCCGCCTGGTCGCAGGACCGCTGGGTCTGGATCCCGCACTGATGGACGCCGATGGTCCGTTCGCGTCGTACGGGGCGGACTCCGTGCTGCTCGCGCAGGCAGGCCGGTCGATCTCGGCGTGGCTCGGCGTCGACGTGCCCCCGTCCCTGCTCCTCGAACACGACTCTGTCGGCGCTGTCGCGGCATGGGTGGCCGCTGAGCACCCCGAGCGCGTGGCGGACGCTGTCACGCGAGCCACGCCCGACGAGCCTGACGGGCCTGACGAGCCCGACATCCCGCGGTCTGCTGCGTCACATCCCCGGTCTGCCGCCTCCATCGAGTCGTCCCACGGCGGTGACCCCCGCGTCGCGATCGTCGGCATGGCGTGCCGCTTCGCCGGCGCGTCCGACGTCGAGGCCTACTGGTCGCTGCTGCATGACGGCCGGCCGGCGTTCTCGGACGTCCCTGTGGGTCGGTGGCCTGGCGAGGAGTCGTGGCGGGCGGGGTTGCTCGCGGGCCCGCGACCGGACGGTGCCCGCTTCGGCATCGACCTCGGCGACGCACGGGCCATGGATCCGCAGGCGCTGCTGCTGCTCGAGCAGGTTGCCGAGGCCCTCGTGGACGCGGGGCACCACGGTGACTGGGCAGGCTCCCGCACGGGGGTCTTCGTCGGTGCGCGTGGTCGGCATCCGGAGCAGGATGCGGACGTCCGTCGCCACGCACCCAACGCGTTCATGGCCGACGGCCAGAACTTCCTCGCAGCGAACATCGCCAGGACGTTCGACTGGCACGGACCCGCGCTCGTGGTCGACACGGCCTGCTCGTCCTCGCTGGTGGCGCTCCAACTCGCGGTCGAGGCTCTTGCCCGCGGCCGGGTGGACGTCGCCGTGGTCGCTGGGGTGCATCTCTTCTCCGACGCCTCTGAACACCGCGCCTTCGCTGCTCGCGGACTGCTCACGGAAGACGACCCCACCGTCTTCGACGGTGGTTCCTCCGGGGTGTTGCTCGGCGAGGGGGCCGGCGTCGTCGTACTCCGACGCGAGGACGACGCCCGTCGTGACTGCGACGGTGTCTACGCGCTGGTCGCCGGAGTCGCCGTCAACAACGACGGCCGGACGGCAGGGCCCGCCGCACCGAACCTCCGTGCTCAGCGCGCAGTCATGACGGAAGCGCTCCAGGCGGCCGCCTGCACTCCCGATCAGGTGCGGTACCTCACCGCCAACGCCTCCGGGGGCGCGACGACGGACCTGCTGGAGCTGTCGGCGATCAGGGCTGCGTACCGGGATGCCGACGACACGCCGCTCTACCTCGGCTCGATGAAGCCCGTCATCGGGCACCCGCTCTGCGCTGAGGGGATGGCCGCGCTCATCCAGACGGTCCTGGTGCTGCAGCACCAACGCGTCCTCCCGCTGGCCCCGACGGCGGGTCGCGTCCCCCTGGCACACGCCCGCCTCCAGGGCTCGGGCCTGGTGCTGCCCGACGTGGCCACGGACGTCGACGCGCCCTTCGCGTCGGTCAGCAGCTTCGCAGACGGTGGGACGAACGCCCACGTGGTGCTGGCGCGCGCGGTCAGGGGCAGACCTCCACTACCGCCACGACGTGAACGCTCCGCGCTGCCCGTCGACCCGCGCCGTGCTGGCGGGCACGCCGTGGGTGGTCGCGACATCGTGCCCGGTCTCGTCACGATCGAGGCCCTGGTCCGCGTGTTCATCGACCGCGGGCACAGTGCCGATGCTGTCGACCTGACCGATGTGACGTTGCACCGGCCGATCGAGCTCGGCGCAGTCGCGGGCTCGACGGTCGATCTCGTCCGCGCGCCGACGGGCGCCTGGGACGTGACAGTCATGGCTGAGGCTCGGGTGGCACTGACCGGCCGCGTCACGATCAGCGACGGGGCCGCCACGCGAGGAGGAGCTCAGGACAGGTCTGTCGTGGGAGCAGCCGACCGCCTGGAGGACCTCGACACGGTCTACGCGCAGTGGCGCGCCGTCGGTGTCGTCCACACCGGCGTGGCGAAGGTCTCGGGTTCGGTGGGGGTTGACGCCCGAGGCCTCTGCATCAGCCTCCACGAGATCGACGGCGGCTCCGGCCCCGGCACGCTCTCCGGCTCTCGGAGCGGGAACACCGTGCCGTCCGGCATCGTGCTCGACGCCGGCGCGGTGGCAGCGGTCGCCGAGACCGTCCCCGACCTGCTGGCGGAAGGGGCGTTGCTGCCCCTCCACGTCCGGCGCCTCCGATGCTGGGGGCCGCTGGGGCAAGAGGTCACCGTGCGTGTCCGCGACGGCGAGACGAGCGCCGCCGACGGCGTCGTGACCCTTTCGCTCGACTACTTCGACGCGGCTGGACGGCTCGCGGCTAGCCTGACGGGTCTGACCTGCGCGGTGTCCCGGAGCGCCCAGGCCACGCCTCCGGGCGGGTCGCGGGTTCGCCGGGGCAATGACGCCCCGGCGTCGCCGACGAGGTCCTTCGTCGAGATGGTCAGCGACCTCATCGCCGCAGAGGTCGGGGTCGGACCCGAGCACGTCGACCCGCGGGTGACGCACTTCGACAACGGCCTGTCGTCGGCAGGGATGGTGCACCTCGCATCCCGCCTCGAGGAGGCTTCCGGTCTCGTACTCTCGCCAACGCTGCTCTTCGAACACCTCACCGTCGACGAGTTGGTGGCGCACCTCGTCGAGTCGACCGCACGGGCTCCGGGCCTGCAGGAGCCCATGTCACTGCAGGGGATCGTCGGATCGCTGGCGGACGGCCGCCTGGACGTTGACGACGCCATCGCGCTCTTGGAATCAGACCCGCCGGAGTCGGACCGGCACGGAACGGACAGCAACGCATGACCCTCGACGTAACCTCCCTCCTTAGCCAGCTCGACGGCGGGACCCTCGACCGAGCGAGCCTGATCGAGCAGCTGCGGGCAGCGCGGTCTGCTCGAGTCGGACCTCGGACCATCGCGATGTCAACGGCCCAGATGGAGCTCTGGGCCGAGCAGCGGATCGAAGCCGCGTCGACCGCGTACTCCGTGCCGCTCTGTTTCGAGGTCCAGGTGTTCGATCCGACCGAGCTCCAGGCAGCCGTCGACAGACTCGTGACCATCCACCCCGTACTCGGCAGCGTCGTCGACGGGACCGGAGCGCGGCCGTGCCTCACCGTCGGACCGAGTGGTCGGATCGAGGTCGTCGACGTCGCCACGGACGGCTCCGGCCGGAGCATCGGGGCGGAGGTCGACCGCGAAGTGGCCCGGCCGTTCTCGATGGACGGCGAGCCCCTGGTCCGCGTCACGGTCTTCCCGCGCAGTACCGGTGGTGCCGTCGTCCTCGTCGTGGCGCACCACCTCGTCTGCGACGGACGATCAGCGGCGGTCATCGCACGCACGCTGTTCCGAGCTCCCCGCAGTCCGCTCGACGATCCGACTGGTGACGAGACTCCCGAACTGCTGGCTCCCGCGATCGCGGAGCGCCTCGAGCTCGAGGTCGCCGGGCGCATCGACGAGTCGGCCGCGCACTGGCGCACCGTGTTCCCGGCCGGCGTCCCCGCGTCCTCCTCGTCGTCGCTCGCCGGGGCTGCGCGGACTGCCCGCGGTCGCGCTGCGTTCGAAGTCGACCTGCCGCCCTCGGTCGTGGGAGCGGTGGATGTCCTCGCGAGGCGTGGGAGGACGTCGAGGTCTATGGTGCTGCTGACGGCGTACGCGGTGGCGCTGCTGCGGGTCTCCGGAACCGACGAGCTGATCGTCGGTGTGCCCTTCAACGAGCGCCGCGGCTCGGCTGAATCCGATGCGGTCGGGATGCTCGTGACGGTGGTCCCGGTCCGTGTGCGGGCCACCGCCGCCCCGTTCGTCGACATGCTCGCGTCCGTGCAGTCCGCAGTCGTTGCCGGGATGCGGCACCGGATGCCGCTCAGCGACGTCGCTGCCCTGCTGCCCCGGACGTCCTCCGGCGCGCCCGTCCGTCGACTGGTCGAGAACGCCTTCGTGTACCAGGACGTCCTGCGCGGACTCGACGAGCCCGCGCCGGGTGTCCGCCTGGTCCGCGACGTGCGTCAAGAGGGGGAGTACGACTTCTCCCTGGAGGTGTGGCCGCGGGGCGAGTCGCTTTCGCTGGTCTGGAAGCACCGCGGGGCGACGACGAGACAGGCACGTCAGGTGCACGACGCCCTGGTGCAGGTCATCGCGGGGGCTGACCTCGGACCCGTCGACGCCGGTCAGCGGTTGGTCCACGAGCAGGTGGCCGCCCGTGCGGACGAGACACCGTCCGCCGTCGCCGTCAGCTCGGGAGGGAGCGGCATCTCGTACGCGGACCTGCTTCAGCGGAGCGAGCGCCTGAGCAACGTGTTGGTGTCAGCGGGCGCTCGCCCCGGGGTACTCGTCGCCGTCCTCGTGGAACGCTCTGTCGAGAACGTCGTGGCGCTCCTCGCGGTGTTGCGCTCCGGGGCCGCGTACGTGCCCCTCGACCCGTCACTGCCTGCCGAACGCGTCGCCGCAGTGCTGCAGGACAGCGGGGCATCGATCGTCGTCACGGAGCCGAGCGGCGAGCCGGTGGCGCGGACGGCCGCCGGCGACGGCGTCACCGTCGTCAGCGACTGGTCGTCACGGCTGACAGAGGCAGGGCGCGCGGTCCGCCCGGCCGCCGACGACCCCGCCTACGTGATCTACACGTCCGGCAGCACCGGCGTGCCGAAAGGTGTGATCATCACCCAAGGCGGGTTCGCGAACCTCCTCGCGGCCATGGGCGTGAGGCCCGGGATCGGGCCGGAGGACTGCCTCCTCGCGGTCACGACGGTCGGCTTCGACATGGCGCAGCTCGAGGTGTTCCTCCCACTCGTCAACGGCGCTCGGTGCCACGTGGCGTCCCGTTCCGAGGTCACCGACCCGGGCGCCCTGGCCCGACTCATCGCGGATCTGCAGCCCACGATCATGCAGGCGACCCCTGCCGTGTGGTCGATGCTCTCCCGGTCCGGCTGGCGGAACGAGGAGGGCGTGCGGGTGGTCAGCGGTGGTGAGGCCCTGCCCAGGAGCCTGCAGGACTTCTTCGCGACGACCGGGACCGAGTGCTGGAACTTTTACGGCCCCACGGAGGTCACCGTCTACGCCACTGGTGGACTCGTACCGGCTTCGGGGCCGATCACCATCGGGACCCCCATCGACGGGGTGGAGGTGCTTATCATGGACGAGTCGCTGACGGAGGTCGCACCGGGGGCGGTCGGTGAGTTGTGCGTAGCCGGCGCAGGGGTAGCCGCGGGCTACGTGGGGAGGCCCGAGCTGACCGCAGGGAGGTTCGTCGAGCTGCCCGGCGCCTCCGGCGGACGTCTCTACCGGACCGGCGACCTCGCACGGCTGCTGCCCGACAGGGAGATCGAGTATCTGGGGCGCCGTGACCTCCAGGTCAAGGTGCGGGGCAACAGGGTCGAACTCGACGAGGTCGAGTGGGCGCTCACCCGGCTCGACGGGGTCACGGCCTGCGTCGTCGTGGCGCGTCCGCTCGCCGACAGCGTGCAGCTCGTCGCCTACGTGGTGGCTCAGGGAGTGCCCGTCGACGGCCGCGAGCTGCGGCATGCGCTCGCGGACGGTCTGCCGGACTACATGGTGCCGGAGCACGTCGTGCAGATCGATTCGATCCCCCTGACCGCCAACGGCAAGGTCGATCGTGCCTCGCTGGCGGCGCGTCCGATCCGGGCATCCGGTGCGGTCGCGTCCGTCGAGCCCAGCGGACGACCCGTGGCGGACGTCGTCGAGGCGTGCTGGCGGGACGTGCTCGGGTTGGAGACCGTCGACGAGGGCGTCACGTTCTTCGACGCCGGCGGGGACTCGCTCACCGCCGTGTTGCTCGCCGACGAGATCGCGCGCCGGACTCGCGCGGACTTCTCTGTCACTGACCTCTTCCGGCTGCCCAGCGTCGGGGCGATCGCGGACCACCTGTCGGGCGGCCTTTCCGGCAGCGTCCCGGGCGGAGACTGTCCCCGCTCGGCTCCGGCACGGGATGAGGAGGCCGCGTCGTCGTTGCCGGAGCTGCCGGAGAACGCGGTCGCGGTCGTCGGGATCTCTGCCCAGTTCCCGGGCATCGCCGATCACTGGGCACTCTGGGAGGCCTTGCAGGAGGGGCGGTCGACCTCGCGGTTCTGGACATCGACCGAGCTCCGGGCCGCGGGTGTCCCCGCCGACGTCCTGGAGGACCCGGCGTTCGTCCCGCTCCGCACCGACATGGAGGGCGCGGACGCCTTCGACGGCGACTTCTTCCGGCTCTCGCCTGCGCACGTCGACTTGATGGACCCCGCCTTCCGACTGGTCCTCGCACACGCCTGGCGCGTGGTGGAGGACGCAGGCCACGACCACAGGACCATGCCCGCGACGGGCGTCTACGTGTCGGTCCCGTCGTCCGCGGGGGCGTCGCCAGCCGCGGCGACGGAGCACGGGGTCCTGCGCGACCCGGAAGAGTACCTCGGCTGGGTCATGGCCCAGCCCGGCACCGTGGCTGCGATGGTCTCCTACCAGCTCGGGTTCGAGGGCCCGAGTCTCGCCGTCCACTCGAACTGCTCGTCATCGCTCTCTGCACTCGACCTCGCCGTCGGTGCGCTCCAGCGGGGCGACGTCGACTTCGCCGTGGTCGCTGCTGCGTCGGCTTCGCCCACGGCGACGCACGGGTACGTGCACCAGACCGGCCTGAACCTCTCGAGCGACGGCCGTCTGCGCGCGTTCGACGGACGCGCAGACGGCATGGCGCCCGGCGAGGGCGCCGGCGCGCTGCTCCTCCGGCGCGCGACCGACGCAGTGGTGGATCGTGACCACGTCTACGGACTGGTCCGTGCGTCCGGCACGGGCAGCGACGGAGCCAGGCCGTCGGGGTTCTACAGTCCGAGCGAGGACGGCCAGAACCGGTTGATCCGATCCGTCCTGGACCGCGCGGGCGTCGACGCGGGCACGATCGGGTACGTCGAGGCGCACGGGACGGGCACCCTCCTCGGCGATCCCATCGAACTCGCGGCGCTCAGCCGTGCCTACCGATCGGACACCGAGAGGATCTGCGGGGTGGGCTCCGTCAAGTCCACTCTCGGTCACCTCGACACGGCTGCAGGCGTCGTCGGCGCGATCGCCGTGCTCATGGCGCTGCACGAGCACCGTCTGCCCGTGAACGGGGCGTTCGAGGCGCCCAACCCGCGACTGGCCCTCGATGAGTCTCCGTTCTTCGTGGTCGACGTGCCGCAGGACTGGCCGACGCACGACGGTCCGCGTCGAGCAGC
This sequence comes from Rathayibacter tritici, assembly GCF_001641005.1. NCBI lineage: Bacteria > Bacillati > Actinomycetota > Actinomycetes > Micrococcales > Microbacteriaceae > Rathayibacter > Rathayibacter tritici. Next base: position 849,655 of record NZ_CP015515.1, read on the forward strand.
GCAGAGCGCCTTCGGTCTCGGGGGCAGCAACGCGCACGTGGTCTACGAATCGTACGAGGAGCGCAGGGTGCCTGAACCGTCACACAAGGCGGTCGTCGTGCTGTCGGCTCGGACCGATGACGACCTGCTCGGCGCTGCCGGCGCCCTGAGGCACACCCTGCAGGACCGTGGCCCATTCTCGCTCTCCGACGTCGCGTTCACGCTCGCCGTGGGTCGCGTCGGGTTCGACGTCCGCGTTGCGTTCGTCGTGCGCGACATCGCTGAGCTCGTCAGCGAACTCGATGCGTTCTGCGCCGGTACCGCGTCTCGGCGCCGCACCGGGAGCAACGACCACTCGGAGTGCGCCCGAGTGGATCCGTCAACCGTGGCCGAATGGCTCAGACGACCTCGTCTGCGCAAGCTGGCGAAGGCGTGGACCGCGGGACAGGACGTCGACTGGAGCGTGCTCCACGACGCGGGAGCGCGGCGTGTCAGCCTGCCGACCTACCACTTCGCCTCGACGCCCCGCGGCCGGCTGGCAGCGTCTCGTCCCGCACGGACGAGCCAAGCCGCCGTCGCACCCCGTCCTGGAGACAGCGCGGAGCAGCGTCGCGAGAACATCTCGGGCGTCGAGGGACTCCGCGTCCGTTGGCACGTCGCGGCCGACGATTCCGCCGTCGATGGCCACGTCGTTAACGGCCGTTGCATCCTGCCCGCCGTCGCGACCCTGTCCTTCGTCTCGTCCGAGCTCCGTCGCTCCGGCGAGGCCACAGCCGACGACCGTCTGCGGTTCGAGGACGTCGTGTGGTCGCGACCCGTCGTCATCGGGCCGGAGGGGATCGACCTCGACCTCGTCGTGGAGCGCGACGCCCCGGGAGGGCGACTCCGCTTCGCGGTTGCGGTGCAGGGAGCTGCGGAGTCGGAGGGAGCCGTCGCGGGTTCGGTCTCGGTCGACCCTCGTGCTGCCGACGCCGAGACCGTCGACCTCGACGGGCTCCGAGCGCGATTCGGCGGGGACACCGTCACGCCGGAGGTGCTCTACGCGCGCGTCCGAGCGAACGGCGTGGACTACGGTCGGCGGTTCCGCCGCGTCCTCGAGGCTCGACTGACACCCGGAAACGCCACGGGTGAGACCCTCGCCGCCCTGTGGGTTGATGCGGACGACGAAGCCTTCGAGACGTCGGTCCTGGATGCAGCGGTGCACGCCGCAGCTGCGGGTGGCGCCCGCGCCGACCGGGGAGATGCCGGGGCCAGGATGCCCTTCTCGGTCGACGAGGTGGTGTTCGCCGGAGGGATCGTGCCGGGCTCGGTCGCCTGGGTCCGTCCGGTCGTCGCGGACGACGAGACAACCGTCGACCTCGACGTCCTCGACACCCAGGGCCGTCCGACGATGTCACTGCGCGGTCTGCGACTGCGTGCTCGGCGTGCCCTGGCGCACCAGCAGGTCCCCACGTCGCCGCCCGAGGTCTGGTTGCCCCGGTGGAGGGCCCTGCACGAACCGGCGACCCACGCCGACCCGGTCCGCCGAGGCGGCCGGACGCTGGTCATCGACCCGTCGAACCGACTCCTCGCGGAGGACCTGCGACGACTCGGAGCAGACGACTGCACCAGCGTCGGCCTCGAAGGGGCTGAACTCGCCGGGGCATCCGACGTCGTCTGGGTCGTGGCGACCCCGTCTGGAACGTCGCGAGAGGAGCTGGTCGGTCCTGCCCGCCGCGCCGAGGTGACACGTGCCCTGCACCTCGTCTCGGCGTTAATGACGGGGCTCGGAGCCGACCGCCTGACGGTCACCATCGTCACGTTCGGTGCCGCGCTGGTCCATCCGGGCGACCAGGTGCTGCCTGACGACGCCGCGGTGCACGGCCTCGTCGGCTGCGCCGCGAAGGAAGCGCCCGCGTGGTCCGTCCGGGTCATCGACCTCGAACCCGGAAGCGACAGCCGCGCCGTCACCGACGCGGTCTATGCCGCGCACGGGATTCCGGAGGGACACGGCGGTGCGACCCTCGCACGCCGTCGCGGGCGCTGGTTCGCGACGGAGCTGGTGCAGACGCGGTTCGCCGACCCCGTGCCTCCCGTCTACCGGTCCGGCGGGGTCTACGTCGTCCTTGGCGGAGCCGGCGGCATCGGCCGCGCCTGGAGCGAGCGGGTCATCTCACGCGCCGGCGCGGCCGTCGTCTGGATCGGCCGCCGACCGGCCACTGAGACGGAGGAGGACCTCCTGCGGCTGGCCGGGCTTGCCGCGGCACACGGCGCGCCCACACCGATCTACCTGCAGGCCGATGCGACCGACACGGAGGAGCTCGCTCGGGCCCGAGACGCCGTGCTCGAGCGGTTCGGCCGCATCGACGGCGTCGTAAACTCGACCATCGTCCTGGCCGATCGTGCCCTCGGCGGCATGGACGAAGCGACGTTCTCCGCGGCGTACGCGGCCAAGGCCGACGTGGCGCTCGCCTCCTTCGAGGTCTTCGCACCCGCGAAGCCCGAGCTGATGTTGTCGTTCTCATCGGTCCAGAGCCTGCTCCGAGAGCCGGGACAGGCGAACTACGCCGCCGGCTGCGCCTTCGAAGAGGCGTTGGTCGACTCCCTGCGCGAGCACCCGCACGACCGCGATGCGTCCGCGGACGCTCCTTCGGCGCCTCCCGTGGTCCGAGCCGTGCACTGGGGGTGGTGGGGCACGCTCGGCGTGGCGAGCGGCGACGGACATCGGACCTCGATGATGCGCAGGGGAGCCGTGTCGCTCGATCCCACGGCGGCGCTCGATGCCCTCGAGCAGTTCCTCGCGACGTCGGAACCGCGCGTCGTGCTCGCGCACACCTCCGGCACCCCGCTCGCCGCGATCACGTCGACGGATGCGTTCGTGCCGGCAGTGAGCGGATCCGACTCGATCCTCGCCGCGGTGCACCGGTCTGACCTGGACCGTCTGGCCGCTCGTGCGGTCGTCGTCGAGCCGGAGGACGACCACGAGTTCGTGACGGCAGCGGCTCGGATCGTCGCAGCTGTCCTCGACGCGGAGGACGACGGTGATCCCGTGCTCGCGCCCTGGCGTGCTGCGACGGTCGCTTGGCTCCAGTCAGGCGTCCTCGGCGCCGAGCGGCCTCGTGCCGCAGACCTCGACGGACTCTGGCGCCGGTGGGACGAGCAGCGGCAGGACTTGAGGAGCTTCCTCGAGCGCCCGGGCCACGTGGCGCTCGTCGAACGGGTCCTCCGTTCCCTGCCCGACGTGCTCGCCGGCAGGTCGACCGCGCACGCCGTGCTGTTCCCCGGCGGCTCGATGGGTGCACTCGACGCGGTCTACGCCGATGACCTGGTCGCACGACACGTCAACGACCGTGTCGCGGCTGCCGTGGTGGCAGCCGTCCGTCTCCGGGCCGGGAGGACATCGCGGCCCGGACGCATCCTCGAAGTCGGAGCAGGGACCGGGGCAACCACCGCGGCCGTCCTCGACGCGCTGGACGCCGCCGGTCTGCAACCCGACGAGTACGTCTTCTCAGACGTCTCGCCCGCGTTCCTGCAGCGCGCAGAGGAACGGTTCGGCCGCCACGAGTACTTCCGCTGCGAGACCCTGGACCTCCTGCGGCCCGCCGAGTCGGGTGCCGCGGGAGCGCCCTACGACGTCGTGATCGCGACAAACGTCTTGCACGCTCTGCCCGACGTGACGCGTGCTGTGCGTGCCGTGGGCACGGTCCTCACCAGGAACGGTCTGCTGCTGCTCAACGAGATGACCCGCGGCACGTGGTCTGCGAACCTCACCGTCGGACTGCTCCCCGGTTGGTGGGGCCACCTCGATCCCGAGGTCCGGCTGCCGGGCAGCCCGGTCGTCGCGCCGGACCGCTGGCGCGAGGTCCTCAGCGCCGAGGGCTTCAGGACGCTCGGACCGGTGGAGGGGGCTGAGCCCGCCCTCGGGCAGGACCTCGTGATCGCAGAGGCGTCCGGGGGACATCGTCGGGTGTCCGGTCCTCCCGCCGCTCCGGAGGCGTCCACGACCGGAACGATCGTCGCGGCTGACGTCCAGGGCGACAGCCAGGTCCGCACCGCGACCGATGACCTTGTGCGCCGCACCGTGGCGGAGGTGCTCCGGCTCGACGAGTCCGCCGTCGCCTCGGACCGCGACCTGTTCGAACTCGGCCTCGACTCCCTCCTGGTCGTCAGCCTGCGGGCCGCTCTCCAGCGTGCGGGGTTCCGCGTGGACGCGGGCATGCTGCTCGATCAGCGCACGGTCCGTGGCATCGCCGCCGCCATCGATGACGCCGATGACCTCCGCGCGGCGCGTCTCCCGGCAGACGGGCCTGCGCAGGAGGAACCCGTCGGCGCAGGCGTGGAAGCAGCTGCCGTCGAAGCCGTCACCGCCGCTGTCACCGCGTCGGTGAGACTGGCGCCGGGTTCCGTCGGGCCCGATGACGACCTGGTGTCCCTCGGTCTCGACTCCATCCTGATCGTGCAGGCGACCTCGGCGATCCGTCGGACCTACCCAACGCTCTCAGCGAGCGCCCTGTTCGAGCACCGGACGGCTCGGCGGGTCGCCGAGCACCTGACGGCAACGTCGCGCGCATCCGTCGGCCGCCTGGAGGCGAGAGCTGACGACGACCGGCCCGGCGAGGTTCCCGCGGACGCGAGTGGTCAGCAGTGCTGCGAGTTATCGACGGGTCAGCGCGGGCTCTGGGCACTGCACGAGGCTGCCCCCGGAGGCTCTGCCTACACCGTGCCCCTCGCCTTCATGGTCGACGGTCTCGACGTGGTGGTCCTCGAGGAGGCAGCAGGGACCGTCCGTCGTCGTCACGACCTCCTGAGCCGCGTCGTCACGGTGCGGAACGGACGTCTGGTGTTCGTCGCGCCCGAACGTGAGCAGCCCTGGTTCCACGTCTCCGACCTCCCCGCCGGTGTCGTGCCCGTGACCCATCTCCGGGCGTCCTGTCGTCGCCCGTTCGACCTCGCCGCTGGTCCGCTCTTCAGGATCACCGTGTTCCGCGGCGCAGCCGACACCTCCTGGGTCCTCGTGGAGGGGCACCACATCGTCTTCGATGCCGTGTCAGCCGTCCTCGTGGTCGGCGAGGTCTTCGCCGCCTACCGTCAGCTCACCGGTCAGAGCACGCCGAGTCCGCTCGCTCGTCCAGTGCCCTTCGACGACTTCGTGGCAGAGGAGGCGGCGAACTCGTCGAGTCCGGCCGGACTCGGTGACCGAGCCTGGTGGCGGACACAGCTGATGGACGCTCCCCGCGTGCCGGGACTCCCTCCGGTGCGAGCCGATGCCGTCGAGGCGATGGCATCGGCGTCGGCATCCGCGCCCGCATCCCTGAGCATCTCGTCCCGGCTGTCGCCGGCGCTCTCGGCCGCGATCGCAACGACCGCGTCCGACTGGGGAGTCCGTCCCGGCGCCCTGTTCCTGTCCCTGTTCGCCCGCGACATCGGCAGCAGGGTCGGTGCCGACGAGATCGTGATCGGGGTCCCCTCCGGCGGTTCTCGTACCCGACGGTTCGCCGGGACCGTCGGACACTTCGTGACGATGGTCCCGCTCCGGCTGCCGAGCACTCCTGCTCCCGCTCTTCGCGAGCAAGCCAGGGAGGTCCAGAACGTCCTGCTGGAGGCGCTCGGACACGCCGTCCCGCTCGCCACCATCGTGGCTGACCTCGGACACGACGCGGACGCGCGCCCCCTCTTCCGCCACGCGTTCATGTACCAGGACTGGGACGCGTCGTCTGCAGCTGGTGACGACGCGTTCGTCCACGTGGACGGTGTCCGTCAGGAAGGCGAGTACGAGGTCGTCCTCGAAGTGACACCCCCGCGGGGTGCGAGCCGCACGTTCGGCATGACACTGAAGTTCGACACGAGGGTCCTGGATGCTCCATCGGCGAGACTGCTGATCGCGAGCCTCGTCGGGACCCTCGAGCACGAACTCGGTGTGGCGGCGACCAGCATCGACCCGGAGATCGGGTCGGTCGCGACCGACCCGGGGATGACGGTGTCAGCCGCGGTGTCACTGCGCGCGGCGGCCGATCCTTCGGCGCTGGCGGTCGCGGCGCCGGACGGCTCGCTCGACCGAGGGCAACTCAACCGCAGGTCGTCCACCGTGGCCTCCCGCCTCCGTGACGTCGGGATCGGTCGGGGCAGCACCGTGGCCGTCCTGCTCGACCGCACCCTCGACCTGGTCCCTGCGCTGATCGGCAGTCTCCGGGCAGGAGCCGCCTACGTGCCGCTCGACCCTGCACTTCCGGCCGAGCGCCTGGCGGCCGTCCTCAAGCGCTCGGGGTGCGATGCGATCGTGGTCGACGGGGCCACCCGCGCGATCGCCCAGCGAGCGGTACCGGACCACACAGTCATCGTCGACCTGCGTGACGCCACGGCAACCGACCCGTCCCCCGAAGCCTTCCCGGCCGTCGGCCTAGACGACCCGGCCTACGTCATCTACACCTCCGGAAGCACTGGCGAGCCGAAGGGTGTCGTCATCCCACATCGTGCACTTCAGAACTTCGTCGGCTCGATGGCGGACCGGCCGGGGATCGGCCCGTCGGACCGGGTGCTGGCCCTGACCACACCGAGCTTCGACATCTCGGTCCTGGAGCTGCTCGTGCCCGTCGCCGTCGGCGCATCCACCCACCTCGTCGCTGCGCAGGCAACGACGGACCCCGTGCTCCTCGCAGCCGAGCTGGAGCGTGTCCAGCCGACCGTCGTGCAGGCGACTCCGTCGACGTGGGCCATGCTCCTGACGTCAGGCTGGGCCAATCCCGAGCGGGCTCGGCTCCTCGTCGGCGGCGAGGCGCTCCCGCCGTCGCTCGCCGCGTCGCTGACCGCGATCTCGACCGAGGTGTGGAACCTCTTCGGGCCGACGGAGACGACGGTGTGGTCGAGCGCGGAACGTCTCGATCCGGGTCGCCCCGTCCGCATCGGTCGCCCGATCGCCAACACGCAGCTCCACGTGGCGCACGCCGACGGCCGGCGGGCTCGGGACGGGGAGATCGCCGAGCTCTGGATCGGCGGCGCGGGCCTGGCTCTCGGCTACCGGGACCAGCCGAGCCTGACGGCGGACCGGTTCGTCCGAATGCCGTTCGCAGCTGGCGAGACCGTACACCGGACTGGGGACCTCGCCCGACGGCACGAAGACGGGTCGATCGAGTACCTGGGCAGGGTCGACAGCCAGGTCAAGGTGCGGGGACACCGGGTGGAGCTCGCTGAGATCGAGCACGTCCTGGAGACGGTGCCGACCATCGCCTCGGCCGTCGTCGTGGCGCGTCAGCAGTCCGGGAGCCAGCAGATCGTCGCCTACGTTGTCGCTGTCGATGGGCACGACGTCGAACCGCGCGACGTCGCCCGATGGACCTCGACTCGACTGCCCGACTACATGGTGCCCGACTTCACTATCGTCGTCGCCGGATTCCCCACCACAGCGAACGGCAAGGTCGACCGGCGCGCGCTCGCCGCTCGTCCGATAGCATTGCGAGCGCCTGCCAGCTCGACGGAACCTGCCGAGGCCGTGGCGACGGAGGCGCCAGCCGCCACCGTCGACCCGGCAACCGTCCTTCACCTCTGGCGAGAAGTGCTGGGCGTGGCCGACCTCGACGAACACGACCGGTTCGCGGAGTCCGGAGGCACCTCGGTGCTCGCCGCAGTCCTCGCGCAGCAGCTGCGGACTGTGCTCGGCGTCCCCTTCACCGCAGCCGACGTCTACGCGACGGTCGACGCCTCGGGTGCCGCTGAGCTCGCGGCGCGCCGCGTGACGGGAACGGCGGTCGGGTCATCGAGCGCGCAGCGCTCCTCCGCGACCGCGAGGGAGCATTCTGTCGGAGCGGCCGCGGATCCGGCGCCAGCACTCCCCGCCGTGCCCGATCCCGACGAAGGGCCGCCTGGAACCGGGTGTGTCGCCGTCATCGGCGTCGCGTGCCGCGTGCCGGGTGCGGCGGACGCCCCGGCGTTCTGGCAGAACCTGCTGGACGGCGTCGAGAGCGTCCAGCGGCTCTCCGAAGCCGAGCTGATCGAGCGCGGTGTCGACCCGGACGAGCTCCGCGAGGCCTCGTTCGTCCCCGCACGGGCTGGCCTGGCTGACCCGACGTCGTTCGACGCGCCGTTCTTTGCCGTGTCCGACCGCGACGCGCGACTGATGGACCCGCAGGCGCGTCTGCTGCTGGAGCAGGCGTGGCTCGCGGTCGAGGACAGTGCCCGCCTCCCTGCTGATATCGTCGATGCTGCGGTCTACGTGTCGACCTCGACGACGTCGCACCACGTCGGTCGGGAACACCGACGTCGGGACTCGGACGCCCTCGTGGCGTTCTTGCAGGCCCAGCCAGGGACCACACCCACGATGCTGTCGCACCGAATGGGGCTGCGAGGCCCGAGTCTGCATGTGCAGAGCAACTGTTCGTCATCCTTGGCGGGGCTGGCGCTCGCAGTCCAGGGCATCCGGTCCGGTGCCACCACACACGCCATCGTGGGGGGGAGCGGCATGTTCGGACCCGATGCCGTGGGCCACCACTACGAGCAGGGGATGACGCTGTCGTCCGACGGCAGCTGCCGGGCGTTCTCCGCCGATGCCACCGGCATGCTCGGCGGCGAGGGCGTCGTCGCGGTCGTGCTCAAGGACGCCGTCGCCGCCATCCGTGACGGTGACGACGTCTACGCGCTGATCCGTTCGGTGGAGATGAACAATGACGGCGACCGCAAGGCCGGCTACCACGCACCCAGCGCGGCAGGGCAAGCCGAGGTCATCGCAGCAGCCCTCCGCAGCGCACGTGTGGACGCTCGGTCGGTCTCGTACGTCGAGGCGCACGGCACGGGGACCACGCTGGGCGACCCCATCGAGGTCATGTCGCTCAGCGAGGCGTACCGCGGCTGGACCGACGATCGCGGGTTCTGTGGCATCGGGTCGGTAAAGTCGAACATCGGCCACCTCGATGCTGCCGCGGGACTCATCGGCCTGGTCAAGACGGCGTTCGTCCTGCACCATCGCGTCGTGCCGCCGACGATCAACGTCTCGACACCGAACCCCCTGATCGACTTCGCGACGTCACCCTTCCGCCTGCTGACCGCTGTGACACCCCTCATTCCGGACGGAGGTCCCCTGCGGGCCGGAGTGGACTCCTTCGGCATCGGAGGGACGAACGTGCACGCGGTGCTGGAGGAGGCACCTCCCCGAGCTGTCCGGCCCGCGACGGCAGAGCGGCGCGAGATCGTGCCGATCTCGGTCCGGGAGGGAGGCTCGCTGGCGCAGTACGCTACGTCGCTCGCCGACCGCTTGGCGGGACGGGCCGTCGACTCGGAGATGCGGCTGGCCGACGTCGCGTTCACGTTCCAGAACGCCCGGTCCCCGTTCCGTGTGCGCGCCGCCGTCGTCGCGTCGTCCCTCGACGAGCTCGTCGAGGTACTCCGTGGACTCGCAGCGGACGTCCGGGCCGCCTCGACCGGGGGTCTCGTCTCGGTCGGCGCCAGATCCGGTGCCGATGACGGCGTCGAGCAGCTCGCCCGCGCGTGGGCAGACGGTGCCGATGTGGACTGGGCTGCAGCGGGGTCTGCGGTGGGCGGCCGCCGGATCCATCTGCCGGGGTACCCGTTCGCTCGCCGGCGGTACGACGAGCCCGGCCACGACGAACTTGGCTCTGATGGGTCTGGCTTTAACCGGGCGGGCCCCGAAAACCGCAGGAGCGATGACGACCTCGGTCTCCAGGGCGTCCGCGATGCGCCCCCGCACGTCCGGGTCTTCGACGAGGACTGGGAACCAGTTGCGGCTTCCGGCGCGCTAATGGGCCGCGACCGGTCGCTCGACGTCGTCGTCGTCGTGGGGGACGACAGCCGGATCGCCGACGCGGTTCGTTCGTCCGGGCGCGCTGCCCGCGTGGTCGCAGTGTCCCAGCCCGACACCCCGTCGTGGGTCGGAGCGTTCTCGTCGATCCGCCTGCGGCGCGAACGGGTCTCGGCGGTGATCCACTGTGGTCTCGTGCACGACGCTGCATCGGATCCCGCGGCGGCACTGGCGTCCATCGCGGCGGTGGAACGTGCGCTGGCGCGATCCGGGGTCGTCACTCCGTCGTTGGTGGTCGCTGCGTCTGCCGGCGACGAGGTGTCCGCGGCGGTCGCGGATGCGGCGGTGGCGTTCGCGCGTTCGAGCAGGACGGTGCTCCCGGGCACGAGGGTGCAGATCGTCGCGAGCGAGGACCAACTCGATGCGGACGGGTGGGCCCGCATGCTGCTGGACGAACTCGGCTCGGAACATGAGGCGGTCCTGTGGCGCTCGGAGACCCGCATGGCGTTGTGTCGCCGGGAACGCCAGGGCGGAACCGACCAGCACGCTGCTGAGCCGACCCGACCGGCGTTCGTCCAGGGCGGCGTCTACCTGATCACCGGTGGTCTCGGCGGACTCGGACGAGGCCTTGCCGAGCACCTGGCTCGACGGCACGGCGCGACGCTCCTCCTGCTCGGCCGTCGTGCCGGACGCGACGGCGGTCCGTTCATCGACAGGCTGCGGGCGCTCGGCGGCGACGGTCGTACGATCACCGTCGACATCACGAACAGGGAGGCGCTGGTCGCCGCGCTCGGCGTCGTCGCTGCGGAGTTCCCACGCCTCGACGGGGTGTTCCACCTCGCCGGATCCGGCGATCCCATGCCCGCGGCCGAGCAGACGATCGAGACGGCGCGGGGCGTCCTCGCCCCGAAGGTCGCGGGGACGCTCGCGCTCGAAGCCGCGCTCACCCGCTGCTTCGACGGACCACCGGCGCTCCTGAGCGCGTTCTCGTCGAGTTCGGCCGTAGTCGGCGACCTCACCGGGGGGACGTACGCCGCTGCGAACCGTTTCCAGGCTGCGTTGGCGCGGACTCGGCGGCGCGCCGGCTCATGGCTCCGGTGGCGTGCGATTCAGTGGCCCCTCTGGCAGGACGGCGCCCTCGGCGCCGGAACCCGGGCAGTGGCAGCCGACGAAGCGCCTCTAAGCCTCCGGACGGGTCTGGACTTGTTGGAGCAGCTCGTGGTGCAGGAGGGCGTCGCCCCGCTCGTGCTGGCTGGTCACTCGGCTCAGACGGCCCGTTTCCTCGCCCTCGTCGACGACGTCCCGGTCGCGCGGTCGGAGCCCGCCGTCGACGACCCGGCAGCAGTCGTCCGCAGCGTGGTGGCGGACGTGCTCGGCACGTCGATCGATGACCTGGACGACCACAGTCCCTTCGTCGACCTTGGACTCGACTCGATCCGGTTGACGCAGGCCAGCAACCGGCTGTCCGCGGCGCTTCGGCGGGCGGTCACGACCACGGAGCTCTTCGACCACCCGACACTCGCACGACTGATCGAGCACGTTGCCGAGGGTCCCGTCGGGGACCACGAGGTGCCTGCGTCCGCGGCAGCTGAGTGCTCACGTGCGCGCACGGGCACGCTCGAGTCGGAGCTGCCACACCGGGCAGCGGTACTCGGGACCGCTGCAGACGTCAGCTCGGGCATCGCCGTGATCGGCGCGAGCGGGGTCTTCCCCGGGCGCGGGAGTGTCGATGCGTTCTGGGACGCCCTCGTGGACGGCGAAGACCTGGTGACGACGCTCCCCGCGTCGCGGTTCCCCGCGTCGGACTCGCGGTCGGGGGAGCGTCCGCGAGTGCTGGGCGCTGTCGATGACGTCGACGCGTTCGATGCAGCCTTCTTCGAGATTGCTCCCAAGGAGGCACGCCGGACTGATCCGCGCCAGCGGCTCCTGCTGCAGGAGTCCTGGCGAGCCCTCGAGGACGCCGGGATCGGTCTGGACGACCTCGCCGAGTTGACGGTCGGCGTCTTCGTCGGGGCCGAGCACGGCGACTACGCCCTGCTCGACGGGAGCGCGGGCGGCGTGACGAGCAACAGCGACTCGGTCCTAGCCGCCCGCTTGTCGTACTTCCTCGACCTCGACGGGCCCGTGCTCACGGTCAACACGGCCTGCTCCTCGGGGCTGACGGCGCTGCACCTGGCCGGGGCGAGCCTCCGTGCCGGCGAATGCGACGTCGCCGTGGTGGCGGCCGTGAACCTCGTCACGGCTCCGGACACCTTCGATGCCCTCGATGCTGCTGGGATGACGTCCGTCTCCGGGGTGTCGCGCCCGTTCGACACCGACGCAGACGGCATGGTGCCGGGGGAGGCTGCGCTCGCCGTGGTCGTGCGCCCGGTCGACGCCGCGATCGCAGCAGGCGACACGATCCACAGTGTCGTGGTGGCCAGCGGCATCGGTCACGACGGGAGAACCAACGGCATCACGGCACCGTCAGGCGCTGCCCAGGCCAGACTCATGACCGACGTCCGTCACCGTGCCGGTCTGCGTGGTGCGGATCTGGGCCACGTCGTGGCCCACGGAACGGGCACTCCCCTCGGGGACCCGGTCGAACTCTCAGCGTTGGCAGAACTCGTGGGCGTCCCACGACCAGACGGCACCTCCTGTGCGGTGACGTCGATCAAGGCGAACGCGGGCCACATGTTCGCAGCTGCGGGCCTGGCGGGACTCGTCGTCCTGTCGGAGTCCGTCCGCCGAGGGATCATCCCGAAGGCCGTCCACGTGGACGAGCCGACCCGCGCGTTCGACTGGGACGCTGCTGCGCTCCGGTTGCCGCGGACCACCGAGGCCTGGACCGTGCCGGACGGAGGGTTGCGGGTCGGAGCCGTCAGTGCGTTCGGCATCAGCGGATCGAACGCGCACGCGGTCGTCCGCGAGCACCCGGTCCCGGACACCCGGACACCGACGATGGACGGCGGCGCAGAGCTCTACGTGCTGTCGGCGAAGACGCCCGCGGCGCTGGACCGCGCGGTCGCTGCCTTCGTCGCGGCGGCCGAGACCGACGAACTGCGTGGAGTCGCGAGCTCCGACGTCGCTCAGACGCTGGGCCGTGGGCGTCACCACCATCGCCACCGCACGTCTGTCGTCGCCACCTCCATCACCGAGGCGGCCCGCGCCTGGGCCGACCGCGGGATCGGAGCACACGATGCGACCATCTGGGAGGGGACGCTGGAGCGCAGTCGCACCGTCGACCCCGGAGCGACGAAGGACCTGAACGACATCCAGGCGCTCCTGGATGATCCCCGCGTGTCGCTGGACGAGCGTCGGAGCGCCCTCGAGCGCGCGGCTGCCGCTTGGGTCGCCGGTCGCGAGGGTCTGACGGCAGGGCCCCGTCTGCCATCTGCGGAACGCCGTCGGGTGCGACTGCCCACGTACCGGTTCGAGGCGACGCGATACTGGGTGGGCATGCAGCCACGAGCCGACGGCGACCCCGTCGCACAACCGACGCCAGTATCCGGAGTGATGCCGGAGTCGGCGAGCTCCCCGATACGGTTGCGCCCCGTCGGCGGCGCCGAGGTGCCGCAGCGTCCGGCCAGCGTCGATCTTGACGGCGGCCCGGTCCACCTGCGCTCGGTCGGCCGACCGCGGGCCACCGTCGAGCACGACGTCCTCACCGACCTCAAGGCCGCGAGTGGGTTCGGAGACGATGGTCTTGTGGTGACGCTCAACCGCACCGGTGTCATGGTGGAGGACCTCATCCCCTACTCCGAGGAGTTCGCGGAGTACGCCGGATCGGTTCGCGGCGAGGTCCTCGACCTCGGGTGTGCGTACGGCGTCGCCACCGTCGCTGCGCTGGAAGCGGGTGCCCGCGTCGTCGCTCTCGACATGGAGCAACGGCACCTCGACATCCTGTGGGAGCGCGTTACCGACGAGGCCGCGGACCGGCTCAGTCTGGTACGTGGCATGCTCCCGGACGTCGACTTCGCCCCGGGACGGTTCTCCGCTGTGCACGCGAGTCGGGTACTGCACTTCCTGAGCCCTGACGACCTGCGCACGGCCCTCCAAAAGATGGTGACCTGGTTGGAGCCGGGTGGTCGGCTCTTCCTGAGCACCGATTCGCCGTACTTCGGTTACTGGGCCTCGGCGGCACACGAGTACGAACACCGTCGTGCGGCTGGTCACCCCTGGCCCGGGTACGTGCCCGACGTCCACACCGCGTTCGACGCAGCCCTGGTGGAGGGAGGCCCCAGCGTCATCAACCCCTGGGACCCCGAGGTCGCGGTCCGGGAGTGTCGATCGGTCGGCCTCGAGATCGAACAGGCCGGCTGGTTCGGTGCCGTCGGACCCGGACCGCGGGCCGAAGGCGCACCAGGACCGGGGATGGAGCACGTGGGAGTCATCGCCCGGAAGCCCCTGTCAGACCCCGGTCCACGAGCCGTCGCGAGCGCTGACGGCGAGGTCATCCCGTTCGACGTCGTCGGTTCCGCACCGACGACCGTCGTGCTGGTCCACGGTCTCGGCTGTCGGTCGACCTTCTGGGGCGAGACCATCGCGGCGCTCCGCGACGAACACACCGTCGTGACCCTCGACCTCGCGGGCCACGGACCCGCAGCCGGGTCGGCGTCGCGCAAGCGATGGAGCGTCGATGCGTTCGCCGATGACGTCATCGCCGTCCTCGACAGGATCGGCGCCGAGCGGGTCGTGCTCGTCGGGCACTCGCTGGGCGGGCCTGTCTCGCAGCGGGTGGCGGAGCGAGACCATGCTCGTGTGGTCGCTGTCATCGGTGTCGAGGCGTTCCATGACATGGACGGGTCAGCGCTGTCCCAGCGACAGGTCGAGCGTCTGGCGGGGTCCCTCGCCCGGGAGCCGGCCCGCGCCGTGGAGTTGGTGAAGGCACCCGCGGCGCCGGCCCTCGTGGAGCAGATCGACCACGAGCGAGCGCGAGTGGGGGAGGGCGTGATCGTCCCCGCCTTCCGGGAGTTGCTCGCGACGGCCGGACCGTTCCCCGTCGTCCTCGGCACACCAGTGTCGATCATCAACTCGTCGGCGTTTGCGCCGACCGACAGCCACGCCGCCCGACGCCGCGGGGTCGTCGTCGACCTGATGGACGACGTCGGTCACTTCCCGATGCTCGAGTCGCCCACCCGCTTCGCCGAGATCCTTCGACGACACGTGCGGCGGTCGGTGGGCGCTTTGTCATCTGAGAGTGAGGAATGCTAAACATGTCTCCGAAGCAGGACAGGTCACCGTCGCTCGGAGGCATCCTCGTCACGTCACGATCTTCCGGGAGGATCACAATCACGAACAGTACCGACGCCGATCGTGTGGCGCGGATGCTCCGCCACGTCCGTGACACGCTCGCGCGCGAGCTCGAGTTGTCGCCCGAAGAACTCGACGTCGACGCTCCCTTCGTCGAACTCGGACTGGACTCCATCGCCGGCGTGATCTGGATCCGGCGTCTGAACGCGGACCTCGGCACGTCGTTCACCGTCGGGGACGTATACAGCCATCCCACCGTTGCTGGTCTCACCGCGAGCATCCTCTCGGCACTGCCGTCCGAGGAGGTCGTCTCGGGATCGGACTCGCTGCCCGAGGACTCGTCAGCGCCGGACTCGTCGCCCCGTCCTCTGGACCCGTTCCTCATCCGGCTGCGCGACAGTCTCGCTCGGGAACTCGAGGTCGACTCTGATGACCTCGACGTGGATGTGCCGTTCGTCGAACTCGGCGTCGACTCCGTGACGGGTGTGACCTGGACCCGAGCGATCAACCGCTCGTTCGGTCTCTCCCTAACCGCGACGTCGGTCTACTCGCACTCGACGCTCGCCGACCTGGCCGCTGCCGTCGGCGACGGAGGCAACGGGGCCGTCGCCGAGTCGACGACCGTCGGTCCACCGACCATTGATGCGCCGACCGTCGAGGAAGCACCCGCCCAGGAAGCCGCCCCCCCGGCAGCGGAGACGCAGCCGCAGACTGCACAGGCTCACGAGCCCCTGCTCGCACGGACAACATCGGCCGCCGCCGCGGGGCAGTCGGTCCGCATCGCGATCGTCGGGATGGCTGGGGCCTTCGCCGGCGCCGACGATGTCGACCAGTACTGGCGCAACATTGTCGACGGCCGCGACTCCGTCAGCGAGGTGCCGCTCTCCCGATGGAGCGTGGACGACCTCTACGACCCGCAGCCCGGGGTCCGCGGTCGCTCGTCGAGCAAGTGGATGGGCGTGCTCAGCAGCGCGGCTGAGTTCGACCCGCTCTTCTTCGGGATTTCCCCGGCAGAAGCAGAACAGATGGATCCGCAGCAGCGCCTCCTCCTCCGCGAGACCTGGCGGTGCCTCGAGGACGCGGGGCGCTCCCCCCGGGACCTCGCCGGGACCCAGACAGGCGTCTTCGTCGGATGCACCGCGAACGGCTACGGCGGCCCGGTCTATCCGGACCGGCTCAGTGCACATCAGAACCTCGGCATGAGCAACGCCGTCCTCGCCGGGCGCGTCTCCTACACCTTCGATCTCCGCGGTCCGTGCCAGGCGATCGACACGTCGTGCTCGTCGTCGCTCGTCGCGATCGCCACCGCCTGCGACAGCCTCCTGACGGGGGCGAGCGAGACCGCGATCGCCGGCGGCGTCATGGTGCTCCCGGGACCCGGCGTGCACGTCGCCATGAGCCAGCTCCGGGCGTTGTCGCCACGAGGGCACTGTTCCGCATTCGACGCTCGCGCCGACGGGTTCGTCCCAGGGGAAGGAGTCGGCGTGGTGCTGCTCAAGCGCCTCGACGACGCGATCCGCGACGGCGACCGCGTCCGTGCGGTCATCACCGCTTGGGGCACGGGCCAGGACGGCCGGTCCAACGGCATCACGGCGCCGCGGTCGGAAGCGCAGGCGGACCTCGTGTCGCGGACGCACTTGCGCTTCGGCATCGACCCGGCGACGATCGGCTTGGTCGAGGCGCACGGAACCGGCACGGCACTCGGGGACCCGGTCGAGATCGAGGGGCTCGTGGCAGGGTTCGCCATCCCACCCACGGACGACGCAAGGTGCGCCCTTGGGTCCGTGAAGAGCAACATCGGCCACACGGCCAGTGCCGCGGGTGTCGCCGGGCTGATCAAGGCCGTGTCGGCCCTCGAACACGCCGTTTTGCCGCCGACCGTCGAGTTCTCCGAACTGAACCCGCACATCGACCTCTCGGGAACGCCGTTCTTCGTGAACACCGTCGCGCGCCCATGGGTCGTCGAGGGCACCCGCACCGCGGCGGTGAACGCGTTCGGCTACAGCGGGACGAACGCGCACCTCGTGCTCGAGGAGTCGCCGGTCGCGACGGAGCGGCCGGACGACGATGCCGGCGACGTCGCGATCGTGCTGTCGGCCCGTACCCCGGAACAGCTGCGGCGTCGAGCCGAGCAGCTCCGCGACCATCTGCGCACGTCGGAGCAGCGCGTGCGCGACGTGGCGTTCACGCTCCTCGTGGGCCGCGCGCACTTCGCCCATCGGCTCGCATTCACCGCGGCCGATGCCGGCGTCGCGGCCTCCGTGCTCGACGCCTGGACGAGGACGGGGAGCCACCCGGCCGTCATCACCGGTGTCGCCCCACGGGTGCCCACGCCGGGCCCTGTCGTGATGACGACGGTGCCGGTCGGGGCCGCGCGTGCATGGGCCGTCGGTCAGGAGGTCGATGCAGATACCCTGTTCGCGGGATCCGAGCCGCAGCGGGTGGCCTTGCCGAGCTACCCGTTCGCTCGCGAAGAGTACTGGCTCGTCGACCCAACTGGTCGACGCTCGGAGCCCGTCGGAGGTGCCGCCACCGACGTCGTGTCGCTGCAGCCGCAGTGGGAGCCCGTCGTCGGTGACCGGGTGCAGCGTCCCAGGAGGACCTTCCTGTGGCTGGCCGGCACGACGCTGCAGCAGGCGGACGACGTCGCCGCACTCCTGCCACCGGGCTCACGCGTCCGCACGCTCCGTTCCGTCGGCGCGCTCGGAGAAGGCTACGCCGACGCCGTTGTCGAGATGCACGACGACCTCGCCGCGCTGGTGGCACGAGGTGACGCTGCCGACGTCACGGCCCAGCTCGTGGTCGTCGGAGCATCGGAAGCACCCGTTCGCGCCTTCGCCGGACTCGACGCCCTCCTCCGCTCCGCGTCGCTCGAACACCCCACGCTCCGCTGCCGCACGACGGAGTTCACCGGGACGCCGTCGGCGCGCGAGATCGCCGACGTCGTGGGCTGTCAGATCGGAGGAACGGCGAGGGTCCGCATCGACGGCCCACGGATAGAGGAGCTCCGCCTGGCTGCGGTCGCAGACAGCGAGGCCGCCGGTCGGGCGCTCCCGTGGCGGCGCAACGGCGTCGTCCTCGTCGCAGGAGGCACGGGAGGGATCGGGAGGGCTGTGGCCGAGCACCTCGCTGCGGCGATGCCGGACGGTGTCGTCGTCGCGGTGAGCCGGACGGCCGCGCCCGACAGCACGCCCACCGCCGTCGGCAGTCGGATCGTCTTCGAGACCGCCGACCTCGCGGATCCGCTCAGCGTCGCTCGGCTCGTCGAACGCCTCGTTGCCGCGCACGGGCCGATTACAGGTGTCATCAACTGCGCGGGGGAGCTCCGAGACGGCTTCCTGACGACCAAGGGTCCCGCAGACATCCGGACCGTCCTGGAGAGCAAGGTCGCAGGCACGACCGCACTCGATGCGGCGACACGGGACCAGCCCCTCGACTTCTTTGTGGGCATTACGTCGACCGCGGGGACGTGGGGCAGCGTCGGCCAAGCCGACTATGCCTCGGCCAACGCCTTCGTCGACGCCTACATGAGGGGCAGAGCCGAGCGCACGGCGGTTGGCGGCAGCGCAGGCGTCTCCTGCGCCCTCGCGCTGTCGCTCGTGGACGGCGGCGGCATGACCGCGTCGGACGGCGCCGGTGCGGCGCTTGCAGCGCTCGGGCTCCGTCCGCTCGGTGTCGATGACGTCCTGCGTGCACTCGACTCGGCGGTGCGCTCGGGGCGCCCGGGAACCGTCGTCGTGGCTGGGGATCCCACCGCCCTCCTGGAGCGCTGGTCCGCGCAGACCGCGACCGCAGCGCAGTCGACTGCTTCCACGACGCCCGGCCCCGATGCGACCGAGGTCTGGGCAGCCGCGGTCACCGCGGCCGTCTCAGCCCAGCTCGCCGTCTCGCCGGACGACCTCACCACGGACGACGAACTCGGTGCCTTCGGCTTCGACTCCATCAGCCTCACGGAGCTGGCGGACACCCTGAACGGCATCCACGGCACGTCGCTGTTGCCGACGGTGTTCTTCGAGTTCCGCACGATCCGCAGCCTCTCGGCGCATCTCGCCGCGAGCGGTTCGCTCCCGACAGGCAGCACCCCGAACCCGACCCCGCCGGCCTCGGTGGTCCCCGCCCCAGGTCCGCCGGCGCCTCCGCACACCGGGCTCGGCGAACAAGACGCGCCGCAGCCGGCAGTGGGGTCGTCCAGGTCGTCCCGTCCGGCAACCCGCCCCGAGGACATCGCTGTCATCGGCATGAGCGGAGTCTTCCCCGGCGCGGACGACATCGACGGTTTCTGGAGGGGCCTGGTCGCCGGCCAGGACTCGGTGACCGAGGTACCCGCTGAGCGATGGGACTGGCGCGCGGGATCGATCGGCACCGACACCGTTCCTGACCATCAGCGGTGGGGCGGGTTTATCGACGGCATCGATCGCTTCGACCCCCTGTTCTTCGGCATCTCGCCCCGGGAAGCACGCAGCATGGATCCGCAGCAGCGGCTCCTGCTGACCCACGCGTGGCAGGCCCTGGAGGATGCCGGTCACGCACCGTCCACCCTCGCGGGCAGCGACACGGCCGTGTTCGCGGGTACGGCTCCCAGCGGTTACGCCGCGCTGCTCGACTTTTCCACCAGCGACGGCGGCCATCCGGCCACCGGGTTGTCCGGCTCCATCGGTCCCAACCGAGTGAGTTACCTGCTCGACCTCCACGGCCCGAGCGAGCCCGTCGAGACCGCCTGTTCGAGTTCGCTTGTCGCGCTGCACCGTGCCGTGACGGCCCTCCGTTCGGGACGGTCGCGGTTCGCACTGGTCGGCGGCGTCAACACGATGGTGGACGACAGCCTGCACAGCGCGTACGGTCGCGCGGGGATGCTGGCCGAAGACGGCCGCTGCAAGGTCTTCTCATCGCGAGCCGACGGCTACGTGCGTGGCGAAGGTGCCGCCGTGCTGGTCCTTAGGCCGCTCGCCGACGCCGAGCAAGACCACGATCGCATCCTCTGCGTGATCCGTGGGACGGCCGAGAACCACGGCGGTCGGTCCCACTCACTGACGGCGCCCAACCCCGCCGCTCAGACGGACGTCGTGCGAGCTGCCCTCGACGATGCGGATGTGGATGCCGAGTCGATCGGGTACGTCGAGACGCACGGTACGGGCACGGTGCTGGGCGATCCGATCGAGGTCGCAGCGCTCAGCAAGGCCTTTCTCGGTGGTTCGGATGCGCCAGAGCAGCCATGGTGCGTGCTGGGATCGGTCAAGAGCAACATCGGGCACCTTGAACTGGCGGCGGGTGTCGCAAGCGTCGTCAAGGTGGTCCGTCAGCTCCAGTCCAGGATCATCGTCCCGTCGCTCAACAGCTCGCCGGTGAACGAGCACCTCCGGCTCGCGGAGACGCCGTTCACCGTGGCGGGGGAGTTGCGCCCATGGACACGGCTGAGCGGGCCTGACGGGCGTGACGTCCCGCGGCGGGCAGGTGTCAGCTCCTTCGGCTTCGGTGGCGTCAACGCGCATGCCGTCCTGGAGGAGTACGTCGACGACAGCGTTCCCAGCAGCGACGCCGGTCGAGCGGTCCTGGTGGTCCTGTCCGCGGACGACGACGTCCGGTTGCGAGCCACGGCCTCCAGGCTGGAGCAGGTCCTCGCGCGGGCCGGTGACGACGCTCCAGCGCTCGGCGACGTCGCGTTCACGCTCCAGGTCGGTCGCGACCACAGGTCATCCCGGGCCGCCATCGTGGTGTCCGACCGCGCCGAGCTGCTCGGCGCACTCGGGCGCCTCGCCGACGGTGAAGCCTCAGCCGGTTCCCCTGGCGGTCCTCGCTGGCAGCGCGGCGTGGCCGCACACGTGCCGATCGGCGCGATCCGCGACCTTTCGACGACTACGTCGCGGTGGCGGGGGGTCCTCGAGCCCGGCGGCGACATTGAGGGACTCGCCGCCGCCTGGTGCGCCGGCGAGGACGTCGACTGGTACGAACTCCACCCGGCGGGTGACCGACCACGCCGGACCAGCCTGCCGCCATCGGTCCTGGCCGACGAGTCCTACTGGCCACGACGTGGTGGTGCCCAGCCCGACACCGGTGGAGCGGGCGCTCCGCACGACCCGTTGGACGGGCAGCGGACGACCGCGGGTGCGGGAGGCATCGCCTTCCTGCACGCCTTCGACGGCTCCGAGCCGTTCCTGCGGGACCACAGGATCGGGGGTACCGCCGTGCTCCCGGCGTCGGCGCACCTCGAGGTCGCGCGCCGAGCCGTCGCGTGGGTCGCCGAACGGACTTCGCCGTCGGCGGTCGAGCTCCACGACTTCTCGTGGCTCCGCCCGGCTGCGCAGGTCAGCACCGGCCTCGACGTCGTGGTCGAGGTGCAGCTCGTCGAGACGGACCGCTTCTCGGTCAGCATCAGCACGGTCGTCGATGGAGTGACCATGGAGAGCAGCCGCTGTTCCGCAACGGTCGGCCGGGCCCCGACGACCCCGTCGGAGACGATCGACGTGGCGGCGCTCTGGGCCGACACCACGTTGCAAGTCGACGACACGGCGTTCTACGACGCCTACGCCGCACGCGGCATGGGCTACGGAACGACGCACCGTACCGTACGCCGGGCGGGTCTGTCGGAGGCCGCAGGCGGTCCACCGACCGTGGTGGCGGACCTCGTCCGACAGCATGCAGGCGGCGGTGCTGTCCTCGATCCGGGTCTGGTGGACGGAGCACTCCAGTCGACCCTGATGATGACGTGGCGGGGTGGCGCCGGTGTCGGAGGGGAGTCCGCGCTGCCCTTCGCGCTGCGGCACGTGCGCGTCCATGCGCCGTCGTCCGAGCGTTCCACCGTCACGGTCAGGCTCGGCGGAGGTGCCGTCACCCCCGACCTCGCAGTGGTCGACGTGTCGATCTGGGACGACCGTGGACGTCTGACGACCGAGTTGCTCGGCCTCACCGCGCGCCGGAGACCGCAGCCGCTGACCCGGCGCGACGCATCACCCGGACTGCTCACCCGACTCCGGACGATGGTGGCCGACGCCGCCGGGATCGACCCTGCTCGCGTCGAGACAGACGCGACGTTCGACCGCTACGGCATGGACTCGATGCTTGCCATGTCCCTGACACGTGTGCTCGAGCGGGCCTACGGCACCCTGCCGAAGACGCTGCTCTTCGAGGTGAAGAACATCCGGGGTCTGCATGAGTGGTTGGTCGAGAACCGGCCTGGGACGGCCCTGCAGGAGGTCGTCTCCACGGAGGCGGCGACGCCGACCGGTGTGACCCGTGTGCAGGACTCGATGGCCGCACGGTCCACGGCGGTGTCGTCGGCGGCGGCGGCCTCCCCTGGGCGGCGACCGGATCGGGAGCGGATCGCGGTCGTCGGTCTCGCGGGCCGGTACCCCGCGGCGGATGACGTGGCGGCGTTCTGGGACAACCTCCGAGCAGGACGCGACAGCGTCAGCCGCGTGTCAGGAGACCGGTGGCGCCTCCTGCGCGGCGGGCTGACCGCGCCCTCGGGCACACCGGGTGGTGTGTCCGGCGGCTTCCTCGACGGAGTCGACGAGTTTGACCCGCTCCACTTCGGCATCTCGCCGCGCGAGGCGGAGTTCCTGGACCCCCAGGAGCGTCTGTTCCTGCAGTGCGCCCACCACGCCGTCGAGGACGCCGGGTACAGCGCGACCTCGCTCAGCCGGGTCCACCAGCAGACCGGCGTGTACGTGGGCGTGATGTACGAGGAGTACCAGCTCTACGGCGCGCAGGCCCAGGAGCGAGGGCGGCCGATCGCGCTGTCCGGCAGCGCCGCGTCGATCGCGAACCGCGTCTCGTACACCTTTGGTCTCTCCGGCCCCAGCCTGGCGGTCGACACCATGTGCTCGTCCTCGTCGACGGCGATCCACCTGGCCTGCGAAGCCCTCCGGCGTGGGGAGATCGATGCTGCCCTCGCTGGCGGTGTCAACGTGTCCGTGCACCCGAACAAGTACTTGTTGCTCGACCAGGGCGGCTTCGCGTCGAGTGACGGCCACTGCCGCAGCTTCGGAGCAGGCGGTGACGGCTACGTACCGGGCGAGGCGGTGGGCGCCGTCGTGCTGAAACGACTCGACCAGGCTCGTCATGACGGAGACCATGTCTACGGGGTGATCGAGGGCTCGGCCGTCGGTCACGGCGGTCGGACTCACGGCTTCTCGGTCCCTGATCCCGTGGCGCAGGGCGACGTCCTCCTCCGTGCCTGGGAGGATGCGGGCATCGACGCTCGCGAGATCGACTACGTCGAGGCGCACGGCACGGGCACCGCGCTGGGGGACCCCATCGAGATCGCAGGACTCGCTCGGGCGTTCTCCCGTGCGGCGGGCGGAGCCCCTGACCGCTGTGCCGTCGGCTCCGTGAAGTCGAACATTGGCCACACTGAGAGCGCCGCCGGTGTCGCGGGGCTGACGAAGGTCCTGCTTCAGCTCCAGCACCACGAGCTGGTCCCGAGCCTCCACTCGGACGAACCGAACCCCTTCCTGGACCTCGACGGGAACCCGCTCGAGATCCAGCGGCGTCTGGACGTGTGGCATGCAGCGCCGGGCCGGACGGCCGGGCGTGTGGCGGGGTTGTCGAGCTTCGGTGCCGGTGGCTCGAACACGCACATGGTGGTCTCGGAAGCTGACGCTCCCGAGCGAGCGCTGACCGCCGAGCGGCCGGAGCCTGAGCTCTTCGTCGTCTCTGCCCGGACGCCGCAAGAGCTGGTCCACGTCGCGCGCAGGCTTGCGGCACGGTTGCAGGAACTGCCCGAGTCGGCCCTGGCCGACGTCGCGTGGACCTTGCAGGACGGACGGGCCGCCCTCGAACACCGTCGGGCCTTCGTCGCGTCCTCACTCACCGAAGCGCGCGCCGTGCTCGCCGACCTCGGAGACGGCGTCACACCGGCGACCGTCGTCGCCGGTCGCGCGGCGTGCGGCGAGGTCCAGACCAGCGACGCGGTCCAGAACGGCGTCGCTGCCGTCGCCGCCGTCCAGCTCGACGGTTCGCCGAGCGCCCTGCTGCGTCTCGCCCGAGCATGGGCATCGGGTGCGACCGTGGCCTGGCACGAGCTGCCGTCCTCCTCCCTTCGAGCGCGCGTGAGCCTGCCCGGGTATCCCTTCGCACGTGAGCGGTACTGGTACACCGACGACGGCACGGACACCGGTCCGGCGCTGGCGACGGACCGCGGCATGGATGCCGCCCACGGGACGGGCATCGGCTCCCACACCCTCGGCGCACGCCCGCCGGTTGCCCCACTGGTGCTCGCCCCGGTCCTCGTGCCCGAGGCGGTCACCGCTGATCCCGATCGTGCACTGGCTGCCGCCGAGCGCATCGTCCTGGTCGTCGGCCAGCTCGACGACGATGGCTTCGCCGAGCTGGTCGCCGCGTCGCCGCGTGGTGTGCGGATCGAACGGGTCCGTCCACGCGGCGGCCCTGTGGACGTCGAGTTCCGCCGCGCGGCGGACGCCCTCGTGCTCCTGCTGCAGTCACTCCAGCACTCCTCGTCCGCCACAGCGCCGGACCTCGTCCAGGTGCTCACGGTGGCGTCGGTCGAAGCCGACTTCGTGCCCGGATCCGCCCTCGCGGCGATGCTCCTGTCGGCACAACAGGAGCGTGACGACCTGCGCGTCCAGTGCGTCACCTCGACGGACGGAGCCACGGGTGGCGAGCTCGCCGAGCGCCTGCTGGCCGACGCGGGGTCAACCGCGGCAGAGATCGTCCACCGCGGCGGCGGTCGCCGTTACGTCCGTCGACGAAGAGCGATCGATATCCCGACCTCCGACGCGTCCGCATGGCACGACGACGGACTGTACGTGGTTGCAGGGGGCGCAGGGGCGCTTGGGCTGGAGGTCCTGCGCCGGATCGCCGCCGACGTCGAGCGAGCCGTCGTCGTCCTCGTCGGCCGGTCCGGACCGTCCTCCGCCGTCCAGGACGCGATCGCGACGGTGCGCAGGCCCGGACTCGTCGTCGAGTACCGACGCGCAGACGTCGGCCGGGCCCACGAGGTCGAGCACGTCTGCGATGCCGTCCGCGCTGCCCACGGGCCCATCACGGGCGTCGTCCTCGCAGCAGGGGTGCTGCGTGACGCCCTCCTCGTGCGATCCGACCCCGCTGATCTCGCCGAGGTGTTCGCCCCGAAGGTCACCGCGGTGGTGGCGTTCGACGAGGCAACCCGGGCAGATCCCCTGCGGCTGTTCCTCGCCTTCTCGTCCTCCTCGGGCAGCTTCGGCAACGCGGGCCAGACCTCCTACGCAGCTGCGAACCGGTTCGTCTCGGACTTCGCGTCGCAGCGGGCGGCGCTCGTCCACCGTGGCGAGCGGCAGGGGCGGACCTTGGCCGTCGACTGGCCGCTCTGGGCGGACGGAGGCATGGCGGTACCCGACAGCGTGGACGCCTGGTTGACGAGGTCGGGTCAGCGCAGGCTGACGACGGACGAGGGCTTCGACGTGCTCCGGGACCTCGTCCACCTGCCGACGGTGTCACACGTTGTCGTCCTGGTCGGTGACCTCGACGTCCTGCGCGACCGACTCGTCGATGCGCCAGGCGCCTGGGTCGAGGGGCCCTCCGCGACACCACCGGTGTCCATCGACCGCGCCGCCGCGCCCGAGGCGACGAGCCCCGCGACGCCCTCCCGGGTCCTCTCGGAGGACGTCGTCCTGGGGGCCGTGCGGGAGCGCATTGGAGCGGCACTCAAGCTCGACGTTCGCCGGATCGAGGCCGACGTCCCCCTCGAGCGCTACGGGCTCGAGTCGGTTGTCGCGGCGAAGGTGACGAGCGACCTCGGACGTCGTTTCTGGCCGCTGCCGGCGACGCTCTTCTTCGAGGCGACGACGGCGCGGGCCGTTGCACGCCACATCATCCGGCGCGCCGGGGTGGTCGCAGAGCCTGCGGCCGGGACATCGCTCCACCCCGCCACGCAGTCTGCACCCGCCGCGACGCCGGAGCCCGATGCATCGGACGCCGAGGACTCCGGCGGCGTCACCACGCATCCGGTTGCGCCTCCGCGTCGGACAGCGGCGGCGGAACCGGTCGCGGTGATCGCTGTGAGCGGCGACTACCCGGGCCCCGGGGGCGTGGACGGGCTGTGGGAGATGCTCAGCAGCGGCGGCGACGCGATCACGGAGGTACCGGCTGACCGCTGGGACGCCGATGCGCTCCACGACGCCGATCGCGACGGCCGAGGGACATCTGTCGGCAAGTGGGGGTCGTTCCTCATCGACGTGGACCGCTTCGACGCCGTGACCTTCGGTACATCGCCTCGCGAGGCAGCAGCGATGGATCCGCAGCAGCGGCTCTTCCTGGAGACGAGCCTCCGCCTCCTAGAGTTCGCCGGGGTCACGCAGGCAGTCCTCGAGGACCGCTACGCGCGCCGCGTCGGGGTCTTTGTGGGTTCGATGTACCGCATGTACGGGCGCGGAGACACCGACCTCGCACGACGCGCGCTGGTGTCGAGCTCGTCGTTGAACATGATCGCGAACCGCGTGTCTCACCACTTCGGGTTGGAGGGACCGAGCACCGCCGTCGACAGCATGTGCTCGTCATCGGCCCTCGCGATCCACCTGGCCTGCGCGGCGCTCCGCGCGGGCGAATGCGACCTGGCCATCGCGGGCGGCGTGAACCTGACCCTCGACTCCGACAAGTTCGTCTCGCTCTCCCAGGCGCAGATGCTGGCGAGCTCGCCGGACAGTCGGAGCTTCCGCGACGGTGACGGGTACCTCCCAGGTGAGGCCGTCGGCGCTGTCCTGCTGAAGCGCGCCTCCGAAGCCGAGCAGGACGATGACGACGTCCTCGCCCTGGTGACGGGGAGCGCGACTCGGCACGGCGGGCGAGCCTCGGGTTTCATGACCCCGAGCCGCGCGGCGCAGGTCTCGACGCTCGACCAGGCCCTGGTGATGGCAGGGCTGACAGCGGAGGACATCGGGTACGTCGAGGCCGCGGCTAACGGCGCCGCCCTGGCCGACGCCGTCGAGTTCGGAGCACTGCGCGAGGTCTTCGAGGGGGTCCAGCACCGTGTCGCGGTCGGCACGGTCAAGTCAGCGCTCGGGCACCCGGAAGGGGCGTCTGGGATCGCTCAGCTGACGAAGGTGCTGCTGCAGCTGCGCCACCGTCGTCTGGTCCCGTTGACGACGGCCGGCGACGACAACCCGCACATCGACCGGCAGGGCACGATGCTCAAACTCGTCGAGTCCGACGAGGTCTGGGAGGCCCCCGCGGGGAAGGTGCAGGGCACGCCGCTCCGGGCCCTCGTCAACTCGGTGGGGGCAGGCGGTACCTCCGTGGCGCTCGTGGTCGAGTCCCCGCCGGTCCGCGCGCCCCGTCGTATGCCGAGTTCCTCGGTGCCGAGCGTGGTCGTGCTCTCGGGCCTGACCCCCGAGCACCTCCGGCTTGCCGTGGGATCAGCCATTCGTGGGCTCGAGGCACGCCCGGACGCACTGCTCGCCGACGTCGCGTTCACGCTCCAGACCGCGCGGGAGCACACCGCGCACCGTCTCGCCATCGTCGCGTCGTCACGCGCCGAGCTGCTGCAAGCCTGGCGCGACCTGGTGGCTGCGGGTCCGGGCGGTGTCGAGACAGTCCTCGCGGCGGGGCTCGGAGGGGTGTTCGCGACCGGTCCCGAGGGCTCCAATCCCTTGAGCCACGTCTTCACCGGCGCCGCCGGTCGAGCGCTCGTGGAGACGTTGCTCGACGAGCACGACCCAGGGACACTCGCTGAGGCGTGGGTCCGGGGGGCCGTCGTCCCCTGGGAGCACCTCGCCTCGAACGAGCATGCACGGCGGATCGATCTGCCAACGACGCCGCTGCTCCGTCGGCGCCACTGGATCGACGTCGAGGACGTCACGGGAGCGAGTGCCACCCCGGACCGAACCGTGGACGAGCGCGAGCCGAACACGTCGGAGCGCCCGACCGGCCCAGGGGCGGTCCCCGCAGACCGCGCATCGGTCCTAGCCTTCGCCCTGGACCTCCTGGCCGATGCGCTCGGGACCACTGTCAGCGAGCTGTCGGCTGACGGCGATGCCCGCGCATGGGGCGTGGACTCGATCGTGTGGTCGCGCCTCCAACGCGGTCTCCGGAAACGCTTCGGCGTGGAGCTTTCAGCACGGGAGATTGCGCGACACCGCACGCTCTCCCAGATGCTCGCGACCCTGCCGGACGGCAGCGGGGCACCGACGGAGGAGGCGTGCGGTCCGGCGGACCCGTCCGTCGCTCCTCGCGAGGGGCGCCTCCGCACCCTGCGGGCGCTCCGCGACGGCGAGATCGACGTGGAGACGGCCAAGACATTGTTGAGGAACGACGGATGACGGACGAAGACACCCTGCTGGCCGACCTCGCCCTCGGGCGTGTTGACGTCGACGACGTCCTTGCGTACTACGAGCGTTCCGACCGGTCCCGGCTGCCGCTCTCCGAGGGGCAGAAGGGCATCTGGCTCGCGCAGTCACTCGAGCCCCTGTCGTCGGTCTTCGTGGTGCCGGTGTGCTTCGTGGTGCGTGGCGGGCTCGAGGTGACGGTGCTGCGGGACGCACTCGGCGTGGTGGTCGCGACGCATACGCTCCTGCAGATGCGCGTGGACGGGCGCGACGGTGACCCTGTCCTCGTCCCGGCCAGCGTCCAGCCCGAGGTCTCCGTCGCGTCTGAGACCGATGTCCCACGAGCGTCGGAGACACTCGCGGACGACGCGGTGCGGTGGGTCGAGCACGAGTCACGGCGGCCGTTCGACCTGGAGCGTGGCCCGCTTGCCCGTGTGGCCGTGCGCAGCCTGCCTTCCGGCGACACTCTCGTCGTCGTCGCAGCGCATCACCTCGTCGTCGACGGGGCTTCGATGCGCGTGTTGGTCAAAGACCTGTTCCGGGCGTACGACTCCCTGCTGCGGGCCGAGGCACCGGCGCTCGGGCCGGAGCGGTGGGCACACGAAGAGTTCGTTGCGGACGAGGTCGCGTTCCTCGGGAGCGATCGGGGTCGCAGCGCTCGCGAGTACTGGAAGGGCGTTCTCCGAGACACCCGACCGAGGCCCGTGCTGGACGTCGAGACGCCCGTCGAAGCGGGGACCTCACCCGTCGGGGCCAGCGCGACGCGGCGCCTTGGACCCGATGTGGTGACCCGCGTGCTCGCGTCGGCGAGGACGGCTGGAGTAAGTCCGGCGACGGTCTTCCTGACGGTCTACGAGGTCCTGCTGCACCGCTCTGGCGCTGTAGCCGACCCTCAGGCGCCGTTCCTGGTGGGTGTCCCCACCGATGTGCGGGCCGACGACGGGTCCGCGCGGGCGGTGGGGTACTTCGTGAACCTGCTGCCCCTGCCTGCGGTGGTCGACCACCGCGAGGACTTCGCTGCGGCGCTCCGGAGCGTCTCGGCATCGGTCGCGTCCGCTCTCGACCACCGGGAGGTCCCGCTCCCGGTCATCGTTCGCGACTCTCTCACGGTCTCCCGGGGCTCGAGCGAACCGGCGCTGTCGTTCGCCTTCGCCTTTCAGAACCGCACGCTGATGGGTGGAGCCGACCCGCGAGATGCCGGCGGACTGGCTGCCCGGGTGACGTTCGACGACGACGTGGCGCAAGCGGGGGAATTCACCCTCCGGCTCGAAGTGGTCGAGCGGGCAGACGGGTACGACGTGCATGCGCGGTACGACGGTCGTCGGCTCACGGCCACTGCCGCCGAGCGGTTCCTGGAGCGGTTCGAGACGCTGGCCGGTGTCCTGACCGATGACCCGGACGCGCCCGTGCGGCGTGCGACGCACCTCCCGCAGGCCGAACTCGACATCCTGACCCGCGCAAACGACACCGCACGGTCGTTCTCTGCTGATGCGACCCTCGCCGACCTGTTCGCCGACGGTGTCCGACGCCATCCCGACCGGCCTGCGGTCACCTTCGGCGAGGTGACCCTGTCGTACGCCGAACTCGCCGACCGTGTCGAGCGATCCGCCCGGACGCTGCGGGCAGCAGGTGTCGGTCCGGACGTCGTCGTCGGGGTCCACCTCGAGCGGTCGATCGCGATCGTCGTCTCGATCTGGTCGGTCCTGGCCGCCGGAGGAGCCTACTTACCCCTGGACCCCGACTTGCCGTCCGAGCGGCTGGTCGACATGGTACGCCAGGCGGATGCTGCTGTGCTCGTCACTTCGTCCGCGTTCGCAGGGCGGCTCGACGAGGCGAGTCGACCGACCCTGCTCGTCGCTGATGACGGACACCTCACCGGCACCGACGGCGTACCGTGCCCTGAGCGTGAGAGCGGCACCCCCGCACTGCCGAGTTCGCTCGCGTACGTGATCTTCACGTCCGGGTCCACTGGACGGCCGAAGGGCGTGCTCGTCGAGCACCGCTCGGTGGTCAACCGGATCGAGTGGATGCAGCACGAGTACGGTCTCCGGCCCGACGACGTCGTCGCGCAGAAGACGCCCTTCGGCTTCGACGTGTCGGTCTGGGAGTTCCTCTGGCCCGTCCTCGTCGGAGCGCGGCTCGTCGTGTTCGACCCTGCAGCGCACCGAGACCCATCAGCCGTGGTCGACCTGGTCCGTCGACACCGAGTGACCTGCCTGCACTTCGTCCCGTCGATGCTGGACGCGGTGCTCGCACGTCCCGGGTGGGCCGCCTGCACGAGCGTGCGGCTCGTGTTCAGCAGCGGGGAGGCCCTGCCACAGCACGTCGCGCGACGCCACGACCAGGTCCACGGGGCACCGCTGTACAACCTATACGGGCCGACGGAGGCGGCGATAGACGTCAGCAGCTGGCTGGCCGCCGAGGCCGGAGCGCAGCCGGGCGGCTCGGTCCCGTTGGGGCGTCCCGTCCAGAACACCAGGCTCCACGTGCTCGACGGTGACGGTGCCCTGACCGGCATCGACGACGTCGGCGCACTGGCGATCGAAGGCGTCTGTCTGGCACGCGGATACGCGGGCGCGGACGACCTCACCGCCGCCTCCTTCGTGACGGACCGCGTCGCGCTGCCGGGCACACGCGTCTACCTGACGGGCGATTCCGTCCGGCGTCGTCAGGACGGCGTCTTGGAGTACCTCGGGCGGACGGACGACCAGGTGAAGATCCGGGGCCAGCGCATCGAACTCGGAGAGATCCGGACGCACCTCGAGTCCCTGCCGGGCATCGAGACAGCCGTGGTGCTGGTCGACGACGCCGTCGAGGACGACCACCGCGTCGTGGCCTTCGTCCGGTCGCGAACGGGCCACGACCTCGAGCCTGATCTCCAGACCCGGGCACGAGCAGCGCTGAGCGCGAAGTTGCCCGATGTGATGGTGCCCCGCTCGGTGGTCCAGGTGACGTCGTGGCCGCTAACGGTGAACGGCAAGCTGGACCGCGCCGCCCTCGTCCGATCGGCCGGGGCTCCTGACTCGACACCTATGCCCGGGGGCGTGTCCACGCCAGTGCTCGATCCGGCACCGTCGACGGGTGTCGACGACGCGACAGCTTCGGCAGTCCTGCGGATCTGCTGCTCCGTGCTCGCTGTGCCGCAGGGGAGCGCTGCCCTCGACGACGACTTCTTCGGCCTCGGTGGCCACTCGCTGCTCGTACCGCGGTTCGTGGCGGACCTCCAGGCTGCGGGGTTCGGGGTCGCGCTGGCCACGGTCTTCGCGGCATCGTCCCTCGGTGACCTCGCGCGGGCGATCTCCGCCGGCGACGGGGTACCGGACGACGCATCGGTCTCCACTGCGCCGACTTCAGCAGGTGGCCAGTCGCAGGAGGGCAACGACCGTCAGCGCTTCCTGTCCCTCGCCGCTGATGAACTCGACGTGGTCGGACGGACGGTCGCGGGCGGGCTCAACAACCTGCAGGACGTCTTCCCGTTGACGAGCCTGCAGGAGGGCATGCTCTTCCACCACCTCAAGGACGACCACGACGCCTACGTGCTCACGGGCGCGTTCCTGCTCCGGGACGAAGACGTCCTCGACAGCTTCGTGGCGGCCCTGCGGAGCGCCGTTGCACGACACGACGCACTCCGATCCGCTGTCCTCTGGGACGGGCTGGAGCATCCGGTCCAGGTCGTCCTCCGCAGCGCCGATCTCCGCGTCCGGGTCACGACCGTCTCGCCGGGGACCTCCCTCGACGACGAGGTCGACGAGATCCTGGCCGACTCCGGTCCGATCCCCGTCGACGAGGCGCCGTTGCTGCGGCTCCGTGTCGCGCGGCGTCCGGGCTTGGGGCAACACCTGGCCGTGCTCGACCTCCACCACATGGTCGACGACGCGACATCGCTCGCGCTCCTCTTCGCCGAGGTCACCCGGTACATGGTGTACGGACCAGCGTCGCTCGCCGCGCCGGTGCGGTACCGGGCGTACGCCGAGGCGGCTCGACCCGCGATCGAAGCCCGGGAGCGCTGGTTCGCGGAACTGCTCGACGGCATCACCGAACCCACCCTGGTCTACGGCCTGCAGGACGTCCACGGCGACGGTCGGACCGTGTTGACCTCCCGGCGGGAGCTGGATCACGAGCTCGGTGAGCGGGTGCGTGTCCTCGCCCGACACCTCCGGGTAAGTCCAGCGACCGTGTTCCACGCGGCCTGGGCCCTCGTGGTGGCATCGCTGAGCGGGCGGGACGACGTCGTATTCGGCACGGTGATGTCCGGGCGTCTGCACGGTCCCGAGGGGATGGCCCGTCTGCTGGGCAACTTCATCAACACCGTCCCGGTTCGAGTGGCCCTCGCCGGACTCGCTGTCGATGGGGTGATCCGACACATGGACGGCACGCTCCGGATGCTCGCGATGCACGAGTCCGTTCCCCTCGACGTCCCACACCGAGCCTCCGGCCTGGCTGCGGGTCAGCCCCTCTTCAACTCCATCTTCAACTTCCGGCACTTCGACTCGGGGGACCAGGTGGTCGAGACGGCGTTGCGGGACGCCGGCGTCACGTCGCTCCGTGGTGTGATCGAGCGCAGCAACTACCCCGTCGCCATGTCAGTGGACGATCTGGGAAAAGCCTTCTCGCTGGAGGCGCAGTTGGATGCGCGCCACGATGCCGCCACCATCGTCGACTACCTCGAGACGGCAGTCCACCGCATCGTCGACGCCGTACCGGTGGCGCTCCCCGAGGCGCTCGCGCTGTCCTTCCTGCCCGTCGTGCAGTCGGGATCGGCAGAGGAACCCAGCACGGCCGAGGAGCGGGGCGCGTCGGTCGACACGGTCGACGCGGCGACGTGCCTGCACGTTCGCTTCTCGCTGACCGCCGCCACCCACCCGGATGCGACGGCGGTCATCGCAGGCCGCACTCGACTGACCTACGGGGAGCTCGACACCTGGTCGTCTCGTCTGGCGGCTCGACTGCGAGCGCTCGGGGTCGGCGTCGGTGACTTCGTGCTGCTGTGTACGCCGCGGTCCGAGTTCCTCGTTGTTGCGATGCTCGCCGTGCTCAAGAGCGGGGCAGCCTACGTCCCCGTCGATCCCGATTCCCCCGTCGGACGGCTCCGGCACGTCATCGAGGACAGTCGTCCGTCCGTGGCCCTCGTCGACGGCGTCGTGCCCGCTGCCGTCGCCGGGGGCTGCGTCGTGGTCGAGGCGAGGACGGCTGGCGAGTCGGCCAGCGCCCCGGGGACCGCCGACGAGGAGCTCCCCGACGCTGCGCCGGCCGCGCCGCTCGCCACTCCGGAGGACCCGGCGTACGTGATCTACACGTCAGGATCGACCGGCGTTCCCAAGGGCGTCGTCGTGGAGCACCGGAATGTCTCCGGACTGATGACCACGACGTCCTCGTGGACCAGGGCCGGCCGCGAGGACGTGTGGACGATGTTCCACTCCGCTGCATTCGACTTCTCGGTCTGGGAGGTCTGGGGTGCGCTCCTGAGCGGCGGGTGCCTCGTCGTTGTGCCCGCCGACGTCGCACGTGACCCCTTCGCCTTCGACGATCTCCTCCAGGAGCACCGCGTGACCGTGCTCAGCCAGACGCCGGGTGCGTTCCTCCGGCTGGCGGCCGTGCAGACCTCGCGGCGCCGTGAACGGGCACTCCGTCTCGTCGTGCTCGGGGGTGAGGCCCTGCGCGTCGGCGACCTCGCGAGCTGGATGGGCCTCGAGGAGAACGGCGACGTGACGGTCGTCAACATGTACGGCATCACGGAGACCACCGTGCACGTGACCCGCCGTGTCATCGAGCAGGAGGACACAGCCCGCGGCGGGAGCCCCATCGGCATCCCGCTCGACGACATGCGCGTCCACGTCCTGGACGCCCGCGGCGCTCGGGTGCCTCCCGGCGCGGTCGGTGAACTCTACGTCGCAGGCCGCGGAGTGGCGCGGGGGTATCTTAACCTGCCGGAACTCACGCGCGAGCGGTTCCTGCGCGACCCGTTCATCGCCGACCCGGCTGCGCGCATGTACCGTTCTGGCGACCTGGTCCGACAGGGTGCGGACGGCGAGCTCGAGTTCGTCGGCCGTGCGGACGACCAGGTGAAGGTCCGCGGGTTCCGCATCGAACCAGGCGAGATCGAGTCGGCGCTCACCAGTCTGGCCGAGGTGGACGTCGCTCGCGTGGTGCCCGTCGACCACGGCGACGGCGACGTCCGGCTCGTGGCCTACGTCGTGCCGGACCGGACGGTCGCTGCTCCGGTGGCCGCTCTCCTCGACCTCGAACGCGACGACCCCGGTGCTCTCGTACACGTGCATGACCTCCCGGACGGGACGACGGTGTTCCACCACAACGCGCGAGAGACCGACTTCGTCTACGACGAGGTCTTCGTGCAGCAGGAGTACCTCCGACACGGGGTGACCATCCGAGACGGCGACCGGGTCCTCGATATCGGCGCGAACATCGGCCTGTTCACGCTCTTCGTGGCGCGCCATGCGCCCGGCGCCGTGGTCCACGCATTCGAGCCAATCCCGCCCCTCGTCGACACCCTGCGGCGGAACGTCGCGCTGCACGCTCCGCGAGCTGTCGTGCATCCGCTCGGCGTGTCCGCGGAGCCCGGTGAAGCGACATTCACCTTCTACCGGCACAACACCGTGATCTCGAGCAGTCGGACATCACCGGAGGAGGCCCACGAACTCATGTCCTCCTACGTGCTCGGCCAGGACGGCCAGGGCTCGGTCGACGTCGACGACGTGCCCCTGGTCGGTCGTCTCGTCGACGCCCGGCTGGGATCGGACGAGTTCGTCTGCGAGCTCACCACCGTCTCGGACGCGCTCGTCTCGACCGGCCTCGACCGGGTCGACCTCCTGAAGATCGACGTGGAGAATGCTGAGTACGACGTCCTCAAGGGGGTGTCCGCCACCGACTGGGCGCGTGTCCGCCAGGTGGTGGTGGAGGTCCACGACATCGGCGGACGTCTCGAGCATGTGACGACGCTCCTGAGGGCCCTCGGGTTCACCGTGGCCTGGGAACGCGGGACGACCGTGCTCCAGCACACCGTCCTGTTCACCGTTTACGCGGTCCGCGCGGACGCCGACAACGATCGGCGATCGGCGATACCGTCGCCCCCCGCTCCGGGACGTTCGCGCGCCGCGCTCGCCGCTCACGTCCGCGAGCGGCTGCGCGATGCCCTCCCCGACTACATGATGCCGTCAGCTGTCGTCTTCATCGCCGCTCTCCCGCTGACCCGCAACGGCAAGCTCGATCGAGCGGCTCTGCCGGAGGCCGAGCGTGCTGTGCCAGGCCACGTCGACGACGGGCGAGTGCTCACCGCCACCGAGCAGGCCGTGGCCTCGGTCTGGTCCGACGTGCTGCACGTCGACGAGGCGTCGCTCCGGCCGGAGAGCGACTTCTTCGCACTCGGCGGCAACTCGTTGCTCGTCACGCGCATGGTGAACCGCCTCGACCGCGCGACGGGCCGAACGCTCCGGGTCCAGGCAGTGTTCGACGGACCGACCCTCGCCGAGGTCGCGTCCGCCACGACCGTGCCGGCGGACGTCGCGACGACGCCGACACCGATGCCGACCGCGAGAGACGTTGCTGATGACGACGTGCTGCGTCGCGCGCTCGACTCCCTCGCCGCGTTTGCGGACGACGAGCTCGACACCCTGGCGGGTAACGAACGAGAGGCAGACGTGTCATGACCGGTACCGACACACCGACCGGAGCTCCGCTCTCGGAGAAGATCCTCCAGGAGATCCGGAGGCTGTCGCCCGAGCGGCGACGAGCACTCGAGGCCCTGCTGGCCCAGCAGGGCGCTGTCGTTCCGGACCTGGGCGCTGTCGTTCCCGAACTCGGCGA
Source organism: Rathayibacter tritici (assembly GCF_001641005.1). Taxonomy (NCBI): domain Bacteria; kingdom Bacillati; phylum Actinomycetota; class Actinomycetes; order Micrococcales; family Microbacteriaceae; genus Rathayibacter; species Rathayibacter tritici. The sequence continues at coordinate 885,667 of NZ_CP015515.1, forward strand.
TGACGAGACGATGCCCGACGGGGCAGTCGGCGGCATCGTGGACGCGGGGGGCGACAACGGACCCATCGAGCGCCGTCCCTTCGATCTCCGTGACCTCGTGCCGCTGTCAGCGGCGCAGCAGCGGCTCTGGTTCGTCGCGGAGCTCGACGGCACGAGCGCGCACTACAACATCCCGCTGGCACTCCGGATCTCCGGAGACCTCGACGTCGGAGCCCTGGCGCTCGCACTCCGAGACGTTGTGGCCCGCCACGAGGTGCTGCGCACCTCGTTCGTCGTGGTGGGCGGTGTCCCGCGTCAGGAGATCCACCCCGCGGGGCCATCGTTGCTCGGAGAGGTCGAGTCGATCGACCCCGGTCTCCTCGCGGAGACCTGCGCACGTGAAGCCCTCGAGCCCTTCGACCTCGCGAACGGTCCGCTGCTGCGCGTCCGACTGCTGCGACTCGGCGACGACGACCATGCGCTGCTGGTCACGATCCACCACAGCATCTCCGACGGGTGGTCGATGCAGCTCCTGCTGGATGAACTCAGCGCACTGTACGGTTCCCACCGCTCAGGACGGACGTCGCCGCTGGCTCCGTTGCCCATCCAGTACGCGGACTACGCAGTGTGGCAACGCGGCTGGCTCGACGGACCGGTCGGTGACGCTCAGCTCGACCACTGGGTCACTGCGCTCGACGGCGTCGACCCGCTCGTCACCCTCCCGATCGACCGACCCCGGCCTGCCGTCCGTTCGTACGTGGGCGCGCACGAGCGGTTCCGCTGGGGCGCGATGATCGCAGACGGTGTGCGGGCGCTCGCCAGGACCACGGACACCACGCCCTACATGGTCTACCTCGCAGCCCACACCGTCCTGCTCCACCGGTACGCGGCAACCGACGACGTCGCGGTGGGGTCACCAGTCGCAGGCCGACGGCGCCTGGAGACGGAGGACCTCCTCGGGTTCTTCGCCAACACGCTCGTCCTCCGGACCGACCTGTCGGGGGCTCCGTCCGTTCGCGAGCTGTTGACGCGGGTGCGGACGACCGTGCTGGCTGCCCTCGACGCCCAGGACGTGCCCTTCGAGGCCGTGGTGGAGGCGCTCGACCTGGCGCGCAGCCGTGCGCACGCGCCGCTGTTTCAGACGATGGTGGTTCTGCAGGACGGCCACCAGGACCGCGAGTCCCTGTTCGAGGACCTGAAGACCTCCCTCGTCGACTTCGCCTTCGACGTGTCCAAGTTCGATCTCACCCTCGATCTCCGAGAGACCGGACTCGGGGTCGTCGGGGCCGTCGAGTACGACACGGCACTGTTCGACGCCACCACGATCCGCCGCTACGTCCGACACCTCGAGGTCATGCTGCGCGCGATGATCGCCACACCCGACGGCAGGGTCTCGGAACTGAACGGGACGGACGATGCCGAGCGGCTCGAGATCGCACGCTGGAACAGCACGGAACACCCGTTCTCCGACGAGGACACCCTCCACGGCCTCGTCAGCGCCGCGGCGCGCCTGCACCCGGACGCAGCCGCCGTGACCGCCGCCGGTCGGTCTCGGACCTACCGGGAACTCGATGACGCCTCGGACCAGGTGGCCGCCACGCTCCGGGGACTCGACATCGGACCCGACACCCCGGTGGGTCTCCACCTGGACCGGTCCTGGCAGATGGTGAGCGGGCTCCTGGGCATCCTCAAGGCCGGCGGAGCCTACGTGCCGCTCGACCCCGAGCATCCCGAGGAACGGATCCGGGCGCAACTCAGGCAGGCGGGCGTGGCAACGGTTCTGACGACGAACGAGTACGAGGCGGCACCGGCCCTGCTGGGTGCATCCGTCGTGGTGCTCGACGACGAGGGGCGGGCGCGGACCGACCCGAGCGTCTGCACCTCGCCTCGACCCGCTCGTCCCGCCGGTCCCACCGATCTCGCGTACGTCATCTTCACATCGGGTTCGACGGGGACCCCGAAGGCCGTCGCGGTGGAACACCGCGCCGCGGTGAACCGAGTCGAGTGGATGCAGGCCACGTACGGTCTCACGTCCGATGACGCAGTGCTCCAGAAGACACCGTCGACCTTCGACGTGTCGGTCTGGGAGTTCTTCTGGCCGCTGACCACGGGGGCCCGGCTCGTCGTCGCCGAGCCCGGCGGACACCGCGATCCCGACTACGTGACCGCTCTGATCCAGTCGGAGCAGGTGACGGTCGTGCACTTCGTTCCGTCGATGCTCGCGGTCGTGCTGCGGCAGGCAGCGTGGGAGCACTGCGTCTCGCTCCGGCTGGTCGCCTGCAGCGGCGAGGTGCTGTCCGCAGCACTCGCGCGCGCGCACCAGAGTCGACACGCCGCCGAGCTCGTCAACCTGTACGGGCCCACGGAGGCGGCCGTCGACGTCACCTCGTGGTCGTGCCCGGCGACGAGCGAGTTCGCGACGGTGCCCATCGGTCGCCCCATCCAGAACCTGCGGCTCCACGTGCTGAGTCCCTCGGGGACGCCGCTCGGCGTGGGGCAGGTCGGAGAGCTGCACATCGCCGGGGTGGGCCTGGCGCGTGGTTACCTCAACGACCCCGAGCGGACGTCGGCGGTCTTCCGCGCTGCGCCCGCCGTCGGGGAGGAGCGGGTCTACGCGACCGGCGACCTGGCCAGGTGGCGGGCCGACGGTGTGCTGGAGTACATCTCGCGGATCGATGACCAGGTCAAGTTGCGAGGTCTTCGCATCGAGCCTGGCGAGATCGCCACGCGCCTCCTGGAGCAGCCCGAGACAGCGGGAGCGGCGGTCGTGGTCCTTCGCGACGAGCGCGACGCCGACCAGCTCGTTGCGTACCTGGTCGCCGAGGGCGAGCCGCCGGCGCCCAGCGTGGTCCGGGCACGACTCGAGAAGGTCCTGCCCCAGTACATGGTGCCGTCCGCTTACGTCTGGGTCCGTGAGCTGCCCACGACACCGAACGGGAAGCTGGACCGGGCGGCGTTGCCCGCGGTCTCCCCGGATGCCTTCGCGCGGGCAGCTCCCACTCCCGTTACGACCGCGACGGAACGGCTCCTCGCGGAGATCTGGACGGACCTCTTGGGCCTGGACGGCCAGGAGCTCTCGAGCGACGACGACTTCTTCGCTCTCGGTGGGCACTCCCTGCTGATCACGGTCCTCGTGGCACGGCTCCGCGACGCCGGACGCGCGGTCGACGTGCGGTCCGTCTTCGACGCGTCGGGCCTCGGCGCGCTCGCGTCGATCATCGACGACGTCGCCGAGTCGGCGGCATCGGCAGACGCCGCTGCCGACACCGGGAAGGCTCCGCCGAGATCCGACTCGACAGTTCCGTGGGCCGACCATGCCGACCGACGTGCGGCGGCGGCGCTCGACGCGCTGCCCGCACCCGACCGATCGGTGGTGCACGCGTTTGTGGAACGGGCAGGAGGAGCGCTGCAGGACGTCTACCCCCTCGTCCCGTCCCAGGAGGGGATCCTGTTCCACCACCTCCTCGACCCGGACGCAGATCCGTACGTCATCCCCATCCTCCTGACCGCCGACGACGAGGCGTCGGCGGAGGCGTTCCTGGCCGCGCTGCGGGCAACCGTCGACCGTCACGACGCGCTCCGGACCGCCGTGCTGCGGGATGGCCTCCAGTCGCCGCTCCAGGTCGTTTTCCGCTCAGCCGACCTGCGTGTCGGGCGCGTCCACATCGCGTCCGCCCGAGCCGCCAGGAACCACGCGACGTCGCTCGTGCGTGCGCCGGGGCCGATGTCGCTCGACCTGGCACCCTTGATGGACGTGACGGTGGTAACCGCAGACCAGGCGCCGCAGTGCCACATCGTCCTCCGGGCACATCACCTGATCGAGGACGCGACGTCGATCCAGACGTTGCTCGAGGAGCTCACCCGGAGGCTCGACGGCGAAACGGACCTCGGTCCCGCGCCCGCATACCGCGACTTCGTCGCGACGACCCTCGCGTCGTCTCGAGTGCCCGCTGACCGCTACTTCCGGGAGCGACTGGCGGACGTCACCGAGCCCACTGCCCCGTTCGGGTTGTCGGACATCCGCGACACCGGTGGCGGACGGGTGGACCTGCGGCGGTCGCTCCCTGACGCACTGTCGGCGGAACTGCGCGCCCAGGCTCGGCGTCGACGCCGTAGCTCGACGGCCGTCCTCCACGCGGCCTGGGCGCTGGTCGTCGCCGCGACTGCGGCCCGGGACGACGTGGTGTTCGGGACCGTCCTCTCCGGGCGGCTGCAGGACGTCCCAGGGATCGACCGCATGGTCGGCAACTTCATCAACACCCTGCCCGTCCGCGTCGACCTGCGCGGGCTAAGCGTCGCCGGACTCGTCGAGCACGTGGACGCCGATCTCAGGGCGCTCGTCGTGCACGAGCAGCACTCACTCGTCGAGGCGCAGGCGGCCAGCGGCGTGGCGGCCGACGAAGCGCTGTTCAGTTCGATGATCAACGTGCGGCACGTCGAACAGGAAGCGTCGCACGGCAGGTCCCTCGCGGATTACGGCATCCGTTGGGACGCATCGTCGGACCGCACCAACTACCCGTTGGGCCTGTCGGTCGACGACACGGGTACCGAGTTCTCCATGAACGTCCAAGTCGACGACCGGGTCGACGGCGATGCTGTGCTCGACTACATGCAGTCGGCAGTGCAGGGAATCGTGGAGCTGCTCGCTTCCGCGGACGGCGGGGCATCGACGGCCGCCCTCGACGTCCCAGTCCTGCCCACCGGCGAGCGTGAGCGCCTGGTGACGGTGTGGAACGACACGGTGGATCCTTACCCGTCGGAGGCGTCCTACATCGACCTGTTCGACGACGTCGTCAGCACGCACGGCGCCGCGACGGCCGTTGAGCACGGTGCTCGCCGCTGGACCTACGCCGAACTCGACGCGGCGGCGGATACCGTCGCGCTGGCCCTCGAGCGCCTCGGCACGACGCCGGGGGACCGAGTCATCGTCCGGGCGCCACGGTCGGTGGAAGCTGTGGCGTCGCTGCTCGGAGTCATGCGGACCGGCGCAGCGTTCGTGCCGGTCGACCCAGCCCTCCCGGCGGAGCGGCTGCACGACATCCTGCGGCAGTCACGTCCGCGGGTGCTCGTCGGCGATCCCGGACCGAGCCCGCTGCCCGTCGAAGTCGCGCTTCTGCCCGTCGCGACGTCGACCGACGGTCCGCCCGAGGCCCCGACCGGCCGACGTCGGCGCGTTGGTACCACCCCGAACGACGTGGCCTACGTGGTCTTCACGAGCGGCTCGACAGGACGGCCCAAGGGCGTGGAGGTGGAACACGGAGGGCTCGTCCGTCTCGTGCGCAATGCGCGGTACTTCCCGCTCACACCCGACGACGCGATGCTGCAGCACAGCTCCTGGTCCTTCGACGTGGCGGTCCAGGAGCTCCTCGGGCCCTTGGCCGTCGGCGCGCGCCTGGTGCTGCTCGACGGCGATCCGCGCGATCCGTCGGAACTCGTCAGCGAGGTCGACAGGGCTGGCGTTACCAGCATGTGCCTGTCGGCGGCCTTCCTCCCGGCATTCGTCGACGCCGCCAGGGGTCGTGCGAGTTCGCTGCGGTACATCGGGATCGGCGGCGAGGCCTTCGCAGCGCGTCAGGTCGAGGTCCTGCGGGACGACCATCCCGCACTGACCGTCGTCAACGCGTACGGTCCGACGGAGAACAGCGTCGCCACGACCTGCCACGTCATGCCGCCGGGGACCGCGGTCGACTCCCTCATCCCGATCGGCCGGCCGGTGTCCAACACGACTGTTTACGTGACCGACGTGCGTGGCCGGCTCGTTCCGACGGGCGTCGTCGGTGAGCTGCGCGTCGGAGGTCGCGGGGTCGCGCGCGGCTACCTCGGTGATGCCGAGCGCACCGCTCGTTCGTTCGTCCCCGATCCGTTCGACCCGCGGCCGGGGGCGCGGCTCTACCGCACCGGAGACCTGGTGCGCTGGCGTCGGGACGGGCTGTTGGAGTTCGTCGGACGGGTGGACGACCAGGTTAAGGTCCGTGGCCATCGCATCGAGCTCTGTGAGGTCGAGTCTGTCCTCGTCTCCCAACCCGACGTCCGGGACGCCGTCGTGACGGTGACGGGCTCCGGGGAGACATCGCGCCTCGTCGCGTACGTCCAGCCGACGGATCGCTGGTTCGCTGCGGCCACCGCGGACCGCGAGCGCAGCCGACTCGGGCAGTGGGCGACGGTATTCGACAACGAGTACGACGCCGACGCCGACGCCGGCCCCGACCTGCGGGGCTGGACGAGCAGCTACACCGGAGAGCCGATCCCGGACGACGTCATGGAGGACTGGGCGCAAAACATAGTCGACCGCGTCCTCGATCTCGCTCCGCGCCGGGTCTGGGAAGTCGGGTGCGGATCTGGTGTGCTCCTCGAACGGTACGTATCGCACGTCGACGGGGTCGTAGCGACCGACGTCTCGGCAAGCGCGGTCGCGGTGCTCGGGGCTACGTGCCGCCGGGCCGGCTGGGACTACGTCGAGTCGAGCGTGGGGGACGCGCGGATGGCTCCCTCCTCCGGGACGGCGCCGTTCGACCTGGTTCTCGTCAACTCGGTCGTGCAGTACTTCCCGGGCGCGGTGTACCTCGAGGAGGCGCTGGACGTGTGGCTCGGCGCGCTTGCCGACGACGGTCGGATCCTCATCGGTGATGTGCGCGACGCGGATCTGCACCGTGAGCACCTGACCGCAGTGGTCAGGTCGGGACTGACCACTGCCACGGCACCGGAGGTCGTTGCCGACCTGGTCGAGCGTCGTCGACGCAGCGAGTCAGAGTTCCTCGTCGGCCCCGGGTGGTTCGCAGCCCTCGCCCGGCGGCATCCGCTGATCGGCTCCGTCGAGGTGCTCAGGAAACCAGGAGCGCACGACGACGAACTCAGCGCGTACCGCTACGACGTCGTCATCACGCGCGGGTCGTCGACCGCCCGGCCCGTGAACGTCTGGATGGACGCCACGGGACTCGACGACGTCTCGGCGGTGCTGGCCGACCAGGCTGTGGACTCCGTCGGGTTCAGCGGGCTACCGGACCCGCGGATCCGCGCGGACATCGTGGTGGCGTCCCGCCTGCGGTCGGGTGGCGGCGACCCGGTCGAGCCCCTCTCGGTCGAGCCGAGGACGTCGCCGCAGGACGCCGAAGACGCGCGGCGTCTCGACGCCGTCGTCGCCGACGCCCTCCGACTGGGCTACCACGTGGCCGTCACCCGCAGCGGGGACGGTCGCGGATCGGTCGACATCGTCTGCGCCCGTGACGGTCGGCCGCTGGCGCTACCCCGTCACGCGGGTGCTTGGCGTGCGGTCGCGAGCATCCCGGACCTCGCCGGGCTCGGACCCTTCGCCGCGGAGTCGTTCCGGCCTCGCCTCACCGAGCGGCTGCCGGAGTACATGGTGCCGAGTCTGTGGATGGTGGTCGACGAGATGCCGATCACCGTGCAGGGCAAGGCGGATCGTCGCGCCCTTCCACCGGTCGACGCCCAGGAGCGCCCTCCGGCGTCACCCGCACGGACACCGACCGAGGTGCTGCTGACGGCGCTCGTGTCCGAGGTCCTGGAGCGGTCCGACGTCGATCTCGACGACAGCTTCTTCGATCTCGGGGGGCAGTCCCTCCTCGCGGCGCGCCTCAGCTCCCTCGTCAGCACGAGGACGGGGGCGTCGCTGCCGCTCGCCGTGGTCCTGAGTGGCGCCACCGTGCGTGAGATGGCGCTCCTGCTCGAACGGTCGTCGTCTGTCCCGCAGACGCAGTCGGCCCCGATCCCGACCGCCGACGACGCGCCGGACGCGCTGTCGGCGCAGCAGAGCGACCTGTGGTTCCTCGCCGACAGGACCGGGAGCCGCAACGTGCAGATGGCCCACCGCGTGTGGGGGGACCTCGACGCGGCTGCCTTCGTCACCGCCATGGCCGACCTCGTCGCGCGACACGCGGCCCTCCGCACGTCGTTCCGAACGACGCCAGCGGGCTGGGAGCAGATCACGAACCCCGCTGACGGTTTCGTGACGCGCCGCGAAGCGGTCGGCGGAGAGGCCGCGCTGGGCGAGTGGTTGGCAGCAGAGCGGCTCCGGCCGTTCCGCCACGACGGGCCGTTCCTCGTGCGGTCCCACCTCCTGCGGCTGGGACCGGACGAGCACGTGGCGGTCCTGACACGACCGTGGGGCGTCTTCGACGGCTGGTCGACCGGCATCCTGCTCGCCGACCTCGATGAGCTCTACCGGGATCGACGACTCGGCAGGACACCTGAACCCGGTCACGATCGTCCGACGCCGGGGCAACTCGCGAGCCGACAGGCCCGATCGACCGGTCCCGCCGTACGTCGAGCGCAGGAAGCCCATTGGCGTGATCACCTTGCCGGGGCCCCTGCAGCTCCGGCCTGGCGCTCCGACTACGAGCGACCCGCCGAGCGTTCCGAGTCATCGGGGATGGTCGAGTGCACGGTGCACGAGACGGTGGCGCAGGCGCTCGTCCGACGGGCTTCGGACTCCGGGGTCAGTCTGGCGACCCTGCTGCTCGGGGCGTTCGCGGTGACGATGGGCGATGTCTGCGACGACGACGAGATGGTGATCAGCGTCCCGGTGTCGAACCGGCCTCCTGAGCAGGCGGACGACATCGTCGGGTACTTCGTCCAGGCGGCCCCGATCCGGCTACCGATCGGCACAGGCACGCCGTTCGGGGACGTCCTGGCCGTGATCGCCGACCGGATCGCCGAGGCCACCGAGAACGACGATGTTCCGCTCGGTCGCTTCGTCCCGGGCCAGGCCGAGTCGACCGTCACGAGGCACCACACGGTCTTCACTGTCCTCCCGTCGCGCGACACACCGGGTGAGCGAGAACTGATCGGACCGCAGGCACCGCTCTTCGTCCCCGTCGAGACCACCCGTCCGGGCCTCAGGTCCGACCTGCAGGTCACGCTCCTGCCCGGACCGGCCGGCCTGGCCGTCACCGTCGAGTACAGCTGCGACCTCTTCGCCCGGGCGACGGTGCAGAGCCTCGTCGGCAGGTACGACAGAATGCTGGCACGAGTCGCCTCGGATCATGCGTCGTCCGGGGGGTTTCCTTCGGACCAGGGGAAACGTCGGGCGCCCAGCCCGCGATACAAGGAGCGAACATGACCGTCGACGACATCCGCTCACTCATCGAACAGGCTGTGCGTCAGGTGGTGCCCGGCATCGGCGAGCGCCGGATCGACGCCTCGGACTCGCTCGAGGCGCTCGGGGCGGACTCGATGGACCGTGCCGACATCGTGATGGACGTCCTGGCCGGCATGCAGCTGCGCGTCCCGCTCGTCGAGACGTTTGGACCGCGAGACATCGGCGAGCTGGCGACCCGCTTGCACGCCTTGTCCGGCCAGAGCGCCCAGCGCCGTGGTTGACGGTGGTTCCCTCGTCGTCTCCGGTCTGGGCGTCAGTTCGGCGGTGGGTGTGGGCAAGGTGGACTTCGCGCGAGGGCTCTTCGCTGGTCGAGGCACGTTCACGCCGATGTCCCGTCCCGGTCGGCAGCACGGCAGTTCCGTGGTCGGTGCCGAGATGGCCGACCCACTGGCGGGTCGCTTCGACGAGCTCCCGTCGTGGTCCAGCGCTTCCCTGACCGCGCGTGTCGCCGTGGCGACACTCGACGAGGCCTGGCAGGAGGCACGGTTGGACTCCATGGACGCCGATCGCATGGGCCTGGTCGTCGGTGGCAGCAACGTGCAGCAGCGAGAATCGCTGCTCGCCAGGGAACGGCAGGCGTCCGACCCCCGGTTCGTGCGGCCGAGGTACGGGATGTCCGTCTGGGACACGGACGTGTCCGCCCTGTGCAGTGAGGTCTTCGGCATCCGGGGCTTCGCCCACACGGTCGGTGGTGCGTCTGCGAGCGGGGGGCTTGCGGTCGCGGAGGCCGCGGAGGCCGTGCAGAGCGGCCGTGTCGACATCTGCGTCGCAGTCGGCGCCCTCGCCGACATCTCCTACTGGGAGGTCTTCGCGCTGCAGTCGATGGGCGCGATGGCGCCGGACGGCACCGACGTCGCTCCGCGTCCGTTCGACGTCGGTAGCAGGGGCTTCGTGTTCGGCGAGTCATGTGCGGCGATCGTGCTGGAACGACCGGGGGGGCGCTGTCTCCCGTCCGGCGAGCGCTACGCACGCCTCGCCGGATGGGCTGTGCGGTCGGACGCCCATCGAGGACCGGATCCGTCGCTCGAGGGAGAGGCAGGCGTGCTGCACGACGCTGTGGCAGCGGCCGGTCTGGAAGCCGACGACATCGACTACGTGAACACGCACGGGTCGGGTGCGCCACTCGGCGACCGCACCGAAGTCGGGGCCATCCGCCGTGCCGGCTTGGAGGGTGCCGCCCTCAACGCGACCAAGGCCATCACCGGGCACGGCCTCACGGCGGCAGGGACCGTAGAGGCCGTCGCGACGCTCCTGCAGATGGAGGCTGGGCTCCTGCATCCCACCGCCCACCTCGAGGAGCCCATCGACCCCGAGCTCCGTTGGGTCGGGCCGGTCGCCCGTTCGGCCGAGCTCCGGGCGAGCGTCAGCACCAGCGTCGGTTTCGGTGGGATCAGCACTGCACTGTGCTTCGCGACACCGACGCCGTTCGCGTCCCGGTCCTCGGGTCGCTCCTCCGGCACCGACCCGGGAGCGGAACAGGCACGAGAGGGGACACCGTGAACCGGGTCGGCATCGAAGCCCTGAACGTCTTTGGAGGGACGGCGGTCGTGGACGTCCACGAGCTCGCCGAGCGCCGAGGGCTCGCTTCGTCGCGCGCGGCCGGTCTCCTCATGGACGAGAAGGCCGTGGCCCTGCCGTTCGAAGACGCCGTCACCCTGGCTGCGTGCGCCGCACGGCCGGTCCTCGACGCCCTGACTCGCGCTGAGGTCGAGAGCATCCGACTGCTCATCACGTGCACCGAGTCCGGCATCGACTTCTCCAAGTCGACGGCGTCCTACCTACATGACGTGCTCGGCCTGTCGTCGCAGTGTCGGGTCTTCGAGGTGAAGCAGGCCTGCTACTCCGGCACAGCGGGGCTCCAGATGGCCGCGGCCTTCGTCCTCTCGCAGGCCGCGCCGGGGACCCGTGCCCTGGTCGTCGCAACCGACCTCTCCCGGTACGCACCCGTCGCCGATGCGGCAGGAGCGGCAGAGGACTGGTCGTACGCAGAACCGAGTGGCGGTGCCGGCGCGGTGGCACTGCTCGTCGGCAGGGACCCCCGGGTGTTCGACCTCGACATCGGTGCCAGCGGTCTGCACGCGGCTGAGGTGATGGACACGTGTCGGCCCGCCCCGGACACGGAGTTCGGCGACGTGGACCTCTCGCTGCTGTCGTACCTGGACTGCTGCGAGAACGCTTACCGCGACTACGCGCGATCCGTGGCAGACGTCCGGTACGACTCGACGTTCGACCATCTGGCCTTCCACACGCCGTTCGGCGGGATGGTGAAGGGGGCACACCGGTCGATGATGCGGAAGTTCGCCCAGGCGTCCCCCGAGTTCACGGCGGCGGACTTCGAGCGGCGGGTCGAGCCGGGACTGGCTTGGTGCCGGCGGGTGGGCAACATCATGGGAGGGACGGTGTTCCTCTCACTCGCCAGCACGATCGCGAACGCGGACATCACAACGACACGCCGCGTTGGGTGTTTCTCGTACGGCTCAGGGTGCGCCTCGGAGTTCTACAGCGGGGTCGTCTCACCGGAGTCCGTCTCGACGCTCGCGGCGATGAGCATCTCGGAGCACCTCGACAGCCGCCTCCGTCTCGATGTCGCCGACTACGACGATCTCGTCGACCGTGCCGAGTTTGTGCGGTTCGGCACGCGGACCGCCCGTGTCGACCATCCGCTCCTGGCCGAGGTCGTCCAAGCGTCGACCGTGCCGAGACTGGTCCTGCGAGGGATCACCGACCACCACCGGGAGTACGAATGGACCTGAGCAGCCTGCGCTCACTGGTCGTAACGGAAGAGGACGGTGTGTGCCGCGTGATGTTGCACCGTCCCGAAGCGGACAACGCCCTCGACACGGTGATTGTCCGGGAGCTGACCGAGGTGGTGCGCCGAGCCGTCTCGTCCACCGCACTGTCCGTCCTGGTTCTCGAGGGGCTGCCGTCGGTGTTCTGCTCGGGCGCCGATTTCGGGGTCATCGCGGACGCCGCGCGCGACGGGGGTGACACGGTGTCCGACCCGGCAGAGTTCTTCGCGTTGCTCCGCCTGCTGTCCCTGGGGGAGATCATGACGATCGCCTCCGTCCGCGGTCGTGTCAACGCCGGGGGCGTGGGGCTGGTCGCCGCGTGTGACGTCGTGATCGCCGACGCCGGAGCGACCTTCGGCCTGTCGGAACTGCTCTTCGGCGTGCTCCCGGCCGTTGTGCTCCCGTTCCTCGTGCGCCGGGTGGGACGGCAGCGGGCGAGCTACCTCGCGTTGACGGCGACCAGCGTGACGGCGCCCCGGGCGGCAGAGTGGGGACTCGTCGACGACGTCACGACCGATGCCGAGCGGATGCTGCAGCGGCACCTGCAGCGCGCACGCAGGCTGTCCGCACCCGCGCTGGCGCGGTACAAGTCGTACATGGCCGATCAGTTCCCGATCCCGGAGGACGTCGAGCAGCGGGCGTTGGCCGCGAACCGAGCCTCGTTCTGCGACCCCGACGCCATCGACGCGATACGCCGGTTCTCCGAGTCCGGCGTGTTCCCCTGGGAGCGCGACCGGGCAGCACCACCGGCCGCCCCGGCCGACGGACCCGTGCCCCGGGTCGTCCCGCCAGCAGCGGCAGTGCGTGAGTGGCGCCAGGCTGGAGCACCCGGCACCTGCACGTTCCACGAGGCGTACGGTTTGCGGGCCGACTACATGGCGGGTGCCATGTACAGGGGCATTTCCTCGGTCGACCTGGTCGTCGCGCTCGCTCAGGACCGCCTGATGGCGTCGTTCGGCAGCGGGGGACTGCCACCGGAGGAGGTCGACGATGCCGTCGGTCGCATCCGTGGACGGCTCCCCCGGGGTGAGTCATTCGCCGTCGGTGTCCTGCACTCGCCGGAGACGCCCGGGGACGAGGAGGCAGTGGTGCGGTCTGCCATCCGTCACGACGCTGGAGCGATCGAGGCATCGGCGTTCACCGCGCCCACCGATGCCCTTGTCCTGTACCGGGCGCTCGGTCTGTCCGGCACGGCTCCCGGCCAGGAGCGCCACCGGATCATCGCCAAGGTCTCGCGGGTCGAGGTGGCGAAGCGGTTCCTGGCGCCGGCACCGCCGGACATCGTGGCACGACTCCTCGAAGGGGGACTCATCAGTTGGGCACAGGCGGTCGCCGTCGCCGGTGTGCCCCTGGCCACCGACATCTGCGCCGAGGCGGACTCGGCGGGGCACACCGACGGGCGCAACCCCTTCGTCCTGCTCCCGTCGATCCTGCGGGCACGCGCCGCGGCGGGCCTGGCTTCGGGGGCGCGGCGCGTCAGGGTCGGAGCCGCCGGTGGCATCGGTACCCCTGCCACCGTCGATGCCGCCTTCGCCCTTGGGGCCGACTTCGTGCTCTCGGGGTCGGTCAACCAGTGCACGGTCGAGGCGGGGACGAGCGACGCCGTGAAGGACCTTCTGCAGGGCCTCAGTCCGATCGACACCGGGTACGCTCCCGCTGGCGACGGCTTCGAGACAGGGGGCCGGATGCAGGTCGTGACGAAGGGGACGTTGTTCCGCGCCCGAGCCGAACGCCTGCGCGAACTCTACCTCGCGCACGGGTCGTTGGATGACCTGACACCCGAGACTCGGGACCTCCTCGAACAACGATGGTTCCGGCGTGACCTCGGATCGGTGTGGGCGGAGACTCGCGACCATCTCCAGCGGAGACGTCCTGAAGCGCTGAATGATATCACCGACAGCCCGAAGCGCCGCCTCGGCCACGTCCTGCGCTGGTACTTCGTCCTCTCCTCCAGGCTGGCACGCGAGGGTGATGCCACCCGTATCACCGACTTCCAGATCCACTGCGGCCCCGCAATGGGTGCGTTCAACGAGTCCGTTGCGGGCACGTCGCTCGAGGATCGACGGGCCCGCACGGTGCGCGCCGTCGCCGACCGCCTGCTCAGTGGCTCGAGCCACGGGTTGACCACTGAAAGGCACGCACGATGACGGCAGTCCGCTTGTTCCCCGGTCAGGGGTCCCAGCACAAGGGCATGGGAGCCGAACTCTTCGGTCGGTTCCCGAGTCACGTCGCGGAGGCTGATCACGTGCTCGGCTGGTCGCTCAGGGACCTCTGCCTGGACGATCCTGACGGAGACCTCGGACGCACGCAGTACACGCAGCCTGCCCTGTACGCCGTCAGTGCGCTCGGCCACCTGGCACGGCTCGAGGACGCCGGGGTGGCCCCCGAGGTCTACGCCGGTCACAGCTTGGGTGAGTACGTCGCCCTGTTCGCGGCCGGTGCGGTCGACTTCGCGACGGGTCTCCGGCTGGTCGCGCGTCGCGGCGCCCTGATGAGTGAAGCACCCGCGGGTTCGATGGCTGCGGTGCTCGGGTGCAGCGTGGAGCAGGTCGAGCAGATCCTCGATAATGGCGGCATCTCGGGCGTCGAGATGGCTAACATCAACTCCAACTCGCAGATCGTCCTGTCCGGACCCCGTGACGAGATGGCCTCGGCACGACTCGTCGACGCCGTCGAGGGCCACGGGGGTGCACTCATCCCGCTCGCCGTGAGCGCTGCCTTCCACTCGAGTGCGATGGCCGACGTCGAAGCGACCTTCGCCGCCGACCTCCGCAGGGTGGAGTGGGGCCCTCTGGGTGCGACCGTGGTCTCGAACTGGACAGCGCGGCCATACCCCCGAGACGACTTCGTCCGGTACCTCTCTCGACAGATCTCGCAGCCCGTTCGATGGCACGAGTCGATCTCGTGGCTGCTCCACCAGGGGTACGAGGAGTTCGAGGAAGTCGGCCCGGGAACGGTCCTGACCAAGTTGGTGACGCAGATCAAGCGCCACCCGGCACCGGTGCCCGAGGACACCGCGTCGACCGACGTCACGATGGACGCGGAGTCCAGGCGCGTGGTACCGGCTCCTCCGGTGCCTCGTCCCGTCTCGTCGCCGGCGGCGGAGCGCCTCGTGTTCCTCTACGGTGGCTACGGGACCCAGTACCGTTCGATGGGTGTCGAACTCTACGCGTCGGACACGGCGTTCCGGGACTCCGTCGACCGGGTCAGCGAACTGTTCGTCGCACGGGGCGGCCCGTCCGTCGTCGCCGAGCTTTACGACCCGGCCGTGGGCGCCGGGGAGCTGATCGACCCGTCGGCCAGTCATGCGGCCCTGTTCACCCTGGGCTTTGCGCTGACCGAGGCGCTCGCGGGGCGAGGCGTGTGCCCCGACGCGGTGATGGGGCACAGCCTGGGTGAGTATGTCGCGGCTGTCGTGGCGGGAGCACTGAATCTCGACGATGCGGTGGGCATGCTCGTGCGACAGGCGGACCTGATCGGGTCGGGGCCGGAGGGGAGCATGGTGAGTGTCCTCGCTGCACCCAGCGAGTGGGAGTCGCGTCGACACCTGTTCCCGTCGGTGGAGTTGGCGAGCGTGTCCTTCTCGGGCAACTTTGTGCTGTCGGGTGGCGTCCAGGCCCTCGCCGAGGCACGGCGGGCGCTCGATGACGACGGGTTGGTCACCGTGGAGTTGCCTGCTCGGAGCCCGTTCCACTCCTCTCTGCTCGATCGGCTGCGAGGCCCGGTCTCCGAGCTGGGAGCGTCGGTGCCGTGGTCGATGCCGAGAATCTCTCTGTTCTCGTTCGCACGGGACGGTCGAGTTGCCCCCGATCAGTCTTCGCAGTCAGGTTCCTTCTTCTGGGACGCCCTGCGGCGGCCGACCTACAACGAAGAGGCGCTCAGACGAGTCGCTTCCAGTTCTCTGGGCACGCGGTTCGTAGACCTCAGCGCCACCGGCTCGTTCGCCAACGCGATGCGGCATGGCATGCCCGATCTCTCGTGCTCGGCGGCGATGAATCGATTCGGGAAGAACTCGGCGACGATGGCGGGCGTGGTCGACCTGCTCCGTCCCTGGTCATGATCCATGAGCGCCGGTGCAGTCGACAGCGGATGACCCGGTGCAGAGGCCGCGCGTCATGGTCAACACCCTGGCTCCGCCTTCCCAACGTCGGCGACGTGCGCCGTCGGTCGGGCCTCACCTCGAACTGCGCTCGCCGGAGGGTGATCGACGCCGTAGTGGCGTGACGGGTTCATGGAGGTGCGGACGCGCGGCTGTTGCGGATCGCGCGTCCGCGCGCATCTGCCCCACGGCGGTGAAATGATCGGTTCTGAGCCCGACGATGTCGTCTGCCCGCGAGACGACCTCAACGCCGAGACTCCGGAGGTTCGGGTCGGTGTGGTGTCGGTGAAGGGCTGCATCGCGCCGCAAATGGCCGCGAACCGCATCGCGGTAGCAGCCATCGATACCGACGGATATCTGCCATCGAGTCCCGTGTAGTCCGAGGACAAGGTCCTTTACACCGTGGATGTCATCGGTTCGAGTTCGGTAGGGCCTACATCACATCAGCGGGACTGGCGGCACTTGTAGGGATTCGGCTGGCCCTCGACGATCGAGGCGCTGACGGCCCGCGGCCGTGAGCGCCGTGGCGGCCGCTCCGGGCTCGAACAGCGGCTTGCCGAGGTCGAGCTCGACGGCGGCGACAGAGGAGTCGAGCTTCTGCCGCGAGATCTCGAGGCGCTCGGCGGCGCGCACGAAGTGCAGCCCTTCGGTGACCGCCACGAAGTGACGCAGCTGGCTGATCTTCATCCCGAACCCTTCACGGCCGCTTTGTGTGGCACGACCACGGTACGCGGTGCCGGGGGAGGGAGGGACCGCGCCCTCCCTCCGCACGGGTCAGAAGCAGAGGTCGATGGTGAAGTCGAACTCGTCTCCGGCCTGCTGCAGCTCCTTGAGGAGGCGGAAGCCCACTCGTTGGAACCATCGCCGTTTCTGCTCCGAGCCGAAGAGGCTGGTGTCGATGTCGGCGTTTTCCTGGAAGAACCGCTCCCAGTCGCGCAGGCGCTTCTTCAGTTCCAGGGTGATCGTCGAATCCCAGTTGAGCCGCCCAACGTCTTCTGGACCATATGAATAGTTGTCTATGCGGCGTGATCCATGTCATGCCACTCTTGTTCAACTTCGTTCGGTGTTCGGTAGTTAAGTGCCGGGTAAAGTCGTTGTTAATTTAGCGCAGTTCAATGTATCGTGCCACGTCGCGGATCGCTTTCTCCTTCGTCGGATAGTGGGTCCGATTGCATCGTTCGTTCTTGAGGGTGCCGTTGAAGGATTCGTCCCACGCGTTGTCCCAGCAGACGCCGGTTCGACCCATCAATTGTCTGGTATTGAGCTTTCTCACGACCTGTCCGTATTCGGCCGAGGTGTAGACAGATCCGCGGTCGCTGTGAAAGATGGTTTCGCTGAACCCGTCAGGTCGATTGCGGGCAGCCATCTCGAGTGCTTCGATGACCAGCTCGGTTCGCATGTGGTCAGCGAGGGCATATCCGACGGCTTTCTTCAAATAGCAGTCGAGAACGGTCGCGAGGTACACCCAGCCTTCCCAGGTGCGAATATAGGTGATATCACCGACCCACTTGTAACCGGGTCGTTGTGCTGTGAAGTCACGCTTCACGAGGTCGGGGATGCCAGCCGGATCACCGGGAATCGTCGTAGTGGGCCGCCAGGGCTTGGGCTGGCAGGGCTCCAGTCCTGCGGCGCGCATGAGCCGTCGGACGGTTTCGTGCGCCGCGGGGCGGCCCCAGCGCGCCAGTTGTGCGGCGATGCGGCGGTAGCCGTAAGTGCCGTCGTACGCCTCGAACTTTGTCGGGATAAGAGAGGTGATCTCCCTCTGCCACTTCGCTGTTCTCGAGGTTTTCCGGTCGCGCCATTCGTAGAGCTTTATTCATAAGCTCTGATTGGCGCGTGTCGCTGTGAAGGCATCGGCTTCTCGCGGGAGAGAATAGGATTTCCTACAATCTCTATTTCTCGGAGCAAGAAGCCGATGCACTACAACTCTACTACAGGACTTGATTCGGAGCAGATCACGGAACTCGTTTCCCGGATCTGGTAGATCACGCAGTCCCGCGCGACGTCGACGGGAAGAGTGGCGATCCTGAATCTGCGGAACAGATCATCGTGACTCTCGTGCTGGTGCGGCAGAACCTGAACCAGATGGCGGTCGGTGACCTGTTCTGCGTCTCACAGCCGACCGTGTCACGGATCGTCCCGCTGATCGAGGAAGCGTGCTGTCTGTCCGGTGTAGCTCTGACCGAGGCGGTGATCGGTCGGGTCCTTCTGAGCGTGTCAGATCGTGTGTGTAAGGAGTGGGCCTCCTGATGGAAGGAATGACTCTGTTGGCTATCGATAGGGTGTCACGTGAAGCGCGGCGCAGGACCCAGGAGGCGGGCGCTGCGCGTTTGGTCGAGTCGGGCGTGATGGATGACCTGTTCGCGAAGATCGACGCGGGCGAGATCGAGTTGGAGGGCGCTGGAGGGCTGATCCAGCAGCTGATCAAGTCCGGGCTCGAGCGGGGGTTGCAGACGGAGCTGACCGAGCACGTCGGATACGAGAAGGGCGACCCGGACGCGGCGTTTCACGAGAACTCCCGGAACGGGTCGTTCCCGAAGACCGTCGCCACGAACGTCGGCGACGTTGAGCTGCGGATCCCGCGGGATCGCAAGGGAACGTTCACGCCTCGGCTGGTCCCGACGGGCAGCCGGCGGTTGTCGCAGTTGGACGAGATGATCGTGTCGCTGTATGCCGGTGGGATGACTGTCCGCGATATCGAGCATCACCTCGCCGCGACGGTGGGCACGGAGCTCTCGCGCGAGACGATCTCGAAGATCGTCGATGAGATCTCCGACGAGGTCCTCGCCTGGCAGTCGCGGCCGTTGGAGGCGTTCTATCCGGTGATCTACCTCGACGCTCTGATCGTGAAGGTCCGCGACGGCGGGCACGTGCGCAACAAGGCCGCGCACCTCGCGGTCGGCGTTGACATGGACGGCATCAAGCATGTTCTCGGGATCTGGGTCCAGCAGGCCGAGGGCGCGAAGTTCTGGGCGTCGGTCTGCGCGGAACTCGCGAACCGCGGCGTCCGTGACGTGCTCATCGTCTGCTGCGACGGGCTGACGGGGTTCCCGGAAGCGATCGAGGCGACCTGGCCGGACTCGATGGTCCAGACCTGCGTCGTGCACCTGATCCGCAATGCCGTGCGGTTCGTCGCCTACGGGCAGCGCAAGGCCGTCGCCGCCGCATTGAAGCCGGTCTATCAAGCGCCGACCGCGGACGCCGCCAGGACCGCGCTGGAGGCGTTCACGACGTCAGAGCTGGGGCGCGCGAACCCGCACGCGGCAGCGGTGTTCGAGAGCGCGTGGGAGCGGTTCACGCCGTTCCTCGCGTTCCCGCCCGAGGTGCGCCGGGTGATCTATACGACCAACGCGATCGAGTCGCTGAACTTCCAGCTGCGCAAAGTCACGAAGAACCGCGGACACTTCCCCAACGACGCGGCCGTGATCAAGCTGCTCTGGCTCGCGATCTGCGACATCGAAGACAAACGCGCCCGCGACCGAGCCCGCGACCGAGGACGCCCCGCCGCCGAACGTCGAGCTGAGGGACGCCTCGTCGAAGGACAAGTCGTCACGAATTGGAAGAAGGCTCTCGAGCAGCTCTCGATCGCGTTTCCCGAACGAATCCACCGCTACCTCTAAACCCCCGAGGACCACGCACTTACACACACAACTTGACAGGCTCCGATGAGTTGGAAGATCACACACGTCCGGCCGCCCGTGAGCGCGTATTGGGTGGCGTCGAGTTGCCAGAGGCAGTTCGGCGCCGGATACACGAATCGGCGATACGCGGATCGGGGCTTCTTCTTCGGCTCGGGCACGATCACTCCGGCCGCCTGGAACGCTCGCGCGAGGGCTGCCCGCGACGGCGCTGCAAGACCCAGCTGCACCATCCGGTCGTGGACGCTGATCGGACCGTGGTCCAGCCCTGACTGCTCCAGCGATGCCCGCACGCGAATCGCTTGCTCGATCACAGCTTCCCCTGTTCTCGTGGGCGATGTCCGGGGTCGACGCGAGCGCGGGGCGAGCGCCTGGACCGGGCCCTCGTCCCGAGCATGCGCGCGGATCGCGTAAAACGATTTCCGGCTGATCCCGCACTCCGCGCAGAACGCTGTCACCGCGCCCCGCGGAGCGTCCTGTGGCCACTGAACGATAGCGAGACGAACGGACGAGGAGATCGGGGTGACAGCAGCCATCCCACGATCACGACCGAAAGAACCGTCACCACCAAATCCGCCAAACCGTCACCGATGTCCTGAGACAGAACCGTCACCCATGTCCCGAGACTTCACAGTCGAGGGAGCCTGCTTTAGGGGGCTCCCTCGACGGGTCGGGGTTCCCTCGGCGGAGGAGAGGGGGTCAGGGGGTCAGGACTTTGCGGATGCGTTGGAGAGAGGCGCTCTCGGCGGTGCCGAGCGACTGCGCGAAGAAACTCACCCGCAGCTCCTCCAGGAGCCAGCGGGCGCGCTCGATCCGCTCAGGGGCGTGCGCGGGCAGCGGTACGCCGCCGCCGGCGGAGCGGTAGAGCTCCTGCGCGGCCTGCACCTCGTTCAGCCAGATGCGGTCGCGGCCCACGTTCTCGGCGATCTTGCCGAAGCGCTCGGTGATCGCCGCGAGGTAGCGCGGGAGGTGCCGCAGCCGCTCCACTCCGGTCGCCGAGACGAAGCCGGGGTAGACCAGGCCCGAGAGCTGCTCGCGCGCGTCGGTGAGCGCAGGCAGGAGCGCCATGCTCGTCGAGGCCTTGAGCGCCTTCTCGACGCCGCGGGCGGTGGTCAGGATCGTAGTGACGGTCTTCACGGTCTCGAACATCGCATCCATCACGCTCGCCGAGACGCGGTCGCGCACGGCATCGAACTCGGCGCGCAGGAAGAGCATGCCGTCGGGCTTCATCCGCCAGAGCACCGCGTCGACGCAGGCGAGCAAGCAGTCGCTGAAGAGCGCTGTGGTGTTCTGGTACGGGCTCTGCGCGAGCACGAGCTTCTCGTTCGAGGTGAGGTGCTGCTGCACGTAGGCGACGGGGCTCGGCGTCCCGAGCAGGAGGAGGCGGCGGACGCCCCGAGGGTGCTCGCGCGCCTGGTCCTCGGCGGTGGCGAGCAGGCGGATGGACACCGAGTCGCCGTCGTCGATCAGGGCCGGGTAGGCGCGGATCGTGTTTCCGCCCTGCCGGGTGTCGGTGACGCGGGGCAGCTCCGGCATGTCCCACGTCTTCAGTCCCCGGCGCTCGAGCGCGTCGGGCACGCGGGCCTCGACGACGCGCGCGACCTCGTCGCGCACCCGGCCGCGCAGCCGTTCGGCCAGCGGGGCGAGCTCCTTGCCGGCGGCGATCGTGCGCCCCCGCTCGTCGGCGACCGCGAAGGTGACGCGCAGGTGCGAGGGGATCCGCTCGAGGTCGAAGTCCTCGGGCTGCACTACCACTCCGGCCTCGCGGCGGATCGCTCCGGCGAGGGTCGCGGCGAACGACTCCGTCGGCGGATTCGGCACGTCGTGCGGGAGGGCGGCGGTGAGCTTCCGCGCCCAGTCGTTCGCGGGCACAACATTCCGGCGCAGGTGCTTGGGCAGCGCCTTGATCATCGCGGTCACCAGCTCGGCGCGGAGCCCCGGCACCAGCCAGTCGAAGCCGAGCGGAGTGACGCGCGGCAGCAGCGCGAGCGGCACGTGCACCGTCACTCCGTCCTCCTCCGTCCCCGGCTCGAACCGGTACGAGAGCCGTAGGCGCTGGTCTGCCTGGCGCCACTGCGTCGGGAACGCGGTCTCATCGACCTGCTCCGCGTCCTCGGGCAGCAGAGTCTCCTGCGTCATCGTCAGCAGGTCGGGCTCGTCGTGCTGAGTAGTGCGCCACCAGGAGTCGAAGGAGCGCACGGAGGTGATGTCGCGCGGGAGGCGGCGGTCGTAGAAGTCGAAGACCGCCTCGTCGTCGACGAGCAGGTCGCGGCGGCGGGTGCGCTCCTCGAGGCGCTCGAGTTCGGCGCGCAGGGCCCGGTTCTTCTTGTCGAACGCGTGCCGTGACTCCCATTCGCCATCGACGAGGGCGTGCCGGATGAAGAGCTCTCGGGCGTAGGAGGCGTCGATCCGCGAGAACTGGACGCGGCGGCGCGCGATGATCGGCACTCCGTAGAGCGTGACCTTCTCGTAGGCGACGGCAGCGCCCTGCGACTTCTCCCAGTGCGGCTCGCTGAACTGCCGCTTCACCAGGTCACCGGCGATCGCCTCGACCCAGGCGGGGTCGATCGCCGCGTTCGAGCGCGCGAAGAGGCGGCTCGTCTCGACCAGCTCGGCGCTCATCACCGCGTCGGGCAGCTTCTTGGCCAGGGCGCTCCCGGGGAAGATCGAGAACTTCGCGTTGCGGGCGCCGAGGTACTGCACGTTCTGGCGCTCGCGGTTCTTCGCCGCACGCTGCGCCTGCTGCGACGTGGTGTCCTTGATGCCCAGGTGCGAGAGCAGGCCGGCCAACAGGCTCCGGTGGATCCCGTCGGGGTCGACCTTCGGCTCACCGAGCTCGAGCTTGAGCGGACGCGCGAGCTGGCGCAGCTGACGGAACACGTCCTGCCACTCGCGCACGCGCAGGTAGTTGAGGTACTCGGCCTTGCACAGGCGGCGGAAGGCGCTGGAGGAGAGCTCGTCCTGCTTCTCCTCAAGGTAGTTCCAGAGGTTCAGGAGGGTGAGGAAGTCGCTGGTCGGATCGACGAAGCGCGCGTGCTGCTGGTCGGCCTGCGCTCGGCGCTCGAGCGGGCGCTCGCGGACGTCCTGGATCGTGAGACCCGCGACGATCGCCATCACCTCGCGGCTGACGCCGTGCCGGCGCGACTCGATGACCATCCGCCCGAAGCGCGGATCGATCGGGAGCCGCGCGAGATCCCGCCCGATCCGCGTGAGCTGCGGCGCCGCCGCCTCGTCCCCCTTCCGCGAGATGCCACTTGGGTACGCCTTCTGCGGCGTGTCGCGTACCGAAGTGGCATCTCGCGGAAGGGAGGGGGAGGTGGGGGTGCGGAGGGCGCCGAGTTCCGTGAGCAGGTCGAGGCCGTCCTTGATACCGCGGGAGTCGGGAGGCGTGAGGAAGGGGAACGAGGCGATGTCGCCGAGGCCGAGCGAGATCATCTGCAGGATGACGGCGGCCAGGCCCGTGCGCAGGATCTCGGGGTCGGTGTACTCGGGGCGGCGGAGGTAGTCCTCCTCGGAGTAGAGGCGGATCGCGATGCCCGCGCTGGTGCGACCCGAGCGGCCCGAGCGCTGATTCGCCGACGCCTGCGAGACGGCCTCGATCGGTAGCCGCTGCACCTTCGATCGCGCGCTGTAACGGGAGATACGGGCCGTGCCGCCGTCGATCACGTAGCGGATCCCGGGGACCGTGAGGCTTGTCTCCGCCACGTTGGTCGCGAGGACGACGCGGCGCCGGACGCCAGGGGTGCGCCCCTTCTCGAAGACGCGGTGCTGATCGGCGGCGGAGAGCCGGCCGTAGAGGGGGAGCACCTCCGTGCCGGGCAGGTTCCGCCCGCGGATCGCGTCCTCGGCGTCGCGGATCTCGTTCTCGCCCGAGAGGAACACCAGCACGTCGCCCGGATCCTCGCGGGCCAGTTCGGCCAGGGCGTCAGTGATGCCGGTCATCAGGTCGCGGCTGCCGCTCGTCGCGTCCGGGACGTCGGTGTCGTCGTCCTCCTCCGGCTCCTCGGCGACCAGCGGCCGGTAGCGGACCTCGACCGGGTAGGTGCGGCCGGACACCTCGATGATCGGAGCCGGCTCGCCCGCGGCGTCGGCGAAGTGAGCCGCGAAGCTCTGCGGGTCGATCGTCGCGGAGGTGATGATCACCTTGAGGTCGGGTCGTTGCGGCAGCAGGCGGTGCAGGTAGCCCAGGAGGAAGTCGATGTTCAGGCTGCGCTCGTGCGCCTCATCGATGATGATCGTGTCGTACCGGCTGAGCATCCGGTCGTGGTTCATCTCATTGAGCAGGATGCCGTCCGTCATCAGCTTGATCCGGGTCGACGCGGACGCCTTATCGGTGAACCGGACCTGATAGCCGACCAGCCCGCCGACCTCGTCGTCGAGTTCCTCCGCGATACGCTCGGCGATGGTGCGGGCCGCGATGCGGCGCGGCTGGGTGTGCGCGATGCTCTCGCGCCCGAGCTCGAGGCAGATCTTGGGCAGCTGGGTCGTCTTGCCGGATCCGGTGGCTCCGGCGACGATGACCACCTGGTGGTCGCGGATTGCCGCGGCAATGTCCTCGCGCCGCGCCGACACGGGCAGTTCGGGCGGGTAGCGGATGCTGAGCACGTCTGACATGAGCCCTCCATCCTACGCCGCGTGCGACAATGCCCTGTCCCGCGAAACGTCGTGGGACGTCCTGCCCGGTCGGGCGCTTCGGCGCCGGTCGACCGCGGCGCACAATCCCGTGGAGCACCCGATGAATCCGCAGTCCCTGCTGGTCGTGCTGAACATCGTGCTGCTGCTGTTCGCGATTCAGGGAGTGGTGTCGAATCCGCGGCTCTCGAAGGTCGCGAAGGTCGCCTGGGTGGCGTTCATCGTGATCGCCCCGTTCGTCGGAAGCCTCGCCTACCTGGCCCTCGGCCGTCGCGGCGGGAGCGGCGGAGGCGGCGGAGGCGGCACCGTCGTCCGCGGCACGGAGCGGCCGACGGGCTGGTTCTTCGAGCGCTGAGCGACGAGAGCCCGCGGCGACCGTTGGTCCCGGCAAGCCCCTGACCTGTGGCATACCCCACGTCTAGCGTGGAACGCATGGCCGAACGTCTGCGCTCCAGTGTCAGCCCCTACCTCCGCTCGCACGCGGACAATCCGGTCGACTGGTTCCCCTGGGGCGAGGAGGCGTTCGCCGAGGCGGTCCGCCGAGACGTCCCGGTGCTGATCTCGATCGGTTACTCCACCTGCCACTGGTGCCATGTGATGGCGCGGGAGTCGTTCTCGGATCCGGTGCTCGCCGCGCGCCTGAACGCCGACGTCGTCGCGGTGAAGGTCGACCGGGAGGAGCATCCCGACGTCGACACCGCCTACCTGACTGCCGCGAGCGCCTTCACCCGCCAGCTGGGCTGGCCGCTGACCGTTTTCGCGACCCCGGCCGGCGAGACCTTCTTCGCCGGGACCTACTTCCCTCCGAGGGCCGTCGGCGGCGTGCCCGCCTTCTCCGATGTGCTCGAGGCGGTCTCGGAGGCGTGGCGGCTGCGGCGCGAGGAGGTGCAAGCGACAGCTGGCGGACTCGCCGCGGCACTGCGCGAGGCGACCGCGGCGTTGCCGAGCGACTCCGGCCTTCCAGACGACGCCGCGCTGGACGCCGCAGTGGATGCGCTCGCGGCGGAGGAGGACCTCGTGCACGGCGGCTTCGGCGGCGCCCCGAAGTTCCCGGTCGCCCCGGTGCTCGCCTTTTTGGCCTCGCGAGCCTCGGGAGCGGCGCTCGCCGAACGCACGCTGCTCGCGCTCGCCGCGTCGGCGCTCCGCGATCGCGACGGCGGCTTCTTCCGCTACGCGACTCGGGCCGACTGGAGCGACCCGCACTACGAGCGGATGCTCTACGACAATGCGCAGCTGCTCGACGTCGCGGCGGTTCTGCTCGGGCGATCCGACGCCCGGGTCGACGAGCTGACCACGATCGCGGAAGGGATCGCCGCCTTCCTCCTGAACACCCTCGAGCGGCCGGGCGGCGGATTCGCGTCGGCCCAGGACTCGGAGAGCGTCGTCGACGGGCAGCGCTCGGAGGGCGGCTACTACCTGGCCGAGGAGCGCTCGCGGCTCGCGCCTCCGGCCCTCGACGAGAAGATCGTTACCGGCTGGAACGGCCTGGCGATCCGGGCGCTCGCCCGCGCCGGGCGGATGGTGGGGCGCGAGGAGTGGATCGAGGCGGCCCGCCGTGCCGCCCACGCCGTGGTGCAGCGGCACATGGCCGACAGGCGCGTCGTGGCTCGCGCGTCCCTCGACGGCACGGTCTCGGCCGCCCGCCCAGCGCTGGAGGACGTGGGGATGCTCGCCGGCGGTTTCCTCGAGCTCGCGCTCGCCGAGGGTCGGCCGCGTTTCGCGGTCGCCGCGCGCACCCTGATCGACGGCGCGCTCGACGCGGCGGAGGGCCCGCTGCCGTTTGCGCTCCCGGGCGGAGGCGACCCGGTGCTGACTGCGCGCGGTCTGCAGCTCGCGGCGGATCCCTCGGAGGGCGCTTACCCCTCCGGGCTCTCGGCGACCGCGGACGCGGCGCACGAGCTGTACCTTCTCACCGGGTTCCAGCGCTACCGGGAGGCGGCGGAGGCGGTGGTCGCCGCGATCGCGCCCGGTGCACTCCGGCAACCGATGGGTTTCGGTGCCGTACTCGCGCTGGCGTCGCGGCTCGCGCGTCCGGTGCGGCAGCTGGTGGTCGTCGGTCCCGGAGCCGCGGAGGCGGTACGCGGGGCGCGGTCGGCCGGTTTCGGGGTCCTCGTCGGCGTCTCGGACGAGGGCGCGCGGGAGTGGGCGCACGCGGGCTTCGGACTGTTCGAGGGGAGGACCTCCCGGGAGGACCTGCCGACCGCTTACT
The DNA here is from genome assembly GCF_001641005.1 of Rathayibacter tritici. Taxonomy (NCBI): domain Bacteria; kingdom Bacillati; phylum Actinomycetota; class Actinomycetes; order Micrococcales; family Microbacteriaceae; genus Rathayibacter; species Rathayibacter tritici. Next base: position 912,128 of record NZ_CP015515.1, read on the forward strand.
CCTGCGAGGCCTTCGTCTGCGCCCTGCCGACCACTCGGCTCCCGGAGGAGCTCATCACGCGGCCGTGACCACGAGCGGCGCCTCGGGATCGGCCGCCCACTCGTTGAGCGAGCCGTCGTAGACCACCGCCGTGTCGACCCCGAGCACCGCGAGCGCGAGAGCGTCGGCGGTGGCCGCGATCCCGCCCGCGCAGTAGAGAACGATCCGCTCGGCCTGGAGGCTCTCGCCGAAGAGCGACCGCAGCCGCTCCGGCGGCAGGAGAGTGTTGTCCGCGCGATTGACCAGGCGCCCGGCTGGGACGTTGCGCGAACCCGGCAGGTGCCCGAGGCGCGGGCGCCGCCCCTCCTCGCCGGTGAACTCCTTCGGCGGCAGTGCGCAGACCAGGGCCCCCGGTGCCTCGCCGCGGACGACGCGCTCGACGCCGGCCTTATCGATCCACAGCGGGCGCTCCTCACGGACCGTGATCCCGCCGCTCGCTGCGGGCTCGACATGCCCGGTCTCGATCGGGCGCTCCTCGCGACGCCAGGCCGAGAGGCCCCCGTCGAGCACCGCGACCGCATCGTGCCCGGCCGCGCGCAGCAGCCACCACAGGCGCGAGGCCCACTGGCCCACCGCGGAGTCGTAGACGACGACCACCGAGTCGTCGTCGATGCCGAGGGCTGCGGTGGCGGCCGCGAACCGCTCGGGGTCGAGGCGCGTGAAGGGGAGGGATGCCTCGGAGTCGGACAGCTGCGCGAGCACGTCGCCGAAGACGGCGCCGGGGACGTGCCCCTCGAGGAGGTACTGCTCATCGCCGCTGAGGTAGCCGAGGCGGCCGTCGAAGCCGGGCACGAGCAGGACGCTCGCATCGACCACGACGAGGTGCTCACGGCCGAGCTGGTCGGCGAGCCACTGGGTCGAAACGATCGGCCGGGCGAGATACGGGGCGGAGGAGGTGCTCACGCCGTCCACGCTAGGCGGCACCACCGACATGCGTGCCCCTGCGCGTCATGCGGGTTCATGTTCGCGCCGTCTCGCGTCGAGGTACCGCCGCCCGCGCGCCTCAGCACTCGATGACGTTCACCGCGAGACCGCCCTCGCTCGTCTCCTTGTATTTCGAGGACATGTCGATGCCGGTCTGACGCATTGTCTCGATCACGGCGTCGAGCGAGACGCGGTGATCGCCGTCGCCGTGCAGCGCAAGGCGGGCGGCGCTCACCGCGGTGGAGGAGGCGATCGCGTTCCGCTCGATGCAGGGGATCTGCACGAGTCCGCCGACCGGATCGCAGGTGAGGCCGAGGTGATGCTCCATCGCGATCTCGGCCGCGTTCTCGACCTGCCCAGGAGTGCCGCCGAGCACCGCGCAGAGTGCCCCGGCGGCCATCGCACAGGCCGAGCCGACCTCGCCCTGGCAGCCCGCCTCCGCACCCGAGATCGACGCGTTCGTCTTGCAGAGCGAGCCGATCGCGGTGGCGGTGAGGAGGAAGCGGCGCAGGCCCGCGCGATCGGCGCCCGGCACAAACCGCAGGTAGTAGTGGGCGACGGCGGGGATGATCCCCGCGGCTCCGTTCGTCGGAGCCGTCACCACGCGCCCGCCCGCGGCGTTCTCCTCGTTCACCGCGAGCGCGAAGGCGTGCAGCCACTCCACCGAGGTCGCGCGGGCGCGGTCGAGCGGGTCCTCCTCGAAGGCCTCGAGCCGCTCGCGGAGGACCGATGCGCGGCGGCGCACCCCGAGGCCACCGGGCAGGACGCCGTCGGTCGCCAGGCCGTGCTCGACGCAGGCGGCCATCGCGTCCCAGATCGCGTCGAGGCGGGCGTCGACGTCGACCCCGGGGTGCAGTGCGCGCTCGTTCGCGGCGGCGATCTCGGCGATGCTCGAGCGGGTCCGGTCGCAGATCGCAAGCAGGTCGAGCCCCGAGACGAAGGGGTAGGGGTGCGGAGCCAGGGCCGCCAGCTCGGCGTGCTCGCCCGCTCGGCGGATGAAGCCACCGCCGATCGAGTAGTAGGTCTGCTCCCACACCGGCAGGGCGTCCTCGCCGACCCAGACGCTGAACGTCAGCGCGTTCGGGTGCTCCGGCAGTCGAGTGCGGGGCTCGAAGGCGACGTCGTCCCGCGTCATCGCGAGGCGCTGCTGGCCGGCCAGGAGGATCGCTCCTTCGGCGTCGAGGCGCTGCCAGGCACCGCGCACCAGCGCCGGATCGCACGTCTCGGGGTCCAAGCCGGCGAGCCCGGCGACCACGGCGTCCGGAGTGCCGTGGCCGATCCCCGTGGAACCGAGGGAGCCGTAGAGGGTGCAGACCACGCGGCTCACGCGGCCGAGGAGGCCGGCGTCACGGATCCGCTCAGCGAGGGCGAGGGCCGCGCGCATCGGCCCGACGGTGTGCGAGCTGGACGGGCCGATCCCCACGCTGAACAGGTCGAGGACGGAGACGTAGGCGCTCATCCACCGAGCGTACGCCCGTCCCGGGACGGCGGACGGGCGGGCACCCTCTCGGATGCCCGCCCTCCTCAGCGTGTCGCCGCGGTCACCACTCGCAGTGCACGTGGTTGTCGTGGTCGGGGTCGCCCGGGCCGAGCGTAAGTGTCGCACCCAGGGCGGCGCAGGCGTCCTGCACTGCCTGGTGGTCGGCGCCATTCAGCACGGTCACGCCGTTGATCCGGTCGATGTCGACCGCGTGGCCGGTGTAGTGGCGGGAGGTGCTGCTGTGATCCTCACCCGCGATCGAGGTGACGCGGAGGTCGAAGCCGTACTCCGTGTTCAGGCGGAGCAGCCCGTTCAGCATGGCCGGGTCCAGAGCCACCTCGGTGACTCCCGCATCACCGCCGGAGCTGGTCTTGGCCGGCTTCCCCTCGGCGGTGTCACGGATGTTGACGAGCGAGGTCGAGGCCGCGTCTGCGCCGGAGTCGGCGCCCAGCTCGTAGAGCTCGATGCCCGGATTGTCGAGGATGGCCTGCGCTGTGGCTGCGGAGTCGCCGCTGGGCGGGGGAGTGGTGCCCCCTCCGCCGCCGGTCCCGGCGATCAGAGCCTTCCAGGTGGCGGGTCCGACGATGCCGTCCGCCGTCAGACCGGCTCCGCTCTGGAAGCCGGTCACCGCAGAGTCGGTCCCGGCGCCGAAGACGCCGTCGACCGCGAGGGAGGCGCCGTTCGCGTTCAGCTGGGTCTGCACCGCGCTGACCGCGTCGCCGGTGGAGCCGCTGCGGACGGTGACGGTGAGCGCACCCCAGGTCGCCTCGCCGATCACACCGTCGGCGGCAAGGCCCTTGGCCGACTGGAAGGCGGTGACGGCCCCCGCCGTGCCGGAGCCGAAGGCCCCGTCTACGGCGAGCGACTGGCCGGAGCCGCGGAGGAGGTACTGCGCCGTGGTCACGTCCTCACCGCTGGATCCGGAGGAGAGCACGGGCCAGTCGGCTGCCTGGGCACTGGTGGCCCCGCCGACGGTGACGCCGACGGCGAGCAGGACGGCGGTGATGACCGCGAGGATGCGGGAGCGGGCTGTCTGCGGCCGGGCGCTGCCCTCGGTCTCGATGGTGGTGGTCTCGGTGTCGGTGGTCATGATCCTCATCCCTCGCTCTCGACGGCCTCGCGGGCCAGGGTCTCCCACTGCGCGTAGGCGTCCGGCACGCCGGATTTCTGCACGGCCTGCGCCGCAACGGTGACCGACAGCGACTCCCAGCCGGGCACGTCGAGCAGGCCGGAGTTGCTGGTGGGGCTGTTCGCGGCTCCGTAGAAGGCGCGCGACGCGGAGACGGGGTCGATCAGCTCGGCGGCGGTGCCCCAGCCGGAGGAGGGACGCTGCTGGAACAGTCCGACGGAGTCGCGATCGCCGCCGGAGAGGTTGCGCAGGCGCGACTCCTGCATCGCCGTTGCGATCGCGATAACCCAGCCGTATTCGGGGACGCCAGCGGTCTTGCCCTCGGCGATGATCGTGCGCACGTTGGAGAGCTGCTCGTCGCTCAGGGTGGCGAACGTCTCGCCGGGCTGGCCCGGGTCGGGCGTCGAGCCGGAACCGGAGCCGACGAGCGACTGCCATGTCTGCGGGCCGACGACCCCGTCGACCGTGAGGCCGGCCGCGGATTGGAAGCCCTTCACCGCGGCCAGCGTCGCAGCTCCGAACTCGCCGTCGACGCTGAGCCCAGCGCCGGTCTTGTTCAGCTGCACCTGCAGAGCGGTGACGGTTTCGCCGGAGTCGCCGGAGGAGACGGTCGTGATCAGCGCCGACCAGGTCTGCTGACCGACGATGCCATCGGCCGAGAGCCCCCGGGCACTCTGGAACGCTGTGACCGCGGCGGCGGTACCGGAGCCGAACACGCCGTCCGCGTCGACCGACTGGCCTGCGGCGTTCAGCAGGTGCTGGATGGTACGGACGTTGGCGCTGTTCTCGCCCTGGGCGACGACGGGCCAGGCGGCGGCCGTGACGGACACCGCCGAGATCTGCGCGGGGGCTGCGACGGCGAGTGGCGCCGTGGCCAGCGACCCGAAGGCGAGAGCGCCACAGGCGACTCCGGCGACCAGGAGGCGGCCCCGGGGCCATCGCGGGCCGGGTGCGGTGGTGGGTGCGGTGGTGGATGCGGTGGTGGTGAACTGTCTCATCGTTTCGTACACCTCTTCATGGCCGCGAGCGGCCGGACGTCGTTGTCGCGATCGGGGAGTGGGTCTCCCGTGTCCTTCAGGCCTACTCCTGCTCCGGCGCCGCCGGGCCCGCTTGGGATCCAGTGTCCAGAGAGCCTCCACGGAACGCGGAGGGGGATCCGTCGCGCGGGGGAGGCGGCCGGGTCCGAACCGAGCGACACTGCGCACAAGGGCGACACGCCCGGGTTGTCGGCGCGTCGCTCAGACGTGCTGGCTGGCGGAACTCCAGCCGAGGGCACCCGGACGACGACCGTTCCAGGGCCCTCGCCACTCGGGCCCCTCTGCAGGGGAGGCGACGCGCGACCCGCCCGCAGCGATCGACCGGGTGATGCCCGAGCGGCCGGCCTCGTGGAGATCCGCCACACCCTCCGCCAGCTCGTCACCGTGGAGGGCAACATCCCCGCCGCGAGATGCCACTTGTGCGGACGACACGCCGCGAAAGGCGCGCGTAAGTGGCATCTCGCGCAGGACCGGCTCAGCGCAGCGTCTTGCGCGCCGAGATCTGCCCGGTGTCGAAGCCGAGCAGGTGCAGTCCGCCGTGGAAGCGGGCGTGTTCGACCTTGATGCAGCGGTCCATCACGACGGTCAGGCCCTTCGACTCGCCGTACTCGGCCGCCTCCTGGTTCCAGATGCCCAGCTGTACCCAGACCGTGGGAGCGCCGACGGCCAGTACGTCGTCAATCACCGCCGGGATGTCGCTCGCCCTGCGGAACACGTCGACGATGTCGGGGACGACCGGGAGCTCGGCCAGGCTGCGGTAGACCGGCTGCCCGAGGATCTCGGTGGCGTTCGGGTTCACGAAGTACAGCTCGTAGTCGCTCGACTGCTGCAGGTAGGTCGCCACGAAGAAGGAGGAGCGGGCCGGGTTCGGTGAGGCGCCCACGATGGCCACGGTCTTCGCGCGGCGGAGGATGTCGAGGCGGGTGCGCGCGTCGGGGCCGATCCAGGTGCGCTGCGAATGCAGCATCGTCGCGAGAGGTGAATCGGGTGGGACGGAGCAGCTGAGCCCGTTGGACAGCTGGACGACGGTGTCGGTGGTGCTCATGCTCAGACCTCCACGGCCGGGGTGTGCAGGGTCGTGGTGGTGTCCTCCGGCAGCTCCGTCGGAGCATCGGGGGTGCCGTGCTTCTCGACGGCGCGGGTCAGCGCCTGGTCGAGGTCGTAGACGATGTCGTCCGCGTCCTCGATACCCACGGAGAGACGGACGAGGCCGGGGAGGACGCCCGCGTGCAGCAGCTGCTCCTCGGTGAGCTGCGCGTGCGTCGTCGAGGCGGGGTGAATGACCAGCGTCTTCGCGTCGCCGATGTTCGCGAGGTGGCTGGCGAGGTCGACCGACTCGATGAAGGTCTGGCCGACGGCGCGACCGCCCTTCACCACGAAGCTGAAGACCGAGCCCGGACCCTTCGGCAGGTACTTCTGCGCACGGCCGTAATGCGGGTGCGCGGGGAGGCCAGCCCAGTAGACGGCGTCGATCCGCGGGTCGGCGTCGAGCCACTCGGCGACGCGGCGCGTGTTGTCGACGTGCGCCTGGATCCGGTACGGCAGCGTCTCGACGCCCTGTGCGAGCAGAAACGCGGAGTGCGGGGCGAGCACCGGGCCGATGTCACGCAGTTGCTCGGCCCGGAGGCGCGTGAGGAAGCCGTACTCGCCGAAGTTGCCGTCCCAGGACAGGTCGCCGTAGGACGCGACCGGATCGTGCAGCAGCGGGAACTTCTCCCGGGAGTAGTGGAAGCGCCCCGATTCGACAACGACGCCGCCGAGCGTGGTGCCGTGTCCGCCGAGGAACTTGGTGGCCGAATGGATGACGATGTCGGCGCCCCACTCGATCGGTCGGACGAGGTAGGGCGTGGCGACCGTCGAGTCGATGATCAGCGGAATGCCGGCGGCGTGCGCGACCGCGGCGAGGCCCTCGATGTCGGCGATCTCCCCGGAGGGGTTGGCGATCGTCTCGGCATAGAGCACCTTCGTCTTCTCGGTGATCGCCGCCGCGTAGTCGGCCGGCTCGCTGGAGCGCACGAAGGTCGTGTCCACTCCGAAGCGCCGCAGCGTCACGTCGAGCTGGGTGATCGAGCCGCCGTAGAGGTTGGCGGAGGAGACGACGTGGTCGCCCGCGCCCACCAGCGCCGCGAAGGTGATGAACTGTGCCGAGAGTCCGGAGGCGGTCGCGACGGCGCCAAGGCCGCCCTCGAGGCTCGCGACCCGCTCCTCGAAGGAGGCGACGGTGGGGTTCGACAGGCGCGAGTAGACATTGCCGTACTTCTGCAGCGCGAAGCGTGCGGCCGCGTCGGCGGTGTCGTCGAAGACGAACGCGCTCGTCTGGTAGATCGGCAGGGCGCGGGCGCCCGTCACCGCGTCGGGGATGTTGCCCGCGTGGATCGCACGCGTCTTGAAGCCGTATTCGCGATCTGCCATGCGATCGACGCTAGCGGGAGGCGCCGACATCCCGCGCTCGTGCGCGACGCATCGCGTAATACAGCCGATCAGAGCGCCAGCTGCACCGCTGCCAGCCCCATCGCCGCGATCGCGGCCCAGGACACGAGCGCCACGACCAGCGCCCGCCACCCTGTCGTCACGAGCGCGCGCACCCGCACCGCACTGCCCAGGGCGAAGAGCGCGGCGGCGAGGAGCCAGGTCTGCGTCGTGTCCGCGGTGGCGAGCACCTCCTCCGGCAGCGGCAGGAGAGTCCTCAGCAGCACCGCCGCGAGGAACCCGAGCACGAACAGCGGCACGATCGCCGGCCGGGTCCCGCCCGGCTCGTTGCCGCGCCGGGTGACCGCCGCCGCCACGGCGACCATCGGAGCGAGCATCAGCACACGCGTCAGCTTGACCACCACCGCCACGGCCAGTGCCGACGCTCCCGCCACCTGAGCGGTCGCCACCACCTGGCCGACGTCGTGCACCGACGCGCCGACCCAGTGCCCGAACTGCACGTCCGAGAGCCCCAGCGGCTGCGCCAGGGCGGGGAGCACCGCGATCGCGAGCGTGCCGCAGAGCGTGACCAGCGCGACCGGTGTCGCCTGCTCCTGCTGCTTCGCCCGAGTCGCCCCGGCCATCGCCCCGATCGCCGAAGCGCCGCAGATCGAGAACCCCGCAGCGAGGAGCAGCGGCTCCTGCCCGGGCAGCCGCAGCGCCCGCCCCAGCGCCCAGGTCAGGCCGAAGGTGGCGAGGACGATCCCGACGACGACCAGGATTGCGCCCCAGCCCAGCGCCGCAATGTCGATCAGCGAGAGCTTCAGCCCCAGCAGCACGATCCCGGTGCGCATCAGCGAGCGCGACGAAAACGCCAGGCCCGGCGCCAAGGCTCCGCCCAGCATCCGCCGCGCCGATGGCAGCTGAGCGACGAGGATCCCGAGCGCGACCGCCGCGGTCAGCATCGGCACCGCGGGAACGGCCGCGTGCAGCAGCGCCGCGAGCACGGCCGCGACCGCGCAGGCTGCTACTCCGGGACCCCGCCGCCGGATCAGACCCACGAGTGCAGCCACATATGAGCCTGCCAGAAGATGAAGGACGTCTGCGCGCCGGTCCAGAGCGGGAGGAAGTAGCCCGTCACGGCGGCCGCGGCCACCCCGAAGACCAGCACCACCAGGATCCCGCGAGTGCGCCTCGTCCGCTCATCGCCCGGCGACCCGATCACGATCCCCGCCGTCAGGGCCAGTGCCAGCATCATGTAGGGCTCGAAGACGACGCAGTAAAACTGGAACACCGTGCGGTCGAGGTAGAGCAGCCACGGCAGGTACCCCGCGACGATCCCCATCAGCACGAAGCCGGCGCGCCACTCCCGGTACCGGGCCAGGCGGTAGACGAGGTAGAGCAGCGCCAGCACGCCGACGTACCAGATGAGCGGATTAGCGACCGAGGTGATCGCCTCGGCGCACCGCACGGCGGTGCAGCCGTCGACCCCGGTGGCCTGATCGGCGAAATACATGCTGGTCGGCCGCAGCATCAGGAGCCACGTCAGCGGGTCCGCCTCGTAGGGGTGTGCGGCGCGCAGATTGATTGAGTAGTTGTACATCTGCGCGTGGTAGTGCCAGAGGCTCTGCGCCCAGTCCGGCACCCAGGCGAGCGCGCCGGTCCACGCGTTGCCGGGCGACTCCGTCGCCCACTGCCGCCCCCAGCCGCCGGAGGTGCGGAGCCACCCGGTCCACGTGCCGACGTAGGCGACGAGGGCGATCGGCACGACCAGGAGGAAGGTGACCGGCCCCTGTGTGAGGAGCGCGCCGCTGCCCCAGAACAGCACCCCCGCCCGGCGCCGGAGCAGAGCATCAGCGACTACCGCATAGACGCCGTACGCCGCAAGGAAGTAGGCGCCCGTCCACTTCACTCCCGCGGCCAGCCCGAAGAGCACGCCGGCGCTCAGAAGCCACGGCCGCCACCACAGCACCGGCCCCCAGCTCGACAGTGCTCCCGCAGCCACCTTGCGCGCGAGCTGTAGCTCCGCCCAGCGCCGGTCGAGCAGCACAGCCCCGACCCCGCAGAGCGCGACGAACATCAGGATCCCGTCCAGCAGCGAGACCCGCGACATCACGATCGCGTGGCCGTCGAGCGCGAGCATCAGCCCCGCGAAGGAGGAGAGGAACGTGGAGCGGAAGAGAAGGCGGCCGATCAGGATCACCAGCGCCACGGCGAGGATCCCGGCGACGGCGGTCGAGATACGCCAACCGACGCTGTCGTCGGCGCCGAACGCGCCCATGCCCAGCCCGATGATCCATTTACCTAGCGGCGGGTGCACGACGAAGGACGGTGCCCCTGTGAAGGCGTCGACGTCGCCCGCGGCGAAGCCGGGATCGGCGTTCGCGGGCCAGGCGCCCTCGAAGCCGAGGTTCCAGAGGGTCCAGGCGTCCTTCACGTAGAACGTCTCATCGAACACCAGCGAGCGCGGACGACCCAGGTTCCACAGCCGCAGGACGGCGGCCAGCGTGATGACGAGCAGCGGCAGGCCGAACTCGTAGAGCCGGCGCCGCCCGGGGGAGGCAACCAGGCGTCCGTGCAGATCGTCGAACCAGGAGCCGCGGGCCACCCCCGGGAGCGGGGTGCGGTCGCGGGGCTCGGCGGGCTCGACCGGCACCGTCTTCGTCGGTCCCGCCGCGTCCAGAAGCAGGTCGTCGAAGTCGCGCTGCGGTCGGTCCGTCACCCGGCCATGCTAGTCGGGGACCCCCGCACGGGTGGTGGCACAGTGCGACAAGCGGAGACGAACAGGCGACCTGGGAGACTGGCCGGATGATCATCCTCGCCGGCACTCCCATCGGAAACCTCGGCGATGCCTCGCGGCGTCTCGTGGAAGCGCTGTCCTCCGCCCGTCACATCGCCGCCGAGGACACCCGCGTGACGATCCAGCTGCTCCGGGCGCTCGGGGTCGAGAACCGGCCCGCCCTCTACGCGTTGCACGACCACAACGAGCGCGAGCGCGCGGCCGAGCTGGTCGAGCTCGCTCGCGCGGAGGATCTTCTCGTGCTCAGCGACGCGGGCATGCCCACGGTGTCGGACCCGGGCTACCACCTGGTCGAGGCGGCCGCGGCGGCAGGAGTCGCGGTGACCGCCCTGCCCGGACCCTCCGCGGTGCTGATGGCGCTCGCTGTCTCCGGACTCCCGACCGACCGCTTCAGCTTCGAGGGCTTCCTCCCGCGCCGGCACGGCGAGCGGGTTTCGACCTTCCGCGCGCTCGTCGACGAGCGGCGCACGATGGTCTTCTTCGAGTCGCCGCACCGTATCGGTGACGCGCTCGCCGACCTAGTCGAGGTGATGGGCTCGGATCGGCGCGTGGTCGTCTGCCGCGAGCTCACCAAGATGTTCGAGGAGGTCCGGCGCGGCACGGCGGCCGAGCTCGCCGAGTGGGCGGCCGGCGGGCTGCGCGGCGAGATCTGCCTGGTGGTCGAGGGCGCTCCCGTCCGCGAGGCGTCCCTCCAGGACGCGCTGGCCGACGTGCTGGCCCGCGTCGCGGCCGGATCGCGCCTCAAGGAGGCGTCGGCCGAGGTGGCCGAGATCACCGGACTCTCCCGCCGCGCCCTCTACGAGGCGGCGCTCGCCTCTCGCCGCGCCTGAGGTGAGCTCCTCCACAGCGGCGCTGGTAGCCCGTTGTCCACTGGCTCCGTCACACGGGAGGAGCCGCCCCGCGCGGTGAATAGGATGGTCGCCATGTCCGACGGCGCCTCCTTCTATCTCACGACCCCGATCTTCTACGTGAACGACGTCCCGCACATCGGGCACGCGTACACCGAGGTCGCTGCCGACGTGCTCACCCGCTGGCACCGCCAGGCGGGAGATGACACCTGGCTGCTGACCGGCACCGACGAGCACGGCCAGAAGATCCTCCGGACGGCCACCGCCAACGGGACCACTCCCCAGGAGTGGGCCGACCGACTCGTCAGGTCCGCGTGGCAGCCGCTGCTCGAGACCATCGACATCGCGAATGACGACTTCATTCGCACCACGGAGGCGCGGCACGAGGTCAACGTTCAGAAGTTCTTGCAGAAGCTCTACGACGCGGGCGCGATCTACACCGGCGAGTACGAGGGCTACTACTGCGTCGGCTGCGAAGAGTACAAGCAGCTGTCCGACCTCGAGGAGGGCACCGGCGAGTACACCGGGCAGTACGTCTGCAAGATCCACTCGAAGCCGGTCGAGCTGTTGAAGGAGAAGAACTACTTCTTCTCGATGAGCGAGTACACCGAGAAGTTGCTCGCGCTCTATGAGGAGCGGCCCGACTTCGTGCAGCCCGAGTCGGCGCGCAACGAGGTCGTGAGCTTCGTCCGCCAGGGCCTGGCCGACCTGTCGATCTCGCGCTCCAGCTTCGACTGGGGCGTCAAGGTCCCGTGGGACGACTCCCACGTCGTCTACGTGTGGTTCGACGCGCTACTCAACTACATCACCGCGGTCGGCTACGGCCAGGACGAGGCAGAGTTCCAGCGCCGGTGGCCGGCGACCCACATCGTCGGCAAGGACATCCTGCGCTTCCACGCGGTGATCTGGCCCGCCATGCTCATGGCCGCCGGACTCGAGGTGCCGAAGCAGGTCTTCGGTCACGGCTGGCTGCTCGTCGGCGGCGAGAAGATGTCGAAGTCGAAGCTCACCGGGATCGCGCCAGAGCAGATCACCGACACCTTCGGCTCCGACGCGTTCCGCTACTACTTCCTGCGCGCCATCACCTTCGGTCAGGACGGCTCGTTCTCCTGGGAGGACCTGTCGGCGCGGTACCAGTCCGAGCTCGCGAACGGCTTCGGCAACCTGGCCTCGCGGGTCATCGCGATGCTGCACCGCTACTACGACGGCGTCGTACCCGAGCCCGGGGAGTTCACCGAGGCGGAGGAGCGCATCCAGCGCACCGTCGCCGACGCCGCCTCCTCCGCGGACCGCTCGATCGACGCTCTCGCGATCCACGACGCGATCACCGCCGTCTGGAGCATCGTCGAGGAGCTCAACGGGTACATCACCGAGCAGGAGCCGTGGGCGCTGGTCAAGCGCGAGGAGCGCGAGCGCCTCGGCACAGTGCTCTACACCGCGACGGAGGGGCTGCGCGCCCTGGCCGTGCTGCTCTCGCCGGTCGTGCCGCGCGCGACGACGGCGCTCTGGGAGGCGCTGGGCGTGACGGAGTCGCTGGGCGCCCTGACCGCTCAGCCGATCCGTGAGGCGGGCCGCTGGGGCGTCCTCCCGGTCGGCACCACCGTCGGCACCCTTGCGGCGCTCTTCCCGCGCATCGAGGCGCCGGCGTCCTGACGGGCGTTTGCACATTCGCCCGCTACACGGACGGGACACCACCAATGAGGGAGATTGTCGATCGTGTACATCACTCGGCTAAGGCTTAAGAATTGGCGTAATTTTCGCGCCGTGGACATCTCTGAGCGTTATTCATAAGCATTTACCAGCCGAGTCGGTAAAGTTCGAGGCGGGTGACGGTGCGAATGAGGCTGGGAAGTTCTGTAAGACGTCCGCGATAGCCGGTCTTGAGGATTTTCCAGTTCTTCCAGTGCGCGATGCATCTTTCGACCGCCGAACGGATGGAGGAGATGTATCGGTTGGCTGTACGTGTGTTGTCATCATGTTGTCCGTGGTGAAATTTTTTCCGGGGAGTGACTGCGGTGGTTCCGACGTACGCTGGGTCCGCTATCCACTCGGCATTACCGAGAATCGGTTCCCATCCACACAGGCTGATGGTCGCTCGGTCGTGCCGAGCGCCGGGGGTCGGATCGGACACGCAAAGCAAGTTACCGTTCACGTCCGAGGCAACTTGCACGTTCAGCCCTTGACGGTGTCGCTTCCCGGAGTAGTTCGCTCTCCCCGTCACGGCGCGGTTCCCGGTGGGAACATCGGTGCCGTCGACCAGGACCACTCGGCCCTGGATAGCCGTCTTTAAACACACCCCCGACAAACAGCAGGCCTGCTCGATCAGCGGGACGATCCGCCGATATGCGCGAGAAATCGTGGGCTGCGACACACCGAACATATCCGCGATAGTCGTTTGGTTCACGTTCTGCCGCAATAAGATCAGAGTCATAACGACCTGCTCGCGAATGTTCAGCAGCACCGGGCGTCCCGAAATCTCACCCCTCCCCGTGACAATCTGCCATATCCGACAGATCAGCTCCGTCAATTGCTCCGCATCCAGGCCTGTAGTAGAGTCGTACCGCATCGGCTTCCCGTTCCGAAAATAGCGAGCTTTGGAACTTCTATTCTCCCGAATGGGAAGCCGATGCCTCGGAACGACACGCCCGAATCAGACCTTATGAATAACGCTCTGAGAGCAAAAATCGGCAACTTTGCGAAGGTTTCGCAACGTGCGCCAGTTATCGTCTTCACCGACCTCGATAGGAAGGAGTGTGCTCCGTCGCTTGTTGGAGAGTGGCGCCAGGGTCTATCTTTCGATGCGCCCAACCTTTGAGGCTTATGCAAAATCCCCTCGCACACCCAGCGAACGAGCCTCTGACCAGGGCTTTTGTGAAGCCCTACCCGAATTTTGCATAAGCCTCTTTTAATCCGCGTCGCTGCGCAGGAGGCTGAGGCCTGGATGATCGCCGATACGGCTGGAATCGCGGCACTCTTGGGCCGCCCAAATCTAGTCGTGCCAGCTCAGGCTGATGATATCCAGGACCCGAAGGAGTGGTTGCTGAACGCTGCTGCACATGCCGGACGTTCCTTCAAGCAGCGATTCACGAGGGTCGAGCGAAACCGGCTGCGACAAGGGGTTGAATACAATTTGATCCTTGAAACGTTCGTTCTCAAGGTTTGGGACCCTGAATCGGCGCGCGAGCGGTCCGACAGCCTCGATCGGGCGGTGAGGGCGCTCGAGGTGCTGAATGCACGAATAATGGAGTGATCCGGCCGCTCGCGGCCCTCCCGGTAGCCTGGAGCGCATGACCGACAGCCAGCACGTCCGCTCCCGCGAGGCCTCCTCGGGCCGCGACCTGACGTATCCGCCGCTGCCCGAGGCTCTCGTCGTGCCCGTCTACGACAACCACACCCACCTCGAGATCGCCGACGGGCTCGAGCCGCTCGACCACCGCGAGCAGCTCGATCGCGCGTCCACTGTCGGCGTCCGCGGCGTCGTCCAGGTCGGCACTGACGTCGAGACCAGCCGCTGGTCGGCGGAGCAGGCGGCGAGCGAGCCGCGCATGCTGGCGGCCGTCGCGATCCACCCCAACGAGGCCCCCGAGCTGGAGCAGCGCGGTGAGCTCGACGCCGCGCTCGCCGTCATCGCCGAGCTGGCCGAGCAGCCGCGGGTGCGCGCGATCGGCGAGACCGGACTCGATTTCTTCCGCACAGGCGAGAGCGGTCGCGCCGCCCAGTTCCGCTCCTTCGAGGAGCACATCCGGATCGCCAAGGAGCACGACCTGGCGTTGCAGATCCACGACCGCGACGCGCATCGCGAGGTCATCGACACCCTCCGCCGCGTCGGTGCCCCCGAGCGCACCGTCTTCCACTGCTTCTCCGGCGACGCCGACATGGCGAGAATGTGCACCGACGAGGGCTGGTACCTCTCCTTCGCGGGGACCGTAACCTTCTCGAACGCCGCGCCGCTACGCGAGGCGCTCGTCGTGACTCCGCGGCACTTGATCCTCGTCGAGACCGACGCGCCCTACCTCACTCCCGTGCCCTTCCGCGGCCGCCCGAACGCGCCCTACCTCCTTCCGCATACCCTGCGCTCGATGGCCGCGACCCTCGAGACGGACGTCGGCCACCTGGCCGCGACGATCGCCTCGAACACTGAGGCCGTGTACGGCGAGTGGGGCGGCGAGGTCGGCTCCGGGCCGACGGAGCCGGTCGGCCCCCTCGCATGAGCGGCCGTCACGCAGCGGTGCCGACGGCCGCGAGCATCCCGCGTCTGCTGGGCCCGGCCGAGATCCGCGACCTCGCGGGCCTGCTCGATGTCATGCCGACCAAGAAGCTCGGCCAGAACTTCGTCCACGACGCGAACACCGTCCGCCGCATCGTCAAGCTGGCAGGTGTGCAGCCGGGGGAGACCGTCGTCGAGATCGGTCCGGGTCTGGGTTCGCTGACGCTCGGTCTGCTTGAGGCGGGCGCCCGGGTCGCAGCCGTCGAGATCGACGGTCGCCTCGCCGAGCAGCTGCCGCGCACGGTCGAGCTGATGATGCCGGGCGCCGACCTCGCGGTGGTGCACGCCGATGCGATGAAGGTGCTCGATCTGCCGGGCGACCCCGCGCGCCTCGTCGCCAACCTCCCGTACAACATCTCGGTGCCCGTGCTGCTGCACTTCCTCGAGAACTTCGCGAGCATCCGGTCCGGAGTCGTGATGGTCCAGTCCGAGGTCGGGCACCGGCTCGCGGCCGGGCCGGGATCGAAGGTCTACGGCGGCCCGAGTGTGAAGGCCGCGTGGTTCGGCTCCTGGTCGACCGGCGGCACGGTTTCGCGCCAGATCTTCTGGCCGGTGCCGAACGTCGACAGCGTGCTGGTCGCCTTCGAGCGCGGGGAGGAGCCGGGCGACGAGACCCTTCGCCGCGCGGTCTTCGCCGTAGTCGATGCCGCGTTCGCCCAGCGGAGGAAGATGCTCCGCCAGTCCCTCGCGACGCTCTTCGGCGACAGCGCCGCCGCGATCACCGCCCTCGAGTCGGCCGGTGTCCCGCAGACAGCGCGGGGCGAGGAGTTGGACGTCGCCGCCTTCGTCCGGCTGGGGCGGGAGCTCGATCCGACGCGAGTGCCGGTGCGCGGCGCGTCGCGGGCGGACGGGTCGCTGGCGGGGACCGACGGGGACGGCGTGGATGGCGACGGGGAGGCCTCCTCCGGCGCGGACGAGGGCGCCTCCGCCACCCTGTAGCGTGAGAGCATGGCCCATCGCGTGACGTCGAACCGGGTCCATGCGCGGGCCCCCGGCAAGATCAACGTGTTCCTCAAGGTCGGCGCTGTGCGCGACGACGGCTACCACGAGCTGGCGACCGCGTACCAGTCGCTTTCGCTCTATGAGGACGTTTTCGCGTCGGACGCGTCCGACTTCTCGGTCTCCTTCTCAGGCTCGATCGACACCTCCGCTCTCGCTGTGGACGGCTCCAACCTCGCCATCAAGGCGGCGCGTGCGCTGGCCAGGGCCACCGGGTACCGCGGCGGTGTGCACCTCGAGATCGAGAAGCACGTCCCGATCGCCGGCGGCATGGGGGGCGGGTCGGCCGACGCCGCCGCAACCCTCCTGGCATGCGACGCGCTCTGGGGCACGGCCTGCACGCGGGAGCAGCTGCTCGGCATCGCGGCGAGCCTGGGCGCTGACGTCCCCTTCTCCTTCACCGGCGGTACCGCGATCGGAGTCGGACGCGGAGACGAGCTGAGCCCCGCGCTGGCCAAGGGCCGCTTCGAGTGGGTGCTGGTGCTCTCGGACGAGGGCCTGTCGACCCCGGAGGTCTACAGCGAGCTCGACCGGCACCGCGAGCGCCATCTGCACGACTTCCGCCCCATCTCGGTGACTCCGACCATCGATCCCAACGTGCTGCAAGCACTCCGTGCCGGTGACGCCGCAATGCTCGCCGACGCGATGCACAACGACCTTCAGGCGCCGGCGCTGCACCTGCAGCCCGGGCTCGCCCGCATCCTCGAGCTCGGCGAGGGACGTGGCGCGCTCGGCGGCCTCGTCTCAGGCTCGGGCCCGACCGTGGCGTTCCTCGCGTCGGACGCCGACGCCGCCCTCGACCTGCAGCTGGAGCTGAGCTCCGCGCGCCTGAACGCTGTGCGGGTCTCGGGGCCCGTGCACGGAGCGCGCGTGCTCTCGTCCTAGGCGCGCCGGGGCCTGGCTCCGCTGTCCGGTGTGCAGGACTCCGTCCGATGTGCAGGACTCCGTCGGATGTGCAGGACTCCGTCCGATGTGCAGGGGATCCGACTCCTCCGGCGCCCGTTCCGCGGCAGGATCGGCGTCTGCGCACAGATCCCCTGCGAATCGCACCTCCCCCTGCGAATCG
Source organism: Rathayibacter tritici (assembly GCF_001641005.1). Lineage (NCBI taxonomy): Bacteria > Bacillati > Actinomycetota > Actinomycetes > Micrococcales > Microbacteriaceae > Rathayibacter > Rathayibacter tritici. The sequence continues at coordinate 929,126 of NZ_CP015515.1, forward strand.
CACCTCCCCCTGCGAATCGCACCTCCCCCTGCGAATCGCCCGCCCAGCCATGCGCCGCCGAACCCGACGCGCAGGCAGCCCGCAGAGAAGTCCCGCCCGCGTGGCTTAGAGTGCCGCTCATGTCGCGCCGACGTACCACCCTCTTCGCTATCCTCTCCGGGATCGTGGCCGCTGTCGTCTCCCTGGCGGTCGCGGAGGTCGTCGCAGTGTTCACCGGCGCGGGGGGCAGTCCGCTGATCGCGGTCGGCGGCTTCGTCATCGACATCGTTCCGCCCGGCGTGAAGGACACCGTTATCGCCCTCTTCGGAACCGGCGACAAACTCGTGCTCCTGGTCTCGATCGGCATCGCTATTGCAGTCCTGGCGGTCGGGGCGGGGCTGCTGGAGTATCGACTTCCGCCGTTCGGGCTGCTGCTGCTGGCCGTTGTCGCCGGCGCCGGTGCGTTCGCTGCGGTGAGCCGGGAGGGTTCGTCCGGCATCGATGCCGTGCCGAGCATCGTCGGCATGGTGGCCGGAGCCGGCGTGCTCCGCTCCGCCTCCGTCCGCCTCCGCGGCTGGCAGGAGGAGTCGGGGAGCGGGGCTCCCGGTCGGCGGTCGTTCCTGCGCCTGGTCGGCATCGCCGGAGTCACGGCGGTCGCGGCCGGCGTCGGCGCGCGCTTCCTCACTTCCGCTTCCGCCGCCGTCACCGCTGTGCGCGAGGCCGTGTCGCTACCCGCTCCCGCCTCCGCGGCTTCGGCCGTCCCCGCCGGTGCCGTGCTCGACCACATCACAGGCATCAGCCCGTACGTCACTCCCAACGCCTCGTTCTACCGGATCGACACCGCGCTCTCCGTGCCCTCGGTCGAGCCTGCCGACTGGTCGCTGAAGATCACCGGCATGGTCGAGGAGGAGATCGAGATCACCTGGGACGAGCTGCTCGCGCTGCCGCTCGAGGAGCACCTGGTCACCCTGTCCTGCGTGTCCAACGAGGTCGGCGGCGATCTGATCGGCACCGCCCTCTGGCTGGGCTACCCGATTCGGCAGCTCCTGGCCCGGGCGCGGCCGACCGCCGGCGCCGACATGGTGCTCTCGCGCAGCATCGACGGGTTCACCGCCTCCAGCCCGCTCGACGTGCTGCAGGACGAGAACCGCGCGAGCTTGCTGGCCGTGGGGATGAACGGCGAACCGCTGCCGGTCGAGCACGGCTTCCCTGTGCGCATGGTGGTCCCCGGCCTCTACGGGTACGTATCGGCGACGAAGTGGGTCGTCGAGCTCACGGTGACCACCTTCGCGGAGGACCTCGCCTACTGGTCGACCCGCGGCTGGACCGAGCGCGGCCCGATCAAAATCGAGTCGCGGATCGATGTTCCGCGGAAGGGACAGCTGGTCGAGGAGGGCATGGTCGCCGTAGCGGGAGTCGCGTGGGCACCGCACACCGGGATCGCGAAGGTCGAGGTGCAGATCGATGGCGGCGCGTGGCAGGAGGCGCGGCTCGCCGAGCAAGTGACGGCCGACACATGGATTCAGTGGGTGCTGGAGTGGGACGCGACGGCCGGCGACCACGTCGTCACGGTGCGCGCGACCGATGCCGACGGCACGGTGCAGACTACAGTCGAGCGCCCGCCCGCGCCCGACGGCGCGACGGGCCTGCACCGCCGCTCGGTCGCGGTGTCGAAGCCGGCCCCCGAACCCGACCCCGCGGACTGAGACCCGTCACCTCCGCGGGTGCCACCCCTCTGCGGCGCGCCCACTGTGCCCGGCCGCACGGGTGGCACCGCCTAGGCTGGATCCCTATGGCACATCTGCTGGGCGCCGAGGCGCTGCGACTCGAGTACCCCACGCGCGTGATCTTCGACGACGTCTCCCTGGGGATCGAGGAGGGCGACCGCATCGGGATCGTCGGCCGCAACGGCGACGGCAAGTCGACTCTCCTGCGCCTGCTCGCGCAGCGCATCGAGCCGGACAGCGGCCGCGTCACGCACCGCCGCGGCGTCACGCTCGGGATGCTCGACCAGGCCGACACGGTCGATGAGGAGTTCACCGTCGCCCAGGCCGTCGTCGGTGGGTTGCAGGAGCACGAGTGGGCGGGCGACGCGCGTACCCGCGACGTGATCGCCGGTCTGCTCCGCGACGTCCCCTGGGACGGCGTCGTCGGTTCCCTCTCGGGTGGCCAGCGTCGCCGCGTCGCCCTGGCGAAGCTGCTCGTCGGTGACTGGGATGTCGTCTTCCTCGATGAGCCCACCAACCACCTCGACGTCGAGGGCATCGCCTGGCTCGCCGAGCACCTCAAACGCCGCTGGGCGGTGTCGTCGGGCGGGCTGGCGGTCGTCACTCACGACCGGTGGTTCCTCGACGAGATCTGCACCGCCACCTGGGAGGTGCACGATCGGATCGTCGAGCCCTTCGAGGGCGGCTACGCGGCCTACATTCTGCAGCGCGTCGAGCGCGACCGGATGGCCTCGACGATGGAGGCCAAGCGCCAGAACCTGATGAAAAAGGAGCTGGCCTGGCTTCGCCGCGGTGCTCCCGCGCGCACCGCGAAGCCCAAGTTCCGGATCGACGCCGCGAACCAGCTGATCGAGGACGAGCCTCCCGTGCGCGACTCGGTCTCGCTCTCGCAGCTCGCCGTCTCGCGCCTGGGCAAAGACGTCGTCGACCTGCTCGACGTCACCGTCCGCTACGGCGAGCGCACCGTCCTCAACCGCATCGAGTGGCGGATCGCGCCGGGCGAGCGCACCGGCGTCCTGGGCGTCAACGGAGCCGGGAAGTCCACCCTCCTGGGCCTTGTTGCGGGCAGCGTGGAGCCGACGAGCGGCCGAGTGAAGCGCGGCACCACCGTGCGCGTCGCGATCCTCGATCAGCAGCTGCGCGAGCTGACGGAGGTGCAGCACCAGCCCGTCCGCGAGATCATCGCGGAGCAGCGCACCAGCTACTCCATCGGCGGCAAGGAGATGACGCCGGGCCAGCTGCTCGAGCGGCTCGGCTTCTCGAGCGCGCAACTCTCGACGCCGGTGAAGGACCTCTCGGGCGGGCAGCGGCGGCGGCTCCAACTCCTGCTCATCCTGCTCAGCGAGCCGAACGTGCTGATCCTCGACGAGCCGACCAACGACCTCGACACCGACATGCTCGCCGCCATCGAGGACCTGCTCGACTCCTGGCCGGGCACGCTGCTCGTCGTCTCGCACGACCGGTACCTGCTCGAGCGCGTCACCGATCAGCAGTACGCCGTGATGGATGGCGCGTTCCGGCACCTGCCCGGCGGGGTCGAGCAGTACCTCGACCTGCGCCGTGCGCTCCAGAAGGGGGCGCCCGCGTCCTCCGGCTCCTCCGGCTCCGCCACGCCCGCGCCGAGCGGCCTGGCGGGAGCCGAACGCCGCACCGCCGAGAAGGAGGTGGCGGCCATCGACCGGCGCCTGCACAAGCTGACCCAGCTGACGGCGACGGTGCACGAGACGATGGCGACTCACGACCAGGACGACTACGACGGCATCCTGGCATTGAACGCGACCCTCCGCGCCTACGAGGACGAGACGGCCGAACTCGAGCTGCGCTGGCTGGAGCTCTCGGAGCAGCTGGAGGGCTGAGCCCGGGCCGCCCGTCCGCTCGAAGACTCAGAAGTCGCGGTACTCGCGGCGGATGACCGCGGAGTTCTTGGCGGGGGAGTTCAGCCGAAGTCGAGCGAGAGCTTGCGGAGCAGCTGCGCCAGCCGCTCCTGCTGTGCGTGGGTGAGTGCGCCGAGCAGCTCCTGCTCCGCGTCGACCAGGCGGGTGATCGCCGCATCGACGCGGGCGAGCCCGGACGGCGTCATCTGCACCAGCACGCCCCGCCCGTCGTTCGGGTCGTCGAGGCGCTCGACCAGGTCACGCTCGACCAGCCGGTCGATGCGGTTGGTCATGGTGCCGCTGGTGACCATCGTCGCCTGGAGGAGCTGCTTCGGGCTCATCCGGTAGGGGGCGCCGGCACGGCGCAGCGCCGAGAGCACGTCGAACTCCCACGTCTCCAACTCCGAGCGGCCGAAGGCGATGCCGCGCGCGCGCTCGAGCTGCTTGGCCAGTCGGCGCATCCGCGAGAAGACCTGGAGCGGCGTGAAGTCGAGGTCGGGCCGCTCCCGCACCCACGCATCGACGATCCCGTCGACCTCGTCATTCGCACTCACGCGTCCATTCTGGTGGTTGAGCTGCTCGGGGGACGCCGGGGAGGGCGAGGCGGGCGCCCTGAGGCGGAGCCCGGGCCTCGGGGATGGCAGGATGGACGGCGCGCGTGAGCGCGGTCCGCCATGGTGTAACGGCAGCACGGCAGCCTTTGGAGCTGTCCGGTCCAGGTTCGAATCCTGGTGGCGGAGCGGCACCGGACGGTGCGCTCACGTGAGGAGAACGCGAAGAACATGTCAGACAGCACGCTCGCCGTCGTGATCCTGGCGGCAGGCCAGGGCACCCGCATGAAGTCCCGCACCCCGAAGGTCCTGCACCGACTCGCCGGGCGGCCGCTGCTCGGGCACGTGCTCGACACCGCTGCCTCGCTCGACGCGGCGCATGTGGTGACCGTTGTGCGCCACGAGCGCGACCGGGTCGCCGAGGCAGTCCTCGAGCACACGCCCGCCGCGCTGGTGGTGGATCAGGATGCGACGCCCGGCACCGGCCGCGCGGTCGAGCAGGGGCTCGCAGCGCTCCCGGAGTCCTTCGCCGGCACTGTCGTCGTGCTCAGCGCCGACGTCCCGCTGCTCGACGCGTTGACGCTGCGCCGCCTCGTCGACGAGCACCTGGCCGCCGCGAACGCGCTGACGATGCTCTCCTGCGTGCTCGAGGACCCGACCGGCTTCGGTCGGATCGTCCGCGGCGGCGACGGAGCCTTCGCCTCGATTGTGGAGCAGAAGGACGCGAGCGTCGACGAGCTGGCCCTCACCGAGATCAACGCGGGCGTCTACGCCTTCGAGGCCGCCGCGCTCCGCTCGGTGATCAGCGCGATCGGTACGGAGAACGCGCAGGGCGAGAAGTACCTCACCGACGCCGCCGCCGCGCTCAAGGCCGCCGGCCGCTCGATCGAGACCGTCGCCGTGCAGGACCGCTGGCTCGTGGCGGGCATCAACGACCGCGCCCAGCTCGCGGACGCGGCGCTAGAGCTGAACGCGCGCATCGTGCGCCGCTGGCAGCTCGAGGGCGTCACGATCCAGGACCCGGCGACGACCTGGATCGACGTGGACGCGGTGCTCGCTCCCGACGTCGAGATCCTTCCCGGCACCCAGATCAAGGGCCCGACGGTGATCGCGACCGGCGCGGTCATCGGCCCGGACACGACACTCGACTCCTGCGAAGTGGGGGAGGACGCGGTCGTCAAGCGTTCCGACGCGACGCTCGCCGTGATCGGCGCGCAGGCCCAGGTCGGCCCGTTCTCGTTCCTGCGGCCCGGCACCGTGCTCGGCGCCCGCGGCAAGATCGGCACCTACGTCGAGACCAAGAACGCCACGATCGGCGAGGGATCGAAGGTCCCGCATCTCTCCTACGTCGGCGACGCCGTGATCGGAGAGGAGTCGAACATCGGCGCCGGCTCGATCTTCGCGAACTACGACGGCGTGACGAAGGCGTCCTCGGTGGTCGGTTCGCATGTGCGGGCGGGGTCGCACAACGTCTTCGTCGCCCCCGTTACAATCGGTGACGGAGCGTACACGGGCGCCGGAACGGTCATCCGCAAGGACATCCCCGCCGGAGCCCTCGGGATCACCGTCGCTCCGCAGCGCAACATGCCCGGGTGGGTGCAGACCCACCGTCCGGGAACCGCAGCGGCTGAGGCCGCCGAGGCGGCCCTGGCGTCGGACCTCCTCGGATCCGACCAGGCGAGCACCCCAGGAAGCGGAGCACAGTGAGCGGCATTACCGCCAGCAACAAGAAAAGCCTGGTCCTCGTCTCGGGGAGGGCGCATCCGGCACTGGCGGAGGCGGTCGCCGCCGAACTCGGGACCGAGCTCGTCACGACCGAGGGGCGCACCTTTGCCAACGGCGAGCTCTATGTCCGCTACGGCGAGTCGGTGCGTGGAGGCGACGTGTTCGTCCTCCAGTCGCACACCTCCCCGATCAACGAGTGGCTGATGGAGCAGCTGATCATGGTCGACGCTCTCAAGCGTGCCTCCGCCAAGCGGATCACCGTGGTCGCCCCGTTCTACCCCTACGCGCGCCAGGACAAGAAGGGCCGCGGCCGCGAGCCGATCTCGGCCCGCCTCGTGGCCGACCTGTTCAAGGCAGCGGGGGCCGACCGGATCATGTCGGTCGACCTGCACGCCGCGCAGATCCAGGGCTTCTTCGATGGCCCGGTCGACCACCTCTTCGCGATGCCCGTGCTGCTCGAGCACTTCCGCGAAAAGCTCGACCCCTCGACCCTCACCATCGTCTCGCCGGATATGGGTCGCGTCCGGGTTGCCGACATCTGGAGCGACAAGCTCGGTGTCCCGCTCGCGATCATCCATAAGCGCCGTGACCCCAAGGTCGCCAACCAGGTCTCGGTGCACGAGATCGTCGGAGAAGTGCGGGGCCGCGTCTGCCTGCTCGTCGACGACCTCATCGACACCGGGCGCACCATCGCGAAGGCGGCGGAGGCCCTGAAGAAGGCGGGCGCAATCGGCGTCGTCGTCGCGGCGACCCACGCCGTCTTCTCGGACCCGGCGGTCGAGCTGCTGAGCTCCGGGTTCATCGACTCGGTCGTCGTCACCGACACGCTGCCGCTGCCCGAGGAGAAGAAGTGGGACCGTCTGACGGTCCTGCCGATCGCGCCGCTGCTCGCCCGCGCCATCCACGAGGTCTTCGACGACGGGTCCGTCACGTCGATGTTCGACGGCGACGCCTGACGCCTCCTGCCGGTCGGGTGGCCGCGGAGTGACACCACCGGGGACCGTTCCGGCTGGCCGATCCCCGGACGGGCGAGGTCAGTGCGTGGAGGGGTCCTGCTCGACCTCGGTGCGATCGCCCGACCACAGCGTGTGGAAGGTGCCCTCCTTGTCGACCCGCTGGTAAGTGTGCGCGCCGAAGAAGTCGCGCTGACCCTGCACGAGAGCGGCCGGGAGCCGCTTCGAGGCGAGCGAGTCGTAGTAGGACAGCGCGGCGCCGAAGCCAGGGATCGGCACGCCCGAGAGGGCAGCGGTCGAGACGATCCGGCGCCAGGCGGCCTCGCCGTTCGCGACGGCCTCGGCGAAGTAGGGATCCTCGAGGAGGGTCGTGATGCCGGCGTTCTCGTCGTAGGCGTCCACGATCCGGTTGAGGAACTGCGCGCGGATGATGCAGCCCGCGCGCCAGATCTTGGCGACCGCGCCCTTATCGATGTCCCAGCCGTACTTCTGGGCCCCCGCGATGATCGCGTCGAAGCCCTGCGAGTAGGCCACAACCTTGGAGGCGTAGAGCGCGGCACGCACGTCGTCCTCGAAGCCGTCGTACTTCTCGACCGGGGTCGGGCGCGACGTGATGCGGGCCTGGACGGCCTCGCGCTGCTCCGGGTGCGAGGAGACGGCGCGGGCGAAGACGGCTTCGGCGATGCCGCCGACGGGGACGCCGAGGTCGAGCGCGTTCTGCACGGTCCAGACGCCAGTGCCCTTGGAGCCGGCCTGGTCGAGGACGATGTCGAGGAAGGGCTTCCCGGTGTCGGCGTCGACCTGGCGAAGCACCTCGGCGGTGATCTCGATGAGGTACGACTCGAGGTCGCCCCTGTTCCAGGCGTCGAAGACGTCGGCGATGGCGGCGGGCTCGTGACCGCCGACGGTGCGCAGCAGGTCGTACGCCTCGGCAATGAGCTGCATGTCCGCGTACTCGATGCCGTTGTGGATCATCTTGACGAAGTGGCCGGCGCCGTCCGTGCCGATGTGCGTGACGCACGGCTCGCCCTCGGCGACCGCGGCGATCGAGGAGAGGATCGGGCCGAGCGTCCGGTACGACTCCACCGAGCCGCCGGGCATGATCGACGGGCCCTTCAGCGCGCCCTCCTCGCCGCCCGAGATGCCGGTGCCGACGAAGTGGATGCCGCTCTCGCGCACGGCCTTCTCGCGGCGGATGGTGTCCGTGAAGAGCGCGTTGCCGCCGTCGACGATGATGTCGCCGGGCTCGAAGACCCGGGTCAGCTGCTCGATCACGGCGTCGGTGCCGCGGCCGGCCTGCACCATGATGATCGCGGTGCGCGGAGTGGCGAGCGAGGCGGCGAAGTCCTCGATGGTCTCGGAGGCGACGAAGCCCGCCTCCGGGTGCTCGGTGATGAGGGTCTCGGTGCGGCCGTAGGAGCGGTTGAAGACCGCGACGGTGTTGCCCTCGCGGCTGGCGAGGTTGCGCGCGAGGTTCGAGCCCATCACCGCCAGACCGACGACTCCGATGTTGGCTGTGGCGGTGGGCTTCTCAGACACGGTTCTCCTCGACGTTCGCGTTCAGGGTCGTTCCCAGGCTAGCTCCGGGGGCCCGCCGGGAAACGGGGTCGGAGCCGTCCCTCGTCTGCACATCGGTCGTCACGCGCGCGCACGCTCTTGCGCGCCCGCGGGATTCCGGGGACGGCGTTCGAGGATTCGGACCGGTCAAGCTCCGTGCCCCCTCGGCACGCGCTCGCTCGGGATCGGCGGGGGCGGGGGAGTGCCGTCGCCGAACGGACGCCCGCCCAACTCCTCGCGGCCGGAGGGGACCAGCCAGCCGGACAGGTCAGGCCCCTTGGGCACGACGCCGGTCGGATTGATGTCGCGCTGCACCTCGTAGTAGTGCGATTTGATGTGCACGAAGTCGATCGTGTCGCCGAAGCCCGGAGTCGCGAACAGGTCGCGGGCGTACCCCCAGAGCGCAGGCATCGCCGAGAGGAGGTTCCGGTTCGCCTTGAAGTGGCTGTAGTAGACGGCGTCGAAGCGGGCGAGGGTCGTGAAAAGGCGGACGTCGGCCTCCGTGATCGTGTCCCCGACGAGGTAGCGCCGGGTGCTCAGCCGCTCCTCCAGCCAGTCGAGGCGCGCCCAGAGGCGGTCGTAGGCCCGCTCGTAGGAGCGTTGCGAACCCGCGAAGCCGCACTTGTAGACGCCGTTGTTGACGTCGTGGAAAACCAGCTCCGCGACCTCATCGATCTCGTCACGGTGCTCCGCCGGATAGAGATCGGGGGCGCCGTCGCGGTGGAACGCCGTCCACTCGGTCGAGAAATCGAGCGTCATCACCGGGTAGTCGTTCGTGACGACCTGGCCGCTCGGGATGTCCACGAGGGCCGGCACGGTGATCCCGCGCGGGTAGTCGGGGAAGCGGGCGAAGAAGGCGTCCTGCAGCCGCGGGATGCCCAGCACGGGGTCCACACCACCCGGATCGAGGTCGAAGGTCCAGCTGCGCTTGTCGTGCGTCGGCCCGCAGATGCCCATCGAGAGAGCGTCCTCGAGTCGGAGCAGACGGCGCACGATCACGGCGCGGTTCGCCCACGGGCAGGCCCGGGAGACGACGAGGCGGTAGCGCCCTGCCTCCACCGGATACCCGTCACGGCCGTCGGCGGTAATCCGGGTCGGGATGTAGTTCGTGTCGCGGTGGAAGCCGTTCTTCTCGACGTAGGAGCCGAAGTCGTCGCTCGTCATACCCGCACGCTAGCCAGTCCGCCTGAACTTCAGGTCTCGAGCCCGGCGAGGGCCCCCGTGCTGGCGGGCAGGCGCCGTGCCGGGTAGGATCGGCAGCTGAACTTCGGCGAGGGATGCACGCGCATCCGTGATCGACGCGGTGGAAGCAGGCGAGGCCCCCACGGGGCGCCACGGACTTCTCCTCACGCTGACCTGCGTTCGAGTCGACAAACCGTCCGTGGCCGCAGGTCACGACCCGATCCGGTGGCGCTGGGCGCCGCCCAAGGAGAACATCATGGCTGAACTGACCAACAAGGTCGTCGTCGAGGTCCGCACCTCGTTCGGCAAGGGCGCCGCCCGGAAGATCCGCGCGCAGGACAAGATCCCCGCGGTCCTCTACGGCCACGGCACCGAGCCCCAGCACCTCACCCTCCCGGGTCACCAGGTGCTCCTGCTCACCCGCAAGGCGAACGCGATCCTCGAGCTCGACATCGAGGGCGCCGCGCAGACCACGCTGGTGAAGGACATCCAGCGCGACCCGGTGCGCCAGATCATCGAGCACATCGACCTCGTCGTCATCAACAAGGGCGAGAAGGTCGAGGTCGACATCCCCGTGCACATCGAGGGCGACGCCGCCCCCGGCACCCTCGTCTCGATCGAGTCGAACACCCTCTCGCTCGAGGTCGACGCCACGCGCATCCCGCAGAGCGTCGTCGTCTCCGTCGAGGGCCTCGAGGCCGGCACGCAGATCACCGCCGCCGACGTCACGCTCCCCGAGGGCGCGACGCTGGTCACCGATGCCGAGATCCTCATCGTCAACGTCACCGCCGAGGTCGAGCAGGACCTGGGTGAAGACGACGAGACTCCGGCCTCGGGCGACGTCGTCGCCGAGAACGCGGAGTAGTCCGCACTATCCCGGGAACGGGCCCGCTCGCAGCCGCGGCGGGCCCGTTCCGCGTCCGGCGGGGGATGCCTCCGCCCGAGAAAGAGGAACGACATGGGTGACACCTGGCTGGTCGTCGGACTGGGCAACCCGGGCGCGCAGTACGCACGCAACCGGCACAATGTCGGCCAGATGGTGCTCGATGAGCTCGCGACGCGGATCGGCGGGTCGTTCCGCCGGCACAACCGCGCGAATGCCGTCGTCGCCGAAGGCTTTCTCCGCCCCGGGGGACCGAAGCTCGTGCTCGGTAAGCCCAACAGTTTCATGAACCTTTCGGGCGGGCCGACGGCGCAGCTGCTCGACTTCTTCTCGATCGACTCGTCGAACCTGATCGTCGTGCACGACGAGCTCGACATCCCGTTCGACACCCTGCGGCTGAAGCAGGGCGGCGGACACGGGGGGCACAACGGTATCCGCGACATCCTCGCCGCGACCGGGGGAGCCGAGTTCTTGCGCGTGCGGGTCGGCATCGGCCGCCCGCCGGGCCGCCAGCAGGCCGCCGACTTCGTGCTTCGGGACTTCGCCGCACCCGAGCGCGAGGCTCTCCCGATCCTGGTGTCCGACGCCGCGGACGCCGTCGAACTCATCGCCACCTCCGGCCTCACGGCCGCCCAGCTCAAATACCACACCCTCTCCTGACCCACCCGCGCCCACCCCACCACTGAGGGAACCCTGAACCGTCGAGGGAGCCCGGTGTGATGTCTCAGGACATGGGTGACGGTTGTGTCTCGGGACATGGGTGACGGTTGGTGTCTCGGGACATCGGTGACGGTGTGTGGGTGGCCATGAAGCCGCGGGGTTTGCCGTTGCCGATGTAGCGGGTGCCTTTGGGGGGTCGGGGGAAGGTCCCGAGGTGGGTGCCGTGGGCGTCGGTGACGGTGATGGCGTCGAGGTTCCAGGTGACGTGGACGGTCGTTCTGGCGTGGGCTTTGCCGATTTTGACGTGGGTGCTGGCCACTCCGATGACGCCGTTCGCGGTGACGGTTCTGGTCGCGGTTCCCGAGGTGTTCGTGAGCGGCTGGGGAAGGTCGGGGGCGGGAGCGGGTCGGGGCGGTTCGATGGGGTCGGTCGCGTTCCATGCCTGTTGCGGGGTGATCCGGCCGGGAAGGGCTTGGTGTCCGCGCTGGGTGTTGTAGATGTCATCGAACTCATCGACCTGCGTCTGTAGCTGGTCGAGGGTTGCGGCGAGGGGCTGTTTGTCGAGCCAACGGAACAGGGTCTGGTGGAAGCGTTCGTTCTTGCCCTGCGTGGTTGGTTTCCCGGGTTTCCCGGTGATCGCTTCGACGCCCAGCGCGGTGACGTAGTCGACGAGTTGGCCGCGGACGCCGCGCCGGGTCGGGTTCAGCGCGGCACCGTTATCGGAGAGGAGTTTCCGGGGTACTCCGCGCGCAGCGATCCCTTTGCGGACCACGGCCAGCGCGCCTTCCGTGGTTTCACCGGACGCGACGTGGGAGGCGACAGCGACGCGAGAGTGGTCATCGATGAGTTGGAAGATCACACACGTCCGGCCGCCCGTGAGCGCGTATTGGGTGGCGTCGAGTTGCCAGAGGCAGTTCGGCGCCGGATACACGAATCGGCGATACGCGGATCGGGGCTTCTTCTTCGGCTCGGGCACGATCACTCCGGCCGCCTGGAACGCTCGCGCGAGGGCTGCCCGCGACGGCGCTGCAAGACCCAGCTGCACCATCCGGTCGTGGACGCTGATCGGACCGTGGTCCAGCCCTGACTGCTCCAGCGATGCCCGCACGCGAATCGCTTGCTCGATCACAGCTTCCCCTGTTCTCGTGGGCGATGTCCGGGGTCGACGCGAGCGCGGGGCGAGCGCCTGGACCGGGCCCTCGTCCCGAGCATGCGCGCGGATCGCGTAAAACGATTTCCGGCTGATCCCGCACTCCGCGCAGAACGCTGTCACCGCGCCCCGCGGAGCGTCCTGTGGCCACTGAACGATAGCGAGACGAACGGACGAGGAGATCGGGGTGACAGCAGCCATCCCACGATCACGACCGAAAGAACCGTCACCACCAAATCCGCCAAACCGTCACCGATGTCCTGAGACAGAACCGTCACCCATGTCCCGAGACTTCACAGTCGAGGGAGCCCGGAACTCCGGGTTCCCTCGACGGTCCGGGGTTCCCTCGGCGGGCGGGCGGGCGGGCCGGCGGGGCGGCCGTAAACTGGGATCGTGGCCCTCAACGAGATCATCTCGGCGCTGTCGCGCGCCTCCACGTTCGACGATGCTCTGGCGTACGCGGTGCGGGACGCTGATTTCTCGGTGCCGGACGGCCTTCGGGTCCCTCTGCTCGCGGGGTTGATCCAGCGGCGGGCGGAGGCGGGGCGTCCGCAGGCTGCGCTGGTGGTCACGGCCACGGGGCGCGACTCCGAGAACGTGCGCGCCTCGCTCGGCTGCGTGCTGCCGGACGCGGACGTCGTCGAGTTCCCCGCGTGGGAGACGCTGCCGCACGAACGTCTGAGCCCGAGTGCCGAGATCGTCGGGCGGCGGCTCGACGCGCTGCGGCGGATGAAGCAGTGGTCGGGGGAGCGGCCGCTCGTGGTCGTCGCCTCGGTGCGTGCGGCGCTGCAGCCGGTCGCGGACAACCTCGCCGACATCGAGCCCATCCGGCTCGTGAAGGGTACGCGCGGCTACGACCTGGGCCGCATCTCGGCCGAGCTGGTCGATCTGGCTTACGCGCGCGTCGACATGGTCACCCGCCGCGGCGAGTTCGCGGTGCGCGGCGGCATCCTCGACGTCTTCCCGGCGGTGGCCGAGCACCCGAGCCGGGTGGACTTTTTCGGCGACGAGGTCGACTCCATCCGCGCCTTCTCCGTGGCCGATCAGCGCTCGCTCCCGGGCGAGATCGACTCCGTTCTTTTGCCGCCGAGCCGCGAGCTGCTGCTCGTGCCGGCGGTGCGGCAGCGGGCCCGCGAGATGCTGCACGAGTTCCCCAGCCTGTCCGCGATGCTCGCGAAGATCGCCGAGGGCATCCCGGTCGAGGGCATGGAGTCGTTGGCCCCCGCGCTGCTGGAGCGACTGGTCCCGATCTCGCACTACCTCCCCGACGGCGCGGCCGTCGCCGTTCTCGCCCCCGAGCGCGTCGCGACGCGGGCGATCAGCCTCGCCGAGACGAACCGCGAGTTCCTGCAGGCGGCGTGGAGTGCGGCGACCGCCGGCGCCGAGGCTCCGATCGACCTCGCCTCCGGCGAATTCATCTCGCTCGGCGCGCTGCGCGACTCCGTCGCACTGAGCACTCCGGGCGCCGATGCTCCCGATCACCCGTGGTGGACGATGAGCACGTTCCGCCAGGGCCCCGCCGCGGGTGAGGCCGAGGTGCTGCCGGAGGAACTCGGCATTGACGAGATCCTCGCCGTCCGCGTCGAGGGCGAGCCGGTCCCCGGTTTCGGTGCGAGTGTCGAGGGTGCCCTCGCGCATGTCCGCGCGCGCCTCGCCGACGGCTGGACCGTCGTCCTGACCGCCCCCGGCACCGGCACGGTCGAGCGCACCGACCAGGTCCTCGCCGAGCACGAGGTCGCCGCCCGCATCGTCGCCGACCTGCCCGCCGGGCTCGAGACCGGCCTCGCCTACGTGGTGCAGGCCTCCGTCGATCACGGCTTCGAGGTGGCGGAGGCGAAGCTCGCCCTGCTCACCGACACCGAGTTCTACGGTCGCTCCGTCGGCTACGACTCCCGCGCGGTCAAGAAGCTCGCGTCGCGCCGCAAGAACGTTGTCGATCCGCTTCAGCTCAGCCCCGGCGACCATGTGGTGCACGCCACACACGGCATCGGCCGCTTCGTCGAGCTCTCGCAGCGCGAGGTCTCCAGCGGAGGCCGCAACGCGGTGAAGACTCGCCGCGAGTACCTGGTGCTCGAGTACGCGCCCAGCAAGCGCGGCTTCCCGGGCGACAAGCTGCTCGTCCCCACTGACCAGCTCGACCTGCTCTCCCGTTACGTCGGCGGCGAGGCTCCGGCGCTGAGCAAGATGGGCGGGAGCGACTGGGCGCAGGCCAAGAGCAAGGCACGGCGAGCGGTCCGCGACATCGCGGTCGAGCTGGTGAAGCTCTACTCCGCCCGGATGGCCTCCCGCGGGCACGCCTTCCCGCCGGACACCCCGTGGCAGCGCGAGCTGGAGGAGGCGTTCCCGTTCGCCGAGACCCCCGATCAACTCACGGTGATCGACGAGGTCAAGGCCGACATGGAGCGGCCGATCCCGATGGACCGTCTGCTTTCGGGCGACGTCGGCTTCGGCAAGACCGAGGTCGCTGTACGCGCCGCGTTCAAGGCCATCCAGGACGGCAAGCAGGTCGCGATGCTCGTGCCGACCACGCTGCTCGTGCGCCAGCACCTCGAGACGTTCCAGGAGCGCTTCGCCGGCTTCCCCGTGCACCTGCGGGCGCTCAGCCGGTTCCAGAGCGCGAAGGAGTCGAAGGAGACGATCGATGGCCTCGCGGACGGCACCGTCGACATGGTCATCGCGACCCACCGGCTCCTCAGCGACAGCATCGCCTTCAAGGACTTGGGCCTGCTCGTGATCGACGAGGAACAGCGCTTCGGCGTGGAGCACAAGGACAAGCTGAAGGCGCTGAAGAAGAACGTCGACATCCTCTCGATGAGCGCCACGCCCATCCCGCGCACGCTTGAGATGGCGGTGACCGGTATTCGCGAAATGTCCACTCTCGCTACTCCGCCGGAGGAGCGCCATCCCATTCTGACTTTCGTCGGCCCCTACTCCGAGAAGCAGATCTCGGCCGCCATCCGCCGTGAACTGCTGCGCGAGGGCCAGGTGTTCTTCGTGCACAACCGGGTCTCGACGATCAACCGTGCTGCCTCCCAGATCGCCGAACTGGTGCCGGAGGCGCGCATCGCCGTCGCCCACGGCAAGCTCAGCGAAGCCCAGCTCGAGCGGATCATCGTCGACTTCTGGGAGCGCAAGTTCGACGTGCTCGTCTCGACGACCATTGTCGAGACCGGCCTCGACATCCCGAACGCGAACACGCTGATCGTCGACCGCGCCGACAAATACGGACTCTCTCAGCTGCACCAGTTGCGCGGACGGGTGGGCCGTGGCCGCGAGCGCGCCTACGCCTACCTCCTCTACGACGAGATGAAGCCGCTGAGCGAGACGGCGCACGACCGACTGCAGACGCTCGCTGCCAACTCCGACCTCGGCGGCGGCATGCAGATCGCGCTGAAGGATCTCGAGATCCGCGGCGCGGGCAACCTGCTCGGCGGGGAGCAGTCCGGGCACATCCAGGGTGTGGGGTTCGACCTGTACCTGCGGATGATCGGCGAGGCCGTCGACACCTTCCGTGGCGAGGTCGCCGAGGGTCAGACGGAGCTGCGGCTCGAACTTCCCGTCGACGCGCGGATCCCGGAGGAGTACGTCGACAGCGAGCGGCTGCGGCTGGAGGCATACCAGAAGCTCTCGGCCGCCTCCTCGCTGACCGCGAAGGAGGGCAGCATCGACCTGGTCGTCGAGGAGCTGACCGACCGCTACGGCGAGCTGCCGGAGGCAGTGGAGAACCTCATCCTGGTATCCCGGCTCCGGATGCGCGCGCAGAGGGCGGGGCTCAGCGACGTGGTCGCGATGGGCTCGAACGTGCGCGTCGCTCCCGCGCACCTGCCCGACTCGATCCAGGTGCGCCTGCGCCGGATGTACCCGAGTGCGAAGTACCTGCAGCAGGCCGATGCCGTCGTGGTGCCGATGCCCGTGCTCGACGGCGTCCCGCTGGGCGACCGGGCGCTGATCCAGTGGGTGGCGTCGCTCCTGGACGCGCTGTTCCCGGAGCCGGTCTCCGTCTGAGCGGGCCCGGGCGGCGTTCCGCCGATGTGCGCCGCTCGCGGTTCCGCCGTCATGAGCGGCTCCGCGGCGGGAACGGCCGCTGGCAGGATGGAGGGCATGCCGCTGCCCGCCGCCCCCGAGAGCCGAAGCCGCTCGCCGGCCCGCTGGTCGCCGTCCGGGCAGTCGCGGTGCGCGCGTCAGGTGTCGAACTCTTCGCTCCCTGCTCGCTCACGGCGGAAGCGGGGGAGCGCGTCGCTGTCACCGGCCGCAACGGCACCGGGAAGACCACGCTTGCCGCCGACGCTGCTCGGCCCAGTGCCGCTCCCGATCGGCGACGGTGCAGGAGCCGTGGTGGTGCTCTGGAACCTGCCCGGCGCGCTGGTCAGCGCCTCGACCGCGGCGGCCGTCGCGGCGTCGCCCGCACTCCTTGGCGCGGTGCCGCTCGTCGCCGCAGGCTGCCTCCTCGTCGCGCGGCGGTGCCTGGCGCGCGCCTGAGGGGTCTCGCGTCCGGACTGCTCCCCCGACGAGACGGCCACGGAGGCCGAGCGGCCGGAGTGGATGCGAGGATGGCCGGGTGACCGCGCACCCCCGGCTCGATGAGCTCATCCGCACCGTCCATGTTCTCCGCGCCCCGGGCGGTTGCCCGTGGGACGCCGAGCAGACCCATGAGTCCCTCGTGCGCTACCTGATCGAGGAGTCGCACGAACTCGTCGATGCCATCGAGGCGGGGGACCGGGCCGATCTGATCGAGGAGCTCGGCGACGTGCTCTACCAGGTGCTCTTTCACGCCGATCTCGCCGCCGAGAGCGCCGAGCCCTTCACCATCGAGGACGTCGCGGCGCAGATGAATGCCAAGATGATCGGTCGCCACCCGCACGTCTTCGGTGACGCCACGGCCGAGACCGCCGACGACGTGATCGCCGTCTGGGACGACCTCAAGCGCACAGAGAAGCCGCACCGCACCAGCGTGCTCGACGGGATCCCGCAGGGGATGCCCGCCCTCGCGCTCGCCGACAAGGTGATCGGCAAGGCGACCAGCCTCGGTGTCGTGGACGCCGGCCAGGGCCCGCTGCCCATCGAATCGGAGGACGACCTCGGCCCGCTCTTGCTCGCCATTGTCGCCTCCGCCCGAGCGCGGGGACTCGACGCGGAACGCGCGCTCCGCACGGCCACTCGCGACCTGCAGGACGAGATCCGCGCGGTCGAGCAGGAGCGTCGCGGGGAGTGACGCGACGCAACGTCAGCTGAGAGGGCACCTCATCCACGATGGTGGATGAGACCTACTCTCAGCTGACGTTGTGTCGTCGGCCCACCCCGGCCCACCCCGGCCGATCTGGGAGAATCGCCGTCATGGCCTCCCCGATCACCCCGCCCCGCGGCATGCGCGACTTCCTCCCGGCAGACAAAGCGAAGCGCGAGCACGCGCTCGGCATCATCCGCCGCGTGTACGCCGCCCACGGGTTCGATGAGATCGAGACGCCCGTGGTCGAGGACTTCGACCGCCTGCACTCCGGACTCGGCGGCGACAACGAGAAGCTCGCCTTCAGCGTGCTGCGCCGGGGGCTCACCCGCGACGACCTCGCGGCCGCCGACGACGCTTCTGCCCTCGCCGACCTCGGCCTGCGCTTCGACCTCACCGTGCCGCTCGCCCGCTTCTACGCCTCGCACCGCGCCGAGCTGCCGACCGTCTTCCGCTCGGTCCAGATCGCCCCGGTCTGGCGGGCCGAGCGTCCGCAGAAGGGCCGCTACCGCCAGTTCGTCCAGTGCGATATCGACATCATCGGCGAGCCCGGGCAGCTGGCCGAAGTCGAACTGATCACCGCGACCGCGGCGGCGCTGGACGCCCTGGGCCTGCGCGAGTGCACCATCCGGATCAACGACCGCCGCATCCTCACCGGCATCCTGGAGCACTGTGGTTTCGCTCCCGAGCGCTTCGGTCCGGCGTTGATCTCGATCGACAAGCTCGACAAGATCGGCGCCTCGGGAGTCGTCGCCGAGCTCGAGGCCGACGGCCCCGACGCCGCCGCAGTGCTCGGCGGCTACCTCGCGCGGATCGAGGAGGCGGTCGCCTCCGGGGGAGTGGCGCTCGAGCAGTCCGCGATCCTCGACGTTCTGCCCGAGGGCATCGATCCGGAGGCGGTGCTCGCGCTCGAGACGCTGGCTCGGTCACTGCGTTCGCTGCCCTCCGGCGTCTCGCTCCGCTTCGATCCGACCCTCGTGCGCGGGATGGGCTACTACACGGGCACGATCTTCGAGATCGCGCACCCGTCCTCGGGTTCCTCCGTGGGCGGCGGCGGGCGATACGACGGGATGATCGGCCGTTTCCTCGGGCAGGAGGTGCCGGCGTGCGGCTTCTCGATCGGTTTCGAGCGGATCGTCGAGCTGATCGGCGGGACCGAGTCCGAGCGCGTTGACGCCGTCGTCTTGGTGCACGAGCGCGACGCCGCGCCTGAGCTGCTGCTCGCGCTCAAGCAGGAGCTGATCGCCCAGGGCTCACGTGTGCGCCTCGAACGCCGAGCCAAGAATCTGACTCCGCTGCTCGACCGGGCCGCTGCCGCGGGCTTCACCCGCTTCGCCGTCGTCCCGCGGGACGCCGCATCCGCCGCCGACCTCTCCTTCAAGCACCTCGGCTGAGCGAGGACGCGCCTCGGAGGATCTGCTGGCGCGTGCGCCCGGAATGGTCGGATCGTTGTCCGATTCGTGAGAGCCTTAATACCCGCGAAATCTGCGGATACACCTGAGAAATCTCCCGAGGATAGCGTCGAGGCACCCGATCGGCGCGGCTTGGCGCGCCTGCACCGGCACCCCGCAGCGATCCCGCGCACCGCACCGCAGCAGCCCTGACGATCCCCACCCGAGGAGTCCCCTTGACCCTGTCGCCCCTCCGCTCCCACCGCCCTGTCGACCGTCGCAGCGTCCTCCGGATGGCGGGCGTCGCCGGCCTCGCGATCAGCGGTGCGTCCGTCCTCGCGTCCTGCGCTTCCGACGCTTCCGGTGCTTCGGCCGCCACCGGAGGCGATCTCGGCACCCTCAAGGTCCAGCTGTCCTGGATCAAGAACGAGGAGTTCGCGGGCGAATTCTTCGCCGACTCGAAGGGCTACTTCACCGAGGCCGGCCTCTCGGGAGTGACGCTCACGCCCGGTCCCTCGACCGGCGTCGCCGAACTGCTCTCGGGCCGAGCCGACGTCGCGCTGAGCGACGCGGTCTCGATCGGCACCGCGATCGCGCAGCAGGAGGCACCGCTGAAGATCATCGGCGCGACGTATCAGAAGAATCCCTTCACGGTCCTCTCGATCACGACTGCCGGCAACATCGCCACTCCGGCCGATCTGGCCGGGAAGAAGATCGGCGTGCAGGCCTCGAACACCTCGCTGTTCCAGGCGTTGCTCGCCGCGAACGGCCTCGCCGAGTCCGACCTCACGGTCGTCCCCGTCGAGTACGACCCCTCGGTCCTCATCAACGGCACGGTCGACGGCTTCATCGCCTACCTGACCAACGAAGCGATCACCGTCGCGGCCGAGGGCTACGAGGTCGTCAACCTGCCCTTCGCCGACAACGGCCTCCCCTTCGTCGCCGAGACCTTCTCGGTGTCGGAGCAGGCGATTGCCGAGAAGCGCAATGCTCTCAAGGCGTTTCTTGTCGCCGAGATCAAAGGGTGGACCGACGCGGTGAACGACCCGGAGGCGGGCGCGATGCTCGCCGTCGACACCTACGGCAAGGACCTCGGCCTCACGGCGGAGTCCTCCAAGAAGGGCGCCACCATTCAGGCACAGCAGCTGGTCGTCTCGGACGAGACGGCCTCGAACGGCCTGTTCACCATCTCCGAGACGCTCCAGTCCGAGACCATCGCGTCCCTGGCGGGTGCCGGGATCGACGTCACAGCCGAGGCACTCTTCGACCTGACCCTCCTCGCCGAGGTCTACGAGGCGAACCCCGACCTGCTGAAGTATGCAGCGTGACCCTGATCCCCGAAGGGCACCATTCGTGACCGACACGACCGACACCGGCACCCTGCGCGATCAGGGTATTGGCGGCACCGGCATCCAGATCCACGGCCTGTCGAAGACGTTCCGGATGGGCTCGCGCAGCGTCGCGGCGCTGCAGGACACGGATCTGCACACCGACCAGGGCAGCTTCCTCGCCCTCCTGGGCCCCTCGGGCTGTGGCAAGTCGACGATCCTGCGCATCCTGGCGGGTTTGGAGGAGCCGACGTCCGGGACCATCCGGGTCGATGGCCGCACCCCGCAGGAGTTGCGCCGCGCCAACAAGCTGGGTATCGCCTTCCAGGACCACGCGCTCCTGCCGTGGCGCAGCGTGACGGCGAACATCCGGCTGCCGTTCGAGATCGCGGGTAAGCCGGTCGATCAGGCGTACATCGACGAACTCATTGACCTCGTGGGTCTGCGCGGCTTCGAGAAGGCCAAGCCTGCGCAGCTCTCGGGAGGCATGCGCCAGCGCGTGTCGATCGCGCGCTGCCTCATCCTCAAGCCCGAGGTCCTGCTGCTCGACGAGCCGTTCGGCGCGCTCGACGACATGACGCGGCAAAAGCTCAACCTCGAGCTGCTGCGGATCTGGACCGAGAAGCCGGCGACGACGCTCCTCGTCACGCACGGCATCTCGGAGGCGATCTTCCTCTCCGACCGCGTCGCCGTGATGAGCCCTCGCCCCGGCCGGGTGAAGGAGATCATCGACATCGACCTGCCCCGCCCGCGCACGCCAGAGATGCAGCGCACCCCCGAGTTCCACGCCTACGTGGACCAGGCGTCGGAGCTGCTGTTCGGCGACGGCGG
Source organism: Rathayibacter tritici (assembly GCF_001641005.1). Lineage (NCBI taxonomy): Bacteria > Bacillati > Actinomycetota > Actinomycetes > Micrococcales > Microbacteriaceae > Rathayibacter > Rathayibacter tritici. The sequence continues at coordinate 950,141 of NZ_CP015515.1, forward strand.
CGCGGCCGCGGACGACCAGTAGGACCACCGTGGCCACCATGCTCCCCGCCGCCTCGCGGCGCACTCTGTCCCTCCCTCCGTGGCTCACCGGGCTGATCGGCGTGGCTGTAATCGTCGCCGTCTGGTGGATCGTGGCGCTCGTCACCGCGCCCACCGGCACCGCGACCTACGCGCCCGTGCCCACTCCTGTGCAGGTCGTGCAGACCGCGATCGAGGACGGCGCCGGCTTCTACTGGCGCAACTTCTCTGTCACGATCGGCGAGGCCGCCGTCGGCTACGTCTGGGGCAACCTGATCGCGCTCGTGCTCTCGGCGCTCGTCCTGGTCCTGCCCTGGCTGGAGGGGGTCGTCTCGCAGCTCGCGGTCATCACCTACTGCGTGCCGATCGTGGCCATCGGCGCGATCGTGCTGCTGATCCTCGGCGGGGCGGACGCTCCCGGCAAGGCCAGCCCGACCGCGATCTTCCTGGCCGGTCTCTCCGTGTTCTTCACCACGGTCGTCGGCAGCTTGCTCGGTCTCAAGGCGGCCGACAGGGCGGCGCTGGACGTCGTCACGGTCTACGGAGGCTCGCGCTTCACCCAGCTGCGCAAGGTCCGCCTGATCGCGGCCCTGCCCGCCATTCTGTCGGCGCTGCAGATCGCGGTGCCTGCGGCCTTCCTCGGTGCGATCCTCGGCGAGTACTTCGGCAAGATCGAGACGGGTGTGGGCCCGATCCTGGTCGCGGCGCAGGTCTCGCTGAACTCGCCGCGCGTCTGGGCGCTCTTCCTCCTCTGCGCGGGCGTCGCGCTCCTGGGCTACGGCATCGTCGGCGGGATCGGGCGCCTCGTCGCGCCCTGGTCCTCCGGAAAGCGGGCATGACCATGACCACCACCGTCCCCGACCGCACCGAGCAGCCCACGGCGGCGTCGATCCTCGCGGTCGACGAGTTGCGGCGGCAGCTGCGCGCGGCCGCCCTCGGCGCGACGCTGAAGCGCCTGCGCAGAAGCCTGCTGGTGGCCCTGTCGACGCTTGTGATCGTGCTCGCGATCTGGATCGCCGTTGTCCTCTTCAGTGGGGTCTCGCCCTATGTGGTGAAGGGCCCGTGGGACGTCTGGAAGCACGTGGTCACCGACGTGAAGGCGGCCGAGCACCGCGCCGAGCTCGGCGGCCTCTTCGCTGTCACGATGGGAGACGCGCTGATCGGCTTCACCGCGGGCCTGGTCGTGGCGATCCTCGGCGCGATCCTGTTCCGCCTGTCCAAGGGCATCGAGCACGCACTGATGCCGTTCGCGATGCTGCTGCGCTCGGTGCCGCTGATCGCGATGGCGCCCTTGATCATCCTGGTCTTCGGGACCGGCTCCCTCGCCTCCGTGGCCGTCATCGGTGGCATCGTCGTGCTGTTCCCCGCGCTGGTGACCATCGCCTTCGGCCTGAACAACGCCTCACCGCAGATGCTCGACGTGGTCGCGGTCTACGGCGGCAGCACCCTCACCGCGATCCGCAAGGTCGCGATCCCCGGCTCGCTGCCCTCACTCTTCGCCGCGATCCGCATCTCGGTGCCCGGCGCGATCACCGGGGCGCTCCTGGCCGAGTGGCTCTCGACCGGCTCGGGCATCGGCGGGGCGATCAACGCCTGGTCGGCGCAGGCCCGCTTCGCGGACGTCTGGTCGGCGGTCGTGCTCGTGACCGGCGTCTCGCTCGTGCTCTACATGATCGTGCAGGTGCTCGAGAGCTTCGTCCTCTCCCGGATGTCCCTCGCCCTGAACTGAGGGGGAGGGGGAGCGGAGGGACGGGGTCGGGTCAGACGGTGACGATCGCGTCGATGCGGTGGCCGGCCAGCACCTCGCGGCCGCCGAGCCCGTCGAGCTCCATCACCACCGCGATCCCCTCGAGGCTCCAGCCGGCACGCTCGATCAGGCGGCGGCTCGCGTCGAGCGTGCCTCCGGTGGCCAGCACGTCATCGACGAGCAGCAGGCGCGAGCCCCGGGGCGCCGCGTCCTCGTGCACTTCGAGCACCGTCTCGCCGTACTCGAGCGTCGCCTGCTCCCGCAGCACCGCACGCGGCAGCTTGCCGGGCTTGCGGATGGTCACGACGCCGAGCCCCGCGGAGTAGGCGGCCGCCGCGGCGAGGAGGAAGCCGCGCGCCTCCACTCCGGCGATCGCGTCGATCCGGCCCCGGTAGGGCGCGATCAGCGCATCGGCCACGGACCGCAGAGCCTCTCCGTCGCCGAAGACCGGGGTCAGGTCGCGGAACAGGATGCCCGGGCTGGGGAAGTCCGGGACGACGGCGGTGAGACGGTCGACGTGGTCGGCGGCGGTCGTGGTCACAGGGAACCTCCGGGTCGGCGGGTGCGCCCGGGCCGTCCGGCGATCGGGCCCTGGGAGTCTATGACCGGCACCGGTCTCCTGCGGTTCGAAGGCGGTCAGTAGACTCCTTTCCGACCGCTCCCGTCTCCGGGAGCCCACCCGTCAAGAGGAGATAGTTGTGGCCCTTATCGAGGCAGTCGTCGCCCGAGAAATTCTGGACTCCCGTGGCAATCCCACGGTCGAGGTCGAGGTCCTGCTCGAGGACGGCGCGTCCTCGCGAGCGGCCGTCCCGTCCGGCGCCTCCACCGGTGCGTTCGAGGCGTACGAGCTGCGCGACGGCGACTCCGACCGCTACCTCGGCAAGGGCGTGCAGAAGGCCGTCGACGCCGTGATCGACGAGATCGGCCCGGCCATCGAGGGCTTCGACGCCACGGATCAGCGCCTCGTCGACGCCGAGCTGATCGAGCTCGACGGCACCGAGAACAAGTCCCGCCTGGGTGCGAACGCGATCCTCGGCGTCAGCCTCGCCGTGGCCAAGGCCGCCGCGCAGTCATCGGATCTCGACCTGTTCCGCTACGTCGGCGGCCCGAATGCGCACACCCTGCCCGTGCCGCTGATGAACATCATCAACGGAGGCGCACACGCCGACACCGGCGTCGATATCCAGGAGTTCATGGCCGTCCCGCTGGGCGCCGAGTCCTTCTCGGAGGGCCTGCGCTGGGGCGTCGAGATCTATCACGCTCTCAAGGCGCAGCTGAAGAAGGCCGGCTTCGCCACCGGCCTCGGCGACGAGGGCGGCTTCGCCCCCGACCTGCCCACCAACCGCGAGGCGCTCGACTTCATCCTCAAGGCCGTCGAGGCCGCCGGGTTCACCCCCGGGAAGGACATCGGACTCGCGCTCGACGTCGCCTCCTCGGAGTTCTACGAGGACGGCGCCTACACGTTCGAGGGCAAGAAGCTCTCGGCCGAGGAGCTCTCCGCCTACTACGCCGACCTCGTCGCCAATTACCCGCTGGTCTCGATCGAGGACCCGCTGGACGAGGACGACTGGGCCGGCTGGACCCACCTCACCGCGTCCATCGGCGACAAGGTGCAGCTCGTCGGCGATGACCTCTACGTCACTAACCCGGTGCGTCTGGCCCGCGGCATCGCCGAGAAGGCGGGTAACTCGATCCTGGTCAAGGTGAACCAGATCGGCACGCTCACCGAGACGCTCGACGCCGTGGCCCTCGCGCAGCGCAACGGCATGACCGCGATCCTCTCGCACCGCTCCGGTGAGACCGAGGACACCACCATCGCCGACCTCGCAGTCGCGGTGGACGGCGGCCAGATCAAGACCGGCGCCCCGGCCCGCTCGGACCGCGTCGCGAAGTACAACCAGCTGCTGCGCATCGAGGAGATCCTGGGAGGCGCGGCGACCTACGCGGGTCGCTCCGCGTTCCCGCGCTTCTCCGCGTAGTCTCGGCACGCCGGAGCGGCCCCGGAGCCTCCCACCTCGGTGCGGACGCCGGGGCCGCTCCACTTCCCCCCCCCCGACCGAGGAGGCACCTGCACATGGCCCGTCAGCCCCGCCGCCCCTCGGCCCCCGGCAGCGCGCCGCGGCGGCCGGCTCCTGCGCCCGCCGCCCGGACGGATCCCGCCGCAGCGGCGCGCCCGGCAGGCAGGACGACGGCGGCGGGGAAGCCGCGCACCGCCTCCGCTCCGCGGGCTCCGCGGCCTTCGCGGGCTCCGCGCCCGAAGCAGCCGCCCGCTCCGCCCTCGTCGGCGTGGATCGCCGGCGTCCGCGGCTCCGGCTTCACCCTGCTGGTGATGGGGATCATGATCCTCGCGGTGGTGGTGCTCGCTCCGAGCATCAAGAACTTCGTCGAGCAGCGCGCCGAGATCGCCGAGCTGCAGCGCTCGGTCGACGCAGCCAAGACGCAGGCGCAGAACCTCGACGAGCAGCGCACCCGCTGGTCCGACCCGGCCTTCATCCGCGCCCAGGCCAGCGAGCGGCTCTACTTCGTTATGCCCGGCGAGGTCAGCTACCTCGTGCTGGATGACGTGACGCTCGCCCAGCAGGCGCAGCAGCCCGCGAGCGACACTGTGCAGGAGACGCCGAGCGACTGGGCGGGCTCCCTGCTCTCCTCGATCGCGGTCTCGGGCCTGGGCGAGCCGACCGCCGACGAGCTGGCCCCGGCTCCGTAGCGCGGGGCTTGCAGCCCCGATGCCGCCGCCCGCCCCCGCGTACACTGGAGCGTCCTCCCGGCCGTCCGTCCTCTGGAGCCCCCGTGACCACGCCCCCCTTCGATCCTCCGTCCGAGCGCGATATCGCGGTCGTCTCCGCCCAGCTGGGCCGCCCGGCTCGCGACGTGGTCGGGATCAGCGCCCGGTGCGTCTGCGGCGACCCGACGGTGGTCTCCACGAGCCCGCGCCTGTCCGACGGCACCCCGTTCCCCACCTTCTACTACCTGACGCACCCGGCCGCGACGGCCGCGATCTCGCAGCTCGAGGCGACGCAGGTGATGGTCGAATACACCGCGATGCTGGCCGAGGACGAGGAGCTGCGCGAGGCCTACGCCGCCGCGCACCGGGCGTTCCTGGCCGACCGCGAGAGCGTGGGTTCCGTACCCGAGATCGCGGGCATCTCCTCCGGCGGCATGCCCTCGCGGGTGAAGTGCCTCCATGCCCTCACGGCGCACGCCCTCGCGGCCGGGCCCGGCGTCAATCCGATCGGCGACCTGGCCCTGGCCCGCGCTGACTGGTCTCCCGAGCGCTGCTCCTGCAGACCGCTCGACAGGTAGCCGCTCCTGTCGGAGCCGCGGAGGCGCACCACCGGCGCGCTCTTCGCTAAGCTGATCCCCCGTCGGGGTCAGTGCTGCCCACCGCATCGAGAGCGGGCACTTCGCGTTGCGTGAGGGTGTTCGCATTGTCCATCCCTCTTGGAGAGTCAACCGTGCCCAAAATCCTGATCGTCGGAGGCGGCTACGCCGGCTTCTACACCGCGTGGAAGCTCGAGAAGCAGCTCCGCCCGCACGAGGCAGAGGTCACGATCGTCGACCCGCTGCCGTACATGGCGTACCTGCCCTTCCTCCCCGAGGTCGCCGCGGGGTCCATCGAGCCCCGACACGCGATCGTCTCTCTGCGCCGTCACCTCAAGAAGACCGCGATCCTCGCCGCCAAGGTGACGAAGATCGACCACGCGAACCGCACCGCGACCATCACTCCGACGGTCGGCGAGCCCTACGAGTTCGAGTACGACCAGATCGTCGTCACCGCCGGCTCCGTCTCGCGCACCTTCCCGATTCCGGGCGTCGCCGACACCGCGATCGGACTGAAGACGATCGAGGAGGCGACAGCGATCCGCGATCGTATGCTCACCAACTTCGATAAGGCCGCGTCGCTGCCGGCCGGCCCGGAGCGCTCGCGCCTGCTGACCGTCACGGTCGTCGGCGGAGGTTTCGCGGGCATCGAGGTCTTCGCCGAGCTGCGCTCCTTCGCGAGTGCGCTGCTCAAGCGCTACCCCGAGATCGACTTCGAGGAGACCCAGTTCCACCTCATCGAGGCGATGGGACGGATCATGCCCGAGGTCGCCCTCGAGACCAGCCACTGGGTGCTGAAGAACCTCGACGAGCGCGGTGCTACGGTGCACCTGGACACGCAGCTGAAGTCGGCCGAGAACGGCGTCATCCAGCTCTCGACCGGCGAGAGCTTCGAGTCGGACCTGATCATCTGGACCGCGGGCGTGATGGCGAACCCGTCGATCAAGAACTCCGACCTGCCGATCGAGGAGCGCGGCCGCCTCCGCGTGCGCGCCGACCTCCGCGTCGGTCACGACGACGTGCTCGTCGAGGGTGCCTGGGGAGCCGGCGACGCGACAGCCGTCCCCGACCTCACCGGCGGCGGCGTCGGCGGCTTCTGCGTGCCCAACGCGCAGCACGCCGTCCGCCAGGGCAAGCTCATGGCGAAGAACATCACCGCGGTGCTCCGCGGCGAGGAGCCGGTCGACTACATCCACAAGAACGCGGGAGCCGTCGCGGGCCTGGGCATCGGGATCGGCGTCTTCCAGTCCGGCAAGATCGCGATCAAGGGCTTCCCCGCCTGGGTCATGCACCGCGGCTACCACGGCCTCGCGATGCCCTCCTGGGAGCGCAAGTTCCGCGTGGTCTGGGGCTGGTGGAACAACCTCTGGCTGGGCCGCGACATCGCCTCGATCGAGGCCCGGGAGTACCCTCGCGGCTCCTTCGAGACCTACGCGTCGCGTCCGCGCCCGGCGGCCCCCGCCGCCGAGGTGTCGGCCGCGCAGGCTCCGGCGCAGATCCCCGGCCAGGTCGGCGCTCCGGTGCCGGTCGGCGGAGAGCCCGCAAAGTCCTGACACCGCCGCCGGGAGGATCGCTCCTCCCGGTGGTCGCCCCCATAGCCCAATCGGCAGAGGCAGACGACTTAAAATCGTCTCAGTCTGGGTTCGAGTCCCAGTGGGGGCACTCTGTGTGACGCCTCCGGGTGCGTGACCCCTTCATGCGGCGCGGGCGTGAGTGCTGCGGCGGGCGGGCTCGAGCAGGGCGGCCTCGAGGGACGCGGTGATCTCATCCGGGGTGCAGTCGGCGCAGAGCACAACGAGCGCCTCCTCGATGTCGTGGCCGCCGGAACGGTCGAGAACGGTGGCGTCGGCTCCGCAGAATAGACATTCGATCATGCGGGTACCGTACGTCCGACCTCCGACAGCGCCGGGATCGTTCCGGCGCGTCCGCCGGCCCGAAGACGCCGTCGGAAACCGTGTGTCGTTCGCCCGCGCCCCCGTCGCATAGAGTCATCGCCAGGCAGTTGCACGTTCGGACGCGGGTCCGGACCACGATTCGCCCGGTCCACGGCGGGCGCCAGGAAAAGCCCCGCTTCTCGTGCCCGCGGGCACCGTTATGCGCCGCCCGGCGACGGGCGGACGGGAGGCCTCTATGGGGAAGCTGCTCTACGGAGCCTCGGGAGTCGAGATCGAGTTCGACGACCGTACGCTCACGCACGTCCAGATCGTCATCGCCAACAAACTGCGCCGCCGCGAAAGCTTCTTCTTCTCCTGGCGCGACGACCCCGCGGTCGGTGAGGGCCGTTCGAGCATTTGGCTCGACCCCTCCGTGCCCCTCTACTTCACGTACTTCGGCGGCCGCGTCCCCTCGATCAACCGCACCTGGATCGACCTGCTGACCGTTTCGGCGAACTCCTCCGGCGGGCTGCAGCTCATGCAGGAGCCGGACGCCGCGCCCACCCCGCCGCCTCAGGGCGCCTGACACCCCATCCGCCCGCCCTCGGAGAAGAGCCCCCATGCAGCGCGACGTCTCGGCCCACCTCACCCTCGACGTCGCGGCGCCCGCCGCTCTCGTCCTCTCGATCGCGGTAGCCGAGGCCTACGGCGCCCAGGAGTCGCTGGCGCTGAGCGTCGACGGCCGGCCGCTCGCTGCGCGCGAGGTCGTCGACCAGCACGGAACGCGGTTGCACGTGCTCGAGGCTCCCGTCGGGCATCTCATCGTCGGCTACTCCGCGCGGATCAGCGGTCGTCTCCCTCCACTGGAGGGTGACGAGGTGGATCGGCTGCGCTATCTGCGGCCGAGCCGATACGCGGAGTCGGACGTGCTGTGGGCGACGGCGCGAGCGGAGTTCGCCGGTCTCACCGGACCCGGCCTGCTGCACGCGGTGAGCTCCTGGGTCGGCACCCGGCTGGCCTACGTGCCGGGGTCCAGCCTCCCGACCGACGGTGCTGAGCGGACGCTGCTCGCGCGCCGCGGAGTCTGCCGCGACTTCGCTCACCTGGTCGTCGCGCTCCTGCGGGCGCTCGACGTGCCCGCCCGGCTCGCGGCCGTGTATGCGCCGGGGTTGCAGCCGATGGACTTCCATGCGGTCGCCGAGGCCTGGGTCGACGGGCAGTGGCGCGCGGTGGATGCGACGACGCTCGCGCCGCGGTCGAGTCTGGTCCGGATCGCGACGGGGCGCGACGCGGCCGATACCGCGTTCCTCGGCGTGTACGGCGGCATCGCTACTCTCCGCGACATCACCGTCAGCGCCGTGGCCGACGTGCTGCCCGACGACGATCTGGATCAGCCGGTCGCGATCGGTTGATCGCGCCGCCCGCCTCGAAGCGCCGCTCGGCTACTCCGGTTCGATGAAGCGCCGCCAGGCCCAGATCGACGTGCACACCGCGGTGAACGCGACCACGGCGAAGAGCACCGGGCCAGCACCGCCGTCGGTCGACCAGGACGCGATCGTCGGGGTGAGGAGCACGAACAGCACGGTCGTCGCCAGAAGGGTCAGACCGAGCCAGAGCAGCGGCGACCACTGCAGGATGCTGCGTCCGGCCGGTCGCCCAACCGGGAACAGCAGCACTACGCCCGAGCCGACCGAGAGCAGCGTGGTCGCGCTCAGAATCTCAGCTGCCAACACGGAGCCGAAGGACCCATCGGGCGGGACGACGGCCGAGGCGCCCCACGCGATCCCGGCGAGCCCCAGGAGCGAGACGATGCGGACAGTGGAGAGCTTCGCCCGGTCGACAGCGGACGCGCCCTCGGGGAGGACGAGTCCGATCACCACTCCGAAGAGGAACGCGGGGTCGAGCCCGGCGAAGCGTGAGACGAGGGCGGCCGCCGCGACCAGCAGCAGGGAGCGCGGAGCGGCGACGACGCCAGCCTCGTTCAGCCCGAGTCGCCGGCCAACCAGGGCCGGGACCGCGCCGGCGACCGCGTTGACGACGGCGACCGCGACGATGACGGCGATCAGCAGCCGCAGATAGGCGGGCTGGCCGTCGACCCGGCCCGAGAGCAGGACGAGCCCGGCCGCGCAGCCGATCATCCCGACGACCTTCAGACGTGGCGAGAGCGGAGCGGCGTCCGGCTTGTCGTCGTACTCGACGGCAGCGCGGTTGCGGCCGGTGAGCTGCCAGCCGAGTCTCGCGCGGGGTGCGCGTCCGGCGGCGGCGAGCCGGGCCGGCACGACGACCAGCGCGAGCGAGAGCAGCGCGAGGGCAAGCGAGCGCATCCAGTCGGCCATCGTGACGACGGGTGAGCCTGCGGTCAGCGCGGTGGTCATCCCGGTCGCGGAGCTCCAGCCACCCGGAGCCGACTCCACCTCGGGCGCAGGCGCCCGGGGCGGTGTCCCGTCGCCCTGGTCGGGGGCGGGCGCCGGCGCGGGAGTGGGCTGGTTGCTGGGCTCGCTCTGCGGCGCGGGTGCGGCTTCGCCGGGGCGTGTCGGAGTGGGGGCAGTGTCCGGCGAGGCGTTGTTGGGCGCGGGAGCGGGAGCAGGCGCGGGAGCGGCGGTCGCGGGGGGAGCTGCGGGCGAGGCCCCGGGCGTGGCCGGTGGCGTCGCGGTCGGCGTCGGGGTCGGGGTCGTCGTCGTGGCCGCGAAGGTCACGTCGATCCAGGGGCTCGGCGGGCTGTAGTTGCCGGCTTTGTCGCCCGCGATGACCGAGACGCGGTGCGCGCCGGCGGCAATAGTGCCTCCGGTGCATCTCCACGCGCCTGCGCTGACCGCTGCGTCGCAGGTGTTGACCCGGTCGACGTACACGTACGCGCGGGTACCGTCGACGCCGGTCCCGGAGTAGGAGGCACCGCTGAGCGGCAGGACGGTGCCATTGGACGGCGAGGTCAGAGTGGGAGCGACAGGAGCCGCGGTGTCGACGACGAGGGTCACCGGCGCGCTTGCCGGAGAGGCGGCGCTGCCAGCGAAGGAGGCGGTCTGCGTCGCGGTGACGCGGTAACTGCCCGGCGCGGGGGTGGGGGCGAGCTGGCAGAACCATGCGCCGCTGGAGTCGGCGGTGGCCAGGCATGCGGCGCCGCCGTTCGAGACGGCCGCGACTTTCGCGCCGGGGTACGCCGTGCCACGGACAGAGCCCGCAGAGGTTGCCGAGCCGTCGACCGACTCGATAACCGGGGCGCTGAGGACAGCGATCGGGACGGAGGCCGAGGTGGTTCCACCACCGGCCAGGAGCTCGACCGCGACGAGGGTCGCCGGCCCGTCCTTCAGGGTCACGGTGCAGCTCCATGTGCCGTCGGAGCCTGCGGTGGTGATGCACAGCGGGTCGCCGCCGCCCCGGAGGCCGATCTGCACCTGATTGCCCGCGGTCGCCGTACCGGTGACGGTGGTGCTGCCCGTGGTCAGCACTGCGCCCGAGGCGGGCGCCGTGATCGCGAGAGCGGCCGCCTGCGCGGTGGGCGCGGCGAGGCCGGAGACGGAGGCGAGCAGGATCAGCAGGAGGGCGGCCGTGCGCAACGGGGATCGGCGGACTCGGGGTACCGGCACAACCGGTGAATCCCCCGGTACTGCCCTGTCGACGCCCGATTTCACGATGCGTCCATTGCACGGGGGCGGGACGGCGCTGTCAAGCTCGCCGCACCACTGTTCCCTGATGTACATCATTCGGAGGAGGCCTTTCCTCCGGACGAGGGAGTGTGGGCAATCGGGGGAGAGCGCTTCCGCGAGAATATACCCGGCGACCAGATCCGGAGGACAGTGGAATGCGCGAAGACGAGGCCCGCGGGCGCGATCGGCGGCAGGTCCGCGCCGAGGCGGTGCGCTTCGACGACCCGCGCGAACTCGGTCGGCTCCTGCCGCCGGGTCTGCGGATCGGAGTGGCGCAGAGCGCTTTCCAGACGGAGGGCTCGCTCGAGACCGGTGGTCGGGGCCGCTCGGTCTGGGATGACTTCGCCCTGCGGCGCGGGACGATCGCCGAGGAGGCGACTCCCGAGATCGCGACCGACTTCCTCCTGCGCTGGCGCGAGGATGTCGCGCTGCTGGTCGATCTCGGCGTCGACGAGCTGCGGCTCTCGGTCTCCTGGCCGCGGCTGCAGCCCGACGGACGCGGTCCCATCGACCGCGGCGGGCTCGGCTTCTACGACCGCCTGCTCGACGCGCTCGCCGGGGCGGGAATCCGGGTCGCACTCACCCTGCACCACCGCGATACTCCCTCGGCGCTCAGCGGCGGCTGGATGAACCGCGACACCGCGTTCCGCTTCGGCGACCTGGCCTTCGAGCTGGGCGGACGGTTCGGCGATCGGGTCGCCGACTGGATCACCCTCGATCAGCCCTCGACCGTGATGCTCGAGGGCTACGCGCTCACGCGCCAGGCTCCGGGTGCCGGCCGGCTGTTCAGCGCCCTCCCTGCGCTGCACCACCAGCTGCTCGGGCACGGCGTGGCCCTCGAGGCGCTGCGGGCTGCGGAGGTGACGGGGCGGATCGGCCTCGTCGACGCGCTCGCGCGGGTGGAGGCCGCCTCCGACGACGACCGAGACCGCGCGTTCGCGGCTCTCGCGGACGTTCTGCGGAATCGCCTGGTCGGCGGCGCCGTCCTGACCGGCGCCTATCCCATCGGGCCGGAGGAGCTGCCGCCGTTCCTCGGCGCCCTCGCCCAGGCCGACCCGCTCGACCTCGCCCGTATCTCGGCTCCCCTCGATTTCTACGCGGTCGCGCCGTTGCCGCCGCAGCGGATCGTGGCGGGCCGCGATCCGGCACTGCCGACCGGAGTCGGCGCAGCGCCCGCCCTGCCGTTCCACACGGCGCCCTGGCCCGAGCTGGACCGCACGGGCGACGGCTCGCCGGTCGCGCCGTGGGCAGTGGTCTCGGTGCTGCGGTCGCTCGTCGAGCGTCACGGCGAGGCGCTCCCTCCGCTGGTCGTCACCGCGCTGGGAGCGAGCTATCCGGACGAGCCCGACCGCGAGGGCGCGATCATCGACACGGAGCGGATCCGGTGGCTGGGTGCGCACCTCGCGGCGCTGGCCGAGGCGGTCCACGACGGACTGCCGGTGGAGGCCGTGCAGCTGTGGACCCTGGTCGACGCGTTCGAGTGGCAGCACGGGTACAGCCGGCCGCACGGGCTCGTCGCCGTCGACGCGCGCAGCCGTGACCGGGTCCCGAAGGCGTCGTTCGACTGGCTGCGGCGGGTCCTCGACGCCCGGTCGTGATGCCCGGGCGTGCGAGACTGCCGCCGTGCGCAGCCTCCTCGCCCTCGCCTCCGTCCTCCATGCCGAGCCAGCGCCGGTGCTCGCCGCGCTCGCCGACGTCCTCGCCGTCGATGGCGCGTACGAGCGCCGGGGGAGCGGGCTCGAGCGCCGCCTCCCCGTGCTCGGGGTCGAGCAGTGGCGGGTGCTCGCCGACGAGGAGGGGTCGCGGGTCGAGTGCGAGCTGGCCGCGGGGGCGGCCTCGTCGGCGCTCACCGGAGTGCTTCTGCGGCGGCGCATCCGGGAGGCGCCGGAGCGGTTCCGCGCGGTCGTCACGGCGGTCGCCGACGCGGTGGAGTGACACCTCGCGCACGCTCGGGCCGGCCCGTCTCGTTGCCAGCAGCGTGCTGCGGCCGCCGGCCGCGCTCCTCCGCATGCCAGCGCCCCCCCCCGAACGGGGAATGCGGCGATGCCCGCAGCTGTTATCTCCCGAAGACGGGACGGGGCTCGGCGCCCCGTCCACCGAACAGCTCGGAGGGGCCGAAGGCAGATGGCAGGAACAGGGATGAACAAGGGTCGAGGGGGGCGCGGCAGCGACGAGGAGATTGTCTACCGCCGCCACGCGAACGGACGCGGCATGGTCGCTCCCGGCTCGCGCGTCTCGGCGACCGCGTACGTGGAGACCGGCGCCTACGTGGAACCCGGTGCGACCGTGGGCGAGCGCGCCTGGATCGGTGCAGGCAGCTGGGTCGACCGCGACGCAATGATCGGGCACAGCGCCTTCATCGGTGCGAACGTGCACGTCGGACCCGAGGCGATCATCGGACCCGGGGCGCGGATCGGGAGCTACTCCCGGATCGGACGCTCGGCCGTGATCGCGACCGGCGCCCGCGTGGATCGCGACACCGTGGTGCCCGACGGCGCCCGCAAGGGCCTCGAGGAGGCGCGCGAGAGCGGCAGCCGCGCGGCCTGACCCCACGACCCTCTTCCGCTGGCTCCCCGGAGCGGCGGAATAGGGTCGTTCCATGGTCGAACTCCACCACCTCAGCGCCCAGGAGCAGTGGGACTGGCTTCAGCGCGGCGAGATCACTCCCGTCGAGCTTGCCGAACACTATCTCGGCCGCATCGAGCGCTGGAACGGCGAGCTCGGCGCTTTCGCCACGGTGACCGCCGACCGGGCCCGGGAGCGAGCCGCGGCGCTCGGCTCATCGCCCGGCACGGCTCCGCTCTGGGGACTCCCGAGTGGCGATAAGGACCTCTGGCGGCGCGCGGGAGTGCGGACGGCCTTCGGATCCCGCCTGCGTGAGCACCACGTCCCCACCGTCTCCGACGAGATCGTCGAGGTGCTCGACGCGGCGGGAGCGGTCAGCCTCGGTAAGACCGCGGCGCCCGAGTTCGGGATGCCTGCCTACACCGAGACGCGGATCGGGCCGCCCGCCGTCACGCCGTGGGACACGCGGCTGGGTGCCGGCGGATCCAGCGGAGGCGCGGCGGTCGCCGTCGCGGCGGGGCTGCTCCCGTTCGCTCCGGCCTCGGACGGCGGCGGGTCGATCCGCATTCCCGCCGCGGCGTGCGGCCTCGTGGGCCTGAAGCCCTCCCGGGGCCGCGTCGCCGCGCTCTCGGGGATCGGCGGGGTCGGCGGTCTGAGCGTCGCCGGGCCGATCACTCGCTCCGTCGCCGACGCGGGCCTCCTGCTGGAGGGGATGCTGGAGCGGCAGAACGGCCGCCTCCCGCAGCGCTGGTCGCTCAGCGCTCCCGGGGACGGCGAGGGCTCCTTCCTCGGCGCCGCGGTGCGCGGGGAGGGCCGCTTCCAAATCGGCGTGCTGACCGATTCGCCGTGGGACGACGCCTACGAGATCCGCCTGGCCCCGGAGGCGCGCGCGGCTCTGGACGAGGGGATCGCCGCGCTGGCCGCCCTCGGCCACGGGCTCGAGGAGGCGTCGCTGCCTCCGAGCGCCGAGTACCCGGCCGCCTTCCGGATGCTGTGGCAGAGCGGAGCCGCGACCCTGCCTGTCGAGGGTGCTGACCTCGATCTCCTGGAGCCGTTGACCCGCTGGCTGGTGGAGGAGGGGCGGCGCCGCTCCGCCCGTGACATCGTCGAGGCCGCCTCCTGGCTCTCGGGCTACGAGCGCGCGGTGATCGCCGCGTTCTCGGGGTTCGATGCCGTCCTGACTCCGTCGATGGCGATGACCCCGCGCCCCGTCGGCTGGTACGACCTCGAGGACCCCAAGCGCAACTTCGAGCAGCAGTGCCTCTACACGCCGTACACGTCGTTCGTGAATGTGAGCGGTCTCCCTGCGATCACGCTGCCGCTGAGCGCGACGGAGGAGGGGCTGCCACTGGGAATCCAGCTGATCGGGCGGCCGGGCGGCGAGTCGACGCTGCTCGCGATCGGCGCGCAGCTTGAGCGGCAGGCGCGCTGGCAGCGGCGGCACCCGCCGCAGTGGTGACGCGGCAGTTCCCGCTCCCGACGGATGGTCAGGATCCAGCTCTGGTCGCTGAGGTAAGCCTTGCCTATACTTGACGGCGATGTGCATGTTCGAGGACCGCGACGGCTCCGCGCCGGTCGACGTGAAGCAGTTCCTGATCGCGGGTGACGAGACCGTCGTGCCGTGGATTCAGAGAATTCTCGATACGCTCCCCGCCACCGCCCGCGGCCAGGTCTTCGTGGAGGTCGATGATGCACGCGGGCTGCCACCGCTCTCGGCCCCCGGTCGGGTCTGCGTGACCTGGCTCGGCCGCTCCGAGCGCTCGGGCGCCCCCGGCACGGGTGAGCGCTGTCGCCGCGGAGTCGCACTCGACCGCGCGGTGCGGGCGTGGGTCGGCGAGATGTCGGTCATCGACGGCGACTACCCCTGGGCCGACGACCGGCACGACTTCTGCGCCTGGATCGGCGGGAACGGCCCGGTCCTCACCCAGCTCGCGACCGACGTTGAGGCGCGCCTGCAGTCCTCCTCCGAGCACGCCAGACAGTGATCATCAATCGCCGGGTCCGTTCCTGGGTGAGGCAAGGCTTACCTTCTGTGCGAGACTGAGGCGGTGCCTCCGACGACCGCAGCCCCCACCCGCCCGGCCTACCGGCCGTACCTCGCGACCGTCGCCGCGGCGACCCGGATCGCCCCGCACTTCATCAGAGTGACCCTCACCGGAGCCGACCTCGACCGGGTCGGCTGCACCGGCCCCGACCAGCGGATCAAGCTTGTCGTCCCCACCGCCGCATCCGACGCCCCCGCCTTCCTCGCCTCCGTCTCGGACCCGGACGGACCCGACAGGCTCGACCCCGACTGGTACGGCCGCTGGCGTTCCCTCCCCGACGAGCTCAGGAACCCACTCCGCACCTACACGATCCGTGCCGTCCGCCCCGACCTCGCCGAGGTCGACGTTGACTTCGCCGCGCACGGCGACACCGGACCCGCCTCGGCCTGGGTGGAATCCGCCCGCGCCGGCGACCAGATCGTTATTATCGCGCCCGACAGCCGCTCCGACCTGCCCGGCGGTGGAGTCGAATTCCACCCCGGTGCCGCCACCTCCCTCCTACTGGCCGGAGACGAGACAGCCGTCCCCGCCATCGCCGCGATCCTCGAGAGCCTCGACGACGCCGCCACCGGAGCCGCTTTCCTCGAAGTTCCCACAGCACTCGACCGACTCCCGCTCCACCACCCCGCCGGCATGCGCGTGACGTGGATCATCCGCCCGGAGGCAGAGGCCCCCGGCGCAGCGCTCGGCGACGCCGTCCGCACCTGGGCGACCCGCTTCCTCACCGCCCACCACCGCGGAGTCGACGTCAGCGACATCGACGTCGACCACGAGATCCTCTGGGAAGTCCCCGAAGAGAGCAGCGACCCGGGTCTGTACGCCTGGATCGCCGGCGAAGCGGGCGCGGTCAAGCTCATCCGTCGCTGCCTGGTCACCGAACTCGGAGTCGACCGGAAGCGGGTGGCGTTTATGGGTTATTGGCGCCTCGGCCGCCCCGAATCCTAAACAGCCGGAGCGCCGCAGGGCGCCGTTCTGCGGCGTTGTCGGCGGGCGCGATACCGCCGGTATCGCTTCCTTCTCCGCCTTGCAGAACGGCGCCCTGCGGCGCTCCGGGGTCTCGGAGGGAGGGGCGGCGCGCCAGGGGCGCGACCGGGTCGGGGGGATCATGCGGTCGAGTAGGCCGTGCGGAGGGCCAGGTCCTTGGACACGGGTGCGCGGTGGCGCGGGGAAGTTAAAGGGTGGGGGAGACACCGACCAGGCGGCTGGAGAGGGTCCACAGGTCGTGAGCGAGGGCGCGATCGCGGGCCTGAGGGTTCAGGGAGCCGTGAGGGGTGAGCTGGTCGAAGTAGGTGCCGCTGGCGGCGCCGACGTCGGGCTCGGAGGCGAGAGTGATCAGGGGCACCGCACCCGCCTCGGCGGAGATGCCGAAGGAGCCGACGGAGAGACTGGTCATCAGCTTCATCATCGTGCTGTCAGCGCCGAACCCCGTCGAGACGACGCCCGGGTGAAACGAGTACGCGTCGACCGACGTCGTCAGCAGGCGCTCCGCCAGCTCCCGGATGAACAGGATCGTCACCAGCTTCGACGTGCCGTAGGCGCGCCAGCCGCCGAACCACGGGCCGCGACGGTTGTCGAGGTCGTCGAGCTTCAGCCGGCCGAAGCGGTTCGCCAGGCTCGCTGTCGACACGATCCGCACGCCCGCACGCTCCCGCGAGGTCTCGATCATTCGCGGGAGCAGCAAGCGAGTGAGCAGGAAGGGCGCCAGATGGTTGCTCTGGACCGTGCGCTCGTGGCCATCGACCGTCTCGGCGCGGCGCGAGACGAGTCCGCCGGCATTGTTCGCGAGCACATCGATCCGCTCGTACCGGTCGAGTATCCCGTCGGCCAGCGCGCGGACGTCGTCGAGCCGGTCGAAGTCGGCGAGGAAGGGATCACCGCCCACCTCGGTGGCGACCGCGCGGGTGCGCTCGGGATTGCGACCGACCACCGCCACCCGGGCGCCGGCTGAGGCCAGAGCCCCTGCCGCGACCCGGCCGATGCCGGAGCTTGCACCGGTGAGGACGACGACGCGCCCCGTCATGTCAGTGACCACGGAGATACCCGCCCTTCTCGAGGCCTGCCTCGATCTCGAATCGATTGCGCAGCGGATCACGGCCCGCCACGGTGTACACGAACGGGAACCACATCCCATACAGCTGCCACTGCTCCTTGTGCACGGCCTCGTGCTCGAGGACCTGCTCGGAGACATTCGTCCCCGTGAGGTAACTGGTGCCGACGCAGGACCCGCCGCGGCCGAATGCCCACGAGGGCAGCCCGGTGAAGACGACGAGGCCGTGGCTGCGCCGGATCGGTCCCGTGCTCCACAGGGCGCCCCAGACGAGCCCGACCGCGCAGGCGAAGAGGTAGCCCGGCCGAGTGATCGCCGGGTCCAGGGCGATGTTCGCGACGGTCCGACGGAGGGCGCTCACGCGCTGTCGCGTCCGTAGGTTTCGAGCAGCCGAAGCCAGACCTCGCTGATCGTGGGGTAGGACGGCACCGCGTGCCAGAGGCGCGAGAGCGGCACCTCACCGACCACGGCGATGGTCGCGGAGTGGATCAGCTCGCCGACCTCCTTGCCGACGAAGGTGACACCGAGCACGACCTTCCGGTCCTCGTCGACGACCATCCGCGCCGTGCCCGTGTAGCCGTCCGCGGCGAGTGCGGCACCGGCGACGGAGCCGATCTCGTAGTCGACGACGCGGGTACGGTAGCCGGCCTTCTCCGCCGCTTCGGCGGTGAGGCCGATGGAGGCGACCTCCGGGTCGGTGAAGACGACCTGCGGCACGGCCTCGTGGTCGGCGGTCGCGACATGCGCACCCCAGGGTGCATCCTGCACCTCCGCGCCCGTGCTGCGGGCGACGATCACGTCGCCGGCCGCGCGGGCCTGGTACTTGCCCTGGTGGGTGAGTAGAGCGCGGCGGTTGACGTCGCCGACTCCGTAGAGCCACGGACGGTCGCCGCTGAGGGGAGTGCCGTCGGCGGCGAGCACGAGCATCGTGTCGTCGACGGTCAACGACGAGCCGGGCTCGAGCCCGACCGTCTCGAGGCCGATGTCGCGGGTGTGCGGGGCGCGCCCGGTCGCGGCGAGGACCTGGTCGGCCTCGATCACGTCACCGCCTTCGAGGGTCACTGCGACGGTGCCGTCGGAGCGGCGTCCGACCGAGGAGGGCGAGTCGCCGAGGCGGAGGTCGACGCCGAGTCCCCGGAGCGCATCGCCCACGAGCTCGCCGGCGAACGGCTCGAATGGCGCGAGGAGCCCGCTGCGCGCGACCAGGGTGACGGAGGAGCCCATGCCCGCGTAAGCCGTCGCCATCTCGGTGGCGACGACTCCGCCTCCGATCACGACGAGTCGCGGCGGCACCTCCTCGGCCGAGGTGGCCTCGCGGCTCGTCCACGGGGAAGCGGCGCGCAGGCCCGGGATGTCGGGGACGACGGCGGTGGTGCCGGTCGCGACAGCGACGGCGGAGCGAGCGCGGAGCACGCGCACCTCGCCGTCGGGTCCGGTGACGGTCACCTCGCGCTCGCCACTCAAGCGGCCGTGCCCGCGGACGAGTTCGATGCCCGCCCCCTCGAGCCACTGCACCTGGCCGTGGTCGTCGAAATGGCTGGTGAAGGAGTCGCGGCGAGCCAGGAGCGCGGCGACGTCGACGCCTCCGCTGACGGCCTCCGCGGCGCCGGGCAGATCGCGTGCGGCACGCAGGGCCATCGGCGGGCGTAGCAGCGCCTTCGAGGGCATGCACGCCCAGTAGGAGCATTCGCCGCCCACCAACTCGCTCTCGACGACAGCGGCGGTGAGCCCGCCCTGCACCGCCCGGTCCGCGAGGTTCTCGCCGACCGGGCCCGCTCCGATCACGATGACGTCGAACTCGTCGGTCGTCGTGCTACTCATGCTGTCTCCCTGAGGGTCTCGGAGGCCTCCAGCCCCGCGATGGGTGAATGCGCGGCGCTCAATGCGCCGGCACGATCTCGGCGCGCCAACCGTCGTAGCGCCCGCCGTGGCTCTCGACCGCGTCGATCACCTGGCGGAGGAACGCGGTGGTCGACTCCTCGTCTACCGCGGCGTAGTGGCTGGCGACGAGGACCTGACGCAGGCGCAGCCGTGAGAGAGCGATCTGATAGCCGTAGGCCACGAGAACGCGTCCGGCGCGGCGCGCGGTACTGCGGCGCGAGAACACGGCGAAGTGGTCGACTTCGCGCAGCTCCCACACCTGGTCGCCGTAGCGGAGCCGGATCTCGAGCTGCTGCGCCGCCCGCGCCCGCTGTGCGTCCAGCGAGGAACTGCCGGGCGCAGTGACGGCGGTGCTTTCCTCGCTCATCGGCCGGTGAAGTCCGCACTCGTGCGGCGGAGGAACGCCTCGGCGCCGATGCGGGCGTCCTCGGACGCGGCGAGACGGGCGAGCGCACCGGGGAGTGCAGCAGCGGCCTCGGCGTCGGAGGCGGAGACCGCGAGCCGTGCGTTCGCAAGCGCCGCCTGCACAGCGAGCGGCGCCTGTGCGGCGATCCGTGCCGCGAGGGCGGAGGCGGCGTCAGCGACGGTGCCGTCGGGGACCACCTCCTGCACGAGGCCGATGCGGTGGGCCTCCTCGGCGTCGAAGAGGTCGCCGGTGAGGATCCAGCGCATCGCGTCGCCCCAGCCGACCGCACGCGGGAACCGCAGCGTCGCTCCGCCGAAGGGCAGGATGCCGCGGGTGACCTCGATCTGTCCGAATCGGGTGGACCGCTCGGCGAGGACGACATCGCTCGCGAGGGCGAGCTCGATGCCGAGAGTGAGGCAGGTGCCCTGGAGCCCGACGACGACCGGCTTGCTCACCGGGCGGGTGCGCAGCCCCCACGGGTCGAGACCACCCTCTGGCACGAAGTCGAGCCCTCCGGTGCCCAGGCGTGGTCCGATGTCGGCGAGATCGAGCCCGGCCGTGAAGTGCTCGCCCTCGGCGAGGAGCACGCCTGCCCGCAGCTGCGGATCGCGGTCGAGTTCGCCGTAAGCGGCGGCCAGCTCGGCGAGCAGCCTCAGGTCGGCGGCGTTGCGCTTCTCCGGCCGGTCGAGCACGATCGCGAGCACGGCCCCGCGGTGTTCCGTGCGCACGCGCGGTCTCTCGTCGCTCATCGTTCCTCCGCTCGGTCGCGTCCGACCATCTTGCCGGGTGCCACCGACACGCGCCGGGGCTTGCGCGTCGATGGGCAGCCGTCTCTCAGGCCCCGCGGGACAGAGCGCCGAGCAGGCGGAGGATCGTGGGTAGGTCTTCCTCGGCCGCGGCCGGTGAGGACGGAGCGAAGGAGGTGACTCCGGCGCCCGCGAGCGGGAAGCGGGCCCGCAGAGCGTCCAGGCTCGCCACGAGCCGGGAGGCGGGGACTCCGAAGGGCACCGGGTCGAACAGGCCGGCGAGATCAGCGGGGTCGAGCACATCCAGATCGACGTGCACGTACACGGAGGCGGCACCCGTGGCCTCGACGGCAGCGACCAACGACTCGGGGCCGAGGGCGTCGGCGGCGATCACCGCGGCGCCGCGCTCGACCAGGGGCTCGAGCTCTCCCTCGTCAGCGGAGCGTACTCCGGCGAGGACGACGTTCTCGTCTGCCACCCGCTCGTCGGCGCCGGCGCTCAGCACGCCCACGCCACGGCCCAGCGCCGCCGCGAGGACCATGCCGCAGAACGCACCGCTGCTGGAAGAGTCGGGCGTGTGTGCATCCGGATGCGCGTCGAGCCACACCAGCGCGACCGGGCCCGCAGCAGTGCGGACGGCGTGCCCGATCGCCGCGAACTCGACGCCGCAGTCGCCGCCGATCGTGATCACGGGCTCGGTGCGACCGGCGAGAGCCTCCCGCACCCGCTCGGCGACGGTCGCGATCGAGGCGTAGCGGCGGACGCCGGTGTCCTGCGCGTCGCCCGCCTCGGTGGGCACCTCGAGGGCGGTGGTGGCGGAGGAGGGTAGATCGCCCCTGATCGCCTCAGCTCCGTCGACGAGGCGCATCGCGCGCGTCGATGCCGAGCCCTGCCACTGGGGGACGACGAGGAAGGAGGCCATGCATCTCACTATGGCATGAGCGCCGGGGCCGGGCGCCCCCGCGTTCACGCGGCAGGTAGGCCTCCTGGCACGGCCGAGGGGCGCGGCGACGGGGGCGCGCCGTCCAGGTCGATCAGCGTCTCATCGAGCGCGGAGCAGGCGCGGTCCGCCGCGGATCGGGCGTCGAGCAGAGCCCCGCTCGGATCCGCTGCGGCGCGCCGAGCGACGGCGTCGAGCTGGGCGAGCGTCTCCTCCGCCAGAATCCGCGGCGCCGCGCTCACGCGACCACCGTGGACCCGGGCCAGGAGCAGCACCGACTCCGCGCCTAGCCGGGCCGCGGTACGCGCCGCATCGAGCAGGAGGAGCTGACGCTCGGCCTGGGCGCGCGGCTTCCGGTAGCCGGCCACGACGGCGTCGAGGGCGGAGTCGGCGTCGAGCAGCAGGACCAGCAGCGCGGCAGGATCGTGGCGGGCGCCGGCCGACCGGGCCTCGTCGGCATCGAGGAGGAGGGACTGCGCCGTTGCGCAGGCGGTCGCGACGTCGGCGGCGGAGGCGAGCTGCGCGGAGGTGCGCAGGTCGGAGAGTGTCGCGGCCCGGTCCAGGTCGTCGCGCACCGAGCGCTCGACCGTACTGAGCTGCACCTCGGCGCGGGTCACCAGTCCGATCAGCGAGTCGACGGCATCGAGCAGGGCGGCGGGATCGGCGGTGTCGCCCCGAGCCACGAGTTCGGTCGCCTCGCGCAGCGGCCGGACGCGGCGCTCCGGAGTCGTGCCCGCGAGGACGGAGACCTCGGCGCGTGCGTGCTGGAGACGCTCCGGAAGGGACGGGCTCGGCGGGGTCACTCCGTGATCGTACGGCCGGAGTGTGACACCGCGTGACGCCGGGGTTCGACCGGCGGCGGCACCCTCCCCAAGATGGAGTCATGACTCGCTCGCTCGCCATCGTCGAGGTCGCCCGCGCGCGGCCGGGCCGCGAGGAGTACCACGCCTACGTGCAGATCCTGAACGGCCGCATCCTGACCCTCGCCCGCGAGCGGGGTTGGCGCGCCGAGCGCTTCGCGGCCGAGGAGCTGGGCACGGCGGAGTTGCTGGCCCGCACGGCGGGGGCGGACGCGCTGGTGCTCGCGGGCGGCGAGGACATCGCTCCTGAGCAGTACGGGGCCGAGCGCGGATACCCGGCCGAGGGCCCCCATGCGGAGTATGCCGACGCCGCGCAGATCGCCGTGGTGCACCGGGCGCTGGCACGGCACACGCCCCTGCTCGGCATCTGCCGCGGACTCCAGATCATGAACGTCGCCCTGGGCGGCACGCTGATCCAGGACCTGGGTCCGGAGGCGAAGCACGTCAACGCGGCCGCTCCCGCGCACCAGCGCATGCACCGGCACGAGGTCGGGCTCGTGGCGGGGTCCGTACTGGGTGGGCTTTTCGGAGCTGAGGCGCTCGCGGTGCAGAGCGCGCACCACCAGGCCGTGGACGTGCTGGCTCCCGGCCTGCGGGTCGTGGCACGCGCAGAGGACGGGGTGGTCGAGGCTGTCGAGCACGGCCGCGCGCCCCTCCTCGGGGTGCAGTGGCATCCGGAGGATCCGGACGCTCCCGCGGGTCAGCTCGCGACACTGCTCGACCGGCTGGCGCTGGCCGCCGCTCGTGGGGAGTTCGCGTTGCGCCTCGCCGCCTGAGGGCGCGGACACCCGAGGCGCCGACGAGCGTGAAGACTGGCCGGTGAAGATCAGTTGCGCGGCAAGGTCTTCGCCTCTCTCCTCTGCAGGTCTGCTCGGCAAAAAGAGCCGATTCTGTGCAGACGTCGCTTCCCGTGCCGGCGGCTCGCCCGCTCGGGCGGCTCAGCGGGCCAGTCGCGCCATCCACGCCTCGATCTCGTCGGCCGAGCGCGGGATGCCGGCCGAGAGGTTCTCGGCGCCGTCGGCCGTGACGAGCACGTCGTCCTCGATCCGGACGCCGATGCCGCGCAGCTCCTCCGGAACGGTGAGGTCGTCGGGCTGGAAGTAGAGGCCCGGCTCGATCGTGAAGACCATGCCCTCCTCAACCAGGCCGTCGAGGTACATCTCGCGCCGAGCCCGCGCGCAGTCGTGCACGTCGAGCCCGAGGTGGTGGCTGGTGCCGTGGACCATGTAGCGGCGGTGCTGCTGGTTGTCGGCTTCGAGCGCCTCCTCGGCGCTGACCGGCAACAGGCCCCACTCGGCGGTGCGACGGGCGATGACCGCCATCGCCGCGGCGTGCACCTCGCGGAAGCGGATGCCGGGGCGGACGATCGCGAAAGCGGCGTCGGCGGCCTCGCGTACGGTTTCGTGCACCTGGCGCTGCGCGGGTGTGTACTGGCCGTCGACCGGGAAGGTGCGCGTGATGTCGGCCGTGTAGTAGCTGTCCTGCTCCACCCCGGCGTCCAGTAGCACCAGCTGCCCGGGGCGCACCGGGCCGTCGTTTCGGGTCCAGTGCAGGATGCAGGCGTGCGGACCGGCGGCGGCGATGGTGTCGTAGCCGACCGTATTGCCGTCGGCGCGGGCGCGGCCGTTGAACACGCCCTCGATCAGGCGCTCGCCGCGCTCGTGGGCGACAATGCGGGGCAGGTCGGCGAGGACGTCCTCGAAGCCGCGGCCGGTCGCATCGACGGCGGCGCGCAGCTCGGCGATTTCGTAGGCATCCTTCACCAGGCGGAGCTCGGCGATGTCGCGCTCCAGCGCGGCGTCGCGGTCGGCCCGCTCGTCGGCATCGACCGCGTCAAGGCGGCCGGACACCGCGGGGTCGGCCTCGCGCAGCACGGCCAGCGGGACGCCGTCCTGGGCATCGAGGACGGAGTCGAGCTCGTCGATCCCGCGCGCGGCGAAGCCGAGGTCGCTCGCGACCTGCGCCAGCGATGGACGCGGCCCGATCCAGAACTCACCGATTTCGGGGTTCGCGTAGAACTCGTCGGAGTCGCGGCCGGCGCGCTCGCGGAAGTAGAGCGTCGCGCTGTGGCCGGACTCGACGGGTTCGAGCACGAGGACGGCGCCCGGCTCGGAGTCGGAGCCCCAGCCGGTCAGCCAGGTGAAGGCCGAGTGCGCGCGGAAGGGGTAGTCGGTGTCATTCGCGCGCTGCTTGAGCCGCCCTGCGGGGACGATCACCCGGACGCCGGAATACAGGGCGGAGAGGCGCTTGCGGCGCGCGGCGGCGAACGACGCCTGCTCGCGCGGGGCGGGCAGTGGCTCCTCCCGCTCGGCCCAGCCGGAGGCGATGAAGTCGCGGAAGCGGTCGGAGGCGGGGGTCGTGGAGCGGTTCGCGGTGGCGCGGGGGCGGGGAGCGGCGGCGGGGTCGGGCGTCTGAGCGGCGGTCCGCTCCTCCGTGTTCGTCATGCCCTCCATTGTCCTCCTCCGCTTACCCGGCGGGGCGGCCGTGGCCGCCGCCGCGGAAGCCGACCGGGTGTCAGGGCCTGTGGAGGAGCATCAGGATGCATCCTTGACCAGCCCGCGGACCGAGAGCTGCACGACCAGGGGGCGGTGATCGCTGCCGGCGTCGTCGCGGTCCTCGACCACGTGGTAGCCCGAGACCTCCCGGCGCCCGGAGAAGAGGACGTGATCGATCGGGGCGGCAAGCGCTGTCGGGACGGACGTGGGCCAGGTGCCCAGTGCGCCGCCGCCCGCCAGCGCTGCGGCGTCCCGGCAGCCGCCCAGAGCCGCCGAGCCGGGCAGCCCCGCCCAGTGGTCGATGGTGGAGTTGAGGTCGCCGAGGACGACGACGTCCTCCTCCGCGGAGCAGAGCGCGGCGACCGAGAGCAGGTCGTTGCGCCATTCAGCGAGGCGGGAGGGGACCGGCGCCATCGTGTGCACGGCGGCGAGGACGGGGCGCTCGGGGGTGTCGGGGCGCGCGACCAGCGAGGGCGTTACTCCGGTGACGACGGCGGACGTGTCGACGCTGTAAGCGCCGAGTGAGGGCGAGAGCAGCAGCGCGGTGCCGTCGTCGCCGCCGGACCCGGCGTAATGCAGGGTCATCGGCACACCTTCGGCACCGAGCGCGTCGACGACGTCCTGCGCGCGCGTCCGCGACACCTCGAGGAGGGCGAGCCCGTCGACCGTCTTCTCTTGCGACAGGGCGACGATCGCCTCGACCGGCACGCCGTCGTGCAGGACGTTCCAACTTGCGAGCCGCAGGTCGGCCAGCCGGTGGGCACGCGGGGGAGCGGAGTCGTAGCCGCGCACTCCCTGCACGCCGGCGAGGACAACCGCGAAGACGACCGCCAGCGCGGCCAGGACCAGTGCGAGGCGGCGGACCGGGGCGACGAGCGCTGCGATCACGACCAAGACGGCGGCGATCCCGACGGCGGCCAGACCGGTCGCGAGCCGGAACGGCACCAGCTGGGCGAACGGCGCCTCGCGGGCGATCCCGAAGAAGCTCGGAGCCGCGAGCACCAGCAGCGCGATCGCCACGACCACCGCCACAGCGGTTTTCACCAGTCTCGTCCCCATCGCGGCTCAGGTTACTAGGGCGTGCAGGGCGTGCAGGGCATGCAGGGCATCGCAGGGCTCGCAGGCGGCGCGGCTACGATGGGGGGTATGCATGTCGACGGAGGCGGGTACGACCTCCACACCCACTCCGTCGTCTCGGACGGCACCGAGGCGCCCGCTGATCTGGTGCGGGCTGCTGCCGCCGCAGGCCTCGCCGGAGTGGCGCTCACCGACCACGACAGCACCGGCGGGTGGACCGAGGCGCTCGCCGCCGCGGAGGAGGCGGGCATCGACCTCCTTCCGGGCATGGAGCTCTCTTCGCGGGTGGGCTGGGCCAGCGTGCACGTACTTGCCTACCTCGTCGACCCGACGGACGCCGGCCTCGTCGCCGAAACCGCGCGCATTCGCTCGGCCCGCATGAACCGCGCGGAGGCGATCGTCACCGCCATCGCCGCCGACTACGACCTGACCTGGGACGATGTGCTTGCCCAGACCAGTCCGGGGACGACGATCGGGCGGCCGCACATCGCCGACGCGCTCGTCGCTCGTGGCCTGGCGACCGACCGCTCCGCTGCCTTCGCGGGCATCCTCGACTGGCGGGGCGGCTACTACCGGCCGCACTACGCCCCCGATCCGCTCGACGCGGTCCGCCTGGTCCGAGCGGCGGGCGGCGTCCCGGTCATCGCCCACCCCGCGGCGAGCGCGCGTGGAATCGCGGTGGAGTCGATCCTCCCGCAGCTCGTCGACGCCGGCCTCTTCGGCCTCGAGGTCGAGCACCGAGAGAACACGGCCGCCGGCAAGCGGCGCCTGCGCGAGCTGGCTGCGCGCTACTCCCTCGTCACCACGGGCTCGAGCGACTACCACGGCACCGGCAAGCCGAACCGCCTCGGCGAGAACACGACCACGCGCACCGCTGTCGACGCGATCCGCTCCTCCGCCCGCTGACCCGCGGACAAGCCCACCCCCACGCGACGAATCGCGAGGGGGTGGGCTCGGTGCGCTACGGCTCAGGCCTGACCGTCGGGGCGGGGGGAACGGCGACGCGAGCGGGTGCGGCGGCGCGGCTCGCTGTTGCCGTCGTGGTGTTCCTTGCTCTCGCTCGAGGGGGCGGGGCCGGTCTGCTGCGGGGCGGTCGAGTCAGCGGAGTCGGAGCGGGTGCGCCGGCGCGGCGGGCGGTCGCCGCGTTCGGGGCGCTCGCCGCGCTCGGGGCGGGCATCGGCCTTCGCCTCAGCGGGGATCGGAGTCGGCTTGAGTCGGCCCCGGGTGCCCGCGGGGATGTCGAGGTCGGTGTAGAGATGCGGCGACGAGGAGTAGGTCTCGACCGGGTCCGGCTGGCCGAACTCGAGGGCCCGATTGATCAGGGCCCACTTGTGCAGGTCTTCCCAGTCGACGAAGGTGACCGCGATACCGGTCTTTCCCGCGCGCCCGGTGCGGCCGACGCGGTGCAGATAGGTCTGGTCGTCATCCGGGATGGTGTGGTTGATCACGTGGGTGACGTCGTTGACGTCGATGCCGCGCGCCGCGACGTCGGTGGCGATCAGGATGTCCTTCTTGCCGGCCTTGAACGCCGCCATCGCGCGCTCGCGCTGCTCCTGGTTGAGGTCGCCGTGCACGGCCGCCGCGTTGAAGCCGCGGTCGTTGAGCTCCTCGACGATGCGGGCGGCGGCGCGCTTGGTGCGGGTGAAGATAACGGTCTTGCCGCGGCCCTCGGACTGCAGGATGCGCGCGATGACCTCGTCCTTGTCGAGCGAGTGCGCCCGATAGACGATGTGCTTGATGTTGGCCTGCGTGATGCCCTCGTCGGGGTCCGTCGCGCGGATGTGAATGGGCTTGTTCATGAAGCGGCGGGCGAGGGCGACGATCGCCCCCGGCATCGTCGCCGAGAAGAGCATGGTGTGGCGGGTGGGCGGAGTCTGCGCGAACAGCTTCTCGATGTCCGAGAGGAATCCGAGGTCGAGCATCTTGTCTGCCTCGTCGAGGACCATCACCTGCACCTTCGCGAGCGAGAGCAGGCGCTGCCCGGCCAGGTCCAGCAGGCGCCCCGGGGTGCCGACGACGATCTGCGCACCGGCTTTCAGCTGCTCGATCTGGCCCTCGTAGGCCTTCCCGCCGTAAATCGACACGATCTTGGTCGGCCGATTGGAGGCGGCCAGCTCGATGTCTTCGGTGACCTGGACGGCGAGCTCGCGCGTCGGCACGACGATGAGAGCTTTGACGCCCGGCTCCGGCTCAGTGCCGAGGGCCTGGATGAGCGGGAGGCCGAAGCCGAACGTCTTGCCGGTGCCGGTCTTGGCCTGGCCGATAATGTCCTGCTTCTGCAGGGCCAGGGGGATCGTCTGCTCCTGGATAGGGAAAGGCTCCAGGATGCCCTGGGCCGCGAGTGCGGCGACGATGTCGTCGTCGATGTTGAGATCGGAGAAAGTCACGGAGTGAAGCGCCTGTCGTGTCGAACGGTCTACGCCCCTGTACGACTCCGGGCGCAGGGCCACCGATCCAGCGCCGGTGACATCTCGGCGAGTCTACTGCTCCCTGCCGCGTCGGCCCCGGAACCGCACTCCTCGGGCGCCCTATGCTGAAGAAATGGCTGCCTGGTTCCGACGTCGACGTCCCCTGGTCGACCTGCCCCGCCTGACGCCCCGCGGAGAGTCGCCCCGGAAGCGCGACCGTGTCGACCTCGCCGACCTCACTCCCGAGGTGCTGCCCTACCTCGGTCAGGTCGCCTACCTCCAGCTCGCCGTGTTCGAGGTGCTGGCCCGCGCCGTCGCCGAGACCGAGGACCTCGCCGACAAGGAGGCGATCTCCTCCGCCGCGGGTACGGCGCTCGCCAAGCACCACGCGGTCGTCGCCGAGTTGCGCCGCCGCGACGTCGAGCCCGGCGAGGCGATGGCTCCCTTCCGCCCCGCGATCGACACCTTCGAGCGCCTTACCCGGGGTGCCGACCTGCACGAGACGCTGCTCTCGGCCTACATCACAGCCGGCCTGCTCGATGATTTCTTCATCCGCCTCACTGGCGGGCTCCCCACCGATGTGGGGCCGCGCATCGCGCAGACTCTCGGCGCCGATACGGGCGCCGAGGACGTGGTCGCTATCCTGCGCCGCGAGATCGCCGCCGACGAGCGCCTGGGCTCTCGGCTCGCCGTCTGGGGCCGCCGTCTTGTCGGCGACACCCTCCTGGTTGCCCGATCCGCGCTGATGGGGTCGGGCAACCACGACTCCGACGAATCACGGATCGAGCCCGTCTTCACCGAGTTGATCGCGTCGCACACGCGGCGGATGGACGCCCTGGGCCTGACGGCCTGACCGAGCGCTCAGGCCGGGACGTAGGTGCCCGTCGGGAGTAGCCGCGAGCAGGAGTCGTGCTGGAGCGCTCCCGCCGTGGATCCGCCGGCCATCGCCGCGTCGGTGCGGACGACGTCGAGGCAGTCGGGAGGCGTCCCGCGATCCCACCGGCGCCGCAGCTCCGACTCGACGACGTTCGTCGACGGGAGGCGATGCCGCGCGAGCAGGTACAGGACTACGTCCTGGATCCGCTCTCGTGGCATGGACCCGTCGAAGCGGAGGATTTCGGCGATGTCGACCGCGCTGGCGAGCACGTCCCCGGTCCGGGCGCGGGCGCTGCCGATGGTCATCTGCGCCGACGTGGGCTCGTCCGCCCCGGTGAGGATCGCTCCCGCCGTCGCCGGGAGCTCGATCTGCGAGCTCCCGCAGCGGTTGATCTGGCCGCTGACACGCAGCTTCGACCACGGATCGACGCGCCACTGCGACACATACACCTTCCACGCGCCGATCCCCGTCGAGCTCTCGACTCGGTGGACGACCTCGAGGCGGGTGTCGGTCGTCGCGAGACCCTGCGTGCCGTCGGCCGCTGCTCCCGCCGAGCGAGTCTCGTGGGCACCGGCGGACACCCGGGAGAAGGGCGCGCGCACCAGGAGCATGCCCTCCGCATCGGTTGCCGCCGCGAGGTGCGACCACTCCTCGTCGCGGACGCGCGCGACCATCAGCACCGTTGTGGTGCCGCCGAAGCGCAGCGGGGCGGGCAGGAGCAGGCCGCTCGCGGCCGCGCGCTCGAACCGCAGCGCCGGCAGCCCGCCCGGTCCGTCCGCAATCAACCGCGGCTGTCGAGTGGCGACGCTCTGCACGGCGGCCGTGCGCACGAGGGCGCCCGGAGCAGCCGGAACAGAGGCGACCCGGTCACCGGCGCGCAGCGGCAGGTCGCTCGCGCGGAACCAGTACTGCGGAGCGGGATCCGGGGGACGCACGACGTCGACGGCACCGCTCGTCGCTGTTGCGGTGTTCGAGGCGAGGGAGGTGCCCGCCGCGTTTCGGGCGAAGACGACGTAGCTGCGCGGGGCCCCCGCAGGAGCGCTGCGGTCGATCCAACCGCGGGTCGCGCCGTCGAGCACGGCGACCGCAGGCGAGGCGCTGTTGGCCCGGGTGCCGTCGGCCGCGTGCAGGACGAACTGCGAGATCGACGAGCCGGCGTCGGAGGCGGGCGGCGTCCAGCTGACGGCGACGCCTCCCGAGAGAGCGCGTGCGGTGAGAACGGGGCGGTCGAGGCGGCGCGAGAGCGTCGGCACGGAGGGCGCAGGCAGCTCCCACACCTCGGCACGCGCGGGATCGTTGGGGAAGGCGGGGTAGAGGCGCAGCAGTCCGTCGCCGTCGAGGCACTCCGGGTCGAGGTAGGCGCCGGATGTGCCGGTGGTGGTCAGGCCCGACGGACCCGCGACGGCGGAGTCGGTCCAACTCCGCCCGTCACTGGTCGCGTAGACATGCAGGCGCGCGTCGGCAGGGAAAGTGGTCGGGCGGCCGTCGTCCGAGACGAGCCCCCAGTTTTCCCGTCCCGGCCAGTGCTCGTGGTCGTCGTGGCTGGAGGCGACCACCACGACGGTGCCGGAGCGGGAGTACACGAGGGAGGGCATGCCCGCGTGATGATTCGACGTCCAGGTGCCGTCCGAGCGGCGCGAGCCGGGGTTGTAGAGGCAGGTCCGCTCCAGGGTCTTGGTGGCTGGGTCCCAGACCGCGGCCCAGAGGGAGCGGTAGTCGGTCGACACGGGGGTGCCTAGGGCGAGGCCGGTGTCGGAGGAGTCGGCGGGCCGCCTCGACCAGGCCGCCACGACGACCACTCGTCCGCCACTCGCGACGCCGACGCGCGCACCCACGCTGTCGTGGCGGGCGTCATCCGAAGCGCTCGCGGAGTAGGCGGGCCCGTCGAAGACGACCAGGACGTTCGCGTTCGCGGGCGCCGGCACCGAGGGTCGGAAGAGCTGTGCGGCGGTGGCCCCGGTTCGCGGATGCTGCCAGGTGCGGCCCTGGTCGTCGCTGCGAGCAAGCGCGATGTCGCGCCGCGGGAAGCCCGACTGGTCGGCGTCCGTGTTGATCCGGAACTCGGCCGCGCACCAGATCGTGCTCGTGGTCGCACCGGCGGGGCGGGAGAAGGCGAGTTCGTGCCCGTACGCGCCGGTGCGCAGGCCCGTGGTCGGATGCACGCTGAGCCCGTCCCGCACACCGTAGCCGTCGGGCTGCGCCGGGTCGTAGCGGGTGTCCTCGCGGTGCAGCGGGCGCAGGACCCGCGCTGTCTCGTCCCAGGTCCACAGGAGCGCCTGGTAGTCGGAGCCACGGGTGAGGAGGTAAGTGGTCGCCGACGCCGAGTCGCGGAAGAAGCGCGAGTACGAGACGCCGGTCCGCGCGCCGGCGGGCGCGGGGACGGCAAAGAAGGAGGAGACGTCGTGCGACGACCGTGAGGCGGCCACGGCGAGCGGGGCATTCCGCCAGCCCGCCCCTCCTCGGGACACCAGCTTGTGCAGCGGAGGCTGCACGAGAACACGGCCCCCGTCGGTGACGGTCACGCTCGCGCCGCGATGGCCGGGATTCACGCCGTCGAATTCGACTGCGGCAGCGGTCTCGGTGAAGGAGGCCGTTGATCCGTTCTTCGGGAGGCGCCAGATCCCCGAGCGGGCGCGGGGATGCCGGTCGGTGATCGTCCACCACTGCGGCTCGGGGATCGAGTCGGCGACGTAGACGGCGTCGGCGTCGGAGCGGATCGGCGTGAAGAGAGAGGTCGACTGCGGCAGTCGCGCTCCGGTCAGGGAGAGCGCGGCGCTCCGCACGGGCACGACACGGGTGACGGCGAGGTCCGGTGCCGTCGGGACAGCGGCATCGGCGGCCGGAGCGACCGCGGCTCCGGCCAGCCCTGCAGCGGCAGCGCCGAGCACCGCGCGCCGGGTGGCGGTGACGGCATTTCCACGTTCAGCCAGCATTTCTACCCCCAGGGAAGGTGATTGTCCGACGATTGTCGGTGTTTGTCACCGTCCGCGGGAGCTGTGACCGGAGACTGGCACATCATCATCACGCCGTGTCGCACCTCGTGGACGACAAAGGCGCGGGAGCTGAGGACTCCCGCCCCTTCAGCACGATCAGGGAGCGACACGGCCCGACAGCATCGCCTGCAGCGACGCCTCGTCGCGGCGGGCGCGGCGGCGTCCGAGCGAGAGGTCAGCCAGAACGACGGCCCCAGCGGTCACGACGAGGGCGATGACCCAGATCAGGCCGCCGTCCCACGGCAGGCCCGCCCAGGTCAGCGCAACCCAGATGACCGCGGCGACCAGGCCGCCCAGCGCCGGGACGAGCACCGAGCCGTGCAGGTGCCGATGCGGCAGCCCGTACCGCGCGGCGAGACCGATCACGACCCCGAACAGAGTGATGAAGAGGAGCTCCACGACGTACTCGCGGGCAGGGGCTAGGCGACGAAGCCGACGCGGCGCGACTCCTCGGAGCCGACCTCCACGAAGGCGATGGTGTCAGTCGGGACGATGTAGATCTTCCCCTTCTCATCGCGCAGACGCAGGACAGCGGTGCCGGCCTCGAGGGCGGTGGTCACCGTCTTCTCGACCTCGGTCACGGACATCGACGACTCGAAGTTGAGTTCGCGCGGGGTGTTGACCATTCCAATACGGATTTCCACCAGCAGTGCCTTTCGGGAGGGGACGTAGCTGCCAGGATACGGGACCGCGTGTTGCCGACGGCGCGCGTTTCGCGGTGAGCGGAGTGGGCGGCAGCGGCCCCCCGCCGAGCGCCGACGGGAGTGTCGGACCCTCTGGCTACCGTGGTCGTGTGACGACTCCCGCGACCTCCGCTCCTTCCACCGCCCCGGCCGACGGCGTGGAGCGGCCGGGCGCGCCTCGGGCCGTGCTCGACGCGTCCCAGCGGGCGGTGCTCGCACTGCCGGAGGGACGCAGTGCCGCGGTGTTCGGGGCGCCCGGCTCGGGCAAGACCACCACGGTGATCGAGCTGGTCGCCGAGCGCGTGCTCGGGCGGGGCTACTCGCCCGAGTCTCTCGTCGTCCTTGCGGCCAGCCGCACCGCCGCCACCGCCCTGCGCGACGTCCTCGCCTTGCGCCTGGGTGTGCCGACCCGAGGCCCGCTCGCCCGCACAGCTACCTCGCTCGCGTTCGAGGCTGTCACCTCCTCCGCCAAGGCGCGCGGACTGGAGCGGCCGACCCTCCTGACCGGCGGCGAGCAGGACGCCCTGCTCTCCGAGCTGATCGAGGGCCACCTCGAGGAGGGCACGGGTCCGCGCTGGCCCGAAGAGTTCAGCCCGGAGGTGCTGAGGCTGCGCACCTTCCGTACCGAGCTGCGCGAATTCGGCATGCGGGCCACCGAGCACGGACTCGACACGGACGCGGTCCGCGCGCTCGGGGTGGACGCCGAGCGCGGCGAGTGGAGTGCCGCGGCCGATGTGCTCGACGAGCTGCGCGAGGTGGTCGAGTGGATGGCGCCCGAGGCGGGCACCCGGCTCGACGCGGCGGAGTTCGCGGCCTTCGCGGCTGAGGCGATCCGAGCGGGCGAGGCAGGCGAGCGGATCGACGCGCTGCGGCTCGTCGTCGTCGACGACCTCCAGGAGGCGAGCGAGTCCACCCTCGTGCTGCTGCGGGCGCTGGCCGAGCGCGGGGTGACGGTGATCGCGCTCGGCGATCCAGACGTCGCCACGAGCGCCTTCCGGGGGGCGGCCTCTGACACTCTCGGCCGTTTCGCCGCGAGCCTCGGGGTGGCCGAAGTCGAGACTCTCGTCCTCTCCCGCGTGCACCGGCATTCCGCGGCACTGCGGGCGGTGGTGTCGGCGGCGACGGAGCGGATCGGCACTGCGGCGGCCGGGCGGCAGCGGTCGGCCCTCGCGGCTCCGACTCCCGAGGGCGCTCCGGCGCCCGTGCTGGTGCTGCACGCTCCGACGGCGGCGCGCGAGGCGGCGACCGTGGCGCGCTTGCTCCGTGAGCGGCGGCTGCGCGACGGGATCCCGTGGCGGCGGATGGCGCTCGTGGTGCGCTCCGGAGCCGCCGTGCAGCCGCTGGTGAAGGCACTCGCGGTCGCGGAGGTGCCCACCCGCTCCGTGCTCGCCGGGCGCGCTCTCCGCGACGACCACGCGGCACGCTCGCTACTCGTGCTGGTCGGAGTCGCGATCGGCGAGCGGCCGCTCGATGCCGAGCTCGCGGCGGAGCTACTGCTCGGCCCGTTCGGCGGAGTAGACCGGCTGGGCCTGCGCCGGCTCCGGCTCGCGCTCCGGGCGGAGGAGCTCGCTGCCGACGGAATCCGTGCGAGCGACCCGCTCCTGGTCGAGGCTCTCGCGGCGCCCGGCCGCTTCGCCACCATCGACTCCGCTCCCGCCCGCCAGGCTGAACGGCTCGCCGTCACGATCGACCGGGTCCGCCGCCTGCACGAGGAGGGCGGCTCGATCGAGGAGTTGCTCTGGTCGGCGTGGGAATCGAGCCGCGTCGCCACCTCCTGGCGTGAGTTCGCGCTCGGTACCGGGCTGACTGCCGCCGAGGCCAATCGCAACCTCGACGGCGTGGTCGCCCTCTTCAGCGCCGCGCGGCGGTTCGTGGAGCGAGCGACCGGGCACTCGTCGGTCGGCTTCGTCACCGAGATCCTCGAGGCCGAGGTGCCGGAGGACACGCTCGCGGCGCGCTCCGTGGAGGACGCGGTGCTGATCGGCACGCCCTCCTCTGTCGTCGGACTCGAGTTCGACGTGGTGGTGGTCGCGCGGTTGCAGGACGGCGTCTGGCCCAACCTCCGCCAGCGCGGCTCGCTGCTCGACCCGGACGGCCTGCTGCGGCATGCCCGCGGCGAGGGCGGTCTTCCGCTCGACACCCGGAAGGCCACTCTCGACGACGAGCTGCGGATGTTCGCGCTGGCCGCCTCGCGCGCCCGCCGTCAGCTGGTGCTCAGCTCCGTAGCGGGGGAGGACGAGACGCCCTCCCTCTTCTTCCGCCTCAGCCCGCCTGACGCGCCGCGGCTGGATCCTGCCTCCGCGGTGCCGCTGACACTCCGCGGGGCGGTCGCGGCCCTGCGCCGGACGGCCACCACGCCGGATTCGACGGAGGCGCCCGCCGCGATCCGCGGGCTCAGCGCTCTGGCGCGCGCCGGGGTGGCCGGCGCCGATCCGTCCTCCTGGTCGGGGGTGCTGGAGCCCTCGACCACGGAGCCGCTGTTCGACATCGGCGACCCCGAGCGGCCCGTCTCCGTCTCGCCGAGCCGCCTGGAGGCGTTCGAGCGCTCGCCGCTGGACTGGTTCGTCGACGCCGTCTCCGGGTCGACGACGAGCACGGCGATGGGGGTCGGCACGCTCGTGCACTGGGTCCTCGAGAACGCCGAGCGGCCCGATCCGCAGGAGCTGTGGGCGGCGCTCGAGTCGCGCTGGCCCGAGTTGGTCTTCGAGTCGCCGTGGCTGGGCGAGCGGCAGAAGCGCGTGACGCGGCGGCTGATCGACGGCCTCGCGGGCTACCTCGCCGACTTCGAGCGCGGGGGAGGCGTGGTGCTCGGCCGCGAGCAGCAGTTCGAGCTCGACGTGCCGCCCGCCCGCGTGCGCGGCTCCATCGACCGGGTGGAGCGCTCCGCCGACGGCTCCGTCACGATCGTCGACCTCAAGACCGGCCGCAGCACGCCGCGCAGGGACGACATCGCCGAGCACGCGCAGCTCGGCAGCTACCAGCTCGCGGTCGCCGAGGGAGCAATCGAGGCGGCCGACCCGGCCGACGGGGGCGGTGCGAAGCTGCTCTTCGTGGCGACGGGCGTGCGCGGCAAGCCGTACCGCGAGGTGGTGCAGGAGCGCTTCGGCGAGGAGGAGCTGGAGCGACTGCGCGAGCGCGTCCGCTCCGCAGCGCTGGGCATGGCGGCGGCCGGCTTCTCGGGCCTGCTCGACGCGACACCGTTCTCGCCCGGCGACGCGCTGCGCTACCGCATCCACGCCGTGCCCGAGGTGCCGGGCGACGGACTCCTGGCGATCGAGGACCCCGGAGACCCCGAGGACGCCGAGGACCCCGGAGACCCCGAGGAGGATCTGCCGTGATCGACGCCCTGACCATCGCCGAGCGCCTCGACCTGCGCCCGCCCACCGCCGAGCAGCGCGCCGTCATCGAGGCGCCGCTCGAGCCCGCCCTCGTCGTCGCTGGCGCAGGCAGCGGCAAGACCGAGACGATGGCTAATCGCGTGCTCTGGCTGCTCGCGAACGGTTACGCGGCTCCGTCGGAGGTGCTCGGCCTCACCTTCACCCGCAAGGCGGCGGCCGAACTCGGCGAGCGCATCGGGCGGCGGATCGACCAGCTCGGCGCGGCGGGCCTGCTCCCGCTCCCGCCCGGGCAGACCGCGCCCGACCCCTTCGAGGCCGCCACTGTCTCGACCTACAACGCCTTCGCGAACACGATCTTCCGCGACAACGCTGCGCTGATCGGCCGCGAGGGCGACGCGACTGTGCTTTCCGAGGCCTCGGCCTGGCACCTCGCGCGGGGCGTGGTGGCCGACACGGCCGACCCACGGATCCTCGAGGTTGAGGCGGGTATCGACCGCCTGACCGACCTCGTCGTCTCGCTCGCGCACGATCTCGCCGACAACCTCGCCGATCCGGCCGCCGTCGCCGCATTCGCCGAGGACTTCCTCCGCCTGGGCGATCTGCCGCGCGGGGGCAGCGGTTCGGGGCTCTACCGCGAGCTCGAGAAGGCTCTTCAGGCGGTCGGCGCGTTGCCCGTGCTGACCGCGCTGGCCGAGCGGTTTCAGGAGGCGAAGGCCGAGCGCGGTTTCGTCGAGTTCTCGGACCAGGTCGCACTGGCGCTGCGGATCCTCGACCGGGTCCCGCGGATTGTGGACGAGCACCGCGCGAGGTACCGGGTGGTGCTTCTCGATGAGTACCAGGACACCTCCGTACTGCAAACGCGGCTGCTCGCGCGCCTGTTCACCGGGCAGGGCGTTATGGCTGTCGGCGACCCGCACCAGTCGATCTACGGCTGGCGCGGGGCGAGCGCCGAGGGGCTCGGCCGCTTCGGCACCGACTTCCAGGGAGCGCGCAGCTTCTCGCTCAGCACCAGCTGGCGCAACGGACGTCGCGTGCTGGGCGCGGCCAACGCGATCGTCGAGCCGCTGTCAGCGGGCAGCGCCGTCGCCGTCGACACCCTGAGTGCGGGGCCGCAGGCCTCCGAGCATCCGGTCGAGCTCACCTTCCCCGAGACGATCGAGGAGGAGGCGGACGACGTCGCGCGCTGGTTCGCCGGGCGCCTGCGCGTGATCGCCGAGCCGCCCTCGGCCGCGGTGCTGTTCCGGGTGCGGGCGCACATGGACCGCTTCGCCGCCGCCCTGGCGAAGCACGGCGTCCGCTACCACATCCTGGGTATCGGGGGTCTGCTGCGCCAGCCCGAGATCGCCGACCTCGTCGCCGCACTCACGGTGGTGGAGGACCCGGCAGCGGGCAGCGAGCTGGTCCGGCTTCTGGCGGGTGCGCGCTGGCGCCTGGGAGTGCGCGACCTCAAGGCGCTGCGCGACCTCGCGTCGTGGCTCGCCGCCCGCGACCACGCGCACCGGCTTCTCCCGGAGGAGGTGCGCGAGCGGATGCGCGCCTCCGTCACCGAGGGCGAGGGCGGCTCCATCGTCGAGGCCCTCGACTTCGTCGCCGCACGGCGCCCGGGGGAGGACGGGCGGATCGACCACTCCGCGCTCACCGGGTTCAGCGCCGAGGGCCTGCGTCGACTACACGAGGCGGGCACCCTCTTCGCCCGGCTGCGGGCCAGGGCGGGCCTGGACCTGCTCGACTTCGTCACCCTGGTCGAGCAGGAGCTGGGCCTGGACATGGAGGTCGAGGCGAACGAGTCGCGTGGTGACGGCCGCGCCAATCTCGAGGCGTTCCGGGAGGCGGTGGCCGGTTACCTGCAGACCGATGACCGCGGTGCGGGCACCGGCTCCTCCCTCCGCGGCTTCCTCCGCTGGCTCGTCCTCGCCGACAAGCGCGACGGCCTCGCCCCGCGTCCGGAGGACCCGGAGCCCGGCACGGTGCAACTGCTCACGATCCACGGATCGAAGGGGCTGGAGTGGGATCTGGTCGCGGTCCCGCGGATGGTCGAGGGCGAGCTGCCGGGCACCCCGGTCGAGGGCTTCCGCGGGTGGGTTCGCCTGGGCGCGATGCCGTACGCCTTCCGCGGCGACGCCGCCGAGCTCCCCGACCTGGCCTGGCGCGGCTGCGGCACCCAGAAGGAGGTCGTCGACGCTATCGGCGTCTTCGGCGACACCCTCCGCGAGCGCAACGAGGCGGAGGAGCGACGGCTCGCCTACGTCGCCGTCACCCGCGCGCGCCACCACCTCCTGCTCAGCGGCTCGTGGTGGGCGGGTCAGGCGAAACCGCGCGGGCCGGGTGTCTTCCTGCGCGACCTTGAGCGCGCCGACGCGATCCCGCCGCTGCCGACCGAGCCTGCGAACGAGGAGAACCCGCTCGAGCGCGCCCCGCGCACCTTCCGCTGGCCCCACGATCCGCTCGGCTCCCGCGGCGACCGAGTGCGCGCCGCCGCCGCCCGGGTGCGCAGCGCCGAGCCCGCCCTGCTCGGATCTCGCGGCGACGACATCCGCCTACTGCTCGCCGAGCGCGCGGTGCGCCTGGCCGGGGGCGAGCGCACCCCGCTGCCGACCCGCATCCCCGCGTCGCGGTTCAAGGACATCGTCAGCGCGCCCGACGAGGTCGCCGCTCAGCTGCGCCGGCCGATGCCCGAGCGCCCGTACCGTCAGACCCGGCTGGGCACCACCTTCCACTCCTGGGTCGAGAACCGGTTCGGCATCCAGGGCGGGGCGGAGGCGGTCGACACGTTCCCCGACGAACTCGATGACGCGGGCCCCGCGAGCGTCGAGCAGGAGCGGCTGGATGCTCTGATCGCGACCTTCGAGCGCTCGGAGTGGGCCGACCGGCGCCCGGAGGCGGTTGAGATCGAGATCCACCTCCAGCTCGCCGGGCACGTCGTGGTCTGCAAGCTCGATGCGGTCTACCCGACCGAGGAGGGCGTTCAGATCGTGGACTGGAAGACCGGGCGCGCATCGAAGAATGCCGCAGACCTCGAGCTGAAGCAGTTCCAGCTCGCGCTGTACCGCCTCGCTTACTCCCGCTGGCAGGGGATGCCGCTCGAGAACGTCGACGCGGTGTTCTACTTCGTGGCCGACAACCTCGTGCTGCGACCCGAGCGGTTCTACTCCGAGCGCGAGCTGGCGGAGTCGCTCTCCTCCGCGACGGGGGCGAGCCCGCGGCCGTGAGCGGAGGAGCCGGTGTGGGCCCCCGGCGTGCGGTTCAGCAGCTCCTCGACCTCCGAGACCTCCAGCACCGGTCCGGTGTCGGTCGAGAGCGGTGCGGAGAGGTCGCCGAGCACGCTGTCGACGAGCGTGTCGAGCATCGCGACCGCGTCATCGACGATCGCGGAGTCGTCGGTCTCGGTGCCGTGCAACAGCCAGCGCGCGAGTTCGAGCTCGGCGTAGAGCTGGGCGCGCTGGCGGATCGTGCGGTCCACCGCTCCCGCGCGCATCCGTGAGTAGGCCGAGAGCGCCGTCTCGGAGCCCGGGGCGCTCAGCAGCCAGTGCAGGTCGCGGGCCGGGTCGCCGACCCGCAGCGCCGCCCAGCCGAGCACGGCGGCGACGACATCGCCCGAGCGGAGGAAGGAATCGGCCGTCATCGAGCCGTTCACCACAGTCGGGTCGAAGTGCCAGAGCGCCTCGTCCGAGGACGCCGACTCCCAGCGGGCGACCAGCGCCGCCGGGACCTGGCCGGTGTCGGCTGCGCGCTCGATCACCGCGACCGTCTCGTTCACGCTCTCGCGGGCCGTCGCGATCGGCAGCCCCGCCTCCTGCACGAAGGACGCCGGCAGCGAGTGGATTGCCCCGATAGCGCGGCCGACCGAGTCGGCGAGCCCGCTCTGCGCGGCCACATCGTCGATCAGGACCCGCTCTCCCGCGAGGTACTCGTAGACCACGGCGCGAGTACCGTCGAACGGCGTCTGCCCCACGCTCTCCTGCACATCGAACGGCAGGCGGCTGCGGATTCCGGCGGTCAACGCCCGGAGTGCGACGAGGTCGCCCAGCTGCTCCTGCTCGGCGAGCGCGGAGGTGGGCACGCGAACCAGGAGACGGGCGCCGTCGCGCGTGGTCAGCAACGCGGAGTCGAAGTCGCCGTGCGTCGAGGAGGTGAAGGGGCGCGCGGAGCGGACGTCGAGGCCCTCGACGGCCGAGGTGGCCAGCGCGGCTAGAGTGAGAGGGGATCTGGCCATGATTTCCAGGGTAGGCGGATCGCGCCCGGTCGGCCCGCCGCCACGCGCTGTCCCGCCGATGCCGTCGAAGGCCCGCGACAGCGATTCTCGCCGCCCCGTCACGAAAGGAGCCCCGGATGTCACTGCCCTTCGCCGATCGCCTTCCGCTCTCACGACAGGCGGCCGACCGCGACGGCGTCGGGCGCTCGCGGCCGGCGCTCTTCGACGAGTTGCTCGCCGACTCCGCCACCCGCGTGCTCGTTGTGCACCACGATCGCACCCTCGTCGACGCCGACCGCCTGGTGCTGCGCCGACCCGACGAGGTGACCGCCGGCACCCTGCGCATCTACCTCGGCCGCACCACCGCCGCGGCGCCGGGCGAGCCCGCGGGCACCCCCGTCATCGCCACCGTCCTCACGGATGCGGCCGCCGCTGAGCTGGAGCCCGACGAGGATCGCTGGAGCGGCCTGCGCGCGATCGCCGAGCGCCTCAGCAATCGCGACGCCGGGCTGTTCACCGAGGCGCTCGCCCTCGCGAACTGGCACGCCTCGCACGGCTACTCGCCGCGCAACGGTGACCCGACCGTCGTCGAGCAGGGCGGCTGGGTGCGGCGCTCGCCGACCGACGGCAGCCAGGTCTTCCCGCGCACCGACCCGGCGATCATCGTCTGCGTGCTCGACGCCGACGACCGCCTCCTCCTCGGCTCCAATGCGATGTGGGGGACCGGCCGCTTCTCGCTGCTGGCCGGCTTCGTCGAGCCGGGCGAGTCGCTGGAGGCCGCGGTGATCCGGGAGATCGGCGAGGAATCGGGGCTGCGCGTCGTCGACCCTCGGTACCTGGGTTCGCAGCCCTGGCCCTTCCCCGCCTCCCTCATGGTCGGCTTCACCGCGCGCCTGGCGGAGGACCAGTCGCCCGAGGACCTGCTCCCGGACGGCGAGGAGATCGTGGAGCTGCGCTGGTTCACCCGGCAGCAGCTGCACGACTCCCTGGACTCGGTGCTCCTGCCCGGGCGCTCGTCGATCGCTCGCGCACTGATCGAGGACTGGTACGGGGGCGAGCTGGAGAACGGCCCGATCGCGTGAGCCTGCTCGACGGACTCGACTCGGGGCAGCGCGAGGCGGCGGAGGCGCTCCTGGGCCCCGTGTGCGTTCTCGCCGGCGCGGGCACGGGAAAGACCCGCACCATCACCCACCGCATCGCGCACGGAGTCGCGACCGGCGTCTACACGCCCGGCCGGGTGATGGCCCTTACGTTCACCAGCCGTGCCGCCGCCGAACTGCGCTCGCGCCTGCGGGTGCTCGGAGCCGGCGGAGTCCAGGCACGTACCTTCCACGCCGCAGCGCTCTCGCAATTGGGCTACTTCTGGCCGCAGCTGGTGGGTGGGACGATGCCGCAGCTGCTCGACGGGAAGGCGCGCCTGCTCGGGCACGCGGCGGAGCGCCTCCGCCTGAAGCTCGACACCGCCGCACTGCGCGACCTGTCGGCCGAGATCGAGTGGCGGAAGGTGTCCGCGCTCTCCCTCGAGCAGTACGCCGTCGCCGCGCGCACCCGCCCGCTGCCCGGGAAGCTCACGCTGGAGCAGACCGTCGCGCTCGTGGACGAGTACGAGGGGCTGAAGGACCAGCGCCGCCAGATCGACTTCGAGGACGTGCTGCTGGTCACGGCCGGCATGCTCGAGTCGGAGCCCGCGATGGCGATGCAGGTGCGGGAGCAGTACCGCTTCTTCGTCGTGGATGAGTACCAGGACGTCTCGCCCCTGCAGCAGCGGCTCCTCGAGCTGTGGTTGGGCGATCGGAGCGACCTCTGCGTCGTCGGCGACGCCAGCCAGACGATCTACTCGTTCGCGGGCGCCCGAGCCGACTACCTCCTCGATTTCCCGGCCCGCTGGCCGGCCGCCACAGTGGTGCGCCTGGAGGAGAACTACCGCTCCGCCGTGCCGATCGTGCAGACCGCGAATCGGCTGATGCGCGGGCGGCCCGGCGCCCTCTCCCTGCATGCGGTGGCGGCGGCCGAGGCGGTGGAGCCGGCGATCGACGCCTACCCGGACGACATCGCGGAGGCGCGCGGCATCGCGGCGCGGGTCGCGGCCGACATCGAGGCGGGAGCGCGCGCCTCCGACATCGCGGTGCTCTTTCGCACCAACAGCCAGTCCGCCGTCATTGAGCACGCGCTGCACGAGCGCGGCGTGAGTGCGCATATGCGCGGCGGCAAGCGCTTCTTCGACCTGCCCGAGGTGAAGCAGGCCGTGATGCAGCTGCGCGCCGCCTCCGTCTCGATCAGCGGTGAGCCGCTGTTCAAGTCGGTGAGCGACGTCCTCCGCTCACTCGGCTGGAGCGCCGAACCGCCCACCGCTCCCGGCGCGGTGCGCGATCGCTGGGAGTCGCTGGACACGCTGGCCCGGCTCGTCGATGAGGCGTCGGCGGACTGGAGCTTCCGCCAGTTCACCGACGACCTGATCGCCCGCCAGCAGGTGCACCACGAGCCCGACCGAGCCGCGGTCACTCTCGCGACACTGCACTCGGCCAAGGGTCTGGAGTGGGAGTCGGTGCATCTGATGGGGCTCGCGGAGGGTCTGCTGCCCATTTCGTACGCCGCCGGGCTCGAGGCGATCGACGAGGAGCGCCGCCTCCTCTACGTGGGGATCACCCGCGCCCGCCGACGCCTGCGCCTCTCCTGGGCGCGCTCGAGTGCCGGTCGCGTCACTCGGAGGGAGCCGTCGCGTTTCCTCGAAGAGCTCGGCACGCGCACTCGGGGTGCGGCTCCCGCTCCCGCACGGTGAATGCTCCGGAGGCGTCGCTGTAGCTGCGCTCGGTCGCGCGCAGTCCGCGCCAGCCGACGATCAGCCGCCGCAGGGCGACGTCGGCGGCGGCCACGGCGATCGCCGCGCTCGACAGGGGCGTGCGGGTGGGTGCCGTGCGGCCGAGCACCTGGATGACCAGGCGCGCGCGGTCGGGGTCGAGGTCCATCCGGTGGCGCTCGGCGCAGTGCAGGCACGGGCCCCGGCCCGGCTCGACGAGCGGCCCCAGGCGCACCGAGTCGTCGCCGAACACGACGGCCAGGTGCGGCACGTCGGCCGCCAGCCAGTGCGCGGCGCGGGAGGGAGCGACAGCGAAGTCGGCCACGAGGACCGCGAGCTCCGGCACCGCGTCTTCGGCGAGCACGTCGCAGCCCTCGCTTCGGAGCAGCGTCCGCAGCGCGTCCGACGCCGCGCCGGCCCCCTCGACGACGACTCGGGGTGCCGGAGGAGGGGCGGGCTCGACGCTGCGTAGCAGCACGGGCCGTAGCGCGTCGAGTACCTCGTCGACCCGCGCTCCGCTCGCTCCGGCTCGCATCGCGATCAGGCGGACGGTTCCGGCGCTCGTGCCCAGCCGCAGGGCGTCGAGGAGCAGCTCCTCCGGGTAGCCGATGCCGTCCAGGACCGCGTAGGGCCGGTCGAGGCCGATCTGCACGGCCGTCGCCGAGCGCCAGAGGAGGGGGAAGCGGGGGTCGAGCCGAAGGACCATCGGCCGATCATGTCTGAAACCGGCCCGGCGCCGCGCGAGTTGTCCACAGGCGGGCGCCGGGCGGGCGTTCAGACGGGGCGGTCGCCTGTCGGCGCGGAGCCCCGATCGTCGTCGTCGGGGGGACCGGAAGTGTCGCCGGAGGCACCGGAAGTGTCGCCGGACGCACCGGAGGCATCGCCGCCCTCGCTCGGCATCGTCCCGTTGAGCAGGTCCTCCAGCGCGCGGTCCATCTCGTCCGGCTCCGGAGTCTCGCCGCGCGCCTCGGCCGTGAGCCGGGCCACGAGCGCGCTCGGGTCGTCGAGATCATCCGAACCGGGAAGGAGATCAGGATGCGACCAGAGGGAGTCGCGCGCCTCGGGCCCGACCGCGTCCGTCACGGCCTGCCACATCACGGCGGCGTCACGCAGGCGCCGCGGGCGCAGCTCCAGGCCGACCAGCGTCGCGAACGCCGACTCCGCGGGCCCGCCGGACGCGCGACGACGGCGGACCGTCTCGGCGATCGCCCCGGCGCTGGGCAGCCGGGTGGTCGCTGCTGCCGTGACGACATCGACCCAGCCCTCGATCAGGGCGAGCACGGTCTCGAGGCGCCCATGCGCAGCGAGTTGCTCCTGCGTCTTCGGCGGGATGAGCGCGCCGGAGGTCATCGCATCGCGCAGCTCCTCGGGGTTGGCCGGATCGAAGTTCTCGGCCAGCTCCTCGAGGCGCGTGGTGTCGATGCTGATGCCGCGCGCGAAGTCGGTGATCTGCGAAATGAGGGCCAGGCGGAGCCACTTGCCGTGGCGGAAGAGGCGGGCGTGC
This sequence comes from Rathayibacter tritici, assembly GCF_001641005.1. NCBI lineage: Bacteria > Bacillati > Actinomycetota > Actinomycetes > Micrococcales > Microbacteriaceae > Rathayibacter > Rathayibacter tritici. The sequence continues at coordinate 994,599 of NZ_CP015515.1, forward strand.
GCGAGCTCGCGTACCGCCAGGTAGAGCTGCACCTGGTCGAGCGGGATGTCGAGGCCTTCACCGAACGCGGCGACGTTCTGTGGCAGGATCGCGGCGTCGTTCTCCTCCAGCAGCGGGATGCCGATGTCGCCGCCGGAGACGACCTCGGCGGCGAGCTGACCGACGACCTGGCCCAGCTGCAAGGCGAACAGGGTCCCGCCGATCCCGCGCATCATGCCCTCGGCGCCGGCGATCATCGCCTGCATCTCCTCCGGGGCCTGCTCGCGGAGCACACGGGTCAGCGCGTCCGAGATGCTCAGCGCAACGGGCTCGGCGAGCTGCGTCCACACAGGCATAGTGAGCGTGATCCACTCGATTCGACTGATCGAGCGCGGCGTGCGGCTGAGCTCCGTGACGTACGCCACCTCGTCGAGCCAGAGCGCCGCGACCCCGAAGGCGGCGTCGAGAGGCGCGCGCACGGAGTCGGACACGGGCGCGGATTCGGCGCGTGCCAGCTGCTTCGCCTGCTCGAGTGAGAGCGTCCAGTTGACGCCGCCGTCGCCGTTGTGCTGCATCGCGCTCTGCAGCTGCGAGAGCAGGTTCTGCAGGGCCACCGGATCGTTCGGCAGTCCCGCGGCACCCGCGAGCTGCGACGGATCGACGGGGCCGTTCCCCGAGAGGAACTGCCGGAGCATCTCCCGGAACTCGTCTTCGGAGCCGCCGCCCGCTCGGTCCGCACTGTCGCCATCGGCCATCGGGATCAGCCTTTCGTCGCTCACGTGGTTCCGGTTGCCGTACCGCGTCCGCGGCCCTGCACAGGGCACCGGTTCCGGCGCGACTCCCAGTCGTGCAAGCTACGTTAGCCCGAGCGCCCGGGGCCTCGGCGTGCAGAGCACCGCTCGGGCCCAGCTCGCTTCCGCCCGCCGCGAACATCCCGGCGGAGCTGCTCCACCCGTTGTCAGAAAGGCCACCGTGTCGCTGTTCTCCGACGACCCGCGCCCCTCCTCCTCCTTGCGCCGACCGTGGGTCGGACCGGTCGTCCTCCTCTCGGGTGTCGCCCTCGTCGTCGGGTTGGGCGTCACGCCGGCCCCGTACGTGATCGAGCAGCCCGGCCCCGTCTTCAACACCCTGGGCAGCAGCAAGGACGTCCCGCTCATCTCGATCCCGGACCGCACCACCTATCCCACGGCCGGCACGCTCGACATGCTGACGGTCTCGGTCGTCGGGAATCCGCAGAGCCTGCCCACCTGGGTCGAGGTCGCGAGCGCGTGGTTCGATCGCACCAGGGCCGTCGTCCCCGTCGATGCGATCTTCCCGCCCTCCTCCACTGTCGAGGAGCGCGACGCGGCGAACCAGGCCGAGATGACCGACTCGCAGCAGGAGGCGATCGCCGCCGCACTGACCGCGCTCGGCTACTCCGTCGAGAAGCACGTCTCGGTCGTCCAGGTGCCGAAGGGCTCACCAGCCGAGGGCGTCCTGGAGCCGGGCGACCAGGTCCTTGCCGTCGCCGGCACCGACGTCGCCGACGCGACCGCCCTGCGCGCGACCCTGCAGACCCTCGGCACCGGCTCCCCGGTCCGGATCAGTATCGAGCGCGGCGGCGCGCAGCAGGAGGTGCAGGTCACGCCCCGCGACTCCAACGGAGCGGCGGTGATCGGCGTCCTCCCCGGCGCCGCATTCGACTTCCCCTTCCAGGTCGACATCCAGCTCGACGACGTGGGCGGGCCCAGCGCCGGCATGATGTTCGCGCTCGGGATCATCGACAAGCTCACCGACGGCGCACTCAACGGCGGGCAGAACGTCGCGGGCACCGGCACGATCGACGCGGCCGGTGAGGTCGGCGCCATCGGCGGCATCCGCCAGAAGCTCTACGGAGCGAAGGACGCCGGCGCGCAGTACTTCCTCGCGCCGAGCAGCAATTGCAGCGAGGTCGTCGGACACGTTCCCGGCGGGCTCATCGTGCTGGCGGTGTCCACCCTCGACGACGCCCTCGCCGCGCTGAGAGGCATTGCCGCAGGCGACACCTCCGGCCTCCCGGACTGCAGCGCCGCCGCTCCGATCGACTGACACCCGGATGTCGAGCCCGCGGTCGACGCTCAGGTGAGCCGGACACCCGTCGCATAGCATGGGGGGCCTCCCCTCACATCTCGACAGCAAGAGGCCCTTACGTGAGTTCCACAGCAACCGAAACCCCGCCGCGGAAGAGACGGAGCGCCCTCGCCGTCACTGTCGTGGTGGTGGCCGTCCTGGTGGTGGCGTTCTTCGTCTTCGCCGGTCTGTACACCGACATCCTCTGGTACGACCAGCTCGGCTTCCTCTCCGTGCTCACGACGCAGTGGGCGGCTGCGGGCGGACTCTTCGTCATCGGCTTCGTCGCGATGGCCGTACCGGTGTTCGTCAGCCTGATGCTGGCGTACCGGCTCCGGCCGGTCTACGCGAAGCTCAACTCGCAGATCGACCGCTACCAGCAGGTCGTCGAGCCGTTGCGGCGTCTGGCCACGCTGGGGATTCCCGCCGTGCTCGGTCTCTTCGCCGGCGTCTCCTCCGCCACCCGCTGGCAGACGAGCCTCACCTTCTGGAACCGCACGCCTTCGGGCCAGACGGATCCGCAGTTCGGCCTCGACACGTCGTTCTACCTCTTCGAGCTGCCCTTCTACCAGAGCATCGTCGGCTTCGCCTCGGCGGTCCTGCTGATCTCGGCGTTCGCGACCCTCGCCACCGGCTACCTCTACGGGGCGATCCGGATCAACGGCCGCGAGATCCGCATTTCGAAGGCCTCGCGCATCCAGCTGGCGATCATCGCTGCCCTCTACCTGGCCGTGCAGGCCGTCAGCCTGTGGCTGGACCAGTACGCGACGCTCGCGAAGCAGGGCCCGCGCATCACCGGAGCCACCTACTCGACCGTCAACGCGACGATCCCGGGCCTGCAGATCCTGGCCGGTATCGCCGCGCTGGTCGCGATCCTCTTCGTCGTCACCGCCTTCGTCGGCCGCTGGCGCTTCCCGGTCATCGGCACCGCGCTGCTCATCGTGTCGAGTCTGCTCGTCGGCTCTCTCTACCCGTGGATCGTGCAGAAGTTCCAGGTCGAACCGAATGAGCGCACGCTCGAGCAGCCCTTCATCCAGAACAACATCGACATGACCCGCCAGGCCTATGGGGTCAGCAATGTCGACGTCATCCCCTACGACGCGACCACCGACGCCGAGCCGGGCGCCCTGCGCTCCGACGCCGAGACGACGGCGAACATCCGTATCCTCGACCCCGCCGTTGTCACCGATGCGTTCTCGCAGCTGCAGCAGTTCCGCCAGTACTACAAGTTCGGCGACACGCAGAATGCGCTCGACGTCGACCGCTATTCGATCAATGGCTCGACGCAGGACGCCGTTGTCGGCGTGCGCGAGCTCAACCTCAACGGGCTGGGCACCAACCAGACCTGGTACAACCAGACGCTCGTCTACACCCACGGCTACGGCCTGGTCGCCGCGTACGGCAACCAGCGCTCTGCCGACGGCGAGCCCGTGTTCATCGAGTCCGGCGTCCCGACCACCGGAAGCCTCGGCGACTACCAGCCCCGCGTCTACTTCGGCGAGAACTCGCCGCCCTACTCGATCGTCGGCGGCAACGACTCGCGTGACATCGAGCTCGACTACCCCTCGGGCACCGACGGCGCGCAGCAGACCTACACGACCTTCGACGGCAACGGCGGGCCCGCGCTCGACAACATCTTCAAGAAGCTCGTCTACGCCATCAAGTTCCAGTCCGAGCAGATCTTCCTCTCGGACGGCGTGAACGACGACTCGCAAATTCTCTACGACCGCGATCCCGTGCAGCGCGTGCAGAAGGTGGCGCCCTACCTCAAGCTCGACTCCGACGCCTACCCGACCGTCGTCGACGGCCGCGTGGTGTGGGTCGTCGACGGGTACACGACCTCGGCCGACTACCCGTACTCCGAGGTGCAGAGCCTCTCGCAGGCCATCGCCGATACGAGCACGCAGCAGCAGTTCCCGACCGACGACGTGAACTACATCCGCAACGCGGTGAAGGCCACCGTCGATGCGTACGACGGCAAGGTCACGCTCTACGCGTGGGACACCGAGGATCCGATCCTGCAGACCTGGGAGAAGATCTTCCCGGCCACCGTCAAGCCGGTGAGTGACATGTCCGCCCAGCTGCTCAGCCACGTCCGCTACCCGGAGGACCTGTTCAAGGTCCAGCGCGCGGTCCTCGGCACCTACCACGTCACCGATGCCGGATCGTTCTACTCCCGTGAGGACGCCTGGGCGACGCCGAACGACCCGACCAGCGGAGCAGCGACCACGGCCGCTGCGACCGGCACCAGCCTGCAGCCCCCGTACTACCTCACGCTGCAGACTCCGGATCAGGACGTTCCGTCGTACTCGCTGTACTCGACCTACATCCCGGCAAGCGTCCAGGGCGCGCAGGCCAGCCGCAACGTGCTGACCGGCTACCTCGTCGCCGACTCCGACGCCGGCTCCACGGCGGGCTCAGTGGCCGACGGCTACGGCACCCTCCGCCTGCTCGAGCTGCCGAAGGACGACACGGTCCCCGGCCCCGGGCAGGTGCAGAACGCGTTCACCACGGACCCGACCGTCGCGAACGAGCTGAACATCCTCTCCCGCGGCGACACGACCGTCACGAGGGGCAACCTGCTCACCCTGCCGGTCGGCGGCGGTCTGCTCTACGTCCAGCCGATCTACGTGCGCTCCAACGGCGACACGAGTTTCCCGCTGCTCCAGAAGGTGCTCGTCGCGTTCGGTGACGATATCGCCTTCGAGGACACCCTCGACGCGGCCCTCGATAGCCTCTTCGGCGGCGACTCGGGAGCGAACGCGGGCGACACCGGCACGCCGACGACCCCGGACGCCGGCACCGGCACCTCGGGCGGTGACACCGGCGGCGATGCGGGTGGTACCACCGGCGGGACGGGCACTGCGACCGGTGATCCGACGGCGCTCCAGCAGGCGCTCAACGACGCGCGCGACGCCCTCACCGCTCGCGAGACGGCGCTCAAATCGGGCGACCTGACCGCGTTCGCGGCAGCCGACAAGCGGCTGACGGAGGCGCTCGCGCGGGCGCTGCAGGCCGAGGGCGGCCAGTAGCAGGCGTGGTGCAGGTCGACCGCGGCGAGCACCTCCGCTCGGGGGAGTGGCTCGAGCTCAACCGCACGTACTGGGAGGGGCGCGCCGGCGAGGGTGCGTCCCATCCGGAGTTCACCGCAGCGGCGCTGGGCACTGGCGTGCGCCGGATCCTGCAGCTCGGCTCGGGAGACGGGCTCGTCGCGCTCGCGCTCGCGGAAGCAGGCGCCCAGGTGGTCGGCGTCGACTTCTCGATGCCCGCCGTTCGGCGAGCCCGGGCTACCGCAGCTGAGCGCGACCTCACCGGCTCCACTCGCTTCGTCTGCTCGAACCTCTACGAGCTGCGGCACATGCTGCCCGAGCCGGACTCCTTCGACGTCGTGCTGTGCAGCGCAGGAGTCGTCTCGTGGCTCCCCGACCTGGAGGAGTGGGCGCGGCTCGTGGAGTGGTTCGTCGCGCCGGGCGGCGCGGTCCTCGTCGGTCCGGCGTCTTCCGCTCCGCAGGAGGGTGCTGAGGTGCGAACCTGGAGCCGCTCGTCCGGCGACCTCACCGCTGCACTGACGGCCGTCGGACTAACCGTTGAGGGCGACGCCATTCTGCGCGCCGCGAAGCCCGCCTGACGCTGGAGACACCTCTCGTCGCTCCGCCGATTTGCACCGGCGCGAGGACGCGTGTAATGTCTTCTCTTGTGCCGCGGGGTGGAGCAGTTCGGTAGCTCGCTGGGCTCATAACCCAGAGGTCGTAGGTTCAAATCCTGCCCCCGCAACAAGAAAGCGAAAGCCGGTCCCGAGAGGGGCCGGCTTTCGTCGTTAACGGTGCTCGCGTCTGTACTCGCACCGCGCTGCACTCTCCCTGCTCCACCGCGGGACGGCCCCGCATCTCGCGCCACCGCTGCCGCCCGCACGTCACTTCTGCGTAGCCTCCTCGCACATGACGATCCGTCATGTCGAACGAAGGGAGCATCAAGCGAGCGAAGAAGGTGATCGCAGAGCGTGGCGGCTGAGCCGGACGGCGATGCCGTCGCCCGGCCAGGATGGGTCGCGCGTCCCGCTCTGATCGGGGTCTTCGTCGCCGTCGTGCTCCTCGTCGCCGGCAGCGCCTTCTGGTGGGGCCGGTCACTTCGGACTCCTGAATCGGTGGCTGTCGACGCGTCCACCACCGTGGTGCCCGTCGATGTCGCGGTCGAGTCCCGCGTGGTCGCCGAATCCGCTCGCCTTCAGGGAGAAGTGGTCGCCGGTACGACTCTTCCCGTCGAAGCCGTCCGGCCGCGGTCGGCGGCCCGGGCCGTGGTGACCGCAGTCCACGTCGAGGTCGGGCAGGAGGTCGGCGCCGGGATGCTCCTCGCCGAGGTCTCGGACCGACCCGTCTTCGTGCTGTCGATGGACGTCCCTCCCTATCGCGCGCTCACGGCGGGCGAAAGGGGAGAGGACGTCACGCGTTTCCAGGAGGCGCTCGCGGAGGCCGGCCTGGACGTCGTAGACAGCGGTGTCGTCGACGAGCAGACGCAGGGGGCGATCCGCGACCTTTACGACCGGGCGGACGCGGAGCCACCGGGCGGCATCGGGCCCGGAACGAGCGTCGACCTCGGTGAGCTCGTCATTCTTCCCGGCCCGAGTGCCGTCGTCGCCTCGGTCGCCGCCGTGGGTACCGTCCTGTCGGAGGGCGCCTCCGGCGCAGGCTCCTCGACAACGGCCGCCGCGTCCGCGGCTCCCGGTCAGCCCAGCGGGGGAAGCGGGCCGACCCTGGCCGAGCTCCGAACGGCTCCTGACGCTGTCCGCGCGCGGGCGAGCGTTATCAGCGTGGACGACTTCACTGTCGGCACGGACGTGACACTGACGGGCGAGGCGGGAGCATCCGCCACCGGAACCGTGTCCTCGATCGGAGCCTTCTCCACCGACTCCTCCTCCGGCGCCGGTTATGACGTGCAGGTGACCTTCGCGCAGAGGCCGGAGCAGGGTTTCGCGATCGGTCGTCCCGTGAGTGTCGCGACCGGTCGGACGGGCGAGCCGGTTCCGGCCGTTCCCCTCGTTGCGGTGCTCCAGGAAGACGGGAAGACCTTCGTCCAACCGACGGGCGATCCGGAGGCGACGCTGCCGCCCCGAATCGAGATCGGCGTGCGCGAGCAGGCGGACGGCTGGGCCTCCTTCGACCCGACCGACGCGCTCCCCGTGGGCGCACTTGTCCGGGTGCCGAGGTGACCGCGCTGCTCGAACTGCGGGGTGGGGGACGCCGATACGGGAACGGTCACTCCGCAACGACCGCGCTGTCCGCGGTCGATCTGGTGATCGAACGCGGAGAGTTCGTGGCGGTGATCGGTCCCTCAGGGTCGGGGAAGTCGACTCTCCTCAACGTCCTCGGCCTGCTCGATCAGCCGACCTCGGGCAGTTACCGCATCAACGGCACTGAGGTGAGCGCACTGCGGGAGCACCGCCGTGACGAGTTGCGGTCCCGAGTGTTCGGCTTCGTCTTTCAGGCCTCCCACGTGCTGCCCGATGATTCGGTCGAGCGCAACGTCGCGGTCCCGCTGCGCATCGGTGGCCGGAGCGCTCAGGAGCAGAGCGAGCGCGTGACGACGGCGCTCGCACGCCTTCGCCTGCTGCATCGGTGCAGGGCTGCCGGAAGGTCGCTCTCCGGCGGCGAGCGCCAGCGGCTCGCGATCGCCCGCGCGGTCAGCACCGACCCGGAGGTGGTCCTCGCGGACGAGCCGACCGGCAACCTCGACTCGGCGAACGGCCTCGAGGTGATTCGGCTCCTGCAGGAGCTGCACAGCCAGGGCAGGACAGTGGTGGTGGTCACCCACGATGAACGAGTGGCACGTGCCGCGACTCGGAGGATCGAGGTCGCCGACGGGACCGTCGTCGCCGATACCGGAGGTCACTGCTCCCGCCTCGCTCCTCCGCCCCGAGCGGAGCGGGGCGCGGCTCGGCACCGGGGGCGAGCACTCCTGGGGATCATCGGGGACGCGCTCTCCGCTATCACGCTGCGCCCGGGTCGGACCGCACTCCTCCTCCTCGCCTTCCTCGTCGGGACCGGGGGACTGGTCGCCGCAACGGGCCTCGCCGAGACCGCGTCGCAGCAGATCTCGCAGCGCCTGGTTCGGGCCGCACTCGATGAGGTCACGGTGTCGCTCCCGGAGGAACACAGCACGGCCGACCGGGTGAGCGCTGAGCGGACCGCCGTCGAGCGGATCGACGCTCTGCCCGGGGTGGTCGGGGTCGCGCGTTGCGTCTCCGTCTCCGCAGCGGACGCGGATCTTGCCAGGTTCCGTCCCGGCTCCGTTTCGGCTCATCAGAGTGCGCCCGTTCAGGTCGTCGGTGGTGACTCCGCTCGTCTCGTGCTCGACGACGTGCGCACCCGGCCGTCGACGGCGCGCTCGCTCTTCGATCCGGCTGTGCCAGGTCGCTTCGCTGTGCTCGGCGCGCACGCCGCCGACGTCCTCGGCGTCGGGGCAGCAGCTCCGGGCGTCGAGGTCTGGGTCGGCGGCCGACCCGTCGCCGTCGTCGGACTGATCGAGGATTCCGGCCGCGCGGATCTCGACTCCGCGGTCTTCGTCTCCGCGGCGGTCACCGATGATGTGCCGGGGGCCGACTACTCACTGATCGTCCGCACTGAGCCGGGCCTGCCGGCCGCGGTCGCGGAAGCGGTCCCTGTCACCGTCGCTCCAGGAGCCCCCGGATCGGTGACCGTGGAGACGGTCGCCGACCTGCGAAACCTTCGTCGAGGGGTGGCCACCGATCTGAGCGCCCTGGTCGCAACGATCTCGCTCGTTCTGCTCGGGCTGGCGGCAGTGAGCGCCGCTGCGATCCTGTTCGTCTCGGTCCAGTCCAGGGTCGCCGAGATCGGACTCCGCCGCGCCGTGGGCGCGAGTAGGGCGGCGACTGCTGTGCTCTTCCTCCTCGAGGGGGCGCTCATCGGAGGCGCGGGGGGAGCGGCAGGGGCGGCAAGCGGTCTTCTGACGGTGCTGCTCGTCAGCGCCGGTCACGGCTGGGAGCCGGTGCTCTCCTCCTCCGCACCACTGCTCGGGATCGTCGCGGGTCTGGTCACCGGGACGCTCGCGTCGGTGGCTCCAGCGCTGCGGGCCGCGTCGATCGACCCCGCTCGCGCCGTGCGGGCATGACGGGGCCGTCACCCGCCCTCGATCACGCTCAGCACGTTGCCGGCCGGATCGCGGAACCAGCAGATGGTCGGCCCGTGGCCGCGCATGACCCCCGTCGCGTCGGTCGGCAGGGCTGGATCGTCGTAGATCGCCGTGATGACGCCCGCCGCGTTCAACTCGGCTACCGCGGCGTCGACGTCCTCGACCGAGAAGTTCAGGATCGTGAACGACGCCGGCTCGTGATCCGGCTTCGGATAGGCGATCGCCCGCCCGCCACCCGGCAGCTCGATCTGGAGGACCCCCACGGCGTTCACCTCGACCTCGAGTCCGAGCACTCCGCCGTAGAAGGCCCGGGCAGCCGCCACATCGTCCACGCTGAAGCCGCTGAACGCTCGCTCGCTCCGGATCATCGCCGTCCTCCGTTCCGCGGCCGCGCCGTCGCATCCGCTCCGCCCCGGACGCTACTCCGATCGAGCGCTCGGCAGCGCACCACACCTCCCGACGCACCGTGCCATCTGGTGTGTCGAAGCGGCCCGCACGTTAGGCTCGGTCGCGATGCGAGGGGTACTGCTGTGAGGGACGAACACGGAGTCGACGGCTTCAACGAGGCAGTCGGCTCTCAGCCGACCCGCCGGAGCCTGCGGCAGGCGCCGCACGCGCTCCCCGCTCCACGGGTCGCCACCCCGGTGCTCACCCCGGTGCGTCCCGTCCGGCGCCGCCGCGGCCGCGTCTTCCGCAGCACGGTCAGCACCGTCGCCCTCGCCGCGATCGCCGGACTGGTCGCCGTCTCGGCGCTCCCCGCCTACTCGTTCACCCCCGCGGCCGATTCGCAGGCCGCCGTCGAAGCGGCCGCCCGAGTGCAGGCGCTCGGCAACCAGAAGCTCACTGTCGCGCCGACCGCGCTGCAGGAGCAGGTGATCCGCGACTCCTTCACCGCGCCGACTCAGGCCCAGCTCGACGAGGCCGCCGCTCAGGCGCGTGCGCTTGCCGCGGCGGAGCAGGCCGCGCGCGACGCTGAGACCGCCCGCATTGCTCAGGAGGCGCAGGCTGCGGCCGGCACGGCGACCACCACCGGGGGAAGCTCCAGCACCTCGGCGGGCAGTGGCGGCTCCAGCACCTCGGTGACCCCGCGCGAGGAGGGCGACGACTACCCCTGGCGCGACCAGCTCACCGACAACCAGGGCGGCGGCCTCTCGCCGCTGCGGTACTACTACCGCGAGTGCGTCGACTTCGTCGCCTGGCGGATCAACCGCGACCAAGGCTCGACGGGCGCACCCTTCACATGGACCTGGGGCAACATGACGCCGGGCGGCGGCAGCGCGTATGCGTGGGCTGGCCAGTGGGCCTCCCACGGCTGGGTGACCAGCAGCACACCCGTCCCGGGAGCGGTCGCCTGGTTCACCGGCAACCACGTCGCGTATGTGCAGGCGGTCAACTCCGACGGCACGGTCTCCCTCGAGGAGTACAACTGGGGTAACGACCACGCGTACCACAAGCGCACCATCCCGGCCTCGCAGGTCGCGCTGTTCCTCTACCCGCCGAGCTGATGTCCGGCGCCGTCGGCATGGCGGTCGCGCAGTTCGCCCCGACTCGGGACCGTCGCACCAATCTCGCCGTCATCGAGCGGCTGGCCCGGGTCGCGGTCGCGCGCGGCGCGAGCCTGGTGGTGCTACCGGAGTACAGCTCCGCCTTCACGGATCCGCTCGGCCCCGAGCTGGTCGCCGCCGGCGAGAGCCTCGACGGAGCATTCGTGCAGGCTCTCGCCGCTCTCGCCCGCGAGCTCCGAATCCATCTGGTGGCGGGCATGGTCGAGGCCGTCGACGGCCGCCGCATCGCCAACACTCTCGTGGCGCTCGACCCCGAGGGCGCCCTCGTCGCCCGCTATCGCAAGCTGCACCTCTACGACGCGTTCGGGCAGACGGAGTCGGAGTGGGTCGCGCCGGGCGAGATCGCGGCGCCCGAGACGTTCGAGGTCGGCGGCCTCCTCGTCGGGCTGCAGACCTGCTACGACCTGCGCTTCCCCGAGGTGAGCCGCTGGCTGGTCGATGCCGGGGTCGATGTCATCGCGGCGCCCGCCGAGTGGGTGCGCGGTCCGCTGAAGGAGGCGCACTGGCGAACGCTGGTCACCGCACGCGCCCTGGAGAACACGGTGTACGTCGTCGCGGCCGACCAGACGCCGCCGATCGGGGTCGGCACGAGCATGGTCGTCGATCCGATGGGCGTCGAGATCGCGACCCTCGGCGAGGTCGAGGACGTGGCGGTCGCCTGGGTCTCACGTGAGCGGATCGACGCGGCACGCGAGAAGAACCCGGCGCTCTCGCTCCGACGCTTCCGAGTGCAGCCGCTCTGACTCCTCGCCGGCGCCTCGCGGCTTCAGCGCGCCATCCGCGCCAGGCCGGCGACAGCCGCCTCCAGCACCTCGAACCGCTTGCAGAACGCGAAGCGCACGAGCGAGCGGTATGCAGCGGCGTCCTCGGGGCGGCAGAACGCCGACACCGGCACCGCCACCACTCCGGCGAGCCCCGGGAGTGCCCGGCAGAGCGCGACGCCGTCGTCGTAGCCCAGCGGCGCGGCGTCCGCGACGACGAAGTAGCCGCCCGAGGACCCCGCGACTCCGAATCCCGCCGCTGCTAGGCCCGAGGACAGCAGGTCCTTCTTGACCGAGAGGGTCTGCGCGACCCCGGTGAAGAAGGAGTCGGGGAGCCCGAGCCCCAGGGCGACGGCCCCCTGGAACGGCGAGCCGCTGACGTAGGTGAGGAACTGCTTCACCGCGAGCACGGCCGTGATCAGCTCGCGCGGGCCGGTCACCCAGCCGATCTTCCACCCCGTCGTGCTGAAGGTCTTGCCCGCGGAGGAGATCGAGAGCGTCCGGTCGAAGGCCCCGGGGAGTGTCGCGAGCGGGACGTGCGGGGTGTCGAAGCGCAGGTGCTCGTAGACCTCGTCCGTCACGATCACGGCGTCGTGCCGCTCGGCGAGCCGCACGATCAGCTCGCGGGTCTCGGCCGGGAGGACGGCTCCGGTCGGGTTGTGCGGGTCGTTCACCAGGATGACGCGGGTGCGGTCGGTCACGGCAGCGATCAGCTCGTCGTGGTCGACCGCGAACGAGGGGCCGCGCAGGAGCACGGTGCGGTGGACCCCGCGGGCGAGAGCGATCAGGGCACCGTAGGCGTCGTAGTGCGGGGTGAAGGTGACGACCTCGTCGCCCGGTTCGAGCAGGGCCAGCAGCGCGGCGGCGAGGGCCTCGGTCGCGCCCGTGGTGACCAGGACCTCGCCGTCGGGGTCGAGGGCGATCGCGCCGAAGCGCAGCTGATGTGCGGCGATGGCCTCGCGCAGGACGGGGAAGCCCGGCCCCGGCGGGTACTGGTTCAGCCCGCATGCGATGGCGTCGCGAGCGGCGTCGAGGATCTCGCGCGGGCCGTCCTCGTCCGGGAAGCCCTGGCCGAGGTTCACTGCTCCGGTGCGCAGGGCGAGGGCGCTCATCTCGCTGAAGATGGTGGCGGCGACCTCGCCGTCGGGGGCGAGAAGACCCGCTCCTGCGGCGGCACGGGTCCAGGATCCGGGAATGCTCACGCCACCAGTGTGCCCGGTCGGGCGGCGCGACCGCTTTCATTTCCCGCTCGCAGGTCGGTCATAAGAAACCACCAGGTACGATCGCCAAGCTAACCTCGCTTGGAAGGAGCAGCACCCATGACCGAGAGTCACGAGGGTCCTCGTCAGCCGGAGGAACCCACCACGCCGACGGAGTCCGGCGCCCGAGAGGCGTCCGAGCGCACCCACGGCGAGAGCTCCGGAGCGTCGTCCTCGACCACCGGGCCCACCGAGCCGATCCACCAGGGCGCAGCGCACCGCGAGGGTGAGAACCCGACCGTCCCGTACCCCTCCTCCTCCGCCCCGCAGCCGCCGTACACGCCGAACGCGACGGCGGGCAACGAGGCGCAGCCCGCCCGCTACGGCCAGTTCGCGCCGCCCGCCGCGAGCACGTTGCACGGCTCCGAGGAGCCGCCCCGCTCGAACTCCTTCGGGCCCGCTGCCGAGTACACGCCGGCTCCCACCGCCACCAAGCGACGGGCCGGAGTGGGCGTCGTCGCGGCGCTCGCCATCGGTGCGGTCGTCGGAGGAGTCGCCGGAGCCGGTGTGTTCGGCCTCTGGTCCGCGTCCAACGGCTCGGCCACCCGCGTGGTGTCCTCCGGCGGCTCGCAGACGATCACGGTCAACAACGCCGACGCCGCCACCACCGCCACCGCGGTCGCCGCCAAGGCCACTCCGAGCGTCGTCACCATCGCGGTGAGCGGCAGCTCCTCCGCCGGTACCGGCTCGGGCATCGTGCTCTCGAAGGACGGCTACGTCCTCACCAACACGCACGTCGTCACGCTCGACGGGGAAATCTCCAACGGCACCGTCTCGGTCACCACCAGCGACGGCCGGATCTTCGACGCGACCGTCGTGGGCACCGACCCGACGCTGGACCTCGCCGTGATCAAGCTGAGCGGTGCGACCGACCTCAGCCCGATGACCATCGCGGACTCCACCACGATCAACGTCGGCGACACGGCCGTCGCTATCGGCGCTCCGCTCGGACTCTCCGGCACCGTGACCGACGGCATCGTCAGTGCGCTGAACCGCAGCATCCAGGTCGCTTCCTCGGCCGCTCCCCAGCAGTCGGGTGACAGCTCGAGCGGCAGCACCGACAGCCCGTTCAACTTCGACATCCCGGGACAGCAGCAGCCGACTCAGGCCAAGAGCACCATCTCGCTCCCGGTCATCCAGACGGACGCGGCCATCAACCCGGGGAACTCCGGAGGCGCACTGCTCAACAGCGACGGCGAACTGATCGGCGTGAACGTCGCGATCGCGAGCGCCGGCCAGTCCTCCTCGAGCGGGCAGTCCGGCAACATCGGAGTCGGTTTCGCGATCCCCAGCGCGCTCGCCGAGCGCATCGCGAAGGAGATCATCGCCGACGGTTCGGCATCGCACGGGCTGCTCGGCGCGAGCGTCTCCAACTCCACCGCCGGTGTGCTCGGCGCGCGCATCGAGGAGGTCTCCGGCGGTGGCGCCGCTCAGGCCGCCGGCCTCGCCAAGGGCGACATCATCACCGCGATCGGTGGCACTCCGATCACGAGCGCGTCGGACCTCACCGCGCAGGTCCGCGCGCTGGCCGCGAACTCCGAGGTCGAGCTGACCTACAACCGCAGCGGCCAGAGCTACCAGGCGAAGGCGACGCTGGGCCAGATGGCCACCAGCTGAGCCGCAGCACCACCCGCAGCCCCCGAGGATCCGTCCCCGGGGGCTGTTGCGCGTGCGGGGGCCGGGCGCGCCCCCGCTGATAGTGTGGTGGGTCCCTGCGCCCGCGCTCCTCCCGCACGAACTGGACCCATGCAGCCCGAGACCCCGACGGACGACCTCTCCGATCTGCCCGGCGTCTCCTACGTGGTGCCCGTGCTCAACGAGGTCACCCACGTGCGCGCCGCGGTCGATTCGCTGCTGCACCAGGATTACACCGGGCCCTTCGACATCGTCCTCGCCCTCGCCCCGAGCATCGACGGCACGGAGGAGCTCGTCGCCGAACTCAGCGCGGCCGATCCGCGGATCAGCGTCGTACCGAACGAGGCCGGCTCCACTCCGGCGGGCCTGAACGCGGCGATCCGCGCATCACGTCATCCGGTCGTCGTGCGGGTCGACGCGCACTCCATTCTGCCGCCCGAGTACGCGCGGACGGCCGTCGAGGTGCTGCGGCGCTCCGGCGCGGCCAACGTCGGCGGAGTGATGGCGGCGGAGGGGCTCACCGCGTTCCAGCGCGCCGTCGCCCGCGCATACGGCTCGCGGATCGGTCTGGGCGGCACGCCGCACCACGTGGGCGGCGAGGAGGGTCCGGCCGACACGGTGTACCTGGGCGTCTTCCGCCGCTCGTCTCTGGAGAGCGTGGGCCTGTTCGACGAGCGCTTCAAGCGCGGGCAGGACTGGGAGCTGAACCGGCGGCTGCGCGAGCACGGTGACGTGGTCTGGTTCACTCCGCGGCTCACCGTCACGTACCGCCCGCGGCCATCGATGCCTGCCCTGCTGCGGCAGTTCCTCTCGACGGGGATGTGGCGCGGCGAACTCACCCGGATGTTCCCCGCGTCACGCTCGCTGCGGTACTTCGCTCCGCCTCTGCTCGTGATGCTGCTCGTGCTCGGGCTGCTGGCCGGGCTGGCCGGAGTCGTGCAGGAACTCGGAGGAGCAGCGCCCTGGCTTCTGCTCGGCTTCGTGGCTCCCGCCGGGTACCTCCTCCTGGTGGCCACCGCGACGCTTGCGATCGCGCGGCGGGACGGCGCGCGTGCCATGCTGTGGTTCGCCGTGGTCATCCCGGCGGTCCACCTGGCCTGGGGGACGGGTTTCGTGCTCGGCTTCGCTGGGCTGACCAGCACCATTTCCGCCCACCGCCACCAGCCGCGGTCCGACTCGCCGAGGGGCGCATGACCACGACGACGAGACCCCGCTCCCTCGCCGAGCTGCGCGCCGTCGCGCAACCGCCGGAGGTGCGCGGGCGCCGCAACGCCGAGCACTGGACCGCCTCGCTCTACCTGCGCCGCTTCTCGCCGTACCTGACCTGGCTGCTGCTGAAGACCTCGATCTCGGCGAACGGCGTCACTGGTCTGATGATCCTGGTCGGGTGGAGCGCAGCCGCTGCGCTGCTGATTCCCGGCATCGGCGGGGCCGCGCTGGCGCTCCTCCTGGGTCAGCTGCAGATGCTGGTGGACTGCTGCGACGGAGAGGTCGCGCGCTGGCGCCGCACGTCGTCGCCGGCGGGTGTGTTCCTGGACAAGGTCGGGCACTACACGACTGAGGCGCTGATCCCGATCGCCCTGGGCGTGCGGGCAGCCGGTGCGCCCTTCGACGCGCCGGAGGATTTCCTCTGGACCACGCTCGGCTTCGCGCTGGCGCTGGTGATCGTGCTGAACAAGGCGCTGAACGACATGGTGCACGTGGCCCGAGCGAACGCCGGCCTGACGAAGCTGGCCGACACGAAGGGCGAAGCCGTTCCGTCCTCGTCGGGTCTCGCGCGCCTGCGCCGTGCAGCGCGCTTCCTGCCGTTCCACCGCCTCTATCACTCCGTCGAGCTGACGATGCTGGCCTTCGCGGCCGCGCTGGTCGGCCTCGTGGTCGGTGCGGGCACCGCCGACCGCGTGCTCGTGGGGGCTCTGGTCCCGCTCGCCCTGCTCGCAGTAGCGGGCCACTTCGTCGCGATCATGGCCTCGAAGCGTGTCCGCTCCTGAGCCACGGGTCGGCGTCGTCGTCCTCACTCAGGGGACCCGGCCGGAGGACCTCGCCGCCGGCCTCGCAAGCGTTCTCGCGCAGGAGGGGGTCGCGCTCGACGTCGTCTGCGTCGGCAACGGCTGGGAGCCGGAAGGACTGCCGGACGCGGTCCGCGCGGTCGCGCTCCCTGAGAACCTCGGCATCCCGGCCGGGCGAAACGCGGGCGTCGATGCCGTCGAGGGGGACTACCTCTTCTTCCTCGACGACGACGCCCGGGTGCCGTCTCCCCGCTTCCTCCTCGACGCGGTCGCGTTGCTCTCCTCGAACCGCCGCATCGGGCTGGTGCAGCCCCGGGTCGACAGCACCGACGGCTCGCCGAGCCCGCGGCGCTGGATCCCGCGCATCCTCAAGGGCGACCCGCGCCGCTCCGGCCCGGTCTTCTCGGTCTGGGAGGGAGCGGTCGTGCTGCGCCGCGACGTGTTCACGCGGGCGGGCGGCTGGGCCGCTCCCTTCTTCTACGCCCATGAGGGCATCGAGCTGGCCTGGCGAGTATGGGACACCGGTCGCGCCGTCTGGTACGCGGGCGAGTTGGTGGCGCAGCACCCGGTGATCCAGCCGACCCGCCACGCCGACTACTACCGGTTGAACGCGCGCAACCGCGTCTGGCTCGCGCGGCGGAACCTCGCCGTGCCTCTGGCCGTCGCCTACGTGGCCTCCTGGAGCGCGATCCAGTGCCTCCGCTGGCGCGGCGACCCCGTCGCCCTGCGTGCCTGGTTCGCCGGCTGGCGGGAGGGCTGGCGCCGGGATCCAGGAGGCCGCCGCGTCCTCTCGCCCCGCACGGTGCTCCGGATGGCGTTCGCCGGGCGCCCGCCGATCGTCTAGCATCGGGGAATCCGCCCCCGCCGGGGCCCCGAAAGGACGACGGTGTTCGATTCGACCCAGCTCTCCCCGCCCGAGCGCGTTGAGGCGGAGTCGCCGCCCGCCGGGCCGGACCTCCTCGCGACGGTCCGCGGGCGCCTCTGCGCCGTCGACGACGAGTTCGCCGAGCGCCTCGACGCGCACCTCCCGCGACTCGTGGAGCTGCTGTCCACGGTGTACGCCGGCCGCGCCGACCTCGTCGATCAGCTCGTCGCGATCGTCGAGGTGGCTGCCGCCTCGTGGGAGGAGCGACCCGAGGAGCTGCGCGCACTCGACCGCACTCGGGAGCAGCACCCGACCTGGTTCCTCTCGAACAAGGCCCTCGGAGGCGTCTGCTACGTCGACCGCTTCGCCGGCGACCTCGAGGGCCTGCGCGCCGAGATCCCGTACTTCCGTGACATCGGACTGAACTACCTGCACCTGATGCCGCTCTTCGACGCCCCGGAGGGGGAGTCGGACGGTGGCTATGCGGTATCGAGCTACCGGCGCGTACGCCCGGACCTGGGCGACATGGAGCAGCTGCGCACTCTCGCCTCGGAGCTGCACGAGCACGGCATTGCGCTCATGGTGGACTTCGTCTTCAACCACACCTCGAACGAGCACGAGTGGGCGAAGCGGGCTCTCGCCGGCGAGCACCGCTTCGAGGACTACTACTGGATCTACCCCGACCGGGAGCAGCCCGATGCGTTCGAGCGCACCACCCGCGAGATCTTCCCCGACGACCACCCCGGCTCCTTCGTGCAGCTGGAGGACGGCCGCTGGGTCTGGGCGACCTTCCACCGCTATCAGTGGGACCTCAACTACGCCAACCCCGAGGTCTTCCGTGCCATGACGGGCGAGATGCTCTTCCTCGCCAATCAGGGCGTCGACGCCCTCCGGATGGACGCGGTCGCGTTCATCTGGAAGGAGCTGGGTACGAGCTGCGAGTCGCAGCCGGAGGCGCACCTGCTGGTGCGCGCGTTCAATGAGGTCTGCCGCCTGGCTGCTCCGGCGCTGCTGTTCACGTCCGAGGCAATCGTGCATCCCGACGAGGTGATCGAGTACATCGACGTCCAGGAGTGCCAGCTCTCGTACAACCCCCTGCAGATGGCGCTCACCTGGGAGGCGCTCGCCACCCGCGATGTCCGCCTCCTCGCGCAGGCGCTGGAGCGCCGCCATGCGCTGCCGAAGGGGACGGCCTGGGTGAACTATGTGCGCGGGCACGACGACATCGGCTGGACCTTCGCCGACGAGGACGCGGCCGAACTGGGCATCGACGCGGCCGGCCACCGCCGCTTCCTCAACGACTTCTACACCGGCCACTTCGACGGCACGTTCGCCCGCGGAGTGCCGTTCCAGGAGAACCCGCGCACCGGCGACCGCCGAGTCTCGGGCACGACCGCCTCGCTCGCGGGCGTCGAGGCCGGCGACCCCTACGGCATCGACCGGGTGCTGCTTGCACACTCCATCGCGCTGAGTACCGGCGGGCTGCCGCTGCTCTACCTCGGCGACGAGGTCGCACAGCTCAACGACCACGGGTACCTGGACGATCCGACGACGGCCGGCGACTCGCGCTGGGTGAACCGGCCGCGCCGCCCCACGGAGCGCTACGACGAGCGGGAGCTGCCGGGTACCGCCGCGAGTGAGGTCTTCGGGGGGCTGCTGCACCTGATCGCCGTGCGCAAGGCCACTGCGCTGTTCGCGGGCACCGAGCTGTGCGTCTTCGACCCGGTGAACAACCAGGTGTTGGGCTACCAGCGCCCCGGCGACGGGGAGGCGGTGCTCGTGCTCGCCAACGTGTCCGACGAGGTGCAGGAGGTCGCGGCTGAGCGGTTCGGTGCCTTCGCGGCGGACGCGGTCGATCTGGTGACCGAGATCGCGGTCGACCTTCGCGAGGGCTTGTGGCTCGCTCCGCTGCAGTTCCTCTGGCTGCGGGTGTCCGCCGCCTGATCCGCGGTCGGCGACACCCCCCGGTCCGGGGGTGGTCGCCGCTACCCTGGAGCGGATGACTCCCGCTCCCCGTGCCCTGCTCGCTCGCCTTCGCACCGACGCGCGACTCACGCGGACGGTCGGCGGTGAGCTGCTCGCGGCCCGCCGAGCCCGTCGCGCGGTGACCCGCCTGCTCACCGAGCGCGGCGCGCTGCCGGAGGGCCGCTTCGAGATCGGCGTCTACTTCGCGGACGGCGACATCAACCTGTACCAGCTGCGGCAGTGGTACCGGCCGCTCGCCGAGCTGGCGCAGACGCATCCGGTGGTACTGCTCAGCCGCAACGCGAGCGCGGCCGAGGTGCTGCTGCGCGAGAGCCCGGTGCCGGTCGCCTACGTCCGCTCGGTCGCCGATCTCGAGAGCACCATTGCGAGCCAGCCGCTGCAGATCGTGCTCTATGTGAACCAGAACGCCCGCAACTTCCAGATGATGCGCTACGGGCGCCGCTGGCACGTCTTCGTCAACCACGGCGAGAGCGACAAGATGTACATGACGACGAACCAGTTCAAGGCGTACGACTACAGCCTGATCGCCGGGGACGCCGCGCTCGCCCGACTGCACCGCGTGCTCTGGGACTACGACTTCGACAAGCGTGCCCTCGCGATCGGGCGCCCGCAGGCCGACCACTTCGCCGCAGCCGTGCCATTCACCCCCGACGAGCGCCGGGTCGTGCTCTACGCGCCGACCTGGGAGGGCGATCGTCCGGCCGCCGGTTACGGCTCGATCCGGAGCCACGGCGTCGCACTCGTGCGGGGCCTGCTGGCCGATCCTCGGTTCCGGCTCATCTACCGGCCGCACCCGCGGAGCGGGGCGGTCGACGCCGAGTACGCAGCGGCGGACCGCGCGATCATCGCGATGATCACCGCGGCCAACGCCGCCGATGCGCGCGCCGGCCATGTCCACGACACCGGCGCCGAGCTGGGCTGGCAGCTCGCCGCCGCCGACCTCGCGATCGTGGACGTCTCGGCGATGGTCTACGACCGGCTCGCCACCGGTCGGCCGCTGCTGGTCACCCGCCCGGCGAGCCCCTGGGCCGAGGTCGACGAGAGCGGCTACCTGGGCGATGCGGAGTGGCTGCGCGCAGAGGACGCCGCGGCGATCGTCTCGCGGATCGACAGAGCCGAGCACGACCCGGAAGCGGTCGAGCGGCTGGAACGCTGGGTGCGCCGCTCCTTCGGCGACACATCCCCGGGAGCGTCGACGCGTCGCTTCCACGCGGCGATCGAGCATCTGCTCGAGCAGTGGCAGCGGCACGCCGCCCTGCACCGGAGCGATGCGGCGGTCGACGACCACGATCCGGACGGCTGATGTCGTCGGGAGCGCTACTCCCGCGCCGCCGCGTCAAGGGCCGGCGTCGTCGCCAGGAGGCCTGCGAGCGTCCCGCTACGCTCGATCCATGATCACACCGCGCGCCTTCGCCCGCTCCCGCCGGCGCCGGTCGGTTGCCGCTCATCCCGCGGTCGAGCCGGACATCGTGGTCTCCGCCGACCGAGAGAAGCCGGTCTTCACCATTCGCTCGTTCCGCATCGGCTTCTTCGGCGCGCTCGGCGTTCTGGCGGCGCTCGTGCTCGGCGGGCTCCTCGTGCAGCTGGGTACGGTGCTGACCTACATCTTCGTGGCGGTGTTCTTCGCGCTCGGCCTCGATCCGCTCGTCTCCTGGCTCGAGAGCAAGCGTCTGCCCCGGCCGCTGGCGATCACCGCGGTGTTCGCCGCGGTGGTGCTGCTCTTCGCCGGGCTCCTGGTCTACATCATCCCGATCCTGGTCGAGCAGCTGACGCTGTTCGTCACGAGCGCCCCGCAGATTGTCACCGACATCGCCTCCCAGAAGTGGGTGCTCGACCTCGAGCAGCAGCTGCGCGGCGTAGTCGACATCGACGAGCTGATCCGGAGCGTCCAGACCTTCATCGGCAATCCCAACAACCTGCTCTCACTGGGCGGCGGCCTGATCGCCGTGGGGACCGGCATCGCCACTGGTGTCACGGGCGCCGCCATCGTGCTGATCCTGACGCTCTACTTCCTCGCTTCCCTGCGCTCGATGAAGGCCGTCGCATACCGCTTCGCCCCCGCCTCGCACCGGGCGAAGGCGCACGAGGTCGGGGACGAGATCACGGGCGCGGTCGGCCGCTACGTGGTCGGCCAGGTCTCCCTCGCCGGCGTGAACGGCGTGCTGACCTTCATCCTGCTGCTCGTGATCGGCGGGCCGGTGCCGGCGCTGCTGGCCTGCGTCGCGTTCCTCGGCTCGCTGATCCCGCTGGTCGGCACCCTCTCGGCTGCGGTGATCATCTCGCTCGCCTGCCTGCTCGCCTCACCGCTGACCGCGCTGATCGCCGCGATCTATTACCTCGTCTACATGCAGGTCGAGGCGTACATCCTCAGCCCGCGGATCATGAACCGGGCCGTTTCAGTGCCCGGCGCTGTCGTCGTGATCGCTGCGGTCGGGGGCGGCACGATCGCGGGCGTGCTCGGCGCGCTGGTCGCGATCCCGGTCGCCGCCTCGGTGATCATCGTCGTGCAGAAGGTCGTCTTCCCGCGTCAGGACGCGAAGTAGCGGCTCGCCCGCTCGCGTGCGGTCGGCTGGCTCGGCGCCGTGCACCGCGGGTCGCTGGTCGTCCGTGGTATTTCTGTCCGTGGTATTTCTGTCCGTGGTATTTCTGTCCGTGGTATTTCTGAAGGATGACCCGAGACTCCGCCCTGCACATCACCGATGATCCCGATGCCGACGCCCTGCTGAGCCGCGACCCGCTCGCCCTGCTGATCGGGATGCTCCTCGACCAGCAGGTCGCGATGGAGACAGCGTTCTCGGGGCCGCGCAAGATCGAGGAGCGTCTGGAGGCGGCCGGCTCCTCCTTCGACGCCGCGTCCATCGCCGGCGTCGACGAGGATGCGTTCTCGGAGCTCTGCCGCACTCCGCCCGCCGTGCACCGGTACCCGTCGAACATGGCGGGCCGCGTCCAGGCGCTGTGCCGGGCGCTCGTCGACGACTGGGACGGCGACGCGTCGGCCCTCTGGACCCGCGACGACCCGGACGGCCGCACCGTCCTCGCCCGCCTGAAGGCGCTGCCTGGCTTCGGTGAGCAGAAAGCGCGGATCTTCCTCGCCCTGCTCGGCAAGCAGCGCGGCTTCACGGGGGAGGGCTGGCGCGAGGCCGCCGGTGCCTACGGGGAGGAGGGCTCGTTCCGCTCGGTCGCCGACATCGTCTCGCCGGAGTCGCTGACGAAGGTCCGCGCGACCAAGCAGGCCGCGAAGGCCACGGCTGCGGCGAAGAAAGAGGGCCGGCCGCGTCGGGATGACGACCGGCGCGCGCCGTGACGGAGGCCGCGATCTCGGCACCGGCCGGTGCAGGACCGGCAGCCGGTATCGGACCGAGGTCGAGCGTCATGTTTCCAGCACCGAGGGCGGGAAATTGAGCGTTCGACCTCAGTGATGGACGCCCTCCGAGCGGGCCCGCGACCGCCGGCGGGTAGCCTGCTGCGGATGCTCCCCTCCGCCACCGCCCGGCTGCGCTTTCGCGAGATGACCGACGCGGACCTCCCCCTGATGGCGGATCTGCTCGGCGACCCCGTCGTGATGCAGTACTACCCCGCGCCGAAGAGCCGCGAGCCGTCATTATGAAGGCTGAGCGCCCGAAATCGCGCCCCAGGGCGCAGATCCTCTCGCTCAGCCTTCGTTGTGCAGGCCTGGAACGCTAGAGCCGATCGTTTAGTGCCGCGATCAGCGCCGCGCGGTCCTCGCGCAGGATCGACGCGCCGCCGCCCGGCACGCTCCGCACCTCGGCGCCGCGGCCCGCCACCACAGCGCCCAGCGAGCCGTGACCCAGCGGGTCCTCCGGCAGCACCGCGAGAGTGGGCACCGGGAAGGTGTCGGGCGCGTCAGCCGCGCCGCGCGCCGTGAGCCCGTCGGCGGAGTCCTGATCCCAGAGCGCGTACGCCGACACATCGAGCTCGATCTGCTCGTCGGTCCAGATCGGATGGCGGTGGCGGAGGGAGTCGGCGTCGCCCTTCTCGACATGCGCGACCGAGCCAGCGCGGTGCAGAGCTCGGGTCACGCCGCGCGCGTCCGAGAAGGCGGGGTCGAGCAGGATCAGCCGGTCGGCGCGGTACTCCGGAGCGAGCCGGGCGGCGACGACGGCGCCGAGACCGTGTCCGATGATCAGGTCGGGGGTCTGCAGCACCGAGGCTCGCACGTCTGCGGCCCAGCGCTGCGGCGAGTACACCGGCGACATCGGGGACCCGCCGTGGCCCGCGAGGTCGGGCGCCAGCACGCGATAGCCGTGCTCGTGCAGCGTGGGCACCAGGGCGTACCAGATCCGGGAGTCGGCGCCGAGCCCGTGCAGCAGGAGCGCGACCCGCTCGCCCGTTCCGCCGTAGTCGCGGACGAAGAGCGCAAGCGGTTCTGTCGGTGCCGCAGCCAGCGCCGTGCGCTCGGCGCGCGTCGGTTCGAGCACGAGCGTGTTGCCGAACGCCTGCGGTGCGGGCCCGAACGCGTCGCGCGCGCTCTGGATCACCTTGCGGCCGAGCATCGCGTTGCCGACTCCGCCCAGCGCCGCCCCGATCCCGAAGGGCATCGCTCGGCCGACCAGCCCCGCGCCCTGCTGCGCCAGGAAGTGCTTGGTGAATGACTTCTTCGCTCGGTCGGCCAGCTCGCCCACCAGGAACGACGGCAGCCCCTTGGTCACCACCGAGCCCCAATACTGGTTGAGGCCGGTGCCCCCGCCGACGGCCTGACCTGCCACCTGTCGCACCATCTCGCTGCCGGAGGACCCCATCATCAGCGTGAGGACGAGGGCCCGTGCGCGGTCGGGATCCTCGAGCGGGATGCCGTGCACCTCCGTCACCGACTGTGCGAAGAGGGCGCTCGCCTCCAGGAAACCCGCGGCTCCCGCGCCGGAGAGGGCCACCGAGGCGGCCGTGCCGATGCCGGGGACGACGGCCGTCGCTCCGATCGCCGCGCCGCCCGCGGCCACGCTCGAGAGGTACTGCCGTTCGAGCGACGTGATGATCTGCTCCGGTGTCGCCCCGGGCCGTCGCCGACGCAGCAAGCGGATGTTCGCCAGCACGGCGGGGCGCTGTACCGAAAGGAGCCGGTCGAGCATCTTCGCGAGCTGTGCGTTCTCGGATCCGTCGGTCGGCTCGAGTCCGCCGGCCCTCTCGACGGCGCGCTCGCGTTTGCGGTCCTTCTGGGCCATGTCCTGCACTCCTGCGTCCTCGGGTGCCGAGCGCGGGAGTGGTCAGTCGTCGGAGACGGAGACGGACACAGTGCCCTGGACGGGCAGGTCCTCGGCCGGCGCCGCGCTGCTCCGCGGTGTCGGCGCGTAGTCCTCAGCGTAACGCGTGAGCACCTCCTCGATCGGCGCGTCCAGCACCAGGCGGCCCTTGTCGAGGTAGAGGCCGCGGCTACAGAAACGGCGCAGGTCCCGCTCGTTGTGCGAGACGAAGAAGAGGGTGCGGCCGGAGGCGAGCATCTCCTCGATCCGCGCGTAGCACTTCTCGCGGAAGGCTTTGTCGCCGACCGCGAGCACCTCGTCGACGAGGATGATCGGCTCCTCGAGCCGGGAGACAACTGAGAACGCGATGCGCACCTTCATCCCGCTGGAGAGGTGCTTGTAGGGGGTGTCCACGAAGTCGCCGATCTCGGCGAACTCGATGATCGAGTCGAAGCGCGCGTCGACCTCGCGCTTGGACATCCCGTGCAGCCCGGCGGTGAGGTAGACGTTCTCGCGGACGCTGAGGTCCGCGACGAAACCGCCGGTGATCTCGATGAGCGGAGCGACGCCACCGCGCACCTGCACCGCGCCCTCGTCCGGCAGGACCACTCCGGCAACCAGCTTGAGCAGCGTCGACTTACCCTGCCCGTTCCGGCCCACGACGCCGATCGCCTCGCCGGCGCGCACCTGCAGGTCGAGGCCGCGCAACGCCCAGAACTCGCCCGGCCGGGAGCGGCGGGAGCGCCCGGCGAAGAGGTCCTTGAAGGAGCGGCGGCCCCGCCGGTTGCGACGGAAGCGGATTCCGAGGCCGCGGCACTCGATCACCACGGGAGTGTCGGTCATCACAGCTCCTTCAGCATTGCGCGTTCGCAGCGGCGGAAGACGACCAGGCCCAGTGCCAGCATGAGGATCGAGATCCCCGCCGAGGCGAGGATGAGCGGAATGTCCAGTTCGCTGTCGAAGAAGGCGGAGCGGTAGAGCGCGACGATCCCGCTGAGTGGGTTGAGCGCGGCGAGCGGTCGGATCTGCTCGGGCAGATCAGCGGTGGAGTAGATGATCGGCGACGCGTAGAAGAGGAATCGCAGCAGGAGCTTCACCGCCCGCTCCAGGTCGCGGAAGAACACCACGAGCGGAGCGACGAGCAGGCCCACCCCGACGGTGAGCACTGCCTGGAGCAGGATCGCCACGGGGAACAGCAGCACCGCCCAGGTCAGCTGGGCACCGGCGATCACGGCGAACAGCGCCAGCACCGGCAGGCTTGCCACGAACTCGATGCCCTTCGAGAGCACGATCCGCCCCACCCAGATCGTGCGCGGAATCGACGTCGAGCGCACCAGCTTCGCCTCGCGGAGGAACGCGCGGGTGGCGTCGGAGGTCGCCTGGTTGAACCACATCCACGGGAGGAGCCCGGCGAGCAGGAAGACAATGTACGGGTCCTCGCCGACGGTCCGCTGAAACACGACGGTGAAGACGAAGAAGTAGATCCCCGACATCACGAGCGGGTCGAGTACCGACCAGACGTAGCCGAGCGCGCTCGTCGCGTAGCGGACGGTGAGGTCGCGCTTGGTGAGCAGCCAGAGGGAGTGGCGGTAGCGCCAGGCTCCGGAGCGGCGGTGTCGCAGCTCCGGCTCGCTCGCGAGACTATCGGCCGTGCTCACTGCGCGACTCCTCCCGACCGGCTCCGACCGAGCCGCAGAGGAGCCGTGAGCGTCAGACGAAGAGGTTCGCCCGCTCGAGGTCCTCGGCGAAGTCCACTTCGACGGCGTAAAGATCGGAGATGTCCATCGGCTCGACAAGCATTCTGTCCTGCTCGATCGCCAACTCTATGCCACGCTCGAAGTAGTCCTGGGCGTCGACTCGGGCGAGCTGACGCACCAGCGCGGCCTTATCGGCGGCGGACACATAGTTGATCCCGACTGCCTCGCCGAGGCCGCCTCGCACCGTCTTGGACAACTCCTGGATATAGCCCTCCGCGCTCGTCGTGTACTTGATCTCCTCGTCCGACACCTTCGCCGTGTTGACGGTGACGAAAGAGACGTCCTTCGCGATGAGGCCGGCCGCGCGATCGAGGATGCGCGGGTCGAAGACGACGTCGCCATTCATCCAGAGCACACCGCCGTGGCCGCCGGAGTGCAGCGCGCGAAGCAGGCTCTTGGAGGTGTTGGTCTGGTCGTACTGCTCGTTGTAGACGAACGTCGCCGAGGGAAAAGCCTCGATGATGTGCTCGAGTTTGTAGCCGACGACGATGCTCACCGGGATCGTCGTGCCGAAGGCGTGGTGAATGTTGTCGAACTGCTGCTGCATGATCGAGCGGCCGTCGTTCAGCGGAGTGAGCGGCTTAGGGAGGGAGCGGCCGAGCCGGCTGCCCATCCCCGCGGCGAGGATGACGACGGTGGCGGGGGTGTTGCTCGTCGAACCTGTGTGCACCATCATCTGTTCCCCTCGATTTCACCGCTGCGTCGCGGCCGGATCGACTCCTCGGTTAGAGACTTAGTGTACTGTTCCCGCCTTCCGGGGCTCGGGTGGTTGACCTTTCGACGTGTCGTCGGCGGTCGGCGCGGCGGCGGCGGGCCGCGAGTGAGTTGGTACCGTAGCCGGATGACGTCCGCGACGAACGCCGAGCCCGCGCAGGGCATCGCGGATCCGGACGGCTCCTCGCCCGTCGTCTTCGAGCTGCACCAGGTGACCCGCACCTTCGGGCGGACGGTCGCGGTGGACCGCATCGACCTGGCCGTGCGCGCGGGAACCTTCTACGGCATCATCGGCCCGAACGGCGCGGGCAAGACGACCACGCTGTCGATGATGACGGGTCTGCTGCGCCCCGACACCGGACGCGTGCTCGTGCACGGCGTCGACGTCTGGAAGGACCCGAGGGCCGCGAAGCCGTTGATCGGGGTCCTGCCCGACCGCCTCCGCCTGTTCGACCGGCTCACCGGCGCGCAATTCCTCGCCTACTCGGCGGCGTTGCGCGGCATCGACCTCGCCACCGCGAAGCAGCGCACGACAGCGCTGGCCGAAGCGCTGAGCCTCACCGACGCACTGGAGCGCCTGATCTCGGACTACTCCGCCGGCATGGCGAAGAAGGTGGCCCTCGCCGGGGCGATGATCCACGCCCCGCGCGTGCTGGTCCTCGACGAGCCGTTCGAGTCGGTCGACCCGGTCTCCTCGGCCGCCGTGATCACCGTGCTGCGCCGCTTCGTCGAGGGCGGGGGCACCGTGGTCCTCTCCAGCCACGGCCTCGACTTCATCGAGCGCGTCTGCGACGACGTGGCCGTGATCGTCGGTGGGCGGGTGCTCGCCTCCGGGCCGGTCGCCGAGGTCGCGGGCACCGCGACGCTGGAGGAGCGCTTCCTCGAGCTCGCGGGAGGCAAGCAGATCGCCGAGGGGCTGCAGTGGTTGCACGACTTCTCCGGCTGAGGATCGACGTCCTCCGCGGCGCGTTCCGCTCCGGACCCGCGCGCTCGGCAGGGGCGGTGCTCGGCGTGCTCGTGGTCGTCGCGGTGACGGCGCTGCTGCTCGGGGCGCTCGGTGCGCTGCGCTCCTCCGACACGGCCGGCGGCGCCGTGGTGACGGCCGGCGGGCTGGTGACGGTCGGCTTCCTGGTGCTGCCCTTCCTGCTCGGCCCGCTCGACCCGATGGATCCGCGCGCCTTCCGTCTCTTTTCGCTGCCGCCGCTGCGGCTGGCGGGCGCGCTCGCCCTGGCCGGTCTGGTCTCGGTGCCGACGCTCGCTCTGCTGGTGGTCGGGCTGGCCACTGCCGCTCTGTTCCCCAGCGCCGGCGCCTTCGCCGTGATCGGTCCGCTGCTCGCGGTGGCGACGACGTCGCTGCTCGCGCGGATCGGCCTCGCCGCCTCCGCCGCGCTCGTACCCTCCCGGACCGCCCGTGAGCTGCTCGCCGTGCTCGGCCTAGTGCTGCTACTCGGCGGCCCCGCCTCCCTCGCTGCCGCAGCGCTGCTCGATACGGGGGACACCCCGGTGCTCGAGCGCTGGGGTGCGATGATGGGAACCACTCCGTTCGGCGCCGCCTGGGCGCTCGCGCCGGCCGCCCAGACCGGCGACCCGCTCGGTGCGCTTCTGCTCGCCCTGCTCACGCTCGTGGCCGCCGGCGCGCTGTGGTGGCTCGTCGTCCGCACGCTGACCGGGCGCCCCGAGCGTACGCACCGACCGCCGCGCGGACTGCGCCTGGGCTGGTTCGACCTGCTCGCCTCGACCCGAACCGGAGCGATCGCGGCGCGCAGCATCACCTACTGGCTGCGGGACCCCCGCTACCAGGCGTCGCTCATCGCGGTTCCGGTGTTACCGGTTGCGGCCCTGCTTCTGCTCGCCGTTGTCGGCGTGCCCTTCCCGGTGCTCTCGCTGCTCCCGGTGCCGTTGGTCGCGCTGTTCCTCGGCTGGTTCCTGCACAACGATGTCGCTTACGACGGATCCGCGTTCTGGCTGCACGTCGCGGCCGGCGTCCGCGGCTGGTCCGACCGGCTCGGCCGCGCCTTCCCGACGCTCCTGCTCGGCGTCCCGGTGGTGGTGTTCGGCTCGCTGATCAGCAGCGCGACCGCGGGGCTGCCCGAGGCGCTGCCCGTCGTGCTCGCGGTGAACTTCTGCCTCCTGCTCGTACCCGCCGGAGTCGCCAGCGCGATCTCGGCGTGGCTCGCCTATCCGGCGCCGCGCCCGGGGGACAGCGCGTTCGTGCAGCCGCAGGCGCCCGGATCCAGCGGCGCCGGACCGCAGTCGCTCGCGTTCGGTCTGGGCCTGCTGCTCTCGGCGCCGGCGGTGGTGCTCGGTATCCGGGCGCTCTTCGTCGACCCGGAGACGGCCGGCGGCGCCGTGCTCGTCGGCCTGGGCAGCGCGGCGGTCGTCTTCGCCCTCGGCGTGCTGCTCGGCGGATGGCTGTTCGAGCGCCGCGCGACCGAGCTGGTCGCCTTCACCAGCCGCTACTAGCGGCCCACGAGCGCCTCGAGCTCGACGACCACCAGGTCGGGACGGGTGAGGAACGGATGGTGGCCGGTCGGCACGTCCACCGAGCGTGTTGCGCGCTCCGCGTGGGAGCGCTGGAGCCTGACGCTCGTGCTCCGATCCTCGGTGCAGACCAGGTACGTCGAGTCCACGCCCTGCCATCCCGCCCGGGTGGTCGGAGTGGAGAAAGCGGCTGCCGCCTGCGCGCCGACCCGCTGCCACGCGCCCGCGCGGTCCTCCTCGTCGCCGTCCTGGAGGAAGCGGTCGGCGAAGGACCGCGCGTCGTAGCCGGTGATCTGCAGTGAGCCGTCGGGCAGCAGTCCGATGCGCACCGGATCCGGCTCGCCACTCATGATCGCTCCCTGAGAGAGGCCGGGCTCGGGAGTGTAGGAGGAGATCAGCAGCAGCCCGGCGACGGCGGGATGGCGGCCCGCCTCGGCGATGACGGTGCCGCCGTAGGAGTGACCGACGAGCACCGTCGTGTCGCCTCCGTCCAGCGCCTCCCGCAGTGCTGCGGCGTCGGCGGTGAGGCCGGGTTCCCCGTCGCCGGTCGACTCGGCGCAGGAGGGGAGCGCCAGGGCCCGGCTGCTGATGCCGGTCCGTTCCTCGAGCAGGGCGGCGGCTCGCCGCCACCACCAGTCGCCGTCGCGCACCAGCGCGCCGTGCACGAAGAGTACGTTCATCGGTTCTCCTTCTGCTCCGCTGCATCGACGCTAGCGTCCACGCGTAGGATCGACGGCATGATTCTGCGCGCCGAGAACAGCAGCACCGATCCCCTCGAGGGAGGCGGAGGAACCGCCACCCTCGACCGCGAGCTCGAGGAACTCCTCCATCAGGACACCATCGAGCCGGGCGACCACGAGCGCTTCTCCCACTATGTGCCGAAGGACAAGATCCTCGAGAGCGCGATCACCGGCAAGCCCGTCCGAGCGCTGTGCGGCAAGAAGTGGCTCCCGGGCCGCGACCCGGAGAAGTTCCCGGTGTGCCCGGCCTGCAAG
Source organism: Rathayibacter tritici (assembly GCF_001641005.1). Taxonomy (NCBI): domain Bacteria; kingdom Bacillati; phylum Actinomycetota; class Actinomycetes; order Micrococcales; family Microbacteriaceae; genus Rathayibacter; species Rathayibacter tritici. The sequence continues at coordinate 1,025,037 of NZ_CP015515.1, forward strand.
GAGATCTACGCGACGATGAAGTGACGTTCCTTCGCGCTCACTCGTAGCGGGTCGGGATGACGGGCTCGCCGCGGCCGAGCCGGAGCGCATCGAGCGGCAGTTCGAGGACCGCGTTCGCGTGGTGCTCCCGGGCGGCCGCCACTCCCTCACGACCGAGGTGCTCGGGGCGGATCACGCCGTCCTCGATCAGCGGGACGAGCAGCGCCCGCTCGCGCTCGCCGAGAGCACCCTCGGGGCCAGCTCCGACGTGCACGACCTCGGCCTCGGCGACGCCGTCCTCCGAGAGGAGGCGGCCCGCGACCTTCCGCCCGCCGATCGACGCCTTCGAGACCGACTTCTTGGCCACCGCGACCCAGTCGCCCGCGTCGTCCTCGTGCGCGACCAGCTTGTAGACCATGCCCGCTGTCGGGTGGCCGGAGCCGGTCGCGACCGAGGTGCCCACTCCGTAGGAGTCGACCGGGGAGGCGGCGAGCGCGGCGATCCCGTGCTCGTCCAGGTCGTTGGTGACGGTGATGCGAGTGCCGGTCGCGCCGAGGGCGTCGAGCTGCTGCCGGACGGCGGCCACTTGCTGCGGGAGGTCGCCGGAGTCGATCCGCACTGCACCGAGGCCGGTGCCCGCCACGCGAACGGCCAGGTCGACGGCGGCTGTCACGTCGTAGGTGTCGACCAGGAGGGTTGTGCCGGGGCCGAGCGCCGCGACCTGCGCGCGGAACGCCTCCTCCTCCGAGTCGTGCAGGAGGGTGAAGGAGTGCGCCGAGGTGCCCATCGTGGGCACGCCGAAGCTGCGGCCCGCCTCCAGGTTCGAGGAGGCGCTGAACCCGGCGATGTACGCGGCGCGGGCCGCGGCCACGGCCGAGCGCTCGCCGGCGCGGCGCGAGCCCATCTCGGCGAGCGGGCGGCCGTCGGCGGCCGAGACCATCCGGGCTGCGGCGCTCGCCACGGCGCTGTCGTGGTTGAGGACGCTGAGCGCCAGGGTCTCCAGCAGGACGCCGTCGGCGAAGGGCGCCTCGACGATCAGGACGGGGGAGCCCGGCAGGTAGACCTCGCCCTCGCGGTATCCCCAGACATCGCCGCGGAAGCGGTAGTCGGCCAGCCAGTCGAGCGTGCGGGAGTCGACGACGCGGTTCTCCCGGAGCCAGGACAGCTCCTCGTCGCCGAAGCGGAAGCGGGAGATCAGTTCCAGGAGGCGTCCGGTGCCGGCGAGCACGCCGTAGCGGCGTCCGGGCGGGAGGCTTCTGGCGAACACGTCGAACATGCAGCGGCGATCGGCGGTGCCGCTGCCAAGGGCGCCCTCAACCATCGTGAGCTCGTAGCGGTCGGTGAGGAAGGCCGTCGAATCCATCCGGACAGTGTTCCACGACGACGGCGGTCGGAGGAGGGGGGCCTGCGCGTGCCCGGCCGACGATTCGCCGGTGTCGCCCCGAGCCGGTCGCCCGGGGCGCGGGTAGGCTGTTCCCCCGTGACGGACGCACCGCTGGGCATCTTCGACTCCGGAGTCGGCGGGCTCACCGTCGCCCGCTCCGTGATCGATCAGTTGCAGAACGAGTCGATCGTCTACCTCGGCGACACCGCGCACTCGCCCTACGGCCCCAAGCCGCTCGCCGACGTCCGCGCCTACGCCCTCGACACGCTCGACACGCTGGTCGATCAGGGGGCGAAGCTGTTGGTCATCGCCTGCAACACCGCCTCCGCCGCGATGATGCGCGACGCGCGCGAGCGCTACACGCTGGGCCGTGGCATCCCCGTGATCGAGGTCATCCAGCCCGCCGTGCGCAGCGCCGTGCGCGACACCCGCAACCGCCGCGTCGGCGTGATCGGGACGGTCGGCACCATCCGCTCCCGCGCCTACGACGACGCCTTCGTCGCCGCCCCCGACCTGCAGCTGTTCACCGCCGCCTGCCCGAGATTCGTCGAGTTCGTCGAGGCGGGAGTCACCTGGAGTGACGAGCTGCTCGCCGTCGCAGAGGAGTACCTCGCGCCGCTGAAGGCCGCGGGAGTCGACACCCTCGTCCTCGGCTGCACCCACTACCCACTGCTCCGCGGCGCGATCGCCTACGTGATGGGGCCCGACGTCCGGCTCGTCTCGAGCGCCGAGGAGACCGCGCTCGACGTCTACCGCACGCTCGTGGCGCACGGCCTGCAGCGCACCTCGGCCGAGCTGCCCGCATACCGGTGGGAGGAGACGGGGTCGAGTGACTTCGTCCGCCTCGCCCGCCGCTTCCTCGGCCCGGAGGTCTCGAGCGTCCATCTCGTCGAGACCGGCACCATCAACCTGCGCGAGCTCGACCGGGCCGCGCTCCCGCACGATCGAGGGAGACCCGAGTGAGCGACAGCACCGCATCGAAGGCCACGCGCAAGGACGGGCGCGCGCCCGACGAGCTGCGCACCGTGACGATCGAGCGCGGCTGGAGCACCCAGGCCGAGGGCTCGGCGCTGATCTCGTTCGGGAACACGAAGGTGCTCTGCACCGCCTCCTTCACCTCCGGTGTGCCGCGCTGGCTGCAGGGCAAGGGCAAGGGCTGGGTCACCGCGGAGTACGCGATGCTGCCCCGCTCCACCAACTCTCGGATGGATCGCGAGTCCGTCAAGGGCAAGGTCGGTGGGCGCACCCACGAGATCTCGCGGCTGATCGGCCGGAGCCTGCGCGCCGTGGTCGACACGAAGGCGCTTGGCGAGAACACCCTCGTCCTCGACTGCGACGTCCTCCAGGCCGACGGGGGCACCCGCACCGCGGCGATCACCGGCGCTTACGTGGCGATGGCTGATGCGATCGAGTGGGCCCGCGGCAAGAAGTACGTGGGGCAGAAGGCGCAGCCGCTGATCGACAGCCTCTCGGCGGTGTCCGTCGGCATCATCGACGGTGTGCCCATGCTCGATCTGGCCTACGTCGAGGACGTCCGCGCCGAGACCGACATGAACGTCGTCGTCACCGGCCGTGGCCTGTTCGTCGAGGTGCAGGGCACCGCCGAGGGGGCCCCGTTCGACCGCCGCGAACTCGACGCGCTGCTCGATCTCGCCGTCGCCGGTGCCTCCGATCTCGCGCGCATTCAGGCCGAGGCGCTCGCCGCGGAGCCCGGCGCGTGAGCCTGGACGTCGTCCTCGCTACGCACAACGCGGGCAAGGTGGAGGAGTTCCGCGCGATGCTGGCCGGCGCCCTCCCCGGAGTGGGCGTCCGCGCCTACGACGGTCCCGAACCGGTCGAAGACGGTGTGAGCTTCGCGGAGAACGCGCTGATCAAGGCGCGCGCGGCGGCGGTGCACACCGGCCTCGTCGCGCTGGCGGACGACTCCGGGATCTGCGTCGACGTGCTCGGCGGCGCCCCCGGCATCTTCTCGGCCCGCTGGTCGGGGCGCGCGCACGACGCGAGTGCCAATCTTCAGCTCCTCCTGGCGCAGCTGCACGATGTGAAGGCCGAGCACCGCGGCGCGCACTTCAGCTGCACCATCGCGCTCGTCGTGCCCGATTCGGTGCTCCCCGGGGGACGGGAAACGGTGGTCGAGGGTCGCTGGGACGGAGTGATCGCGACGGCTCCCCGCGGCACGAACGGCCACGGCTACGATCCGGTCTTCGTCCCGGAGGCGGGTGCGCTCACCGCCGCCGAACTCGCTCCCGAGCAGAAGAACGCCCGCAGCCACCGCGCCCGCGCCTTCAGGGCCCTGCGCCCCGAACTAACCCCCCTCTCCACCCGCCTCTAACGCCCTGACCCACGCCGCGAGATGCCACTTGGGTAGGCCTCCGTCGGCGTGTCGCCTACCGAAGTGGCATCTCGCGGGAGCGGAGCTCAGGGCTTCGGGTGCTCGTCGAGGGTGTCGGCGTCGAGGACGTAGGCGGCCGCCTCGGTCGCGTCGGTCTCGGGGTCGGTGGCCGATGCGGCTCTGCGCCGCTGCAGGAAGAAGTGGCCGAGCGCGGGCACCAGCGCGAGCGCGACCGCGCCGATCAGGATCACGTCGATGTAGTGCGAGACGAAGTCGGCGACCGGCGGGATGAAGGCGAGCAGCCAGCCGACCAGGGTCACACCGCTGCCCCAGATCAGGGCGCCGATCAGGTTGTAGACGCTGTACTTGCGGTAATTCATGTGCGCCACGCCCGCCGCGATCGGCGCGAAAGTACGCACGACCGGCACGAAGCGCGCGAGGATCACGGCCAGGCCGCCGAAGCGCTCGAAGAACGCGTTGGTCCGCTTCACATTCTCGATGCTGAAGAAGCCCGACTCCTTGCGCTCGAAGATTCGCGGGCCGGCCTTGTGCCCGATCAGGTAGCCGACCTCTCCGCCGACGAAGGCCGAGAAGCCGATGGCGAGGCAGATCAGCCAGATCGGGACGCCGAGGCCGCCCTTGGACGCATTCTCGTGAGCTAACAGGCCCGTGATGATCAGCAGCGTGTCGCCCGGGAAGAGGAAGCCGATCAGCAGCCCGGTCTCGGCGAAGACGATGAGGCAGACCACGAGCACGCCCCAGGGGCCGAAGGAGGTCAGGATCGTCTCCGGATCGAGCCAGGGGACGAGGGCGGCGTGGTTCAACGGATCTCCAGTCGACAGGTGCCGGTGGCCGGTGGGCGGTCACGCGAGCGCGCTCAGCGTACCGGCCGATCCCGTGCGGAAGGAGGGACTCGAACCCTCACGCCTCTCGGCACAGGAACCTAAATCCTGCGTGTCTGCCATTCCACCACTCCCGCGTGCGGGCTCCAGTGTAGGAGAGAGGTCGCAGCGCCTCAGCCGCGAGGGGTGGTCGGCGGCAGAGAGCGCGGGATCCCGCGGGCAAGAACACCGGCCCCGCCGAGTCCGAGCACGCCCATCGCGACGGCGGCGAAGGGGAGTGACACCAGGGCCGTGAGGGCCGAGACCACGATCGGAGCGGCGGCGTTCCCTGCGTCACCCGTGAACCGGAACGCGCCGAGGAACGGAGCCGGATCGGCGGCGAGCAGCGAGGCGGCGAGCGCCAGGTGTCCCAACCCCGACCCGATCATCGAGGGGATCGCGGTGGCGGCCCGGCCGAAGCTGTCCATCAGCTGCCCGCCGAAGAAGAACAGGGCGAAGTCGAGGGCGCCAGCGATGCCGACGATGATCGCGATGCCAGTGTCGGCGAGCCCGATGCTCACCGCCCAGAGCGGAAGGATCAGCGTGCGGCTTGCCCGCAGCGCCCCGATCACGGCAGCACCGGAGCCCATCCGCGCGAGGACCCCGCGGTGCTCGCGCTGCGCCCGCCGCAGCACCGTCACCGGGTCCGGCACCAGCAGCAGCACCACGACGGCCGCGACGCAGCAGAGGAGGTGCACCCAGAACACCGACTCGACGGATCCGGTGAGGTGTATCGCTCCCGCCGAGAGGAATGGCCCGATCAGCCACCGCGCCCGCGCGCTGAGCGCACTCGCGGGGGCGTTCAGGGCTGGCCCCGCCACGAGGCCGGCCAGTGCTAGCGTCGCGCCGAGGTCGCCGGCGGCGGCCGGCAGCAGCGGGATGATCGCGCCCTCGCCGATCGAGAACAGCAGGGTGGGCAGGAAGGTCGACAGCAGCAGCGGCCCCACGGGAAGGGGAGCGAAGCGGTGCTGGTCACCGTCCTCAGCGTACGCCCGAGCCTCAGGGCGGCCGCCGGCCCCCGGTAGTCTGGGCTCACCATGCTGGACAACGATTTCACCGAGAAGATCACTGCTCTCCGCTCCACTTTCGCCGACATCCGCGCCGTCATCGATGTGGAGGGCCTGCGCTCGAAGATCGCCGAGCTGAGCGAGCAGGCGGGCGTCCCCGACCTCTGGGACGACACGGACAACGCGCAGAAAGTGACGAGCGCGCTCAGCCACCGTCAGTCCGAGCTCGCGCGGATCACCGCGATCGACCGGCGCCTGGACGACCTCGAGGTGCTCGTCGAGATGGCGAACGAGGCGGAGGATGCGGAATCCGAGCAGGAGGCGATCGCCGAGCTCGCGTCGCTCCAGAAGGTCATGGGCGAGCTCGAGGTGCAGACCCTGCTCGACGGCGAGTACGACGACCGCCCGGCCGTCGTCACCATCCGCGCGGGAGCGGGCGGCGTGGACGCCTCCGACTTCGCCGAGATGCTCATGCGGATGTATCTGCGCTGGGCCGAGAAGCACAAGTACGCCGCGACCGTGATGGACGCCAGCTATGCGGAGGAGGCGGGCATCAAGTCGGCCACCTTCCAGATCGACGCGCCGTACGCCTTCGGCACGCTCTCGGTCGAGGCCGGCACCCACCGCCTGGTGCGGATGAGCCCCTTCGGTGCCGCAGGCAAGCGCCAGACTTCCTTCGCTGCCGTCGAGGTCATCCCGCTCATGGAGGAGACCGAGGCGATCGAGATCCCGGACAACGACATTCGCGTCGACGTCTTCCGCTCCTCCGGCCCTGGCGGCCAGTCGGTGAACACCACCGACTCCGCCGTGCGCCTCACCCACCTACCCACCGGCACCGTGGTGTCGATGCAGAACGAGAAGAGCCAGATCCAGAACCGCGCGGCGGCGATGCGCGTGCTCCAGTCGCGGTTGCTGCTGTTGCAGAAGGAGCAGGAGGCGGCCACCAAGAAGGAGCTGGCCGGCACCATCACCGCGAGCTGGGGCGACCAGATGCGCAGCTACGTGCTCGCTCCCTACCAGATGGTCAAGGATCTGCGCACTGACCACGAAGTCGGCAACCCCTCGCACGTGTTCGACGGGGACCTCGACGGCTTCATCGCCGCGGGGATTCGCTGGCGCAAATCGGCGTAGCGCGCCACGTGCGCGTCTGCATCGACGCGCCGCACGCGCTCTCGGCGGACTCTTCGGGATCGTCGCTTACCCTCGTACCGACATGATTCGCTTCGACAACGTCTCCAAGCAGTATCGGGGCGGCACGAGACCCGCCCTCAACGCCATCGATCTCGAGATCCTCCGGGGCGAGTTCGTCTTCCTCGTCGGCGCCTCCGGCTCCGGCAAGTCCAGCTGCCTCCGCCTGATCCTCAAGGAGGAGCGCCCCTCCACCGGGTCGATCCACGTGCTCGGGCAGAACCTCGGCAAGATTTCGAGCCGCAAGGTGCCCTACTTCCGCCGCAACATGGGCGTGGTGTTCCAGGACTTCCGGCTTCTGCCCAACAAGTCCGTCTTCGACAATGTCGCGTTCAGCCTCCAGGTGATCGGCAAGTCCAAGGGCTACATCCAGGAGGCCGTCCCCGACACGCTCAAAATGGTCGGCCTCGCCGGCAAGGCGTCGCGTCTGCCGCACGAGCTCTCCGGCGGTGAGCAGCAGCGCGTGGCGATCGCCCGCGCCGTCGTCAACAAGCCGGCGGTCCTCCTGGCCGATGAGCCCACCGGAAACCTCGACCCCACCACGAGCGCCGGCATCATGGCGCTCCTCGAGCGGATCAACGCCGGCGGCACCACCGTGATCATGGCCACCCACGAGGCCGGCATCGTCGATCAGATGAAGCGCCGCGTGATCGAGCTCTCGGCCGGCAGCATCGTCCGCGACGAGAGCAAGGGTGGCTACGGTCAGACCGAGAGCATCACGGTCGTCCACGACGGCGTCGTGGTCGTGGCGGCCGACGACCACGCGGTCCCCGAGCACCCGTCGCCCCCGGCGATCATCGACAGCGAGCTCGCGCCTACCGAGGTCCCCGAGCTCGACCTGCGTCAGGAGGCGCCCGTCGCGGCGCCGGAGCCGGCCTACCTCTCGCAGACCGCCGCGCAGCCCCGCGTCCCCGAGGGTCGCCGCTCAGCCGCCGTCCCGGCAGAGCCCGAGCACGAGCCGGAGCCCGCTCAGGAGAGCCCGACCACTGCCCGCGTGGTCGAGCTGCAGAGCCAGACCGGTCCGATCTTCCTCCCCGCCGACACCGGCGCCCTGCCCGAGGAGTCACTGGCCGCGCGCCTGGGCCTCCGCGCACACGCGGGCGAGGGCGACGAGACCGGCGACGACCAGCAGAACGTAGGACCCGTCAAGTGAGATTCGCACTGATCTGGTCGGAGGTCGCGAGCGGCCTCCGTCGCAACATTTCCATGGTCGTTTCGGTGATCCTGGTGACCTTCATCTCCCTCACCTTCGTCGGCACGGCGATCCTGCTGCAGATGCAGATCGGCCAGATGAAGAACTTCTGGTACGACAAGGCACAGGTCGCGGTCTATCTGTGCACCGCTACCTCGGGCGGCTCGAACTGCAGCGGCTCCGACGCCACCCAGGAGCAGATCGACTCGGTGCAGAGCCAGCTCGAGGGACCGACACTCGCCCCGTACATCGACCGTTCCTACTTCGAGAACCACGACCAGGCCTACGCGAACTTCCAGCAGCAGTTCGCGGGCAATCCGGTCGCGGAATACGTCACTCCCGACCTGCTCAACCAGACGTTCTGGGTGAACCTGAAGGACCCGACCCAGTCGGAGGTGATCGTCGAGAGCCTCTCCAGCGTCTCCGGAGTCGAGAGCGTCACCGATCAGCGGCGGTACCTCGACCAGATCTTCTCGATCCTCAATGCGGCCAGCTACACCGCGATCGGCATCGCGGTGCTGATGCTTGTCGCGGCCGTGCTGCTCATCGCCACCACGATCCGCCTCTCGGCGTTCTCGCGGAGACGGGAGCTGGGCATTATGCGGCTCGTGGGGGCCTCGAACCGATTCATCCAAACCCCGTTCATCCTCGAGGGGGTCTTCGCCGCACTGGTCGGTTCGGTCCTCGCGGGGGTCGCGGTGGTCGGGATCGTGCAGTTCTTCGTGCAGGGCTTCCTCGCGTACCGGATCCCGCTCACCTCGTTCGTGGGTCTGGACGATGCGCTCGTCGTCGTGCCGATCCTGATCGTGGTCGGGATCATCCTGGCTGCCGTCTCGGCGAACGTGGCGATCGCGCGGTATCTGCGGGTCTGATCCGCCTCGGGACGTATACTGGTGGGCTGTCCCGTTCGGGGCGGCCCACCGGTGCATCACCCCGATGATGCCCGCCCCACTTCATCCGCTCGCGACCCGAGGAGCAGCCGTGCCCAGAGAACAGGGACAGAAGGTCGTCGCAACCAACCGCAAGGCGCGGCACGACTACCTCATCGAGGACACCTACGAGGCAGGCCTCGTGCTCACCGGCACCGAGGTGAAGTCTCTCCGGGCCGGCCGCGCCTCGCTCGTCGACGGCTACGCGTTCGTCGACGGGGGAGAGGCCTGGCTCGACGCCGTGCACATCAACGAGTGGGCGCAGGGCACCTGGACGAACCATCCGCCGCGCCGCAAGCGCAAGTTGCTGCTGCACAAGGCGCAGATCCTCAAGATCCACAACAAGGTGAAGGAGGGCGGGTACACGCTGATCCCGCTCTCGCTCTACTTCAGTGACGGCAAGGCCAAGGTCGAGCTGGCCGTGGCCAAGGGCAAGAAGGACTACGACAAGCGCCAGGTGCTCCGCGAGCGCCAGGACCGCCGCGAGGCGGATCGCGCGATGGCGACCCGCCGCCGCCTCGGCGACTAGGGGCGCCGTCCGGACGATGTCCGACGGGTGTGGCGCAAGCCTCTCCGTTGCGCCTGTCTCTTTGAGACACTGGATTTCGTGTGTCCTCCCGAAATCAGTGCCCCCGCCGCCCTGAGCGCAGCCGACGAGAAGACCCGCTGGCGCGCCTTCGCGGTCAGCGTCGGCGTGGCGGCGATCACGATCCTCGACCTCTCGAAGGTCAACGTCGGCCTGCCGTCGATCGAGCGCTCGCTCGGCGCGGACGCCAGCCAGCTGCAGCTGATCGTCGCGGGCTACGCGCTCGCCTTCGGCCTGGCCCTCGTGCCGGCCGGTCGGCTCGGTGATATCCGCTCGCGGCGGCTCCTGTTCCTGATCGGGTTGAGCGCGTTCACCATCACGAGCCTGCTCTGCGCGGTCGCCCCCTCGATCGAGATGCTCGTCGTGGCGCGCTTTCTGCAGGGCGTCGCCGCGGGCATCCAGATGCCGCAGGTGCTCGGGCTGGTGCAGCAGATGTTCACCGGGGCCGAGCGCGCCCGGGCCTTCGGGGTCTTCGGCGCGACTATCGGCCTCTCGACCGCTTTCGGCCCGACGCTCGGCGGTCTCCTGATCGCGATCGGCGGTGAGCAGGACGGCTGGCGCCTGCTCTTCTGGATGAACATCCCGCTGGGGATCGCGGCCCTCGTCTTCGCGTGGAAGCTCATCCCGACGAAGCGCTCGGCGCCGGAAGGCGACAGGTCTCTGGATCCGATCGGGCTGCTCCTGCTCGCGGTCGCGATCTTTGCGTTCATGCTGCCGTTCCTTCTCACGACCGGCTCCTCGAGCGACTCGCCGTTCCGCTGGTTCTGGCTGGTTCTCGCCGCGGTGGCCGCTGCCGTCTTCGTGCGCTGGGAGTCGCACTACGCGGCGTCGGGGCGGACGCCGGTCATCGACTTCCGGATCTTCCGGACCAGCTCGTATCGGAACGGCATCCTGGTCGCGACCTCCTACTTCGCCGCGATCCCGGCGACCTTCCTCCTCACGACGCTCTTCCTGCAGCAGGGGCTCGGGCTCGAGCCAGTGTTCGCGGGCATGGTGAGTATCCCGTTCGCGCTGACCTCGGCGGTGACCGCCTGGTACGGCGGCAAGCTGGTGCAGCGCTACGGACGTGCACTGGTGGTGCTGGGCATTGTGCTGGTGGTCATCGGATTCACGCTGGTGCTGCTCGCCGCCGAGCTCCTACCGGCCGAGACCGCGGCCTACGGCATGGGCGCCGCCATGCTGGTCGCGGGAGCCGGCGGCGGTTTCGTGGTGTCGCCGAATCAGACGCTCACTCTCGCCGAGATCCCGCCAGCGCAGGGCGGCGTCGCCGGCTCCGTCGGCCAGCTCGGCCAGCGGGTAGGCACTGCGGTCGGCACCGCCTGCGCCTCGGCCGTCTTCTTCGCGACGCTGGCCAGTGAGCAGGGGATGGCCGAGGGCCTGGACCGGTACCACGACGCCTTCCGCAACGGCTACATCGTCACGCTCGGACTGATCGCCCTCGCCCTGGTACTCGGTCTGATCGATCTGCGCCGGCTCCGGGTGAGCGCCCGCGGAGCTGAGGTAGACTGAACTCGTAACTCCACAGTGTGCGACGAACGACCCACTCCAGTGGCCCTCCGGCCGCCGAGTGCTCGCGGGGATGATCGGTTTCGACATTGCCTGCGAAACTGCGAGAAGCGGGTCGAGGATCCAGGGTTATCTCGTTAACGATCTCTGGAAAACACAGGTGCCGAACAGAAGCGCACCGACTTCGCTCTCGCTGCCTAAGCCAGAGTAGATAGTCCGTCAGCCCGTGGGTGCGTCCTCGCCCCGGATCCTGGCGTCATTAAGAGGACTTGCTGCGTCGTTACGCCTGAGGGCGACGCGGGACTCGAACTCGGGCTGGGCCCGTCGACCGATGCGCCGGTGGTAACGGTCGGGGCCGAGCAGAACGCTCTCATCGGCTACACCCGTAGAAGGCGCAGAATCACAGCGATGGACGGGGGTTCGATTCCCCCCATCTCCACCATCGGTCGTCGTCGCACATTGGGAGTTGTGGTCCGTCCCGCCTACGAAGGGCGCACGTCGAGCTGCCGGACCCTGCCGTAGAGCGTGAGCAGCGCGAGGCGGTCGTCGTCATCGTGCACGGGGGCGAGGGCCAGCGGGGGTGCCCAGGCGCGGTAGAAGGTGCCCGGAGCGAGGACGGCTACGGCGGCCCCCGCCGGGTAGGGCGCACGGCGATCCACCGCCAGCTCGGCGAAGGCATCGGGCAGGTGCTGGTGCAGCACATCGAGCAGTGGGCGCAGCCGTGTGGCACGCGCGTCGTCCACGGTGAGAGTCACGGCGTTCATCGCTGCGAGTGCGGCCACCAGGTGCTCGGCGGCGGTGTCGTCGTCACAGCGCTCCGTGACCAGCAGCGAGACGACTCCGCGCGGCTTCAGCCAGCCGAGGGTCGCCGCCTCGGCGTCCCCGTGCACCGAGACGACCCGGTCGGAGGTGCGGGTGTAGTCGCGGAGGAGCCGCGACCACACGTGGCTCTTCCCGTCGGCCAGGGCGTCCGCCGCTGCGAGTAGCGCGCGCTGCCGGTCGAGGCGCGGCAACAGGCTGTCCGCGGGGCCCCAGCGCCGCTCGGCCGTGCGACAGCGCTCGAGGGGTTCCTGGTCGTGCTGGTCCTGCATGTCGACTCCTGAGCCGCCGGTGTCTGCGCCCCGTTGCGCCACCGGTCGTCCCTCAGAGTGCACTCGCGCAAGCCGCCTGTCAATCTGCTGAACGGCTACCCAGGCAGGCCGGGTGAGCGCGCGGAGCCGAAGAGGCTGCCGGTGGTGGAGTCGTCGTCCGGGTCGAAGACGGCGCAGACGACACTGCGGTCGCCGTGGCGCCAGCCGACCTCGGACGGGACCATCGAGCGGTACTCCAGAGCGGAGTCGCCGTAGGCGATGCCGATCACCGCACCGAACTCGGGCTCGCAGCTCGCATCGGCCTGCGCGAGCAGCGTGGTGCGGCCGGTGTAGCGCTCGCCCGGCTGCGCGAACGAGTGGAAGATCTCGAGCGCGTGCTCCTCGGAGCACGGGACGACGTCGACGTCAGCGATCCGGTTGTCGCCGGGGTCGTCGAGGCAGTCGCCGCGTCGGAGGGAGAACACGTCGGTGACACCGGCCACGGTCACCGTCCCGCCCTCGTCGCGGACCGCCTCCGGACCGTCGGGGCCGACGACCGAGGAGCAGCCGGACAGGAGCAGGAGGAGCGCCGCACCGGCAAGTGCCGCCGTCCGACTCCTCATCGCCGCGCCACGATCGCGAGCACCGCGTCGTGCAGCAGACCGTTGGTCGCGACGGCGCTGCCGTGCCACGGACCGTCCTCGCCGTCGGCGGAGCTGAAGCGCCCACCCGCCTCCTGCACGATCGGCACCAGGGCGGCGAGGTCGTAGGGCTTCACGTCGAACTCGCCCGCACCGTCGAGGAGGCCCTCGGCGACGAGCATGTAGGGCCACGCGTCTCCATAGGCCCGATCCCGCCAGACGGCTCCGGCGAGTTCGAGCAGCTGCGGGAGCCGGCCCGCGCCGTCCCACTGCTGGATGCTGTTGTAGCTGAAGGTCGCGGAGGAGAGGGAATCGATGCCCGAGACGTGGAGCGGGCGCGGCTCGACGTCGGCGCCCAGCTCGACGGCCCACGCCCCGGAGCCCTTTGCGGCCCACCAGCGCGTGCCGAGAGCGGGAGCGGAGACCACGCCGACCACGGGGACGCCGTCGACCGCGAGCGCGATCAGGGTCGCCCAGATCGGCACGCCGCGCAGGAAGTGGGCCGTGCCGTCGATGGGGTCGAGGATCCACTGCCGCGAGGCTTCGCCCGAGGTACCGAACTCCTCGCCGAGGATCGCATCGGCCGGACGTTCGGCCGCGAGGAGCGAGCGAATCGCCTCCTCGACGGCTCGGTCGGCGTCGGTGACGGGGGTGCGGTCGAGTTTGGTGTCCACGACGAGGTCGAGAGCGCCGAACCGGTCCCGCGAGATGGCATCCGCGGCGTCCGCGAGGCGGAGGGCGAGGCGGAGGTCGTCGTCGAAGCTCGGGTCAGCGCTCTGCGGGGTCACACGCCCACGATACCGGTGGCCCGCCGCTCACGAGGGGCCCCGAGGCTCTCGATTTGACGGGACGGGGGGACTCGCTGGTAGTGTGATCCCTCGGTTCGGCTCGCACGATCAGCTGACCGGAACGCACCTCTAGCTCAATCGGCAGAGCAACTGACTCTTAATCAGTGGGTTCTCGGTTCAAGTCCGAGGGGGTGCACGATCAGCCCCGCACCTCCTCGTGAGGTGCGGGGCTTCGTCGTTTGTGGGAGCAGTGCTCCGGCCTCTCGCCGTCGTTCGTCGACGCAGGGCGGGTCGGGCGGGTCGTTACTGGCCGGCCCGTTCGCTATCGATCTGGAGGCCTTCCGTGGCGGCGGCGAGGGCGTCGTCCAGTCGGGAGTGATTCGGTGCTCCGACGAGGATCGAGAGCGAGATGGCGGGTCGCGCGAGGTTGCGCGCGACAATCCGCTAGGGGGAGCCGTCCGGATCGGCGACCAGGTCGGCGGTCAGAGCCTCGATCGTGCCGCCATCGAGCCGGGGGAGCGTCGCCGGCCGCAGTTCCCCGACCACGTCGGAGGTCGTCAGGGCCGTGCGTGTCGCTTTCTCGTCGCCGACACTCCGGTCCGTATCGGTCAGCCGCAGCTGGCGCGCAGTGATGCGGGTGTGGTCGGCCGCCTGGAACACCCAGCAGCCGTTGGCGATGTCGCTCCGGTCCGGGTCGAACGTGAAACCGTGATCCGCGAGACTCGAGGTCGAGATGTGCCAGAAGAGTACGTCCTCGGCAGCGAGATCGTCTCCCGCCGCGAAGCTCATCGTGCCGGAACCGGTGAGAGCGTCGGCGGCGGCCGCAATCTCGTCGTCCGTCGGCGCAGACGTTTCGGTGGATCCGACTCCATTCGGTGCAGACGTCGCGAAGGAGAAGGAGGGCGAGGGCACGGCGTTGCCTCCGTCCTGTGTTGCGGAGCAGCCCGCGAGGGCCAGGGCGGTGATGACGGCGACGAGTGGGGCGGCGGTGAAACGGAGGGACGTCATCGCGGTCACTCGGTGGGCGGCGTGGTGGACGACGCACCGACCAGCGGCAGAACGCCTCGGAAGTCGACGGTCGTCGATCGGATTCCGACGTCGAGCGCGGCGGAGGCTTCGGCCTGGTCCTCGGCGGCGGCGATCAGGCTCAGCGCAATTCCCGTCTGCGTGAAGGTTCGCGCGACGGTGGTCCAGGCGAGGTCGTCGTCCGAGGCGATGTCGGCGCGCAGCGCGTCGACGGTGCCGCCGCCGTCGAAGGTCAGTGACGCCGGCTGGATGTCGCCCAGAGGTCGGGACGTCTCGATGGCGTGCCGGGTCGCGTCTTCGTCGCTCACCGCAGGGTCGTTGTCCCGGACGCGCTGCTGAACGACCAGGAGCGTCGTTCCCGCGTCGTCGCGGAAGAGCCAGTGTCCGGTGGACGGGTCGGTACCCGAGTCGACCGCCCGGAATCCGGCCGCCGTGAGCGCGGCCTGGTCCAGATTCCAGTAGGCGGTGTTGTCGGGGGAGAACGCTGCGCCCGCCTCGAAGGTGAAGGCGCTCGCCCCGGCGAGCACGCCGGCGATCTTCTTGAGCGTCTCCGGGTCGTTCAGGTCCGAGCCCGGATCACTGCTGAACTGGGCTGCTGCGGACGTGGGCGCTGCCGAGGGGGTGGGCGACGCGGACGGCGACGGGTCGACTCCCGCCGCGGTGCAGCCCGCGAGCGCCAGAGCGACGGCGACGGCGACCACGGGAACGGAGGTGGAACGGATGGACATGACTCTCCCTCGGCTTCGGTGCTGAGACGCTAACAGGTGCCTGAGCATCCGCACGGCGTCCGGCGCAGAATGCGGCAGGGCCCCCGTTCGCGTGGCAAGATCTCCGTTCGCTTCCGTCACCAAAACGGCGACCGTCCGGAATACGCCCTGCCTCGCAAAGAGCCGTTCTTCAGCAGCCGGCGCGACTACCGCAGCACGAGGCTGAGACGGTCACGAGCACGGCAGTCCCGAATCCAACCCACGCCCCGAGAACGATCGCTCCGAACCATGCAGCACCTCGTAGTGTCACCCGCCTTCGTCGGGGCGTCGTCGTCACTGCAACGGCTAATGCGATCAGGGGCGCGAGTACGGGAACTGCCCGAACGACGGCCGTACCCAGGTCGAATCCGCACGTGTCGTACTCGCCGGAGATTCCCGGGGACAACAGGACTACACCGAGAAAGAAGGCGGATCCGACCAAGAAGGCGGCAATGACTAGCGCCGCCGATGTCGCTCCCCGAACATTTTCGTACGACTTTTCGGCTCGTCGCGTGACCCACAGCCATAGAAAACAGGAAATGAGCGTCAGAGCAGCCGCGACGGCTGACTCGCCTAGAATTGCTCCGACATGCATCCCTCCGCATGGTCGCCATCCACGAATCGCATCGAGCTGCAGGAAAGTGGAAAAGAGCATCGTTGATACGGCCGCGGCAGCGTACGTTGACGAACGATCTCGCCCGGGCGATTGCTCTCGCTTCATGCTTGAGGCTTATGCAAAATTGGTTTTTTGCCGAGTGAAAAAGATGAGTCCGCGGACGGCGTTGAAGGCATCTCGGAAGGTGCGCAGTGGCCGCCGGTAGTCGGTGTGGAATATCCGCCAGGTCTTGATGCTAGCAATTGTTCTCTCGATCACGTAGCGGTGGGTGTTCACGAAGCGATTGTGGTGTTTGGCGTAATTTGGCAGATGTTCTTCGCTTGGCCTCTTCTTTATTGGTGTGACCATTCCGGTGCCTTGATAGCCTTTGTCGGCCAGCGTGTTCGAGAGGTTAACGGTGTCGGCCAACCCGGTTTCTCGAAACGCGTGGGCATCGTGATGCTTGCCCGCGATCGGATCCGAAATGTGGATCAACCGACCGGAGAGATCGGCGAGGACCTGGCAGTTGTGCCCCGTGGTCATGTGTTTCCCGGAGTACAGCTCTGGCGCGTCCGACCAGGACCAGCACGGCAGGAGCGTGCCGTCGATGACGGCCGTTGTCCCGCGGAGCGCGGCCTCGACGTCCGGTTGCTCGTCGTCTATCACGACATTGAGCATCGCCTCAACCGACGCGATCGTTCGCGACACGGTCGACTGACTGACACCGACCACATCAGCGATCAACTGCTCGGTCACATTCTGGCGATAATAGAGAAGAGTGACCCGCAATGCTCCCTCGAGGGAAAGTCTGCGCGGACGTCCTCGCCGCCGACGCCACATGAACTCGTTCTCGATCCGTTCGGCGAGGATCGCGTAGTGCTCGGCCGTCATTCCCGTAGTAGACTGTGTGCGCACCGGCTGGTTCCTTTGCGAAGAGTTTCTGTTAGAGGCTGCTCTTCAATCAAAGCGGATTAGCCGGTGTTATTCGTGACCGACACGCGCAAATCCATCTCGATCAATCGTATTTTGCATAAGCCTCCTTGTTCCCCGATTCCTGCCTGTTCCCCGATTCCTGCCTGAATCCCGATTCAGCGTTCCGTCCAGCTCATTGCTGCAGTGACGGCATCTGCGAAGCCTTCGGCGACGTCGTTGAGTTCGCTGGCGAGGATTGTGGCCGAGGGACTGAATTTCGGTGCCGATGTGCCTGGATTGCGAACTTCGATGAAGTGGTCTTTCGGCCAGGCCGTCATCGGCCACGGGTCGGTGAACACGTGTTTCACGGCTGCGATGAGTACGGCGTGAGTGCCGAAACGCAACGCAAAGAACTGCTTCGCAAGCCATCCCGGGCGTCGAGTTCGAAGCCGTGCTCGCTCAGGATTGACATCTTCATGGTCCAGAACGGTTCGCCTGTGGCATGCACTGCGGCTCCATCGGTGAAAGTGGTGGGGTTAGTGCCGGTTGAGGTGTCGGCGGCTCCGTCGGTGGCTGAGGAAGCGCTCGGGTCGGGTGCTGCTGGCGCGGCAGGGAAGGAGAACGACGGCGTGACGGCAGTCTCCGCGGCGGTCTCGTCTCCCGGGCTGGCGGTCCCCGGGCTCGCGCAGCTCGCGAGGGCGAGGACGGTGGCCACGACCACAAGTGTGCGGGACAGGGGTCGGATGGTCATGGCTCTCCCTTGGTGTGGTGCTCGGACGGTGGTGCTCGGTCAGTGGTCGCTCGGGGCGGGGGTGGGGCCACCCACGAGGGGCAGCACGCCGTGGAATCCGACGGTGGTCGACCGGACCGCGAGATCGAGCGCGTCGTCTCCGCGGGGGACAGCGCGGCGCGCAGAGCGTCGATCGTTCCGCCGCCCTTCACGGCCAGGGAGACGTGCTGCACCTCCCCCTGAGGACCCGAGATATCGATCACATGCTGGCTCGCGGCCTCATCACTGACCCGCGGATCGTTGTCCTTCACGCGCTGCTGGATGATCATGATCGTCCTTCCCGCGTCGTTGCGGAAAGTCCGGTAGCCCTTCGCGGGATTCGTACTCGAGGTGTCCGCCTGGAGGCCGGCCGATGAGAGTGCTGCCGTGTCGGTGTCCCAGTTCGGCGTGTTCTCGGAGGAGAGGGCGGCGCCGGCGTCGAAGGTGAGGGCGCTGGTACCCGCGAGCGCGGCGGCGACTCCCTCGAGTGTGGCCGGGTCGTGGAGGCCCGCCCCGTCCGTTCCCGCGAAGCGCTGGCTCGCCGAATCCGTGGCCGTTGGTGCGGCCGGGAACGAGAACGAGGGGGAGGGAGTCTCCGCCGGAGTCTGGCCTCCTGCTCCGGAACGGCCCGTGAGGACGGCGGTGGCCGCGATCAGCGCGGCAATCGTGGATGACGTTAACATGATTCGCCCTCGCGTTCGATGCTGGGACGCTAGCAGGCGCGCGACGACAGGCGCCTCGTCCGGCGCGCGACGACGACCGCCGCGAGGTACCAGTGGGGTAAGCGAGACGCCGACAAAGCTGCACCCAAGAGGCATCTCACGGGGCCAGGTTCCGGGTCTGGACGTTGGCGCAGCATTGGGGAGGGGAACCGGACGGGCTTCCGGATTCGTGGAAGGCTTATGTGTTCGATCCGCTCGATGGTGCGCGCTTGTCTCCCGCCAACGAAAGGACACCTGTGCCTGAAGACGTCCTCCCCGAGATCGGTTCGATCGCGTTCGCCGTGGTGATCGCGATCGTGATTGCCGTCGTAGCGACCGCCCTCGCCGCTCTCGTCCTCCGCTCGATCGGCAGACGCAAGACCTGGGCGCGCCTGCTCATCCGCCGAATACGGGTCCCCCTGCGGGTCCTCCTGGTGACGATTGCCGTCTGGACGGCCCTGGCCGCGACGGTCTCAGGCGACGTCTGGCCGGGGCTCATTGAACGAACGTTCCAGATCGCGACCATCGGGGCGGCAGCGTGGGTGATCGGGGCGCTGTTCGTGTTCCTCGAGGATCTGGGTGCCGAGCGCTATCGGACCGATACGGCCGACAACCGGCGCGCCCGTCGCCTCCGCACGCAGATGACGATCATCCGGAGGGTCGCTGTGGCGGCCGTCGTCGTCATCGCGATCGGAGCCTCGCTGCTGACCTTCCCGGAGGCGCGGACCGCCGGCGCAAGCCTGCTGGCGTCGGCGGGCGTGCTGTCGATCGTGGCGGGCCTCGCGGCCCAGTCGAGCCTCACCAACATCTTCGCCGGGATGCAACTCGCCTTCAGTGATGCGATCCGGCTGGACGACGTGGTGATCGTCGAGAACGAATGGGGTCGGATCGAGGAGATCACGCTGACCTACGTCGTCGTCCACCTCTGGGACGACCGCCGGCTGGTGCTGCCCACGAACTACTTCACGACCCAGCCGTTCCAGAACTGGACCCGCACCGGTTCCGAGTTGCTCGGTGCGGTCGAGCTCGACCTCGATTGGCGGGTGAGCCCCGAGCAGATGCGCGACGAGCTGCACCGCCTGCTGGCGGAGACCGAGCTGTGGGACGGGCGCACCAGCGTCCTGCAGGTCACCGATGCGACGGGCGGCTTCGTGCGCATCCGGGTGCTGGTCACCGCGAAGGACGCGCCCACGCTCTTCGACCTGCGCTGCTATGTGCGGGAGCGGCTCGTTTCGTGGCTGCACGAGAGTGACCCGGTCGCCCTGCCACGCCAGCGCGTCGAGATGGAGCGGGAGCCCGCGCCGACCGCGACCCCGCGCCGACACTCCTCCTCGGCTCCCGACAATCTGTTCTCGGGCGACGAGCGCTCGAACGAGCGGGCCGCGCTCTTCACCGGTCTGATCGACCTGCGCGACACTCCGAAGCGCGACTAACTCCCGCGAGATGCCACCTATGAGAACGACACGCCGGGGGCGCGCGTCATAGGTGGCATCTCGCGGGAGGGGAGCTCAGCGGTTGACGGAGCTCATGTCG
Source organism: Rathayibacter tritici (assembly GCF_001641005.1). Lineage (NCBI taxonomy): Bacteria > Bacillati > Actinomycetota > Actinomycetes > Micrococcales > Microbacteriaceae > Rathayibacter > Rathayibacter tritici. The sequence continues at coordinate 1,044,802 of NZ_CP015515.1, forward strand.
GCGTACCGATCGCCGACGGGGGCCTCGAGCGAGTCGAGGGTGTCCAGCTGCTGCGGAGTGAGCACAAGGGCGTCGGCGGCGGCGTTCTCCTCGATGCGCGAGACCCGTTTGGTGCCGGGGATCGGAGCGATGTCCTCACCCTGCGCGAGCAACCAGGCGAGCGCCACCAGGGCGGGAGTCGCGTCCGCCTCGGCCGCCACGCGGTCGACGGCCTCGACGATCCGGAGGTTCGCCTCCAGTGCTTCGTCGGCGAAGCGCGGATTGTCGCGGCGGAAGTCGTCGCTGCCCAGTTCGTCGACCGAGCGGATGCTGCCGGTGAGGAAGCCGCGGCCCAGCGGCGAGTACGGCACGAAGCCGATGCCGAGTTCGCGGAGCACCGGCAGCACCTCCGCCTCGGGGTCGCGGGTCCAGAGCGAGTACTCGGACTGCACCGCAGTGACCGGGTGCACGGCGTGCGCGCGGCGGATGGTCGCGGGCGCCGCCTCCGAGAGGCCGTAGCCGCGCAGCTTGCCCTCCTGGATCAGCTCGGCGAAGGCTCCGGCGGTCTCCTCGACGGGGACGCCGGGGTCCATGCGGTGCTGGTAGTAGAGGTCGATGCGGTCGGTGCCGAGGCGCTGCAGCGAGCCCTCGACGGCGAGCCGCAGGTTCTCGGGGGAGCCATCGAGCCCGCGGCTCCCGTCGCCGCGGTGCTGGATCATGCCGAACTTGCTCGCCAGCACGACCTGGTCGCGGCGGCCGGCTAGCGCTCGGCCCAGCAGCTCCTCATTCGTATACGGGCCGTAGATCTCGGCGGTGTCCAGGAACGTGACGCCGAGCTCGAGGGCGCGGTGCACGGTACGGATCGACTCCGCGTCGTCGGTGCCGGCGCCGGTGTAGAACGCCGACATGCCCATCGCGCCGAGGCCGAGGCGCGAGACCTCGAGGGCGGCGACGTCGGATCCGAGGGTGATCGTCTTCATCTAGGTGGTGGTCCTCTCCTGATACGCCGCGATCTTGATGTCGATCGCGGCGAGGCTGGTGTGTGTCCGGGCGAGCTGCGCCTCGACCTCCTCGCGGTGCCTCCGGAGCAGCGCGAGGCGCTCCGGCTCCGTGTCGGGCCCGACCCGGAGGAGCCGGGCGTACTCCCGGATCCGCGCGATCGGCATGCCGGTCGAGCGGAGCTTGGTGAGGAAGTCGACCCAGCCGACGTCGGCCGGCCGGTAGCGGCGGTGCTGCGACGCGGCGCGCTCGACCGGGTCGAGCATCAGGCCGGCGCGCTCGTAGTAGCGCAGGGTGTGCACGGTGAGACCAGTGACGGCGGCGACCTGCGAGATCGACAGCGCCTCCGGCTCGGCCGGGGCGGCGGTGGCGGTGGACATGGCGTCAACCTACGACGTCGAGTGCGCTCGAGGTCAAGCGGGGCCGTTCTTTTCAGCCGAGCTCGCGGCTGAAGTTCAGGAGAGCGTCCGCGAGGTGGGCGTCCGCCTCCTCATGGCCGATGCACGACCCGCCGACGCCTCATCCCGCTGCCGCGATCGCATCCGCCGCCTGCACGAGGGCGAGGTGCGAGAGGGCCTGCGGAGTGTTGCCCGCGTGCCGGCGGCCCTCGACGTCGTACTCCTCCGCGAGCAGGCCGACGTCGTTGCAGAGTCCGACCAGGCGGTCCATCAGCGTCCGCGCGTCGTCGATCCGGCCGGAGTCGGCGTACTGCCGCACCAGCCAGAAGGAGCAGGCGAGGAACGGGTGCTCACCGCCGGCGAGGCCGTCGACCGAGGACTCGGTGCGGTAGCGGTGCAGCAGGCCGTCCTGCAGGAGCGCGCGCTCCAGCTCGGCGACGGTGCCCAGCATCCGCGGGTCGTCGGCCGCGACGAAGCCAACCATCGGCAGGACCAGGAGTGACGCGTCGACCTCCGGAGAGCCGTAGGACTGCACGAAGTGGCCGCGTTCGGCGTCGTAGCCCTGCGCCTCGATCTCGGCGCGCACCTCCTCGCGCAGGCGCTCCCAGGTTTCGACTGGGCCCGGCAGGCCGCTCTCGCGCACGGCACGGACGCCGCGGTCCAGCGCCGCCCAGATCATCACCCGCGAGTGCGTGAAGTGCCGCGGCTCGCCCCGGATCTCCCAGATGCCGTTGTCCGGACGCTGCCAGTTGGTCTCGACGAAGCCCAGCAGGGCGCGCTGGAGCGGCCAGGAGAATTCGGTCTCGTCCACTCCGGCCATGCGCGCCTCGTGCAGAGCGACCATCACTTCGCCGATCACGTCGGCCTGGTACTGGTCGACGGCGGCGTTGCCGATCCGCACCGGGGACGCGCCGTCGTAGCCGGGCAGGCTCGGCATCTCGCGCTCGGGCAGGTTTCGTTCACCCGCGAGGCCGTACATGATCTGCACGTCCTCCGGTGAGCCGGCCACCGCCCGCAGCAGCCAGGCCCGCCACTTCTGCGCCTCCCGCTCGAACCCGTGCGCGAGCAGCGCCTGCAGGGTGAGCGAGGCGTCGCGGAGCCAGACGTAGCGGTAATCCCAGTTGCGGCCGCCGCCGAACTGCTCGGGGAGCGAGGTGGTCGCGGCGGCGACGATACCGCCGGTCTCATCGTCGGTAAGAGCCCGGAGGGTCAGCAGCGAGCGGACGACGGCGTCGCGGTGCGGGCCGTCGTAGCTGATCGCCGACGCCCATTCGGACCACCAGGCCAGAGTCCGCTCGAGCGCGCGGTCCACGTCGAGGCGCTTCGGCGCGCGCTGGTGCGAGGGGAACCAGGCCATCGAGAGGTCGATGACCGCGTCGGATGCGACCTCGAACTCGGCACTGTGGGCGTGATCGACGGCCTTCAGGCGGACCCCGCGCACGACGACCGCGTCGGGGCCGGCGACGGCGACGAGCAGCGGGTCCTCGTCGGTCCCCTCCTGCCGCATCCACGGCATGGTGCGGGCATAGTCGAAGCGGATCCGCAGCTCCTGCCGCATCCGGACCGTTCCCGAGACTCCGCGTACCCGGCGCACCAGTTCGGCGCGCTCGTCGCGCAGCGGCATCACGTCGACCACCTCGACCACCCCGGTCGGAGTCGTCCAGCGGGTGACCAGCGCCAGAGTGTCGCCGAGGTAGTGGCGCTCGCTCGTCGCCCGGCCGTCCACGGGCCGCAGCGACCAGCGACCCTGGTCGTCACCACCGAGGAGGGCGCCGAAGACGGAGGCGGAGTCGAAGCGGGGCAGACACAGCCAGTCGATCCCCCCGTCGCAGGAGACGAGAGCGGCCGTGCGGCAGTCGGAGAGGACGGCGTAGTCCTCAATGGGGGAGACCATGCGGTGATCCTCTCAGGTTCCCCTGTCCTCTCCCAGTCAAGGCGGAGCGGAGCTCTTCGGCGCCGCCGTAGGGTGAGCCGCATGGTACAGACTGTCTCGACCCTGCTCATCCTCGGAGCGACGGGAGACCTGTCCTCGCGGCTGCTCCTGCCCGCCGTCGGCCAGCTTCTGGCCCGCGAGAGCGACCGGCGCGTGCATCTCGTCGGTGCCGGGCGCGAGGACTGGACCCAGGAGCACTGGCGCGAGGTGCTGACCAGCTCCTTCGCCACCGTCGAGGCGACCGGTGCGGGGGTGGACGCGCTTCGCTCCGGCACGCGCTACCAGCAGGTCGACGTGACGGATCCGGAGGCGCTCGCCGCGCTGCTCGCGAGCTGCGAGGGGCCCGTCGCGGTCTACTTCGCGCTGCCGCCGGCAATCGCGGCGAAGGCCTGTGAGGCGCTCGCCGCCCACGACCTGCCCGAGGGCACCGTGCTGGCGCTCGAGAAGCCGTTCGGCACCGACCAGCCCAGCGCCCACGCACTGAACGAGCGCCTCGCCGCGCTCGTCCCCGAGGACCGCATCCACCGCGTCGACCACTTCCTCGGCCGCGCGACGGTGATGAACGTGCTCGGACTACGCTTCGCGAACCGGATCCTGGAGCCGCTGTGGTCGGCCGAGCACATCGCGAGCGTCGAGATCGTCTACGACGAGCAGCTGGCCCTGGAGGGACGGGCGAGCTACTACGACACAGCGGGCGCGCTGACCGACATGATCCAGAGTCATCTGCTGCAGGTGCTCGCGGTGATCGCGATGGAGCCGCCGTCGACGCTCGACGCGGCCGACCTGCGCGATGCGAAGTCGATCGTCCTGCGCGCCACACGCCTGCACGGCGATGACGCCGCATCGAGCTCGCGTCGCGCCCGGTACACGGCGGGGACGATCGATGGGCGGGAGCTGCCGTCCTACGCGGACGAGAAGGGTGTCGATCCGGCGCGCACGACCGAGACGCTGGCCGAGCTCGTCGTCGAGATCGACACCTGGCGCTGGGCGGGCGTGCCGTTCACGCTCCGCTCCGGGAAGGCGCTCGGGGAGCGGCGACGCGAGGTGGTCATCCGCTTCAAGCCGGTGCCGCATCTGCCCCGCGGCTTCCACGGCGCGGAGGAGCCGTCGGTGCTGCGGTTGTTCCTCGCGCCCGACAAGATGGCGCTCGAACTCAGCATCAATGGCCCCGGAGATCCGTACACCCTCGAGCGCGCCTCGCTGGAGGCCGTCTTCGGCGCGGGCGAGCTGCTGGCGTACGGCGAGGTCATCTCGGGGATTCTCGACGACGATCCGTCGCTCTCGGTGCGCGGCGACGCGGCGGAGGAGTGCTGGCGGATCGTGCAGCCGGCGATCGACGCCTGGCACGCCGACGCGGTGCCGCTCGACGAGTACCCGGCCGGCAGCGACGGGCCCGAGGGGTGGCCGACGGTGTGACACGGGATCGCGGGTCGGCGGACACTGCCGACCCCTCGATCGCGGGAAAAGGGTCAGGGGCGGGTCGCGACGGGGGTGTCGGCCGCGAGGTCGGCGGCGGACGGCTCGGCCCAGACGGCGATCGGCTGCGGATCCCAGGTGAGCGCGGCCGGCTCGACCGGCGGTGTGGCGGCGCGCATCGCCGGGATCGCCGCAGTGAGCGGGGATGAGGTCCGCTCGGCGCCGGCGCGCAGCTGCTCCTCCTGGATCGCGGCAGAGAGCTCGTGGGCGAGCGATCGCGCGAGCATGCCGTGGAAAATCGGGTCGCGGTCGTCGTGGCTGCGACGCGTGACGACCCAGGAGCCCTCGGAGCCGACGAACGCGGCGAGGCGCTCGTGCACCACGGCGAAGAGCTCGTCCTGACTGAGTACGGGGGCCACCGCGACGACCTCGGGGGCCGGCTGGCGGCGCCTCAGACGAAACCTCATGACGAACCCCGTTTCCCGTGCAAGCAGCGACTGCGACCAGTGTCGCCGTGAGCACGCTTGACGAGCGGCTGACACGCCGCCCCGCGGGGAGGCGACGTGCCAGGAGGGGGCCTAGCGGTCGCGCTTCTTGCCGCGCTCCTCCTTGACGATCTCCTTCGAGTCGTAGGAGACGGAGCCGAGGGCGACGGTGACCGAGATGACCCAGCTGACCCACTGCAGGGCCAGACGCCAGTCCCGCGGCCCCTTGCGCGTGGTCTGCAGGATCGACCACCCGCCGACGATCGCGCTGATGACGCTGGAGTTGAAGATGAATTTGCGCATGCGTGTGCCTCCCGTGTTCCACTCCGACGCTAGCGGGTGCGGAACCTCTCAGAGGAACGCTTGACAGTACGGAGGGGTTCTCCCGCTACGGTGGACCGCCGCCGGGACCTGAGTCCTCGTGCCGGGGCTCGCCGAAGAGAACGGGAACGACATGCGCACGGCTGTGATCGGAGCAGTACTGCTCGTCGTCGGAGCGGCGGCCGTTATCGCCGGGGTCCTCCCGATGGACGCGCTGGGAGAGCTGGTCGAGCGGACGGCGCCGATCCTGGGCTTCGTTGTCGCGGTGACGGTGGTCGCCGAACTCGCCTCCGAGGCGGGGGTGTTCACGGTGGTCGCCGAGCGCTCTGCCGTATGGGGGCGCGGGCGCACCGCGGTGCTGTGGCTGCTGGTCGTAGCGATGGCACTGGTGAGCACGGTCTTCCTCTCGCTCGACACGACCGCGGTGCTCCTGACTCCGGTCGTGGTGCTGCTCGCGGCGCACGTGCGGGTCTCACCGCTGCCGTTCGCGATGGCCACGGTCTGGCTGGCGAACTGCGCCTCTCTCCTCCTGCCCGTATCGAACCTCACCAACCTGCTCGCCCAGCGGCGCCTGGGGGTCGAGGGCCCCTTCGCCTTCGCCGCGCTGACCGCTGTGCCCGCGCTCGTCGCGGCCGCTGTGCCCGTGCTGATCCTCGCGGTGCGCTACCGGCGCGAACTCGCCGGGCGCTACACGCCGGGGGAGCGGACGCCGGTCGCGGACCGGGTGCTGCTCGTCGGCGCAGGGACCGTGGTGGCTCTGCTCCTGCCCGCGCTCGTCTCGGGTCTGGAGGTGTGGATCCCGGCGACCGTCGCCGCGCTGGCGCTGATCGTGCTCTTCGCGATGCGTCGACCCTCTGCGCTGAAGGCTTCGCTCCTACCCTGGCAGCTCGTCGTCTTCGCGGCGGGCCTCTTCGTGGCGATGGAGGCGGCGCACCAGCTCGGGTTGGGCGCGGCGCTCGCCGTGGTCGCGGGCGAGGGGAGCGGGACGCTCGACCTGCTGCGCCTGGCCGGCTCAGGAGCGGTCGCTTCGAACCTGGTCGACAACCTGCCCGCGTACCTTGCCCTCGAGCCGGTCGCCGCGGATCCGCTGCGGCTGGTCGCCCTGCTGATCGGCGTGAACGCCGGACCGCTGATCACACCGTGGGCCTCGCTCGCGACCCTGCTCTGGCATCAGCGGCTGACCGCGCTGGGCGTGCACATCTCGTGGCGCCAGTACGCGCTGCTGGGCCTGGTCGCGGTCGTCCCGACGGTCGGCGGAGCGACGCTCGCGCTCGCCCTCGTGCAGGGCTGATTCCGGCCCCCGTCGGGGGCGGGCTGGTAGCCTCGACGGGCACGACGACGGCTCGACCGACGATTGGGACCACCATTCCTCCGCACTCCGCTTCCTCTTCCTCCTCCGCTGACGGGATCGATGCCGAGGCCTCGGGAGGGACCGAGCGCAACTCGTTCGTGGTCGTCTCGAACCGCCTCCCGGTGGACCGCGTCGTGGCCGAGGACGGCACCGCCTCCTGGAAGACCTCGCCCGGCGGGCTCGTCACGGCGCTCGAACCGGTGATGCGAGCGAACGAGGGCGCATGGGTCGGCTGGCCCGGTGTCGCCGACGAGGAGGTCGCTCCGTTCGTCGACAACGGCGTGCAGATCGTGCCCGTCGCCCTCAGCGCTCAGGAGCTCGAGGACTACTACGAGGGCTTCTCCAACGACACGCTGTGGCCGCTCTACCACGACGTGATCGCGCCGCCCACCTATCACCGTGAGTGGTGGGACGCCTACGTTCGGGTCAACCAGCGCTTCGCCGAGGCAGCCGCGGCCGTGACGGAGCACAACGGAGTCGTCTGGGTGCAGGACTACCAACTCCAGCTCGTCCCGAAGATGCTCCGGGAGCTGCGCCCCGACATCACGATCGGCTTCTTCAACCACATCCCGTTCCCGCCCTACGGGATCTTCGCGCAGCTTCCGTGGCGCCGGCAGATCGTCGAGGGCCTGCTCGGCGCTGACGTGATCGGCTTCCAGCGCCAGGGCGACGCGGGCAGCTTCCTGCGCGCGGTCCGGCGCCTGCTCGGCTACGACACCCGCAGCACGGTCGTCGAGGTCCCGGTCGAGGAGGACGCCGTCGGCGGTACCCGCCGAGTGAACCGCTCCCGGCGCGGGGCGAGCGTGCGCCCGGTCGTTGCCCGGCACTTCCCGATCTCGATCGACTCGGCCTCCTTCGAGGCGATGGCGCGGACCCCCGGGATCCAGGCGCGGGCCGCCGAGATCCGCGCCGAGCTGGGGAACCCCGCGACGATCATGCTCGGCGTCGATCGCCTCGACTACACCAAGGGGATCGGCCACCGCCTGAAGGCGTTCGGCGAGCTGCTCGCCGACGGCCGCCTCACCTCCGAGGACGCGGTGCTGGTGCAGGTCGCGAGCCCGAGCCGCGAGCGCGTGGACACCTACCGCCAGCTGCGCGATGACATCGAGTTGCAGGTCGGCAGGATCAACGGCGACTACAGCACGCTCGGGCATCCCGCAATCAGCTACCTGCACCACGGTTACCCGCGCGAGGAGATGGTGGCGCTCTACTTGGCCGCCGACGTGATGCTCGTCACGGCCCTGCGCGACGGGATGAATCTCGTCGCGAAGGAGTACGTCGCCTCCCGCTTCGACAACGACGGTGTCCTGGTGCTGAGCGAGTTCGCCGGAGCGGCGGACGAGCTCAAGCAGGCCGTGCAGGTGAACCCGCACGACATCTCGGGCCTCAAGGATGCGATGGAGGCGTCGGCGCGGATGCCGCGCGTCGAGCGCATGCGGCGCATGCGGGCGCTCCGGCGGCGCGTGCTCGAGAACGACGTGACGCGGTGGTCGGAGTCGTTCCTCGCGGCGCTTGCCGAGCACGCCGCCGGTCAGCAGCTCGCCGTGCGGCCCGCCGCTCGCGGCCCGGAGGCCCCACACGGTCAGGAGGCGGAGCATCGCGACGACGCGGCGCACGGCGAGGCGTCCGAGCTCGAGCGTGAGGCGGCCGACGACCGCGAGCTCGACGGCGGTGCACGGTGAGCGAGGGAGTGCCCGAGCGGCTCTCCGCCGCGTTGCGCGGGCTCGCAGCGACCGAGCGGCTCCTGGTCGCCCTCGACTTCGACGGCACCCTCGCGCCCGAGGTCGACGACCCCGCCCGGGCCCGGGCTCTCCCGGAGGCGCGCGAGGCCGTGTTGCGGCTGCTCGCCCTGCCCGCCACCCGGGTCGCCCTGGTCTCGGGCCGGGCGCTCGGGAGTCTGGAGGAGGTCTCGCAGCTGCCGGACGAGGCGCTGCTAGTGGGCTCGCACGGCATCGAGATCCGCCTGGACCCGGAGGAGGACGCGGTCCGCCTCGACGACGACGAGCGCGAGAAGGTCGGCGTGCTCGAGGACGTGCTGAAGGGCATTGCCCGCGGGATCGACAACGTCTGGATCGAGGACAAGCCCGCCGGTTTCGCCCTGCACACCCGCCTCGCGACCGAGCGCCACAGCCGCGTCGCCCACGTCGTCGCCCTCTCCGAGGCGCGCGCCGAGGTGCGGGGAGTCACGGTGCGCGAGGGCAAGAACGTCCTGGAGTTCTCGGTCCGCTCCACCACCAAGGGCGAGGCCGTGCAGCACCTGCGCCGCTACACCGGCGCGACCGCCGTGCTCTACGCCGGCGACGACGTGACGGACGAGGACGCCTTCGCCGTCCTCGGCCCCGGCGACGTCGGTATCAAGAGCGGCGAGGGCACCACCGCCGCCGCCTACCGGGTCCGCGGCCCCGAGCAGATAGCTCACGCCCTGCGCCTGCTCGCCGACCTGCGCTCGACGTAACCCGGACCTCCCCGGCCCGACCGGATGTCCAGGGGGACGGAGCGCGAGGCGGTAGCCTCGTCGCATGCCGGAAATCGATTGGAAGCCTCGCTCGCGCACCGTCACGGACGGCATCGAGGCCACGACGTCGCGCGGGATGCTGCGGGCGGTCGGGATGGGCGATGACGACTGGGAGAAGCCCCAGATCGGCATCGCGTCCTCCTGGAACGAGATCACCCCCTGCAACCTCTCGCTCGAGCGTCTCGCGCGCTCCGCGAAGGAGGGCGTGCACTCCGGCGGCGGCTACCCGCTCCAGTTCGGCACCATCTCGGTCTCGGACGGCATCTCGATGGGCCACGAGGGCATGCACTTCTCGCTCGTGTCCCGCGAGGTCATCGCCGACTCCGTCGAGACCGTGATGATGGCCGAGCGTCTCGACGGGACCGTCATGCTCGCCGGCTGCGACAAGTCGCTGCCCGGCATGCTCATGGCCGCGGCCCGCCTCGACCTGGCCGCCGTTTTCGTCTACGCCGGCTCGATCGCGCCGGGCTGGGTCAAGCTCTCGGACGGCACCGAGAAGGACATCACGATCATCGATTCGTTCGAGGCGGTTGGTGGCGTCAAGGCCGGCATCATGTCGGCGGAGGACGCCAAGCGGATCGAGTGCGCGTTCGCCCCGGGTGAGGGCTCGTGCGGCGGGATGTACACCGCCAACACGATGGCCAGCGTCGCCGAGGCGCTCGGGATGAGCCTCCCCGGCTCCGCCTCGCCCGCCGCGGCCGACCGCCGCCGCGACTACTTCGCTCGCAAGTCCGGCGAGGCGGTCGTCGAACTGCTGCGTGCCGGCACCACGGCGCGCGACATCCTCACCAAGGAGGCGTTCGAGAATGCGATCGCCGTGGCGATGGCGTTCGGCGGCTCGACCAACGTCATCCTGCACCTGCTCGCGATCGCCAACGAGGCCGAGGTCGACCTCACGATCGACGACTTCAACCGCATCGGCGACACGATCCCGCACATCGGCGACCTCAAGCCCTTCGGCACGTACGTGATGAACGACGTCGACCGCCACGGCGGCGTCCCCGCCGTGATGAAGGCGCTGCTGGACGCGGGGCTCCTGCACGGCGACTGCCTCACCGTCACCGGGAAGACCGTCGCCGAGAACCTCGCCGAGATGGACATCGCGCCGTTGGACGGCGAGGTCATCCGCACCCTCGACAATCCGATCCACGCGACCGGCGGCCTGACCATCCTCAAGGGCTCGCTCGCGCCGGAGGGAGCGGTCGTCAAGACCGCGGGCTTCGACGCCTCCGTCTTCGAGGGCCCGGCCCGCGTGTTCGAGCGCGAGCGCGGCGCGATGGACGCGTTGACCGAGGGCCGGATCGAGAAGGGCGACGTGGTGGTCATCCGCTACGAGGGTCCCAAGGGCGGCCCCGGTATGCGCGAGATGCTCGCCATCACCGCCGCCATCAAGGGGGCCGGGCTCGGAAAAGATGTACTACTGTTGACGGACGGGCGATTTTCAGGCGGCACAACCGGCCTGTGCATCGGCCATATAGCTCCCGAATCGGTGGACGCAGGTCCGATCGCATTCGTTCGTGACGGAGACCCGATTCGGGTCGACATCGCCGCTCGCTCGATCGACCTACTCGTCGACGAGTCCGAGCTCGCCGCCCGCCGAGAAGGCTGGGCCCCCCTTCCCCCGCGCTACACCCGCGGTGTTCTCGCCAAGTACGCCAAGCTCGTCCGCTCGGCAGCCGAGGGCGCCGTCACCGGGTGACCCGGCCCGCTCCGGCCGGCCCCGCATCCGCGTCTCCCGGGCACTCGCCTCCGGCCCCTGCTCGCCGCCGCACCACCTCGTGAAGGAACAGACACCCGCATGACTCCGGATCCGTCCGCCGTGCAGCCCGCACCGACGCCCCAGCCGCCCCGTCCCGCTCCTGCCCCGGGGGCCGCGCCCGCGGCCGAGGTCCTTACCGGAGCGCAGGCGGTCGTCCGCTCGCTCGAGATGCTCGGGATCGAGGACGTCTTCGGCTTGCCCGGCGGCGCGATCCTCCCGGTCTACGACCCGCTGATGGACTCCTCGAAGGTCCGGCACATCCTGGTCCGCCACGAGCAGGGCGCTGGCCACGCCGCCGAGGGCTACGCCTCGGCGACCGGCAAGCTCGGCGTCTGCATCGCGACCTCCGGCCCCGGAGCGACGAACCTCGTCACCGCGATCGCGGACGCCTATATGGACTCGGTTCCGATGCTCGCGATCACCGGTCAGGTGTTCTCGACGCTGATGGGCACCGACGCGTTCCAGGAGGCGGACATCGTCGGCATCACCATGCCGATCACCAAGCACTCGATCCTGGTCACGCGCCCCGAGGACATTCCCTCGGCCCTCGCCTCCGCCGCGCTGATCGCGACCACCGGCCGACCCGGACCGGTGCTGGTCGATATCACGAAGGACGCGCAGCAGGAGCAGGCGCCCTTCCTCTGGCCGCCGAAGATCGACCTGCCCGGCTACCGGCCGGTCACCAAGGCTCACGGCAAGCAGATCCAGGCCGCCGCGCACCTGCTGACGGAGGCGAAGAAGCCGGTGCTGTACGTGGGTGGCGGCATCATCCGCGCCCGCGCGGCTGCCGAGCTGAAGGCGTTCGCCGAGGCGTGCGGGGCCCCCGTGGTGACCACGCTGATGGCGCGCGGGGCGTTCCCCGACTCGCACGAGCAGCACCTCGGCATGCCGGGGATGCACGGCACCGTTCCCGCGGTGCTCGCACTGCAGGAGGCCGACCTGATCCTCGCGCTGGGCTCGCGCTTCGACGACCGGGTGACCGGGAAGGCCGCGCTCTTCGCGCCCCACGCCAAGGTCGTGCACGTCGACATCGATCCGGCAGAGATCTCGAAGATCCGGGTTGCCGACGTGCCGATCGTGGGCGACCTCAAGGACGTCCTCCCGGATCTCACCGAGGCGTTTGCCAAGGCCTCCGCCGAGGGACGTGCCGACACCGCAGAGTGGTGGAGCTACCTCACGGGCCTGCAGGCCGAGTTCCCGCTCGGCTATACCGAGCCCGAGGACGGCCTGCTCTCTCCGCAGTATGTGATCAAGCGCATCGGTGAGATCACCGGCCCCGAGGGCGTGTTCGCCTCCGGAGTCGGCCAGCACCAGATGTGGGCGGCGCAGTTCATCCAGTACGAGCGGCCCAACTCGTGGCTGAACTCCGGCGGGGCCGGCACGATGGGCTACTCCGTGCCCGCGGCGATGGGCGCGAAGGTCGGCGAGCCCGATCGCACCGTGTGGGCGATCGACGGCGACGGCTGCTTCCAGATGACCAATCAGGAGCTGGCCACCTGCACGATCAACGAGATCCCGATCAAGGTCGCGGTGATCAACAACTCCTCGCTCGGCATGGTGCGCCAGTGGCAGACCCTGTTCTACGAGGGCCGCTACTCCAACACCGACCTCAACACGGGCCACGACACCGTCCGGGTGCCGGACTTCGTGAAGCTCGCCGAGGCGTACGGCGCCCTCGGTATCCGGGTCACCAAGCCGGAGGAGATCGACGACGCCATCCGCCTCGCCATCGCCACCAACGACCGGCCCGTGGTGATCGACTTCGTCGTCAGCCGCGACTCGATGGTCTGGCCGATGGTCCCGCAGGGCGTGTCGAACAGCTACGTCCAGTACGCCAAAGACCACAGCCCGACCTGGGACGACGAGGAGTAGATCCGCATGACGCACCACGTTCTCTCCCTGCTCGTCGAGGACAAGCCGGGACTTCTCACCCGTGTCGCCGGACTCTTCGCCCGCCGAGGCTTCAACATCGAGTCGCTGGCGGTCGGGCCGACCGAACTGGACGGACTCTCGCGCATCACGGTCGCCGTCGATGTGGAGGACCTGCCGCTCGAGCAGGTCACGAAGCAGCTCAACAAGCTGATCAACGTGATTAAAATCGTCGAGCTCGACACCGACCAGTCGGTCCAGCGCGAGCACCTGCTCGTCAAGGTTCGTGTCGACAACGTCACCCGCTCGCAGGTGCTCGAGGCCGTGACGCTCTTCCGCGCCCGCGTGGTCGACGTCGCGACGGACGCCCTGGTGATCGAGGTCACCGGCGACACGGGCAAGACCAACGCGTTCCTGAGGGTGATCGAGCCCTACGGCATCAAGGAGATCGCGCAATCGGGCCTGCTCGCCATCGGGCGCGGCTCGAAGTCGATCACCGAACGCGTCTTCAAGAACTGACTGCGAACTCTTCCCACTACAGAACGCGAACACTCCACTACAGAAAAGGACTCACCACGTGACCGAGCTCATCTACGACGCCGACGCCGACCTCTCCATCATCCAGTCCAAGAAGGTCGCGATCGTCGGCTACGGCTCGCAGGGCCACGCGCACGCGCAGAACCTCCGCGACTCCGGCGTGCAGGTCGTCGTCGCGCTGAAGGAGGAGTCGAAGTCCAGGGCCAAGGCCGAGGACGACGGCTTCGAGGTCAAGAGTGTCGCCGACGCCGCCGAGTGGGCCGACCTGATCATGATCCTGGCGCCGGACCAGCACCAGCGCGCGATCTACAGCGAGCAGATCGCCTCCAGGCTGACGGAGGGCAAGACGCTGGCGTTCGCGCACGGTTTCAACATCCGCTTCGGCTACATCGAAGCGCCCGCCGGAGTGGACGTCATCCTGATCGCGCCGAAGGCCCCGGGCCACACCGTGCGCCGCGAGTTCGTCGCCGGTCGCGGCATTCCGGACATCATCGCTGTCGAGAACGACGCGTCCGGCACCGCCTGGGAGACTGCGAAGTCCTACGCGAAGGCCATCGGCGGCACCCGCGCCGGCGTCATCACGACGACCTTCACTGAGGAGACCGAGACCGACCTGTTCGGCGAGCAGGCCGTGCTCTGCGGCGGCACCTCGCAGCTCGTCCAGTACGGATTCGAGACCCTCGTCGAGGCGGGCTACCAGCCCGAGATCGCCTACTTCGAGGTGCTGCACGAGCTCAAGCTGATCGTCGACCTGATGTGGGAGGGCGGCATCGCCAAACAGCGCTGGAGTGTCTCGGACACCGCTGAGTACGGCGATTACGTCTCGGGCCCGCGCGTCATCGATCCGCGCGTGAAAGAGAACATGAAGGCGGTCCTCGGCGACATCCAGAGCGGTGCCTTCGCCAAGCGCTTCATCGCCGACCAGGACGCCGGCGCGCCCGAGTTCCAGGAGCTGCGTGCCCGCGGCGAGAAGCACCCGATCGAGGAGACCGGCCGCGAGCTGCGCAAGCTCTTCGCCTGGAAGCAGACCGACGAGGACTACACGGACGGCAGCGTCGCGCGCTAGCCACTCGCTAGCCACTCCGCCGCGATCGAGGGAACCTCGGTCCGTCGAAGGAACCCGCACTTGCGGGATCCCTCGACGGGCCGGGGTTCCCTCGCGTTCAGAGGGGGGTGGGGGCGGGGTGGGGGAGGCGGCGGAGGCCGCCCTTGGGGGGCACGAGGACGGGGTCGGGCCAGCGGGGAGAGAGGTGGTCGCCGAGGGTGACCCGGCGGAGCTTGCGGCCGACGAGGGGGAGGACCCAGTCGGCGGCCCACCGGCGCTGCTCGCGCAGGCGTTCGCGGAGGGGGAGCGGCTCGGGCGCCTTCCACGGACCGGTCGAGATCGTATGCGGGACGCCGAGCGTGTCGAGCACGCGGCCCGCGAGGACGCGGTGGCCCCGCTTGGAGAGGTGCATCCGGTCCGCCGACCACAGCATGGGGGAGTGGAACTCTTGCATCGCCCAGTAGTCGACGAGGACCGCGCCCCGCTCGCGGGCGATCCTGCGCACGGCGCTGTTGTAGAGGTGATTGCGGCGCACGAACATTTTCGGAGCGGGCAGGCCCGGGATGTCGACGCCGGTGAAGAGGACGAGGGAGGCGCCGGTCGTCGCGAGGGCGTCGACCAGCGTTTCGTAGCGGGCGATCAGTTCGGCGGTGTCAGTGCCGAGGTCGAGGATGTCATTGCCGCCCGCGTAGAGCGTGACCAGGGTGGGACGCAGAGCGAGGGCCGGGGCGAGCTGGTCGTCGATGATCTGCGCGAGGCGCTTGGAGCGGATGGCGAGGTTCGCGTATTCCCAGCCGGGCTCGGCCTTCGCCAGGCGCTCGGCGACGCGATCGGCCCAGCCGCGCACACCGTTCGGCAGGCGCGGGTGCGGGTCGCCGACTCCCTCCGTGAAGGAGTCACCGAGGGCGACGAAGCGGCGGCGGCGGTCGTCCATCCGCTCAGCCTCTCTGCCGGGGGAGAACGCCGGGTGTCCGACGGGCGTCGGGGAGGCGGCGGGCTCCGAGCCTCCTGCGAGCTGCGCGCGGCTAGGGTGTTGCGGTGATCGATGGTGGACCGGGCCGCTCCCCGGAGGACGAAGACCCGGCGACCCGGGGCGAGACACCCGTCCCGAGCATGGAGGACGAGGACGACGAGGCGCTGGAGTGGGCGGGTGAGGGCGCGGATCCGACCCTCGCTGCGGGCGAGGCGCGAGCGCGCCGGGCGCAGCGGGCGGCGGGCTCCTCAGCGAACCGCGCGGGCGACAGCGCGGCTAACGACGAGGGGGACGACTCCGGGGACGACGATTCCGCGGACGACGCGGCCTCCTCCTCCGCTCTGCTGATCGCCTCGGGCATCGCCGCCGGGCTCTACCTCCTGTACGCCATCGCCTGGGCGATCACGGCGACGCGGCAGGGGCCGACCGTCGTCCAGCGGTTCGAGCCGGGCGACGGGCTGGGTCAGGGGATGTACACGCTCGGACTGTGGCTCGCGGTCGCGGCACCGCCGGTGTGGTTCGCCGTCGTGCTGCTCGTCACCCGCGACTCCCGAGTGCGTGCCCGCGTGCTCTGGCTCGTTGCCGGGCTCGTTCTGCTCGCTCCGCTGCCGTTCCTGAAGGGGGCGTGATGACCGACTCGACCCGGGCCACTCTCGGCGGGACCGGCCGCGGCGACCGGAGGGGCGGGCGCCTCGTCGCCTCCGTGCTCATCGCCGTCGCCTTCGCGCTCTTCTTCGCCTGGGACGTCTGGGAGGCGATCGGCAACCTGATCGGTCTGCGCAGCTACGCGGCGCTACTGGACACCGACCTGACTCCGACCGGCTGGACCGTGCTGCTGCTCGCTCTGGTGCTGCCGGTGGTCTGCTTCGTCGTCGCTCTCGTGCTCGGTCGCCGGCGCGGCCTCGCCGCGAGGGCGGGTCTGCTGGCCGCGGCGCTCTGCCTCTCGGCCGTGCTCTCGCTCGACGTGCAGCTGATCCTGGGAGTCGAGAGCCTGGTCTCCCTGGTCTGACCGTCCGCATCGCTGAGCTGACTCTCCGCGCGTCATCCGGCGCGGGACGCCTGCACCCCTCCGCTACAGTGACGGGGGGCTGCCGACGCTCCCGCCTCGGTGCCCACTCCGTCCCCTCTCCGAAGGAAGCGCCTCTCGTGACACAGCCGGTCGTCCTGATCGCCGAAGAACTCTCGCCCGCCACCGTGGACGCGCTCGGTCCCGACTTCGAGGTCCGCTCCGTCGACGGCACCGACCGTCCGGCGCTCCTCGACGCTCTCGCCACGGCGCACGCGATTCTCGTGCGCTCGGCGACGCAGGTCGACGCCGAGGCGATCGCCGCCGCTCCCTCGCTCCAGGTGATCGCCCGTGCCGGCGTGGGCCTGGACAACGTCGACATCGCCGCCGCGACCGCCGCGGGGGTGATGGTCGTGAACGCGCCGACCTCGAACATCATCTCGGCCGCCGAGCTGACCGTCGGGCACATCCTGAGCCTTGCCCGCCACATCCCCGCCGCCCACAGCGCGCTCGCGCAAGGCCTCTGGAAGCGTTCGACGTACACCGGCGTCGAGCTGTACGAGAAGACCGTCGGCATCATCGGCCTCGGTCGCATCGGTGCTCTGATCACCGCGCGCCTGCAGGCCTTCGGCGTGACCGTCGTCGCCTACGACCCCTACGTGACCAGCGCCCGCGCACAGCAGCTCGGCGTCACGCTCCTGGGGCTGGAGGAGCTACTCGCGCAGAGCGATTTCATCACCATCCACATGCCCAAGACTCCCGAGACGACCGGCATGATCTCGGACGAGCAGCTGGCGCTGATGAAGCCGACGGCGTTCCTCGTCAATGTCGCACGCGGCGGGCTGATCGACGAGGACGCCCTGCACCGTGCTTTGGTCGCGAAGGCCATCGCCGGCGCCGGGCTCGACGTGTTCGTGAAGGAGCCGCCGACCGACTCACCGCTGCTCGCCCTCGAGAACGTGGTCGTCACTCCGCACCTCGGGGCCTCGACCGACGAGGCCCAGGAGAAGGCCGGAGTCTCGGTCGCCCGCTCGGTGCGCCTCGCGCTCTCGGGCGAGCTCGTGCCCGACGCGGTGAACGTCGCCGGCGGGGTGATCGATGCGTACGTGCGCCCGGGCATCCCACTGATCGAGAAGCTCGGCCAGGTCTTCTCGGGTCTTGCGGACTCGCCGGTCACGTCGATCGACGTGGAGGTGCGCGGCGAGCTCGCCGGTTACGACGTGAAGGTGCTCAAGCTCGCGGCGCTCAAGGGCGTGTTCAGCAACGTGGTCTCGGAGACGGTGTCCTACGTCAACGCGCCGGTGCTCGCGGAGCAGCGCGGGATCGAGGTGCGCCTGATCACCGACGCGGTCTCGGACGAGTACCGCAACGTGATCACGCTGCGCGGGGCGCTCTCGGACGGCTCGCAGATCTCGGTCTCGGGCACGCTGACCGGCACGAAGCAGGTCGAGAAGATCGTCGCGATCAACGGTTACGACGTCGAAGTGCCCCTCGCGAAGCACCTTGTCGTGATGAGCTACGTCGACCGACCGGGCATCGTCGCGGTCTACGGCCGCGAGTTCGGCGACGCGGCGGTCAACATCGCCGGCATGCAGATCGCGCGCACCGAGGCGGGCGGCAAGGCCCTCTCGGTGATCACCATCGACTCGCCCGCCCCTGAGGGCCTGCTCGAGAAGGTCCGCATCGCGATCGACGCCGACCTCATGCAGGAGATCGACATCACCGAGCAGTGAGCACGCGGCGCTTCGCCTAGGTCGACGTCGTCGGCGTCGAGCCGTTCCGCGGCAACCCGGTGGCGGTGGTCGTCGACGGCGACGGCATCGCGGATGCGGCGATGGCGGAGTGCGCGATCGAGGTGCGGGCGTTCCTCCCGGAGGTCGGCACGCGTCGAGCGCGCGGGCGGCGAGATCGGGGTCGGTGGCGCGACGGTGACGCGGATCGACGGGGTCGTGCTCCTTTAAGACGGGCGCGGTCCTCGGCCGTCCGTGGCTGATCCTTCAGCCGCGCGGGGAGAGATTGGCGCGCGGGGAGCGATCGGCGCACGGGTGGCGTCCGTCGCCTCCGTCAGCACGGCGACGAGCTCGTCTCGACCGACGCGGGCGAGGTGCGGTGACGGCGGTCCCCACGCCGACAGGATCCGGGTGGCTAGAGCCTCGACGTCGATGTCGCCCAGGGGGACGACCAGCGACCAGCGCTGGGCGAGGACGGCCAGTGCCGATTCGTCTCCGGACGGGAGGCCGAGTGCGCTCAGGACCGCCATCGACGCGGCGGCACGGCGGCGAGGCGCTCCCCAGACCCGCGCGTCGGCCCGGGCGCGCCGGTCGATCGCCGGCAGCAGGGCGGCCAGGCAGCCGACTTTGGACACTCCGGTGACAGAGGCGAGCTCGTGCGCCAGGAACCAGCCGGGGAACGCGAACGCTGCGCGGCCCGCATGCATCGCAGGGGCGTGGCTGAGGCCGCTCAGACGGGCGATCTCGAGCCGAGTCTCCTCGGCCGCTGGTCCGCTCGGACCGGAGGCGACGGCGTCGCCCAGGACAGCGAGCCGGCCGGCGGTGGCGAGCGCGAGCTGGTCAGCACCGGCCTGCGTTGTCGGGCTCGCGTAGGGCTCGAGCGTCCGCGCGAGGGCCTCGAAGACGCCGGAGAGTACTGCGGCGGCGCTGAGGGAGCGGGTCAGTGCGGGCTCGAGCACGGCTGCCTCCGGAAGCAGGACCGATCCTGACACCAGGAAGCGGCGATCTCCCGCGGCGAGGACGGCGTTGCTGTTGCGCTCGGATCCGGTGCCGAGCGTGGTCGGCATCGCGATCAACGGCAGACGTGAGCGCGCGGTCTCGAGCACAGCGTGTCCCGGAGCCATCGACGTCGCCGCCTGCAGGTCGGCCCCCTCCGCCGCTGCTCGTGCCAGCTTCGCCCGGTCGATCACCGAACCCCCGCCCAACGCTAACACAGCTGAGAAACCTCGTAGCAAGCGTGCATCTTCGAGAACGGCATCGATGGTCGGAAAGCCGCTCACCGGGTGCACCGACGTCGGGATCTGTTCTCGCGTGAGCGTGTCGAGAACGTAGGTCGGCCCGGGGCCCGAGAGGAGTGCGCGATCGACGAAGACGATGACTTCTCCGGCCGAGTCCTGGGCATTTCTCACCGCGCGCGCGCGAAGCGCGCGTATGCCCTCTGTGTCGAATCCTGTCAAGAGAGCAGTAGCGATCAGTGAGCGCATAAGTATTACTCCATTCGGGTCTTGACCTGATGATGTCACGTACTGCTAGTGTGCGAGAGCTTGCTGGGGAGGGTGGCGAAAGCGTCGGAACTAGTGGGCATTCCTATTCACAAACAAGCAAGGGGGAAGCCATGGAACGGAGCCTGCTGAGCGGTTACACCGCTTACGCATCGCCGACGGAGATCCAGAGCATCGTGCTCAACGACGCAGAGCTGGGTGACGTGGGAACGTCGGTCAGCCTCAGCGTCAGCGTGAGCTACTCGCTGTCGTTCTCCTGGTCCTGGTCCTGGACCTGATCCGTCTGAGGACGGGTTCCTGATCGGCGCCGAGCCGTCCCCGGGGCGGCTCGGCGCTGACTTCTCGTGACTCGCTTCTTCGAGGAGCATTCTTTCCCACCCGCCTCCTTTCTCCTGCCCTTCTCTGAGGAAGGAGAAGCGAGAGGCGGACAGTGTGCGCTTCCCCGAGGGAGGTGACCGCCACCGCGCCATCCAGACCTCACCGCCCGAAAACACGACAGGAACTGCGAGGCCTCCGGTGATGACGACCAGCCCGACGACGGCCGCGGCGATCGACCTGATCACGTCCAGCGAGCCGGTCTCGCAGGACGACATCGACCGCCGCCTGAGCCCTGCGCACCGGATCGGCCCGGCCTCGGCCGTGCTCCAGACCGTCCAGGCGATCCGCCTCAGCCGGCCACGAGTCGTGCGCTCGACGCGCGAATCCGACCAGCTGACCGCCGTCCACGTCGAGTCCGAGGCCGGAATCGCGGGGATCGTCTACGTGCAGGAGACCGCGGAGGGCCGCCTCGAGGGCCTCCGGCTGGTCGCTGCGGTTCCCCCGCTCGCCGACGCGGACGACCTTCGCGGCGCGCTGTCGGACGTGGCGGGAACGGTCTCGGTGCTGATCCGCGACGGGGCCCGGCTCGACCGCTCGGGTGCCGAGGTCGTCGCCGGATCGTCGTTGATGAAGCTGTTCCTCCTCGACGCGGCGCTGGGTGCCGTCGAGTCCGGCGAGTTCTCTCTCGCCACCGACTGCGTCATCCGGGCATCGGACATCTCGTATCTCAGCAGCGGCCTGACTCCGGCGCATATCGGCAGGTCGGTGTCGCTCCGTGACCTCTGCTCGCTGATGGTCCTGCGATCCGACAACAGTGCGGCGGACATTCTTCTCCGCATTCTCGGCGCGGAGAGAATACTCGCGACAGCCGAGTCGCACGGCCTGTCTCGCGCGCTGAATACTCCACTGCTCTCGACCAGGGACTACTACCGTCGCGCCTGGGGTGCGGCAGCGGATCCCGCGGCCGATCATGCTACTGTCGACGCCCTCCTGCGCGCGAATGCTCTCGAGGACATCCGATACCCGGACGGGCTGGACTACTTCGTGACGCCCGAGTCGATCGACAGCGTGATGCGTCGCCTGTCCGAGCGGCCGTGGACTCCGTGGCTGACGGAGAATCGATGGGAAACCGCTCCGATCATTCAGTTCAAAGGCGGCTCCGCACCCGGCGTGCTCGCCGGCTCCTGGCTGCTCGTGACTCCCGATTCGGTGAAAGGACTGACTTTCTGCTTGAATGGAGATCAGCCGCTCGGCGCGATCGAGGAAGTCTATGCATTCGCGTGTGCCGAGGCGGTGCTCTCGACGGGGGACATGTCGCGGAGCGACGGAACGAGGGGGATCTGATGCTGACCGAGGCGATCACGGACAGGCTGGTGGGGCGCAACCGCTCCACGGTTGTCACGTCTGCGGAGGGCCTGGTTTTCCGCAAAGTGTTCTCAGGTGAGCGGGCCGACGCCGACCGGCGCTTCCGCAACACCCTGCACTGGGAAGAGGTCCGTCGCGCGCGGGAGCTGACGTTCTCGCCGGCGATGCTCTCGAGCGACGCCGAGGCGCGGACGGTCGTCTTCCCCTATCTGCTCGAGGCGCGCTCGCTCCAGCAGGTGCTCGACAGCGCCCAGGACACGGACGAGGCCGAGCGCCTCTTCGGCCGGGCCGGCGCGATCCTCGGCGAGCTGCACTCGATCACGGGGCTGCATCCCTCCCTCGACACCGACGGCTCGGAGGACGAGCCGTTGCACGGGTTCGACTGGCTGAGCCCAGACGCCTACGCCCGGGCAAGCGGCGGCGAGCTCGAGTGCTGGCGGCTGTTCCAGCACGACGCCGAGCTGGTCGAGGCCGTCCGCACCTGGACGACGGGTCAGCGCCGATTCGAGGTGGTGCCCTCGCACGGCGATCTGCGCCCGGATCAGTTCCTCGTCGGAGCCGACGATGAGCCGGTCCTGATCGACTGGGAGGAGTTCACCGTCGCTCCCGCGCACCGCGATGTCGCGGGGCTGCTCGGGGCGGTGCTCTTCGACGCGATCGCGCGCGCTTTCACCGGAGTCGATTCGCCGGAGAGCTCGCCGCTGGACTTCCACAATCTTCTGCTCGAGCGCGGCGAGACGATGCTCGACCGGGCGCGGCCGGTGGCCGCCGCGATCCTCGCGGGATACCGCAGCCGTTCCGACCAGGACCTGGATCGCGACGAGATCGCCCGGGGCGTCGGCTGGTACGTGATCGAGCGCGTCATTGCGCGATCGATGCTCTCGTACGCGATGTCGGCCTCGGACCGAGCGCTGGCCGGCATCGGCCGCCAGGCGATGCTCGAGCCGGGCAGCGCCGCTCTCCTCCTAGGCGAGGTGAGCGCATGAGCGCCGCGGGGCCCTCGGCGGCCGAACTCGCCGGGCTCCTCGAGTTGGATGCCGATCGCGGGGTGCTGATGCTCGGCGACGCGCGCCTCGACCTCGACGCCCTGGATCCCCGGCGCGGACTGTCGACCTGGCTCTACGCCACGCTGCACGCGGGCAACCCGGACGTGTTCGCGACGACGTCGCTGCTTCCCGACGAGGCCTTCGAGGAGGAGATCCGAGCGGCCCTGCCGGATCCAGGCGTCAGCGTGCCCGTAGAGGCCCCGCTCGGAACCGCCGCTGTCGCAGGCGTCGTCGAGCTGCACCGTGTGCGCGTGCGGTTCGACGACGAGGAGCTGACCGAGTCGCTGGGAGCCCGACACGCGCGCGTCTCGTGCCTGCGCCCGAATCTCACTCCGGGTTTCTTCATGTTCGTGCACGAGCGCGCCGACCGGCCGGCGGCCCCCGGATCGATGCTGCGTCACTACGTGCGGGTCGAAGACCCGGACGAGGCTCTCGCGTTCTGGGCCGCCAGTGTGCACGAGCTCGTGCGGCTCGGCCTCTCGTTCCGCACCAAGATGCTCTCGCGGCCGGACGCGTTCCCGCGCAACGACTCCCTCGTCTACTACTCCTCGGTCGACGCGGACGCGGTCGCCGCGGCGCTGAGCGCTCTCGTGGCATCCTCGGGAGCCGAGACGAGCGGGTCGCCGCTGTGCGCAGAGGTCGTCCCGGGGCTGCGGGTCGCCGCGGATCCGCTCCGCTCCGGGCGAGAGCAGAGCTTCGGTGAGAGCCGGTGCGCCGCACTGGCCGTCGGAGTCGCCGCCGCCGTGACCGCGGGCGGCTCCCTGGTCGAACACCTCCGCGACGCGCTCGTCGAGGCCGGCATCGATCCGGATGACGTCGCCCGCAACCTCGCGCCCGGCGCGAGTGGGGATCGTGCCGCGTGAGCGAGATCTCGCTGCTCTGCCCGCATCAGCCGAGCGGTCCGGGGATCGTCCGGCGCTACGCCCGGGCCGTCCGGGAGGGTCGTTATGCGCGCCTGTGGACGGGCCAGTCCTTCCAGATCGAGAGCCACATGGCCCTCGCCGGCCTCGGCGGGACGGAGGACGCGGTCCCGGTCGGGATCGGTACCGCGCTGGCTCCGCTGCGCACGCCGTATGACGCTGCGCTCCAGGCGCGTTCGCTCGCAGCGGTCCTCGGCCGCCCCGTCGCAGTGGCCTATGGCGCCTCCGACCCGGACTTCGTGATGGCGACCAGGGGGGCTCCGCTGGAGCGCCCGGCCAGCTACACCGCCGCTTACGCGGGCATGGTCCGCGACCTGCTCGCCGGACGCTCCGTGACGAGCGTCGAGCCCGGCCTGGAGGCCCGTGAGGCGCGGCTCCCCGCGTTCGAGACGGGACCGGTCGAGGTGGGGACCGGGGTGTTGCGGCCCGGGATGGCGTCGCGGTCGCGCGATCTGGTCGACTTCGTCGTGACCTGGATGACGCCGCGGACCTACGTGCGCGACGTCCTCCTGCCGCGCCTGACGCGCGCGGACGGCTCCCGGGCACGGGTGGTGACCAACGTGCACGTGGCCCTCACCGGGCCGGGACGCTCCCCGAACCTGCTCGCGCAGGCCGGCTGCTCGAACCACCTGGCGCGCTTCCACTACTCCGACATGCTCCGCCGCGCCGGGATCGACGCGCACCCCTCCGACATCGCCTCCGGCGCGCGCGAGCTCGTGCGCCGGAACGTCTTCGTCGTCGGCGACGCGCAGGAGGTCGCGGAGCAGATCCGCGACATCGGCGGGCACGGCATCGACGAGGTGGTCGTCAACCCGACGGCGGTGGCCACGGTGCACGGCGACGAGGCGGCCCTCGACGACCTCCAGCAGATCAGTGAAGCCCTGAGACCGAAGGTGATGTCATGAAGATCGAAATCCTGCTCCCCGTCCTGCTGCTCGGTCTGGCGTTCCTGATCTACTGCTACGTCGATCTGATTCGCAGCGCGGGCACCCGGTACCTGCCGAAGTGGGCGTGGGCGATCATCTGCGCGATCTCGATCCCCCTGGGCGGAATCCTCTACCTTATCTTCGGCCGGACCGAGCAGCGTGCAGCCCAGTAGCGAGGTGCAGAGCGGGACCGAGGTGCGGCCCAGGAGCAGCGTGCTGGTCCGCGCCGATGGTGCCACGGTACGGTTCGGCTCGTTCACGGCGCTGGACGGCGTCGACTGCTCGTTCGCGGGGACCGGTGTGCACGGCCTGATCGGAGTGAACGGCGCGGGGAAGACGACGCTCATCCACGCGCTGCTGGGGTTGATTCCGGTCACTTCCGGGCGGATCGAGCGCGGCTCCGGCGAGATCGCCTACTGCCCCGACACCCCCAGCTTCGAGCCGTTCCTCACGCCGCTCGAGGTGATGGCGCAGTCGGCGCGGCTCGGCGCGCCTGCGAGCGGAGTCGCCACGCGGCGCGCGATCCGGGACCTGTTGGCGCGGGTCGGGCTGCAGGACGCCGCGCGGCGCCGGGTGGGCGGGTTCTCGCGCGGGATGAAGCAGCGGCTCGGGATCGCCGCCGCGCTGGTGCGCCGACCCTCGCTGCTCATCCTCGACGAGCCCACGAGCGCCCTCGATCCGGTCGGGCGCGAGGCGATCCTCGAGATCGTGCGCCGCCTCGGCCGCGAGATGTGCGTCGTGATCTCCAGCCACATCCTCACCGACGTCGACTCGGTGGCCGATCGACTCGTGGTCCTGGACCACGGACACCTCGTCTTCGCGGGGGACAAGGGTGCGTTCATCGAATCCGCCTCGGTGCGCTCGAGCATCGTCGTGTCCTCGTTCGAGGACGCGTCGGCCTTCCGTGCCCGCCTCGCGACGGCAGGGGTGGCGTCGGAGCCGGCCCTCGGCTCCGTCCGCGAGCTGCTCGTGCCGATGGGGTCGGTCGAGCCGCTGCTCGCGGTGATCGCGCGCAGCAGCGGCGACATCCGCTCGATCAGTTTCGGCGAGAACTCGCTGCAGCAGGCGTTCATGAACCGGATCGGCGCGCTCGCCGAGGCCGGGGCGGGGGAGCGGTCGTGAGCCTCTCCGTCGAGTTCAAGCGCTGGAATCGCACGCGGAGGTTGCTGGTCGTGGCACTCCTGTTCCTCTTCTCCGGCATCACGTCGCCGCTCATCGCCGAGTACAGCGCCGACATCTTCGGCGCGCTGGGGGCGACCGAGACCGTGACCATCACCGTCTCGGCGCCCACCTGGCAGAACCTCGTCGACTCCTACTTCAAGAACTCGTCGCAGCTCGCCCTGCTGCTCTCGGGCTACCTGGTCGGCTGGGCCTGCGCGCTCGGGCCGGATGAGCGCCTGCGCCTGTTCTACCGCTCGCGGGCGACGGGTCCGTGGCAGATTTTCGGCCCGCGGCTCGCGGTCTCGGCGATCGTCGCCTCGATCGGGGCACTCGCCGGCGCGCTGATGGCGGGGTACGAGACGGTGGTCCTGCACCCCGACCTCGACGGGGGACTCCTCGTCGGAGGGCTCGCCCTGCAGGCCGGCGCGCTCGTCGTGTTCGTCCTCCTGGCCGGAGTCCTGGCGTGCTGGACGAACGCTCCCTTCCTCTCCGCGATCGCCGTCGCGGCCGTCGTCTTCCTCGGTGGGCTCTTCGCCGGCGCGGAGGGGTTCCAGCAGTGGTCCCCGACCGCCCTGCTCTCGCCCTCCGGCCTGATCGCCGGTGACGGGCCCGACCAGTGGGGCGCCGTTCTCGTCTCGCTCGCGGTCCTGACCGTCGCGATCGCGAGCGTCCTCCTCATCCGCATCCGATCGAACGGACATCGAAGCACATGATCGAGACAGCGACCCAGACGCCGACCGCGCACCGCTCCGAGGAGCTGATCGGCGTGCACGGCCTCACCAAGACCCTCGGCGCAAGGACCGTGGTCGACGACGTGTCCTTCTCGCTGCGGCGCGGATCCGCGTTCGGCCTGCTCGGACCCAACGGCGCGGGCAAGACCACGACGGTCCGCCTGCTGACGGGGCTGCTCACTCCGACCGCCGGCTCCGTGGAGCTGTTCGGCGAGGCGCTCACAGCGGAGTCGGCTGACCGCCTCCGCCACCGGATCGGCGTGCAGACCGACGGCAACCTCTACGACCTGCTCACCGTCCGCGACAACCTCACGGCCTGGGGCGAGCTGTTCGGGATGTCGACGGCCCGCCGGATCGCGCGCATCGACGAGGTGCTCGAGCTGTTCGGCCTCTCGGACCGGGCGGACGACGTGCTCGGCTCGTTCAGCAAGGGCATGCGGCAGAAGGTGGCGATCGCCCGGGCGATGCTGCACGAGCCCGATGTGCTGTTCCTGGACGAGCCCACCTCAGGGCTGGACCCCGAGGCCGCCGCCGACCTGATCGGCCACCTCTCGTCGCTGACCGCGTCGAGCGAGGTCGCGGTCGTGATCTGCACTCACCAGCTGCAGGGCCTGGAGACGCTGTGCGACAGCATCGGGATCCTCGACCGCGGCCGACTGGTCGCCTCGGGCCCCGTCGCGCAGCTCCTCGAGCAGCGCTGGCCGGACACCACGGTGCAGCTCACTGTGGACGGGGACCCGGCCGCCGCCCTCGCGATCATCGCGCGCGCCGCCTCCGCACCGCCCACCTCCGACGACGGCGTCCTGACCCTGCGCGTGCGGTCCGAGGCCGACATCCCCGCCCTGGTGCAGGCGCTCGTCGGCGGAGGCGTCCGCCTCACCTCGATCCTCCCTCGGCGCCACACCATCGAGGAGTACTACTTCACGACCATCGGAGCAGAACGATGAACCGCCGCCGCGTCACCGCCCTCGTCCAGAAGGACTTCCGCGAGATCCTGCGCAACAAGCAGGCACTCGCCCCGATCATCGTCGTGCCGATCCTTTTCGTCACGGTGCTCCCGGTGCTCGTGCTCCTCCTCGGGAGCAACCAGACGCTGATGGCGTCGATCAACGGAATGCAGCAGTTCCTCGCGAACCTGCCCGCAGGCATCGTCCCCGCCGACTACGACCTGGCGCAGTCCACCGCCTACGCGATGGTGATCTACTTCTTCGCGCCGATCTTCCTCCTTATCCCGGTGATGGTGGCCAGCGTCACGGCGAGCGCGAGCTTCGTGGGCGAGAAGGAGAAGCGGACGATCGAGGGGCTGCTCTACACGCCGCTGACCAACAGTGAACTGGTGCTGGCGAAGATCCTCGTCTCGCTGATCCCCGCGGTGCTCATCACCTGGGCGGCGTTCCTGCTCTACGGCCTCGTCGTGAATCTGGTGGGCTACCCGCTGTTCGGCGGGCTCGTCTTCCCGACCGCCACTTGGCTCGTCTCGGCATTCGTACTCGCTCCGCTGATCGCCTTCCTCGCGATCTGCCTGATCGTGGCGGTGTCGCAGCGAGCGACGACGGTGCAGGGCGCGCAGGGCACCGCCGCCTTCCTGGTGCTTCCGCTGGTGGGGCTGGTCGTCGCGCAGACGGCGGGGCTCTCGCTCTTCAACCTCGCCGTCGCCGGGGTCGGCGCGGTCGTGCTCGTGCTGGTCGACCTGGCCCTGTTCTTCGCCGTGGTGCGGCGCTTCGACCGGGAGCGGCTGGTGACGCGGCTCTGACTCGGGCTCAGCTGCCGAGGAGGCGCTCGACGACCGCGAGGACGTCCTCGGCCTCGCCGCGCGACTCCTGGCCAGTGGGAAGTAGCGCGGAGTTGTAGTAGAGGCCGTCGCTCATCAGGACGATCGCGCGGGCGATGAGTGGGTCGCCCACCGCATCGGCGACGACCTCGTTCCAGCTGTCGTGGATCCGCGCGAGGCCGCCGCTGGCGCGTTCGTCGTGTCCCTGCGCGATCCGCGAGACGGCGAGGACGGTGCGGTCGAAGGCCGAGTCGGCGGCGAAGGAGGTGCGGAGGAGGTAGGCGACCACTCCCTCCGGAGCGGCGAGACTCCGCGCGACGTCCTCCTCGCGCCGCGCGTCCAGGCGCAGGAGCAGGCCGTCGACGAGGGCGTCCTTGGAGGGGAAGTGGTAGAGCAGGCCGCCCTTGGAGACGCCGGCTCGACGAGCGACGGCATCGAGGGTCGCGGCGCGCTCGCCCTGCTCGATCAGGAGCTGCTCGAACGCGTCGAGGACGCGGTCGCGGGCGGGGGCTGCAGGCACGGCGTCCATCCTAGGGCGGATTCCTGCGGACTGTACCGGCTGGACGGTATACTCGCTGCGTTCCCGTCTCGAAAGGTCGTCCCCGTGTCCGCGCGCACCGCTCCCATCCCCACCCTCGACTCCGCCGGCGCCGCCGACCGGGTCGGGCGACGCGCCTGGGTCGCGCTCGCGGTGCTGATGCTGCCGGTGCTGCTCGTCTCGGTCGACAACACCGTGCTGAACTTCGCGCTGCCCTCGATCGCCGAGGGGCTGGGCCCCTCCGGCACCGAGCTGCTCTGGATCGTGGACGCGTACCCCCTGGTGCTCGCCGGACTGCTGGTGGCGATGGGCAGTCTCGGCGACCGCGTCGGGCGGCGACGCCTCCTGCTGATCGGCGCGATCGGCTTCGCGGCCGTCTCAGTCGTGGCCGCGTTCGCCCCCACCGCCGGTGCGCTGATCGGTGCCCGCGCGGCGCTGGGCTTCTTCGGCGCGATGCTGATGCCCTCGACCCTCTCCCTCCTGCGCAGCCTCTTCCCGAACCGTGATCAGCGCCGCCTCGCGATCGCGATCTGGGCGACCGGATTCGCGGTCGGCTCTGCCATCGGCCCGCTGGTCGGCGGCGTGCTGCTCGAACACTTCGCCTGGGGGTCGGTGTTCCTGCTCGCGGTGCCGGTGCTACTGCCGCTGGTGGTGCTGGTGCCGATCCTGGTGCCGGAGTCGCGCGACCCGCGGCCCGGGCCGGTCGACGTGCTCAGCATTCTCCTGTCGCTGGCGACGATGGCGCCCGTCGTCTACGCGGTGAAGTCGTTCGCCGAGCACGGGGTCGATGTGGTCGGGGTCGCGGCGCTTGTCGTCGGTGTCGTCTCGGGCGTGCTCTTCGTGCGTCGCCAGCGGCGGCGGACGTCGCCGATGCTGGACCTCTCGCTCTTTGGCCGCGGCTCGTTCAGTGCGGCGATCGTGGTCAACCTGCTCAGCGTGACGGCGCTCGTCGGCGGGCTCTTCTTCCTCTCGCAGCATCTGCAGCTGGTGGTCGGGCTGTCGCCGCTGGAGGCGGGTCTCGTGCTGGTGCCGGGCCTGGCGGTGATGATCGTGGCGGGGCTGGGCGTGGTGCCGATCGCGCGCCGCGTCGCTCCGCGCCTCGTCGTACCGGCCGGGCTGCTGATCTCCGCGGTCGGCTACGTTCTGCTCGCCGTCGGCAGCGCGGCCCCCGGCGGCGCGTCGGCGCTGACCGTGGCTGTCGCCTTCGCGTTCCTCGGACTGGGCATCGGCGCGGCGGAGACGGTCTCGAATGAGCTGATCCTGGCGAACGCCCCCGCCGATAAGGCCGGAGCCGCCTCCGCCGTCTCCGAGACCGCGTACGAGCTGGGCGCCGTGCTCGGCACAGCGACGCTCGGTACTGTCCTCACCGCGGTGTACCGCGGGGGAGTGGTGTTGCCGGAGGGCCTCGACGCCGCGCAGGTGCAGCGGGCCGGCGAGACCCTCGGCGGTGCGGTGTCGGTCGCGGGCGAGCTGCCCGCCGACTCCGCCGCGAGCCTGCTCGCCTCGGCGGGCTCGGCGTTCGACGCGGGCGTCGGCTGGTCGGCGTGGCTCGGCGTCGTCCTCGTGCTGGCCGCAGCTGCCGTCGCCGCCTGGCGCCTCCGACGAAGCTGAAGCTCCCCTGCTGCCTCCCGCGAGATGCCACTTATGCGCGCGTTCCTCGGCGTGTCGCCCGCGCAAGTGGCATCTCGCGGCGGGGGCGGGGGAGGGGCCGCGAGTACGCTGGGGGGACTCCACCCCCGTACGCCTGAGGACCGCCATGCCCCGAACCGTGAAGCTCGCCGTCATCCCCGGAGACGGAATCGGTCCCGAGGTGACCGCTGAGGCCGTCAAGGTCCTCGCCGCCGTCACCGCCGATTCCGACCTGGTGCTGGAGACGACCACGTTCTCGGTCGGCGCCGCCCGGTACCTCGAGTCCGGCGAGGTCCTCACCGACGATGACCTTGCCGCGATCGCGCAGCACGACGCGATCCTCCTGGGCGCCGTCGGCGGGGCACCGGGCGACCCGCGCCTGAAGGACGCGAGCATCGAGCGCGGGCTGCTGCTGCGCCTGCGCTTCGAGCTCGACCAGTACGTCAACCTGCGGCCCACCCGCCTCTACGCGGGTGTGCCGTCACCGCTCGCGGCCCCCGGAGAGGTCGACTTCGTGGTCGTGCGCGAGGGGACTGAGGGGCCCTACGTCGGTACCGGCGGAGTGATCCGGCCGGGCACCCCGCAGGAGGTCGCGAACGAGGTCTCGGTCAACACGGCCTACGGGGTTGAGCGGGTCGTGCGCTACGCCTTCGAGGTCGCCCGCACGCGGCGCTCCCGGCTCACGCTCGTGCACAAGACGAACGTGCTCGTCTTCGCCGGCTCGCTCTGGAGGCGGATCGTCGACGAGGTGGGGGCCGCTTTCGAGGACGTGACCGTCGACTACCTTCACGTGGACGCCGCGACGATCTTCCTGGTGACCGACCCTGCTAGGTTCGACGTCATCGTCACCGACAACCTTTTCGGCGACATCCTGACCGATCTGGCCGGCGCGATCAGCGGCGGCATCGGACTCGCGGCCTCGGGAAACATCAACCCCGACGGCGCGTTCCCCAGCATGTTCGAGCCGGTTCACGGATCCGCGCCCGACATCGCCGGACGCCAGCTCGCCGACCCGACCGCTGCGATCCTGTCGGCGGCGATGCTGCTCGACCACCTCGGCCGCAGCGACGAGGCCGCCCGCGTGACCGCGGCCGTGACCGCCGACATCGAGTCGCGCGACGGCACTCCGCGCTCCACGGAGGCGATTGGCGACTCCGTCGTCGCCCGCCTCCGCTGATCCCCCGCAGAAGGACACCACCACGATGAGTACCGACTCCGCCGACTCCGCCCCCGCCGCCCTCGCCTTCGAGGTGACCCCGGCCCCCGCTCCCCGCTCCGAGCAGGAGCGCGCCCACATCCTGGCCAACCCCGGTTTCGGCGTGCACTTCACCGACCACATGGTCGGGCTCCGCTGGACCCGAGCCGACGGGTGGCACAGCGCCCGCGTCGAGCCCTACGGCCCGCTCGCGCTCGACCCGGCCGCTGCCGTCCTGCACTATGCGCAGGAGATCTTCGAGGGGATGAAGGCCTACCGCCACGAGGACGGCTCGATCTGGACCTTCCGCCCCGAAGCCAACGCCCGCCGCCTCCAGCGCTCGGCCCGTCGGCTCGCGCTGCCCGAGCTGCCGACGGAGCTCTTCATCGCATCGCTGCGGCAGCTGATCGCGGTGGACGGCGGCTGGGTGCCGTCCGAGCCCGAAACCAGCCTGTACCTGCGCCCGTTCATGTTCGCGCAGGAGGCGTTCCTCGGTGTCCGCGCGGCCGAGGACGTCGGCTACTACCTGATCGCCAGCCCCGCCGGAGCCTACTTCTCGGGTGGCGTCGCGCCCGTGTCGATCTGGCTCTCCACCTCCTACGCCCGGGCGGGCAAGGGCGGCACCGGAGCGGCGAAGACCGGCGGCAACTACGCCTCCTCGCTCCTGCCGCAGCAGGAGGCGTACCGCCACGGCTGCGCGCAGGTGCTCTTCCTCGACTCCGAGGAGTCGCAGTGGATCGAGGAACTCGGCGGGATGAACGTGGTGCTGGTGAAGAAGGACGGCACGCTCGTCACCCCGGAGTCGGACTCGATCCTCGAGGGGATCACTCGCGACAGCGTGCTGCAGCTCGCCGAGGACCGCGGGCACCGCGTCGAGCGCCGTCGAGTGAGTATCGACGAGTGGCGGGACGGAGTCGCCTCGGGCGACGTCGTCGAGGTGTTCGCCTGCGGGACCGCGGCCGTGATCACTCCGATCGCCGAACTCACGGGCGAGGGCTTCACGGTCGGCCAGAAGGACGCGCCGGCGGGCGAGCTGACGATGTCGCTCCGGGAGGAGCTGACCGGTATCCAGTACGGACGCCGCGAGGACACGCACGGATGGATGACGAGGCTGGACGCATGAAGATCGCACGATTCGCCACACAGCGCGACGGGGACAACGGGGGAGCGATCCACTTCGGGATCGTGGACGAGGACGACCTGGTCGTGCTCGCCGGGGATCCGATGTTCGCCGGGTTCGACACCACGGGCGAGCGGATTCCGATTGCGGAAGCGAAGCTCCTCGCGCCGGTGATTCCGCGCTCGAAGGTCGTCGGGATCGGCAAGAACTACGCCGATCACGCGGCCGAGATGGGCGGTGACGCTCCCGCCGAGCCGCTGGTGTTCCTCAAGCCCAACACGTCAGTGATCGGCCCGGACGAGGCCATCGTTCTGCCCGAGGACAGCCAGCAGGTGGAGTTCGAGGGCGAGCTGGCGGTCGTGATCGGCGCCGTCGCCCGCAACGTGCGCGCGGAGGACTACGAGGACGTGGTCTTCGGCTACACGATCGCCAATGACGTCACCGCCCGCGATCTCCAGCGCGCGGACGGCCAGTGGGCCCGCGCCAAGGGCTACGACACCTTTTGCCCGCTCGGGCCGGTGATCGAGACCGAATTGCTCTGGAACGAGAGTGCGATCGAGACGCGGGTCAATGGCCGCGTGCAGCAGTCGGGCAGCACCGGCGACATGATCCACGGTGTGCCCGAGCTCGTGGCCTACGTCTCGCGCATCTTCACGCTGCTCCCGGGCGATGTGATCCTCACCGGGACGCCGGCGGGGGTCGGTCCGATCGCCAACGGTGACACCGTCGCGGTCGACGTCGAGGGGATCGGCACACTGTTCAACCCGGTACTCGTACGGCGCTGAGCCCGGCCCCCTCCGGCTCGGAGGGGCTTTGGGCGCGTGAATCCGGGTTCGGCTCGCGGAAATCACCGGATTCCGCGAGCCGAACGCGATTCCGCGAGCCCGAGGTCGCGCGGGCGGGGTGTCAGCCGGCGCTCGCCGGGTCGCTGGCCACGGAGCCGTCGGTCTCGCCCGGCAGGTCCGCGTCTCCGGAGACGGAGTCGCCCCCGCTGTCGCCCTCGGTCATGGCGTCGGCGAGGCCACGGTCGATCGCGGTGCCGCCGGGAGCGGCGCCTGCAGCGGAGGTGTCCGCCGCATCCTCGCCGGGCAACACGGTCTGCGCGCCGCCGGTGTTCGCGGCGGTGTCGTCGTCTGATCCGGGCAGGTCCTGGTTCACGGTGCGGTCGGCCATAGCGGCTCCTCTCGGTCGGTGCGTCCAGCCCAGCACGACGCAGCGCCGTTGGCAGGGCATTGACAGCACGGCGGCGGGCGGCGGCGGGCGGCGACGGGCCCGCGCCGGCGTGCTCGCGGTGCTCCTTCACCGCGCTCCGCGACGCTGTCAAGCGGACTCGCTCGGATCTTGAGGCGTCGTAGCGTCGAGCTATGAACTCCTCCCGTACCGATTCCGTCAGCCGCATCGCGCGGGAGGATTTCGGCTGGTCGTCGTTGCTCCCCGGTCAGCGCGAGGCGATCGAGTCGGCGGCCTCGGGCCGGGACACCCTGCTGGTTCTGGCGACGGGCGGCGGCAAGTCCGCGGTGTACCAGATCGCCGGAGCCGAGCGTGGCGGAGTGGTCCTCGTCGTCTCTCCGCTCGTGGCGCTCCAGGCAGACCAGCTTGCCGCGATCGAGGCGGCGCCCGCTGCTCCGCCCGCTGTCGCGATCAACTCCGCCCAGGGCGCCGCTGCCGTGGCCCGCGCCTGGGAGCGGATCGACGAGGGCGGTCCGCTCTACGTCCTGCTTGCTCCGGAGCAGCTGGCCAAGCCCGAGAACGTCGCCCGTCTGGCCGCCGCGGGAGTGTCGCTCCTGGTGGTCGACGAGGCGCACTGCCTCTCCTCCTGGGGCCACGATTTCCGGCCCGACTACCTCCGCCTGGCCGACGTGCGCGGCCAGCTCGGCGACCCGCCGGTGCTGGCGATGACCGCTACGGCCTCCGGGCCGGTGCGCGACGAGATCATCGAGCGGCTGCGGATGACCGATCCCGAGATCCAGGTGCATGGCGTCGACCGCCCCGAGATCCGCCTGGTGGTCCACCGCCACGAAAGCGAGAACGAGAAGCGCGCGGCCGTGGTCGAGGAGGCGCGCAGCTGGACGGCTCCGGGCCTGGTCTACGTGGCCACCCGCAAGGAAACCGAGGCCTACACTGCCGATATCGCGGCGGAGGGGCGCCGGGTCGCGGCGTACCACGCGGGGCTCAAGGTGTCGGAGCGCAAGGTCGTGCACGAGCAGTGGCGGGCCGGCGAACTCGACGTCGTCGTCGCCACCTCGGCCTTCGGGATGGGCATCGACCGCGCCGACGTCCGCTTCGTGTTGCACGCCACGACCACCGAGTCGCTGGACGCCTACTACCAGGAGATCGGCCGGGCGGGCCGCGATGGCGAGCCCGCGACCGGCGCGCTGCACTACCGCGCCGAGGACCTGGGGCTGCGCCGCTTCTTCGCCAAGCGCTCGGTCGATAAAGCCGCGCTGCGGCTGGTCTGGGCGGCCGTGTCGGAGCAGCCGGGGCTCGACTCCGGCGCACTGGCGAAGGAGCTGGACACGCCGGCCCGCACGATCGCCCGGATCGTGAACGATCTCGCGGACGCGGGGCTGGTCGAGACCGGCTCTGGGCTGCGCGCCACGCGCGAGGCCTCCGGCGACGAGGCCGTGGACGCGGTGAAAGAAGCCCTCGCCTCGCGAGAGCGGATCGCGGAGTCGCGACTAGAGATGATGCGGGCGTACGCCGAGACCACCCAGTGCCGACGCCGGGTTCTGCTCGACTACTTCGGTGTGGAGTCGCCGGAGTGGTGCGGTAACTGCGACGGGTGCGAGCGGCACGAGGCGGGCGGGGACACCGCCGAGGCGCCGGTCGACGCTCCGCTCAGCGTCGACGAGGCCGTTGAGCACCGCGAATGGGGCGCAGGTACCGTGATGAGCGTCGAGGCCGACCGCGCGACGATCTTCTTCGAGTCCGAAGGCTATAAAGTCCTCTCCTTCCAGGCCCTCGAGTCCGGCGCCCTCCGCGAGCACGCCTCCGCCTAACCTGCCCCCCGTGCTTCTCCGGCCGCGAGATGCCACTTGAGTACGTCCGACACGGCGTGTCGCAGACGTAAGTGGCATCTCGCGGAGGGGAGGTCAGACCTTGGAGACGGCCGAGCTCACGTCGGTGGGCTTGTCGTACGTGGCGTCGGGGATCGCGCGGAGTGCCTCCAGGACGTCGCCGTCGGCGCCCTCCTTCTCGGCGGTCTCGACGATCGTGTCCTTCGAGGCGGGGTAGTCGATGCCCGAGAGGTACTTCTGGATCTGGATCGGGTTGGGAACGTCCATCGTGCTGTCCTTTCGTCGGAGTGTTACGAGTGCTCTTCGGCGAAGAGCCGGTCGAAGGCGTCGACGCGCCGGTCGGTGACCGTCGTGGGCGTCTCGAGGTGCACGGCACCGCTGGGCACCAGGCCCGCGCCGCCGAAGCGCTCCATGACGCGCCACTGCGCGGCGACGTCCTCGCCGCTGTGCTCCGGGGGCAGCTGCTCCCAGAAGTCGAAGCCGCCGACGGCCAGCAGGGCGTCGCGGCGGTAGAGGACGCAGGCGCCCAGCCAGGCGACTCGGTAGGCGCGCCAGGCCCCCTCCGGGACGTCGAGGCGGGCAGCGACGTGCGTGAGGTTCGCGGCGTTGTGCAGCGGCCACCGCTCGAACTCGGGGGTGCCGCGCCGCACCCGCTCCGGCTCGACGCGCTCCTCCCAGGTCTCGAACGCCGCTGTCTCGTGCGGGCGCACGTCCTCGAGGTACGACAGGCCCTGCACCGCGGAGCCGACGAAGCCGCAGCCGAGCCGCTCCAGCGCCTCGTGCAGCCGCGCGAGCGTGCCCGGTTCGAGCCAGACGTCGTCGTCGAGGAAGAGGACAGCGGGGGCGGTGGCCAGGGAGAGGAGGTAGTGGCGCTGCTCCGCGAGGCCCCGGCGGGGCAGGTGCCGGCGCACCATCGGGGACCGGCCCTGCGCCTCCAGCACGCGCAGCATCGCCCGGATCGTCGGGTCGGTCTCGGCGACCGCCGCGTCGGACTGGTCGCTGAGAATCACGCGGAAGGGCGGATCGTCCTGAGCGGCCAGTCCGGCGAGCATCGCGGCGAGCTCGGCGCGGCGCCCGACCGTCGGCACGAGCACGTCGATCAGCGGCTGCTCGGGCGCCTCGGCGACCCCCCAGCGCCCGGACCAGCGGCGGCTCGTCACGGTGCGGCCGATCGGATTCGCTGAACCATCTCGGTCGTGGAGTGCTCGGAGACGTAGCCCACCGTGGTGACGGTGCCGCCGTAGGAGCGGACGACCGCCGCCTCCGCGAGCATGTCCGGGTTGTAGTCGCCGCCCTTGACGTAGACGTCGGGCTGCACCCGTTCGAGCAGCGGAATCGGAGTGTCGCCGCCGAAGAGGGTCACGAAGTCGACGCAGCCCAGCTCGGCGATCACTCCGGCGCGGTCGCCCTCCGGGTTGATCGGCCGACCCTCGCCCTTCAGCCGGCGGACGGAGTCGTCATCGTTCACGGCGACCACGAGCACATCGCCGAGCTCACGCGCCTGGCGGAGGTAGGCGGTGTGCCCTCGGTGCAGGACGTCGAAGCAGCCGTTGGTGAACACCACGCGGCGGCCGCGGCGCGACTGCTCCGCGAGCACCTCGACCAGCGCCTCCTCGCCCAGGACGATGGCGCCGGGCGCCGCGAGGGAGGCGAGGAGGTCCTCGCCCGTGCAGACGGAGGTGCCCGGGCGCTGCACCACCACGTCGGCGGCGGCCTGCGCGAGGTCGACGGCGGTGGCGAGGGAGCGGCCGGCGGCAAGGGCGAGCGTGGCGGCCGCGGCGAAGGTGTCGCCGGCCCCGGACGCCTGCTTCTCCTCCGCGGGCTGCGCGAAGGTGCGGCTGATCGTGCCGTCCTCATCGAGGGCGGTGGAGCCGTCGCGGTCGAGGGTGACCACCACGTGCCGCGCGCCCGAGCGCGCGCGTAGCTCCTCGGCGGCGTCGCGGACGGCGGCGGCGCGCTCGGAGCCGCGGCCGAGGGCGGCGCCGAGCAGCCGCTCCGCCTCCTTGGCGTTCGGAGTGACGAGGTCGGGCCGGGCGAAGGCCCAGTCGGCGAGCTCGTGCGCGTCGATCACGAGGAGGTCGGGGCGCTCGATGGCGAGCAGGCGTTCGAGCGCCGCGCGAAGGATCCCGGAGCCGTAGTCGCAGACCAGAACGGCGTCGGCTCCCGCGCCGGCCCGAGCGGCGGCGTCGGCCAGCAGGGTGAGTTCGTCGTCGGAGGGACGGTGCGGGCCGGAGTCGACGCGCAGCATCACGCTGTCTCCGCCGACGACGCGGGTCTTGATCGTCGTCGCCGCTCCGGTCCGGACGACCGCGGAGGTGTCCAGGCCCGCCCGCTCGAGGGCGCGCACGAGGCGGTCGCCCTCGGCGTCGCGCCCGGCCACTCCGACCGTGCGGACCACCGCCCCCAGTGCACGCAGATTCGCGGCGGTATTCGCCGCGCCACCCGCGACATCGACGATATCCTCCAGCCGCAGGACCGGCGCGGGCGCCTCCCGCGTGACTCGCTCGGCCTCGCCGAGCCACCAGGAGTCGAGGATCAGGTCTCCGATCACGGCGACCACCGGCGGACGCTCGTGGACGTGCGCCAGCAGTGCGCTCGCCCGCTGGAGCGCCGAGCCCTCGAGGCTCACCGGGCACGTCCCGGCAGGACGGGGAGCCCGAAGTGGACGACCGTGGTGGTGGTCATCTCCTCGAGCAGCTCGGGGCCGTAGCCGAAGCCCGATCCCGAAGCGCCGCGGGGCTGGGCGCTACCGCCGGGCGCGCCTCCGAAGACGCCGTTGACCTTGACCGTGCCGACGGGCAGGGTCGCGGCGGCGCGGTGGGCGTGCTCCATGTCGGCGGTGAGGATCGACGCGGCCAGGCCGTAGGGGCTCGCGGCGGCGCGGGCGAGACCCTCGTCGAAGGAGTCCACGACGGCGATCGGCGCGACGGGCCCGAACGTCTCCTCCGTCATCACGAGCATCGACTCGGTGCAGTCGGCGAGGACGGTGGCGGGGTAGAACGTGCCGTCGCCGGGGGTGCCGCCAGTGAGGGCGCGGGCGCCGCTGCCGAGGGCTTCGGTGACGTGCTCGTGGACGGCGTCGCGCATCCGGGCGTCGACGAGCCGGGGGAGGGGGCCGGCGCTCCAGCGGTCGGCCTCGGCGACGAGCGCGGCGGTGAACGCGTCAGCGATGTCGCGGTGCACGTAGATCCGCTCGACGGAGGTACAGATCTGGCCGGCGTTCGCGAAGGCGCCCAGGGCGGCCTGCTCGGCGGCCCAGACCGGGTCGACGTCGCGGTCGATGACCAGTGCGTCATTGCCGCCGTTCTCAAGGATCACGTGCGCTCCGGTGACGGCGGCGACCCGGGCGAGGGCACGGCCCGTCGCGGTCGAGCCG
The DNA here is from genome assembly GCF_001641005.1 of Rathayibacter tritici. NCBI lineage: Bacteria > Bacillati > Actinomycetota > Actinomycetes > Micrococcales > Microbacteriaceae > Rathayibacter > Rathayibacter tritici. Next base: position 1,083,733 of record NZ_CP015515.1, read on the forward strand.
ACGTGGGCGAGGACATCGACGCCCTCGGTGCGGGCGAGCTCGTCGCCGACCGTGCCGTCGCCCTCGACCAGCGTCAGCACGCCCTCGGGCAACGCCGCAGCGAGGATTGACGTGAACAGTGCGCCCGTACCCGGGCTGCGCTCGCTCGGCTTGTGCACGACGACGTCCCCCGAGACGATCGCGGCGCCGAGGAGACCCGCGGCGACGGCGACCGGGTCATTCCACGGAGTGAGGGCGAGGACGACACCGCGCGGATGCGGCAGGGCCAGATCGACGTTCAGGGCCCCTCCGCGCAGGCTCTTTCCCCGGTGCAGCGGGCCGAGCTCGGCGTACTGGAGCAGCGTGTCGACTCCGGCGCGGACGCCGCCCAGTGCGTCGCCGGCGGGCTTGCCCGTCTCCTGCGTGTTGAGGTCGGCGAGCTCCTGCTCGCGCTCGGCCACCCGGTGGGCGGCGGCACGGAGGAGGGCGCCGCGCTCGGCAGGCGCGGTGGCGGCCCACCCGGGGAACGCGGTCCGCGCACGGCGGACGGTGTCGGCGGTGGCGGGGGTCGTGATGTCGATGGTCACGGTCACCTCTCGGTCGGGGGCGCGCGCGGAGTGGCGGGCGCATCCGACCGGTACCCGGGTGCTGGGGACCTAGACACGGAGGAGTCGGGAATTCAGCGCTCCTGCGGGCGCGGCGCCGCGGGTCCGAGGATGACGGGGAAGTTCCGCTCGTGCTTGCGCGCGAACTCCTCCCAGGCGAGGGGTGCGTTCCACTGCAGGAACGGCACCAGGAGCGGGAAGCCGAGCGTGATCGTCGTGACGGAGAAGAGGCGCTTGCGTCGCACGTCGTAAACGCTCAGCCCGCCGTACCTGCCTCCCGCGGGGGTGATCCGGGCGATGTCGCGGAGCGGGACCGAGCGCGGGCGCCCAGCCACGGGGACGACGTCGATCCGGTCGTCGCGGAGAGTGACGCGGAATCGCGCGATTCCGCTCGCCAGCCCGATCATCAGGACACCATCGATCGTCAGGGTGACACCGGCGATGAGCATGCCGGTCTCGCCGGATCTCGCCAGCGCCACTGTTGCCATCAGGGCACTCGTCCTGCTCCGCACAACGTCAGCTGAGAGCAGGTCTCATCCACCATCATCGATGAGACGTGCTCTCAGCTGACGTTGTGCGCTGGCGATCCGGTTTCGGATCGGCCGTGGCGGGGAAATGGAGAAGTGCACCATCCCCGGAGCCGCGTCCGCGCGCCTTCGCAGCTGAGAGGAACCCGCCGTGGTCGCCATCGCCCCCCTCCGAGAGCCCTTCGCCGGAGTCGAGAGGATCGCCGTCCTGCGCGGCGGCGGTCTCGGCGATCTGCTGTTCGCCCTCCCCGCCGTCGACGCGCTCGCGGCCGCGTACCCAGGCGCCGAGATCACCCTGCTCGGCACACCCGCGCACCGGGTGCTGCTCTCGGGGGTCGAGTCGCCGATCGCCGAGGTCGAGATCCTGCCGATCGCGCAGGGAGTCCGCGACGGGGAGGGGGAGGATCCGCGGGTGGTCGAGGACTTCACCGACCGGATGCGCGCGCGCCGCTTCGACCTGGCCGTACAGCTGCACGGCGGCGGGCGCTACTCCAACCCGTTCTTGCAGCGGCTCGGCGCGCGGCACACGGTCGGCTCGCGTACGCCCGACGCGGAGGAGCTGGAGCGCACGATCCCCTACGTCTACTACCAGCATGAGATGCTGCGCGCGCTCGAGATCGTCGGGCTGGCCGGAGCGGCCGCGACCCGGCTCGAGCCGGCGCTCGCCGTGGATCCGGAGCGGCGGGACCGCTTGGCCGCTGCGCTGCCCTCGGGCGGCCCGCTGGTGCTGATCCACCCGGGCGCGACGGATGTCCGCCGGCGCTGGCCGGCCGCCTCCTTCGCCGCCGTGGCGACGGAGCTGCTGGCCGACGGCGCGCGTGTGCTCGTGGTGGGCGACGACTCCGATGTGCCCGCCGCCGACGAGATCGTCGCCGGAGCGCCGGGAGCCGTCTCGTGGGCGGGCATCGTCGACCTGCCGGATCTCGCTCCGCTGCTCTCGCTCGCCGATCTGGTGCTCGGCAATGACTCCGGGCCCCGGCACCTCGCGGCCGCAGTCGGCGCCCCGACGGTCGGGGTCTTCTGGGTGGGCAACGCGATCAACGCCGCTCCGCTCGGGAGGCAGCGTCACCGGGTGCAGCTCAGCTGGACCACGCGCTGCCCGGTCTGCGGCGTCGACGTGACGCAGGTCGGCTGGACGGCCCCGCGCTGCGAGCACGACGTCACCTTCGTCGACGACGTCCGCGTCGCAACCGTCCTCGAGGACGTCCGCGCTGTCCTCGCGTCCACCCGCTGACCGCGAGATGCCACTTGGGTACGCGACACGCCGGAGCGGGCGTACCCAAGTGGCATCTCGCGGAGGGGAGGCCGAGGGGGTCAGGGCCAGGAGGGCTCCTCCTCGTGGGTGATGACGAGTTCGCGGATCTCGCAGGCGCGGGGCTGGCCGAGGATGAACATCACGGCGTTCGCGACGTTCTCCGGGTCGTTCAGCAGCGCGTCGGGGCCGGGCTTGTACTGCTCGTCCCGGTCGTCGAAGAAGCGGGTCTTCATGCCGGAGGGGATCAGCGTGGTCACGCCGATCTCGCCCTTGGTCTCGGCGGCGAGCGCGCGGGTGAAGCCGAGCACGCCGAACTTCGAGGCGCAGTACGCGGTCGCGTCCGACACGGCCTTGATCGCCAGCGAGGAGGCGACGGTGACGACGCGCCCGTGGGTCTCGGTGAGGAAGGGCAGTGCCGCGCGGACGACGGCCGCGGTGCCGAGGAGGTTCACCGAGATGACGCGCTCCCATTCCTCCGGCTCGACGTCGACCAGGCGGCCGCAGCGGTCGATGCCGGCCGCGGTCACGACGGCGTCGAGCCCGCCGTGCTCGCGGGCGATCTCGGCGACCGCCTTCTCGGCCTCGCGGGTCTTCGCAACGTCGACCTGGTAGGCGGCGACGCCCTCCTGCACGGCGGAGACGTCGCGGTCGAGCACGATCGGGGTGCCGCCGGCGGCGGTGACCGCGGCGGCGACGGCCGCACCGAGCCCGGAGGCTCCTCCGGTGATCAAAACGCGGCCGATGGGGGTGGCAGTGGTGCTCATGGTGTCCTTCCGGGGGTGGGCTGCGGGCCTTGTGGGCCTCGGGTCAGCCGACGCGCGCGAGCGCGGCGGCGAGATGAGTGGTCGAGCGGCCGGGGTGGTAGGGCACGGTGAGGACGCGGCCGCCCCACTCCGCCACGGTCGCCGTCTCGGGGAGGGATTCGGCGGAGTAATCGCCGCCCTTCACCCAGACATCGGGGCGGATGCGGCGCAGCGCCTCGTCCGGCGTGTCCTCGCCGAAGACCAGCACGGCGTCGACGCATTCCAGTGCGAGGAGGAGGTCGACGCGGTCGTCCTCGGGGATGATCGGGCGCGCGGCGCCCTTGAGGCGGCGCACGGAGTCGTCCGAGTTCAGGCACACGATCAGGCAGTCGCCGAGTGCGCGGGCGGCCGAGAGCGTGCGGGCGTGGCCGGCGTGCAGGAGGTCGAAGCAGCCGCCGGTTGCAACGACGGTTCCACCCGAGGCGCGCACGGCCTCCGCGACGCGCAGCGCATCAACCCCGCCGCCGCGAAGTGGTGCGGCGTCGGCGGGAGCGGCGAGGGAGGCGACTCCGCCCGCGAGCAGGTAGGCGCCGGCGTCGGCGACAGCGGCCTGGACGGCTTCGGATGCACTGGAGCCCCTGGCGAGGGCGACCGCGGCGGAGGCGGCGAACCGGTCGCCCGCTCCGCACGGGTCGGTGGGCGGCACGGAGGCGGCCGGAGCGACGACCGGCACGCCGGCGCCGCGGGCGCGCAGCAGAGCCCCGGAGGAGCCCATCGTCACGGCGACCGCCCCGCAGCCCCAGCGCTCGAGGAGCGTGGTCGCGGCCGACTCGGCGCGCGTCACTCCGCGCCCGGTGGCTCCGGAGAACGTGGTGGCTTCGGCGAGGTTCGGAGTCGCGAGCGTGGTCGCGGCGACCGGCTGCGAGCCGCGGGGGTGCGGATCCCAGACCAGCGGCACGGTGAGCGCGTCGAGCGCGGCACGGAGCGAGGCGTCCTCGGTGAGGCGGCGGCCGTAGTCGGCGACGATCACCGCGTCGGCGTCGGAGAGCGCCGCGAGCATCGCGACGCTCACGCCGGGAACGGGTAGGGTCTCGCAGCCGCGGTCGATCCGCACCACGGCCTGGCCGGAGGCGGCGACCCGCGTCTTCACCGGCGTCGGCGCCCCCGAGGGCCCGGCGATCACCCGAACGCCGTCGAGTTCGGCGCGCAGCTCCGCCACATCCGGGTCGGAGTCGTCGGCGAGCGCCGTCACGAGAGTCACCTCGTGCCCGTCGCGGGCGAGCATCCGCGCGACCAGCCCGGCACCGCCGGCGCGGGCGCTGCGGGCCGTGACGTCGACCACGGGAACCGGCGCGTCCGGGCTCAGCCGTTCGGCAGGTCCGGACAGGTCGACGTCGAGCACGACATCGCCGACGACGACCAGGTGCAGCCGGCTCACGAGGCGGCCGCCGTCCGCGCGCGGATCCGGTGCTCGAAGGCCCGGCAGAGCGCGTGCACGAGCACCAGCTGCGCCTCCTGCACGTTGGCGCCGTGGCCCTCGAGCGCGATCGCCTCGTCGCACAGCTCGGTCAGCGGGTTCGGCCCCTCGCCGGTCAGCGCCCAGGAGCGGGCGCCGGCTGCGCGGGCGGCCTCGGCGGCGTGCAGGAGGTTCGCGCTGCGGCCGCTGGTCGAGAGCAGCACCACCACGTCTCCCGCTCGGGCGTGCGCGGTGACCTGCCGGGAGAACACATGGTCGAAGCCGTAGTCGTTGCCGATCGCGGTCAGGCTCGACGTCTCGGCGTGCAGCGAGAGGGCGGAGAAGGGGATGCGGTCGCCGTCGAAGCGGCCGACCAGCTCCGCGGTGAGGTGCTGCGCCTCGGCCGCCGAACCGCCGTTGCCCGCGGCGAGCAGTCGTGCGCCGGTGTGCAGGCGGTCGGCGAGTTCGACGCCCCAGGCGGTGATCCGCTCGGAGTGGTGCTGGAGCTGGGCGACCGCATCGAGCGCGTGCGCCACGTGGTCGTCGACGAGGCGCCGGACGGCGTCCGTCGGGGTGTCCAGAACGGTGTCGATGGTCGCGGTGTCGATGGTCATCGTCGCGGAGCCGCCTTCCGGGTGGTGGGGGATGAGGGTGCGCTCGTGGCGCCGGTGAGGACCGACTCGTCGCCGAGGCCGGCGAGAGTGGTGACGTAGGCCCGCTCGGTGTCGGCGGCGACGCGGTCCCAGGAGTAGCGGGACTCGACGCGCTCGCGGCCGGCGGCCCCGTAGGCGCGGGCGCGGGTCGGGTCGGCGAGCAGCGAGCCGAGGGCGGAGGCGAGGGCGACCGGGTCGCGCGGGGGCACGTGGACCCCCGTCACGTCCTCGACCACGGTGTCGATCAGCCCGCCGACGGAGGAGGCGACGACCGGCACTCCGCACGCCATCGCCTCCAGCGGAGTGATACCGAACGGCTCGTACCAGGGCGCGCAGACCACGACGTCCGCCGAGCGGAGCATCGCGGGCATCGCCGCCTGCGAGAGCTGGCCGACGAAGTCGACGCGGTCGGCGACTCCGAGGCTCCGGGCCACGCCGTGCAGCCGTCGGTACTCGGGGTCGGCCGTCAGAGCGTCGCCCGAGCCGGAGCCGCCGACGACGACCAACTCGGCGTCGTGCCCGACCGCGACCAGGTGCGCGAGCGCCTCGATCGCGATGCCCATGCCCTTGCGTGGCACCAGGCGGCCGATCGTCATCAGCCGCGAGCGTCCGTCGCGGGCAGCGACCGGGCCCTGCACCGAGAACCGGTCGATGTCGACTCCGCAGGGCACCACCGAGATGCGCGAGGTCGGTACGCCGAGACCCTTCAGCTCGAAGGCCTCGTCGGAGCAGGTGGCGATGACGCCGTCCGCCCGCTGGCCCACTCCCGGCTCCAGCCAGGCGCGCTCCTCGGGGCTGGTGTCGAGCGCGCCCTGCTGGCGGCGCTTCACCACGCCCAGCGCGTGGAAGGTGTGGAACACGGGTACGCGGCGCCCGGTTGCGCGTTCGACCCGCTCGGAGGCGTCGAGCGCGGCAACCCCGGACATCCAGAAATGGCTGTGCACGAGGTCCGGCCGCTCCTGCAGCCACTCCTCGGCGAGGTCGACGGCGAAGTCGCCCATGAACGGCAGCAGCTCGTCCTTGGAGACGCGGCGGGGCGGCCCGGCGTCGATGTGCACCACTTCGACGCCCGAGGTGAAGGGCACGCGCCGAGGGAGGGAGGGGTCGTCGCGGCGGGTGTAGACGACGACGCGGTGGCCGCGGCGGGCGAGCGCATCGGCGAGCGCGGCGACGTGCACGTTCTGGCCGCCGGCGTCGACGCCGCCGAGGGTCGCCAGCGGGCTGGCGTGCTCGGAGACCATCGCGATCGTGAGCGCGGGCGCGGCGGAGAGGTGCTGCTTCATCGGGTGCTCCCTTCCAGTGCGGGCTCCGGCGACCGGCGCCGGGGGAGGTCGGCCAGGACCTCGTCCCAGTCGCGCTGGAATCGGGCGAGGCTGTAGCGGGCGAGCGCCGCCTCGCGGGCGACGGCGCCGGCGCGGGCGGCGCGATCCGGGTCCTCGACGAGCGCCCGGGCGGAGGCGACGAGCGAGTCGAGGTCGTTCGAGACCGCTCCGGCCTCGGGCGGGACAGCGCGCCCTGCCTCCGTCACGTCGAGCGCGACTACGGGCATCCCGAGGTGCATCGCCTCGAGCAGCGCGAGGCCGAGCGAGGTCCAGCGGAACGGATGCAGGTAGACCCGGCGGCGGGCGAGAGCGGCATGCATCGCCTGCGTACGCACGTCCCCGATGGCGTTCACGTCCCGAAGGCCCGGCAGCGCGGCGAGCTGGTCGGTCTTCATCCCGAAGACGTCCAGCGGAGCGACGGCGCCGAAACGGGGGAGCAGGTCGGTCCCGGCCACCCGGCCGCGGCGCACCGGCTCGTTGACGACCACGCCGAAGTGCGGCAGCTCGCCGGTGTACAGGGGGCCCGGGTCGTGGATCCCGTGCTCGATCACTGTCGTCGGCGTCGAGCCGGTGTCCCACATTAGGGCGTTGAAGTGAGTGACGTGGACGATCAGCAGGTCGTCGCGGTCGGCGAGTGGGTGCCGGTTCTCCGGGACGTTCCCGCGGGGGGTGTTGTGCTCGACGTAGACCGCCGGCACGTCGCGGCCGAGTCTGCGCCCGAGCAGGCGCTCCGCCTCGGCGAGCTCCTCGGGTCGCTGGAGCAGCACCGCGTCGACCTCGGCGTCGTGCAGCTCCTCCGGCGCGACCTCGACCGCGGCCGGCCAGTCGCGGCCGCCGGTGCCCAGGCCCCAACCGTCGCGGGCCGCAGTGGTGGGGAGCAGGTAGCTGTGGGCGCCGCGGACGAAGGCGTCCGCCCAGCCGCCGTGCACATGCCAGAGCAGGATCTTCATGCGATGGCCTCTCTCGGGGACGTCGTGGTTCGGAGTCGGAGGGCGGCGGCGACCGCCTCCTCGGCGCTCACCCCGGCGAGGCACGGGTGGCCGGGGACGGGGCAGATCCGCGCGCGCGAGCCGGCGCACGGGGCCTCCTGATCGCCCAGCAGTGCGACCGGGACGCCGTAGGGCGCCCAGCGCACGGCCGGGACGACCGGTGAGAAGAGGCTGACCACCGGCGTGCCGACCGCGGCGGCGAGGTGCGCCGGACCGGTGTTACCGCTGATCACGACGTCGGCGGAGGCCAGCACCTCGGCGGCACCGGCGAAGTCGGTGGCTCCGCCGAGGTCGATACCGCGGGTGCCGGCGACCTCGGCCGTGAGCGCCCGCTCGCCCGGTCCGCCGGTGACGACGACGGCGAGTCCCGCGTCCGCGAGCAGCTCGACGGCGCGCGCGGCATTCGCGGCGGGCCAGGCACGGGCGGGAACGGCGGCTCCCGGATGCACCACGACGTAGGGGCCGATCCCGTCGAGCGCGCCGGGCAGGGTGCCCTCGCGCCGCACCCGCAGCCGGCCGTCATCACCGGCGGGCACCGCAAATCCGGCCGCCGCAGCGATGGCGAGCGCGCGCTCCGGCTCGGGCTGGTCCTCCTCCAGGGTTTCGCCCGGGACCAGGCGCACGTCGAGCAGGGCGCCCGCGAAGTCGACCGAGGCGCCCGTGATGCGGGTGACGCCGGCCAGGCGGAGCAGCAGCGCCAGCGGCAGCGGCGACTGGTGGAAGGAGGTGAGGATCACGGCCTCGGCCGGCGCGAACTCCTCGACGATCGCGCGCAGCTCGTCGACGAGCACCGCATCGACCGGGCGGGAGGAGTCGCCGATCCACGGGCACCACCAGGTGCGGACGGAGGAGGGTCCCGGCAGCAGAGCGGCGGCGGGCGCGCCCTGCGGCCCGCTCAGCAGCAGAACCTCGGCGTCGGCCGCGATCGCGCGCACCGCCGGCCCGCAGAGCAGCACGTCCCCCGCGCTGTCCAGGCGGGCGACGAGGACACGGCGCCTCACTCGGAGTCCCCGTCTGGCTGCATCGCCAGCAGCAGCTCAACCGCCTCGAGAAGCGTCGCTGCACGGAGCGGGGCGGCGGCCACCTCCTCGTCGCGGGTGATCGGAGTGGGCACCAGCACGCCGAGGGCACCGGCGGCCGCCGCGGCACCGACGTCCGCGCCGATGTCGCCGATCACGGCGAGGGAGTCGGCGGGGAGGCCGAGCGACTCCGCCGCGCCGAGCACCATGCCGGGCTCGGGCTTGCGGCAGGAGCAACCGTCCTCGGGCCCGTGCGGGCAGAGCATCCACACGTCGAAGCCGCCGAACAGCTCATCGACCCGCTCGTTCACCGCGTCGGCCTGCGCGCGGTCGATGATCCCGCGCGCGATCCCGGACTGGTTGGTGACCACGCCCAGAGCAAGTCCCGCCTCGCGCGCCCGCTCGACCGCATCGAGGGCCGTCGGCATCGGCGTCACCTGCGTCGGGTCGCCGTTGTAGGGCACGTCGACCACGAGCGTCGCATCGCGGTCGAAGAGGATCCCCCGCAGTCGCGGGGCCCTCGTGCGCTGGTCGGCGCTCCGGGAGGAGGAGTCGTTCACCTTCTCCTCATACCCCGTGCCCAGGGACGTAAACCCCCTCGCGGAGAAGTCGGTCGCGCCGGGCGCGTCGCTCCGATCCGCGCACACCGCGTCTGAGCCGCCCGCGGCGGGGTATGGGGACCCCGACAGGAAGGAGGCGCCGTGCGCGCTCTCACCGCCCCGGACCGCACTCCGGAGATCCTCGCGCTGCGCGCCCTCAAACTCGGCGACCTGCTCGTCGCGGTCCCTGCGCTGAAGGCGCTGCGTCGCGGCTTCCCCGGGCACCGGCTGATCCTGGCCACGACGCCCTGGCTCGAACCGATCGTCGACCTGGTCGAGGGTCTGGACGCGCTGGTGCCCACCCTCCACGGCCTCGACGACCCACTGCCGATGGCCGCCGGCCGGGTCGAACTCGGCGTCAACCTGCACGGCAACGGCCCGGAGTCGCGGCTGCGGCTGCGCGAGATCGCCCCGGAGCGCACGCTCGAGTTCCGCGTCCCCGCGCTCGACCCGGGCGCGGGCCCCGGTGATCCGCGTCCACTCTGGCTCGACGGCGAACTCGAACGGGCCCGCTGGGCCCGCCTGGTGAACTCCCTCGGCCTCGACGCCGACCCCGAGGACGTCGCGATCGCCGTCCCCGAGGCACCCGCCCCCGTCTCCGCCGCCGCCGTCGTGCACATCGGCGCCTTCTACGGCTCGCGCGAGTGGCCCGAGGAGCGCTTCGCCGCGGTCGCCTGCTCCCTCGCTGCCGAGGGACACCGCGTCGTCTACACCGGAGGAGCGAACGAGGCCGACCGCGCCCGCCGCGTCGCCGAGCTGGCCGGCACGGGCGAAGTACTGGCGGGAGGGCTCTCGCTCAGCGAGTTCGCCGCGGTTGTCGCGGCGGCCGAGGTGGTGGTCACCGTCGACACCGGCGCCGCCCACCTCGCCTCGGCGTACGGCATTCCCTCGGTCGTGATTTTCGGACCGGCCCCGCCCGAGGCCTGGGGCCCGCCCGCCTCCGGCCCGCACCGCGTGCTGACCGACGCTTCGCTCCGCCGCGGCGACGTCTTCTCGACCGAGCCCGATCCGGCGCTGCTCGCCGTCGGGGTCGACGACGTCCTCGCCGCCCTCGCCTCGCTCCCGACGCGTTCCGACGCCCACCTCAGGCGGACTTCAGCCGCGTCGTCGGGCGCACCGGTGTGACCGTGGCCACCCGAGCCCGGGCCGCGCGCGGCTGATGGTTGCGCGAGGGGGCACCGAGCCGGTCGGCGAGCTGCGCGAGGATGCGGCGCTGCAGGCGCGAAACCTGCATCTGCGTCGTCCCCAGCGCATCGGCGATCTGCTGCTGGGTGCGCTCCTCGACGAAGCGCATCCGCAGGAGCTCGCGCTGTCCCTCCTCGAGTTCGGCCAGAGCCTCGGCGAGCCCGTGCCGCCGGTCGATCTCGACAAGGCGCGCGTCCTCGCCGCCGAGCGTGTCGCCCAGACCCGCGCCGCCCTCGCCCACGGTCTCGTCCAGCGAGAGCGGATGTCCGGCCGAGCGCGCGTCTGCGACGTCGGCGGCGTCGACGCCGAGGCGTCGTGCGATCTCGTGGTCGGTGGGGTGGCGGCCGAATTCCTGCGCGAGCTCGTCGGCGACGACCGCCGAGCGGCGGTGCAGCTCCTGCACCCCGCGCGGCGGGCGGATCATCCAGCCGAGGTCGCGGAGGTGTCGCTTGAGCTCGCCGGTGATCGTGGGGACGGCGAAGGCAGCGAAGCTCTCGCCGCGATCCGGAGTGAAGCGGCGGGCGGCCTTGACCAGGCCCACATAGGCGACCTGGCGCAGATCCGCCCAGTCACCTCCTGCATGGGCTCCTCCCGCGTGGGCACCTCCTGCAGGGGCGCCACCTGGGTGGGCGCCCCCTCCCGGGGATCCTCCTGCGCGGGCGCCGCCTCCCCGCGAGATCCGGTGCGCCATCGCCTCGGCGAGGCCGAGATGGTCGAGTACTATGCGCTCGCGAATCCGGTCGCCCTCCGCAGCCTCCGCGCTGACCGCGGCCTGGAAGAGCGCGAGCGTGCGGGCATCCTTCTCCTCCCGTGCCGCTTCGGTGAGGATGCTCGGACGGCCGGTGCCGGTGTCGATCGTGCTCATCAGTGCTCCTTCCGGGCGCGCTTGCGCGAAGGCCCGGCGCGGCCTGCGGTGCGGCGCTCGGACCCCCTCGACGAGAGGCCCAGAGGTCAGCGCACCACTGCTCCTGCTCGCTCCGGGAGTCCGTTGACTCGGAGCAGTGCTTCGCGGTAGAAGCAGCACCCGCAGCCCCGCGATCCCGGGCGCCGTCCCGCCTCCCGCCGGTAGGATCATCCCCGTATGTCTGAGCTCACCCCGCCCCTGAACCGCGCGAGCAACGCGCACCCGTTCACAACCGCGACCGGGAGCGACGTCCGCGTCCGCTTCTGCCCGTCGCCGACCGGGACGCCGCACGTCGGCCTGATCCGCACCGCCCTGTTCAACTGGGCGTACGCGCGCCACACCGGCGGCACCTTCGTCTTCCGCATCGAGGACACCGATGCCGCGCGCGACAGCGAGGAGAGCGTCGAGCAGATCCTCGACGCCCTGCGCTGGCTGAAACTCGACTGGGACGAGGGAGTCGGAGTCGGCGGCCCGCACGGCCCGTACCGCCAGTCCGAGCGCACCGATGTCTACCTCGACGTGATCGCGCGCCTGACGGCGTCCGGCCACCTCTACGAGAGCTACTCCACGGCGGAGGAGATCGACGCGCGCAACGAGGCGGCCGGCCGCGCCACGCAGCACGGCTACGACAACCACGACCGCGACCTCACCGAGGAGCAGCGCGCCGCCTTCCGCGCCGAGGGTCGAGCCCCGGCGTTGCGCCTGCGCGTACCGGACGCTGATCTGTCCTTTGACGACCTGGTCCGCGGCCCGATCACCTTCCCCGCGGGCTCCTTCAGCGACTTCGTCGTCGTCCGCCCCAACGGACAGCCGCTGTACACGCTGGTGAACCCGGTCGACGACGCGATGATGCAGATCACCCACGTGCTCCGCGGCGAGGACATCCTGCCCTCGACTGCCCGCCAGATCGCGCTGTACCACGCGCTGATCGACATCGGAGTGACGAGCTTCGTCCCGCGCTTCGGTCACCTCCCGTACGTGATGGGCGAGGGCAACAAGAAGCTCTCCAAGCGCGACCCGTCCTCGAACCTCTTCCACCACCGCGACCGCGGCTTCATCCCGGAGGGCCTGGTCAACTACCTCGCCCTGCTCGGCTGGTCGCTCACCCACGACCGCGACGTGTTCTCGATCGACGAGATGATCGCCGCCTTCGACGTGGCCGACGTGAACCCCAACCCCGCGCGCTTCGACCTCAAAAAGGCGGAGTCGATCAACGGCGACCACATCCGCCTCCTCGCCGTCGACGACTTCACCGAGCGGACGATCCCGTATCTCATCGCCGCCGGTGTGCTGGGCGGCGAGCCGACGGCCGAGCAGCGCGCGGTCCTCGCCGCCGCCGCGCCGCTCGTCCAGGAGCGGATCGGCCTGCTGGGTGAGGCCCCCGGCATGCTCGGCTTCCTCTTCACCACGGCCGCCGCGCTCAGCTATGACGAGGACGCGCTCAAGGGCCTGCCCGCGAACGCCGGCGAGGTGCTCGCCGCCTCCGTCGGCGCGCTCGAGCTGGTTCCGGAGTCGGAGTGGCTGACCGCCGCGATCCAGGAGGCGCTCGCCTCCGCGCTGATCGAGGGACTCGGCTTGAAGCCGCGCCTCGCCTACGGGCCGTTGCGCACCGCGATCTCGGGCCGCCGCGTCTCGCCGCCGCTGTTCGAGTCGATGGAGATCCTCGGCAAGCAGGAGTCGATCGCCCGCCTCGATCGCCTCGGCGCCTCCCGGCAGGCCTGATCGTGGCGGAGACGGTCGGCGGCCACTACGACGTCGTCGTGATCGGAGGGGGACCGGCCGGGCTCTCGACCGCGCTCAATCTCGTCCGCGCGCGCCGCAGCGTCCTGCTGCTCGACAGCAACCGCCCGCGCAATGCCGCCACCCTGCACTCGCACGGCTTCCTCACCCGCGACGGCATCTCGCCGCTGGAGCTGCGCCGTCTCGGCCGCGAGGAGTTCGAGCGCTACGAGGCCGCCGAGGTGCACAACGCGCTGGTCACCTCCGTCGAGCGCTCCGGCGGCGAATTCGTCGTCGGCGCCCGCGGCGTGCGCGGCAGCGCCGACCGATCGGTTCTCGCCACCGCCGTCGTCGTCGCCGCCGGGCTGCTCGAGACGCCGCCCGCGCTGCCGAGCCTGCGCGCCTACTACGGCACCGCCGTGCACAGCTGCATGGAGTGCGACGGCTACGAGAAGGCGGGGGAGGCGCTCGCCCTGATCGGCGAGACCGACGACCTCGCCGAGCGGGCCATGCTCCTCTCGCAGTGGTCGACCGACCTGATCGTCTTCACCAACCGAGTCGGAGTCGTCAGCGACGCCGACGAGTCGCTCCTCGCCTCCATCGGCATCCGCGTCGACCGCCGGCCCGTCGCCGACCTGGCGGGGGAGCGGGCCGAGATGACCGGCGTGCTGCTTGCCGATGGTGACGTCGTCCCGCGGACGGGAGCCTTCGTCCGCCCCGTGTGGACGCCCGTGCTCGACTACCTCGACGCCGCCGGCCCCGAGCGCGACGCCGACGGCTTCCTCCGCGTGGATGCGGGCGGCCGCACCTCCGTGCCGGGCCTGTACGCCGCGGGCGAGGTCACCCCTCCCGGGCCGCAGCAGCTGATCGTCGCCGCCGGGTCGGGTGCGCAGGTCGCCTCTGCGATCAACCGCGATCTCGTGCGCGCCCGCCTCGGCGAGGCCGCTCCGGAGTCGGAGGGGTCTGTGGTCCGCGGGTCGATTTGAGCGGGGTCCGTCGGTAGGGTACTGTCGTCTCTCGGCGCTCGGGTCTCGATCCGGTCGCCGCCTGGTCCCGGGGTCACCCCCGGATGACCATTGGGGTATGGTGTAATTGGCAACACGGCTGATTCTGGTTCAGTTGTTCTTGGTTCGAGTCCAGGTACCCCAGCCATGCGCGGCTTCGCAAAAGCGATGGATCGCGTTGACCGACGTTCGTGCACGTCATAAGCCCCGGCGGGATCGCCGGGTCTTCTCGATTTCGGTGCCGCGTCAAACACCCCATGATGCGATGGCCGGCGGCGTCTTCGCCTCGTTCCGGTCGCCCGTCGATCGGACCATCGGATCCGACACGCACGCCGTGGGCGTGTCCGCGACCCTGCGTGCAGAGAAGGGGCGCGGCGCGCTTCTCGACTCCGAACCGCGCGATGGTAGACGCTGATCAATCGTTGGTTGGTGGGAGCGACGTCGGAGCCAGATAGTCCGCCGAAACAGGGCGGAGGTGCATGAGGCTATTCCGTTCAAGGCGGGGAGTTGCCGTTCGCATGGTCAGAAGAAGAGCGAGCGAACCTAATATCGAGATGGTCGACCGATGGCGCGTAGTCGCGCCAAGTCCGAGCGGTGCATGAAGGTAAGTGCTCTAGGGCGTCGGGATCCGTAACTCGATTTCCGCTCCGGGTTCCATCCGTTTGTACCCCCAAAGGGTCCCTCCTTATGAGGACTCTGTCGAGCCTTGAAAAGGTGATATGGTCGATGACGACGCGACAAACATGTGCGGTCGGGTTGCCGGCCGAGGAAATTTTTGTCGCGGAATGTCAATCTCGAGAGAAAGGGGGGTGCAATTGGACGAATCCATTGGCGCGTCTGCCAGCGTCGACCAGATTATGGTCTCCGTTCGGCGAAGAATGTTTCTGGGCCTTGGGATCGGAGCGGCTGCAACTGCCGTCGGAGTCTCCATCGTCGGTGATGCGCCGCGAGCGAATGCGGCGGTGCAGCCGTATAATCCGTGGGCCGATTATCGCATTACCGGCACGTGGAGAGAGCACGCGGAGTACAGTCAGGGCGGAATAGACTACCCCCTGGCCTACGGCACCGATCTGGTCGCTCCGGCTGCAGGGACGCTCAGGACTTCCGGAGGCTCCGGCGAATTCGCCGCGGGATGGGTGGGAACTGCCGGTCGGCGCTCCATTCTCATCCTCGACACTCCGATCAATCGTGTCCACGCGGCTGAGTCGGTGCCGCCTGAAGCGGCAGGGCCGATGGTCGCCATCGTTGTTCAACACCAGGCCCAGTTTGGTTCGGCGGGACACAAAGAGGTCGGCGAGTACATCGGCAAGTCCGGCGCTTCTGTTGATGGCAACGACAATGGCGGAGACACGCATCTGCATGTTCATGGCCTCGACGCGCAGGGTCGTCGCGTGGACATGACGAAATTCATTACGAACACAGTGGGGAACGTTCCTGTTTCGCCCATTGAAACGATCACTATGGAGGATGACGATATGGCAATGGCTGTGGTATGCGAGGAGACTGGCGCTGCGAGTGACAAGTGGATCGCGATCTTCGGTGGCGGTCTTCTCTATCAGGAGATCGCTCCCAGCAATCGGGGGTACTGGAACGTATTCCAGAGTTCGATGAATAAGATTCTGGCCCAGCGCAAGGCCAATTACTCGTTCGAAGCAGTGCGGGTGACTCAGGCGGAGTACACGAACATTAAGTCTGCCTTCGAGAAGATGCGGTAGTCACGCACCGACGAACGCGCTAGTCCTGTCGCTTCATTGTGGTGTCTCACTGTGGTGGAGCGTGCATGCGGCGAAGCACCGCGGCGTGTGTGGCATTTCCCACGCAGGTCGCGGTGTTTCCTTTTGTTGAGCATCATCACGACGCAAGACGGGCGGATTCGTTCGTCAGAAGTAAGGCGCGAGATGGTCGCGTAGCGCGGCATCGCACACGTACGTCGCCCTGATCCCGCGCGTCAGCAGCACCGTGGACATGTTGCGGACATACGCGAGCAGATCCTCGTCGCTGTAGCGGAGCCCGAGGCTCGAAGTGTTCTCGCGCCCCTTCTTGTCGTGGTAGTTCGCGCGGTCGACGACGATCCGGTGCTCAGCCGGGTCGTACCGCAGATCCGGTTCGATGATCGGCGTCCCGATCGCTGTGACGCAGGGTCGCGCGCACCGCGAGGCCGGTTGGGGCCTCGCCACTCTTGGGCTGTTCCTCAACTGCTGAAAACATCGAGGCGCTCGGCGCAGAGGAGATCGAGCGCGTCTGTCGCGAAGCCGACGTCGCCCGGATCAACGCGGCTCGCGAGTCAAGGCCCGCCAGCTCGCCACGGACGAGGCGAACCTGATCGAACGGACCGCCTGACCCCCGCGTCCCGCTACCCTCGATGTATGTTCGCCGGGCTGCAGGGCTGGCACCTGCTCATCATCTTCGTCATCCTCTCGCCCGTCATCCTGCTGGCGGTAGGCCTCCCGGTCGCCCTCGTGCAGGGCCGCGCCCGCCGCGAGGCCGGCCTCGTCACCGACCCGAACGTGAATCCGCTGGCCATCACGGCGTTCGTGCTCTCGTTTGTCGTCGGTCTCGCCGGAGTCGTCGGCGGCCACCTCGCCCGCGCGCAGATCCGCCGCACCGGCGAGGCCGGCTGGGGCCTGACCGTCTTCGCGCTGATCCTCGGCTACTACGCCACCGCCGTCGCCGTCCTCGTCGGCGGCACCGTGCTGGCGTCCGCCTTCGCGCAGGGCTGAGCCGCCCTTTCCTAGGGACACGATTATTCCCCTGGCGGGAGAAGGGACCGTCGACGGCGTGCCGGTGACCGAGGCGCAAAGTGCTGCCTGGGCTGCCGAGGCCGAAGCCGGTGATGATGCGGCCGCCCTGAAGCAGCGCGGTCGCGGGCGTCCCGGTCGCGGAGCCGCCGCTTCGCAGGTCGTGCCGGTGAGGCTGACGGAGGAGGAACGGGCGGCCCTCGACGCGAGCGCCACTCCCGGTCCGGCATGATCCGCGATGCTTCGGGCATGGGGTCGGGCGTGCTCAGCCGAGCGCCTTCCGCATCTGCACCGCCGTCGTCTCGTAGCCGAGCGACTCGTACAGCGCCCGGGCCGGCATGGTGAAGCCGAAGACGTTCAGCGCGAGGGCGGAGCCTCCGCGAGACAGGACGTGCGACTCCGCCAGCAGCATCGCCGCCCGGCCGAGTCCCCGGCCGCGCTCGGCGGCATCGATCTGCACGTCCCACACGTACCAGACGCCCTCGAGATCGCTCGGGTGCGGGCCGAGCCACACCGACCCGACGGCGCGCCCCTCCTCCAGGACGTCGAGAACGTCGTGCCCTGGGGCGGGGGAGCCGTTCGGGAAGTACTTCTCGTACGAGGTGTCGGCGTTGCGAGTCGCGGCCGCCTCGTCGTCGCCCGCCCGCATCCGATCGGCGATGTACGCCGACCGCTGGACCCGCATCCACGAGGCGCGAGCGGAGGAGGACATCGGCGCGAGCGTGACGGTCATCCCTCCACTGTGGCAGTCGGCGATCAGCTCGCGTCGCGCTCGGCGTGCTTCCGCTTCCCCAGCCGCGTCGCGAGGAACAGCAGCGTCCCGACCACGACGTACCCCGCCGTCGCCAGCCAGACCACACCCGTCTGCTGTGTCAGAAGCACCACGCTCGCCACGATCGCGAGCACCGGCACCACGCGCGGCACGGAGTAGTGGGAGTGGCCCACGCGGTCCTTCTTCAGCACCAGCACCGACACGTTCGCCGCGATGAACACCAGCAGGAGGAGCAGCACCGTCGTCTCGGCGAGCGTCCCGACGTCGCCGATCAGGCTGAGCAGCATCGTCACACCGCCGACCACCACGATCGACACCCACGGCGTGCGGCGGCCGGGCAGCACCTTCCCGAACGCGCTCGGCAGCAGGCCCGAGGTCGCCAGCCCGAAGCCGACCCGTGAGGCCATCACCATGAACAGCAGCGCGCCGTTCGCGATCGCGACCAGCGCGATCAGGCCGAACAGCCACGGCGGCACCGCCACTCCGCTCGCCGCGACCACGTCCAGCAGCGGCCCGCTCGAGGCCGCGAGTTCGTCGTTCGGCAGCACGATGACGGCGCCGAGCGCGATCAGGAGGTAGACCACGGCCGCGGTGATCAGCGCGCCGAAAAGGGCCCGCGGGTACACCTTCGAGGGGTTTCGCACCTCCTCAGCCATGTTCGCCGCGGCCTCGAAGCCCAGGAACGAGAAGAAGGCGACGATGGAGGCGGCGAACGCGCCCTGCAGCGGAGCGACATCCGGGTTGAACTCGAGCACGCGGGAGGCATCGCCGTTTCCGGCTCCGAAGAACACCGCGGCGCAGACGATCACGATGATGAGGCCACTCACCTCGATCACCGAGGCGACCAGGTTCGCGGTCAGCGACTCCTTTACTCCGCGCAGGTTCACGAGGGTGAGGATCGCGAGGAACACGATCGCGGTGGGGATCGGCGGCACATCGAGCAGCGCCCCGAGGTAGTCGCCCGCGAAAGCATTGGCGAGGGAAGCGGCCGTCGTGATACCCGAGGCCATCATCAGGAAGCCGATCAGGAACGACAGATACGGCTTCCCGAACGCCCGGTCGACGTAGCGCGCCGCGCCGCCGGCGTGCGGATACTTGGTGATCAGCTCGGCATAAGTGCCCGCGGTGAGCAGAGCGACCACCAGCGCGATCAGCAGCGGCAGCCAGATCACGCCACCGACGTCCTCCGCCATCGTGCCGACCAGCGTGTAGATGCCCGCCCCGAGCGTGTCGCCCACGATGAAGGCGAACAGCAGCGGTCCGGTGATCACCCGCTTGAGCGACGCCTTTCCGGCAGCGGTCTCGGCGGTGTCCGTGGTATCGGTCATCCGGCTACTCCAGCGAAGGAGGTACCCGAGGCGCAAGCCCACGCGCCCGATCGCTGCGAAAATTCTCATAACCGAAACACCGGCGGGCACACTCCTTGCCGGGCGAACAGGGGGGCGTCGGCGAGTGCCGCTGAGTGCCCGCACTGGGTAGGCTGGAGCGCTTCGTCGTGAGTGGAGCGGTCGCGGAGGAATCATGGGAAAGAAGCGCAACCAGGGACGATCAGGAGGCGGTCGCAGCGGTTCCGGCGGGCAGGGCGGCGGACGCACGGCCGAGACCGCGCTGATGGTGCGGTTCCGCAGTTGGTACCGCTCGCACCTCGCAGAGGTCGGCATCGAGCACGAGCACCTGGAGGTCGACGAGGCCGTCGAGGTGCTGACCGACCTCTTTGCGATGACCCGCGATCTGCGGCCGCGCGGCTCCTTCGCCCAGCCGGACGCCGAACTTCTCGAGGCCGTCTTCGACCAGATCGAGGCCGACCTGTCCGGGGAGGAGAGCGAGGCCGATCTCGACGACACCCTCTTCACCGTCGCCGAGGTGATCGAGCACTTCCTCGACTTCCTCACCGACGAGGACCTCTGGACCGGCACCGACGAGGAGCTGGACGAGTGCCAGGCGGTCCTCGACGAGGTCCTCGACCTGGCCGGCTCCTTCGTCGAGGCCGTGCTCGATGACCTGGCCGAGCTCGACGAGGTCCCGGCCGAAGAGCAGCTCGCGGCCATCCGCGCCACCGCTCTCGTGCACGCCGCCGACATCGTGGTCGAGCACCTCGCCGCCACCGAGGGCGCGACCCTCACCGAGCGCGCCGCCCGCGAGATCGCCATCGAGGCGGGAATCTCCTCCGCCGGGTCCACCCCGAGCGACGACTCCGTCCGCATCCCGGTCTCGGCCTGGTGGGACGCGCTGGTCGGCTCGGCCGTCCTCGAGCGGGACGGGACGGTAGCAGGGCTCGGCGACGCCGCCGTGCTCTGGCGCAGCTCCGACGCGCACGAGGCCGCCGCCGAGCGCGTCGCCTACGTCGCCCGTTTCCTTGAACAGTGGCTCCTCAGCGCGCAGTCCGCGCTCGCCGCGGCCGACGCCGAGGACGGCGCCTTCTCCCCGGAGGAGCGCGCGGTCACCACCACCGACGCCGTGCTGGTGCGTATCGCCGTCGCTTGCCAGGCCGAGATCCACCCGGGCCTGGTCGTCGGCGAGCTGGTCGACGAGCTGGCCGCCGACTCCGGTGTCTCGCTCGACGAGGCGCTGGACGAGCGTGAGCGCATGGTCGGGTCGGCCGAGCGGATGCTCGACGACGCCGCCGAGCTGGGGCTGCTGCTGCACTCGCCCGAGTTCGGCTACGCGCTGCCGGCGGGCCTGGCCCCCGTTCTCGCCGCCGTCGTCCGCGCGACCGTCGTGCTCCTGAACGAACGCGAGGCGACCCGTCTCGAGATCCTCGATGAGGCGACCCAGGACACCGCCACCGCCTACGCCCTGACGGTCGCGCTGCTGGGCACCAGACCCGCTGTCTGGCGCCGGCTCGAACTCTCCTCTGAGTCGTCCCTGCGCGATCTGCACCTCGCGCTCCAGCTCTCGCTGGGCTGGACCGACGCGCAGCCGCACTACTTCACCCTCGACGTGCCCGACGAGGAGCAGACGCCGATCGGCTCGCCTGCCGACGCCGAGGAGTTGGGCGCCGATCTCGTGGACGAGTCGGGCGTAGCGCTCGCCGAAGTCCTCGAGCAGGAGCAGGACGAGCTTTTCTACGTCTACGACCTCGAGGACGAGTGGCGCCACGTCATCCGCCTGGAGTCGATCGCGCCGCTGTCGACCGCTCTGCCGCGGTGCACGGCGGCGCGCGGCGCGGCTCCGCTGGACGTGCCGGGTGGCCCTGAGACCTGGGCCGACACGGTGCGGGCCGCGACCGATCCGTCCTCGGTCGATCACGCCGAGGCGCTCGAGGCCCTGGGTCTCGCCGCCGGCGCCTCGTTCGACCCGGCAGCGGTCGACGTGGACGCGATCAACCGGTCGCTCGGACTCCTGCGCTCCAGCGTCTGACCAGGCCTCGTCCGCGCAACGTCAGCTGAGAAGCCTGCTCATCCACCATCGTGGATGACAGGGCCTCTCAGCTGACGTTGTGCATCACGGAGTGAGCAGCAGCTTGCCGATGTGGCCGGACGAGCGCATCCGCTCGTGCGCCCGCTCGGCCTCCGCGAGCGCAATCACCTCGTCCACCACTGGGCGGACCGTCCCGCCCGCGACCAGAGGCCAGACCTCGGCACGCACCTGCGCGATGATCTCGCGCCGCTCCTTCAGGGGTCGGGCGCGGAGGGTCGTGGCGTGGACTGTCCCACGCTTGCGCATCAACACGCCGAGATCGAGGGCGCCGAGCGTGCCCGACTGGTTACCGATGAAGACGACCCGTCCGCCGACGGCCAGCGCCTCCAGGTCGCGCGCCAGGTAGTCGCCACCGACCGGATCGAGGATCACGTCGACTCCGCGGCCGCCGGTTTCGTCGCGGATCCGCTCGACGAAGTCCTCCTCGCGGTAGTCGATCAGGATGTCGGCGCCGAGCGCGCGGCAGGCGTCGAGCTTGCGCGGGCTGCCGGCCGTGACCGCGACGCGGGCGCCGAGGGCGGAGGCGATCTGGATGCCGGTGGTGCCGATCCCGCTCCCGCCGCCGTGGAGGAGGACGGTGTCGGTCGAGGCGAGTCCGGCGACCATCACGAGGTTCGACCAGACGGTGGCGGTCGTCTCCGGAAGGGCCGCCGCAGAGACCAGGCCGACGCCCTCCGGGACCGGCAGCACCAGCCCTGCGTCGACCGTGACGTACTCGGCGTAGCCGCCGCCCGAGAGCAGCGCGCAGACCTCGTCGCCCTCCGCGAGTCCCGTCGTTCCGACGCCGAGCGCGGCGATCGACCCCGAGACCTCCATCCCGAGGATCTCGGAGGCGCCGGGCGGCGGCGGGTAGACGCCGCCGCGCTGGCCCAGGTCGGCCCGGTTGACGCCGGCGGCTGCGACGCGGATCAGGACCTCGCCGGGGCCGGGAGACGGAGTCGGCACCTCGTCGAGCACGAGTCGGGAGTCGGGGCCGGGGTTCTCGACGCGGATCGCCTGCATACGTCCGAGGCTACGCCGCGCGCCTCAGCGCCCGATGGCGGAGGTGCGATTCGCAGGGGATCCCGACCCTGCGACGCCGTTCATGCGGGAGAGAACGCTCTCACGCGCGCATCCCCTGCAGATCGCACACGCTCCTGCAAATCGGACGCCCTCAGCGAGCAGCCGCCGCGTCGAAGTGGCGCAGCGGCTCGCCGACGGTGAGCCCGCCCAGGCTGAGCGAGGCGATCCGCTCGGGGTGCTCGAGTCCGAGCACCCAGCCCATCCGAGCGCCGAGGGAGTAGCCGAGCACGTGCGGCGCGTCGAGGTCGTAGGAGTCGAGCACCCGCACCAGGTCGCTCTCCATCGCGCTCACGCTGTAGGCGTCGGAGTGGTGCGGCTTCTCGCTCGAACCGTGTCCCCGCTGGTCGAGTGCGACCACGCGGTAGCCGACCCGGTTGAGGGTGCGCAGCCAGCCCGCCGTCTCCCAGTTGAGCACCGCGTTCGACGCGAAGCTGCACTGCCAGCACGGTCGGCGCTCCCTCCTCACCGACGGAGTAGGTGGCGAGTCGCACCCCGTCATCGGCCACGACGTACACGGGCGGGGGGAATGCGATCACCGCACCACCCTGCCCGCTGCTGCTGCGCGGCCACCCGTACGGACGACACGCCGCGGCGGAGCGTCAGGAGGGGCGTCCCGCCGCAGCGGCCGGACGCGGAGGAGCCGCGACGGTCAGCGCGGCGGGCGAGTGGAGCGGGCGAACGGCACGGCGAACCAGAGGCGCACGGTCCGGCCCCGGCCGGAGCGGATCCCCAGGATGACGCACAGCACGAGGTTGAGCACGGCCAGCGCGAGGATCGCGGTGATCGTCACGAGCGGCCAGTCGCCGCTGAGCGAGTCGCGCACCGACACCAGCGCGAGGTGCAGCGGCACCAGCATCAGTTGGAGCGCGAGGTAGGTGAGCTGCCAATTCACGGCCACTAGGCCGTTCCGGTCGCTGAGGGTGCCGATCCGCCGCCGCGACCCCCAGACCATCACCGTTGCCGTGAGGGAGATCACAGGGGAGACCACCACGAAGCCGGCGAGCGCCGAGAGCCCGGCGAACCAGACGGCTCGGGCACCGTTGCCATCGCGGGTGCGGTGCCGCAGCTCGTCGTCGTCCATCAGTCGCCGCCTCCTCGCGTCGGCTCCAGTCTCGCATCCGCCCCCGCTCTCCTGCGGGGGATCGCCCCCGAGTTCCGGGGGTTCACCGGATGGGGCGGGCTGGAGCCCGTCCGTAGCGTAGAGGCATCGCCGGAGCACAGCCGGCACCACCGCCGGCCGCAGCCGGCATCATCGCATCCCGCCGGGCGACCGGCACCCCTCCAAAGGAGCACCCCGTGACCACCGACGACCGCACCGCCCGCCTCTCCACCTCCGCCGACGAGCAGCCGACCGTGGACCTGGGTGCCACCGCCGTCCTCACCGAGGACCGCCCCGCGGCCGACCAGCCCGCCGCCTCCCACCCGCCGTACGCCCCCTACGGCACCCCGTCCGTCCCGCCCGCGGTGCTCGCCCTTGCTCCCTCCACCCCGTTCTCCCTCACCAGCCTGATCCTCGGCGTCACCTCCGTCTTCTTCGGGCTGACCGTGATCGCCCCGACCGTGGGCCTCGTCTTCGGCATCCTGGGCCTGCGCCGGGAGCCGACCGGCCGCACGCTCTCGATCTGGGGCATCGTGCTCAACTCCGTGATGCTCGGCATCGTGCTGCTGTTCGCCATCGCGATGGTCGTCCTGCTGGTGCTGGTACCGCTCGAGGGCGTCGCGTCGGACAGTTCCTACCTCTGATCCTCCGCGATCCGACCCGCGCCTCCTGTCCGCTTCGGCGGAGGGAGGCGCGGGTCGTTCTCGCGCCGCAGACCGTCCTCGCCCCGCACCCCGGCGATAGGCTGGCTGCGCAGTTCGCGGACCCCCTGCTCCTCCGGGGCCGCACGACGACAGCAACGGAGCTGGACGTGACCCTCGCACCGAGCACCCTCCCCGACAGCGACCCGGAAGGCAGAGCACTGGACCACACCGAGACCCCCGCCACGCGCACCGAGAGCGACTCCCTCGGCTCGATGGAGATTCCCGCGGCGGCCTACTGGGGCATTCATACGGCGCGCGCCCTCGACAACTTCCCGATCTCCAAGCGCCCGATCTCGATCTACCCCGACCTGGTCCGGGCGCTCGCCACGGTCAAGCTCGCGGCCGCTCGGGCCAACACCGAGCTGGGCAGTCTCGCTCCGGTCAAGGCCGAGCTGATCGAGACCGCGTGTCGGCGGATCATCGACGGCGAGTTCCACGACCAGTTCGTGGTCGGAGTGATCCAGGGCGGAGCCGGCACCTCGACGAACATGAACGCGAACGAGGTCGTCGCCAACGTCGCGCTCGAGATCGGCGGCTACGGGCGTGGCGAGTACGCGCACCTGCACCCGCTCGACGACGTCAACCGCAGCCAGTCCACGAACGACGTGTACCCGACGGCGATCAAGATCGCGATGACCTGGTCGCTTCGCCGTCTGCTCGACGAGCTGGCGCTGCTGCGCGAGTCGTTCTCCCGCAAGGCCGTCGAGTTCGGCAGCGTGCTCAAGGTTGGCCGCACTCAGCTGCAGGATGCTGTGCCGATGACGCTCGGCCAGGAGTTCCACGGCTTCGCGACCACCCTCGGCGAGGATCACGCGCGACTCTCCGAGACCATCTGGCTGCTCGCCGAGGTCAATATCGGAGCCACCGCAATCGGCACCGGCATCACGGCCGACCCGCGCTACGGTGCGGCGGCCGTCCGCCATCTCAACGAGATCACCGATCTCGAGCTCGAGATGGCGCAGGATCTCGTCGAGGCGACCAGCGACACCGGCGTCTTCATGTCGTTCTCGAGCGCGCTCAAGCGCTCGGCGATCAAGCTGTCCAAGATCTGCAACGACCTGCGGCTGCTCTCCTCGGGCCCGCAGGCCGGTTTCGGTGAGATCAACCTGCCGCCGCGTCAGGCCGGATCGAGCATCATGCCCGGCAAGGTGAACCCGGTCATCCCCGAGGTCGTCAACCAGGTCGCCTACTCGGTGGCCGGCGCCGACGTCACGGTCACGATGGCCGCCGAGGCGGGGCAGCTGCAGCTCAACGCCTTCGAGCCGGTGATCGCGCACTCGCTGCTGCAGAGCATCACCTGGATGACGCAGGCCTGCCGGACGCTCCGCGAGAACTGTATCGACGGCATCACCGCCAACATCGACCGGCTCGAGGCGATGGTCGCGTCCTCGGTCGGTGTCGTCACGGCGCTGACCCCGAGTATCGGCTACACCGCCTCCGCTGCCCTGGCGAAGGCCGCGCTCGCGACCGGCCGCAACGTGGCGGATCTGGTGGTCGAGGCGGGGCTGATGTCGCGCGAGGAGGTGCTGCGGCTCATCTCGCCCGCCCGCCTCTCGGGCATCGAGGCGATGACCGCCGCGCTCCCGATCATCGACCCCGCGCCGAAGGAGTGACTGCGGCCGCGAGGTGCGCCCCGGCGTAGCTGCGCCACGGCGCCCAGCGGCGGCCCGCCTCGGCCAGAGCGCGCTCCCCGGCGGGCAGGCCGAGCGCAGCCGCCCCTCTCCGGACCGCGGGGTCGCCGGTGAGCAGCACGTCCGGATCGGCGGTCGCGCGGAGGGCCACCGCGGCGGCCGTCGACCGCCTGATGCCCGGGACGGCCAGCAACTGCTCGAGGACTTCGTCCCTGCCGGCGTCCAGTCGGAGGGAGCCGTCCGCGAGCAGCCCGCAGACCCGCAGGAGGACCTCGGCGGACCCGCGCAGTAGCCCCCCGGCGTGTTCCGCGATCACGGCGGGGGAGGGGAACGTCCGCGTGATGGATCCGCTCGCCACCGCCTCCGGAAGCGTCTCACCCAGCGCAGCGACCAGGCGGCCGACCGTTCGTCGGCCGACCAGCGCGCGAACGAGGGTCTCGGCCGGATCCACGGAGCCGGGTACGCGCATCCCCGGGCGCGCGGCGATGCTCGCGGCGAGAGCGGGATCGGCTGAGAGCGCCTCGTCCACGGCGCGCGCGTCCGCGTCGAGATCGAGCAGCCGCCGGATGCGAGCCACCAGCGGCCCGACGTCGGCGACCGAGACAAGGGTGGCGCGGCAGCGGACCCTCTCCCCGTCCACTCCGAGCCGGACCAGCGCGGGGCCTGCGGGCAGGAGGAGCGAGCGCGCGTAGCCGCCGGGCGACGCCTCCTCCAGCCCGGGGAGCGCGCGGGCGCCGAGCTGGTCGAGGACTCCCGCATCGAAGGGTGCGCGCACCGGGAGCCGGAGTTCGAGCGTCGTCGCCCCGTCGTGAACCGCCGCGCCGGAGCGGACACCGCGGGCCGAGGCGCGCAGGGCCGTCGGCGTCCGCTCGTACACCTCGACGAGGGTCGCGTTGAACTGCCGGATGCTCGCGAATCCGGCCGCGAACGCCACGTCGGACACCGGCAGGTCGGTGCCCGTGAGCAGCAGCCGTGCGGTCTGGGCGCGCTGGGCGCGGGCGAGGGCGAGGGCAGGCGCGCCCAGCTCCTCGCGCAGGATCCGGCCGAGGTGCCGCGCCCCGTAGCCGAGCCGCGCGGCCAACCCCTCGACCCCCTCCCGGTCGACGACGCCGTCTCCGATCATTCGCATCGCGCGCGCCGCCGTGTCGTCGCGGAGGTTCCACTCGGGGGAGCCGGGCACCGCATCGGGTAGGCAGCGCTTGCAGGCACGCAGGCCCGCCTCGTGCGCCGCGGCCGCCGTGGGGTAGAAGCGCACGTTCGCGCGCTGCGGCGTGATGGCTGGGCAGCTCGGGCGGCAGTAGATGCCGGTGGAGTGCACGCCGGTCAGGAAGCGGCCGTCGAATCGGGAGTCGCGGGAGGCGACGGCGCGGTATCGCTCCTCGAAGAGCGGGTCGGAGTCGGGCACTCCTCGAGCCTGGCACGTCCGCTCCCCGGCCGGTGGCGGGAATCGGACACCTGGGTGGGCCCTCCAGGCCTGCTCCAGTCGCGCAGCCCTGTCCTGCTCCGGTCGCGCAGCCCTGTCCTCCTCCGGTCGCCCGACCGTGTCCTGGTCCGGTCGTGCCGTGCGCGTCAACCGCCGACGGCGCACCCCGCCCGTGCCCTACTCTCGGCCCCATGAGCGCCTCTCCGCCGCCCGCCCCCGCGCCCGCCCGTCCCTCCCTTGTTCCGACCGTGCTCGGCTCGATCGGCGTCGCACTGCTCGGGATTCTGCTGCTGCTCGTGCTGGCCTACGTTGTGCTGGGGCTCGGCGTCAGCGCAGCGGCGGTCTGCGCGGTGATCGCGCTCGTCCCGCTCACCGTGGTGCTCCTCGGCGTCCACTGGGTCGACCGCTGGGAGCCGGAGCCGCCACTCGGCCTCTGGTTCGCGTTCCTCTGGGGCGCGGCGGGGTCCGTCGCGATCGCACTCCTGGTCGACCTCGGCGTGCAGATCGCGGTCTACGCCTCGGGCCGGCAGCCGAGCGGATCCGACCTCGTCGGCGCCGTGATCCAGGCGCCGCTGGTGGAGGAGAGCGCCAAGGGACTCGGTGTCCTCCTCGTGCTGCTGATCTGGCGCCGCACCTTCGACGGCCCGGTCGACGGCGTCGTCTACGCGGCCGTCGTCGCATCCGGGTTCGCTTTCGTCGAGAACATCCTCTACTTCGGCAGCGCGCTGGTCGAGGGCGGCTTCGATTCGCTCGCCGTCACCTTTTTCCTCCGCGGAGTGCTCTCGCCGTTCGCGCACGTGCTGTTCACCGCCTGCACAGGTGCCGCGCTCGGCTTCGCCTCGAACCGTCCGACAGCCGCGCGCGTCCCGATCGCCCTGCTCGGTCTGGCGCTCGCCGCGTTCCTGCACGGCCTGTGGAACGGCTCGTCGTTCCTGGTGTCCGACTGGTTCGGTTTCTACGGAGTGGTGCAGGTGCCGTTGTTCGCGGTTGCCGTGGTCGTCGTCGTGCTGCTGCGCAGGCAGGAGCGGCGTGTGACGCTGGCGCGGCTCGACGATTACGCCCGTGCCGGCTGGTTCTCGCCCGCTGAGGTGCGGATGATCGGCACTGCGGAGGGGCGGCGCACCGCCGCGCACTGGGCCCGGAGCGCGGGCGGTGACCGGCCGCGCGCGATGCGGGACTTCCTCCGCGCGGCGACGCGGCTCGCCCATCACCGGCAGCACCTCGTGCTCGGCCGGGGTGGGCGCACCGGCGAGGTGGACGAGCGCGTCCTGCTCGAGGAACTCGTCGCTCGCCGGGCCGCGCTGACCCGCTGAGCCGCGTAGGCCCGCTGAGCGTCAGGCGGAGTCGCGCCGCACCCGCCGCTCGCCGGCCGTCACCGGCACGCCGAGCCGGTTCTGCGCGGGCGGCAGCGGGCAGTTGTAGTGCGGCGAGAACCCGCACGGCGGGATGTAGGCGCGGTTGAAGTCCAGGAGCACCGGGCCTGGCGTGCCCGCATCCGCTGCGCCGCCGATCCGCTGCACCACGAGGAAGCGGCCGACAGGGTAGCTTGCGAGGTCAGGGTCGTCGCTGCGGTTGGTCGGGTCGCCGAACGGCACGAGCAGTGTGCCGCCGTCGTCGAACGCCGCCACCGTGTACTCCTGGGCGCGGCCGTCCTCCACCAGCGAGAAGATGATGTCGCCGGGAACGACCAAGTCCCGGGTCGCCCCGTTGTCGCGCAGGTGCTCGAACGGAACCGTGCGGTCCTCGCTCACCGGCTCGAACCACGCCTCGAGCACCCAGGCGGCGTCGAACGGGAAGGTCTCGATGGCGTCGAACGAGCGGATGCCTGCCGAGGCGGCGTCCCACACCCGGTAGCCGTATTCGGGCTCGCCGGTGTCGAGGTTCTCGCGGCGCATGCGGGTCAGGGTGGCGGAGGGACCGTAGCCGGCCAGCGCTTGCTCGTCGTCGACGCTCTCGCCGGGCTCGAGCCAGCGGGTCTCGACGAGGGCGAGGTCGCCGCGGGGTCCGGTGACGCGCTCGACGCGTCGGGCGAGCCACGACTCCCAGCCGGCGCGCGCCGCCTCCGTGAGGTCGACTGAGGCGCGGGAGGGTGCAGTGACGCTGCTACTCGGAGTGGTCATGCGGCCTGCAACGCGGAGCCGGTCGGTTCTGTTCCCGGCAGGATCCCGGCGCGCCCGGTAGGACTCGGGCGGTAGGAGGACGCGGTCCGTGGGCCCGGAACGAGAAAGAGTTCGACGCCCTGCGGCAGCGGCAGGGCCGGCTGCTCGGACGGGGCGTCGAACTCTTCGTGAGAAAAAGGATGCTCCTCGGTCGCGCCGAGCGCAAGAGGTAGTCGGATCCTGCATGCCACGCAGGCCGCCGTCGAACGCTCGGTAGACTGGACCGCCTCTTTTCCCGCGGCCTTCGGAGCGCATCCCGCGCCTCCCGCCCCGCGGCGGCGGATCCACGGAAGGCGGACGATGACGGACGGCAGTACGCTCCAGGGCACCGAGCTCTCTCGTGAGCGCGAGTACGTGGCGGCGCTCTACGCGCGCCTCGACGAGCTGATCGCCCAGACCCGCGAGGCGCTGGACACCGTCCGCATCGAGAGCGTCGGCGGCAACCATCAGAGCCGCTCCGAGCGCGACGCCTATGCACGGCTCTACGAGGACCGCCTCCGCTCGCTCACCGGCGCCGACGACCGCCTCGCCTTCGGCCGGCTGACTCTGGCCGATGGCGACTCCGAGCACCGCTACATCGGCCGCATCGGGCTGCGCGACGAGGAGCAGGACACGCTGCTGCTCGACTGGCGCGCCCCCCAGTCGGCCGCCTTCTACCAGGCCACCGCGGCCCGCCCGATGGGAACCCGGGCGCGGCGCCACCTCACCACTCGCGGGCGCGAGGTCCTTCGCTTCGAGGACGAGGTCTTCGACGAGGAGCTGCTACGCGAGGGGACCGTGCTGCAGGGCGAGGGGGCTCTCATGGCGGCCCTCGGTGCGCAGCGCACCGGTCGGATGCACGACATTGTCGCGACCATCCAGAGCGAGCAGGACCGCATCATCCGCTCCGAGTTGCGCGGCGTGCTCGTCGTGCAGGGTGGACCCGGCACCGGCAAGACCGCGGTCGCCCTGCACCGCGCCGCCTACCTGCTCTACTCCTACCGCGACCGGATCGCCTCCTCCGGCGTGCTCGTCGTCGGGCCGTCGCGCTCCTTCCTCCGCTACATCGAGGCGGTCCTGCCCTCGCTCGGCGAGACGGGCGTCGTCCTCGCCACGCTCGGCCAGCTCTACCCGGGCCTCGACCTCGTCGATGAGGATGTGCCGGCGGTCGCGCGCGTGAAGGGCTCGGCGCGGATGGCGGAGCTGCTCAAGCGTGCCGTCCGCTCCCGCCAGGTCGTCCCGGCCGAGGTGCAGCTGCTCGATGTCAACGGCGAGAAGCTGCGCCTGGAGCCCCAGGACGTGGAGCGCGCGATCACCCGCGCCCGCGACTCCCGCAAGCCGCACAACGAGGCCCGGGTCACCTTCGTCAAGACGCTGCTCTCGCAGCTGACTCGGCAGCTCGCCGACCAGTTGCGCCGCCACGGCAGCACGGTCGACGAGGCCGACGAGGCGGTGCTGCGCGAGGACGTCCGCACCGCGTACGACGTGCGCGTCGCGCTGAACACGGCGTGGATCCCGCTCACCCCCGAGAAGCTGCTGCAGGATCTCTTCGCTCGCCCGAACTGGTTCGCCACCCTCACCCCGCGCTGGAGCGCGGAGCAACGCTCGCTCCTGCGCCGTGACCGCGACGCTCCCTTCACGGTCTCGGATGTGCCCCTGCTGGATGAGGCCGCGGAACTGCTCGGCGCCTACGACGACCATGCCGACGCGTCGAAGAAGGCCGAGAAGGAGCAGCGCCGCCGCGACATCGAGAACGCGGAGGCGGCCATCCGCAACATGGGAGTCGACGGACTCGTCAACGCCAAGGACCTCGCGGCCGGGTTCGCCGAGCGCTCCGTGCTCGGCACCACCGCTGAGCGGGCCGCGGCGGATCGCACCTGGACCTACGGCCACATCGTGGTCGACGAGGCGCAGGAGCTCTCGCCGATGCAGTGGCGGGTGCTGTTGCGTCGGTGCCCCATGCGCTCCTTCACGATCGTCGGCGATGTCGCGCAGGCGTCCGGAGCCTCCGCCGCGTCGAGCTGGGACGCCGCGCTGCGCGACACCTTCGGCCGCCAGGGGCGCGGAGTGGAGGCGGCGCCGTGGCACCTCGAGGAGCTGACGGTCAACTACCGCACGCCGGCGCAGATCGTCGCGTTCGCTGAGCGGACGGCGCGCGAGAACGGGCTCGAGATCACTCCGGGCGAGGCCGTGCGCTCCACCGAGTGGCCGGTGCGGACGATTCGCGACCGCGGTGACGCGAGCCTTCCCGAACGCGTGCTCGCGGCCGTGGTCGAGGACCGGGCGATCGAGGCGGAGGGAACCCTCGCGGTCATCGCGCCCGACGACGTCCTCGCCGCGGTAGCCGAGCGCCTCGGGGAGCGGTTCGGCCGGGAGGTCGGCCGCGGAGCGTCCGGGCTCGACCGCGCGATCGCCGTGCTCTCGACGAACGACGCCAAGGGGCTCGAGTTCGACTCTGTGATCATCGCCCGCCCGCGCCTGATCGCGCAGGCCGGCGAGCGCGGCGCCGCCTCCCTTTACGTGGCGATGACCCGGCCGACGCAGCGCCTCACCCTGGTCGAGTGAGCGCCTCCAGCCCGCTCCCAGACTCCGCCCCCGGGCGCCGTAGGATCGAGGCATGAGCAGCGAGAACCTGACTAAGCCCGAGCTCGACGCACCTGAGGGCCCGGCGCCCGACACTCTCGTCGTCGAAGACATCGTCGTCGGTGACGGCGCCGAGGCGCAGCCCGGCTCGACCGTCGAGGTGCACTACCTCGGCGTCGAGTACGACACGGGTGACGAATTCGACTCCTCCTGGAGCCGTCACCAGTCGATCAACTTCCCCCTCAGCAACCTGATCCGCGCCTGGCAGCAGGGGATCCCGGGGATGAAGGTCGGCGGCCGCCGCAAGCTGGTCTGCCCGCCCGCGCTGGCCTACGGCCCAGCCGGTGGCGGGCACCCGCTCTCCGGCAAGACCCTGATCTTCGTGATCGACCTGCTCGGCACCCGCTAGCCCGAGCCCGCGAAGAAGGCGCAGCTCCTAGCGGGGCTGCGCCTTCTTCACGCGGTCGACCAACTCCCGCCAGGCACCGTCGAGCTCGGTCTCGCCGAGGCGGACGTGGTGGGTCTGCACGCGGATCTCGTAGACGAAACGGTCGGCGCTGGCGGGGGAGTCACCGTCAGCGTCATCCCAGGGGAGCGAGCCGAGCAGGTCGTGCCAGGCTCGCTCGTCGGGCTGCTGTTCCACGTCGACCCGCCACTCGCGACGGAGACCGGCGAATCCACCGCTGCGCGACACAATGACGTCCATGAGCGCGATGTTACTCTCCGTGGGCCAGCAGCTGGCCCGACGTCACTCCGGCAGCGCGACGCCCACGGTTGTCCAGCCCCGGCGCACCGCGTCCTCGACGTCGGAGTCGGCGCCGTAGCGCGCCGAAGCAGCCGTCACGGTGAGCGCTGCGAAAGCCGCGAAGTCGGCCGTCGCCGTGAGGACCCCGCCGGTGAGGACGTCGTACCACACCTGACCCATGCGCTCCCAGGCGCGGCCACCGAGCGTGGTCGCCGCGACGGCGAACGCCCGGTTCGGGATGCCGGAGTTGATGTGCACTCCGCCGTTGTCCTCGTCGGTCTCGACGTAGTGAGCCATCGACCCCGGCTGCGGGTCGGAGCCGAGCACGTCGTCGTCGTACGCGGTCCCGGGGGCGAGCATCGACCGCATCGCCGTGCCCTGCACGTCGTCGGTGAACAGGCCCTCGCCGATCAGCCAGCTCGCGTCCCTCGCGCTCTGGTCTGCGCCGAACTGCTCCAGCAGCGTGCCGAAGACGTCCGAGATCGACTCGTTCAAGGCGCCCGACTGACCGCGGTAGACCAGGTTGGCGGTGGAGGCAGTGATCCCGTGCGTGAGCTCGTGTCCGATCACGCTCGGCGAGACCGTGAAGCGGCGGAAGACCTGCCCGTCGCCGTCTCCGAAGACCATCCGTGAGCCGTCCCAGAAGGCGTTGTCGTACTCATGGCCGTAGTGCACCGTCGCGTCCAGCGGCAGCCACGCGTCATCGATGGAGGCACGGCCGTACGCCTTCTGCAGGAAGGTGGACATCGCACCGAGGCTGTCGTACGCCTCATCCGCTGCGGTGTCGCCGAGCGGCGGCTCACCTTCTCGGCGGATAACGGTGCCGGGCAGGGTCTGGGTGTTTTTCGCGTCGGAGATGGTGCGCTGGAGCGCCTGCGGGCTGGTGCGCGTCGACCGTGTCGCCGACGCGGTCGGCGCTCGATGGCCCGGTTCGTCTGGGCGGTCGCGGCGGAAGGGCAGGTCCTGCTGGAGGGAGCGGCTCGCAGCCTGTGCTGCCCTGGCGAAGGCGGGATCTTCGAGCTGAGAGATGCGGACGAGAAGGTACGGTGGCACGGCAGCGCATTTCATGGGGTGATCTTCCCACTGACCGCCGACAAGGTCATGAGTGTGTCGCTACGCGCCCGGTCCCTGAGCTGAGCGAGCGGTAGCGTGGGCGCCACGAGCAGTTTCCACGGACCCGGGGTGCTGCCCCGAGGATGACGAGGGCGGACATGGGCATCATCACGCGGGGCTTTTTCGGCAAGCGCGACATGAATCCCGCTCTCCCGCCGGGCCAGTACCTCGAACGCGACTTCCCCGTGCTCTCGGTCGGGCCCACCCCGAACATTCACCAGTGGGCTCTCTCGATCGATGCCGGTCCGGCCGGCGTCCGCCGCTGGAGCTGGGAGCAGTTCGCCGAACTCCCGCACGAGGACGTCCGCACCGACATCCACTGTGTGACGCGCTGGTCGAAATTGGGCACGAGTTGGCGCGGAGTGTCGGTCGACACGCTCCTGGAGGGACTCGAGAGCGACGCCGGCTTCGTCATGGCGCACAGTTTCGGCGGCTACACGACCAACCTCCCGCTCGCCGAGATCCGCGGCGGGAAGGCCTGGATCGCCACCGAGTTCGAGGGGAAGCCGCTCGCGGCCGAGCACGGCGGCCCCGCCCGCCTGCTGGTGCCGCACCTCTACTTCTGGAAAAGCGCGAAGTGGGTGCGGACGCTGCGCCTGATGCCCGGCGACGAGCCCGGCTTCTGGGAACAGAACGGCTACCACCTGCACGGAGATCCGTGGAAAGAAGAACGCTACTGGTGATCTGGATGCAGGCGCTGGCCGAGTCGGCCGCCCCGCTCACGCCCACCTCGCGCCTGATCGTGCTCCACGTGCCCCGCTGGCCGGGCCACCTCGCCGGGCAGCACCTCGACGTTCGCCTCACCGCTCCCGACGGCTATCAGGCGAGCCGCTCGTACTCGATCGGCGCCCCGGCCGACGGCGAGCGCGTCGAGCTGGCGGTGGAGCGGCTCAACGACGGCGAGGTCTCGCCGTACCTGGTCGACGGCCTCGAGGCGGGCGACCGGCTCGAGATCCGCGGTCCGATCGGCGGCTGGTTCGTCTGGCGCCCCGAGCAGACGGAGTCGGTGCAGCTGATCGCCGGCGGGAGCGGCGTCGTGCCGCTGATGGCGATGGCGCGCGAGCACGCCCGGTCCGGGAGTGCGGCGCGGATGCAGCTGCTCTACTCGGTCCGCTCGCCGGAATTCGCCTACTACCGCGAGGAGCTGGCGGCGCTCGCTGAGCGGCCGACCGCCTCAGGCGGAGTCACGGTGGACCATGTCTTCACCCGGGTGGCGCCGCCGGGAGCCGCGCGCCCGGCCGGCCGCGTCACTCCGGAACTGCTTGCCGGCGCCGCTCTCCCGGCCTCGCTCGAGCCGACCGTGTACCTGTGCGGCCCGACCTCGTTCGTCGAGGCCGTCGCCACCACCCTGGTCGAGCAGGGCCACGCCCCCGAGCGCGTGCGCACCGAGCGTTTCGGCGGCGCCTGATAACCCGGGGTCCTCGGCGTACGACCTCGACCTCATGTTCGCCTCACCTCCGGCGGCCAGGCTGCCGCCATGATGACTCCACCACCACGCGCCCTTCGCTGGACCGCCCGTCTCGGAGGCGCGCTCTCGCTCGCTCTGATCGCCGGTGGGCTCCACCTGGCCTCCGGTACCGATGTGCCGTCGGCCGCGGCCGAGCCGCCTTCTCCCATCGTGATCCCGACCGGCGGAGGAGCCGCGGCGGTCGACCCTGCCACTCTCGCCGTCACCTTCGCTCCGGCGTCGGGGCCGCCGGTCGTCTGGTCTGCACCGACTCCGAGCGACCTCGGCCGCCCGACGCCGCCGATACTCGACGGGGAGGGAGCCGTCTCCTGGGGCTATGCGGAGTCGGACCTGAGGGTCACGGTCTCGGATCAGGACGGTCGACTCGCGGTCGACCTCGATTCCCCGACGGACCGCACCGTGTCCTGGCCCGTTACCGCGACGGAACCGTCGACGCGATCGATCGAGTTCCCCAACGGCGAAGGCCAGTCGATCCCGGTCGATGACCCGTTCTGGTGGTCGAAGGACTCGCATCTCACGGACAGCCCGTGGGGTATGACCGACAACGTCACGATGCCCTTCTGGGGAACGACATTCGGCGGAGCGGGCGTGAGCTACATCGTGGACGCGGACACGGACATCGGCACCCAGGTCGCTTTCGCTGCACAGAACGAGCGGTTGTCCGCCTCCGCCGAGCACTCCTTCGACAGCACGCGGAGGACATCGACGTTCCGAGTCACGATGGCCGCGACGGACGGGAATCCCGTCGCAGCGGCGCAGGACTACCGCCGCCTTCTTCTCTCCCGGGGAGGAATCACGACACTCGACGAGAAAATCGCTGCGAATCCGCAGACGCGCAAGCTCCTCGGCGCAGTGCACGGATATCTCTGGGGAGACGGTGACGACCCGACGATCGTCAGCCGATTGAAGGAGCTCGGCATCCAGAACGCATGGCTCGGCTACAACGCCGATGTCGCGTCGATGAGTTCGTCCACGGTCCAAGCGGTGACGGACGCCGGCTACCTCGCAGCGCCGTACGACTCCTGGGAGAACGCGCAGGATCCGTCATCGTCCGACAGCTCGTCGAGCGTGTGGCCGGGAGACATCTGGCCGAACGGCTGCGTGACGGACGAGAACGGCGACCGTCGTGAGGGGTTCGCCGGCCGAGGATGCACCCTGCGTACCTCGGCGATGGCGAACGCGGAAGCGGACACGGGCGTGCTCACCGATCGCGTCCGGACCATGACCGCGAACAACGTCCCGTCCTACTTCCTCGACGTCGATGCCACGGGGGACCTGGCACACGACGTCACGCCCGCTCATCCGCAGACTGAGGCGCAGGACCGTAAGAACCGCATCGATCGCCTGGAGAAGCTCGCGGCCGGAGGATTCTCCGACGGGAAGCCGCTCGTCGTCGGCTCCGAGAAGGCGGAGTGGTGGGCGAACCCTCCGCTCGCCTTCTCGCACGGCTCGAGCACCCCGATCTCGAACGGCATCTGGACGCTCCAGAAGGACAAGAAGCAGTGGGGCGGCTACTGGCCCGCCAAGCGTCCGGCCTTCTTCTTCACGCCCGTCGCGCTGTCCGATGCGCTGGCGAAGGAGATGGTGGATCCCCGCTTCCGCGTGCCGCTCTACGAGACTGTCCTCCACGATTCCGTCGTGTCGACCGACCGATGGGAGATGGGTCTCTACAAGTTCGAGGGATGGGAGAAGGAGCGCATCCTCAGCACGCTGCTGACCAACACTCCGGCGATGCTCGCGCTGGATCATCGAGTCCTCGATGAGCACGGCCAGCAGATCGCCGCGATGCAAGCCTTCTTCGCTCTTCTGCAGGATGCCGCCGGTACCGATCCGATGTCTTCCTTCGAGCGCCTTTCCCCGGATCTGCAGCGCACGACCTTCGGCGACGAGGACGCACCGTCGTCGCTGACGGTGACCGTCAACTTCGGAAGCGTCGACGCGCTTGAGGCACCGGCTGGCTGCGCCGTCGCAATCCGCCCCGGCGAGGCTCCGTCGACCTTCTGCCCCGCCGACAGCCCGAAGTGAGCACCCTCCCTCCCGCGACATTCGGCTCGTGCGCACGGCCTGCCGGCCGGAGCGCCCGAGCGACATGTCGCGGGAGGGAAGACGTCACTCGAACGAAACGGTGCGGTTTTCGCCGACGTCGGGCTGTCCGCCGGTGACGGCGGCCTTGAGGACCTTGAACAGCACGACTGGTCGGGGCTCGTCGGTCGCCCACAGCTCAACGGTCTCGGCGTGCACGCGGATCAGCGCGACGGTCGGGTCGTCCTTGCCGTCGGGGAACCAGCCGGCCACGGCCGGGGACCACAGCTCGTCCACCTTGGCCGGGTCGTGCACGATGCTCGCCGAGCCGGCCACCGACAAGTAGCCCTTCTTGGACTCGAACGCCACGTTGACGCTCGGGTTCGCGCGGATGTCGTCGACCTTGGGCGACGGATCCTGCGTGAAGAACCACAGCTCGCCGTCGAAGTCGATGTCCTGGGCCTTCAGCGGGCGGCTGACGAGCTGCCCGGTCGCAGTGACGGTGGTGAGCAGTCCGATGCCCGCGCTCGTCACCAGCTCGGTGATCTGGGCGCGGTCGTCGGAGTCGGCGGGGGTGATCTCGGTCTCGGTCATGGGGCCGACGCTACGCGGACCAGGCGCTGCCGCAAGGGGTGGCGACGCCTCCGCGCCCGTGTCTAGCGTCGAGACATGGATACCGAATCGACGTACACCGCCCTCCTCGATAGCGGAGAGGAGCAGGAGAGCATCCGCCTCGAGATGATCAACGGCTCCCCGCAGCGCTCCTTCACCCGTGTCGCCGACATCGACGGCGAAGAAGTCGAGGTGGTCTGGGAACTCGAGCCCGACGACGACGGCTTCCATGTCTACCGCCCCGTGCGGGTGGTGGGCCGCGACGACGACAGCGGGGCGGTCTCGGACGAGCAGCTGACCGACGGCGGCGGCGCGGACGCGGCCTCCGGCGACTGACCCGGTGCCCGTCCGGCGCCGTCCCGCGAGCCGACCGGGCTAGAGCGAACGCACCCCGGTCAGGCGCCCCGAGAACATACCGCTGAGCAGCGCGCCGATCGCGAACACTGCCGTGAGCGCCCCGACCGTCACCGCCCCGCCGCCCAGCAGCACCGCGGCGGCGGCGGGAAACACTACGCGGGGCTGCCCGAAAGCCATCGCCACGATGTCGACGAGGAAGGACATCCGGACGTTCGGTGCACTCCGAAGAAAGCGCAGGCCGTAGCGGAGCGACTCCAGCCCCGGCCGCTGCCGCTCTCCCTCCGGTACGAGCGCGGGCAGACCCGCGATGCCGAGGAACGCGGCCAGGAAGAGCACGACGTCGATCGTGTAGGTGACCGCGAAGCCCGAGGAGGCCACGAGCACGCCGGCGAGTGCGGGTCCGACCGTCACCTCCACTCCGCTTGCGATACCGCCCAGGGCGGCGGCCGCGGGGACCAGCTCGGTCCGGAGCAGTCGCGGAGCCAGCGTCATTCGGGTGGCCACGATCACGGTGGTCGCCACGGCGTGTGCAGCCGTCAGGAGGTAGAGCGAGAGCGGAGTCGCGGCGCTGATCCAGGCGAGCGCGGCGATGCCCGCGGTCGAGCCCCAGGCCACGATCGCGGCGAGCAGCAGCACCAGGCGGCGGTCGAACGCGTCGGCGAGCATCCCGCCGTAGAGTCCGGCGATCACGGTCGGCACCAGCGCCACCACGCCGACAAGCGCGACAGCCAGGGTCGAGCCGGTGAGTTCGTCGATGTGCAGGCCGACCGCGACGATCGTCATCTGGCCGCCGATGCCGGAGATCACTGTGCCGGCCCAGAGGCGGGCGAAGGCGGGGGACTCGCGGAGGGGAGCGACGTCGAGGACGTGGCTGCGCCGGGGGGCGCGGGGAGTCGGGCTCACTCGCTCCAGTGTCCTGACTCCGTCGCCCTGGCGGCCGTTGTCGCGCTGAGCCCCTGGCTCAGGGGGCATACCCTAGGGTGTGAGTCATGAGCACGTCATCCGACGGCGCGCCCGGGCGTCAGGATCCTTCTGCCCCGCGAGCAGCCGGAGCCGCCCCCTCGCGACGCTCGATCCGTATGGCCGCCGAGGCGGGTGCGCGTCGCGCCGCCGTGGTCACCGGTGGTCGGCGCAGCTCGACCGGCGGGACCCGCACCGAGTCGTCCAGGACGAACGCCACGGACTCCGACGCCGGCAGGTTCGTCCGCCGCTACGGGGCCGGGATCGTCGCGATCCTCCTCGCGGCCCTCGCCGTGCCGATCTCGTTCTTCGTCTGGTACGCCCTGATCTCACTCGGCGCATACCCGGGCGACCAGGCCGTCAGCGACCTACTGGTCGGCGTGCTCTACACCGCGCTCATCCACGCGGTCCTGCTCGCCGGGATCCTGCTCGCCGTCTCCTCGATCCGCGCCCGTCGGCGCGAGAAGCGCCCGCCGATCGCAGGCTGGATCGGTGTCGTCGCCAACGGACTCGTGCTCGTCTACTGGCAGCTGCTGGTCTCGCCGTGGCTGGTCGTGCTCTGGAACCGAGCCATCGGCTCCTGACACCACCTCCCTCTGGTAGGGTCAGCAGGTTGCCGTTCGACGGCCGCGGATGAAGAGAGCCCACGCAGCAGGCGCCGGGCACCGCGCAACGAGAGAGAGGGGATCCCATTTATGGCACTCGAAGCAGATGTCAAGAAGGCGATCATCGAAGAGTACGCGACCCACCCCGGTGACACCGGATCCCCCGAGGTGCAGGTGGCCGTCCTGACCAAGCGGATCAAGGACCTCACCGAGCACCTCAAGGAGCACAAGCACGACCACCACTCGCGTCGTGGCCTGCTTCTGCTCGTGGGTCAGCGTCGTCGACTCCTCGGCTACCTCTCGGACGTGGACATCAACCGCTACCGCTCGTTGATCGAGCGTCTCGGCCTCCGCCGCTAGTTCCCCTGGGAGCAGGGCGCGGTCTCGATGACACCGCGAACTTCTTGCCGAACGGGCCGTCCTCCTCGCGGAGGGCGGTCCGTTCCGCGTTGTGGAGCGCTCCGGCTCAGGGCAGCGGGGCCGGCCGGTCGACGCCGCCCCACGAGAAGCCGCTCGAGGCCGAGAACCAGTCGGCCGCCGCACGCTGGAGCACCGCGTCCGCCTCGGGGCGACCGGGCGCCCGCACGGCGTCGACGAGGTCCGGCAGGGCGATCCGCCAGCCCGCGGCGCTGCGCTGGGCGCGGGCCCAGTCACGGGCGCAGACCGGATCGGCGGCAACCGCGGTGAGAGCCTGCGGCGAGGTCACCTGCCAGCCGGTGCTCGATTCGGCAACCACGACTGCGCAGGTCAGGGCGGCGCCGCGGATGATGCTGTCCGGGCCGGCCGAGGGGCCGATCGCCTGATCCTGCGCGGCGACCAGGGCGGTGAGCGCGAGCTGCAGCCGTGTCGACGGCCGATCGGGCCGCGGCCGGATCCTGCCCTCGCCGGCCGAGACCGAGGCCGCCGAGTCGGGTGCGAGGAGCAACCCCGAGGAGGACTGCGACGCGTGCAGACTCAGCAGCCCCGTCACTGCGTCCACCCCGCTTGCGACTCCGCGCACGGAGGAGTCGCCGAGGCTCCAGACGACGGGCGTGCGGTTGTGGAGGGTGAGGCGGCGGTGGTCCTCGTCGAGGCAGGCGACGAGATGCCCGGCCGGCACGCCCGCTCCGCCCTCCAGCGCGGAGGAAGCGGCCAAGAGCTCCCGGCTGTCGTCGCACTGGGCGGGAGCGTCGGAGCCTGCGGAGACTGCTCCGCCGAGGGAGGCCTGAGCGGTGAGGGCGCCCTGCACCCCGGCGACGGCGGCGGTCACGAGTGCCGCGGCGGCCAGGAGGAGTGCCACGCCGCGCCTGCCCATCGCCGCCACCTCCTGCTCGCAGGCTAGTCCGGCGTCGTCGTCGTGCGTGCCCCGGTGATCGCGGATGCGCCGCACCACCTGACTCCGGCGGGGGAACGCCCAGGCGCTCCATGATGGGGGGATGAAGTTCTTCCCGTTCCGACGCGGTGACGCGAACCCCCTCCCCGCCGACGACCGCGGCTCGGGCAAGCTCGGCGACTACGACTACGAGCTGCGCCCGGGGTCGCGGCGCGGTGACACGCTCCTCGGCCTCGCCGACTCCCGACCCCACCAGGACGAGATCGCCCGGGTGCTCGCTCTCGGCGAGGACGAGATCACCGCCGTGATCCCACGCCGCACCCTCGAGGAGGAGCGCGTGGACGCTCCGATGCCGGTGCGCCTCTTCGCGGCCCAGCGCCCCTCCGGACTCGTCGGCCACGTGCCACGAGGCCTCGAGAACGTCGTGGACGCGGCTCTCGCTCGGCTCGCGGAGGCGGGCGGGTCGCCCCGCATCCCCGCCCGGATCGTGACGGCGAAGGGCGGTCTGCGCGTGCAGTTGTTGATGCACGAGACCCGCGGCTGAGTCGGCCACGGATCGCCGCGGTAGCGCGGTTCCTGGAGGATCCGTACGGCTGCTGATAGCATGAACCGGTTCCGAATCCGAAAGCGACCGCCGGTCGATGCCGGATTCGAGCCACGGAGCAGGCCGGCAGGAAGCTGGTCCTCGGTGGTGGAGTCCCGGACAGCGGCAGACGGCCGCAGCGGCAGATAGTTGCAGCGGTAGACAGTTGCAGCGGCAGTCGGTCGCGACAGCCCGGAGCTTTTCTACTGGTGGCCAGCACGAACGCCCTCCACACGACGGTACGGCGCGAAGCCCTGCCGTGGGATCGTCTCGATTCCTGACCGGACCGCTGCTCCGACGAACGCCGGCGCCCAGAAGGGGCGCCGCCGCAGACGTTTAAGGAGACAGACCTCTTGGAAGGTCCTGAAATCACATTCGCCGAAGCCGTTCTCGACAACGGCTCGTACGGCACCCGCACCATCCGCTTCGAGACCGGCCGCCTCGCGCAGCAGGCACAGGGCGCCGTCGCCGCCTACCTCGATGAGGACACCATGCTCCTCTCGGCCACCTCGGCGTCGAAGAACCCGAAGGACAACTTCGACTTCTTCCCGCTGACCGTCGATGTCGAAGAACGCTCCTACGCCGCCGGCAAGATCCCCGGCTCGTTCTTCCGCCGCGAGGGCCGCCCCTCCACCGAGGCGATCCTGGTCTGCCGTCTGATCGACCGGCCGCTGCGCCCCTCGTTCGTCGAGGGCCTGCGCAACGAGGTCCAGATCGTCATCACGGTCCTCAGCATCGCGCCGGACGAGTTCTACGACGCCCTCGCGATCAATGCCGCGAGCGCCTCGACGCAGATCTCGGGCCTGCCGTTCTCCGGCCCCGTCGCGGGCGTCCGCCTCGCGCTCATGTCCGACGGCTCCGGCAACGACCAGTGGGTCGCCTTCCCCAAGGCCTCGCAGCTCGAGAACGCCGTCTTCGACCTCACGGTCGCGGGCCGCGTCGTCACCAACGAGGACGGTTCCTCCGACGTCGCCATCATGATGGTCGAGGCCGAGGCCACCGAGTCCTCCTGGAACCTCATCAAGGCGGGTGCAACCAAGCCCAGCGAGGACGTCGTCGCCGAGGGCCTCGAGGCAGCGAAGCCCTTCCTCCGCGCGCTCGTCGAGGCGCAGACGAAGCTCGCCGCAGAGACCGCGAAGCCGGTCAAGGACTACCCGGTGTTCCTGCCCTACGCGCAGGACACCTACGACAGCGTCGCCGAACTCAGCTACGACGAGCTCGTCCGCGTCTACCAGATCGCCGACAAGGTCGAGCGCCAGGACGCCGACGACGCCCTCAAGGCGCGCGTCAAGGAGCAGATCGCCGAGCGCATCGCCTCGGGTCAGCTCTCGGCCGAGGCCTACGCCCAGGTCGGAGCGGCGTACAAGTCCGTTACGAAGGTGGTCGTCCGCGGCCGCATCCTCCGCGACGGCGTGCGCATCGACGGACGCGGCCTGGCCGACATCCGCCCGCTCGACGCCGAGGTGCAGGTCATCCCGCGCGTCCACGGCTCGGCCATCTTCCAGCGCGGCGAGACCCAGATCCTGGGCGTCACCACGCTGAACATGCTCAAGATGGAGCAGCAGATCGACTCGCTGTCGCCGGTCACCAAGAAGCGCTACCTGCACCACTACAACTTCCCGCCCTACTCCACCGGTGACACCGGCCGCGTCGGGTCGCCGAAGCGTCGCGAGATCGGGCACGGCTTCCTCGCCGAGCGCGCCCTTGTGCCGGTGCTGCCCAGCCGCGAGGAGTTCCCCTACGCGATCCGCCAGGTCTCCGAGGCGCTGAGCTCTAACGGCTCGACCTCGATGGGCTCGGTCTGCGCGTCGACCCTGTCGCTGCTCAACGCGGGTGTGCCGCTGCGCGCTCCGGTCGCGGGCATCGCGATGGGCTTGGTGTCCGACGTCGTCGACGGTCAGACCCGTTATGCGGCGCTGACCGACATCCTGGGCGCCGAGGACGCGCTCGGCGACATGGACTTCAAGGTCGCCGGCACCTCCGAGTTCGTCACCGCCATCCAGCTCGACACGAAGCTCGACGGCATCCCGTCGTCGGTCCTCGACGCCGCGCTCAAGCAGGCCAAGGACGCCCGCACCACGATTCTCGCGGTGCTCACTGCGGCCATCGACCAGCCCGACGAGATGGCTCCGACCGCCCCCCGCGTGATCTCGGTGCAGATCCCCGTCGACAAAATCGGCGAGCTGATCGGCCCGAAGGGCAAGACGATCAACGCGATCCAGGACGAGACCGGTGCCGACATCTCCATCGAGGAGGACGGCACGGTCTACATCGGAGCCGTCGACGGTCCGTCCGCCGAGGCCGCGCGTGCGCAGGTCAACGCCATCGCCAATCCGACCAACCCCGAGATCGGCGAGCAGTTCCTCGGAACCGTCGTCAAGCTCGCGACCTTCGGTGCGTTCGTCTCGCTCCTGCCGGGCAAGGACGGACTGCTGCACATCAGTGAGGTCCGCAAGCTCGCCGGCGGCAAGCGCGTCGAGAACGTCGAGGACGTCCTCGGAGTCGGCCAGAAGCTGCTCGTCCAGATCACCAAGATCGACGACCGCGGCAAGCTGTCCCTCGCGCCCGTCGTGGCCGAAGAAGCCGACGCCGAGGTTCCCGCCGAGAGCTGATCACTCCCGCACGACCGTGACGCCCGTTCCACTTCGGTGGGGCGGGCGTCCGTCGTCGCCGGGAGACATGGGGTACGGTGTCGGAACCGCACCGCGCCGACCGGAGGACTCCGTGACCGACCCGACGCCCCTGGCCACCGAGCCGGAGACGCCCTCCGTCTCGAGCACGCTTCTCTCGCGACCACTCCTCTCGCGAACACCTCTCTCGCGACCACTGGGCCGGACCGGCCTCCCCGTTCATCCGCTCGCGCTCGACGGCTCCGTCTTCGGCTGGGCCGCCGGCATCGACGACACCACCGAGGTGCTCGATGCGTTCGGGCGCCTGGGCGGCACGCTGATCTCGACGGCCGACCACTATGCGACCGGCCGCAGCGAGTACATGATCGGGCGATGGCTGGAGCAGAGCGGGCTGCGCGAGCAGATGCTCGTCGCCACGAAGGTCGGCCGGCACCCGGACGCGCCGGGCCTTGCACCCGAGGACGTCCGCATCGCGATCGAGGGGAGCCTCGAGCGGCTCGGCACCCGGATCGACCTCCTCTCGTTCGACAGCGAGGACCCCGACATTCCGATCGCCGAGAGCCTGGCGGCGGTCGCGCCGTTCCTCGCCGACGGCTCGGTCGGAGCCCTGGGTGCCGCGCACTTCAGCGGAGCGGCGATCACGGCGTTGCACGAGACGGCGACCGCGTTCGCGTTGCCCACGCTCGCGGCCGTCGTAGCGGAGTACAGCCTGATGGAGCGCAGGACCTATGAGTCCGATGTCGCGCCCGACGTGGTGCGGCTCGAGCTGGGCACCCTCGCGCGTCTGCCGCTCGCCAGCGGCTACCTCACCGGCACCCTGCGCAGCCGCACCGACGAGCCGGAG
Source organism: Rathayibacter tritici (assembly GCF_001641005.1). Classification (NCBI taxonomy): domain Bacteria; kingdom Bacillati; phylum Actinomycetota; class Actinomycetes; order Micrococcales; family Microbacteriaceae; genus Rathayibacter; species Rathayibacter tritici. Next base: position 1,128,513 of record NZ_CP015515.1, read on the forward strand.
TCGGCCCTGTTCGAGGCGGGACTGGACTACGTCGGCCGGCACGGCTCGAGGGTGCTGGCGGCTCTGGACGAGATCGCCGAGGCGCACGGCACCGAGCCGGCCGTGGTCGCGCTCGCGTGGGTGCTCTCGCACCAGGAGGTCTCGGCCGCGATCGTGCGAGCCCGGAACGCCGAGGAACTCGAGGCTCTGTTCGCGTCGGCGCTCCTCCCGCTGACCCGCAGCGACATCGCCCAGCTCGACCGCGTCTCAGCCTGAGGAGGCCCGCCGGCCCGCTCGCACTCGCGGCGGACCGCGCCGGCGGCTCCCGCCCCGGCTGCCCCGGATAGCCCGACCGGCCGCCTCAGCGGCGTAGGATGCGCGCCTCCCACGGACCCAGCGTCGATCCCGTCGCACCCGCGACATTGCCGAGCACCGCCTCGGCTCCCGCCCATTCTGCCAGCAGCGGGACCTCGAGCGGCTCGCCCGACACGTTTCCGACGATGAGGAGCTCGCCGGGTCCGGTGCGGGTGAAGGCGAACAGGGTGGGGTGCTCGGCCTCCAGCAGTGCGAAGCGGCCCAGCTGCACGGTCTCGTCGGCGTGCCGGAGGGCGATCAGGGCGCGGTAGTACTCGAACACCGACCGCTCGGCTGCCCGATCGGCGGCGACGTTCACGTGGGCGGCGTTCGGATTCACGGCGATCCACGGCTCCCCGGTCGTAAAGCCCGCCTGCGGACCGTCGTCCCACTGCACCGGAGTCCGGGCGTTGTCGCGGCTCTGCGCGCGAAGCCCGGCGAGCACCGTCGCCGGGTCCTCGCCGCGCTCGTCGACGGCCTCTGCCCAGTAGTTCAGCGACTCGACGTCGCGGAAATCCTCGATTCCGGCGAACGGCACATTCGTCATCCCGATCTCGTCGCCCTGGTAGATGTAGGGCGTGCCCCGCTGCAGGTGCAGGAGGGTCGCCCACAGCGTCGCGGACTCGTAGCGGTGGGCGCCGTCGTCGCCGAAGCGGGAGACCAGCCGGGGCTGATCGTGGTTGCCGAGGTAGAGGCTGTTCCAGCCGCGCTCGGCCAAACCCTCCTGCCAGCGCGCGAGATTGGCCTTCAGCGCGACCAGATCCAGCGGCACCGGGTGGAACTTGTCGACGCCGTGGTCGATCCCGACGTGTTCGAACTGGAACACCATGTCGAGCTCGCGCCGCTGCGGATCCGTGACCAGCACGGCCTCCTCAAGAGTGACCCCGGGCATCTCCCCGACCGTGAGGAAGGCGCCCTCGCGGTGCGCGAACACGGCCTCGTTCATCTCGCGGAGGTACTCGTGGAGCCGCGGCCCCACGCCGCCCATGATGCCCGTGCCGCCCTGCTCACCGTCGATCGCCTCGACGTCCTTCGAGACGAGGTTGATGACGTCCATCCGGAAGCCGTCGACTCCGCGGTCGAGCCAGCGGTTCATCATCGCGTGCACCGCTCGCCGCACCTCCGGATTCTCCCAGTTGAGGTCGGGCTGCTGAACCGCGAAGAGGTGGAGGAAGTACTCGTCCGTCGCGGGATCCAGCGTCCACGCGGGCCCCGAGAAGTAGGAGCGCCAGCCGTTGGGCTCGGCGACATCGAGCCCGGCGTCGGCCGCCGCGTCGAGCTCGCGTCCCGGCTGGACCGAGCGGCGCCCGCGACGCCACCAGTACCAGTCGCGCTTCGGGTCCTCCTGCGAGGAGCGCGACTCGACGAACCAGGCGTGCTCGTTGCTGGTGTGGTTGACCACGAGGTCCATCACGATGCGGATGCCGCGCTCGTGCGCCTCCGCGAGCAGCAGGTCGAACTCCTCCAGCGTTCCGAAGCGGGGGTCGATGTCCTCGTAGTCCGAGATGTCGTAGCCGTTGTCGTGCTGCGGCGACGGGTAGATCGGCGAGAGCCAGACCACGTCGACACCCAGGTCGGCGAGGTGGTCGAGCTTGGAGCGGATGCCGCCCAGATCCCCGATGCCGTCGCCGTTCGAGTCGGCGAAGGAGCGAGGGTAGATCTGGTAGACGACCGCGCTCGTCCACCAGGGCGTCGATGTGTCCGGTGCGGCTGATCCGGGAGTCGGCGAGGCGGTGACAGAGGGGGTCGAGTCGTCAGAGTTCATGGTCGCGAATCTAGCCGGGACGACCGACACGGAGGGGGGCTTGGCGCACCAGCCTCAGGCGCGATCCGCACCCGTCAGCGGCGCCGTGTAACGATCTGGTGAACCGTCGCGGATCCGGCGGGGTGGCGGCTCCGCTGCTCGGTTACTCTCTCCCCGGCGGGCCCGAGCCGCCGCAGGGAGAGTGGTGGCGTGCCCAGGGACAGGACCGGCGCAGCCGTGAAGGCGCCCCGCCACAGTGCTGGTCCCAACGGCGCAGTTTCTGACGGCGCTGTTCTCGACGGCGCTGCTCCCGACGGCGCTGTCGCCCTCCGCGCCGTGCCCGCTCGTGCCTTTCCCCCTCGCGGCTTCCTCGCTCGCGCCGCCGGCGGTGCCCTCGCCGCGAGCGAGCCGGTCGAGCCGAGCGTCGTCGCTCCCTCTCGCCGCCGCCCACTGGGCGACTCCGGCCACGACCTCTTCCCCTTCATGCTCGACTCCGCCGCCCTCGGCCGCGAGGACGGCGCGGCACTGCTCGAGCGCTACGGGGCGTGGGGCGGCAACGGCGTCGTCGTTACCGACTCGAGCCTCGCGGAGGGCGCGGGCGGCTGGCCCGCGGGGCACCGCGACCGCGACCACTTCGTCCTGCTGGGCCGCTTCGGCGCCCCGAGCGCAACGCCCGCGACCCCGCGCGCGCTCGTCAGCCGTGTCGAGGAGTTGCTGCGCCGCCTCCGCACGGACCGCCTCGACGTGCTCGCCGTCCGCCCTGGCGGCGCGGGTCGCCTCGACGAGCTGCTGAGCGCCGTCGAGGTTCTTGTGGCGCGCGGGCTGATCCGCTCGGTGGTCGCCTCCGGGTTCTCGCCGGAGGAGCTGTTCGAGGCGCGCGTGCTGGCCGCTCACGGCCTGCCCCGGTTCGTCGGCGCGGAGGTGCGCTGGAACCTGCTGGAGCGGCAGGAGTCGGAGAGCGATCTCGGCCTGGTGGCCGCGGGGCAGGGGCTCTCCCTGGTCTCGACCGTGCCGCTCGCACACGGCTTCCTGCGCGGAGTCGAGCGGACCCGTCGCGAGCTGAGCCGCCTCCCCGACGGGGCCCTCGCCGCCGCCCACGTCGGCCGCCGGGGCCGCCGCGTGCTCGCGGTCCTCGACGCGATCGGCACCGAGCTCTCGGCCGCGCCCGCTGCCGTCGCCCTCGCCTGGCTGTTCGGGCGCCCGCACCTGGCCGCGGCGACCGTCGCCCCGCGCTCACCGGCCGATGTCGATGCACTGGTACGCGCGGTCTCGCTCGACCTCGACGCCGGGCACCTGGCCGCTCTGGAGCGCGCGCGCCGCTGACTGCGCCCGTCTGCGACGTCCCGCGGCCGCCACCCGCCACGGCGCGACAGCCCGCGGTGGCCCGTCGCCGGGGTGGCCTAGGGTAAGCACGATGAATCACGGAGTCGCACTGCCCCTCGACCAACCGGAGACCTCGGTCCGGGCCGCAGGCGGATCCACGGTCCGCCGCTCCGTTCTCCCGAGCGGTGTCCGCATCCTCAGCGAAGCGGTGCCGGGCGCTCGCAGCGCCACGATCGGCTTCTGGGTCGCCGCGGGATCGCGCGACGAGCGGACCGGGCACCCCGCCACCGCGGGGGAGCCGGCCGTGCCCTCCAACGTCGGCTCGACGCACTTCCTCGAGCACCTGCTGTTCAAGGGCACGCAGAAGCGCTCGGCCCTCGACATCGCCGTGTCGTTCGACTCCGTCGGCGGGGAGCACAACGCTCTCACCGCCAAGGAGTACACCTGCTACTACGCCAAAATCCAGGACCGCGACCTGCCGATGGCGGTCGAGGTGATCGCGGACATGGTGACCTCCAGCCTGATCGACCCGGACGAGTTCGAGACCGAGCGCGGGGTCATCCTCGAGGAACTCGCGATGGCGGACGACGACCCGGCCGACGTCGCGGGGGAGAAGCTGTTCGAGGCCGTCTTCGGCGACCACCCCCTCGGCCGACCGATCGGCGGCACCGCCGCGACCATCGGTGAAGCCACCCGCGACGCGGTATGGGCGCACTACCGCTCCGCCTACCGCCCCCGCGACGTTGTGATCACTGTCGCCGGCGCCGTCGACCACGAGGCACTCGTCGCCCTGCTCGAGCGCGTGCTCGTCGCCGACGGCTGGGACCTCGGCACGGCGGCGTCCCCGGTCGAGCGCCGCGTCGGCGGACGCGCCTCCTACACCCGCGGCAGCGCCCTCTCGGTCGTGCACCGCCCCACCGAGCAGGCGAACCTCCTGGTCGGCTTCCCCGGTCTCGCTGCGGGCGACGAGCGGAGGATGACGATGGGCGTCCTCAACTCGATCCTCGGCGGTGGCATGTCCTCGCGGCTGTTCCAGGAGGTGCGCGAGAAGCGGGGCCTGGCCTACTCCGTCTACTCCTTCGCGCCCTCCTACTCCGACGCCGGGCTTTTCGGCCTGTACGCCGCGTGCACGCCCGCGAAGGCGGGGACGGTCGCCGAGCTCTTGCTCGCCGAGTTCCACCGCCTCGCCGAGCACGGGGTGAGCGACGACGAGCTGATCCGCGCCCGCGGCCAGCTGTCGGGAGCGGCCGCTCTCGCGCTTGAGGACTCCGACACCCGGATGTCCCGCCTCGGCCGTGCCGAGCTGACCTTCGGCGAGTTCGTGGACCTCGACGAGAGCCTGCGCCGACTCGCCCTCGTCGGCGCGGAGGACGTCCAGGCACTCGCGGCAGACTTGGCCCGGGGGCCGTCATCGATCTCGGCGGTCGGTGCGGTCGACGAGTCGGCCTTCGCCGGAATCGCCGGGGTCATGAGCGCCTCCGCGATCTGATCCGATCGTCGAACGCCCGCCGACCGCGCACCGCTGCGCCGCACCAGGGAGGACTCCCGTGTCCCACTACATCTACCTCGTCCGTCACGGCGAGCAGCAGGACGCCGAGCACGGTCTGCCGGACGGTCCCCTCTCGGCGCGAGGCGAGCGCCAGGCGCGACTGATCGCCGAGCGGCTCGGCGGAGTGCCGTTCACCGGTGCGTGGCACTCGCCGCTGCGCCGGGCCGAGGAGACGGCCGCGCGCTTCCAGACGCTGCTCCCGAGCCTGCCCCTGCAACCGTCGTCGCTGCTGTTCGACTGCATTCCCTCCGGTCCGACCCCGGACATGCCCAAGGCGTTCGAGCCCTTCTTCGGCAGCGTGACCGCGGCCGAGATCGAGGCGGGCCACGCGCAGATGCAGGACGCGGTCGCGGAGTTCCTGGCACCGTCCCGCGAGGACCGCCACGACCTCCTGATCACCCATAACTTCGTGATCGGCTGGTTCGTGCGCCAGGTCTTCGACGCCCCCGACTGGCGGTGGCTCGGGTTGAACCAGGCCAACTGCGGCCTCACGATCATCCGCGTGCGCTCCCGGAAGCCGCCGGTACTCGTCGTGCACAACGACCTGTCCCACCTCCCCGTCGAATTGCGCACCGGCCTTCCCGAGGCGCAGCCGTACTGAGCCCGCGCCCTGACCGTTGCGGGCTCAGGGTGCCGGAGTCGGTCGGCGCCTCCTTGCGGCCGTCGAGGACTGCGCGGCACGAGCAGCGGCGACCGTGGTACTGCACGTCCTGACCGGGAACGCCTCCGCGCTCGCCCTCTCGCCCTCGACCGGATGGCGGCCCCTCGGCGCTCCCGTTCCGCATCCGCTCTCGGGAGCGCCCATGCTGACCCTGGTGCGCGATCCGCCGCCAGCGCGACCCAGGCGCACTGCGCCGCGGGATACGCTGAGCCGGTGACTACTTCCGTCGCCGTGGTCGGTGCCTCCGGCCGACTCGGCTCCTTCACCTGCTCCCTCATCGACGCGTCGAGCGAGTTCACGCTTGTCGCACGGCTCGGCTCGCGGAGCGATCTCGCCGAGATGCTCACGGCCGACGTCGTCGTCGACATGACCGTGCCGGCCGTCAGCCAGCAGATTGTCGATGTCGCTGTGGCGAACGGCAAGAAGGTGCTCGTGGGCACCTCCGGTTGGACGGGCGGCCGCATCGCGGCGCTTCGGCGCACCGTCACGGAGCAGCCAGAGGCAGGTGTTGTCATCATCCCCAACTTCTCGCTCGGCTCGGTACTCGCGACCGCCCTCGCCACGGTGGCCGTGCGGTTCTTCGATGCCGCCGAGATCGTCGAGACCCACGGAGCGCGCAAGGTCGACTCGCCCTCCGGTACCGCGGTGCGCACCGCCGAGCTGTTGCTGCGTGCGCGGTCCGAGCTCGGTCCGGTGCAGGCGCCGCATACCGATCAGCGGGCTCGCGGCCAGCAGGTCGCGAGTGTGCCCGTGCACAGCCTTCGCCTGCCCGGAGTCGAGGCGCGCCAGGAGGTCGTCCTCGGCGGCACCGGCGAGACGGTGACCATCCGCCACGACACCAGCTCGCAGGCGTCCTACGAGCAGGGCATACTTCGCGCTCTCGACGCGGTCCGGACGACGACCGGCGTCGTGGTCGGTCTGGACGCGCTGATCGACCTGCGCGCCGCCTTCGACGCCGCTCCTCTGGCCGAGCGGCTCCTCGACGAGCAGCCCGTGGTTGGCCCGGCTCCGTCCGGTCAGGCCGCCGCGGCGACCAGCGCCCCGTGAGGACCCGGGTCGGAGTCGTCCTGATGGCGGTCCTGCTCGCCCTCTACCTGGTCGTGTGCCTGCAGTACTCCGTCGTCGCCTTCGCCGCGGGGACCGCGCCGGGGATCGTCATGGGCATCGGCCTGCTGATCCTGGGCGCTGTCGGGGTGTGGGGCCTCATCCGCGAGCTGCTGTTCGGACTGCGCGCCGAGAGGCTGGCTCGCCGGCTGGAGGGCGAGGACGCACTCCCGCAGGAGGTCCTCGATTCGCGCGCCAGCGGACGTCCGCTACGGGGAGAGGCCGACGCGCTGTTCCCCCGGTACGCGGAGGAGGTGGACGCGCAGCCGGAGAGCTGGCGCGCCTGGTACCGCCTCGGCCTCGCCTACGATGCCAGCGGCGACCGCAAGCGTGCGCGGGGAGCGATCCGCCGTGCGATCGCGTTGGAGCACGCCGCTCCGGCCTGACGGCTCCGGCTCCGGCTCCGGCCAGGCCGCTCCCGATCGCCGTCGCCGGGACTCGTCGTCACCGAGCGCGGGAGGCTTAGGCCAGTACCCACTCCAGCGCCTCGCTGACCGTGCGGTGCCGGAACTCGAAGCCGTCGTCGAGCAGACGCTGGGGGACCAGGCGCTGGCTCGACAGCAGGAGCTCGTGACCGGCATCGCGCAGCGCGAGCTCGATGACCTTCTCGGGCACGGGCAGCCTGAAGGGACGATGCAGCAGCTCGGCGAGTGTGCGCATGACATCGTTCGCGGTGGCGGGGACCGGCCCGGCCAGGTTCACCGGACCGGAGAGCTCGGACGTGAGCAGGTGGCGGAGTGCGGCGGCCTCGTCGTAGAGGCTGATCCACGGCCAGGCCTGGCCGCCGCCGCCGAGCGGCCCGCTCAGGCCGAGCTTCGTGAGGGGCAGGAGCGGCTTGAGAGCGCCTCCGTCGCCGAGGACGAGCCCGGTGCGGGCGGTGACGACCCGGGTTGCCTCGGGCGCGAGGTGAGCCGCCTTCTCCCAGCGGTCCACCACATCGGCGAGGAAGCCGGTGCCGCGCGAGGACCGCTCGGTGAGCTCCTCGCCCGGCCGGTCACCGTAGTAGCCGACAGCCGAGGCGTTGATCAGCGTTGCGGGAGGACTCGAGGACATCCGCATCGCGTCGGTGAGCGTCTGCGTCGACTGGATCCGCGAGTCGAGGATCTCGCGCTTGTACGAGGAGGTCCACGGCAGGCGGCTGATCGAGGCGCCGGAAAGATTGATCACGGCGTCGACTCGATCGAGGACGCTGAAGTCGAGCATGTGTGAGGTGGGCGCCCAGTGGAACTGATCCGGGCTCGTCGGTGCGTGGCGCACCAGGCGAAGGATCTGGTGCCCCTCGGCGCTCAGTTGACGGGTCAGCTCGGATCCGATCATCCCGCTGGCCCCCGAGATCAGGACGCGGAGTCGAGACGTCGAACCTTCTCGCCGGGGCGAGAGCTGCTCGGACGGTGTCGAGACGTGCTCGCGGGGAGTGCGCGCCGCGCGTCGCGGCGAACCCGTGCCGTTCGACCCGTCGTGATCGGAGTGCCGTGCGGATGAGTCGCTCATGGTGCCTCCCGGAGCCGGTCGCGGGCCGCCCGCGTAGTTGATCCAGCCTAGAGCCTCACGCTCAAGAGCCCGCCGATCGTCCGACGAGGCCTGCCCGCGCGAGCAGCAGGTAGAGCTCGCAGCCCAGACAGAGGCCGAACGCGGCGTTCAGGAACGCGGCGAGGAAGGCGACGGCCGCGGCGACGGGGACGGCTCCCGGCACTCCGGCGAGATGCAGGAGAACACCCGCGCCGGTGACGGCCAGGCCGATCAGCTGGGCGAAGCGCAGGGGCCGCGCGTCCTCCCACTCCTGCGGCGGGGCGAGATGCGGGCGGATGAGTCGGCGGAACAGGACGGCCCAGGGGCCGGAGCCGACGCCGCGCCCGGCGGACCAGGCGAAGAGCGCGGCCAGCACCAGGAGCAGGAGGAATCCGGGTTGCGCGAGACGGGCGACCAGATCGGCTCCGACGGGGACCGCGAGACCGAGGCCCACGGTGGTGAGGAGGAGCGCAGCGGTCACCGCGGCGGCGACCCGCGGACCACGGGGGTCGACAGCGCCGGGTGGGGGAGGGGCGGTCGTGGGCGACGGGTGTGTGCTCATCGGGTCTCCAGGAGTCGGTCGAGCTCGGTGGTCAGGGCGGCGCGGGTCGGTGCGCCGCCGATGCGGCTCCGCAGGGTGCCCGCGGAGTCGAGGAGGAAGAGGGTGGGCGTCTGCCGGACACGCAACCGCACGGCGAGGTCGGCGCGGTGTGTCAGGTCGACGTCGAGGTACGCCACCCCGGGCCGCTGCCGGACAAGCTCGCCCAGCATCCGCCGGACCGCGGGGCAGCGCGTGCAGACCTCGCTCGAGAACTGGACGACGGTGGCCTGCTCGCCGAGAACGGCGCCCGGGAGCAGCGCGCCGGGATCGATCGCGCCGGGATCGATCGTGCCTCCACCGCGGTCGGCGCTGCGTGCGACGCGTCCCGTGAGACGCCGGTGCAGGAGACCGAGGGCCGTGCCGATCGCGATCAGACCCGCGAGGGCGGCGGTGATCGTGACGGGGTCCATGCGGGAAGGCTACGTCGCGTGCATGCTTGCAGGAACCTCATGACGCGCCGTGACGCCCGGGTGTGCACCGGGTCTGGTCTAGGTTCGAAGCCGTGACTGAACTGAGCACCCCCCGCCCCGATGATCAGGCTCCTGTGTTCCGGAGCGATGTCGTCGTCGAGCTCGTCCGATCGAGCGCCCACGACTCCGACGTGCTCTTCGCCGCCCGCGTCTCGACGCAGGGCGAGAAGACGCTCGCCGAGGCGCTCGACGGTGAGGAAGCGGACGCCGAGCTACAGCGCAAGCGCGACCGCGGCCTGATTAATTACCTGATGCGCGATCGGCACGGCTCACCGTTCGAGCACAATTCGATGACCTTCTATGTTCAGGCGCCGATCTTCGTCTTCCGCGAGTTCATGCGGCACCGCATCGCCTCCTACAACGAGGAGTCGGGCCGCTACCGCGAGCTCCGCCCGGTCTTCTACGTGCCCGGCCCCGAGCGCAACCTCGTGCAGATCGGCAAGCCCGGCGCCTACTCATTCGAGCCGGGCACCCCCGAGCAGGCCGAACTCGTCGCCGAGGAGACCCGCCGCGTCAGCACACAGGCGTACGAGTCGTACCAACGGATGCTCGGCGCGGGTGTCGCCCGCGAGGTCGCCCGGATCGTGCTCCCGCTGACCATCTATTCCTCGATGTACGTCACGCTCAACGCCCGCTCGCTGATGAACTTCCTCTCCTTGCGCACCAAGCGCGAGGACTCGACGTTCCCCTCTTTCCCGCAGCGCGAGATCGAAATGGCCGCCGAGCAGATGGAGACGCACTTCCAGGAGCTGATGCCCCTCACGGCCGCCGCCTTCACCGCGAACGGCCGTGTCGCCCCCTAGCGGCCCGCGCGGTCCCCAGCGCGCGCGACCACGTGCCCCTGGTCCGTTTTGCCGCCCCGTCCGTTCTGCCGGCCCCGTCCGTTCTGCCGGCCCCCGTCCGATGTGCAGGAGATGGTGCGATTCGCAGGCGCATCGTGATCGAGAGCGCTCTCTTCCCTCTGCGGCGGCGGCGAGAGCGCGCATCCCCTGCATATCGAACCGCAGCTCCTCCTCCACAGCACCCGATTCTCGGCGCTGTCCACTGATCGGCACTGCCGCCGCCCGCGAGGTCGTGGTCCCCGTCACTCTCGACGCATGCGCTCCTCCACCTCAGCCCTCCTTCGTGCCGGAGGCGTCGTCAAAACAGCTCAATTCCTGCGCGAGGGGACGACTCAGCGAGAGCTGACCCGCGCCGTCGTCGCTGGCTCCCTCGTGCGCATTCGGAAGGGCTGGTACGCCCGTCCCGGTCTCGCTCCCTCCATCGAGCAGGCCTTTCGCGTAGGAGGGGTCCTCGCCTGCGCCGATGCGGCTGCTGTGCACGGGCTCTGGGTCCCGCACTTCCGTGGACTCCACGTGGCCGTCGTGGATCGGGCGTCGCGGCTGCGCGATCGCGAGGAGTACCACCGGCGGCTCGCGCATGCCGCGGACGTCGTCGTGCACTGGTCGGAGACGGCTCCGTCACCCTGCACGCTGGTGCAGAGCATCGAGGACTGCATTGTCATTGCCGCCCGATGCCAGGGAGCCGAGTTCGCCTTCGTCCTCCTCGAGTCCGCTCTCAGGCTCCGGCTCCTCGGCGATTCAGCTAAGCAGCGGCTGCTGGAAAGGCTCCCGCCAAGGATCCGAAGGTTGTTGCGTCCTGCGGGTCGCCTCTCCGAGAGCGGCCTCGAATCGATGGTCGCGTTCCGTCTGCACCGCCTCGGTATCCGCTTCCGGCAGCAGGTGCGGATCGGCGCTCGCCGCGTCGACTTCCTCCTCGGCGAGGCACTCGTCCTCGAGGTCGACGGAGTGGCCTTTCATGAGGCCGATCAGGACAACCGCCGCGACATCGAACTCGGCCGCCTCGGATATCGCATCCACCACTTCCGAAGCTCGGCCGTCCTCCGCCACTGGGACACGGTCGAGGCGGATATCGTCGCTGCGCTCTCGCGCGGCGACCATCTCCGCGCTTGACCTCCTCCGCGCTTGACCCTTTCTGCGCTGGATGACCTCCGACGTCACTCTGCCCGCTCCTCCGGAAGCTTCTCGTGCCGTCACGCCCGTGCCATGTGCAGGGGATCCCGACGGCCCGATCCGAATCACGCGGTGGAACTGCCCGAAGTGCTGGGACCCCCTGCACATCGCACTGTGTCCTGCGAATCGCACTGTGTCCTGCATATCGCACTGTGTCCTGCGAACCGCACTGTGTCCTGCGAACCGCACCGTGTCCTGCACGTCGCCATCGCCCCCACCCGCCGACGACGGCACCCCCACCACGCCGTCCGCGGCGGCGCGGCGCCGACCCCGCTACCCTGGCTCCGTGTCAACTCCGGAGAATCCCTTCGGCCAGGTCCTGGTCGCCCTGGTCACCCCGTTCACCGCCGACGGCGAGGTCGACTGGCCCGGGGTCGAGAAGCACATCGACGACTGCATCGCGGCGGGCGCCGACGGCATCGTGGTCACCGGCACCACGGGCGAGACCAGCACTCTCACCGACCCGGAGAAGATCCGCCTGGTCGAGGTCGGCCGCTCGGTCGCTGACGGCCGCGCGAAGATCATCACCGGCGGCGGCTCGAACGAGACCGCCCACGCGATGCAGCTCGCCCGTCAGAGCGAGAAGGCCGGCGCCGACGGCAACATGATCGTCACTCCGTATTACAACAAGCCGACGCAGGCCGGTGTGCTCACCCACTTCCGAATGATCGCCGATGCGACCGACCTGCCGGTCATCCTCTACGACATCCCGGGTCGCACTGGCGTCCCCATCCGCTACGAGACGATCCTGCGCGCGGCGAAGCATCCGAACATCCTCGCCGTGAAGGACGCGAAGGGGGATCTCTCCGAGGTCAGCCGCGTGCTCAACCAGACCGATCTGATGTACTTCTGCGGCGACGACGCGAACGTGCTCCCCGAGCTCGCCATCGGCGCCACCGGGCTGATCGGCGTCACCGCGAACATCGCCGCTGCACCGTACCGCACCATCGTCGACTCGGTGAACGCCGGCGACCTGCGCGCCGCGACCCGCGCGCACCAGCAGCTCGAGCCGCTCGTGCGCGCCTTGATGACGCATGTACCCGGCACGGTCGCCGCGAAGTACATCCTGCACGGCCTCGGCCGCATCTCGTCGCCCCGTGTGCGACTGCCGCTGGTGGGCCCTGAGGAGTCGGAGGCGGCCCTCATCGAGGACGAGCTCGGACTGGTGCGCGACATCCCGGGCGTCGACTTCCGCAACTTCCGGCCCGATCGCAACGCGGCGGCCGGCGGCGCCCTCCCGAAGGTCGCCGGCACCACCCGCTGAGTCCGAGCGGCGGCTCCCGAGAAGGTACTCGCAGAGAAAGAGGAGGGCGCATGCCCAGTCCCGTGATCACTCCCGCGCCCCTCGCGCCGGGCACCCTGCGGATCATCCCCCTCGGCGGCCTCGGCGAAATCGGTCGCAATATGACCGTGTTCGAGATCAACGGCAAGCTCCTGGTGGTCGATTGCGGCGTGCTCTTCCCGGAGGAGAACCAGCCGGGCGTCGACCTGATCCTGCCGGACTTCACGCCGATCAAGGATCGGCTCGACGACATCGTCGCAGTGGTGCTCACCCACGGCCACGAGGACCACATCGGCGCCGTCCCGTACCTGCTCCGGCTCAAGCGAGACATCCCGCTGATCGGCTCCACGCTCACGCTCGCCCTGGTCGAGGCCAAGCTCAAGGAGCACCGGATCAAGCCCTACACGTTGACGGTGAAGGAGGGCGATGTCGAGAACCTCGGTCCCTTCGAGCTCGAGTTCATCGCCGTGAACCACTCGATCCCGGACGCGCTGGCCGTCGCGATCCTCACCGACGCCGGCTCCGTGCTGCACACTGGCGACTTCAAGATGGACCAGCTCCCGCTGGATGGCCGCATCACCGACCTCCGCGCCTTCGCCCGCCTCGGCGAGGAGGGCATCGACCTGTTCCTGGTCGACTCGACCAATGCCGACGTCCCCGGATTCACGCCGAACGAGCGCGACATCGGCCCGGTCATCGAGAGCGTCATGGCGAAGGCGACCCGCCGCGTCATCGTCGCGAGCTTCTCCAGCCATGTGCACCGGGTGCAGCAGGTGCTCGACGCAGCGCACGCGAACGGCCGTCGGGTGGCGCTGCTCGGCCGCTCGATGGTGCGCAACATGGGGATCGCGGCCGACCTCGGCTACCTCAGGGTCCCGCCGGGGGTGCTGGTCGACATGAAGAAGGCGGGCGACGTGCCAGAGAACCGGATCGTCTATATGTCGACCGGATCGCAGGGCGAGCCGATGGCTGTGCTCAGCCGCATGGCGAACCTCGATCACCAGATCGAGCCGGGCGAGGGCGACACCGTGATCCTCGCCTCCAGCCTCATCCCGGGCAATGAGAACGCGGTTTACCGCGTGATCAACGGGCTCACCAGGCTCGGCGCGACGGTCGTGCACAAGGGCAACGCGAAGGTGCATGTCTCCGGGCACGCGGCCGCCGGCGAGCTGATCTACTGCTACAACATCCTCGCGCCGCTGAATGTCATGCCGGTGCACGGCGAGTACCGGCACCTGGTCGCGAACGCGAAGCTCGCGCGCGAGACCGGGATCGCGGAGGAGAACACGATCATCGCCGAGGACGGCACGGTGATCGACCTGCTCGACGGGAAGGCGACCGTCGTCGGTCAACTCGACCTGGGTTTCGTCTACGTCGACGGGTCGTCGGTCGGCGAGATCACGGACGCGGACCTCAAGGACCGTCGGATCCTCGGCGAGGAGGGCTTCATCTCCATCATTGTGGTCGTCGAGGCCGGGACGGGCCGGGTCGTGGTCGGCCCCGAGATCCATGCGAAGGGATTCGCGGAGGACGACAGTGTCTTCGACGAGGTGAAGCCGCGCATCGCGGCGGCACTCGAGGAGGCAGTGCAGAACGGAGCGAGCGATCAGCACGCGCTCTCGCAGGCCGTCCGTCGCGTTGTTGGTCGATGGGTCAACACGTCGTACCGTCGCCGTCCGATGATCGTGCCGCTGGTCATCGAGGCCTGAGGCTCCTCCACAGGACCGATCGGCGTCCCGGATGTCCGCCCGCGGCGCGGGTCACCGGAGCTGACGGAGGTGCCGGGTACGGTGGCCTCATGGCGACCAGTACCAAGACGACCTCGCGCGGGCGCGGCAGCGCGACTCCCCGCTCCGGCGCGCCGCGATCCGGCCGAGGTTCGGGCAAGGCGGCCGCCGAGACGAAGACAGTGGCCTTCGAGTCCGCGCCCCGCACGAACCCCGCGGTGCGGGTCTGGATGGTGCTGGCCCACCTGGCAGGCGGCGCAGCCCGTGCGCTCGGTCCCGAGCGGCTGGCGAAGGAGGAGCGCCGCGACGGCGTTCCCTTCCTGTTGCTGCTGCTCGCGGTCGCCGGCGCAGTGGTCGAGTGGTTCCTCGCGACCGACCCGGTCGCCCTCGTCCTCGACGCCTGGAGCTTCGGCGGTTTCTTCGGCCGCGTCGCGTACGTCCTCCCGGTCGTGCTGCTGCTGTTCTCCCTCTGGTTGTTCCGCCACCCCCGTTCCGTCGACGACAACGGGCGGATCGGCGTCGGCGTGATCACGCTGCTCGTCGCCTCGGCGGGCCTCTGCCATGCGCATCTTGGCCTGCCCCAGCCCGGTCAGGGCATCGAGACGATGGCGGCAGCGGGCGGAGTCCTGGGCTGGCTCGTGGGTGCTCCGCTCGCGGCGATCGCGACGGTCCCCGGTGCCACTGTGCTGCTGTCGGTCGTGATCCTGCTCTCGCTCTTCATCATTACCAAGACCCCGCCGAATCGGATCGGAGCGCGGTCGCGCGAGCTCTACGGCTACCTCTTCGGAGCCCCGGTGCTCGACGACGAGGAGCGCTCGCGGCTGAAAGCCGAGCGCGCGGCCGCGAAGGCCGCAGCGAAGGCGGAGGCGGAGCAGGAGGAGGAGGACTCCCATCAGGACGGCGGAGAGCTGCCCTGGTGGCGGCGCACCGAGTCCGGTCGCGAGGACGAGCCGACCGTGCAGCCCGAGCTTCCTATCGACTCCTTCACCGAGGTCATCGAGGGCACGGCGCCCGCCCGGAGCCGGGCGAAGGGGTTCGACACCGCACTCGAGGAGCGCGACGACGAGGCGCAACCGCCCACGCGTTCCTACGCCACCGAGGTGCTGGCCGACGCCGAGACCGCGGAGGCGGCGCTCGCGCGCGTCGAGCAGGGCGGCGCGCTCCGTGCAGTGACGGGAGTGGTCGACGACGACGCGACCGACGTCATCCGGCTCGATCGACTCGATGTGGCGCCCGCCGTCCCCGTCCCGCCCGTCATCGAGACGGGCCCGATCGCACCGCTGAGCGAGGAGGACCCGACCGCCGGGTTCGACTCGTCCTTCGAGGACAACGCCCCCTACCGGCTCCCGTCGGCGGCCGCTCTCTCGACAGGAACTCCTTCGAAGGCGCGGTCGGCCGCGAACGACGAGATGGTCCGCGCCATCACCGAAGTGCTGCAACAGTTCGCCGTGGACGCGAGCGTCACCGGCTTCTCACGCGGTCCGACCGTGACCCGCTACGAGATCGAGCTCGGCCCGGGCGTGAAGGTCGAGCGCGTCACTGCGCTGAGCAAGAACCTCTCCTACGCGGTCGCCAGCAACGAGGTCCGGATCCTGTCCCCGATCCCGGGTAAGAGTGCGATTGGTGTCGAGATCCCGAACACCGACCGCGAGATCGTCTCGCTCGGTGATGTCTTGCGCTCGCCGGCGTCGACGACTTCCACGCACCCGATGACGATCGGCGTCGGAAAAGACGTGGAGGGCGGATACGTCGTCGCCAATCTCGCCAAGATGCCGCACCTCCTGGTTGCCGGCTCGACCGGCTCCGGCAAGTCCAGCTTCATCAATTCGATGATCACGAGCCTGCTGATGCGCGCGCGGCCGCAGGACGTGCGCATGGTGCTGATCGACCCCAAGCGCGTCGAGCTCACGATCTACGGCGGTGTACCGCACCTGATCACTCCGATCATCACGAACCCCAAGAAGGCCGCCGAGGCGTTGCAGTGGGTCGTGAAGGAGATGGATATGCGCTACGACGACCTCGCCTCGTTCGGCTTCCGTCACATCGACGACTTCAACGCAGCGGTCCGCGGCGACGAGATCAAGCTCCCGGCCGGAAGTAACCGTGTGCTCAAGCCGTACCCGTATCTGCTGGTGGTGGTCGACGAGCTCGCCGACCTGATGATGGTCGCCCCCCGCGATGTCGAGGACTCGATCGTGCGCATCACCCAGCTGGCGCGCGCCTCGGGGATCCACCTCGTGCTGGCCACGCAGCGCCCCAGCGTCGATGTCGTGACCGGCCTGATCAAGGCGAACGTACCGAGCCGGCTCGCCTTCGCGGTGACGAGCGTGACCGACTCGCGGGTCATCCTCGACCAGCCCGGAGCCGACAAGCTGATCGGGCAGGGCGACGGTCTGTTCCTTCCGATGGGCACCAACAAGCCCATGCGCGTGCAGGGCGCCTGGGTGCGCGAGGACGAGATCGCGAAGGTCGTCGAGCATGTCACGCGGCAGGCCCAGCCCGAGTACCGCCAGGACATTACTGTCCAGGCGCAGCGCAAGGAGATCGACTCCGATATCGGCGACGACCTCGAGCTGCTCATGGCCGCGGCCGAACTCGTGGTCAGTACGCAGTTCGGCTCGACTTCGATGCTTCAGCGCAAACTGCGCGTCGGCTTTGCCAAGGCCGGACGTCTGATGGACCTCCTGGAGTCGCGCGAGGTCGTCGGCCCGTCCGAGGGGTCCAAAGCCCGCGACGTGCTGGTCACCTCGGAGCAGCTGGCGGGAGTCCTCGCGCGGATGCGCGGCGAGGAGCCGGGCGAGGGGACCGCCCCGCCGCTTTCGGTCGCGACGGGCCCGTCCGCGGACCCGCTGGCCGAGCCGACCGGCCCGGTTGCTACCGACTACCACGACGACGACGAGGGGTCCGGCGAGGACGCTTGGGCGCTGACGGGACGCGAGTGATCCCCGCGGTCGCTCGCCCGAGAACGAACGGCGGAGCACGATGAGCACTCCCACGGCACCCGCTTCGGCCCGGTCCGGGAACTGGAACCTACCCAACGCGATCACGGTCGTCCGCATCCTGCTGGCGCCGATCTTCCTCTGGCTGCTCCTGGCCGACGGCGGGCAGGACGGCGGGCTCCGCATCGCCGCGGCGCTGCTGTTCATCGTCGCCATCGCGACGGACGGCATCGACGGCCACATCGCCCGCAGCCGCGGTCTGGTGACCGATCTCGGTAAGCTCCTCGACCCCATCGCGGACAAGGTGCTCACCGGAGCGGCGCTCGTCGGCCTCTCCATCCTCGCGGAGTTGCCGTGGTGGGTCACGGTCGTCATCCTGGTGCGCGAGATCGGCATCACGGTGTTCCGGATGGCCGTGCTCTCCGACCGGGTGATCCCGGCCTCTCGCGGCGGCAAGCTCAAGACGATCGTGCAGTCGGTCGCGATCTCCCTCGCTCTCCTTCCCCTCTGGGCGGTGCTGGGAGAGTGGGTGCACTGGCTGAACGGGGTCACGATGACCGCCGCCGTGGTGCTCACGGTCCTGACCGGTATCGACTACCTCGCCGATGCGGCCCGTCAGAGCCGAGCATCGCGGCCGAAGCCGTGACGCCCGCGGACCTCATTGCGGAGCTCCGCCGCCGAGGCGTCGATCTCGCTGTCGCGGAATCGCTCACAGGCGGCGCGCTCAGTTCGGCGCTGGTGGACGTCCCTGGAGCCTCCGCTGTCTTCCGTGGGGGAGTCGTCAGCTATGCCACCGAGCTCAAGCACCGCCTCCTCGGAGTTGATGCCCGTGTGCTCGAGGCGCGCGGACCGGTTGATCCCGGAGTCGCCGTGCAGATGGCCCGCGGAGCGGCGTCGCGTCTGGCGGCGGACGAGCGGTCCACGCTGGGCCTGGCGACCACGGGCGTGGCGGGCCCTGAACCTCAGGGAGGTGCGGCGGTCGGCACGGTCTTTGTGGCCGCCGTGCTCGGGGGCGATGAGCTCGTTCGCGAGCACCGCTTCGCCGGGGATAGAGCGGCGATCCGCTCCGCTTCCGTCGTGGCCGCCCTCGCGGTCGGCGCAGAGATGCTCGCCCGCCGGGCGTGAGGCGGATCCCCGGCCGGGAGCCGGGGTTCGGAATGCCCCGCAGTGCAGCCCGGTTACATCTGATATCGCTCACACGCAAAGTCCAGTCATCCGGTATTAGAGTCGTTACCATACGAACCGGGTAGTGAACAGCTACCCGGTTCTCTCGTCCCAGCCCCCCGATCACGCGCTCCGGAACATCCCGGCGCCCGTACTCCCGGAGCAGGTGTGCGACATGCGGTTGATGTGGAGAAGGAGGGTCCAGTGGTTCTAGTTCGTCAGGAGATCGGCGATGTCCTCAGGGACTTTCGCCTGCAGAAAGGTCGTACGCTCCGTCAGGTAGCGAGCAAGGCGAGCGTAGCGCTCGGCTACCTGAGCGAGGTCGAACGTGGTCAGAAGGAGGCCTCCTCGGAGATCCTCGCCTCTGTCGCGGACGCTCTCGACACCCCCATCTCGGTGATCATGCGCGAGGTTGGCGATCGTCTCGCCGTCATCGAGGGCATCGACACCATCCCCGACACCATCCCGGCCGATATGGTCGCCGGCTTCGACGCGGATCTCGTCGCGCAGTAGTCGGCTCCCGTCCCCTCCCACCCACCGCACCCCGTTCCACGCGAAGGGCGTCCAGGCTCCGGCCGGGCGCCCTTCGGCGTTCCCGGGGGAGTGGTGGGCGGGAGCGGCTAGCGTGGAGTCATGCGCTTGAGCGAGTTCCGCCAGCTGGTCGACGACGAGTTCGGCGCAGGGTATGCGCGTGTGCTGGTCTCGGATCTCGTGCTCACCGAGCTGAGCGGGCAGACCGCAGAGCAAGCGCTCGCGAACGGCGCGGAGCCCCGGGATGTGTGGCTCGCCCTGTGTCGAGCCAGCGATGTTCCGCAGGCGCGCTGGCACGGCGTGGACTCGGGCAAGCGCCGCCGGTAAGTCATCGCCTGCCGAAGCCGTGTTCGACACGCCGGCATCCTCTGCTCGAATCCGTGTTCGAACGGGTCTAAGCTCCTCCACAGAAGCAGAAACGGCCCCGTATCCACGGAGTCGCTCTCGCTCGGCACCGGTGTCGGTGGTCGGGCGTACCGTCGGAGACACCTGAACGGATCTGCTTCACCGCCTTGTCGCAGCCGGCCGGCACTGTCACTCCGACAGCCTCCGGCATGTCGCGACAGCCTGTAGGCGACACCACGACGAAATGAGAGCGAGACGGCCATGCCCAGTTCCTCCGACCGCGAGAAGTCCCTCGAGACCGCACTCGCCCAGATCGACCGCCAATTCGGCAAAGGCGCGGTCATGCGCCTCGGCAGCGATGAGCGCGCTCCCGTCGAGGTGATCCAGACCGGTTCCATCGCTCTCGACGTCGCTCTCGGGATCGGCGGGCTGCCCCGCGGCCGTATTGTCGAGATCTACGGTCCCGAGTCCTCCGGCAAGACCACGCTCACACTGCACGCGATCGCCAACGCGCAGCGCAACGGCGGCATCGCCGCCTTTATCGACGCGGAGCACGCACTCGACCCCGAATACGCCAAGAAGCTCGGAGTCGACATCGACTCGCTCCTCGTGTCCCAGCCCGACACGGGAGAGCAGGCCCTCGAGATCGCCGACATGCTCGTGCGCTCCGGCTCGATCGACCTCATCGTGATCGACTCCGTGGCCGCGCTCGTGCCGCGTGCGGAGATCGAGGGCGAGATGGGCGACTCCCACGTCGGCCTCCAGGCCCGCCTCATGTCGCAGGCCCTTCGCAAGCTCACGGGTGGGCTGAACACCACCAACACCACGATGATTTTCATCAACCAGCTGCGCGAGAAAATCGGCGTCTTCTTCGGAAGCCCCGAAACCACCGCCGGAGGCAAGGCTCTCAAGTTCTACGCGTCGGTCCGCCTCGACATCCGCCGCATCGAGACACTGAAGGACGGCACCGAGGCGGTCGGTAACCGCACCCGCGTCAAGGTCGTGAAGAACAAGATGGCCCCGCCCTTCAAGCAGGCCGAGTTCGACATCCTCTACGGCATCGGGATCTCCCGCGAGGGAAGCCTCATCGACTTCGGCGTCGAGCACGAGATCGTCCGCAAGTCCGGCGCCTGGTACACCTACGACGGCGACCAGCTTGGGCAGGGCAAGGAGAAGGCGCGGCAGTTCCTGATCGACAACCCCGATGTGGCCGCCGAGATCGAGAAGCGCATCCTGGTCAAGCTCGGCGTGGTCGCAGACCCGAATGCTGCCGTCGAGGCCGCTCCCGTAGCGATCGAGACCAAGCAGCCCGTCCGCAAGGGCGCCTAGCTCGTGGCGGAGAAGGCCGCGGAGGGCGCCAGGGGACGTCCGGTGGCCTTCCTGCCCTGGGTCGACCGGAGCGCGGCGGAAGACGAGGGGTGGGCGCCCGCGGCGCCGGACACCGAGCGTCCTGGCGCCTCAGCGCAGTCGCGGGAGTCTGAGGCTCCGGGTGCGAATGAACCGAAGTCCACGAACCGGGGCGCAGGCGGGTCCGCTGTCGGCTCCGGTGGGTCCGAGCGGATCGCCGAGCTCTCTGCCCATATCGCCAGGCGTGCACCGGCCTTCATCGAGGACGCAGACGACGAGGAAGCGGTCGAGGGGCCCCGGGAGGTCGACCCCGAGCAGGTCGCCGACTGGATCGTGCGGGGACTCTCTCGCAAGAGCCTGTCGGTCGCCGAGGTGGAGGCGCGGCTCTACACCGAGGGGGTGGCAGAGAAGGACGCTTTCGAGATTGTCGAGCGCTTCACTCGGTTCGGCTACCTCGACGACCTCAAGATGGCGGAGCAACTGGTCGTGTCGCTGCGCGACCGCAAGAAGTTGGGCCGCTCCTCCCTCCAGCAGGAGTTGCGCGCCCGCAAGCTCGACCCCGATGCCATCGCCTCCGCGCTGGACGAGCTCGACGGCGACGACGAGTACCGCACGGCGCTCGAACTTGCGCGCAAGCGCCTGCCGAGCCTGCGCTCGCTCTCGGACGAGGTCGCCGAGCGACGTCTCACGGGTTTCCTCGCCCGTCGCGGATATGCCGGCGGACTCGTGCAGCGCGTCGTCCGCGAGACGATCCGTCAGCCCGGATCGAGCGTCCGCTTCCGCTGAGACGGCGGACATGAAGCGGTTGGTCCGGCGCGTAGAATCGCACACCATGAGCACGCTCGGTACCGCCCCGTCGCCCGCCGCTAAGTCCCGGCCCAGAACCTACGAGGTCCGCACGTTCGGGTGCCAGATGAACGTGCACGACTCCGAGCGGCTGAGCGGCTCGCTCGAAGCGGCGGGCTACGTACCGGCCGGTGAAGGCGAAGCCGACGTGGTCGTGATCAACACCTGCGCCGTCCGTGAGAACGCCGACAACAAGCTCTACGGCAACCTCGGTCACCTCGCCTCGGTCAAGCGCCGCCACGAGGGCATGCAGATCGCGGTCGGCGGATGTCTCGCCCAGAAGGACAAGAGCGTCATCCTCGATCGCGCCCCCTGGGTCGATGTGGTCTTCGGCACGCACAACATGGGCTCCCTCCCGAGCCTGCTCGAGCGCGCCCGCCACAACGACGAAGCGCAACTCGAGATTCTCGAGTCGCTCGAGGTCTTCCCCTCCACTCTCCCTACCAAGCGCGAGTCGACCTCGAGCGGCTGGGTCTCGATCTCGGTCGGCTGCAACAACACCTGCACCTTCTGCATCGTGCCCTCGCTCCGCGGCAAGGAGAAGGACCGCCGCCCCGGCGATGTGCTCGCCGAGATCCAGGCGCTGGTCGACGATGGCGCGATCGAGGTCACGTTGCTCGGGCAGAACGTCAACTCCTACGGGGTCGAATTCGGCGATCGGCAAGCGTTCTCGAAACTCCTCCGCGCCGCCGGCACACTGGAGGGCCTCGAGCGCATCCGCTTCACCAGCCCCCACCCCGCCGCGTTCACCGACGACGTGATCGACTCGATGGCCGAAACGCCGGCGGTCATGCCGCAGCTGCACATGCCGTTGCAGTCCGGGTCGGACCGTATCCTCAAGGCGATGCGCCGCTCGTACCGCTCCGAGAAGTTCCTCGGCATCCTCGACCGTGTGCGCGACCGCATCCCGCACGCGGCGATCACCACCGACATCATCGTCGGATTCCCCGGCGAGACCGAGGCCGATTTCCAGGAAACCCTGCGGGTTGTCGAGCAAGCGCGCTTCGCGTCCGCCTTCACCTTCCAGTACTCCATCCGGCCAGGCACCCCCGCGGCGACGTTGCCCGATCAGATCCCCAAGGCTGTGGTGCAAGAGCGCTACGAGCGCCTCGGCGCCCTGCAGGATGCCATCAGCGAGCAGGAGAACCGCACGATCGTCGGCCGCGAGGTCGAGGTGCTGGTGGCGACGGGAGAGGGCCGACGTGACGCCGAGACCCACCGGCTGAGCGGCCGCGCGGAAGACAGCCGTCTGGTGCACTTTGACGTTCCCGCAGGCTCCGAGCAGCCGCGCCCCGGCGACGTGGTCTCGGTGCTGGTCACTCGGGCCGCCCCGTTCTACCTTCTCGCCGATTCGCCGGACGGAGCGCCGCTGCGCATCCGCCGCACCCGCGCCGGAGACGCGTGGGACCGGGCCCAGTCCGAGTCCTGCGGCGTGCCCTCACCCCCCGGTGGCACAGGAGCGCCGCGGGTGCCACTCGGACTGCCCTCCCTGCGAGCGCAGAGCAGCAGCACCCTGACCACGCCGATCTACCACGCCGCCGATGGCGAGCGCTGAGCGCAGGGCCTCCGCGCCCGCACTGATCGCGATCGTCGGCGCGACCGGCACCGGCAAGACCGCCCTCTCGCTCGATCTCGCCGAGACGATCCGGAGCGAGGGAGGTTCTGCCGAAATCATCAATTCGGACGCGACCCAGCTCTACCGTGGGATGGACATCGGCACCGCGAAGCTTTCCGTCGAGGAGCGCCGCGGCATCCCGCACCACCTCTTCGACGTCCTCGACCTGACCGAGGAGGCCTCGGTCGCGCGGTACCAGACCGAGGCCCGGCGGGCGATCGAGGAGGTTCAGGCCCGCGGCGCGACACCGATCCTCGTGGGCGGGTCCGGTCTCTACGTGTCGAGCGTTCTCTTCGAGTTCTCCTTCGCGGGGACCGACCCGGAGGTGCGGCGCCGGCTCGAGGAGACGGCTGCGCGCGATGGCCTCGGCGTCCTCGTCGAGCGGCTGCGCGCGATCGACGACGCTGTCGCAGAGCGGATCGGTCCGCACAACGCTCGGCGGATCATCCGCGCGCTCGAGATCGCCGAACTCACCGGTGGGCGGACGCACAGCGCACTGATGCCCGATGAGCCCGTCGCCTGGTGTGCCGCCTCGACCCTCTTCCTCGAGGCGCCGCGGGAGGAGCTGGTGCAGTGGCTCGACCGGCGGACCGAGCTCATGTGGGCGGGCGGGATGCTCGACGAGGTCGAGCGCCTGATCCCTCTGGGTCTCGAGCAGGGCGTCACCGCGCGACGCGCCATCGGTTACGACCAGGCTCTCGCCCAGCGCGCGGGCACTCTGACGCAGCGGGAGGCGATCGCGGCCACCCAATCGCTCACCCGCCGCTACGCCCGTCGGCAGAACAGCTGGTTTCGCCGTTACGCAGGGGCGCACCGGCTCCCGTACGACGCGCCCGATCTGGTGGCTCGTGCGCGCGCCGCCACCCAGGTCGCGGCGCCGGGGCCTCGATAGGCTGTGCGCCATGACGATCGAGCTGCACTTCACCAAGGGCCAGGGCACGGGCAACGACTTCGTGCTCTACAGCGACCCGGACGGTGAGGTGGACCTCTCGCCCGCGCAGGTCGCGATGATCTGCGACCGGCACTTCGGCGTCGGTGCCGACGGTGTCATCCGAGCGGTCCGCTCCAGGGCGATCCCGGAGGGTGCGGCCTCCCTCGCCGAAGAGAGCGAGGCGGAGTGGTTCATGGACTACCGCAATGCTGACGGCTCGATCGCGGAGATGTGCGGCAACGGCGTCCGCGTCTACGCGGCGTTCCTGCTCGCTGCCGGACTGGCCGCCCTCGAGCCGGGCGACACCCTCCCGATCGGCACCCGCGCGGGAGTGCGCGACGTGACGCGCAGCGGTGCAGGCTTCCAGGTCGACCTCGGCCGCTGGGAGCTGGCGGGCGGCGAGCCTCTGGTGCGGGCGAAGGAGCTGAGCGTCGCGCGGCCCGGACTCGGACTCGACCTCGGCAATCCGCACGTCGTCGTTGCCCTCAGCAATGACGAGGAGCTCGACTCCGCCGACCTCTCCTACATCCCTCACCTCGACCCTGAGCCTGCCGCCGGAGCGAACATCGAGTTCGTCGTACCCGGCGAGCCCCTCGTTCACGACGGTATCGGCCGGATCCGGATGCGCGTGCACGAGCGTGGCAGCGGCGAGACCCTCAGCTGCGGCACCGGCGCGGCCGCGGCGGCACTGGCGGTCCGGCACTGGGCGGGACCCCGCGCCCCGCAGTCGTGGCGCGTCGAGGTCCCGGGGGGCACGCTCGGCGTCACCATGTTCGCCGCGGAGGAGGGCGAGCACGTCGGCCTCTCCGGCCCGGCCGATCTGGTCTTCACCGGCACCATCCGGCTCGACTGACCTGTCGGTTCAGGCCGAGC
This sequence comes from Rathayibacter tritici, assembly GCF_001641005.1. Taxonomy (NCBI): domain Bacteria; kingdom Bacillati; phylum Actinomycetota; class Actinomycetes; order Micrococcales; family Microbacteriaceae; genus Rathayibacter; species Rathayibacter tritici. The sequence continues at coordinate 1,153,419 of NZ_CP015515.1, forward strand.
GGGTCGTGCGCAGCACCCGGAAACCCTTGGCGGAGCTGACCCGCTCGACCCCGAGCCGACCGGCGAAGGCGTCGGTGAGCCAGCTCTGCAGCGAGTCGGAGCCGAGGTTGCGCTGCACGACGAGCCAGGCGTCCGCGCCCACCTCGAGCCTGGGTAGCCAACGCTCCAGGAGCAGGTGCAGCTCCTCCTTGCCGATCCGGATCGGCGGGTTCGACCACACGGTGCGGAAGCGCACGTCAGCGGGAACATCCTCGGGCAGCACAGCGTTGACGTTATGGACGCCGAGTTCCTCGCAATTGCGACGGACCAGCTCGAGCGCCCGCTGGTTGACGTCGACCGCCCACACTCGGGCGTCGGGGGAGGCGAGGGCGAGCGCGAGGGCGATCGGACCCCAGCCGCAGCCGAGGTCCAGCAGGTCTCCGTAGGCGGGGGCGTCCGGCACAGCGTCCAGCAGGACGCGCGTGCCGAGATCGACGTGGCCGGGGCTGAACACCCCTCCTGCCGTGGTGACCTCGAGGTCACGCCCGGCCAGGCGGACCGGGATCCTGCGGGGCCGGAGGGTGCCGTCGGGAGTACTCGAGAAGTAGTGCTCGGCGGCCATGAGAAGTGAACCTATCAACACCTGAGGAGTTAGTGTTATCCGGATGACGGAAGACCTGAACGAGACCGACACGACCGAGGCCGTGGACGTGGTCTCGAGGGTCCTGGCGAACGCGCAGTCGCGCTCGACAGGGTACTCGCGATTCGTCGCGGGTGGCGCCCAGGCGTTGCAGAGCGCCGGCCACGCGGGCGAGAACAGCCACGGCGAGAACAGTGACGGCGAACAGTTCGACCGCGACGACCGGCAGGCGCTGCGCCGCGTCGCCGGGCTGTCGACCGAGCTCGAGGACGTCACGGAGGTCGAGTACCGCCAGGTGCGCCTGGAGAACGTCGTGCTGATCGGCGTCTACTCGCAGAATTCTCTGGACGACGCGGAGAATTCGCTGCACGAGCTCGCTGCGCTTGCGGAGACCGCGGGCGCGACCGTGCTCGACGGCCTGCTGCAGCGTCGCCCGCACCCCGACCCGAGCACCTACCTGGGCAAGGGCAAGGCTCAGGAGCTCGCGGGGCTCGTCGCTGCCGTCGGCGCCGACACGGTCGTCGCCGACACCGAACTCGCACCGAGCCAGCGCCGAGCGCTGGAGGACGTGGTGAAGGTGAAGGTGATCGACCGCACCGCGGTGATCCTTGACATCTTCAGCCAGCACGCCACGAGCCGGGAGGGCAAGGCGCAGGTCGAACTCGCGCAGCTCGAGTACCTGCTGCCGAGACTCCGCGGTTGGGGCGAGTCGATGTCCCGGCAGGCCGGAGGCCAGGTCGGTGCGGGAGCCGGAATGGGCTCGCGCGGACCGGGTGAGACCAAGATCGAACTCGACCGTCGCCGGATCCACACGAGGATGGCACGACTGCGCAAGCAGATCACCGCGATGAAGCCGGCTCGTGAGGCCAAGCGCGCGAACCGCAAGCGCAACGCCGTCCCCTCGGTGGCGATCGCGGGCTACACCAACGCCGGCAAGTCGAGCCTGCTCAACCGGATGACTCATGCGGGTGTCCTGGTCGAGAACGCGCTGTTCGCGACCCTGGACGCGACCGTCCGGAAGGCGCAGACCAGCGATGGCCGCGTCTACACGCTTGCCGACACGGTGGGATTCGTCCGAGCGCTTCCGCACCAGTTGGTCGAGGCGTTCCGGTCCACGCTGGAAGAGGTGGCTGATTCCGACGTGATCGTCCACGTCGTCGATGCCTCCCACCCCGATCCCGCCGGGCAGATCGCCACGGTGCGCGACGTGATCGGCGAGGTGGGTGCGCGCGGCATCCCCGAGATCATCGCGTTCAACAAGGCGGATCTGGTCGATGAGGGAACGCGGCTGGTACTGCGCGGTCTCGCCCCCGACGCTGTTTTCGTGTCGGCGCGCAGCGGTGAGGGCATCGATGAGCTGGAGGCGCGGATCGCCGAGATCCTGCCCGAGCCCGACGTTCAGATCGACCTGCTCGTACCGTACGACCGCGGCGATGTGATCTCGCACCTGCACCGCAGCGGCCGGATCCTGTCGACGCAGTACGTCGAGGGCGGCACGCGCGTGATCGCTCTGGTCCACGCTGACCTCGCGGGCTCGCTCGCCGAGTTCCAGGTGCCCGGGGCGGCCGTGCAGGCCTGATCTCGGCACTGAAGCGCCCGCCTCCCTCCCTGGGAGGTGGGCGTTTCGTGTAGCGGCGACGACATACAGCGTCACATCCGTTCATCCAGCGTCACGCGAATGGACTCCGGCGTTCGTCGTTCCTACCCTGATCCGCGAGGCGCCGACCGGCGCGTGGAGCGACAGCCGAGCCCGGCACCCGCCCGAACCCAGCCGACCTTCCGGGGTCGAACGAGGAACGGAGGGCACTGCGGTGTCGGAGCAGCGATCGGAGTCGGAGCCCGCCTGTCCGCGCGTCCCGTTCTCCTTCGAGGTTTACCCGCCGCGCACCGCCGCCGGCTCGCTCGCGCTCCTGCGGACGGTCGACCGGCTCACGGCCGCGGGTCCCTCCTTCGTCTCGGTGACCTATGGGGCGCAAGGGTCCTCGCGGAGCGCGTCGCTCGGGATTCTGCGCTACCTGCTCGAGCGGACAGCGACTCCGGCCCTCGCACACCTCACCTGCATCGGGTCGACGCACGAGGAAGCGAGCCGCCTCGTCCGCGAGTTCCTCGAGGCCGGGGTCACCCGCTTCCTCGCGCTGCGTGGTGACCGGCCGACCGGAACACCGGAGGAGGCGGCGTGCCTCGGCGAGCTCGCCAGCGCCGCGGAACTGGTGCAGCTGATCCACCGCGTGCAGGCCGAGCGCGAGCCGTACGGAGCCGTGCCGGTGCCGGGTCTGCCGAACGCGCAGCGCGTGGACGTGGCGGCGCGGCCGCACGCGGAGGTCGCCGTCGCAGCCTTCCCGAACGGGCACCCCCGCTCGCGCTCGCGGACGCAGGACATCGACGTCCTGCTGGCGAAGGAGGCGGCGGGAGCCTCGTTCGCCCTCACCCAGCTCTTCTTCCACGCCGAGGACTACCTGCGCTTCGTCGACCGCGCCCGCGCGGCAGGACTGCGGATGCCGATCGTCCCGGGTGTCATGCCCGTCACCAGCCCCGCGCGGCTGAGGCGGATGCTGGAACTCAGCGGCGAGGACCTGCCCGCCGATCTCGCGATCGCCCTCGACGTCGAGCCGGACGACGAGGCTCGGCTGCGGATCGGCGTCGAGTACGCCGCGAGACTGATTCGCACCGTCGTCGACGGGGGCGCCCCCGCCGTCCATCTCTACGCCTTCAACCGCGACGAGGCGGTGCTGGCCGTGCTGGCCGAGACCGGGCTGCTGCCGCCCGGATCCGTGCCGCCCCTCCCGACCGCCGCCGTCCTGTCCACCCCGTCCCCTCAGGAGCCAACCGCATGAGCACTACACCCGCCTTCCCGACTGGAACCGTCCTCGGCTACCCCCGCATCGGGCGCCGCCGCGAGCTGAAGAAGGCCGTCGAGTCGTTCTGGTCCGGCGCCGTCACTGCCGATCAGGTGGAAGAGGAGGGGGCCGCACTGCGCACCGCCACCCGTGAGCGCCTGCTCGCCCTCGGCCTCGGCCGCGACGACTCGTCGATTCCCGAGGCGCACTCCTTCTACGACCAGGTGCTCGACACCACGCTCGCGGTCGGCGCGATCCCGGAGCGCTTCGCGGATCTCGTTGTCGACGGAGCGGTGGACCTTGCAGGATCCTTCACGCTGGCCCGCGGCGACGGCGATCGGGCGCCGTTGGAGATGACCAAGTGGTTCGACTCCAACTACCACTATCTCGTGCCCGAGATCGGTCCGGACACCGTCTTCTCGCTCGCCGACACCCGTCGCGTGCGCGAGGTGGCGGAGGCGCGCGAAGCGGGCTTCACCACTCGGCCGGTCCTGGTCGGGCCGGTGGCGTACCTCCTGCTCGCCAAGCCCGACGCGACGGCACCGGAGGGCTTCGAGCCGCTTGCGCGCCTCGACGACCTCGTCCCGGTCTACGCCGAGCTGCTGGCCCGCCTGCGCGAGGCCGGGGCCGAGTGGGTGCAACTCGACGAGCCGGCTCTGGTGTCGGAGTCGCTGGGCGTCCCGAGGGACCGCGTCCTCGCGGCCGTTGCGGCGGCCTACCAGCAGCTCGTCGCCGCGCAGGAGCGGCCCGCGCTGTTCGTCGCAGCGCCGTACGGCACCCTCGGCGACGCCCTGCCGGTCCTCGTTCAGGCGGGCGTCGAGGCCGTCGGCGTCGACCTCGTGAAGGGCGCCGCTCCGGCCGCGGTGCCCGCACTGGAGCGCACCGTGATCGTGGCCGGCGTCGTCGACGGGCACAACGTCTGGCGCGGTGACCTCTCGGCCGCCCTGGAGAAGGCGGAGGCACTGCGCCCGCTCGCCGCGAGCGTCGCGGTCTCCAGCTCCACCTCGCTCTTCCACCTGCCCCACGATGTCGCCGACGAGCCGGATCTCGATCCGCGTTTGGCGTCGTGGCTCGCCTTCGCCGACCAGAAGGTCGAGCAGGTCGCCGTACTCGCGCGGGGTCTGCGGGAGGGCCGGGCGTCCGTCAGCGCGGAGCTCGAGGCAGCGACCACCGCGTGGGAGGACCGCCGCACGGCACCGGGAGTGCGTGACGGCGCCGTGCGCACCCGCGCCGCGTCGCTCCGCCCCGAGGACCGGCACCGGGCGCCCGCCGCGGAGCGCCTCGCTGCCCAGCACGAGGCGCTCGCCCTGCCGCTGCTGCCCACGACGACGATCGGCTCGTTCCCGCAGACGCGCGAGATCCGCACGGCTCGCGCTGCCCTTCGTCGGGGCGACCTCTCGGCCGAGCAGTACAGCGAGCGGATGCGGGAGGAGATCGAGCGGGTGGTGCGCCTCCAGGAGGATCTCGGCCTCGACGTGCTGGTGCACGGCGAACCTGAGCGCAACGACATGGTGCAGTACTTCGCCGAGCACCTCGACGGCTTCGCGGTGACGCAGAACGGCTGGGTGCAGTCCTACGGCAGCCGCTGCACGCGGCCCTCGCTGCTGTGGGGTGATGTGTCGCGTCCGGCGCCGATCACGGTCGAGTGGTCGGGCTTCACCCAGTCGCTCACCGACCGGCCGGTGAAGGGGATGCTGACCGGACCGGTGACGATCCTCGCCTGGTCCTTCGTCCGTGACGACCAGCCGCTCGCCGAGACGGCCGATCAGGTCGCACTCGCACTCCGCGACGAGATCGCCGACCTGGAGCGCGCCGGGATCCGCATCGTGCAGGTGGATGAGCCGGCGCTACGGGAACTCCTGCCGCTCGAGGCCGCGGCCCAACCCGCCTATCTGGAGTGGTCGGTCGGCGCCTTCCGGCTCGCGACGGGTGCAGCGGCGACGGCGACCCAGATCCACACGCACCTCTGTTATTCCGAGTTCGGAGTCGTCATCGACGCAATCGACTTGCTCGACGCGGACGTGACCAGCATCGAGGCAGCGCGTTCGCGGATGGAGGTGGTAGCCGACATCGAGCGCTCGGGTTTCGCGCGGGGGATTGGACCCGGGGTCTGGGACATCCACTCGCCGCGCGTGCCGGGCGACGACGAACTCGGTGAACTCGTCCGGATCGCGCTCGACTCGATCCCGGTGCGCCAGCTCTGGATCAACCCGGACTGCGGGCTGAAGACGCGCGGATACGACGAGACGCTGGCCTCCCTCCGCGCGCTCGTGGCGGCCGCGACCAAGGCTCGCGCCACGCTCGCCGCCGTCTGAGCGATCGGCACACGCGGGCGCTCTGCACACGGAGGCGCTCTGCGCACAGGAGGGGCCCGGTCGGCTGCGCGCCGGTCCGGGCCCCTCCTGCGCGGCCGCCTCAGACCGAGCGGAGGACCGCGACGATCTTCCCGAGCACCTCGGCCTCGTCGCCCAGGATCGGCTCGAAGTTGGAGTTGCGCGGGAGCAGCCAGGTGTGACCGTCGCGCTGGCGAAGCACCTTGACGGTGGCCTCGCCGTCGAGCATCGCCGCCACGATCTCGCCGTTCTCGGCGGTGCGCTGAGAGCGGACGACCACCCAGTCGCCGTCGCAGATCGCGGCGTCGATCATCGACTCGCCGACGACCTTGAGCATGAACAGCTCGCCCTTGCCGACGAGCTGTCGCGGCAGCGGGAAGACTTCGTCGATCTGCTGGTCGGCCATGATCGGCACGCCCGCCGCGATCCGGCCGACCAGGGGGACCATTGCCGCGTCGCCGACCGTGGCACTCGATTCGAACGAGCCGTCGTCCTCCGTGGAGCTGGGCACGTCGATGAGGATTTCGAGCGCGCGAGGGCGGTTGGGGTCGCGCCGCAGGTAGCCGCTGAGCTCGAGCTGGTTCAACTGGTGGGTGACGCTGGAGAGTGAGGCGAGCCCGACGGCGTCGCCGATCTCGCGCATGCTCGGCGGGTAACCACGACTCGATACCGAGCGCTGGATCGCGTCCATGATCGCGAGTTGTTTCGCGCTCAGGCTCTTCCGGCGCCGACCGGCGGCGGCCTTCGTCTTGGCGGCCGACGTGCCGGCCGTTCGCGCGTCGCTCACGATGCTCCCTCTATCCCGGCGCGCACGCCGCGTGCGCGCGTGCCCGGTCGCGACCATCCGTCGAATGTCGGTGGTCGCTGCTGTACTACGACCAGGCTCTCGAAACTGTATCCGCCGGGAGTCCGCGTGCGGAACATTCGTTCGAGTGTGTCGCGTGCACGTTCCGCTGCGGGTCGGCCGCCCGGGTCGCTTGACCCGCGGGATGTTCGAAGATATGTTCGGTACAGGCGTTCGGGGTGGCCCTCCCGGCCGAGGGCCTCCCCGAATCCCTGTTGAAAGGAGCGATCTCATGACCGCACAGCTCACCTCCCGCTCGCTGGCACACTCGCACGCGGCTCAGTCCGTGTCGGGGCCGCAGCCCGTGTCGGAGCCGCAGTCCGCGGCCCTGGAGTCCGTTCCTGAGCAGCAGGGCGCTCCTGCCCGGGCGCGCATCATCCGCACCCACCTGCGCCTCACCCGCCGGGGCCGCGCCGTGGTCGCCGCACTCGGTGCGCTGCCGATCGTCGCCGGTGCCTTCGCGTTCGGTCTCAACGGCGGTGGGGCGGCGGCGTCGAGCGATACGGCAGCCGTCGAGTTCCGGTACGTCACGGTCCACGCGGGGGAGTCGCTCTGGTCGCTCGCGGAGGAGCTCGCGCCCCGGTCCGACCCGCGCGATGTGGTCGACGACATCCTCTCGCTCAACCAGCTCTCCAGCGCGGGTGTCGAGCCCGGCCAGCGCCTGGCGATCCCGGCCGAATACGACACCGCGCACTGAGGCCGGGTCGGACGCCTCGCTACCATTCTCTGGTGACGACTCTCGACGACCTCCCCCTCCGCGACGATCTCCGAGGCAAGCACCCCTACGGTGCGCCGCAGGACGTCGTCCCCGTGGCGCTCAACGTCAACGAGAACACCCATCCGGTCCCGGACGACGTGATCGCCGACATCGTCGGCCGCGTGTCCGAGGCCCTGCAAACCGTCAATCGGTACCCCGATCGAGAGTTCCGCGAACTGCGCGAGTCACTTGCCGGCTATCTCGGGCACGGCCTCACCGCCGACGGAGTCTGGGCGGCGAATGGCTCCAACGAGGTGCTGCAGCACGTCCTCCAGGCCTTCGGTGGCCCCGGACGCTCTCTGCTGGGCTTCGCCCCCACCTATTCGATGTACTCGATCCTCGCCTCGGGAAGCGGGACCACATGGATCCCGGCCCCGCGCGAGGCGGAGTTCGAGGTCGGAGCCGCCTTCGCCGCTGAGCAGGTACGCCGCGCCCAGCCGGACATCGTTGTCCTCTGCGCGCCGAACAACCCCACCGGCACGCCACTCGACCTCACCGTGATCGAGGCCGTCTACGACGCGACGGAGGGGATAGTCGTGGTCGACGAGGCCTACGCCGAATTCGCCGGCCGCGACGCGCCCACCGCCCTCAGCCTGCTTCCCGGGCGGCCGCGCCTGCTGGTTTCTCGCACGATGAGCAAGGCCTTCGCCTTCGCCGGCGTCCGGCTCGGCTACCTGGCCGCCGACCCCGCCGTGATCGACGCGCTCCGCCTCGTCCGCCTCCCCTACCACCTCTCGGCGCTCACCCAGGCCGCGGCAACCGCAGCCCTCGCCCACGCCGACGAGATGCTAGCGATGGTCGGCGAGATCATCGTGCAGCGCGATCGGATGATCGAGGGTCTGCGCTCGCTCGGCTACCGTCCCTCGGCGACGGGCAGCAACTTCGTCCTCTTCGGCGGAGTCGACGATCCGGCCGCCGTGTTCGAGGGCCTCCTCGCCCGCGGGGTCCTCATCCGTGATGTCGGCATCCCCGGCCACCTCCGCGTGAGCGCCGGCACCGAGGAGGAGACGACCGCGTTCCTCGAAGCGCTCGCCTCCCTCTCCGCGCCCTCCGCCGACCCCGCGGTGGCGCTCGCGCGCGAGTGAGAGCGCGCCTGGGGGCAGTGATCGTCCGCGAATAGACTGGGAGCCATGATCTCCCCGAGCGCCGCACCCGGGCGCACCGCCTCCCTCAGCCGTACCACCACCGAGTCGAGTATCGAGCTCTCGCTCGACCTCGACGGCACCGGTGCGGCCGATCTCGAGACCGGCGTGCCCTTCTTCGATCACCTGCTGACGGCGTTCGCCAAGCACTCGCTGACCGACCTGCGTGTCCGAGCTCACGGCGACATCGAGATCGACATCCACCACACCGCCGAGGACATCGGCATCGTGCTCGGCTCCGCCATTCGTCAGGCGCTCGGGGACAAGGCCGGCATCTCTCGCTTCGGTGACGCGCTCGTCCCCCTCGACGAGGCGCTCGTGCAGGCGGTCGTCGACATCTCCGGCCGCCCCTACCTCGTGCACACCGGCGAGCCGGAAGGCTTCGCGCTGCACCTGATCGGCGGCCACTTCACCGGATCGATGGTTCGCCACGTCTTCGAGGCGATCGCCGTCAACGCCGGGCTCACCGTGCATGTCACCGTGCTCGGCGGCCGCGACCCGCACCACATCGCCGAAGCCGAATTCAAGGCCTTCGCCCGAGCTTTCCGGCAGGCGAAGGCACTGGATCCGCTGGTCTCGGGCGTGCCCTCGACCAAGGGCGCGCTGTGAGGTCGGGCCGCCCGTCCGTCGTCGTCTACGACTACGGCTCGGGGAATGTGCACTCCGCCGTCAAGGCGCTCGAACTCGCCGGCGCCGACGTCGAGCTGACCGGCGATCGGCAGCGCGCCCTCGAGGCCGACGGCCTGCTCGTTCCGGGAGTCGGCGCCTTCGACGCGGTGATGGCGGCCCTCAGCCGGGCGCGGGGCGGCGAGATCATCGAGAAGCGTCTCGCGGGCGGTCGCCCCGTCCTGGGCATCTGCGTCGGGATGCAGGTGCTGTTCGAGCGCGGGGTCGAGCGGGGTGTCGAGAGTGCCGGGCTGGGTGAGTGGCCGGGCACGGTCGACCGACTCCCGGCCGAGGTCGTTCCGCACATGGGCTGGAATACCGTCTCCGCTCCCCAGGGCTCGGTGCTCTTCGACGGGATCGCCGAGGAACGCTTCTATTTCGTGCACTCCTACGGCGCCCGTGAGTGGTCGCTCGACGTGATGCCGCCGTTCCCGCGACCCGCGGTGACCTGGGCGGAGCACGGGGGTCCCTTCATCGCCGCGGTCGAGAACGGTCCGCTCTCGGCGACCCAGTTCCACCCCGAGAAGTCGGGCGCCGCCGGGCTTCGCCTGCTGGCGAATTGGCTGGGCAGCCTCCGCACGAACTAGGATCGGCCGGTGGTCGGCGCCTCGAGGGGCCGGCACCGAGACTGAGGATGACGATGAGCGAGTTCACCAAGGCTCCGGGCCTGGTCCTCCTGCCCGCGATCGACGTGGCGGGCGGCAAGGCCGTGCGGCTGACGCAGGGCGAGGCCGGGACGGAGACCAACTACGGCGATCCCCTCGACGCTGCCGGCGATTGGGCAGACCAGGGTGCGACGTGGATCCACCTCGTCGACCTCGACGCTGCCTTCGGCCGCGGCGACAACCACGCCATCATGAAGAAGGTCATTCGGCAGGTGAAGAGCGTCAACGTCGAGCTCTCCGGAGGGATCCGCGACGATCGCAGTCTCGAGTCCGCTCTGAGCGCTGGCGCCAAGCGGATCAACCTCGGTACCGCGGCGCTCGAAAATCCGGAGTGGGCCGCGAGCGTCATCGCCCAGTACGGCGACCAGATCGCCGTCGGGCTGGATGTGCGCGGAACGACCCTCGCCGCCCGCGGCTGGACCAGGGAGGGCGGCGATCTCTGGCACGTCCTCGACCGGCTCGAGGAGGCGGGCTGCACGCGCTACGTCGTGACCGACGTCACCAAGGACGGCACGCTGAAGGGCCCGAACCTCGAGCTGCTCGAGCAGGTCATGGCCCGCACGCACCGCCCCGTGATCGCCTCGGGCGGGATCTCGAACCTCGACGACATCGCCGCTCTGCGGGACCTCGTGCCCCAGGGCCTCGAGGGCGCGATCGTCGGTAAGGCGCTGTACGCGGGCGCGTTCACGCTCGCGGAGGCCCTGGATGTCGCATCCGAGTGACCCCGGCCCGCTCCCCGCGCATCTGACCGACTCCGCGGGCACCCCCTGGGCCGGCCGGCACTTCGAGCCGAGCGCCGCTCCGCAGGATGACGGCAGTGCCCCGCCGGCGCTGGTCGCCGCGCTCGCGTCGTTCACGTCCGGCGCTCGCGGCCCGGAGGTCGTGGTGGACGCGCTTCGTTCGTCCCGCCTGCTCATCCCGCTGATCGCGCGCCTCGGCGAGGACGCAGCGGGCGTGGGAGGCCTTCGAGCGGATAAGACGCAGGAGCTGGCGATCGTCACCGTCGCCGGCCCCGGCGGCCGCACGGTGCTCCCCGTCTTCAGCGGCGTGGACAGCATGCGCCGCTGGGATCCGGCGGCCCGTCCCGTCCCGGTCGACGGACGACGGGCGGCTCTGGCGGCGGTGGCGGAGGGAACCGAGGTGATGGTCCTCGACCCCGCCTCCGAGGGGGAGTTCGCGGTCCGCCGTCCGGCGCTGTGGGCGATCGCCGAGGGTGCCGAGTGGTGGCCGGCCGACACGGACCCGGACGTCCTCGCCGCTCTGCGCGCGGGTGCGGAGGGGGAGCCGGCCGTGGCGTCGCTGACGGCTCGCGCGGGCGATCCGGCGCAACGGCTCGCGGGACCGGAACTCGTCGTCGTGCTGAGCCTGCATCCCGGTCTCGATCAGGAGGCGCTGAGCGCCCTGATCGCGCGTCTGGGCGACCGGTGGGCGGCGGAGGACACCGTCGCGCGGCGCGTCGACTCGATGACCCTTCAGCTCGCCGCGGCCCGCTGACTCCGGATCAGGTGACCGGGCCCGTCCACTTCTCGCCCGGCCCCTTGCCGATCGGGTCGGCGATTGGGGAGGCCTCGCGGAATGCGAGCTGAAGGGTGCGGAGTCCATCGCGCAGGCTCCGGGCGTGCATGTCGCTGATGTCGGGCGCACCGGCCGTGACGAGCCCCGCGAGCGCGTTGATCAGCTTGCGCGCCTCGTCGAGGTCGACCTGCCCGTCCGGCTCGTCGGCGAGCCCGCATTTGACGGCGGCGGCGCTCATGAGGTGCACCGCCGCGGTGGTGATGATCTCGACCGCAGGGACCTCCGCGATGTCGCGGGCGGCCTCCACGTCGGAGGCGCCGCCGTCCTCGCCGAAGCGTCGGGTGTAGTCGTCGTTGTAGGTGTCGTCGTCGTCCTGGGCCATGCGTCCTTCGTTCGTCGTCCGGGGGCTGGGAGCGGGGCGGGGCGCGGCGCCGGATCGAGGGCGGCCGGATCCGCTCTGTCGGGTGGGCCGTCGTTCTGCTATGGTTATCCGGGCTCCGAGGCATGTCCTCGGTTCGAAAGTGGAGATTCTCCCACCCGCGCTTGACCGCTTCACAAGGTTACCGGGTCAGAAGCACTCCGCCGCCGATGGTCGCCAGACCAGCGGGGGCAGGGCTGCGGCTCCCGAGGTCCGCCTCGGGAACCGCGTCACAGGGTGCGAGCGCCGTGCTCACGCACGACGTGGACGGGACGATCACCTCTCTCGGGTGCGCTGGAGAAGACTCCGGTAGCGCAGCTGCACTCACCGAGATCAGAGGAGAAGCGCAATCAGCGATCCCCGTACCAACGACCGTATCCGCGTCCCCGAGGTTCGCCTCGTGGGTCCCGCCGGAGAACAGGTCGGCGTCGTCAAGATCGAGGTCGCCCTGCGACTCGCACAGGACGCAGACCTGGACCTGGTCGAGGTCGCCCCCAACTCCAAGCCGCCCGTAGCGAAGATCATGGACTACGGGAAGTTCAAGTACGAGCAGGCTCAGAAGCTCAAGGAAGCCCGTCGCAACCAGGCGAACACGATCCTCAAGGAGGTTCGTTTCCGCCTGAAGATCGACAAGCACGACTACGAGACCAAGCGCAAGCGCGCCGAAGGCTTCCTCAAGGCCGGCGACAAGGTCAAGGCGATGATCCTCTTCCGAGGTCGCGAGCAGTCGCGGCCCGAAATGGGTGTTCGTCTGCTCCAGCGTTTCGCGGAGGACGTCGCCGAGTTCGGCCAGGTCGAGTCCACACCGACCATCGACGGTCGCAACATGGTGATGGTCATCGGCCCGTTGAAGAACAAGTCCGAGGCGAAGGCAGAGGCCAATGCGGTCCGCGCTGCTCGTCGCGAGGCCAATACCCCCGAGGACACGGCCGAGGCCGAGTCCGTCTAGTACTTCGCCGCCCCGGCCTCGGGGCCGGTGGACGCCCCGCTTATGGGGCACCGGTTTCGCCCCGCCGTGCGCGGTGTGACGTTCACAAGGAGAGAACATGCCCAAGATGAAGACCCACTCGGGTGCCAAGAAGCGTTTCAAGGTGACCGGCTCCGGCAAGGTCATGAAGCAGCAGGCCGGTATGCGTCACAACCTGGAGTCCAAGTCCAGCGTTCGCACCCGCCGCCTCAACCAGGACCAGGTCCTCGCCCCGCAGGACGCCAAGGTCGCCAAGAAGCTTCTCGGTCTGTAGCTCACTGCCGGCGCAGTCGTTGCGCCGCGGAGTTTGCTACTCAACCGCCCGGATCGATAGGAAGAAAGAGCAATGGCAAGAGTGAAGAGGGCCGTCAACGCCCACAAAAAGCGTCGCGTTATCCTCGAGCGCGCCTCGGGCTACCGCGGTCAGCGTTCGCGCCTTTACCGCAAGGCGAAGGAGCAGGTCACCCACTCCCTCGTCTACTCGTACCGCGACCGCCGCGCCAGGAAGGGCGAGTTCCGTCGCCTCTGGATCCAGCGCATCAACGCGGCATCCCGCGCGAACGGCCTGACCTACAACCGCTTCATCCAGGGCCTCGCCCTGGCCGGTGTCCAGGTCGACCGCCGCATCCTCGCGGATCTCGCGATCACGGAGCCCGCCACCTTCGCCTCGCTCGTCGCGACCGCGAAGAGCGCGCTGCCCGCCGACACCTCGGCGCCCAGGGCCGCCGCGTAATCGGCACAGCATTCCGGAGGGGGTCGCGATCGAGAGGTCGCGGCCCCCTTGCGTCCTTGGGGGTGGCCGCGCGTCGTGTCTGCCGGGCCCGCGAACACCGCGCCGATAGGCTCGCCGCATGCTCGACAACCCCCGCTCTCCCCGTGTCCGCTCTGTGGCGAAGCTCACCCGCCGCCCGGCCCGGCTCGAGACGGGACTCTTCCTCCTCGAGGGTCCGCAGGCCATGTCCGAGGCGCTGCACTACCGCCCGGAGCTGCTCGTTGAATCATTCGCGACTCCGACCGCTCTGGAGCGTCACCCCGAGATCGTCGCCGCAGCAGCGGAGGCGGAGGTCGACATCGAGTACGTGACCGAGGACGTCCTGGACACGATGGCCGACACCGTCACCCCCCAGGGCTTCGTCGCGGTGTGCCGCCAGTTCCCCACGTCGCTCAAGGACGTCGTCGCCTCGGAGCCGCGCCTGGTCGCGGTCCTCGAGGAGGTCCGGGATCCCGGCAACCTGGGCACGATCATCCGCGCGGCCGACGCCGCCGGAGCCGACGCCGTCGTGCTCTCTGGCCGCTCCGTCGACCTCTACAACGCCAAGGTCGTCCGCTCGACCACAGGCTCGCTGTTCCACCTGCCGGTCGCGGTCGGCGCCGACCTCCCCGACGTCCTCGGGCGCCTGCGCGGCGTGGGCCTGCGCTCGGTCGCGGCGGACGTGAAGGGCGAGGACCTGCTTGAGGTCCGGGCCCGCGGCGACCTCGCTCAGCCCACCGTCTGGGTCTTCGGCAACGAGGCCCGTGGCCTCGAGGACGAGTCGCTCGCGCTCGTGGACGGCGTCATCTCGGTACCGATCTACGGCGCGGCGGAATCGCTCAACCTCGCGACCGCGGCCTCCGTCTGCCTCTACGAGAGCGCTTTCGCCCTGCGTTCCTGAGGGAATCGGTCCCCGGCCGGACAGAGGTGGAGGACGGTGCGCGTTGTTACCCTTGGGTTAAAACATTGCTCATGATTTGACCGGCCCATCCCCGTGTGCTTCTCTGGCGGCATGGTCACAGCCCCGCAAGACGAGCGCGCTGCCGCTCCCGTTGGTGAACCCCTTGTCGTCATCGCCGGAGTGCAGAAGCACTACGGCGACTTCCACGCCCTGAAGGACATCGATCTGACGGTGCACCGCGGCGAGGTTGTCGTCGTCCTCGGCCCCTCCGGCTCCGGCAAGTCGACGCTGTGCCGCACGGTGAACCGGCTCGAGACGATTTCCGGCGGCACCATCACCATCGACGGTCAGAAGCTGCCGGAGGAGGGCAAGGGCCTCGCCGCCCTCCGCGCCGACGTCGGGATGGTCTTCCAGTCGTTCAACCTCTTCGCGCACAAGACGATCCTCGAGAACGTCACGCTCGGCCCGATCAAGGTGCGGGGGCTCTCCCGCAAGGACGCGGAGGCGCAGGCCACGGCGTTGCTCGACCGGGTCGGAGTCGGCCACCAGGCCGCGAAGACTCCTGCTCAGCTCTCGGGCGGGCAGCAGCAGCGCGTCGCCATCGCGCGGGCGCTCGCAATGAAGCCCAAGGTGATGCTGTTCGACGAGCCCACTTCGGCGCTGGACCCCGAGATGATCAACGAGGTGCTCGACGTGATGGTCGGGCTCGCCAAGGAGGGGATGACCATGATCGTCGTCACGCACGAGATGGGCTTTGCCCGCAAGGCCGCCGACCGCGTTGTCTTCATGGCCGACGGCGAGATCCTCGAGGACACCGATCCGGAGTCGTTCTTCACTGCCCCGCGTAGCGACCGGGCCAAGGACTTCCTCTCCAAGCTCATCACGCACTAGCGGCGCGACCAGCAGCCATTCAGACCCGTCGGACCCCTGTACAGCGGGAGCCGATCTGACATCGCCCGCATCGACGGGCCGAACCCAGGAAGGACGATCATGCGCACGAAGCTCATGTTCATGACCGCGGGACTCGCAGCAGCGACCCTCGCCCTCACCGGCTGCGCCGGCGACTCCGGAACCGCCGGTGGCGGAGCGGAGGGAGGAACCTCTGCCTACGAGGTCGCCTCCGACGTCGCCGTCGAGGGCAGCCCGACCTTCGACGCGATGACCGCGGCCGACAAGGTCACCATCGGCGTCAAGGAGGACCAGCCCGGGCTGGGCTACCTCGACGCGGCGACCGGACAGCGCTCCGGATTCGACATCGAGATCGCGAAGTGGGTCGCTGCCTCCCTCGGCTTCTCGGCCGACAAGATCGAGTTCACGGCGATCCCCTCGGCCAACCGGGAGGCGTCGATTGTGAACGGCGACATCGACTTCTACGTCGGTACCTACTCGATCACCGATAAGCGCAAGGAGCAGGTCGGCTTCGCCGGACCCTACTTCGAGACCGGACAGCAGCTGCTCGTCGCCGCCGACAACAGCACGATCACCGGCCCGGACAGCCTCAGCGCGGACACCACGGTGTGCTCGGCGACCGGCTCGACCCCGATCCAGAACATCCGCACCAACTACCCCGAGGTGAAAACGGAGGAGTTCGACACCTATTCGCAGTGCGTGGACGCTCTCTCCGACGGCACCGTCGACGCGGTCACCACGGACGGCGCGATCCTGATCGGCTACGCGGCGCAGAAGCCCGACGAGCTCAAGGTCGTCGGCGAGCCGTTCAGCACCGAGCTGTACGGCATCGGCCTGCCCAAGAGTGACGATGCACTGCGCCACTTTGTCAACGGCATGCTCACCGACGGCGGCGACACCTGGAGCGCCATCTACGACGAGACGCTCGGCCAGTCCGGCACGACGGTCACCCAGCCGGCGGTGAACGACTACTAAGAGGTGCCCCGGGCGGCGTCAGCGTCGCCCGGGGGTCCCCCTCTCCTCGACCACCCCACCGCTCCGACAGAAGGGCCAGCCGCATGGATGTCCTGTTGAACAACCTAGACGTCTACGTCCCGGCTTTTGGCAACACCCTGATCCTCTTCAGCGTCTCGCTCGTATTCGCCCTGCTGATCGGTACGGTGGTCGGCGCGATGCGCGTCTCGCCCATCCCGATCGCGCGCGCGGTCGGCACGGTCTACGTGAACACCATCCGGAACACTCCGCTCACGCTGGTGATGTTCTTCTTCGCATTCGGCTATCCCAAGCTCGACCTGCCGAATGTCGACTACACGAACCTCGCGATCTGCGCCCTCAGCCTGTACACCGCGACCTACGTCGCGGAGGTTCTGCGCTCGGGCATCAACACCGTGCCGATCGGTCAGGCCGAGGCGGCCCGCGCGATCGGTCTCGACTTCGGCCTCACGATGACGCAGGTCGTCCTTCCGCAGGCCTTCCGCTCCGTTATCCCACCGCTGATGAGCGTGCTGATCGCGCTGCTGAAGAACACCACCGTCGCCGCCGGCTTCTCGGTCGCGGAGGCGGGCACCATCGTCCGCGTGCTCAACGAGCGCGGCGAGAACAGCCTCATCGTCGTCCTCTGGGTGGCCCTGACCTTCGTGGTCCTGGTCACCCTGCTCTCGCTCGTCCAACGTCAGCTCGAGAAGACGTGGAGGGTCGCCCGATGAGCTCCGTCCTCTTCGACAACCCCGGCCCCCGCGCCGTCCTGCGCAATCGCGTCATCGGCGTCGTCGTCGTCCTGGTGATCGCGGCGCTCCTCGCCTTCGTGATCTGGCGCTTCGCCGAGTCCGGCCAGTTCAGTGCCTCGAAGTGGCGGGCGTTCGGTTATCCGCTGGTGTGGCAGAGCATCGGAGCAGCGCTCGGCCAGACCCTGGCCGCCTTCGCCACCGCCGGCGTCGCCAGTCTCGTGCTCGGGCTACTCCTCGCGATCGGCCGCCTCTCGGACCATCGGTGGATCAGCCTCCCGGTCACACTCTTCATCGAGCTGTTCCGGGCGATCCCCGTGCTGATCCTGATGATGCTGATGTACTACGGCCTGCCGTTCGCGGGCCTGAAGCTCAGCCCCTACCTCGCCGTCGTCATCGCTCTGACCCTCTACAACGGGTCCGTCTTCTCCGAGATCTTCCGCGCCGGCATCGAAGCCCTCCCGCGCGGACAAAAGGAGGCGGGCTACGCGATCGGCCTGCGCAAGGCCGGCGTGATGCGGCTGATCCTGTTCCCGCAGGCGATCCGCTCGATGCTGCCGGTGATCATTGCGCAGCTCGTCGTCGCCCTCAAGGACACGGCACTTGGCTCGATCATCACCTACAACGAACTGCTTTACTACGCCCGCTACCTCGGCAACCAGTCGAGCCTGGACAGTCCGATCATCCCCGCCGCTATCGTGATCGGTGCCATCTACATCAGCATCTGTCTCCTTCTCTCGGGGCTCGCGAAGTGGATAGAGATCCGCACGAAGAGCGGAGGCCGCGGGGCGCGCGGTAGCCGGACGGTCGGGGGACACCCGGCAGCCCGCGCCCAGACGGATACACAGCTGATCGCTGTGCAGGAGTGAATGGTGAGGATCGCCCGTAGGGCGATCCTCACCGCGGTTGGCTTCTCCAGGTGGCGGGGTCCCGTAGAGCGTCCTGCGTTCGGCGAGAGGGAATCGCTAGCACGCGATTCCCCCGTTCGCCTCGGGGGTCCGGCGATCGCTCGGCGTATCTGGTGGGGGGTGCACGCCATTGGGGGCGAGGCGGGGTGCGGGCCGGCGGCGGGAGGGGGCGGAGGGGCTCGCCTACACTGGGGGATCGTGTCAGAGAGTAATCCGATCACCGATGAGGCCGTCTCCGCCGCGGTCGCCGCCGCCCTCTCCGCCATCGGCGCGGCAAGCGACTCCACAGCGCTGAAGTCCGCCCGAGCAGCCCACCTCGGCGAGGGCTCGACCCTTGCCCGCCTCAACGCGCAGATGCGCTCCGTCCCACCCGAGCACAAGGCCGCCTCCGGCAAGCTCGTCGGCGGAGCCCGGAAGCAGGTGGGAGACGCCTACACCACCCGCGAGGCGGAGCTGGTCGAGGCCGAGAACGCGGCCGCACTCGAGGCCGAGCGCGTCGACGTCACCGCCGGTGCGAGCTTCACGCGCCGAGGTGCCCGCCATCCGCTCTCGTTGCTCCAGGAGTCCATCGCCGACGTCTTCGTCGGGATGGGCTGGGAGATCGCCGAGGGCCCGGAGCTCGAGAACGAGTGGTTCAACTTCGACGCCCTGAACTTCGACGAGGATCACCCGGCTCGCGCCATGCAGGACACCTTTTTCGTCGATCCCGTCGACACGCACCTGGTGCTGCGCACGCACACCTCGCCGGTGCAGATCCGCTCGATGCTCGAGCGCCCCCTGCCGCTCTACATCATTGCTCCCGGCCGGGTCTACCGCACCGATGAGCTGGATGCGACGCACACTCCCGTCTTCACCCAGTTCGAGGGCCTTGCCGTCGACCGCGGCCTGACGATGGCGCACCTGCGCGGCACCCTTGAGCACGTCGCCCGCATCCTCTTCGGCGACGACGCCCGCATCCGCCTGCGCCCCAACTACTTCCCCTTCACCGAGCCCAGCGCTGAGCTCGACATCTGGCACCCCACCTTCGTCGGCGGTGCGCGCTGGATCGAGTGGGGCGGCTGCGGCATGGTCAATCCGAACGTGCTGCGCTCCGCCGGCATCGACCCGGAGGAGTACTCCGGATTCGCCTTCGGAATGGGAATCGAGCGGACCCTGATGTTCCGCAATGACGTGAAAGACATGCGCGACATGGTCGAGGGCGACGTCCGCTTCAGCGAGCAGTACGGGATGGTGATCTGATGCGCGTTCCGCTGAGCTGGCTGGGGGAGTACGTCGACCTCGAGCACGACGTCACGACGGAGTCCGTGCACGCGGCCCTGGTATCGGTCGGTCTGGAGGAGGAGGACGTCCACCGCTTCGAGGTGACCGGTCCCGTCGTCGTCGGCGAGGTGCTCGACCTCGCTCCCGAGCCCCAGAAGAACGGTAAGACGATCAACTGGTGCCACGTGCGCGTGGCGCCGGAGGGACAGCGGGCGGCCGACGGCGGTGAGGACGTCCGCGGTATCGTCTGCGGCGCGCACAACTTCGCGGCCGGCGACAAGGTCGTCGTCTCGCTCCCGGGCGCGGTCCTGCCCGGTCCGTTCCCGATCTCGGCTCGGAAGACCTACGGCCACGTGTCCGACGGGATGATCGCCTCGAGCCGCGAGCTCGGCCTCGGCGAGGAGCACGACGGCATCCTCCGGCTCGCCTCCCTCGGGCTCGACCCGGAGCCGGGCGCCGATGCGATCGCGCTCCTCGGACTCGACGACGCGGCGGTCGAGGTCAATGTGACGCCCGACCGCGGCTACGCCTTCTCCATTCGCGGCATCGCTCGCGAGTACGCGCACGCCACCGGAGCCGTCTTCCGCGACCCGGCGCACGCGGTCCCGTCGCAGGAGCGCCCGGATGCCGCTCCCGTCTTCCCGGTGACGGTCGCCGACGAGGCGCCGATCCGCGGACGCACGGGCGCCTGCGTGTTCGTGACGCGCGTCGTCCGCGGGATCGACACCTCGCGTCCGACCCCACCGTGGATGCTCGCGCGACTGCGCCTTGCGGGAGTGCGCTCGATCTCGCTCGTGGTCGACATCACCAACTACGTGATGTTCGAGCTGGGCCAGCCGCTGCACGGCTACGACCTGGCGACCCTCAAGGGCGGCATCGTCGTGCGTCGCGCCGCATCCGGCGAGACCCTCGAGACGCTCGACGGGCAGGTGCGCCGTCTGCACGCGGAAGACCTCGTGATCGCTGACGAGGGCGGCGCGATCGGCCTCGCCGGGGTGATGGGGGGCGCGCGCACCGAGATCTCGGTCTCCACCTCCGATGTCCTGATCGAGGCCGCGAATTTCGACCCGGTGTCGGTGGCGCGAACGGCCCGTCGGCACAAGCTGCCGAGCGAGGCGTCGCGGCGCTTCGAGCGCGGCGTCGACCCGCAGGTCGCGTCCGTCGCTGCCGCCCGCGCGGTGCAGCTCCTGGTGGAGCTCGCCGGGGGTACCGTGGACGAGCTCGGCTCGGTCCTCGCCGACCCGCGCAGGGCCGAGCCCGTTGAGCTACCCGACGGCTATATCGCCGGGCTGATCGGTGTGCGGTACACGCCGGAGGAGATCCGCGGCGCTCTCGTCGAGATCGGCGCGTCGGTCGAGGTCGGCGGCTCCGGATTCGTGGTCACGCCGCCGAGCTGGCGCCCGGACCTGACCGACCGCGCCACGCTCGCGGAGGAGGTCGCCCGCATCACCGGGTACGACCGGATCCCCGCAGTCCTCCCGGTCGCGCCTCCGGGACGGGGTCTCACCCCGGGCCAGCGCCTGCGCCGCACCCTCGCCCAGGCGCTCGCCGCAGCGGGGCTGACCGAGGTCCTCTCCTCTCCCTTCCTGTCGCGCTCGATGAACGACCGATTCGGATCGGCCAGCGGAGAGCCGCAGGAGCAGATCACCCTCGCGAATCCGCTCGACGCGACCGCCGCCCAGCTGCGGATCTCGCTCCTGCCGGGCCTCGTGCAGGTCGCGGCCCGCAATCGCTCACGCGGCCTGGTCGACCTAGCCGTCTACGAGCTCGGCCCCGTGTTCCTCCCGGCGGCCGGACGCCCGTTCGGCTCGGCGGCGTTGCCGGTCGGCGGCGCCCGCCCCTCCGCCGAGGTGGAGGCGGAACTGAACGCGGGTATCCCACCCCAGCCGCGCCACCTCGCGGCGCTGCTCACTGGCGCCGCCGTCATGCGTCAGCCCGGAGTCGTCGGCCGTGACGTCGACTGGCGGGATGCACTCGACGTGGTCCGCAAGGTAGCGGCAGCGACCGGAACCGAGCTGGTCCTTCGCCAGGGCGCTCACGCGGCGCTGCACCCCGGACGCACCGCCGAGGTCGTCCTCGACGGGGCGGTCATCGGCCACGCGGGGGAGCTGCTGCCGGCGCTGGCCGAGGAGCTGGACCTGCCGCGCCGTGTCGCCGTGGTCGAGCTGGACCTCGAGCCGCTGATCGCTCGAGCCGGGACGGTCGTCGTGGCCCGACCGGTCGGGGCGCTTCCCGCCGCGACCCAGGATCTCTCGCTCGTCGTGCCGATCGACACCGCTGCCGCCGACGTGCGCGCCGCCATCATCGAGGGCGCAGGGGAGCTGCTCGAGGCGATCCGGTTGGTCGACGACTACCGCGGAACCGGGCTCGCCGAGGGCACGAAGTCGCTGACCTTCGCGTTGCGCTTCCGCGCGCCGGATCGCACGCTCACCGCGGCCGAAGCGACGGTGGCGAAGGAGAGTGGCGTGGCGGTAGCGGCGGAGCGTTTCGGCGCTCGCCTGCGCGAGTGATGGCGGAGTCCCGACCGGCGTCACCGGGCGGGGCCCCGCGCCCGCACCGGCTAGGCTCTCGGGCATGAGTTTCTCCGTGGCGGTGGCCGGTGCGAGCGGCTACGCGGGCGGCGAGCTGCTGCGTCTGCTCGCCGATCACCTCGAGTTCGAGGTGCGCACCGTCACCGCGCACGCCAACGCGGGGCAGCCACTGTCCGCGGTGCATCCGCATCTGCGCTCGCTCCGCGACCTCGTCCTCGTCGACACGACTACCGAGAACCTCGCCGGTCACGACGTCGTCTTCCTCGCCCTCCCGCACGGGAAGTCCGGCGAGATCACCGCGACCCTTCCCGAGGGCGTCCTCGTCGTGGACTGCGGGGCCGACCACCGGCTGACCGACCCGCAGGACTGGGCCGACTACTACGGCGGTGACTTCGCCGGAGCCTGGCCCTACGGCCTCCCCGAGCTGCTGATCGGCGGTGGCGGGCGCAAGCAGCGCGAGGCGCTCGCCGGAGTTCGGCGCATCGCCGTCCCCGGCTGCAACGTCACGGCGATCACGCTCGGCCTGGCCCCAGGACTGCATGCCGGCGTGATCGAGCCGTCCGACCTTGTCTCGGTGCTGGCCGTCGGCCCCTCCGGAGCGGGCAAGAGCCTGCGCACGGACCTCCTGGCCAGCGAGCTGCTCGGCTCCGCGCACGCCTACGGCCTCGGCGGTGCGCACCGCCACAACCCCGAGATCCGGCAGAACCTCCTCCTCGCCGGAGCCGGTCCGGTCTCGATCTCGTTCACCCCGGTCCTCGTGCCGATGTCCCGGGGCATCCTGGCGACCTCGACCGCGCGCCTCGCCCCCGGCGTCTCCGCGCAGGATGTCCGAGCCGCGTGGGAGACCGCCTACGGCGACGAGACCTTCGTGCAGTTGCTTCCCGAGGGGTCATTCCCGCGGACCGCCGACGTGGTCGGCGCGAACACGGCGCTGATCGGCCTCGCGGTCGATGAGCGCGCGCGCCGCGTCGTGGTGGTCTCGGCCATCGACAACCTGGTCAAGGGCACCGCGGGCGCGGCCGTCCAATCGAGCAACATCGCCCTGGGGCTCCCCGAGTCCCTCGGGCTGAGCGTGAACGGAGTCGCGCCGTGAGCGTCACCGCAGCAGCAGGGTTCCGCGCGGCCGGCGTCGTCGCGGGGCTGAAATCGACCGGTGCGCGCGATGTCGCCCTCGTGCAGAACCTCGGCCCGCTGCAGAGCGCGGCCGCCGTCTTCACGAGCAACCGCTGCAAGGCGAACCCGGTCCTCTGGAGCGAGCAGGTGATGCGCGACGGCGTCGTCTCGGCGATCGTCCTCAACTCCGGTGGGGCCAACTGCTACACCGGTGCGCAGGGCTTCCAGGTCACCCACCGCACGGCGGAGCTCGTGGGCGACAGTCTCGAGGTCTCTGCCGCCGACGTGCTCGTCTGCTCCACGGGGCTGATCGGCGACCAGCTCGATCTCGGAAAGCTCACCGCGGGGGTGGCCGACGCCTCGGCCGAGCTCGCCGAGGGCGCGGACGCGGGGGAGTCCGCCGCTCGGGCGATCATGACCACCGACACGGTCCCGAAGCAGGCGGTCGTGCGCTCCGAGCACGGCTGGAGCATCGGCGGGATGGCCAAGGGCGCGGGGATGCTCGCGCCGGGACTGGCCACGATGCTGGTGGTGATCACGACCGATGTGGCGCTCGACTCCGCCGCTCTCGACTCCGCCCTGCGCGCCGCGACCCGAGTCACCTTCGACCGGCTCGACTCCGATGGCTGCATGTCGACCAACGACACGGTGGCGCTGCTCGCGAGCGGAGCGAGCGGGAGAGCGGCCGATCCGGACGAGTTCACCGCGGCGCTGACCGACCTCTGTCGCGACCTCACCCTGCAACTGCAGGCCGACGCGGAGGGCGCCGCCCACGACGTCGCGATCCGCGTGCTGAACGCCGCGACCGAGGACGAGGCCCTGGTGGTCGCCCGTGCCGTCTCGCGGAGCAACCTCTTCAAGGCCGCGATCTTCGGCAACGACCCCAACTGGGGTCGGGTCCTCGCCGCCGTCGGCACGACCGATGCGCAGTTCGACCCGTACGGCATCGACGTCGCGATGAACGGTGTGCCGGTCTGCCGCGCGGGCGAGCCGCACGAGAGTCGTGACCTGGTCGACCTCGCCCCTCGGCAGGTCTCGGTCGACATCGACCTGCACGCCGGAGACGCGACCGCCACGATCTGGACCAACGACCTCACGCACGACTACGTGCACGAGAACTCCGCGTACTCGAGCTGAGGCGGCCGTGAGCGAGGACACCCCCACCACGGCGAGGAGACGCGCCGAGCGCGACGCCGCACCCGCCAAGGCCGCGACGCTGATCGAGGCGCTGCCCTGGCTGCAGAGCTTCCATGGCCGCACGATGGTGATCAAGTTCGGCGGCAATGCGATGGTGTCGGAGGAGCTGCAGCGCTCCTTCGCGCAGGACATGGTCTACCTGCGTTACGCCGGGATCCGCCCCGTCGTTGTGCACGGCGGCGGTCCGCAGATCTCGCGGATGCTGGACCGGCTCGGCATCGCCAGCGAGTTCCGCGGCGGCTACCGCGTCACGAGCCCGGAGGCGATGGAGGTGGTGCGGATGGTGCTCACCGGCAGCATCAGCCGCGACATCGTCCGCCGAATCAACGAGCACGGTCCGCTGGCGGCCGGCATCTCGGGCGAGGACGCGGGCCTGTTCGTCGGGCGCCGCCGGGGGGTTGTCATCGACGGTGAGGAGCACGACCTCGGCCTGGTCGGCGACGTGATCGCCGTGGACCCTGCCGCCGTGCTCGCGCAGGTGGAGGCCGGGCGGATTCCGGTCGTGTCCTCGATCGCCCCCGACTCCGACGATCCGACCCAGTCCCTCAACGTCAATGCCGATGCCGCTGCCGCCGCGTTGGCGGTCGCACTCGGCGCCGAGAAGCTCGTCGTCCTCACCGACGTGGCCGGTCTGTACGCCGACTGGCCCGATCGCGAGTCGCTCGTCTCGCACATCAGCTCGGACGACCTCGCGGCCCTGCTGCCCTCGCTCGAGTCGGGCATGATCCCCAAGATGACCGCCTGCCTCGACGCCGTGCGCGGCGGAGTGCCCAAGGCTGCGATCATCGACGGCCGCATCTCGCACTCGATCCTGCTCGAGGTGTTCACCTCGGAGGGCATCGGCACCGAGGTTGTCGCTTCGCTCGATCCCCGCGACCGGGAGCGAAGGTCGGGCCGCTGATCCTCAGCGGCCCCGGCTCCGAGCGTCCGTCCCGTCCCGGGCGGGCGCACCGTCGGCCCTCGTGGCCGGACCGCTCCGATCGAAAGGCTTCCATGTCCATCTCCACGACCGCGTCCCGCACCGAGGCCGCCCGTCAGCGCTACTCGAGCGCGATGATGCAGACCTTCGCGCCCCCGCTCGCCGTGCTCGAGCGAGGGGAGGGGTGTCGGGTCTGGGATGTCGACGGCCGCGAGTACCTCGATTTCCTCGGCGGCATCGCCGTCAACTCGCTCGGCCACGCGCACCCCGTCTTCGTCGAGGCCGTGTCCCGTCAGGCGGGTGCACTCGCCCACGTCTCGAACTACTTCGCGACCGCCCCGCAGATCGAGCTGGCCGAGACCCTGCGCCGCCTGACCGGGGCCGGAGACGCGGGCCGCGTCTCGTTCGTCAACTCCGGCACCGAGGCGAACGAGGCGGCCTTCAAGCTGGCGCGGCTCACCGCGGCCGGCGGGCGGCACCGCATCCTCGCCCTGCAGAACGCGTTCCACGGCCGGACGATGGGCTCGCTCGCCCTCACCGGGAAGGCCGCGATGCGGGCACCGTTCGAGCCGATGCCCGGCGGCGTCGAGCACCTCGAGGCGAGCATCGAGGCCCTGGAGGCCGCGCTCGATGAGTCGGTCGCCGCGCTGATCGTCGAGCCGATCCAGGGGGAGGCAGGCGTTATCCCGCTTCCGGTCGGCTACCTGCAGCGTGCGCGCGAGCTCACCCGCGAGCACGGCGCCCTGCTCATCGTCGACGAGATCCAGACCGGCGTCGGGCGGACCGGGCGCTGGTTCGCCTACCAGGAGGCGGGGATCCTCCCCGATGCGATCACCCTGGCGAAGGGGCTCGGCGGCGGATTCCCCATCGGGGCCCTGGTGACCTTCGGCGAGGCGTCCTCCCTCCTGCAGAAGGGCCAGCACGGCAGCACCTTCGGCGGTAATCCGCTGGCGACCGCGGTGGCCGGCGCCGTGCTCGCCGAGATCGAGCGCGCCGACCTGCTCGGCAACGCCCGGGAGCGCGGCGCGCAGATCGTCGAGTCGCTGTCCGCGCTCGACTCGCCGCTGATCGCGGGGGTCCGCGGAGCCGGCCTGCTCCTCGGCATCGCGCTGACCCGGCCGGTCGCCGCCGAGCTCGCCGCCGCCTGCCTCGACGCAGGCCTGATCGTGAACGCCGCGAACGACTCGAGCATCCGGCTCGCGCCGCCGCTCGTGGTGACCGCCGCCGACGTCGTTGAGTTCACCGAGCGCCTCGGCCGCGCCCTGCAGACCCTCTGACCCCGTACCTCCACCGAAAGCGACCAGCACTGTGACCCGCCACTTCCTCCGCGACGACGACATCACTCCCGCCGAGCAGGCCGAGATCCTCGATCTCGCCCTCGACATCAAGCGCGACCGCTTCGCCCACAAGCCCCTCGCCGGACCACAGACCGTCGCGGTGATCTTCGATAAGTCCTCCACGCGCACCCGCGTCTCCTTCGCCGTTGGCATCGCCGACCTCGGTGGCAGCCCGCTGATCATCTCGACCGCGAGCAGCCAGCTCGGCGGCAAGGAGACCGCGTCGGACACCGCGCGCGTCCTGGAGCGCCAGGTCGCCGCGATCGTGTGGCGCACCTACGCCCAGTCCGGTTTGGAGCAGATGGCGCGTGGCACCCGCGTGCCCGTGGTCAACGCGCTTTCGGACGAGTTCCACCCGTGCCAGCTGCTCGCCGATCTGCTGACCATCCGCGAGCATCGCGGGCGCCTGGCGGGTCTCACCCTCACTTTCTTCGGCGACGGCGCGAGCAACATGGCGCACTCCTACCTCCTCGCGGGAGCGACGGCCGGGATGCACGTGCGCATCGTCTCCCCGGAGTCCTACGCCCCCGTCCCGACGGTCCTCGCCGATGCGCAGCGCATCGCCGCGACCACAGGCGGGTCGGCGATCACCACGACCGACCCGGCCGAGGGCGCTTCGGGCTCCGACATCGTGATCACCGACACCTGGGTCTCGATGGGCAAGGAAGACGAGAAGGCCGCGCGGGTCGCCACCTTCGGTGCCTACCGCGTCGATGCGGGAACGATGGCCCTCGCGGCTCCCGACGCCCTGTTCCTGCACTGCCTGCCCGCGGATCGTGGCTACGAGGTGACCGCGGACGTGATCGACGGCCCGCAGAGTGTGATCTGGGACGAGGCGGAGAACCGCCTGCACGCGCAGAAGGCCTTGCTCGTGTGGCTCCTGGAGCGCGCGGGCGCCCCCGACGCCGCTCAGTAGACTCGACAGCCGAACCGAGGAGAACCATGACGGAACGACCCTCCGCCCGCGCGGGCGAGGCCGGAGCGCTCTGGGGCGGCCGATTCGCCGGCGGTCCCTCGCCCGAACTTGCTGCGCTCTCGAAGTCGACGCACTTCGACTGGCAGCTCGCCCCCTACGACCTGGCCGGCTCCCGCGCCCACGCCCGCGCCCTGGCCGCGGCGGGCTACCTCGATGACGCCGAACTCCCCGCGATGCTGAGCGCCCTCGACCGGCTCGATGCAGCCGTCGCCGAGGGGAGCTTCACGGCCGACGAGTCCGATGAGGACGTGCACGGCGCCCTTGAGCGCGGGCTGATGCTCGAGGCCGGCGCCGAACTCGGTGGCAAGCTGCGCGCTGGCCGCTCGCGCAACGACCAGATCGCGACCTTTGTGCGGATGTACCTCCGCGACCACGCCGCAGTCGTCGCGGAGTTGGTGGTGCAACTCATCGACGCGCTCGCTGCGCAGGCCTCGGCGCATCCGGCCGCGATCATGCCGGGGCGCACGCACCTCCAGCACGCTCAGCCGGTGCTGCTCGCGCATCATCTGCTCGCTCACGGCTGGGCGCTACTGCGCGATCTGGAGCGGCTGCGCGACTGGGCAGTCAGGGCCGATGTTTCGCCCTACGGATCGGGAGCACTCGCCGGATCCACGCTTGGCCTCGACGCCGAGGCGGTCGCCCGCGATCTCGGCTTCGCAGCGAGCGTGCCCAACTCGATCGACGGTACCGCCAGCCGCGACCTGGTCGCCGAGTTCGCGTTCGTGAGCGCGATGATCGGGATCGACGTCTCGCGGATCGCGGAGGAGATCATCCTCTGGAACACGCGCGAGTTCGCGTTCGTCACCCTCGACGACGGCTACTCGACCGGGTCCTCGATCATGCCGCAGAAGAAGAACCCCGACATCGCTGAGCTCGCCCGCGGCAAATCCGGCCGGCTGCTCGGCAACCTCACCGGACTGCTCGCAACCCTCAAGGCACTGCCGCTGGCCTACAACCGCGACCTGCAGGAGGACAAGGAGCCGGTCTTCGACTCGGTGACGACCCTCGAGGTCCTGCTGCCCGCCTTCAGCGGCATGATCGCGACCCTCACCTTCCACACCGATCGGATGGCGGAGTTGGCGCCGCAGGGCTTCTCGCTCGCGACCGACGTCGCCGAGTGGCTGGTGAAAAAGCACGTGCCCTTCCGCGATGCGCACGAGATCACCGGCGAGCTGGTCAAGCTGGCGGAGTCGCGCGGGCTCGGACTTGAGGACCTGGACGACGACGCTCTCGCCTCGGTCTCCCCGCTGCTCACCCCCGATGTCCGCTCGGTGCTCAGTATCGAGGGGTCGGTCGCGAGCCGCGACGGAGTCGGCGGTACGGCTCCCGACCGGGTTGCGGAGCAGCTCGCCCAGCTGACCGAGCGCGTGCGGGTCGTCCGTGGCTCACTCCGCGGGGAGCGCTCGTGACGCTCCGCGGCGCATCGGGCGATGACGGCCGTCCGCCGCTTCCTCCCTGGCAGCAGCGGACCCTGGTGATCGTCGCCGCCGTCGTCATCGTCGCCGTGATCGTGATTACGCTGGTGTCGGGCCAGAGCTTCTTCTAGGCGTGTCTCTTCCGAATCTCTCGCGTTCGGCTCTTGAGGTCGCTCCGGAACTGCTCGGTCGGGTCCTCCTGCACCGCACGCGGGAGGGGGTGGTCGGTGTGCGGCTGACGGAGGTGGAGGCATACCTGGGCACCGGCGAGGATCCGGGCTCGCACGCCCATCGCGGCCCGACTCCGCGGACGGCGCCGATGTTCGGTGCGCCCGGCTCGGTCTACGCCTCCTTCACCTACGGGATGCACACCTGCGTCAACATCGTCTGTTCCCCGACGGGGGTCGCGTCGGCCGTGCTGCTCCGCGCGGGCGAGGTCGTGCTGGGGGAGGAGCTGGCCCTGCTCCGCCGTGGCCCGGTCCGGCATGGGGACATCGCCCGAGGGCCCGCTCGTCTCGCGAAGGCGCTCGGCGTCCAGCTCTCGGAGTCGGGCGATCCGCTCGAGACGGCGTTCGAGCTGCTGCCGGGCGAGCCGCCGACCGCTGTGATCACCGGCCCGCGGACCGGTGTCTCGGGGTCCGGTGGTGGCGAGGAGTTCCCGTGGCGGTTCAGCATCCCCGGCGATCCGACCGTCTCGCCTTACCGCCCGGCGGTACCTCGCCGTCGGCCCGCGGGGTAGGCCCGACCTGCGGTAGCCCGTGGTCAGCCCGTCAGGTAGAGCCGAGAGAGCACGCCGAGCGCCGCCGACCAGGCCAGGCTCGCCAGGGTGCCGATGATGAACCGCTCGCGCGCCTCCGGAGACGCGAGCTCGCTGAACCGGCCGACGCCCTTGATCGCCACGACGACCGCGATCCCCTCGGGCAGACCGCTCATCACAGCGCCGGCGGCGGCGATCCGCTCGAGGACGCCGATCGTCGTCCCGCCGCGGAGCACCTCGATCGGCTGCCCGATCGCTGAGGGCGCCCCTCCGTTCGCCGGACGAGAGCTTCCGGCCACCATGATTCCGCCGTGGCTGCCGGTGCGGGAATCGGCCGTGGCCAGGTCGAGGGTGAGCAGCACGACCGGACCGCCGCCGACAATCGCCAGGGCGAAGGCGAAGACCGTCACCAGCATGGAGTGGATCGGCGGTGCCGAGGGTCCGGCGATCGCCGTCAGGAGGAACGCGGCGGCCGCCGCAACGAGCGCGATCCACGCCAGCTGGGGTCGGCGCAGCCGCACGGCCAGCACCGCTCCGGCGAGCCCGGCGAGGAGCACGAGCACGACTCCCGTCCACGAGGCGGACTGGAGCGCCGAGGCGAGCAGTAGCGCAGGGGAGCCGGGGGCGGCCGTCATCGGGGTGTCCTCTCGTCGGTGGGGTCGAGCGTACGGTCGACCACCGTCAGCAGACGCGCGAGCGCGTCGCGGGCCGGCGCGTCCACTCGGGCGCTCGCCGCGCGGACCCGGAGGCTGACCGCCTGCGGGCTGACGGCGAGGTGCTCGGCGGCGTCCTTCTGCGAGAGGCCGCTCTCAAGCAGGTCGAGGATCTGCCAGCCGGCCTCCGTACGCGCGTCGCGCAGCAGGAGGAGCGGATCGATGAGCGCCAGCACGTCGGCGGATGCGGGGGCGGCCCCGTCGGGCGCATCGGGGTCGAGGGAGAAGCGCGTCGGCCGGCCCTTCGCCGCCTCGACCGCTCGGCGCGCCGCGAAGTATGCTTCGCCACGGGCCGCCCTCGTGGTCGCGGGGAGCGGCCGGGTCACGGGGCCGATCCCGAGGCCGATGCTCCAGTGGCCGCTGCGGTGCAGATCGAGCACGAGCGCGACGACGACATCGGCCCGGTCGAGCACGAACTGGAACTCGTCGCCGGCGGTACGCTCCGGGGGCAGGACGAAGGAGTCTCCACCTCTCTCGAGGAGGCTGACGATGGCCTGCTCGACGCGGTCGTCGTCGTGTCTGCTGTCGCGCTGATCCGCGGTGATGACGAACATGGCACCTCCGCAATCAAGTATCCAGGCTTGATCCCGCCCGATCAAGCCCGAACGCTTGATCATCGATCCTCTCGCTCCGTTCCGCCGCGGTAGCCTGGGATCGTGACCGACCAGGATCTCCCCGGCTCCGCGACGAGCCCGCAGCTCGACCCCGCGTTCGACTCCGTGTGGGATGAGCTGGTCTGGCGGGGATCGGTGCACGTCTCGACCGATCCCGCGGCGCTGCGCGAGCTGCTGTCGGGGGAGCCGATCACCTACTACTGCGGATTCGATCCGACGGCCCCGAGTCTCCACCTCGGCAATCTGGTGCAGCTGATCGTGATGCGCAGGCTTCAGCTCGCCGGGCACCGTCCGCTCGGACTCGTCGGAGGCTCGACCGGCCTGATCGGAGATCCGCGGCCGACCGCGGAGCGGACGCTGAACTCCCGCGAGACGGTGATCGAGTGGGTGCAGCGCTTGCAGGCCCAGGTGTCCCGCTTCGTCCCGGCCGAGGGAGAGAACGGGATGCGACTGGTCAACAATCTGGACTGGACCGCCCCGCTCTCCGCGATCGACTTCCTCCGGGAGATCGGCAAGCACTTCCGCGTGGGCACAATGCTCAAAAAGGAGGCCGTCAGCGCGCGGCTGAACTCGGACGCGGGGATCAGCTA
The DNA here is from genome assembly GCF_001641005.1 of Rathayibacter tritici. Classification (NCBI taxonomy): domain Bacteria; kingdom Bacillati; phylum Actinomycetota; class Actinomycetes; order Micrococcales; family Microbacteriaceae; genus Rathayibacter; species Rathayibacter tritici. The sequence continues at coordinate 1,184,797 of NZ_CP015515.1, forward strand.
CACCGAGTTCAGCTACCAGATCCTGCAGGGGCTCGACTACCTCGAGCTGTATCGGCAGTACGGATGCGTGCTGCAGACCGGTGGCAGCGACCAGTGGGGCAATCTCACCAGCGGCACCGATCTGATCCACCGCACGGAGGGGGTCTCGGTGCACGCTATCGGGACTCCGCTGGTGATGAACTCCGACGGCACCAAGTTCGGCAAGAGCGAAGGCAACGCCGTGTGGCTCGACCCCGAGCTGACCAGTCCGTACGCGTTCTATCAGTTCTGGGTCAACACCGACGATCGTGACGTCGTCGACCGCCTGCGGATCTTCACCTTCCTGCCGCGCGCGCAGATCGAGCGGCTCGAGCGGGCGAGTGCGGAGGAGCCGTTCCGCCGGGAGGCGCAGCGCGCCCTCGCCTGGGAGGTCACGTCACTGGTGCACGGAGCGGAGGTGACGCACTCGGTGATCGACGCGTCCGCCGCGCTCTTCGGTAAAGGCTCGCTGGAGGGGATCGATCCGACCATCCTTCGTGGTGCGCTCGAGGCGGTCCCCTCGATGGACGCCGTCTCGGAGACACCGGCTCTGCAGGCGTTCATCGAAACCGGGCTCGTCGCCAGCATGGGGGAGGCCCGGCGTGCTTTCGCTCAGGGCGGCCTCTCTGTGAACAATGTCGCGCTTGCGTCCGAGTCGATCACGCTCGGTGAGCTGCCGCTGATCAACGGGATCGCGGTACTCCGCCGTGGCAAGAAGAGCTTCGCCGGAGCCTTCGTCCGCTGATCGGCTCGCCGCCTCGGCATGCGGGTGGCCGCGCGGACGCGACGGACGGACTCCGAATCGCGACACGCCCGGGCCGTGGCTGATTTGCTGGACGGGCGAGGGCCGACGTAATGTAACTCCTCGTCACCCCAAAGGAGCGGCGAGCGAGAGTCAGGCGCAGAGCGTCACGACCAGCTGGCCGACCTCAAGCGGGGACCATCCCCTCGCTACCACAGCCGGTGAGAGATTCGTCTCTTGAAGGTTGCGGGATCGCGAGCGTAAGATGGAGAACCTCAACGGGATACGGTCCCGGCTTCGACGCACGGCCTCGCGGCCGCGCCGGTGCATCGGTACGGTCTTTGACCGTACGGTCAACACCACGCTGAAGTCGGATTTGACACGGCCCGCGGATGTGCTAGGTTAGTCGAGTTGCCACGGAGGCGATCGGAACCACCGTTCCGATAAGTCTACCCGGTCTCGGCAGATATAACAAACGCGAGCAAAATATCGAGCGGTTCCGGCCGTCGCGTAACTATCTTTCGATCACTCTCGTTGTGAAGCATCGTTTTCGGTGTGGAGGCGGGGTGTGTCCGATTCTTGAGAACTCAACAGCGTGCACTATGTTCAATGCCAATTTTATACCTCGGCTCGGTCTTCGGATCGGGTTGGGATTCCTTTGGAAATTGATGTCAGCTTCCGGCTTCAGGGTCGGAGAGATGTCTTATTTGCTGGAGGTCAAACTTGACTCTTCTTCTCTTCGGGGTTGGAGGTCGTAATTTTTTTACGGAGAGTTTGATCCTGGCTCAGGACGAACGCTGGCGGCGTGCTTAACACATGCAAGTCGAACGATGAAGCCCAGCTTGCTGGGTGGATTAGTGGCGAACGGGTGAGTAACACGTGAGTAACCTGCCCTTGACTCTGGGATAAGCGCTGGAAACGGCGTCTAATACCGGATACGACCTGCCCCGGCATCGGGTGCGGGTGGAAAGTTTTTCGGTCAAGGATGGACTCGCGGCCTATCAGCTTGTTGGTGAGGTAATGGCTCACCAAGGCGACGACGGGTAGCCGGCCTGAGAGGGTGACCGGCCACACTGGGACTGAGACACGGCCCAGACTCCTACGGGAGGCAGCAGTGGGGAATATTGCACAATGGGCGAAAGCCTGATGCAGCAACGCCGCGTGGGGGATGACGGCCTTCGGGTTGTAAACCTCTTTTAGTAGGGAAGAAGGGCTTCGGCTTGACGGTACCTGCAGAAAAAGCACCGGCTAACTACGTGCCAGCAGCCGCGGTAATACGTAGGGTGCAAGCGTTGTCCGGAATTATTGGGCGTAAAGAGCTCGTAGGCGGTTTGTCGCGTCTGCTGTGAAAACCCGAGGCTCAACCTCGGGCCTGCAGTGGGTACGGGCAGACTAGAGTGCGGTAGGGGAGAATGGAATTCCTGGTGTAGCGGTGGAATGCGCAGATATCAGGAGGAACACCGATGGCGAAGGCAGTTCTCTGGGCCGTTACTGACGCTGAGGAGCGAAAGCGTGGGGAGCGAACAGGATTAGATACCCTGGTAGTCCACGCCGTAAACGTTGGGAACTAGATGTGGGGACCTTTCCACGGTCTCCGTGTCGCAGCTAACGCATTAAGTTCCCCGCCTGGGGAGTACGGCCGCAAGGCTAAAACTCAAAGGAATTGACGGGGGCCCGCACAAGCGGCGGAGCATGCGGATTAATTCGATGCAACGCGAAGAACCTTACCAAGGCTTGACATATACCGGAAACGTCCAGAAATGGTCGCCCCGCAAGGTCGGTATACAGGTGGTGCATGGTTGTCGTCAGCTCGTGTCGTGAGATGTTGGGTTAAGTCCCGCAACGAGCGCAACCCTCGTTCTATGTTGCCAGCACGTTATGGTGGGAACTCATAGGAGACTGCCGGGGTCAACTCGGAGGAAGGTGGGGATGACGTCAAATCATCATGCCCCTTATGTCTTGGGCTTCACGCATGCTACAATGGCCGGTACAAAGGGCTGCGATACCGTAAGGTGGAGCGAATCCCAAAAAGCCGGTCTCAGTTCGGATTGAGGTCTGCAACTCGACCTCATGAAGTCGGAGTCGCTAGTAATCGCAGATCAGCAACGCTGCGGTGAATACGTTCCCGGGCCTTGTACACACCGCCCGTCAAGTCATGAAAGTCGGTAACACCCGAAGCCAGTGGCCTAACCGCAAGGAGGGAGCTGTCGAAGGTGGGATCGGTGATTAGGACTAAGTCGTAACAAGGTAGCCGTACCGGAAGGTGCGGCTGGATCACCTCCTTTCTAAGGAGCATCTGGACACCGCAGGGTGTTCCAGGCGCCAGATCAAAGCGAATGTCTTTGCTGGTAGCTCATGGGTGGAACATTGAACTGGGTGCTCGTCGAGATCGTCTCGCGTCAGTACAGCCTTCGGGTTGGGAACGCGTCGGGGTGGTGGAGTCGGGTACATGCACGCTGTTGGGTCCTGAGGGACCGGGCCGGTTGCCTTCGGGTGGCGGGGTCGACTCTCTGGATCCTTTTCTCACGCCTGGGTGTGTGGGGGAGGGATACCGCCCGTATTTTGAGAACTACACAGTGGACGCGAGCATCTTTAGATTCAGGACTGCAAATCCTGAATCGAATAGATCCAGGACTTCAAATCCTGGATCGAACAGACCCGGGACTTCAAATCCTGGGTCGCACAAATAGACGGTGATAAATCGTCGGTCGCACATGTCCGGGACTTCAAATCTCGGGCTGCACGGGTTCGGGACTTCAAATCCCGGGCTGCTCTGATCCGGGACTTCAAATCTTGGATTGTTCGGGTTCAGGACTTCAAATCCTGGACTGCAGAGGTTCAGGACTTCAAATCCTGGGCTGCAGAGGTTCGGGACTTCAAATCCTGGGCTGCAGAGGTTCGGGACTTCAAATCCTGGGCTGCAGAGGTTCGGGACTTCAAATCCCGGGCTGCTCTGATCCGGGACTTCAAATCTTGGATGGGCGGGCTCGCTGGGGTGCCTTCGGGTGGTCTTGGCGGTGGTTGTGTGTGCGACATGTTGATTTGTGGTTTCTTAAACTCATGTGATTTCAAGTTTTTAAGAGCAAACGGTGAATGCCTTGGCATCTGGAGCCGAAGAAGGACGTCGTAATCTGCGATAAGCCTCGGGGAGCTGATAAACGAGCTGTGATCCGAGGATTTCCGAATGGGGAAACCCCGCCAGGCCCCTTGTGGTGACCTGGTGACTCCCGCCTGAATATATAGGGCGGGTAGAGGGAACGTGGGGAAGTGAAACATCTCAGTACCCACAGGAAGAGAAAACAACAGTGATTCCGTTAGTAGTGGCGAGCGAACGCGGAAGAGGCTAAACCGAGTCATGTGTGATACCCGGCAGGGGTTGCATGGTCGGGGTTGTGGGACTTTTCGTCGTGTTCTGCCGAGCACGGAACGTTACAGCGCATCATAGACGAACAGGTTTGAATGCCTGGCCGGAGTGGGTGCGAGCCCCGTAGTCGAAATGGTGTTATGGCGTGAAGAGTATCCCAAGTAGCACGGGGCCCGAGAAATCCCGTGTGAATCTGTCAGGACCACCTGATAAGCCTAAATACTCCCAGATGACCGATAGCGGACAAGTACCGTGAGGGAAAGGTGAAAAGTACCCCGGGAGGGGAGTGAAATAGTACCTGAAACCGTTTGCTTACAAACCGTCGGAGCCTCCTTGTTGGGGTGACGGCGTGCCTTTTGAAGAATGAGCCTGCGAGTTAGTGCTCTGTGGCGAGGTTAACCCGTGTGGGGCAGCCGTAGCGAAAGCGAGTCCGAATAGGGCGTTTATAGTCGCAGGGTCTAGACCCGAAGCGAAGTGATCTATCCATGGCCAGGTTGAAGCGACGGTAAGACGTCGTGGAGGACCGAACCCACTTCAGTTGAAAATGGAGGGGATGAGCTGTGGATAGGGGTGAAAGGCCAATCAAACTTCGTGATAGCTGGTTCTCTCCGAAATGCATTTAGGTGCAGCGTTGCGTGTTTCTTGCCGGAGGTAGAGCTACTGGATGGCCGATGGGGCCCAAAAGCTTACTGACGTCAGCCAAACTCCGAATGCCGGTAAGTGAGAGCGCAGCAGTGAGACTGTGGGGGATAAGCTTCATAGTCGAGAGGGAAACAACCCAGACCACCAACTAAGGTCCCTAAGCGCGTGCTAAGTGGGAAAGGATGTGGAGTTGCACAGACAACCAGGAGGTTGGCTTAGAAGCAGCCACCCTTGAAAGAGTGCGTAATAGCTCACTGGTCAAGTGATTCCGCGCCGACAATGTAACGGGGCTCAAGCACGCCACCGAAGTTGTGGCATTGACATTAGTGGTAGGCCTTCGTGGTCCAGCCGTGTTGATGGGTAGGAGAGCGTCGTGTGGCGAGTGAAGCGGCGGTGTGAACCAGCCGTGGACGCCACACGAGTGAGAATGCAGGCATGAGTAGCGAAAGACGGGTGAGAAACCCGTCCTCCGGAAGACCAAGGGTTCCAGGGTCAAGCTAATCTTCCCTGGGTAAGTCGGGACCTAAGGCGAGGCCGACAGGCGTAGTCGATGGACAACGGGTTGATATTCCCGTACCGGCGAAGAACCGCCCAAGATAATCCAGTAGTGCTAAGTATCTGAATCCCTGTGATGGATCCCTTCGGGGTGAAGCGTTGGGCCTAGCGTACGACCCCGTGCTGGTGCGTTTAGCGTATTAACAGGTGTGACGCAGGAAGGTAGCCGAGCCGGGCGATGGTTGTCCCGGTCTAAGGATGTAGGGCGAACGATAGGCAAATCCGTCGTTCATGTAGCCTGAGATCTGATGGGTAGACGCAAGTCGAAATCGGTGATCCTATGCTGCCAAGAAAAGCATCGACGCGAGGTTCTAGCTGCCCGTACCCCAAACCGACTCAGGTGGTCAGGTAGAGAATACCAAGGAGATCGAGAGAATCGTGGTTAAGGAACTCGGCAAAATGCCCCCGTAACTTCGGGAGAAGGGGGGCCTGAGGCGTGAACGGACTTGCTCCGGGAGCGTTCGATGGCCGCAGAGACCAGTGGGAAGCGACTGTTTACTAAAAACACAGGTCCGTGCTAAGTCGCAAGACGATGTATACGGACTGACGCCTGCCCGGTGCTGGAAGGTTAAGAGGAACGGTTAGCCTCACGGCGAAGCTGAGAATTTAAGCCCCAGTAAACGGCGGTGGTAACTATAACCATCCTAAGGTAGCGAAATTCCTTGTCGGGTAAGTTCCGACCTGCACGAATGGCGTAACGACTTCCCAGCTGTCTCAACCGCGAACTCGGCGAAATTGCATTACGAGTAAAGATGCTCGTTACGCGCAGCAGGACGGAAAGACCCCGTGACCTTTACTATAGTTTGGTATTGGTGTTCGGTGTGGCTTGTGTAGGATAGGTGGGAGACTGTGAAGCGGGCACGCTAGTGTTCGTGGAGTCATTGTTGAAATACCACTCTGGTCACTCTGGATATCTAACTTCGGACCCTAATCGGGTTCAGGGACAGTGCCTGATGGGTAGTTTAACTGGGGCGGTTGCCTCCCAAAAAGTAACGGAGGCGCCCAAAGGTTCCCTCAACCTGGTTGGCAATCAGGTGGCGAGTGTAAGTGCACAAGGGAGCTTGACTGTGAGACTGACAAGTCGAGCAGGGACGAAAGTCGGGACTAGTGATCCGGCAGTGGCTTGTGGAAGCGCTGTCGCTCAACGGATAAAAGGTACCTCGGGGATAACAGGCTGATCTTGCCCAAGAGTCCATATCGACGGCATGGTTTGGCACCTCGATGTCGGCTCGTCGCATCCTGGGGCTGGAGTAGGTCCCAAGGGTTGGGCTGTTCGCCCATTAAAGCGGTACGCGAGCTGGGTTTAGAACGTCGTGAGACAGTTCGGTCCCTATCCGCTGCGCGCGCAGGAAATTTGAGAAGATCTATCCCTAGTACGAGAGGACCGGGATGGACGAACCTCTGGTGTGTCAGTTGTTCCGCCAGGAGCACCGCTGATTAGCTACGTTCGGAACGGATAACCGCTGAAAGCATCTAAGCGGGAAGCCGGCTTCGAGATGAGATTTCCATCCCTTCGGGGGAGAGGCTCCCAGCCAGACGACTGGGTTGATAGGCCGGATGTGGAAGACAGGACTAAAGACTGTCGGAGCTGACCGGTACTAATAAGCCGATAACTTGATAATCACTACACTCATACCGTTGTAAAGGCTGGTAGGAGTGGTCAGAGATTGCTTGCGTCCACTTTGTGGTTCCCAGAAGACGGGCACCCCGCGCGGTCCTTCGGGGCGGCTGCGGAACAATTGAAGACACGCACGGCGTGTAACCCAGATTTGACCATGCACTGCGAGGTGTGTGTGTCGCCAGGGTTACGGCGGCCATAGCGAGAGGGAAACGCCCGGTCACATTCCGAACCCGGAAGCTAAGACTCTCAGCGCCGATGGTACTGCAGGGGGGACCCTGTGGGAGAGTAGGACACCGCCGGACACCATTCACGATGGCCACCCAAAAATGGGTGGCCATCGCTGTTTAACGATCCGCAACATGGTCAAAGAAGACCGTGGCCGGCCGAAGCGACGAGGACGTCGTCACCCGACTCCGAAAGAAAGGAGCAGCGATGAGCGAGTTCAACGCCCCTTCACGATCGGAGTCGACGCCGACGAGCAGCGACGAAGTAGCCGACGACGGCGCGACGTACGACGCCGTACCGTCCCGCGAGCTACTGCGCATCGAGCAGGCGCCGCTCCCGGAGCGGGCATCCGGATACACGCGGCTGCAGGAGCAGCTTCGCCTCCGCCTCGAAAACGCGGACCGCGACCGATGAGCGACGACATCCGCCTCGACTCCGCCCTGGCTGAACGAGGAATCGCCCGCTCCCGTACTCACGCGGCCCGCCTGATCGCCGACGGCCTGGTGACGGTGGACGGCGCACCAGCGCTTAAGGCGTCGACGCGTGTCCGCGGGGATCAGGACGTCGCGGTCGCGGCGCTCGACCACTACGTCAGCCGAGCGGCGCACAAGCTGATCGCTGCTCTCGACACCTTTTCCACGGTGACGGTACGCGGCGTGCATGCTCTCGATGTCGGGGCATCGACCGGCGGCTTCTCGCAAGTGCTGCTCGAACGCGGCGCGGCGTCGGTGATCGCGCTCGACGTCGGGCATGCGCAGCTCGCGCCGCGGATCCGCTCGGACGACCGGGTCCACGTCGTGGAGGGCTTCAACGCTCGGGACCTGACCCCTGCCCGGCTCGCGGAGGCCGCCGGGACCGACGTCGTCCCGGGACTTGTCGTATCAGACGTCTCCTTCATCTCACTCACGATGGTGCTGCCGCCGATCGCCGCTTCAGTCGACCCGCTCGCCGACGTCGTGGTGCTGGTGAAGCCGCAATTCGAAGTCGGGCGCACCGGAGTGCGCGAAGGTATCGTGCGCGACCCGGAGTTGCGCCGAGAGGCGCTCTCGGACGTGCTCTGGGCGGCCTGGGACCTCGGCCTCGGCATCGTCGGGCTGGCCGAGTCGCCACTCCCGGGGAGCGCTGGGAATCGGGAGTATCTGGTGCACCTCCACCGCGACCGCGGAACGATTCCGACAGAATGGAGGGACGCGGTCACCGCGCTCACCACCGGATGACGCGATCGTGTCCGCCGCTGTCGACCGAACAGAAGGACATCCCCTCGATGCAGTCCCCTCCTGGCGAGCGCAACATCCTCGTCATCGCCCATACCGGACGGACGGACTCCCTCGACGCGGCGATCCTCGTCGTCCACCGCCTGAGGAACTCCGGGGCGCGCCCCGTGCTCTGTGCCGACGACAAGGGCGACATCGTCACGGTTGCTCCGGACCTCGGCGATATCTCCGTGCTCGGCGCCGACGTCCCGCTGGAGTCGATCGAGCTCGTGTTCGTGCTCGGTGGGGACGGCACGATCCTGCGCGCAGCCGAGATCGTGCGCGCGGGGACCGCGCCACTGCTCGGGGTCAACCTCGGCCACGTCGGCTTCCTCGCCGAGAGCGAACGCGATGACCTGGACGACGCCGTGGCACGTGCGCTCGACGGCGACTACGCGGTCGAGGAGCGGATGACGCTCCAGGTGCGCGTCACGATCGACGAGACCGTCGTCTATGAGACCTGGGCGCTCAACGAGGCCACCGTCGAGAAGGGCAGCCGCGAGCGGATGCTGGAGGTGATGGTCGGGGTCGACGGGCGGCCGCTGTCCAGTTTCGGCTGCGACGGGATCGTCGTCTCCACTCCCACCGGATCGACCGCCTATGCGTTCTCCGGCGGCGGGCCCGTGGTGTGGCCGTCGGTCGAGGCCATGCTCCTCGTGCCGCTTAGTGCGCACGCCCTCTTCGCGCGTCCGCTCGTCGTCGGACCCTCGTCGAGCCTCGCTGTCGAGGTCAAGGAGCGGACCGATGGCGTCGGCGTGCTCTGGGCCGATGGTCGGCGAGCCTACGAACTCCCCCCGGGGGCACGTGTCGTGTACCGCCGCTCGCCCGTGCCCGTGCGCTTCGCGCGCCTGCACGACGCCTCCTTCACTGATCGACTCGTGCACAAGTTCGGTCTCCCCATCCGCGGATGGCGGGGGTCGGCGGAGACGGAGTAGGGCCCGATGCTCGAAGAGCTGCAGATCCGCGATCTCGGAGTGATTGCCGAGGCGACGCTCCCGCTCGGACCGGGCTTCACCGCCGTCACGGGCGAGACGGGAGCCGGCAAGACGATGGTGGTCACGGCGCTCGGCCTGGTGCTGGGTGCGAGGTCGGACGCCTCCGCGGTGCGGTCAGGGGCGAAGCAAGCGTGGGTGTCCGGCCGCTGGCTGGTGCCGGAGAAGGGTCCGGTCGCCGAGCGGGTGCACGACGCCGGGGGTGATCTCGACGGCCCCGAGCTGCTGCTTGCTCGCTCCGTCTCGGCGGAGGGGCGCGGTCGCGCGGTCGTCGGCGGTCGCAGTGCTCCGGTCAGCGTGCTGAGTGAGCTCGCGGACCAGCTGGTGGTCGTGCACGGACAGTCGGACCAGATCCGACTCCGGTCGGCCGCGGCCCAGCGCGAGGCGCTCGACCGGTTCGGCGGGCCCGAGCTGGCGAACGCCCTCCGCGAGTACGCGAGCGCGTTCGAGCGCTGGCGGGCCAACCGGGAGGAGCTCGACTCCCTGATCCAGGCGCGGGAGGCGCGCGCCCTCGAGGCGGACCGGCTCCGTGCCGCCCTCGCCGAGATCGAGGTCGTCGCGCCCCAGCGGGGCGAGGACGTGGAGCTCGCAGCGCAGTCGGCCCGGCTCGGCAGCATCGAGCAGTTGCGGGTCGCGGCCGGCGAGGCGCGCGAGGCAATCTCGTCGGAGGAGTTGGACGGGCGAGACGCGCTCGGGCTGGTGGAGACGGCGCGCCGGGTGCTGGAGCGGGCGGCCGAGCACGATGCAGCCCTCCAGCCGATGGTGCAGACACTCGGGGAGGCTGCGGTGCTCCTCGTCGACGCGGCCGGCGGCCTCTCCTCCTACTTCGCCGAGCTCGACCTCGACGGCGCTCACGACCTGGAGCTGATCGAGAACCGCCGGGCCGAGCTGTCCCTGCTGGTCCGCAGCTACGGGCCGACGCTCGACGATGTGCTGGACCTGGTCGACTCCTCCGGACTGCGTCTGCTCGAGTTGGACGGCGACGACGAGCGGATCGCGGCGCTCGAGGCCGACACGGACGCCGATGCCGATCTCGTCGACCGGCTCGCCGCCTGGCTGACCGAGGTGCGGACCGCGGCGGCCGCGGAGCTGAGCGAGCGGGTCAGCGACGAGCTCACGGCGCTGGCGATGGCCGACGCGCGCCTGCACGTACAGGTGACCTCGGCGGGGGAGCCGGCCGCGCACGGGCGCGACTCGATCGAGATGCTGCTGCAACCGCACACGGGTGCGACACCGCGGCCGCTGGCCCGCGGGGCCTCGGGTGGCGAGCTGTCGCGGGTGATGCTCGCGATCGAAGTCGTGGTCGCGGCCAACGATCCGGTGCCGACGTTCGTGTTCGACGAGGTCGACGCGGGAGTCGGCGGCGCGGCGGCGATCGAGATCGGTCGGCGCCTCGCGCGGCTCGCCGAGACGTCGCAGGTGATCGTGGTGACGCACCTGGCGCAGGTCGCGGCGTTCGCGACGAACCACCTCCGCGTCGAGAAGGGCTCGGACGGAGCGGTGACCTCGAGTGCGGTGACCCAGCTCGACTCTGAGGAGCGGGTGTCGGAGATGGCGCGCCTGCTGTCGGGCCTCGCCGACTCCGCGAACGCCCTCGCTCACGCCCGGGAGTTGCTCGAGACGAGCCGGCGGGGCTGATGGCGACGGCCCGGGTCGGCACCGATCCGGGACCGGCGGTCCGTCGCGCCTGTTCTGCTGTTACGGTGGAACCCCGTGGTGGACTTTACGAACACGGGCCTTTCCTCTTCTTCTCCCTCTGGTTCCGAGGGCTCCTCCGGGTCCTCGACTCGGGACGCTTCACCGACCGGGCAGGGCGCGCCCGCGACGATCACGAAGCACATCTTCGTCACCGGCGGTGTCGTCTCCTCGCTCGGCAAGGGCCTTACCGCCGCGAGCCTCGGCAACCTGCTGACGGCGCGCGGGCTGCGCGTCGTGATGCAGAAGCTCGACCCGTACCTCAACGTGGATCCGGGCACGATGAACCCGTTCCAGCACGGCGAGGTCTTCGTGACCGACGACGGAGCCGAGACGGACCTGGATATCGGCCACTACGAGCGCTTTCTCGATATCAACCTCAACCAGGCGGCGAACGTCACGACCGGCCAGATCTACTCGCGGGTTATCGCCCGCGAGCGCGCCGGCGAGTACCTCGGCGACACGGTGCAGGTCATCCCGCACATCACCGACGAGATCAAGCGGCGCATGCGCCTCCAGGCGGAGGACGACCCGCAGCCGGACGTCATCATCACCGAGATCGGCGGCACGGTCGGCGACATCGAGAGTCAGCCGTTCCTGGAGTCGGCGCGCCAGGTGCGCCACGAGCTCGGGCGCCGCACCGTGTTCTTCGTGCACGTCTCGCTGGTGCCGTTCATGGGGGCCTCCGGTGAGCAGAAGACCAAGCCGACTCAGCACTCCGTCGCGGCATTGCGCTCGATCGGTATCCAGCCGGATGCTCTGGTGCTGCGCAGCGACCGTCCCGTCTCGGAGTCGAACAAGCGCAAGATCGCGCTGATGTGCGATGTCGACGAGCAGGCCGTGGTCAACGCGAAGGATGTCGCGTCCATCTACGAGATCCCGCAAATGCTCAACGAGCAGGGGCTCGACGCCTACATCATCGACCAACTGGGCCTGCCGGCCGGCGAGGTCGTCTGGGACGGCTGGTCCCGGCTGCTGGAGGCCGTGCACGAGCCGCAGCACGAGGTCACGATCGGCCTGGTCGGCAAGTACATCGACCTGCCCGACGCCTACCTGTCCGTGACGGAGGCGCTGCGGGCCGGTGGCTTCGCGCAGCAGACGAAGGTGACCATCCGCTGGATCGCCTCTGACGGGCTCGAGGACCCGGAGGCCGCCGCGAAGGCGCTCTCGGAGCTTGACGGCATCTGCGTGCCCGGCGGCTTCGGCATCCGCGGGATCGAGGGGAAGCTCGGTGCGCTGCGTTTCGCGCGGGAGAACGGGATCCCGACTCTGGGGCTCTGTCTGGGGCTGCAGTGCATGGTCATCGAGTACGCGCGCCACGAGGCGGGGCTCGAGGGGGCGTCGTCATCGGAGTTCGACCCCGAGACCGCATTCCCGGTGATCGCGACGATGGCCGAACAGGTCGAGATCCTGGCCTCCGGCGACATGGGCGGGACGATGCGCCTGGGCCTGTACACGGCCGAGCTCGCCGAGGGCTCGATCGTCGCCGAGGTCTACGGCGCACCGGAGGCGGCCGAGCGCCACCGCCACCGCTACGAGGTCAACAACCGCTACCGCGAGCAGATCGCGCAGGCAGGGCTCTGGTTCTCGGGCCTCTCGCCCGACGGGCACCTGGTCGAGTACGTCGAGCTGCCCCGGGAGAAGCACCCCTTCTACGTCGGCACCCAGGCGCACCCGGAGCTCCGCTCGCGCCCGAACGCCGCACACCCGCTTTTCCGCGGTCTGGTGAGCGCGGCGCTCGAGCGCCAGGAGTCGTCACGGCTCTTCCCGGCGTCGGAGGCCGGCGCCCATGAGTGAGCCGCTCTCGGACGAGCTGGTCGAGCCAGAGGTCCTGACCAGCGATCGGGTCTTCGACGGGATGGTCTGGGGCGTCCGCGCTGAGACGTTCCGCTACGGCGGCGGGGAGCTGCGCCGGGAGTTCCTCGATCACACCGGCGCCGTCGCGGTTCTTGCTCTGGACGACGAGGACCGCGTCGCCCTGATTAAGCAGTACCGGCATCCGGTTCGCACCCGGGAGTGGGAGATTCCCGCCGGACTCCTCGATGTGCAGGGTGAGGATCCGCTCATCGCTGCGCAGCGCGAGCTGGGCGAGGAGACGGACCTGCAGGCCGAGCGCTGGGACCTGCTGTCGGAGTTCGCGACCTCGCCCGGCGGCAGCGACGAGGTGATCCGGATCTATCTCGCGCGCGGGCTCTCGGCCACCGGCTCCGCCTTCGACCGCGAGGCCGAGGAGGCCGATATGGAGCTGCGCTGGGTACCGCTCGACGAGGTCGTCGAGGCGGTGCTGGCCCGCCGGGTGCAGAACCCGTCGCTGAGCATCGCGGTGCTCGCTGCGCACGCGTTTCGCTCGCGCGACTGGAGCGGGCTGGGTGACGCCTCCTCGCCGTGGACCCGCCACCCGCGGGTGCGCCACCCTCGGGAGTGACTCCGCGCGCGTGCGCCGAGGCGTACCTCCGCCAGGCGAGCGTGGAGCGCGGGCTCTCGGCGCACACACTCGCCGCCTACCGGCGGGACCTGGAGCTCTACCTCGGCTGGCTCGCGGAGCGCGGGACCTGCGATCTGGCGCAGCTGCGCCGGGCCGACGTGGGGGAGTTCTCCTCCTGGCTGGCCGCGCGGCCGGAGCGTCCGCTCGCGGCGAGCTCGCGGGCGCGGATCCTCTCGAGCGTCCGCGGGTTGCACCGGTTCGCTCTGGAAGAGGGGCTCGTCGCGGACGACGTGGCCCGTGACGTCGTGCCGCCGAAGATCCCGATGACCCTGCCGAAGGCGGTCACGGTCGAGCAGATGGCGGCGCTGCTCGACGCGGCGCGGGGCGAGGAGCTCGCCGACCTGCGCGATCGGGCGCTGCTCGAACTGCTCTACGCGACCGGGGCACGGATCTCGGAGGCGGTCGACCTGAACGTCGACGACGTGGTGGACGCCGAGGTGGTGCGCCTCACGGGCAAGGGTTCGAAGCAGCGGATGGTGCCGCTCGGGCGCTACGCCCGGGAGGCGGTCGAGGAGTACCTGGTGCGGGCCCGGCCGGAGCTGTCGCGGCGCGGACGGGCGACTCCTGCGCTCTTTCTCGGGGTGCGCGGGAGCCGACTCTCACGACAGAGCGCGTGGCTGGTCATCCGCGCGGTCGCCGAGAAGGCGGGCCTGGACCGCGAGATCTCGCCGCACACGTTCCGGCACTCGTTCGCGACCCACCTGCTCGCGGGCGGCGCGGACGTTCGCGTGGTGCAGGAGTTGCTGGGGCACGCCTCGGTGGCGACGACGCAGATCTACACGCTGGTGACGGCGGACACGCTGCGGGACGTGTACACGTCGGCGCATCCGCGAGCGCGGCGCTGAGGCGCAGGGCCGTGCGGCGGGGCGCCGCGGCGGGGGAGCGGCGCGCCGGTACACTCGACGAAGGCCGCGCGGGAGCGCACGCCGACACGGAAGCGAGGACGACGCAGGTGACACGCAAGACGGACGACAAGGCCGAGCTCACCGGTCTCGAAGCCCCGACGCTCGGCCCGACCGGCCGCCCCCTGCGCGATTTCCCGCTGCCGGTGGAGCTCACCGGTCACGGACCCGCTCGGATCATCTCGCTCTGCAACCAAAAGGGTGGCGTCGGTAAGACGACAACGACCATCAACCTGGGCGCGACGCTCGCCGAATACGGCCGCCGCGTCCTGGCCATCGACTTCGACCCGCAGGGCGCCCTCTCGGCCGGTCTCGGCGTCACGACGTACGACTCGATCACGATCTACGACCTGCTCCTGGGCACCGTGAAGGACCCGGCCGAGGCGATCCGGAAGACCCGCGTCCCGGGCCTGGACATCATCCCCGCCAACATCGACCTGTCGGCGGCCGAGGTGCACCTCGTCAACGAGGTCGCCCGCGAGCAGATCCTTGCCCGGGTGCTGCGCAAGGTGAGCGCCGACTACGACGTCGTGCTGATCGATTGCCAGCCCTCGCTGGGCCTGCTCACCGTCAACGCCCTCACCGCGAGCCACGGCGTGCTCATTCCGCTCGAGTGCGAATTCTTCGCTCTGCGCGGTGTGGCCCTGCTGATCGAGACGATCGACAAGGTCCGCGACCGCCTCAATCCGGTGATCGAGCTCGACGGCATCCTGCCCACGATGTACGACTCCCGGACCCTGCACTCGCGCGAGGTGCTCGATCGCGTGGTCGACGCCTTCGGCGATAGCGTGCTCGAGACGGTCATCGGCCGCACGGTGAAGTTTCCGGACGCCAGCGTGTCCGGCGTGCCGATCACCCAGTTCGCCCCCGAGCACAACGCCGCGAAGGCGTACCGCAAGCTCGCCAGGGAGCTGATCTCGCGTGGCGCGGTCGCCTGAGGCTGTGCTCGAGGAGCGTCCCGCTCCGACTGGATTCCGCGTCGCCCTGACCAACTTCGAGGGCCCGTTCGACCTCCTGCTGAGCCTGATTGCGAAGCAGCAGGTCGATATCACCGAGATCGCACTGAGCGCGGTCACGGACGAGTTCCTCGCGTACCTGCACGGGATCGACACGCTGGAGGGACTAGACCTCGCCTCCGAGTTCCTGGTCGTCGCAGCGACCCTCCTCGACCTCAAGATTGCCGGGCTGCTGCCGCAGGGCGAGCTCGTGGACGCGGAGGACGCGGCTCTGCTGGAGGCGCGCGACCTGCTGTTCGCCCGGCTCCTGCAGTACAAGGCGTTCAAGCAGGTCTCGTCGTGGTTCGCCGAGCGGATGGCAGTCGAGACCGCCCGGCACGCGCGCGATGTGCCACTGGAGGAGGAGTACCGGGCCGCGAAGCCGGAGCTGGTGTGGACCCTGTCGGCCGCCGACTTCGCCGCTCTCGCGGCCGTCGCCCTCGCCCCGCGCGAGCTGCCGGCAGTCGGCCTGGACCACCTGCACGCGCCGCAGATCAGCATTCGGGAGCAGGCCGCCCACGTGGTGGCCGTGCTGCGTGTCCGGGAGTCGGCCACCTTCCGCGACCTGATCCTCGGCGCCGACGAGAAGGGCGTGATCGTCGCGCGGTTCCTGGCCGTGCTTGAGCTCTACCGGCATGCGGCGATCACGTTCGAGCAGCCGGAGCCGCTCGGCGAGCTGACGCTGCGCTGGGTCGCGGAGCAGTGGAGCGACGCGAGCCTCGCCACGCTCGGAGCGGACTATGAGTCCTGACGCCGGCGCTGGGACCGTCGCGTTCGAGATCGACCGGGCAATCGAGGCGATCCTGATGGTCGCCGACGAGCCGCAGTCGCTGGCGGCGCTCGCTACGGCGCTCTCGCGGCCGATCGCGGTGGTGCGCCAGTCGGTCGAGCGGCTGGTCGCCGACTACGACGGCGTCGACGGGTCCCTTCGGCGGGGCTTCGAGTTGCGCGAGGTCGGCGCGGGCTGGCGGATCTACGTTCGCCGTGAGTACGACCCGGTGGTGACGGACTTCGTGCTGACCCAGAACCCGACCCGGCTCTCGCAGGCGGCGCTCGAGACGCTGGCGGTCATCGCATACAAGCAGCCGGTTTCGCGCGGCCAGGTCGCGCAGATCCGCGCGGTCAATGTCGACTCCGTCGCACGTACCCTCCTCGGGCGCGGCCTGATCGCGGAGGTCGGTCACGACCCCGAGACCGGTGCGATCCTCTACGGCACCACCGAGCAGCTGCTCGTGCACCTCGGCCTCGCCTCGCTCGACGAGCTGCCGAAGATCTCCCCCCTACTGAGCGACGGAAGAGACGGATTCGATGAGCGAGCCTGACAGCGGCCCCGAGGGTGAACGACTGCAGAAGGTCCTCGCGGCAGCGGGGGTCGCCTCCCGACGCGTGGTCGAGGAGATGATCGTGGCGCGGCGGATCCGCGTGAACGGCGAAGTGGCGGATGAGCTCGGTCGACGCATCGATCCGGCGACCGACCGGATCGAGGTCGACGGAGTCGCGGTGCAGCTGGACACCTCGCGCCGCTACGTGATGCTCAACAAGCCGGTCGGCGTCGTCAGCTCGTTGGCCGACGAGAACGGCCGCACCGATCTCAGCCTCTACACGAAGAACTTTTCTGAGCGGCTGTTCAATGTCGGTCGCCTCGACGCGGAGACGTCGGGCCTGCTGGTGCTGACCAACGACGGCGAGCTGGCGCACGTGCTTGCGCATCCGTCGTTCGGCGTGACGAAGACGTACATCGCCAAGGTGCACGGGCAGGTCCTCCCGCAGACGATCGCAATGCTGACCGCCGGGATCGAGCTCGACGACGGATCGGTGGCGGCCGACAAGGCGCGGCTGCTGGGTCGGCCGGAGGGGCGCTCGACTGCGTCACTCGTGGAGATCACCCTGCACTCGGGGCGCAACCGCATCGTGCGTCGAATGATGGCGGCGGTCGGGCATCCGGTGATCGAGCTCGTTCGACGCCAGTTCGGCCCGCTGCACCTGGGCACTCTGCGCTCGGGCGATCTGCGCGACCTGACGCGCGATGAGCTGGGTGCGCTGTTGACGATCGCGCGGCAGGGCGGCGAGGCGGTGGCCGTCGCTCCTGCGCTTCCGACGAAGAAGGCGAGCGTGGGGGCCCGGCGTCCACGGCGTGAGGCGGAGCGCTCGGGCGACCGCTCCGGCGACCGCGGAGGCTCCTCCACAGGCGGCCGCGGGGGAGCGACTGCTCCGCGCCGCTCCGGCACCGACAAGCAGCGCCGCATCGATCGCTAGGCTGTCGGGGTGAACGAACTCCTGCACCCCGCCCCGCCCGCCCTGCGGACGACCGGCACGGTGCGGGTGGTCGGCTCCGGCCTGCTCGGCGCCTCCATCGGCCTCGGTCTCGCCTCGCGCGGGATCGACGTCGTCCTGGACGATGCGTCGCCCGCGAGCCTGTCTCTCGCCATCGACTACGGGGCCGGCCGCGCCGCCTCCGCCGATGATCGGCCGTCCCTGGTCGTCGTGTGCGTCCCTCCGGACGTCACCGCGAGCGTCGTCGAGCGCGAGCTCGCGGCATACCCCGAGGCGGTCGTCACCGATGTGGCGAGCGTGAAGACGCAGCCCCTGCGCGAGCTGCGCTCCCGTGGCGTGGACCTCGCCCGCTACATCGGCTCGCACCCGATGGCCGGCCGCGAGCGCGGCGGCCCGGTCGCGGCGCGCGGCGACCTCTTCGTCGGTCGTCCCTGGGTGATCTGCCGCGACGGCGAGACGACCTCCGAGGTGCTCGCGCGGGTGGAGGGTCTCGCGCTGGATCTCGGCGGCACCATCGTGGAGATGGATCCGCAGGAGCACGACCTCTCGGTCGGGCTGGTCTCTCACGCCCCGCAGGTGATCTCCTCGCTGCTCGGCCAGCGCCTCCTCGATGCTCCGAACGCGGCTCTGCGCCTGGCCGGGCAGGGCGTCCGCGACGTCTCGCGCCTGGCCGCCTCCGCACCCGAGCTGTGGATGCAGATCCTCGCGGCCAACCGTGAGCATGTCGTCGCGGTGCTCGACGCCTTCCGGGACGACGTCGCCGCGGTCGCCGACGCGCTCCGCGACCTCGATGCGCCGGGGTCGCGCCGCGTCCTCGCCGAGCACCTCGCCGCGGGTAACGCGGGAGTGGCGCGCCTGCCCGGTAAGCACGGTCAGGACCAGCGTTTCTCCACTCTGATCGTGCTCATCGACGATTCGCCAGGAACTCTCGCGCGGCTCCTCGTCGAGATCGGCGAGGCGGGCGTCAACCTCGAGGATGTGCGTCTCGAGCACGCGCAGGGGCGCAGAGTGGGGCTCGCCGAGATCTCCGTGGTACCCGAGGCGGTCGCGCCGCTCACCGAGGAACTGACCATACGCGGCTGGAGGATCGCCGGATGAGCACCGAGCAGAACAGGCAGGAGGGCGGCCTGAACAGGATGACGCCCGCCCGCCGCGCGCAGCAGAGCATCCCGGAGGACGGGGGCGCGGCTCCCGAGAGCGAGGCCCGCTCCGAGGCCGTGGTGCAGGGCGACTTCGGTGAGGCCGTCGTGGTCGCGATCGACGGCCCGGCCGGCAGCGGCAAGTCCAGCGTGTCGCGAGCGGCGGCCCGCCGCCTCGACTTCGAGTTTCTCGACACGGGCGCCGCCTACCGCGCACTCGCCTGGCACGGGTTGGATCGTGGAGTCGACTTCGAGGACGAGGACGCGATCGTCGATGCGCTCGACGGCTTCGACTACTCCATCGGCACCGACCCGGAGTCGTACTCGGTCTGGGTCGGCCCGACCGAGGTGACCGCCGCAATCCGGGAGCCCCGGGTCACCGCGCGCGTCTCGGCCGTGGCGAAGGTGCCCGAGGTCCGCCGGAGGATTACGCTGCTGTTCCGGCGGATCATCGGGGAGACGCGGCGCGAGGGAATCATCGTCGAGGGCCGCGACATCACGACGGTCGTCGCTCCCACCGCTCCGGTGCGGATCCTCCTGACCGCGAGCGAAGAGGCTAGAATGGCCAGGCGTTCGCGCGAGGTCACCACGGAATCCGCCGAGGCGACGGGTCAGGCACTGCGGTCAAGGGATCGCGCCGACTCGCAGGTCGTCGACTTCATGAACGCCGCAGACGGAGTCACTCTTCTCGACTCCACTCATCTCGACTTCGAGCAGACCGTCGACGCGGTCGTCGCCGAGGTCCGAACTTCGAGAGCAAGGGCCGATCATGGCACAGGACACGCACGTCGGTGACGACGAGCTGAACTTCGGAGACGACGACCTCGTTGAGCGCCTCGGCGACCTCGACGAGCAGCTCGCCTCCTCACGCGCGCAGGCGCTCCGCAGCGGACTCGCGGACTACGCCCTCGACGAGGAGGACCTCGACCTCCTCGAGTTCGCCGGCGAGGACTCGGACGAGGTCCGCTACCTCCCCGCCCTCCCGGTCGTGGCGATCGTGGGCCGCCCGAACGTCGGCAAGTCGGCGCTGGTGAACCGCGTCCTCGGCCGCCGCGAGGCCGTCGTCGAGGACACCCCGGGCGTCACCCGAGACCGCGTGTCGTACAAGGCGGAGTGGATCGACCGCTCGTTCACCATCGTCGACACCGGTGGCTGGGAGCCCGACGCGCGCGGGATCGACGCGTCCGTTGCGATGCAGGCCGAGATCGCCATCGACCTCGCCGACGCCGTGATCTTCGTCGTCGACGCGAACGTCGGCGCGACCGCAACCGATGAGCATGTCGTGAAGCTGCTCCGCAAGACGAAGAAGCCGGTCTTCCTCGCCGCCAACAAGGTGGACGATGCCCGCCAGGAGCCCAACGCCGCCTCGCTGTGGTCGCTCGGTCTCGGCGAGCCCCGCCCCGTCTCGGCCGTCCACGGGCGCGGCGTGGCCGACCTGCTCGACGCGGTGCTCGAGAAGTTGCCGCTCGAGTCGGCCGTCGCCAAGCGCGAGGTCGGCGGCCCGCGCCGTGTCGCGATCCTCGGCCGTCCGAACGTCGGCAAGTCCAGCCTGCTCAACAAGGCCGCGGGGGAGGAGCGGGTGGTCGTCAACGAACTCGCCGGCACCACGCGCGACCCGGTCGACGAGCAGGTCGAGATCGCCGGGAAGGTGTGGCGCTTCGTCGACACCGCGGGTATCCGCCGCCGCGTGCACCTGCAGCAGGGCGCCGACTTCTACGCATCGCTGCGCACCTCGACTGCGCTCGAAAAGGCCGAGGTCGCCGTCGTCGTCCTCGACGTCTCGCAGCCGATCTCGGAGCAGGACGTGCGCATCATCGATCTGGTGCTGGAGTCGGGTCGTGCGCTGGTGCTCGCGTTCAACAAGTGGGACCTGCTCGACGACGAGCGCCGCCGCTACCTGGAACGCGAGATCGAGACGGATCTGGCGCACGTGGCCTGGGCGCCCCGCGTCAACATCTCGGCCCGCACCGGCCGCCACCTCGAGAAGCTCGTGCCGGCGCTCGAACTCGCCCTCGAGTCGTGGGACACCCGCATTCCGACCGGCAAGTTCAACGCCTTCCTCGCCGAGCTGACCGCGGCGCACCCGCACCCTCTGCGCGGGGGAAAGCAGCCGCGCGTGCTCTTCGGCACCCAGGCCTCATCACGCCCACCGACATTCGTGCTCTTCACCACCGGCTTCCTCGACCCGGGCTACCGCCGCTACATCGCGCGCCGCCTGCGCGAGATCTACGGCTTCCAGGGGTCGCCGGTGAACGTCAACATGCGGGTCCGGGAGAAGCGCGCGCGCTGACCGTTTGCTGCGACGAGTCCGGCCCGCGGGGGTTCCTCCCGCGGGCCGTCCGAGTCTGCGCAGAGCGCCGACGCTCAGCCGACGGGCGCGAAGGGCCACCAGGGCGGCAGGAGCCGACGGTACGCGCCGAGGTACACGTCGGGGTCGCGCGGGGCGGGCAGGCGGAGCCACTGCTCCATCAGGCCGACGGAGCCTGCCGCGAGGAATGAGGCGGTCGCGTTTTCGAGGAATCCGAGCGGAGTGTTCGCGGCCGGGACGTCGAGGACGCCGGTGTCCAGGGTCGCCGAGACGGCGCCGCGGAAGTGATCGGCGAGCATCGCGCGCAGTCCGGAGTCGCCGCCGGGCGCGTCGAAGGCCCGCAGATAGAGGTCGCGGTGGCCGTCGAGGTGCCCGAGGACGCAGGCAGTGGCTTCGCGGATGCTCGCGTCGGTGGCGGCGCCGCTGCGGAGCTGCTGGAGGTAGCCCTCGCGGATCAGGTCGAGTTCGTCCCGCAGGGCCGCGCAGAGCAGTTCCGCGACGGAGGAGGCATGGGCGTAGAAGGTGGAGCGGTTCACGCCCGCGAGACCGGTGATCTCGGAGACGGTCAGTGTAGCGACGTCGCAGTCGGTCGCGAGTTCGATGATTGCCCGATGCAGGGCCACCTGTGATCGCTTCTGCCGCGCATCCACTGCTGATGCCTCCCGAGTTGTCGGCGGCGCATCGGCCGGTGCCGACGCGTTCCGCGAGGTGAGTCTACGGGTTGCGCTCGTTTTCGCTTCCGGCGTCGGCATCCGCTAGGGTAGTCGAGTTGCCCGGGCCTCGGCCCGGACTGCCACGGGCTGTGGCGCAGCTTGGTAGCGCACTTGACTGGGGGTCAAGGGGTCGCAGGTTCAAATCCTGTCAGCCCGACGAGAAAGCCCTGGTGAGCAGCTACTGCCGTCAGGGTTTCCTGTGTGTGCGGGCTCTTGCCCGCCGCGGCCGCGTGATCGGCTCGCTCTGCGGATCGAGGCCGACTCCGGGATCACGGGGACCAGTCGAACCTCGATCCACGCCAGCGAGTCCTGCAGGAGATCGCTCCTGCATAGGATCCTCGCCGTGAAGAAGTTCTTCCAGCGGCCCGCGTCGAAGCGGCCCCTCGCGTTCATTCAGACCGAGCCGCGGTTCTCCGAGCCGAACGAGGCCGAGAAGACCTGGATGGCGGGGCATCTCCCGCTCGCGGCCGACCTCGGCGTGGAGGTGGCCGACATCGCGCAGATCGTGTCGCTCTACGAACTGATTCTGCAGAGCTGGCGCTATTTTCCGGCAGAGAATCCCAGTGATCCGACGGTCTCGGTTAACGCCCTCGGGACCGTCTTCGGCGAGCACCTGGTGCGGAGGACGATGATGAGAGGGGTCATGGCGACGGACGAGTACGGCACCGAACTCGCCGTGCACGACTCCGCCACCAGCACTCTCATCTACCCGCCGAATGCAGTGGCCAAACGGTGGACGGCGGGGGAGAGCGGTGCCATCCGGTCAACGTGGTTCCGCGCGTCGACGGGGGATTCGGCTCAAAAGTCGATGACGTCGCTGTTCACGCTGTCGTAGGTCGGGAGAGCCGCCATGACGATGTCGTTGGTCCGCCGTTTCGGCCACGGGGACCGGTCGGGAAGAGCATGCGTGAAGTCCCTCCGATGTCGCTTGAGCTTTCTCGGGGCACGTTCGTGAATGGAGACGGCGGCAATGGCGCCCGCTTGGGCATACGACATCGACCGACCCGAGGCGGTGTGCGGGCCGTGGTAGAGCAGGAAGTGCGCGATAGTGCACACGCGAACGAATTCTTCATCCGTGCAGGACTCGATCCACAGCGCGGTCTCGTTCTCAGTGTGTAGCGACATCCGGGAACTCCGTGGTCGATCCAGGGCAGGACGGGCCGGCCGAGCGCAGCGGATCCGACCTCGGTTCGAGCGACAGTGACAGTAGCGACGAGAACATGACGAAGAGGCATACCTCGGCCAGGCGGTCGGTGCAAGCGGGAGGCGCGTCCGCCGCGATCGTCCGCACACCTCCGGCCCGCCGCCTATCCTGGAGGGCGATGTCGAACTCCCGTGCCGAGGCCGCCTACCTGCGCTCCCTCGGCGCCTTCCGGACGCCGACCCTCGATCTCCTGCACGGCCGGTACGCGCCGTTCGTCGTCGCCGCCCTCTCGCTCGTGTTCACGGTCGACCGGCACGTCGTCGCCGTGGCGGACGCGCACGCCGAGGTCGGCGAGCTGCTGGAGGAGCTGCGCTCGGCCGGCTACGACGAGGGGGAGCGGGCGCTGCCGAGCGGCACGGCGCGCGAGCTCTGCCGCTACTGGGTCCGCGTCGGCTGGCTCGTCCCACAGATCGACGGGGAGGCGGAGGTCTACCGCCTCAGCGCGCACGCCGTCAGCGCGCTCGAGATCACCGGACGCACCGGCGGCGGCCGTACGCGGGTCTCGAACTCGCGGGTGCGCACGCTCCTGGAGGCGGTCGAGCGCCTGGCCGCGGACGTCGAGCCCGACCCGCAGGCCCGGTTGGCGCGGCTGCGCGAGGAGCGGGCGCGCCTCGACGCCGAGATCGGGGCCCTGGAGGAGGGCGCCGGTCTCGAGCCGATCGATGACGAGCAGCTGCTCGAGGAGGCCGAGAATGTGGTCCACCTCGCGCGCGAGCTACCGGCCGACTTCGCGAGGGTGGCCGAGTCGATCAAGGCGATGCAGCGCGACGTGGTCGCCGACCTGCGCCGTGACGTCCGGCCCACCGGGGACGTGCTGCGGGAGTATCTGGAGCGCGGGCAGCACGTGATGCAGGCCACCAGCGAGGGCCGGGCGTTCGCTGGAGCGCTCCGGCTTCTCGGCGACGCCGAGCGGATCGACGCGCTGGCCGATCAGCTGCACACGGTGCTCGTGCAGCCGTTCTCTCGCCTGATGGATCCGGCTCAGCGGGCGGAGCTCAGCGCGATCGGCCGCCGGGTGGAGTTGGGCGTCCAGGAGGTGCTGACCGCGCAGCGCCGCGCCTCCCATGTCATCACGGGCCAGGTCCGCACCCACGATCCGGCCCGCGACCGCCAGGTGGACGAGCTGCTACGCGAGGTGATGGCGGGGCTGCAGGAGTGGACCGGCGGAGTCTCCCCGGATGCGCCGGTCGCACCGCTGGTGCACCTGCCGGTCGCCGGGATCGGTCACCTGCGGCAGACGCTGGGGGACGTGCGACCGGCCGGGGGACCGGCTCCGCTGGCCGAGGACGATGCGGCGGAGTTCATCGGCGACGACAGTCGTGCCTGGGGCGGCCCTCGCTACGCCGAGCTGGAGGCCTACGTCGCGCAGCTCGGCGACGAGTTCGACCTGGGGGACGCGTTCAGCGCGGCTCCGGAGGAGACGCGACGGCCCGTCGACCTGCTCGGTCTGCTCGAGATCGCGCACCGCACGGGCCTCGTCGACGGCGAGGGCTACTCCGTCGTGAGCGCCCGCAGACCTGACGGGACCACCCGCCGCTTCGCCTTCGGATCCGTGACCGCCCGCACCGAGAAGGAGACCGACGATGACTGACCCCGTGGCAGCCGACGAGCCCGCCGTCGATCCGTTCATCGCGCCCGTGTCGATGGAGGAGGACCCCGACGAGCTCTTCCCCGGCGACCGCGGCGTCCTCGACACCGAGGTCCGCCGCGTGCTCGTGCACGTGCTGCAACGCCGTTTCCTCCTCGCCGACCGGCACCGGGAGCAGTGGGCCGTGCTCCAGGAGCATCGGCAACTGATCGAGTCGCGGCTCAACGACCTGTTCGTGCGGCTGATCGTCGACCACGAGCGCGGAGTCGCCTACAAGCAGCAGGTGCGCTCCGACGAGGTCGAGATGCCGGTGCTGCTGCGCGATCTCCCCTACACCCGCGCCGAGACGCTGGTTCTGGTGCACCTGCGCACCGTGTACCAGCGGGAGTCGGCGGCCGGCGAGCCGTCGGCGCGGGTGGACGTTGAGGAGGTCGAGCAGACGGTGCTCAGCTACTTCGCGGACGCCGAGCGCGACACCGCGCGTCGGCAGCGGATGGTCCGCAAAGCGCTGGAGCGGCTGGGCCGGGACGGCATCGTCGAGGAGGAGTCGGCGGGGCGGTACCGGATCAGCCCGATCGTGGAGATCGTGCTGAGCGCGCCGAAGCTGCGGGAGCTGAGCGACTGGCTGCGCGGGCGCCGGAGTGATGAGGCGACCCAGGAGGGGCGGAGCGACACGGCGCTCGCCGAGGAGGCGGACTCCGGCGATCCGGAGCCCGTCGAGGACGAGCCCGGCGAGGATGATCCCGTCGACGCTGACACCCCCGACGCTGACACCCCCGACCCGGAGGACGACCCCCGATGACCATGCTCGACACCCTCTTCGGCCTCATCCCCGCCGCCTCCCGCGGACAGCAGTGGCTCGCCGAGGACCTGCAGCTGGTCAATTGGGGCGGCTACGACGGCGCCCACCGAGTCCGCTTCTCGCCCGGCGCCACCCTGCTCTGCGGCGGCTCCGGCTCCGGCAAGTCGACCCTGATGGACGCCTACATCGCGTTGATGATGCCGCACACCACGCCGTTCAATGGCGCCTCCAACGGCGGAGTGACGGGGCGACCGCGCGGTGAGGACCAGCGGAACATCCTCTCCTACGCCCGCGGCAAGCTCGATGAGTCGCGGACGGAGGAGGGCACGAGGATGCGCGTCCTGCGCGGGGACGGCACCGACACCTGGACCGCGGTCGCGATGACCTGGGTCGACCACGACGGCTCGCACTTCAGCGCGGTCCGGGCCTGGTACGTCCCGGCCGCTGCGCGCGTGCTCGAGGAGACCGTGCGCGTCCGCGCGAGCGCTGAGGGCCCGGTCGACCTCGCCGCACTCGACGGCGCGGCGGCGCACCGCTTCTCCGATGCGTCGCTGCGTGCGGCGGGCCTGGATCCGCTCGCTACCGACCGGGAGTTCTCGGCCCGCCTGCACGCGGTGCTCGGCATCGGAGCCGCCGGCGCCGGGTCGAAGGCAATGAGCCTGCTCGCGCGCATCCAGGCCGGGCAGCAGATCACCACGGTCGACGACCTTTACAAGCGGCTCGTGCTCGAAGAGCCCGAGACCCTCGCCTCGGCCGACGCGGTCGTGGCCCATTTCGACGAGCTCGAGGGCACCCGGCAGCGGATGCTCACCGCGCGCCAGCAGGTCGCCGCACTCGAGCCGCTGCGGGGCCTGCGCCTGCGCATCGCCGCCTCGGCCGAGCGCGTGCGGCTGATCGACGCCCTGGGCGACCTCGACGCCCCGGGCTCGCCGGCCGCCGTGTGGCGGGCGGAGAAGCGCCTCGGCCTCCTCCGCGATGTCGAGGCCGAACTGCGCGAGCGCACGCGCTTCGTCGACGCGGTGCTGCGCGAGAAGCATGCCCTGGCCGGGGCAGCGGAGTCGGAGCGGGACGCTCTGGCCGAGGTGCTACGGGCCTCCGGCGGCGATCGGCTCGAGACGGCGCAGCGCGAACTCCGCGAGGTGCAGCGGCGGCTCGAGACGGTGCGCGACAGCAGGGTTCGGCTCGACGAGGATCTGCGTGCGCTGGGTGAGGAGACCACCCGCGAGGCTTTCGAGGGTGTCCTCGCGCGCGCCTCCGACGCCGCGGGCGCGGCCGAGGCGAAGCGCGACGCCCGCGCGACGTACTCGGAGGCGATGACGCAGCGCACGGCGGCCGCCCGCGAACTCGCCGAGCTCGAGGCGGAGGAGCGCGCTGCCTCGCAGCATCACGACAGCATTCCGAGACCGCTGCACGAGGCGCGCGAGGTGATCGCCCGTGCAGCGGGCCTCTCGGCCGAGGACCTGCCCTACGTGGGAGAGCTCGTCGAGGTACGGAGCGAGTTCGAGCCGTGGCGAGAGGCGTTCAGCCTTGCCCTCGGCGGCTTCGCGACGACGCTCCTGCTCGACGTCGCCCACCTGGGTCGCTTCCGCACCGCGATCGATGCGGTGCGGCTCCCGGTCCGCCTCCGCTACGAGGGCGTGCAGACCGGCCTTGAGGAGGTGCGCGGCCTCGACTCATCGACGCTGCCCGGTCGTCTCGACTACCGCTCCACGCCCTTCACCGGCTGGCTGCAGGACCGCCTCGAGGACCGCTTCGGCTTCGTCTGCGTTGACCACGCGGACGAGCTGGGGCGGCACCATCTGGCGCTCACTCTCTCCGGTCAGCTCTCGCAGGGCCAGCGCGGTGCGCACGGCGGCCACGGCGCGGCGAGCGTCCTGGGCTTCTCGAATGCGCGGAGGCTGCGCGAGCTGAGCGCACTCGTCGAGACGGCGCGGGCTCGCAGCACGGCGGCAACAGCGGCGTCCCGAGTCGCGGAGGAGGCGCTCGATGCGATCGAGGACCGTCTCACCCGTTTCGCCCGCATCACCCGCGTCTCGTGGGACCAGGTCGACGTCGATTCGCTCGTCGCGGAGCAGGAGCGCTGGACCGCGGTTCTCGGGGAGGTGGCGGAGGCGAACCCCGAGCTGGCGCGACTGCAGGAGCAGATCGCCGAACTCCGGGAGCGGACGGAGCGGCTGCGACAGGAGATCGCCCGGGCGAGCGTGGAGCGCGAGCGGATCGAGGCGGAGTGGGCCGTGGTGGTCGACGACGTCGACGCGAGTCAGGCAACCCTCGACGCTGCGGAGCGGGCCGGACGCGAGCTGCACGACGACGAGCGCGCTTTCCTCGACGCCCGCTTTACACTGACCGAGGCCGCCGCGTCCGGCAGCGCCTCGGACGTGCTGGTCCGCTTCGACGCCGCGCTCGCCTCGGCGGCGCAGCGGCTAGAGGAGGACCGCCGCTCCGCCGCGCAGGCGCACGAGCAGCAGCGGGAGAGCGTCGGCCGGATCATGGCCGGCTTCCTCGACCGCTGGCCGAACCCGAATCTGATCGTCGATCCCGAGGCCTCCGCGGGCGACTTCGAGCGCCTGCTCGACGCGCTCGAGACCAGCGGTCTGCACCGGCTCGAGTCCGAGTGGCGCGACAGCCTCCTCACCCTCTCCGGCAACGACCTGACCAGCTTCGACTCCACGCTTGGCCGCTCCCTCAGAGAGATCCGCGAGCGCATCGAGCCGATCAACGTGATCATGCAGGATCTGCCGTTCTACGACGACGGGCACCGCCTCCAGATCACCACCCGCGAGAACCAGTCGGAGGTGCGCCGCCGCTTCCGGCGCGAACTTCGCGAGGTGCGCGCGCAGATTCAGGCCGTGGCGACGGAGGAGGAGCGGGAGCAGGTCTACCGACGCATGTCGCGGCTCATTCAGCGGCTGCGGCGCACCGCGCCCGACTTCGGCGACCTCGTCGACGTGCGCAATCACGTCCGCGTCAGCGCCGAGCGCGTCGATGCCCTCACCCGCGCGCACGTCGCGCTCTACGACCACATCGGCGAGAAGTCCGGTGGTGAGTCGCAGGAGCTGATCGCGTTCATCGTCGGAGCAGCGTTGCGCTACCAGCTCGGGGACGCGGGCGCCGACCGCCCCCGCTACGCCCCGGTCTTCCTGGACGAGGCACTGATCAAGGCGGACGCCCACTTCACCGCGCGCGCGATCGGTGCGTGGCGGGGACTCGGCTTCCAGCTCGTTATCGGCGCCCCGAACGATAAGTACAGCGCCATCGAACCGCACGTCGAGGTCGAGTACGACATCCTCAAGGACACCCGTGGGCGCTCGTGGGCCAGGCCCAAGGTGGGCCTGGCCGACTGAGTGCTACCGCCCGATTTTCGCGTGGCTGCGCGAGTACGTGAAGTAGATCCCGAAGCCGACGGCCAGCCAGATCAGGAAGCGCAGCCAGGTCTCGATCGAGAGGTTGAGCATCAGGTAGGTGCAGATCAGCGCCGACAAGAGCGGGAGCCACGGGTTCAGCGGCACCCGGAAGCCCCGCTTCAGGTCAGGACGCTTGCGGCGGAGGACGACGACACCGACCGAGACCAGCACGAACGCCGAGAGCGTGCCGATGTTGACCATCTCCTCGAGCACGCCGATCGGGGTGAGGCCGGCGAGCAGGGCGACCACGACGGTCACCACCACGGAGGTGAACCACGGCGTGCGCAGGCGCGGGTGGACCGCGGCGAGACGCCGGGGGAGCAGTCCGTCGCGGGCCATCGCGAAGATGATGCGGGTCGCACCGATCAGCAGCGTCAGCACCACAGTGGTCAGGCCGGCGACGGCACCGGCGGAGATGACCGTCGCCATCCAGGCCTGCCCGTGGTAGGCGAAGGCATTGGCGAGCGCAGCGGAGGGGTCCAGCTCGCGGTAGGGCACCATCCCGGTCACCACGAGGGCGACAGCGCAGTAGAGCACGGTGCAGATGATGAGCGACGCGATGATGCCGATGGGCAGGTCTCGCTGCGGGCGGCGGGTCTCCTCCGCTGTGGTCGCGACGACGTCGAAGCCGATGTAGGCGAAGAAGACGAGGGAGGCGCCCGCGATGATGCCGCCGACTCCGAAGGTCGCGGGCTCGATGCCCGAGAGGAACTGCAGCAGGGGCTGGGTGAGGCCGGAGGCGGACTGCGAGGGCTCGGCCGCGGGAACGAACGGCGAGTAATTGTCCATGGTGACGAACTGCAGACCCGCGACGATGACGAACAGAACGATGAAGAGTTTGATCGCCACGAGCACCAGGTTGACGCGCAGCGACTCCTTGATGCCGAGAGTCATCAGTGCGCCGAGCACCAGCACCAGGAGGATCGCGGGCACATCGACCACTCCGCCGTTGGCGAGCGCGGGTGGCAGGGAGACGCCCAGCTGCTCCAGGAGGGAGCTGAGGTAGGTGCTCCAGCCCTGCGCGACCACGCTCGCGCCGAGGAAGAGCTCGAGGATCAGGTCCCAGCCGATGATCCAGGCGAAGAGCTCGCCGAGCGAGGCGTAGGAGAACGTGTAGGCCGACCCCGAGACGGGCACCGTCGAGGCGAACTCGGCGTAGCACATGGCCGCGAGGGCGCAGGCGAAGGCGGCGACGACGAAGCTGAGGACGATCGCGGGGCCGGCGATGTCGTGCGCGGCGCGACCCGTGAGGGTGAAGATGCCGGCGCCGATGACGACTCCGACGCCGAAGACCGTGAGGTCGAGCGCGGACAGCGACTTCTTGAGCTTGTACTCGGGCTCGTCGGTGTCGGCGATCGACTGCTCGACGGACTTGGTGCGCAGGAGGCTCACGGTGGTTCTCTCTGTCGGCTTCGGAGTGGAGTGGAGGCGCGAGGGCCACTGGGGAGGATAGCGGGGCGGGCGCCTCTGCCGCGCCGGGCGGCGGGCGAGTACGCTTCCCGGCCATGAGCAGGATCTTCTCGGTGGCGTTCGCGGACGTGCACCCCCTCTACGTCGCGAAGGCGGAACGCAAGGGTCGTACCCGGGACGAGGTCGATGAGGCAGTGCGCTGGCTCACGGGCTTCACGGACGCGCAGCTGCGGCAGCACCTCGAGGCCAGGACGACGTTCGAGGAGTTCTTCGCGGCGGCGCGCCTGCATCCGCACGCGTCGGCGATCACGGGCGTGGTCTGCGGAGTGCGTGTTGAGACGATCGAGGACCCGTTGATGCAGCGGATCCGATACCTCGACAAGCTGATCGACGAGATCGCCCGGGGGCGGCCGATGGCGAAGGTGCTGCGAGCGGCTCCCGCGGTGGTGTGAGAGCGGCGGCGGGCGCAGGCCTTCCTCCACAGGCATCGCTTCGCCGCGACTCTCCACGGATCCGGCTGTGCTGCCCCTGCGCTCGCGGCGAGGCGAGCAGGGTGTCGGTCATGACATCACCTCAGCGCACCTCCACTCCTTCGTCCCGCCGCCGCGACCCCGAGATCGTTCGGGCGAGCGAGATCCAGGATCTCCTCGCCGCCGTCCCCTCCATCATCGGCATCCGTCCGGAGGAGTCGGTAGTCGTGGTGCCATTCCTCGGGACGCGCGCCGGCGGCGGCTTCCGCCTCCCCCTCCCGGAGCGATTGCGCCGCGCCGAGGTCGAGGCTCTGGCGCGCGGCTGCGCTCGACTGATGGAGACCATGCCGCGCGCGACCGCGGTGCTGGTGGTGGTCTACACCTCCGCGGGGTACGCCGAGAAGCGGGGCATCCCGCAGCTCGACCTCGGGCGGGCGGTGCTGCGGCGTCTCGGGCGCACCCGGCTCGGCATCGTCGCGGTGGCCTGCGTGGCGGGCGACGGCTGGGGGCGCTACACCGAGCCCGAGGAGTGCCGACAGCCGCGGCCGCTCCTCGAGATCGAGCGGAGCGAGACGGGGGTCTTCGCTCGGGCGGTCGTTGACGAGCCGCTCGATCTCGCTGCGCTCTCCGCGCTTCCCGCCGTCGCGGAGGCCGATCGCGCGCTCGTCGGGGAGGTGCTCGGGAGGCCGCCCCTGCTCGGCGACACGGTGGCGCTCGTCGAGCGCTGGCTCACCGGGCCGCCCGACGTGCGCCGCGAGGGGCTGGTCGTCCGGATGCTGCAATTTCCGCCGCTGCGGGACCAGGTCACGATGCAGATCGCTCGCACCGCCGAGGTGGGCGCGATGCAGGCGCACCGCCAGGAGCGGCTCGAAGCCCTCAGCGCGCAGACCGGGGAGAGCGTGTCCTCTCTCGCCGCACGGGAGTTCCTGGCCGGACCGGGCGACGACCACGACC
Source organism: Rathayibacter tritici (assembly GCF_001641005.1). Taxonomy (NCBI): domain Bacteria; kingdom Bacillati; phylum Actinomycetota; class Actinomycetes; order Micrococcales; family Microbacteriaceae; genus Rathayibacter; species Rathayibacter tritici. The sequence continues at coordinate 1,216,552 of NZ_CP015515.1, forward strand.
AGGAGATGTCGGCGCTGCTCCTCGGGACCGGTCGGGCTCCGGAGCGCGGACGGCTGACTCAGGCGACCCGGCTTCTGGCTCGGGCGGCAGCACTCGCCCCCGAGGGAGCGCGGTCGCCGGTGCTCACGGTGCTCGCGTGGTGCTGGTGGGCGCGCGGAGTGTCGAGCCTCGCTGCGCTCCACCTCAACGAGGCCCTGCGGCTCGACCCCGACAATTCGATGGCCCAGCTCTATGCTGCTTTGTTCGCGACGCGCGCCCTACCGGAGTGGGTTCTGGACGGCGCCGCCGAGGCTCTCGACGCGGCGAGCACCTGCCGCGGCGAGCGCCTGAACTGATCCGCGCTGAGCTGACGGGCGCCGGGTAGGTGCGACAGCGCTCTTGCGCCGTACGGCGCCCACGTCTATCGTGCAACCATATGGTTGTACAAGCGGACCCCGAGGTCGATCTGCTCTTTCGGGCGCTGGCCGATGGCACCCGGCGCGACATCGTCGCCCGAGTGCTCGTCGGTGAGCAGTCCGTCTCGGCGCTGGCGGCCCGATACGACATGTCGTTCGCGGCGGTGCAAAAGCATGTGGCCGTCCTCGAGCGGGCGGCTCTCGTACGCAAGCGCCGCAGTGGTCGGGAGCAGTTGGTGCAGGGCGAGGTCGCCACGGTGCGGCGGGTGTCGCGCCTGCTCGACGCCTACGAGCAGCTGTGGCGGGGGAGGGTCGACCGCATGTCGGACCTCCTCACTGAGGAGTGACCACCCGGGAGCCGACCGGCTCGCGGGACGTGCTAGAAGGAGACGCACATGACCGTGCTGCAGTCCATCAAGGACATCGAGGAACTGACCCTGACCGTCACCGCCGAGTTCGACGCGGGTATCGAGCGCGTCTGGCTCCTCTGGACCGACCCGCGCCGGCTTGAGCGCTGGTGGGGGCCACCGACCTGGCCCGCGACGTTCGAGCGGCACGAGCCCGTCGAGGGCGGACGCAGCGCTTACGTCATGACGGGCCCGGACGGCGAGCAGGCGCGCGGCTGGTGGCGGGTGACCCGCGTTGAGGAGCCGAGCCGGTTCGACTTCGAGGACGGCTTTGCCGACGAGCGGGGCGATCCGGTCGACGCGATGGGCGTGACCCGTGCGACCGTCGTCCTCGACGAGGTCGCGCCGGGGCGGACGCGGATGATCCTCAGCAGCCGTTTCGAGTCGGTCGAGCAGCTCGAGCAGATGATCGAGATGGGCATGGAGGAGGGGCTGCGCCAGGCGATGAGCCAGATCGACGCGATCCTGCTCGAAGGCTGACGCGCTGCGCGCTACCGCTTAGTGTCGGTGCGGGGTAGCGGCCGAGGTTTCGGAGGGTGGAGGCGGACTGGATCCTCAGCCGTGCCTGTCGCTCGTCATCCAGGCCAGCGGGCAGCACCCGTTCGTACTCCGCCTCGTGCCCGGCACTGTCGTGGGCGCCGCCCAGCTCGAATGCGGCGACCCGGTCGCTCCCCGGGGAGCGCGCGGTGCGGCTAGGAGGAGCTCTCGCCGGATCCGTCCTCGGACTCAGAGGAGGCCGCCGCCGCGACCGGGGCGGCGCGACGACCGGCTTCGATCAGCGCGGTCGACGCAGCGGCACCGCCGACGAGCGCGAAGAGCGCCCACCCCGCACCCCACGTCTTCTTGCCGATCAGATTGTCGAAGGAGAGCGCGCCGGGTCCGTCCGCGACGATCGCGGCCGTCGCCGCCACCAGGACGCCGTTGTACTCCCAGCCGCCGCCCGTGTTCCAGAGTCCGTTGCTCCAGTGCACCTTCCGCACAGCGGTGACCATCGTCGCGATCAGGCCGGCAGCGGCGAGCGGAGTCGCGGCACCCAGCGCCAGCGCCGCGCCGCCAGCCGTCTCGGTCACCGCCGCGGCGACCGCGTTCCGCCGAGCCGGGTGCAGCTCCAGGCTCGACATCATCTGCTCGGTGCCGTCCAGGCCCGGGCCGTCGAACGAGCCTCGCAGCTTCTGCAAGCCGTGTCCGACGAAGAGCCCGCCGACGGCGAGACGGAGAATGAGCGAGCCGACCTTCATGGTGACCTCCGGGAGGGGTGGGGACGTGTAGTGCGAGGCTCGCGGGTCGACAGGTTCCGGTCAAGGGGTCGCGCTCAGAGCATCCTGTAGGCAGAGGCGTCCATCATCACGGTCCCATCGGTGCAGACCTCAAGCTCGGCGGGAGCGCGGACCGCGCCGTCCTCGGCGTCGAGGACCTCGGCGACCAGGGCGGCGGAGGTGCCGACGGTGCAGCCGTACGCGCCGGGCGAGTGCCAGGCGACCCGCACGTCCGCCCGGGCGCCCGACGCGACCTCGATCAGACCCGGCGGGTTCGGGCCGGAGGCGTCGGCGACCGCGCTGATCCGGGCGCCACTCGCGTCGATCGCGTACACGCCCGGGATACCGGCCAGGGTGCAGGCGCTCGAGGAGACATTGGTGAGCACCAGGTCGAAGGCGCTGCTGCCGGCGCCGGACGCGCCGGGATCCGGGCGGTACTCCATCGTCAGGTCGGAGCCGGTACAGCGAGACGTCGAGGGCTCGCGAGCCGGAGTCACCGCTGCCTGAGGAGTCGCGGTCACCGTCTCGGTCACGGTCGGCATCGGGACCGGCGGTGCGGTCGCAGTCGCGCTGACGGTCGGCGTGGGCAGCGGCGTCCGCACCGTGGACGGCCCGTTGCCGCCCGCGCAGCCGCCGAGCAGGAGGACGAGTGCTGCTGCCGTCAGCGCCCGGGCGGCGAGGCGCGGCGAGAACGTGCTCATCCCGGCAGTCTGGCACCGTCCGGAGCGATTGGACACGGGTCCTTGGTCTCGCTTCGAGAACATGGCGGTGGGCGGGGCGACCCGGAGAGGAGGCCCGCCCGCCGCGCCCGGCTAGAGGCGGACGATCATTTTGCCGGTGTTGCCGCCGTGCATCATCGAGAGGAACGCGTCCACCGCGTGGTCGATGCCCTCGACGACGGTCTCGTCGTAGGCGATTCTGCCCTCGGCGAGCCAGCCGGACATCAGCCGATCGAACGCCGGCGCGTGGTCGAGGTAGCCCGAGAGGGTGAAGCCGCGCAGCGTGAGCCCGCGGGTGATGATGTTCGCCATGTTGTCGGGTCCGGCGGTCTTTCCGGTGCTGTTGTAGCCGGCGATCGCTCCGCAGAGCGCCGCCCGCCCGCCGTCGCGGAAGGCATCGAGCGCCGCCTCGAGGTGGTCGCCACCAACATTGTCGAAGTAGACGTCGATGCCGTCGGGCGCCGCCTCGGCCAACTGCTCGCGCACGGGACCGGAGTGATAGTCGAAGGCGGCGTCGTAGCCGTACTTCGTCGTCAGCAGCGCGACCTTCTCCGCCGAGCCCGCGGATCCGATGACCCTCGTCGCGCCGAGTAGCCGCGCGATCTGGCCGGCGGCCGAGCCCACGGCCCCCGCGGCTCCCGACACGAAGACGGTATCGCCCTCCTTCATGCCGGCGATCGCAGTGAGCCCGACGTAGGCGGTGAGCCCGGTCATGCCGAGGACGCCGAGGCGCAGCGAGAGCGGGACCCCCGGGATCTCGGGGACGACGCGGAACTGCGACGACTCCGCCTGGGCGATGTCGCGCCAGCCGAGCTGATGGAGGACCGCACTACCGACCGGGAAGGCCGGATCGTCGGAGACGGTGACCCGGCCGATGGCGCCGCCGGTCATGGTCTCGCCGAGGGCGAAGGGCGGGGTGTAGCTCTTCACGTCGTTCATCCGGCCGCGCATGTAGGGGTCGACGGAGAGGAAAGCGTTCTCGACGCGGACCTCGCCCGCGGCCGGGTCGCCGTACTCGACGCTCGCGGTGCGGAAGTCCTCGGCGACGGGCCACCCGTCGGGACGGCGGACGAGCTGGATCTGGGTGCTGGTGACGGAGGTCATGGCGCCTTTCGTGGTGGTGGAGCGGAGCAGGTCAGAGGGCGAGGCCGACGGCGAGCGCGATCACCGCGAGCAGACCCGGAGTCATCTGGGTCAGTGCGGCACGGCGGTTGGTCGGGGCGGAGAGGAGGAGGACGAGCGCCGCGGCAACCATCGACCCGGTGCCCGCGAACACGAGCGCGGCGCCGACGGCGACAGCTCCGGTCGCGACGGCGACGATGCCGACCACGGTGACGATCGCGAGGAAGAGGTTGTAGAAGCCCTGGTTGTAGGCCATCTCCTTCGTCGCTTCCGCCTCGCTCGCGGTCGTGCCGAATGTCGAGCGCGCGCGCGGGGTCCTCCAGAGGACCGACTCGAGCACGAAGATGTAGACGTGCAGCACCGCGGCGAGAGCGGCGAGCACCAGTCCGAGAACGATCACGGGAGCCTCCAGCAGATGTCAGCGGCACGAAGGGTTCCGGGCCGTTTGTGTATCGACCGGTCCACAATATACTGAGCGCGTGGCCCGCGCCAGTGCGGTCCCGCATCCGTCACCGGTCAGGAGGAGGCGCCGTGGGTCGCACGCAGGGCTTCGACACCGTGCAGGTCGTCCGCGCCGCCCGCGCCGTGTTCTGGGAGAACGGCTTCGAACAGGCGTCGCTCCCGGACCTGGAGTTCGCGACCGGACTGCGCCGCTCCAGCCTCTACCACGCCTTCGGCAGCAAGCGCGGACTCTTCGACGCAGCGGTGCAGAGCTACCTCGACGAGATCGTCCGGCCGCGGCTGGCGCCCCTCGTCGATCCCGCCGGAGTGTCACCGACGGCGCTCGCGGACTACTTCGCTGGGCTTCGGGTGGCGCTCGCCGATTCCCGGACACTCTCGGCCCGCAGCGGCTGCCTCCTGCTCAACGCCGCGGCTGCGCCGATCGCCCGCGACGACGCCGTGCGCGAGGTGATCGCGGACTACCGCGCTGAGCTGGTCGGTGCGCTGCGGGCGGGAGCGCTGGCCCGCTGGCCCGACAGCCCCGAGTGGGCCGCCGGGCAGGCCGAGGTCCTGGTCTCGCTGCTGGTGGCGGCGCTGGTTCTGGCCCGCGTCGATCCGGTGCCGTCCCTCGAGACCGTCGACGCCGCGCTCGCTCTGGTGCGGTCGTCTACCCCGGGTTCCGTCGTCTCCTGAGCCGCGGCCTCAGTCGGTGCCGGCGTCGAACGCCGCACCCTCCGAGGCCAGATCGGTCGCTCGCCCGAGTGCGTCGGCGGCCGCCGAGCCACCGCCCGCGGTGATCGCGTCGGCCTCGCCGATCTCGAGCTCGCCGACAAGTTCGGCGGTCGCGCCGCCGACCAGGCCGGCCGCCGCGTACTGCTCGAGCCGCGAGCGGGAGTCGGCGATGTCGAGGTTGCGCATCGTGAGCTGGCCGATGCGGTCCTCCGGGCCGAAGGCGGCGTCGCCCACGCGCTCCATCGAGAGCTTGTCGGGGTGGTAGCTCAGCGCCGCTCCGGTGGTGTCGAGAATCGTGTAGTCGTCGCCGCGGCGCAGTCGCAGAGTGACCTCGCCGGACACGGCCGAGCCGACCCAGCGCTGAATCGACTCGCGCAGCATCAGCGACTGCGGGTCGAGCCAGCGCCCCTCATACATCAGGCGGCCCAGGCGACGGCCCTCGGAGTGGTACTGGGCCACCGTGTCCTCGTTGTGGATCGCGTTGAGCAGGCGCTCGTAGGCGATGTGGAGCAGGGCCATGCCCGGGGCCTCGTAGATGCCGCGGCTCTTCGCCTCGATGATGCGGTTCTCGATCTGGTCCGAGACGCCCAGGCCGTGGCGCCCGCCGATCGCGTTCGCCTCCAGTACCAGCGCGACCGCATCCGAGAACTCGACGCCGTTCAGTGCCACCGGGCGGCCGGCCTCGAAGCGCACCGAGACGACCTCGGAGGCGATCTCGACCTCGTCGCGCCAGGACGCGACTCCCATGATCGGCTCGACCAGCTCAAGGCCGCTGGAGAGCTCCTCGAGGCGCTTGGCCTCGTGGGTGGCGCCCCAGATGTTCGCATCGGTCGAGTAGGCCTTCTCGGTAGCGTCGCGGTAGGGGAAGCCGCGCGCGACGAGCCACTCCGACATCTCGGTGCGGCCGCCGAGCTCGTTGACGAACTGCACGTCCAGCCACGGCTTGTAGATGCGCAGGCGCGGATTGGCGAGCAGGCCGTAGCGGTAGAACCGCTCGATGTCGTTCCCCTTGTAGGTCGAGCCGTCGCCCCAGATGTCGACGCCGTCCTCGCGCATCGCGCGGACGAGGAGGGTGCCGGTCACGGCTCGGCCCAGGGGAGTGGTGTTGAAGTAGGTCTTCCCGCCCGAGCGGATGTGGAAGGCGCCGCACTGCAGCGCGACGAGTCCCTCCTCCACCAGGGCGCTCTTCGCGTCGACGAGGCGCGAGATCTCGGCGCCGTACTGCGCCGCGCGCGAGGGGACGCTCTCGATATCGGGCTCGTCGTACTGGCCGATGTCGGCCGTGTAAGTGCAGGGCACCGCGCCCTTTTCGCGCATCCAGGCGACGGCGACGGATGTGTCGAGGCCTCCCGAGAATGCGATTCCGACACGCTCGCCCACGGGCAGACTGCTCAACACTTTCGACATGGCTCCGATTTTAGGAGGTTCCGAGTAGCTCTCGGTGCCGCAGGCGCCGGTGAGTAGTTCCGCCCACCGGGGATGGACGGCCGGCTCAGGGCGTGCGATCCTCCGACGGATGCTCGCCCGCCGGCGGAGCCGCTCACTCCCCACCTCGAAAGGGTCACCTGTGCCGCTGCCACCCTCCCGCCGCCTTGCGGCGATCACTCTTACCTGCCTTCTCGCGTCCGGGGGAGCGACGGTCGTCGCGCCTCTCGCGACAGCGCTGCCCGCCGCCACGGCGTCCTCGGCCTCCTCGGCGTCCTCGGCCTCCTCGGCCTTCGAGCCGGGCTCGTCCTCCCGACCCGCTGCTGCGTCGGACGGCTCGACTCTGAGTGGTGCGCAGACCTACTACAACGCCCTGGTCCCCGGCGAGTACCTGCTCCCCGGCGAGAGCCTCGCCTCCTCGAACGGCGCCTTCACCTTCGAGATGCAGTACGACGGCAACGCGGTGATCTACGACGCGGCGCGCCGTCCCGTCTGGAGCACGCTCACCCAGGGGATCGGATCGATTCTCCGCGTGCAGGACGACGGCAACGTCGTCCTCTCCGCCGACTCGGGCGCGCCGGTCTGGAGCACGGGGACCGACGGCAACCCCGGAGCCACCCTCCTGCTCGACGGCGACGGCCGGCTCGTGGTCCACCGGACCGACTCGAGCATCGCGTGGAGCTCGCGCGATACCCGTCCGGCAGTGCAGGACACGCTGGTCAGCGGGCAGGCGCTGCGGTCGGAGCAGCAGCTCACCTCGAGCGACGGACGCTCGCGCGCCTCGATGCAGCGGGACGGGAACTTCGTCGTCTACACCGACGGCTCCCCGCGCTGGAGCTCGGGCACTTCCGGCAGCGGCAACCGGCTCGAGATGCAGACCGACGGCAACGCGGTTATCTACTCGCCCAGCGGAGGAGCCCGCTGGCAGTCCGGCACGTCGGGTGAATCCGGCGCGCGCATGGTGATGCAGAACGACGGCAACCTCGTGATCTACGCCGCCTCGGGCCGCCCGGTCTGGTCGAGCGTCACGCCGCCGGCACCGGTCATCCGCGACGTCCTCGCCGGCGGAGCCGAACTCCAGCGCGGACAGCAGCTCACCTCCAACGACGGCGGATCGCGCGCCGCGATGCAGACCGACGGCAATGTCGTCGTCTACTCCGGCGGGTCCGTGCGCTGGACCGCGGGCACCCAGGGCCAGGGTGTGCGCCTGGTGATGCAGACCGACGGCAACGCCGTGGTCTACTCCGCGTCTGGTCGCGCCGTGTGGCAGTCGGGTACCTCGGGCAACGGCGGAGCGCGGATGGTCATGCAGAACGACGGCAACCTGGTGATCTACTCGGCGTCGGGTCGAGCGCTGTGGTCCAGCTACTCGCCGCCGGCTCCGCCCGCCCCCACCTTCAGTGACACCCTCTACGGCGGCAACCGCCTGACCGCCGACCAGCGGCTGCGCTCCTCCGATGGTCGGAGCGAAGCGGCCATGCAGGGCGACGGCAACTTCGTCGTCTACTCCAACGGCGGTGTCCGGTGGACCGCGGGCACCTCTGGCGGTGGCAACCGCCTCGAGATGCAGGCCGACGGCAACGCCGTGATCTACTCGCCCTCCGGTCGTGCGCTCTGGCAGTCGGGCACGGGGAACAACCCGGGCTCGCGCATGGTGATGCAGAACGACGGCAACCTGGTGATCTACTCGTCCCAGGGCCGCGCGCTCTGGCAGAGCAACCAGCCTGCGCCGGCGCCTGCGCCTGGCCCCGGTCGGCCGGGCAACCCTGGGGACGCAGTCAACTGCAGCGACTTCTCGTCGCAGCCCGCTGCGCAGGAGTGGTTCGACCGCTACTACCCGTACTACGGCGACATCGCGGATCTTGACCGCGACGGTGACCGGATGGCCTGCGAGGCGAACTGAACGCCGCCGATGGGCCCGTCTTCCGATCTGGGGGACGGGCCCATCGCTGTCCCGGATGGCTCGGGCGCACCGAACCGGCACTCGGCCGAGCATCCTGAAGCAGTACTCCGCTGACGACGCGGATCGGAAGGACGACATGACTCCGACAACACCCGCCCGCGAGAGCATCCTGACCACCCCCGACCAGCTCGCCGCGCTCCTGCTCTCGCCGGAGCCGCCGCTCGTGCTCGACGTACGCTGGCAGCTCGACCGGCCGGACGGCCGCCCCGAGTACCTCGCGGGCCATCTGCCCGGTGCGGTGTACGTCGACCTCGACCACGAGCTGGCCGCCCACGGCGAGCCGGAGGAGGGGCGCCATCCGCTGCCCCCGATTGAGGCATTGCAGGAGGCGGCTCGCGGATGGGGAATGCGCCGAGGCCGAGCCGTCGTCGTGTACGACGACGCCCAGAACGTTGCGGCAGCACGAGCGTGGTGGCTGCTGCGGGCGACGGGGGTCGAGGACGTCCGCCTGCTCGACGGCTCACTCCCGGGCTGGATCCGTTCGGGGCGCAGGCTCGAGGCGGGCGATGTCCCCCGCGAGCGCGGCGATGTCGAGCTGGCCTACGGGCGTCTCCCGGTGCTGGACATCGACGAGGCGGCGGCGCTGCCCGTGTTGGGCGTCCTGCTCGACGCCCGCGCTCCCGAGCGCTATTGCGGCGAGGTAGAGCCGTACGATCCCCAGGCGGGCCACATACCCGGTGCACGAAACGCCCCGGCCTCCGCGGTGCTGGACTCTGAGGGGCGGTTCCGACCCGCCGACGAGCTGCGCGCGGGATTTGAAACGCTCGGTGTCGGGGAGGACGCCCCGGTCGGGGTGTACTGCGGAAGCGGCGTCTCGGCCGCGCTCGACGCGGTCGCGCTCACCCTCGCCGGCTTCGCTCCGGCCCTCTACCCGGGCTCCTGGTCGCAGTGGTCGAACACACCGGGCCGGCGGGTGGCGACCGGACCGCGGGCCTGACCCGCGGAAGCCTCCGCTCGGGAGTCCCCGGCGCGGCCGGACCTCAGCTCAGGCGGGAGTGCTCGCCGAGGTGATGCCAGGTGCGGTTGTGGTAGACGAGCGGAGCCGTCGACTCGGAGTCCTCGGGTACGTGCGCCTCGAGCGCGTGCACGGCGACGATCGTCGACGAACCCGCCTCCATGCGGTTGATCACCGTGCCGCGGATCCAGGCGGCCGCGCCCGGGAAGAAGGGTTCGCCCGTGGGCAGCCGCGACCAGAGCGACGTGTCGGCGAAGCGGTCGATGCCGCTGGTCGAGCCCAGGCGGGCCAGATCGAGCTGTTCCGCACCGAGCAGGTGCACGACCAGCGTCTCGGATGCCTGGATCGCGGGCGAGCTGGACGAGGCGGACGAGAGCGAGAACACGAAGAGCGGCGGCTCAGCGCTGACCGAGAAGACGGAGGTCGCGGTCAGAGCGACGGGGCCGGTTCCCGGGTCGGCGGTGATCAACGCGACGCCGGCGGCGTGGTTGCGGAACGCCAGCTTGAACTCCTCCGGCGAGAGCCCGGCGAAGGCGTGGTGCTCCGGTACGCCGGCCGGGGTGGCGGCCAGATTCTCACGGCTCATCGGAGACTCCTGATCGATCGAGGGTGCGGCACGGGACGCACCCCGCCGTCGCGCCGCAGCACGGCCCCTCCAGCCTGACGCACCGGCTGAGGAATGGGCGCCCCATTGCGGAGTATGACGCGGCGACCGCCGACCACGCCGCCCTCCTCCCTCCGCCGGGGGGGACCGCGCGTTTTGCAGGGGACCGTGCGATTCGCAGGGGACCGTGCGATTCGCAGGACATGCTGCCCGGAAATCGATTTCCGCCGCGACGTCGGCCGGATGACGTTCGAATCCCCTGCACACGGCACGCTGTCCTGCACACGGCACGCTGTCCTGCACATGGCACGCTGTCCGGCGGATGGCACGCCGTCCTGCACATCGCACGCCCTCCTGCGAATCGCGCACCCCGCGCTCGCCCTCAGCGCAACCCGTCGCCCCCGCTCCTGCTCGCGCGCAGACTCGAGAACATGGCCCACCGTCAGCGCACCTCCAGCCAGCACCCCGAGAGCAAGACGTGCGTCTCCTGCGGCCGCGAGATCGAGTGGCGCGCGAAGTGGGCGCGCGACTGGGAGGCGGTGCGCTACTGCTCCGACGCCTGCCGCCGCCGCGGAGTCGGCCCGGAGGAGGCGCGACTCGAGGACGAGATCCGTACCGTCCTGCTCGCGCGGGCTCCGTCCTCGACGGCGTGTCCGTCGGAAGTGGCGCGGCGGGTCGTCGGAGAGCAGTGGCGACCGCTGATGGAGCCGGTCCGCCGGGCCGCGCGCCGCCTCGTCGACCGGGGCGAGATCGAGATCGTGCAGGGCGGCCAGCTGGTCGACCCGTCGCGCGCCAAGGGCCCCATCCGACTGCGGAGGCGCCCGGGCGGCCCCCTGTCGCCCGACGGTGCCGCGGGCTAGCCTCAGCAGATGCCCAGCAGCGACGCCGTCGTCCTCACCGTGCCCGGACCCGACGGCGATCGGGAGGTGCGGATCTCGAGCCCCGGGCGCGTGCTCTTCCCCGAGCCGGGCATCACGAAGCGAGAGGTCGCGGAGTATCTGATCGCGGTCGGCCCTGCGTTCGTCGCGGCCAACGGGGGCCGCCCCGTCTCGCTGCAGCGCTTCTCCTCCGGGATCGAGGGCGAGCAGTTCTTCTCCAAGAACCCGCCCAAGGGCGCACCGGAGTACGTGCGGTCCGTCCCGGTGACCTATCCGAGCGGACGGGTGCACCCGCAGCTCGTGATCGACGAGCCCGCCGCCGCCGTCTGGGCCGCCCAGATGAACACGGTCGTCTTCCACCCCTGGGCCTCCCGGGCCGACGCCCCCGACCTGCCCGACGAGCTGCGGATCGACCTCGACCCGCAGCCCGGCACCGATGTCGCCGACGCGGTCGTCGCGGCGCACGCGTTGCGCGAGGTCCTGCGCGAGGCCGGCCTCGAAGCGTTCGTGAAGACGTCCGGCAACCGCGGGCTGCACGTCTTCGCGCCGATCGTCGCCGAGCACGAGTTCCTCGACGTGCGGCACGCAGTCATCGCCGCTGCGCGCGAGCTCGAGCGGCGGATGCCCGAGCAGGTCACGACGGCGTGGTGGAAGGAGGAGCGCGGCGAGCGCATCTTCGTCGACTTCAACCAGGCCAACCGCGACCGCACGATCGCCGGCGCCTACAGCCCCCGCCCGCTCCCGCACGCGCCGGTCTCGACTCCGCTGGACTGGGACGAGCTGGACGGTGTCGATCCGCGCGCCTTCACGATCCGCACGGTCCCGGCGAGAGTAGCCGAGCGCGGCGATCCGTGGGAGCGGATGCACGAGGCTCCCGGTCGCCTCGACGCCCTGCTCGGCTGGTGGGAGCGCGACCTCGCTCAGGGTCTGGGCGAGCTGCCGTTCCCGCCGGATTTCCCCAAGATGCCGGGGGAGCCGCCGCGCGTGCAGCCCAGCCGCGCGAAGAAGTCCCCGCCGAGCACGTCGCCGAGGTCGTAGGCGGTCGGCTGCTCCAGCTGCTCCATCGTGCAGGACGCCGCCTCGCGGTCCGGGCGCCAGCGCTCGAACTGCACGGTGTGCCGGAAGCGGTCGCCCTCGCGCTGGTCGTAGCGCACCTCGAGCACCAGCTCGGGCCGCAGGCGCACGAAGGAGGTGTCGCGGCCGCTGGAGAACCGGCTCCGCTCGCCGTCGCCGCGCACCGGCTCGCCCTCCGCGTCGCGCACGACCGCAGGCGCGAGTTCGTCGAGCAGGTGCACTCGCCGCTCGTCACTGAACGCCGAGGCGCCACCGACCTGGCGCACCTCGCCGTCGTCGCCGTGCAGCCCGAGCAGGATCGACCCCACTCCCGGTTTCGAGGCGTGCTCGCGGTAGCCGATCGCGATCACGTCGGCCGTGCGGTGGTGCTTGACCTTGAGCATCGTGCGCTTGCCCGGGGAGTACGGCGCGGCGAGGGGTTTAGCCACCACGCCGTCTAGTCCCGCGCCCTCGAAGCGCTCCAGCCAGTCCCGCGCCAGGTCCTCGTCGGCCGTGGTGCGGCCCAGGTGCAGCGGATGCGGCGCCCCGGCCAGCAGCTCGGCGAGCGCCTCCCGCCGCACCGAGTACGGCTCCTCGAGCAGGCTGCGCCCGTTGGCCGCGAGCAGGTCGAAGGCGACGAGCATCGCCGGAGTCGTCTCCGCCAGCATCGTCACGCGGCTGGCAGCGGGGTGGATGCGCTGGGAGAGCAGGTCCCAGTCGAGCCGCTGCGCTCCCGGCTCGCCGGTCGCCAGCACGATCTCGCCGTCGAGCACGCAGCCGTCGGGGAGGACCCGGAGGAACGCCTCGACCAGCTCGGGGAAGTACCGCGTCAGCGGCTTCGAGCCGCGGCTTCCGATCTCGCACTCGCCTCCCGAGACCGACACGATCGCGCGGAAGCCGTCCCATTTGGGCTCGTAGGAGTAACCGCCCTCGACCGCGTTGCGCGCCGGTACCCGCGGCACCGCCTTGGCGAGCATCGGAGCGAGTGGGAGCGCGAAGGGCAGGTCCATCTGCCGATCATCCCGGCCCGGCCCGCCCTGCGCACCCCCTTCCGGGAGGCTGTGCACTGCCTCATTCGCAGCCGCCGCGGTGGTTCGAGGCGTAGCGTCTCCTCCATGAGCATTGACTGGAAGCGCTGGACACCTGTCGTCGTGGTCCCCGCAGTCGTCGTCGCCGCGGCCGTCGCCCTCCCCCTCTCCGCGAGTGCCGCAGGAGATCTCCCCGAGAAGTCGGCCGCCGACCTCCTCGCCTTCGTCGCCGAGAGCGACGCCACCGCCTTCTCGGGCGAGATTCAGCAGAGTTCCGACCTCGGACTGCCCGACCTTTCTGCCCTCGGCGGCTCGACCGGTGCGACGTCGGGCTCCGCCGACCCGATCGACGCCCTCGTCGAGATGGCGACCGGATCACACCAGGCTCGGGTCTATGTCGACTCCGAGCAGGGCGCACGCCTGCAAGTGCTGGATCGACTGGCCGAGCGCGACGTGATCGCCTCGAAGACGGACGGCGTCTGGGTCTACGACTCGGGTGCGAACACCGCGACGCACCACTCTCCGCCCAGCGGAGCGGTCCACGAGGGCACTCCGAGCGACCAGGTTCTCACGCCGTCCTCGGCCGCCGAGCACCTGCTCGCCGCGATCGACCCGACGACCTCCGTGGCCGTCGGATCGGATGTCCGGGTCGCCGGGCGCGACGCGTACGAACTCGTTCTCACCCCGCGTGACAGCGGCACTCTGGTCGGCTCCGTGAGCGTCTCGGTCGACGGCCAGACCGGTCTCCCGCTCGGCGTGACCGTGACGGCCCGCGGCGGCACCGCTCCCGCCTTCAGCCTCGCCTACACGAGCATCGACTTCTCGAGGCCTGACGCCTCCCTCTTCACGTTCACGCCCCCGGCGGGCGCTCAGGTGTCGGAGAACGCCGCGCCGGTCGACGACGCGACCGATGTCCCCGCTGCCGAGACCCCGTCGACCGATGCCCCCGACTCCGTGACTCCCGGTGACGCCGATGTCACGACCACTGGCTCCGGCTGGGGCACTGTTGTCGAGCTGCCCGCGGGCAACCCCGCGGGTCTCGGCTCGCTCGAGGCGATCACGACGCGGGTCGATGGTGGCCGCGTCCTCTCCTCCGCCCTGCTGACCGTGCTCCTCACCGAGGACGGTCGCGTCCTCGCGGGCGCCGTGACGGTCGAGACGTTGCGCGACGCGGCTGCCGCTCGGTGACGACGGGCGAGCTCGCGGTCCAGACGCGGGGCCTCACCAAGCGATTCGGGCGTCAGGAGGCGGTCTCGAGTCTCGATCTCGCCGTTCCGCGTGGCGCCGTGTTCGGCTTCCTCGGCCCCAACGGCTCGGGTAAGACGACGACCATCCGGATGCTGCTCGCCCTGGCCGCGCCGACGGAGGGCAGCATCACGGTCCTCGGTTCGGCGATGCCTCGGCGGGCCGGCGACGTACTCCCCCGTGTGGGTGCGCTGGTCGAGGGCCCGGGCTTCTACCCGTTTCTCTCCGGAGCTGCGAACCTCCGCCGCTTCGACGCCGCGGAGGAGGGCACCTCGCCCCGCACCCGCGACAGCCGCGTCACGGAGGCCCTGGCCCGGGTGGGCCTCTCCGCCGCCGCACGCAAGAAGGTCGGCTCCTACTCACTCGGGATGAAGCAGCGGCTCGGCATCGCCGTCGCCCTGCTCTCGCCCCGCGACCTGATCGTGCTCGACGAGCCGACGAACGGTCTCGACCCGCAGGGGACTCGTGAGGTCCGCGCCCTGGTGCGCGGCCTCAACCAGGACGGCACCACGGTCCTCGTCTCGAGTCACCTGCTCGCCGAGATCGAGCAGCTCTGCACCCATGCCGCCGTCATGCGCACCGGACGCCTGGTGGCGCAGGGCGGCCTCGATGAGCTGCGGGGCGACGCCGCCGCCGTCGAACTTGCGACCCCCGATCCCGAACGCGCCCTCGTCACCCTCCGCGCCCGCGGGCTGGAGCCGCGCACCGCGCCGGGTCCGCACCCGGCTGATCCGCCGCTCGTGGTCGCCGCCCTACCGTCGGGGCTCGCGGGCGAGACGCTTGTCGCCGACCTGGTGCGGGCCGATGTCCGAGTCCGCGGCTTCGCCGTCCGCCGGCCCTCGCTCGAGGAGCGCTTCGTCGAGCTGACCGGGGAGGGCTTCGATGTCGAGCGCTGAGACCACTGTCCGCCGCGGCGGGATCGGCTCGCTGCTCGCCTCCGAGCTGGCCCTGCTCTTTCGACGTCGCCGCACCTGGGCGTTGCTCGCAGCCTTAGCCGCCCTCCCGATCCTGCTCGCCGTTGCGGTGCGGCTCTCGGGAGGTGACGCCGGTGGCCCGTCCTTCGTCGGCGCGATCGGTGGTAACGGCCTGTTCACCGGATTCGCGGCGATCACGGTCGCCGTGCCGCTCTTCCTTCCGCTGACCGTCGGGGTCGTCGCGGGCGATGCGATCGCGGGGGAGGCGTCGCTGGGCACCCTGCGCTACCTCCTGGTCAGCCCCGTCGGCCGCGTGCGGCTGCTCGCGGTCAAGTTCATCGCGTGCGTCGCGTTCTGCCTCGCGGCTGCGCTGACGGTGATGGTGGTGGGCGTCCTGATCGGCTTGGCGCTCTTCCCGGTCGGACCAGTGACGATGCTCTCGGGCACGACCGTCCCGCTCGCCGATGCGATCGGGCGCGCCCTGGCGATCGCGGTGTACGCGGCGCTCTCGCTGGTCGGGCTCGCGGCGGTCGGCCTCTTCATCTCCACGCTGACCGATGTGCCGGTCGGCGCGATGGCGGCCACCGTCGTGATCTCGATCGCGGCGCAGATCGTCGGCTCGCTCTCGCAGCTCCAGGTCCTGCACCCGTTCTTGCTGACGGACCACTGGTTCGACTTCGCCGACCTACTGCGCGACCCGATCGCGTGGGGTTCCTTCGGCGAGAACGCGCTGCTCCAATTGGCCTACGTGGCCGTCTTCGGCTCGCTCGCCATCGGGCGCTTCACCACCCGCGACGTTCTGTCCTGACCCTTGTCGTGCTGGTCAGCCCTGCGGAGTGATCTCGAAGCTGACGGAGCCGCCCTCATCCACGTGCGCGTCGAGCACCTTGTCGCCGAGCACGACGGAGGCGGCCCCGTCGAGGAAGAGACGGGCTCCGTCCTGCTCGACAACGGTGTCCGTTGGCTCGGGGGCCGCGGCGACAGCGACCGCGAAAGTGCTCGCGTCGAGGTCGGTGCCGGTGATCCGCAGGCCGCCCTCGATGGGGGTCTGCGTCTGTCCGGTGATGGTCGTGACGACGGTGCTGGCGGTGTCCGTGAGCGTGAGCATGGGGTCGTTCCTTCCGTTCGTGGTCGATGAGGGGGCAACGGTGCCGAGATCCGGCGGCAGACTCACGGCGCCGCGGCAGACGTGGAGGGGATGCACACCCGGGCGGCACGCGCAGGCCCGCGGTACTCCCTGCCACACTGGCCGGATGCACCCCGCCGACTCCTGCCCCTGCGGAAGCCGCCGCCACTACACCGACTGCTGCCGCCCTGCCCACCTCGGCGAAGAACCCTCGCCGACGGCGGAGCGCCTGATGCGCAGTCGCTACAGCGCGAACGTCCTCGGCAGCGCCCCGTACCTGCTCGCCAGCTGGCACCCCTCGACCAGGCCGCGTCGCATCGACCTTGATCCGGAGGTCCGGTGGCGGCGCCTCCAGATCGTCGACACCTCATTCGGCGCCGAGGGCGACGAGGAGGGCCTCGTCGAGTTCCGCGCCTCCTACCGCTCGCCCGCCGGTCCCGGCCTTGTGCACGAGCGGAGCCGCTTCCTGCGCGCGGACGGCCGCTGGCTCTACGTCGACGGCGAGATGCTCGACGACGAGGCCTGACCCGCCCGAGCCGTCCTACTCTGGAGGCATGGCCAAGGACTTCCGCCGGGCGGACGACGCGTCGCGCTACGAGCTGCACCTCGACGGGGCCCTGGTAGGCGTCCTCGACTACCGCGAGACGCCCGGCAGCGTCTCGCTCATCCGCTCCTTCACGACCCCGCCCTTCCGCGGCCGCGGGCTCGCGGGGGAGCTGGTCGCCTTCGCCGTCGACGACATCGAGGCCGCCGGCGGCCGGAGCGTGGTGCCGATGTGCTGGTACGTCGGTCAGTGGTTCGAGCAGCACCCCGAGAAGGCGCACCTGCTCGCCCCCGCCTGATCCGCCCCCGCCTGATCCGCCCCGCTCACGCGCGAACCGCGGGCTCCACTCCGGCGAGGTCCGGACCGAGGCCGATGTCGATAAGGCGCAGGCGGCCCGCGTAGGAGTCGGCCGGAGGCAGCAGCAGACCAGCCTTGATCGCGCCGAAGGTCACCGTGATGTCGGCGCGCAGCACCGTGGAATCGGGGACCGACCCGTCGTCGGGGTGGATGCCGCTCGGCAGGTCGACCGCGACGACCACCGGGCGCTCGGAGCGCCGCTCCAGTGCCGCCAGCACCGCCTCGACCACGGTGCGCGGACGTCCCCGCAGTGCCGGCTCGGTGGCTCCGATGCCGAGGATCCCGTCGACCAGAACGTCCGCGCGAGCCACCGCCGCAGCGAGGCCCGGCGCGTCGTCGGCGGAGACCTGCCCGCAGCCCTCGTCGAGCGCGACGGCGAGGCCGCGGCGGTGCGCCCGCTCCGCCGTGAGCACGAGGGCCACGTCGGTCCCTGAGGAGGAGAGTTCGGCAGCCGCGTAGAGCGCATCGCCGCCGTTGTCGCCCGGCCCGACCAGCACGAGCACGAAGCCCGGTCGGGAGCGGTCGGAGCGGCCGGCGAGCACGAGCCGCAGCTCGCGGGCGAGACCGCCGGCGGCCCGCTGCATCAGCGGCTCCCGACGGGCCAGGTGCGGCGCCTCGGCTGCTCGCACCTGTGCGGACGTGTATCCCTCGACCATGCGTCTTACTGTGCGCGCCGCACCGCTCAGCTGCAACCCCATCAGCTCTCCTGCACTGCGCGGTCCGACTCCTCGACGATGGCCCGCATCGCGGCTTCCGCCCCGTCCGCATCCCCAGAGGCGACCGCTGCCGCCACCGCGCGGTGCAGCCGCACCGCCGTCGAGTCGGCCTCCCGCGGCATCAGCGCGTTGCGGGTGCGGCCCGCCAGCACCTCGGCGACCAGATCGCCCAGCTGCGCGAGCATGCGGTTGCCGGAGGCGGCCAGCAGGGAGCGGTGGAAGGCGGTGTCGGCGGCGAGGTAGGCGGATTGATCGGCGGCGCGGGAGTGCATCGAGAGCGCGTCGCCCGCCTCCGTGAGCGCTCGCCGCTGCTCCTTCGACGCGTTCGCCGCGGCGAGCCGGGCGGCCAGCGGCTCCACCCCGAGCCGGAGCTCGCTGAGCTGGTGCAGCTGGCGCCGCCGGTCGGGCCCGTCCAGGCCCCAGGCGATAACCCGCGTGTCCAGGGCGTTCCAGCACTCCGGAGGCTGCACGCGTGTCCCGGCGCGACGGCGGGAGGTCACCAGGCCCAGGGTCTCGAGCACGCGCACGGCCTCGCGCATCACCGAACGCGAGACTCCCCGCCGCTCCGCCCGCTCGTCGGCGCTGAAGGTGGTGCCCGGAGCGAGTTCGCCGCGCACGATCTGCGAGCCGAGTTCGTTCAGCACCGCATGGTGCAGCGAGGGCGTCGGCGCGGGCATGCGGTCATCCTGCCATCGTGGAGGTCGCGTCCTGGCCCGTCTTCGGGCATGATCGTGACCGACGCAGGTTATGTCGGACAAAAGCCGACCGCTGGCCGTCGGCTCGATCAAGGACGCTCATGACACCGACCCTCCTCACTACTCTCCGCACCGCCGCCGCCGGCGACGACCCCGTCAGCGCTGCCGGGCAGGGGCAGTTGATCCTCGCCGCCGTCATCGGTATCGCTGTGATCGTCGTCCTGATCACCTGGCTGAAGCTGCATCCGTTCGTCTCGCTGCTGATCGGCGCGCTGACCACGGGTCTGATCGCGGGTATCGCCGCGGCCGACGCGGTCGCGAGCTTCGCGGTCGGCTTCGGCTCCACGATGGGCGGGGTCGGCATCCTGATCGGCCTCGGCGCAATGTACGGCAAGCTGCTCGCCGATTCGGGCGGAGCCGACCGCATCGTGGACACCCTGATCGCCCGCTCGAGCACCCGGGCGCTGCCCTGGATGATGGGCTTCGTCGGAGCACTGATCGGCCTGCCGATGTTCTTCGAGGTCGGCCTGGTGCTCCTGATCCCGGTCGTGATCCTGGTCGCTCGCCGCAGTGGACTGCCGCTGATGACGGTCGCCATTCCCACGCTCGCCGGACTCTCCGTGATGCACGGCCTCGTCCCGCCGCACCCGGGCCCCCTTGTCGCGATCGACGCGCTCGGCGCGAACCTCGGCGTGACCCTCGCGTTCGGCGTCCTGGTCGCGATCCCCACCGTCGTCGTCGCGGGTCCACTCTTCGGCCGGCTCGCCGCACGCTGGGCGCCGGTCGAGACGCCACCCCTGTTCGGGGAGGGAGCCGGCGAGGCGCGCGAGCACGGGCCAGGCTTCGCGGCCGCCGTCGCGAGCATCCTGCTGCCGGTCGTCCTGATGCTCGGCAAGGCGATCGCCGACATCGCCGCCCCCGGCTCCACCGTCGCCTGGAAGGGCGCCCTCGACTTCCTCGGCACACCGACCATTGCGCTGGCGATCGCCCTGCTGGTCAGCCTCGTCCTCCTCGGCCGCGGCGGCCGGATGGACCGCACCGAGCTGCAGACTTCGCTCTCCAGCTCGCTGCCGCCGATCGCGGGCATCCTGCTGATCGTCGGCGCGGGCGGCGGCTTCAAGCAGGTCCTTGTCGACACGGGGATCGGCGGAGTCGTCGCTCAGCTCGCCGAGGGCAGCGGCGCCTCGGCTCTGCTGCTCGCCTGGCTCGTCGCCGTCGTGATCCGCGTGGCCACCGGTTCGGCGACCGTCGCCACCGTGACGGCTGCGGGGATCCTCCAGCCGCTGACCGAGAGTATGGACGGGCCGATGGTGGCCCTCATGGTGCTCGCGATCGGGGCGGGCTCGGTGTTCCTGTCGCATGTCAACGACGCCGGATTCTGGCTGGTGAAGGAGTACCTCGGGCTCAGCATCGGCCAGACCCTGAAGACCTGGACCGTGATGGAGTGCCTGGTCTCCGTGACCGGGCTCGTCGGGGTCCTCCTGATCGGTCTCTTCGTAGGAGGTATCTGATGACCGCTCTGCCCACCGTCTCCGTCCGCGCCGTCGTCGTGATGGGCGTCTCCGGCAGCGGCAAGTCGACCGTCGCGTCGCTGCTGTCCGCCCGCCTGGGCTGGGAGTTCCTCGAGGGCGACGACCTGCACCCGCAGGCCAACGTCGACCGGATGCACGCGGGGATCCCGCTGACCGACGAGGACCGAGCACCGTGGTTGGCCGAGATCGCGTGCGTCCTCGAGCAGCGGATCGCGGCGGGAGCGTCGGTCGTCGTGACCTGCTCCGCTCTGCGCCGGCGCTACCGCGACGTCCTGCGCCGCGACGACCTCGTCTTCGCGCACCTCGCGGGCTCGCGCGACCGGATCGCCGGACGCCTCGCCTCCCGCGTCGGCCACTTCATGCCGACCACCCTGCTCCACTCGCAGTTCGAGGCGCTGGAGCCCCTCGGCGACGACGAGTTCCACGTCACGGTCGATGTGGGCGGCGCTCCGGAGGAGGAGGTCGCCGCGATCCTCGAGCGGCTCGGGCTGGCGGGCGCTTAGCCGAGCAGTGTTGCCGCGGGCGTCGCGGGCAGGTCGAAGGCCGCCGCGGCGGCCGCGTTGGTCACCTGAGCGTCGTGCGTGCTCAGCCCGCGGGCGAGCGCGGGGTCGGCGGCCAGGGCGGCCCGCCAGCCGCGGTCGGCGAGCGCGACCGCGTAGGGGAGCGTCGCAGTGGTCAGCGCGCGCGTCGAGGTCTCGGGCACGGCACCGGGCATGTTCGCCACGCAGTAGTAGACGCTCTGGTGCACGGGGAACACCGGGTCATCGTGCGTGGTCGGACGCGAGCCCTCGAAGCAGCCGCCCTGGTCGATCGCGATGTCCACCAGCACCGAGCCGGGCTTCATCGAGGCGACCATCTCGTCCGTCACCAGCTTGGGCGCCTTCGCGCCGGGGATGAGGACCGAGCCGATCACGAGGTCGGCGTCGGCAAGCTGCGCCGCGATCTCGTAGGCGGAGGAGGCGCGGGTCTGAATCGCGCCCTGGAACCGGTTCTCCAGCTGGGCCAGGCGGGGGAGCGAGAGGTCGACGATGGTGACGTCGGCACCCAGGCCGAGGGCGTTCGCCGCGGCG
The DNA here is from genome assembly GCF_001641005.1 of Rathayibacter tritici. Taxonomy (NCBI): domain Bacteria; kingdom Bacillati; phylum Actinomycetota; class Actinomycetes; order Micrococcales; family Microbacteriaceae; genus Rathayibacter; species Rathayibacter tritici. The sequence continues at coordinate 1,237,729 of NZ_CP015515.1, forward strand.
TGCTCGCCGGCCGTACCTCCGCCGATCACGACGACCTTCGCCTTCGGCGTGCCGGGGACGCCGCCGAGCAGTGTGCCGCGCCCGCCGACAGCGCTCATCAGGTGGTACGCACCGACCGTGATCGACAGGCGACCGGCCACCTCGCTCATCGGCGAGAGCAGTGGCAGCCGGCGGTCGTCGAGCTGCACGGTCTCGTAGGCGATGGCGGTCGTCCCTGCGGCGAGCAGCGCGTCCGTGCAGGGCCGGGAGGCGGCGAGGTGGAGGTAGGTGAAGAGCACCTGGTCGCGGCGCATCCGCGGGTACTCGGCTTCGATCGGCTCCTTGACCTTCAGGATCAGCTCGGACTCGCCCCAGACCTCGTCGGCTCCGTCGACGAGGCGGGCGCCCGCGTCGCGGAAGTCGTCGTCCGACACTCGGGAGCCGACGCCGGCTCCCGCCTCGACCAGGACCTCGTGGCCGCGGCGCACCAGCTCGTGCACGCCGGCCGGAGTAGCGGCGACCCGGTTCTCGTTGTTCTTGATCTCGGTGGGGATTCCGACGCGCACGACGGCTCCTTCGCTGCGGCCCGCGGGGCGGGCGGTGGGCGCCGATCCTGCACCGGCTCTGCCCCCATCGTGCGAAGATCGTGCCCAGGGCGGAGAGATTCCGCAGGATCAATCAGAAGTAGCGGCATCAGCCGAAGATTCATCGGAGGAGCGGGGGAGCGGGCGAGTGGCACCGAAGGATCTGCACGACCTCGACGACCTCGATCCGGTTGATCGCACACTGGTGCGCCTGCTCCGCGCCGACGCGCGCACCCCCAACAGTCGGCTCGCCGAGCGCGCCGGGATCGCCCCGTCGACCTGCGTCGCGCGAGTGCGCGGCCTGGTCGCGCGCGGCGTGATCACCGGGTTCACGGTCGACCTCGATCCGGCCGCGCTCGGACTCACCCTCGAGGCCCTGATCAGCGTCAACATCCGCGTCGGTCAGCGGCAGGCGATCACCCGGTTCGCCCAGGAGATCCGCGCGCTGCCCGAGGTGGTGCAGCTGTTCTTCCTCGGCGGGTCGGAGGACTTCATCATCCACGTCGCCGTGCGCGACTCGAACGACGTGCGGGACTTCGTGGTCTCGAACCTCTCGGCGCATCCGGCGGTGGCCTCGACGCGGACGAGCCTGGTCTTCGACCACCACCGCAAGGGCCCGGCGGTCCCGGAGTAGTCCCGGTCGCACCCGCGACGCTCGTCGAGATCAGTGCTCAGTGCGCGCCGGGGTTCACGTCCCCGCCACCGCGCTGGGTCAGGCCCGGGATGCGCTTCGCGAGCCCCGGGATCGCCTCCTCCGAGATCGCGATTCTGGTGTCGCGCAGACGCTGGCGTAACAGTGTCTCGACGTCCTCCTCCGGTCGCAATTCGGCGTCGCCGGCGACCTGCAGCAGCACGCCGCGCAGCTTCTCGTCGAGCTGCGCGTCCTCGCTGCCGTGCTGGATCGGGTGGTCCTGGGATGCGTTCGTCATCTCCCCATGCTGGCATCGGCCGGCGGGCGCCGAGAGGACTTGCGTCGGGGCAGGATGGTCGTGTGCCCTTTTCCCGCGCCGAACTCGCGTCGTTCCACGGCCGCACGGTCGAGGACCTGCTCGGCGACGACGTCCGCCTCCTCTTCGTCGGCATCAATCCGGGCCTGTGGACCGCCGCCACCGGCGCGCACTTCGCACACCCCGGCAACCGCTTCTACCCGGCACTCACGGCCGCCGGGATTCTCGATCGGGTGCCGCGGGTCTCGGAGGGGATGAGCGCCGCCGACCGAGCGGATCTGGTCTCGCGCGGCATCGGCATCACGAACCTCGCCGCCCGCGCGACGGCGCGCGCCGATGAGCTGAGTGCGCAGGAGCTGCGTGCGGGCGCCCGGCGGCTCCTGGCCACGGTCGAGCGCGTGCGGCCGGCGGCCGTCGCCGTGGTGGGAATCACCGCCTTCCGCGTCGCCTTCAGCCGCCGAACCGCCGTGCAGGGCCGACAGGAGGAGGGCGTCGCCGGCGTGCCGCTCTGGGTGCTGCCGAACCCGAGCGGACTGAACGCCCACGACACCGTCGCTTCTCTCGGCCGTGCCTATCGCGAGCCGGCGATCGCGGCGGGGATCCTCGCACCGGAGGGGGATGGCTCCGACCGACTCGACCAGCAGGAATAGTCGGCGATCAGCGGCGGTTGCAGAAGTCCATGAGTATGCATGAAGTGAGGTTCGGCGTCGACACGTTCGGCGACGTCACCGCCGGGCCCGACGGTGCCCCGCTGCCGTACGGCCAGGTCCTGCGCGACGTGGTCGAGGAGGGGGTCCTCGCGGATCGAGTCGGCATCGACTTCTTCGGCATCGGCGAGCACCACCGCGCCGACTTCGCCGTGAGCGCACCGGATGTCGTGCTCGCCGCCATCGCCGCCCGCACCGAGCGGATACACCTCGGCTCCGCGGTGACGGTGCTCTCCTCCGACGACCCGGTGCGGGTCTACCAGCGTTTCGCCACCCTCGACGGCCTCTCCGGCGGTCGCGCCGAGGTGATCCTGGGCCGCGGCTCCTTCACCGAGTCGTTCCCGCTCTTCGGCTACGACCTGGCGCAGTACGAGGTCCTCTTCGAGGAGAAGCTCGACCTCTTCCACGCCCTGCTGCAGGGCGGTCCGGTGACCTGGCAGGGCACGACCCGCCCCGCGCTCACCGAGCAGAGCGTCTACCCCGCGCCCGACAGCGGCACTCTCCGCACGTGGATCGGCGTCGGCGGCAGCCCGGAGTCCGTCGTGCGCGCCGCCCGCTACGGCTTCCCGCTCGTCCTGGCGATCATTGGCGGCTCGCCCGCCCGGTTCCGCCCCTACGTCGACCTCTTCGGCCGTGCGCTCGACCAGCTCGAGCAGCCCCGGCTGCCCATCGCCGTGCACTCGCCCGGCTTCGTCGCCGACACCGACGAGGAGGCGCGCGAACTCTACTTCCCCCATCACCAGGCGATGATGGACGCCATCGGCCGCGAGCGCGGCTGGTCCCCCATGACCCGCGAGCGTTTCGAGGAGGAGGCCGGGCCCGACGGCGCCCTCCACCTCGGCTCGCCCGAGACCGTCGCGCAGAAGATCGCTCGGACGGTGGCCGCGCTGGGCATCGACCGCTTCGACCTCAAGTACAGCGCCGGAACGCTCCCGCACCCGGCGATCATGCACACCATCGAGCTCTACGGCACCGAGGTGATCCCGCGGGTCCGCGAGCTGCTCGCCCGCTGATCACCAGGCCGACGTCGATACACTCGGAACCTCGCCGCCCCGACCCTCCCGGAAGCACATGCCCGACAGCCACGCCGCCCGCACCCCCTACGAGGTGCTGGGCGTCGCCGCCACCGCGTCCGAGGACGAGCTCCGCCGGGCCTACCGCCTGCGGCTGCGCGAAACCCACCCGGACACCGGGGGCGACGCCGCGTCCTTCCACGCCGTGCAGCTCGCGTGGGAGCGGATCGGCAGCGCTTCGGCCCGCAGCGACTACGACCGCGGTGCTCCCGCTCCCGGAGCGTCCTCCCCGCACTCGCCCTACACCGGCTCGCCCCGCCCGCAGACCGCTTCCGCGGTGCGGGCTCGCTCCTACGGTCACCCCGGAGGCGCGGCACGCGAGTACTACCTGCGCCTGGTCCGCGAGTGGCTGGGCCGCGGCGTCGAGACCGACGACCCCTTCGACCCGGCGATCGTCCGCTCCGCCCCGCGCGAGGTCCGCTCCTGGCTCGCCAAGGCGCAGGCGGAGGAGGCGACGGCTGCCCTGGTCGGCGCCCTCGGCATCGCCTACACCATCTGGAACGACGTGGCGGTGGGCGACGGCGGTCTCAAAATCGACCACCTCGTGCTCGGTCCGGCGGGTCTGCTCGCCCTCACCTCCGCGGACTGGGGCGACCCGGTGCGGCTGCGCAAGGGCGAGCTGGAGGGCCCCGGGATCGCCGAGGACGAGAAGCCGATCGCGTCGCTCGCCAAGGCTGCGCGGCGACTCGGCCGCGAGCTGGGCGTCCGCTTCTCGGCGAGCGTCGTCGTCGTCCCGGATGACGCGCTGGAGCAGCCGTTCGAGCAGGTCGAGCGCGGCCGGCATCAGGGCGCCGTCGTCCTCCGTCGCTCGCTGTTGCCGCAGCTGCTGCGCTCCGGCATCGACGACCCGCGCCTGGGTGGCTACGGCGAGTCGTTCGAGGTGCGCACCCGCGTGCAGAACCGCATCCGCTTCGTCTGACTCCTCGCTAGCCGCCGCTCGCGGTCGGGGCAAGGGGTTAGCGCGCACTCCGCTCCCGACCCAGCATGGGAGGTGCCTCCGGGCATCCCACAACGAGCGGAACGAGGACGGACGATGGTGAGATTCGGCTACACCCTGATGACCGAGCAGAGCGGACCCAAGCAGCTGGTGGGCTACGCGGTCGACGCCGAGCGACTCGGCTTCGAGTTCGCGGTTTCGAGCGACCACTACTCGCCCTGGCTGACGGAGCAGGGGCACGCCTCGTACGCCTGGACCCTGCTCGGTGCCGTCGCGCAGGCGACCTCGACCATCGACCTCACGACGTACGTCACGGCGCCGACCATCCGCTACCACCCCGCCGTGGTCGCGCAGAAGGCGGCCACGCTCGCGATCCTCTCGGACGACCGCTTCACCCTGGGCCTGGGCTCGGGCGAGAACCTCAACGAGCACGTCGTCGGCGAAGGCTGGCCCTCGGTTGCCGTGCGCCAGGACATGCTCGAGGAGGCCGTGCACCTCATCCGCGAGCTGCATACCGGCGAGCTGGTGACCTGGGAGGGCGAGTACTTCCGCGTCGACTCGGCCCGCATCTGGGACCTGCCGGACACGCCGGTCCAGATCGGCCTCGCCGTCTCCGGAGAGAAGTCGATCGCGCGCTTCGCACCGATCGGCGACCACCTGATCACGACCGAGGCCGACGCCGAGCTGATCTCGCAGTGGACCTCGGTCCGGGGCGCGGATGCCGCCCCCTCGCGCACGATCGGCCAGATCCCGATCTGCTGGGCGCCCGATAAGGAGCAGGGCGTGGCGCTCGCCCACGAGCAGTTCCGCTGGTTCGCCGGCGGCTGGGCGGTCAACTCCGACCTGCCCACACCCGCGGGATTCGCCGGAGCGAGCCAGTTCGTCCGGCCGGAGGACGTCGCCGAGCAGATCGCTTGTGGACCCGACCTCGACGAGCTCGCCCAGAGCTTCGTGCCCTACATCGAGGCGGGCTTCACCGACATCGCCCTCGTGCAGGTCGGCGACGAGCTGCAGCAGCGTTTCCTCGACGAGGCGGCAGAGGGGCTGCTCGAGCGCCTGCGCGCCCTCGCTCCCTGAGCGGCCGAGGCGTCAGAACCCGCGGAGCCGCTCGATGTCGCGCCGGTCGCGCTTGGTGGGGCGGCCCGCCCCGCGGTCGCGGACGATCACGCCCGGGGCGGACTCCCGGGGTGGCGGTGGCGGCGTGTGGTCCTCCATGCACTCGGCGGCGACCGGCGCTCCGACCCGCTTGACCACGAGTCCCCGGACGATCAGCTCCCGGTCGAACCCGCCGATGCGGGCGCGGACCTCGTCGCCGACACGCACGGTCTGCGCCGCCTTCGCCCGCTCCCCGTTCACGCGGATGTGGCCGGCTCGCGCTGCGGTCGTCGCGGCGGAGCGGGTCTTGTAGACACGGACCGCCCAGAGCCAGGCGTCCACCCGCACGGCACCGGTCACCGGGATCTGCATCCGCCCAGTCTACGAAACGGGGCCCGCTCGCCGGCACTCCGCGTCCTACCCCACCCCGCGGTCCTACACTGGCCGCCGACAAGGAGGTTCCCATGAACCGAGACGACAGCATCTACACCGGAGCGGACGACGCCCTGCAGAGCGGCGAGGACCGTATGGTCGCCGCGAACGACAGCTCCGGGGCCGGCGGTACCCGCGGCGACGTCGGCATGAGCACGACGAGCGGCGAGGGCACCGGTGTGCCCACGCGCGGCGCGCCCCCGCAGAGCGGCTCGCCGTCCGAGTTGCGTCCCACCGGCTTCCCGCACGCCGGCCTGGAGTTCTCGCTCGTCCCGTCCGGGCACGAGGAGTGGCGGATCGAGCACCCGGGCGGCCGCACCGTCGGTGTGCTCGCCGTCATCTCGCACGCGGGCGAGGAGTCGGAGGCCGTGTTCGTCACCCGCCGCGTCGGCTCCGAGGACGCCGTGGCCGAGGGCACCGACTGGCGCGGCATCGTCTCGGCCGTCATCAACGATGAGGCGGCCGACGAGCGCGGGCCCGTCCAGCTCGACCCGACCGTCGAGCACGTCCGCGGCGGACTGATCAGCCGCGGACCTGCGGACGTCGACGGCCTCTCCTGACCCATTCGCCCACGAGAGTCGCCGGAGCGGCTCTCAGCGGGCGAGGAGCGCAGCGTTGATCCGGGCCGAGAGGTCCGGGTCGACGCGGCGATCGACCCCGTCGACGGCGCGGATCGGAGCGGCGTTGCGTGCGCTGGACACCAACCACGCCGCGTCCGCCGCCTCCAGGTCGCCCGCGCGCAGCGGACGGACCGCCGTGCCGAGGCCCAGGCCCGGAGCGAGCGCGAACAGGTCGGCCTGCGTGGTGCCGGGCAGCAGCCCGAGACTCGGCGGGGGCGTCACCAGCTCGCCGGTCGCCAGCAGGACGAGGTTCGCGGACGGCCCCTCGAGCAGGTAACCGTCGCTCGAGACGAACACTGCATCGTCCGCTCCGCGGCGGGCCGCCTCGCGCGAGGCCGCCCGGTTCACCGCGTAGGAGAGCGTCTTCGCTCCCGCGAGCAGCCAGGGCGAGGTCTCCTGGACGTCCGAGCGCAGACCCCGATCCAGCAGCACCACTCGGACGCCGTCGCGGCGGGCCGGGCCGAAGTCCGGACTGGTCTGCACGAAGACGACGCCGGTCGGCCGACCACCGCCCTCGACACCGCGGGTCAGGATCGTCTTCAGCATCGCCTCGGCGACGCGAGGGTGCGCGGCGACCGCCGCGGCGATCGCCTCAACCCACGCCGCTCGGTCGGGCTGGGGCAGATCGAGCATGCGGGCCGAGCGCTCGAACCGGTCCAGATGAGCGTCGAGGGCCTGCAGCCGTCCGTCGACGAGATTGATCGTCTCGAACACTCCGTCTCCGCGGGTGAATCCGAGGTCGGTGACGTCGAGGTCGCCGCTCCCGCCCGCGTCGACGCGGTAAGCGGGTCCGCCCGGCGAGTGCGGGTCGGCGGCGAGGGAGGGGCGGTTGAGAACGACGAGGGTGTCAGCGGGCACGGGCGGTGAATTCCTTCCGGGAGCGGGAGCGGGGGGAGAGGCGTGGCAGCACGATCACCAGCAGTGCGCCGATCAGCGAGCCGCTGCCGTTCGAGACCAGATCGTGCACATCGGCGACACGGCTGGGCAGCCAGAGCAGCTGTGCCGTCTCGACGACCACCGAGACTCCCAGCCCGATCGGCGCGGCCACCAGGCGCCGCCCCGCCGGCAGCTGCGCGGCGATCAGCGCACCGAGCGGCACGAAGAGCAGCACGTTCGCGGTGAACTCCGCCACTGCGAAGTCGAACCAGCCGGTGAGTGGAGTCGAGGCGAGGAAGGCGATGATCCCGCGGATCAGCGAGTTCGGCTCGCCTGCCGGGTACGGCGCGGGCGTCAGCGTGATCAGTGCGATCAGCGCGAGCCAGGCGAGCGTCGCGAGGCGGAGAAGTCTCAGGCGGCGCATCGTCCGATTGTGCCAGGTCGGCGGCGGCGGAGGCAGTGACCGCGGTGTGGGAGGCTGGAGGGCATGACCAGAAAGGACCCCGGCACCGACGCCGAGCTCCCGCGCCACCCTTTCGACGCCTCCCTCGGCGACGGCTGGGTCGAGATCGGCGACGGGCGCCGCTTCTGGGGCCGCTTCGGCGCCGCCGGACTGCTCCTGCGTGATCCGTCCGGCCGCGTCCTGCTCCAGCACCGCGTCAGCTGGAGCCACTTCGGCGACACGTGGGGCCTGCCCGGCGGGGCCCGGCATCCGGAGGAGACGGCGTTCGAGGCCGCTCTCCGGGAGTCGGAGGAGGAGGCGGGCGTCCCCACCGAACTGATCCTGCCCGTGCTCTCCAGCGTGGTCGTGATCGGCCCGTGGAGCTACTCGACCGTCCTGGCCGAGGCCCGCGAGCATTTCGTCCCGCGCATCAGCGACGCCGAGAGCACGGAGCTGCGCTGGGTCGCGCCGGAGGACGTCGACTCGCTGCCGCTGCACCCCGGGTTCGCAGCGGCCTGGCCGGGTCTGCGCGCGCTCGGATCCTCGATCCCGGTGCTCGTCGTGGACGCCGCCAACGTGGTCGGCTCGCGCCCCGACGGCTGGTGGCGGGACCGCGCCGGAGCCGCTGAGCGCCTCCTCGCCGCTCTCGCTCGGCTCGCGGCCGTCGGCGTCCCCGGGCGTCTTCTGGGAGTCGAGGCCGAGACGGTCTGGCCGCGTATCGCTGTGGTGCTCGAGGGAGCGGCGCGCGCCGCCCGCACGGCTCTCCTCGCTGGGGAGGACCGAGTGGCCGTGCACACGGCCGCAGGGTCGGGCGACGACGCGATCGTCGACCTCGTCGGCGGGCAGGAGTCGGCGGTCGTCGTCACGGCCGACCGCGGTCTCGTCGCACGCATCGAGGCGCTCGGCGCGGCCGCCGTCGGGCCGCGGACGCTGCTCGAGCTCCTCGATCCCCTCCGGGAATAGGCCGCGGGGGAGTCCGGTTGCACCCCGCATGGCTACGACTGCGATGACCCTCGACTCTCACGACCAGACGATCGCCGACGGCATCGTCCTCATCGACTTCTGGGCCGACTGGTGCGGCCCGTGCAAGCAGTTCGCTCCGGTCTTCGAGGCCACGAGCGAGAAGAACGCCGACATCACCTTCGCGAAGGTCGACACGGAGGACCAGCAGCAGCTCGCCGCGAGCTACGGCATCTCCTCCATCCCCACCCTCGTCGTGTACCGCGACGGCATTCCGCTGATGGCTCAGCCCGGCGCACTGCCGGCCCCCGCTCTCGACACCCTCATCGAGCAGGTCCGTGGACTCGACATGGACGACGTGCGCCGTCAGTACGAGGAGGCGAAGGCCGCCCAGCAGGCCTGATCCGCCAGCAGACGCGCCGGAACCCCCGTCAGCCGTGAGGCCGCCGGGGGTTCCGCCGTTCCGGAGCGGGGTCAGCCCGTGTTCTGCAACCCCGCCGCGACGCCGTTGACCGCGAGCAGCAGCAACCGCTGGTTCTGCTCTGTCCCCGGTCCTCCGGGGTCGGTGCGCAGCGCCCGCAGCGCCCGCAGCTGCAGGAGCGAGAGCGCGTTGACGTAGGGGGTGCGCAGCCGCACCGCGCGGCCGAGCACGCGGTGGCCGGTGAGCAGGCTCTCCTCGCCGGTGATCGAGAGCACCCACCGGCGGGTGAGCGCCATCTCCTCGAGCACGAGCCCGGCGAGATCGTCCCGGGAGTCGAGGGCGAGGTAGCGGCGGGCGATGCCCTCGTCGGTCTTCGCGAGCGACATCTCGACGTTGTCGACCATTGTCGTGAACAGCGGCCAGGAGGCGTAGGCCTCGCGCAGCAGGTCCAGGTCGCCGACCGCCTCGAGGGCACTGCCCAGACCGAACCAGCCGGTCAGGTTGACCCGGGCCTGCGTCCACGCGAAGACCCAGGGGATCGCGCGCAGGTCCTCGAGCGATTCGACGGAGAGCCCGCGACGGGCGGGACGCGAGCCGAGCGCGAGCAGGCCCACCTCCTCCTGCGGGGTCACCCGGGCGAACCACGGCGCGAAGCCGTCGGCCTTCACCAGCTCGAAGAAGCGGCGGCGCGACTCGCGGTCCATCGTCGCGGCGACCTCGGCGAAGCGCTCCGCGGCTGCGGCATTGCGCTCGCCGACCGCGGGGGAGGAGGCGAGCAGCGTCGCGCCCGCCACCTGCTCGATGTGCCGGGTCGCGATGTCCGGGTTGCCGTAGCGGGCGAAGATGACCTCGCCCTGCTCCGTCAGCTTGAAGCGGCCGTCCACCGATCCCGGCGGCTGCGCGAGCACGGCACGGTTGGCCGGCCCGCCGCCGCGACCGAGCGCGCCGCCGCGACCGTGGAACAGCGTCAGCACGATCCCCTCGTCGGCCGCCCACTGCGCGATGCGCGCCTGCGCGTCGTAGAGCGCGAGCGTCGCCGAGACCGGTCCGACGTCCTTCGACGAGTCGGAGTAGCCCAGCATCACCTCGAGGCGGTTGCCCGTCGCCGCGAGGCGCGCCTGCACCTGAGGGAGGCGGATCATCTCGGCGAGGATGTCGGTGGACGCGTCGAGGTCGGCGAAGGTCTCGAAGAGCGGGACCGCGTCGATGATCGGCGGCTCGCCGTCGGTGGCCGCCTCCGCCAGCTCGAAGACCGTGCGGAGGTCGTCGGCCGACTGCGTGAACGAGACGATGTAGCGCCGCGCGGCACCGGTGCCGAAGCGCTCCTGGACCCTCGCGATCGCGCGGAACACCGCCAAGACCTCGCGGCCACGATCATCCAGCTCCTCGCCGGCGCGGAGTGCGGCGATCGTCTCGCGGTGGACCTTCGAGTGCTGGCGCACCTCGATCTCGGCCAGGTGGAAGCCGAAGGTCTCGAGCTGCCAGACGAAGTCCTGCAGGTCGCCGTAGGCCGCGCGGACGTCGTCGGCCTCGACCAGGGACTCCTGCAGCGTGCGCAGCTCGCCGAGCAGCTCGGTGGCGGCGGAGTAGGCCAGCGGCCCCTCGGAGCGTGTCGCGGCCAGGCGCTCGGCCGCGAAGAGCAGGACCCGCCGGTGCGTCTCGTTGGGGGAGCGCTCGGCGATGTCGGTGGCGAGCTCGGGGGCGCGCTCGACGCAGGACGCCCAGAGCGCCTCGACGGCGGCGGAGGGCGGAGTGGTCGACGCATCGAGCGTCAGCGCGCGGCCCACGCGACGGGCGACGCGCTCGAGGCCCATCAGGACGTGCTCCGAGGCGATGTCGACCGCCGCGAGGGTCGTCTCGGCCGTGACGAACGGGTTACCGTCGCGATCACCGCCGATCCAGGTGCCCAGGCGGACGAAGGCCGGCGCGACCGGCGCGCGCGTGCCCGAGCCCTCACCGAGCAGGGCGTCGTCGAGGCGGCGGTAGACCCGGGGGAGCACCGAGAACAGCGACTCGTCGAACACGCTCATCGCCGTGCGCACCTCGTCCAGCGGAGTCGGCTTCGACTCGCGCAGCGGCGCCGTGCGCCAGAGAGTGTCGACCTCGGCCAGCAGCCGACGACGGATCTCGACCAGCACGACTCCGCCCATGCGCGGATCGTCGCGCTGCTCGAGCAGGTCGCTGATGCGCCGGATGGTCGAGGCAACCGCACGACGGCGGGCCTCGGTCGGGTGCGCCGTCAGAACGGGGCGGAACTCCAGGCGGGAGAGGCGTGCGAACGCCTCGGCCTCGCCGAGCTCGCCGGTGAGGCGGCGCATCGAGGCGAGGATCGAATCCTCCGGCGACTGCGCGCCTGCATCCGCCTCGCGGCGGCGCAGCACCCGCACCCGGTGGAACTCCTCCGCCACGTTGACGAGATGGAAGTAGCAGGTGAAGGCTCGGGCCACCTCCTCGGCGCGCTCGAGCGAGAGCGAGGCCACGAACTCCTCCGCCTCGGCCGTCCCCGCCGCGTCGCCGCTGTCGTAGGCGCTGATCGTCAGAGCCCTGAGGCGCTCCACGTCCTCGTAGAGCGCGGGCTCACCCGATTCGCGCAGGACCTGGCCGAGCAGTTCGCCCAGAAGATGGACGTCGGCGCGGATCCTCTCCTCGAGCACGGGCGCGGTCGTCCCGTCGGCGGAGGACGGGGCGGCGGAGGAGGCGGGTGCGGCGGACGCGTCGGAGAACGAAGGCACGGGAGAGACCTTAGCGGCGGCGCGTATCCAGCACACGACGCCGCGGTCACGATCCGAACTGGAATGATCAAGGAGTGACCGTGACAACCGCACCCTCCGCTCCCGCCGTTCAGACCGAGCAGGCAGCACCTCACGTCGTCGTGCTGTTCGGCGCTGTCGGCGATCTGGCCCGGCGCAAGCTCATCCCGGGCATGGCCCACCTCGCGCTCTCCTCCCTCGCTCCCGATCTGCAGATCGTCGGTACCTCGCTCGAAGAGCACGACGACGACTCGTTCCGTGCCTTCGCGAAGCTCGCCTACGACGAGTTCGGCAGCCGCTCCCTCACGCCGGCGCAGTGGGATGAATTCGCCTCCAAGCTCCGCTACGTCCCGCAGTCCGCCGGCCCCGCCGCACTGGCGGCCGCCGTGACCGACGCCGAGGCGGTCCTGGGCCCGGACGTCAGCCGCCTGCACCACCTCAGCGTTCCGCCCAGGGCGGCGCTCTCGGTCGTGCGAATGCTCGCCGAAGCCGGCCTGGTCGAGCGGTCGCGGATCATCATGGAGAAGCCGTTCGGCGTCGACCTCGAGAGCGCCGTCGTGCTCAACGCCGAGCTGCACGAGACCTTCGGCGAGGAGCAGATCTTCCGGATCGACCACTTCCTCGGCAAGGAGCCGGCGCAGAACATCCTCGCCTTCCGCTTCGCCAATGGCCTGTTCGAGCCGATCTGGAACCGCAACTTCATCGATCACGTTCAGATCGACATCCCCGAGCGCCTCACGCTGGACCGCCGCGCCGAGTTCTACGAGTCGACCGGCGCCTATAAGGACATGGTGGTCACCCACCTCTTCCAGGTGCTCGCCTTCATGGCGATGGAGCCGCCGACCGCGCTCGAGCCGCAGGCGATCAGCGAGGAGAAGAACAAGGTCTTCCGCTCGATGCGCCCGCTGAACCCCGAGAACGTCGTGCGGGGCCAGTACATCGGCTACCGTGACGAGCCCGGCGTCGCCGCCGACTCCGAGACCGACACCTTCGTCGCGCTGAAGTGCGAGATCGACAATTGGCGCTGGGCCGGTGTCCCGTTCTACCTCCGCACCGGCAAGCGGATGGCGGAGGGCCAGCGCATCATCTCGATCGCGTTCCGCGAGCCGCCGAAGAGCATGTTCCCCCAGGGCTCCGGAGTCGGCGCGCACGGCCCCGACCACCTCACGTTCGACCTCGCCGACGCCTCGAAGGTCTCGCTCTCCTTCTACGGGAAGCGGCCGGGCCCCGGGATGCGGTTGGACAAGCTGAGCATGCAGTTCGCGCTGCAGGAGACCGATCGCGCCGGCGACGCGCTCGAGGCCTACGAGCGCCTGATCCTCGACGCGATGCGCGGAGACCACACCCTGTTCACGACGGCCGAGGGTATCGAGCGGCTGTGGGAGGTGTCGGCGCCCCTTCTGCAGGACCCGCCGCCCGTCCGCCTCTACGCGCCCGGCTCCTGGGGGCCGAACGCGATCCACCAGCTGATCGCTCCGCACGCCTGGCGCCTGCCCTTCGAGCGCGTCTGGCGCGACAAGCGCTGAGCCCGCCGCAGTACGCCCCGCCTAGGCTGGGCGCATGGCACGCACCGGTGAGGACCGGATCTGGACGGTCCCGAACGTCCTCAGCCTGGTGCGCCTGGCGCTGGTGCCCGTCTTCCTCGTGCTGGTTGTCTCCGGTGAGGACGCCCTCGCGCTCCTCGCTCTCGTCGTCTCGAGCCTCACCGACTACCTCGACGGCTGGATCGCGCGCCGCTTCGACCAGATGACGCGCCTGGGCCGCGTCCTCGATCCCGCCGCCGACCGGCTCTACATCTTCGCCACCGTTGTGGGGCTCGCCGCCCGTGGGCTGGTGCCCTGGTGGCTCGTGGCGGTGCTGCTGGCCCGCGACCTCATGCTCGTCGTGCTGGCGGTCGTCCTGGCCAGTCACGGCTACGGCCCGCTTCCCGTGCACCACCTGGGTAAATTCGCGACCTTCTGCCTCTTCTACGCCCTCCCGCTGATCATGCTGGGGCAGGCCTTCCCGGCGCTGTCGCCCGCCTCCCTGCCCATCGCCTGGGCGTTCGCGCTCTGGGGCGCGTTCCTCTACTGGTGGGCCGGGGTCGTCTATGCCGTGCAGACCCGGGACCTCGTCCTCGGGGTCCGCTCAGGTGCTCACGGGTCCGGCGAGGGTCACGATTCGGATACGCTGAGCGGATAGGAGGTACGTCTTGGTCGAGCCCGTCGGTGGAGCATCATCCGCCCAGCACAAGTCCGTTCCCGGTGAGCCGTCGACGGAGACGACTCTGACGTTCACCGACGACATCGGCGCCCAGCTCGCCGCTCTCGACAACCGCGCGTCCCGCGAGGAGGCCGAGGCCGTCGGTGCCCTGCCCTCCGGCTCGGCGCTGCTCGTCGTGCGTCGCGGGCCCAACACCGGCGCCCGGTTCCTCCTCGACACCGACTCGACGACGGTCGGCCGTCACCCCGACGCGGGCATCTTCCTCGACGACGTCACGGTCTCGCGTCGGCACGCGGAGTTCGTTCGTCGGGGCACCTCCTTCGAGGTCCACGACCTCGGCTCCCTGAACGGCACCTACTTCGACGGGGTTCGGATCGAGTCCGCGATCCTCACCGACGGCTCCGAGGTGCAGGTCGGCAAGTTCCGCCTCACCTTCTACGCGTCCCGCGCCGACCTCGTCGCTGCTCCGGACGCGTGAGCCGTGGGCCGCTCCTCGGCGCGCGCCCTCCCCACCGGTTCCGCCGCTCTGCTGAGCATCGGGCAGGTGCTGGCCCGGCTGACCACTGAGTTCCCGGATGTCACCCCGTCCAAGTTGCGCTTCTTGGAGGAGCAGGGGCTCGTCTCGCCGGCCCGCACCGACTCCGGGTACCGCAAGTTCTCCCCGTCCGACGTCGAGCGACTCCGGATGATCCTCGCGCTGCAGCGTGACCACTACCTGCCGCTCAAAGTGATCCGCGGATACCTCGACGACATCGATGCCGGACGCGAGCCCACGCTGCCCGCGGGCGTCGGGGGTCCTGGAGCCTCGCTCCTCGGCCCGGCCACCCGGCTGACCAGGCAAGGGCTGGTGGCCGAGTCCGGCGCCACGCCCGCCCTCGTTCAGGAGGCGATCGCCGCGGGTCTCGTGCGAGGCGGGGACGTGTTCGGCGACGAGGCCGTGACAACGCTCAAGGCACTCGTCGACCTCGGCCGCTCGGGCATCGAGCCGCGCCACCTCCGACCGCTGCGGGTCGCCGTCGAACGCGAAATGTCCCTCATCGAGAGCGTCGTCGCCTCGAGTGCGCGCCGCGGCGAGGCTTCGGGGTCGGCCGGCGCCGCCGAGAACGCGGTGAGCCTGGCCGCCCAGCTGGGCACGATCCGCGGGGCGATGGTGCGCAGCGCCCTCTCGCGGATCGCCCGCTCGTGAGCGCCGCTCCGCCCGCAGCGGAGGGCCCCGTGCGACACGCCGCGACCCCGAGGCCGATGTCGTTTACTCGGCCGGTCCCGGTCGGTACGGTAGGGAGCGCGTTCGGAGGATCCGGCGTCCGGATCCGAAAGGCACAGGGATGAGAGAAGTCAGCCGCGACGTCAGCGGCCAGCGCGACCTCCTCCTGTTTACCGACGGACTGCCCGAACTCGACGCCGACGCTGGCTACCGAGGGGCCGTCGCGGCCCGCGCTGCCGGCATCACCTACCGCCAGCTCGACTACTGGGCCCGCACCGGGCTCGTCGAGCCCACCGTCCGCGGCGCCTCCGGCTCCGGCACACAGCGCCTCTACGGCTTCCGCGACATTCTCGTCCTGAAGCTCGTCAAGCGTCTCCTCGACACCGGTATCTCGCTCCAGCAGATCCGCACGGCCGTCACGCAGCTCCGCGAGTCCGGAGTCGATGATCTCGCGCAGACGACACTGATGAGCGACGGCGCGAGCGTCTACCTCTGCACGTCGGACGACGAGGTCATCGACCTGCTCAGCCGGGGCCAGGGCGTTTTCGGTATCGCCGTCGGCAAGGTGCTCCGTGAGGTCGAGTCGAGCCTGGTCGAACTCGACCACCAGTCGGTCGATCCCACCGACGAACTCGCGCAGCGCCGCGCCTCCCGCCGCGCCGGCTGAGAGGGCTGGCTCTTCTCCCGGTCCCGGTACGCCGCCGCCGGCCACTACTGAGCGGCCGACACCTGCTCGCCGATGCGGCCGGTCCTGATGACCCGGTCGAGCAGCAGATCGAAGTTGTGCGCCATCTCCTGCGCGCTCTCACCGGGCCAGACGTGGACGGGCTTCGCCGCGCCCTGCGCCTGCTGAAGCGAGGTCCGCTCGGGCAGCTGCGGGCTGAGCACGAGCGGCCCGAACATGTCACGCAGCTCCTTGATCCGGAACTGGTGCTCGAGCGACTGGACGCGAGCGCGGTTGACGATGATGCCGAGTGGCTGCAGGCGCGGGCTCAGGCCGCGCCGGATCTCCTCGATCGCCCGCAGCGCACGGTCGGCGGCGGCCACCGAGAACAGGCCGGGCTCAGTGACGACGGCCACGCGGTCACTCGCCGCCCACGCCGTGCGGGTGAGCGCGTTGAGCGAGGGGGCGCAGTCGATCAGAACGAGGTCGTAGTCGGCCTCGACGCTGGCGAGGGCCTCCTCGAGCTTCCAGATGTCGCGGATGCTGGGATGCGGTCCGTCGAAGTTGATCGCGGACGGGCTGCCGATCAGGACGTCGATCGTGCCGTGGTGCTCCTTGGTCCAACCGGAGGGAGCGATCGCCGAGCGGACGATCTTCTCCTTCGGCGACGTCAGGACATCGGCGATGTTGAGGTGACCGGCGACATTGATGTCCATTCCGGTCGACACATCTGACTGGGGATCGAGGTCGACGACCAGCGTTCGCAGGCCCTTCGAGAACGCCGCGGATGCAAGGCCGAGGGTCACCGTGGTCTTGCCGACGCCGCCCTTGAGGGAGCTCACGCTGAGTACATGCATGGCTGACTACTTTACGTTCCCCCGGGCGGCAGAACCTAACCGTTGTCTGCACACGTCGTCCGCGGGGCCTGCGCAGGCGCGTCCCACTAGCAGCAGCGGCGGGCTCCGACCAAGCCGCCCGGTGCGATCCGAGCCCGCCGGTACACTCATCGCAAGCGGAAGGAGGCTCGTTCGCATGGATGAGCGCAACGACGAACAGCCCGACACCGAGACCGGTCCCACACCGCGAACCGCCCTGGACGCGGCCCGGGAGTCGGGTCAGTACTCTCCGCGGCCGACCGACACCGCACCGACCCTCCTGCCCGACGGGGTGCGAATCACTCCGCCCGGCCCGCGGCGCCGCTCCACCGCTCCCGCGCCCGTCGAGGACGAAGAGGCGATCGATGTCGGCCGCCTCGGCCTACCGCCCACCCGCTCGCACGCCCTCCTGCCGCCGGAGCCCACTCCTGGTTCGGCGCGCATTCCCGACGCGCCCGCTCCTGCCGCGCACGGACCGGTCGCGCACGGACCCGTCACGGCAGGCATCCCGACCCGGGCCCCGCTGCCGGCGCCCGACGAGCCCGCGGGCGAGCACGCCGCCGGACCCACCCGCCGCGACCGCCTCCGTGCCGAGTCTTCGAGCGCGGCTCCCACTCCGACTGAGCCGAGCGCAGCGGCACCCGAGTCGGCGTCGATGCTCACGCCGGACCGGCTGCTCGAGGTCAACCGCAAGACGCGGCCCGCCCCCACCGGCGGCTGGCACCGCTTCCTGTATGGCGTCAGCTTCCACACGGTCAACCTCGGCGACTCCGCCAAAGTGAAGGCGTGGAAGGCGATGGATGAGCGGATCGGTCGGCAGTTCGAGGGCGGCACCCGCTTCGTCCCGGTCATGACTCGCAAGGGCGGCGTCGGCAAGACCACGGTTACGACGCTGCTCGGCATGGCCCTCGCCGATGCCCGTGAGGACCGCATCATCGCCGTGGACGCCAACCCGGACCGCGGCACGCTGGCCGAGCGCGTGCCGAAGCAGACGCGGGCGACGGTCCGCGACGTCGTGAACCGCGCCGCCGGCGTGACCGGCTTCACCGAGTTCTCGACGATGGTCTCGCGCGACGAGACCCGCCTCGACGTTCTCGCCTCGGACACCGACCCGCAGCTCTCCGAGGCGTTCGACGAGAACGACTACAACGTCGTCGCCGACCTGGTCGAGCGCTTCTACTCGATCATGCTCACCGACTGCGGCACGGGGATCGTGCACTCGGTGATGCGGCCGACGCTGCAGCGAGCGGATACCGTCGTGATCGTCTCGGGCGGCAGCGTCGACGAGGCGCGCCTCGCCTCCGAGACCCTCACCTGGCTCGACGCGAACGGCTACGGCGACCTGGTGCGCAACGCGGTCGTCGCGCTCAACACGGCGACGCAGGGCACGAGCCTGGTCAAGCTGGAGGAGATCGAGTCGCACTTCCGCTCCCGCGTCCGCGACATCGTCCGCATCCCGTACGACCCCGTACTCGCCGCCGGGTCCGTCGTGAAGTGGGAGCAGCTGCGGGAGGGCACGAAGGAGGCGGCGCGCCTGCTCGCCGCGCTCGTCGTCGAAGGGATGCCGGTTCGGCGTGTCTGATCTTGTCGATGTCACTCGGGGTGACACCAGCCGGATCGACGCCTTCGACCTGATCGTGATCGGCGCGGGATCCGGCAACTCGATCGTCGGACCCGAGTTCGACGACCTGCGGGTCGCGATCCTCGACGACGGCGAGTGGTTCGGCGGCACCTGCCTCAACGCGGGCTGTATCCCCACGAAGATGTTCGTCCACGTCGCCGATGTCGTCACCGACGTCGACCAGGGCGAGCGGATCGGCGTGCGCTCCCGGCTCCAGCGCCCCGAGTGGGCCGAGGTCCGCGATCGGGTTTTCGGTCGGATCGACGCGATCAGCGAGGGCGGCTTCGAGTACCGCGACCAGCGCTCCCCGAACGTGACGGTCCTGCGCGAGAGCTTCGGCTTCGAATCCCTCGGCGACGGCGTCCGGCCGCACGTTCTCGCCAGCGCGAGCGGAGCGCGCATCAGCGCTCCGCAGGTGGTCATCGCCGCCGGTTCTCGGCCGCGGCCCCTCCTCGCGGCCTACGAGCCCGACCCGCGCATCCATGACTCCTCCTCCGTGATGCGGCTCGACGAGCTCCCCGAGCGGATGCTGATCCTCGGCGGAGGCGCGGTCGCCGTCGAGTTCGCGCATGTCTTCTCCTCCTTCGGCACCGCGGTCACCGTCGCCGTCCGCAGCGACCGGCTCCTCCGCGCCCTCGACGAGGACGTCGCCCGCCGCTTCACCGCGATCGCCGCAGAGCGCTACACCGTGCTGACCGGCGTGAGCGTCGACAGCGTGGACGCCCGCGACGACGGCCTGCACGTCGCCCTCGAGGACGGCACCACGGTCGAGACCGACCTGCTCCTGGTGGCCCTCGGCCGCCAAGCCAACAGCGACACTGTCGCCGCCGCGACTGTTGGCATCGACCTGCACGAGGACGGCCGGATCAGCGTCGACTCCGAACAGCGCGTGCTCTCCGGCGGGCGCCCCGTGCCGGGGCTCTTCGCGCTCGGAGACGTCTCGTCGCGCTGGCAGCTGAAACACGTTGCCAACCACGAGGCGCGACTCGTCGCGCACAACCTCCTCCACCCGCGGGAGCTGCTCTCGAACACGCTCTCGCCGGTGCCGGGCGCGATCTTCGCCCACCCGCAGATCGCCCACTTCGGCCTCAGCGCCGCCCAAGCCCGCGAGCAGGGCCGTGACGTGATCACCGTCACCCAGGAGTACGGCTCCACCGCATTCGGCTGGGCGCTCGAAGACGACTCCAGCGCCTGCCTCCTGGTCGTCGGACTCGACGGCGCCCTCCTCGGCGCGCACATCATCGGGCCGCAGGCCAGTATCCTCATTCAGCCGCTCGTCCACGCCGCCAGCGCCGGCATCGGCATCCGCGGACTCGCCCGCAGCCAGTACTGGCCGCACCCCGCAGCGAGCGAAGTCGTCGAGAACGCCCTCCTGAGCGCGGAGGAGGCCCTGAGGGAGCGCACCACATGACCGAACGCCAGATCCGGATCTTCGGGGACCCGGTGCTGAAGACCCCGTCCTCGATGATCGACACGGTCGACGCCGGAGTTCGCGGCCTCGTCGACGACCTCCTCGACAGCGTCCGCCCGCCCGGACGAGCCGGCGTCGCCGCCCCCCAGATCGGCGTCAACCTCCGCGCCTTCAGCTACAACGTCGACGGCGTGATCGGCTACGTCCTGAACCCCGAGATCATCGAGCTCAACGGAGAACCGCAGCCCGTGGACGAAGGCTGCCTCTCCGTCCCGAACCTCTGGTACCCGGCGATCCGCTACCCGCACGCGAAAGTCCGCGGTACCGACCTCGACGGCAACGACATCGTCCTCGAAGGCGACGGTCTGATGGCCCAGGCCCTCCAACACGAATGCGACCACCTCGATGGACGCCTCTACCTCGACCGCCTGTCGAAGGACGACCGCCGCGCCGCCATGAAAGCCGTCCGCGAATCCCACTGGTTCTGAGTTGATTCCGAGCCGGTCCCTGCCCGGCTCGGCGCGGTCGGCCTGTTGAGGTGGGTGCGTTTCGGAGAGCGGGGTGCGTTTCGCCGACGGGAAAGCGCTGGGACGCGCTTTGCCGGATACGGCTCCGCTAATTTCCGTGCCGGTCCTTGCCCGGCTCGGCGCGGTTGGCCTGTTGAGGTGGGTGCGTTTCGGAGAGCGGGGTGCGTTTCGCCGACGGGAAAGCGAGTCAGCGGAGGGAGATGCCCTCGGTGGCGGGGGCGGCGGAGTAGACGGCGGCGATGGTGTCGGCGAAATCGGCGAGGATGACGTTCCGCTTGATGCTCATCTTCGGGGTCAGGTGACCGCTGGCCTCCGTGAACTCGGTCGGCAGGATCACGAACTTCCGGACCGACTCGGCACGGGACACGCGCTCGTTCGCCGCATCGACGGCCCGCTGCACCTCAGCCAGCACAGCCGGATTCACGGCCGCAGCCTCGAGCGACAGACCCGCCTCCTGCCCGTTGTTCGCCAGCCAGGTCGGCAACATCTCGGAGTCGAGCGTGACCAGCGCGGCGATGAACGGACGCTGATCCCCCACGACAACGACCTGACCGACCAGAGGATTCGCCCGGATCGGGTCCTCAAGCGCGGCCGGCGCCACATTCTTGCCACCCGCCGTGACGATGATCTCCTTCTTCCGACCCGTGACCCGCAGGTAGCCGTCCTCATCGAGCGTTCCGAGATCACCCGTCCGGAACCACTCGCCGTCGAACGCCTCCGCCGTGGCCGCCTCGTTGTTCCAATAGCCGCCGAAGACGTCGATCCCGCGCACCTGGATTTCGCCGTCGTCCACGATCCGCACCGAGACGCCCGGCAGCGCCGGACCGACCGAACCGATCTTGAACCGTTCCGTACGGTTCACTGTGGCGGGCGCCGTCGTCTCGGTGAGGCCATAGCCCTCGAGGATCTTGATGCCGAGGCTGTGAAAGAAGTGCCCGAGCCGGTCGCCCAGCGGCGCGGACCCCGAGACGGCGAAGCGCACACTGCCGCCCATCGCGGCCCGCAACTTCGAGTAGACGAGCCGGTCGAAGAGCAGGAACTGCAGCCTCAGCGCGAACGGCACCGAGCCCGCCTCCGCGGCCATCGAATGGGCGACCGCGACATCGGCGGCGCGACGGAAGATCGTCCCCCGCCCCGCGGCCTCGGCCTTCTGCTCGGCGGAGTTGTACACCTTCTCGAACACGCGCGGGACGGCCAGGAGGAAGGTCGGCTTGAAGGAGGCGAGCGAGGGGAGCAGCTGCTTGGTGTCGGCCTGATGCCCGACTTTCACCCCGCCGTGCACGCACAGGATCGCGATGAAGCGGGCGAACACGTGCGCCGTGGTGATGAACAGTAGTGTCGACGCGCCGGGCTGGTGAATCAGCTCCGTGAGGGCAACCGCCGAGTTGCGGCTGAGCTCGACAAAATTCGAGTGCCTGATGATGCAGCCCTTGGGGCGGCCGGTGGAGCCGGAGGTGTAGATGATCGTCGCGATGTCGGCACCGGCTGCCAGCGAGCGGCGGCGCTCGATCTCGGCGTTCGGGACGTCGACGCCGCGCGCGACGAGCTTGTCGAGGTCGCCGAGCCCGATCTGCCAGGCGAGACGGACCTCCGGCAGATCGGCGCGGACCTCGTCGAAGCGGGCGAAGTGCTCGGCGGTTTCGACGATCACGGCATGAGCGCCCGAGTCGGCGAGATTCCACTGCACCTGGGCGGGGGAGGACGTCTCGTACACGGGGACGAGGACACCGCCGGCGAACCAGACGGCGAAGTCGATCAGCGTCCACTCGTAGCGGGTCGTGCAGATCAGCCCGACTTTCTCGCCCGGCTCGACACCGGCGGCGACGAGCCCCTTGGCGAGCGCGGTGACCTGATCGAGGAACTCCTGCGCCGTCACGTCGCGCCAGTGCGCGCCGTCGGGCAACGCGAACAGCGGCCGCTCGGGCGTTTCGCGCACGCGGTCCAGGAGGAGGGCGGTCGCGTTAGCCTGCGGGTCGGCCGCCACCACGAGGGGAGAATCGAACTGGTCCACGGCAACTCCTTCGGTACCTGAATCAACGTCGCCTCCACCCTAGCGGCGTCGTCGAAGCTGTGGATCTTTTCAGGCTGACAATCCGGCGCAGAGCCGACACACCCCGCCGGGTCTCATCGCCGAGCCGCACCGGGCACCCCTCGGTCACTACACTCGATCTGGCCGCCGCTCAGGTCGGCCCGCCGTCGCTCCAGCGCCGGTGACGACGGGAAGGCGGTGCGCGTGCACGCGATCGGGATCGACATCGGCGGCACGAAGATCGCCGGAGCCCTGGTCGATGAGTTCGGCGGGATCCTCCGCGAGGACCGTCGGCCCACTCCCGCCGGGCACCCCGAGCTGATTGTCGACGTCGTCGTGGAGATGGTCGAGCACCTGCGCTCGGGCCTGCTCCCTGGGGACGTCGCCGCAGTTGGAGTCGCCGCCGCCGGTTTCATCGACGCGTCCCAGTCGATCGTCTACTACGCCCCGAACATCAATTGGCGCAACGAGCCCTTCCGCGAGAAGCTGTCGGCCCGTATCGACCTCCCGATCATCATCGAGAACGACGCGAACGCCGCGGGCTGGGCCGAGTTCCGCTATGGCTCCGGCCGTCTCGTCAGCGACATGCTGATGCTCACGATCGGCACCGGAGTGGGCGGCGCGATCGTGATCAACGACCGGCTGTTGCGCGGCGGCTTCGGCGCCGCGGCTGAGATCGGGCACATGCGTGTCGTCCCCGGTGGTCTGCCCTGCGGCTGCGGTGCCCGTGGCTGCATCGAACAGTACGGTTCGGGGCGCGCGCTCCAGCGTTTCGCCGGCGAGCTCGCCGACGCGGGCGGGATCGGCCAGGGCATCGCTGACGCCCGCACCCGCAACGGCGGCGAGTTGACCGGACACGTCATCTCCGAGCTGATCACGGCGGGCGACCTCGGCGCCCTCGCCGCGCTGCGCCAGCTCGGCCACTGGCTGGGCGAGGCGGCCGCCAGCCTCAGTGCCGTCCTCGACCCGCAGATGTTCGTCATCGGCGGGGGAGTGGCGCAGGCCGGGGATCTGCTGCTGGACCCGATCCGCCAGGCCTACGTCGACAATCTGCCCGCCCGAGGGTTCCACCCGGAGCCCGAGTTCCGTATCGCCGAGCTCGTCAACGACGCCGGAGTCGTCGGGGCCGCCGACCTCGCGCGCGTGCACGCGAACTCCCTCTGACGCCACCCGCCGCACCCGACCCACCGCACCGCCGAGGAGCCCGATGTTCTACTGGTTCATGAAGCACATCGTCGCGGGCCCGCTCCTGAAGACGATTTTCCGCCCGTGGGTGGTCGGTGCCGATCGCATTCCCGCGAGCGGTGGTGTGATCCTCGCCAGCAACCACCTCTCGTTCATCGACTCCGTGATCCTCCCGCTGGTGATCGAGCGCAACATGGTGTTCTTGGCGAAGAGCGACTACTTCACCGGCAAGGGACTCAAGGGCTGGGCGACGAAGACGTTTTTCACCGCCACCGGGATGCTGCCGATCGACCGCTCCGGTGGCAAGGCGTCGGAGGCCTCGCTCAACACGGGGCTGCGCGTTCTCGCCGGCGGCCACGCGCTGGGCATTTATCCCGAGGGCACGCGAAGCCCCGACGGGCGGATGTACCGCGGCCGCACCGGAGTCGCCCGGATGGTCCTCGAGGGGCGCGTGCCCGTCATCCCCGTCGCGATGATCGACACCGCCAGGATCATGCCGATCGGTAAGCGCCTGCCCGCACTCGGTCGGATTGGCATCGTGTTCGGCGAGCCGCTCGACTTCAGCCGCTTCGAGGGCATGGAGGGCGACCGCTTTATCCTCCGCTCGATCACGGACGAGATCATGTACGAGCTCCTTGCCCTGAGCGGACAGGAGTATCTCGACGTCTATGCGACCTCGGTCAAGGAGAAGCGCGCGGCGCTCACCCGCTGAGCGCCCGTTCGGCGCCCTTGCCCGGCCGCACCGCCGCCCAGGCGATAAGCTCGTCAACCGCTGCCGTCCGTCCGGGCGGCGGCCCTCCGCGCGCCGCTGGCGCCCGTTAGAACCGGGAACACCCTCGTGGTCATCGATCCGAACGAACCGTACGTCCTCGCCGCCCCCTCCGTGGTCGCCGGCCTGGACTCGTGGCGGGAGCTCGAGATCAAGCAGCAGCCGCACTGGCCCGACATCGAGGCCGTGACGAAGGCGTCCGCCGAGGTCGCCGCGTTGCCGCCGCTCGTCTTCGCCGGCGAAGTGGACCAGCTGCGCGAGCGCCTCGGAGCCGCGGCCCGTGGCGAGGCCTTCCTGCTGCAGGGCGGCGACTGCGCCGAGACCTTCGCGGGAGCGACCGCGGACCAGATCCGCAACCGGGTCAAGACGGTGCTGCAGATGGCCGTCGTCCTCACCTACGGCGCGAGCATGCCGGTTATCAAGATGGGCCGCATGGCCGGCCAGTTCGCCAAGCCGCGCTCAAGCGACCTCGAGACCCGCGGCGACGTGACGCTGCCGGCCTACCGCGGCGACATCGTGAACGGCTACGACTTCACTCCGGAGTCGCGTGCCGCGGATCCGCGCCGCATCGTGCAGGGGTACCACACGGCAGCCTCGACCCTGAACCTCATCCGCGCCTTCACGCAGGGAGGGTTCGCCGACCTGCGTCTCGTCCACTACTGGAACAAGGGCTTCACCGAGAATCCGCAGAATCAGCGCTACGAGCAGCTGGCCCGGGAAATCGATCGCGCGGTCAAGTTCATGGTGGCCTGCGGGGCCGACTTCGAGGGCATGCAGCGCACCGAGTTCTACACGGGTCACGAGGGCCTGCTGATGGACTACGAGCGCCCGATGACGCGGATCGACTCACGCACCGGCACGCCGTACAACACGTCGAGCCACTTCATCTGGATCGGTGAGCGCACTCGCGATCTCGACGGCGCTCACGTCGACTTCCTCTCGCGCGTGCGCAACCCGATCGGCGTGAAGCTCGGCCCCTCGACGACGCCGGAGACCATGCTCGAGCTGATCGACAAGCTCGACCCGGAGCGCGAGCCCGGCCGGCTCACCTTCATCACCCGGATGGGAGCCGGAAAGATCCGCGACGCGCTGCCGCCGCTGCTCGAGGCGGTCACGCGCAGCGACGCCCTGCCGCTGTGGGTCACCGACCCGATGCACGGCAACGGGCTGACGACCCCGACCGGCTACAAGACCCGGCGCTTCGACGACGTGGTCGACGAGGTGAAGGGCTTCTTCGAGGCGCACCGAGCGGCGGGAACGCACCCGGGCGGCATCCACGTGGAGCTCACGGGCGACGACGTCACCGAGTGCCTCGGCGGCTCGGAGCACATCGATGAGGCGACGCTGGCCACCCGCTACGAGTCGGTCTGCGACCCGCGGCTCAACCACATGCAGTCGCTCGAACTCGCCTTCCTTGTGGCTGAGGAGCTGCGCGGCCGCGCACTCTGACTCCGTCCCGCCGGTCGACCCGTCGCTCAGGGGCGGCTCGGCCTCCGGGACGTCAGGTCGTGATCGTGATGGACAGCTGGATGGTCGTCCCGCGCTGCACGAGGTCACCGGCCTTGTTGGACTGGTTGGTGACCTTCGTCAGCTCGTTCGGCGCCGCGTCGATCAGCGGACCGAGGGTGGTCAGCGAGTAGCTCCACGCGAGGTTTGCCGCCTCGAGGGCCGCCTTCGCCTGGTCGCGGTTCATCCCGACCAGGTTCGGTACGGCCACCGGCTTCGGGCCCTTCGAGGTGACGACGGAGATGGCGTCTCCCGTCACCGCCGGTGCCTCCGGGTTCGCCTGGGTGAGGACCACGCCGACGGCGACCGTGTCGCTCCAGTCCTCGCCGCTGCGGTCGAGCGCGAGGCCTGCGGCCTTCGCCTTCGCTGTCGCGTCGTCGATCGAGAGACCGACGACGTTGGGGATCGGTCCGAGGCTCACCACCATCGCGATGCTGCTGGTCTCCGACATCGTCTTGGGCAGCGCGGAGCCGTCGGGGAGCGCGGCGGAGATGACCACGCCCGCCGCGACGTCGGCGTCGAACCTTCTCGACACATCGCCGACGGTGAAGGAGCCTGCGGCGACCTTCGCGGTCGCGTCGGCCTCCGAGAGGCCGGCGAGATCGGGGACCGGCAGCTGGCGCGGCCCGCTGGAGACCGTCAGGGTGATGACGGAGCCCTTGTGCACTCCCTGCCCGCCGGGCGGATCGGAACTCATGACTGTGCCCGCGGGAACGGTGAGGTCGGGTGCCGCCTGCGGCTCTACCTCGAACCCCTGCGCCTGCAGCTGGGTCGTCGCGTCTTGCTGGGACTGGCTGACGACGTTCGGGATCGACACGATCGCCCCCGGTCCCTCGCCGAACCACCAGGCCGTTCCTCCGCCGATCAGGGCGAGGAGGAGCACGACCACCGTCAGCAGGACTCCACGGCGCCGCCGGACGCGGCGCTTCGCGGCGAGACGGGCGACCGTGTCGTCGTCCTCGTCCATCACCAGGACGGCGCCGGTAGCCGGCGAGCGCTCGATGACCGAGGTGCGGCCGGGCTCCGCCGGGGCGAAGAGGGCCGTCGCCGGTTCGGGAACGGGGAGCGGAGCGACCGCCTGGGTGTCGCCGCGCCGGTCGCTCGGAGTGATGCCCATCAGGCGTTCGGCCTCGAGCAGCTGCGCGAGCATGACTCCGGCGTCCCGGGGGCGCATGTCCGGGTCGCGCTCGGTCGCCCAGAGCACGAGCTCATCGAGCGAGGTGGGCACTGAGGCGACCGTCGCACTCGGGTAGGGCACGGAGTCGTTCGCGTGCTGGTAGGCGATCTGCATCGGCTGCTCGCCCGTGAAGGGCTGCTGGCCGGTGAGCATCTCGTAGATCATGATCCCGATGGCGTAGATGTCGCTGCGGGTGTCGGCGGTACCGCGGGTGACCAGCTCGGGGGAGAGGTAGGCGATGGTGCCCAGGAGCGCCTGGCCGGAGGCGGTGTTCGCGGAGGCGGCGCGAGCGAGGCCGAAGTCGCCGATCTTGATCCGGCCATCATCGGCGAGGAGGACGTTCTCTGGCTTGAGGTCGCGGTGCAGGATGCCGGCTCGGTGCGCGGCGGCGAGACCGGAGAGCACCGAGTGCATGATGTCGACCACCTGCTGGGCGGTCAATCGGCCGCGTTCCTTCAGCAGGTCGCGCAGGGTGATGCCGGGGAGATACTCCATCACCAGGTAGGCCATGTCCGAGTCCTGGCCCTGGTCGAAGACGCTCACGACGTTCGGATGGGCGAGGCGGGCGGCCGAGCGCGCCTCCTGGACGAAGCGGTTCTTGAAGGTCGCATCATCGGAGAGGTGACCGTGCATGACCTTCATCGCGACGCGGCGCTCAAGGCGCTGATCGTGTGCCAGATAGACGGTTGCCATGCCGCCCCGCGCAATTCGCGAGCGCACCTCGTACCGGCCGTCGACGAGACGGCCGAGGAGAGGGTCGAGCTGGCTGGTGGTCACGCGATGAGTCTAGGCAAGACCCCCGGCGGAACCGGTGAGCGACGCCCGGGCGGCGCAGGACCCGGCCCGTCCCACCTGGCCGCCGTCGCGGTTGGCGGCCCTGCGGGCTCGTGGCAGTCTTAACGGGTGACCGACTCGTCCGCTGCCCCCGCCACCTCGACCGACTCCGAGCTGGAGTGGTTGACCGTCCCCGACCTCGTAGAGCTGACCGGACTCGGCGCCGGCCGGGTCCGCCGCCTCCTCGAGGAGCGCCACCTGCTCGGCAGCCGCCGGGACGGTGTCCTGAAGGTGCCGGCCCTCTTCCTCCGCGAGGGCGAGCCGATGACGGAGATCCGGGGCACCGCGATCCTGCTCGCGGACTCCGGCTTCACCGACGATGAGGCCGTCGACTGGCTGCTGGCCGTTGAGGAGAGCCTGGGCACGAGCCCGATCCTCGCCCTCCGCGCCGGTCGCAAGGCCGAGGTCCGTCGGGTGGCCCAGGCCCTGGCCTGAGCCCTGGATCCGCTCCTAGGAGGTGCGGACCGTGACCTGCGCTGCCAGCTCGCGGAGTTCGGCGATGCCCTCGGCTCGCAGCGGCGCGTCGGGGAGGACCGCCGTCGCGGCCTGAACCTCATGGGCGATCCGCTCCTCCAGCTGCTCCAGGGCACCGCTGCCCGCGACGATCTCCTGCGCGCGCGCGATCGCGGCCGCGTCGGCATCGCTGTGGCCGACAACGGCGTCGAGTTCGGCTCGATCGCTCGGCGAGCAGGCGCCGCGGGCCAGCCCGAGCAGCACGGTGCGCTTGCCCTCACGCAGGTCGTCGCCGGCGGGCTTGCCCGTCACGGCCGGGTCGCCGAAGACGCCGAGTACGTCGTCGCGCAGCTGGAACGCGATCCCGACCGGGAGTCCGAAGCGGCGCAGCGCGTCGAGCTGGGCGTCATCACCGCCGGCCAGCGAGCCTCCGATCGCGAGTGGCGCCTCGATGCTGTACTTGGCGCTCTTATACACGACCACCCGCTCGGCCCGCTCCAGGTGCTCGTGCTCGGGGTGGCGCACCCACGCGCTCTCTTCGAGGATGTCCAGGTACTGGCCCAGGGTGACTTCGGTGCGCATCAGGTTGAACTCGGCTCGTGCGCGCTCGGCGGCGGCGCGGTCGCCGAGCGACCACTCCGCGTCGGCGAAGATCTCGTCGGACCAGACCAGGAGTAGGTCGCCCAGGAGGATCGCGGAGGAACGGCCGAACTCGTCGCGGTCTCCGCTCCAGTCGCCGTCGGCGTGGAGGAAGGAGAAGCGCCGGTGCGCCGCAGGCGCGCCGCGGCGGGTGTCGGAGTTGTCGATCACGTCGTCGTGCACGAGCGCCGCCGCGTGGAACAGCTCAAGGCTCGCCCCGACTCGAGCGATCGGATCGGAGCCACTCGGGTGGGCCTGGCTCGGGGCGCTCGAGACGGCGTTCCAGCCCGCCTCGCAGAAGCGCGCGCGAAACCGCTTGCCCCCGCTGAGAAAGTCCCGCGAAAGGTCGCCGAGGGCGGAGACGTCCTCTCCTATGGAGCGCAGAATTGGTGTGCGCCCGGTGAGGAATTCATCGATTCGGAGCTGGACGCGATCGATGAGTCGAGAGCTGTGGTTCACCCGACCAGCCTATGCACCGAAGGTGCCTGGTGACTGCGTCGGGCTCGGTCTACACTGAAGCGCCGCCCGACCGCTCGAGCCCAGACCCCGCCTACTCGGTGTCGTTCCGCGGAAGGATCGACGCCACGCCCTATCGACGCCACACCCTGAAGGGGTCATGATGCCGCTTTCGGAACACGAGCAACGGCTCCTCGATGAGATGGAGCGCAACCTCTATCAGAACGATGCCGATTTCGTGGCGGCGGTCGGCAAGGGGCGCGGCGGCACCAACTACCGCGCTCTGGTGCTCGGCATCCTCCTCGGCATCCTCGGTCTCGGCGTCCTCGTGGCGGGCGTGGTCGTGCGTCAGCCCCTCGTCGGCATCCTCGGCTTCGCGTTCATGCTCGGCGGTGTGATCGTCGCGATGCGGCCGGCAGCCGGTGGTTCCTCCGCGCCCGGGCTCCCCGACGTCGGTCGGCAGACCAGGCCCCGCACGGGCAACCGCCAGGGCTCCGGTTTCATGGACCGTCTGAACGACAGGTGGGACAACCGCGGAGACGGGCGCGGCTAGCCCCCCCCTCCGCTCCACCCCAGGGTCGATCCTCACGGATCGGCCCTTTTTTCGTGCCTCGGCCCTCCCCTCAGCCGCAGTTCTCCTCCACTTCGCCCCACCATCACGGATCCGCGGAATGACGCGGATCACGGGGGTCCCTTCGGCGCGCCACGGCCTGTGCCCGGGTTGTGAGTGGGGGGAAGTGGAGTACTGTGGAGGACACACCATCCGTGGCCGGAAGAACTGGGGGGCAGTCCGTGTTCCTCGGCACCCATTCCCCCAAACTCGACGAGAAGGGCCGTGTGATCCTCCCCGCCAAGTTCCGCGACGAGCTCTCCTCCGGAGTCGTCGTCACGCGCGGCCAGGAGCGGTGCCTCTACGTGTTCAGCCAGGCCGAGTTCGAGGTGATGCACGAGAAGATCCGGCAGGCGCCGGTGACCAGCAAGCAGGCACGCGACTTCCTCCGGGTGTTCCTCTCGGGGGCGAGCGCCGAGATGCCGGACAAGCAAAACCGCGTGACCCTGCCGGCTCCGCTGCGCGCTTACGCCGGGCTGGACCGCGACCTGACCGTCATCGGGGCGGGCAACCGCGCCGAGATCTGGGCGCAGGACGCCTGGGAGAGCTACCTGCACGAGCAGGAGTCCGTGTTCTCCGACACTCAGGAGGAGGTGATCCCCGGCCTGTTCTAGCTCCTGTCGCGCGACTCCCAGCCACTCGGCGCCCGGACGCACCTTCCCCGGTGTCCGGACGCGAGCTGGATGGGGATCGGGCGACAGGATCGGGACCGGCGGGACCGCCATGACAGAGAACACTCCCCAGAACACCCCCCGCCCCACCGAGCAGCGGCACCTCCCCGTGCTGCTCGAGCGCTGCGTCGAACTCCTGGCACCGGCGCTAGAGCGCGACGGGGCAGTGGTCGTGGATGCGACGCTCGGCATGGGCGGGCACTCGCTCGCGTTGCTCGAGCGCTTCCCGGGGCTGCACCTCGTCGGTCTGGATCGTGACCCCGAGGCCCTGCAGCTCGCGGGGGAGAGGCTCGCGGCCCACGCCTCCCGGATCGACCTCGTGCACGCCGTCTACGATGAGCTGCCGGACGTGCTCGACGAGCTGGGCATCGACACGATCGACGGCGCGCTTTTCGACCTCGGCGTCTCCTCGCTCCAGCTCGACGAGACCGAGCGCGGTTTCTCCTACTCCAAGGACGCGCCGCTGGACATGCGGATGGACTCGACCGCCCCGCTCACTGCGGCGACCGTTCTCGCCGAGTACGACGAGAGCGCCCTGCGCCGACTCTTCCACGAGTACGGCGAGGAGCGGCTCGCTGCTCGCTACGCGAAAAAGATTGTCGAGGCGCGCCGCGAGGGCCCGCTGGAGCGCTCCGGCCGGCTGGTCGAGATCATCCAGGCGGCGACCCCGGTCGCGATCCAGCGCAACGGCCACCCCGCCAAGCGCGTCTTTCAGGCGCTGCGGATCGAGGTCAATCAGGAGTTGTCCGTTCTCGGGCGGGCGATTCCCTCGGCACTGGCCCGGATCGGCGTCGGCGGGCGGATCGTCGTCGAGGCGTACCAGTCGCTCGAGGACCGCATCGTCAAGCGCGCGCTCCAGGCCGCGTCCTCCTCCACTGCCCCGGACGGTCTCCCGATGGAGCTGCCGGAACACCGACCCGAGTTCCGACTCGTCATCCGCGGGGCCGAGCTCGCCTCCGAGGACGAGAAGGCCCAGAACCCCCGAGCGACACCCGTGCGTCTGCGCGCGGCCGAGAGGATCAGGAGCACTGCATGAGCGCTACCGCCGTCATCGACCCCGCCATTATCGACACCGCCCGTCGGGCACGTCCCGAGGAGCGCACGCCCGGCCCCCGGATTGAAGCCGTCCCGTCGGGCCGGGTGAAATCGCGTCCCACGCTTGTCTACGGGATCGTCGCCGTCGCCGGACTGTTCGCGATCATCGTGGTGCAGCTCCTGGTGAGCGTCGGACTCTCGCAGGGGGCCTACCAGATCTCGGCGCTACAGACCGAGCAGAAGTCGCTCACTCGCAGCAACGCAGAGAAGCAGAACGCGGTCGACACGCTGAGTTCGCCGCAGAACCTCGCCACGGCGGCGCAGGGCCTGGGCATGGTCGCGAACACCGCGCCCGTCTACCTCCGCCTCTCCGACGGCGCCGTCCTCGGCGACCCGTCCTCGGCCAGCTCGAGCGAGGTCGCGGGTACCGCCGCGACGCCACTGGTGTCGAACGCTCTCGTTCCTGCTCTTCAATCGGGTGCGAGCGCGTCCTCCCCGGCCGTCGACGGTGCAGCCGTACCGTTGCAGGGCGAGTTGCCCGCGCCCATCACACACTGACGCAGCCCGCACTGATGCACAGAAGGACACCGCCGCAGTGAGACACCACCGCTCGAGTAGACGCCGCACGGCCGTCACGTTCGTCATCATCGTCGCCGTCGTCGGACTTTTCATCGGCAAGCTGGTCGACATCCAGATCGTGCGGGCGAACGAGCTCACCGATGCGGCCGCCCAGAACCAGTCGAACAGCGTTGTCACCTACGGTCAGCGCGGTCCGATCGTGGACCGCTCCGGAACAGTGCTCGCGGACACCACCACGCGCTACCGTCTGACGACCTCGCCGAAGAACGTCGCGGAGTTCCCGCGTGAGCTGGGCGGCGACCAGAAGGTCATGGTCAGCGTCCAGCAGGCCGCCTCTGAGATCGGCGCCGTCACCGGCCAGACCATCGAGCAGATCACCGGAGCGGTCGACGCGGCACTGGCGAAGGACGCGAAGGCCAACTACCTGGTCCTCGCCGAGGGGCTCGACCTGGAGGCGTACCAGAAGCTCGTCGCGCTCGACATCCCGTGGACCTACTTCGAGACGCAGCAGGGCCGCAGCTACCCCAATGGCGCGGTGGCCGGCAACCTCGTCGGCTACGTCGGAGCGGACGGAGCCGCCCAGGAGGGCATGGAGTACGCCGAGAACACCTGCCTCGCCGGGCAGAACGGCTCCGAGAGCTACGAGCGCAGCGCCGACTACGTTCGGATCCCGGGCAGCACCGTCTCAGAGACACCGGCCGTGGACGGCGGGACGCTGAAGCTCACCATCGACTCCGACCTGCAGTACTACTCGCAGCAGGTTCTCTCGCAGCGGGTCGCCGAGGTCGGTGGTAGCTACGGGATCGTCGTGGTGCAGGAGGTCAAGACCGGCAAGCTGCTCACCGTCGCAGAGACTCCGACCGTCGACCCGAACAACGTCGAGGCGAGCGGCTCGGCGGACCGCAGCTCGCGCGCCTTCCGGGCGCCCTTCGAGCCGGGCTCCACCTTCAAGCCGATGACGGCCGCGATGCTGATCGACCAGGACCAGGCAAGCCCGACGACGCACGTCGTCGTTCCGGACGCCTTCGAGAAGGACGGCGCGTCGTTCAGTGACGACTTCTCGCACACGCCGACGAACTACACGCTGACCGGCATCCTGAAGGACTCCTCCAACGTCGGTATCTCGATGCTCGGCTCTCGCCTGTCGGCCCAGACCCGGTACGACTACCTGCAGAAGTTCGGCCTCGGCGCCCCCACCACCAGCGGCTTCCCCGGCGAGGAGGGCGGCCTCCTCGCCGACTACCAGGACTGGGACAACCAGACGAACTACACGACGATGTTCGGCCAGGGCGTTTCAGCGACCGCCGTGCAGGTCGCGAGCATCTACCAGACGCTCGGCAACGGCGGAGTCCGGCTCCCGGCGCAGCTGATCGCGGGCTGCACCACGGCCGAGGGCTCGGAGGTGGACGTGCCCGACTCGACGGGGTCCCAGGTGGTCTCGAGTTCGGCGGCCAAGCAGGTTGTCGACATGCTGCAGACTCATTACAACGAGGGTTGGCTGGCGAAGGACATCCACATCGACGGCTACAACATCGCCACCAAGACCGGCACCGCTCAGCAGCCGGACGGCAAGGGCGGCTACTCGAAGAGCTACACGGTCTCGCTCGCCGGACTCGCTCCGGCGGAGGACCCGGAGTACGTCGTGACGGTCACCATCGCCGATCCGGTTAAGATGAATACGTCCCAAGCGACGGCTCCGGTATTCCAGCAGGTCATGACGCAGGTGCTCAAGACCAACCGGGTGGAGCCGTCCACGGTTCCTCCCGTCGAGTACCCCACGACGTGGTGAGCCCGGCCGGGACCGCGATCCAGGTACCAGAACGAGAGAAAGAGCGGGCAGTGCACGACCCTCGCCCGCAGTCCTCCCTCCGCCCCGAGCACCCCGTGCCGCGCAGCCTCTCCCAGCTCGTCGCCGAGTTCTCGCTCGGGCCGGTCGTCGGTGTCGAGGGCGTCGAGGTGAGCGGGGTCACTCTCGACTCGAACCAGGTCGAATCCGGCGATCTCTACGTCGGTGTCGCGGGGCGGCGGGCACATGGCGCGGCCTTCGCGTCCGCGGCTGCCGCGTCCGGCGCTGTGGCCGTGCTGACCGATCCCGCCGGTGCGGAGCTCGCCGCCGACAGCGGCCTCCCCGTCCTGGTGACCCCCGATCCGCGTGCCGCCCTGGGCGATGTCGCCGCGTGGATCCACCGCACGCGCGAGGACGTGCCGACGCTCTTCGGAGTGACGGGCACGAACGGCAAGACGAGCGCCGTCTACCTCCTCGACGCCCTGCTGCGCCGGCTCGGGGTCGTCTCGGGGCTCAGCTCCACGGCGGAGCGGCGCATCGGCGATGTCGCGGTCGTCAGCTCGCTGACCACTCCCGAGGCGAGCGAGCTGCACGGCCTGCTGGCCCGGATGCGCGAGTCCGCCGTCCGCGCGGTCTCGATCGAGGTCTCGGCGCAGGCGCTCAGTCGGCATCGGATCGACGGCCTCGTCTTCGACGTCGTCGGCTTCACCAACCTCAGCCACGACCACCTCGACGACTACTCCGACATGCGCGAGTACTTCGAGGCCAAGGCCGACCTTTTCGAGCCGGAGCGGGCGCGACGCGGTGTCGTCACCGTGGACAGCGCGTGGGGCCGCGAGCTCGCCGAGCGCAGCCGCATTCCCGTCGCGACGCTCGCCAGCTCGTCGGTCGTCGGAGTCGCCCCCACCACTCCCGCCGACTGGTCGATGACCGTCGTCGACGCGACCGCCGACAGCACCATGTTCCGCCTCGACGGGCCCGAGAACCGCTCCGTCGTCGTCACCGTCTCGCTGATCGGCTGGTACATGGCGGCGAACGCGGCGCTCGCGATCGTGATGCTGGTGGAGTCGGGTTTCGACCTGGACGCCATCGCGCACGCGCTGGAGGACAGTCGGCTCGACGTCTACATCCCCGGCCGCGCCGAACTGGTCTCGGGCGTGCGCGGGCCGCGCGTCTACGTCGACTACGGCCACACTCCTGACGCTTTCCAGAACGCGCTCGAGGCGCTGCGGACCATCACTCCCGGTCGCCTGTTCATGGTGTTCGGTGCCGACGGCGACCGCGACACCACGAAGCGCAGCGACATGGGCGCCATCGCGGCGCGTCTGGCCGACGTCGTGATCGTGACCGACTTCCACCCGCGCTGGGAGGATCCGGCCGCCATCCGTGCCGCGCTCCTCCAGGGGGCCCGGGCCGCCGCGCCCGACCGGGAGATCCACGAGATCGCCGACCCGCGCGCGGCCGTGCGCGCTGCCGTCGCTCTCGCGCACGAAGGGGACTCGATCCTCTACGCCGGGCCCGGCCACGAGGACCACCAGGAGATCGCAGGAGTGCACATGCCGTATTCGGCCAGAGACGACGTCCGTGACGCACTGCGTGAGGCAGGCTGGCTGTAGATGATCGCCCTCACCCTCACCGAGATCGCCGAGGCCGTCTCCGGCCGCCTCCACCTGGCCGGCTCGGCCGCCACGGCCGCCACCGTTGTGGACGGAGCGACCGAGACCGATTCCCGCGAGATCGCGCCCGGCGGGATCTTCGTCGCCAAGCGCGGCGAGCACACCGACGGCCACCTCTTCGCGCCCGCCGCGCTCGAGCACGGGGCTGCGCTCCTGATCGTGGAGCGTCCGCTCGACCTCGACGTGCCGCAGGTTCTCGTCGACGACTCGGTCGAGGCGCTCGGCGCCCTCGCGACCGAGGTCGTCCGCCGTGTGCGAGCGAAGGGTGGGC
This sequence comes from Rathayibacter tritici, assembly GCF_001641005.1. NCBI lineage: Bacteria > Bacillati > Actinomycetota > Actinomycetes > Micrococcales > Microbacteriaceae > Rathayibacter > Rathayibacter tritici. The sequence goes on from NZ_CP015515.1 coordinate 1,273,732, forward strand.
TCACCGTCATCGGTGTTACCGGTTCGAACGGCAAGACGACGACCAAGAACCTCCTGCGCACGATCCTCGAGCGCGTCGGCGAGACGGTCGCGCCGCGCGGCTCCTTCAACAACGAGGTCGGTGCGCCGATCACGATGCTGCAGGTGTCGGAGTCGACGCGCTTCCTCGTCGCCGAGATGGGGGCGAGCGCGGTCGGCGAGATCCGCCGCCTCGTCCGGATGGCGAAGCCGGATGTCGGCGTCGTGCTCGCGGTGGGCCTCGCGCACGCGGGGGAGTTCGGCGGGATCGAGCGCACGCTCGAGGCCAAGACCGAAATGGTCGCCGACCTCACCGTCGACGACGTCGCCGTGCTGAACGCTGATGATGGCCGTGTCGCCTCGATGGCGGCCCGCGCCGCCGCTCGCGTCCTCTGGTTCGGCCGCGGCGAGAGCGCTGATGTTCGCGCCGTCGACATCGACGCCACCCCGGACGGCACCCGCTTCACGATCGAGGTCGCAGCGGGGGAGGGCCGGGAGTCCGCCCGTGCCGAGCTCCTGCTGCGCGTCCTCGGCGAGCACCACGTGATGAACGCCCTCGCGGCGACCGCCGCCGCGCTCTCGGTCGGAGTGACGCTGCCCGCGATCGTGGACGCGCTCGCCACCGTCACCCTCGCCGAGCGCGGCCGGATGGAGGTCCTCGGCGGCGAGGACGTCCGCGTCATCAATGACGCCTACAACGCGAGCCCCGACTCCACCGCCGCCGCGCTGCGCACGCTCGCCCAGATCGCGAAGCCCCAGGGGCGCACAGTCGCGGTCCTGGGCGAGATGAGCGAACTCGGCGAGTGGGCCGACGAGGAGCACGATCGCGTCGGCCTGCTGGCCGTGCGCTTGAACATCGCCCAGATCGTCGTGGTGGGCCGCGGCGCCCGGCGTATCCACGTCGCGGCCGAGCGCGAGGGGTCCTGGAGCGGCGAGTCCGTTTTCGCCGAGACCTCGGACGAGGCGTTCGCGTTCCTGGAGGAGTACCTGCGCCCGGGTGACACCGTGCTGGTCAAGTCCTCCAACTCCGCGGGCCTGCGTTTCCTCGCCGAGCGTCTCGGGGAGCGCCACCGATGAGGGCACTCCTGCTGGCCGGCGCGCTCTCCGGAGCGTTCACGCTCCTGATGACGCCCCTGTTCATCCGCCTCTTCCACCGCCTGCAGTGGGGCCAGTTCATCCGCGAGGACGGGCCGAAATCGCACCACGTCAAGCACGGCACGGCGACGATGGGGGGCATCGTCATCATCATCGGCACCGTGGTCGGCTACTTCCTCGGAATGCTGTTCGGCAACCGTGCGATCGCCCCCTCCGCGCTGCTCGTGCTGTTCATGATGGTCGGACTCGGGCTCGTCGGCTTCGTCGACGACTTCCTCAAGACCCGCAACCAGCGCAGCCTCGGGCTCGGCGGCTGGGCGAAGATCACCGGGCAGGTGGTCGTCGCGGCGGCCTTCGCCGTCATCGCGATCATGGTCCGCGACTCCAACGGGCTCACGCCCGCGTCCACCTCGATCTCGTTCATCCGCGACCTGCCGTTCGACTTCGCCGCCCTCGGGTGGATCGGCATCGGCCTGTTCGTGCTGTGGATCTGCGTCATCGTCACCAGTACCTCGAACGGGGTGAACGTCGCCGACGGCCTCGACGGCCTCGCGACCGGGTCCTCGATTCTCGCGATCGGCTCCTACGTCATCATCGGCTTCTGGCAGTCGAACCAGTGGTGCTTCGACCAGCGCCTCAGCCCCGAAGTCGTCGACAAGTGCTACCAGGTGAGCGATCCCTTCGATCTGGCGATCATCGCGGCGGCGGTCTCCGGGGCCCTAGTCGGCTTTCTCTGGTGGAACACCTCGCCGGCCCAGATCTTCATGGGCGACACCGGATCCCTCGGCCTGGGTGGCGCGCTCGCGGCCCTGGCGATCCTCACCCGCACCGAGCTGCTCGTCATCCTCATCGGCGGGCTGTTCGTGATCGTGACCGGCTCGGTGATCCTGCAGCGGATCTACTTCAAGCTGACCCGGGGTAAGCGCATCTTCCTGATGAGCCCGCTCCACCACCACTTCGAGCTCAAGGGCTGGGCCGAGATCACCGTCGTCGTCCGCTTCTGGATCATCGCCGGCATCTTCGTCGCCGCCGGTGTCGGGCTCTTCTACCTGGAATGGCTCTCGCTGGAATGACCGATCGCACCCGTCTCGACTCCCTCCGCAGCTGGCACTCGAACTGGCGGGGCCTGCGGGTCGCCGTGCTGGGCCTGGGCGTCACGGGGTTCTCGGTAGCCGACACGCTGACCGAGCTCGGCTCGGAGGTGCTGGTGCTCGCCGACCGCGCCGACGAGGAGCGCGAGCGCCTGCTCGAGGTGATCGGTGCGCGCCTGCACCGCGCGGACAGCCTCGACTCGGCCCCGGAGGAGCTGCGCTCGTTCGCACCGGAGCTGGTCGTGGTCTCACCCGGCTTCCGGCCGACGCACCCGATCCTGCGGTGGGCGCGGGAGTCCGGGATCATCGTGTGGGGCGATGTCGAGCTGGCCTGGCGGGTCCGCGACAAGGTCCTCAGGGCCGACGGCACTCCGGCGGACTGGGTGGTCGTGACCGGGACCAACGGCAAGACCACGACCGTCCAGCTCACGGCGACGATGCTCGTGGCCGGCGATCTCCGCGCCGCTCCGTGTGGCAACATCGGCGTCCCCGTGCTCGACGCCGTCCGTGACCCGCAGGGCTTCGACGTCCTCGTCGTCGAGCTCTCGAGCTACCAGCTGCACTATCTGGGCGCGATCGAGCCGATCGCGAGCACCTGCCTCAACATCGCCGACGACCACCTGGACTGGCACGGCTCCTTCGGGGCGTACCGCGCCGCCAAGGGGAAGGTCTACGCCGGAACACGCGTCGCCTGTGTGTACAACCGGGCGGATGCGGCGACCGAGCAGATGGTGCTGGACGCCGACGTGATCGAGGGAGCGCGCGCGATCGGCTTCGGCCTGGGCGTGCCCGGGCCCAGCGACTTCGGTGTCGTCGACGGCATCCTCTGCGACCGCGCCTTCCTCGAGGACCGGCGCACCAGCGCGCTCGAGATCGCCACCGTCGACGAGCTCGCCGAGCGTCACCTCGCCGCACCGCACATCGTGCAGAACGTCCTGGCGGCGGCCGCGCTCTCCCGTGCCTGCGGGATCGAGGTCGCCGCGATCCGCCGGGCGCTGGCGAGCTTCGAGCTCGACGAGCACCGCATCCAGGTCGTGGCCGAGCGCTCGGGGGTGACCTGGGTGAACGACTCCAAGGCGACGAATCCGCATGCCGCCGACGCCGCGCTGCGCGCCTATCCGTCGGTCGTCTGGGTCGTCGGCGGGCTGCTCAAGGGAGTCGACGTGGATGCCCTGGTCGCCGCGCACGTCAACCGACTGCGCGGTGCGGTGGTGATCGGCGCGGATCGCTCGGCGCTGCTCGGCGCATTCGGGCGACACGCGCCCGCCCTCCCCGTGCGCGAGGTCGTCCCGGACGACACTGGTGCCGTGATGCAGGCGGCCGTCGAGGCCGCCGCGACGCTCGCCCGCCCGGGCGATGTCGTTCTGCTCGCACCCGCTGCAGCCTCGATGGACCAGTTCCGCGACTACGCGGCTCGGGGCCGCTCCTTCGTGGCCGCCGTGGCGACACACCTGGGAGGGGGAGCCGATGACCGCTCCGACGACGAGCCGCCTCGCGGGCCGCTCGCGCACTGAGTCGCGCGGGAAGGACCGGAGCGGGGCCCGCTCCGCGCGGATCGTCCTCTCGAAGGTCTTCGCTTCCCACTCGCCGAACTTCTACCTGCTCTTCGGCACCACGCTCTTCCTGGTGCTGTTCGGGCTGACGATGGTGCTCTCCTCCTCGTCGGTCACCTCCTACGTGTCGAGCGATGACTCGTTCGGCGGGTTCCTGCGCCAGGGCGGCTTCGCGCTACTCGGCATCCCGATGATGCTGGTGGTCTCGCGACTGCCCGTCACTGTCTGGAAGCGGATCACGCCCGCCTTGCTCGTGGCCGGCTGCGTCCTGCAGGGTCTCGTGCTTTTCACGCCGCTCGGCGAATCCGTCGGCGGCAACCGCAACTGGATCCGACTCGGCGCGTTCAGCATGCAGCCGTCCGAGATCATCAAGCTCGCCCTCGCGCTCTGGCTGGGGCTCCTGCTCGCCCGCCGCTACCGCTCGGCGAAGGACTGGAAGGACGCGCTCGTCCCGGTCCTCATCGTCGGCGGCTTCGCGATCGGCCTGGTCCTGATCGGCGGCGACCTCGGGACGGTCGTCATCATGGCGGGCATCGTCCTCGCGGCGCTCTTCTACGCGAACGTGCAGATGCGGATCCTCGTCCCGATCGTGGTCGTCGGGGCGATCGGAGCGGTGCTGTTCGCCGTATCGAGTGACAACCGGCTCACCCGGATCATGTCCTTCCTCGGCGACTGCTCGAACGTCGAGGAGTACCAGAACTCGTGCTGGCAGCCGGTGCACGGCACCTGGGCGATGGCTTCCGGCGGGATCTTCGGCGTGGGCCTGGGCAACTCCAAGGCCAAGTGGTCGTGGCTGCCCGCCGCCGACAACGACTACATCTTCGCGATCATCGGCGAGGAGCTCGGACTGATCGGCGCGATCGTCGTGCTGGCGTTGTTCGTCGTGCTCGCCGTCGCATTCTTCCGCGTCATCCACGCCTCCACCGATCCGTTCGTGCGGATCAGCACGGGCGCGATCATGGTCTGGCTGATCGGCCAGGCCTTCGTCAACATCGGCGTGGTGCTGGGGGTGCTCCCCGTGCTCGGGGTCCCCCTGCCGCTGATCTCCTCCGGAGGCACCGCTCTGCTCAGCTCGCTCCTCGCCATCGGCGTCGTCCTCTCCTTCGCCCGCACGCAGACAGCGCCCCTGCCCGGCGCGGGCGTCCTGCGCCGCAGGAAGGCGGCGGCCGAGTGACCCGCTACCTGCTCGCCGGTGGCGGCACAGCCGGCCACGTGAATCCGCTGCTCGCGACCGCCGACGAGATCCGCTCGCGGCGTCCGAACGACGAGGTGCTGGTGCTGGGCACCGCTGAGGGACTGGAGGCGCGTCTGGTCCCCCTGCGCGGCTACGAACTCTCGGTGATTCCGCGCCTGCCGTTCCCGCGGCGGCCGAACCCGGCCGCGCTGCGCTTCCCGGGCGCCTTCGGCGCCACCGTCGCCGGGATCGTGCGGACGATTCGTGAACGGCGGATCGACGCGGTCGTCGGTTTCGGCGGGTACGCCGCGGCCCCCGCCTACCTCGCCGCCCGTCGCGCCGGCGTCCCCTTCACCGTGCACGAGGCGAACGCGCGCCCCGGGCTGGCCAATCGCCTCGGCGCCCGCGCGACTCGCTCCGTCGGCGTCGCGTTCGAGGGCACTTCGCTGCCGCACGCGCGGATGGTAGGGATGCCGCTGCGCCGCGAGATCGCGCAGCTCGACCGCGCCGCCCGCCGCGACGAGGCAATGGCCGCGCTGGGTCTGGATCCGTCGCGGTCGACCCTCCTGGTCACCGGTGGCTCCCTCGGCGCCCGGCGGATCAACGCGACCGTGCACGCCGCCGCCCCCGCCCTCGTCGCCACCGGCTTCCAGATCCTGCACATCACCGGCGGCCGCGCAGAGATCACGGACCCCGGTATCGCGGGCTATCACCTCCTCTCCTACTGCGACCGGATGGACCTCGCGCTCTCGGCCGCCGACGTCGCCGTCTCCCGTGCCGGCGCGGCGACCGTCAGTGAGCTGACCGCGCTGGGCCTGCCCGCGGTCTACGTCCCGTACCCGGTCGGCAACGGCGAGCAGCGCTTCAACGCGCGCGGCGTGGTCGATGCTCGTGGGGCCGTCCTCGTCGAGGACGCGGCCTTCCTCCCCGGTTGGGTCGAGCGCGAGCTCGTACCGCTGCTGGGCGATGCCGTCCGCCGCGACGAGATGGCGTGCAGGGCGGCTCGCATCGGCGTGCGCGACGGCTCCGGGAGGCTCGTGGACCTGATCGAGTCGAGTCTCACCGCGCCGAGATGAGGTCGCTCCGCGCGGCTCGGGGGCGCACTCCGGCCCAGCGTTTACACTGATCCGGCGCACCGAGCAAGGCACCTTCCGCCCGCCGTGTCCCACCCGAAAGCGAGAGCCCCGTGATCAAGCCCGACCTCGGCATCACCGTCCCCGACGAGCTCGGCTCGGTCCACTTCATCGGCATCGGCGGCTCCGGGATGAGCGGGATCGCGCGCCTGTTCCAGCACGCCGGCCACCGGGTCACCGGCTCGGACGTGCGTGAGTCGCACCCGATCGAGCAGCTGCGCGAACTCGGGGTCCCGGTCGCCATCGGGCATGACGCGGCCACTCTGGGCGACGCCGAAGCGGTCGTGGTCACCTCGGCGCTCTGGCCTGACAACCCCGAGTACCTGCTCGCGAAGGAGCGCGGCCTGCCCGTCCTGCACCGCTCGCAGGCGCTCGCCTGGCTGGTGCGCGGCAAGCGCCTGGTCGCGGTCGCCGGCGCGCACGGCAAGACCACCTCGACCGGGATGATCGTGACGGGCCTGCTCGGCGTCGACGCCGACCCGAGCTTCGTTAACGGCGGGATCATCGAGAGCCTCGGTACCTCCTCCGCCGCCGGAGCCGGCGAGGTCTTCGTGGTCGAGGCGGACGAGTCCGATGGCAGCTTCCTCCTCTACGACCCCGCGGTCGCGCTCATCACGAACGTCGACCCGGACCACCTCGACCACTACGGCTCGCTCGAGGCCTTCGAGGAGGCTTTCGTCACCTTCGCGTCCTCCGCGAGCGAACTGGTCGTCCTCTCCTCCGACGACCCGGGCGCCGTCCGCGTCGCCGAGCGGATCGTCGACCGCCGGGTGGTGACCTTCGGCGAGGACGTGGGAGCGGACGTCCGCGTCGTCGATCTCGAGCTGGTGGGTCCGGTCGGCTTCTCGCTCGAGTACCAGGGGCGCCGCTACTCCGCCCGCCTGCGCATCCCCGGTCGGCACAACGCGATCAACGCGGCCGGTGCCTTCGCGGTGCTGGTGGGGCTGGGCTTCGACCCGGCGGCCTCGCTCGAGGCCGTGGCGGCGTTCGGAGGAACGGAGCGCCGCTTCGAGCTGCACGGCGCGGTCCGCGGCGTCAGCGTGTACGACGACTACGCCCACCATCCCACCGAGGTCGCGGCCGCTCTTTCCGCCGCGCGTACGGTGGTCGGTGCGGGCCGCATCATCGCAGTGCACCAGCCGCACCTGTACAGCCGCACTCGCCTCTTCGCCCGCGAGTTCGCCGAGACGCTGGAGCGCTACGCCGACGAGACGGTCGTTCTCGACGTCTACGGTGCGCGCGAGGACCCGGAGCCCGGAGTCACCGGCGCGCTGGTCAGCGAGAAGTTCGCCGATCCGTCCCGCGTCTCGTTCGTGCCGGACTGGGCGGAGGCGGCCCGCCGCACCGCCGAGATCGCGCGCGAGGGCGACTTCGTCATCACGCTCGGTTGCGGCGATGTCTACCGGATCATCCCGCAGGTGCTCGAGTCGCTCGGCGCGAGCGAGGCCGCGCCGGTCGCTCGATGACCGCAGCTCACACGCCCGCCGCGGAGGAGCTGCTGTGAGGCGGCCCGACGGCGCCCGTGCACCCTTGCCCGGCCGCGGCGACGGAGCGCGTACCGCGGAGCCGGACACCGAGCCGGTCCACGTCGTCTCCTCGGTCCGCGTGGACCCCACGCGCTCCGAGCAGGAGCCTTCGCGTCTGGACGCCGCCCGCCGCACCCTCGCCGGCCTCAGGCTGCCGGGCGCCGAGCGCCGCGCCGTCTCGCGGGCCGCTCGGGAGCGGAGGCGCTACGAGCGCGGTGAGGTCCGCCGCTTCACCAAGCGCGCTCGTCGGCGGCGCCTGATCGCTCTCGTCGTCGCCGGGTCGCTGGTCGCTCTAGCGGCGGTGGTCGGTGTCGCCGCGTACTCGCCGCTGATGGCGGTACGCACGATCGAGATCACGGGCACCCAGCGTGTTGATGCTGCCGCCATGCAGAGCGCGCTCGACGATCAGCTCGGTGTGCCGCTCACCCTCGTCGACCGCGACGAGGTCGGCCGGGTGCTGGGGGCGTCGCCGCTCATCCAGAGCTACTCGGTGCAGACCCGGCCGCCGAGTACCCTCGTCGTCTCGATCATCGAGCGCTCCCCGCTCGGCGTGATCGCGAAGGGCGGCCGGTTCGAGCTCGTCGATGCGGCAGGAGTGGTCATCGAATCGGCGGACGCGGCGCAGCCGGGCTATCCGGTCCTCACCACCCCATCAGGTGACGCGTCCGGAGCGGGCTTCCGCGCCACCGCGCGTGTGCTGCGCGCACTGCCCGCCTCGCTCGCCGCGCAGGTCACGGCCGCCACGGCCACGACCGGTGACGATGTCGCGCTCACCCTGCAGAACGGCGCGTCCGTGGTGTGGGGCGGCTCCGACGAGTCGGCGCTCAAGGCCGTCGTGCTCGAGAAGCTGATGGCCGCAACCGATCCGGCCGCCGTCGGCAGCTACGACGTGTCCTCGCCCGAAGCCGCGGTCGTCGCGCCCCGATCTTAAGGTCCGGCGGATCCGCGCGTTCTTTCGGGCGTTGCTGGCGTGTCTGCTGGGAGCGCGACCGGACTCCGCCTACCGTCAGAGCCGAACCCCAAATGCATACTCAGCATAACTTTAAGCCTCAACTACAGGTTTAAGGTTCAGCCCGGAGGCCGGAGACGTGACTTCAAACCAGAACTACCTCGCCGTGATCAAGGTCGTCGGCATCGGCGGTGGCGGCGTCAACGCCGTCAACCGCATGATCGAGCTCGGCCTGCGCGGTGTCGAATTCATCGCGATCAATACGGACGCTCAAGCGCTCCTGCTCAGCGACGCCGACGTCAAGCTCGACGTCGGACGTGAGCTGACCCGCGGTCTCGGCGCAGGTGCCGACCCCGAGGTCGGCCGCCGTGCCGCCGAGGACCACGCCGAGGAGATCGAGGAGGTCCTCGCCGGGGCCGACATGGTCTTCGTCACCGCGGGCGAGGGCGGCGGAACCGGCACCGGAGGCGCGCCCGTCGTCGCGCGCATCGCCAAGTCGATCGGCGCGCTGACCATCGGCGTCGTGACCAAGCCCTTCGGCTTCGAGGGCCGCCGCCGCCAGACCCAGGCCGAGGCCGGCGTCGCGACGCTCAAGAACGAGGTCGACACCCTCATTGTCGTCCCGAACGATCGCCTCCTCGAGATCAGCGACCGCGGGATCTCGATGCTGGAGGCGTTCGCGACGGCCGACCAGGTACTGCTCGCCGGTGTCCAGGGCATCACCGACCTGATCACCACCCCCGGCCTGATCAACCTCGACTTCGCCGACGTGAAGTCGGTCATGCAGGGCGCAGGTTCGGCGCTGATGGGCATCGGCTCCTCGCGCGGTGCCGATCGGGCGATCAAGGCGGCCGAGCTGGCCGTCGCCTCCCCGCTGCTCGAGGCCAGTATCGACGGCGCGCACGGCGTGCTGCTCTCGATCCAGGGCGGGTCGAACCTCGGCATCTTCGAGATCAACGATGCGGCCCGCCTCGTTCAGGAGGCGGTGCACGCCGAGGCGAACATCATCTTCGGCGCGGTGATCGACGACACGCTCGGTGACGAGGTGCGCGTGACCGTCATCGCCGCGGGCTTCGACGGCGGCGAGCCGGGCGGGACCGCTCCGGCCGCGATCGCCCAGCCGCGCCAGCAGCAGAGTTCCGCGGCCGAGCCGACCGCCGAGCCGGCTCCCGTTCCGGCTCCCGCCGCGCCGCCCGCTGCCGGTTCGATCTGGTCGAGCACCCCTGTCGCCGCTCCGGCCCCTGTCGCCGACCCGTCCTTCGACGAGGACGACAGCGACCTCGACATCCCGGACTTCCTCAAGTAACCGTGGCTGATCCGGAGCTGGCCGCGCGCTGGGCCGAGGTCTCCGAGCGGGTCGCCGACGCGGCCCGCTCGGTCGGTCGCGAGGCTTCCTCGGTGACGACCATTGTGGTGACCAAGTTCCACCCGGTCTCCGTGCTGCGCGACCTCCTCGAGCTGGGTGTCGTCGACTTCGGCGAGAACAGGCACCAGGAGGCTCAGGAGAAGTCGGTCGACCTCGCGGGTAGCGCGGCGCGCTGGCACTTCCTCGGGCAGCTCCAGAGCAAGAAGGCCCGGCAGGTCCGCCGCTATGCGAGCGCGGTCCACTCCGTCGACCGGCTCGCACTCGTCCCGCTGCTCGACACCGGCGAGGAGCCGCTCGACGTCTTCCTGCAGGTCAACCTCACCGAGGATCCGGACCGCGGGGGAGCGGCCCCGGCCGAGATCGAGCCCCTCGCCGAAGCCCTCGCGCAGGCTCCCGGGCTGACCCTGCGCGGAGTGATGGCGGTCGCTCCGCTGGGCGAGGAGCCCCGTCCCGCCTTCGCCCGGCTGCGTGCGACCTCGGAGCGGCTGCGCTCCATCGACCCCGCCGCGACAGCGATCTCGGCGGGGATGTCGCACGACTTTGCCGAGGCGATCGCCGAGGGTGCGACACACCTGCGAATCGGGACGGCAATCACCGGAGAACGCCCCGCCCGCACCTAACCTCGTGATGACCCACCTGTGGGAGCACACACAACACGGAGGACACCATGGCCAACCCGCTGAAGAAGACGATGGTCTACCTCGGACTCGCCGATGAAGAGGTCGAGTACGAGCGCGCAGAGCCCGTCGAGGCGGCCCCGGCGACGGCCCACCGCGCACCGGTCTCCCCGGTGCAGCCCGTCCCGCCCGTCGAGCCGGTGCAGCAGCCGCGCGCGACGGTCACCCCGCTCCGCAAGCCCACCCCCCAGACCCCGAAGGCGACGGCACACGCCGAGATGAACGAGATCCTCACCGTCCACCCGAAGCAGTACCGTGACGCGCAGGTCATCGCGGAGAACTTCCGCGACGGCATCCCCGTGATCATCAACCTCTCGCAGATGAGCGATGCGGACGCCCGCCGCCTCATCGACTTCGCGAGCGGACTCTCGCAGGGGCTCTACGGCCGTATCGAGCGGGTGACGAGCAAGGTGTTCCTGCTCTCCCCGTCGCACATCACCGTCGCCGGCGACTCCGCCTCGGCCGAGAGCGACGCCGACGCGTCGTTCTTTGCGAAGTCTTGACCTCGGGGAGCCCTGGCCCCCGGTGAACTCCGTCGTCTCGCTCCTCGGGAGCGTCCTCTACTTCGTGCTCCTGCTCTACTTCTTCGCGATGTGGGCGCGGTTCGTGCTCGACCTCGTCCGCGTCATCCGTCGCGACTGGCGCCCGCGCGGTGCCGGCCTCGTCGCCGCGGAGGGCGTCTACACGGTCACTGACCCCCCGATCGGCTTTTTTCGCCGGTTGATCAAGCCGGTCTCGATCGGCCCGATCGCCCTCGACTTCGGCTGGAGTCTCACCATGCTCTGCGTCATCGTGGGCATGTACATCGCGACGTGGCTACAGCGAGCCTAGACGTCCCTGTATCGTTGACACGTCGTATCGTTGACGCGTCGTATCGTTGGCACGTCCGGACGTTCCCCGCGGTGTCAGCACTGCGCCGTGCGCCTGAAGTTGCTAGCTTTAGTCGCGCGTTGTTAGACGTGTACCTACTTGAAATCGAAGGTGGAAAGCCATGGCGCTCACTCCCGAAGACGTTGTCAATAAGCGGTTCCAGCCGACCAAGTTCCGCGAGGGATACGACCAGGACGAGGTCGACGACTTCCTCGACGAGGTCGTCGTGGAGCTTCGCCGCCTGAACCAGGAGAACGAGGAACTGCGTCAGCGCCTCTCCTCCGGCGACAGCCGCCCCTCGGATGCCCGCGTCTCCGACGCCCCGCGCGAGAGCACTCCTGCTCCTGCCCCGGTCGTCGACGAGGCGCCCGAGCCGGAGCCGCAGCCCGAGCCGGAGCCCACCCCGGCTCCCGCTCCGGTCACCGCTCCGAGCGGTGCCCAGCAGTCAGCCCCGGTCGATGAGGCCGAGAGTTCCAGCGGGCTTCTCCAGCTGGCTCGCCGCCTGCACGAGGAGCACGTACGTGAGGGTGCCGAGAAGCGCGACGCCCTGGTCGCCGAGGGTCGTGCGACCGCCGCGCGTCTGGTCGCCGAGGCAGAGGCCGCACAGCGCCAGCAGATTGCGAAGCTCGAGGAGGAGCGGGCAACCGTCGAACACCGCATCGACGAGCTCCGCACCTTCGAGCGCGAGTACCGCCAGAAGCTCAAGAGCTACATCGAGGGTCAGCTTCGCGACCTCGACACCCAGCCGGCGACGTCGGAGTCCTCGCTGTCGGGCTTTGGGGCGTAGTTCCGCCGCAGCGCACGTCAGGCCGAGGGTGCTCGTCACCCTCGGCCTCGTCGCGCTCGCGGTCTTCGCGATCGATCAGATCGCGAAATTCCTGGTCACGACGACTCTGACCCTCGGCGAGGACGTTCACGTTCTCGGTGACGTGCTGATCCTGCACTACGTGAAAAATCCGGGTGCGGCCTTCTCTCTGGCGAGCGGATCGACGTGGATCTTCTCGATCATCGCGGCCTGCGTCGTCATCGCGGTCATCTGGTTCTCTCGCCGCATCCGGTCCACTCCGTGGGCGGTCTTCTTCGGACTGCTGCTCGGCGGCACGCTCGGCAACCTCTTCGACCGGCTGTTCCGGGAGCCCTCCTTCGGGCTCGGACACGTCGTCGACTTCCTCTTCACGCCGTGGCTGCTCCCGGCGATCTACAACGTCGCCGACGTCGCGATCTGCACGGCGATGGCCCTGTTCGTTCTGCTGAGCCTGCGCGGCATCGGGCTCGACGGCAGCCGCGGCGGACGCTGATGGTGCAGTCCCGAGAGCTGCCGGTCCCGGACGGGCTCGACGGCCTGCGCGTCGATGCGGCCGTCGCCAAGTTGCTCGGCTTCTCGCGCACCTTCGCGGCTGAGGTGGCCGAGGCCGGCGGAGTGAGCGTCGATGGCCGGGTCCTCGACAAGAGCGACCGCGTGCGCTCCGGCGCCTGGCTGAGCGTCGAGTGGACCGCGCGCGAGGAGCCTCGGATCGTGCCGATCGCAGTCCCCGACCTCGGCATCGTGCACGACGACGACGACATCGTCGTGATCGACAAGCCGGTCGGGGTCGCTGCGCACCCCGCCGTGGGCTGGGAGGGGCCGACGGTGCTCGGCGCCCTCGCCGCTGCCGGTTTCCGGATCTCGACCTCCGGAGCGGCGGAGCGGGCCGGCATCGTGCACCGCCTCGACGCCGGAACGAGCGGCCTCATGGTCGTCGCGAAGTCGGAGCAGGCCTACACCCACCTCAAGCGCGCGTTCCACGACCGCACGGTCGAGAAGGTGTACCACGCGGTCGTGCAGGGCCATCCGGATCCGCTCGCGGGCACCATCGACGCTCCGCTCGGCCGCCACCCGTCCTCGGACTGGAAGTTCGCGGTCCGCGCCGACGGCAAGCCCTCGGTCACTCACTACGAGACGATCGAGGCCTTCCCGTTCGCCTCCCTCCTCGAGATCCACCTCGAGACCGGTCGCACCCACCAGATCCGCGTGCACATGGCCGCACAGCGCCACCCGTGCGTCGGCGACGCGATGTACGGAGCCGATCCGACCCTCTCGAAGCGCCTCGGCCTCTCCCGCCAGTGGCTCGACGCGGTCCGGCTCGGATTCACGCACCCGGGCACGGGGGAGTGGGTGCAGTTCGAGGCCGCCTACCCCGACGACCTCGCGCACGCCCTGGAGGTACTCCGCGGAGAGTGATCCGCGCCCTCCGGGCGGGAGCCGCGTCCGGCGCGGTTAGACTTCTTCCCGTCGTGCCCACGGGCCCTCCCGGGTCGCCGGCCGTCCCTCCCCTGCCCGCAGTCCGCCGGAGGCGCATCCTTGCCGAGTAACGATTCCTTCGTCCACCTGCACGTGCACAGTGAGTACTCGATGCTCGACGGTGCCGCGCGGGTGAAGCCGCTGATCGATGCGGCGGTCGAGGAGGGCATGCCGGCGATCGCCGTGACCGACCACGGGAACGTGTTCGGAGCCTTCGACTTCTGGCGCACCGCGACGGCGGCGGGGATCAAGCCCATCATCGGCACCGAGGCGTACCTCACTCCGGGCACGCACCGCTCCGACAAGACGCGGATCCGCTGGGGCGACGGGGGCGGCGATGACGTGTCCGGCTCCGGCGCCTATACACACATGACGCTGCTCAGCTCGACCACGACGGGCATGCACAACCTCTTCCGCCTCTCCTCGCGCGCCTCGATCGAGGGCTACTACTTCAAACCGCGGATGGACCGCGAGATCCTCTCGCAGTACTCCGAGGGGCTGATCGGCACGACCGGCTGCCCGAGCGGTGAGGTGCAGACCCGCCTCCGCCTGGGGCAGTACAAGGAGGCGCGGCAGGCGGCCGCCGACTACCGCGACATCTTCGGCGCAGAGAACTTCTTCGCCGAGATCATGGACCACGGTCTCGACATCGAGCGGCGGGTCATCGGCGACGTCATCCGGCTCGCCAAGGATGTGGGCCTCCCGCTCGTCGCCACTAACGACCTGCACTACACCCACGCGCACGACGCGACGTCGCACGCCGCGCTGCTCTGCGTGCAGTCCGGCACAACGCTCGATGACCCCAAGCGTTTCAAGTTCGACGCGGACGAGTTCTACCTCAAGTCGCCGCGCGAGATGCGCCAGGTCTTCCGCGACCACCCCGAGGCCTGCGACAACACACTCCTCATCGCCGAGCGCTGCGACGTGCAGTTCGACACGTCCGCCAACTACATGCCCCGCTTCCCGGTCCCCGAGGGCGAGACCGAGGACACCTGGTTCGTGAAAGAGGTCGAGGCCGGACTGCGCGAGCGCTACCCGGACGGTGTCTCGGAGGAGGTGCGCGCTCGCGCCGACTACGAGACGCAGGTCATCCTGCAGATGGGCTTCCCCGGTTACTTCCTCGTCGTCGCCGACTTCATCAACTGGTCCAAGCGCAACGGGATAAGGGTCGGCCCCGGCCGCGGTTCCGGCGCGGGGTCGATGGCCGCCTACGCGATGAAGATCACCGACCTCGATCCGCTGCGCCACGGCCTGATCTTCGAGCGGTTCCTCAACCCGGACCGCGTCTCGATGCCCGACTTCGACGTCGACTTCGACGACCGTCGCCGCGGCGAGGTCATCCGGTATGTCACCGACAAGTACGGTGACGAGCGCGTCGCCCAGATCGTCACCTACGGCACGATCAAGGCGAAGCAGGCACTCAAAGATGCCTCACGAGTCCTCGGCTTCCCGTTCGGGATGGGCGAGAAGCTGACAAAGGCGATGCCGCCCGCGATCATGGGCAAGGACATCCCGCTCAGCGGAATCAACGACCCCGCACACGCCCGCTACAAGGAGGCGCTCGACGTCCGCACTGTGATCGCCGAGGATCCGCAGGCCAAGCTGGTCTTCGACACCGCGCTCGGACTCGAGAACCTCAAGCGCCAGTGGGGCGTGCACGCGGCCGGCGTCATCATGTCCAGCGATCCGCTGCTCGACATCATCCCGATCATGAAGCGGGAGCAGGACGGTCAGATCGTCACGCAGTTCGACTACCCCGCGTGCGAATCCCTCGGCCTGATCAAGATGGACTTCCTGGGGCTGCGGAACCTCACGATCATCGACGACGCCCTCGACAACATCCGTGCGAACCGCAAGCAGGATCTCGTGCTGGAGGACCTCGAACTCGACGACCCGGCGGCCTACGAGCTGCTGGCCCGCGGAGACACCCTCGGCGTGTTCCAGCTCGACGGCGGACCGATGCGCGGGCTGCTGCGCCTGATGAAACCGGACAACTTCGAGGACATCTCCGCGGTCCTCGCGCTCTACCGCCCGGGACCGATGGGCGCCGACTCCCACACCAACTACGCGCTGCGCAAGAACGGCGTGCAGCAGATCACCCCGATCCACCCCGAGCTCGAGGAGCCGCTCTCGGAGGTGCTCGGTGGGACGTACGGCCTGATCGTGTACCAGGAGCAGGTCATGTCGATCGCGCAGAAGCTCGCGGGCTTCACCCTCGCGCAGGCCGACCTGCTGCGGCGCGCGATGGGCAAGAAGAAGAAGTCCGAGCTCGACAAGCAGTTCGAGGGCTTCTCCGGCGGCATGATCGCCAACGGCTACTCGATGGAGGCCGTCAAGACCCTCTGGGACATCCTCCTGCCCTTCTCCGACTACGCCTTCAACAAGGCGCACTCGGCGGCGTACGGAGTGGTGTCCTACTGGACCGCCTACCTCAAGGCCCACTACCCCGCTGAGTACATGGCCGCGCTGCTCACCAGCGTCGGCGACTCCAAGGACAAGATGGCCGCCTACCTCAACGAGTGCCGGCGGATGGGGATCAAGGTGCTTCCGCCGGACGTCAACGAGTCGATCGGCTTCTTCACCGCGGTCGGCACCGACATCCGCTTCGGTCTCGGCGCCGTCCGCAACGTCGGAACGAACGTGGTCGAGGGGATCCGCGCCGCACGCGAGGAGAAGGGGCGATTCGAGACGTTCCACGACTTCCTCCGCAAGGTGCCGCTCCAGGTGGCGAACAAGCGCACCATCGAATCGCTGATCAAAGCCGGAGCCTTCGATTCGCTCGGCTCGACTCGCCGCGCCCTCGTCGAGGTGCACGAGGATGCCGTCGAGGCCGCCGTCGGGGAGAAGCGCAACGAGGCCAACGGCCAGGTCGGCTTCGACTTCGACAGCCTCTGGGACGAGCCGCAGGCCGCGATCCAGGTGCCCGAGCGTCCGGAATGGGCCAAGCGGGACAAGCTCGCCTTCGAACGCGACATGCTCGGCCTGTACGTGTCCGACCATCCGCTCGCCGGGCTCGAGACCGAGCTCGCCAAGCACTACAGCACGACTATCGCCGACCTGCTGATCTCGGAGACGATCGCCGACGGCGAGACCGTGGTCGTCGCTGGCCTCGTCACGAGCGTCCAACACCGGATGGCCAAAGCCTCCGGCAACCAGTACGGGATGATCCAGGTCGAGGACTTCGGCGGCGAGATCACCTGCATGTTCATGGGGAAGGCGTACCAGGAGTTCGCCCCCGCGCTCACCAACGACTCCATCGTCGTTGTCCGTGGCCGCGTCAGCATGCGCGACGACGGGATGAACCTGCACGCGTTCAGCCTCTTCGCCCCCGAGATGAGCCAGGACGGCGACTCCGGGCCGCTCACCGTCTCGATGCCCGAGCCGCGCGCGACCACCGACACGATCTCGCAGCTCAGCGACGTACTCATCCGCCACTCGGGTCGGACCGAGGTCCGCCTGAAGCTCATCAAGGGCGACACCGCGCGCGTCTTCGAGGTGCCGTTCCCGGTGCGGATCACGCCGGACCTGTTCGGGGAGCTGAAGAGCCTGCTGGGGCCGAACTGTCTGTACTGACTTCCGAGCCGGTCCCTGCCCGGCTCGGCGCGGTTGGCTGGGGAGGGTGTCGGGGTTGTGTGGAGCGGAGTGCGTGCGGCGACGGCGATCCGCTGGGACGCGGATCGGCGGTTCGCCTTGGGCGTGGTGAGCCGGTCCCTGCCCGGCTCGGCGCGGTTGGCTGGGGAGGGTGGCGGGGTTGTGTGGAGCGGGGTGCGTGCGGCGACGGCGATCCGCTGGGACGCGGATCGGCGGTTCGCCTTGGGCGTGGCGGCGAAGGGGTGGCTGCGGGATGGGCGTTGCGCGGCCGGGCCTGGTGGTCGAGGCGCAGCGGGGGCGAGGGAGCCGGGGAGGGCGGCGCGTAGACTGGGGCGGCCATGATCCAGACCCTCGACCTCCGCGGCCGTCGTCCCTCCGCCGCCGAGCTCCTCGACCTCGTACCCCGCAATCCGGGTACCTCCGCGGCCGTCGGGCCCGTGGTCACCGAGCTGATCGCCGACGTCCGCGCGCGCGGTGCCGACGCGCTGCTCGATCAGTCGGAGCGGCTGGACGGCGTGCGCCCCCCGCACCTCCGCGTGCCCGCCGAGCAGATCGCGCAGGCCGTGGACCGCCTCGACCCGGCTATCCGCCGCGCTCTCGAGGAGGCGATCGCCCGTGTCCGTCGCGCCAGCGCCGCGCAGATCCCGCCGGCCCGCACGACTGAGCTCGACGACGGCGCCACCGTCACCCAGCGCTGGCAGCCCGTCGCTCGCGCCGGCCTCTACGTCCCCGGCGGCAAAGCGGTCTACCCCTCGAGCGTCGTGATGAACGCGGTGCCCGCCCAGGCCGCCGGTGTCGCCTCCATCGCCCTGGTCTCGCCGCCGCAGAAGGCATTCGGCGGCTCCGTGCACCCCACGATCCTCGCGGCTGCCGCGCTGCTGGGCATCGACGAGGTCTACGCGCTCGGAGGCGCGGGCGCAGTCGCCGCGCTGGCCTACGGTGTCGACTCGATCGGCCTCGATCCCGTCAGCATCATCACCGGCCCGGGCAATATTTGGGTCACCACGGCGAAGCGCCAGGTGCTCGGCCAGGTCGGCATCGACTCCGAGGCCGGCCCAACGGAGATTCTCGTCATCGCCGACGACTCCGCCGACCCGCGCCTGGTCGCTGCCGACCTGGTCAGTCAGGCCGAGCACGACGAGGCCGCGTCGGCGGTCCTGGTGACGGACAGCGCCAACCTCGCCGCAGCCGTGCAGCGCGAGGTCGCCGAGCAGGCGGCAGGCACCCAGCACGCCGAGCGGGTCGCGATCGCGCTCGGCGGCCCGCAGTCGGCGCTCGTGATCGTCGACGACCTCGACCTCGCCTGCGCATTCAGTGACGCCTACGGCCCCGAACACCTCGAGCTGCACACGGTCGACCCGGTCGCGATGGCGGAGCGGATCCACGACGCCGGCGCGATCTTCCTCGGCCCCACCACTCCGGTCAGCCTGGGCGACTACCTCGCCGGATCCAACCACGTGCTGCCCACGCTCGGGCAGGCGCGTTTCTCTTCGGGGCTCGGCGCCTATACGTTCCTCCGCCCGCAGCAGCTGATCTCGTACGACCGCGCAGCGCTCGAGCGGGTCGCCCCGCATATCCGCGCTCTCAGCGACGCCGAGGCCCTACCCGCTCACGGGGACGCCGTCGACGCCCGCTTCGCCTGAGACCGAGAGGCCCTCGATGTTCTGCCCCTTCTGCCGGCACCCCGACTCCCGCGTGATCGACTCCCGCACGAGCGACGACGGTCTCTCCATCCGTCGCCGCCGCCAATGCCCGTCCTGCGGCCGTCGCTTCTCAACCACCGAGACCGCGAGCCTCGTTGTGATCAAGCGCAGCGGAGTCGTGGAGCCATTCAGCCGCGAGAAGATCGTCAGCGGCGTCCGGAAGGCTTGCCAGGGACGTCCCGTCACCGACTCCGATCTGGCGGTGCTCGCGCAGCGGGTGGAGGAGAGCATCCGCTCGACCGGTGCCTCCCAGATCGACGCCAACGACATTGGCCTCGCCATTCTGCCGCCGCTGCGCGAGCTCGACGAGGTGGCCTACCTCCGCTTCGCCAGCGTGTACCAGGCGTTCGACTCGCTCGATGACTTCGAGTCGGCGATCACGCAGCTTCGCGCCGAACGCAGCTCCGTGCCGAACCGCGCCGACGAGATCTGAGGCCCGCGTGTACCCGCTGTTGTTCCGCACCCTCCTGCGTCGCCTCGACCCCGAGCAGGCGCACCACCTCAGCTTCCCGGTGATCAGGGCTCTTGGCGGCGTCGCCCCGGCGTTGCGGCGCCTGACCGTGCCGCGGGGCACCCCGTCGGTCGAGGCGCTCGGACTCCGCTTCGAGACGCCCTTCGGAGTCGCCGCTGGCTTCGACAAGGACGCCACCGCGGTCCTGGGCCTCGGCGCGCTGGGGTTCGGGCACGTCGAGGTGGGGACGCTGACCGCTCGGGAGCAGCCGGGCAACGCTCGGCCGCGCCTGTTTCGTCTGATCGCCGATCGGGCCGTCATCAACCGGATGGGCTTCAACAATCACGGCGCGCAGGCCGCGGCGAAGCGCCTCGTCCGCCTGCGCAGCGCACGCCGCCGACCGGTGATCGGTGTGAACATCGGCAAGAGCCGAGTGGTCGAGGTGGACGATGCGGTCGAGGACTACCTGATCAGCACCCGGCTCCTCGCGCCGCTTGCCGACTACCTTGTCGTGAACGTGAGCTCGCCGAACACCCCCGGCTTGCGCGGCCTGCAGAAGATCGACCGCCTCGAGCCCCTGCTCGCCGCGGTCAAGGACGCCGCCGACGCGACGCCCCTGCTGGTCAAGATCGCCCCCGACCTCTCCGACGACGAGGTCCGCCGCGTTGCCGAGCTCGCGGTCCGGCTGGGCTTAGACGGCATCATTGCGACCAATACGACGCTCTCGCGCGAAGGCCTCGTCGCCGACCGGTCCGTGGTCGAGGCGGCCGGAGTCGGCGGCCTCTCCGGGGCTCCGCTAGCGGCCCGGTCACTCGAGGTGCTGCGCGTGATCCGCGCCGTCGTCCCCGCGGGGTTCTGCGTGATCTCGGTCGGTGGGATCGAGACGGCCGCAGACGTGCGGCAGCGTCTCGCCGCCGGCGCCACCCTCGTCCAGGGCTACACCGCCTTCATCTACCGCGGACCCCTCTGGGCCCGGGCGATCAACCGGGGACTGGCCCGCGACTCCTGAGCCGCCCTGCTGTCGGCCCTCGGCGTTCCCGCCCGATTACTCGGGGAAGGCGCCGCGCTTGACCTGCGGCTTGGGCAGGCGCATCACGCGCAACTGGAGGGCGCGCATCGCGGCGTACCAGCGGATGCCCTTCTCGACCTTGTCGGCGCCGTAGCGCTCCGCCAGCTTCCGCCGCAGACGGATGCCGAGGAGGATGCAGTCGATCACCGCGACGAGGAAGAACACCCAGAGGATGACGAGCGTCACGTACTGCAGCTCGGGCTGCGGGAAGAAGCTCAGCAGGAGGACCACGACCATCACCGGGATGAGGAACTCACCGAGGCTGAAGCGCGCGTCCACCCAGTCGCGGACGAACCTGCGCTGGGGGCCCTTGTCACGCAGCGGTAGGTAGCGCTGGTCGCCGGCGGCGAGTCCGAGGCGAGCCTGCTCACGGGAGACCGCGGCCTTCTCGCGGGCGTCGCGCGCGGCCTGCTTGCGGTCGGTGACGACCAGTGGACGCTTGCGGGCCAGCTCCTGCTCGCGCCGGGTCGGCGTCGGCCGCCCCTTGCCGGCGCCGGGGGAGCCGGCGTCGTCGGGCGTGTCGGTTGCAATCGGGTGCTTGGCCACGGGGAACGTCCTTGGATTCGGGGATCTCTTAAGATTACCTGCATGGCTCACGACGCTTCGACTCCGTCCGTACTCTCCTCCGATGAGGA
Organism: Rathayibacter tritici; assembly: GCF_001641005.1. Lineage (NCBI taxonomy): Bacteria > Bacillati > Actinomycetota > Actinomycetes > Micrococcales > Microbacteriaceae > Rathayibacter > Rathayibacter tritici. The sequence goes on from NZ_CP015515.1 coordinate 1,294,913, forward strand.
GGCCGTCCTCGCCGCCGTCCGCGACGACCTGCCGCGCTCGCTCGCCCAGCTCGGGCAGCTGGTGCGGATCCCGTCCGTCTCGTGGGACGGCTTCGACGCCACCCGGGTGGCCGCCAGCGCCGAGGCCATCGCCGAGCTCGCGCGGGAGACCGGCGTCTTTGACGACGTCGCACTCCACAGCGCCACGATCGACGGCACCGACGTGCTCGGTCAGCCCGCGGTGCTCGCGACCCGCGCCGCCCGCAACGGGGCGCCGACCGTCCTGCTCTACGCTCACCACGACGTGCAGCCCCAGGGTGCAGAGTCGGCGTGGGAGACCCCTCCGTTCGAGCCGACCGTGCGCGGCGACCGCCTCTACGGCCGCGGCGCCGCCGACGACAAGGCCGGTGTCGTCTCGCATCTCGCCGCGGTCCGTGCGCTGCGCGAGGTCGCGGGCGAGGACTTCGAGCTCGGGCTCGTCCTCTTCATCGAGGGGGAGGAGGAGTTCGGCTCCCGCTCCTTCCCTACCTTCCTTCGCGAGCACCACAGTGCCCTCCGGGCCGACGCGATCATCGTGGCCGACAGCGATAATTGGGACGTCGACACCCCCGCGCTGACCGTGGGCCTGCGCGGTAATGTCACCTTCACCCTCACGATCAGCACCCTCGCCCACGCCTCGCACTCGGGCATGCTCGGCGGAGCGGTCCCGGACGCGATGCTCGCGGCAGTCCGCCTGCTCTCGACGCTCTGGGACGAGGACGGCTCGGTCGCGATCGCCGGTCTCACCGAGCACGACGGTACGGTCCCCGACATGACGGAGGAGGACCTGCGCCGTGACTCCGGCCTCCTCGACGGCGTCTCGCCGATCGGTACCGGCACGATCCTCTCGCGCCTGTGGTCGAAGCCGGCGGTCACCGTCACCGGGATCGACGCCCCCGCGGTCGTCGACGCGTCCAACACCCTCGTGCCGTCGGTGCGGGTGAAGATCAGCGCGCGCATCGCCCCGGGCCAGGACGCGGAGCAGGCCTCCACCGCGATCGAGCGCCACCTGCACGCCAACGCCCCGTTCGGCGCGCACCTGGCGATCGACGATGTCAGTACCGGGAACCCCTTCCTCGTCGACGCGACCGGCTGGGCGGTGGACCTGGTCAAGCGCGCGATGGCGGACGCCTGGGGCCGCGAACCGCTGGAGACCGGCATCGGCGGGAGCATCCCCTTCATCGCCGACCTGGTGCGCGAGTTCCCGACGGCGCAGATCCTGGTCACCGGAGTCGAAGACCCCGACTCGCGCGCGCACAGCCCCAACGAGTCGCTGCACCTGGGCGTCTTCAAGCGAGCCGCGCAGACCGAGGCGCTGTTCCTCCTGCGCGCGACCGCCCATCGCGACTAACCGCCGGCGAGGGAATACCCCGGTGTGCAGCCGGGTTTCAGCCGTAGAATCCCGGAAGGCACGACGACCGTTCCGCCCGTCCCCTGAGGAGTGACATGTCAGACACACTGACCGACCAGACGGCGACCCCCGTCGCCACCCAGCCGAGCACGGCCCACGGCGTCTCGATGACCCCGACCGCCGCTGCGAAGGTCAAGAGCCTGCTCGAGCAGGAGGGTCGCGACGACCTCCGCCTTCGAGTCGCCGTGCAGCCCGGCGGCTGCTCGGGCCTGATCTACCAGCTCTACTTCGACGAGCGCACTCTCGAGGGCGACGCGGCGGTCGAGTTCGAGGGCGTCGGCCTCGTCGTCGACAAGATGAGCGTGCCCTACCTCGACGGCGCCTCCATCGACTTCGAGGACACCATCCAGAAGCAGGGTTTTACGATCGACAACCCCAACGCGGGCGGTAGCTGCGCCTGCGGCGACAGCTTCCACTGACCCCGAGCGGCCCCGAGTCGGGGCCGCTCGTCCCGACTGCACCACGGGGTCAGGACGTCAAGAGCGGGTCGTCGTGCATCGGGGCGCCGGAGCGGAAGGGTAGGCTAGGGCCGGTCTAATACAGTTTCGTGTGAACTGGTCCCCAGTCTTCCGAAAGGTCACCGGTGCGCTTCAATCGCCGAATCCGCAGATGGGTCGCTGCCCCCGTCGCAGGAGCCCTCGCCCTCGTCCTCGCGGGCTGCACGCAGGAGCAGCTCCAGGGCTGGCTTCCCACTGAGCCCGGCACGACGAACCACGTGGATCGCGTCATCGGACTCTGGGTCACCTCCTGGATCGTCCTGCTCGCCGTCGGCGTCGTCACGTGGGGTCTCACCATCTGGGCGGTGGTCGTCTACCGCCGTCGCAAGGGCCAGACCGGCCTGCCGGTCCAGTTGCGGTACAACATGCCGATCGAGATCTTCTACACGATCGTGCCGCTGATTCTCGTGATCGGCTTCTTCGCCTTCACTGCGCGCGACCAGGCTGCCATCGAGGAGCCCTACGACGACCCGGACGAGACCATCCAGGTGTACGGCAAGCAGTGGGCGTGGGACTTCAACTACGTCGACGAGAACGTCTACTCGGCCGGAATCCAGGGGCAGTACCAGGAGGGCGCCGACCCAGCGGGTTCGCTCGTCGAGTCCGAGGTTCCCACGCTCTATCTGCCGGTGGGCAAGAAGATCAAAATTCAGCTCGATTCCCGCGACGTCATCCACTCGTTCTGGATCGCCGAATTCCTCTACAAAAAAGACATGATCCCCGGTAAGACGAACTACATGTACGTCACGCCGCTCAAGGAGGGGACTCAGAGCGGCAGGTGCGCTGAGTTCTGCGGCGAATACCACTCCGCGATGCTCTTCAACGTCAAGGTCGTCTCGCAGGCCGAGTACGACGACTACATCCAGTCCCTGCGCGACGCCGGCCAGACCGGTCAGCTCGGCGCGGAGTACAACCGCAATTCGAACCTTCCGGGAACCGGCGCGCCGGCCCGCGAGAACGAGGAGTAAGGGAGCATGAGCACCGCCACAGCACCCCGCCCGACGCGCACGACCGGCACGCCGCCGGTCCAGCGCAAGGCGAACGTCCTCGTCCGCTGGATGACGTCGACCGACCACAAGGTCATCGGGTACATGTACCTGATCACGTCGTTCATCTACTTCTGCATCGCGGGCGTGATGGCGCTGGTCATCCGCGCCCAGCTGTTCGAGCCCGGCCTGAATGTGGTCGAGACGCGCGAGCAGTACAACCAGTTGTTCACGATGCACGGCACGATCATGCTGCTGATGTTCGCGACGCCGTTGTTCGCCGGGTTCGCCAACGTCTTGATGCCGTTGCAGATCGGCGCCCCCGACGTCGCGTTCCCGCGCTTGAACGCGTTCGCATACTGGCTCTACAGCTTCGGCTCGCTGATCGCTGTCGCAGGCTTCATCACCCCGCAGGGTGCGGCCTCGTTCGGATGGTTCGCCTACGCGCCCCTGTCCAGTACGACGTTCTCGCCGGGGTTGGGCGGCAACCTCTGGGTGTTCGGCCTCGCTCTCTCGGGCTTCGGCACGATTCTCGGTGCGGTGAACTTCATCACCACGGTCATCACGATGCGCGCTCCGGGCATGACCATGTTCCGCATGCCGATCTTCACCTGGAACATCCTGGTGACCTCGATCCTGGTGCTGCTCGCCTTCCCGGTGCTCGCCGCCGCGATGTTCGCCCTCGGTGCCGACCGCGTCTTCGACGCGCACATCTACGACGCGGCCAATGGCGGAGTCCTGCTCTGGCAGCACCTGTTCTGGTTCTTCGGCCACCCCGAGGTGTACATCATCGCGCTGCCGTTCTTCGGCATCGTGTCGGAGGTGTTCCCGGTCTTCAGCCGCAAGCCGATCTTCGGCTACAAGACGCTGATCTACGCGACGATCTCCATCGCCGCTCTCTCCGTGACGGTGTGGGCCCACCACATGTACGTCACCGGCTCGGTCCTGCTGCCGTTCTTCTCGCTGATGACGATGCTGATCGCGGTGCCGACCGGCGTGAAGATCTTCAACTGGGTCGGCACGATGTGGCGCGGCTCGGTGACCTTCGAGACGCCGATGATCTGGGCGATCGGCTTCCTGGTCACCTTCACCTTTGGCGGCCTCACCGGCGTTATCCTCGCGTCGCCCCCGCTGGACTTCCACGTGTCCGACTCCTACTTCGTGGTGGCGCACTTCCACTACGTCGTCTTCGGCACCGTCGTCTTCGCAATGTTCTCGGGCTTCTACTTCTGGTGGCCCAAGTGGACCGGAAAGATGCTCAACGAGACGCTGGGCAAGTGGCACTTCTGGCTCCTGTTCATCGGCTTCCACACCACGTTCCTCATCCAGCACTGGCTCGGCGTCATGGGCATGCCCCGCCGCTATGCCAGCTATCTGCCCGAGGACGGCTTCACCTGGATGAACCAGCTGTCCACGGTCGGAGCGATGATTCTTGCGGTCTCGCTGATCCCGTTCTTCTTGAACGTGTACATCACAGCCCGCACGGCGCCCAAGGTGACGGTGAATGACCCGTGGGGCTTCTCACGGTCGCTGGAGTGGGCGACCTCGTGCCCCCCGCCCCGCCACAACTTCACCTCGATCCCGCGCATTCGCAGCGAGGCTCCGGCGTTCGACCTGAACCACCCCGAGGCCGGTATCCCCGTCGGCATCGGTCCGGCGAAGGACGCCCCGGACGCCCCCACGTACGACAAGTCCGAAGGCATGGTGAAGTAGGGCTATGCGCGCCAACGTCAATCTGTTCTGGCTCCTCGCGGGCTTCTTCCTTGTCGCCGACGTCACCTATATCGTCTGGTCCCTGCTGGACACGGGCCAGGTGGAGTGGGTAGGCGCAGTCGCGATTGGTCTCTCGGCCGTGCTGGGTGCGTTCATCGCGTTCTATGTCGGCCGCGTGCATCAGGCGCAGGGCGCGGAGCTGCCCGAGGATCGCCTCGACGCCGACATCGATGACGGAGACCCCGAACTGGGCTTCTTCAGTCCGTGGAGCTGGTGGCCGCTGATCCTCGGCGGCTCCGCAGCTCTGGGCTTCCTCGGCCTTGCCGTCGGCTTCTGGATCACCTACATCGCGGTCGGTCTCTTCCTCGTCGCGATCGCCGGCTGGGTGTACGAGTATTACCGCGGGTACTTCGCCCGCTAAGGCATTTCTCGGCCGAGGGCCGGGCGCACGAGGGCTTCGGCTTCGGGCACCCGGCCCTTTCGCATACATACCCCGGTGCGGGTGGGACACGCCCGTGCTCGCTGAGGGGGCGACTGAGCTTGGGGCTCGATGCGGGTCTTGACGGCGCCCCGCGGAGACCGGCTCCTCGCCGCCCAGATCCTCGAGCCGCCCCCCTGTGCACGACCGGCACGCGTCGCGCACCGCCCGAGGTCGTGCACGCCGTCATCGATGACCGCTCCCGAGTCCCTCGCGCCGAGGTCCACGAGGACGAAACAGCCATCACCTCGACCGGCGGGCTGCGCCGCACGATCGCCCTGCCACATCACCCGACGACGTCCCGCCCCCAGGCGCCCGCAGACTCCGGGAAGAGATCGAACACGTCCACCGATCCCTCGCCCGGGAACGACGAAGGGCCCGGACGAATGAACGTCCGGGCCCTTCGATGAGGGAGGGTCAGTGCTCGCTGTGCGAGCTCTCGAGTTCCTTCTGAGTGACGGGGGTGATCCGGTCCTCGAAGAACCAGCGGGACAGTCCCGCACGCACGCGCTGCGGGGCGGTGATGCGTCCACGCGAGTCCGGGCGGATCATCAGCGGCTCGTACTCGTCCTGACCAACCAGCTTCCAGCGCTCGTACTCGTCGAGCTGCTGGTGGACCTCGATGAACTCGCCACCCGGGAGGCGGACGATGCGTCCCGACTCGAAGCCGTGCAGCGCAATCTCGCGGTCCTTCTTCTGCAACGCGAGGCAGATGCGCTTGGTGATGAAGTAGGCGATGAACGGTCCCGCGATCAGCAGGAACTGCAGGCCGTGAATCACTCCCTCCATCGTGAGGTGGAAGTGGGTCGCGATGAGGTCGGACGACGCAGCAGCCCAGAGGACGGCGTAGAAGCTGACTCCAGCGGCACCGATCGCCGTGCGGGTCGCGGCGTTGCGCGGGCGGTCGAGCAGGTGGTGCTCGCGCTTGTCACCGGTGATCCACGCCTCGAGGAACGGGTACAGCATCACCACGGCGATGAACAGTCCGAGACCGACCAGCGGAATCAGAATGTTGAACGACAGGGTTCCGATGCCGGGGATGGCCCACTCGAGTCCCGGCGGGACCAGACGCAGGGCACCGTCGGCGAAGCCGATGTACCAGTCGGGCTGGGTTCCCGCGGAGACGGGGGAGGGGTCGTACGGGCCGTAGTTCCAGATCGGGTTGATCGTGAACAGCGACGCGATGAGGACGACGACGCCGAAGACGATGAAGAAGAATCCACCGGCCTTGGCGGCGTAGACCGGCAACACCGGGTAGCCGACGACGTTCTGCTCCGTCTTGCCCGCTCCGGGGAACTGGGTGTGCTTGTGGACGACTACGAACACGAGGTGCAGGGCGATAAACGCGAGCACCAGCGCCGGCAGCAGCAGGATGTGCAGGGTGTAGAGGCGGCCGACGATGTCGGTTCCCGGGAACTCGCCGCCGAAAAGCAGGAACGAGATCCAGGTGCCCACGATCGGGATGCCCTTGACCATGCCGTCGATGATGCGCAGGCCGTTGCCCGAGAGCAGGTCGTCCGGGAGGGAGTAGCCGGTAAAGCCCTCGGCCATCGCGAGGATGAACAGGACGAAGCCGATCACCCAGTTCAGCTCGCGCGGCTTGCGGAACGCACCGGTGAAGAAGATGCGCAGCATGTGCAAACCGATCGAGGCCACGAACAGCAGCGCCGCCCAGTGGTGGATCTGCCGCATCAGCAGGCCGCCGCGAACGTCGAACGAGATGTCCAGCGAGGAGGACATGGCCGCCGACATCTCGATGCCCTTGAGGGGCAGATAACTGCCCTCGTAGTGCGTCTCGACCATCGAGGCCTGGAAGAAGAAGGTGAGGAAGGTGCCCGACAGCAGGATAATGACGAAGCTGTAGAGCGCAACCTCGCCGAGGAGGAAGGACCAGTGGTCGGGGAAGATCTTCCGACCGAACTCCTTGACGACCGCCGAGATGCTCGTGCGTTCGTCGATGTAGTTCGACGCCGCTCCGACATAGCCCTTCTGGAACGTGCCGGATCCGAGAATGACGCCGTCCTCGGGCTCCGTGGGGGAACTCGAGGGGCGTGAGGGGGTGGTGGTGGACATGTGAGTCATCGCTCCCAGAAGGACGGACCGACGGGCTCCGTGAAGTCGCTTCTGGCGACCAGGTAACCCTCGGCGTCGACGGTGATGGGGAGCTGTGGAAGCGGACGCTTCGCCGGGCCGAAAATGACGGCGGCCTCGCGCGTGATGTCGAATTGCGACTGGTGGCACGGGCACAGCAGGTGGTGGGTCTGCTGCTCGTACAGCGCCACAGGGCAACCGACGTGCGTGCAGATCTTGGAGTAGGCGACGATTCCGTCGTAGTTCCAGGTCTCGCGACCCTCACTGACGATGAGGTCCTCCGGCTTCAGGCGCATCAGGAGGACAGCGGCCTTGGCCTTCTCCTCCAGCTTGCCTTCGGCGTCCTCGAGGCCCTCCGGGATGACGTGGAAGGCGGATCCCAGGGTGACGTCCGATGCGAGGATCGGCGCTCCCGAAGGGTCCAGGGTGAGCCTCGTGCCCTCTCGCCACAGTGTGGTCTTGAGGAGGTCGACGGGGTTCTGGTCCTGCGGGCCGAGGCCCCGGAACAGGATCACGGCGGGCAGGGGGAACACGACGAGGGAGGCGATCAGGCTGTTGCGGACGAGCGAGCGGCGGCCGAAGCCGGACTCCTTGTCGGACTGGTCGAAGATCTCGAGAGCACGAGCGCGGGTGGGTTCCGCGCTACGGACGGGGTGGCGGATGTCGATGCCCTCGTGGTCCGACATCAGCTGCTTACCCCAGTGGACGGCGGCGATGCCAATGCCCAGGAGCGCGAGAGACATGCCCAGGCCGATGAACAGCGTGTTCAACCGGACCGACGCGACGTCCTCCGTGATCGGAAACGCCATATAGGCGGCAACCGCGAAAATCGATCCCGCGAAGGAGAGGTAGAAGAGCGTGTACACCGTGCGCTCGGCACGCTTCTCGACCCTGGGGTCGAGGTCGGTCATCCGGGGGCGGTGCGGCGGGAGGCCCGGGTCCTGGACGCGGTCCCGCGTCACGACCGCGGTGCCGGCCGGTGCCGTCCCGTGCCCGGTGGCCGACGAGGTGGCGAGGTCCGTGCCACCCTCATCGTGCTCTGCCATGGTTCTCCTTTTCACGCCGTGTCGACACCAGCCGGTGCCGTGGGTCAGTCGCGCCCGTCAGGGCGCTGCGCTCGTCTAATTGGATCGTGCGGTGATCCACACCGTCAGCGCCACGATGGCTCCGAGGCCGAAGATCCAGAGGAACAGGCCCTCCGCCACCGGCCCGAGGGAGCCGAGCGCGAAGCCGCCCGGGGACGGGTTGGCCTCGATGTACTTGAGGTACGAGATGATGTCGCGCTTGTCCTCGGGCGAGATGTTCAGGTCGTTGAAGACCGGCATGTTCTGCGGGCCGGTGACCATCGCCTCGTAGATGTGCGCCTCGGTCACACCGGTCAACTGGGGAGCGAACTTGCCACCGGTGAGCGCGCCGCCGACTCCCGCGACGTTGTGGCACATCGCGCAGTTGATCCGGAACCCTTCGGCGCCGTTGGCGGAGTCGCCCTGCCCGTCGAGGACCTCGCCCTCGGGGATTGCGGGGCCAGGCGCGAGCGATGCGACGTAGGCGGCGAGCTCGCCGACCTGCTCGTCGGTGAACTGGACCGGCTTCTCGAGCGCCTGCGGGCCGTGCATCTGCATGGGCATGCGGCCCGTGCCGACCTGGAAGTCGACGGATGCGGCGCCCACGCCGATCAGCGAGGGAGCGTTGTCGGTGCCCGCGGCATCGAGGCCGTGGCAGGTAGCGCAGTTGGCGGCGAAGAGCTTGGAGCCCTCGTCGATCGTCTGCTGACTGGTGGACGAGGTCTCCGCCGACGCCGACGTGGCGACGCCGACAGCCGCGTAGGTTCCGCCGGTGAGCCCGAGGCCGATGGCGATCAGGGCCAGGGTCGCGAGCGGGTGACGGCGACCCTTCTTGGCTCGGCTCTTCGTCTTCGGGGAGGCCATCGAGGCGTCCTTCCTGCGGGGGTCGGGAGTGGAGTGGGACATCGGCGAGCGCATCACTTGAGGAAGTAGATGACGGCGAAGAGGCCGACCCAGACGACGTCGACGAAGTGCCAGTAGTACGAGACGACGATGGCGCTCGTCGCCTCCTTGTGGCCGAAGTTCTTGACCGCGAAGCCGCGACCGATCACGAGGAGGAACGCGAGGAGGCCGCCGGTGACATGCAGGGCGTGGAAGCCGGTCGTGAGGTAGAAGGCGGAGCCGTAGGCGTTGCTGGAGAGGGTGACGCCCTCGGAGACGAGGGTCGCGTACTCGAGGACCTGGCCCGAGACGAAGACGGCGCCAAGGGCGTAGGTGAGGAAGAACCACTCGACCATGCCCCACTTGAACGGGCTGAGGCCCGTCGCGCGCGGCTGAAGCCGCTCGGCGGCGAACACGCCGAACTGGCAGCTGAAGGAGGAGGCCACGAGGATCACCGTGTTCACGCCCGCGTAGGGCACGTTGAGGATCTGTGTCTCGGCAGCCCAGAGCTCGGGGGAGGTGCTGCGCAGGGTGAAGTAGATCGCGAAGAGGCCCGCGAAGAACATGACCTCACTACCCAGCCAGACGATCGTTCCGACCGCGACCGGGTTGGGTCGGTTCACTACGGGCGCGGTGGCCGTGGGGGAGAGAGAGGTGCTCGTCACACAGACCATTATGGCCGATGCACGGCGCCGAACTCGCACTAGCCGGGAGGCGATCCTCGTCGCATAATCTGGGAGCCATGTCGGAAACCCTGTCCTGGCCGCACGTTCTCAGCGCACTCCTCGAGTCCTCCGATCTGAGCGTCTCCGAGGCGACGTGGGCGATGGAGCAGGTGATGGAGGGCGCGGCCACCCCGGCGCAGCTCGCAGGGCTGCTGGTGGCGCTTCGCGCGAAGGGCGAGACGGTCGACGAGATCGTCGGTTTCCGCGACGCGATTCTCGATCACGCCGTGCCGTTGGATGTGGATCCGATGGCGCTGGACATCGTCGGGACGGGCGGGGACCGCTTCGGCACCGTCAACATCTCCTCGACAGCGTCGATCATCGCGGCCGCGGCGGGGACGCCCGTCGTGAAGCACGGGAACAAGGCCGCGTCCTCCTCCTCCGGCTCCTCCGACGTGCTCGCAGCCCTCGGAGTCGATCTCTCCCTTTCTCCGGAGCGCGTCGCTGAGGTGTTCCGGCGCACGGGGATCGCGTTCGTTTTCGCCTCGCTCTTCCACCCCGGCTTCCAGCATGCCGGACCGGTCCGCGCTGAGTTGGGCGTGCCGACCGTCTTCAACTTTCTCGGTCCACTCTGCAACCCCGCGCGGCCGGAGGCGTCCGCGGTCGGGGTCGCGCACCTCGACCGCGTACCGCTGGTCGTAGGGGTGTTCCAGACCCGTGGGGCGACGGCTCTGGTGTTCCGGGGCGACGACGGGCTCGACGAGCTCACCACCACCGGGCACAGCCACATCTGGGAGGTGTCGCGCGGATCGGTCGTCGAGCACGACCTCGACCCCCGCGACCTCGGGCTGCGCCGCGGGCGGATCGAGGAGCTGCGCGGCCGCGACGCCGCCTACAACGCGAGCGTGGTGCGCTCGGTGCTCGCCGGCGACAGCGGCCCGGTGCGCGACATCGTGCTGCTGAATGCTGCTGCGGGCCTCGCGGCGTTCGACCTGGCGCGCGATCCGGATCTGGTGCGCACGCCCATCCTGGAGCGCCTGCATACGTCGATGGAGCGCGCGGCCGAGGCCGTCGACTCCGGTACCGCCACGGCCAAGCTCGACGAGTGGGTGCACGAGACGCAGCTCGCGGTCCTGCCGCTGCCGTAGGCGCGAGCGCGGGGCGTACCGTGGACATGCTGTCCGCGATGGTGTGGGCCGCGACGCTGGAGGAGACCTCGATGAAGAAGCTCATCAACGACCCGAAGAACGTCGTCACGGAGTCGGTGGTCGGCTTCGGCCTCGCACACGCCGACCTGGTCCGGGTGGTGTCCGATCCGCTGTTCGTGGTGCGAGCGGACGCTCCCCGCTCGGGCAAGGTCGGCATCGTCAGCGGAGGCGGCAGCGGGCACGAGCCGTTGCACGCGGGCTTCGTCGGGTTCGGGATGCTCGACGCCGCCGTGCCCGGCCCCGTCTTCACCTCGCCCACTCCCGACCCGATCGTCGCGGCGACGCAGGCCGTGGACGGCGGCGCGGGCGTGCTGCACATCGTGAAGAACTACACCGGCGACGTCCTGAACTTCGAGACCGCGGCCGACCTGGCCGCCGCTGAGGGGATCGAGGTGCGCAGTGTGATCGTGGATGACGATGTCGCGGTCAAGGACTCCCTGTACACGGCGGGCCGCCGCGGCGTGGCCGGCACCGTGCTCGTCGAGCGGATCGCGGGCGCCGCGGCCGAGCGGGGCGACTCGCTCGAGGAGGTGGCGTCGATCGCCGAGTCGGTGATCGCGAACGTGCGCTCGATGGGCGTCGCCCTCACTCCGTGCATCGTGCCGCACGCCGGCGAGCCGAGCTTCGAGCTGGCTGAGGACGAGATCGAGATCGGCATCGGAATCCACGGGGAGCCCGGCCGCGAGAAGATCGCGCTGGAGCCCGCCGACCGCATCGTCGACCGTCTCCTCGGTCCCCTCCTCGAGGACCTGCCGTTCTCCTCCGGCGACGACGCGCTGCTCCTGCTGAACGGAATGGGCGGCACTCCGCAGATCGAACTCTACCTCGCCTACCGCCGGGCCGCCGAGGCGTTGGCCGAGAAGGGGATCACCGTCACCCGCAGCCTCGTCGGCAACTACACGACGTCGCTCGAGATGCAGGGCTTCTCGCTGACGGTGCTGAGGCTCGACGACGCGCTCACCGCGCTGTGGGACACTCCGGTGCAGACCGCGGCGCTGCGCTGGGGACGCTGAGGGGCGACGCGCACACCGTGATCGGGACCAGGGCCGCACAGGCGGCGCACGAGGAGGAGACGACGATGCAGGAGCCACAGCGGGCCGGGCTCGACGTGGCGTGGGCGATGGCGTGGATCCGTCGCGCCGCCGAGGCGATCGCGGAGCACCGGGTCGAGCTGATCACGCTCGACCGAGCGATCGGCGACGGTGACCACGGCGAGAACATGGACCGCGGTTTCCAGGCCGTCGTCTCGAAGCTGGCGGCGACGCCCGAGCCGGCGGCACCGGCGGACGTGCTGAAGCTGGTGGCGACGACGCTCATCTCGACCGTCGGGGGTGCCTCCGGTCCGCTGTTCGGCACGGCGTTCCTGAAGGCCTCCGGCGCGGTCGCGGGCCGGGACGTGCTCGAGGGTGCGGATGTCGCGGCGCTGCTAGCGGCGGCGCGGGACGGCATCGTTCTCCGCGGCAAGGCCGAGGTGGGCGACAAGACGATGATCGACGCCTGGACGCCGGCGGTGGACGCGGCAACAGCATCGGCCGACGGCGGAGCATCCCCCGCAGCGGTCCTCGCAGCAGCGGCGGAGGCGGCGCAGAGCGGAGCGGAGTCCACCGATCCGTTGGTCGCCCGCAAGGGGCGCGCCAGCTACCTCGGCGAGCGCGCCATCGGGCACCGCGATCCGGGCAGCGTGTCGACAGTGCTGCTGCTGCGCGCGGCGGCCGAGGCGGCGGAGTGAGCGTCGGCCTGGTCCTGGTCTCGCACAGTGCCCGTCTGGCCGAGGGGCTGGTCGAGCTCGCGGAGCAGATGGCGGCCACGGTCGCGCTGGTGCCGGCCGGCGGGACGGATGAGGGTGGGATCGGCACCAGCTTCGAGCGCATCACGGCGGCGCTCGGCGCGGCCGACTCCGGCGAGGGGGTCGTCGTGCTCTGCGACCTGGGCTCGGCGATCATGACGGCCGAGACGGCGCTGGAATTCCTCGACGACGACGCGCGATCCCGGGTGCGGATCGCCGACGCTCCGCTGGTCGAGGGGGCTGTAGCGGCCGCCGTCGCCGCGGGCACGGGAGCCCCGCTGGAGGAGGTGCTGGCCGCCGCGGAATCGGCCAGGGGTGAGGTGCCGGTGGCCGACGAGAACGAGCCGAGCGACGAGCAGGTGCAGCGCCGCGTCCGGTTGATCAACCCCAACGGCCTGCATGCGCGTCCCGCGGCCGACTTCGTGACCCTCGCCGCGACCTTCGACGCCCGGATCGATGCCAACGGCAAGGACGCCACGAGTCTGCTCGGTGTGATGTCACTGGGACTCGACCGCGGGGACGAGGTAGTGCTTTCGGCGACGGGGCCCGAGGCTCAGGAGGCGGTCCGTCGGCTCGGCGACCTGGTCGAATCGGGGTTCGGCGAGGTATAGCCCCGGGCAGCGCACCAGGGACTGCGCACCAGGGACCGCGGAGGCGCCTCCTCCTACGCTGAGCGTATGGCCCTCCGCGGAACCCGACCCCCGTCCGTCCTGCTCCGCCGACTCGTCACGGTTCCGCGGGTCGTGCGCCGGGCGGATGCACGCGCGGCTCGCCGTCTGAATGCGCGGCGCTCCTCGCCCCTGATCGACGCCGCCCTCGTCGGGCTCTCCCGCTCCGCCGACCACGGCCTGCTCTGGACCGGCGTGGGCGTGCTGCTCCTGCTGGCCGGTCGACCGCGCGAGGCCCTGCGCGGGACCGCCTCACTGGCCGCTGCCAGCGCTCTCGCGAACGTGGTCGGTAAGCGGCTCTTCGGTGGCGATCGGCCCCTCCTCGTCGACGTCCCGGTCGGCCGGCGCCTCGCGACGGTGCCGGCCTCGCCGTCCTTCCCGTCGGGCCATGCGGCGAGCGCCGCCGCCTTCGCCGCGGGAGTCGCGCTCGAGTCGCCGCGGGCGGGTGCGATCGTCGCTCCGCTCGCCGCCGCGGTCGCGTTCTCGCGCCTGCATGTGGGCGTGCATTGGCTCTCGGACGTACTCGGCGGCGCAGTGCTCGGCGCGGCGGTGGCGATCCTGGGCAGGGTGGTCCTTCCCGCCGAGCCGCGCCGCGTTCCGGTCTCGGAGCGCTCGATCCGGCCGCCGGTGGACCGCAGCCCGCTCGGTGACGGCGCGGCGCTGCTCGTGGTGCTGAACCCCGGCGCGGGACGAGACTCGCACCGGCCCGATCCGGAGCCGCTGATCCGTGGACGCTTCCCGAAGGCGCGGGTGCACCGGCTTGCCGACGGCGAGGATCTCGCCGAGGTGGTGCACGCGGCCCGGGCCACCGAGGCTCCGCCCACGGTGCTCGGGATCTACGGCGGAGACGGCACCGTCTCGGTCGGCGCCGCGCTCGCCCGTGCCGAGGGGATGACGCTGCTCGTCCTGCCGGGTGGAACGATGAACCACTTCGCGAAGGCGCTGGGGCTGCTCACTGTCCAGGACGCTCTGGACGCGGCGACGATCGGCGAGCGCCGAGACGTCGACGTTGCCGAGGTGGTCGCCGACGGGGGAGACCCGGTGACCGTGCTGAACACGGTCTCGATCGGCGTCTACCCCGAGTTCGTGGCGGCCCGGGAGACGCGCGAGAAGCGGATCGGTAAACCGCTCGCCGCGGTGATCGCGGCCTTTTCGGTCGTCCGGCGCACCGACCCGTTCGAGCTCCGGCGCGACGGGCGCACGCAGCTCGTCTGGTCGTATTTCGTCGGCGTGAACCAGGAGCACCCTCGCACTGCTGCTCCGCTGGCGCGGCGCAGGCTCGATGACGGCCACCTCGATGTGCGCATCCTGCATTCAGGACGGACTCCGCGCACTCGCGGAGCGTTCTCGCTCCTCCTCGGCCGCGCGGCCACTCCGGTGCTCGGGCGCGTGCCCGGCTGGCGAGCGCCGGTGGTGGAGTCGTTCTCCACGCCGGAGATCACCGTCGCCGTGCGCAGGCCTGCGGGGAGCGACCCCGAGTGGGCGCACGACGGCGAGACGGAGTGCTTCGACGGGACCCGGGACGGCTTCGATGAGGCCGTGGTGCGTATCGTCCCGCTCGGCCTGCGCGTGTACGCGACCGCCGACTGAGAGCGCACCGGGCGCCCGTGGAAGGATCGGGAGGACCCGCCCGCGACCTCAGGGAGCGAATCATGCACGATCACGAGATCCTCCGGCTGTTGCGTGACACGCTCGGGGACGCGGTGCTCACCGAGGGGCCGGAGTTCGAGGGGGTGCACACAGACAAATCGGGCTACGCCGCACAGGGGCGTGCTCTCGCGCTCGTCACGGCGCGCTGCATCGCCGACGTCCAGGCGGCCCTGCGTATCGCCACCCAGTACCGCATCCCGGTGGTTCCGCGCGGGGCGGGGACGGGGCTGGCTGCCGGGGGAGTCGCGAGTGAGGGGGCACTCGTGCTCTCGACCGCAGCGATGGACCGGATCCTCGAGGTGTCGCTGGAGGACGAGCTGGCGGTCGTCGAGCCCGGCGTGATCAACCAGGCGCTCTCGGATGCCGTGGCCCCGCACGGACTCGTGTTCTCGCCCGATCCCGCGAGTAAGGCGATCTCGAGTATCGGCGGCAACATCGCGACCAACGCGGGCGGACTGCTGTGCGCCAAGTACGGCGTGACCCGGGAGGCCGTGCTCGGCCTCGCTGTCGTGCTCCCCGACGGCCGCCTCCTCCGCACCGGCCGCCGCAGCGTGAAGGGTGTCACCGGCTACGACCTCACCGCGCTGCTGACAGGCTCGGAGGGGACCCTGGGCGTGATCGTCGAGGCGACCGTGAAGCTGCGGCCGATCCCGAGCGGAGGCATGGTCACCGTCGGCGCGTACTTCCCGAGCGTGGTCGCTGCAGCCGCCGCCTCCGCCGCGATCACCGCCGCCCGGCTCCGCCCCGCGGTCATGGAGCTGATGGACGAGGCGGCGCTCGCCGCGATCTCGCGCTACACCGGCGCGGCGCTGGACCGCGGCGCGGCCTACCTGCTCGTGCAGGCGGACGGCGCCGGAGCGATGCAGGAGTCGCGGCGGATTCTCGAGATCGTCACCGCGTCCGGGGGCGTTGCTGAGGCGACCGGGGATCCGGCGGAGGGTGAGGCGCTGCTGGCCGTCCGCCGCGCCTTCCACCCGGCGCTCGAGGCCGAGGGCAGGGTGCTGATCGAGGACGTCTGCGTGCCCCGCTCCGCATTGCCGGCGATGTTCGCGGCGATCCGTGGCATAGAACAGCGCACGGGGCTCGACATCCCCACGGTCGCGCACGCGGGAGACGGGAACCTGCACCCGAACTTCGTGCTGCCCGCGGGCGACGTCGGTGTGAGCGAGGAGGTGTGGACGGCGGCGGCCGAACTCTTCCGCACCGCCCTGTCCCTGGGCGGGACGCTCACGGGCGAACACGGCGTGGGCCTGCTCAAGCGGCGCTGGCTGGCGCAGGAGCTGGGCGAGGACTCGATGTCCTTGCAGCGGGGCATCAAGGCGGTGTTCGACCCGCTGGGAATCATGAACCCGGGGAAGGTGCTCTGACCTGGTCGGATCAGTCGCCCAGGCGGCGCAGGAACGGGGCTGAGACCGCCTCGGCCGCCGCGATCACGCTCTCGGCCAGTGCCCGCTGCGGCGATCGGCGTCGGGGCGGATCGGGATACGCGGCAGTCGGGTCGAACACCGGGGAGTTCTGCAGCTCGGAGGTCAGGACGACCCGGGCGGCCTGGAGCGCCGGGTCGGCCGGCGGGGTGAGGCCGCGCCGCCGGTACCACTGCTCGGCCGAGCCCTTCTCGTGCCCGAAGAGCACGGCGTCGGGGCCGCTCGCTGCCCGAACCGCCAGACGTCCCTGGACCTGCTGGGCCGTCCGATACTGGTAGTGCCGCAGCCGGATCCGGGTTGTCGCGGGATGCGCGAGCCCGAGCGGCCAGACGGTGTGCTGCGGCCAGAGCGTCCGCGGGCGATGCTGCACGAAGCGGATCTCGGAGTGGTTGCAGAGATACCAGGACATCGCGGAGTGGTCCGGTCCGCTCTCCCGCTCGCGGGCGAGGTCCTCCTCGGTGAGGAAGAACTGGAACGATGCACTGAAGACGTGGTCGACGCGGGAGGGCAGGCTCTCGAGGAACTGCCTCGGGTCGTCGAGGTAGAACTCGTCGGCGTCGAGGCGGCACCACCAGTCGCCCGGCGCCGAGAGGTGCCGGAAGTCGGCGAAGATCTGCTGACGGAGCGAGTCGCGGAACCGCCCGAGGAAGCGGCCCCAGAGCACGACGCGCTCCTCGGAGGCGGCGAGCCGTTCCAGCACCTCCCACGTCCCGTCGGTGCTGCCGTTGTCCATCACCAGGACCAGATCCGCCCAGGACAGCGCGGCACGGATCACGTCCTCGACGATGTCCGCCTCGTCCTTGACCGTCATCGCGGCGAAGATCTTCATCGCGTCGCTCCACTTCCCCGCGCCGGTGTCGGTGGTCGGGTCTGCCCGACCGTCGCTCCGGGTCGCTGGTGAGAGTAGGCGGGCAGAGGCGCCCCGAGGGGTCGCAGGCGCGGGGAGGGAAGCTCGAGGCGCGATCCGCACGCCCTAGCGCAGCTCGGCCGCGAGGACGGAGGCGGTGATGGCGATGGTCGCCGCGCACATCAGCCAGTACAGAATCGTCTCGCGCCACGAGCCGGCGGAGCCCAGCACGGGGAGCGCGGCGTAGCCGCCGGAGGTCCAGACATGGCGCAGCGGAGTGCGGCGGAGTCGGTGCGGCAGGCGCACGCGCAACGGCCACAGCCAGTTGATCCCCTCGGTGGTGAGAGCGTCGCCGGCGAGGTGCACGAGGTAGCCCAGGGTCGCGGCAACCCGCAGCCATGCCCAGGTGCCGTCGGCGAGGGCCACGACGAGAACGGTGACGACCGTCGCTCCGGCCCAGGCGATCGGCCACGAGGGGGCGGCGCGGACGGCCTTCGCCGCAAAGGCCAGGGCGGGCAGGGTGATGGCGGCTGCGACGGCGACCGGTCCCACGAACGGCACCGAAAATCGCAGCGCAGTGAGCACCGGCACCAGGTACCAGACGACGGCGACAGCCAGCAGCGAGTGCATCCCGTGGCGGTGCCCGCCGCTGATGCGGCCGGCGGTCGCGGTGAGGAGGGACGCGCCGGGGGCAGAGCGGGAGATGGTCGCGCTCGCGTGGTCGGCATCGGGTGCCAAAGCCCAGCCCGCAGTGACCCCGAGACCGACTAAGCGCAGTTCGAGCGGCAGCCCGTCAAGGCCGAAAGAGACCGCGACGGCGGGCACCGAGGTTGCCGCGGCCCAGGCGAGCGCGCCGGAGACAGCGTGCGAGCGGCCCATCATAGGGTGGGCGATACCGGACTCGAACCGATGACCTCTTCCGTGTGAAGGAAGCGCGCTACCAACTGCGCCAATCGCCCCATGGGGACGTGCTGGACGACCCGAGAGTCGATCGTAGCGGATCCGCGGGGCCCGGATGCACCGCGCTCACCCGCCACGCCCGGGTGAACGGGCTGTGAGAACCCGGTTTCGCTCGGGAAAACGCGGAATCGCCGTCCAGGGCCGAGAATCGGTACCCGTTCGATTTGGAAACCTGCGCTCGCGTCGTATACATTCTTCTAGGTCGGGCCGGTCAGCGAAAGCGCCGGGGAGACAGTGCGACAAGCACGACAGGACAAGCACGACAGTGCGTCAAGCACGACAGCAACACCAGCACGACCTACATGCGGATGTGGCGCAGCGGTAGCGCATCACCTTGCCAAGGTGAGGGTCGCGAGTTCGAATCTCGTCATCCGCTCGAACACCGGCCCCCGGGCCGTTGTCATCGGGAAAGCACCCCTCGGGCGCCTCCCACCTGGACGGTCTTCGGGCCGCCGACACCGAATCCCGTACACGGTGGATTGGCCGAGAGGCGAGGCAGCGGCCTGCAAAGCCGTCTACACGGGTTCGAATCCCGTATCCACCTCGATCGTTCACCGAACGAGGAGCTCCGCAGGGAGCAGCGGGCGATTGGCGCAGCGGTAGCGCGCTTCCCTGACACGGAAGAGGTCACTGGTTCGATCCCAGTATCGCCCACCACGAGAACCCTCGGCCCCTGGCCGAGGGTTCTGTCGTTTCCAGACTCCGGCGGTGTCGTCGGCCCGGTGACAGTGGCGAGGATCGTCCGTGGCGTGACCACCGCCGCCGTCGAGGGTGGACCGCTCGAGCCTCCGGGGACGATGCGGCGCATCGGTGGACGAGAGTTCGACGTCGAGCGGCAGGTCGCCGTCCTGGCGGTCGTGAACCGCACCCCCGACTCCTTTTACGACAGGGATTCCACCTTCGCTCTGGACAGCGCGATTCAGGCGGCAGTGCGCGCCGCTGAGTCCGGCGCCGACTGGGTCGACATCGGCGGGGTGCCCTTCGGGCGCGGCCCGGCCGTCTCGGTGCAGAAGGAGCTCGACCGGGTCGTTCCGGTCGTGGCGGGTATCGCGGAGCGGAGCGACGTGGTGGTCTCGGTGGACACCACGCGGGCCGAGGTGGCCCGCGCGAGCATCGCCGCCGGGGCAGGCGTGGTCAACGACACGAGCGGGCTGCACGACCCGGGGATGCTCGGTGTCCTCGCGTCCTCCTCCGCCCAGCTCGTGATCGCCCACAGCCTGGGAGCCCCGCGCAGCGAGCCCGAGCTGATCACCGTCGACCCCGGCCATGACCTGAACAAGAACACCCTGCACACCCTCGAGCTCACTCGACGGCTGGCGTGCGCCCGCCTTCCTCCGCCACAGTGCGACGTCGGCGGCGTGAGCACGCGTATCGACGGGCGCTCGCCCCCGGGTCGCGATCTCTCCGACGCGGCATTGCTGGCCCCCTCTGCGGAGGGGACGGAAGCGGAGTGGCTCCGAGTCGACGTTGTCGCGAGTGCCGCCTCACCGTCGGCCCGACGCTCGAGGCGGGCGACTCCGGGCGACTCGCGAACGGGGACGTCCCCGGGCCGCGCCCGCAGCACCTCGCGCACGTGCTCAGCGCCGGCGACACGCTGCTCTTGCGCTCTCTGCGGCGGCGCCGACCTGCGGTGGCGCTGGCCTCGTCTACTCGCGACGCCGCTCGTTCTCGCCGCGTTTGGCTTCGGAGGCGGGTCGAGCGGCGATCACGGGGTGGGCGCCCGTGAAGCCGTCGCGGGCGGCGGCGATGGACAGGATGCGGGGCTTGGCGACGTTCCAGCCGACGAAGAGGGCCGGGACACCGATCACGGCGACGATCCCCACGGTCCAGGTGCCCGTGGGGAAGTCCACGGCGATCAGGACGACGACGATCACGAGGAAGGCCAGGGTGATCCACGAGGTTACGGGAGCGCCCGGCATTCGGAAGGAGGGGCGCTGAAGGCGGCCCTCGGCGGCCCAGCGCTGGAGCTGCATCTGGCAGAGGACGATTATGCCCCAGCCGGTGACGATACCCAGCGCCGACACATTGAGGACGATCTCGAACGCTTCCGCCGGAACGAAGAGGTTGAGCACGATACCGACCAGCGTGATGCTCGCGGTGAGCAGGATGCCGCCGTAGGGGACTCCCTGCTTGTTCATCCGCCCCGTGAAAGCAGGAGCGGAGCCGTTGAGGGCCATCGAGCGCAGGATCCGGCCCGTCGAGTAGAGCCCGGCGTTGATGCTCGAGAGGGCGGCGGTCAGGACGACGAAGTTCATGATCGAGCCGGCGATCTCACCCGACGAGCCGTCGCCGAGCGAGCTGAAGAACGTAACGAACGGACTCTCGCCCTTCGAGTAGGCCGTGTAGGGCAGGAGCAGGGTCAGCAGCAGCACCGAGCCGACGTAGAAGACGGCGATGCGCAGGATGACCGAGTTGATCGCCCGAGGGATCACCTTCGCCGGCTCGGCGGTCTCGCCGGCCGCCGTGCCCACCAGCTCCACGCCCGAGTAGGCGAAGACGACTCCCTGGACGACCAGCACGCTCGCGATCAGCCCGCCCGGGAGGACGCCGCCGTTGTCCTTCCAGAGGCTGATTCCCGGATCGACCGTGACGGGGCCGGCTTGCAGCGGCCAGCCCGCGGCGAGCACGACGACTCCGATCACGAGGAAGACCACCAGTGCGGTCACCTTGATGAGCGCGAACCAGAACTCCAGCTCGCCGAAGACCTTCACCGAGACCAGGTTGAGCGAGAGCACCACGACCAGGGCGATCAGGGCGAGCAACCACTGGGGCACGGAGGAGAACAGCGACCAGTACTTCACGTAGAGGGCCACCGCGGTGACGTCGGCGATCGCTGTCATCGCCCAGTTCAGGAAGTACATCCAACCCGCGACGAAAGCGGCCTTCTCGCCCAGGAACTCGCGGGCGTAGGAAATGAAGGACCCGGAGCTGGGCCGGTGCAGCACGAGCTCCCCGAGCGCGCGCAGGATGAGGTAGGCGAAGCCGCCGCAGACCGCGTAGACCACCACGAGCGAGGGGCCCGCGGAGGCGAGACGTCCGCCCGCGCCGAGGAAGAGACCGGTGCCGATCGCACCGCCGATGGCGATCATCTGCAGCTGTCGGGGCTTCAGGCCGGGCCGGTAGCCCTCCTGCTCCCTGGAGAAGTCGGGCTGCGCCGGCTCGAGGTCGTCGTCGCTCTGCGTCACGGGGGTTCCTTCGTCACCGGGCGCGCGGAGCGGCTGCTCCAGCACGCCCAAAAGGGTAGGGGCGCGCTACTCGGAGGATCCGATTGGCGCGGGATGCAGCTTGCGGATGTCTTCGGAGTCCTGCCGCTCACCCTGGGGGCATGAGTGGACCGTACCTGACGCGGCGGCCCTCGCTCGAGGGCTTCCGGATCCCTGAACTGGCGCGTATTTTGCACGGCGGGACCAATCCGGTGCTCGCCTGGCGCGACCGACTCGACGGCCTCTCCTTCTGCGTGGCCGAGGGCTCCCTGCGCTGGAATCCAGTCTCAGGCGGCGTGGATCTTCGGCGCGAGATCGCACATCTGCGCTGACTGAAGGGCCGAGTCCTGACTCAGTCCTTCTCTGCGTCCTCGCCGTGGTCGTCGGCGTCGCCGCGGTTTTCGCTGGACAGGCGCAACCAGCGGCCGTCACGGACGTCCTTCTCGTGCGCCGCCGCCTTCTTGTCGCTCGCCGCCGTGTCGCGTGGGGGGAGCTGGACGGTCTCCTCCGCCTCGATGCCGGCCTGGAGCTCGCGGCCGCGCTCGAGCTCCGCGTCGAACTCGGCTCCGAAGAGCAGGGCGATGTTGGTGATCCAGATCCAGAGCAGGAAGACGATCACCGCGCCGAGGGAGCCGTAGGTCTTGTTGTAGTTGGAGAAGTTCGCGACGTAGAACGCAAATCCGGTCGAGGCGATCAGCCAGATCGCCAGGGCGACGATCGAGCCGATGCTGATCCACCGGAACTTCGGCTGACGGATGTTGGGCGCCCAGTAGTACAGGATCGCGATGATCACGATCGCGATGACGAGCAGCACCGGCCACTTGGCGATGTTCCAGACGGTGAGTGCGGCGGGCCCCAGGCCCACCACGTCGCCGACGGCCGACGCGACAGGCCCGCTGAGCACCAGGATCAGCGCTGCGACGACGATCAGGACGACGGTCACGACAGTGACGCCGAGCATCGTCGGGCGGAGCTTCCAGAAGGGACGGCCCTCGTCGATCTGGTAGACCCGGTTCATCGCTCGACCGAAGGCGCCCACGTAGCCGGAGGCGGACCACATGGCGCCGACGACACCCGTCACGAAGGCCAGGCCCGCGGCGGAGGAGCTGGTCAATGCCTGGACCGGGTCGCGCAGCAGGTCGACGACCTGGCCGGATGCGAGGGTGCCGATCAGGTCGAGGACCAGATCGGTCGTGGCTTGCGCCTGGCCGAAGAGGCCCAGCACCGACACGATTGCGAGCAGGGCCGGGAACAGTGCGAGGACGGCGTAGTACGTGAGCGCGGCAGCCAGATCGGTGCACTGGTCGGCTCCGAATTCGCGTGCCGTCTTCTTGAGGACGTAGAACCAGGAACGCTTGGTGATGTCGGTGACGTCATCGGGCTTACGTGCATCGTCGGGATCGGGCGCGGTCTTCTCGCGGGTCGTGCTCTTCTCGGCCATGCCGACACGCTATGGGTCGGACAGTTCTCGAACGGCTCACTTGACTCTCCGATCGGACGTGTCGATGGTCACGCCCGGCGCTGGCGCGCCGCGGCGAGCGTCCCGAAGAGGAGGAAGGAGCAGGTGGCGGCGAGCACCGTCACCAGCGGCGCCGCCCAGCCCCCGCTCACGTCGTGCGCGAAGCCGATGACGGTCGGCGCGGTGGCGGCCACGGCGTAGCCGATGCCCTGCACCGTGGCCGAAAGCCGTGACGCGTGCCCGTCCGAGCGCGAGAGCCGCACCACGAGAACGAACACCACCGTGAATCCGCCGCCCTGCGCCGCCCCGCCCAGAACACACCACAGGGCCCAGAGCTGCGGCGCGAGCAGCAGACCCGCCGGCACCGTGCACCAGAGCAGGCCCACCAGCACGATGCTGCCCAGCGGCCCCAGCCGGCGCACCAGGAGCGGCACGCCGAGCGCGCCGGCGACCGCGGCGAGCTGAAACACGGAGGCGCTCGCACCGGCCGTCGCGCTCGAGAAGCCGTTGCGGTCGACCAGCAGCGACGGCAGCCAGGCGGTCACCCCGTAGTACGAGAACGCCTGGCTCGAGAAGCACAGGGCGAGCGCGAGGACGGTGGCGCTGCGGAAGATGCGCGGGGCGGGCCCGGGCGACTCACGGTCGGCGCGGGCGGGGCGTGGTGCCGGCAGCAGGGCCGCCGGAGAGCCGACAGCGAGGAGCCAGCCGACGAGCGCGAGCGCGTTCAGCGCGAGCCAGACGAGCAGGGCGCCACGCCAGCCGAGTGCGAGGGCGAGTGGGGCGGTCCCGAGCGAGGTGATCGTGGACCCGATGTTGAGGGCCGCGGTGTACACGCCGGTCGTCAGGTCGACACGCTCGGGCGGGACGTCGCGGCGGATCACGACGGGGAGGACGACATTGCCGACCGTGATGAACACGCCGATCAGGATCGTCCCCACGACGACCGGCGCGACATCGCCGATGGAGCGCACGATCGTGCCGAGCGCGACGCCGAGCACCGTAACCGTGACGGCGGCGTCCGGCCCGACCCGGCGGATCACCAGCAGCGCGAGTGGGGTCGCCAGGGCGAAGCAGAGCACGGGGATGCTGGTGAGGATCCCCGCTTGGCCGGACGAGAGCGCGAGGTCCGCACGCACCACGTCGATCACCGGTGCGACCGCGACGATCGGTCCGCGCAGCACAAGGGCGGCGAGTGCGACCGCGAGGACGACGAGCCAGGGAGCACTCCGGCGCGCGGTCATCGGAGCATCGGCGGCAGCGGCACCCCGGTCAGCCGGCCAGGCCGAAGAGTTCGGCCGAGACGTTGGTCACGAAGGTGAACACGCCAGACACCAGGCCGAGGATCCCGGTAACGAGTCCCGCCGTCGCGAGCCCGCGTCCGCCGCCGACCACTGCGGCGGCCGCCCGGCCGCGCACGGAGAAGACGATGGCCAGGATCGACGGGACCAGCAGCGGGTTGATGAGCAGGCTCAGGACGCCGAGTACGAGGCTCGCGACCGCCATCGGATTGCGCCCGGCCGTGGACGACGGAGCCGAGGGGTAGGCGTAGAGCTCCTGCTCCGGGGCGCCCTCGGGCGTCCCGTACGCGGGGACGGGCGCGGAGGAGGACGGGCGGGACCGGTCGGTCCACGCTGCACCGTCCCAGTAGAGCTCTGAGCCGAGATCGGCCGGGTGCGGATACCACCCGGGCGCGGGCAGTGGGGCGGAGTCGTCTGGCATGCGCTGATTCTAGAGCGGTGCCGATCAGCTCTTCGGCAAGCGGATGTCCGCCGACCCCGTCGCCCGTGGCACCGGTGCGGCCACGGCGATCCTTCGCGCCACGCCATCCCCCCGTTCGGCGCCTCCACCGGGTCGGAGCACTCCGTCTGCTGCGCCTACGAGCTGACTCCCGACGCGCTCGGGGAGTGGCCGCCGCCGACTACAGTCGAGGGGTCAGCCGAGCCCGAGGAGTGCCCGCACGTGTCGAACGAACTGTCGAATCCCGCAGAGAACGAATCCCACTCGGTCGTCACCGAGGCGGGCACGGGATTCACGCACTTCACCGACCGGGCCGTGGTCGCGATCCGCGTCAACGGTGAGCTCAAGGACCTCGCCGCCGACGTCGTCCCCGGCGACCGCATCGAGCCGGTGCTGATCTCCTCGCCCGACGGTCTGAACATCCTCCGGCACTCCACCGCTCACGTGCTCGCGCAGGCCGTGCAACAGATCAATCCGGAGGCGAAGCTGGGCATCGGCCCGCCCGTCACCGACGGCTTCTACTACGACTTCGACGTCGAGGAGCCCTTCACGCCCGAGGCGATGAAGGCGCTCGAGAAGGCGATGGACCGCATCGTGCGCCAGGGCCAGCGGTTCGTCCGCCGCGTCGTCAGCGAGGAGCAGGCGCGCGCCGAGCTCGCCGGCGAGCCCTACAAGCTCGAACTGATCGGCATCAAGGGCGGGGGAGCCGAAGACGAGAGCGTCGAGGTCGGCGGCGCCGAGCTGACCATCTACGACAACGTCGACCCGCGCTCGGGCGAGACGGTGTGGAAGGACCTCTGCCGCGGCCCGCACCTGCCCAACACCCGCATGATCGGCAACGGCTACGCCCTGACCCGCAATGCGGCGGCGTACTGGCGCGGCTCCGAGAAGAACCCCCAGCTCCAGCGCGTGTACGGCACTGCCTGGCCCACGAAGGACGAGCTGCGCGAGTACCAGGCCCGGCTCAAGGAGGCGGCCCGCCGCGACCACCGCAAGCTCGGCCACGAGCTCGACCTGTTCTCGTTCCCGGACGAGATCGGCTCCGGTCTGGCCGTGTTCCACCCCAGGGGCGGGATCATCCGCTACGAGATCGAGCAATACATGCGCGAGCAGCTGCTCGCTCACGGCTACGAGCTCGTCTACACGCCGCACATCACCAAGGGCGACCTGTTCCTGACCAGCGGGCACCTGCAGTGGTACTCCGAGGGAATGTTCCCCCCGATGCACCTCGACGAGCTGCAGGACGAGGACGGCAACGTCACGCGCCAGGGCCAGGACTACTACCTCAAGCCCATGAACTGCCCGTTCCACAACCTGATCTTCCGCTCGCGCGGCCGCAGCTACCGCGAGCTGCCGCTGCGGCTGGCCGAGTTCGGCACGGTGTACCGCTACGAGAAGAGCGGCACCCTCCAGGGCCTCACCCGCGTCCGCGGCCTCACCCAGGACGATGCCCACATCTACGTCGCGCAGGAGGACGTGCCGGCCGAGCTGACCCGCAACCTGGAGTTCGTACTGCAGGTACTGCGCGACTACGGCCTCGACGACTTCTACCTCGAGCTCTCCACCAATGAAGAGGGCAACCCGAAGTTCGTCGGCGCGCCCGAGCAGTGGGAGGAGGCGATCGCCTCGCTGCGCGCGGTCGCCGTCGCTTCCGGCCTCGAGTTGGTGCCCGATCCGGGGGGAGCGGCGTTCTACGGTCCGAAGATCTCGGTGCAGGCGCGCGACGCCATCGGCCGCACCTGGCAGATGTCCACGATCCAGCTCGACTTCAACCAGCCTGAGCGCTTCGAGCTCGAGTACACCGCGTCGGACGGATCGAAGAAGCGTCCCGTGATGATCCACCGCGCGCTCTTCGGCTCGATCGAGCGCTTTTTCGCCATTCTCACCGAGCACTACGCGGGCGCGTTCCCGGTCTGGCTGTCGCCGGTGCAGGTCGTGGGGATCCCGATCGCCGACGAGTACCTGCCCTACCTCGAGGAGGTCGTCGGCGAGCTCAGGCGCTCCGGGATCCGCGCCGAGATCGACTACTCCAGCGACCGGATGCAGAAGAAAATCCGTAACGCCACGCTGCAGAAGGTGCCGTTCCAGATGATCGTGGGCGAGAAGGACCGCGACGCCGGAGCCGTCAGCTTCCGATTCCGGGACGGCACGCAGGAGAACGGGATCCCGGTCGCTGACGCCGTCGCGCGCATCCGCGAGGCCGTCGCCACGAAGGCGCAGGTCTGAGCGTGCCCGACCTCGTGCCTGACCTCGTGCCTGACGGAGCGGAGGGCTCCGCGCACCTCGCGGGCGTGCCCGATGAGTTCCAGCGGCTGTGGACGCCGCACCGCATGGTCTACATCCAGAAGGGACAGCCCGGCGCCGACGACTGCCCCTTCTGCGTGGCTCCCACGCTGAGCGATGAGGAGGCCCTGATCGTGGCCCGCGGGGAGCACGCCTACGTGCTGCTGAACCTGTTCCCGTACAACTCCGGTCACCTCCTGGTCTGCCCGTACCGGCACATCCCGCTCTACGACGAGGCCACCCCGGAGGAAGTGGCCGAGGTCGGGTCGCTCACCCAGACGGCCATGCGCGTTGTCCGCTCGGTGTCGAACAACGACGGCTTCAACCTCGGAATGAACCAGGGCGCGGTCGCCGGAGCCGGGATCGCCGCGCACTTGCACCAGCACGTGGTCCCGCGCTGGGCGACCGACGCCAACTTTTTCCCGATCATCGCCCGCACGAAGGCGCTCCCGCAGCTGCTCGGCGACGTCCGGGCGAGCCTCGCGTCGGCCTGGCCGACCCGGTAGGTCCGGCCGCCCCGGTAGACTGGGACGCCGCATAGAACAGGACTCGCGAACATGACCGACACCACCACTTCGTCCTCGTCCGCCTCGGAGCAGTTCGGTTCGAGCCGCGTCAAGCGCGGTCTCGCCGAGATGCTCAAGGGCGGCGTGATCATGGACGTCGTCAACGCCGAGCAGGCCCGGATCGCCGAGGACGCCGGCGCGGTCGCCGTCATGGCGCTCGAGCGGGTCCCCGCCGACATCCGCTCGCAGGGCGGAGTCGCGCGGATGAGCGACCCCGACCTGATCGACGGCATCGTCTCGGCCGTCTCGATCCCCGTCATGGCGAAGGCGCGTATCGGCCACTTCGTCGAGGCGCAGATCCTGCAGGAGCTCGGCGTCGACTACATCGACGAGTCCGAGGTCCTCTCGCCTGCCGACTACGTGAACCACATCGATAAGTGGAACTTCACCGTCCCCTTCGTCTGCGGCGCGACCAACCTGGGCGAGGCGTTGCGCCGCATCACCGAGGGCGCGGCCATGATCCGCTCGAAGGGTGAGGCCGGCACGGGCGACGTCTCCGAGGCGACCAAACACATCCGTACCATCTCGGCCGAGGTCAACCGCCTCGCTGCAATGACGAAGGACGAGCTCTACGTCGCGGCCAAGGAACTGCAGGCGCCGTACGACTTGGTCGTCGAGATCGCGCGCACCGGCACGCTCCCCGTCGTCCTCTTCACTGCCGGCGGAGTCGCGACTCCGGCCGATGCGGCGCTGATGATGCAGCTGGGGGCTGACGGCGTGTTCGTCGGCTCCGGCGTCTTCAAGTCGGGCGAGCCTGCCAAGCGCGCGGCCGCCATCGTGAAGGCGACCACCTTCTTCGACGACGCGAAAGTCGTCGCGGAGGCGTCGCGCGGCCTAGGCGAGGCGATGGTCGGCATCAATGTGGCCGACGTGCCCGCGCCGCACCGTCTCGCCGAGCGTGGCTGGTAGCCGGGACACGGCGCCGGTCGGCGGAGGACTGATGCGGGAGTCCCTCGAGGGCCTCCGCGTCGGTGTCCTTGCATTGCAGGGGGACTTCCGAGAGCACGCCCACGTCCTGCGCGAGCTTGGCGCCGAGGTGGTGCTGGTGCGTCGTCCAGAGGAGCTCGCGTCCGTCGCCGGTCTGGTCATCCCGGGCGGCGAATCGACGGTGATGGACAAGCTCTCGCGGCTCTTCGGACTCGCCGAGCCGGTGGCCGACGCGATCGAGGCGGGCCTGCCCGTCTACGGGACCTGCGCCGGGCTGATCATGCTCGCCGATCGGGTACTCGACCGGATCGACGGCCAGCGCAGTTTCGGCGGCCTGGACGTGTCGGTCCGCAGGAACGCGTTCGGCAATCAGCTCGACTCCTTCGAAACCGATCTGGACGTGCCGGTGATCGGTGATCCTCCTGTGCACGCAGTCTTCATCCGGGCACCGGTCGTGGAGGAGCTGGGGGAGCGGGCGACGGCGCTCGCGAGCGTGGCCGACGGTCGCGTGGTCGCGGTAGAGCAGGGCGCTCTGCTCGGCACGGCCTTTCATCCGGAGATCACCGGCGACTACCGCTTCCACGAGCTGTTCCTGCGGAAGGTCGCAGCGACGCGCTTCGGCGCCTGAGGCGCTCGCGAATCCGCTGGTCAGGGGTGGACGGGGTCGGGGGTGCGCGGCAGGGTGGTCGCATGCCCGAACTCCCCGAGGTCCAGGCGCTCACGCTCGACCTGAATGCGCGTCTCAGCGGACGTACGCTCGGACGGCTCGACGTGTTCGCGATCTCCGCGCTGAAGACGGTGGCGATCCCACCCTCGGCCCTGGCCGGCGAGATCGTGCACGGCGTGACGCGGCACGGCAAGCTCCTCGACCTCGCCGTCGGAGACGCGCACGTCCTGCTGCACCTGGCCCGCGCCGGCTGGGTTCGCTGGCGTCCGGAGCGACCGACGGCTCCGGTGAAGCCGGGCCGCGGTCCGCTAGCCGCGCGGTTGACCCTCGACGACGGGTCGGGCTTCGATGTAACGGAGGCAGGCACGAAGAAGAGCCTGGCGCTCTCGATCGTCGCCGACCCGCTCGATGTGCCGGGCGTCGCCCGCCTGGGGCCCGACCCGCTCGATCCGGCTTTCACGAAGGAGATCTTCGGCGCGATCCTCGCCACCGCGGGCCGGGCGCAGCTGAAGGGCGTTCTCCGCGACCAGTCGCGCATCGCCGGCATCGGCAATGCCTACTCCGACGAGATCCTGCACGTCGCGGGAATGTCTCCGTTCAAACCCGCGGCGCTCACCGTCGACGAGCTCGACCGTCTCTACTCCGCGCTCCGCTACACCCTGGAGGAGGCGCTCGCTCGCGCTGAGGGCCTGCACGCCGCCGACCTCAAGCGGGAGAAAAAGCTAGGGATGCGTGTCCACGGCCGCACTGGCGAAGCCTGTCCGGTCTGTGGCGACACCGTCCGGCAGGTGATCTTCCACGACTCCACGCTCCAGTACTGCCCGACCTGCCAGACCGGCGGCAAGGTCCTCGCCGACCGCGTGCTGTCGCGGCTGCTCCGCTAGCGGGCTGGGGTGGCGGGGCACAAGGGTCGCCGGATTACAGGGGGGGAGGGGTGTCGACGAGGGGAGGGCGCGCGCGCGGGGGAGCGCCGGGCAGAGCAGGCGGCCGGGTGGTGACGCGGCGGCCGGTCGGGGTGGTCCAGTCGGCTGTGCCGTCGGCGTGGAGGACGTAGGTCCAGCGATCGCCGTGTCGGACGTGGTGGTGGGCGACGCAGAGGCTGAGGAGATTGCGGAGGGCCGTCTCGCCGCCATTGCGCCACTCGAGCGCGTGGTCTGCCTCGGTGGTCGACGCAGGCCGGGTGCAACCGGGGAAGCGACAGGTCACGTCCCGCAGCTGAAGGTGGAGCCGCATACGCGGTGGCGGTACGCGAAGGGTGCGCCCGACCGAGAGGACCGCACCGGTGACCGGATCCGTCAGGACCCGGGTGAACGAGGTCGCAACGCCCGCGAGTTCGCGAGCGAGGACAGCAGGGATCAGTCCGTATCCGTCCAGGTGTGCCGGGGCGTCGTCAAGTCCGGCGGCGGTCCGGGCGGGAAGGGTCAGGCGGACCTCAGCGCGCACGCCGGGCACGAAGGTTGTGTCGAGTTCGTCGCCGCCGGGTGTCGTCCCTGAGACGTCGCCGTCGCAGAGCAGATCAGCGAGGGCATCGGCACGCAGCTGCGGCATCGTGCGAGCCTCCGCGTCGCGCTCCTGCCCGCGGGTGCTTGCGTTCTCGCGGAGGGCCCGGGCGATGCGGTCGAGCCGAATGAACGCTCCGAGTGCGACGGGCGCCGGCAGTCGGGCACACAGCGTAGCCATTCCGTCGGCGTCAGCGCCGACCCAGACACTCCGGTCGTCGCGGGCGCGAGCGTGCCGTTCGGCGAGCGGCTCCTCGTGCACCTCGTCCCGTAACTGGGCGACAAAACTCCGCAGGCGTGTAGGCGTCAGCGAGACGGCCGCATCGGCCGCCCGCTGGTCGAACGCGGCCCGGGAATCGGCAGGCAGGGTCCGCGCGACTCCGCAGATCACCTGCCCGGCCTCCCACCGGATTCGCGCCTCTGCAAGCGCTGCGCGGGTGCGGGGCAGATCTTCTGCCAACAGCCGCGCCTGCTCGAGCTCTCGAGCCGCGACACGCTCGGAGACTCCCAGCGAGACCGCCAACTCGGCGCGGATCGACCGCTCCACGAGGTCGCCCGCCTCGCTCCGCGAGAGGCTGCGACCTCGGGCGAAGGACTCAGGTCGGGCGAGTGCGGCGGTGTAGCTCGCGTACAGTTCGTCCGCGGCCCCGAGCAGGATGGGCGCGGCGGAGCGGGCGAGCGCGGACGCGCGATCCGCCCGCGCCCGCACCTCCTTGAGCGCCGTCTCCGACGCCTCCGCGCTCGTCGTCCATCCCATATCTGTAATGAACCAGGGAACGCCGACATCGACCCGGTGAGATCGCCCCAACGGGAGAACTCACCGCCGCTAACAGCCTGTGGAGGAGCTTGTGCGCCGTGCAGACCCCCGTTGATCCGATCTGCTGCACACCGCGCTCCTCCGCACTCACCTCGCCCGGCCGGCTGCGGAGAGCCGGGCGGGGACCGGCTCTCGAATAGACTGGCCCCTGCCATCAGCGGCGCCCTCGGGGGTCGCACGCAACGAGATTTCCGAGGGAGCACCGTGTCCGGGCATTCCAAGTGGGCCACGACCAAGCACCAGAAGGCGATCAAGGACTCGCGCCGCGCGAAGTCCTTCGCCAAGCTGATCAAGAACATCGAGGTGGCCGCCAAGATCGGCGGCGCCGACCTCTCCGGCAATCCGACGCTCGTCGATGCCGTGCAGAAGGCAAAGAAGACCTCGGTGCCCAACGACAACATCGACCGCGCGATCAAGCGCGGTGCGGGCCTCACCGGCGAGGTCATCGACTACACGACCATCATGTACGAGGCGTACGGCCCGAACGGCATCGCGCTGCTCGTCGAGTGCCTGACCGACAACAAGAACCGCGCGGCAGCCGACGTGCGCACCGCGATGACCCGCAACGGGGGCACGATGGCCGACCCGGGCAGCGTCGCGTACAACTTCGCAAGGAAGGGCGTCATCTCAGTGCCGCACGGCGAGAGCGTCACCGAGGACGACGTGCTTGGAGCGGTCCTCGATTTCGGGGTCGACGACGTGCTCGACCACGGCGAGAGCTTCGAGGTGCGGGTCGAGCCGAGCGAACTGGTGCCGGCACGCTCCGCCCTGCAGGAGGCGGGTATCGACTACGACTCCGCCGATGTCGAGTTCGTCGCCTCGCTGCAGGTCGAGGCCGACGCTGAGACGGCCCGCAAGGTGTTCCGCCTGATCGACGCGCTCGAGGACTCGGACGACGTGCAGAACGTTTACACGAACCTCGACATCACCCCCGAGGTTCGCGTCGAGCTCGAGAACGAGGAGTGACACGGTGAGGTCGGTTTGGCCGCTGAGGACGGCCTGATGCGCGTCCTCGGGATCGACCCCGGGCTCACCCGCTGCGGCGTCGGCATTGTCGACGTCGGTCGCGACCGCCGCGCGACGCTCGTACACGTGACGGTCCTCCGTACACACCCCGACGACGCGCTCGAGCGTCGCCTGCTCGCCCTGGGCGACGGACTCGAGGCGCTGATGGACGAGTACCGCCCACACTCCGTCGCAATCGAGCGGGTCTTCGCGCAGGACAACGTCAGGACCGTCATGAGCATCGCGCAGATCAGCGGAGTCGCGCTGGTCGCGGCCGCCCGGCGCGGCCTGCCCGTCGGCATGCACACGCCGAGCGAGGTGAAGGCGGCCGTCACCGGCTATGGAGCGGCGGATAAGCGGCAGGTCACCGCCATGATCCAGCGCGTCCTCCGGCTCGACGCCCCACCGACACCGGCGGACGCCGCCGATGCGCTCGCCCTCGCGGTCTGCCACGCCTGGCGGGCGCCGCTCGGGGCATCAGCCGGCTCGGCGGCAGCGGCTCCCGGCGCACCGGTTCCTGCCGCCGTGGCAGCCGCCGCGGAAGGCACCGCCGCTCAGCGGGCATGGCGCGCCGCCGAAGCCGCGAGTCGAACGCCTGTTCGAGCATCTAGACTGGCGCGGTGATCTCCTCCCTCCGCGGTACCGTCCTCTCCGCCCGCGGGAGTCTCGCCGTGATCGATGTTCACGGCGTCGGCTACGCGGTCAACGTGACTCCGCAGCACGCGCTCGAGATGCGGGTCGGGGACGAGACCACCGTCAGCACCGTGCTCGTCGTGCGCGAGGATTCACTGACGCTCTACGGCTTCCCCGACGAGGAGCAGCTCGACATCTTTGAGCTGCTGATCGGAGTGACGGGGGTCGGCCCGAAGTCGGCTCTCGGCGTGCTCGGTGCGGTCGAGCCGGATCGGATCGCGCAGGCGGTCGCCGACGAGGATGACGCGGTGTTCCGCAAGGTGAGCGGCATCGGTCCCAAGACGGCGAAGCTGATCATCCTGTCGCTCGCCGGCAAGGTGAGCGTCCGCCCGCGCGCCGCCCGCGGCTCCGGTCCGGCGGCCACCGCCGCTCAGAACGTGCTCGCGGCCCTCATCGGTCTCGGCTGGCCCGAGCGCACCGCGTCCGAGGTGGTCGACGAGATCCTGTTCGACGCGCAGGCCTCCGACGCCGTGAACGTGCAGGCGCTGCTCCGCCTCGCCCTCTCTCGCCTCGGCCCGGCGGCCCGCTCGTGAGCGACGACGTGCTCGGCGCCGAGGTGGCCTCGGAGGCGGAGGTCGCCTTCGAGGGCGCCCTGCGGCCCAAGAACCTGAGCGAGTTCGTCGGGCAGCGCAAGGTGCGCGGTCAGCTCGAGCTGCTGCTCAAGGCCGCGGCGATGCAGGGGCGCACGCCCGACCACATCCTGCTGGCCGGTCCGCCCGGTCTCGGCAAGACGACGCTCGCGATGATCGTGGCGGAGGAGAGCTCGTCGCCGCTGCGCCTGTCCAGCGGCCCGGCGATCCAGCACGCGGGCGACCTCGCCGCTGTGCTCTCCTCGTTGCTGCCCGGCGAGATCCTCTTCATCGACGAGATCCATCGCATGGCGCGCTCCGCGGAAGAGATGCTCTACCTCGCGATGGAGGACTTCCGGATCGACATCATGGTCGGCAAGGGGGCGGGAGCCACGTCCGTCCCGCTCGATCTCGCTCCGTTCACCCTCGTCGGGGCGACAACCCGATCGGGTCTCCTGCCCAATCCGCTGCGCGACCGCTTCGGCTTCACCGCGCATCTCGAGTTCTACGCGGAGGACGAGCTGCGTCAGGTCCTCGCGCGGGCGGCTCGGCTGCTCGAACTCGACATCGATGCGGATGCGGTGGCCGAGATCGCCGGGCGCTGCCGGGGCACTCCGCGCATCGCCAATCGGCTGCTGCGCCGGGTGCGTGACTTCGCCCTGGTGCACGGTGGCCGGGCCGACGTCACCGCTGTCCGTGCGGCGCTGGAGTTGTACGACGTCGACGCGCTCGGGCTCGACCGGCTCGACCGGGCGGTCATGGAGATCGTGCTGACCCGCTTCGACGGTGGGCCCGTGGGCCTGAACACTCTTGCCGTCTCGGTGGGGGAGGAGGCCGAGACGGTCGAGGCGGTCGTCGAGCCGTTCCTCGTGCGGATCGGGCTGCTCACGCGCACGCCGCGGGGCCGCGTCGCCACTGCGGACGCCTACCGCCACTTCGGGATCGACCCCCGGGCAACGGCGGCCCAGCCGCCCCTGTTCCCCGATGACCTATGATTCTCTAGGCCCGACGGGCCGCTCGATCCGCTTTTCCTCGGCCAGAGGCCGTGCGTCGGATCGCCCATCCACTCCGGAAGGCCCACTCATGGATCCGACGATCATCCTGCTCGTCCTGTTGCTCGCCGTGATGATCATCTTCATGTTCCGCAACAACAAGAAGCGCCAGCGCGACGCGGAGAACATGAAGAACAACCTCCAGCCGGGGGTGGAGTTGATGACGGGCTCCGGCCTCTTCGGCACCGTCGTGTCGATCGACGACGAGGCGAACAAGATCGTCATCGAGTCGACCCCCGGCACATTGCTGACCATCCACCGTCAGGCCATCGCCCGGCTCATCGACCCGAGCGAGAACACCGTCGAGACCGCGGACGAGGTCGAGGTCGAGCCGCTCGCCACGACCGGCTCGCCCGAGTTCGGCGAGCGCGACTCCGCGCACCGCGACCCGCTGGTGGACCCGGTCGAGCGCGACCGCCGGCCCGACGCGCAGTAGTCTCCTGGGCGGGCAGGGCGCACCGGCGCCAGCTCGCCCTTCTCCGCGTCCGGGCGATCCCCGGGCCGAACACCGTCGACCGAAGAGAAAGCTGAGCCCTGGGTGGCCGCATCAACCCCCGTCCGGAAGGCCCGCCGCTCCCTGAGCTGGCTCGGTGTCATCATCCTCGCTCTCGTCGGACTCAACACGGCGGCCGTCCTCTGGGGCGGCGGCTCCTGGACGCCGAAGCTCGCCCTCGACCTCGAGGGCGGCACGCAGATCGTCCTCCAGCCGCAACTGAACGACGGCGACACGGTCTCCTCCGAGCAGCTCACCCAGGCTGTCTCGATCATCCGCCAGCGCATCGACGCGTCGGGCGTTTCCGAGGCCGAGATCACGACCCAGGGCTCGAGCAACATCGTGGTCTCGATTCCGGGTACTCCCGATGACGAGACACTCCAGCGCATCGAGGCCTCGGCGAAGCTCGACTTCCGGCCCGTGCTCGTCGCGAGTCAGGCCACCAACAGCTCGGTCGGCGGCGACGCGACCTCCTCGCCCACGCCGACTCCGGTCGATCCGTCCCTCGCGACGGAGCCGACCGCCTCGCCCACCAGCGCGAGCGACCTCGCATACCTCACGCCGGCGCTCGAAGCCCAGTACACCTCGTTCGACTGCGCCTTCCTGAACAACCAGGACCCGAACCTCGCGCCGGCCGACCAGCCGCTCATCACCTGCGACGGCAGCGGCACCGTCAAGTACGTGCTCGGACCCGTCGAGATCACCGGCGAGGACATCTCGGACGCGTCGAACGGCCTGATGACCACCTCCTCCGGAGCGAGCACCGGCACCTGGGCCGTCAATCTCTCCTTCGACGACCAGGGAACGCAGGCCTTCGGCGACGTGACCTCGCGCCTCGTCGCGCTTCAGGGAGCACAGAACCAGTTCGCGATCGTGCTGGACGGCCGCGTCATCTCGGC
The DNA here is from genome assembly GCF_001641005.1 of Rathayibacter tritici. Classification (NCBI taxonomy): domain Bacteria; kingdom Bacillati; phylum Actinomycetota; class Actinomycetes; order Micrococcales; family Microbacteriaceae; genus Rathayibacter; species Rathayibacter tritici. The sequence continues at coordinate 1,331,130 of NZ_CP015515.1, forward strand.
TCCGTCGACCAATGCGGCGATCACCGACGGCAACGCGCAGATCTCGGGGTCGTTCACCCAGGAGTCGTCGAAGACGCTCGCCGATCAGCTCAAGTACGGCGCTCTGCCGATCGGTTTCCAGGTGCAGAGCTCCGACAGCATCTCGGCGACGCTCGGCTCGGCGCAGCTGGCCAGCGGCCTGCTCGCGGGCCTGATCGGCCTGATCCTGGTGATCCTCTACTCCATCGCGCAGTACCGCGTGCTGGGAGCCGTGACGATCGCCTCGCTGATCGTCGCCGCGGTCGTCACCTACCTCGTCGTCACGCTGCTCTCCTGGCGGGAAGGGCTGCGCCTCTCGCTCGCGGGAGTCGCGGGTCTGATCGTCGCCATCGGCATCACGGCCGACTCCTTCATCGTGTACTTCGAGCGCATCCGCGACGAGCTGCGAGACGGCCGCGGGCTCGAGTCCGCCGTCGAGGCCGGCTGGCGCCGGGCGCTGCGCACGATCTTCGCGTCCGACATGGTGAACCTGCTCGCCGCGGTGGTCCTCTTCGTCCTCGCCGTCGGCAGTGTGCGCGGCTTCGCGCTCACCCTCGGGATCACCACGATCATCGACCTCGTCGTGGTGGCCCTCTTCACCCACCCGATGCTGCAACTGATGGCGACCAGGCCGTTCTTCGCCGAGGGGCATAGGGCCTCGGGCCTGGACCCCCGGGCGCTCGGAGCGGTCTACCGCGGCCGTGCCGCGTTCCGCCCGCAGGATCAGGTGGTCGCCGGCAAGCGGGCCTCCGCGGCCCGAGAGGCCGCCAAGCGCCAGACCATCGCCGAGCGCAAGGCCGCCGAGGCGGCCGGTCTGCGCGGCTCCCACGACTCGAACGGGAAGGACGCGTGATGGCCAGCTTCTCGCAGTTCGGAAACGACCTCTACACCGGTGCGCGCTCGATCGACTTCGTCGGCCGCCGCCGCACCTGGTACCTCATCTCCCTCGCTCTGATCCTGATCACGCTGCTCGGGACGCTCGCGCGCGGCGGGTTCAATTTCGGCATCGAGTTCACCGGCGGCTCGCAGTTCACGGTGTCCTCGCCGTCGAGCCTGGACCAGGCAACGGCTACGGACGCGGTCACCTCGGTCGCTCCCGAAACCGTGCCGCGCGTGTCGATCGTCGGCGACGACTCCATCCGCGTGCAGACCGGCCAGCTCTCGACCGACGAGTCGACCGCCGTCCGGAACGCGCTGTCCGAGGCCTACTCGGTACCCGCCGAGCAGGTCGCTTCCTCGTTTATCGGAGCGGCGTGGGGGAACGACGTCACCCAGCAGGCCCTGCGCGGCCTCGTCATCTTCGTGGTCCTGGCGGCCCTGGCGATGTGGGCGTATTTCCGGACCTGGAAGATGTCACTGGCAGCGATCGTCGCGCTCCTGCACGACCTCGTGATCGTGGCCGGTGTTTATGGCATCACCGGCACCGAGGTCTCGCCCGCTGCGGTGATCGGTCTGCTCACCATCCTCGGCTACTCCCTCTACGACACGGTCGTGGTGTTCGATAAGATCCGCGAGAATACGGCGGAGGCGCTCAGCAGCACGACGCGCACCTTCTCCGAGACGGTGAACCTGGCGGAGAACCAGACCCTCGTGCGCTCGATCAACACCTCGATCGTCGCTGCGCTCCCGGTGGCCGCGATCCTCGTGATCGGTGCATTCGTCCTCGGCGCGGGCACCCTCCGCGACATCTCCCTCGCCCTGCTGATCGGCGTCATCGTCGGCACGTACTCGACGATCTTCGTCGCAGCACCGCTGTATGCCCAGTTGCGCAGCCGCGAGGGCGAGATCGCGAAGCACGACAAGCGCGTGGAGTCGACCCGCGCGAAGGCGACGGCGTCGGCGGTGCCGGCCGTGCAGGGCTGAGCCGTGGCCGAATACGCACAGGTCACCGCCGCCGACGCGATCGGCCTCGTCGAGCGCGAGGAGGTCTGGCTGTTGGATGTGCGGGAGCCGCACGAGTGGGCGGCGGGGCACGCGCCGGCCGCCCACCATATCCCGATGGGAGAGATCGCTGGGCGGCAGGACGAGCTGCCCACCGACACGGCCATCCTGGTGGTCTGCCACTCGGGAGTCCGCTCCGCAATGATCACCCAGGCGCTCGACGGCGCCGGCTACGAGGTCGCGAACATCGACGCCGGGATGACCGCGTGGGCCGCGGCGGGCGGTGCCGTGGTCGACGGCGAGGGGAAACCAGGCCGTATCGGCTAACTCCGCCAGTTCGCCGGGGGCGCGGCGGTCGTCGGCACTCTTCGCACGGGCGATAATGGGGCGATGGAGATCCCCGCGTGACGGAAACGACGACGACGTCCTCGACCGCTGCCCTGCGCAGACTGGTCCCCCGGATCTTCTCGCGCGCGCAGCCCTCCGGCGCGGTCGACACCCTTGTCCGCACCGTCCGGATGCACCACCCCAAGAGCGACATCGCGCTGATCGAGCGCGCGTACTCTGTCGCGGAGCGGGCGCACGCAACCCAGAAGCGCCGCAGCGGCGAGCCGTACATCACGCATCCGCTCGCCGTCGCGCAGATCCTCGCCGATCTTGGGATCGGCTCGAAGACCATCGCGGCAGCGCTCCTGCACGACACGGTCGAGGACACCGACTACCAGCTCGACGAGTTGCGCGCGGACTTCGGCGACGAGGTCGCGATGCTGGTCGACGGTGTCACCAAGCTCGACAAGGTCAAGTACGGCGACAGCGCGCAGGCGGAGACGGTCCGCAAGATGATCGTGGCGATGTCGAAGGACATCCGCGTCCTGATCATCAAGCTCGCCGACCGCCTCCACAATGCGCGCACCTGGGGCTTCGTTCCCGCTGCGTCCGCAGCGCGCAAGGCGACCGAGACGCTCGAAATCTACGCGCCGCTCGCACATCGCCTCGGCATCCAGGCGATCAAGTGGGAGCTCGAGGACTTGTCCTTCGCGGTGCTCTACCCCAAGATCTACAACGAGATCGAGAGCCTGGTGAAGCGGAGGACCCCGCAGCGCGAGGAGTTCGTGCAGAACGTCATCGATCTGATCAGCGAGGACCTGCGCGCGGGCCGGATCCGCGGGCGCGTCGTCGGGCGGCCGAAGCAGTATTACTCGATCTACCAGAAGATGGTCATCCGCGGTCGCGAGTTCGACGAGATCTACGACCTGGTCGGTATCCGGGTACTCGTCAATTCCGTTCGCGACTGCTACGCCGTACTCGGCTCCATCCATGCCCGCTGGACCCCGATGCCGGGGCGCTTCAAGGACTACATCGCGACGCCCAAGTTCAACCTTTATCAGTCGCTGCACACGACGGTGGTGGGGCCGAAGGGTCGTGCGGTCGAGATCCAGATCCGCACCAATGAGATGCACCAGCACGCCGAGTTCGGTATCGCGGCCCACTGGAAGTACAAGGAGCAGATGGCCACCGGTAAGGTGCCCACCTCCGGGTCGAACGACACCGACCTCGCCTGGCTCGCGCATCTCTCCGACTGGCAGTCCGAGACCACCGATCCGAACGAGTTCCTCGACTCCCTCCGCTTCGAGATCGGCGCGAAGGAGGTCTACGTCTTCACTCCGAAGGGGCGAGTGATCGGCCTCCCGACGGGTGCGACTCCCGTCGACTTCGCCTATGCCGTGCATACCGAGGTCGGCCATCGGACGATGGGTGCGAAGGTCAACGGGCGGCTCGTGCCTTTGGAGTCCTCGCTGACCACGGGCGACGTGGTCGAGGTCTTCACCTCCAAGAATCCCGATTCCGGGCCGAGCCAGGATTGGCTGCACTTCGTGCAGAGCCCGCGGGCCCGCAACAAGATCCGCCAGTGGTTCACGAAGGAGCGGCGCGACGAGGCGATCGAGCAGGGCAAGGACTCCATCGCCCGTGCGATGCGGAAGCAGAACCTGCCGTTGCAGAAGTTGATGAGTCAGGACACCTTCACCGAGGTGGCGAGTCAGCTGCGCTACAACGACGTGGAGGCGCTGTACGCAGCGGTCGGCGAGGGCCACGTCTCGACCCAGTCGGTGCTCGAGAAGGTCGTCTCCTCCATTCAGGGCGATCCGGAGTCGGATGAGAACGAGGTCACCCTCCCGCGCTCGCCCCGTCCGCGCAGCCGCAGCAGCGAGTCGGGCGTTCTGGTCAAGGGTGCGCCGGACATCCTGGTGAAGCTCGCAAAATGCTGCACACCCGTGCCGGGCGACCAGATCGTCGGCTTCGTCACCCGCGGCGCCGGCGTCTCGGTGCACCAGGCGAATTGCCACAACGTGCAGGAGCTGCTGAAGGAGCCGGAGCGGATCGTCGACGTCGAATGGGCGCCGTCTTCGAAGAGCATCTTCCTCGTGCAGATCCAAGTGGAGGCGCTGGACCGCTCCGGACTGCTGAGCGACGTCACGCGAGTGCTATCGGAGCATCACGTCAATATCCTCTCGGCCACCGTCTCTACCTCCAGCGATCGCCTGGCGATCAGCCGCTTCGTCTTCGAGATGGGTGACACCACCCACCTCGACCGTGTGCTCAACGCGGTGCGCCGGATCGATGCGGTCTACGACGTCTACCGGGTGAACGGGGGCTGATCCCCGGGCGGGGTCGATCCGAGCGCCGCCCGTAGACGCCGTTCGACGATCCGCCGCCCAGCGACACCGGGCCCGTCCTCCAGCCGCTGGAGGACCGGGTGGAGGCCGGTGCGGGTGCTTCGCGAGAGCGCCTGGAGGACGCGGCCATCGCCCTCCGTCCGTGCCAGGTCGATCATCGTGCGGACCGCCGATGTGACGAGGGTGCCGCCGAGCTGCACCACATCGGCTTCGTCGAGGAGTACCTCGTGGCAGCACAGTCGGGCGCTCGTCGGCGGCTGGAGGCGTCTCCGCCTGTCGATCGAGGCGCTGTGCACCCGGGGAGGGTCGCGCAGTGCGCCGTGCACCCAGGCGGCGGAGAGACGGTCGGCGACCGACCCCTGAGGGAGCAGTGACCCCAGAGCAGCTGCTCGTTCGGGGGCGCCAATCGGAAGATCGGCGACGAGGAAAGCCTCATCGAGAGCGATCAGCTCGCCGTCCAACCGGGCGGCGCAGAGTTCGGCGAGGGGGAGGTGCCCGGGCAGCAGAACGGTGGGGAGACGCATGCAGCCCATGCTGGCCGATGCGCCTCCCCTCCGGAGCGTTACGGGCAGATCTGTGGAGGAATCGCCCGAGCGGGTCTAACCGATCGCGTCGAGCCAGATCTTCCGAGCGTCGAGCGCCTCCTGCGCCTGGGCGATGGCCGCGCGGTCACCGCGCGCCTTCGCTTCGTCGAGTTCGTCCTGGAGCTTCTGGATCGCGGCGGTCAGCTGCGACGCGAGGCCCTCCGAGCGTGCCTTGCGCTCGGGGTTGCTGCGGTTCCAGTGCTCCTCGTCGAGCTTGCGAACATGCGCCTCAACCTTGCGGAGCCGGTCCTCGACCGCACGCACCTGCTCCCGCGGCACCCGACCGATCGCGTCCCAGCGCTTTTGGATCGAGAGCAGGACGCGCTTGGCTTTCTCGCGGTCCTGCTCTTGCAGAAGCGGCTCGGCCTCCTCGAGCAGGGCGAGCTTGAGGTCGAGGTTCTCGGTGTACTCGACGCTCTCCTGCGCGACGATCTCGGCCTTGGCGCCGTAAATCGCGTCGCCGGCCGCCTTGAAGCGTGCCCAGAGCGCATCGTCGAACCGCTTGCCGGCCCGTCCAGCGACCCGCCAGCGCTCGAGGAGCGCGCGGTACTCCGGGATCGCGTCGGCGCCCTGGGGCACCAGCGCCTCGGCCTGATCGATCAGCGCTTGCTTGGCCTGCTTGGCCTCACGATGCGCCGAGTCGAGGTCGGCGAAGAACGCCTTGCGGTTCTGCTCGATCGTGGTGCGGGCACCACGGAAGCGTCGCCACAGCTCGTTCGCGTCGTTCTTGGGCAGACGCGGGCCCTGCTGCTGGTGGTTCTGCCAGCGCGCGAAAAGATCGTCGATCACAGCGCTCGCCTGCTTCCACTGTGTCTTCGCCGGGTCGACCGCCGCGAGCGCTTCGGCCTCGGCGACAATGGACTCGCGGTAGGCGAGCGCCTCCGACAGCGCGGCCTTCGACTCCGCCGCCTGCTGCTCGGTGAGGTCCTCGACCGAGCCGCCCAGTGCGTCCACGCGGGCCCGCAGCGCGTCAAGATCGCCGACAGCGTTCGCCTGCGCGACGGCCGCGGACAGCGACTGCACGGTGCGTGCCACGTCCCCGGCGGGGGCGCCCCGCTTGGCGCGCTGTTCGAGCAGGGAGACCTGCCCGGCGAGTTCCGTGTACTTGCGCTCGTAGTAGGCGAGCGCCTCCTCGGGAGTCGCATCGGGGTACTGACCGACCTCGCGCTCCCCGTCGCCGACGCGAACGTAGACCGTCCCGTCGTCGCCGACCCGTCCCCACGGCTGCTGGTCACTCATCGCTCGGAGCCTCACCTTGCTGTTCGATGTCGTGCTTCTCGGTGCCCGTCGCGTCGTCGGCCGGAGGGGCTCGACGGCCGGAGGGCCGAAGACCGCGCTCGGCCGCGAACGGGCAGTGACGACAAGCCTATTGCACTCCCCGCGCGGGCGGACCGTGCCGGTGCTGCGGGTGCCGCTCCTGGCGAGTGCGGTTACTGGACGGAGACGGAGCTGATGGTCACCGGTTCGGCGGGAGCGCCGTCGCCCGAGCCGTCGGCCGTGCCCTTCGCGACGACATCGCTCACCAGCGCGTCCAGGCCCGAGGTCACCTGTCCGACGACGGTGTACCCGCCGGCGGCGTCGGCGGGGAGGGTCGTGTCCTGGTAGACGACGAAGAACTGGCTGCCCTGGCTGTAAGCGTTTCCACCCTGACGGGCCATCGCGATGGTTCCGGCCGGATAGACGCCGTCCGCCGGGGCGTTCTCCACGGGCCCGTAGCTGTAGCCGGGGCCGCCGGTCCCGTCGCCGTCCGGGTCGCCGCACTGGAGGACGTAGAGGCCTTCGGTGGTGAGGCGGTGGCAGGAGACACCGTCGTAGAAGCCGGACTGGGTGAGGGAGATGAAGGAGGAGACGGCCTGCGGTGCCGCCCCGCCCGCGAGAGTGATGTCCAGCGGATCGTCGTTGATCGTGAGCGTGCCGGTCCAGTCGCGGCTCTCGGCGATGTCGGAGGAGGGGACGTCGCCGGTGTTCTCGCCCGTGGCGGCGGGCGTCGGTGTCGGCCCGGCGACCGGCGTACCGGGTCCGCCGGAGAAGTAGAGGAGCTGGGCGACGACCGCGAGCCCGATCACGACGACGGCAGCGACCGCCGCGATCACGTTGTCGCGCACGCGCCGCTTCTGCCTCGACCGGTGCAGGCTCTGACGGGCCTGATAGGCCCGGAGCCGGGTGCGCGCCTCGCGGTCGTTCGACTTGCCCTGGGCCACGTGTTCCTCCGACATTCTCGCCCGCGCGGCTTCGGCGCGGCGGCCCGCCCACGCAGGCCGGGTCGAGCCTACGAGAACCGCCGGAGGCGCGACAAACGCCGCTCCGTCTGGGGGCTCCGTCCGGTTCAGTAGAGCGACGGGTCCGCTGTCGGAGGCCGTCGTTACGCTGAGGGCATGACCATGCAGCAGGCCGGGCTCCGCTCGGGGGCGACTCCGCTCGCCGTCCGGATGCGGCCGCGCAGCCTCGAGGAGGTCGCCGGTCAGCGCCACCTCCTCACGCCCGGTTCGCCACTGGTCGCCCTCGCCGCCGACACGACGGGTGAGCGGGGAGCGGTCTCCGTCATCCTGTGGGGGCCGCCCGGCACCGGCAAGACCACGCTTGCGCAGGCGGTCGCCCACTCCAGCGGGCGACGCTTCGTCGAACTCTCCGCCGTCACCGCGGGGGTGAAGGATGTGCGGCAGGTGATGGAGGAGGCGCTCTCCACCCGCGACCTCTACGGCACATCGACCGTGCTGTTCCTTGACGAGATCCATCGTTTCACCAAGGCGCAGCAGGACGCGCTGCTGCCCGGGGTCGAGAACGGCTGGGTGATCCTGATCGCGGCGACGACCGAGAATCCGTCGTTCTCGGTGATCGCCCCGTTGCTCTCCCGGTCGCTCCTGTTGACGCTCGAGCCGTTGAGCGATGACGACTTGGGTGTGCTGGTCGACCGCGCGCTCCACGACGAGCGCGGGTTGCGCGACTCCGTGATGCTCGACGAGGAGGCCCGTGCGAGCATCGTGCGCCTCGCCTCGGGAGACGCCCGACGGGCATTGACGGCGCTCGAGGCCGCCGCCACCTCGGCTCGCTCGGAGGCGCGCGAGGCCGACCGCGTCGCGCGGGCATCTGCCGTGGACGATGTCGACGATGAGGACGACGTGGACGGTGAGGACGACGTGGACGATGAGGCGCCCGCCGCCGCCGCGGAGGAGCCCGTGCTGCCCGTGATCACGACGGAGGTGGTCGCGCGCGCCGTCGACCGTGCTCTGCTCCGCTACGACCGCAACGGCGACGAGCACTACGACGTCATCAGCGCCTTCATCAAGTCGATCCGCGGCTCGGACGTCGACGCTGCGCTGCACTATCTGGCGCGGATGATCGAGGCGGGGGAGGACCCGCGTTTCATCGCCCGCCGGATCATCGTCTCCGCCTCCGAGGACATCGGCATGGCCGACCCGCAGGCCCTCGTCGTCGCGATCGCCGCGGCAGACGCCGTGCAGTTCATCGGCATGCCCGAGGGGCGCATCCCGCTGGCGCAGGCGGTGGTGCACCTGGCCACGGCCCCGAAGTCGAACGCCTCCTACTCCGCCATCGACGCCGCCATCGCCGACGTCCGCGCCGGCAAGGCGGGGCGAGTGCCGGCGCACCTGCGCGACGCGCACTACCCCGGTGCCAAGCGCCTGGGCCACGGCAAGGGCTACCGCTACCCGCACGACGTCGACCTCGGCGTGCTCGAGCAGCAATACCTGCCGGACGCGCTCCAGGGTGCGCGCTACTACCGGCCCACCGAGCACGGGAACGAGCGGGACGTTTCGGCGCGACTGGCGAAGCTGCTGCGCATCATCCGCGGCGGCCGGGGCTGACTCAGCTCGGCCACCGGCGCACATGCTCCCGGCCTGATAGTCTTCGGAGGTTGCCCACCGCTCTGTAGCCGAGCGGAGCAGCACATCCCTCTGAATCGCGCAGTTCGCTACCGCGGTCACCCTTCCTCGGCACCCGCGGAGGACACGACCGCGGCGTCCGCCCTCCTCCCGGAGCCGGCGGATGAGAGCTGCGACCGAACCTCTCAGACCTTGGAAGGACCACAGTGTCGACCACCTCCCGTACCCGTTCGAAGACGCGCCTCTCGCGCGCCCTCGGCATTCCTCTGACCCCGAAGGCCGCCCGCTACCTGGAGAAGCGTCCCTACGCTCCCGGTGAGCACGGCCGGTCGAAGCGCAAGGCCGACTCCGACTACGCAGTCCGCCTGCGCGAGAAGCAGCGTCTGCGTGCCCAGTACGGCATCCGCGAGAAGCAGCTCCGCATCGCCTTCCAGGAGGCGCGCCGCACCCAGGGCCTGACCGGTGAGAACCTGGTCGAGCTCCTCGAAATGCGTCTCGACGCGCTCGTCCTTCGCTCGGGCTTCGCCCGGACGACCGCGCAGGCCCGCCAGTTCGTCACCCACCGCCACATCATGGTGGACGGCAAGACGGTCGACCGCCCCTCCTTCCGCGTGAAGCCGGGTCAGGTCATCCACGTCAAGACCCGCTCCGAAGGCACCGAGCCCTTCCAGGTCGCCGCCGCCGGTGGACACGTCGACGTCCTCCCCAAAACCCCGGGCTACCTCGAGGTCGAGATCGACAAGCTGCAGGCGACGCTCCTGCGCCGCCCGAAGCGCGCCGAGGTCCCCGTGACCTGCGAAGTTCAGCTCGTCGTCGAGTACTACGCGGCCCGCTGAGTCCAGTTCCGTGCGAGAAAGGCCCCGGTGTCCGCGCCGGGGCCTTTCCCATTCCCGGGGCCGTCCGATTTGCAGGACGTGGTGCGATTCGCAGGACGTGGTGCGATTTGCAGGACGTGGTGCGGTTTGCAGGGGATCTCGACGTCCGGAGCCTGGATTCGCGGAAAAGTGGTCGATCCGTGGTCGCACCCCTGCACATCGTGCGGAGTCCTGCATACCGTGCGGAGTCCTGCATACCGTGCGGAGTCCTGCATACCGTGCGAAGTCCTGCACACCGGACGGAGTCCTGCACACCGTACGCGGGACGTCGCAGGGCTCGCGTCCGACCGGTCGGCGGCCCGTCGCTAGGCTGGAGTGCCGCGCTGGGCGGCATCGAAGGGAGGTCACCGTGACCGGTGGAGACATCGCAGGGCTCATCGCTGCGGGGGTGTTCGCGATCCTGGTCGCGATCGCCGCGATCCCGCTCTGGAAGCTCGGACGCGTCTTCGACAGCACGAGCGAGGCCATCAAGCAGGCGAGCGACGGGCTGACTCCGATTCTTGACCAGTCCGCGTCCACCCTCCGCGAGGCCAACCACCAGCTCGCCCGGGTCGACACGATCACCAAGGACGTCGCCGAGGTCACCGGCAACGTCAACGCGCTCGTCGCTCTTACCGCCGCGACCGTCGGCGGTCCGCTGATCAAGCTCGCCGGCTTCACCGCCGGAGTCCGTGCCGTGCTCGTCGCCGGACGCACCGCGGACAAGGTCGGAGCGGCGACCGGTCGCACCGTCGCCAAGCGCTCGAAGCGTGTGCGCTCGAAGTAGTACTGCGCCCGCGCCCTAGAATCGAACGGGTCAGAATCGAACGGGTCGTCGCGCCGTCGCGCCGCCCCATCGCCGTGGAAGGACACCCCGTGAAGAACATCCTCTTGATCGTCATCGGGATCGGCCTCGGATTCGCGGTCGCCCACCAGGTCTCGCGCACCGAGGCGGGATCCCGGCTCTTCGCCGACCTCAACCGCACCGCGAAGGAACTCGGTGAGGCCGTGTCCGAGGGATACCACCAGCGCGAGGCCGAATTGAAGGCCGCCATCGGCGAAGGCTGACGCCCTCGCCGCCCGACATCCGCGTCGTCACCGACCGAACCGTAACGGAACCCATGCAGACCGCAGACATCCGCAACCGCTGGCTCGACTTTTTTGCGAGCCGCGGCCACACCGTGGTCCCCTCCGCGTCCCTCGTGAGCGAGGATCCGAGCCTCCTCTTCACCGTCGCCGGCATGGTGCCGTTCGTGCCCTACCTCACCGGAGTGGTCCCGGCACCGTATCCGCGCGCGACCAGCGTGCAGAAGTGCATCCGCACCAACGACATCGAGGAGGTCGGCAAGACCCCTCGTCACGGCACGTTCTTCCAGATGAACGGCAACTTCTCCTTCGGCGACTACTTCAAGGAGGGTGCGATCGGCTACGCCTGGGAGTTGCTTACGGGCGCCGAAAGCGACGGGGGACTGGGCTTCGACGAGAAGGACCTGTGGGTCACCGTCTACAAGGACGACGACGAGGCGATCGCGCTCTGGAAGTCGATCGCGGGTCTGCCGGACGAGCGCATCCAGCGCCTGGACAGGGACACCAACTACTGGTCCACCGGCCAGCCCGGCCCGGCCGGCCCCTGCTCCGAGATCTTCTTCGACCGCGGACCCGCCTATGGCATCGACGGCGGGCCGGTCACGGACGACGATCGCTACGTCGAGATCTGGAACCTCGTCTTCATGCAGTACCTCCGCGGCGAGGGCACCAGCAAGGTCGACTTCGACATCCTCGGCGAGCTGCCGCGCAAGAACATCGACACCGGCATGGGCCTGGAGCGGGTTGCGTTCCTCAAGCAGGGCGTCGAGAACATGTACGAGATCGATCAGGTCCGTCCGGTCCTGGACCGCGCTGCGGAACTCTCCGGCCGCCGTTACGGCGCGACCCACGAGGACGACGTGCGGATGCGCGTGATCGCCGACCACGTGCGCTCCTCGCTCATGCTGCTCTCGGACGGGGTAACGCCCTCGAACGAGGGACGTGGCTACATCCTGCGCCGCCTGATGCGCCGCACCGTGCGCGCCATGCGCCTTCTCGGAGTGGACACTGCGACGTTCCCCGAGCTCTTCACCGCCTCGCGCGACGCGATGGCCGCGGCGTACCCCGAGGTCTCCACCGAGTTCGAGCGCCTGTCAAGCAGCGCGTACGGCGAGGAGGAGGCGTTCCTGCGGACCCTCGCCGCCGGCACCGAGATCCTCGACCTCGCAGTACTGAAGACCAAGAAGGCCGCATCGCCGACCCTGCCGGGAGACACCGCGTTCCTCCTGCACGACACTTTCGGGTTCCCGATCGACCTGACCCTCGAGATCGCCGAGGAATCCGGTCTGTCGGTCGACCGAGAGGCGTTCGACTCTCTGATGACCGCGCAGCGCTCCCGTGCGAAGGCCGACGCGACGTCGAAGAAGTCCGCGTTGGCCGACCTCTCGGTCTACGCCGACTTCCGTGCACACGGCGAGACGCTGTTCACCGGCTACGACGTGCTCGACACCGAGTCGCGCATCCTCGGCCTCATCGTCGGCGGCCACTCCGTGACGAAGGCGGTCGCGGGCGACATCGCCGAGGTGATCCTGGAGGCCACGTCTCTCTACGCGGAGTCGGGTGGGCAGGAGGCGGACGCGGGCCGCATCGTCGGCTCCGGCTTCGACCTCGAGGTCCTCGACGTGCAGAAGCCCGTCAAGGGCCTGATCAGCCACACGGTGCAGGTCGCCAGTGGCGAGGCCGGAGTGGGCGACGCCGCCACCTCCGTCGTCGACCGCGACTGGCGCCGGGGAGCCGCACAGGCCCACTCCGGAACGCACCTCATCCATGCCGCCCTGCGGCAGGTGCTCGGACCGCAGGCGCACCAGTCCGGCTCGTACAACAAGGCCGGCTACCTGCGCCTGGACTTCTCGTGGAATCAGGCGCTCTCGCTCGAGACGCGCAGCGAGATCGAGGAGATCGCCAATACGGCGATCCGGGACAACCTCGAGGTGGTCACCCGCGAGCTGCCGATCGACGAGGCGAAGGCACTTGGAGCGATGGCTCTCTTCGGCGAGAAGTACGGCGACGTCGTGCGGGTCGTCGACATCGGCGGGCCCTGGTCGCGCGAGCTCTGCGCGGGCACGCACGTCGGCCGCTCCTCCGAGGTCGGTGTGATCAGCCTGGTCAGCGAGTCCTCGGTCGGATCGACGAACCGCCGCGTGGAGTCTCTGGTGGGCAGGGAGGCTTTCCGCGAACTCGCCGCCGAGCGGGCGCTCGTCAGCACGATCTCCTCGTCGCTGAAGACCCCGCGCGAGCAGCTGCCCGAGCGGATCGGCGAACTGGTGGCGAGCCTCAAGGCCGCCGAGAAGCGGATCGCCGCCTTCGAGGCCAGGGCTCTCGCCGACCGGGTCCCCGCCCTCGCGGCCACCCGACGCACGCTGGGCGGTACGACCGTCGTCGCCGAGAGCATCGGCGCCGCGGGGTCGACGGACGAGCTGCGCTCGCTGGTCACCTCCGTCCGTGAGCGGCTCGGCGCCGAGCCGGCCGTCGTCGCTCTGGCCGCGGACGTCTCGGGCAAGCCCGCCGTGATCGTCGCCACCAACCAGGCCGCCCGCGACCAGGGACGCCGCGCGGGCGCGCTCGCGAAGCGCGCCGCCGGGATCCTGGGCGGCGGCGGAGGCGGCAAGGACGATCTCGCGCAGGGTGGCGGTTCGGACGTCTCCGCGATCGACGCAGCGCTTGACGCCGTCGTGCAGGAAGCGACCAGCTGAATGGTGCGGTTCGGCGTCCGGCTCGGCATCGATGTGGGCCGCTCCCGCATCGGAGTCGCGCGCTGCGACGCCGACGGTCTCCTCGCGGTGCCGGTGGAGACGGTCGCGCGGGCCAGCGCTGACAGCGGATCCGCGGACGTCTCCCGGATCGCCCACCTCGCCGCCGAGTACGATGCCCAGGCAATCATCGTCGGACTACCGCTGTCGCTGTCGGGGGCCGAGACGGCCTCGACGGAGGACGCCCGCGGATTCGCCCGACGACTCGCCGAAGCGGTTCCGACCGCTGCGGTGCGCCTCGTCGACGAGCGGCTGTCGACCGTGACCGCCCAGAGCGCCCTGCACCGCTCCGGACGCACTACCCGCGGCTCCCGTGCCGTGATCGATCAGGTCGCCGCCGTGGTGATCCTGCAGCACGCCATCGATTCCGAGCGCTCGGCCGGCACCCCGGCCGGAGTGTCGCTCGAACCGAACGAAGGATCTCCCCGTGACCGACGTCCCCCCGAGCCGCCGCGACGCCCGCGCCGCCGAGTCAGCGAAGTCGACTCCGCCCGCCTCGACCCCGGAGCAGGGAGCCGCACCGACTGAGGCGCACGACCCGCTCACCCGCCTCTTCACCGGGCCCGATGTGCCCGCGCCCCGCGGCCGCGACGACGCCGTCGCCCTCGATGCGAGCGCACGCCCGAAGCGGCGCCGCTCCTCCCGCACGACGCGCGGCGCGAGGAAGCGCCGCAACCACCGCGGGCTCATCGGCGGCCTACTCGCCTTCGGCGTCTTCGCGGCCCTCGTCGCGATTGCCGTGACCATCTTTCTCGAGCCGGTACGCGGCCTGTTCGCCGAGCCCGAGGCCGCCGACTATACCGGCACTGGATCCAGTGAGGTGCTCTTCACGATCCACCAGGGCGACGACGGGAGCGACATCGCGAACAACCTGGTGTCGGACGGCGTCATCAAGTCCTACGCCCCGTTCTACAAGCTGCTCCTCTCGCAGAGCCCGGAGCCGGTCTTCCAGCCCGGCGCCTACTCGCTGAAGGCCGAGATGAGCTCCGAGGCCGCCCTGTCGGCCCTGCTCGATTCGGACTCGACGCGCCTGGCGAACACCTTCGTCATTCCCGAGGGCACGGCATTGAAGGCGGCGCTTCCGCTGATCGCCGACGGCACCGGAGTCGCTCTGACCGACCTCGAGGCGGCGGCCGCGGACTGGGGTTCGTTCGGTCTCCCCGCCGGGGCGACGAGCCTTGAGGGCTTCCTGTTCCCCGCGACCTACGACATCGATCCGTCGACGCCGGCTCACGACATCCTGAAGACGCTCGTTGACCGGATGTACCAGTCGCTCGACAGGGCCGGCGTGCCCGTCGACGACCGCTACCGCGTCGTGGTGTTCGCTTCGCTCGTGCAGCGCGAGGCGCGGGTGGCCGCGGACTTCCCGAAGGTCGCCCGGGTGTTCCAGAACCGCCTCGATCAGGGCTGGCGTCTGCAGTCGGACGCCACCGTCGCCTACGGCACGGGCGCGACCGACCGCGTCTCCACGACCGACGCCGAGCGGAACGACGCCGGCAACGTCTACAACACCTATCAGCGCGACGGACTGCCGCCGGCGCCGATCTCGAACCCCGGCGACGTCGCGATCAACGCGGTCGTGCACCCGGCGGACGGCACCTGGATGTACTTCGTCACGGTGAACCTCCAGTCGGGCGAGACAATCTACTCCACCACCGACGCCGAGCACACCGCGGCCGTCGCCCAGTGGCAGGCCTGGATGCGGGACCACCCGGAGTACCAGTGACGCGCGTCGGGTACCGCCTGGCGGTCCTCGGCTCGCCGATCGCGCACTCGAAATCGCCGGCGCTGCATGCCGCCGCCTACCGGGTGCTCGGACTCGACTGGAGCTATAGTGCCGTCGAGACGACTGAGGCGACACTCGCCGATGTCCTCACTCGCGGCTCCTGGCACGGCCTCTCGCTGACGATGCCGCTGAAGCACGCGGTGCGACCGCTGCTGACGGAGGAGGACGCGGTCGCGACGGCCACCGGCGCCGTCAACACGGTGCTCGTCGACCGTTCCGGTCCCGTGCCGCTCCTGCGCGGCTACAACACCGACGTGACGGGAATCGTCCGTGCCCTCGACGAGGCCGGAGTGGCCCGGGCGGGGTGCGTCCAGATCCTCGGCGGGGGAGCGACCGCCGCCTCAGCCCTGGTCGCGGCGGTGGAACGGGGTGCGGACCGCGTCGAGGTCGTGCTGCGCACGCCCGCCAAGGCCGCGACGCTGATCCGGATCGCCGGCGAACTCGGTGTCGACCTCGTCGTCCGCTCGTTCGCCGACTGGTCGATGGGTGCCCCGCTGGTGATCTCGACTCTGCCCGGCGGGGCCGCGGACGGCCTCGACGTCCCCGACACGGTGGTCGCGGGCTCGACGCTCTTCGACGTCGTTTATTCCCCGTGGCCCAGCGCGCTTGCCCGCCGCTGGGACGCGGTCGGCTCGCCGGTCGTGTCGGGTCTGGGAATGCTGCTCCACCAGGCGCTCGTACAGGTGCGGATCTTCGTCGTCGGAGATCCCGCTGTGCCGCTCGAGCGTGAGGACGAGGTGCTCGCGGCACTCCGCCTGGCCGTCTCGGCGGGTCCGGTGCCCTGAGCGCGTGTGCGAGAATCGGAGGATGCTCCGTTGGCTCACGGCCGGGGAATCCCACGGCCCCGAACTCGTCGCCGTCCTCGAAGGACTGCCGGCGGGTGTCTTCGTTTCTCTCGACGACATCCGCGCCGACCTGGCACGCCGGAAGCTCGGCTACGGCCGCGGCGTCCGGATGGGCTTCGAGCAGGACGAGCTCACGATCTCCTCCGGTGTCCGCCACGGCGCGACGATGGGCAGCCCCATCGCCCTGCGCATCGGCAACACCGAGTGGCCGCGCTGGGAGGACGTGATGTCGGCCGAGCCCCGTGACCCCGAGACTCTGCCCAAGGGCCGCGGAGCCCCGCTCACCCGCCCCCGCCCCGGCCACGCCGATCTGGTCGGCATGCAGAAATATGCTTTTCCGGAGTCGCGCAATGTCCTCGAGCGCGCCTCCGCCCGCGAGACCGCGGCCCGCGTCGCACTCGGCGCCATCGCCCGCCGGTTCCTCGGCGAACTCGGCATCACCCTCGTCAGCCACACCCTCGCCATCGGATCGGTCCGCGTGCCCGAGGGCTCGCCTCTGCCGGCACCGGCCGACGTCGATGCTCTCGATGCCGACCCGCTGCGCTGCCACGACGCCGCGACCAGCGCGCTCATGGTGGCCGAGGTGGATCGCGCGCACGAAGACGGGGACACCCTCGGCGGAGTGGTCGAGGTGCTCGCCTACGACCTGCCGCCCGGCCTGGGCTCCTACGTGCACTGGGACCGTCGGCTCGACGCGCAGCTCGCCGCCGCCGTGATGGGCATCCAGGCGATCAAGGGTGTGGAGGTCGGTGACGGCTTCGTCACCGCCACCCGCCGCGGGTCCGAGGCGCACGACGAACTCTTCCAGACGGCCGATGGCATTTCTCGCTCCAGCGATCGCGCGGGTGGCACCGAGGGCGGGATGAGCACCGGGACCGTCCTGCGGGTCCGCGCCGGCATGAAGCCGATCTCGACCGTGCCGCACGCGCTACGCACCGTCGACGTCGCTACCGGGGAGTCGGCGGGAGCCCACCACCAGCGCTCCGACGTCTGCGCGGTACCGGCGTCCGGCGTGGTCGCGGAGGCCATGATCGCCCTGGTGCTCGCGAATGCAGTGCTCGAGAAGTTCGGCGGGGACAGTGTCGCCGAGACCCGCCGCAATCTGCAGGGCTACCTCGCCGCCATCCCCGTCGAGCTCCGCACGGCCTCGTCCAGCGATCCGGCGCTCGGACTCGTCTGATGGTCCGGCCCCTGGCAGTTCGTTGATGGCGGGTCATGACACGGGCGCGGCCCGAGCTCGCGTCGTCCTGATCGGCCCGATGGGCGCCGGGAAGACGACGATCGGCAAGCGGGTCGCTACGGCACTCAGCGCCGGGTTCGTCGACTCCGACGCCGAGTTCGTCCGCAGCCACGGTCCGATCACCCCCTATTTCGACGCACACGGCGAGGCCGCGTTCCGTCGCGAAGAGCGGAAGGTCGTTGAACGCGCCGTTCGCCGCGACGTGGTGCTGAGCCTGGGTGGGGGAGCGGTGCTCGACCTCGACACGCGCGCCGACCTCGCCGCTGTGCCCGTCGTGCTCCTGACCACCACGGCCGAGGCTGTCCGCGACCGTTTCGGCTCCGGCTCCCGCCCGCTCGTGCGCGGCGGAGTCGACGACTGGGTCCGCATCTTTGAGGAGCGGCGTCCGGTCTACGAGGCCCTCGCCGACCGTGTCGTCGACACCTCCCGACGGCCGATCACCCTGATCGCCGCCGAGATCGCTGAGTGGCTGCGGGCACCGCATCCCTCCGGAACCCCTGCACCATCGGAATCGGCGGCCTTCAGCCGCCCGAGCGGAAGACAGTCATGAACGACGGCACCACCGCCCTCTCCGTCACTGGCGAGAACGGCTACGACATCCACGTCGGGCGCGGACTCCTCGACGGCCTGGCCGACGCGATCGGCCCCCGCGCCGCGAAGGTGCTCATCGTGCACCCGCCGACCCTGGCGGTCCTGGCCGCCGACATCCGCGAGAGCCTGCTTGAGCGCTACGAGGTGCTGCTCGCCGAGGTGCCGGACGCCGAGGCTGCGAAGCGTGTTGAGGTCGCCGCGTTCTGCTGGCAGGTGATGGGCCAGTCCGACTTCACCCGTACCGACGTGGTCGTCGGTTTCGGCGGCGGGGCGATCACCGATCTGGCCGGCTTCGTTGCCGCGACCTGGCTTCGCGGAGTCGATGTCGTGCAGGTGCCGACCACGGTGCTCGGGATGGTCGATGCGGCCGTCGGCGGCAAGACCGGTATCAACACGGCCGAGGGCAAGAACCTGGTCGGCGCCTTCCACGCGCCGAGCGCCGTCGTCGCCGACCTCGACGTGCTGACCAGCCTTCCACGCAATGAGGTGCTGGCCGGCTTCGGCGAGATCGTGAAGTGCGGGATGATCGCGGAGCCGCGCATCCTCGACATCATCGAGTCGGATATCGACTTGGCAACCGATCCGACGTCGGAGGAGTTCCGCAGCCTGGTCGAACTGTCGATCGGGATCAAGGCGCGCGTCGTCGGCGAGGACTTCACCGAGAAGGGTCTGCGCGAGATCCTGAATTACGGGCACACTCTCGGGCACGCGGTCGAGCATGCCGAGCGCTATCAGTGGCGCCACGGTGCAGCCGTGTCGGTCGGGATGATGTTCGCCG
Source organism: Rathayibacter tritici (assembly GCF_001641005.1). NCBI lineage: Bacteria > Bacillati > Actinomycetota > Actinomycetes > Micrococcales > Microbacteriaceae > Rathayibacter > Rathayibacter tritici. The sequence goes on from NZ_CP015515.1 coordinate 1,350,060, forward strand.
CTGAGCTCTCCCGCCTGACCGGATCGCTGAGCGATGCCGTCGTCGACCGGCAGCGCAGCATCCTTGAGTCGCTGACCCTACCGACGAGTTACCCGCTCGGCCGATGGGAGACACTCCTCGCCGCTATGCAGCGCGACAAGAAGAGCCGCGCGGGCATGCTCCGCTTCGTGGTGCTCGATGACCTCGCTCGGCCGAGTATTCTGCAGGGGCCGGAGACGTCGCTGCTGTTCGCGGCGTATCAGGAGATCGGGTCGTAGGTTCGCTCGGGCTTACGACGACGGGAGGCGATCCAGACCGACATCTTCATGATGCGCGCGAGCTCGTGGATCCGGTCGAGAAGCAGAGCAGGCACTTTCGAGTCGGAGTCGTCGAGGGCATCGACGACCGTCTCCAGGCAGAGCACGTACTCGGTGTGATCGTTCAACTCTCGGCACCAGAAGAACCAGTCGGGATCGAATCGCTCCTCCAGCCGATCGAGCAGGTGGTCGAGGGCGAGTTTCATTCGGCGGGAATACAGCATGCCCAGGCCCTTGCGCAGGATGAGCACGGTCTCTGGACGCATCGACTCGCGGTCCTTCCGGCGCCACAGGCCCCTCGCGCGGAGGAGATCAGTCGATCCTGCTCTGTTCTTCCACGTCTCGGGTGGAGCCTGGGCACCCACCCGCCGCGGGACCCGATCCATCACTGTGTCGAGTTTCACGATGTTCTCGACAGGGTAATGGCGGAGCAGGACGTCTGACAAATTCTCTCCCTCCACGGCCTGGAGGAGTTCTCTCAGGCAGGGGGCGAAATCCTGAGGGCTCAGCGGATGCCGCAGATATACCTCAGCGTGCGGATCGAGTTGCCGCCGCACCCGATTGAACGCCGTACGGAGGTCGGTGCGCACACGGCGAAGTCGCTCGTCGTCCCTGGGTTCTCCTGATCGTGATGATGCGTGATGTGACCGGGACTGCCACGCCGAGTTCTGCTAGAGCCTCATTGAGGCTTATGCAAAATCGGTTTCTTTCTGGATGAAGAAGATGAGGCCGCGGACCGCGTTGAAGGCGTCGTGGAAGGTGTGTAGTGGTCGCCGGTAGTCGGTGTGAAAGATGCGCCAGGTTTTGATGTGAGCAAGTGTTCTTTCGATCACGTACCGGTGAGTGTTCACGAAGCGATTGTGTTGCTTCGCGTGATCTAGCACATGTTTTTGACCTGGCTGCTTTTTTATGGGTGTAACTATTCCGGTGCCTTGGTAGCCTTTGTCGGCCAGCGTGTTCGAGAGGTTGAGGGTGTCGGCTAACCCGGTTTCTCGAAACGCGTGGGCATCATGATGCTTGCCCGCGATGGGATCCGAGATGTGGATCAACCGGCCGGAGAGGTCGGCGAGGACTTGGCAGTTGTGCCCGGTGGTCTTGCGTTTCCCGGAGTACAGCTCGGGCGCGTCTGCCCAGGACCAGCACGGCAGGAGGGTGCCGTCGATTGACGGCGTCGTCCCGCGGAGCGCGGCGTCAACGTCCGGCTGCTCGTCGTCGACAACGACATTGAGCATCGCCTCAACCACCGCGATCGTTCACGACACGGTCGACTGACTGATACCGACCACATCAGCGACCAACTGCTCGGTGACATTCTGGCGATAATAGAGGAGAGTGATCTGCGGTGCCCCGGCGAGCGAGAGTGTGCGTGGCCGTCCTCGACGCCGATTCCACGTGAACTCGTTCTCGATCCGTTCGGCGAGGATCGCGTAGTGCTCGGCCGTCATTCCCGTAGTAGTCTGTGTGTGCACCGGCTGGTTCCTGTGCGAAGAGTTTCTGTCGAAGGTTGCTCTTCAAGCACAGCGGACCAGCCGGTGTTAACCGTGAACGACACGCACGAATCCATGTCGATCAATCGGATTTTGCATAAGCCTCAATGTAATGAAAAGTCTCACCAGCTGCGTCGAGTTGGTCCAGGAGTTGCATTGGTTTCTCGGGAAGACGCTCCTGGCGGCCATATAGGGAGACGAGAAGAGCCGCGCGGGCATGCTCCGTTTCGTGGTGCTTGACGACGTCGCCCGGCCGAGCATCCTGCAGGGGTCGGAGACGTCGCTGCTGTTCGCGGCGTATCAGGGGTCGTAGGTCTGGGCTCCGGGTCGGGCGCTCGTGGTGGCGACCGTGGTCCTTCTCGGGTCGTCGTCGGTGCGGAGATGTGCGGGAGACCTCCACGGCTCAGAGTGATCGGAGGCGATCCAGACGCCTGCTCGACATCTCCATGATGCGCGCGAGCTCGTGGATCCGATCGAGGAGCAGGGCGGGGACTTTCGAGGCGGAGAAGTAGAGGGCGTCGACGACAGTCTCGAGGCAGAGCGTGAACTCCGTGTGTTCGTTGTACTCTCGGCACCAGGAGAACCAGTCGGGATCGAAACGCTCCTCCAGCCGATCGAGCAGGTGGTCGAGAGCGCGCTCCATCCGTTCGGAGTACAGCATGCCCAGGCCCCTGCGCAGAATGTGTACGGTCTTCGGACGCAGAGTCCCGTGGCCGTCCAAGGGCGATAGGCCCCTCTCGCCGGTGGATTCGGTCGGCCCTGTGTTCCCGTCCCCTGGAGTAGGTGAGGCGCGGGCGCCCTCGTAGCGGGGGAGCCGATCCATCACGGTGTCGAGGTTCACGATGTACGCGACGGGGTAGTTGCGGGTCAGCACGTCCGCCCAGTTCTCGCTGTCCAACTCCTCGAGGAGTTCGTCGAGACAGAGGGCGAAATCCTCCTCGCTCAGTGGATGGCGAAGATAGACCTCGGTCCCCGGATCGAGTCGCCGATGCACTCGTTCGAGTGCCGTGCGGAGGTCGCTGCGCACACGACTGAGTCGCTGATCGTTCATGGGTTCTCCTGTTCATGATGATGTGTACGTGGCGACGGAGTCGAGGTCGAGGGCCGTCTGCTGCCGGGAGTGGCGCGTTCACAGGCTTGCGCTGTCGTGAGGGGTAGTCGGATGCCGACGCCGCGGGCAGTGTCTGGACGTCGACTCCCGTCGCGGGATGCGAGGACACCCAGGACGCCCAGCGAGGCTGAGTTGTGCGCGGCGCCGAGTCCGAGTGCTTGGAGCGCCAGGTTGCTGGCCGCGGACCAGGCGTCGGTGCGATCCGGTTGTGAGTCCGCCTACCATATGTCAGGCAAGGTGGTTTGCGATCTCGTAAAGTTTCGTGCGCAAGACGCCCAGATCGTTATTGAGCCCTCGCGGATACTTGCCGTTCCTGTAGATGACGGCGTCGTTGAAAGAACCCATTCCGCCATACAGGTGAATGACCTTCCGCGACACGCGGCTGACGTCGGTGGAATCGTGTGAGCTGTCCACCTCGTCGAGCAAAGAGTGTATCGCGCCGGCCCAGAAGGAGTCTTTGCCTCTGCTGAAGATCCTCTCCAAGGCCTTGAGCGTTTCGCGCAAAGCATTGACATCGGTCAAGCTTCTCATGGGCGAGAACTTTCGCGCTCTCCATGAGCCGCCGCTGAATGATGACGTGCTGTGCAACTCTCCTTCATGGAGATCATCCATGGTTGGCCGTTTCTGCTCGCTCATTCCGATCTCAAAACCTGCCATGATCTTGGGTCAATGCTCATCGTGGTTCCGAGCGAAATGATTCTCCGAATAACGTCGGACGGAAGCGGTTCGTCGACCTCGCTCAGCTCGTAAGCAAGCTGATCCAGGCAGAGCGCGTACTCTCCGTTGTCGAGGTAGTCTGTGACGCGCTGGGCTTGGTCAGGGTTCGTCGTGTCGATCGTCCGTTCGAGCACGTCGTTTAACTGTTGCTCGCGCACGGCTTGAAGTTTCTTATCCACTTTTCTCCCTAATAAACTGGAAACATGGGCGTGCATTTTGTTGGCGCGTCGATTACTAAATTGCAGTAGGAGTCTTGCGCCTAGTCTTTAGAAATGCGGCACGACTGGCCCTAGCGGACTGGATGAGCGGTGATGATTCCCTCCCCGCTCGGCGCGACGACGACTTTGATTCTAACTCCGTCTCTTTCGCCAGTCACGTTGAATCTAGGCCGATACAGTTCCGACGACGGATCAATTCCAGGCGGGAGTGATTGAAGGTTCCATTTGAGTGTCGGATCAGTCGCGACGTCCGATATTTCGTGCATAATTTTCTCATCGGACCACTCTTCCGGGAAGGGTGTTTTTCCGCTGAGGCCCGGCCAGCGATGTCCGCCTGAATTTCTATTTCCTATTTGCTCGCCGTCGAGGATATGCCTGGTTCGTGAGGGGCTGGCGAGGTTGATGTATTCCTCGGGGACGGGTTTGACGGCGTTGAGCGGTTCGCTCGGGGTGGTGATGTCTGGTGTGAGGGCGTCTGCTTCCTTGCCGAGGAGGTTTCCGCCGGCGCGTCCGGTGCCGGTGAGGCCGCGTCCGAGCAGTGGTCCGTCGGCTCCCATGGCGGCGCCAGCGATTGCGCCGCCGCCGGAGGCTTGGAGGAAGCCGTCGACGGTGTGGGGTCCGGGCCCGGTGGCGTAGGCGTAGGCGTCGCCTGCCGCGCCGGATGCGGCGCCGGAGGCTGCTTCGGAAGCGACGGCGGCTTTGAGGCCGCTGATGCCGGCGGCGCCGAGACGGGCTGCCGTCATGCTGCCGCCGAGGCCTCCGGTGACGGCGGTGAGTGCTGTCTGTCCCCAGTTGACGGAGCCGGTCGTGGCTTTCTGGACGATGACGTCGATTCCGGCGCCGACGAGGCCTGCGCCGATGGGCCCGCCGACGCCGGTCGCCATCAGCACGCCGCCGGCGACGATCATCGCGCCGCCGGCGATGTACTCCCAGTTCTGGGCCATCCAGTCGCCGGCTGCGGCGAAGGCTCCGTTGTTCCCGTCGCGGTAGGCCTGCAGTTGCGTGTCGGTGACTGGGCTCAAACCCGCGGGGTCGAGGGCGTGGACGGGGTCGTTGCCGGCGAAGGAGTACGGGTTCCCCGACCAGGCCGCGCCCCACGTCGGTGATACGGGGTCGGTGGAGAGGAATCCGCGGGTGGCGGGGTCGTAGGCGCGGTGTCCCATCCATTCGAGTCCGGCGAAGGTGAGGGCGCCGGCGGGGGTGACTCCGACGCCGTCGGCGATGGTGGTGGCGGCGGAGGGGTTCCACGGGTCGTGGGCGCTGGTGGAGCGTTCGGCGCGCCAGCCGGGGTCGCTCCACTGGTCGCCGATGCCGATGACGCCGCCCGGTGTGCGCAGGACGGGGGAGTCACCGACGGCAAGGAGATCGGGAGCTCCGCTCGCGTCGTCCCACCACACGTCGGTGCCATCGACGGAGGCGAGGTCGCCGAGCACGTCCACCCAGAGTGCGGTGGTGCGCGGCGCGGAACCCGCATACGAGTGAGAAACCGACGCCAGGCTGCCCATCGCAGACCACGCGTAAGAGCGCTCCGTGCGCGAGTCCGACTGTCATGCTTTACGCAAGTCGATTGGCTATCTTGTACAGTCGGGTGCGCAAGAGGCTAAGATCATCGTTGAGTTCTCGAGGATAATTGCCATTGTTGTAGATAACGGCATCGCCAAAAGTTCCCATGCCGCCATACATGTGAATGATCTTCCGTGAAAGGTCGCTGATGTCTGTGGAATCGAGTGAGGCATCCAAATCATCGAGCAGAGAGTGCATCACGCCGGCCCAGAACTTATCTTTGCCACTAATAAAGACTTTTTCCAATGCCTTAAGTGTTTCGCGCAACATATCGACGGTCATTTCAGCCCCCAATAGCCGAGAATTTCCACGTTGTCCATAAGCCATGGCTTAATGATGACGTGCTGTGTTGTTCGTCCCATGTAAAATCCTCCTTGGTTAGCTATTTCTCCTGAAAATACCGTCGTACCGGCGGGAAAGCGAACGGCATATCCTGTGTCTAGGTGCGCCGGCTCTCCCGTTGACCAGACAGGCGGCAGGGCGCGATCAATTCTGGTCTGGATAACACTATAGGGCGGGGTTTCAGTCCAAAACTGCCCAAATGCTCCCTTCTCAAACGATCCGGCTCGGAAGAGCGTGGTTGGCTCAGCCAACTCGGAGGAGGTGTATCGCGAGCCGGTGAAGGTAGCCGCGATATCGTCCTCCAACGAGGAGGGGGTGGTTTCCGGCGAGGCTGCGCTGGCAGGCAACCTACTCCCGAGCTTGGAGGCTGCACGGGAGAGTCCTCCGCTGATGGCTCCGCCTGCGGCGCCGAGGGCTGCGCCGGTGAAGGCGCCGCCGGCGGTGGCTCCGATGAAGTCGCCGGCGGTGTGGGGTCCGGGGCTGGTGGCGTATGCGTAGGCGCTTCCTGCTCCGCCGCCGGAGGCGCCGGATGCGGCGCTGACGACGACTGTGGCTTGAGCTCCCTTGATGCCGAGTGCGCCGAGGTGACCGGAACTGCCACGCCGATTTCTGCTAGAGCATCATTATTGGCTCTTGTGCTTGTCGCGCTTAATAGTACTTTGCCGAGTCCAGGAGGCTTATGCAAAATACGATTGATCGAGATGGATTTGCGCGTGTCGGTCACGAATAACACCGGCTAATCCGCTTTGATTGAAGAGCAGCCTCTAACAGAAACTCTTCGCAAAGGAACCAGCCGGTGCGCACACAGTCTACTACGGGAATGACGGCCGAGCACTACGCGATCCTCGCCGAACGGATCGAGAACGAGTTCATGTGGCGTCGGCGGCGAGGACGTCCGCGCAGACTTTCCCTCGAGGGAGCATTGCGGGTCACTCTTCTCTATTATCGCCAGAATGTGACCGAGCAGTTGATCGCTGATGTGGTCGGTGTCAGTCAGTCGACCGTGTCGCGAACGATCGCGTCGGTTGAGGCGATGCTCAATGTCGTGATAGACGACGAGCAACCGGACGTCGAGGCCGCGCTCCGCGGGACAACGGCCGTCATCGACGGCACGCTCCTGCCGTGCTGGTCCTGGTCGGACGCGCCAGAGCTGTACTCCGGGAAACACATGACCACGGGGCACAACTGCCAGGTCCTCGCCGATCTCTCCGGTCGGTTGATCCACATTTCGGATCCGATCGCGGGCAAGCATCACGATGCCCACGCGTTTCGAGAAACCGGGTTGGCCGACACCGTTAACCTCTCGAACACGCTGGCCGACAAAGGCTATCAAGGCACCGGAATGGTCACACCAATAAAGAAGAGGCCAAGCGAAGAACATCTGCCAAATTACGCCAAACACCACAATCGCTTCGTGAACACCCACCGCTACGTGATCGAGAGAACAATTGCTAGCATCAAGACCTGGCGGATATTCCACACCGACTACCGGCGGCCACTGCGCACCTTCCGAGATGCCTTCAACGCCGTCCGCGGACTCATCTTTTTCACTCGGCAAAAAACCAATTTTGCATAAGCCTCCAGATATGGCTCATTGACGCTTATGCAAAATTTCCTCGCGCGCCTAGCGAACCGGTTTCCGACCAGGGTTCTTGTGAAGCCCTATCTAAATTTTGCGTTAGCCTCATTCCTGCCTCTCCTCTTTGTCAATTAACACGCGCAAATCCATCTCGATCAATCGTATTTTGCATAAGCCTCAAGGTTTATGATGACGTGCTGGGTCGTGCCTCTCTCAGAAGTTGCCAGGATCTGGGGTCAAGGCCCATCGTTCTACCGAGCGAGACTATCGTCTGAATAACATCGGACGGAAGCGGTTGGTCGACCTCGCTCAGCTCATATGCAAGCTGATCAAGGCAGAGCGCGTATTCCCCGTGGTCGAGGTAGTCCGTGACTCGCTGGGCTTGGTCGGGGTTCATTCTGTCGATCGTCCGTTCGAGTAAGTCGTTTAGCTGCTGCTCGCGTAAGATTCGAAGTTTCTTATCCACTTATTCTCCTTAATTAATTGGAAACGCGGTTATTATGCCTTCCCCAATCGGTTCGACGATGACGCGAATGGTTACGCCATCCCGTAGCCCCTCTACCAAGATTCTTGACGGCTCACCGTTTTTCGCATAGTCGCTTCCTAATGGTCCCTTGTTTTGTTTCCAGCGCAATGAGGGGTCTGTTGCGACGTCGGATACCTCATGCATGATTTTTGCGTCAGACCATTCCGCGGGGAACCTAGTCTTATTCGGGTCCCGGTCTGGGGAGTCCGTCCAACGATGTCCTCCAGCTTTACCTGTGGAGGTCCCGTCGCCTTCGAGGATATGCCTGGTTCGTGAGGGGCTGGCGAGGTTGATGTATTCCTCGGGGACGGGTTTGACGGCGTTGAGCGGTTCGCTCGGGGTGGTGATGTCTGGTGTGAGGGCGTCTGCTTCCTTGCCGAGGAGGTTTCCGCCGGCGCGTCCGGTGCCGGTGAGGCCGCGTCCGAGCAGTGGTCCGTCGGCTCCCATGGCGGCGCCAGCGATTGCGCCGCCGCCGGAGGCTTGGAGGAAGCCGTCGACGGTGTGGGGTCCGGGCCCGGTGGCGTAGGCGTAGGCGTCGCCTGCCGCGCCGGATGCGGCGCCGGAGGCTGCTTCGGAAGCGACGGCGGCTTTGAGGCCGCTGATGCCGGCGGCGCCGAGACGGGCTGCCGTCATGCTGCCGCCGAGGCCTCCGGTGACGGCGGTGAGTGCTGTCTGTCCCCAGTTGACGGAGCCGGTCGTGGCTTTCTGGACGATGACGTCGATTCCGGCGCCGACGAGGCCTGCGCCGATGGGCCCGCCGACGCCGGTCGCCATCAGCACGCCGCCGGCGACGATCATCGCGCCGCCGGCGATGTACTCCCAGTTCTGGGCCATCCAGTCGCCGGCTGCGGCGAAGGCTCCGTTGTTCCCGTCGCGGTAGGCCTGCAGTTGCGTGTCGGTGACTGGGCTCAAACCCGCGGGGTCGAGGGCGTGGACGGGGTCGTTGCCGGCGAAGGAGTACGGGTTCCCCGACCAGGCCGCGCCCCACGTCGGTGATACGGGGTCGGTGGAGAGGAATCCGCGGGTGGCGGGGTCGTAGGCGCGGTGTCCCATCCATTCGAGTCCGGCGAAGGTGAGGGCGCCGGCGGGGGTGACTCCGACGCCGTCGGCGATGGTGGTGGCGGCGGAGGGGTTCCACGGGTCGTGGGCGCTGGTGGAGCGTTCGGCGCGCCAGCCGGGGTCGCTCCACTGGTCGCCGATGCCGATGACGCCGCCCGGTGTGCGCAGGACGGGGGAGTCACCGACGGCAAGGAGATCGGGAGCTCCGCTCGCGTCGTCCCACCACACGTCGGTGCCATCGACGGAGGCGAGGTCGCCGAGCACGTCCACCCAGAGTGCGGTGGTGCGCGGCGCGGAACCCGCATACGAGTGAGAAACCGACGCCAGGCTGCCCATCGCAGACCACGCATAGCTGCGCTCCGTGCCGTCGGAGGAGACCTCGCGGATGCGGCGACCGAGCCCGTCGTGCACGTACTCCACCCGGGTGCCGTCGCTCGACTCCGCGGCGATCAGCCGGCCGCCCGCGTCGTAGTGCCGTGAGTGGACGGTCCCGCCCACCTGCTCGCGCACGAGGCGCCCGGCCGCGTCGAAGCTCCACTCGCGGGCGTCCCCCGACTCGGGTATCGCTGCGATCAGCTGGTGTGCGTCGTCGTACCGGTAGGCGACGGAGCCGTCCGGTCCGCTCACCCCGCTGAGACGTCCGTCCTCGTCTCGCTCCAAGACCGTGGTGGCGCGGCGACCGCCACCGTAGTGCCGGTGCTCGACGAGCGCGCCGTCGCGGAAGACCCACTCCTGGGCCAGGGCGCCCGCGGAAGAGCGCACCAGGCGGCCGGAGCGGTCGTAGCCGAAGGTCGCACGGCCCAGGCCCGGATGCGCGACGGCGGTGACCAGTCCGCGGGCGTCGCGCTCGTATTCGGTCCGCCCGCCGTCGGGATGTACGGCGGCGCTGCGCGAGCCGTCAGCGTCGTACTCCCACGAGACTCCGCGGCCGCCGCGACGGCGCTCGATGAGCCGGCCGCACCGGTCCCACCTCAGCTCGTGCTCGACCGGCTCGCCGGGGGCAGTGCGGTCGGTAATGCGGAGGGCGCGGCCCCGGATGTCCCGGTGCGTCTCGGAGACGACGCGGCCGTCGATCGCGAAGCTCTTCTCGCGGCCGTCGGAATCGTAGTGCCGCTCCCAGCGCGACCCGTCCCGATCCCGCTGCCAGATCTGGCGGCCCGCGGCGTCATAGCCGGCGGTCGTCGAGCGGCCGAGCGGATCGATCACCTCGACGGCCCGGTCGCAGGCGTCGAAACGCCGACGGATCACGCCCCCCATCGGGTCGGTGATGACGGTGTTGCGGCCGCGCTCGTCGTAGTCGAAGCGGGTGACCCCGCCGAGCCCGTCGACCGCCTCGATCAGCTGACCCGCCGCGTCGTAGCGGAACCGTCGCCGGCCTGTCCACGGGTCGCTGACGCGGACCACCCGCCCGAGGGCGTCGTACGCGAACCGGGCCGTGCCGAGGCCAGGGAGCGCGCGCAGGACGACGCGGCCGACGGCGTCGTACTCGATGCGCTCGACCTCGCCCGTGGGCAGCACGGTCCGCACGCGGCGCGAGTCGCGGTCGTAGCCGATCTCGGTGCGGGCCCCGAGCGGATCGATGACGGCGGACGGCCGACCGCAATCGTCGTATTCGAAGGCGGTCACGGCGCCGGTGGGGGAGACGCGCTCGACGACCCTCCCGGCCGCGTCCCGGCGCAGAACCGTGACGGAGCCTTCGCCGTCGACCAGCTCGACCGGGCGTCCGCAGAGGTCGTAGGAGGCGAGCGCCACCGTCTCGTCCTGCTCCTCGACGCGGACAAGGCGGCCGAGCGAGTCGAAGCGGCTCAGCTGCTGCGCGCCGCCGTCGTCGATCCGGAGCGACTGCGGTTCGTGGTGGAGGCCGCGCCGGACACCGGTGGGGTCGATGGTGGCCGTCAGGGCGCCGGTCGCGTTGTGCTCGCGCCGCCATACGCCTCCGCTGGGGTCGACCGTCTCGGTCAACCGGGAGAGGGCGTCGTGGCCGAATCGCCACGACGAGCCGTCCGGCAGGATCGTCTCACTGACGAGGCCGACGTCGTCGAGGACGCGGGATACCGCTCGGCCCAGAGGATCGACGGTGGTGACGGGTGCGCCGTGCTCGCCGTGCTCGATGGTGGTGCGAGCGCCGAGCGGGTCGACGACAGCGATGCGGCGCCCGCCGGTGTCGTACTCGTAGCGCCAGGTCGCGCCGAGGGCGTCGCGCGTCGAGAGCAGCCGCCCCGCCGCGTCGTAGCGGAAGCGGGTCACGGCTCCGGAGGGAGTGACCGCGGCGACGACACGGCCCGCCTCGTCCCGCTCCAGCCGGGCGGTCCCGCCGTCGGCGTCCGTGGTGGCGATCAGGTCGCCGAACCGGTCGTAGCCGAAGCGGAGGCGCACGCCGACGGGATCGACGATCTCGGTGAGGAGGCCGTCGGTCCACTGCAGTGCCGTGCGTCCGCCCTCGGGATCGACGACGAGGCTCGGGTTCCGGTCGGCGTCCTCCGCGTACTCGTAGTGCGTCACGGCGCCGGACTCCGCGACGACCGTCGTCACGCGGTCGTGGTCGTCCCAGCCGACGGTGACGTCCGCGCCGGAGGGGGTCTTCGAGCGGAGGCGGTGACCGCGCGCGTCGTAGGCGTGGACCGTCGTCGCCCCGTCGCGCTCGGTCGCGGAGAGGAGGTTCCCGTGTGCGTCGAAGCTCATCGACTGCCGCCGGCCCGCCGGGTCGAGTACTCCGACCAGGCGTCCACGAGCGTCGGCGACCCAGCTGTTCGCCCGCGTGCCGTCCTCGTCGGAGGCGACGGTGATCCGCCCCGGAAGGTACGCGAAGCGGGTGGTGCGGCCGAACGGCGAGGTCTGGGCGACGACCCTTCGACGGGAGTCGTAGCGGTTGCGGACCTCGGCAACGCCGGCCGTGTCAGTCACGCTCTCGAGCAGGCCGGCCTCGCTCCAGCCGTACCGGCGGGTCCCGGCCGGGCCGGTCGCGGAGACCAGGACCCCGCCCTCGTACTCGAAGTGCACCCGCCGCCCGTCCGACGCCTGGAGAGCGGCGATGCGCTCCCCGGCCCAGACCACGTCGATGCGTCGACCCCGCTCGTGCTGCAGGGCACTGAGGCGGCCCTCGGCGTCGCGTTCGCCGCTCACCCGCGTTCCCGGGCCGGTACTCGATGCACGCCAGATCCCGGACGCCGAGAACTCCCAGCGGCCACCGGCGTTGTCGGAGACGAGGAGAGCGTCGCCGACCCGGTCGAGCCAGAGGTTCTCGCCGTCGGCCCGGTCCCAGCCGTCGTCCCGCCGCGGAAACACCGTCTCCCGGCCGTCGGCGAGCACGAGGGTCGCGCCGTCGTCCGCCAGCCGCAGGCGCACCTCGGCCTCGGAGGACCAGCCGCGCCCGAAGGCGCCGACATGGTCGTCCAGCGAGTTGTAGGCGCGGGCGAAGCGCACTGCCGCGCTGCCACCGGCGAAGCCGAGATCGACTTCGGTCTCGAGGAAGTTGCCGGTGGCCGTGTTGACGGGATCGTCGGCGTAGCCGGTGGTGGGCGGAGCGCCGAACGCCTGCGGCGGAGCGATGATGAGGTCTTGACGCACGAGTGACACGCCGGCCGAGGTGAGGGCGACCGCGAGCGCAGCGTCCGGAAGCGCGATGACGCTTCCCTCGCCGCCGGCCGCCGTGAACGCCTCGGCGATCGTGCCGGCCCAGGTCACGTCCTGGTCGTTCGCGCTCAGCCACTGCTCGAAGCCGGTCACCACCGCGTCGGCCGCGAGCGCGCCCCAGCGGCAGGACGTGGCGAACTCGGCGAGCCAGCCGCGGACGGATGCGAGCGCGCCCCGCAGCTCCACGTTCGCGGTCCTCGACGAATCGGCGAACGAGCGGAGGTCCTCCGGACGGGCCGAGGTGGTGCCTCCGCCCCCTCCTCCTCCGCCGCCGGGGAGGGGGTTCTGCCGGCTCTTGATCGGGGACGGATCGACGCTGACGCACAGCGGTGTCGCCGGCGGACCCACGGGCGGCTCCTCCTCGCCGAACAGGCCGTCGTGCAGATGCTCGAGGAGGTTCCGCGCGTACTGCTGGCGTTTCCACTCCCGCGCGACGAGGCGCCGCTTCTGCTCGGCGAGCGCCTCGCGGGCGAGCTGCTGCACCGCGTCCCCCACCTCGCGCAGGCGGCCGACGAGCTCGCCCGCATCCGCGGACGCCACCCGCGCATTCTCTGCGAAGAGCTCGGCGAACCAGCCGCGGAACTCGGCGCTCGCCGCGGTGACGAGGGCGGCCCGCGAGCCCGCCTGGCCCTCGATCGTGGCAGCGGCGGAGCGGACCGCGCCGGTCAGCTGTTCTGCCGTCGCATGACTGAAGACAACGTTCTCCTCGATCGCGCCCAGATCCGCCACAGTGACTCCTCTCGCCCCGGCGATGAACCCGGCGCTCGTCGCACCGGCGCCCGCTCCTGCCGCCCGCACATCGCGGTCCCGGTCGGCCGAGAAGCGCACCGAGGAAGGCTCGCGTATGGTAATCACGTGGGGTCGGACAGCGGCGGCGGCTGGCGCGTCCTCTGGCGTGGATCGTCGGTCGGAGGCGGTGCCGTCCGTTCTTCTCGCGGGAAAGGGCTCGTCGACTACACTCGACGGGTCAGCCGGACCGGCCGATATCGCCGCGCCCGCGCATCCGGGCTCGCCGGCGCAGACTTCCACCGAAACGGATTCCCCTTCGCATGGCCTCTACCACCGACATCAAGAACGGCACCGTCCTCAGCATCGACGGCCAGCTCTGGAACGTCATCGACTTCCAGCACGTCAAGCCGGGCAAGGGCGGCGCCTTCGTCCGCACCAAGATGAAGAATGTCCTCACCGGCAAGGTCGTCGACAAGACGTTCAACGCAGGCGCGAAGATCGACACGGCCAATGTCGACCGCCGCGACTTCCAGTACCTCTACCGCGACGGCGCGGACTTCGTCTTCATGGACACCAGCGACTACGACCAGATCACCGTCCCCGAGGCGGTCGTGGGCGACGCGGCGAATTTCATGCTCGAGAACCAGAACGTGACCCTCGCCCTGCACGATGGCGACCCGCTGTACATCGACCTCCCCGCCTCCGTCGTGCTCGAGATCACCTACACCGAGCCGGGCCTGCAGGGCGACCGCTCGACCGGCGGCACCAAGCCCGCGACGGTGGAGACCGGCTACCAGATCCAGGTCCCGCTCTTCCTGGAGCAGGGCACGAAGGTCAAGGTTGACACCCGCACGGGTGACTACCTCGGCCGCGTCAGCTGAGCCGGGTCTGCCGTGAGTGCTCGCACGAAGGCGCGGAAACGCGCTCTCGACATCCTCTACAACGCCGACGTCCGGCAGATCAGCTTCGCCCAGTCGTTGCGCGCCGAGGCGGAGCGGGCGGCGAACGAGCCGGCTCGCGAGGCGTCGTGGCTCTACGCCCGCGAGATCGTCGACGGGGTCATCGACCATGCGGACGAGATCGACGCGCTGATCGCGCAGCTCGCGCAAGGCTGGACGCTGTCGCGGATGCCGCTGGTCGACCGGGCCATCCTGCGGATCGGCGTTTGGGAGATCCTGCACAACGACGAGGTGCCCGACGGTGTCGCCATCGCGGAGGCGGTCGAGGCGGCGACGTTGCTGTCGACGGACGACTCCGCCGGCTTCATCAACGGCCTGCTCGCCTCGGTCGCGGAGTCGCGCGCGACCGCGTGAGCGCTGCTCGCCCGCTCCGGTTCGGATCACCTCCGGCTCGCAGAACCGGCTTCGGCTCGTCGAATCCCTTCGATTCTGCGAGCCGAACGTGTTTTCGCGAGCCGGAGGTGGGACAGGCGGGCGGGTTGGTGGCCCCTATACTCGTCACGGCTTTTCCTTTAACAGCCGTCCTGTGAGGCGGGGAAGGAGGTCGGTGTGACGGCACGAACTGTGCTGAACGGCGCTGACATCACGCGTGCGCTCACGCGCATCGCTCACGAGATTCTCGAGTCGAACCGCGGCCCCGAGTCGCTGGTCATCCTGGGGATCCCCACCCGCGGCGTCGCCCTCGCGCAGCGTATCGCCGAGACGATCGGCCGGATAGAGCCGCACGCGGTCCCCGTGTTCGCCGGATCCCTCGACGTGACGATGTACCGCGACGATCTCGCCCGGCACCCGGTGCGCACCCCGGCACGGACCGCGGTCCCCGCGCGCATAGACGGCCGCACTGTGGTTCTCGTGGACGACGTCCTCTTCTCGGGCCGCACCATTCGCGCCGCGCTCGACGCCCTCAGTGACATTGGCCGCCCGCGCGCCGTGCGGCTGGCCGCGCTGGTTGACCGCGGGCACCGCGAGCTTCCGATCCGGGCCGACTTCGTAGGAAAGAACCTGCCGAGCAGCCTGAGCGAGCGGATCAACGTGCGCCTCGTCGAGACGGACGGCGAGGACCTGGTCGCGATCGAGTCGAACGACGACGAGGAGCTCACGCGATGAAGCACCTGCTCTCGACCCGCGACCTCGACCGCGCGAGTGCGATCGCCCTCCTCGACATCGCCGAGGACATGGCGGACGTGCAGAACCGCGAGGTCAAGAAGCTGCCGACCCTGCGCGGGAAGACCGTGGTCAACCTCTTCTTCGAGGACTCCACCCGCACGCGGATCTCGTTCGAGGCGGCGGCGAAGCGGCTCTCGGCCGACGTGATCAATTTCAGCGCGAAGGGCTCCAGCGTCTCGAAGGGCGAGAGCCTGAAGGACACCGCGCAGACCCTCGCGGCGATGGGCGCAGACGGTGTCGTCATCCGCCACAGCGCCTCCGGTGCGCCTGCGGTGCTGGCGGCGAGCGGCTGGATCGACGCGTCGATCCTGAACGCCGGCGACGGCACGCACGAGCACCCGACCCAGGCGCTCCTGGACGCGTTCACCATCCGCCGGCGCCTGCACGGAGCGGCCGCGTCGCGCGGCAAGAGCCTCGACGGCGTCGCGGTCACGATCGTCGGCGACATCCTGCACTCACGGGTGGCGCGCTCGAACGTCTGGCTGCTGACGGCCCTGGGCGCTGAGGTGACGCTGATCGCGCCGCCGACCCTGGTGCCGGTCGACACCCGCGACTGGCCCGCGACCATCCGTTTCGACCTCGACGAGGCGATCGATGCGGGCCTACCCGACGTGGTGATGCTCCTGCGCATCCAGCTGGAGCGGATGTCGAGCGGGTTCTTCCCCAACGGGCGGGAGTACGCGCGGATCTGGGGGCTCGACGATGAACGACTCGCTCGCCTGGGTCCCGATACCATCGTGATGCACCCCGGCCCCATGAACAGGGGCGTCGAGATCTCCTCGGCCGCCGCCGATTCGAGCCGCTCCACGGTGCTCGAACAGGTCACGAACGGCGTGTCCGTCAGGATGGCCGCGCTCTACCTGCTGCTGTCCGGCGAACGGGAGGTCCACCGATGAGCACTGCGCCGCCACCGAGGAGCACTGCGCCGCTCCCCACGAGCACTGCGCCGACCGAGCGGATCCTGATCTCCGGGGCGACGTTCGCCGACGAGTCGACCGCCGACCTCCTGATCGACGGGGGCGTGATCGTCGAGATCGGCGCCGATCTCGATTCGAGTGGCGCGCGCGTGATCGACGCCGACGGCCTGCTGGCGCTGCCCGGCCTGGTCGACCTGCACACCCACCTTCGTGAGCCCGGCTTCGAGCAGAGCGAGACCATCCTGACCGGTACCCGTGCCGCGGCCGCCGGCGGCTTCACCGCTGTCTTCGCGATGGCGAACACCTCGCCGGTGCAGGACACCGCGGGCGTGGTCGAGCAGGTACAGAGTCTGGGCGAGGACGCCGGCTACGCGACGGTCCGCCCGATCGGCGCGGTCACCGTGGGCCTGGCGGGGGAGTCGCTCGCCGAGCTCGGCGCGATGGCCCGTAGCCGCGCCGCCGTGCGCGTCTTCTCGGACGACGGGAGGTGCGTGTCGGACGCGCTGCTGATGCGCCGAGCGCTCGAGTACGTCAAGGCGTTCGACGGGGTCGTCGCCCAGCACGCGCAGGAGCCGCGCCTCACGGTCGGCGCGCAGATGAATGAGGGAGCCGTGTCTAGCGCTCTCGGGCTCCAGGGCTGGCCGGCCGTCGCGGAGGAGGCGATCATCGCCCGCGATGTGCTCCTCGCCGAGCACGTCGGCTCGCGCCTGCACGTCTGCCACGTCTCGACCGCGGGCTCCGTGGACGTCCTCCGCTGGGCGAAGGCGCGCGGGATCGACGTAACGGCGGAGGTCACGCCGCACCACCTCCTCCTCACCGAGCAGGCCGTCGCGGGTCAGGACGGCCCGAGCTACGACGCTCGCTTCAAGGTGAACCCGCCGCTGCGCCGCGACGAGGACGTGCTCGCGCTCCGCGAGGCCCTCGCCGACGGCACGATCGATATCGTCGCTACCGATCACGCCCCGCATCCGGTCGAGGCGAAGGACTGCGAGTGGGACGCCGCCGCGTTCGGCATGGTGGGTCTCGAGAGCGCACTGAGCGTCGTGCACGCCGCTGTCGTCGAGGACGGCCGGATGAGCTGGAGGGATGTTGCGCGGGTCCTCTCCTCCGCGCCCGCTCGCATCGGCAGGCTGAGCGGCTACGACCGCGGTCTGGTCATCGGTGCTGCCGCGAACGTGGTGCTCTACGACCCGGAGGCGCGCCGCCGGTTCTCGGCGGGAGATCTGCGCGGCCGCAGCCGCAACTCCCCGTACCTCGGCCGCGAGTTGCCGGGCCGGGTCGTCGCGACGCTGCACCGGGGCTTCCCGACCGTGCTCGACGGCGAGCTCGTCGACGCGGCCGTCGTCGCCGCCTCCGCGAAGGCCTCCCGTGGATAGGGCCGCGATCACGATCGTCATCGCCGCGGTCGTCGTCCTCGTCTTCGTCGGGATGCTGCTCTCGTGGCGCGCGCGCCGCCGCCGATCGGCCGATCTCGCGCCGGAGCCGGTTCCCCCCTCGTCGCTGGGCGCCGAGGTCGAGCGCGTCGAGCTGCCCTACGTCGCCACGACCCGGTTCGAGCAGCCGCTCGAGCGGGTCGTGCTGCCCGGGTTGGGCTTCCGGGGCAATGCCGTGCTGCGTCTGCACGAGCGCGGGGTCGTGATCGCCCCCGTCGGCGAGCGCGAGACCGTGATCCCGGCGGCGCTGCTGCGCGGAGCCGGTCAGGGCAGCTACGTGATCGACCGCGCCGTCGAGGAGGGCGGGCTTCTCGTGCTCTCGTGGTCGCCACGCGGCGAGGAGAGCGTCGACAGTTACCTCCGCGTCGCCGAGCCGGCCCTCCGCGAGCACCTGGTCGCCGAGTTGCAGCGCCTCGCCGGCCCCCGTTCCTCCCCCTCCCACCCCGGAGCCGCCGACGGCGGCCCCGACACGACCCAGAAGGGCTCCTAGTCCGTGCCAACGACACGCCTCAGCACCGAACCCACCGCCGTCCTCGTCCTCGAGGACGGACGACGATTCACGGGTCAGGCCTACGGCGCCCGAGGCCGCACCCTGGGTGAGATCGTCTTCGCGACCGGCATGACCGGCTACCAGGAGACGCTGACCGACCCGAGCTACGCCGGCCAGATCGTCGTGCAGACGGCCCCGCATATCGGCAACACCGGGACCAACGATGAGGACAGGGAGTCGCGCCGCATCTGGGTCGCGGGCTATGTCGTCCGCGATCCCTCCCGGGTCGTCTCCAACTTCCGCGCGCAGCGCTCGCTCGGCGACGACCTCGACTCCGACGGCATCGTGGGCATCTCGGCTGTCGACACCCGGGCGATCACTCGCCATATCCGCTCGGCAGGGTCGATGCGCGCCGGCGTGTTCTCGGGCGAGGACCTCGCTCTCCCGCAGGAGGAGCAGCTCGCGCTGGTCCTCGGCGGCCGTCAGATGCAGGGGCTAAACCTCTCCTCCGCTGTGTCGACCGACGAGCAGTACGTGGTGCCCGCCCGCGGCGAGCGCGTCGGCTCGGTCGCGGTGATCGACTTGGGCGTGAAGACCTCGACGGTGCACTACCTCGCGGAGCGCGGCTTCGACGTGCACGTGCTGCCCGAGTCGGCGTCGGCGGAGCAGGTGCTCGCCCTGGACCCGTCCGCGCTGTTCTTCTCGAACGGCCCCGGTGACCCCGAGGCCTCGGACCGCCACGTCGAGCTGCTGCGCACGACCCTGCGCGCCGACCTGCCGTTCTTCGGCATCTGCTTTGGCAACCAGCTGCTCGGCCGCGCACTCGGCTTCGGCACCTACAAGCTCCCGTTCGGCCACCGCGGGATCAATCAGCCCGTGCTCGACAAGCTCACCGGCCGCGTGGAGATCACCTCGCAGAACCACGGTTTCGCGGTGGACGCGCCGATCGAGGGCGAGCTCGACTCGCCGGAGGGCTTCGGTCGCGTCGAGGTGAGCCACTACTCCCTCAATGACTCGGTCGTGGAGGGGCTGCGCTGCCTCGACATCCCCGCCTTCTCGGTGCAGTACCACCCGGAGGCGGCGGCCGGCCCGCACGATGCCAATCACCTCTTCGATCGCTTCCGCGACATGGTCGTTGAGCGTTCGGTCGGGCGAGAGCGCTCGGCCGGGCGGCACGCCTCGGAGCCCACGGGCAGCCCCACGACCAGCAGCATCCCCACGAATAGCAGCATCGGAGAGCAGAAGTAATGCCGCGCAGGGAAGACATCCAGAGCGTTCTCGTCATCGGCTCCGGCCCGATCGTCATCGGGCAGGCTGTCGAGTTCGACTACTCCGGTACTCAGGCCTGCCGCGTGCTGCGCGCCGAGGGGGTGCGCGTGATCCTGGTCAACTCCAACCCGGCGACGATCATGACCGACCCCGACTTCGCCGACGCCACTTACGTCGAGCCGATCACCCCGAAAGCGATCGAGGCGATCATCGCCAAGGAGAAGCCGGACGCGATTCTGCCGACCCTCGGCGGCCAGACGGCCCTGAACGCGGCGATTCAGCTGCACGACCTCGGAATCCTCGAGAAGTACGGCGTCGAGTTGATCGGAGCGAGCTTCGAGGCAATCAACCGCGGCGAGGACCGCCAGATCTTCAAGCAGCTGGTGCTCGACGCGGGCGCGGACGTTGCCAAGTCGTATATCGCGCACACCGTGGAGGAGGCGATCGACTACGCCGAGGACCTCGGTTACCCGCTCGTCATCCGCCCGTCGTTCACGATGGGTGGCCTCGGTTCCGGATTCGCGTACACCCGCGAGGAGCTGGTGCGGATGGTCGGCGACGGCCTGCACCAGAGCCCGACCACCGAGGTGCTCCTGGAGGAGTCGATCCTCGGCTGGAAGGAGTACGAGCTCGAGCTGATGCGCGACACGGCCGACAACACGGTCGTCGTCTGCTCGATCGAGAACGTCGACCCCGTCGGCGTGCACACCGGCGATTCGATCACCGTCGCTCCGGCGCTGACCCTGACCGACCGCGAGTACCAGAAGCTGCGCGATATCGGTATCCGGATCATCCGGGACGTGGGAGTGGACACCGGCGGCTGCAACATCCAGTTCGCGATCGATCCCGCCGACGGCCGGATCATCGTGATCGAGATGAACCCGCGCGTCTCCCGTTCCTCCGCCTTAGCGTCGAAGGCGACCGGCTTCCCGATCGCCAAGATCGCCGCGAAGCTCGCGATCGGGTACCGCCTCGATGAGATCCCGAACGACATCACGAAGGTCACACCGGCGAGTTTCGAGCCGACGCTGGACTATGTCGTCGTCAAGGTGCCACGGTTCGCGTTCGAGAAGTTCCCGGCCGCGGACAAGACGCTGACCACCACCATGAAGTCGGTGGGTGAGGCGATGGCGATCGGCCGCAACTATGCGCAGGCGCTGCAGAAGGCCCTCCGCTCGCTCGAGAAGCGCGGCTCGTCGTTCCACTGGGGCAGCGAGGAGCGCTCGGTGGACGAATTGCTCGAGATCGCGAAGACCCCCACCGACGGTCGCATCGTCACCGTGCAGCAGGCGCTGCGCCGGGGAGCGAGCATCGAGCAGGCGTTCGAGGCCACGAAGATCGACCCCTGGTTCCTCGACCAGATCGTGTTGATCAACGAGATCGCGGAGCTGGTGCGCGAGCACGACGGGCTCGACGCGGGGCTGCTCCGCCTGGCCAAGGACCACGGCTTCTCGGACGCGCAGATCGCCGAGCTCCGCGGACTCGATGAGGCGGAGGTGCGGCGCACCCGCCACGCGCTCGACGTGCGCCCGGTCTACAAGACCGTCGACACCTGCGCGGGCGAGTTCCCGGCGCTCACGCCCTACCACTACTCCTCCTATGACGAGGAGACGGAGGTCGTGGCCGCCGACCGCCGCAAGGTCGTCATCCTCGGCTCCGGCCCCAACCGCATCGGGCAGGGGGTCGAGTTCGACTACTCCTGCGTGCACGCCTCGTTCGCCCTCTCGGCCGCGGGCTTCGAGACGATCATGATCAACTGCAACCCCGAGACCGTCTCGACCGACTACGACACCTCCGACCGCCTCTACTTCGAGCCGCTGACGCTGGAGGACGTGCTGGAGGTGATCCACGCGGAGTCGCAGTCGGGCGAGCTCGTCGGCGTGGTCGTGCAGCTGGGCGGCCAGACCGCTCTGGGACTCGCGGCGGGCCTTGAGGCGGCCGGCGTGCCCATCCTCGGCACCACCCCCGCGAACATCGACCTGGCGGAGGAGCGCGGCGCCTTCTCGCGCATCCTCGACGAGGCGGGCCTGCTCGCTCCGCGCAACGGCACGGCGACCGACCTCGACGGCGCCCGTGAGGTCGCAGTCGAGATTGGCTACCCGGTCCTCGTCCGGCCCTCGTTCGTGCTCGGCGGGCGCGGCATGGAGATCGTGTACGGCACCCTGCAGCTCGAGGACTACTTCGAGCGGATGGCTGGCGAGGGGATCATCGACGAGGCGCATCCGCTCCTGGTCGACCGTTTCCTCGACGACGCGATCGAGATCGACGTCGACGCCCTCTTCGACGGCGAGCAGCTGTACATCGGTGGCGTCATGGAGCACATCGAGGAGGCCGGTATCCACTCCGGCGACTCGGCCTGCACTCTGCCGCCGGTGACGCTGGGCCGCCGCCAAATCGACCAGGTGCGGGAGGCGACCCTCGCCATCGCCCGCGGCGTCGGCGTCCGCGGCCTGCTCAATGTGCAGTTCGCCATCGGCCAGGGCGTGCTCTACGTGCTGGAGGCGAACCCGCGCGCCTCCCGCACGGTGCCGTTCGTCTCGAAGGCGCTCGGCATCCCGCTCGCCAAGGCCGCCTCGCGCCTGATGGTCGGCGAGACGATCGCGGCGCTGAAGGCCGAGGGGCTCCTCCCCGAGTGCGACGGGTCCGACGTGCCGATGGACTCGCCCATCGCCGTGAAGGAGGCGGTCCTGCCGTTCAAGCGCTTCCGCACCAAGGAGGGCCAGATCGTCGACTCGCTGCTCGGCCCCGAGATGCGCTCCACGGGTGAGGTGATGGGGATCGATCGCGACTTCCCGCGCGCGTTCGCCAAGAGTCAGGACGCGGCGTACGGCGGTATGCCCGCCAGCGGCACGGTCTTCATCTCGGTCGCCGACCGCGACAAGCGCTCGATCGTGCTGCCGGCGCTGCGGCTGCGCCAGCTCGGCTTCGAGCTTCTCGCGACCGAGGGCACGGCTGAGGTGCTGAACCGCAACGGCATCCAGGCCCGCGTGGTGCGCAAGTACAGCGAGAGCGCCGAGGGCGATGCGCCCTCGATCGTCGAGCTGATCAGCCGGGACGAGGTCGATGTGGTGATTAACACGCCCAGCGGAGGAGCGACCCGCGCCGACGGCTACGAGATTCGCGCCGCCGCGGTTGCCGCCGACAAGCCGCTGTTCACGACCATCGCCCAGCTCGCGGCCGCTGTCGCCTCGCTGGACGCGGCGAACGAGCCCTTCGAGGTGACCAGCCTGCAGGACTACGCGCGGCGCCGCGCGGAGCGGACGGCGTGATCACCCGCGCGGTGGGCGCCGCCTCCTTCGGCTCACGCCTCGAGGCGGCGTTCGCCGCGCACGGACAGCTGTGCGTGGGGATCGATCCGCACTCCTTCCTCCTCGACGCCTGGGGGCTGGCCGATGACGCGGGCGGGCTCGAGCGCTTCGGCCGCACCGTCGTCGACGCCGCGGCCGGGCGGGCCGGCATCGTGAAGCCGCAGGTCGCCTTCTTCGAGCGGCACGGCTCCGCGGGGTACGCCGCCCTCGAGCGCGTGCTCGCCGACGCCCGAGCGGCCGGGCTACTGGTGATCGCCGACGTCAAGCGCGGCGACATCGGCACCAGTGCGACCGCCTACGCCGAGGCCTGGCTCCGGCCCGGCTCGCCGCTGGAGGCGGACGCGATGACCGCGGCCGCCTACCAGGGCCTCGGCTCGCTCGGGGGGATGCTGACGCTGGCGGAGGAGGCGGGCAAGGGCGTGTTCGTGCTCGCCGCCACGTCCAACCCGGAGGCACGGCTCGTGCAGCGCGCGCTCGTGCAGGACGGCGACCGGGCGGGAACGACGGTGGCACACGCGGTCGTGGCGGACGTGGCATCCTGGAACGACGCTCATGCTCGCGCGCCGATCGGCTCGGTCGGCGTGGTGCTCGGCGCCACCGTCGCCCTGAGCGACTTCGGCATCGGCACCGACGAGCCGCTGCACCCCGCACTCCCGGTGCTCGCGCCCGGCTTCGGCCACCAGGGCGCCGCTGTCGCGGACGCGCAGCGGTTGTTCGGCGCGTGGAGCGCCGCCACCATCGTCAGCGAGTCGCGCAGCGTGCTCGGCGCCGGCCCCTCCGGGATCGCTGCCGAGATCGCCCGACGCGCGACCGACATCCAGGAGACCCTTGTCCGCTGAAACCGTCAGCCCCGACCCCGGCGCCCCGTCGCGCCCGGAGGCCGTGCACCGTCCCTCTCCGCCCGAGGTCGACCGCCGCGCCGCTTCCGAGGCCGCCATCGCGGCGCGCCGTGCCCGCGCCGTCGTGAAGAAGGCGGTCGCCTCCGGTCGCCGCCCCGCGACCGCCGTGCTCGCCGCTGCGCAGGCCGAACCGCTCGGGGTCGAGGGGCGGATGCGGGTCAGTGAGCTGCTGCGCTCCGTCCCGGCTCTCGGCGTGGTCAAGACGCCACGGGTGATGGACCAGCTGCGGATCGCTGAGTCGAAGCGCCTCGGTGGCCTCGGGCGTCGTCAGGTCGAGGGCCTGGCGTCGTTCCTGGAGGAGCGGGAGGCGCGCCGGCGCCGCCCCTCCCGCAACCGGCTGCTCGTGCTCGCCGGTCCCACCGCGGTCGGCAAGGGCACCGTTTCGACCTACATCCGCGAGAACTACCCCGAGGTGCTGCTCTCGGTTTCGGCCACCACTCGGGCCCCGCGCCCCGGCGAGGTGGACGGCGTGAGCTACTACTTCGTCGACGACGCCGAGTTCGACCGGATGATCGCGGCGGGGGAGTTCCTCGAGTACGCGGTCGTGCACAACGCGCACCGTTACGGGACGCCGCGCGGGCCGATCGACGCCGCACTGGAGCAGGGTCGGCAGGTGATGCTCGAGATCGATATCCAGGGTGCGCGCCAGGTGCGCGAGCGGATGCCGGATGCCCGCCTGGTCTTCCTCCTGCCGCCCAGCTGGGACGAGCTGGTGCGCCGCCTGGTCGGCCGCGGCACCGAGAGCGCTGAGGAGCAGGAGCGCCGCCTGGCCACCGCGAAGGTGGAGCTGGCCGCGCAGGATGAGTTCGATGTCGCCGTCGTGAACAGCACCGTGCCCGAAGCGGCCCGCGAGGTCGTAGCATTGATGTCGCCTCGTGCCGACGACGCCCCCGCTGATCCGGGTCGCTGACACCGGGCCACCGACCACCTCCGGGCCGACGCCCGGGTTCCTTCGGGCTCGCGCCTCCGGGAGCCCGCGTCGTGCCGCTCCGGAGCCGCAGATCGGCGCTGATGCGCCCGCAAGGAGACACTCATGGCCAACAATCTCGGCATCATCGACCCGCCCATCGACGAGCTCCTCTCGAAGGTGGACTCGAAGTACGCGCTGGTGATCTTCGCCTCCAAGCGCGCCCGCCAGATCAACGACTACTACGCCGACCTCCACGAGGGCAGCCTGTTCGACAACGTCGGCCCGCTGGTCGACTCGACCATCGACGACAAGCCGCTCTCGGTCGCGCTGCACGAGATCAACGAGGACAAGCTGGTCGCCCAGCCCCTCGCCGAGTAGTCCTCGCCGGGTGGGCTCCTCTCACGAGACCGGTCGACGGCTCACGGTCGTCGTCGGCATCACCGGCGGCATCGCCGCGTACAAGGCAGTGGGAGTCGTGCGCGCGCTGGTCCTCTCGGGGCACGACGTCCACGTCATCGCGACCGAGGCGGCGTTGCGCTTCGTCGGCAAGCCCACCCTCGAGGCCATCTCGCGTAACCCCGTACACACCGAGTTGTATGAGGGCGTCGCGGAAGTGCGGCACGTGGCGATCGGTCAGACCGCCGACCTCATCGTCATCGCTCCGGCCACGGCGCACACGCTCGCCAAGCTCGCCGCCGGCCTGGCCGATGACCTGCTGGGCACCACCGTCCTCGCGAGTACTGCCCCGCTGGTCGTCGCCCCGGCGATGCACACCGAGATGTGGGCGAACGCCGCGACCGTCGCCAATACGGCGACCCTCCGCTCGCGCGGCGTGCACGTGATCGGCCCCGCCGTCGGGCGTCTTACCGGCGCCGACTCCGGACCCGGCCGCATGGAGGAGCCCGAGACGATCGTTGCCGAGGCTCTGGCCGTGCACGCCCGGGCCGTCGGCGCCCGCCGCGATCTGGAGGGGCTCCGCGTCCTGGTGACTGCGGGGGGCACCCGCGAGCCCCTCGATCCGGTGCGCTTTGTCGGCAACCGCTCCAGCGGTCGGCAGGGGGTCGCGCTCGCGCTGGCCGCTGCGGCCCGCGGCGCCGAGGTGACCCTCCTCGCCGCCAACCTCGACGTGTCGGTCCCGCAGGGCGTCACGGTGCGCCAGGTGGGCACCGCTCTCGAGTTGCGCGCGGCCGCCCTGGCCGCCGCTCCCGGAGCGGACGTCGTGATCATGGCCGCGGCCGTCGCCGACTATCGGCCGGCCGAGGTCGCCGACGCGAAGATCAAGAAGGAGCAGCAGGGCGAGCGGCTGGTCCTCGAGCTGATCAAGACCCCGGACGTTCTGGCCGAGATCGCTTCCGCGCGACACGAGGGGCAGATCGTTGTCGGGTTCGCCGCCGAGACCGAGCCGGACCGGGACGCGATGCTCGCGCTCGGGCGCGCCAAGATCGCCCGCAAGGGGTGCGATCTGCTTGTTGTCAACAGGGTCGGCTGGGCCGAGGGTTTCCAGAGCGAGCGCAACGCCGTCGTGGTCCTGGATCGAGCCGGCGATATAGTGGGCGAGGCCTCGGGAAGCAAGGCGGAGGTGGCCGACCGCGTCCTCGACGCGATCGCGCGCTAGCCCCACCGGTCTGCCCGCGGAGGCGCCGACCGCCTGCCCGCGCGGCCACTGTGCCCGCCCGGCCACGTCCGGTACGAACGACCCCGGTCCGCACGACACCGGGACGAGAAGAGAAGCATGACCTCCGGTCCCCTCCGCCTGTTCACCTCCGAGTCCGTCACCGAGGGCCACCCGGACAAGATCTGCGATCAGATCTCGGACCATATCCTCGACGCGCTGCTCCGCGAGGACCCGCACAGCCGCGTCGCCGTCGAAACGCTGGTCACGACGGGCCTCGTGCACGTCGCGGGCGAGGTGTCCACGAGCGGTTACGTCGAGATCCCCAAGATCGTCCGCGACACGATCGTCGAGATCGGGTACGACTCCTCCGAGAAGGGCTTCGACGGTCGCTCCTGCGGCGTCTCGGTGTCGATCGGCCAGCAGTCGCCCGAGATCGCGGCCGGCGTCGACACGGCCCTCGAGGTCCGCACTCTCACGGCGGGGGAGGACGCCTTCGACCGCCAGGGCGCGGGCGACCAGGGTCTGATGTTCGGCTTCGCGACCGACGAGACTCCCGAGTACATGCCGCTGCCCAGCTGGCTCTCGCACCGCCTCGCCGAGCGCCTGGCGGCCGTACGGAAGTCGGGCGAGCTCGACTACCTCCGTCCCGACGGCAAGACCCAGGTCACGATCGGCTACGACGGCACCACTCCGTCGACCATCGACACCGTCGTGCTCTCCACGCAGCACGCCGAGCACGTCAGCACCGAGACGATCCACGCGGACATCGAGGCGCACGTGATCCGCCCGGTGCTCGAGACGGTCGACCTCGACTCCTCGGCCGTCCGCCTGCTGATCAACCCGACCGGCCGTTTCGAGATCGGCGGCCCGCAGGGCGACGCCGGGCTCACCGGCCGCAAGATCATCGTCGACACCTACGGCGGAGCATCGCGCCACGGCGGCGGAGCGTTCTCGGGCAAGGACCCGTCCAAGGTGGACCGCTCGGCCGCGTACGCGATGCGCTGGGTCGCCAAGAATGCGGTCGCCGCGGGCCTCGCCTCACGGATGGAGGTGCAGGTCGCCTACGCGATCGGTAAGGCCGCTCCGGTCGGCCTCTACGTCGAGACCTTCGGCACCGGGACCGTCTCGGACGAGACGATCACCGAGGCGATCCGCTCCGTCTTCGACCTCCGCCCGGCCGCGATCATCCACGCCCTCGACCTGCTGCGCCCGATCTACGCGCAGACCGCGGCCTACGGTCACTTCGGCCGCGAACTTCCCGACTTCACCTGGGAGCGCCTCGACCGGGTCGAGGACCTGCGCTCCGCCGCGGGCCTCTCGTAGCGGGCCCCGCGGCGATGGCGACGAGTGGAGCCGTCGCGCGCGTGCTCCTGGACTCGCCACTCCCGCAGCTCGACCGGCTCCTGGACTATGCGGTGCCGGAGGCGCTGCGCGGGCAGGTGGTGCCCGGTGTCCGCGTGCGGGTGCCGCTGCGCACCGGCGGGCGGATCGCCGACGCCCTCGTCGTGGAGACGGGGGAGGGATCCGAGCACGTCGGCGCGCTGAGCGAGGTCGAGGAGCTGGTTTCGCCGCTCGTGGTGCTGACGCCCGAGGTCTGGGCCCTTGCACGCCGTGTCGCCGACCGCGCCTGCGGAGGAGCGAGCGACGTGCTGCGCCTTGCCGTACCGCGGCGCCACGTGCGGGTCGAGAAGGCGCGTCTCGCGGCGGGTCCGGCTCCGGCTGCTCCCTTGGTCGAGGCGGGCGGAGTGACGGGGTATCCCGTCGACTCCTTCGCCGGACTCGCCGAGGGTGCGCGTCTGGCAGTCGGTGCCGTGCCGACTCCCGTGCAGCTCGACTCCGGTGGGTGGGTCGGTGGCTGGGCCGTCACGCTGGCCGAGCTCGCCCGCGATACGCTCGCCGCGGGGCGCGACGCGATCCTGGCGGTGCCCGACTACCGCGATCAGGAGCAGCTGGAGCTCGCTCTCGCGGCCCACGTCCCGGCGGAGTCGCTTGTGCGGCTCGACGCGCGCCAGAAGGGCGCCGAGCGCTACGCCGCCTTCGTCCGCTGCCTCGATCCCGGGCCGCGGGTCGTCGTGGGCAACCGCTCCGTGCTCTACGCCCCCTCCTCCGCCCTCGGCCTGATCGCGCTCTGGGACGACGGGGACCCGCTCTTCGCCGAGCCCCTGGCGCCCTACGCGCATGCCCGTGACGTCGCCCTGATCCGTCAGGAGCAGAGTGGCGCGGGCCTCGTGCTGCTGGGCAACACCCGCACCGTCGAGGTCGAGCGTCTGGTCGAGATCGGCTTCGCGGCCGAGGTGGAACCGCGCCCGAGCCGCCGCCCGCACGTGGTGCCGACCGCGCAGCAGTGGGCGGCCGACGAGCATGACGCTGCCGCGCGCATCCCCTCCTCCGCCTGGCGAGAGGCACGGAAGGCCCTCGACTCCGGCCCCGTGCTGGTGCAGGTCGCGCGGCCCGGCTATGCGCCGGTGGTCGCCTGCGCCCGCTGCCGCACCGTCGCGCGCTGCAACCGCTGCCAGGGACCGCTCGGCGTGCACTCTGCGGGCGGGCGTCCGAGCTGTGGCTGGTGCGGCCTGATCGCGGCGGACTGGACCTGCTCGGTCTGCGAGGCCACGGCCCTCCGCCTGGTCACCCTCGGGGCCGGGCGCACCGCGGAGGAGTTGGGGCGCGCCTTCCCCGGCGCCAAGGTGATCGTCGCCGACGGCCAGCGGCCCGTGCTCACCCTCCCCGCCGAGCCCGCGCTCGTCGTGGCCACGCGAGGCGCAGAGCCGCGGGTCGACGGCGGCTACCACGCCGTCCTGCTCCTGGACGGCGAGCGGATGCTGGCGCGCGAGAGCCTGCGCGTCGCCGACGACGCACTTCGCACCTGGTCGAACGCCGCTGCCCTGGCCCGCCCGGGCGCTCCGGTACTGCTGGTCGGGGTCGGCGGTCGGCTCGCGACCGCCCTCGCGACCTGGCGTCAGGCCGAGTACCTCCGCGCCGAGCTGCTGGAGCGGCGCGCACTGCGGTTCCCGCCCGCGGTGCGGCTCGCAACGGTCAGCGGTGACGCGCACGCGGTGGCGGAGGCGCTGGACGCGCTCGACGAGGAGGACCGGCAGGAGGTGCTCGGCCCGGTCGGGCTCGAGGACGGCTCCGTCCGGGCCATCGTGCGCTTCGACTACGCTCGCGGTGCGGAGGTGGCCGCCCGCCTCCGCTCCGCCGTGATCCGCAATGCCACGCGCCGCCGTCGGCCGCCGACCACGCCCGGTCGCTTCCGGCCGGCCCCCAAGCTCCGGGTTCGCCTCGACGACCCCGACATCCTCTGACACCCCGGGAGAGCCCTGTGCGCCTCGTCTTCGCCGGTACGCCCGCCGCGGCCGTCCCGACCCTCCAGGGCCTCGCCGCCTCCGCGCATGAGGTCGTCGCCGTGGTCACCCGGGCGGATGCTCCGGTGGGCCGCAAGCGCGTGCTCACTCCGTCGCCGGTCGCCGTCGCGGCGGAGGAGCTGGGGCTCCCCGTGATCCGCACGAATCGGCTCGACGAGGAGGTGACCGACCACCTCGCCGAGCTCACCCCGGATCTGGGCGTGATCGTCGCCTACGGCGGGCTCGTGCGCGAGCGGCTGCTGGCGGTGCCGAGGCTCGGCTGGATCAACCTGCACTTCTCGCTGCTGCCGCGCTGGCGGGGAGCGGCTCCCCTCCAGCGCGCGCTGATGGCGGGGGAGACGCGGATCGGCGCGAGCGTCTTCCAGCTCGTCGCCGAACTCGATGCGGGCGACGTCTACGCCGAACTCCCCGTCGACGCGGGGGAGCGCACCGCGGGCGCGCTGCTGGCGGAGCTGGCCGAAAGCGGCGCGAACCTCACCCTCGACGTGGTCGACGCACTCGAACGGGGGACCGCCGTCGCCACCCCGCAGGTCGGCGAGGTGACCCTCGCGCCCAAGCTCGACGCGACCGACGGCCGGATCGACTGGACGCTGCCGACCGCGCGGATCCTGGCGCTGGTGCGCGGCACGACCCCCGAGCCCGGCGCTTCCACCGCGGTGGGCGGCGCGCGCCTGAAGGTGCTGGCCGTGCGCGCCGCGGAGGGGGATCTCGCTCCGGGCAGCGTGCGCCTTCACTCCGGACGCGCGCTCGTCGGCACCGGGGACGGAGCGATCGAGCTGGTCACCGTCCAGCCCGCCGGCAAGACTCCGATGCCGGGCGCCGCCTGGGCGCGGGGGCTGCGCGACAGCACGGTGCTCGGATGAGCGCCCGTCGCGGCGCCGCCCCCGCCCGCCGGGTCGCCTACGAGGTCCTGCTCGCGGTGAGCGGATCGGACGCCTACGCGAACCTCGTCCTGCCGGCGCGGATCAGCGCGGCCGGTCTCTCGCCCGCCGACGCGGGGCTGGCCACCGAGCTGTGCTACGGCACCCTGCGGATGTCCGGCTACTACGACAGGGTGATCGCCCTGGCCGCGCGCCGACCTGCGGACAGCCTCGACCCGCCGGTCCTGGACGCGCTGCGCCTGGGTGCGCACCAGCTGCTCGCGACCCGCGTGGCTCCGCACGCCGCGGTGAATGAGAGCGTCGCGCTCGTTGCCGCCGGCTCCTCGCGCGGGGCGGTCGCCTTCGCCAACGCGGTGCTGCGCACGGTCTCGCGCTCGAGCGCGGACGAGTGGCGCGAACGGGTGTCCGCCGCCGCCGTCTCCGCAGACGACCGGATCGCCGCACTGAACTCCCACCCCGTCTGGATCGTCCGCGCCCTGCGGCGGGCGCTGGCGGCGGAGGGCGCGGCCGACGAGCTGGACGCGCTACTCGCCTCCGACAACGCGGCACCGCGCGTCAACCTGGTCGCCCTGCCCGGGTCAGCGGCTCCCGGCGAGATTGCCGACGCCGAGCCCGATCGGTTCTCGCCGGTCGGCATGACCAGCACCGGCGGCGACCCGGAGGCGTTCCCCGCCGTGCGCGAGGGCCGGGTGCGTGTCCAGGACGAGGGCTCGCAGCTGGCCGCGCTGGCCCTCTCCCGAGCGCGCCCGGTCCGTTCGGGTGAGCGCTGGCTCGATCTCTGCGCCGGCCCCGGCGGCAAGGCGGCTCTGCTCGCAGCGGAGGCGCGGGCCGGCGGGGCGACACTGCTCGCGAACGAGGTGGTGCCCGGCCGCGCGGGACTCGTGCGGCAGGCGCTGGCGGCTGTCGATCCCACGGTCGAGGTGCGCACCGGGGACGGGCGCGAGCTCGGTGACGAGCGGCCGGGAGCGTTCGACCGGATCCTGCTCGACGCGCCCTGCACCGGCCTGGGGGCGTTGCGACGCCGGCCGGAGGCGCGCTGGCGCAAGTCGGCGGCCGACGTCGAGCCGCTGGCCGCTCTGCAGGGCGAGCTGCTCGACTCCGCCGTGAAAGCTCTCGCGCCGGAGGGACTGCTCGCGTACGTGACCTGCTCGCCGCACCTCGGCGAGACGCGGCGCGTACTCGCTCTCGCCCAGGAGCGGCACGCGCTCGAGCTCGTGGACACCCCCGCCGTGCTCCGCGGAGTGAGCGCCGCACCGCTTGCGCTTCCCGACGGAGCGACCCATGTGCAGCTGTGGCCCCACCGGCACGGCACCGACGCCATGTTCATTCAGCTCCTGCGCCGCCGGTCGTGACGCCTGCCGCGGGAGCGGGCCCGCTCTAGGCTGGACGCATGCCCGCACGGATCAACCCCAGCATCCTCTCCGCCGACTTCGTGAACTTCGAGGCCGAGCTGCAGCGGATCGCCGGAGCCGACTTCGTGCACGTCGACGTGATGGACAACCATTTCGTGCCAAATCTGACCTTCGGCCTGACGATGGTCCAGCGCCTGCAGGACGTGTCGCCCCGTCCGCTCGACCTGCACCTGATGATCGAAGACCCGGACCGCTGGGCGCCCGACTACGCCGAGACCGGCGCCTATTCGGTCACCTTCCACGCCGAGGCCGCACGCGACGCCGTGGCTCTCGCGCGGCGCCTGCGCGAGATCGGCTCGCGCGCCGGCATCGCGCTCAAACCGGGGACGATGGTGGATGAGTACCTCGACCTGCTGCCGGAGTTCGACCAGGTCCTCGTGATGACGGTCGAGCCCGGATTCGGCGGCCAGTCGTTCCTGGCGGAGACGATGCCCAAGCTGCGCACCCTGCGGAACGTCGTGGACCGCACCGGACTTGACGTCTGGCTTCAGGTCGACGGCGGCATCGCGCCGGGCACGATCGAGATCGCGGCGGAGGCGGGGGCCGACACGTTCGTCGCCGGCTCCGCGGTTTTCGGCGCCGACGACCCGGAGCAGGCCATCGCGGCCCTGCGCGCTACGGCTACCGCGCACCTGCACCGGCACTGAGGCGGCGGACGCCGTCCGATCTGCAGGATCCCGTGCGGTGTGCAGGCCTTCGTGCGGTGTGCAGGCTTCCGTGCGGTGTGCAGGCTTCCGTGCGGTGTGCAGGCTTCCGTGCGGTGTGCAGGAGATCCGTGCGAGATGCCCGGTTCTGCCGCATGACGAACGCGTGACGGCGACCTTCTCCTGCGAATCGGACGGTCTCCTGCGAATCGGACGGTCTCCTGCGAATCGGACGGTCTCCTGCGAATCGGACGGTCTCCTGCGAATCGGACGGGCTCCTGCACATCGCACGCCTCGCACGCCGCTCACAGCGCCCACGCGGCCCCGTCCCGCCCGCCGTATAGACTTCCCCGGTGAAAACTTTCGACGACCTCTTCGCGGAGCTGGGCGAGAAGGCCGCCATCCGGCCCGAGGGATCGGGTACCGTCCGTGAGCTCGACGCCGGCGTGCACTTCATCGGCAAGAAGATCGTCGAGGAGGCCGCCGAGGTGTGGATGGCCGCCGAGTACGAGGGCGACGAGCGCACCGCCGAGGAGATCTCGCAGCTGCTCTACCACCTCCAGGTGCTGATGCTCGCGAAGGGTCTGACGACGGCCGACGTCTACCGGCATCTGTGAGCACCGCCCCGCTCGCCGGGGTGCGCCGTCGATCCGCGCCGTCGCGTCCGCACGCTCCCCGAGGAACCGTGCCGCCCATCGAACAGCCGTCGAGTCATGAAGGACCTCCCGTGACCACCACCCCCGCCCCGGCGCTGCTGCGCGTCGCCGTTCCCAACAAGGGCTCCCTGTCGGAGACCGCCGGCCAGATGCTCGCGGAGGCGGGCTACACCGGTCGCCGCGACCCGAAGGAGTTGCACGTCGTCGATGAGCGCAACGGTGTCGAGTTCTTCTACCTCCGTCCACGCGACATCGCGACCTACGTCGGCTCCGGCGCCCTCGATGTCGGAGTGACGGGGCGCGATCTCCTGATCGACTCCGGCTCCCAGGCGCGCGAGATCGCAAGCCTCGGCTTCGCGAACTCCACCTTCCGTTTCGCCGGACCGGCCGGCCGCTACGACGACCTCGCGCAGATCGACGGCCTCCGGGTCGCGACCAGCTACCCGGGTCTGGTCGGTCGCTTCCTCCGCGAGCACGGCGTCGACGTGGCTCTGATCCGTCTCGACGGCGCCGTCGAGTCCGCGATCCAGCTGGGTGTCGCCGATGTGATCGCCGATGTCGTTGAAACCGGCACCACGCTCCGCAAGGCGGGGCTCGAGATTTTCGGCCCGGTCATCCTCGACTCGACCGCTGTGCTCGTCTCGGCCGAGGGGGAGCCGGAGGGCATTCCCGTGCTGCTGCGGCGCCTGCAGGGCGTTCTGGTCGCTCGCGAGTACGTGCTGCTCGACTACGACTGCCCCGTGTCCCTGCTCGAGAGCGCCACTGCAATCGCACCGGGTTTCGAGTCGCCGACCGTCTCGCCGCTGCACGACGCCGAGTGGGTCGCCGTTCGCGTGATGGTGCCCCGGGCGGACATGAACCAGGTGATGGACCGCCTGTACGACCTGGGCGCTCGCGCGATCCTGGTCACCTCGATCCACGCCGCGCGCCTGTAGAAGGGGGAGCCGATGAGTCTCGCCGTCCGCGTCATCCCCTGCCTCGACGTTGCCGCCGGCCGCGTCGTCAAGGGCGTCAACTTCCAGAACCTGCGCGATGCGGGCGACCCCGTCGAGCTCGCACGCCTCTACTTCGAGCAGGGTGCCGACGAGCTGACCTTCCTCGACGTCACCGCCACGGTCGATGACCGCTCGACCACCTACGACGTGGTGCGGGCGACGGCCGAGCAGGTCTTCATCCCGCTCACCGTCGGTGGGGGCGTGCGCAGCGCCGATGACGTGTCGCGCCTGCTCGCGCACGGCGCGGACAAGGTCGGCGTCAACTCCGCCGCAATCGCCCGGCCGGAGCTCCTGGGCGAGATCGCCGACGTCTTCGGCGCGCAGGTGCTCGTGCTCTCGCTCGATGTCAAGCGGAGTGACGCCACGGCGTCCGGCTTCGTCGTCACCACCCACGGCGGTCGCCACGAGACCGACCTGGACGCCCTGGCGTGGGCGGCCGAGGCCGTCGAGCGCGGCGCCGGGGAGCTGCTGGTCAACTCCATCGACGCCGACGGCACCAAGCAGGGTTTCGACCTCGAGCTGATCGCCGCGATGCGCGAGCGCAGTAGCGTCCCTGTCATCGCCTCCGGGGGCGCCGGCGCCGCCCGACACTTCGCCCCCGCGATCGACGCGGGAGCCGACGCCGTCCTCGCCGCCTCCGTCTTCCACAACCGCGAGCTGACGATCGGGGACGTCAAACGCGCGCTCGCCGACTCCGGGATCGAGGTCCGATGACCCCCGCCGAGCTCGACGCCGTCCTCGAGCGCGCCGCCTTCGATCCGACCGGGCTGCTGCCCGCGATCATTCAGCAGCACGACACCCGCGAGGTGCTGATGATGGGGTGGATGGACCGCGAGGCGCTCCGCAGAACCCTCAGCGAGGGCCGCGTCACCTTCTGGTCGCGCTCGCGGCAGGAGTACTGGCGCAAGGGCGACACCTCCGGCCACGCCCAGTTCGTGCGGGCAGCCGCGCTCGACTGCGATGCCGACACGCTGCTGGTGCAGGTCGAGCAGATCGGAGCCGCGTGCCACACCGGCGAGCACGCCTGCTTCGACGTCGATCCGCTCGCGCCGTTCACCGGCCTCGGCCCGGGGGAGTGAGCGTGAGCGGCCGGCGGCTGAAGTACTCCGCGATCCTCGGGGTCGTGCTGCTCGCCGCGCTCGAGCTGACCTCCTCCACGCAGTCGTGGTTCACGCTGACGCTCGCGGCAACCGAGGGCGAGGGCCAGCGGATCGACGTGGCGGGCACGGTCGCCGCTCCGGCACTCTCGGCGCTCGCGCTCGCGGGCCTGGCCCTCGCGGCGGCGCTCGCGATCGCCGGTCCCGTCTTCCGGATCCTGCTGGGACTGCTTCAGGTGCTTCTCGGCGCGTCGGTCGTGCTGGCGGCTGCGACCGCCCTGGGCGACCCCGTGCGCGCCGGGGCCTCGCTGGTCACCGGGGCGACCGCCATCGCCGGTGAGCAGTCCGTCGCGGCCCTGGTCGCCTCCTCCGCCGTCACGGCCTGGCCGGTCGTGGCTCTGGCGTGCGGTGTGCTCGCAGCGGTGCTCGGGATCGGCGTGCTCGCGACCTCGCGCCGGTGGCCCGGGGCGGCGAAGAAGCGGACGTCCCGCTTCGAGCCGGCCGACGGCTACGGCCACGGCGCCTCGACGGTCCACACCGACGACGGCGACATCGATCCGGTCGTCTCCTGGGACGAGCTCTCGCGCGGTGACGACCCCACGTCCTCCCGCTGACCCGGGCCGGCTACCCGCTCGAAGACGGCCCGAGTCCGGCCCCTGACGGGGGCCCGCGGCAGGTGCGTCCCGGCCAGGGTCCCCAGGTGCCTCACGCTAGACTGCTCGGGTTCCGATGCACTACAAGGAGGAGACCCATGAGCAGCGAGCACGACGACGACAACCACGGCCACTCGCCCGCGGCCTGGACGGCCGTCGTCATCATGTTGGTCGGATTCACGATTGGCACGATCGCGTTCTGGTTCGACGTGCCGCTCGTCGTCTGGCTCTCGGCCGGCCTGGTCGTGGTAGGCCTGCTCGTGGGCGTGGGGATGGCCAGAGCGGGCTATGGCGTCGACGGCCCGAAGGCGAACTCGAAGGTGGGTGCCTGATGCTCACAGACCTGACCGCCGGAGCCCTGGCCGATGCGGCTCGCCGCCGCGAGAGCGCCCCGATCGAGGTCGTTGAGCGTCGTGCGCTCGCTCAGACCCCCGCCCTGGACGCCCTGGCCGCGCTGGCTCCCGCCGAGCGCGTCAAGATCATTGCCGAGGTCAAGCGCGCGAGCCCGTCGCGCGGGGCCCTCGCCGACATCCCCGTTCCCGCCGATCTGGCCGGGCAGTACGAGCTCGGGGGAGCGAGCGCGATCAGCGTCCTCACCGAGGAGCGCCGCTTCAAGGGGTCGCTCGCCGACCTGGAGGCGGTCCGCGAGCGCGTCTCGATCCCCGTCCTGCGCAAGGACTTCATCGCCGAGCCGTACCAGGTCCTCGAGGCCCGAGCGGCCGGTGCCGACCTGGTCCTGCTCATCGTCGCCGCGCTCGAACAGCCCCTGCTCACCGAGCTGCACGCCCTGGTCCTCGAGCTCGGGATGACCCCGCTCGTCGAGACCCACTCGGCCGACGAGCTCGAGCGCGCGATCGACCTCGGCGCCCACCTCATCGGCGTGAACGCGCGCAACCTGACGACCTTCGAACTCGACCGCGACCTCTTCGGCCGACTCTCCGATCGCATCCCCGCCACTGCGGTCAAGGTCGCCGAGTCCGCGGTCAAGACGGCGGACGATGTCGCCCACTACCGCCGTTCTGGTGCCGATGTCGTCCTCGTGGGCGAGGCGCTCGTCACCGGAGGCGACCCCGTCTCCACTCTCGCCAGGTTCCTGGCGTCCTGATCACCGTAAGGCGGAACCGCATGGCACTCCGGGATGAACTCGGCCCCTACTTCGGCGAGTTCGGCGGACGCTACGTCCCCGAGTCGCTCGTCGAGGCACTCGATGAGCTGAGCGCCGAGTACGAGCGCACCAAGGTCGACCCCGCGTTCGCGGCCGAGCTGATGGAGCTGCACCGCAGCTATACCGGCCGGCCGTCGATCATCACGGAGGTACCCCGGTTCGCCGAGCACGCCGGCGGTGCGCGGATCATCCTCAAGCGCGAGGACCTCAACCACACCGGCTCGCACAAGATCAACAATGTGCTGGGGCAGGCGCTGCTGACCAAGCGGATCGGCAAGACGAGGGTCATCGCGGAGACGGGCGCCGGCCAGCACGGAGTCGCGACCGCCACGGCCGCCGCGCTCTTCGGCCTCGACTGCGTGGTCTACATGGGCGAGGTCGACACCGAACGCCAGGCGCTCAACGTCGCCCGGATGCGGCTCCTGGGCGCCGAGGTGATCCCCGTGACGACCGGTTCGCGCACCCTCAAGGATGCGATCAACGACGCGATGCGCGACTGGGTCACGAACGTCGGCACGACCAACTACATCTTCGGGACCGTCGCGGGGCCGCATCCGTTCCCCGCGCTGGTGCGCGACTTCCAGAAGATCATCGGCGAGGAGGCGCGCGAGCAGGTCCTCGAGCTCACCGGCTCGCTGCCGACCGCGGTTACGGCCTGCGTCGGCGGTGGATCGAACGCGATGGGCATCTTCCACGCCTTCCTCGACGACCCCGAGGTCCGCCTCGTCGGCTTCGAGGCGGGGGGCGACGGGATCGAGACCCCGCGCCACGCGGCGACCATCAGCAAGGGCCGGCCGGGCGTCCTGCACGGTGCGCGCAGCTTCCTCCTTCAGGACGAGGATGGCCAGACGGTCGAATCGCACTCGATCTCGGCCGGCCTGGACTACCCCGGGATCGGCCCGGAGCACGCCTGGCTCTCGAGCATCGGCCGCGCCGACTACCGAGCGGTCACCGACTCCGCCGCGATGGATGCTCTGATGCTGCTGAGCCGCACCGAGGGCATCATCCCGGCCATCGAGTCCGCGCACGCCCTCGCCGGCACGCTCGAGCTGGGTCGCGAACTCGGCCCGGACGCGACGATCCTCGTCAACCTCTCCGGCCGCGGCGACAAGGACATGACAACGGCCGCGCACTACTTCGGTCTGATGGACCAGGGCGCGGTGCAGTCGTGAGTGGTCGGGGGCCGAGCGTCGCCGAGACCGTCCGGCGCCGCAACGAGGAGGCCGCGGGCGCCCTGATCGGCTACCTGCCCGTCGGCTTCCCCGACCTGCCGACGAGTATCGACGCCGCGGTCGCGATGGCCGAGAACGGCGTGGACGCGATCGAACTGGGCCTGCCCTACTCCGACCCTGTGATGGACGGACCGGTCATTCAGGAGGCGACGCAGGCCGCCATCGCCGGCGGGTTCCGCCTGCGGCACGGCTTCGAAGCGGTGCGCAGCATCCGCGCGCGCGTCGACGTGCCGGTTCTGGTGATGACCTACTACAACCCCGTGCTGCAGTACGGCGTGGAGCGCTTCGCGAGCGACCTCGCGGAGGCGGGCGGCTCCGGCCTGATCACGCCCGACCTGATCCCGG
This sequence comes from Rathayibacter tritici, assembly GCF_001641005.1. Classification (NCBI taxonomy): domain Bacteria; kingdom Bacillati; phylum Actinomycetota; class Actinomycetes; order Micrococcales; family Microbacteriaceae; genus Rathayibacter; species Rathayibacter tritici. The sequence continues at coordinate 1,388,729 of NZ_CP015515.1, forward strand.
ACGAGGGAGCCGAGTGGCTCGCCGTGTCCGAGCGCCTCGGCCTCGACCGGGTGTTCCTGGCCGCGCCGTCCTCGACGGACACGCGGCTGCGCCAGGCGGTCGACTCCAGCCGCGGCTTCGTCTACGCGGTCTCGACGATGGGTATTACCGGGGCCCGCACCGACGTCGACTCCGCAGCGCGCACGCTGGTCGACCGGCTCCGCGTCGCCGGCTCCGAGAGCGCCTGCGTCGGCCTGGGCATCTCGACCGGCGAGCAGGTCGCCGAGATCCTCGCGTACGCGGACGGCGCTATCGTCGGCTCCGCGCTGGTGCGCGCCCTGGCATCCGGAGGGGTGGCCGCTGTCGCCGAGACGTCCCGCGGCCTCGCTGAGGGCACGCGCGCCGAGCGCTGACGCCCTCCCGCTACAATCGGGATGCCCACCGGGGCGCGGCCGAGCTGCGCCCGGGGGACCCCCTCCTTCGAAAGGTCGAGTACCGGTGTCCGTACCGCTGAGCATTCCGAGCCCCCCCGACGCGTGGAGTCAGTACGACCTCACGATCGGCAACTGGACCCTCGCGATCCACACCTACGCGCTGTGCATCCTCGCGGGGATCATCGTGGCGACGATCATGACCGACCAGCGCCTCAGGCGTCGCGGCGTCGAGCCGTGGGTCGTGCTCGACATCATCATCTGGGCGGTCCCGCTGGGCATCGTCGGCGCTCGGGCTTATCACGTGCTGACGCACCCCGGCGACTACTTCTTCGCCGGCGCCGACCCGTGGGAGGTCGTCCGCATCTGGAACGGCGGTAACGCGATCTTCGGCGGCCTGATCGGTGGCGCGGTCGGCGCGTTCATCGGTTGCCGCTGGACCGGCGTCCGCTTCTGGAGCTTCGCCGACGCCCTTGCTCCCGGCCTGCTGGCCGCGCAGGCGCTCGGACGCCTGGGCAACTGGTTCAATCACGAGCTCTTCGGCCTGCCCACCACCCTGCCCTGGGGCCTGGAAATCGAAACCACGAACCCGGCTTTCCCGGTCGGCCTGCAGGCGGGCACCCTCTTCCACCCGACCTTCCTGTACGAGATTCTCTGGAACGTCGTCGGCATCGCCGTCGTTCTGGTGCTCGAGCGCCGCCTCCGACTGCAGTGGGGCACCGTCTTCGCCGCCTATCTGATCTGGTACGGCGTCGGCCGAGTCTGGTTCGAGTCCATCCGCATCGACCCGAGTGAGTTCTTCTGGGGCATCCGCACCAATGTCTGGGCTGCCCTCGCTGCCGTCGTCATCGGCCTGGTGATCGTGGTGATTCAGAAGCGCGAACATCCCGGTGGCGAGCCCTCGGCGTACCGGCCGGGTCGGGAGTGGACTCCGGCTTCCGCTGAGATAGAGTTCGAGGACGTCGAGTCCCACTCCGACGACACCACCACCCCTGCTTCCGGCACCGTCGCCGAGAAGCCGACGGTCTCCCGCACCTGACGGGGTCGCGGAGCCTCCGCGATCGCCGCCCAGGTGCCCGACACCTCCACGACCGCCCCTCACGGCGCAGCCACGAGCGCTGCCGCGGGTGGGAGGTCGTGCTGGCACCGCCGGCGGCGCACGACGCTCGCACTGCGCAGAACTCTGCGGCTCTCCTGACCGGGAAGCCGTCCCTCCTCCACCCCCGCGGGCCAGCGACGCCCCGATCAGCCATCACCCCCGTGAGGACGGTTCACATGGCCTCCGCCCAGCCCTCGCCCCAGGCTCCCGTCGTGCCCTTCATCGGCACGCCGTCGGCCCAGGGGATGTACGACCCGGCCGCAGAGAAGGACGCATGCGGTCTCGCGATGGTCGCCACCCTGCGCGGCACCCCCGGCCACGACATCATCGACGCGGCACTCAATGCGCTGCGCAACCTCGAGCACCGCGGAGCCGTCGGCTCCGATGCCGGGACCGGTGACGGCGCGGGCATCATCACGCAGATCCCCGACGAGTTCTTACGCGCGGTCGCTCCGGTCGAACTGCCGCCCGTGGGGCAGTACGCCGTCGGTAACGCCTTCTTGCCCGTGGACGTCTTCGCCCGCGAGCGGGTGAAGACATCGATCGCTGAGATCGCCCGCGAGGAGAACCTGACCGTGCTCGGCTGGCGGTCCGTGCCGGTGCAGCCCGACGAGATCGGTACCCTCGCTCGCGCTGCGATGCCGGCGATCGAGCAGGTCTATGTCTCCAGCGAGCTGACCGACGAGGACGGGGTCCCCCTGGCCTCCCTCCGCCTGGACCGGCAGACCTTCCGCCTGCGCAAGCGGGTCGAGCGCGAGTTCGAGGCGTACTTCATGTCGCTGTCGAGCCGCACACTCGTCTACAAGGGGATGGTGACGACCCTCCAGTTGGAGCCGTTCTACCCCGATCTCTCGGACGAGCGCTTCGCGTCCAAGCTCGCCGTCGTGCACTCCCGCTACTCGACCAACACCTTCCCGTCCTGGCCGCTCGCGCAGCCGTTCCGGATGATCGCGCACAACGGCGAGATCAACACTGTGCAGGGCAACCGCAACTGGATGCGCGCCCGCCAGTCGCAGCTGAAGAGTCGCGAACTGGGTGACCTCGCGCCGCTGCTCCCGATCGTCTCGCCGGGCCGAAGCGACTCCGCGTCCTTCGACGAGGCCGTCGAGCTGCTCACCCTGGCCGGCCGCTCGCTCCCGCACGCCGTGATGATGATGGTGCCCGAGGCCTGGGAGAACCAGGGTGGCGCCCTCGATGCGAAGCGCCGCGCCTTCTACGAGTACCACTCGATGCTCATGGAGCCGTGGGACGGTCCGGCCGCGATCGGCTTCACCGACGGCGTGCTCGTGGGCGCCACGCTCGACCGCAACGGGCTTCGCCCCGGCCGCTTCATGGTCACGGACGATGGACTCGTGGTGCTCGCGAGCGAGATCGGCGTGCTCGACATCGACCCGGCGACGGTGGTCCGCAAGGGACGCCTTCAGCCCGGTCGCATGTTCCTGGTCGACACGGAGCAGGGCCGCATCGTCGAGGACGAGGAGATCAAGGCGCAGCTCGCTGCTTCCGGTCCCTTCGAGGAGTGGCTGGAGAACGGCCGCATCAACCTCAGGGACCTCCCCGAGCGCGAGCACATCGTGCACACCCCCGCTTCGGTCAACCGCCGCCAGCGCACCTTCGGCTACACGGAGGAGGAGGTCCGCCTCCTTCTGCTGCCCATGGCGCGCGCCGGTGCGGAGCCGCTCGGCGCGATGGGGTCGGACACTCCGGTGGCGGTGCTCTCCCAGCGCCCGCGCCTGCTGTTCGACTACTTCACCCAGGCGTTCGCGCAGGTCACCAATCCGCCGCTGGACTCCATTCGGGAGGAGGTGGTCACCTCGCTCCGCCTCGGCCTCGGGCCATCGCGCAACCTGCTGAGCGCCGGTCCCGAGCACGCGCGGCAAGTGGTCCTCGACTTCCCGGTGATCGACAATGACGAACTCGCGAAGATCCAGCACATCGCGCCGCGTCCGCTCAGCCACATCACCACGACGATCCGCGGTCTCTACCGTGTCGACGCCGGACCGCGCGCCATGCAGGAGCGGATCGACGCCATGTGCGACGAGGCCGACGAGGCGATCGCCGCCGGAGCGCAGTTCCTCGTACTCTCGGACCGCGACTCCACCAAGGATCTCGCGCCCATTCCGTCGTTGCTGATGCTCGCGGCGGTGCACCACCACCTCATCCGCACCGAGAACCGGATGCGCGTGGGGCTCGTCGTCGAGGCCGGTGACGTCCGAGAGGTGCACCACGTCGCGACGTTGATCGGTTACGGCGCCTCCGCGGTGAACCCGTACCTGGCAATGGAGACGTGCGAGCAGCTGGTGCGCAGTGGGATGATCTCGGATCTCTCGCCGGAGAAGGCCGTCAAGAATGTGATCAAGGCCCTCGGCAAGGGCGTGCTGAAGATCATGTCGAAGATGGGCATCTCGACCGTCTCGAGCTACGCCGGAGCGCAGACGTTCGAGGCGGTGGGACTCAGCCAGAAATTCGTCGACCAGTATTTCACCGGCACCGTCTCCAAGCTCGGCGGCATCGGTATGGAGGTCGTCGCCGAGGAGAACGCGGCCCGTCACCGCGCTGCCTACCCGGAGGACGGCGCCGTCATCGCACACGAGCGCCTCGCGGTCGGGGGCGAATACCAGTGGCGCCGCGACGGCGCGCCGCACCTGTTCAACCCGGACACGGTGTTCCGCCTACAGCACTCGACCCGCAACCGCCGCTACGACATCTTCCGCGAGTACACCTCGATGGTCGATGACCAGTCGAGTGCCCTGATGACCCTCCGTGGCATGTTCGCGTTCGCCGGCGGACGCACGCCCGTCCCGCTCGACGAGGTCGAGCCGGTCGAGGCCATCGTCAAGCGATTCTCCACCGGAGCGATGAGCTACGGCTCCATCTCGCCCGAGGCCCACGAGACGCTCGCCATTGCGATGAACCGGCTCGGCGCCAAGTCGAACACCGGCGAGGGCGGTGAGGACACCGAGCGGCTACTCGACCCCGAGCGCCGGTCCGCGATCAAGCAGGTCGCGTCTGGTCGTTTCGGCGTCACGAGCATGTACCTCACCCACGCGGACGACATCCAGATCAAGCTCGCCCAGGGCGCCAAGCCCGGCGAGGGCGGTCAGCTGCCGCCGACGAAGGTGTACCCGTGGATCGCGCGCACCCGGCACGCGACCGCCGGGGTCGGGCTGATCTCGCCGCCCCCGCACCACGACATCTACTCGATCGAGGACCTCAAGCAGCTGATCTTCGACCTCAAGCGCGCTAACCCGTCGGCCCGCATCCACGCGAAGCTGGTCAGCCAGTCGGGTATCGGAGCGGTCGCGGCGGGCACGGCGAAGGCCCTGGCCGACGTCATCCTCGTCTCGGGCCATGACGGCGGCACGGGCGCGAGCCCGGTCAACTCGCTGAAGCACGCGGGGACTCCCTGGGAGCTCGGCCTCGCCGAGACCCAGCAGACCCTCATGCTCAACGGCATGCGGGACCGCGTGGTCGTGCAGGTCGACGGGCAGATGAAGACAGGCCGCGACGTCGTCATCGGCGCGCTGCTCGGGGCCGAGGAGTTCGGCTTCGCGACGGCTCCGCTGATTGTCGAGGGCTGCATCATGATGCGCGTCTGCCATCTCGACACCTGCCCCGTCGGAGTCGCCACGCAGAACCCGGAGCTGCGCAAGCGCTTCACCGGCAAGCCCGAGTTCGTCGTCAATTTCTTCGAGTTCATCGCTCAGGAGGTGCGCGAGTACCTCGCGCACCTCGGCTACCGGAGCATCGACGAGATCGTCGGCCGCCGCGAGCTGCTCGACGTGAATCGCGCCGTGGAGCATTGGAAGGCGAGCGGCCTCGACCTGACGCCGATCCTGGTCGGCCCCGAGTTCGCCGACGACGAGCCGCGCCGGAATGCGCGCCGCCAGAAGCACGAGCTCGAGCAGCACTTCGACAACGAGCTGATTCGTCGTGCGGCGAACGTCCTCGATCATCGCGGCACCGTCTCGATCGAGCGCGAGATCAAGAACACTGAGCGCGCGGTCGGCACGATGCTCGGCCACGAGGTCACCGTCCGCTACGGCGAGAACGGCTTGCCGGCCGACTCGATCGTGGTCTCCCTGCGCGGCTCGGCCGGGCAATCGTTCGGGGCGTTCCTCCCGGCGGGCATCACGCTGCGCCTTGAGGGCGACTCCAACGATTACGTCGGCAAGGGGCTCTCGGGCGGCCAGATCGTGATGCGGCCCGACCGCCGTAGCACGTTCGACGCCTCCGCCAACGTGATCGCAGGCAACGTGATCGGCTACGGGGCGACTCAGGGCACGATGTTCCTCCGCGGGATGGTCGGCGAGCGTTTCCTCGTGCGCAATTCCGGTGCCACCGCGGTGGTCGAGGGCGTGGGAGACCACGCGCTCGAATACATGACCGGCGGTTTGGCGGTGATCCTCGGCGAGACCGGACGGAACCTCGGCGCAGGCATGTCCGGCGGCACCGCCTACATCCACGGCCTGCGCCGGGAGCTCGTCAACCGCGACGCCCTCGCGTCCGGTGAACTCACCCTCTCCGAGCTCGGCAGTGCCGATGCAGAAATGCTGCGCGACCTGCTCGAACGGCATGTCGTCGAGACCGAGTCGCCCCTGGCCCAGGGGATGCTCGATGATTGGGACGGAACGGTCTCGCGTTTCGTCAAGGTACTGCCCCGCGATTTCGCTGCGGTGCTCGCGACGCGGGCATCCGCCGTCGAGGAGGGGCTCGACCCCGACGGCGATGTCGTCTGGGGACGGATTCTGGAGGTGACCGGTGGCTGATCCCAAGGGGTTCCTGAAGGTGCAGGACCGGGAGCTGCCCCATCGGCGCCCGGTGTCCGTGCGCCTGATGGACTGGAAAGAGGTCTACGAGCAGGGCGACTCCGCCGTGCTGCGCCGTCAGGCGGGCCGCTGCATGGACTGCGGCATCCCGTTCTGTCACAAGGGCTGCCCGCTGGGGAACCTGATCCCCGAGTGGAACGACCTGATGTGGCGCGGCGAGGGCCGCCAGGCCATCGAGCGTCTGCACGCGACGAACAACTTCCCGGAGTTCACGGGTCGGCTCTGCCCGGCGCCGTGCGAGTCGTCCTGCGTGCTCGGGATCAACCAGCCGGCGGTCACGATCAAGCAGATCGAGGTCTCGATCATCGATCAGGCGTTCGGCAACGACTGGGTGCAGCCGCACCCGCCGGAGCGTCTGACCGGCAAGACCGTCGCGGTGGTCGGCTCCGGCCCCGCGGGGCTCGCCGCCGCGCAGCAGCTCACTCGCGCCGGGCACACGGTCGCGGTCTACGAGCGCGACGACCGCATCGGCGGACTCCTGCGCTACGGCATCCCCGACTTCAAAATGGAGAAGAAGCACCTCGAACTGCGCCTGAACCAGATGAAGGCGGAGGGCACCCGCTTCCGCGCCGGAGTCGACATCGGCTCCGACATCACCTGGGACGACCTGCGCGCGCGCTACGACGCAATCGTGGTCGCCACCGGCGCTCTCGTTCCGCGGGATCTGCCCGTTCCGGGCCGCGACCTCGACGGCGTGCACTTCGCGATGGAGTACCTGGTGCAGTCGAACCGCGCGATCGCGGGCGACCGTGTTTTCGAGCAGATCTCGGCGGAGGGCAAGCACGTCGTGGTCCTCGGCGGAGGCGACACCGGAGCCGACTGCATCGGAACCGCACACCGCCAGAAGGCCGCCTCGGTCACCACTCTGGCGATCGGGCAGCAGCCGCCGTCCGAGCGCCCGGACACTCAGCCCTGGCCGATGGATCCGACCGTGTTCGAGGTCTCGAGCGCTCACGAAGAGGGTGGGGAGCGCGTGTTCCTCGCCTCGACCGTGGAGTTCCTGGCCAACGAGGGCGGCGAGGTCCGTGCGGTGCGCGTGGCCGAAACCGAGTATCTCGACGGGCGTCGCGTGCCCAAGGCGGGCACCGAACGCGAGATCCCGGCCGACCTGGTCCTGCTCGCCCTCGGCTTCACGGGTCCGGAGGCGGACCACCTCGCTCGCCAGCTCGAGGTCCCCTTCACCGAGCGAGGCAATGTCGCGCGCGGCGCCTCCTTCGAGACCAGTGCCCCCGGCGTCTTTGTGGCCGGCGATGCCGGGCGCGGACAGTCCTTGATCGTCTGGGCTATCGCCGAGGGTCGCTCCGTCGCGGCCGAGGTCGACCGCTACCTCGAGGGCACCACACAGCTGCCGGCGCCGGTCGGCCCGAACGACCGGGGCTTCACGCTCTAGTCTTCGGGACGCGATAGTCTCGGCCCGCCAGCAATCAGCTCACTTCCCCCGCTAACGACGCGCCTCTGAGCGCAGAACAACGGAGCACCCCCTCAATGAGACGAGCGAAAATCGTCGCCACCCTCGGCCCGGCAACGTCGTCGTACGAGACCATTCGTGCGATCATCGACGCCGGCGTGGACGTGGCCCGCATGAACCTCAGTCACGGAAGCTACGACGTCCACGAAGGCATCTATCGCATCGTGCGGAAGGCCGCTGACGACGCCGGCCGCGCTGTCGCGATCCTCGTCGACCTGCAGGGGCCGAAGATCCGCCTCGGCAAGTTCGAGGGCGGTCCGTACGCCCTCGCCGAGGGTGATGTCTTCACCATCACCACCGAGGACGTCATCGGCACGCGCGAGCTCTCGGGCACCACGTTCAAGGGCCTCCCCGACGACGTGAACCCGGGCGACATGCTCCTGATCGACGACGGTAAGGTCGCGGTCCGCGTCACCGCCGTCGAGGGGCCGCGCGTGGTCACCGAGGTTGTCGTCCCCGGCAACGTCTCGAACAACAAGGGCATCAACCTGCCCGGGGTCGCAGTCAACGTTCCGGCCCTCTCGCAGAAGGATGAGGACGATCTGCGCTGGGCGATCCGCCTCGGCGCCGACATCATCGCGCTCTCCTTCGTGCGCAACGCCAGCGACATCGAGCGGGTGCACGAGATCATGGCGGAAGAGGGCCGCAAGGCTCCTGTCATCGCGAAGATCGAGAAGCCGCAGGCGGTCGATAACCTCCAGGAGATCATCGACGTCTTCGACGGCATCATGGTCGCCCGCGGCGACCTCGGCGTCGAGCTGCCCCTCGAGGCCGTGCCGATCGTGCAGAAGCACGCCGTCGAGCTCGCCCGCCGGTGGGCGAAGCCGGTCATCGTCGCGACCCAGATGCTCGAGTCGATGATCGAAAGCCCACGCCCCACCCGAGCCGAGGCCTCGGACGTCGCCAACGCGATCCTCGACGGCGCGGACGCGGTCATGCTCTCGGGCGAAACCAGCGTCGGAGCGTGGCCGGTCGTCACCGTGCAGACCATGGCGCGCATCGTCGAGTCCACCGAGGAGCACGGCCTGGAGCGGATCCCGCCGCTCGGAAGCAAGCCCCGTACCCAGGGCGGATCGGTCACGCTGGCCGCCGCCGAGGTCGCAGAGTTCGTCGAGGCCAAGTTCCTCTGCGTGTTCACGGAGTCGGGCGACTCGGTGCGCCGCATGACGCGCCTGCGCCACGGCATCCCGATCATCGGTTTCACCCCCGAGCCCGCCGTCCGTCGCCGCATGGCGTTGAACTGGGGAGTCCAGTCGTTCGTCACGCCGAGGGTCAACCACACTGACGCGATGTTCGCGCAGGTGGATGCTGTGCTGCTGCGCGAGGGTCTCGCCCAGCCCGGCGAGACCGTCGTCGTCGTCTCCGGGTCACCCCCCGGGCGCGCCGGAACGACGAACGACATGCGGGTGCACATCGTCGGCTCGTCCAGCTCGGACGACAGGGCCGAGAACTGGGATCACTGAGTCCAGCACTCCCCGGAGGGCCCGGTCGCGCAGGCGGCCGGGCCCTCCGTGGTCCCGCCGAGATCGGCGCCCCTGGCCGGATGCGGCTGCGCAGGCGGATACCGTGGACCCATGCGACTCGGCGTGCTCGACATCGGCTCCAACACGGTCCATCTGCTCCTCGTCGACGCGCACCCCGGCGCCCGTCCGGTGTCCTACCGCTCGCACAAGCGCAGTCTCGCGCTCGTGGCGCACCTCGACGCGGCGGGTGACATCACCGAGCAGGGGCAGCGCGAGCTGATCGCGTTCGTCGCCGAGGCAGCCGAGGTCGCCCGCGAGCACCGGGCGGAGGACCTGCTCGCCTTCGCCACCTCCGCGATCCGCGAGGCCGGGAACGGCGCCACGGTCCTCGACCGGGTCCGCGCCGAGACGGGCGTACATCTGCAGGAACTCGGCGGCGAGGCGGAGGCGTCGGCCACCTTTCTCGCCGTGCGCCGCTGGTTCGGCTGGGGTGCCGGCTCGATCCTCGACCTCGACATCGGCGGCGGCTCGTTCGAGCTCTCGATGGGTATCGACGAGGTGCCGGAGCTGGCGGTGTCCGTCCCGTTGGGGGCGGGCCGGGTGACGCGCGATCTGCTGGTCGGCGATCCCGCCTCCGCCACGAGCGTGAAGGCCGCCCGCCGTCACGCTAGGGAGCTGCTTGCGAAGCCCGCCCGCGCCTTCGTCGCCCTCGGTCGCCCCGACCTCGTGGCGGGCACCTCGAAGACCTTCCGCTCGCTCGCGCGGATCACCGGCGCCGCTTCGAGCGCGGCCGGCCCCCTCGTGCGCCGCGAGCTGCACCTGGTCGACCTGCGGCTCTGGACCTCGCGTCTCGCCGCGATCAGCGCGGCCGACCGCTCAGCGCTCCCGGGCGTCTCCGCTCTGCGGGCCCCGCAGCTCCTCGCCGGAGCCCTCGTCGCGGAGGCTGCGATGGAGGCCCTCGGCGTCCAGACGCTGGTGATCTGCCCCTGGGCCACGCGCGAGGGCCTGATCATCCGCCGCTTCGAGCGGCTCGACGCACAGATCCAACGGGAGGACGTTCAGCTCAGCGCGATGCGGTAGGACAGTGCGCGCTGCTCGCCCGGCCCGAGGACGATCTGGCGCGGCTTGTCGACGATGTCGCCGTCCCAGCCCTCCGGCGTCGGCACGCTGCGCCACGGTTCCAGGCAGACGAACGGCGCGCCGACCGGCTTCCACACGCCGACCACGTCGAAGTCCCCGGTGTCGACCTCGATCGAGCGGGCCGCTCCGTCGGCCTCGAGCCGAAGCGTGCGTCGGCGCGACTCATCGAAGATCATCACGCCCGCTTCGAAGTGCGCGTCGTCCACCGCCAGCACGCCGTCCTCGAGCGGCGCGGGGTGGCGTTGCGCCAGCAGCAGATTCTCGGGCGCGCGGCGGTACCCCTCCGGCTCGGGCTGCGCGAAGCGGATGCGGTGTGCACCACGGCCGCCGGGCAGCGGTAGCGCGAAGGCCGGGTGGTTGCCGAGCGAGTAGCCCAGCGGGGTCGAGCCGCGGTTCTCGACGGTCTGGGTGATCCGCAGTGTCGCGTCGGTCACGGCGTACGCGATGAGCAGCGTCCAGTCGAAGGGGAACATCGCGCGTGTGGCGTTGTCGCTCCGGAGCCGGAACACAGCCTCGTCGGCCGAGACGCCGGCGAGATCGAAGACCCGGTCGCGCGCGAAGCCGTGCTGCCCCATCCGGTGCTCGGCGCCATCGTGCTGCAGGGTGTCGCCCGGGAGGCGCCCGATGATCGGGAACAGCACGGGAGCGTGCCGACGCCACTGGGGCCCGGCCTGCCAGAGGTACTCGCGGCCCTCGCCGTCGCGGAGCGAGGTCATCTCGGCCCCGGCGGTGGTCAGGGCGACGCGCAGGCTCTCGCTGCCGAGGGTGAGGACGGTGGGCGCCGGGGAGTCGCTGCTACTCATGCTCCGATTCTGCCCGCCTGGCGGGCCTTGTGGGCATGTCGGAGGTGCGTGGCAGCATGGGGCGATGCCTCCCGAGTCGACCCCCTCCTCCTGGCGCGCTCGCGTGGGCGAGCTCAGCGGCTCCACGGAGGCGGAGGCGTCGCCGGTCCTCACACCGATCGGCCTGCAGTTCGAATTGCGCCGGCTGGTGCGCCGTGCCGACGATCCGTGGCGGGCGCCTGCGAGCGAGCGCGTCACGGCGAAGGGCTACGACCCGGCCGAGCGCCGCGACCATCGGCTCGCTACCCGGCCCGTCGTGCGCGGACGCGGCGGCGCCTGGAACCGCACCACGCTCACCTGGAAGTCGCTCAACTTCCAGACTCATCGGCTCTCGCTCGACCCCGCCCATCAGCGCTGGTTCGCCGAATTCGCCGCGCTCCATCGGGCCACCCGCACGGTGCACCTCGGGCAGGACCCCGACTGGATCCACCTCGACGACTACGAGAGTCCGCTGCTCTGGCGGCTGCTCGAGCAGGCTCAGGCGGCGGCCGTACCACTGCTCGCCCCCGAGAAGGGGGCGGTGCGCCTCGGCGGTCCCGCCCACGTGGCGGTGACGGTCTCGGCGGAGGAGGGCGCGCTGCGGCTGCGGCCCGTCCTGCGGATCGACGGGGCGGAGTATCCGCTGGAGTCGGCGCGTCCCGTCGCCCGGCACGGTGTCTACGCGGTCGAGGGCGGCGATCCGTCCTCGATCCTCCTCGCCCCCGCGCCGCTGCCCTTCGACGACGAGGAGCTGCGGCTCCTCGAGCACCCCGAGCAGACGAACGTCCCGGCCGAGGACGTGTCCGAGTTCGTCCGCGAGCACCTCCCGGCCCTTCGTGGCCGCATCGCGCTTCGCGAAGAGGGGGTCGACCTCGTGCTCGACGAGCCAGAGCCGCCCCGCCTCGTCTGTACCGTGGCGTTCGAGCCCCGGCGCACGGTCAGGGTCGGCTGGCACTGGCGCCGCACGCCCGACCGTGCGACCGAGCTCGACGGCACGCCCGACGACGTCCTCGAGCGGGCCGTGCTCCGCCGGGTGCGCTCAGTGCTCGGAGAGGCCGGATCCACCGTGGTCCCGGAGCCGGGGACGAGCGCGGTCCTGCGCGGGGCCGAGGCCGCGGTTTTCGTGGTGGAGCAGCTGCCGCAGCTGGAGGGAGTCGGCGGTGTGCGGGTGGAGCGCGAGGGCGCCGCTCCGGATTACCGCCTGCTGAACGGACCGCTCACCCTCACGATCACGGCCGTCGACACCGAGAGCGCCGACTGGTTCGACCTCGGTGTCGTCGTCACGATCGGCGACGCGACCGTGCCGTTCCTGCCCCTCTTCCGCTCCCTGGCGGCGGGTGGCGACCGCATCCGCCTGGTCGACCATTCCTACCTCTCGCTCGCGCACCCCGGCCTCGACCGGCTCCGCGAGCTGCTGACCCGGGCCGACGAGCTCGACGAGTGGGAGACGGGGCCGCGGCTCGGCCGGCACCAGACCGAGCTCTGGAGCGAGCTGGCAGAGCTGGCCGACGAGAACATCGCCTCCGACGCCTGGCGCGACGTGCTCGCCTCCGCCCTGGCCGCCGGCTCGCCGGATGAGGTGGAGGCGCCCGCCGGCCTCACCGCGCAGCTGCGCCCCTACCAGCGGGCGGGCTACGCCTGGCTCGTACACCGCCTCGGTCATGGACTCGGCGGAATCCTCGCCGACGACATGGGCCTCGGTAAGACACTGCAGGCGCTGGCGATGATGGTGTGGGCAGTGGAGGAGGGGCGCCGCGTCGGAGTCCGTCGCGCGCCGTTCCTCGTGGTCGCCCCGACCTCGGTCGTGCCCGGCTGGCGCTCCGAGGCCGAGCGGTTCGCGCCGGGGCTGCGCGTCCACGTCGTCGCGAGCTCGCGGGAGAGCGCCTTCGACGCGATCCCGGCGGACGTGGACGTGGTGCTCACCAGCTACGCGGTTCTGCGCCTCGCGGGCGAGCGCTGGGCGGCACGGGAGTGGTCGGCCCTGGTGCTCGACGAGGCGCAGTTCGTCAAGAACCCCGCCTCGCAGACGCACCGGGCCGCGGGCGGTGTGGGAGCACCCGTCGTGCTCGCGCTCACCGGCACGCCGCTGGAGAACTCGCTCGATGAGCTGTGGGCGGTCCTGGCCCTGGTCGCGCCCGGCTTGCTGCCGCCGCTGCGCCGGTTCCGCGAGGAGTACACCCGGCCGATCCTGCATGCGGAGGCGCCGATCGGCATCGCTTCGCCGGATCTGTCCGAGGGGCGGACGGTCGGCCACACCGAAGGTGCGCGCCGTCGCCTCGAGCGTCTGCGGCGACGGCTCCGGCCGTTCCTGCTCCGCCGCACCAAGGAGGCGGTCGCGCCGGAGCTGCCCGAGAAGCAGGAGCAGACGCTCGAGATCGTGCTGACACCTGCTCACCGGGTGCTCTACGACAGCTACCTCCAGCGCGAGCGGCGCAAGCTCCTGGGGATGGTCGACGACCTCGACCGCCAGCGCTTCACCGTATTCCGCTCGCTCACCCTGCTCCGCCTGCTCGCGCTGGACGCCTCTCTGGTCGATCCGGCCTACCGGCATGTCCCGTCCGCCAAGCTCGACGTGCTGGTCGAGCAGCTCGACGACGTGCTCGCCGAGGGCCGCCGGGCCCTCGTCTTCAGTACGTTCACGTCCTATCTGGAGCGGGCGGGGGAGCGGCTGCGTCAGCGCGGGATCCCCTTCGTGCAGCTCGACGGGTCCACGCGGGACCGCGCCGGAGTCATCGAGGAGTTCCGCTCCGGTGCCGCCCCCGTCTTCCTGATCAGCCTCAAGGCGGGCGGCACCGGACTCACGCTCACCGAGGCCGACCACGTGTTCGTCCTCGATCCGTGGTGGAACCCCGCCGCCGAGGCGCAGGCTGTGGATCGGGCCCACCGCATCGGCCAGCAGCGGCGGGTGAACGTGTACCGCATGGTCGCGACGGACACGATCGAGGAGAAGATCGTGCGTCTCCAAGAGCGCAAGGGCCGCCTCAGTACGGCGGTGCTCGACGAGGGCGAGCTCTTCGCCCGGGCCCTGACCGCCGACGACGTCCGCGAGCTGCTCGCCGACTGACGACCCCACGAAGGGTGACAAAACAGCCAGCCGCGACCCAGGGACCGGGCGCACACTGGGCGGATGAGCCGACGCCCCCGCCCCCGCGCCGACTGGATCGTCGCCCTCGAGCAGGGAGCCGACGCCGGGCTCTTCGGACCGGGCAGTGCCGTCTGGGCGGTCAACGGCGGGCTGCCGACGATGATCGCTGGAGTCCGCGCCCTGCTGATGCAGACCCTGCACGCCGGAGCGATGGCGGGCGTGCACGACCACTCGCGCTACCGCGAAGATCCGATGGGCCGACTCGACAACACTGTCCGCTGGGTCCTGACGACCAGCTTCGGCGACACCGCGGCGGCGAGCGGAGCAGCGCGCTGGGTCACCGGTGTTCATGAGCGGATCGTGGGCTCTTACGAGGACGCCGGCGGCCTCGAGCGCCCGTACTCCGCTCAGGATCCGCGGCTGCTGCTGTGGGTGCACGATGCCTTCACCGAGGCGTTCCTCGGTGCCCACGAGGTGTGGGGCGGCAGGATCCCCGGCGGCCCCGACGCCTACGTGCGCGAGTGGGCGGCCTCCGGTCGACTGCTCGGGGTGGAGCACCCGCCCGAGAGCGTCGCGGAGCTCCGCGAACAGCTCGCCGGATTCGCGGGCGAGCTGAAGCCGGACGCGCGCGTGCGAGAGGCAGTTGGCTTTCTCCGCGACATCCGCTTGCCCGGCGAGGCCGGTGCCGTCTATCCGCTGCTGTTCGCCGGAGCCGTGGCCTCGCTCAGGCCGGACGTGCGCCGGTTGCTGGGTCTGCGCCGCCCCTGGTGGCCCGCAATCACGGCGAATCGGCTGCTGTTCGTGTTCCTGCGCCGCTACCTCGGTCCGGTCTCGCCGAGCGAGCAGGCAGCGATCGACCGGATCGCGCGTCTCGCGCAGGTGTCCAGCGGAGCCTGACCCGCTTCCCGTACACCTGTCCGGGAAGTGGTAGACTCACCACCAATGACGTCCGTGCGCCTTGCTTCCGTGCCCGCGGCGGAGTCCCCCTCGGCGCCCGGCTCCGCCGATCCGCGGGCTCGACGCACTCGCGGCCGAGTCTTCGATGCGGTCGAGCGCCTCGTGATGCAGAGCGACGGCGAGCGAGCAGAGGGGATCGCCGTGAGCGACATCGTGCGCGAGGCAGGCATCAGCCGCAGCGCGTTCTACGCCCATTTCGACGACGCCGCGGGAGTCGCCTCGGCCCTCCTCCGGCAGGACCTCGTGGTCGCCGACGTCGCCGAGAGTTCCCCGGCAGATCGCTCAGGAGGGGATGCCCTGCAGCGCGGCTACTCGCGCCTGATCGAGCGCCTGGTCGACCGCCACGCCTTCCACGCCCGCCTCCGGGCCCGCGCCTCCGCCCGGGTCGCGTCGGACGATGCCGTGCTCGACACGGCACTGGCCCTGCACCACGCAGTGCTCGCCCGCGTCGACGTCCCCCCTGCGGTCGACCCCGAGCTCACCGCGGTCTTCGCGGCCGGCGGGGTGCTCGCCGTGGTCGGCGCCTGGCTCGCCGGCTCGCTCGACGGCACCGACGAGGAGCTCGTCGAGCATCTCGTCGCGCTGCTGCCGCTGTGGCTCGCCGAGGCGACCCTGCAACCCCTCGACTCCTCACTCCCACCACGCCCCACGACGAAAGGCACGACATGATGACATTCGAGGTCGGCGAGACCCTGGTCTACCCGCACCACGGAGCGGTGACGATCACCGGGCTCGAGAAGCGCTCGGTGAAGGGCGTCGAGAAGACGTTCATGACTATGAACGTGCACACCAGCGAGCTCACCATCACCCTCCCCGTCGAGAACGCCGAACTTGTCGGCGTACGCGAGATCATCGACGACGCCGGCGTCCAGGCCGTCTACGACGTCCTGCGCAGCGATGTCGCGGAGGAGGCCAGCAACTGGTCGCGCCGCTTCAAGGCCAACCAGGAGAAGATGGCCAGCGGCAGCGTCTACCGCGTCAGCGAGGTCGTCCGCGACCTGTGGCGTCGGGAGCAGGCGGGCGGCGTCTCGGCCGGAGAGAAGCGGATGTTGCTCAAGGCCCGTCAGATCCTCGTCTCCGAACTCTCGCTCGCCCTGAAGGGCACGGATGAGGAGGCTTCCGCCAAGCTCGACGAAGTCCTCGCCTCGGCGATCTGATGCCCGTCGCGGCGGGTCGGCTCACTCGGGCCGGCACGCCGCGATGATCCTGGCCGCCACCTCGTCCTGTGAGGCTGAGCCGTCGATGCGCACCAGCAGACTGCGCTCCTCGTAGACCTTCGCCAGGGGAGCGGTCTCGCGCTCGTAGACCTCGATCCGGTTCCGCACCACCTCGGGGTCGTCGTCGGCCCGGCCCTGCTCCTGCGCCCGTGCGTGCAGTCGCGCGAGGACCACGTCAGCGCCGGCCGTCAGGAGAACGACGCACGACAGGGGCGTCCCGCGCTCGTCGAGCAACTCGGTGAGAGCGTCGACCTGCGCGAGAGTGCGCGGATAACCGTCCAGAATGAAGCCGTCGCGAGCGTCGTCCTCGTCGATCCGTTCCGCAACGAGCGCGTTCGTGAGCTGGTCCGGCACGTACTCGCCCGCCTCGACGAGCGCCCGCAGCCGTCGGCCGAGGTCGGTGCCATCGGCAACGTGGGCGCGGAACAGCTCGCCGGTGGAGATTGCCGGCACCCCCAGCTCGCGCGAGAGCGCGTCCGCCTGGGTGCCCTTGCCCACGCCTGGCGGGCCCATCATGATGACGCGCATCGCTCGTCCTCCTCAGTGTTGTCAGGCGATGCTAGCGGTGCGCGGCGGCGAGGTCGGTGCGGAGGGCGGAAGCCCGGCGCCGGTGCCGCCCGTAGGCTGGCGGCACGCAACGAGGAGGAGCGATGCCCGCAGCACCCGGGGCCGAGCAGGCCGTCGCCGCCCTGACCGCGCTACTCGGGGAGGTGTGCGCCGAACTCGAGGCGCGCAGCGTCGCCGATCAGGCCCTCGCGCAGCTGCGCATCCCGCGGGCGATCCTCGGTTTCCGACGCAAGCCCGTGATGGCTCCGGTGACTCGGGCCTGGCGACTGGGCGTGCTCCTTCTCGGGCGCCAGGGCGAGCTGTTCGCCACCGGATCGGTCACGCGGGCCGTCGCTCCGCTGCACGCCAACAATCAGTCGGAGTCGCAGGAGGCGCGGCGCGAGATCCGCCGTGCCGCCTTCGACGGCCCGTTCCAGGAGGGCGAGATCGTCAACTACGGCTGGCGTCCCCTCGCGCTCGACGCCGCCGCCCTCGAGGCGGGAGAGGAGCCGCTGGTCCTGCGCGGCTCCGAGGTGCTGGTGCGCTGGGCGCCCGGCCTCGGCGACCAGGGTTTGATGCCGCTGCGTCGCTACCTTGCCGACCGCCTCGACCTGCTCGAAGCCGACTAGGCCCGGATCACTCCTCCGCGGCCACCGGGTGGAACCACGGCGGGTAGACGGCCACGCGGGGCGAGGCGTCGACGCCCTCGAACAGCGCCTTGACGCGGTTGCGCGCGGCGACCGAGGCCACTCCGACCGTGGCGACGCCGTCGAGCGGGAAGCGCTCGGGAACGAGCGCCTCGGCGCTGCGCAGCGCCGGCTCGTCGACCAGGAGGCGGGCCATAGTGCGCACCAGGGCGTCGCCCTCGGTGAAGCGGGTCAGTACGTGGGAGGCGTCTCCGTCGCTGAGCACGGGAGCCGAGGCGAGCGAGCCCACCAGCACGACGTACTGCGAGGCCGTGGTCTCGTGGGCGCTGGGCGACCAGTGCGGAGCGACGCGCTCGCCGCGCAGGTCGGCCCAGAGCGCGGCGTCGGGCGAGAGGAAGAAGGGGACGAAGCCGGCGACGCTCACGCCGTCCTTCACTTGCACGGCACGGCGGTGCTCGCGGGTCGTTTCGGCGCTGACGTCGACCGCGGGACGCTCAACGAGCTGCTGGTCGGCCAGGATCGCACCGGCGGCGACGATCGCCTCGAGGTTGTCGAGGTGGGTGACGTGGTAGATCCGCTGCGCGGCGATGTCCACCTCGGGCAGGGGCTTCTCGCGCACCGTACCGCGAGCAGCGGCGCGGGCGGTAGCCGCTCGGGAGGTGCCCGGCACGCGCGCGGGTGCCCGGCTGGCGCGTCCCACGGGCTCGGGGAGCTTGGCGGGGGAGCAGACGTCGCAGAGCGCGATGTCGAGGCCGTGGATGCATTCGGTGGGCACTCTGGATTCCTTCTGCGCGCGGTCTCGGGGTTCCGGCGCAAGGACGACGTTACGCGACCAGGGCGTCCGCGCGTTCTGGCGGCGGCGATCAGCGGGGCGACGGCGCCCGCCCGGGCATCCTCTGGGAGGCGGCGGACGGCTGCTTAGTGCCGCGTAGCGTGAGCGGGATGAAGCGTGTGCCGCCCGCAGAGGGCCAAGAATCCGTCTGGGACTACCCGCGACCGCCCAGGGTCGAAGCCACCTCGGAGCACGTCGTCGTCACGCTGGGCGGAGTCGTCGTCGCCGAGACCACCGACGCCCTCCGCGTTCTCGAGACGAGCCACCCGCCCGTCTACTACCTCCCCGTGTCCTCGTTCGCGTCGGGAGCGCTCGAACCGGCGCCCGGCCGCAGCATCTGCGAGTTCAAGGGCGCCGCGTCCTACCTCACGGTCAGGGGCGGAGGAGGAGCGATCGCCGAGGCGGCGGGCTGGACCTACCTCGAGCCGATGGCCGGGTTCGAGGCGCTCGTCGACACGGTCGCCCTGTACCCCGGCCGGATGGACTCCTGCACCGTCGCCGGCGAGACGGTCCAGCCGCAGCCGGGCGACTTCTACGGCGGCTGGATCACTGCGCGCGTGGTGGGCCCGTTCAAGGGCTCGCCGGGCACCATGTTCTGGTGACCAGCGCTCGGGAGCGCCGTTCCCGGGACGCCGGCGCGACGTCGCGGTGTGAGGCCGGGGAGCTCAAGCGGCACGCGACTACGACTCCTCTACCGCGGCGATGGCGAACGCCCGGACGGAGGAGCACGGCGCCGTGGGCGTCGTCCTCGCCGGGGCGAAGCGGCAGGTCGCATGGCTGGCGGGCAGCCTGCCGCTGTCCCGCTGACCGCTACTCGGGCGGCGCCGCAGAGGTCGGCGCGCCCGTCACGCGCCACGGTGTCGCCAGGCACGCCGTCTGGGTACCGGTGGTGGGACTCGAACCCACACGCCCTCTCGGGCAGAGCATTTTGAGTGCCCCGCGTCTGCCATTCCGCCACACCGGCTCATCACCAGCTCGTCGAGAATACCGTAGGCTCATCGGCGTGACTGACCAGGAACCCTCGTCGACCGCGCCCCGTCGGGTCGTCGTCGCCGAAGACGAATCCCTCATCCGCCTCGACATCGTGGAGATTCTCCGCGACAACGGCTTCGAGGTGGTCGGTGAGGCGGGCGACGGCGAGACCGCTGTGGCTCTCGCCACCGAGCTGCGCCCCGATCTCGTCATCATGGACGTCAAGATGCCCCAGCTCGACGGCATCTCGGCGGCCGAGCGCCTGTCGAAGGCCCACATCGCGCCGGTCGTCCTGCTCACGGCCTTCAGCCAGAAGGAGCTCGTGGAGCGCGCGAGCGAGGCCGGAGCGCTCGCCTATGTGGTGAAGCCGTTCACTCCGAACGACCTGCTGCCCGCGATCGAGATCGCTCTCTCGCGCTACGCCCAGATCCTCACTCTCGAGGCCGAGGTCGCCGACATGGTCGAGCGCTTCGAGACTCGCAAGCTCGTCGACCGCGCCAAGGGCCTGCTGAACGAGAAGATGGGCCTCACCGAGCCCGAGGCGTTCCGGTGGATCCAGAAGGCATCGATGGACCGCCGCCTCACCATGCACGACGTCGCCCAGGCGATCATCGAGCAGCTCAGCATCAAGAAGGCGTAGCTCTCGGCCTCAGGGCCACAGGCGGGTGCGCTCCCAGCGGGAGCCGCCCGCCTCCGTCGTTCCCGGACGGTACTCGAGGCGGGTGTGGTCCTGCTCGGGGGCGGCCGAGCCCTGCCAGAACTCGATCCGCTCGGGAATCACCCGGTAGACGGCCCAGTCGCGGTCGAGCGTGGCGGGGGAGCAGCTCACGGCGACGCTGGTCTGCAGCGTGACGAGACCGAAGTCCTCAGCGCTGCGCATCGGCTCGCTCTGGCGTCCGACGAGGAGCGCCGTGCGCGCAGCCTCGGAGCGGCGGCGGAAGTCGTCGGCCGACTCCTGCGCACTGGCGCGCTCGACGCGGCCCTCCACGCGGACCTGCCGGCCCTGCACCGGCCAGAAGAAGGTCAGCGCGGCGTGCGGGTTCTCCTCCATGTCTCGCCCCTTCGGGCTGGACGCGTGTGTCGAGAAGGCCCACCCGGCCTCGTCGATCTCGCGCAGCACCAACACGCGTGCCGAGACGGTGCCGTCGGCGGCGGCGGTGGACACCGTGGCGCCGTGGGGGAGGAGCTGCCCCGCGTCCTTCGCCTCCTCGAGCCACTGCCCGAAAAGCTGGATCGGATCGGCCGGGGTCGCCTCCGCATCGAACGAAGGCAGCTCGGAGGGCATGGACGGAAGGCTCTTGAGGAGTAGGCGAAGGCTCATCCGCCCAGTGTCGCCCCTTGGACGGGGACGGGCACAGTCGTCGGCTGTCGCTTGACAGCGCCGAGTGCCCCGGCCGTCTCGCTGTCGACGGCGGGCGTCGTCGCCGTCCTTGGCGTGCTCCTCACCCTCCGCTCCCGCGCTACGGGCTGACTGTGCTCCGTCACCGGGCGTCGCGGATGATGGTGGTGATTCGGACAGTGGAGAGGCGGCGCCCCTCCTGATCGCGGACGACGATCTCGTGCGTGGCGAGGGTGGAGCCGAGGTGGAGCGCGTCGCAGGTGGCAATCACGAAGCCCGACCGGACGGAGCGGCTGTGGCTCGCGTTCAGCTCGATGCCCATCGCAAGCCGCCCCTCGCCCGCATGCACATTCGCCGCGATCGAGCCCATCGACTCCGCCAGCACCACGTGCGCGCCGCCATGCAGGATGCCGAACGGCTGCCGGTTGCCCTCGACCGGCATCGAGGCGACCGAGTGCTGCGGAGTGAGCTCGTGCCAGAGGATGCCCATCCGCTCGGCGAGCTCGCCCATGCCGCGGCCGATCCCGGCATCCAGGTCGAGTCCTGGCGGGCGGATCCAGGCGGTCGTGCTGGGGGTCGGCTCGGTCACGTCGCTCCTCGTGCTGGAGCCTCGGAGCGGCCCTGATCGGCGGGCGCGAGCGGGCCGATCCGGTGTCGGAGGCGCTGTGTAGTCTGGCCGTGTGTCAGATCCGGAACAGCCTACCCTCCTGCTCGTCGACGGCCATTCCCTGGCGTTCCGGGCGTTCTACGCTCTCCCGGTCGACAGCTTCCAGACCCGCGAGGGCCAGCACACGAATGCCATCCACGGTTTCCTGTCGATGCTGATCCTGCTGCTCAAGAACGAGAAGCCGACCCACCTCGGCGTCGCGTTCGACATCTCCCGCTACTCGTTCCGCACCCGGGAGTACCCCGAGTACAAGGGCACCCGCGGCGAGACTCCGCCCGAGTTCACGGGCCAGGTCCCCCTCCTCGAGGAGGCGCTGCACGCGATGAACATCCGCACCGTCTCGAAGGAGGACTTCGAGGCCGACGATATCCTCGCCACCCTCGCGCGCCAGGGCGCCGAGGCCGGCTTCCGGGTGCTGGTCGTCTCGGGCGACCGCGACACCATCCAGCTGGTGACCCCCGAGGTCACCCTGCTCTACCCCTCCACTCAGGGCGTCTCGCAGCTCACGCGCTACGACCGTGACAAGGTGTTCGAGAAGTACGGTGTCGAGCCGCACCAGTACCCCGAGATCGCGGCTCTCGTTGGTGAGACGAGCGACAACCTGCCCGGAGTCGACAAGGTCGGCCCCAAGACGGCCGCCAAGTGGGTCACTCAGTACGGCACGGTGGCCGACATCATCGCCCACGCCGACGACATCAAGGGCGTCGTCGGCGAGAAGCTCCGCGAGCAGAAGGAGAACGCACTCCGCAACCGCCGCCTCAATCGCCTCGTGACCGATGTCGAGCTGCCGCTCGGTCCGCACGACCTCACTCGGCGGCCGATCGATCCGGACGCGGTGCGCGAGATCTTCAGCCGCCTGGAGTTCAAGACGCTCCAGGAGCGGGTGCTGACGATCGCCGCGGAGGAGGGCGTCGACGGCGCCGCCGCGGCTCTGGCGGGCGACGTGGTCACGACCTCCGCCCCCGCCGTCCGCACCCTGGTCGACGAGGAGCTCGCGCACTGGCTCGACCGCGTCTCGTCGCAGGGCACCGCGCCCGTCGCCGTTCAGGTGCAGCTCGGAGCGGACGGACTCGAGGGCGTCGGTCTCGCGGTCGAGAAGGAGACGGCGTTCGTGCCGTGGGCCGCTGAGCGGCCCGACTACACCGCGCTCGAAGAATGGCTGGCCGGCCCCGCACCCAAGTACTTCGCCGACGCCAAGCCCCAGATCAAGGCGCTGCGCCGCGCAGCCCTCCCCGTCGCGGGCCTCGAGTTCGACACCCGCGTCGCCTCCTGGCTCCTGCAGCCGACCGGCCACCCGGCCACCCTCTCGGCCCAGGTCGCGCAGCACCTCGACGAGACGATGGCGCAGGGAGACCCGAACCAGCTCGTCCCCACCGTCGAGCCGATGGGCCCGGCGACCGAGGCCTGGTACGCCTACCGGCTCGTCGCGCCGCTCCGCGAGCGTCTGGGCGAGGGGATGCTGTCGGTGCTCGTCGACATCGAGCTGCCGATCGTGCAGGTGCTCGCGACGATGGAGCTCACCGGCGTTGCGATCGACGCCGAGGTGCTCGCGCGCCTCCGGGGCGAGCTGACCACCTCGGCCGCCGACCTCGCGAGCCGCGCCTTCGCCGAGATCGGTCACGAAATGAACCTCGGCTCGCCGAAGCAGTTGCAGCAGGTCCTCTTCGAGGAGCTCGACATGCCCCGGACCCGGGCGACGAAGACGGGCTACACCACCGACGCGTCCGCCCTGGCCGACCTCCAGGAGTCCCATCCGCACCCGTTCCTCGGCCTGCTGCTCGAGCACCGCGACGCGACAAAGCTCAAGCAGATCATCGAGACCCTCGAGAAGTCGGTCACCACCGACGGCCGGATCCATACCAGCTACGACCAGACCGGCACCGCCACCGGACGCATCTCCTCCAACGACCCGAACCTGCAGAACATCCCCGTCCGCAGCGAGGTCGGCCGCCGCATCCGCACCGCCTTCGTGCACGGAGCGGAGGCGAGTACCCTGCTCACCGCCGACTACTCGCAGATCGAGATGCGGATCATGGCGCACCTCTCCGGCGACGCAGGGCTGATCGAGGCCTTCCACTCCGGCGAGGACCTGCACCGGTTCGTCGGCTCGCGGATCTTCGGCGTCGAGCCGGGCGAGGTCACGTCCGCCATGCGCAACAAGGTGAAGGCGATGTCCTACGGTCTCGCCTACGGCCTGAGCGCCTTCGGCCTGTCCAAGCAGCTGCGGATCTCGAGCGCCGAGGCCAAGCAGCTGATGACCGACTACTTCGTCCGCTTCGGCGCCGTGCGCGACTACCTCCGCAGCGTCGTCGAGCAGGCCCGCGAGACGGGCTACACCGAGACGATCTTCGGGCGCCGCCGCCCGTTCCCCGAGCTACAGAGCGCGAACCGCGTGCTCCGCGACAACGCCGAGCGCGCGGCGCTGAACTCGCCCATCCAGGGCTCGGCCGCCGACATCATGAAGCGCGCGATGATCGGCGTGCAGTCCGACCTCGACGAGCGCGGCCTCGGCTCGCGCATGCTCCTCCAGGTGCACGACGAGCTGATCTTCGACGTCGCTCCCGGCGAGGAGGAGCCGCTGGAGGCGATCGTCCGCAACCGGATGGCGGGGGCCGCCGACCTGAGCGTCCCGCTCGAGGTACAGGTGGGCCACGGAGCCGACTGGGATGTCGCGGCGCACTGAGCCGGCTGCGCGGCCTGGCTAGGCTCGGAGGCATGAGCACCGACATCCCCCGCGAGCCCACCGCCGTCGACGCCGTCGCCGAGCGCTGGGTCGACACGCTCGTCGACCTCGACCCCACCCTCGGCACCGCCATCGGCCGCGCCGAGGCGAACGGGCTCCTGGGTGACTATTCGCCGATCGGCCTCGAGCGCGCGCGGGCCGCGACGGCCTCCGCACTCGCCGAGCTGGAGGCAGTCGAGCCCGCCGACGAGGTCGACCGTGTCACCGTCGCCGACCTGAGCGCCGAGCTCCGTCTCGCCCTCGAGGGGCACGATGCGGGCCTGCCGCTGCGCGACATCAACGTGATCGCGTCCCCTGCCCAGGAGCTGCGCGACGTCTTCGACCTGATGCCGACCGACGAGGTCGCCGACTGGGACGCGATCGCCGAGCGGCTGCTGGCCGTGCCGACGGCGCTCGAGGGCTACGCCGAGACCCTTCGCGCGGGGGTCCGTACCGGAGTGGTTCCCGCTCTCCGCCAGGTCGAGCTCGTCGCGGAGCAGGCCCGCACGATCGCCGCGCCCCGCGGATTCTTCGCCCAGCTGGCCGCCGAGGCCGCTCCCGCTGCCGGTTCGCTGCCCGCCTCACTCGCGCAGCGGCTCGAGGACGGCGCCCGGCGCGCCTCGGCCGCGTACGGCTCCCTCGCGCAATTCCTCCGCAGCGAGCTCGCTCCCGCCGCGACCGAGCAGGATGCCGTCGGCCGCGAGCTGTACGCGCTGCACTCGCGCCGCTTCCTCGGGGCCGTCGTCGACCTCGACGAGACCTACGAGTGGGGGATCGAGGAGCTGGCGCGGATGACGGCCGAGCAGGAGGCCATCGCTCGCGAGATCCTGCCCGGTGCCTCCGTCGCCGAGGCGATCGCCCACCTCGAGGCCGATCCGGCGCGGACGCTGCACGGTGTCAACGCGTTGCAGGCCTGGATGCAGGAGACGAGCGACCGCTCCGTCCGCGAGCTCGCCGGCACTGCGTTCGACATCCCGGAGGAGGTGCGCCGCCTCGAGTGCCGCATCGCGCCGACCCAGGAGGGCGGCATTTATTACACCGGACCGAGCGACGACTTCTCGCGTCCGGGCCGGATGTGGTGGTCGGTGCCCGCGGGCGTCACCGAGTTCGCCACCTGGCGCGAGCTGACCACCGTCTACCACGAGGGCGTCCCCGGGCATCACCTGCAGATCGGGCAGGCGGTGCACAACCGCGCCCGCCTGAACACCTGGCGCCGCCAACTCGCAGGCACGTCGGGTCACGCCGAGGGGTGGGCCCTCTACGCGGAGCGGCTGATGGAGAGTTTCGGCTACCTCGACGACCCGGCCGACCGCCTGGGCATGCTCGATGGCCAGCGGATGCGCGCGGCGCGCGTCGTCCTCGACATCGGAGTACACCTGCAGAAGCCGATGCCCGGCTCCGGCCGGGGCTGGACCGCCGACTCCGCCCTCGACTTCTTGCGCGCCAACGTGACTATGGACGACGCCTTCGTTCGCTTCGAGGTGAACCGCTACCTCGGCTGGCCGGGGCAGGCTCCGTCCTACAAGATCGGCCAGCGGATCTGGGAGCAGCTGCGCGACCAGGCCCAGATCCGTGAGGGCGCGAGCTTCTCGCTCGCGGGCTTCCACCGGCGGGCGCTCGACCTCGGCGGCGTCGGACTCGACACGCTCCGCGCCAGTCTCGCGGGCTGAGCTCGGATCCCGAGGCCGAGACGGGCGCGTCGAGATTGCTGTGCGCCCGGCCGGGTTGGTAAACTCAGTTGTCACATGTGTGGCGCCGCCGCGCCCGCGGCGCGTGAGGAGGACCGGTTCCCGGTCCAACAAGCGCCGCTCCGGGGTCGGAGGCACATCCTCACCACCGCAGTGGTCACCACTCCGCCGAGCCGCGAGGCTCGCAGGGGGCCGCCGCCCGAGACCCATCCATCCTGGAGCATCCCTTAATGACAACCGCAACGACCGACAAGGCAACCAAGCAGGTCGCGATCAACGACATCGGGTCTGCTGAAGACTTTCTTGCCGCGGTCGAAAAGACTCTGAAGTTCTTCAACGACGGAGACCTCATCGAAGGCACCGTCGTGAAGATCGACCGCGACGAGGTCCTCCTCGACGTCGGGTACAAGACCGAGGGCGTCATCCCCTCGCGCGAACTCTCCATCAAGCACGACGTCGACCCCTCCGAGGTCGTCAACGTGGGCGACAGTGTCGAGGCCCTCGTCCTCCAGAAGGAGGACAAGGAGGGGCGACTGATCCTCTCCAAGAAGCGCGCGCAGTACGAGCGTGCGTGGGGCGACGTCGAGAAGATCAAGGAGTCGGACGGCGTCGTCACCGGCTCGGTCATCGAGGTCGTCAAGGGCGGTCTCATCGTCGACATCGGCCTCCGCGGCTTCCTTCCGGCGTCGCTCATCGAGCTGCGCCGTGTCCGCGATCTCACGCCGTACCTCGGCCAGGAGATCGAGGCGAAGATCCTCGAACTCGACAAGAACCGCAACAACGTGGTTCTGTCGCGTCGCGCGCTCCTCGAGCAGACGCAGTCCGAGAGCCGCACCACGTTCCTGAACAACCTGCACAAGGGTCAGGTCCGCAAGGGCGTCGTGTCGTCGATCGTCAACTTCGGTGCGTTCGTCGACCTCGGCGGCGTCGACGGTCTCGTCCACGTCTCCGAGCTCTCCTGGAAGCACATCGAGCACGCCTCCGAGGTCGTCGAGGTGGGCCAGGAGGTCACCGTCGAGATTCTCGAGGTCGACCTCGACCGCGAGCGCGTATCGCTCTCGCTCAAGGCGACGCAGGAGGACCCGTGGCAGGTCTTCGCCCGCACCCACGCGATCGGACAGGTCGCGCCGGGCAAGGTCACGAAGCTTGTTCCGTTCGGTGCCTTCGTCCGCGTTGCGGACGGCATCGAGGGCCTCGTCCACATCTCCGAGCTGTCGGGCAAGCACGTCGAGCTCGCCGAGCAGGTCGTGTCGGTCGGCGAAGAGGTGTTCGTCAAGGTCATCGACATCGACCTCGACCGTCGCCGCATCTCCCTCTCGCTCAAGCAGGCGAACGAGGGCGTCGACCCCGAGGGCACCGAGTTCGACCCGGCGCTCTACGGCATGGCCACGGAGTACGACGACCAGGGGAACTACAAGTACCCCGAGGGCTTCGACCCCGAGACCAACGAGTGGCGCGAGGGCTTCGAGTCTCAGCGTGAGGCCTGGGAGCTGGAGTACGCCGCTGCTCAGGCGCGCTGGGAGGCCCACAAGGCCCAGGTCGTCAAGTCGCAGGAGGAGGCGGCGACCGTCTCCGAGGGTGTCTCGGTCGGCGCTGGCTTCACCAGCGAGGCGACCACCGGCGGCACTCTCGCCGATGACGAGTCCCTCGCCGCGTTGCGCGAAAAGCTGTCCTCCAGCAACTGATCGCGAGCAACTGATCGCGAGCACGTCGCATCGAACGGCCGGTTCCCTCGGGGGCCGGCCGTTCGGCGTCTCCAGGGTCACGGCTCGGCTGGGTAGGGTGGCCGGGTGCATCTCGTCGCCCTCACCGGAGGCATCGCCTCGGGCAAGTCCACCGTCGCCCGCCGTCTCGCCGAGCACGGAGCCGTGATCGTCGATGCTGACGTCCTCGCCCGGCAGGTCGTCGAGCCGGGGGAGCCCGCACTAGCGGCAATCATCGAGCGGTTCGGCCCGGCTGTGATCCGCTCCGACGGCGCCCTCAACCGCGCAGCCCTCGGCGCAATCGTCTTCTCGGACGCAGTCGCGCGCGCCGATCTGAACGCCATCACCCATCCGGCGGTGACACTCCGCTCGCAGCGCCTCTTCGCGGAGGCGGCCGCGGCGGATCCGGACGTCGTGGTCGTCTACGACGTCCCGCTGCTGGCCGAGGGCCGCGGTGCGCGGGAGTTCGACGAGGTTGTCGTCGTGCAGGCACCGCAGCGGACCCGGATCGAGCGGCTGGTCGCGGTGCGCGGTATGACGGAGGAGCAGGCGCGCGCCCGCGTCTCCTCGCAGGCGAGCGACGAGGAGCGCCTGGCTCTCGCCGACGTCGTGATCGACGCCTCCGGAACCCTTGACGAGACGCTCGCCCAGGCCGACGCACTCTGGGAGCGCCTGACGCGCTGACCCGCACCGCTCGCCGGGCCGCCGTCCGCTCGCCGGGCCGCCGTCCGCTCGCCGGGCCGCCGTCCGCTCGCCGGGCCGCCGTCCGATCTGCAGGAAGGCGTGCGATGTGCAGGTCTTCCCGCGCGTGGAGCGCTCTCCTCCGCTTGTGCGCCGTCGCGGAGCCTGTATCCCCTGCAAATCGAACTGGCGGCGTCCCGGACGCGCGCACTCGCGTTCGCCCCCAGCGCAGGACGAGCCCGGTGTCGGTGGTCACGGCTACGCTTCGGATCATGGAGCCAACCCGTGCCGTGCACCCGTTCGAGGTCGTCAGCGAGTACAAGCCGAGCGGTGATCAGCCCGCCGCCATCGCCGACCTGAGCGCTCGGATCAACGCCGGCGAGACCGATGTCGTGCTGCTCGGCGCCACCGGAACCGGCAAGTCGGCCACCACCGCGTGGCTCGTCGAGGCCGTGCAGCGTCCCACTCTCGTTCTCGCGCACAATAAAACGCTCGCCGCGCAGCTGGCCAACGAGTTCCGCGAACTCTTCCCGAACAATGCGGTCGAGTATTTCGTCTCGTATTACGACTATTACCAGCCCGAGGCCTACGTCCCGCAGACCGACACCTTCATCGAGAAGGACAGCTCGGTCAACGCCGAGGTCGAGCGGTTGCGGCACTCCACCACCAATTCGCTCCTGAGCCGCCGGGACGTGATCGTCGTCTCCACCGTCTCCTGCATTTACGGCCTTGGCCAGCCCGAGCAGTACCTCGAGGCGATGGTGGCGCTCCAGGTGGGCCAGCGCGTGGACCGCGACCGCCTCATCCGCAAGTTTGTCTCGATGCAGTACGCCAGGAACGACGTCGACTTCGCCAGGGGAACCTTCCGGGTGCGGGGCGACACGATCGAGATCATCCCCATGTACGAGGAACTCGCGATCCGGATCGAGATGTTCGGCGACGAGATCGAGGCTCTGTACACACTGCATCCGCTCACCGGCGACATCGTCCGTAAGCTCGAGTCGGTCTCGGTGTTCCCCGGCTCGCACTATGTCGCCAGCCAGGACGTCATGCATCGGGCGATCGACACTATTCAGCAGGAGCTCGAGGTACGTCTGGCCGACCTCGAGAAGCAGAACAAGCTCCTCGAGGCTCAGAGGCTGCGGATGCGCACCACCTTCGACCTCGAGATGATGCAGCAGATCGGCTTCTGCTCGGGCATCGAGAACTACTCCCGGCACATCGACGGCCGCGAGTCGGGCGAGGCCCCGCACTGTCTGCTCGACTACTTCCCGGACGACTTCCTTGTCGTGATCGACGAGTCGCACGTCACTGTGCCGCAGATCGGCGCGATGTACGAGGGCGACGCCTCTCGCAAGCGCACCCTCGTCGAGCACGGCTTCCGTCTGCCCTCGGCGATGGACAACCGCCCGCTGAAGTGGGAGGAGTTCACGTCTCGCGTCGGCCAGACGGTCTACCTCTCGGCGACCCCCGGTCGCTACGAGATGGGGATCGCCGACGGCATCGTCGAGCAGATCATCCGCCCCACCGGACTGATCGATCCCGAGATCGTTGTCAAGCCGACCAAGGGCCAGATCGACGACCTGCTCGAGGAGATCACGCGTCGCACCGAGCGCGATGAGCGGGTGCTCGTCACGACGCTGACCAAGCGCATGGCGGAGGAGCTGACCGACTTCCTCACCGAGGCCGGCGTTCGCGTGCGGTACCTGCACTCGGACGTCGACACGTTGCGCCGAGTCGAGCTCCTCTCGGAGTTGCGCGCCGGGGTGTACGACGTCCTCGTCGGCATCAATCTGCTGCGCGAGGGTCTCGACCTTCCCGAGGTGTCGCTCGTGGCGATCCTCGACGCCGACAAGGAGGGCTTCCTCCGCTCGTCGACGTCGCTCATCCAGACCATCGGCCGCGCTGCCCGCAACGTCTCGGGCGAGGTGCACATGTACGCCGATAAGGTGACCGACTCGATGCGGCTCGCGATCGACGAGACCGACCGCCGGCGCGAGAAGCAGGTCGCCTACAACCTCGACCACGGCATCGACCCGACGCCGCTGCGCAAGAAGATCGCCGACATCACCGACGCCCTCGCCCGTGAGGGGGCCGATACCGCCAAGCTGCTCGCCGGCCGCGACTCCAAGAAGAAGAGTCCTACGCCCAACCTGCGCCGGCAGGGACTCGCGGCCAACGGCGGCAACGACCTGGAGGCGATCATTGCGGACCTCAATGGTCAGATGCTCCAGGCGGCGGGCGAGCTCAAGTTCGAGCTTGCGGCCCGGCTGCGCGACGAGGTCCAGGAGCTCAAGCGCGAGCTGCGGCAGATGGAGAAGGCCGGCCACCTGTCGTGATCGAGAGCGCTGATCGGCAAGGGGAGGGACCGGCGGATCAGCGCCCAGCGAACGCCTCGGGCGATGTCGGTGGCTCCGCATACACTTTCGGAGTGTCGATCCTGAACGCCGTTACGGACCCCTCCTCCACCCCCTCTCCCTCCTTCCACCGCTTCGTCTCCTCGCTCGACGAGTCGACGTCGAAGCTGGTGGTGAGCGGCGCGCGGGTGCACAACCTGCAGAACGTCGACCTCGAGATCCCCCGCGACTCGATGGTGGTGTTCACCGGTCTGTCGGGCTCCGGCAAGTCGTCCCTCGCCTTCGACACGATCTTCGCCGAGGGCCAGCGGCGCTACGTCGAGTCGCTCTCCGCCTACGCCCGCCAGTTCCTCGGACAGGTGGACCGACCAGACGTCGATTTCATCGAGGGCCTCAGCCCCGCCGTCTCGATCGACCAGAAGTCGACGAACCGCAACCCGCGCTCGACCGTCGGCACGATCACCGAGATCTTCGACTACATGCGTCTGCTCTGGGCCCGCATCGGAATTCCGCACTGCCCGATCTGCAGCGAGCAGATCTCGGCGCAGACTGTTCAGCAGATCGCCGACCAGCTGATGGAACTCGAGTCCGGCACTCGCTACCAGATCCTCAGCCCTGTCGTCTCGCAGAAGAAGGGCGAGTTCGTCGACCTCTTCAAGGAGCTGACCGCGGGCGGCTATTCGCGTGCGATGGTCGACGGGAAGCTCATCCAGCTGAGTGAGCCGCCCGTGCTCAAGAAGCAGTATAAGCACGACATCTCGGTCGTCGTCGACCGGCTCGTCGCCGGCCCCGACATCCTCGGACGCCTCACCGACTCTCTCGAGACGGCTCTGCGGCTCACCGACGGCATCGTCCAGATCAACTTCGTCGACGGTGAGGGCGAGGGCGCGTGGACCACCTACTCCGAGAAGCTGTCCTGCCCGAACAATCACCCGATCTCGCTCACCGAGATCGAGCCGCGCACCTTTTCCTTCAACGCGCCGTTCGGAGCCTGCCCCGAGTGCTCCGGCCTCGGCACGCGGATGTCGGTCGACGACGAACTGCTGCTCGGCGACCCCGACCTCAGCATCGCCGAGGGCGTCATCATTCCCTGGACCACCCAGGGCAAGGGCCTCTTCCAGTACTACGAGAAGCTGCTCGACGGCCTGGCGCGCGACCTGGGCTTCGCGCTGACCACCCCGTGGAAGCGCCTCAGCACCGAGGTGCAGCAGGCCGTCCTCCACGGCGACAACTTCGAGGTCAAGGTCAAGTGGAAGAACCGCTACGGCCGCGAAATGAGCTACACCTCCGGCTTCGAGGGCGTCGTGCCCTACATCGAGCGCCAGTTCGTTCAGGCCGAGACCGACGTCCAGCGCACCCGCTGGGCCGAGTTCCTCCGTGAGGTGCCCTGCCCCGTGTGCAAGGGCTCACGCCTCAAGCCCGAGGTGCTCGCCGTGCTCGTGCACGGCGCGAGCATCGCCGATGTGGCCGACCTCAGTCTGGGCGACGCCCAGGACTTCATGAGCAGGCTTGAGCTCACCGACCGCGAGGCGCACATTGCCGCGCAGGTGCTCCGCGAGATCCGGGCGCGCATCGACTTCCTCATCGAAGTCGGGCTGAACTACCTCAACCTCTCGCGCGCCGCTGCCTCCCTGTCCGGCGGTGAGGCGCAGCGGATCCGGCTCGCGACCCAGATCGGCTCCGGGCTCACCGGTGTGCTCTACGTGCTCGACGAGCCGAGCATCGGCCTCCATCAGCGCGACAACCGCCGCCTCATCGACACGCTCATCAAGCTGCGCGATCTCGGCAACACTCTGATCGTGGTCGAGCACGACGAGGACACGATCCGCACCGCCGACTGGATCGTCGACATCGGCCCGGGTGCAGGGGTCAACGGCGGCAGGGTCGTGCACTCCGGCTCCTACGAATCCCTACTCCAGAACACCCACTCGCTCACCGGCGACTACGTGTCCGGCCGCAAGGCGATCGAGGTTCCGAAGAAGCGCCGCAAGATCGACCGCAAGCGGATGATCAAGGTCGTCGGGGCGAACGCCAACAACCTGCGCAAAGTCGATGCGGAGTTCCCGCTCGGCACGTTCGTCGCGGTCACCGGAGTCTCAGGATCGGGCAAGAGCACCCTGGTCAACGACATCCTGTATCGAGTGCTCGCCAACCAGCTCAATGGAGCCCGGAAAGTACCGGGCAAGCACACCCGCGTCACCGGCCTCGAGAACCTCGACAAGGTCGTGCACGTCGACCAGAACCCGATCGGCCGCACGCCGCGCTCGAACCCCGCCACCTACACCGGGGTGTTCGATCGCATCCGCAATCTCTTCGCAGAGACGACGGAGGCCAAGGCACGCGGCTATCTGCCCGGCCGGTTCAGCTTCAATGTCAAGGGCGGACGCTGCGAGGCCTGCTCGGGCGACGGCACGATCAAGATCGAGATGAACTTCCTTCCCGACGTCTATGTCGCGTGCGAGGTCTGCGGGGGAGCGCGCTACAACCGCGACACCCTCACCGTGCACTACAAGGGCAAGAACATCGCCGAGGTACTCGACATGCCGATCGCCGAGGCCGCCGACTTCTTCGAGCCGATCACGGCGATCCACCGCTTCCTCCGGACACTGGTCGAGGTGGGCCTCGGTTACGTCCGCCTCGGTCAGAGCGCGACCACGCTCTCCGGCGGCGAGGCGCAGCGCGTGAAGCTCGCCACCGAGCTCCAGCGCCGCTCGAACGGCCGCAGCGTCTACGTGCTCGACGAGCCGACCACGGGCCTGCACTTCGAGGACGTCCGCAAGCTCCTGATGGTGCTCAACGGCCTGGTCGACAAGGGCAACACGGTCATCACCATCGAGCACAACCTCGACGTGATCAAGTCGGCCGATTGGCTGATCGACATGGGCCCCGAGGGCGGAGCGGGCGGCGGCCAGGTGGTGGCCGTGGGCACGCCCGAGCATGTCGCGAAGGCCGAGGGAAGCCACACGGGCATGTTCCTCGCCGAGATCCTCGGCTGACGCGAGCGAGAGGCATGACGCAGACAGTCGACTTCCGGCCGAAGCCGGGCGAGATCCCGACCCTCCCGGGCGTGTACCGCTTCACGGACGCCCGGGGTCGGGTGCTCTACGTGGGCAAGGCCAAGAACCTCCGCGCTCGGCTGAGCAACTACTTCGCGCCACTCCCGAGCCTGCACGAGCGAACTCGGCGGATGGTCACCTCGGCCTCGGGAGTCGAGTGGACCGTCGTGGGGACCGACGTCGAGGCACTCCAGCTCGAATTCACCTGGATCAACGAGTTCGACCCGCCCTTCAACGTCAAGTTCCGCGACGACAAGTCGTACCCCTATATGGCGGTGACGCTCGGCGACGAGGCGCCGAGAGTGATGGTCACGCGCAACGCGAAAATTCGCAAGGCCCGCTACTTCGGGCCCTACCCGAAGATCTGGGCGATCCACGAGACGATCGACCTGATGATCAAGGCGTTCCCGATCAGGACCTGCAACGACTCCACCTACAAGCGCGCGATGCAGAGCGGTAAACCCTGCTTCGCGTCGCAGATCGGACGCTGCGGCGGGCCCTGCTCGCACCGGGTCACCTTTGCGGAGCACCGCGAGATGGTCGATCGTTTCGTCGCCTTCATGGGCAGTCATGACCGGCGGATGATCGGCGAACTCGAGAAGGAGATGCGCGAGGCCGCCAGCGCGATGGAGTACGAGCGAGCGGGCAAGCTGCGCGACCAGGCTGCCGCCCTCGACGCGGTCCTGGCCAAGAGCGCGGTCGTGCTCAGAGACAACGTCGATGTCGATCTCTATGCGATCGTGCACGACGAACTCGCCGCCTCCGTGCAGCAGTTCCGCGTCCGCGGGGGCCGCATTCGCGGTGAGCGCGGCTGGGTCGTCGACAAGGAGCTCGACATGAGCACGGCGGAGCTCGTCGACACGGCTCTTCAGGCCGCGTACGAGACCGGCGACATCCCGCCCCGGGAGGTCGTCGTGCCGGAGCTGCCGGAGGACACCGAGGCGCTCGAGGAGTGGCTGAGCGGTCTGCGCGGTACGAATGTCCGCCTCCGAGCGGCTCAGCGCGGTGATAAGGCGGCTCTGCTCGAGACGGCGACGCAGAACGCGAAGCACTCGCTGATGCTCTATAAGACCCGCCGCTCGGCCGATTTCACCGCGCGCACGCAGGCGCTCGAGGACATCCGCGACGCCCTGGGAATGAGTGAGGCGCCGCTGCGGATGGAGTGCTACGACGTCTCCCACCTCAGCGGCACCAACATCGTCGCCTCGATGGTGGTCTTCGAGGACGGGCTCGCTCGCAAGGACCAGTACCGTCGCTTCTCCATCGCCGAGTCCACCGATGACACGGAGTCGCTGCACCAGGTGCTCACCCGCCGCCTCGCCTACCTGCGCGAGCCGGTCGAGCCCGCGGCGATCGACCCGGAGACGGGCGAGGCCAAGCGGCGCAAGTTCTCCTACCCGCCGCAGCTGCTGATCGTCGACGGCGGTCAGCCCCAGGTCGCGGCCGCCCAGCGTGCGCTGAACGAGTCGGGGGTGACGGGCATCACCCTGTGCGGGATCGCCAAGCGCCTCGAGGAGATCTGGCTGCCCGACTCCGACTTCCCCGTGATCCTGCCGCGCAATAGTGACGCTCTCTTCCTCTTTCAGCGGATTCGCGACGAGGCCCACCGCTTCGCGATCACGCACCAGCGCACGCGACGCAAGCGCGACATCTCGTCGCAGCTCGCCGAGGTGCCCGGGCTCGGCAGCACGCGCGTGCGCGAGCTGCTCAAGCACTTCGGCTCCGTCGCGCGACTGCGCGAGGCGGGCGAGAGCGAGATCGCCGAGGTCACCGGCATCGGCCCGACTCTGGCGGGCGCGATCCACGCACACCTACACCCGGACGGGTCCGCCGCAGGGGGCACGCCCTAGGCTGGAGGCCCGTCCTCCGGGGAGAGCGGGCCGGTGCCCGGCACCGAGGACACGAGCAGACACGAGCACGGAGAGCGCATGAGCACGGAGAGCGAGCAGCAAGACGTGCTGATCGTCACGGGGATGTCCGGAGCGGGCCGGTCCACAGCCGCGAACGCGCTGGAGGACCTCGGCTGGTACGTCGTCGACAATCTGCCGCCGCAGATGCTGCGGCCGCTCGTCGACCTCGCCCAGCGGGCGGGGGACACGCTGCCGAAGATCGCCGCGGTCGTCGATGTCCGCGGACGCGACTTCTTCGAGGACCTGGGCGACATCATCCGCGAGCTGCGCGCCGGAGTCGACCTGCGGGTGGTGTTCCTGGAGGCGACCGACGCCGCCCTGGTCCGCCGCTTCGAGCAGGTACGCCGGCCGCACCCGCTGCAGGGCCGGGGCACGCTCCTGGACGGCATCTCCGCCGAGCGCACGCGCCTGGCCCAACTGCGGGAGTCGGCAGATATCGTCATCGACACCTCGGATCTCAACATCCACCAGCTCGCCACCAGCATCACGGAGCGCTTCGCCGAGGCCGGCCGCGCCGGTCTACAGGTCACGGTGATGAGCTTCGGCTTCAAGTACGGACTGCCGACCGACGCCGACATGGTCGCCGACGCACGGTTCCTGCCGAACCCGTACTGGATTCCGGAGCTGCGTCCGCATACGGGTCTCGACGAAGAGGTGAGAGACTACGTGCTGGCCCAGCAGGGCGCCGAGGAGTTCATCGACTCCTACTCCCGGGCTCTGCGCCCCGTGCTCGACGGCTACCAGCGCGAGAACAAGCGCCACGCGACCATCGCCATCGGCTGCACAGGAGGCAAGCACCGCTCCGTCGCGGTCGCCGGCCGTGTCGCGGCTCGGCTGGCTGAACTGCCCGGCGTCGCCGTCAACGTGGCGCACCGCGACCTCGGCCGAGAATGATCCCCGCGCGCTCAGCCGCGCACCCGACGTAAGGAAGACTCCGTGGCCCTCACCGCAGACGTCAAGGGCGAACTGGTTGCGATCGTCTCGCGCAAGAACACCGTCCGAGCCGCCGAACTGGCGACCATCCTCCGCTTCTGCGGAGGACTGCACATCATTTCCCACCGCCTCGCGGTCGAGGTCGAGCTCGACTCCGCCCCGCTCGCGACCCGCGTGCGCCGCGACCTCGCCGAACTCTACGGCGTCCGCAGCGAGGGCAGCATCGTCTCGGCCGGCGGCTCGCGCCGCACTACGAGCTGGCTCGTGCGCGTCGTCGACGGCGGGGACACCCTCGCCCGGCAGACCGGCCTGCTCGACCAGCGCGGCCGCCCCGTCCGCGGCCTGCCGAATCGCCTGACCACCGGCTCCCGTGAGGAACTCGCCGCTCTGTGGCGCGGCGCCTTCCTCGCGCAGGGCTCGCTGACCGACCCCGGCCGCTCT
Organism: Rathayibacter tritici; assembly: GCF_001641005.1. Taxonomy (NCBI): domain Bacteria; kingdom Bacillati; phylum Actinomycetota; class Actinomycetes; order Micrococcales; family Microbacteriaceae; genus Rathayibacter; species Rathayibacter tritici. The sequence continues at coordinate 1,425,712 of NZ_CP015515.1, forward strand.
GCCGCGCTCGAGGTCGTCTGCCCGGGCAATGAAGCGGCGATGGCGATCGTCGGAGCGGCGGGACGCCTCGGCGTCCAGGCCAAGTCCCGCGAAGTCCGCGGCGTGCACCGCGTCGTCATCCGCGACGGCGAGAGCATCAGCGCGATGCTCACCCTGATGGGCGCGACCGCGACCGTCGCGAGCTGGGAGGAGCTGCGCCAGCGCCGCGAGGTCCGCGCGACCGCGAATCGGCTCGTCAACTTCGACGACGCCAACCTGCGCCGCTCCGCCCAGGCCGCCGTTGCCGCGTGCGCGCGAGTGGAGCGCGCGATGGAGATCCTCGGCGACGACATCCCCGAGCACCTCCGCTATGCCGGACGCCTGCGCCTGGCCCACCGCGACGCGAGCCTGGACGAGCTCGGTCACCACGCCGACCCGCCGATGACCAAGGACGCCGTGGCCGGTCGGATTCGCCGACTGCTCGCGATGGCCGACAAGCGCGCCTCCGATCTTGATATCCCGGGCACCGACGCGAACCTTCCCGCCGAACTGCAGGACCTGTAGACCCGGCGGGCGGGCCAGCGTCGCCAGGCGAACGCTGAGTGTCGCCTGGTCGAACAGCACAAGCCCTCCGAACGCCGTGGGGGCCTCTCGCTAGACTGATCGGGTCGCTCAGGACACTCCCGGCCCTCTTCCTCCGCCGTGCGGAAGACGCCGAGACGCCGACGGGTCGCACGGGAGCGACGACCACGAACAGGAGATCGCACATGGCTGACTACACGCTCGCCGAACTGCCCTACGACTACTCGGCCCTCGAGCCGAACATCAGTGGGCGGATCATGGAGCTCCACCACGACAAGCACCACGCGACGTACGTGACCGGGGCGAACACCGCTCTCGCCGCGCTGCAGGAGGCTCGCGACAGCGAGAACCTCGCGAACGTGAACAAGCTCCAGAAGGACCTGGCCTTCAACCTCGCCGGTCACGTGAACCACACCGTGTTCTGGAACAACCTCTCGCCGGACGGCGGCGACAAGCCCGTCGGCGAGCTCGCCGCGGCAATCGACGACAACTTCGGCTCGTTCGATAAGTTCCGCGCCCACTTCACCGCGTCGGCCCTCGGCATCCAGGGCTCCGGCTGGTCGATCCTCGCTTGGGACTCGCTCGGCGAGAAGCTCCTCATCGAGCAGCTCTACGACCACCAGGGCAACCTCGCCGCGGCGACCGTCCCGGTCCTCCTGCTCGACATGTGGGAGCACGCCTTCTACCTCGACTACGTCAATGTAAAGGCCGACTACGTCGCGGCATTCTGGAACATTGTGAACTGGGCCGACGTGTCCGCGCGCTTCGAGAAGGCTCGCGAGCGGACGTCGGGTCTGCTGCTACTGTCGTAGCGATCTCGGCGTCCCGGGCCCCGCGCCCGGGACGCCCTGTCGCCGGCTTCCACCCCTCCACTGCACCGTCGAGGTGCCTGTCCTCATCAGGAGATATCTGTGTCCGTCAAGATCGGCATCAATGGCTTTGGCCGTATCGGTCGTAACTTCTTCCGCGCGGCCCTCGCCAAGGGCAGCGACCTCGAGATCGTCGCGGTCAACGACCTCACCGACAACAAGGCCCTCGCGCACCTCCTGAAATACGACTCCATCACGGGCCGTCTCGACGCGACCGTCGAGCTCGACGGCGACCGCATCGTCGTCAACGGTCGGCCGATCATCGTCCTTGAGGAGCGCGACCCCGCGAACCTCCCCTGGGGTGAGCTGGGAGTGGACGTCGTCATCGAGTCGACCGGCCGCTTCACCAAGTCGGAGGATGCGCGCAAGCACATTACCGCGGGTGCCAAGAAGGTCATCGTCTCCGCTCCCGCCACCGGCAGTGACGTCGCGACCCTGGTCCTCGGTGTGAACGAGAACACCTACGACCCGGCGACGCACGACATCATTTCGAACGCGTCCTGCACGACGAACTGCCTCGCGCCGCTCGCCAAGGTTCTGCTCGACACCTTCGGCATCGAGCGAGGGCTGATGACCACGGTCCACGCGTACACCGCGGATCAGAACCTGCAGGACGGCCCGCACAGCGACCTGCGTCGCGCACGCGCCGCCGCGCTCAACATCATCCCGACCTCGACCGGTGCCGCCAAGGCTCTCGGCCTGGTCATCCCGGAGCTCGTCGGCAAGCTCGACGGCTACGCCCTGCGTGTCCCGGTCCCGACCGGCTCGATCACCGACCTCACCGTTGAGCTGACCACCCCCGCCACCGTCGAGGAGATCAACGCGGCGTACAAGGCGGCCTCCGAGGGCGACCTCAAGGGCATCCTGAAGTACACCGAGGACCCGATCGTGTCGAGTGACATCGTGACCGACCCGCACTCCTCGATCTTCGATTCGGGTCTCACCAAAGTGATTGGCAACCAGGTCAAGGTCGCCTCCTGGTACGACAACGAGTGGGGCTACTCCAACCGTCTCGTCGACGTCGCCGAGTTCGTCGCCGGCAAGCTCTAGGGGCTGCGCGCAGTGACGTTCCGCACTCTGGACTCACTGGGTTCCCTCGCAGGCAAGCGCGTCGTCGTCCGCTGCGATCTGAACGTCCCCCTGAGGGACGCGACGATCACGGACGACGGTCGCGTGCGTGCGTCGGTCCCCACGCTCCAGCGTCTGGTCTCCGAGGGTGCCCGAGTCGTGGTCGTGAGCCACCTTGGGCGCCCCGAGGGGACGCCCGAGGCGAAGTACAGTCTCGCTCCCGTCGCCGCCCGCCTCGGCGAGCTGCTCGATGCTCCAGTGTCCTTCGCAGACGACACCGTCGGCGAGGCCGCTTCGGCCGCCGTCGACGCCCTCGAGGACGGCCAGGTCGTCGTCCTCGAGAATCTGCGGTTCAACCCCGGGGAGACGAGCAAGGACGAGGCGGAGCGCCGTGCCTTCGCCGAGAAGCTCGCCGCCTACGGCGACGCCTTCGTCTCCGACGGCTTCGGAGTCGTCCACCGCAAGCAGGCCAGCGTCTACGAGCTCGCTCAGCTGCTCCCCAGTGCTGCGGGCACGCTGATCGCGGCCGAGTTGAAGGTGCTGGAGCGTCTGACCGAGAAGCCCGAGCGCCCCTATTCCGTCGTTCTCGGCGGCTCGAAGGTGTCGGACAAGCTCGGCGTGATCGAGCACCTGCTGCCGAAGGTCGACTCGATCCTCATCGGTGGCGGGATGCTCTTCACCTTCCTCAAGGCCCAGGGCCACGAGGTCGGCGCGAGCCTGCTCGAGGCGGACCAGGTCGACACCGTGCTCGGCTACCTTGCGAGGGCGAAGGAGCTGGGGGTCGAGATCGTGCTGCCCACCGACATCGTGGTGGCCTCAAGGTTCGGCGCCGACGCCGAGCACGAGGTCACTGCGGCCGATGCGATCGAGGACACCGCGTTCGGTGACAAGGGCCTCGGCCTCGACATCGGACCGGACACGGCGAAGCGCTTCGCCGAGGTCATTGCAGCGTCCACGACGGTGTTCTGGAACGGACCGATGGGCGTCTTCGAGCTGGAGCCGTTCGCGGCCGGCACGAAGACCGTCGCGCAGGCGCTCACCGAGGTCGACGGACTCAGCGTCGTCGGTGGCGGCGACTCCGCCGCCGCCGTCCGGGCCCTCGGCTTCGAGGACGACCAGTTCGGCCACATCTCAACGGGAGGTGGAGCGAGCCTCGAATTCCTCGAAGGCAAGCGCCTCCCCGGATTGGAGGTCCTCGGATGGTAGACACCACCGCCCGCACCCCGCTCATCGCCGGCAACTGGAAGATGAATCTGGACCACCTCCAGGCCATTGCCTTCGTGCAGAAGCTGGCGTGGAGCCTCAAGGACGCCAACCACGACTTCGACGGCGTCGAGGTCGCGGTGTTTCCGCCCTTCACCGACCTCCGGCCGGTGCAGATCCTCATCGACTCGGACGCCCTGCCGCTCACGTACGGTGCGCAAGACGTCTCGAAGTTCGACAGCGGTGCCTACACCGGGGAGATCTCGGGCCAGTTCTTGAAGCAGCTGGACTGCGACTACGTGATCGTCGGCCACTCGGAGCGGCGCACGCTCCACGGCGAGACGGATGCGGACATCGCAGCCAAGTCGGCCGCAGCGGTCAAGCACGGCGTCGCCCCGATCATCTGCGTCGGCGAGACCGCGGAGGACCTCGAGAAGCACGGCCCCTCGGCCGTGCCGGTCGCGCAGCTGAAGGAGGCCCTCACCGGCCTCCCGACGGACGCTGACCTGGTCGTCGCGTACGAGCCGGTCTGGGCCATCGGCTCCGGCCAGGCGGCGACGCCCGAGCAGGCGCAGCAGGTCTGCAAGGCCCTGCGCGCGGTAGTCGCCGATGTCCTCGGCGCGGACACCGCGGCGAAGACCCGCATCCTCTACGGCGGGTCCGTGAAGTCCGGCAACATCGCCGGCTTCATGCGCGAGCCCGATGTCGATGGAGCGCTCGTCGGAGGCGCCAGCCTCCAGGTCGACGAGTTCGCCGCGATCGCACGATTCCGGAACCACGTCGGGGTCTGAGCTGGTGCGAGGAAAGGGCGGGCCCGTGGGGCCCGCCCTTTCCTCGTCCACACCGCTCCCTGCGCGGCGTGGCGCGGTCGGCTCGATGGCGGGGTGCGTTGCGGAGAGCGTGCGACGCTCGGCTCCGTCGATCCGCTGGACCGCGGATCACCGGTTCGCCTTGCACGGCTGCGCGCGGCTTGTCGGAGGCCCGCCCATATCCGTCCGCGGGAACACGAGGCTACGCATTCCTCGGCGATTCGCAGGCGCCGTTATACTCGTCGGGGCGCGCAAGGCGCAAGAACTTCGAAAGGTACCGCGTGGACATCCTCCAGGTCGTGCTCCAGGTCATCCTGGGCATCACGAGCCTTCTGCTCACCATGCTGATCCTGCTCCACAAGGGGCGCGGCGGCGGTCTGTCCGACATGTTCGGGGGCGGAGTCACCTCCAACCTCGGTGCCTCGGGCGTCGCCGAGCGCAACCTGAACCGCATCACTGTGATTCTCGGGCTCATCTGGCTGGCGTGCATCGTGGTGCTCGGCCTCATCACCAAGTTCACCACCGGAGCATAGGGGTACTCGCAATGGCATCAGGCGGCAGTGCAATCCGCGGTTCGCGCGTCGGCGCAGGACCGATGGGCGAGCAGGACCGGGGCTTCCACGCGGAACGCGTCGCGGTCTCCTACTGGGACGCTCTCGGCAACGAGACGGTGCGCCACTTCTCGGCGGCGCTCCCCGATGACGAGATCCCCGAGGTGATCGACTCCCCGCAGTCCGGTCTCCCCGCGGGCCGTGACCGGGCGAACCCGCCCCAGGTCGCGAAGGCCGAGCCGTACAAGACGCACCTCGCCTACGTGAAGGAGCGCCGGACCGAGGCCGAGGCGGCGCAGCTCCTCGAGGAGGCCTTGCAGCAGCTGCGTGCTCGCCGGGGAACCGCCACCCCCTCCTGATCCTCTCGGACGGGAGAACGCCGGAAGGCCCGCCCCCTCGGGGACGGACCTTCCGGCGTCTGCGAGCCTCAGTAGCTGGGGGCGATCAGCGACTCCGGGACCTCGGCCGCGGCCTCCTGGTCGACGAAGAAGACCGTGCGCTTGCGCCCGAACGCACCCGACGCCGGGACCTCGTTGGTACTGGCACCCGCGAGCGCGAGTCCGAGGGCCGAGGCCTTGTCGGCGCCGGCGAGGACCATCCAGATGCGGTCCGACTGGTTGATCAGCGGCAGTGTGAGCGTCAGGCGCTCGGGCGGCGGCTTGGGGGAGTTGCGGACCGCGAGAACGCCCGGAGTTCTCGAGCGGATCGCGGAGCGCTCGGGGAAGAGCGAGGCGATATGTCCGTCCGGTCCGACGCCGAGGAAGGTGATGTCGAACCGCGGGTACTCGCGGCCCTCGGAGGCGTGCTCCCGCAGCTGCGCATCGTAAGCGGCGGCGGCCCCGTCGAGGTCGAGGCCCTCGTCCGATGCGGGGTACGAGTGCACGTTCGCCGCTGGCACGTCCAGGACACGGAACAGATCTCCGGCCTGGACGTCGTTGCGATCCTCGTGTCCCCGCGGCACCCAGCGCTCATCGCCCCACCAGAAGTGCACACGCGACCAGTCGACGTTACCTGCGGCGGAGGAGGAGGCGATCTCCGCGAGTGTCGCGGCCCCCATGCTCCCTCCGGTGAGCACCACGTTCGCCGACCCCAGTTCGTCGAGGATGTCGATCGTCTTGGTCAGGAACCGCGCGGCGACCGAGCCGGCGAGGGTCTGCTTGTCGCGATGGACCAGCACGCGGCGTTCGGTGGTCATCTGGGGATCTCCTTCGGGTTCGGGTGCCGAGCGGCGGGGTTCGGCTCCGGTGTCGGGAAGTTCTGAGGTGGGGCGCCCGGGACAGGCGCTCACACCTCAGGAGGCGCTGCGGGCCTCGGCCTTCTCGGTGAGCATGTCGACCCCGCGCGAGATCACTTCACCGTACAGGTCATCCGGATCGAGGCGGCGCAGCTCCTCCGCCAGACAGTCGCGGAGGCTGCGGCGCGGGAGCGAGATGTCGTGTACCGGCTGCTCGGGCTGCGTGAGCGTTGCGATATCGGGGACGGAGCGCTCGAGCTCGATGACTCCGGAGTCGCGGATCAGCCGCACGCCGTGGATCCCGCTGGACCCGGTCGCGCTGATCGTGAGCTCGTGGTCGACCGGGATGCCGAGTTCGAGCTGTAGCCAGGCGGCGAGCAGGATCGTCGAGGGGGAGTCGGGCGCGCCCGAGACCTGGACGGCGGTGATCGGCTCGTACGGCGGCTGGTCCAGCACGGCGGCGAGCTGAGCGCGCCAGAGGGTGAGGCGGGTCCAGGCGAAGTCGGTGTCGCCGGGCGCGTAGGTGGAGGCGAGGTGGTGCAACGCCTCCGCCGGGTTCGACTGGGCCGAGGCGTCGGTGATGCGCCGGGTCGCGATGCGGCCGATCGGCGACGCGGAGGCGTTCCCGGGCGCGCTGTTCGGCCACCAGGCGACGACGGGAGCGTCGGGCAGGAGCAGGCCCGTGACGAGGCTCTCCTCATCCACCGCCGCATCGCCGTAGGGGCGAAGGACCACCACCTCGCTCGCTCCGGCGTCGCCTCCGACCCGGATCTGCGCGTCGACTCGGGCGGTCGCGTCGACCGGCACCGTCGTGGTGCCGTCGTCCTTGGAGACCACGATGACGCGCATGGGATGCTCGCGGGACGCGTCGTTGGCGGCCTCGATGGCCTCCTCCTCGTGACCCCGGGAGGTGGCGATGATGAGGGTCAGCACGCGGCCGAGGGCGACGGCGCCGCCCTCCTCACGGATCTTGACGAGGGTCTTCGAGACCTCGCTCGTCGTGGTGTCGGGCAGATCGACGATCATGGACGCCTCCAGGTGCGGCCGTCGCGGGCGAGGAGCTCGTCGGCGGAATCGGGGCCCCAGGTTCCGGGGCGGTACTGCTCGGGCTGGCCCTGCGTGCTCCAGAACTCCTCGATCGGGTCGAGGATCTTCCAGGACAGCTCGACTTCCTCGTGCCGCGGGAAGAGCGGCGGCTCTCCCAGCAGGACGTCGAGGATGAGGCGCTCGTAGGCCTCGGGGCTGGCCTCGGTGAAGGCGTGGCCGTAACCGAAGTCCATCGTCACATCGCGCACCTGCATCCCGGCGCCGGGCACCTTGGAGCCGAAGCGCATGGTGACCCCTTCGTCGGGCTGTACCCGGATGACGAGCGCGTTCTGGCCCAGCGAGGTGGTCTGGCTCTCAGCGAAGAGCTGCTGCGGCGCGCGCTTGAACACGACGGCGATTTCCGTTACTCGACGACCGAGGCGCTTGCCGGCGCGCAGGTAGAACGGGACGCCGGCCCAGCGGCGGGTGCCGATATCCAGGCGCATGGCGGCGTAGGTCTCGGTGGTCGACGTGGGGCTCATGCCGTCCTCCTCGAGGAAGCCGAGGACCTTCTCTCCGCCCTGCCAACCGCCGGCGTACTGCCCGCGAGCGGTCGCTGTCGACAGATCGGCGGGCAGGCGCACGGCCGCAAGCACTTTCTCCTTCTCGGCGCGGAGGTCGGCCGCATCGAACGAGATCGGCTCCTCCATCGCGGTGAGCGCGAGCAGCTGGAGCAGGTGGTTCTGGATGACGTCGCGCGCCGCTCCGATGCCGTCGTAGTAGCCCGCGCGACCACCGACGCCGATGTCCTCGGCCATCGTGATCTGAACGTGGTCGACATAGTTCGCGTTCCAGAGCGGCTCGTACATCATGTTGGCGAAGCGCAACGCCAGGATGTTCTGGACGGTCTCCTTGCCGAGGTAGTGGTCGATGCGGAAGACGGAGTCGGGCGGGAAGACCGACTCGACCACGTCGTTGAGTTCGCGGGCCGTCGTCAGGTCGCTGCCGAACGGCTTTTCGATGACGACGCGGCGCCACTGGCCGTCCTTTTGCTCGGCGAGACCCGAGTTGCGCAGCTGTTCGGTGACCTGCGGGAAAGATTTCGGGGGAATCGAGAGGTAGAAGGCGAAGTTGCCGTTCGTCCCGCGCTCGCGGTCGAGTTCGTCGACCGTAGTCTTCAGTCGCGCGAACGCCTCCGGATCGTCGAACTCGCCCTGCACGAAGCGGATTCCCTGGGCGAGTTGCGCCCAGACCTCCTCGTGGAACTCGGTGCGTGCGTGCTTCTTCACTGAGTCGTGGACGACCTGCTCGAAGTCCTGGTCGTCCCAGTCGCGCCGGGCGAACCCGACGAGGGCGAAGCCGGGCGGCAGGAGACCGCGGTTCGCGAGGTCGTACACCGCGGGCATGAGTTTTTTCCGGGAGAGGTCGCCGGTCACGCCGAAGATAACGAGCCCGCTGGGCCCGGCGATCCGGTTCAATCGGCGGTCGAAGCTCAACCTCAGCGGGTTGAATTCGGGGGTGATGTCCACAGACATGTGCAGTGTCCTTCTGTGTGCCGGTGGGACCGACGCACTGCTCTCGGTGAGGAGGAGGGGGAGGAGTGGGCGCGCGCGGAGCCGTTCCCGGAAGTGATCGTGGGAAGCGATCACGGGGGACGACCGCGGGCACGCCGCTGCACGCCGGAGACGCGGCAGCGGCGTTCCCGGCGGATCAGGTGTTCAGGGCTTCGAAGAGCGCCTCGAGGTCGGCCTCGGGGTCGGTCAGCGTGAGCGTGAGCACCGGCCGGCCATGCTCGGCGAGCACGCTCGCGTCGCCTGCGGCCTGGGCCAGGATCAGCTGGCCGAAGGTGAACGGACTCTCCGGGATCTCGAGATCCACGTCGGAGCGCTCGGTGATCTGCAGGAACACGCCCGTCGGCGCGCCACCCTTGTGGTACTGCCCAGTCGAGTGGAGGAAGCGCGGGCCCCATCCGAAGGTGACGGGGCGCTGCGCCTGCGCGGCGAGCAGGTCGCGGACGCCCTCGAGCTGCGGCAGGGTGAGGCGGTCGACATAGGCCTGGATCGAGACGTAGCCGCCGTCGCCGAGCTGGGCGAGGAGCCGGTCCACCGCCGCGGCGACGGTCGCGACACCCTCGGTGACGCTGCTGCTTCCGGTGACCTCGATGCCCGCGTCGGTGAACGCGGGTGCCTCGGGCTCAGGGCGCTTCTCGAGCAGCGCCCGGGTCGCGACCTTGGCTGATTCGACGTCGGGCTGGTCGAACGGGTTGATGCCGAGGAGCCGTCCCGCGACCGCGACGGCGTACTCCCAGGTCAGCATCTGCGCGCCGAGCGAGCCGGAGAGGAGGATCTCGCCCGCGTGCCGGTCGCGCGGGAACAGGTGCAGCGCGGTGGCGTCCTCGACGAGGCGGACGACCTGTACGTCAGGCAGGTCCTCCGAGAGCTCGGGGGCGAGGGTACCGAGGACGACGGGGAGGATGCCGGTGCCGTCCTTGCCGGTGGACTCGGCAATGAGCTGCTCGGCCCAGTCGGCGAACCCGACGATGTCGGTCCCGTCGGCGACGATCGCGAGCTTGTCGCGGCGCGGGCTGGTGGCGGCGATTGCCGCTCCGAGGATCAGACCCGGGTTCTCGGGGCTGTCGACGGCCAGCCCGAGCGAGGCCTCGGCAGCCTCGTCGAGGAGGGCCTCGATGTCGGCGCCGGCGAGCCCGGAGGGCACGAGTCCGAACGCGGAGAGCGCCGAGAAACGCCCGCCGATGTTCGGGTCGGCGTTGAAGACGCGGTAGCCCGCCTCGCGGGACGAAGAGTCCAACGGCGAGCCGGGGTCGGTCACGATGACGATGCGCTCCAGCGGGTCGATGCCCGCCTCGGTGAACGCCTTCTCGTAGGCCTTCTTCTGGCTCGCGGTCTCGACGGTCGAGCCGGACTTGGAGGAGATGACGACCGCGGTCGAGGCGAGCCGGTCGTTCAGAGCCGCGAGCACCTGCCCAGGCGCCGTCGAGTCGAGCACGGTCAGCTCGACTCCGGCGGTGCGCGTGATGACCTCGGGCGCGAGCGACGAACCGCCCATCCCGCCGAGGACGATGTGGTCGATGCCCTTGGCCTGAAACTCCTCGCGCAGGGCGAGGATCTCGGGGATCAACGGTCTGGAGACGGAGGTCGACTCGGTCCAACCGAGGCGCTTGGCCGACTCCTCCTCCGCCGCGGCGCCCCACAGCGTGGGGACCTGGGCGGTGATGCCGGACGCGACCTCGTCGGCGACGAGTTCCGGGACGACGCGGTCGACGGCCTTTTCGGCGTCTCCGCTGACGTGGATCTGGAGGGCCATGATCAGGCCTGCGCCTTCGCGCCCTCGAGCGCGGCGGTGACGGTGTCGAGCAGCTCGTTCCAGGAGACGATGAACTTCTCGACTCCCTCCTTCTCGAGCAGCTCGGTGACCTCGGCGTAGGAGACGCCCTGCGCCGCGACGGCGTCGAGGACGGCGTTCGCGTCGGCGTAGGAGCCGGTGACGGTGTCGCCGGTGATCTCGCCGTGATCGAAGGTCGCCTCAAGGGTCTTCTCGGGCATCGTGTTGACGACGCCGGCCGCAACCAGCTCGGTCACGTAGAGGGTGTCGGGGAGATCGGTCGACTTGACGCCGGTCGAGGCCCACAGGGGGCGCTGGCGGTTGGCTCCCGACTCCTGCAGCAGCAGCGCGCGCTCGGTGGCGAACGCCTCCACGAAGACTTCGTACGCGAGCTGCGCGTTGGCGACGCCCGACTTGCTCTTCAGCGCGCGGGCCTCGTCGGTGCCGACGGCCTCGAGGCGCTTGTCGATCTCGGTGTCGACGCGCGAGACGAAGAACGAGGCGACGGAGTGGATGGTGGACAGGTCGATGCCGGCGTCCTTGGCCTTCTCGAGGCCGGCCAGGTAGGCGTTGATGACGGCGCGGTAGCGGGCAAGCGAGAAGATCAGCGTGACGTTCACCGAGATGCCGGATCCGATGACCTCGGTGATGGCCTCGAGGCCCTCGACGGTCGCGGGGATCTTAATCATCACGTTCGGGCGGTCGACCTTCTTCCAGAGGGCCTTGGCCTGCTCGATGGTGCCCTGGGCGTCGTGCGCGAGACCGGGCTCGACCTCGATCGAGACACGGCCGTCGTAGCCGTCGGTCGCGTCGTAGATCGGGCGGAAGATGTCGGACGCCGCGGCGACGTCGTCGGTGGTGATCTCGAAGACGGCGTCGGTCACCGAGGTGCCGGCGGCGGCGAGCTCGCGCACCTGCGCGTCGTAGGACTCGCCGTTGGTCAGGGCAGCGGCGAAGATCGTCGGGTTCGTGGTGACTCCGACGACGTTCTTCTCCTCGATGAGCTTCTGCAGCCCTCCGGTGGAAATACGCGAGCGGGAGAGGTCGTCGAGCCAGATGCTGACTCCGGCGGCGGAGAGGTCTGCGGTGGGGGTGTTCTCGGTCATGTCTCTTCTTCTTCTGCGTCGATGGTGCGTGGTGTGAGGGGGAGCCGCGGCCCCGAGCGCGAAGGCCGCGTCCGTGGTGGACGCGGCCTTCGGGTCAGGACGCTGCGAGCGACTCCTTGGCGGCGGACAGAGCCGCCTCGGTGGTGATTCCGAACTCGCGGAACAGGGTCTTGTAGTCGGCCGAGGCGCCGAAGTGCTCGATCGAGACGGAGCGGCCGGCGTCGCCGACGTACTTCTGCCACCCCAGGCTCAGGCCGGCCTCGATCGAGACGCGGGCCTTCACGGAGGAGGGGAGGACCTTCTCGCGGTACTCGGCGTCCTGCTCCTCGAACCACTCGAGCGACGGAGCCGAGACGACGCGGGCGTTGATGCCCTCGCCCTTCAGCGCTTCGCGCGCCTCGACGGCGATCTGGACCTCGGAGCCGGTCGCGATGAAGATCACGTCCGGGGCGCCGCCCGGTGCCTCGGCCAGGATGTAGGCGCCTCGTGCCACATTCGCAGCGGAGGCGAAGGTTTCGCCCACCGCGTCGCCGTCGCCGCGCTCGAACACCGGGATGTTCTGACGGGTGAGCGCGAGGCCGGCGGGTCCCTCGCGGCGCTCGAGGATAGTCTTCCAGGCGTAGGCGACCTCGTTGGCGTCGCCGGGGCGAACGATGTCCAGGCCGGGGATCGCGCGGAGAGTCGCCAGCTGCTCGATCGGCTGGTGCGTCGGGCCGTCCTCACCGAGCGCCACGGAGTCGTGGGTCCAGACGTAGATCGCCGGCGCCTTCATCAGCGCGGCGAGACGGACTGCCGGGCGCATGTAGTCGGAGAAGATCAAGAAGGTGCCGCCGAAGGGACGGGTGTTCCCGTGGAGCACGATGCCGTTGAGGATCGCGCCCATCGCGTGCTCGCGGATGCCGAAGTGCAGCACGCGGCCGCCCTTCGTGCCGGTCCACTCGTGCGTCGAGAACTCCGAGGGGACGAAGGAGCCGGCTCCCTCGATCGTGGTGTTGTTCGACTCGGCGAGGTCGGCGGAGCCGCCCCACAGCTCCGGGATCACCCCGGCGAGGGCGTTGATGACCTTGCCGGACGCGGCGCGGGTCGAGACCTCCTTGCCCGGCTCGAAGACGGGGAGTGCCTCCTGGACGCCCTCGGGCAGCTCACCCGAGAGGACCCGGTCCAGCAGCTCCTTCTTCTCGGGATTCGCCGACGCCCAGGCGGCGAACTGCTCGTCCCATTCGGCGTGCTGCGCCTGGCCGCGCTCGACGGCCCTGCGGGTGTGCTGGATGACCTCGTCGGCGACGTCGAAGGTCTTCTCGGGGTCGAAGCCGAGCACCTCCTTCAGGCCGCGGAGCTCGTCGGCGCCCAGGGCGGAGCCGTGGATCTTGCCGGTGTTCTGCTTCTTCGGCGAGGGCCAGCCGATGATGGTGCGCAGGATGATGAGTGACGGCTTGTCCGTCTCGCTCTTCGCGGCCTCGATCGCGGCGTGCAGCTCGGCGACGTCCTCGTGGTACTCGCCGGTCTTCTTCCAGTCGACGACCTGGACCTGCCAGTCGTACGCCTCATAGCGCGCCTTGACGTCCTCGGTGAAGGCGATGTTCGTGTCGTCCTCGATCGAGATCTGGTTGGAGTCGTAGATGACGACCAGATTGCCGAGCTTCTGATGGCCGGCGAGTGAGGAGGCTTCGCTGGTGACGCCCTCCTGCAGGTCGCCATCGCCGGCGATGGCATAGACGAAGTGATCGAACGGGGAGGTGCCCGCGGCAGCCTCCGGATCGAACAGGTCGCGCTCGAAACGCGAGGCGTAGGCGAAGCCCACGGCGGAGGCGAGACCCTGGCCAAGGGGTCCGGTGGTGATCTCCACGCCGTCGGTGTGGCCGTACTCGGGGTGGCCCGGGGTCTTCGAACCCCAGGTGCGCAACGCCTTGAGGTCGTCGAGTTCGAGTCCGTAGCCGCCCAGGTAGAACTGGACGTACTGCGTCAGCGAGGAGTGGCCGACCGACAGGATGAAGCGGTCACGACCGATCCAGGTGGCATCGGACGGATCGCGGCGCATGACCTTCTGGAACAGGAGGTACGCGGCCGGCGCGAGGCTCATGGCGGTTCCGGGATGGCCGTTGCCGACCTTCTCGACTGCATCCGCGGCGAGAACCCTCGCCGTGTCGACTGCCTTCTCGTCAATGGATTCCCATTGCAGTTCTGACACTTGGTACTGACCCTTCTCGAGACGTGGGGCAGACGGGGACCGTCCGCCCTCTCGCATGGTGGAGCACGCCGCATGACGACGTCGACACGATGCTCCGGCGACGGCCCTCTCGGCCCCGTGCCGACGATCATCGGGCGGGCTCGGAGACGTACCGGGCACTCTGGCGAGCAGTCCCGAGTATACGGAGGGGGTGCCCCGTGGACCGGGGGTTGCGCGGTCGCATTTGTCTGCGTCCGATTGGACAAGCGTGCACGCCGGACCCTGCTCCCTGGCGGGCGCATTACACTCGTTCGGGATCATCGAATCGTTAGAGGAGCAATGGACGCAGTCGTGGAGACCACCGCCATCGAGGGGGGCGGGGCGTCGACGACCCTCTCGCGCAAGGTGAAGGCCTTCGTCGCTCTGACGAAGCCACGGGTGATCGAGCTTCTCCTCGTGGTGACGGCACCCACGATGATTCTGGCGCAGGGTGGTATCCCGGATCTGTTGCTCGTGCTGAACGTCCTGATCGGTGGTGCGCTGAGCGCGGGATCCGCCGGCGCCTTCAACTGCTACTTCGACCGCGACATCGACCGCATCATGAACCGGACGAAGAACCGTCCGCTCGTGACGGGGGTGATCTCGGACCGGTCGGCGCTCGTGTTCGCGACCACGATCGGCGTGCTCTCGATCGTCTGGCTCGGTCTCACCGCGAACTGGCTCTCCGCGGGTCTCTCGTTCGCCGCGATCCTCATCTACGTCGTCTTCTACACCCTCTTTCTCAAACGCCGCACTCCGCAGAACATCGTCTGGGGCGGGATCGCGGGCTGCATGCCCGTCCTGATCGGCTGGGCCGCGGTGACGAACTCGCTCGACTGGGCGCCGGTCATCCTCTTCTCGGTGATCTTCCTCTGGACGCCGCCGCACTACTGGCCGCTCTCGATGAAGTACCGCGACGACTACCAGGCGGCGGGCGTCCCCATGCTGGCCGTTGTTCGCGGGCGCACCATCGTCGGCCTCCAGGTGATCCTTTACGCCTGGGCCGCCGTCGTCTGCTCGCTCCTGCTCATCCCCGTCGCGGGCATGGGAGTCGTGTACACCGTGGTCGCCCTCGGTAGTGGAGTCTGGTTCGTCGCCGAGACGCACCGCCTGTACAGTCTGGCGATTCGTCACGAGCACGTCTCACCCATGCGGGTCTTCCACGGTTCGATCGGGTACCTCACCCTGCTCTTCCTCGCCGTCGGCATCGACCCGCTGCTGCCGTTCTGATGATCACGCCGTTCTCCTTCCTCGCGGAGCGGGTGAGCCTGGGGCCGCGCGCCCTGCGCTGGGGGACCACCGCGGCGCTCCTTGCGAGCATCCTGATCATCTTCTTCGGCGGAGTCGTCCGGCTCACCGGCTCCGGTCTTGGCTGCCCGACGTGGCCCGCCTGCGAGACGGGCTCCCTCACCTCCACGCCGGAGCTGGGAATCCATGGTTTCATCGAGTTCACGAACCGCGCCTTCACCGGTGTCCTCGTGGTCGCGGTCGGCTGGGCGATCACCGCTGCGCGCCTGCAGAAGCCGCGCGATCGCACCATGACCCGGCTCGCGTGGTCGCAGTTCTGGCTCGTGGTCGCCAACGCCCTCGCGGGGGGAGCAACCGTGCACTCCGGTCTCAACCCGTACATCGTGGCCGGGCACTTCGTCCTTGCGATCGCCCTGCTCACCACGACCGCCCTCACCTGGCACCGCGCCCACCGCTCGCAGTCCGTCGCCTTCGCACCGGACCGGGTGACGCGGGTGCTCAGCATCGGCCTCGTCGCTCTCACCCTGCTCGTGATCCTCGTCGGGACCCTCGTGACGGGCACCGGTCCGCACGCCGGCGACTCGGCGGAGGTACCTCGCATGCAGTTCCACTGGGAGAGCGTGAGCGTCGTTCACGGGGTCCTCGGGACGGCGGTGCTCCTCGTGGGTGCCGTGCTGCTCGCGCGCCTGTCGCGGATGGCGGGCTCCGAACTCTCCCGGCGGCGCGTCGCGACCTTCCTCGTGGTCGTGGTGCTGCAGGCCCTGGTCGGTGTCGTGCAGTCGCTCACGGCGCTGCCCGAGGCTCTCGTCGCCGTCCATCTGCTCGGATCGGCGCTCGTCTGGGTCGGTGCCGTCCGCGTACTGCTCGATGTGAATCCACGCCTGTTCACCGTGCGTGCTCAGCGCCGCGAATCCGCTCCGCAGCTCCAGCCGACCGCCTGAGCGGTGGGGTCTGCTCGGCGAAGAGCAGGTGCCGGCGTAGTCGTAGCAGCACGCGGGGGAGTGCCCGGAGCGGGAGCTCCGAGGCGAGCGCGCGGGCGAGGGGACCGAACGCGCAGGCGGGCTCGGCGGGCAGGCCCGCAGCGAACAGTGCGGTCAGGAGTCGGGCGGGGATCGGGATCGAGGTGTTGATCGTCATGGGAGAACTGCATCACGCACCACCGACACTCGTGTGGTCATGTGCGTTTGGCGGCGTGTCGCCCGGCGCCCGGCCGACACCCAGGCGCGGAGGTTCCGCTGAGCGGCGGACGCCCGTAGAATGAGAAGCTGGTCACGCTCCATCGCATCCCGCGTCGTCCTGAGCGCAGCCTGCGTTTCGCGGACAGGGCGCGTGACCCGCACGGACGGCCCGACGAAGCGCCGAAGCACACCTCAGGAATCCCAGGGACGCACATCACCCGCTTCGCGCATCAGATCGATGGCGCGACCGGCCGGAAAGCACCCGCGGGTCACCCCCGGGGGAATGACTCCGGGACCCGACCGGTTAGCAGTGGGTAGGAAACGAGGTACACATGTCAGACATCCTGATCGACCGCCCCGAGCTCGAGAGCCTGGGCGTTTACGAGTTCGGCTGGTCCGACTCGGACTCCGCTGGAGCGTCCGCACGTCGCGGGGTCTCACCCGAGGTCGTCTCCGACATCTCCGCGCTGAAGAATGAGCCCGCCTGGATGCGCGACCGCCGCATGAAGGCGCTGAAGCTCTTCGAGCGCAAGCCCATGCCCACGTGGGGCGCCGATCTGTCGGACATCGACTTCGACAACATCAAGTACTTCGTCCGCTCCACCGAGAAGCAGGCGCAGACCTGGGACGACCTCCCCGACGACATCAAGAACACCTACGAGAAGCTCGGCATCCCCGAGGCAGAGCGCCAGCGCCTCGTCGGCGGCGTCGCGGCACAGTACGAGTCCGAGGTCGTCTACCACCAGATCCGCGAGGACCTGGAGGAGCAGGGCGTCATCTTCATGGACACGGACACGGCCCTCCGCGAGCACCCCGAGATCTTCGAGGAGTACTTCGGCACCGTCATCCCCGCGGGCGACAACAAGTTCGCGGCGCTGAACACCGCGGTCTGGTCCGGCGGCTCGTTCGTCTACGTTCCCAAGGGTGTCCATGTCGACATCCCGCTGCAGGCCTACTTCCGGATCAACACCGAGAACATGGGCCAGTTCGAGCGGACCCTGATCATCGCGGACGAGGACAGCTACGTCCACTACATCGAGGGGTGCACGGCTCCGATCTACAAGTCGGATTCCCTGCACTCGGCCGTGGTCGAGATCATCGTGAAGAAGAACGCCCGCGTGCGCTACACGACGATCCAGAACTGGTCCAACAACGTCTACAACCTCGTCACCAAGCGCGCAATCGCTCACGAGGGCGCGACGATGGAGTGGATCGATGGCAACATCGGCTCCAAGGTCACCATGAAGTACCCGTCGATCTTCCTGGTCGGCGAGCACGCCAAGGGTGAGACCCTCTCCGTCGCGTTCGCGGGCCCCGGTCAGCACCAGGACGCCGGCGCGAAGATGGTACACATGGCGCCGTACACGCAGTCGTCGATCGTCTCGAAGTCGATCGCCCGCGGAGGCGGCCGGGCCGGGTACCGCGGAGAGGTCCGGGTGGACGCCAACGCGCACCACTCGGCGAACACCGTGCGTTGCGACGCACTCCTCGTCGACACCATCTCGCGCTCGGACACGTATCCGGCGATCGACATCCGCGTCGACGACGTGCAACTCGGCCACGAGGCGACCGTGTCGAAGGTCAGCGAGGAGCAGCTCTTCTACCTGATGTCTCGCGGCCTGCCGGAGGACGAGGCGATGGCCATGATCGTCCGCGGCTTCATCGAGCCGATCGCGCGCGAACTGCCCATGGAGTACGCGCTCGAGCTGAACAAGCTGATCGAGATGGGGATGGAGGGCAGCGTCGGTTGACGCCCGCCTCCCCCCTCGAAGGGGCGCCCGAATGGGGCGCCCCGCACTCATCGAAAGGAATCACCGCCAGATGACGGTCCCCACGAGCGCCGCGACCTCCGAGATCGACGGCGCGGCCGCCGCTGAGCGCCTGGGCATCAGTGCCCACTCCGATGGGGCGTTCACGCCCGTGCAGACGCGCTCCGAGCGCTTCGCCTCGGCCGACGTTCTGGCCTTTGAGGCCGTGAACGGCCGCGAGATCGCTTGGAAGCTGACGCCCGTTGCGCGGCTGGGCGATCTCATCGACGGCGCGCTCGACGGCTCGCCCGCCTCGCTCGAGCATGCAGTGGTGGACGGGGTGAACGTCTCGTGGGTCGGCCGCGACGACGAGCGGATCGGCATGGCCGGCCTGCCCGAGGACCGTGCCGCCGCGAACGCCTGGTCGAGCTTCGAGAAGGCCCTCGTCGTGCGTGTCACGGGCGAGGACGAGAAGGTCGCAACCTTCATCCGCTCCGGTCTCGGCTCCGCACCCCGCGCCGCGCACACGATCATCGAGGCGGCCCCCTATGCCCGCGCCGTCGTCGTGCTGCAGAACAAGGGTGAGGCCTCGCTCGCCGAAAACGTCGAGATCCTGGTGGGCGAGGGCGCGCAGCTCACCGTGGTCACCGTGCAGGAGTGGGCCGACGGCGCCCGCCACCTCGCCAACCACATCATCCGCGTGGGACGCGACGCGAAGCTGAAGCACATCGTGGTCAGCCTCGGCGGATCCATCGTCCGGGTGAATCCCTCGGCGCACCTCGTCGAGCGCGGGGCGGAGGGGGAGCTGTTCGGCCTGTACTTCGCCGACGGCGGCCAGCACCTCGAACAGCAGGTGTACGTCGACCACGACGCCCCCGACACCCGCAGCCGCGTGACCTACAAGGGCGCACTGCAGGGTGAGGGCGCGCGCACCGTCTGGGTCGGCGATGTCCTGATCCGCAACAGCGCGACCGGCACCGACAGCTACGAGCAGAACCGCAACCTGGTTCTCTCGGACGGCACGCGCGCCGACTCCATCCCGAACCTCGAGATCGAGACCGGCGACATCGCCGGAGCGGGACACGCCTCGGCGACCGGTCGCTTCGACGACGAGCAGCTCTTCTACTTGCAGTCGCGCGGCATCCGCGAAGACGAGGCGCGTCGATTGGTGGTCCGCGGCTTCCTCAGCGAGATCGTGCAGCAGATCAAGGTGGCTGAGCTCGAGGACCGCCTGCAGCTCGCGATCGAGGCCGAGCTGGCTGGCAGCGCCGGTCAGACAGGATCCTCGCGCGGAGCGGCGGTCACAGCATGAGCAACGCCGCGATGATCTGCTCGGTCTCCGAGCTGATCCCCAATCAGGCCATCCGCGTCGAGGTCGACGGAGTCGCGATCGCGGTCGTCCAAGACTCCGCCGGCGACATCCACGCGATCGGCGATACCTGCACACATGGCGAGATTTCGCTGTCCGAAGGCTTCGTCGAGGGCGAGAGCCTTGAGTGCTGGGCGCACGGCTCCCAGTTCTCCCTGCGCACCGGCGCCCCGCTGAACCTCCCGGCGTACGAGCCGGTCCCCGTCTTCGTCGTCGAGATCATCGACGGCGACGTTTACATCGACCCGACTGTCACGAAGGAAGTCTGAATGTCCGTTCTCCAGATCAGCGATCTCCACGTCAGTGTCGAGACCGAGCAGGGGACCAAGCAGATCCTCCGCGGTGTCGATCTCACCATCAACAAGGGCGAGATCCACGCGATCATGGGCCCCAACGGGTCCGGTAAGTCCACCCTGGCGTACACGATCGCGGGACACCCCAAGTACCACGTCGACGGCGGATCAATCACCCTCGACGGTGTCGAGGTCCTCGACATGACCGTCGACGAGCGTGCCCGCGCCGGCCTGTTCCTCGCGATGCAGTACCCGGTCGAGATCCCCGGTGTGACCAACACCAACTTCCTTCGCACGGCGAAGACCGCGATCGACGGCGAGGCGCCGGCGATCCGCACGTGGACCAAGGACGTCAAGGCCGCGATGGCGAACCTGCGGATGGACTCGTCCTTCGCGGCGCGCAACGTCAACGAGGGCTTCTCGGGCGGCGAGAAGAAGCGCAACGAGATCCTCCAGCTCGAGCTGCTCGCCCCGCAGTTCGCCGTCCTCGACGAGACCGACTCCGGTCTCGACGTCGATGCGCTCAAGATCGTGTCGGAGGGTGTGAACCGCGCGCACCAGAGCACCGGCCTCGGCGTGCTGCTGATCACGCACTACACCCGGATCCTGCGCTACATCCAGCCGGACTTCGTGCACGTCTTCGTCGCCGGCCGCGTCGCCGAGCAGGGCGGCAAGGAGTTGGCCTCGCGGCTCG
The DNA here is from genome assembly GCF_001641005.1 of Rathayibacter tritici. Classification (NCBI taxonomy): domain Bacteria; kingdom Bacillati; phylum Actinomycetota; class Actinomycetes; order Micrococcales; family Microbacteriaceae; genus Rathayibacter; species Rathayibacter tritici. Next base: position 1,446,217 of record NZ_CP015515.1, read on the forward strand.
AGGACGAGGGCTACGACCGCTTCCTGACGTCGGCGACGGTCTGATTGTGGGGGTCACCACTCTCGATCCGAAGCTCTTCGACCAGGTCGAGGAGGCGCTCAAGGACGTCATGGACCCCGAGCTCGGGGTGAACGTCGTCGATCTGGGCCTGATCTACGATCTGGGCTGGGACGACGAGAACGACGCCCTCGTGATCCACATGACCCTCACCTCGGCGGGCTGTCCGCTGACCGACGTCCTCGAGGAGCAGACCGCGGAGTCGCTGGACGGCATCGTCGAGGCCTTCAGGATCAACTGGGTCTGGATGCCGCCGTGGGGTCCCGAGCGGATCACCGAGGACGGCCGCGACATGATGCGCGCGCTCGGCTTCTCGATCTAGAGGCTGCACGGCGAACGCCGAAGGGCCGGGAGGACGATGCCCCCCGGCCCTTCGGCGTTCGCGACGATTCGGCTCAGCGGCGCCGCTTCGTCAGGGCGTCCGCTCCGCGCCAGGCCACCGGCAGGAGGACCGCGGCGATGACCGCCTTAACCGCTCCGCCGATCAGGAACGGGTAGAAGCCTCCGACGAGGGTCGATTGCAGGTCGCTCGGGTAGCCGAGGGTGTGCAGGCTCACCGCGAGCCACGGCAGACCGACGGCGAAGACGACCAGCGAGCCGCCGACGAACGTTGCCAATGCCTTGGGGAAGACGCGCTCCCACGATCGCTCCGACAACCAGCCGACGACGGCTGCCGAGAGCACGAAGCCGACGATGTAGCCGAAGCTCGGCGATGCGGCCGCCGCGAGACCGGTCGAGTGAGTACCGTCGGCCTGCGGGGCGTACACGGGCAGGCCGACCAGCCCGAGGACGAGGTACAGCGCGAGCGAGGACGCACCGCGCGCTGCACCGAGCGTCGAGCCGACCAGCAGGACGGCCAGCGTCTGTCCCGTGACCGGCACCGGCCACATCGGGACGGTGATCTGCGCCAGACCCGCGGTCACGGCGGCACCGCCGAGCACGAGGCCCAGGTCGGTCGCGAGTGACCGAGTGACGAGGATGTCGGCAAGCACCGGCCGAGACGGTCCGAGCGAGAGTGTGGACATGGGTCCTCCAAAGACCGGCCGCGGTGCGACGAGGGTACGGAAGCGCTGAGTGGACACGGACGTCGATCTGCCCGGTGGCGCAGCATTTATACTAGGGGGCTGCTGTATCGCGGCCTCTTGCCTCATCCCTGACGAACCGAGCGCCATTTCTTGGCGAGAACGGACAGAACTGTGCTCAGCGTGCACGACCTCGAACTCCGAGTCGGCGCCCGACTCCTGATGGAGAACGTCTCCTTCCGGGTCAGCGACGGCGACAAGGTCGGCCTCGTCGGCCGCAACGGGGCGGGGAAGACGACGCTGACCAAGGTCCTCGCGGGCGACCTGATCGCCTCGAGGGGCACGGTCGACCGCGGTGGCGAGATCGGCTACCTGCCGCAGGACCCGCGCTCCGGTGACCCGGACGAGTTGGCGCGTACCCGCATTCTCGACGCGCGCGGGCTGGGGCAGCTCGTGCTCGGTATGCAGGAGGCGACCGTCGCGATGTCGAGCAGCGATGCCTCCGTCAGCGCGTCCGGCATGAAGAAGTACGGCACTCTGACCGACCGCTTCCTCGCGCTGGGCGGGTACGCGGCGGAGGCGGAGGCTGCGTCCATCGCGAGCAACCTCAACCTGCCCGATCGGATCCTCGAGCAGCCGCTGAAGACGCTTTCCGGTGGCCAGCGGCGCCGGATCGAGCTCGCACGCATCCTGTTCTCGGACGCCAGCACGCTCATCCTCGACGAGCCGACCAACCACCTCGATGCGGATTCGGTGGTCTGGCTTCGCGAGTTCCTCAAGAACTACCGCGGCGGTTTCATCGTGATCAGCCACGACATCGAGCTTGTCGGCGAGACCGTGAACCGCGTCTTCTACCTCGACGCCAACCGCCAGGTCATCGACGTCTACAACATGAACTGGAAGAACTACCAGCGCCAGCGCGCCGCCGACGAGGAGCGTCGCAAAAAGGAGCGCGCGAACGTCGAGAAGAAGGCGGGCGCACTCCAGCTCCAGGCCGCGCGATTCGGAGCCAAGGCCTCCAAGGCAGCGGCCGCGCACCAGATGGTCGCCCGCGCCGAGAAGATGCTCAGCGGCCTCGAGGAGGTGCGCGCGGTGGATCGCGTCGCCAAGCTGCGCTTCCCGACTCCGATGGCCTGCGGGCGCACTCCTCTGCACGCCGAGAACCTGTCGAAGAGCTACGGCTCGCTCGAAATCTTCACGGCTGTCGACCTCGCCATCGACCGCGGCTCCAAGGTCGTCATCCTGGGTCTGAACGGCGCGGGCAAGACGACACTGCTGCGGATCCTCGGCGGTGTCGACCAGCCCGACACCGGCGTGATCGAGGCCGGGCACGGACTGCGGATCGGCTACTACGCACAGGAGCACGAGACGATCGACGTCAAGCGCTCAGTGCTGGAGAACATGGTCTCGGCCAGTCCGAACCTCACCGAGACCGAGGCCCGTCGGGTGCTGGGCTCGTTCCTCTTCACGGGGGACGACTCGCACAAGCCGGCGGGCGTCCTCTCGGGCGGAGAGAAGACCCGCCTCGCTCTCGCGATGATCGTCGTGTCCGGCGCGAATGTGCTCCTGCTCGACGAGCCCACGAACAACCTCGACCCGGCGAGCCGCGAGGAGATCCTGGACGCGCTCGCCCACTACGAGGGGGCGGTCGTTCTGGTCAGCCACGACGAGGGAGCCGTCGAAGCCCTGAACCCCGAGCGTGTGCTGATCTTGCCCGAGGGCACCGAGGACCACTGGGCGACCGACTACCTCGACCTGATCACGCTGGCCTGACGGGCGTCGAGCAGCTCGTCCTCGACCTCGGAATCACTCCGACCTCGACGGCGCCGACGCTGCTCGCGGCGCTCCTCGGCCGCGACAACCTCGGGGTCGTCGGCGTTGCGAATCCGGTACTCGTGCCGGATTGCCCAGAGGAGCCCGCCGAAGCCCATGACCGCGAACAGCACCCACTGGATGGCGTAGCTGATGTGCAGGCCCTCGTCCGCGACCGGCTTGATCGCTGCAAGCGGGGGAGCGTCGAGTGGCGCGGGTGCCTCGGCGACGAGCAGGCCGTAGGCCGCCGTGCGGAGGGGCTCATCCAGCTGAGCCGCGAGGTCGTCGAGCTGAATGGTCGCGATCTGACCGGCGGGTGCGGAGCGGCCCTCGATCCGCCCCTCGGCAGGCTTGAGGCGGGCGACGACGGTCACCTCGCCCTCCGGCGGGGCAGGGACTGTGTCGGGGGAGTCCTCGGTCGAACCGACCGGGATCCAGCCGCGGTCCACGACGAACAGACCGCCGTCGGCGAGGCGGAGGGGCGTGAGAACCTCGAAGCCGGGGTTGCCGTTGTAGGGGCGGTTGCGCACCAGCGTCTGCCCCTGCGTCTCGTAGACGCCGTTGACCTCGACGGGGCGGTACTCGAGAGCGTCATTCCAGGGCGACCCGGCCGGCAGCAGGCCGTCAAGGGCGCTCGGATCGGCGGTCCAGTTCGCCGTGACCAGCCGATTGGTCGAGGCAGCCTCATCGAGGCGCGCCATCTGCCAGCGCGAGAGCAGGATGCAGGCGATAGCGAAGACGATCGCGAGGGCGAGGTATCCGAACCAGCGGCGGGAGAGCACGAAGCGCCAGGAGGGCCGCGGCGCGTCTGCGCTCACAGCGCGGCTCCGCGATCGACTGTGTAGAGCGGCTTGACCTCGAGCGGGAAGTCCCGGGCCAAAAGGAACTCCCGCAGGAAGTCGAGGTGCTCGCCGCAGGCCAGCCAGGTCTTGCGGCGGTCCTCGGCATGGATCTTCGGGTTCCGCCACTCCACCGCGTAGGTCGCCGTGGTCTGGCAGCCCGCCCGTGAGCAGACGTGCGCGTCCGGAATTCCTCCGAGCGGAATCACGGCCGTGCTCCCCGCGGGTCGCCGCCCTCAGGGCCCAACGGCGCCTCGGAGTCGGCGGCCGGGGGCGGCGGCGGAACGGGACGGGAGAGGACGATCGCGCCGGGTCGCTCCACTGCGCCCCCCTCGCCCGCGCTGCCGACATTGGCGAGCACGACGGCGAAGTAGGGGAGCACGACGGCTCCGATCGCGAAGAAGAGGAGCCACCAGCCGTGGGCGAAGAGCAGACAGATCACGCAGAGCATCCGGATGCCCATCGCGATCGAGTACTTGATCGCACGGGAGCGCCGCTCGGCGCTCGGCGACGGCGGTAGGGAGGTCAGAGTTTCGCGTGGTTTCACAGCCCTGCAAGTTTACGTCCCGGCGGGCAGGTGCGGACCGGGAGGACCGCATCCCGGAATCTGTTGCGCGACGCGCCTCTAGGATGTACGGGTCGCCCGGCGCCGCACGAGCGCCGGCAGGAGGGACACCATGACCACGCCGCGCACCGTCCTCGTCACCGGGGGCAACCGGGGGATCGGCTTCGCCATCGCCCAGGAGTTCGTGGCCGCTGGTCACCGTGTCGCCGTCACGGCGCGCTCGGGCTCCGGCCCGGAGGGGTCGCTCACCGTCGTCGCCGACGTGACGGACACCGCCTCCATCGATGCCGCGTTCACGCAGGTCGAAGCCGAGCTCGGGCCGGTCGACATCCTCGTGGCGAACGCGGGCATCACGCGGGACACACTGCTGCTGCGCATGTCCGAGGAGGATTTCACCTCCGTCATCGACACCAACCTCACCGGGGCCTTCCGCGTCGTCAAGCGTGCATCGAAGGGGATGCTGAAGCAGCGCTTCGGCCGCGTCGTCCTCATCTCCAGCGTTGTCGGCCTCTACGGGTCGCCCGGGCAGATCAACTACTCCTCATCGAAGGCGGCTCTCGTGGGCTTCGCCCGTTCGCTCACCCGAGAGCTCGGTGCCCGCAACATCACCGCGAACGTCGTCGCTCCCGGCTTCATCGAGACCGACATGACCGCTGGGCTCTCCGCGGAGCAGCAGGCCGAGTACCGTACGAGCATCCCGCTTGCGCGCTATGGAACGGCGGCCGAGGTCGCGAAGGTCACCCGCTGGCTGACCAGCGATGAGGCGGCCTACATCTCGGGCGCAGTGATCCCGGTTGACGGCGGGCTCGGGATGGGGCACTGACCGGTCCGCGCGTCACTGCGCGTTCGCGCTCAGACAGGCGTTTGTTCTCGAGCAGATCCCCGGACCGTAGAACCCCGGATGGAGCAGGACAGCGGCGCCGAGGAACCGGAGCGGTGAGACGATCGCGAGGACTTCGACGTGGCGACCGAAGACGAGCATCGTGAGCCCCGCGGTGGTCTGCAGCAAGGTCCCGCCGCAGGACTGACCCCAGAAGAAAGCCGCGAACTCCCCTCAGCGACTTGTCGTGAAAGGAGGTAGACGACCGAGTGGTCCGCGTCGAAGCGGTGACCAGGACCCAGGATGAAGGGCGCACGCAGGACCAGCCCGAGCGCGGCGAGCACCCAGACGGTGAGCGAGATCGCGTGAATCCGGCTTCACTGCAGCACGCGCGCGCTCCGCCCGTGAGCCTGAACAGCCTGGGTCACCATCCACAACCACCTCACCCTCCGAGCCGCGGTGACGCGGCCCTGGAGAAGACACCTCCCCGACTCGTCACCAGCGCCGACCCTTTCGCGTGACAGCAGCACCGACGGCACTGCGTCAGTCGGCCGTTCACGACGTCGGCTTCCCTACCGCTGCCGCGCGGCCGGGAGGCGAGAATGTCGTCAGCCGCGCAGGCCCAGGACCGGCAGGAGCTGCGCGAGGTCGAGGTCACCGAGCACGAGATCTGCGCGTTCTCGGACGAGGGGCTTGGCATTGAAGGCGACGGCCAGGGCCGCGACCGCCATCATCTCGAGATCGTTGGCACCGTCGCCGACGGCGATCGTGCGCTGAGGAGGGACTCCCGAGGCCGCCGCCCACTCGCGCAGCGCCTCCGCCTTGGCTCCTGCGTCGATGATCCGGCCGTGGACGTCGCCCGTCAGCGTGCCGCCGCGGCAGCACAGGCGGTTCGCACGGACGAAGTCCAGCGCGAGGGCACCCGCGACGGGATCGAGGATCTCGTGGAAGCCGCCGGAGACCACTCCGATGCGGCCTCCTGCGGCATGCACGCCCGCGACGAGCTCGGCAGCACCGGGCGTGACCCGGACACCGGCGCTCACTCCCGAGAAGACCGTGTCCGGAACGCCCGCCAGGGTCGCCACCCGCTCGCGGAGGCTTTCGCCGAAGTCGAGCTCACCACGCATCGCCCGTTCCGTCACGGCCGCCACGCGCTCCTCGGACCCGGCGTGGACCGCGAGGAGTTCAATGACCTCGTCCTGGAGGAGGGTGGAGTCCGCGTCGAGGACGACGAGGAAGCGGGCAGGCGTCGCAGGGCGCTCACTCATGGGCCGGGCCAATCGGTCGGGTGGATGCGCCGGAGCGCAGATCTCGACCCGTGGGGGTGCTACGGGTGGACGACGACGCCCTTGCCGACGACGGTGATGCCCGACTCGGTGACAGTGAACCCGCGTTCGCGATCGCGGTCGTGGTCCACGCCGATGCGAGCTCCGGGCTCGACGACGACGTCCTTGTCGAGGATAGCGCGGGCGATCAGAGCGTCCGGGCCGATGCGCACCTTGTCGAAGACAACGGAGTCGGTGACCGTCGCGTTCGACTCGATGATCGTCCACGGACCGACGACGCTTCTCTCGATGTGCGCACCGGAGATGACGGTCCCGAGCGAGACGACCGAGTCGACCGTCGATCCCATGTTGCCCTTGCCGTCACGCACGATTTTGGCCGGCGGCGAGTTGAGCTGCGACGAGAAGATCGGCCACTGCTGGTTGTAGAGATTGAACACGGGCAGTGCCGAGATGAGGTCCTGGTGCGCTTCGAAGAAGGAGTCGATGGTGCCGACATCGCGCCAGTAGTAGCGGTCGCGGTCGGTCGAGCCGGGGACATCGTTGAGCTTGAGGTCGTAGACGCCCGCTTCGCCGCGCGCGACGAAGTCGGGGATGATGTCGCCGCCCATGTCGTGGTCCGACGTCGAGGACTCGCCGTCGCGGATGACCGCATCGATCAGCGCGTCGGCGTCGAAGACGTAATTCCCCATCGAGGCGAGGACCTCGTGCGGCGAGTCGGCCAGGCCGACTGCGTCCTTGGGCTTCTCGAGGAACTCGGAAATCATCGTCGGGACGATGCCGTCCCCCGCCTCGTCACCGGCGAGCTGGATGACGCCGAACTGGTCCGCAAGCTCGATCGGCTGGCGGATCGCTGCGACAGTCGCCTTCGCTCCTGACATGATGTGCGCATCGATCATCTGCGAGAAGTCCATCCGGTAGACGTGGTCGGCGCCGACGACCACGACGATGTCGGGCTTCTCGTCTCGGATCAGGTTGAGGCTCTGCAGGATCGCGTCGGCCGAGCCGCTGAACCAGCGCTTGCCCAGGCGCTGCTGCGCGGGGACCGAGGCGACATAGGAATTCAGCAGGCCCGAGAGGCGCCACGTCTGGGAGACATGGCGGTCGAGCGAGTGCGACTTGTACTGAGTCAGCACCACGATCTGGGTGAGACCGGAGTTGATCAGGTTGGACAGTGCGAAGTCGATCAGCCGGTACTGCCCGCCGAACGGAACCGCGGGCTTGGCCCGGTCGGCAGTGAGGGGCATGAGCCGCTTTCCCTCGCCACCGGCGAGGACGATGCCGAAGATCTTCTGTGACTGCATGGCACCACAGTAGGGGGTCGACGAAGTCGGCGGACCCGGCTGTCGCCGGGGGAGTCGGCTGTACTACGGTTCGGGGGTGCGAGTCGATCTGCTGACCAAGGAATACCCGCCCGAGGTGTACGGAGGAGCCGGCGTTCACGTTGCCGAACTCACCGCGGCGCTGCGCCGTGACCTGGAGGTCGTGGTGCGCTGCTTCGGCGCGCGGCGCGAGGAGGAGGGCACGTTCGCCTACCCCGTCCCCGTCGAGCTCGCCGACGCGAACGGCGCGTTGCAGACCCTCGGAGTCGACCTGCAGATGGCGCAGGACGCAGCGGGGGCCGACCTGGTCCACTCCCACACCTGGTACGCCAACGCTGCCGGCAGGCTCGCTCAACTGCTGCACGGCGTCCCGCACGTCGTCTCGGCGCACAGCCTCGAACCGTTGCGGCCGTGGAAAGCAGAGCAGCTCGGTGGCGGCTACCGCGTCTCGAGCTGGATCGAGCGGGAGGCGTACGAGAACGCCGACGCCGTGATCGCGGTGTCCGGCGGCATGCGCGAGGACATCCTCCGCTCCTACCCGGCCCTGGACCCGGCGAAGGTCCACGTCGTCTACAACGGCATCGACCTCGACGCTTGGCACCCCGTCGAGGACGAGGCCGTCCTCGCCGAGCTGGGCATCGATCCCTCGCGCCCCTCCGTCGTCTTCGTCGGACGCATCACCCGGCAGAAGGGCCTGCCGTATCTGCTCCGAGCCGCGGCGACCCTGCCGCCCGAGGTGCAGCTCGTGCTCTGCGCAGGCGCCCCCGACACTCCGGAGATCATGGCCGAGGTGACCACGCTGGTCCGCGCTCTCCAGCAGGAGCGCACCGGCGTGGTCTGGATCGACCGGCACCTGCCGCGCCACCAGCTCTCCGCGGTGTTGAGCGCGGCGACCACGTTCGTCTGCCCCTCGATCTACGAGCCCCTCGGCATCGTCAACCTCGAGGCGATGGCGTGCGGTGCGGCTGTCGTCGGGACGGCGACGGGCGGTGTCCCGGAGGTCGTCGTCGACGGCGTGACCGGCCGGCTCGTTCCGATCGAGCAGGTTACCGACGGCACCGGGACGCCCGTGGATCCGGAGCGCTACGTCGCGGATCTCGCCGCCGCGCTCGCGGAGGTCGTCGCCGATCCGGAAGCGGCGAAGCGGATGGGCGCTGCCGGCCGCGAGCGCGCACAGAGCCACTTCAGTTGGACGCAGATCGCGCGGGACACCCGGGCGATCTACGCCTCACTCGTCTGAGCCTCCCGACCGCCCCCTTTAGAATGGCTGCCATGCCCAGCGTTGTCTCGTTCGTCGATGTGTCCTTCGTCCGGAACGGCAAGCGGATCCTCGACCACGTGTCGTGGGACGTGGCCGAGGACGAGCGCTGGGTGATCCTCGGCCCCAACGGGGCGGGTAAAACGTCGATCCTGCAGGTTGCGGCTGCGCAGAACTACCCCTCGACCGGTGCCGCGCACCTGCTCGAGGAGACGCTCGGCCGGGTCGACGTCTTCGAGCTGCGCCCGCGGATCGGTTACGCCTCGACCGCGATGGCACGCCGCCTCCCTGCCGGCGAGAGCGTGCTCGACGTCGTGATGACCGCTGCCTATGCTGTCACCGGCCGGTGGAACGAGGGCTACGACGCGATCGACGAACGCCGTGCACGTCGCGTGCTGTCGGAGTGGAAGCTTGAGCACCTCGCCGAGCGGACCTTCGGGACCCTCTCGGACGGCGAGCAAAAGCGGGTTCAGATCGCCCGCGCGATTATGACGGACCCGGAGCTGCTTCTGCTCGACGAGCCCGCCGCGAGCCTCGACCTCGGCGCCCGCGAAGAGCTTGTCCAGCTGCTCGGTGGCTTCGCGAAGGACCCGGCGTCACCGGCGATCGTGATGGTGACCCACCACGTCGAGGAAATCCCTGACGGCTTCACCCACGCGCTGCTCCTGCGCGACGGAGCGGTCGTGGCGGCGGGCCCGCTCGCCGAGTCGCTGACGGAGGCCACTCTCGCGGAGACCTTCGGGCTCGACATCGCGCTCGCCCGCGAGAACGGGCGCTTCTCGGCCCGCGCCCGGACCTGACCGCGGCTCCGAGACCCGGGCACGGCGCGCCTTCTCCGCGGGCGGCCGGTCTGCTATTCTCGGTAGCTGGTTCGGGCCCGTTCGCGGTGCGCCCGCCCCCTCCACCCGTTCCCGTCGACGACAGGTGCGGTTCAGGACCATCGACGACAGGACACGACCATGAAGACCGATATCCACCCCGAGTACTCCGCGATCGTCTTCCGCGACCTCGCATCTGGTGAGACCTTCCTCACCCGTTCGACGGCGAAGAGCAGCAAGACGATCGAGCTCGACGGCGTGACCTATCCCGTCATCGATGTCGAGATCTCGTCTGCCTCGCACCCCTTCTACACGGGCAAGCAGCGCATCATGGACTCGGCCGGTCGCGTCGAGAAGTTCAACAGCCGCTACAAGAACTTCGGCAAGTAGCACTCCTCGAAGGGCCCTCGACCTCGCGGTCGGGGGCCCTTCGTCGTTGTCGGGCTGGTTCGGCTCGCGGAATCGGGTTCGGCTCGCAAAAACCGCCCCTGTTCGCGAGCCCGACGGGTTTCCGCGAGCCGGGGGTTGATGACGCGGTAACGTCCAGACATGGTGTCCTTCGCCGACAAGCCGATCCTGCCGTTCACGGCTCCCGAGGAGTGGGACGCCTACCTCCGGGACAACCCCGACCCGGGGGGAGTCCGGCTGAAGCTGCGGAAGAAGGCGGCCGTGGATCCGGGGATCAGTTACGCCGAGGCGCTCGACGTCGCGCTCTGCCACGGCTGGATCGACGGGCAGGCGGGGGCGTTCGACGAGCAGTACAAGCTCCAGGCATTTACTCCGCGGTGCCGGGCGAGCCCGTGGTCGAAGGTCAATCGCGACCACGTCGCACGGCTGATCGCAGAAGGCCGGATGCTGCCGGCCGGGCTCGCGGAGGTCGAGCGTGCGCGGGCAGACGGGCGCTGGGACGCCGCGTACCGGCAGCGCGACGCGGAGGTGCCGGCCGATTTCCAGCGGGGGCTCGACGCGGATCCGGAGGCGCTCGCGTTCTTCGAAACCGTCACCGGTCAGAAGCGCTTCGCCTTCCTGTTCCGGCTGTCGCAGCTGAAACGGGCCGAGTCCCGGGACCGGCGGATCGCCGAGTACGTGGTGCTCCTGCACGAGGGGCGCACGCTCACCTGAGGGATCAGTGGCGGACGGGCCAGGCGCCGTCGGCGACGAATGAGTCATCGCGGACACGGCGCATGTACTCCTGGAACGACTCCGCCTGCGTGCGGCACCAGTCGACCTGGAGCGCGTGCAGGGCGTCAGCGCCGACCCCGAGCTCGTCGGCGAAGGTTCGGCCCAACGCCTGAGCGACCCGGCCGGCCGCGACGGCGTCTGCGCTCGCGTCGTGTGCGTCCGTCAGCGCGACTCCGTAGTGCTCGGCGGCGAGGGCGAGAGTGCGCTTGCCCCTGCGGTAGCGATCCACCGCCTTGTCGATGACGAGCGGATCGATGACCGGGCTCGGGTCCAGCAGCACGGGGACGCCCCAGCGGCGCGCCTCGTGCGCGAGCAGGGAGAGGTCGTAGGGGGCGTTGTAGACAACGACCGGGACGCCGCGGGCGAGCAGCGAGCGCAGGGCCTCGGAGACCTCGGCCACGACCTCGCCTGCGGGGCGGCCGTGCTCGCGCGCGTGCTCGGTACTGATGCCGTGGACCGCCGAGGCGCCGGCCGGGATCTCGACTCCGGGGTCCGCGAGCCAGGTCGTCCCCTCGATCGGCTCGCCCGCCGCGTCGATCACGCCGACGTGCGCGGTGACGATGCGGCTCGTGCGGACGTCGACGCCGGTGGTCTCGAGGTCGAACACCGCCAGCAGGTCGAACCAGCGCGCCCCCTCGGACGGCGCGAGCCCCAGCTCGGCGTCATCGAACAGCGTCGGCTCGGTCTGCGGCTCGGTCGTTCCGGTGGTGCTCACGCGGACAGCATAAACGGGGCCCCCGACATCGGCCGCAGGCCCCGCGGCGTGCTCCCGGGTCAGCGCGCCTCGCGCGCCTTGGCCACGTGCAGCCAGAAGAAGCCCTGGGTTCCGAGGGTCATCGTCAGCGTGCCGTCGTCCCTGAAGCCGGGGAAGCGCCCGCCGCCGAAGAGGTCGCTCAGCGTCGATCCGGGGTTCTCGGGGTCGGTGATCGTCACCGAGACCGGGTTGTGGTTGAAGCTGAAGACGCAGAGCACCTCCTCCGGCTGGTCACCCATCGCCGTGCCCGAGCCCGCGTAATCGCGCACGAACGCGAGCACCGACTCGTGATCGGTCTCGAGCACCCGCATGGAGCCCAGGCCGAACGCGGGGTGGCCACGGCGCACGTGCAAGACGTTCCGCATCCAGTGCAGCAGGGAGCGCGATTGCGCGAGCTGCGCCTCCACGTTGACCTGGTTGTAGTGGTAGACGAGCGACTGCACGATCGGCTGCACGAGTTTGCCGGGATCGGCGGCCGAGAAGCCGGCATTGCGGTCGGGCGTCCACTGCATGGGGGTGCGGGAGGCGTCGCGGTCGTTGAGCCAGATGTTGTCGCCCATCCCGATCTCGTCGCCATAGTAGAGAAACGGGCTGCCGGCAAGGGAGAAGAGCAGGGCGTTGATCAGCTCGAGTTCGGCGCGCGAATTGTCCAGAAGCGGCGCGAGGCGGCGGCGGATACCGATGTTGGAGCGCATCCGCGGGTCGTAGGCGTACCAGCCGTACATCGCCTGGCGGTACTCCTCCGAGACCATCTCGAGGGTGAGCTCGTCGTGGTTGCGCAGAAAGACGCCCCAGGCGGCGCCGCTGGGGATGTCGAAGGTCTCCGACAGCACCTTTTTCAGCTCGTTCGCCGTCTGTGCCCGGAGCGAGTAGAAAATGCGCGGCATGACTGGGAAGTCGAAGGCCATATGGCACTCCGGCTCCTCCTCCGTGCCGAAGAATGCGGCGACCTCGCGCGGCCACTGATTTGCCTCGGCGATCAGGATGCGGCCCGGGTAATCCCGGTCGACCATCGTGCGCAGGTTCTTGATGAACTCGTGCGTGGGCGGCTCGCCCTCGCCGTTGCCTTCGTCGGACTCGTAGAGGTAGGGGATCGCGTCGAGGCGGATGCCGTCCACGCCCAGGTCGAGCCAGAACTTCACGACATCGTGAATGGCCTCGTGCACGGCGGGGTTCTCGAAATTGAGATCGGGCTGGTGTGAGAAGAAGCGGTGGAAGTAGAACTGGCGGCGCTCGGCGTCGAAAGCCCAGTTCGAGTCCTCGGTGTCGACGAAGATGATGCGGATGTCCGGCCACTTGTCGTCGGTGTCGTTCCAGACGTAGAAGTCGCCGTAGGGACCCTCGGGGTCGGAGCGCGACTGCTGAAACCACTCGTGCTGGTCGCTGGTGTGGTTGAGCGGGAAATCCATCACGATGCGCATATTGCGCTCGTGGGCCTTCGTGACCAGGTCGCGGAAGTCCTCCATCGTGCCGAACTCGGGGAGAATCGCCTTGAAATCGGAGACGTCGTACCCGCCGTCGCGCAGGGGCGACATGTAGAACGGCGGCAGCCAGAGAGCGTCGATCCCGAGCCACTGGAGGTAGTCGAGCTTGGAGGCGAGTCCGTTGATGTCGCCGGCGCCGTCCCCATTGGAGTCGTAGTACGACCGGATCATCACCTCGTAGAACACCGCTCGGCGGTACCACTGAGGGTCGAGGGCGAGTCCGGGGAGTTGGATCGGCGACGTGAAGCTCACGGTGCTCCTTCTGCTGCTGCCTGAGCGGATGGCCGTCGGGGGAGGACGGACGGGGGGCGATGCGCCGCGAAGCGAGCGCGTGATCATGCTCTCGGCTCCGATCGAGGCCACGCAAGGCGTTGCGGCCAGATCTTCGACGGCTGTTCCCTACGATAAGGAGCGCGATGACCACTCCCTCCCCTTACGCCTCCGATCTTGGCCGTGTCCCCATCCGGGAGGGCGCCGTGGACGTCGCCGGATCCCGCACCTCCTACTGGAGCTACGGTTCGCCGTCGGCCTCGAGGGTCCTCGTGCTGGTGCACGGGTTCCGCGGCGAGCATCACGGGCTCGAGCCGGTGATCGCGCGCCTCCTCGCCGGCGGAGCGGATGTCCGGGTCATCGCTCCGGACCTGCCCGGCTTCGGCGCCTCCGCGCCGATGACGCGCTTCCCGCACGATGTCGAGGGCTACGCCGCCTGGCTCGGGATGTTCCTGGATGCGCTGGGGCTGCGCGGCGACGCGGTGGTGCTCGGCCACTCCTTCGGCTCGATCGTCGCCGCGGCGGCCGTCGCCGGCGGGCTGCCGACTCCGCTCCTGGTGTTGGTCAATCCGATCGGGGCGCCCGCGCTGCAGGGCCCGCGGGGTGTCCTGACCCGTCTCGCGGTCCTTTATTACCGGCTCGGCGCGGTGCTGCCCGGACCGCTGGGACACCGCCTGCTGAGCAACCCGATGATTGTTCGGTTGATGAGCCTGGCGATGGTGAAGACGAAGGAGCCGGTACTGCGCCGCTTCGTGCACGACCAGCACGACCGGTACTTCAGCGCCTTCGCCTCCCGCGAGACGGTGCTCGAGGCGTTCCGCGCCTCCGTTTCGCACGACGTCGGCGAGTACGCCCCCCGAATCGCCGTCCCGACGCTGTTGATCGCGGCGGCGCAGGACGACATCACCCCGCTCTCGGCGCAGTACCGCCTGCTCGAGCGACTCCCGCACGCCCGCCTGCACGTCATCGACGGGGTCGGCCATCTCATCCACTACGAGACTCCTGGCGAGGCCGCCGCAGTACTGCGGGCGGCCCTGGAGGAGGGGATCGACCGATGAGGATCGTCGTCGACTGCCGATACACCCGGCTCGAGCGGCATGACGGGATCAGCCGCTACACCGCGGAGATCGTGCGTGAGCTCGCCCGCCTGCACGACGTCACGATGCTGATCAGCGACCGCCGTCAGCTCACGATGCTGCCCGCGCTCCCGTGGGAGCGGGTGACAGGACCATCCAGCGTTTTCGAGCCGTTCGTCGCCCTGCTGGTGAACCGGCTGCGGCCGGACGTGGTGTTCTCGCCCATGCAGACGATGGGCTCCCTCGGCCGCCGCTACCGGCTCGTGCTGACGGTGCACGACCTCATCTACTACCGCCACCGCACTCCGCCGCGGGATCTCCCGGTGCCTTTGCGAGCGCTCTGGCGGCTCTACCACCTGGCATGGTGGCCGCAGCGCAGGCTCCTCCAGCACGCTGACGCGGTCGTCACCGTCTCGGAGACGACCCGCGATCTGATCCGCCTGTACCGCTTGACCACCCGGCCGGTCGTCGTGGTGCCGAACGCGGCGACCGAGCCCGACGAAGCGAGTGTCGCGCTGGCCTCGTCGCTGCCCGACCGCTCCGCTGCGCGCTCGCTCGTCTACATGGGCTCGTTCATGCCGTACAAGAACGTCGAAACGCTGGCGCGGGCGATGCGGCTCCTCCCCGACTACGAGCTGCACCTCATGAGCCGGGCGAGCGAGGAGACGATCGAGACGCTGCGCGCACTGGCGCCCACCGCCAAGCTCGTCTTCCATCAGGGGGCTCCGGATGCGGAGTACCGCGGCGTGCTGGCCCGGGCGACGGCGCTCGTCACCGCGAGCAGGGACGAGGGCTTCGGGATCCCGCTCGTCGAGGCGATGGCGCTCGGGACGCCGGTGGTGGTCAGCGACATCCCGATCTTCCGGGAGATCGCGCAGGACGCGGCAGTCTACGTCGATCCGTCGAGCGCGAAGGGAATCGCGGACGGTGTGCGGTCCCTGGAGGACGGGCAGACCTGGCAGGGGCAGTCGGCGCGGGCGAAGCAGCGCGCGGCCGCCTTCTCGTGGCGAGACTCCGCCAGGGTGCTCTTCGGGGTCCTCGAGGACCTCGGTCGGCGCTGAGCGGACCCGATCTGCGCCGGCTCAGGCTCCGACGGACGGGCTGAGCACGTCATCGAGGTCGACGTCGGCGACCACGACATCGCCGGAGTCGTCGACGCCGACGATCCGCAGGGCACCGTCGACGATCGCGAAATCGTGCCGGGAGCCGTTGCCGACCGAGATCCCGTGCACCGGGAGATCCTCGCTACTCAGCGCGCGGATCAGACTGCCGATCACGGCGCCGTGCGTCGCGACGACGACTGAGGCGTCGGGGAAGCGCTCGGCGACATCGAGCAGCGCGACGGTCGCCCGCTCGACGACGTCGGCGCGCGACTCGCAACCGGGGATCGGAGCATGCTCGATACCGCCGGGAAACCGCTCGGCGAGTTCAGGCCCCGTCATGCCCTCGGCCTCGCCATAGGCGCGCTCGGCGAGCCCCGGGACGGCCAGCGGCTCAACGAGCCCCAGGCCTCGCGCGATGATCGCTCCGGTGTCGAACGCGCGCTGCAACGGGCTGGCGACGACCGCATCGACATGCCGCTCGCTCAGCAGCCGCGCGGCGGCCCGGGCCTGCGCGCGGCCGACAGCGTTGAGCGGAATGTCGCTCCTGCCCTGGATGCGTCGGGCGGCGTTCCAGTCGGTCTGGCCGTGGCGGACAAGGGTGAACTGGGTCACGGGGGCCTCTCAGGCGGTCGGGTGCGAAAGTCGCAGGATCAGAGAGCGACGGAGCGCCGGGCGGGAAGGCGCTCGGCGAGCTCGCGCAGCACCTCGCTGGTGCCCCCGTCGATCTTGATGCTCGCGCGCGAGTCGCCCTTGGTGGCGCCACGATTCACGATCACGATCGGCATCCGGGCGCGCCGGGCGATCTCGAGGAAGCGGATGCCTGAGTTCACCACGAGGGATGAGCCGGCCACGAGCAGGGCGTCGGCGCCCGCGACAAGGGCGCGCGCCTCCTCGAACCGCTCCGTGGGGATGAACTCGCCGAAAAAGACGATGTCAGGCTTGAGGATCCCGCCGCAGACGGTGCACTCGGGGACGGCCATTGCGGAGACGTCGTGCACCTCCGCGTCGCCGTCGGGGTTGAGGGAGGAGACGTCGGGGTCGTCGAGCCAGGGATTGAGCTCCTCGATCCGCTCGGCGACCGCGTCGCGCGCGAAGAACTGGCCGCAGGTCATGCAGCGGACCCGGTCGGCTGACCCGTGCAAGTCGACCACACGGCGGGAGCCCGCTCGCACGTGCAGGCCGTCGACGTTCTGCGTGACGACTCCGGTGAGCAGCCCGCGCTCCTCGAGTCGGGCCAGAGCGCGGTGTCCGTCGTTGGGCACCGTGCTGGTGAAGCGGCGCCAGCCGAGCTGGCTGCCGGCCCAGTAGCGCCGGCGGTAGTCCGGATCGGCGACGAACTGCGAATACGTCATCGGGCTGCGCACCGGTGCGCCGGCGCCGCGGTAGTCGGGGATGCCCGAGTCGGTGCTCATGCCAGCACCGGTGACAGCAGCGATGCTGCGGCCAGTGAGGAGGTCGACGGCCTGCTCGATCGCGAGAGCGTCGGGGCCCTCGGCGACCGGTGTCGGACTCGACTCCATCCGCGCCTCCTTCGAGGGCCGTTCGAGCGACCCTGGACGAGTTTAGACCGCGCCGTGCCCTAGATTGCCGGGATGCCGATCGTGCACATCACGGCCCTCGACCACCCGCTCCTCGCGGACTACCACCGCCTCACCGACGTTGCGCTGCGACGGGTGCTGGAGCCGGAGGGCGGGCTGTACATTGCGGAGTCGGCCACGGTGATCGAGCGGGCCCTCGACGCGGGGCACCGACCGCGCTCCGTGCTCGTGCAGCAGAAGCGGCTGCCGGACGCGGCCGAGGTCCTCGAGCGCTTCCCCGAGGTGCCGGTGTTCGTCGCGCCCGATCTGCTGATCGAGGAGCTGACCGGGTTCCACCTCCACCGCGGGGCGCTCGCGTCGATGCACCGTCCTCCGCTGCGCCCGATGGCCGAGCTGCTGGCGGACGCGCGCCTGGTCGTCATCCTGGAGAATCTGGTCGACCACACCAACGTCGGAGCCGTCTTCCGAGCGGCCGCCGGCCTGGGCGCGGACGCGGTCCTGGTGACGCCCCGATGCGCGGATCCGCTCTACCGGCGCAGCGTGCGCGTGAGCATGGGCACCGTGCTCCAGGTGCCGTGGACGCGGACGCCCGACTGGGCGCCGACCCGGGAGGCGCTGCTCGCGGCGGGGTTCTCGGTGGCGGCGCTGGCCCTCGCGCCGGACGCGATGCCGCTGGACGAGTTCGCGGCCGCCCGGCCCGAGCGGGTCGCGATCGTGCTGGGAGCGGAGGGGGACGGGCTCAGCCGTGCGGCTCTGGACGCCTCGGACGCCGTGGTCACGATCCCGATGCTGCATGGCGTTGACTCGCTCAACGTGGCCTCGGCGAGCGCCGTCGCACTCTGGGCGCTGACGCGGGGGCGCTGAGGCGAGGGGCCGCCCGTACGATGTCCGGATGGCCTCCCCGACCCGATCCGACGACGCGCTCGACCTGTTCGGGGAGCCCGCCGCGCAGAAGTCCCGGCCGCGCCGGCGGCGCGGGGCGGTCATCGCGGGTGCTGTCGCCGCGACGGTTCTGTTCGGTGCGGGCGGCGCCTACGCCACGAACGCGGCGACGGCCGAGCTGCCCGCCGCGAGCGCCGTCACCCTCGAGCCGGTGTCCCGCACTCTCGCTGCCCCCGCACTGGCCTGGCCGGCGTACGGCTCCGGCGCAGTGGCTGCCGTCGGTGTCGACGGTGCGGAGGAGGACGGGCTGCTTGCGCGCTACGGCTCCACCGACACGCTGCCGACGGGGAGCATCGCCAAGGTGGTCACCGCTCTGGTCGTGCTCGCCGCGAAGCCGATCGCCGTGGGGACCGACGGGGAGACGATCACCTTCACCAGCGCAGACGTCCAGTACTACGCCGAGACCCTCGCCGAGGACGGCTCGAACGCTCCCGTCACTGCGGGTCTGCAACTGACCGAGCGGCAGGCGTTGACGGCGATGATGCTCCCGTCCGCCAACAACTACGCGAAGTCACTCGCGATCTGGGCCTACGGCTCCGAGGAGGCCTTCCTGGCCGCCGCGCGCAGCTGGCTCGACGGGCAGGGGCTCGCGCGGACCTCTCTCGCCGATGCCAGCGGGCTCTCGCCGGCCACGGTCAGTACGACGGCAGAGATGGTGCGGCTGGGCGAGCTGCTGATCGTGGATCCGGTGCTCGCTCCGATCGTCGCCCTGCCGACCGCGGACATCCCGGGGGTCGGTGAGCTCGAGAACACGAACTCGCTGCTCGGCCGCTCCGGAGTCGACGGGATCAAGACCGGAACGACCGACGAGGCGGGCTCGTGCCTGCTCTTCTCGCTGGACGCGACCGTCGAGGGGCAACCGGTCACCCTCGTCGGCGTGGTGGTCGGAGCCCGCACCCATCCGCAGCTCGCCGCCGATGTGCTGGCGCTGATCCCGAGTGTCGAAGCGGGATTCCACAGCGTCCCCCTGACCGCTGAGGGCCAGGACTACGGCAGCCTCACGAGCGCCTGGGGCGAGATGGTGGCCGCCGAGACTGCTCAGGCGCAGTCCGTGCTGGTGTGGGGTGCGGTGTCGACCAGCACCTCCGTCGCCCTGGATCCGGTCGAGACCGTCACCGACGGAGGGCGAGTGGGCACCGCGACCGTGTCAGTCAACGGCACCCCGTACGAGCTGCCCCTCGTAGCGGACGGCGCAATCGAGGATCCGGGGTTCGCCTGGCGCCTCGCTCACCCGGCGGAGCTGTTCGGCTGAGCCGCTGGTGCCGGTCATTGCGATCGGGCGTTGCCGACTGGCCGGTCGTTCTCAGCCCGCGGGCTGCTCGCCGATGATCCGCACCCCGGCCGTCGCGATGTCCGCCGCGACCTGCTCCGGAGTGGCGTTGCCCGGAACCAGCGAGCCGGGCTGGGACTCTGCGGGGTCGGCGATCCAGCGCTCCGCCGAGGGCCGCTTGGCGGTGATGAAATCGCCGGAGGACTGGTGGCGCACCCGGCGCAGCACCCACGGCACGAGGTACTCGCGCGCCCACTGGATGTCCTCCGTGCGCGCGGCGCGCCACGTTCGGGCAGGCAGCGGCTGCGGAGCGAGGGGACGCAGGTCGTTCTCGACGTTCAGCGCCTCGAGCACCATCCGCGCCACCTCGTGGTGGCCGTGCGGGTTGAGGTGCAGGCGGTCCGGTGCCCACATCCGCACGTCCTGGATCTCCTGCAGCGACCACTGGTCGGCGACGATGCAGTCGTAGCGCTTGGCCAGCGCCCGCAGGTTCTCGTTGTAGATCGCAACCTTGCCGCGGATGCGACCGAAGACGGGGGAGAAGCCCACATCGACGCCCGTGAAGAGGACCACCGTGGCTCCGTCCGCGCGGAGGCGCTCGAGGCCAGACTCGAAGCGCGCGGCGATGTCGTCGGGGTCGGTGCCGGGCCGGATGACGTCGTTCCCTCCCGCGGAGATCGTGATCAGGTCGGGCCGCAGCTCCAGGGCCGGCTCGATCTGCTCGTCGACGATCTGCTGCAGGAGCCGCCCGCGAACCGCGAGATTGGCGTACGCGAAGTCCTCGTTCTGGCTGCCGAGGACCTCCGCCACCCGGTCCGCCCAGCCGCGGTGCCCACCGGGACTGCCGGGCTCGGGATCACCGATCCCCTCGGTGAACGAGTCGCCCAAGGCGACATAGCGGGACCACGGATGACGCTGCTCGACCATCCGTCCATTGTGCTCCGCCCCCGAAGAGCAGGCGGCGCACTGCGACACGCCGGGGTCCTCCCGACGGGCCGCGGGCACGGGCCTGCTGTCGGAGCCGTCGGCTAGATTCGATCCACGTGAATCCTCCCTCGAGCTTCGGTCATCAGGTCGGTACCTCCGCCGCTGAGCACCTGTCCCCGTCGTTCCCCGGCAGGGCCCCGTGGGGAACCGCGAACAAGCTGAGGGCCTGGCAGGCCGAGGCCCTGGAGGCCTACTTCCAGCACGAGCCGCGCGACTTCCTCGCCGCGGCGACCCCGGGCGCGGGCAAGACCACCTTCGCGCTGCGCCTGGCCGCCGAACTCCTGCACAATCGCACGGTCGATCGGATCACCGTGGTCGCGCCGACCGAGCACCTCAAGCGCCAGTGGGCCGAGGCGGCGCACCGCGTCGGGATCCGCCTGGACCCGACCTTCACGAACCGCATGGGCCGCCACGCACGGCACTACCACGGCGTCGCCGTCACCTACGCGCAGGTCGCGGTGCGTGCCGAGCTGCACCGTGAGCTCACGGTCTCGGGCCGCACGCTCGTCATCCTCGACGAGGTCCACCACGCGGGCGATGCTCTGAGTTGGGGCGACGCGGTGCGCGAGGCCTTCGAGCCCGCCGTCCGCCGACTCTCGCTGACCGGGACGCCCTTCCGCTCGGACACGGCGCCGATCCCGTTCGTGAGCTACCTGCCGGACGAGGAGGGCATCCGCACCTCGCTCACCGACTACGCCTACGGCTACGGCCGCGCGCTGGCCGACGGCGTCGTCCGGCCGGTGCTCTTCATGGTCTATGCGGGGCAGATGCGCTGGAAGTCCAAGGCCGGCGATGAGATGGAGGCGCGGCTCGGCGAGGGCAATACGAAGGACATCACCTCGCAGGCCTGGCGGACCGCGCTGGATCCCCGGGGGGACTGGATCCCCTCGGTGCTCCGTGCCGCCAACACGCGGCTGACGGAGGTGCGGCGCGCGGTACCCGACGCCGGCGGCCTGGTTATCGCGACCGACCACTACAGCGCGCGCGCCTACGCCGCGATGCTCCGCGAGATCAGCGGCGAGAGCGTCACTGTCGTCCTCTCCGACGAGAAGGAGGCGAGCGAGCGGATCGAGGAGTTCGCGAAGGACACCAGTCGCTGGATGGTCGCGGTGCGGATGGTGTCCGAGGGCGTCGACGTGCCGCGGCTCGCGGTGGGCGTCTACGCGACCTCGGCGTCGACTCCGCTGTTCTTCGCCCAGGCGATCGGCCGCTTCGTGCGCGCGCGGCGCCGCGGCGAGACCGCCTCCGTGTTTCTCCCGAACGTGCCCGGTCTGCTCGCTCTGGCGGGCTCGATGGAGCTGCAGCGCGACCACGCGCTCGACCGTAGGAGGTCGGACGACGAGGAGTACCCCGAGGCCGACCTGATGGCCGACGCCGAGCGCAGCGACAAGGCGTCCTCGGATCTGCTCGAGGAAGGGCGGTTCGAGTCGATCGGCTCCGCCGCCACCTTCGACCGTGTCGTCTATGAGGGTGCCGAATTCGGGATGGAGGTCGAGGTCGAGAGCGAGGAGGAGCTCGACTTCATCGGCCTGCCGGGGCTGTTGGAGCCGGACCAGGTGCGCGAACTGCTGCAGCACCGGCAGCAGCGCCAGGCCAAGCGGGCCGGCGCGCACGCGGGAGCCGCAGCTCCCGCCGAGCCGAAGAACGAGATCCCGGCGCCGCTGTACCGCACGCTCAAGGAGCAGCGCAGTCTGCTCAACTCGCTGGTCGGGCTCTGGGCGCGCGGGACAGGCGAGTCGCACGGCCAGGTCCATACCGAGCTTCGGCGGCTCTGCGGCGGCCCGGCAGTGGCGCAGGCCAGCGTGACGCAGTTGCAGGCGCGGATCGACCTCCTCCGGCGCCGTCTCGGCTCGCACTGAGCGGTGGAGCGCGGCGCGGGTGGCTGTCGTACGTGGCGTGGAGAGCGTGCTCGCGTGAGCCACCGGGGCCCGTCTCGGCCGTTTAGCCGATGCACCCGGCGCAGCGCCAGCCCTCCCGGACGGACGCGGCGCGACCGTACGGTTCGAGCGTGACCCACCGGAACGACCTGCTCGCGCGCGCGTGCGCAGGACGATTCGCACGGCGGTCCCGGCCGCTGGTCGTGACCACCGGAGGAGGACTGCGCGATGAGCGCTGATCGTCAGGGGAAAGCTCGAGACGCGCTCGCTAAGGTGGGCAGTCGGTCCGCCGCGGAAGTGACGGACCATCACCCCCGACGTCGGGCATCCGAAGACCGCACATCGGCGTCTTCCGGAGTGCCCGAGAATGATCCCTTGAGGAGTCTCGTGGAGACCTGGCCTGGAACCGCCTACCCGCTGGGCGCGACATTCGATGGAAGCGGCACGAACTTCGCCCTGTTCAGTGAGATCGCCGAGCGCGTCGAGCTCTGCCTCTTCGACGAGGACGGGACCGAGACGCGGGTCGACGTCCAGGAGTCGGACGCCTACGTCTGGCACTGCTACCTGCCTCAGGTGCAGCCGGGTCAGCGCTATGGCTTCCGGATTCACGGGTCGTACGATCCCGACTCCGGCCACCGCTGCAACCCGAACAAGCTGTTGCTGGACCCCTACGCGAAAGCGATCTCGGGAGAGATCGACTGGGACCAGTCCCTCTTCTCGTACACTTTCGGCGATCCCGACTCGACGAATGACGAGGACTCGGCGCCGCACATGATGATGGGCGTCGTCATCAATCCGTTCTTCGACTGGGCGGGGGATCGCCGCCCGCGCACCTCGTACGACAGCACCGTGATCTACGAGGCTCACGTGAAGGGCCTCACCAAGACGCATCCCGACGTGCCGGAGGAGCTCCGCGGCACCTACGCCGGCGTCGCGCACCCCGCAGTGATCGACCACCTCAAGCACCTCGGTGTCTCGGCGATCGAGCTCATGCCCGTGCACCAGTTCGTGAACGACTCCACCCTGATGGAGAAGGGCCTCTCGAACTATTGGGGCTACAACACGATCGGGTTCTTTGCTCCGCAGAATACCTACTCCTCCACGGGCGACCAGGGCCAGCAGGTCCAGGAGTTCAAGAGCATGGTGAAGGCGCTGCACGCGGCCGGTATCGAGGTGATCCTCGACGTTGTCTACAACCACACGGCGGAGGGGAACCACCTCGGCCCGACTCTGTCCTTCCGCGGGATCGACAACGAGGCGTACTACCGGCTGGTCGATGACGACAAGCGGTACTACATGGACTACACCGGCACCGGCAACACGCTGAACGTCCGCCACCCGCACTCGCTGCAGCTGATCATGGACTCGCTGCGGTACTGGGTGACCGAGATGCGCGTCGACGGCTTCCGCTTCGACCTCGCCTCGGCGCTGGCCCGGGAGTTCTACGACGTCGACCGGCTTTCGACCTTCTTCGAGCTTGTCCAGCAGGACCCGGTGGTTTCGCAGGTGAAGCTCATCGCAGAGCCGTGGGACGTCGGGCCCGGCGGCTACCAGGTGGGCAACTTCCCGCCCCAGTGGACGGAGTGGAACGGGAAGTACCGCGATACCGTCCGCGACTTCTGGCGCGGCGAGCCGTCGACGCTGGGGGAGTTCGCGTCGCGCCTCACCGGCTCGGCCGACCTCTACGCGCACTCGGGTCGTTATCCGGTGGCCTCGATCAACTTCGTCACCGCGCACGACGGCTTCACGCTCCGCGATCTGGTCTCGTACAACGAGAAGCACAACGACGCGAACGGTGAGGACGGCAACGACGGCGAGTCGCACAATCGCTCGTGGAATCACGGAGTGGAGGGGCCGACCGATGATCCGCGGGTGCTCGCGCTCCGCGCGCGCCAGCAGCGCAACTTCCTCGCGACGATGCTGATCTCGCAGGGTGTGCCGATGATCCTGCACGGCGACGAGCTGGGCCGCACGCAGAACGGCAACAACAACACCTACGCGCAGGACGGCGAGCTGACCTGGATCGACTGGGCTCACGCTGACCGGCCGCTGCTGGAGTTCACCGCGGCTCTCATCCGCCTGCGGGCCGAGCACCCCACGTTCCGGCGCATGCGCTTCTTCGACGGCCGGCCCGTGCTGCGCGGTGACGGCGAGCCCCTGCCCGACATCGTCTGGTTCACGGCGGCGGGCACCGAGATGTCGCCGTCGGACTGGGACTCGGGGCTCGGACGCTCGGTCGGCATCTACCTCAACGGCAACGGCATCCGTGAGCGCGACCAGCGCGGGCGCCCCGTCACCGACGACAGTTTCCTGCTGTACTTCAACGCGGATGACGTGGACGTCGAGTTCTCGATCCCGAGCGACGAGTACGCGCTGGAGTGGCGTGTCCTCGTGGACACAGCCGGTGCTGAGGCCGACTCGATCCCGCGCCCGGCGGGGGCGACGCTCACCGTCCAGGCGAAGTCGCTGGTCATTCTGCAGGAGCACAGTACCCCCGAGCCCGAGGTCGATCACTCGGTCGCCGCCTCACTCGCATCCCTCGCCGCGACGTCGGCCATCCCGATCGTCTCCTCGACGGGACCCACCAGCCCCCATGCCGAGTCGACCGACTCCGCGACCGCCCCCTCGACAGGAGCCTGACGTGCGTCTGCCCGCCTCCACCTACCGCCTCCAGATCCGGTCGGCGTTCGACCTCGACGACGCCGCGCGCGTCGCCGACTACGTGCGCTCGCTCGGAGCGGACTGGCTGTACTTCTCGCCGCTGCTGAAGGCCGAGCCCGGCTCGGACCACGGCTACGACGTGGTGGACCACAGCGAGGTCGACCCGGACCGCGGTGGTGCGGCGGGCCTGTCGAATGCTTCGCGAGCGGCAAGGGCCGAGGGCCTCGGGGTCCTCATCGACATCGTGCCGAACCACATGGGCGTCGCGACTCCGAGCGAGAATTCGTGGTGGTGGGACCTCCTGAAGAACGGCATGTCCTCCCGCTACTCCAGCGCGTTCGACATCGATTGGGAGGCGGGCGGAGGGAAGCTGCGCGTGCCGATCCTGGGCGACGGCGCGAGCGAGGGTGACAGTGACAGCGAGCTCGACGCGCTCGAGGTCGTCGGCGACGAGCTGCACTACTACGAGAACCGCCTGCCGATCGCGCCGGGGACCGCCGAGCCCGGCGACTCCGGCCGCACAGTGCACGAACGGCAGAGCTATGAGCTGGTGAATTGGCGCCGCGCCGACGCCGAGCTGAACTACCGCCGCTTCTTCGCGGTGAACACCCTCGCCGCTCTCGCGGTCGAGCGTCCGGAGGTGTTCGACGCCTCCCACCGCGAGATCGTCCGCTGGTTTACCGAGGGGCTCGCCGACGGTCTGCGCGTGGACCACCCGGACGGCCTGGCCGACCCGGGCGGATACCTCGACGATCTCGCCCGTGCAATCGGTGGCGCTCCCGTCTGGGTCGAGAAGATCCTCGAGGGCGACGAGGAACTTCCTCCGCACTGGGCGACGGTGGGCACCACCGGCTACGACGCCCTGGCCGACGTCGACCGCATCCTGGTCGACCCCGATGCACGCCCGGTGCTCGAGGGCCTCGATGCCGAACTCGGCGGGGGAGGCGCGCCCCTGAAATGGGCCGACCTCATCCACGACACCAAGCGGGGCATCGCCGACGGCATCCTCCGCTCGGAGGTGCTGCGGCTCGCCCGACTTCTGCCGCAGATCGATGGAGCCGATGATGCACTGGCCGAGCTCCTCGCGACCTACCCCGTGTACCGCAGCTACCTGCCCTACGGAGCCGAGCACCTCGAGCACGCCCGGGTCGACGCTGTGCGCCGCCGACCCGAGATCGCGTCGACCATCGACGAGGTCGCCGTCGCGCTGGGCGAGACCGGCACTCCCGTCTCCGTCCGCTTCCAGCAGACGTCCGGCATGGTGATGGCCAAGGGCGTGGAGGACACCGCCTTCTACCGTTTCAGCCGCCTCACCTCGCTCAACGAGGTCGGAGCGGACCCGGACGAGTTCGCGATCGACCTGGTCGAGTTCCATCGTCGCCAGGCCGTGCGCCAAGCCTCGTTCCCGGCCTCGCTGACCACTCTCTCGACGCATGACACCAAGCGCGGCGAGGACACCCGGGCCCGCATCACGGCGTTGGCGGAGGACCCTGAGGCCTGGGCGTCGACGCTGCGCGAGCTGCACTCCCTGGTCGGCTTCGGCGATGGTCCGATCGAGCACCTGCTCTGGGAGGCCGTCGTCGGCACCTGGCCCGCGACCCGTGAGCGTCTGCACGCCTACGCTGAGAAGGCGTCCCGGGAGGCCGACGACTCGACGCACTGGACCGCGCCGGACGAGGCGTTCGAGAAGCGGATGCACGCCGCTATCGATGCCGCGTTCGACGAGCCCGCCGTGCACCGGCTCGTCGAGCAGAGCGTCGAGCGGGTCTCGGCCGCCGGCTGGTCGAACGGGCTTGCTGCGAAGCTCGTGCAGATCACGGCGCCCGGCATCCCGGACGTCTACCAGGGCAGCGAGCTCTGGGAGACTTCCCTCGTCGATCCGGATAACCGCCGTGAGGTCGACTTTGGACACCGCCGTGCGCTGCTCGAGCAGATCGACGGGGGCTGGCAGCCGCCGATCGACGCCGTGGGAGCTGCGAAGCTCCTCGTCACCTCCCGTGCCCTCCGACTCCGCCGCGACCGCCCGGAGCTGTTCACCCGCTACGCAGCCGTTCCCGCGATCGGCCCCGCGGCCGAGCATGCGATCGCCTTCGACCGCGGCGGTGCCCTGACCATCGCGACCCGCCTCCCCGCGGGGCTCGCCTCCGCCGGTGGTTGGGGCGGAACCGTCGTCGTGCTCCCCGGCCACCCGATGGAGGACGTCCTTACGGGCCGCACCTTCGCGGGAGGCGTGACTCCCGTGGCGGAGCTTCTCGGGGTGTACCCCGTGGCCCTGCTGGTACCGATCTCCTGATCTGTTCCACCGCCACACCTCCGACCGCCTCGACACCTTCTGGAGACCGCAGTGACCCGCACGACTCCCTACCGCTACGCCCTGCCGACGACCGGACCGGAGCGCTTCGACGTCTGGGCACCCGAGGCCTCTACCGTCGAGCTCCTGCTCGGCGGGGATTCGTCGCTGACCATGACCCGCCTCGGTGACCAGGGTTGGTGGCGAGCCCCCGCGTCGGCCCCCGCTACCGGCGAGGTCGACTACGGCTACCGCGTGGACGGCAGTGGACCACTGCCGGATCCCCGTTCGCGCCGCCAGCCGCAGGGCGTGCACGAACTCTCGCGCACGTTCGACCCCTCGGTGCACGAGTGGGGCGACTCCGCCTGGACGGGTCGCGAGCTGGCCGGTGCCGTCGTCTACGAGCTGCACCTGGGCACGTTCACGCCCGAGGGCACGCTGGATGCGGCGGCTGAGCGTTTCGAGCACCTGCGCTCGATCGGCGTCGACTTCATCGAGTTGCTGCCGGTCAACGCGGTGAACGGCACGCACAACTGGGGTTATGACGGCGTTCTCTGGTACGCCGTGCACGAGCCGTACGGCGGACCCGAGGCGTACCAGCGCTTCGTCGACGCCGCTCACCGCGCGGGACTCGGCCTGGTCCAGGACGTCGTCTACAACCACCTCGGTCCAAGCGGCAACTACCTCCCCGAGTTCGGCCCCTACCTCAAGAACGAGAAGGCGAACACCTGGGGCAGCTCGATCAACCTGGACGGTGAGGGCTCGGATACGGTTCGCGGCTACATCATCGACAACGCGCTGATGTGGCTGCGCGACTACCACGTCGACGCTCTGCGCCTGGACGCGGTGCACGCGCTCTCGGACGAACGGGCCGTGCACGTGCTCGAGGAGATGGCCGCCGAGGTGGCCGTGCTCTCGGCGCACGTCGGACGCCCGTTGACGCTGATCGCTGAGTCGGATCTGAACGACCCGAAGCTGATCACGCCGCGGGAGGCACACGGTTACGGACTCGATGCGCAGTGGAGCGACGACTTCCACCATGCCGTGCACGTTGCTCTGACGGGGGAGACCACGGGCTACTACGAGGACTTCGCTCCGTTGGGCGCCCTCGCGAAGGTCCTGACCCGGGGCTTCTTCCACGACGGCACCCTTTCGACCTTCCGCGGCCGTCACCACGGCCGCCCGATCGACACCGAGCGCATGCCGACCTGGCGTCTCGTGGTGTGTAGCCAGAACCATGACCAGATCGGTAACCGGGCGATCGGCGACCGCCTGACCGCGACGCTCGACGAGGGCCGTCTCGCGATCGCCGCCGCACTGACGCTGCTCGGCCCGTTCACGCCGATGCTCTTCATGGGTGAGGAGTGGGCGGCGTCGACCCCGTGGCAGTTCTTCACCTCGCACCCGGAGAAGGATCTGGGCGAGGCGACGGCGAAGGGCCGCATCGAGGAGTTTGCGAAGATGGGCTGGGACCCGGAGGTCGTGCCCGACCCGCAGGATCCGGAGACGTTCCTCCGCTCGCGCCTGAACTGGTCGGAGGCCCAGGAGGGGCGTCATGCCCGCATCCTGGCCGTTTACCGCGAGCTGGCGGCGATCCGCCGTCGCTTCCCCGAGCTGACAGACCCGCGCTTCGGGTCGTTCCGGGTGGAGTTCGACGAGCAGGCCCGCTGGCTGACCCTTGGTCGTGGACGGGTGACTGTCGCGATCAACGTGGGGGAGGCCGCCGCGCGCGTCCGCCTGCCCGAGGTGGCGGAGACCCTGCTTGCCGTCGGTGAGTACGCGGTGCAGGCCGGCGACACGGCGGTGGACCTCGGGGCCTCGTCGCTGCTGGTGACGCTCGGCGCCTGAGCATCTCATGTCGTGGCCGCGGCGTACTCCGTCGCGGCCACGACGCGCACGCCCTCGTCGTGGACGAGCAGGAGCGCGCGCAACGGGATCGCCCTCCGGTGGCAGGCGGCTGCGAGGTGTCGGGCGAGGACTCGGTCGGTCGCGCCGAGGAATGCCCGCCCGGGACGCTCGAGGGCGAAGGCGATCGAGCCTACGTCCTGGTGGGCGACGGCCTTCGCGAGTATGGCGACGATCCGCTCGGTCTTTTCTTCGTCGGGGTGCACGGGCAGCCCGTCGACCGGGTAGAGGATCGGCAGCTGCACGCCGTCTCGATCGAGGAAGATCGGCCAGAGTGCGCGGCGGTAGGCGGGCCCGATCAGTGAGGAGACGCGCTCGCGCAGCTCGCGGTCGTTCAGGAGCGGTGCGTTCAGGAGCGGTGTATCCAGGTGCGGCGCGGGAGCGGCGTGGTCGAGGGTCGTCATGGTGTCGCTTTCTGGTGGGTCGAGCGGGTGGTGCCGCTCAGTGGTCATCGGAAGTTGCGTGAGGTGGTACGCGCGCCGACAGTGAGGGTTTCGAACCGGTCGGCGAGCAGGTTGGTCACTCCCTCGTCGGAGCGCTCGAGGATCCCCCTGACCAGCAGGGCGGGTGCCTCGCGTGCCACGCGTCGGTAGCGGTTCCATACTCCGACGGAGCAGATCACATTGAGGATCCCGTGTTCGTCTTCGAGGTTGAGAAAGGTCACTCCGCCGGCTGTGGAGGGACGTTGACGGTGGATCACGACCCCGCCGACCTCGATTCGGGTGCCCGACGGGGTGCTGGGGAGGTCGGCTGAGGAGCGGGCTCCGCGCCGGACGAGTCCCTCGCGCAGGTGGCGCAGTGGATGGTCATCCGGTGAGATCCCGGTGGCCCAGAAATCGAAGACGACCCGCTCCTGCGCAGACAGCATCGGCAGCAGCGGGGGCTGCACGACGACCGTCGAGCCGGCGAGGAACTCCTCGCGGTCGCCCGCAGCGGTTCCCGCCTCCCAGAGCGCCTGCCTGCGCTGCAGCCCGAGCGAGTCGAAGGCGCCGGCAGCGCCCAGAGCCTCGAGCTGGGCGGCGGTCGTGCCGACCCGGCGCGAGAGGTCGGCCATGCTCGTGTAGGGCCCGCCGCGCTCGCGCTCGGCGACGATGTGCTCGGCGAGCGCTGTGCCGATGCCCTTCACTCCGGCGAGTCCGAGTCGGATCACGAAGCCGCTGTCGCGCCGGTGGTCGTCCGTGTGGAAGTGCTCGGAGCGCTCGAAGAGCCCGGTCGGGGGCTGGTCGGCGCGGAGGCAGTCGTCGCTCCCGTAGGCGGCGCCGCCCCGTCGGCGTACGCAGGCGCCCTCCTGTGCCTCGAGTCCGGGCGGGGCCAGCGAGCGGTTGATGTCGGGCGAGGCGACCTCGACCCCGTGCCGGCGCGCATCGGCGACCAGGGTGTGCGGCGCGTAGAAGCCCATCGGCTGAGCCCTCAGCAGCGCGGCGGTGAAGGCGGCGGGGTAGTGCAGGCGGAGCCAGGCGCTGGCGTAGACCAGCAGGGCGAAGCTGATCGCGTGGCTTTCGGCGAAACCGAAGTTCGCGAAGGCCTGGATCCGACGGTAGATGTCGTCGGCGACCTCGCCGGTGATCCCGTTGCGGGCCATCCCCTGGTAGAGCCGCTCGCGTAGCGTCTCGATCTTCTCGGTTCCGCGTTTGGAGCCCATCGCCCGGCGCAGCAGGTCGGCGTCCTCCGCGTTGCAGTCGCCGACCGCCACCGCCACCTGCATCAGCTGTTCCTGGAAGAGCGGCACACCCAGAGTGCGCTTGAGCGGGGTGACGAGGAGGGGGTGCTGATAGGTCACCGGCTCCTCGCCGAGTTTGCGGCGGATGTAGGGGTGGACGGCACCGCCCTGGATGGGCCCGGGCCGGATGAGCGCCACCTCGATCACCAGGTCGTAGAAGCGTCGCGGCTGCAGCCGGGGGAGGGTGCCCATCTGCGCGCGGCTCTCGACCTGGAACACTCCGATCGAGTCGGCGCGGCAGAGCTGGTCGTAAACGCCCTTTTCCTCGCGCGGGATGGTCGAGAGGTCCCACTTCTCGCCGACGTGCTCGGCGACGAGGTCGAAGGTGTACTGCAGCGCGGCCAGCATTCCCAACCCGAGCAGGTCGAACTTGACCAGGCCCATCCAGGCGCAGTCGTCCTTGTCCCACTGCAGGACGGTGCGGTCCTCCATCCGCGCGGGCTCGATCGGGCAGACCTCGCCCACCGGGCGGTCGGTCAGGACCATGCCGCCGGAGTGGATGCCCAGGTGCCGGGGCGTGCCGAGTACCCGGGTGGTCAGCGCAACGACGTCCTCGGGGATGTCGTGATCGGTGCTCTCAGTGATCGAGCCCCATCGCTCGACCTGCTTCGACCAGCCGTCCTGCTGCCCGGCGCTGTAACCGAGAGCTTTGGCCATGTCTCGGACGGCGAATTTGGGCCGGTAGGTGATGACGTTGGCGACCTGGGCCGCGTTCAGCCGCCCGTACTTCCGGTAGACGTACTGAATCACTTCCTCCCGTCGCTCCGAGTCGAAGTCGACGTCGATATCGGGCTCCTCGTCGCGGATGCTGGAGAGGAATCGCTCGAACGGCAGGTCGTAGAAGATCGAGTCGACCGCGGTGATCCCCAGGACATAGCAGACCGCCGAGTTCGCTGCTGAGCCGCGGCCCTGGCAGAGGATCCCGTGGCGCTTGGCGTAGTGAACGATGTCGTGGACGATCAGGAAGTAGCCGGGGAAGTCCTTCTGCTCGATCACCGCAAGCTCCTTTTCGAGCCGGGCGAGGACGTCGGCGTCGGCGTGCGGGTATTTGGTCGGCGTCGCCTCCCGGACAAGTTCGCGCAGCCAGGTCATCGAGGTGTGTCCCGCGGGGACCTGCTGGCGGGGGAGTCGGGGACGGACACGACCGAGTTCGAAAGCGATCTCGTCGGCGATGCGCACCGTGTTCTCGACGGAGCCCGGGTAGCGGGCGAAGCGCTCGGTCATCTCTGCACCGGAGCGTAGGTGGGCGCCGCCGGCCGCCGGCAGCCAGCCGTCCATTTCGTCGAGGCTCCGCCGCGCTCTGACCGCCGCGAGCGCTGTCTGGAGGGGGCGTTCCTCCGGCCGGGCGTAGTGCACGTTGCCGGTGGCGACCACCCGCAGCCGCAGGCGCTCGGCGATGCCCGCCAGTTGGTCGTTGGAGCGCGAGGCGAGCGGATCACCGTGGTCGTAGAGCTCGACGAGGACGTTGGCGGGCCCGAAGAGCCGGACGAGCTC
This sequence comes from Rathayibacter tritici, assembly GCF_001641005.1. Lineage (NCBI taxonomy): Bacteria > Bacillati > Actinomycetota > Actinomycetes > Micrococcales > Microbacteriaceae > Rathayibacter > Rathayibacter tritici. The sequence goes on from NZ_CP015515.1 coordinate 1,478,566, forward strand.
GCGGACCTCCCGCTCGGCTGCGGCTTCGCCCGAGGCGGCGAGCGCCTGGCGGACCGCTCCCTTGCGGCAGCCCGTGAGCACGATCCAGTGCCCGTCCGCCGCGCGGGCGAGCTCCTCGAGCTCGTAGCTCGGTTTACCCTTCTCGGCTCCGGAGAGCTGGGCGGTGGTGATCGCGCGGGCGAGGCGGTGGTACCCCTCCTCGCGACGGGCGAGGACGAGCAGGTGGGATCCCTCCGGGTCGGCGACGCCGTTCTGCGGCGAGGTGAGTCCGATCGAGAGCTCAGCCCCGAACGCCGTGCGGACGTCGTGGCCCTGGGCGGCCTCGGCCATTCTGACGATGCCGTAGAGGCCGTCGTGGTCGGTGAGCGCGAGGGTATCGATGCCGAGCCGGACGGCCTCCTCGACCAGCTGCTCCGGCTTGCTTGCCCCGTCGAGGAAGCTGAAGTGGGAGTGGGCGTGCAGTTCGGCGTAGGGCACGGTGTGCGCCGGCGGGCGGACGTCGTCGCCCGGCATGTAAGCGGGCCGCTTGTGCGACCAAGCCGGGCTGTCGCCGCCGTCGCCGCGGACGACCGTGCCGTCGGCACGTCTGCCGCTGGAGAGGCGGCGCTCGAACTCCGACCACGGGATCGGCGGGTTGTTCCAGCCCATCGGGGCTCCTTCGTACTCGTTCGCGGATGGAGGGGGGAAGTGACTGCGCGTCAGTCGTATCGGGCCTCGGCGGCCCAGACTCCGTCGAGGCAGAGCAGCAGCCAGGCGACCCCGGCGGCGTCGACCACCTGGAAGCGGTCGTAGCGGACGGCCGTGCCCGGGTCCCACCAGCGCTCGTCGATGGGCCACGGCCCGGCCCATCCCGCTAGGGGCTCCAGGCGTGCCTGGGAGGTGCCGGGAGTGAAGTAGGCGGGTACGGAGCTGAGGGCGCCCCGCTCGTCGACCGAGACGGGCTCGCCTCGTGGCCCCCGCACGAGCACCGTGGCCGGCTCGGCGAAGACTGTCGGCGGCAGCGGAGGTGGCAGCGAGCCGGGCCAGGGCAGGCCGCGTGGTCGCGCGTCCCCGGGCTCGCGGTCGCCCCACGGGATCAGGTGCTGACGGTCGCGCAGCGCACGCCCTCCTCCGATCGACGCGGTCATGACGGCCTCGTGCCCGAGCATGCTCTGCACGCGGCTCAGTCCGTGGTGCACGCGCTCCTCGGGAGCGGTGCCCCAGAGGCCCTGCTCGTGGTTCCCGATCGCGTCGACGGCCTCGGGCTCGACGCACAGGCGCGAGATCGGCGCTCCGAGCCCCGTGTCGATGGCCCCGCTGCCCTGGAGCTGCCAGCGCACCCGGTCGAGCACGTCGCCCGGGGTGAACCAGCGCGGATGCAGCCAGCTCCGGGAAGAGACCTCGCCCCGTTCGCTGACGACCTCGATGCGGATGGCGGTCGCGACCAGTTGTGCGCGGGTGAGCCCGGCGACGAACTCCTCGGCGGGAACCCGGAAGGCGAAGGCGGCCTGGTCGATGCGGTCCAGCGGCGGCTCGAAGTCCATCGCCCGGTCGAGCCGCTCGGGCGGCAGCCGCGGCACCACCGTCGCCGACTCGGCTCCGGCTGCAAGCAGGTGCGCCCGGGCCCCGTCGGGTCCGAACCGGGCCGCGACATCCTCGCGGGGGAGTGCAGCGAAGGCGCCGAGGGTGCGGACCCCGAGCTTGCGCAGCAGCGCGACCAGGTCGTCTCCGCGGTGGGGGACTCGGGCGGGAGCAGCGACGGCCTCGGTCTCGAGGGCGTCGAGCGGGAGCGGGGCGAGGAACTCGGCCGCCGCTTCGGCCGGGACGATCGCGACGGGGTGGCCGGAGTGCTTGGCGGCGAGCTCGGAGGCGAAGAGCCCGTCGGCGATCCCGATGCGCGCGCCGGGCAGCCCCAGCTCGGCCAGCCGCCGCAGGATCGCCTCGGCTGCGCTCTGCTCGCTCCCGTAGTAGCGGCGCGGCCCGCGGGCGCGGATGGCGCAGAGGCCCGGCCGGATCAATTGGACGCCCGGGGTGATCTCCTCGAGCGCCTGCATCAGCGGCTCGAAAGCCCGGTGATCGAGCACCGGGTCGTACGGCAGGACTGCGAGATCCGTGCAGCGGGACTGCGCCTCGCGCACGCGCATACCCCGGCGCACTCCCTCGGCTCGGGCGGCGGGGGAGGAGGCGAAGACGAGGCTCTTTTCGGTGAGGGCCAGGGGGCGTTCGGCGCCGAGACCGGCTTCGGCGGCGGCCGCGAGGAGGGGCCAGTCGGGGCACCAGACGAGGATCGTCCGCCGCAGCTCGGGTGCGCTCTCCATCTCAGACCGCCCGTTCGCGCAGGCGGCCGTGCTCGCTCTGGGAGCCGAAGGCGTGCTCGAGGCCCGGCATGCTCATCCGCACTGTGCGGACGCGTGTGCCCGCGCGGCCGACCACGTCGACCATCGCCTCGCGCGAGCGGAGGTAGCCGTGACCGGCGCCGAGGCCCTCCCAGCGGCTGCTGCGGATGCTGAGCCGGGCTTCGGCCTGCGGCCACTCGCCGAGGACCACGAGCGCTGCTCCCCGCTGCCGCAGCCGTGCTCCGAGCCGTGAGACGTCGGCCGAGGAGACGGAGGCTGGCGGACGGGTGAGCACGACGGTCAAGACGTCGATGAGAGCGGCGGTGACGGTGAGCCAGTGCTCGGCCGGCGAGGGCACGAGCACGAGCCGCTCGAGGTCGATCCCCATGCCCGCCGCCGCTTCGGCCCCGAACTCGGGAACCCCCACGACGCCGCACCATGAGCCCTCGGCCGACGGGCCGGCGAGCAGCCCCATTGCCAGGCTCATCGAACCCTCGACCGAGTAGGCCGCGCCCTGCTTGAGCGAGCCGCCGGGGAGCACGGAGGAGAAAGCGGGCAGGGTGGCGAGGCTCGAGGTCTCGAGCGTGGCCGCCTGCATCTCGCGGATCCGGGACTGCAGCTCCTTCACCGACGCGAGCTGTCGCAGAAGGGGCTCTGCGGCCTCGGCCGTCTCCGCGGAGACGAGGGGGGAAGGGGGGCTCATCTGCCCATGTTCGAACATGTGTTCGAGTATGTCAATCGCCACCGACATCCGCCGCGGCGGTTTCGGAACAGTGCAGAAGCGGGCGGGAAAGCGCCCTGTGGAGGAGTGAACCACGGCCCGCCCCGGCAGTCTCGCACCCGCCTCCGACATCCCCGCACCGCCCCCTGTGCCGCGTCGCCGCGCGGAACCGCCTCCTCCCGCGCCTCTAGCATGGGAGCCATGTCCGACGCCCTACCCGACCCCGCCGACTTCGACGTCACCGCCCCGGCCGCACCTCGCCGGCGGACTCTCGTGGTCAAGATGGGCTCCAGTTCGGTGACCAAGCAGTCCGGCCCCGACCCGGTCCTGCTCGCCAGTGCGCTCGAGAGCGCTTTCGCCGCCCGCGCCCTCGGCTGGGACGTCGTGCTCGTCTCTTCCGGCGCCGTCTCCTCCGGCCGCGCGCTCTTCGCCCGTGCGCAGGAGGAGCCGATCAGTGCACGGCTGGCGGCGGCTGTGGGTCAGACCGTCCTGATGGGCTTCTACCGCTCGGTGGCCGAGCTCTCCGGCGCGCTGGTCGCGCAGATCCTGATCGGCGAGTCCGACCTCGCCTCGCCCCGGCAGATGTCCCACGTTGCGGAGGCGATCCGCCACGCACTCGACGCCGGAGTCGTACCGGTGGTCAACGGCAACGACACGATCGACTCTGCCGGCTCGGACAACGACGGCGTCGCGGGAGGGCTGGCGATGCTTCTCGGCGCCGACTTGCTGCTGCTGCTCACCGACGTCCCCGGCGTCTTCGCCGGCAGCATCGCCGAGGGCGTGCACCTGGAGGAGCTGGGCATCTCGGAACTGCGCCGGATCGGCGTGCAGAAGGGCGGCACTGGCCGCGGAGGCATCCGCTCGAAGCTGCGGGCCGCCGAACTCGCCGCGCACAACGGCGTCTCGACTCGGATTGCCGGCGCCCGCACCCCCGAGGTCATCCTCGGTGCGCTGGGAGGCTCCGGCCCCGGCACCCTTGTCCGTGCCGTGCATGCGCATCCGCCTGTGGAGCAGCGTTGGATCTCCGGCGTGGCCACCGGCCGTGGCCGCGTCGAGATCAACCTTGAGGCCGAGCGGAGCATCGCCGCCGGCTCGAGCCTGTTCGCCTCGGGTATTAAGCGCGTCTCGGGCGACTTTGGCGGCGGTGACGTGATCGAGGTGCGCGCCCTGGGCGGCGAGCTTCTCGCGCGCGGTGTCTCGCGGGTCTCCTCGCGCCTGCTGACACTGGTCCGCGCGCTCCGGGTCGACGAGATCGCCCGGGTCTTCGTGGCGGTCCTCGGTCATGCGGCTTCACTGTCACCGTCCACGGTCCCCGAGGCGGAGGAGCGGCCGCAGCTGACCCGTGCGCTCGAGTACGCGCGCACCCTCTCCTCCGAGCATGCGCGGGCAGTAGCGATGGAGATCGTCTCGCTCTTCCCCGCCGAGAGCATTTCGGCGCTACTGGGTCAGGGTGCAGGAGAGCGCGAGCTGGTCGAGCGCTACACGCGTCTCGTGCGCACCCTCGCCATCGTCGAGAACGAGAATCTCGCCGTCTTCCGCCCCTGACGGTAGGAGGCGCGCCATCCTTCGGTGCGTTTCGCGCCTCCGCGTCATGATCGCCATTCCCGGGCGTCTTCCTGGTGATGGTGCCACTCCTGGGCGCCCGACGGAACGGATGACCAATGAGCGTCCCCATTTCTACTGCCGACCACGCTTCTGGGTTCAGCATCTCGCACGAGAGCTTCCAGTCCGAGCGTCTCGCACGCCGGCTCGCGCTGCTCGAGACCTCGATCGCTGAGAGCGAGCGAGCTTTGCGGGACAAAACCGATCCGCGCAGCGGAGAGCCTCTGCCTGGAGCGTGCAAAGGACACTGCGCGCAGCTGATCAGCAATCTGGCCACGGAGCGGGTCCTGGCTGAGCACATCCGGGCGATGATCGCAGCTCGGAACTGACGCAGTGCGTACGGCAGCATGGAGTGATGGTCACCATCACCGTTGCCGGTCTCGCCCAGCACTTCCATCCCGCGGAGCGGGGCACGGTTCGCCTCCAGATCTGCCGGGAGTCGCGCTCGCGTGCTCAGGCGCTCGCCGAGGTCACCGCCCTGCACGCGCGGGTCCGCGAGGAGGCCGCGGCCGAGCAGGCGTCCGGTGCCGCCACCTGGTGGTCCTCCGATCAGATCTCGGTCTCGTCGATCCGCAGGTACTTGAAGGACTCCGATGTCACCCAGCTCTTCCAGGTGGCGGCCGCCGGCGTCCGAGTGAAATACCGCGATTTCGCGGCGCTCGGACGCTGGGTCGGCTCGATATCCGAGGTGCCGGGGGTCGAGGTCTCGGGGGTCGACTGGACCGTCACGGCGGCACGGCGGGCGGACATCGAGCGCGAGGTCCGCACCGCGGCCGTGCGCGACGCCCGCGAGAGGGCGGAGGCTTACGCAGCCGCCCTGGGGCTCTCCGAGGTGCGGGTGCTGACGCTGTTCGAGCCCGGGCTGCGCCCGCACACGCGCATCGAGGGCGGATCGGCCCTGATGAGCCGCGCCGCGGCGTTCTCGTCGGCGGAGGAGGCGCTCACCCTCAAGCCCGAGGACATCGAGGTCTCGGCCTCCGTCTCGGCTGATTTCGACGCCTGCTGAGACTCAGCCTGCCTTGTCGAGCGTGCTCCCGCCGATCACGGGAGCCGCCCTCGTGCAGCACCCTGCGGGGCGCAATCACCTGACCCACGTCACTCCTCCCTGTCTGCCTACCTGATGCGATCACCATACAAGTATTGAGCACTCCTCGGCGGAGCTGTCGCGGATCATCGGTTGTCCTGCGCCAGCGGCGGGAAGAGCAGCAGACCGGCGGATGCTGAGGAGGGCATGGTTCCGGCATAGGCTTCCTTTCCGCGACCATGCGCGTGCCACTCCTGTGCTGTTAGACGCTGACAAGCCGACGACGAGAGGGCATCCCCGACGGAGCACGTCCGCCGTAGTACGGTGCGATACTTCTTCGAGGAATAGAGGGGGTGTCTGTGACCATGCAGACCAAGGATGTCTTCGGAATCAGCACGGACGTGCGTCCGGGAGCGTACGTAGATCGCGGCGGCCTCGATGAGAAGGTGCGGAAGTTGCTGGACAGAGACAAGCACATTGCCCTACGGGGATCCTCAAAGGCGGGTAAGTCCTGGCTTCGACAGCGAATTCTGCCTGACGCAATCGTTGTGCAGTGTCGTTACAACCACACAGTTGTAGACCTCTACCGCTTGGCCTTGAACGAGTTGGGGCTAAGCCTAGAGGTTAGGACCACTACCAACCGAGGCTTCGAAGGAAGCATTAGTGGCGAGACCGAGATTGGGTTAAGCCTAATCGGTAAGCTACGCGCGAAGCTTGGCATCACGGCATCCCAGTCAGAATCCGTGACCTCAGAGCGTTATTCATAAGGTCTGTTTCGCGCGTGTCGCTGTGAAGACATCGACTTCTCGCGGGAGAGAATGGAAGTTCCTACACACCATTCTTGAAGCGAGAAGTCGATGCGCTATGACTCTACTACAGGTTTGACCTCTGGGCAGGTGACGGAGTTGGTGGCTCGGATATTCCAGGTCCTGTCCGGGCGTCCATCGTTGCCTGGCCGCCCCGCGCTTCTCAACCTGCGGGAGCAGGTCATCCTGACGTTGCTGCTGTTGCGACAGAACCTGAACCAAGCCGCCGTCGCGGACCTGCACGGCGTCTCCCAAGCCACCGTCTCGCGGATCTACCGGCGCATCGTTCCGCTGATCGAGCAAGCCTGTTGCTTCTCAGGGATTTCCCTGGAAGAAGCTGTCCGAGGCCGTGTCGTCCTGGTCGATGGGACAGACGTTCCCACCGGGAACCGCGCGAAAACGGGTCGGTCGAATTACTCCGGGAAGCGGCACCGACAAGGCCTCAATGTGCAGATCGCCGCAGATCTGGACGGCGGCCTCCTCGCCGCGTCAGACCCTGTCGCCGGCGCCCGTCATGATCGTGTCGCTCTCGCGCTCTGCGGCTGGGAGCCGATCCTCGATGACACGGACTGGATCGCCGACCCGGGCTACATCGGCACCACCGCGACCACTCCCCGCAAACGACCCCACGGCACCACCCTCGACGACAACACCAAGAAATCGAACCGGGAAATCTCCAGAACCCGATCCGCAGTCGAGAGGTGCATCGCCCACTTCAAGAACTGGAAAATCATCGCCACCGGCTACCGCGGACGCCTCAGCGAACTCCCCGCCATCATCCGCACCATCACAAAACTCGAACTCTACCGACTCGGCTGGTAAACAACCTTATGAATAACGCTCTCAGAGCCCTCTGTCGCAGCCATACATGACCTCAGGGCAATCGCCGAACTAATCAAGCTCAGCGGACGTCGCCTCGTGATCGAGGACTTCCACTATCTCCCAGTAGCGGAGCGCAAGTGGCTCGCGTCAGACCTCAAAGCCCCATGGGAGTCGAACCTTTACGTCGTGATCATCGGGGTGTGGAGCCAGAACAACATGCTTCTCAACTTTAACGCGGACCTCAGCGGCCGCTTGAAGGAGGTTTCGATCGGCTGGTCACCAGACGATCTGAAGAAGGTAATCCACCAAGGGGCAGCTTGCCTCAACCTCAAGTTTGATTCCGCCATAGCGGATCGACTCACCGAAGACTGCTACGGAAACGTCGGCATCCTTCAGTCACTTACTCTGGAAATGCTAGACGAGATAGGAATCGTTGAGCGTCCGAAGAACGAGATCTACGTCGACGACCACGATGCGCTCGATTCGGCGGCGATGGAGTACTCGGATCAGCTTGTGCCGGTGTTCCAGACCTTCGCGAGTAACGTGGCGTCCGGCATCCGTAAGAGGAACAACACCACAGCCATCTACGCCCACGCCATGGCTGTCGTGCTCGAACAAGACGACGCCGACTTGATCAAAGGCGTGTCCCTTGACACGATCTTCAACGTCGCTCATGGCAGAGAGCCCCGCATTCAGAAGGGCAATCTTAAGGCGGCGCTTCGCAAGATTGAAGGCCTGCAAGTCGATGATGAGGAACGTGGATTGGTTCTCGCTTACAACCCTACAAACCCGGAGGTCACTGTTGTGAACCGCGACCTTTTATTTTACCGCAAGTACCGGACTGTCGAATGGCCCTGGCAGGACCTGATCCGAGAAGGCAACGAGACTGGAACCGACTCCGAGAGCGAAGTCGTCGCGGATTGAGCGTGCTTGTCCTTCGATGAACCCTCAGTTCGCGGGTGCGAGGTTTCTGTGTCCTCCGGTAGAAATCAATAAACCGGCGGTCCTGCCTCTACTCGAGAAGAGGCCCCACCTGAAGGTGAGGGCTCCTCCATCTCCCGCAAAGAGACGCGGGCGATTCGTCGCACGTCGAAAACGACGAATCCCCCCGCCTCTCCGAGGAGAGACGAGGGGATCCGATCGGTATGTCGCCCGATCACTGTGTCCGAGGGGGGACTTGAACCCCCACGCCCTATACGGGCACTAGCACCTCAAGCTAGCGCGTCTGCCATTTCCGCCACCCGGACGAGTGTTGCTGCCGGCCTGTGTTTCCGCGGCCGAAGAAGACATTAGCACGGTTCCGGGGCCCCGAAGGCCAGCCGCGGCCGCCATCGTCCGAGCGCCGCCGGGCACACGCCGGTAGCGTTGCCGGCATGCCTGACAGTGCAGACGTGACCGGCGCCACCCTCGATGAGACCGCGCTTCTCGCGCGCGACCTCATCCGGTTCGACACCAGCAACTACGGCGACGGGAAGGCCGAGCCCGAGCGCCCTGCCGCCGAGTACGTCGCGGCGAAGCTGCGCGACCTCGGCCTCGAGCCGGAGTTGATCGACTCGGACCCGGGACGCACCAGCGTCGTCGCGCGGGTTACGGGGGAGGACCGCGAGCGCGGAGCCCTCGTCGTCCACGGGCACCTCGACGTGGTGCCGGCCATCGCGGACAATTGGAGCGTCGATCCGTTCGGCGGCGAGATCAAGGACGGGATGCTCTGGGGCCGCGGCGCCGTCGACATGAAGAACATGGACGCGATGATTCTCGCCTCGCTCGGCGACATCCTCCGCGAGGGCCGGCGTCCCTCCCGCGACCTCGTCATCGCGTTCTTCGCCGACGAGGAGGCCGGCGGCGTGCGGGGCTCGGGCTACCTGGCGCGTGAGCGGCCGGAGCTGTTCGCCGGAGCGACCGAGGCGATCAGCGAGGTCGGCGGCTATTCGATCGAACTCGCGGGCAAGCGCGCCTACCTCGTCCAGACGGGGGAGAAGGCGCTGATGTGGCTGACGCTCCGTGCGCACGGCACGGCCGGGCACGGCTCGCAGATCAACGCCACGAACGCCGTCACCCGTCTGGCGCAGGCGATCGCCCGCATCGGCAGTGAGGAGTGGCCCACCCGCCTGACCGATACCACGCGCGAGCTGCTCGACGAGGTCGCGCGCCTCCTCGGCCACGACCCCCAGCGCAGCACTCCGGAGGAGCTCGCGCTCGCCACTGGCACCGCCTCGCGCTTCATCGCGGCAACGCTGCGCACCACCGCGAATCCCTCGATGCTCTCGGCCGGCTACAAGGCCAACGTCATTCCGGACACGGCGGAGGCGACGATCGACGTGCGCGTCCTCCCGGGCGAGGAGGACGCAGTGCTCGAACGCCTCACGGTCCTTGCGGGCGAGCACGTCGAGATCCTGGTGCAGCACCGCGACATCGGGCTCGAGGTCCCCTTCGCCGGCCCCCTCGTCGAAAGCATGGCCGCCTCGTTGCGGCGGTTTGATCCGGGCGCCGAAGTGCTCCCGTACCTGCTCTCGGGCGGCACCGACAACAAGGCTCTCTCGACACTCGGGATCACCGGATACGGGTTCGCGCCACTCCAGCTCCCGTCATCGCTGGACTTCCCGGCGATGTTCCACGGGGTCGACGAGCGCGTCCCACTGGACGCACTAGTGTTTGGCAGGAAGGTCCTGACCGATCTCCTGCTGAGTTCCTGACGGTGCTCCGAGGGTCAGCACCCACCGACTCCGACCGCCTGCTGGCCGACGACGCCCCAGCCCTCTTCGAAAGTGACGCATGGGCCTGCTCGACGCGCTGATCCTGGGACTCGTCCAGGGTCTGACCGAATTCCTCCCCATCTCCTCCAGCGCCCACCTCCGGATCGTCAGCGAGCTGCTGCCCGGTCTCGGCGGGCGCGATACCGGCGCCGCATTCACCGCGATCACGCAGTTGGGCACCGAGACCGCGGTCATCATCTACTTCTGGCGCGATATCGTGCGAATCGTGTCGGGCTGGGCGCGTTCGCTCATCGGCCGGGTCCCGCGTACCGACCCCGAGGCGCGGATGGGCTGGCTCATCATCCTCGGCAGCCTCCCGATCATCGTGCTCGGGCTCGTCTTCCAGGACGCGATCGAGACGACACTCCGCTCGCTCTGGGTCGTCGCCACCACTCTGATCCTCTTCGGCATTCTGCTCGGCGTCGCCGACGCGGTCGGTGCGAAGAAGCGCCGCCTGCGCGACCTCGGCGTCCGCGACGGTCTGATCTTCGGAGGCGCGCAGGCGCTCGCCCTGATTCCGGGTGTTTCGCGCTCGGGTGGCACCATCACCGCCGGCCTCTTCCTCGGCTACGAGCGCAAAGCGGCGGCTCGATACTCCTTCCTTCTCGCGATCCCGGCGGTGTTCGGCAGCGGGCTCTACCAGCTGTACAAGAGCATCAGCGACCCGGAGGTGCTGCCGAACCAAGTCCAGGTCGGCGGGCTCGAGACCCTGGTCGCGACCATCGTCGCGTTCGTGGTCGGCTTCGTTGTCATCGCGTTCTTCATGAGCTACATCTCGCGCCGCAGCTTCCTCCCGTTCGTCATCTACCGCATCGTGCTCGGAGTCGTCCTGATGGTCGCGCTCGGCACCGGCCTCATCGCCGCGTAGATGCGCGCCTGGACTGCCACCGACGTCCCCGCCCTGCCCGGCCGGGGCAGCGCCCCGCGCCTGTACGACACCGCCACCGCGGGCCCCGTCGAGCTCGCTGCGCCGACCGGAGTGGCGGGCCTGTACGTCTGCGGCATCACCCCCTACGACGCGACCCATCTCGGCCACGCCGCCACCTACCTCGCCTTCGACACGGTGCAGCGCGTCTGGCTCGACGCCGGGTACACCGTCGAGTACGCGCAGAACGTCACTGACGTCGACGACCCGCTGCTCGAGCGGGCGAATGCCACGGGTGTGAACTGGCGCGAGCTGGCCGAGGAGCAGGTCGAGCTGTTCCGCGGCGACATGGCGGCGCTGCGCGTGCTGCCTCCCCAGCACTACGTGGGCGTCACCGAGACAGTGGCTCCGATCGCGGAGGCGGTCGCTCGACTGGAGCGCGACGGCGTCGCCTACCGCGTCCCGGCTGGGGATGCGGCCGCGGACGGTGCGAGCGACCTCTACTACGACATCGCCGCAGCCGAGAGCGCCGTCTGGCACCTGGGCAGCGAGAGCGGCCTCGACGCGGAGTCGATGGCTCGGTTCTCGGCCCAGCGCGGCGGCGACCCGGAGCGCGTCGGCAAGCGCGATCCCCTGGATCCGCTGCTCTGGCGCGCCGAACGTGCCGGCGAGCCCGCCTGGGACGCCGAGGTCGGCCGGGGGCGCCCGGGCTGGCACATCGAGTGCTCGGTGATCGCGCTGGACCGCCTCGGTCCCGACTTCACCCTGCAGGGCGGCGGAAGCGACCTCATCTTCCCGCACCACGAATTCAGCGCCGGCCATGCGGCCTCGCTGTCCGGTCGCCCGCTGGCCCGCGCCTACGCGCACGCCGGGATGGTGTCCTACCAGGGCGAGAAGATGAGCAAGTCGCTGGGCAACCTGGTGCTGGTCTCTCGCCTGCGCAGCGAAGGAGTGGACCCGCGCGCGATCCGCCTCGCACTGCTCGCGCACCACTACCGCTCCGACTGGGAGTGGCTACCCGAGGACCTGCCGACGGCCGAGGCTCGCCTGGCCCAGTGGGAGGCGGCGCTCTCCGGCGAGGGCCCGCGCTCAGCCCTGGAGGTGCTCGCGCGTCTGCGCGAGGTGCTGGCCGAGGATCTGGACACTCCGGGAGCGCTGTCCGTCGTCGACGCCGCGCTGGCGGACGGAGTGGACGATCCGTCGCTCCTGCGCGACGCCCTCGACGCCCTCCTCGGCGTCCGCCCGGCCTGAGCGCGCGAAAAGCCCTCGGCTACTCCGGTGGACCAGCGCAGACTAGGGACGCCAGGGCTCCTCGCCGGACCGGCCGTCGCCGCGGCGACGGAGGTAGCGCTCGAACTCCTGCGCGATCGCCTCGCCGCTGGCCTCGGGGGAGTCGACCGTATCGCGTGCCTGCTCCAGCTGGGCGATGTAGGCGGCCATCTCCTCGTCGTCGGCGGCGAGAGCGTCGATGCCGCGTTCCCACTCCTCCGCCTCTTCGACCAGGTCCCCGCGGGGAATCGCCAGGCCGACGACCTCCTCGAGCTTCTCGAGCAGCGCCAGCATGGCCTTGGGCGAAGGAGCGTTGTGCACGTAGTGCGGGACGGACGCCCAGATCGACACGGCCGGAATCCCCACCTTCTGCGCGGCCTCGCCGATCACGCTGAGAATGCCGACCGGACCTTCGTAGCTGGAGCGTTCGAGTTCGAACGAGTTGCGCAGTTCGCCGTTTTCGCTCGACGCGAAGATCGAGATCGGGCGGGTGTGCGGGACATCCGCGAGCATCGCGCCGAGGAAGACCACCGCCGAGATGTCGATCGCGAGCATCGCGTCGACCACCTCTGCGGCGAAACTCTTCCAGCTGCGCGAGGGCTCGGTGCCGATCATCAAATAGAGGGCGCTCTCGGCGTCGACAGAGGTCTCGGCGGGGCCGAAGATCTGCGTGCCGGGCCAGGAAAGACTGCGACGACCGTCCTCCCCGATGGAGAGCAGGGGGCGGGTGTACTGGAAGTCGTAGTACTGCTCGGCGTCGACGGCGAAGAGGGGCACGTACTCCCCGGCGTCCTTGACGAGCCTCAGCGCGCCACTCGCAGCGTCGCCGGCGTCGTTCCAGCCCTCGAAGGCCACGACCAGGACGTTCCCCGTGATCACGTTCATAGGCAGGATCTCCGCGTTCGGCTCGATGTCCGGGAAGCGCACATCGCGCCTGCCCCGTCGGTCCAGGATAGGACCCGCCTTCACCCTCGCCTGTCCCGGCCGCTGGGATCGGCCGCGCTGTTCGCTCTCGGCTCGCACATCACTCCGCGGGCGAGAGTCGGTCCTGAGTTCTCGGCCCGGGGAGGCGAACGCGCTGCCGGTACCATAGACGCTCGTGACTCCCGAGACCTCTGCCCGGCCGCTACCCTTCGAGCCGCTCGAGGAGGTCGGCGCTCTCGCCGCCGTCCTGTGGGACATGGACGGCACACTCGTCGACACTGAGCCCTACTGGATGGCGTCCGAGCACGCTCTGGTCTCGTCGTTCGGCGGAGTGTGGACGCACGAGGACGCGATGGGCCTCGTCGGCTCCGGTCTGCCGGACGCCGCTCGAATCCTGCAGAGCAAGGGCGTCGACCTCTCCGTCGACGCGATCATCGACCGGATGACCGACGAGGTGATCGCGCAGCTCGCCGTGAGTATTCCGTGGCGGCCGGGAGCCCTGGAACTCCTCCGCGCCGTCGCGGACGCGGGTGTCCCGCAGGCCCTGGTCACGATGTCGATCTCGCGGATGGCCGCCGCCGTTGTCGACCGGATCCCGTTCGTCGCCTTCGCGGCCGTCGTCAGCGGCGACATGGTCGAACGCAGCAAGCCCGACCCGGAGGCCTACCTCCTCGCCGCGAGCACGCTCGGAGTCGACATCACCGCGTGCGTCGCGATCGAGGACTCGCTCACCGGCCTCAGCGCCGCCGTCGCCTCCGGAGCCGCCGTCGTCGGCGTCCCGCACCAGCTCGAACTGGACCCCACCGCCCCCTACGCCCTCTGGCCCACCCTTGCGGGCCGCACCGTCGCGGATCTCACGAGGGTGTTCTCCGAGCACCGCGGTGCCGGCCCGGCTCCGACCGAGACGGGGGCCCGCCGATGACCGGTGAAGCACTTCAGCATTCCGGCCCCTTCCGCGCAGGTGACCGAGTCCAGCTGACCGGGCCGAAGGGGCGGATGAACACCATCACGCTCGTCCCGGGCGCGGTGTTCCACACCCACCGCGGCGGCATCGAGCACGACACCGTCATCGGGCTGCCCGATGGCTCCGTCGTGACCAACACGGTCGGAGTGGAGCACCTCGCGCTTCGCCCGCTCCTCGCCGACTTCGTGATGTCGATGCCCCGGGGAGCGGCGATCGTCTACCCGAAGGACGCCGCGCAGATCCTCGCGCTCGCCGACGTCTTCCCCGGCGCCCGCGTGGTCGAGGCGGGCGTTGGCTCCGGCGCGCTCTCCCTGTGGCTGCTCCGGGCGGTCGGGCCGACAGGTCGGCTCGCCTCGTTCGAACGGCGCGAGGAGTTCGCCGACGTCGCCCGCGCGAACATCGAGACCTTCCTCGGCTACGCGCCCGAGAACTGGAGCGTCACGGTCGGTGACCTTGTCGAGGCGCTGCCCGAGACTGTTCCCGCCGGTGAGGCCGACCGTGTCGTGCTGGACATGCTCGCCCCGTGGGAGTGCCTGGACGTTGCTGCCGAGGCCCTCACGCCCGGGGGAGTGCTCCTGTGCTACGTGGCCACCGTCACTCAGCTGTCGCGGACGGCCGAGGCGATCCGCGCGGCGGGACTGTTCACCAATCCGGCGTCGAACGAGACGATGGTCCGCGGCTGGCACGTCGAGGGTCTGGCCGTCCGCCCCGACCACCGGATGATCGGCCACACCGGTTTCCTCATCACGGCCCGCCGCCTCGCTCCGGATACCGTGTTGCCCGAGCTCAAGCGGCGCCCGTCGAAGACGGACTTCAGCGACGAGGACGTGGAGGCCTGGACCCCCGGCGCGCTCGGCGAACGGGCCGTCAGCCAGAAGAGCCTGCGCAAGCGGGTCCGGGAGGCAGCCACCAGCGCTGAGCTCTCCCGCGCCCGCGGCTTCGGCGAGGACCCTGCGGAGCCCGACGACGAGGGCATCCTCTAAGCTGTTCCCGGCCTCCGGGCCGACTCCACTCGGAGCGTCACTACTCGGGATGTCACCGCTCCCCTTCTCTCGAATCGAGGACTCGTGCGCAGGACCACCGCGCTCATCGCAGGCATCGGAATCGTCGCCGCTCTCACCGGATGCACCGCGTCCTCCTCGACAGCGGACTGCGACGCTCCGTTCTCCTCCGGCGACTCGTCGGCCGCGGTCAGGGCCACGGGCGACTTCGGCGTGAAGCCGGACGTCAGTGTGCCGTCGCCGCTGAAGGCCGACGGCACCCAGGTCAGCACGCTGATCAAGGGCTCCGGTGCTCCCCTCGAGAAGGGCCAGCTGGTCACCATCGACTACACCCTGGTCAACGGAGCGGACGGCACCGTCCTCGAGACCTCGCCCTACGACGGGTCGAGCACCGCGCGCTTCGGTGTCGGCGGGGCCGGACTCGCCGGCCTCAACGAGGGTCTGCTCTGCACCCGGGTCGGCTCAAGGGTGGCCATCGCGATCGCCCCCGAGGACGGCTTCGGTCAGGCGGCCTCCCAGCTGGGCATTTCTGCCGATGACACCCTCGTGCTCGTCGCTGACGTCCGCGAGGCGTCGCTCGCCCGCGCGAACGGCTCCGCCCAGCCCGTCCCCGACGGCTTCCCCATCGTGACCCTCGGCAACGACGGACGCCCCGGCCTGGCGAAACCCTCCGGTAGCGCTCCGACCGACCTGCGCATCGCGCAGCTCAAGAAGGGCGACGGCGACGTAGTCGCAGAGGGCGACCAGGTCGTGGTGGCCTACACCGGCTGGCAGTGGAGCGACGGGAAGGTGTTCGACTCCAGTTGGGAGAAGGGCGCGCCCACGGTGTTCACCGCGGCCGACGGATCGACGACCCAGGGCGGAGTGATCGCCGGATTCGCGAAGGCACTCATCGGCCAGCCCGTCGGCTCGCAGGTCATCGCGGTGATCCCGCCGGAACAGGGCTACGGCGACCAGGGCTCGCCCCAGGGCGGTATCCCCGGCGGCGCCACGCTGATCTTCGTCGCCGACATCCTCGGAAAGGTCTGACCGGACCCGCCCCTAGACTGGAGAGCGTGCCTGCCGACGCCCCGCCATCGAGCCGCGTTCCGGCCGAGGAGCGTCTGTTCAACCTCGTGCTCGCGCTCGTCGCGGCCGAGAACGGATTGACGAAGGCCGATGTGCTTTCCACTGTGCAGGGCTACCGCCAGCGCTCGGGACGAGGTGACCGTACGTCGCTCGAGCGTCAGTTCGAGCGGGATAAGGACGACCTGCGCGAGCTGGGCATCCCGATCGAGACGGTCGACGCTCCGGGCGATCCCGGCAACACGCAGACCGTCCGGTACCGCATCGCGAAGCGCAGCTACGATCTCCCCGCCGACCTCGCTTTCGACCCGGAGGAACTCGCCCTCCTGCGTCTGGCCGGCGCCGTGTGGCGGGAGGGTACCCTCTCGGCGGAGTCGCGGCGCGCGCTGATCAAGCTGCGCTCACTCGGCGTGGAGTCGGTTGACCCCGTCATCGGCATCAGCCCCTCGATCCGAGTCCGCGAGGCCTCGTTCGAGCCGCTGAACGCCGCGCTGGACCGCGGCCAGGTCGTCCGCTTCCCCTACCTCAAGCCGGGAGGCGACAAGCCGCGAGTGCGCACCGTGCAGCCCCGCGCGCTGGTCCATCACCAGGGCCGCTGGCACTTGCACGGCTGGGATGAGGGCGCCGAGGGCACCAGGACCTTCCTCCTCTCCCGGATCGTCGGACCGGTCGCTTCGACCGGCCGCCTCTCTCCGCCGGCGGACGGCGCTCACGCGGCGACGGCGCTCGCCCAGCTCGACGAGATCCTCCTGCGCAACAGCGCGCTCCTGCGGGTTGCCCCCGACTCCGACGCTGCCCTTCGCCTGGGCGGACGCGCCGAAGCCGCCGACGAGGGGCAGGACCTGCTGCGACTGCACTACACCGACCCCGACGTGCTCGCCGACGAGCTCGCCAGCCACGGCCCCGAGGTCCGCGTTCTCGAGCCGGAAGAGTTGCGTCGGCGCGTCCTCGAGCGCCTCCGACGCACCCTGGACGATCACGAAGGCGACCCCCGTGGCTAGACCCCGCTCCCTGCAGGCCCGTGACCGCTTGGCCGTCCTGCTCTCGCTCGTGCCCTACCTGCTCGACCGCGGCCGGGTCTCGGTCGCCGAGGTCGCCGCCCACTTCGAGATCGCCCAGGAGGAGGTGCGGCGCGCCGTGCGCCTCATCGCCGTCTCGGGGATCCCGGGCGAGACAGCGCAGTACCAGGCGAACGACCTCTTCGACATCAGCTGGGACGACTTCGAGGAGAACGATCACGTCGTCCTCACCCAGCAGGTCGCGATCGACGACTCGCCGCGGTTCTCGGCGCGCGAAGCCGCCGCGCTCATCGCAGGGATGCAGTACCTCGCGGCGCTGCCGGAGAACCAGGGGAACGATCGGATCGCCTCACTGATGGGCAAGCTCGCGCGCGGCGCCTCGTCGGCCCCGAGCGCGGTGGCTGTTTCACGCGGTACCGGCGCCGACAGCGCGGTGGCGCTTCTGCGCACCGCGATGGCGTCAGCGACTCAGGTCGCCTTCGACTACCGCAGCGCGCGCGGTGAGACGGAGTCGCGGCTCGTCGACCCTTTCGTCCTCGAGTCCGTGGACCGGGACTGGTATCTGCGGGGGTGGGACCACCTGCGCGAGGGCGTCCGCACCTTCCGCGTCGACCGGATGCGCTCGCTCCGCGACACAGCGACGCCGATCGTCCGCCGCCGCAACGAGGTCACCCTCTCGGAGCGGCTGTTCGAGGCCTCCGCATCGGACCTGGTCGTGGATGTGCGGGTCGCGCCGAGCGCTGTCGCGCTGCTGGGTGACTACGCGGCCGACGCCGAGTTCCCCGAGCCGGTGCCGGGGGAGGAGGACCGGGGCGTCCTGGTGCGCCTGCGCGTTGCCCACTTGCAGGGTCTGACCCGGCTGGTTGCGTCGTTGGCGGGACTCGTCACCGTGGTGGCACCCCCTGAGGCGCGCGTCGCCGTCAGGCAGTGGGCGGCCGCCGCACTCGCCGCGAACGAGGAGGAGTCGTCGTGACCTGGTGGTCGTGGATCCTGATCTGGGTCGGGCTCGTTCTGGGTGCTCTCGCGATGCTCGTGTTCGTCGCGCTGGCCTACTGGCGCAAGGGAAAGCGCCTGCTCGGGCAGCTGTCGGAGGTGACCGCGAAGCTCGAGACCCTCAGCCCGGGTGCGACGGACGATCTGCCGCCGCGGCCGCCCTCGTCACTGTTCGCCGATCGCGACGACGTGCGGCGTGCTCGCGAGGGCCGCCGCGACGCCCGGCGCGACAGGATCGATCTCAGACGGTCGGAAAGGGTCGAACGGGGTAAGCTCCTGGTACACCGCAACCGACAAGTGAAGTGAGTCTGCAATGTTCGCTGGCCTCCAGGGGTGGCACCTCCTCATCATCCTCGCCGTGATCCTCCTCCTGTTCGGTGCGCCCAAGCTCCCGCAGCTGGCCCGCAGTGTCGGGCAGTCGATGCGGATCTTCAAGAGCGAGGTCAAAACCATGAAGGACGAAGACGGCACCGAGCGCCGTGAGTCGACCGACGGAACCAGCGGCACTGTCGCCGGGTCCACCGGGACGACCACCGGAACCGGCACCACCACGCCGCCTGAGTCCCCGCTCAAGTAATGACGTCCGTGGCAGCGAAGAAGCCACGGACGAAGCGGACGAAGAACACCGACGGGCGCATGTCGCTCGGGGCACATCTCGTCGAGCTTCGCAATCGGCTCTTCAAGTCGGCGATCGCCATCGTCATCGCGTGCGTCGTCGGATGGTTCGTCTCGGAGTGGGTCTTCGAGGCCCTCAAGGCTCCGATCTCCGAGGTGGCCGCGACCCAGGGCAAAGAGGCGATCCTCAACTTCCCGACCATCGCCGGCGCTTTCGACCTTCGGCTCCAGATCGCCCTCACGGTGGGCATTGTTCTGGCGAGCCCGGTCTGGCTCTACCAGATCTGGGCGTTCCTCGTGCCCGGCCTCACCCGCAAAGAGATGCGGTACGGGCTGGGATTCATCCTGACCGCCATCCCGCTGTTCTTCGCGGGGTGCGCGGCAGGCTGGTTCGTGTTCCCGCACATCGTCGAGCTGCTGACCAGCTTTACCGGTACCGACGCCGCGAGCTTCCTCGACGCGAAGATCTACTACGAGTTCGTGCTCAAGCTGGTCCTCGTCGTCGGCATCGCTTTCGTGCTGCCGGTATTCCTCGTGCTGCTCAACTTCCTCGGCGTGCTCCCCGGCATGCTGATCCTGAAGTCGTGGCGCTTGGCGATCATGGCGATCGTGCTCTTCACGGCGATCGCGACGCCGGCCGCCGACCCGATCTCGATGTTCCTCCTGGCCATCCCGATCATTGTCCTGTTCTTCCTCGCGTGCGGGATCGCGATCCTGCACGACCGGCGCGCCGCCAAGCGCCAGCTGGTGTTCGACGGTAGTCCCTCCGACCTGCCCGCGTGACCGAACCGTCTCCCGCCGAGCGGTTCGCCGCGTTCCGCACGCGCCAGGGTCACGCGAGGGTCGAAGCGTTCCGCTCGACCCTCGCGTTCGACCTCGACCCCTTCCAGTACGAGGCGTGCAGCGCTCTCGACGACGGCCACAGCGTCCTCGTCGCGGCACCCACCGGTGCCGGCAAGACGGCCGTGGCCGAATTCGCGATCCACCTCGCCATGCAGGATCCGACGGCCAAGGTCTTCTATACGACGCCGATGAAGGCGCTGAGCAACCAAAAGTTCCAGGAGTTCGTCGAGGACTACGGGGCGTCCGAAGTGGGCCTGCTCACCGGTGACTCCAACGTCAACTCGCGCGCTCGGATCGTCGTCATGACGACCGAAGTTCTGCGGAACATGCTCTACGCCGACTCCGACCTCCTGCGCGATCTCGCCTACGTGGTGATGGACGAGGTGCACTATCTCGCCGACCGCTTCCGCGGCGCCGTCTGGGAGGAGGTGATCATTCACCTTCCGCAGCGCGTGCGGCTGGTCTCGCTCAGCGCGACCGTGTCGAACGCCGAGGAGTTCGGCGACTGGCTGCAGACCGTCCGCGGTGAGACCGAGGTGATCGTTTCGGAGGAGCGGCCCGTGCCGCTCGACCAGCACGTCCTCGTGGGCGGCAAGCTCGTCGACCTCTTCGACTCCTCAGGCCGGGCGGCGACCAACCGGGTGAACCCGGAGCTCGCTCGGATGGCTCAGGGCGGCTCGCGCGTCGAGCGCGGTGGGCGCAGCGGCCGCGGTGGGCGGGGCGGTCGTGGCCGCGTCCCGGAGCAACGCAGCGAGGAGCTGGTGCTGCGCTCGGAGGTCGTCGACATCCTCCGTGGCAAGAATCTCCTCCCGGCGATCTTCTTCGTCTTCAGCCGGGCCGGCTGCGACCAGGCCGTCCGCCAGGTGCTGCGCTCGGGCGTGCGCCTCACTGAGCGGCACGAGCGCGACGAGATCCGCGCCATCGTCGAGGAACGCTGCCGGACCATCCGCGACGAGGACCTCGCCGTCTTGGGCTACTGGGAGTGGCTCGACGGTCTGCAGCGCGGAGTCGCGGCGCACCACGCCGGCATGCTCCCCGCCTTCAAGGAGGTCGTCGAGGAACTCTTCCTGCGCCGACTCGTGCGCGTGGTCTTCGCGACCGAGACGCTCGCTCTCGGCATCAACATGCCGGCCCGCACCGTGGTCCTCGAGAAGCTCGAGAAGTTCAACGGCGAGGCGCGCGTGCCGATCACTCCGGGGGAGTACACCCAGCTCACCGGTCGCGCGGGGCGGCGCGGGATCGACGTGGAGGGCCACTCCGTCATTCAGTGGCGAGGCGGGATGGACCCCCAGGCGGTCGCCTCCCTCGCCTCGCGGCGGACCTATCCGCTCAATTCCAGCTTTCGCCCCAGCTACAACATGGCCGCGAATTTGATCGAGCAGTTCGGCCGAGTGCGCACGCGCGAGATCCTCGAGTCGTCGTTCGCGCAGTTCCAGGCCGATCGCTCCGTGGTCGACCTCGCCCGTCGGGTCCGCCAGCAGGAGGAGTCGATGGCGGGCTACGTCGCGGCGATGCAGTGTCACCTGGGCGACTTCGAGCAGTACGCGGCGATCCGCCGAGAGATCGGGGACCTCGAGCGCAGGGGAGCGGTGCGCGGCGAGTCGGCCTCGCACGCCGAGCGCGAGAAGCGGCAGGGACAGCTGACGAGTCTACGGCGGCGGATGAAGGCACACCCGTGCCATGCCTGCTCCGACCGCGAGCAGCACGCCCGCTGGGCCGAGCGCTGGTGGAAGCTGCGCCGCGAGACAGACGAGATCGAGCGTCAGATCCGCTCGCGCACCGGAGCCGTCGCCCGCATCTTCGATCACATCACCGAGGTCCTGCTCGAGCTCGGGTACTTCCGCCGCGACGAGGTCGGCGAACTCTCCCTGACTCCCAACGGACGGACACTGCGTCGGATCTACGGTGAGCGCGATCTGCTCGTCGCGGAGTGCCTTCGCAAGCAGGCGTGGATCGAGCTCGACCCCGCCGGACTCGCGGCGATGGCGTGCTGCCTCGTCTTCGAGCCGCGGCGCGAGGAGGGGACGCTCGGTGAGCGCTTCCTGCCTCGTGGCGCGTTCCCGGAGGCACTCGAGAAGACGCAGCTGCTCTGGGCCCGCCTCGACGATGTCGAGCGCGAGCACCGGCTGCCCGGCAGCAACCCGATGTCGACGAGTCTCGCGCTCTCGATGAACATGTGGGCCAAGGGGATGCCGCTCGACATGGTGCTGCGCGAATCCGACATGGCGGCCGGCGACTTCGTCCGCTGGGCCAAGCAGACCATCGACCTGCTCGACCAGCTGTCGGTCGTCGCCGAGGGGAAAGTCGGCCGCGCCGCGCGCACCGCCCTCGACCTCGTGCGCCGCGGCATCGTCGCCTACTCGACCGTCGCATGAAGCCGGTCGGCCCTCCGCCCGACGGGCGGACCGTTCCCCTGTGGGTGGCGTTGCCCCTCGCGGCCCTCGGCGGCGCCGTGCTCGATCGCGGCTTCCCCGACTCGGATATCTGGCCGCTCGCCATCGCGGGTACGGCGGCTATCCTCTTCGCCCTGGCGGGACGCGGCTTCTGGAGCGGCGCCCTCGTCGGCCTCGTCGGCGGCGCCGTCTTCTGGGGTGTCCACATCGAATGGCTGACCCTCTACCTCGGACCTGTTCCGTGGGCGGCTCTCGCCGGCCTGCAGGCGATCTTCTTCGCTCTCGCTGCGGGGCTCATGGCGGTCGTCTCGACGCGCGGCCACCGCGTCTGGACGGGTCCGCTCGGCCGCATGGTCGGCCTCCCCGCCCTGCTCGCCGCGCTCTGGATCGGGCGGGAGACGACCACGAACGTCTGGCCGTACGGAGGGTTCTCCTGGGGACGGCTGGCGATCTCGCAGTCCCTCGGCCCGCTCGCTGGTCTCGCGGCGTGGATCGGCTTCGCCGGCCTGGGCTTCGTGGTGGCGTTCCTCGCCGCCGTGCTCGCGCAGGCGGTCCGGGAGGTCTCCGTCCCGGCTCCCGCACGGGTGAGTGCGGTCGCGGGCTTCGCGATCGTCGCTCTGGTGTTCCCCGCCTGGCCCGCGCCGACCGAGGGCACCACGCGAATTGCCGCCGTCCAGGGAGACTCCGACGCGGGGCTGTTCTCGCAGAGCTATCGCGGTCAGATCCTCGAGGATCACACTTCCGCGACGTTGCCGATCCTCGACCAGGACGTCGACATGGTGGTGTGGCCCGAGAACGGAGTCGACATCGACCCGACTCGCAACCGCCAGTCCGCCGCCGTGCTCGACTACCTCAGCCGGACGATGGACGCGCCGTTCATCATCGGCACCATCACCACTCCCTCCGACAACGTCTTCTACAACAGCTCGCTGCTCTGGAAGGCGGGGGAGGGTGCCACCCAGGTGTACGACAAGGTGCACCCGGTCCCCTTCGCCGAGTACATGCCGGACCGAGCGTTCTGGCGGATGTTCGCACCCGACCTGGTCGACCTGGTGAGCCGCGACTACTCGATCGGCACCCGGCCCAACGTCTTCGATGTGAACGGCGTGCTCGCCGGTATCGCGATCTGCTTCGACATTTCGGACGACGCGCTGACGAACGCGATGGTCGACGGGGGTGCGCAGGTCATCCTCGGACAGACCAACAACGCCGACTTCGGCCGGACCGACGAGAGCGTCCAGCAGCTGGCGATCGCACGCCTGCGCGCCATCGAGACCGGGCGGAGCGTGGTCAACATCTCGACCGTCGGGACGAGCGCGATCATCGGTCCGGACGGCACAACGATCGACTCTCTGACATGGTTCGAGCCGGGTGTCATGGTGGACGAGGTTCCCCTCGCCTCCACCACGACCCCGGCTCTGGTGTGGGCTCGAAACCTGGGCTGGTACTTCCTGGCCGCTGGTCTCGTCGGCATGGTCTCGTTCGTCCTCAGGACTCGCGAGACGCTCCGCCGTTCCCGCTGAGCGGCGCTAGGCGCCGATCTTGTGCTCGCCGCGCCGGGCCCGCAGGTAGGCGAGCCGCTCCTCGAGCAGCTCCTCCAGCTCTGCACGGGTGCGCCGCTCGAGCAGCATGTCCCAGTGGGTGCGCGGAACTTTTTGCTCGCCCTTGTCCACGACGACCGGCTTCGAGTCCACCATCAGAGTGGCCTCGTGGCCGCAGGAACGGCACTCCCAGGTCTCTGGCGCTTCCGCGTCGGCCGAGAACACCATGTCGGTGTCGTGGCCGCAGTTCGCGCAGTGGTATTCGTAGGTCGATCGCGCGGAGAAGACGACGCCTTCTTCGCTCTGCAGGCTCTGGGATCCGAGCCGCATTCCTCGCAAGCTTCGATCTGCCATTGTGTGGTCTCCTCTCGCTGTGATTCCCCAGTGTCAACGTCGTAGCTGGAGGTGGTCTTCCCGTCCCTGCCTTTGCCAGAGAATCCTCAGGTCGGAGGCATAATCGACGGCTCAGGCGGCCCGCGAGCGGGTGGCTTCGGAGAGCGTGTCGACGGCCGCTCGGGCGAGGTCGGTGCGGTCGGTCACGAGGGCGTCGACTCCGAGTGCGAGGAGTTCTCTCATCCGCTCTGGATCGTTGATCGTCCAAAGGTGGATGTCGCAGCCGGTCGCCCGCAGCCGGGAGAGAATCCGCGGTCGGGCGACCCGCAAACCGACCGCGGTCTCGGGCACGTGGAGCGCGTCGATGCCACGGAGGGCGTGCGGCGGAGGCGCCCATGATTGCAGCGACGACCGGCACGACCGCGTCGCCCGCCTTCACGTCGATGCTGAAGCGCGCATGGGGGAGGGAGGCGAGGGCCTGCTCGAGAGAGGCGCGTGCGTCGGTCTCCAGCAGATCGGCGCCGGCGGCGAGAGCCCGCTCGAAGGCGGCAATCGTGTTGCCCTCGGCGGGCGGACCACATCCGCGATGCGCGAGCACCCGGGGCGTCGGTCCGCTGAGGACGAGGGGACGCACGGGTGCGCGCATTGCGGGCTCTTCGCGCGGATCAGACGGCGGGCGGCGGGGGAGTGGGCGCGGATCCCGCCTGCGGCGAGTCCTGGGGCCGGACCGCGGGGGCGGCCTGGCCACGCTGGCCCAGCGCGCCTCCGATGCCCTTGAGCGCCTCCGTGAGCTCGCTCGGAATGACCCAGAGCTTGTTCGCACTGCCCTCGGCAATCTTGGGCAGCGTCTGAAGGTACTGGTAGGCGAGGAGCTCGCTGTCCGGGCGACCCTCGTGAATCGCGTGAAACACCGTCGTGATCGCCTTCGCCTCACCCTCGGCTCGCAGCACCGCGGCTTTCGCCTGCCCCTCCGCTGCGAGGATGGCGGCCTGGCGCTGTCCCTCCGCGTTGAGGATCTGGGACTGCTTCGTGCCCTCAGCGGTGAGGATCACGGCGCGACGGTCGCGCTCGGCGCGCATCTGCTTCTCCATCGAGTCCTGAATGGAGAGGGGCGGATCGATGGCCTTGAGCTCGACGCGTCCGACCCGGATGCCCCACTTACCAGTGGCCTCGTCGAGGACGATGCGCAGCTGGCCGTTGATGTTGTCGCGGGAGGTCAGTGCCTCCTCGAGGTTCAGGCCGCCGACAACGTTGCGGAGGGTGGTGGTGGTCAATTGCTCGACCGCGCCGAGGTAGTTCGCGATCTCGTAGGTCGCGGCCCGCGCGTCCGTCACCTGGAAGTAGACGACCGTGTCGATCGAGACCACCAGATTGTCCTCGGTAATCACGGGCTGCGGCGGGAACGAGACAACCTGCTCGCGGAGGTCGATCAGGGGGCGGACCCGGTCGACGAACGGCACCACGAGGTTCAGGCCGGGCAGCAGAGTCTTGTGGTACTTGCCCAGCCGCTCAAGCACACCGGCGGTGGCCTGAGGGATGATGCGGACCGCCCGGAACAGGACGACCAGCGCGAAGAGGACGACGGCAGCGACGATGACGAGCGTCACCACGGAGGAGGGTGTCACGAAGTGCTCCTTTCGGCGGGGACGACGACCGCGGTCGCGCCCTCGATGGCGGTGACGACGACTCTCTCGCCGACTCCGAGTGTGCGGTCCTGGACGAGCGGGGACAGACGGACGGTCCACGTCTCGCCGTTGGCGAGCTTGACCTGGCCGGCGCCGGGGCCGGCGATGACGACGCTGCCGGCCAAGCCGAGGAGGGCGTCCGCACCGCTGGGGGTGGGATCTCCTCCGCGTTTGAGGAGGCGCAGAAGGGGAGGGCGCACGGTGAATAACAGCAGCGCGGCGAGGATTGCAGCAACGGGGACCTGGATCCAGAAGGGAGCTCCGACCAGGCCGACGAGCAAGCCGCCGATGCTGCCGACGGCCAGCATCAGGAAGGTGAACTCGAGGGTGATCATCTCGATGATCACGAAGATGAGGATCAGCGCGAGCCAGAGGATCCACGCGTACTGGGTGACAGCGTCCATGCTGTCTGCTCCTTCCCCTCGACGAGCAGTTGCAGGCTAGCAACACCCCCCGGACAGGGCCTGAGAGCGGAGTGTGCTCCGTGGCCTCGGGGCGGTTGGTAGGCTTCGGGGTCGGGCCGCGGCCCGTTATCGTGCCCGATCCGGCCCCGAGTCGGCGTCCTGGAGGAATACCTCGTGTCCAATCCCCTCGCACCCGGTTCCCTCGACGGCACGCGCGCCCTCGTCACCGGATCGTCCCGTGGCATCGGCGCCGACACGGTCCGCTACTTCGCCGAGGCAGGAGCCCGCGTCGTCGTCAACTACCGCTCGAAGGCGCCCCGGGCCGACAAGCTCGTCGCGCAGATCGTCGAGGCCGGCGGCAGCGCCATCGCGGTCGGCGCCGACCTCACCGACGCCGACTCGCGCGCCCAGCTCTTCTCGCGCATCGAGCAGGAGTACGGCGGACTCGACATCCTGGTGCTCAACGCCTCCGGCGGCATGGAGAGCAACAGAGGAGAGGACTACGCGATGGTCCTCAATCGCGACTCGCAGCTCGCCGTGCTCGACGCGGCTCTTCCGCTGCTCGGCGAGGGCTCACGGGTCGTGTTCGTGACGAGCCACCAGGCGCACTTCATCCACACGACTCCGACGATGCCGGAGTACGAGCCTGTCGCCCTGTCGAAGCGGGCCGGCGAGGACGCCCTGCGCGAGCGGATCGGCGAGCTCGCGGAGCGCGGAATCGGCTTTGTCGTCGTGTCCGGCGACATGATCGAGGGAACCATCACAGCGACGCTGCTGGAGCGCTCGAACCCGGGTGCGATCAGCTCGCGGCGCGAGTCGGCGGGCAAGCTCTACAACGTGCAGGAGTTCGCGGCCGAGGTCGCGCTGGCGGCGGTCGAGCCGATCCCGGCGGACAACACGCGCTTGGTCGGCGACATCTCGGACTTTAGCTGATCAGATCCGCGGGTGATGGGCGCCCGTGGCGTCTCGGACACGTGCCGTCGACCAGTGCTCTGATCCGGTCGCTCCTCATACTCCGATAATGCACATTATGTCAGTTCGTGGCTGACCAGTTCACCGTGGAGGGTCAGCGCTGGTGCGCGAGAATGTGCCGCACGATCGGGCCGGGAGTCCTGCTGTCGCAGTGCTCCCGGCCCGAGCTCGGTTACTCCAAGAAGTAAGCAGACACCGTCTCCTCGTTGACGGTCACTGCTGTCACCGGTGACACGGCGCCGCCGAGTACTCCAGCAGACGTGATCGCCTCGAGGACGGGGCCGTCGAGGATGATCCTGACCATGCCACCGGCATGCGGTGCGCTCCAGGTCTCCTCGCCCGTTCGTTCGAGCACGATGGAGTCTTCGGTCCGAATCAGAGCGGCGACTCGTTCACCGGCGTTGAGGAGGTCGATCCGCTCGCCGATCCCGCCCGGCGTCCATTCCAGGTCGACGACCTGCCCTGCGATCCGACTCAGATCCGCCCGACCGGCTCGAGCTGCCTCGAGCGACGGGTGGGCGGTGGTGACGAGGCTGCCGTCGCGGATCTCCAGGACGTGCGGGACGCTGAGTGCGCTGCTCCAGCCGACGTCCCCGTCCTCGACGCCACGCATCCAGAACATCAAGCACGGCCGGCCGTCGGCATCGCGGAAGAAGGACGGGGCGTAGTAGGACTCGCCGAAGCTCAGCCTCCCCCAGGTATCCGCGTCGAAGCGGCCGTTCGCGTAACTGCCGACGCCGTAGCCCGCGTAGTAGAGCACGTCGTCATCCCAGACCGAGCTGACCAGGACGTGGCGCCCGTCGACCTCGATGATCTGCGGGCACTCCCAGAGTGCACCGACCCAGACGGGTTCCCGTTCCGCTGTGTTGCGTCGTGCGGCGACGCCGTCGAAGGTCCAGTCCTGCAGGTCTGTCGAGGTGTAGGTGACGGCGAGGGCATCCCCGTCCGCGGTACCGGCGCCGACGACCATGCGCCAGCTCTTGCCCTCTCGGATGATGAACGGGTCGCGGAAGGCGATCAGGTCGAGGTCGTCGGGGGTTTCGAGCAGGACAGCGCCCTTCTCCCAGTGATCCCAGGATCCGTCCGTCGCACGGGCGATGCGGATGCGGCCCCGGCCGAGGTCGGGCTGGACGGTCGAGGTGTAAAGGATGACCGCTCCGTCGGGTCGATCGACGAGACTGCCGGTCCAGATTCCGTCGTCCCCATCGCCGGGCGCGAGGGCGACGGGTCGGCGGTCCCAGTGCAGCAAGTCCGGTCCGACCGCGTGTCCCCAGTGGCAGTTCGGGGCCCACACCGTGCTGTCCGGGACGTACTGGTGGAAGAGGTGGTACTCGCCGTCGTGGAAGGTGATCCCGTGCGGGTCATTGATCCACCCGGTCTCGGCAGTGAAGTGGATCCGCGGGCGGGTCACGCGCGTCCTCCGTCGTAGCGCCGGCGGATCTGCGCGGCCTGCTCGCGGTTCCCGCGTTCCCAGTCGTCGATCTGCGCACGGCGCTCCTCACGGAGGGCGTCGCGGGCGGAGGTGAAGTGCTTCATCCGTTCCGAGGCCGCCTCCCGCGCTGCCCGCTGCTCGTCGTTGAGGGCCGGGAGCTCGCTCGTGATCACCCGGTCGACGGGTCGCAGTGGGAGCCGCTCCTCGACAGGCGGAACCTCGAGGATCGGCGAGGGCAGTGTCTGGTACCAGTACGCGGTCGAGGACCAGTCGTCCGAGAGATGGTTGCCGTGCCCGTGCTCGAAGGTGACCTTGATGCGCTTCTCGAAGCGGATCGGGTCGACCAGGTGGAACCGGTAACTGTGGTGGAACCCGGGGACGTCCTCTTCGTGCACGATCGTGCCGTTGAACTGATACGCGTTGCGCTGCATTCCCCAGGCATGACCGAAGTAGTCCTCCATCCCGGTGCCGTGCAGGCTCGGCGGCCAGGTGTCGTCATCGATGAAGATCATGTCGTCGCCCTCACCCCACCAGGAGCCCTGGAAGTGACGGACCGCGAGGGTGCAGCCGACGTAGTGGCCGCGACCTTCGGTCTCGAGGGCGACGTAGTTGTCCTCGCCGGTCAGGTTCGCGACCGTCGTCTCGATGCTGTTCGCTTGCAGATCAGGACCCCAGCCAACGTTGGGGAGCGCTCGCCGCCAGTGTGCGTGGAAGTAGACGGTGTCCTCCGGCAGGGGCTCGGGCGAGAGTTCGTAGTCGATGTAGAAGTACTGGAGGTAGGGGATGTCGTTCTGGTTCTCGACGACCACGCGCGCGCGAGAGCCGAACGGCATCCGGAAGTAGCTGTTGAAGGCGGCGCTCCCGCCGAAGGAGTGCAGCTCCGGCTCCTTCGCGGAGACCGAGAGCGGGAGGGAATCATAGCTGCCGGAGAGGGAGTTCATCAGGCCGAAGAAGTCGCCCAGGGGCGCGACGACGCTCGGGGTCTCCTGGTCATCCCAGTAGATCTTGAGCAGGATCTTCCGGTAGTAGTCGGGGTCCACGACCTCCCAGCTCACGCCGAGCGCATTGTGGATCTCGAGCATCGGCACGCCGACGACCGCCGGGTCGATCTGCCCCGGACCGGGCTGGACGCGGCAGGACTGCGTCATCCAGATGTGGGTGATCGCACCGGGACCCTCGAGATCGGCGAGGGTGCGCTCCTCCCCCGGCATCACGATCCAGTTGTCCCGGTTGCGGCCGGTCTGATCGAAGCTCGACGCCCTGGCGGAGCGCCCCGGTCGAGTCCTCGTGAGATCGCCCAGGAGGCCTCCGGGAGTGATCGGATCGGTCATCATCGTCCTTCCTGCGAAGCGGCAGAGCTTCGATTCGCTTGTCGTACCGCCGCATCGAAACGTTTGCGCGGTGAGTGTGATCCTAGACAGGACGCCCCGTGGGCCGCAATGGCTCTGGAGCGGGAACCTGACTACGGTGGGGCCACGCGCAAAGGATTGATCGGAGAAAAATGGCCACCATGGTTCAGGTCGCACGCATGGCGGGGGTTTCGACGTCGACCGTTTCGCACGTCCTCAACAACACTCGG
Organism: Rathayibacter tritici; assembly: GCF_001641005.1. Taxonomy (NCBI): domain Bacteria; kingdom Bacillati; phylum Actinomycetota; class Actinomycetes; order Micrococcales; family Microbacteriaceae; genus Rathayibacter; species Rathayibacter tritici. Next base: position 1,508,506 of record NZ_CP015515.1, read on the forward strand.
CCGGTCGACCCCGCCACGCGTCGCCGCGTGATGGACGCCATCAAGAAGACGTCCTACCGCCAGGACACCCTGGCCCGGTCCCTCCGGCGCTCCCGCACCGACAGCATCGGACTCGTCGTCTCGGACGCCGGCGAGCCCGCCTTCGCAGCCATGGTGCATGGCGTGGAGGATGCCGCCGCGGCCGAGGGCATGACCCTTCTCCTCGCCAACTCCTCCGAGGATCAGGTGCGTGAGGCGCGGGCCGTCCAGACCCTGCTGGGCCGACGCGTCGACGGCCTGATCCTCGCGCTCTCCGCAGACTCCGGCGACTCCGGGCTGGGCGAGCTGCAAGGCGGATCTCCCCCGGTCGTCCTGCTCGACCGCGTCTTCGACGCTGCGCCCGTCGATCAGGTCGGGGCGGACAATCGCGAGAGCATGCGCCGTCTCGTCGAGCACCTGCGCGCAGCGGGCCACCGGCGGTTCATCCTCATCGCAGGCGACCAGCGCGTGCCCACCCTGCGGGAGAGGGCGGCAGGATTCCGGGACGCGGTCCCCGCGTCCGACCGAGACGACCAGGCAGTGATCGACGACAGCGAGCGTGAAGCCGTCGATGCCGCGGTGATGGCGGCGATCCGTCGACCGCTTCGTCCCTCGGTGGTCATCGCCTCGAGCACGCCGCTCGCCGTTCAAGCCCTCGAGCGCCTCCGCGCAGAAGGCCTCGCGATTCCCCGTGACATCGCCTTTGCGACCTTCGACGGCTTCGACCACGCCGATCTCTTCGAGCCCGCGCTCACGACGATCAGGCAGCCCGGATTCGACATGGGAACGGCGGCAGTGAGGCTGCTGCTCGAGAGAATCGAGCGGCCGGCCAGCAGCCCCCGCACCGTGCGGCTGCAGCAGACCCTCGAGCTTCGGACGTCGACAGAAGCGTTCGAGTTCTCCCTGTAAGCATTACTTGACAGCGGGTAGAAGCCGCTTCTACTCTCGGGCAAACGGTTCGCGCAAACGTTTCGATGTGCGAGTCTTCCTGACGCCCCCCTCATCAAAGGAGATGCCCATGCTCGGACATCGGATTCACCCGCAGAAGCCGAGGCTCACCGCGGCCGTCGCCCTCGCCCTCGTCAGCACCGTCGTCCTCGCGGGCTGCTCCACCGCCACCGGCGGGGACTCCGCTGACGGCACCACGACGATCACCCTCTCGATGCAGAACCCCGATGTCGAGACCGCTGACCCGGCAACCTGGGCGATCGTCCAGGCTTTCGAGGCCGCCAACCCCGACATCACCGTCGATGTGACCGGTCAGGCGGTCGCCGAGCACCTGCAGAGCCTGACCATCGCTGCGCAGAGCGACACCCTTCCCGACGTCTTCTGGGTCTACAAGGCCACCGCTGAGGACATGCTTGACGCGGGGCGACTCCTCGACCTCGCCCCCGTGCTCGACGAGCTGAACGTCACCGACCGCTTCCCGGAGAGCACGGTCACCAACTTCACGAAGGACGACGTGATGTACGGCGTCCCGTACCAGGGGCTGCTCACTGGCCTCTGGTACAACGAGAAGATTCTCTCGGACAACGGACTTGCGGTTCCCACGACGTTCGACGATCTCGTCGAGGTCGCCGACACCCTCAGCAAGAAGGGGATCGTCACGATCTCCAACGGCGCGAACCAGTCCTCGTTCAGCGTGTGGTCCTTCCTCGTGTGGCTCGACCGCTTCGGCTACCAGGACAAGATCGACGGCATCCTCGACGGCTCCGACAGCTACTCGAACCCCGACTTCCTGCGCATGTACGAGCACATCGCCGAGCTCCGCGACGCGGGTGCCTTCGCCTCGAACGTGTCGACGCAGACCTATCAGCAGGCCGTCGACCAGTTCCTGCAGGGCAAGGCTGCCATGCTCGACGCCGACGTCTGGGCGTCCAGCTCCATCCAGGACTCGGCCGTCGCCGCCGACACCGGCTTCTGGGCCGGACCGCAGTTCAGCGACGGCGTCGGCGAACAGAACATCATCATGAACGTCGCCTCCGCCCCGCTCGTCGTCGACCACAAGGTCGGAGACGACGAGAACAAGCTCGCCGCCGTCGAGAAGTTCCTCGCCTTCTACTACAGCGACCAGGCGCAGCAGCTGCTGGTCGACAACGGCCAGCCACCCGTTACCGACTACGCACCCCAGCTCGACGCAACGAAGCAGAGCGCCCTGAAGAGCGCCCTCGACGCCACGACCGCCGACGGAGTGTCCAGCCCGCAGACCCAGCCCGATCTGCTCGTCTCGACCGCCGTCTCGAGCGCCATGTACGACAGCATCTACGGCGTGATCCAGGACCAGCTCAGCCCGCAGCAGGCCGTCGATCTCGTTCAGAAGGCCATCGACGCAGGCCAGTGACCTGCCCCGGGCGGAGTCGCAACCGCGACTCCGCCCCTCCCCCGATCACCCCTCTCGAATCGAGATCACTATGACCTGGGTCAGCTCTCGCTGGAAGATCACGCTGATGCTTCTCCCGGCGCTCGTCTTCTTCACCGCTTTCGTCGTCTACCCCGTCCTCTACTCCCTCGGCTACAGCTTCACCAGCTTCGCCGGCTTCGGCGCCGCGACCTTCAACGGGCTCGCCAACTACGTCGCGCTGGGCTCGGACCCTTTCTTCTGGCAGGCCCTGTCCAACACCGTCATTATCCTGATCGTCAGCCTCGCCGTCCTGATCCCTTCCTCGTTCGCCCTGGCACTCCTGCTCCAGCGGCACAAACGCGGCGGAGGACTGCTTCGAGCCCTCGTCTTCGGACCCGCGATCATCGCGCCGATCCTCGTGGGACTCATCTGGGTGTTCATCCTCGACCCGAAGATCGGACTCCTCAACCGCCTCCTCGCTCCACTCGGCGTCCCCGAGATCCAGTGGATCGGCGGAGACACCCTCACGCCCTACGCGGTCTCGCTCGTCTTTATCTGGAGCAGCATCGGCTTTGCCATGACGATTTTCTACGCCGGGCTTCAGCAGCTCCCGGAATCGATCATGGAAGCTGGCGACATCGACGGCGCCTCCGGCTGGCAGCGACTGCGCTACATCACCGTCCCGATGATGAACGAGACCTTCGGGATCGTCACCCTCCTCCTCATCACGAATGTCTTCAAGATTTTCGAGCTCGTCTACATGCTCACCGGCGGCGGCCCGGTCCATCGCTCCGAGACCCTGGTGAGCTACATGTACTTCGTCACCTTCACGAACCAGAACTACGGATCCGGCATGGCCATTGCCGTGATCGTGTTCGTCCTCGGCGCCCTCGTCTCCGGCGTCTACCTCGCACTCGCACGACGACGGAGCATCGCATGAGCACCCTCACCCCGCAGCACGACACCGTCCTGGCCACCGCGGAGACGGAGCAGAGAGGAGCAGACCGTGGTCCCTGGCGCGCCCGAGCCCGCCGAGCCTTGATCATCACGGGAATCGCCGCCTACCTGGTCACGTTCCTGATCATCCTGCCGATCCTCTGGATCGCCCTGCTCTCGCTGCAGCCCAGCGACAAGATCCTCTCCGACCCCTTCTCGCTGCTCTCCCTCACCCTGGACAACTACGCAAACGTCATCGGCTCGCTCCCGCTGCTGCAGATGTACGCGAACACGCTCCTCATCGCGGTGATCTCGGTCCTCGTCGGAACAGTCGTCTCGTTTATGGCCAGCTACGCGCTCACCCGGATGATCTTCCGGCGGCCGCGAGCACAGTCCGCGCTGCGCTTCTACCTCCTCGCGGGTCTCGCCGTTCCGGTCTATGTGCTGCTGTTCCCGATCTACCGACTCGACCTCGCGCTGGGCATCTTCGGCACCTTCGCCGCCGTGATCCTCCCCTACATCGCCGTCTCGATTCCTTTCAACACTCTCCTGCTCACCGGTTTCCTGCGCGAGTTCCCGACCGAGCTCGAAGAGGCGGCGATCATCGACGGCGCGGGACTGTTCCGCATCTGCCGATCCGTCGTGCTGCCCGTCATGCGACCGGTCATCGCCACCGTCCTGATCTTCAACATCGTCTACGTTTTCAATGAGTTCCCGTTCGTGTCGATCCTCCTCAACAATCCGGATATGGCGACCGTCTCGCTCGCAGTCTCCCGCTTCCAGGGGCAGTACACCGTCGACTACGGAGCGATGATGGCCGCCGCGACCCTGGTACTCCTCCCCCAGCTCGTGATCTACGCGCTTTTCCAGAAGCAGGTCATCGCGGGCCTCACCGCCGGCGCGGTCAAAGGATGACCGCCTCCGTGCTCGTGCTCGGCGACATCCTCGTCGACGAACTCCGCACTCCTGCAGGGTCGGTCGACGTCGCAGGAGGGTCCGCACTCAATGTCGCCGTCGGACTCGCCGTGCTGGAAGTCCCCGCCGTCCTGGCCGGGATGGTGGGCGAGGACGAGTCAGGCGGGATGCTCCGGCGGCACGCGGCCGACCACGGGGTGACCCTGCTGGCCACCACCGCTCCGCTGGGAACGGGGAGGGCGATCTCCGACCGGACGGCCGGGGAGCCGCAGTACTCCTTCTCCGAGGCCTCGCGCTCCCGTACTCTCGTGCCGACCGGGGAGCTTCGGCAGGCAGCCGCGCGAGCCGATCTCGTCGTCGTCAGCGGATTCCCGTTCGACGTCTCGGTCGAGGTCGCGATGCTGCGGGCCCTGGTCGTCGACGGCGCTCGATTGGCCATCGACGCCAACCCTCGACCCGGCCTCCTGCGCGACCGGGCCGCTTTCGCCGCGGGGCTCCTCGACCTCTCGGCCGGCGCCGCGCTCGTGAAGCTGGGCGCCGACGACGCCGAACTGATCTTCGCGACCGGGCTCGCTGCGGCAACCGCTCGCGTCCTCGACGCAGGAGCGCAGGCGGTGCTCGAGACGACAGGGCCCGACGGAGCAGCCTTCGTACGGCGCGGCGAGCGCGTCGCCGTGCCGATCGCGCGCGCCGACGGAGAGATCGTCGACACGATGGGCGCGGGCGACGCCGTCTTCGCCACCGTCGTCGCAGCTCTGGCCGCCGGCGTCCTCGATCCCGTCCCGGCGCTGACGCGAGCGATGGACGTCGCTGCCGCGACCATCCGCTCCCCCGGCGGACTCCTGCGACTGCCCGCCTGAGCGAGGGCCGGACGATACTGTCGGCGACCTGCTCGGAGTCCGCCGGCGACTGGACGCGCCGCACGCGATTCTCGGCGGCGGCCCGGCCGGGGAGACTAGTCGGACTCCTCCCACACTGCCAGCGAATGGATCGACGTGCTCACCGGACTCAGTGCCTTCCCCCTCACTCCCCTGACCGACGACAGTGTCGACGAGCCGTCGTTCGCGGCTCTCGTCGAGCGGCTGGCCCGTGCGGGGGTCGACTCAATCGGCGCGCTGGGCTCGACCGGCTCGGCGCCGTACCTCGACCGCGGCGAGCGCCGCCGGGCCGCGCAGATCGCCGTACGCAGCGCCGGCCCGGTGCCCGTCGTCGTCGGGATCGGAGCGCTGCGCACCTCGCAGGTGCTGGCGCTCGCCGAGGACGCGCAGAACGCCGGAGCGAGCGCGGTGCTGCTGGCTCCGCTCAGCTACCAGCCCCTGACAGACGAGGAGGTGTTCGGACTCTACGAGGACGTCACCGCGCAGCTCTCGGTTCCGCTGGTCGTCTACGACAACCCTGGGACGACGCACGTCACCTTCACCGATGATCTCTACGCCGCCGTCGCCGCGCTCCCGCACGTCGCGTCGATCAAGATCCCCGGAGTGCCTGCGGAGCAGGAAGCCGCGACCCTGCGCGTGCAGGCGATCCGGCATCTGCTCCCGAAGGAGGTGGGCATCGGGGTCTCCAGAGACGACGCGGCGGCGCGCGGACTGCTCGCCGGTTGCGACGCCTGGTATTCGGTGCTGGGCGGTCTCTTCCCGCAGACGGCGCTGAGGATGGTCCGGGCGGTGCGCGCCGGCGACTCGGCGGCGGTGACGGCGGAATCGGCGCGGCTGCAACCGCTCTGGGATCTCTTCGCCGAGTACGGCGGCAGCTACCGCGTGGTCGCGGCGATGGCGGAGCAGCTCGGGCTCGTTGCGGTGGACTGCCTGCCGAGGCCGGTCCGCGGGCTCGACCTTCGGGCGCGGAACCGGGTCGCGGAGGTGCTGGCGGCGCTCGGCTTGACGGCGGAGTGATTCGGGCCGGGAGGGAGTGATTCGGGCCGGGAGGGAGTGACGGAGCCGGCGCCGCCTCGCCGCGCTCCTCGCGTCTGCAACACTGGTCGCGTGTCGTCGACTCGTGCGCTCCGCACCCTCCGGGGTGTCGTGGCAGCGACCGTTTCGACGCTGATCGCTCTGTTCTCGCACGTCGTCGGGGGCGGGCCGATTCCGGGGCTGCTCGGCATCGCCGTGCCGCTGGTGCTGTCGGTACTCGTGTGCGTGGGGCTGGCGGGGCGGGGCTTGTCGTTGATCCGGGTCACGATCTCGGTCGCGGTGAGCCAGGTGCTGTTTCACACGCTCTTCGTTCTCGGTTCGAGCGAGGGCCCGGGCCCGGCGCCGACGCACGCACATCACGGCACCGTCATCGAGGTCAGCGGTGCGATGGCGCACTCCGGGATGGCCGGGTCATCGATGTCGATCGCGCACATGGTCGCCGCGGTCGTGACGATCGCCCTCCTGCACCGCGGCGAGGCGATGCTGATCCGGATCGCGGCAACGACCGGTCACCTCGTCACCCGGCTGGTGCGCCTGCCGCCGTTGCCCGCTGCCGCGCCTCGTCCTGCGCTGCGATCCTCGTTCGAACTCCGCGACGTCCTCCCGCTCGCGGTAGGAGTCTTCCCTCAGGCCGCCCCGCGCCGCGGCCCTCCCGTCCAGCGAGTTTCTTGACGAGACCGACGCCGGCCCGGCCGTGAACTCTGCCGAGGGTCCGGGTGAGCCGCTGTCGTGATGCCTCCGCGCCCGCTCCAGCGCGGCCGGACGTCAGGGCTTCGCCGTCCGCCTTTGCAGCGATGACGGCCATCGGGTTCCCCGGTGATCCCGGAGCCCTCGCGATCCCGCCGTGCACCGCCGAGAGCGGCTCCGTCGGCGACCCTCACTTCTCCGCACGCCAGCACCGAAGGACCACACTGATGACCACCACCGCCCGTGAGCCCCGCGAATCCGCCGACACCCCTCCCCCGCGCTCGCCCCGCCGGAGCAGTGCAGGCTGGTTCGGGCAGCTGCTGCTGCGCCTGCACTTCTTAGCCGCCCTGTTCGTCGGACCGTTCATCCTGGTCGCCGCAGGCAGCGGTGGGCTCTACGCGCTCACACCGCAGCTCGAGCAGCTCGTGTACGCCCAGGAGCTGCATGTCCCCGAAGCTGACCGCTCCCTGCCCCTGGCCGACCAGATCGACGCGGCCGAGGAGTACACCGGGGGCGGGCAGCGCATTGTCGCCGTCCGCCCAGCCCCTGATCCGGGCGACACCACCCGGGTCATGTTCGCGGACCCGTCACTCGGAGCGGGCGAGACTCGAGCGGTCTTCATCGACCCGGCGACCGCCGATGTCCGCGGGGATCTCACCGCCTACGGCACCAGCGGCGCCCTGCCACTGCGCACCTGGGTCAGCGACCTGCACCGCACGCTCCACCTGGGAGACGTCGGCCGCTCCTACAGCGAGCTCGCCGCCTCCTGGCTGGGTGTTGTGGCGCTCGCCGGCCTGGGCCTGTGGATCAATCGCGTCCGCCGGGCCCGGGTGAGAAGGGACCTGTTCCGGCCCGCGCCGAGGACAACCGGCTACCGGCGACTGTTCTCCTGGCACGCCTCCACCGGGATCTGGCTCCTTGTCGGCGCGCTGTTCCTCTCGGCGACGGGGATCACCTGGTCCCTGTACGGCGGAGGTAACGTCGAGAGCCTGCGCGCTGCGCTCGGCTGGACGACCCCCTCGCTGAAGACCACGCTCGGAGAGCGAACGGGAGACGTCGGAGACGAGCATGCAGGCCATTCCGGACACGCCGGACACGCGGGCCACGGCGGACACGTCGGACACGCGGCCGCCGCGGTCGACGACCCGCGGGGCTCCTACGACGACGTCCTCTCGCTCGCTCGCGAGGTCAACGTGAACACCGGAATGGTCGAGATCCGACCGCCCGCGGGCGAAGGGTCGGCGTGGGTGGTGCAGGAGATCCAGCGCAGCTTCCCGACCGAGGTCGACGCAGTCGCCATCGACGCGGAGACGATGCAGGTTGTCGACCGCGTCGACTTCGCCGACTTCGGTCTGGTCGCCAAGCTTTCCCGCTGGGGCATCGATACGCACATGGGCTCGATGTTCGGCCTGCCCAATCAGCTGCTGCTCTTCGTGACCGCAGCGGGAATCGCCACGATGGTCGTGCTCGGCTACCTGATGTGGTGGAAGCGCCGTCCCACCGGCGACCCACGGCGACCGGTGGGCAGTGCTCCTGCGCGTGGCGCCCTCCAGCGTGCCCCCTGGTGGGGTGTCGCTGCGGTCCTCGCTGTCGCCCTCGCGGTCGGACTGTTCCTGCCGCTGGTGGGGGCTAGTCTCGCGGCGTTCGTCGTCATCGATGTGATCACCGGCCTCGTCCGGCGCCGTCGAAAGCGCGCAGGCGCCAGCGCAGGGTGACCCAGGCGGGGTCGGACGACGGCGGGAGCCGTGGTCGTCCGATCCCGCCGTCGCGCGGGTGTCGCGATTCGAGGGGGCAGCGGGCCCGCATCTCCCGCTAGCGTGAAGGAGTCAGACCCCGCCGATCCGGGCCGTACTGCCGATCCCGTCGGCGAGCGGCCTCCGCAGGAGGAGATTTCATGTCCCCCGACGATTCAGCAGGCATTTCTTCCCGAGCTCTCGGCCTCCGTCGGCGCACCGTCGTCGGCGGAGCCCTCTCGGGTGCTGTCGCGCTGGGCGCGGCATCGCTCCCGGCTGCCGCTGCTTCCCCCGTCCCCGGCCTGCCCGGGGAGACGAGCCGCACGACGTCCCTGAGGACGAAGAATCGAGGTGTGCTCTACGACGTCGTCACGGTCTCGATCAACGGCGACCTCGCGCGCATCTGTATCCCGCAGACGGTAGAGCCCAGGCAGGCGACCCCGACCCCGGTGATCTGGTTCCTCCACTCCGCTCAGGCCGACCACACCTCGCTGTCCACCGTCTTCGCATACCCGGCTGAGCTCGCCGTCGAGCGGGGCGCCCTTGCGATCTGCCAGAGCCTCGGCGGCACGCTGTGGACCAACGACACTGCGCAGCAGCATCAGCGCGACGGCTACGCCTACCTCTCAGACCAGTTCCCGATCGCCGCGAGCTACCTCTGGGCGATGTCGGCCGGTGGAGCGCTGGCCTGCGAGAACTACGGTTCCCAGGTCTTCCCCGGCATCAACGGCATGTACCTGATCAACGGTGTTTACGACCTGCGCGACATCTACGACCGCACGGTCCGTGGCCGCTTCTCGATCGGCGGCGCCTTCGGCGGCAGCACCGCCCAGGTCGACGCGCACAATCCGAAGCGGTTGCCCGCCTCCGCCTGGGCCGGAGCCAACATCCGCGTCGTCGTCTCGGACACGGCGCACCCCGATACGAGCGTCCCGCCTGCCCTGCACGGTCGTGCTCTCGTCGACAAGGCGACATCGACCGCGAAGGAGGCGAGCGTCCGCACGCACAGCCTCGGCCACAACCCGCCGTCCTGGGCGAATCAGGACGGCATCGACGCGATCTTCCGCTGGCACTCCGCGCTGGGCTCGACACCTGCGCCGCCCGCAGTGGTCCGGCCCTCCCCCGCGGGCCGCTGGGACGTTGATCAGGCCGGAGCGCCGTACACGCGGGGGCCGGCGGCTCCCTCCGGATCGGGCTGAGAAGGTTCGACCAGTCCTCTGTCCAGCAGGAGCCACGCCTGGGCGGCGAGAGCCGTCGTCCGCTCAGTCGAGCCGCGGGCGGTAGGAGCGCACCACCGGGGCCCGCGCCGCCTGGTCCGCGCGCACCACGATCTTCATGCGCTGGAGCAGAGCGGGAATCGTCGGTGTCGTCTCGATCCTGCACTCGAGCTCCCCCTCGCGCCCCGGCAGGCTGAAGGCGAGCTGCGCCGCGGAGGCGCTCCACAGCAGCCGCTCGCGCAGGGGCCGCGCGGTTGGGTTCTGCGCGAGCCCGCCGATCTGGGCGATCGCAGCGGCGAGGCGACGCGCGCGCACCTCGGCCGGCACGTCGCTCAGGAGATTGGGGCTGAACAGGACACCGCTGCCCGCCGCCTGCGCGCGGGTGAGGTCTCCGGAGTCGATGATCGCGGCCTCGACGGCGCCGGCCGCGGCGGAGGCGAGTTTCGCGCCGTTCGCGGTCGCGAACACCACGGCGCCGAGGCCCGAGTCGAGGTGCCAGCGCATGTTCGAGGACCAGCCCGGCAGCCCGCCGGAATGGTGGGCGATGCTGCCGAAGCGGACGTCGTGCTCGATCACGAGCCCGAAGCCGTAGGCCGAACCGTCGAGCGTGCCGTCCACGGCGCGCGGGCTGAGCGCGGGCACCGGGGTCAGCCCGCGCTGCATCTCGCGGCGGGAGGCGCGGCTGAGCACCGCGTCCTCGTCCGCGGGCCCGTCATCGCCGTCGAAGGCCGAGGACAGCCAGGCGCTCCACCGGGCGATGTAGCCGACCGTGCTGAACATGCTCGCCGCGCAGGCTCCGACTCCGGTGCCGGTGACGGGGCGCACTGTCCAGGTCACGCCGTCGTCGAAGCTGCTGAACCCTTGCGCGACATCCGTTCCGTTCGGGTAGGAGTCGGCGTCGTAACGAGTCTGCCCGAGCCCGAGGGGCTCGAGGATCGTCCGCGTCGCGAACGCGACGAAGTCCTCCCCCGTAACGTTTTCGACGACGACGCCGAGCAGCCAGAAGCCGATGTTCGAATACTGGTACACCTCGCCCGGCCGCTCCGTAAAGGTCAGTCCACGGCTGATGAGCTCGAGGAAGTCCGCGCGCGGCATCGCCATGACGTGATCGGCCCAGCCGTTGTCCTCCGGGAGACCGGAGCAGTTGCTGAGCAGCATCCGGATCGTCACGGGCATCGTCCGGCCCGCGGCATTGACCGGGTCGGCGAACTCCGGCACGTGAGCGCCGACCCGATCGTCGAGGTCGAGCAGCCCCCGATCGCGCAGGATCAGTACGGCCGCCGCCTCGAAGCTCTTCGACATCGAGGCGATCCGGTGCACGGTGTCGGGGCCCGGGGCAGCACCGTCCCGCCGGTGCTCGCCGATCCCGTGCTGAACGAGGAGGCCACCGCGGTCGAACAGGGCCCAGCTGAGGGAGGGCGCCACGGGCGCTGCACCGTCGAACCACCGCGTCAGGCGGTCGAGCAGCTGAGGGGAGAGAGTCGTCTGCCGGGAGTTCGGGAGCGTCATGCCCTCATCCTTTCGCACCCGGTGCGGCCATCCGCCGCGTGCTGCGGGAGCACGCCTCGACCGGCGCGCACTCCGGTGCACGGTGCTCGTCGCGCATCGAACACTCGGATGACGGCCTGCTCAGAAGCGCGAGGCGACGTCGTAGAGGACGTCGTCGTCGCCGGCGTAGATCCCCTCTGGCCGCGGCCAGTGCGAGATCACGTCGGTGAAGCCGAGCTCTGCGGCTCTACCCGCCATGTCCTCGAAGCGAGCCACGCTCTCGAGGGAGTAGTCGCCTCCGGAGTCGAGCGAGAGGTGGCGCTCGAGGGTGCGCGGGTCGCGTCCGACGGTCTCCAGCGCCTGGTCGAGCCGGCGGCCGAGTTCTGCGACGCCCCGCCACCACTCCTCGCTCGACACGCCGCCGGGTCCGGTCGTGACCCACCCCTGCCCACGCTCGGCGACGAGAGCCAGCCCCTTCGGTCCGTTCGCGGCCAGGACGAACGGGACGCGCGGGCTCTGCGCGGGCTCGCCGACCATCCGAGCCGAGCGGGCAGTGAACCATTCCCCCTCAACACTCACGCCCCCCGAGCCAGGCTCCTCGAAGCGCAGCAGCGTGTCGAGGGCCGTCACGAATTCCGCGAAGCGCTCGTGCCGCTGTCGCGGCGAGTACTCCGGTTGCCCGAGCACGCGCGCGTCGAAGCCGGTGCCACCCGAACCGACGCCGAGGATCGCCCGACCGCCCGAGATCTCGTCGAGGGTGGCGATGTCCTTGGCGAAGGGCACCGGGTGCCGGAAATTCGGCGAAGCGACGAAGGTGCCCAAGCGCACGGTCTCGGTCACGAGCGCGGCGGCGGTGAGGGTGAGGATGCTCGCGCCCCACGGTTCGTCGGCGAGGGAGCGCCAGGAGAGGTGGTCGTAGGTCCAGGCGTGATCAAAGCCCAATCCCTCGGCTGACTGCCACTTCCTGCGGGCCAGAGCCCACGGGTCCTGCGGAAGGATGACGATGCCGTGTCGCATCATCCGAGTGTATGAGCGTCGCGGTCTCCGATCGCGGCGGCGGGCCCGCGCAGCACTCGGGCGGTGCTGCGCGGGTCGCCTTCTCGCATAGGTATTGGAGTCGCCTCCGTCTCTCGGGGTGACGGTCGTGGACGCGGGCGTCTCTCCGCCTGGGACGACCCCCTTTCCCGACCGCGTCGAGTCACCGCCGAGAGGACAGCGCCAAGTGTTTTCTTCCATCGCCCGATGAGCACTCTCGCTCTTATCAGGCCCGTGTCACGCTCCCCGGGACATCAGGCGAGAGTGGATTTCTCGGCCGAATAGATCTGCTTCACTTGCTCCGCAGTCAATGCCCTGTCCCACACTCTCAGCCGGGCGAGAGTGCCGGTGAACCGATTGATCATCGTGCCGTCACGGCCGACCGCTCCGACCACGAAGTCACCCGGAGTCGCGTTCAATCCGTCGGGGTAGACGTAGGGATTCTTGGCGTAGGTCGCTCCGAGGGAGTCGGTGTAGCTCGGAGAGGCGGTCGCCGTGCCGTCGAGGTACGAGATCGCGACGCTGCCGTCGTAGGTGCCGACGTGCAGCTGCCAGATGCCACGGGTCAGACGGCGGGGCTCCGCCGAATAGTCGCGTGAGTGGGGGTAGCCGGGGGTGGGCCCGCCGAGCTTCGAGACGTGCATGCACACTCGCTCCCAGCCGCCGTACGCGGACAGATTGTTGAACAGCGCGTAAGAGCGCAGCGGGCCGACCGTCGATTCCTCCCAGACACCCGCGAGGCAGGCGCCGTCCGGGTCGGAGTTGAGCACCCAGACCGCGATCGTCACCTGGCCCGTCGAGGCGCCGAGATTGAGCGGACCCAGCTCTCCCTTGGGCACGAGGAGGTGATCCGTTTTCCCGTTCATCGCAATTCCGGGCCCGAACGGCGTGGCGACCACCTGGGCCGTGGATCCCACGCCCTGCTGCAACGCCGGTGCCCCCGCGACCGCCGAGGTAAAGGGGGCAGTGCTCTCGGCAAAGGACCAGTCGGCGACCGGGGAGGGCACGCTCGTCACGGGGGCGGGTGCGGAGTCGCCGACGACGAACGCGTCGAGGATCAGCGTGGTGCCGCTCGCGGCGGGGTTGCGGCTGCTTCCGCGCCGAATCGTTAGTGTGTGTGCTCCTGCGGCGAGCTGCCCGCTGCTCCATACCGTCTGCTTCGAGCGGGTGGTGGCGCTGTAGCGGTCGACCGTGGCGACGGGCACCCCGTCCACCTCCACCTCGTTGATGCCGGAGGATGCGGTGAGCCGGCTGATCCAGCTCACGCTGGTGCCCGAGAAGGCGAGCGTGGCAGAAGCGCCCGCCGTGGTGGAGTAGGCGATGCTGCCTCCGCTGTCCCCGGCGGCCTTCAACGTCGACCAGGTGCCGGTCGTGACGATCTGCGCGGCGCCGTTCTCGTAGGTACCCGCCCCGGGCAGCGCGGACACGGGCGGCGTCTCAGGTTCCGGCTCCGTCTGCGGCACCGGCCCCTCGGCGAGCCACCGCTGGAAGGTCTCGAGCATCTCCTTATTCGTGAAGCTCGGTACCGCGTGGCCGCCGGTGCCTTCTCCCGCGTGCGAGCGCAGGGTCGCCTCCTTCGCCAGCGGCAGCGCCGCGGCGTGCAGAGCCGCGCCGTGGAGGGCGAACGGCACGACCACGTCCTCCGGTGACCCCGTGATCCGCAGCCGCGCGCCGCGCCACACCGACGCCGGGAGACGCGCCGGGTTCGTGGCCACGACGGCCACGGCATCGACGTACTCGGGGCCGATCTTGTCCGGCTCGCTCGCGGCCCTCTCCTCCATGTCGTAGGAGCTGTTGACGAGATACGCGCCGCGGATGTTCGGCAGCATCCGGTTGCCGTACGCCCAGGCGAGCAGCGGTCCGCCCCCGGAGTCGGAGCGCAACAGGCTCGCGTCGATCCGCCACAGCGCCGTGGCCCAGGCGGCGACGGCGGTCTGGATCTCGATCGCCCTCGGGCTCGTCCAGATGCTGCCGCCGAGGTCGGGCAGATGCTCACGATTCCGCGATCCACGCGAGGTCGGCCGAGTAGGCGAAGGCGCTCGACAGTGCTGTGTGGGTGCCGTTGCGGGCGTGGTAGTACCAGAGCATCGAGGCGCCGACGCTCTGCGACGGGGGTGTCGCGTGCGGCACGAACAGGCGGGCTCTGTCTCCCGCAACGACGACATCGATGATCTCGTAGCGGTTCCGTCCGGTCCTCGAGGTCGCGGTCGCCTGGCGCGAGACCTCCCCCGGCAGACGCGGCACAGCGGTGAGGTCGCCGGCCGCGAGGGCGGGCGTCGCGAACGCGAGGGCGCCCGCGCCGGCGACGGATCCGGCGAGAATTGTGCGGCGCGAGAGAGAGGAGAGAGGTCGGGTGCGGATCGGGAATCAGTGCGGGAAGAGTCGCCGGAGTCGCCGACGACGATGTCGCGAGGGGTCACGAAAGAAACTACCTTTCCGATCGTGTCCGTTCTGGGTACACCGATCGAAGGAGGAGGAGAAGGCGTTCAGTGAGAGAGCGGCAGTGCTCACAGTACTGATTCCGATTGCCTTCGCCTCAGCGGAAACAGGGAAGCCGTGTCAGCATAGAACAGTTAGTCAGAATCGGCTCCATTATTTTTTCCGCCTGGTCCTGAACGGAGAAGAGGATTGACTGACTCGGCTTATGCGGCGATAGTGCGGTCCTGTCCGGTCGGCTCATCACCCGCTCGACGCGTCGATCCCGCCTTTTCAGACCCAGGGAGAGCCCTCGGCCCAGGACTGGCATACCCGGAGCGACAGGTCGAGCAGGAGGGACCGGGTATCGCAGCGCGCCGGCCAGCCCAGCCCGCCCCCGGACGGATCTCGCGCCACAGCGTCATGACCGGCGTCCGAGCGAGTCTCCCCTACATGCCTCTGCTCCACTGCGCACCCCGACCATCCGCCCCGCGGGCACCCGCAGACGTCTGGACGTCCTCGCCATCGCGGCGGCCGCCCTCGTCAACGAGCGCTTCGTCGATCGACGCTTCACCGTCCCCGCTGGCCACCGAGCTGCGCATTCCGGTGATTCTGCTGCGGCTGCGCTTCCGGCGCTTCTACGGTCTCGGCCTCGACGAGCATCTCGCCCAGAGTCGCCTGGAGCTGGCGGACGTCTTGATGGCGAGCATCCCGGTCACGCTCGGTGGCCTCGATCGGATAGCCCGCGGCTCCGGCTACCGCGGCACAGCCGAGCTCGACCGCGACCATCGCCGGCACCGCCGCTACTCCGCCCTCGCCGCCTGGTTTCGGGCTGCCCCGCGACCCCGGACGTCGAGCCGCACCGCCTCTGCCGAGTCGCCGTCGGCCCGCTCGGCGCCAGTAACCCCCTGAGGCCGCGCGCCTGAGCCTCGCTCCCGAGCGGTACAGTGCGACGATGCATAGCTCCGGGATCCCCGATGACACCCGTCCGCTACGTCGCGATCGGCGATTCCTTCACCGAGGGCGTCGGCGACGAACGTCCGGACGGCACCCCGCGGCTGGGCGGACCTCACGGCCGAGGGCTGGGCCGCTGCGATCGGTGAGCGGATCGAGTACGCCAACCTCGCCATTCGCGGTCGTCTGATCGCACCGATCCTCGCCGAGCAGCTCGAGCCCGCGCTCGCTCTGCGGCCGACCCACCTCTCCTTCAACGGCGGCGGCAACGACATGCTGCGTCCGCGCGCCGACATCGAGCGGATCGCCGACGCCTACCTCCGCGTCCTCGAACGATGCGACGAGGAGGGAGTCACCCTGATTGCCCTCGCCGGCCCCGATCCGTCCCCGCGGCTCCCCCTCGGCTCCCTCATCCGGCGCCGCGGCGACGCGCTGACCGACGCGGTGCGACGCCGGACGGACCACCGGAGCGATGTCGTCGTCGCCGACAACTGGCACGATCCCGCCTTCGCCGATCCGGGGCTGTGGGCGGAGGATCGTCTACACCTCGGCCACCGCGGGCACCGCCGGGTCGCCGACCGGGTCCTTTGCTCGCTCGGCGTCACGCCGCCGACGCCGCCCGCGGACCTTTCGGGCTCGCCCGCTGCCGCTCCTGCGCGCCGTGGCACAGTGCAGTATTACCGCCACCACGTCGCACCCTGGGTGCGGCGGAGGCTCACCGGCACGTCCTCCGGCGACGGTCGCGCGGCGAAGTATGGCGCCTTCGTCCCCGTCGATCCCGCCTGAGGTGCCGCCAGCGGAGAGGGTCGCGCTGGTCCCGGCGACACCGCTCAGCGCCTAGCGCTCAGCGCCTAGCGCTCAGCGCCACCCGTACCGCGCCGAGAGCACACGGGCGACAGCGTCGTACCGCGTCCGCTCCAGCGCGGCCCTCGCGGCGCATCCCCGCCGGATGCACCCGAAACACGCGCTCAGGATCGACCCAGCTGGGGCGCCCGTCCTTATCCCAGCCGCCGATCCCGACGGGCAGGTAGCCGCTCTGATCCGGTCGCTCCTCATACTCCGATAATGCACATTATGTCAGTTCGTGGCTGACCAGTTCACCGTGGGGTCAGCGCTGTGCGCGAGAATGTGCCGCACGATCGGGCCGGGAGTCCTGCTGTCGCAGTGCTCCCGGCCCGAGCTCGGTTACTCCAAGAAAGTAAGCAGACACCGTCTCCTCGTTGACGGTCACTGCTGTCACCGGTGACACGCGCCGCCGAGTACTCCAGCAGACGTGATCGCCTCGAGGACGGGGCCGTCGAGGATGATCCTGACCATGCCACCGGCATGCGGTGCGCTCCAGGTCTCCTCGCCCGTTCGTTCGAGCACGATGGAGTCTTCGGTCCGAATCAGAGCGGCGACTCGTTCACCGGCGTTGAGGAGGTCGATCCGCTCGCCGATCCCGCCCGGCGTCCATTCCAGGTCGACGACCTGCCCTGCGATCCGACTCAGATCCGCCCGACCGGCTCGAGCTGCCTCGAGCGACGGGTGGGCGGTGGTGACGAGGCTGCCGTCGCGGATCTCCAGGACGTGCGGGACGCTGAGTGCGCTGCTCCAGCCGACGTCCCCGTCCTCGACGCCACGCATCCAGAACATCAAGCACGGCCGGCCGTCGGCATCGCGGAAGAAGGACGGGGCGTAGTAGGACTCGCCGAAGCTCAGCCTCCCCCAGGTATCCGCGTCGAAGCGGCCGTTCGCGTAACTGCCGACGCCGTAGCCCGCGTAGTAGTAGAGCACGTCGTCATCCCAGACCGAGCTGACCAGGACGTGGCGCCCGTCGACCTCGATGATCTGCGGGCACTCCCAGAGTGCACCGACCCAGACGGGTTCCCGTTCCGCTGTGTTGCGTCGTGCGGCGACGCCGTCGAAGGTCCAGTCCTGCAGGTCTGTCGAGGTGTAGGTGACGGCGAGGGCATCCCCGTCCGCGGTACCGGCGCCGACGACCATGCGCCAGCTCTTGCCCTCTCGGATGATGAACGGGTCGCGGAAGGCGATCAGGTCGAGGTCGTCGGGGGTTTCGAGCAGGACAGCGCCCTTCTCCCAGTGATCCCAGGATCCGTCCGTCGCACGGGCGATGCGGATGCGGCCCCGGCCGAGGGGCCGGTCGAGGTGTAAAGGATGACCGCTCCGTCGGGTCGATCGACGAGACTGCCGGTCCAGATTCCGTCGTCCCCATCGCCGGGCGCGAGGGCGACGGGTCGGCGGTCCCAGTGCAGCAAGTCCGGTCCGACCGCGTGTCCCCAGTGGCAGTTCGGGGCCCACACCGTGCTGTCCGGGACGTACTGGTGGAAGAGGTGGTACTCGCCGTCGTGGAAGGTGATCCCGTGCGGGTCATTGATCCACCCGGTCTCGGCAGTGAAGTGGCGGGCGGGTCACGCGCGTCCTCCGTCGTAGCGCCGGCGGATCTGCGCGGTTCCCGCGTTCCCAGTCGTCGATCTGCGCACGGCGCTCCTCACGGAGGGCGTCGCGGGCGGAGGTGAAGTGCTTCATCCGTTCCGAGGCCGCCTCCCGCGCTGCCCGCTGCTCGTCGTTGAGGGCCGGGAGCTCGCTCGTGATCACCCGGTCGACGGGTCGCAGTGGGAGCCGCTCCTCGACAGGCGGAACCTCGAGGATCGGCGAGGGCAGTGTCTGGTACCAGTACGCGGTCGAGGACCAGTCGTCCGAGATGGTTGCCGTGCCCGTGCTCGAAGGTGACCTTGATGCGCTTCTCGAAGATCGGGTCGACCCGGTAACTGTGGTGGAACCCGGGGACGTCCTCTTCGTGCACGATCGTGCCGTTGAACTGATATTGCGCCGGCCCGAAGTAGTCCTCCATCCCGGTGCCGTGCAGGCTCGGCGGCCAGGTGTCGTCATCGATGAAGATCATGTCGTCGCCCTCACCCCACCAGGAGTGACGCGACGTAGTGGCCGCGACCTTCGGTCTCGAGGGCGACGTAGTTGTCCTCGCCGGTCAGGTTCGCGACCGTCGTCTCGATGCTGTTCGCTTGCAGATCAGGACCCCAGCCAACGTTGGGGAGCGCTCGCCGCCAGTGCGTGGAAGTAGACGGTGTCCTCCGGCAGGGGCTCGGGCGAGAGTTCGTAGTCGATGTAGAAGTACTGGAGGTAGGGGATGTCGTTCTGGCGCGCGCGAGAGCCGAACGGCATCCGGAAGTAGCTGTTGAAGGCGGCGCTCCGCCGAAGGAGTGCAGCTCCGGCTCCTTCGCGGAGACCGAGAGCGGGAGGGAATCATAGCTGCCGGAGAGGGAGTTCATCAGGCCGAAGAAGTCGCCCAGGGGCGCGACGACGGGGTCTCCTGGTCATCCCAGTAGATCTTGCAGGATCTTCCGGTAGTAGTCGGGGTCCACGACCTCCCAGCTCACGCCGAGCGCATTGTGGATCTCGAGCATCGGCACGCCGACGACCGCCGGGTCGATCTGCCCCGGACCGGGCTGGACGCGGCAGGACTGCGTCATCCAGATGTGGGTGATCGCACCGGGACCCTCGAGATCGGCGAGGGTGCGCTCCTCCCCCGGCATCACGATCCAGTTGTCCCGGTTGCGGCCGGTCTGATCGAAGCTCGACGCCCTGGCGGAGCGCCCCGGTCGAGTCCTCGTGAGATCGCCCAGGAGGCCTCCGGGAGTGATCGGATCGGTCATCATCGTCCTTCCTGCGAAGCGGCAGAGCTTCGATTCGCTTGTCGTACCGCCGCATCGAAACGTTTGCGCGCGGTGAGTGTGATCCTAGACAGGACGCCCCGTGGGCCGCAATGGCTCTGGGGAACCTGACTACGGTGGGGCCACGCGCAAAGGATTGATCGAGAAAAATGGCCACCATGGTTCAGGTCGCACGCATGGCGGGGTTTCGACGTCGACCGTTTCGCACGTCCTCAACAACACTCGGCCGGTCGACCCCGCCACGCGTCGCCGCGTGATGGACGCCATCAAGAAGACGTCCTACCGCCAGGACACCCTGGCCCGGTCCCTCCGGCGCTCCCGCACCGACAGCATCGGACTCGTCGTCTCGGACGCCGGCGAGCCCGCCTTCGCAGCCATGGTGCATGGCGTGGAGGATGCCGCGCCGAGGGCATGACCCTTCTCCTCGCCAACTCCTCCGAGGATCAGGTGCGTGAGGCGCGGGCCGTCCAGACCCTGCTGGGCCGACGCGTCGACGGCCTGATCCTCGCGCTCTCCGCAGACTCCGGCGACTCCGGGCTGGGCGAGCTGCAAGGCGGTCGTCCTGCTCGACCGCGTCTTCGACGCTGCGCCCGTCGATCAGGTCGGGGCGGACAATCGCGAGAGCATGCGCCGTCTCGTCGAGCACCTGCGCGCAGCGGGCCACCGGCGGTTCATCCTCATCGCAGGCGACCAGCGCGTGCCCACCCTGCGGAGAGGGCGGCAGGATTCCGGGACGCGGTCCCCGCGTCCGACCGAGACGACCAGGCAGTGATCGACGACGCGAGCGTGAAGCCGTCGATGCCGCGGTGATGGCGGCGATCCGTCGACCGCTTCGTCCCTCGGTGGTCATCGCCTCGAGCACGCCGCTCGCCGTTCAAGCCCTCGAGCGCCTCCGCGCAGAAGGCCTCGCGATTCCCCGTGACATCGCCTTTGCGACCTTCGACGGCTTCGACCACGCCGATCTCTTCGAGCCCGCGCTCACGACGATCAGGCAGCCCGGATTCGACATGGGAACGGCGGCAGTGAGGCTGCTGCTCGAGAGAATCGAGCGGCCGGCCAGCCCCCCGCACCGTGCGGCTGCAGCAGACCCTCGAGCTTCGGACGTCGACAGAAGCGTTCGAGTTCTCCCTGTAAGCATTACTTGACAGCGGGTAGAAGCCGCTTCTACTCTCGGGCAAACGGTTCGCGCAAACGTTTCGATGTGCGAGTCTTCCTGACGCCCCCCTCATCAAAGGAGATGCCCATGCTCGGACATCGGATTCACCCGCAGAAGCCGAGGCTCACCGCGGCCGTCGCCCTCGCCCTCGTCAGCACCGTCGTCCTCGCGGGCTGCTCCACCGCCACCGGCGGGGACTCCGCTGACGGCACCACGACGATCACCCTCTCGATGCAGAACCCCGATGTCGAGACCGCTGACCCGGCAACCTGGGCGATCGTCCAGGCTTTCGAGGCCGCCAACCCCGACATCACCGTCGATGTGACCGGTCAGGCGGTCGCCGAGCACCTGCAGAGCCTGACCATCGCTGCGCAGAGCGACACCCTTCCCGACGTCTTCTGGGTCTACAAGGCCACCGCTGAGGACATGCTTGACGCGGGGCGACTCCTCGACCTCGCCCCGTGCTCGACGAAAACCGCTTCCCAGCCGTCACCGCTTCACGAAGGACGACGTGATGTACGGCGTCCCGTACCAGGGGCTGCTCACTGGCCTCTGGTACAACGAGAAGATTCTCTCGGACAACGGACTTGCGGTTCCCACGACGTTCGACGATCTCGTCGGGCAAGAAGGGGATCGTCACGATCTCCAACGGCGCGAACCAGTCCTCGTTCAGCGTGTGGTCCTTCCTCGTGTGGCTCGACCGCTTCGGCTACCAGGACAAGATCGACGGCTCCTCGACTCCGACCCGACTTCCTGCGCATGTACGAGCACATCGCCGAGCTCCGCGACGCGGGTGCCTTCGCCTCGAACGTGTCGACGCAGACCTATCAGCAGGCCGTCGACCAGTTCCTGCAGGGCAAGGCTGCCATGCTCGACGCCGACGTCTGGGCGTCCAGCTCCATCCAGGACTCGGCCGTCGCCGCCGACACCGGCTTCTGGGCCGGACCGCAGTTCAGCGACGGCGTCGGCGAACAGAACATCATCATGAACGTCGCCTCCGCCCCGCTCGTCGTCGACCACAAGGTCGGAGACGACGAGAACAAGCTCGCCGCCGTCGAGAAGTTCCTCGCCTTCTACTACAGCGACCAGGCGCAGCAGCTGCTGGTCGACAACGGCCAGCCACCCGTTACCGACTACGCACCCCAGCTCGACGCAACGAAGCAGAGCGCCCTGAAGAGCGCCCTCGACGCCACGACCGCCGACGGAGTGTCCAGCCCGCAGACCCAGCCCGATCTGCTCGTCTCGACCGCGTCTCGAGCGCCATGTACGACAGCATCTACGGCGTGATCCAGGACCAGCTCAGCCCGCAGCAGGCCGTCGATCTCGTTCAGAAGGCCATCGACGCAGGCCAGTGACCTGCCCCGGGCGGAGTCGCAACCGCGACTCCGCCCCTCCCCCGATCACCCCTCTCGAATCGAGATCACTATGACCTGGGTCAGCTCTCGCTGGAAGATCACGCTGATGCTTCTCCCGGCGCTCGTCTTCTTCACCGCTTTCGTCGTCTACCCCGTCCTCTACTCCCTCGGCTACAGCTTCACCAGCTTCGGCGCCGCGCGCCAACTACGCGCTGGGCTCGGACCCTTTCTTCTGGCAGGCCCTGTCCAACACCGTCATTATCCTGATCGTCAGCCTCGCCGTCCTGATCCCTTCCTCGTTCGCCCTGGCACTCCTGCTCCAGCGGCACAAACGCGGCGGAGGACTGCTTCGAGCCCTCGTCTTCGGACCCGCGATCATCGCGCCGATCCTCGGGGACTCATCTGGGTGTTCATCCTCGACCCGAAGATCGGACTCCTCAACCGCCTCCTCGCTCCACTCGGCGTCCCCGAGATCCAGTGGATCGGCGGAGACACCCTCACCCTCGCTTATCTGGAGCAGCATCGGCTGCCGATTTTCTGGCTTCAGCAGCTCCGGAATCGATCATGGAAGCTGGCGACATCGACGGCGCCTCCGGCTGGCAGCGACTGCGCTACATCACCGTCCCGATGATGAACGAGACCTTCGGGATCGTCACCCTCCTCCTCATCACGAATGTCTTCAAGATTTTCGAGCTCGTCTACATGCTCACCGGCGGCGGCCCGGTCCATCGCTCCGAGACCCTGGTGAGCTACATGTACTTCGTCACCTTCACGAACCAGAACTACGGATCCGGCATGGCCATTGCCGTGATCGTGTTCGTCCTCGGCGCCCTCGTCTCCGGCGTCTACCTCGCACTCGCACGACGACGGAGCATCGCATGAGCACCCTCACCCCGCAGCACGACACCGTCCTGGCCACCGCGGAGACGGAGCAGAGAGGAGCAGACCGTGGTCCCTGGCGCGCCGAGCCCGCCGAGCCTTGATCATCACGGGAATCGCCGCCTACCTGGTCACGTTCCTGATCATCCTGCCGATCCTCTGGATCGCCCTGCTCTCGCTGCAGCCCAGCGACAAGATCCTCTCCGACCCCTTCTCGCTGCTCTCCCTCACCCTGGACAACTACGCAAACGTCATCGGCTCGCTCCCGCTGCTGCAGATGTACGCGAACACGCTCCTCATCGCGGTGATCTCGGTCCTCGTCGGAACAGTCGTCTCGTTTATGGCCAGCTACGCGCTCACCCGGATGATCTTCCGGCGGCCGCGAGCACAGTCCGCGCTGCGCTTCTACCTCCTCGCGGGTCTCGCCGTTCCGGTCTATGTGCTGCTGTTCCCGATCTACCGACTCGACCTCGCGCTGGGCATCTTCGGCACCTTCGCCGCCGTGATCCTCCCCTACATCGCCGTCTCGATTCCTTTCAACACTCTCCTGCTCACCGGTTTCCTGCGCGAGTTCCCGACCGAGCTCGAAGAGGCGGCGATCATCGACGGCGCGGGACTGTTCCGCATCTGCCGATCCGTCGTGCTGCCCGTCATGCGACCGGTCATCGCCACCGTCCTGATCTTCAACATCGTCTACGTTTTCAATGAGTTCCCGTTCGTGTCGATCCTCCTCAACAATCCGGATATGGCGACCGTCTCGCTCGCAGTCTCCCGCTTCCAGGGGCAGTACACCGTCGACTACGGAGCGATGATGGCCGCCGCGACCCTGGTACTCCTCCCCCAGCTCGTGATCTACGCGCTTTTCCAGAAGCAGGTCATCGCGGGCCTCACCGCCGGCGCGGTCAAAGGATGACCGCCTCCGTGCTCCGTGCTCGGCGACATCCTCGTCGACGAACTCCGCACTCCTGCAGGGTCGGTCGACGTCGCAGGAGGGTCCGCACTCAATGTCGCCGTCGGACTCGCCGTGCTGGAAGTCCCCGCCGTCCTGGCCGGGATGGTGGGCCGAGGACGAGTCAGGCGGGATGCTCCGGCGGCACGCGGCCGACCCACGGGGTGACCCTGCTGGGCCACCACCGCTCCGCTGGGAACGGGGAGGGCGATCTCCGACCGGACGGCGGGGAGCCGCAGTACTCCTTCTCCGAGGCCTCGCGCTCCCGTACTCTCGTGCCGACCGGGGAGCTTCGGCAGCCAGCCGCGCGAGCCGATCTCGTCGTCGTCAGCGGATTCCCGTTCGACGTCTCGGTCGAGGTCGCGATGCTGCGGGCCCTGGTCGTCGACGGCGCTCGATTGGCCATCGACGCCAACCCTCGACCCGGCCTCCTGCGCGACCGGGCCGCTTTCGCCGCGGGGCTCCTCGACCTCTCGGCCGGCGCCGCGCTCGTGAAGCTGGGCGCCGACGACGCCGAACTGATCTTCGCGACCGGGCTCGCTGCGGCAACCGCTCGCGTCCTCGACGCAGGAGCGCAGGCGGTGCTCGAGACGACAGGGCCCGACGGAGCAGCCTTCGTACGGCGCGGCGAGCGCGTCGCCGTGCCGATCGCGCGCGCCGACGGAGAGATCGTCGACACGATGGGCGCGGGCGACGCCGTCTTCGCCACCGTCGTCGCAGCTCTGGCCGCCGGCGTCCTCGATCCCGTCCCGGCGCTGACGCGAGCGATGGACGTCGCTGCCGCGACCATCCGCTCCCCCGGCGGACTCCTGCGACTGCCCGCCTGAGCGAGGGCCGGACGATACTGTCGGCGACCTGCTCGGAGTCCGCCGGCGACTGGACGCGCCGCACGCGATTCTCGGCGGCGGCCCGGCCGGGGAGACTAGTCGGACTCCTCCCACACTGCCAGCGAATGGATCGACGTGCTCACCGGACTCAGTGCCTTCCCCCTCACTCCCCTGACCGACGACAGTGTCGACGAGCCGTCGTTCGCGGCTCTCGTCGAGCGGCTGGCCCGTGCGGGGGTCGACTCAATCGGCGCGCTGGGCTCGACCGGCTCGGCGCCGTACCTCGACCGCGGCGAGCGCCGCCGGGCCGCGCAGATCGCCGTACGCAGCGCCGGCCCGGTGCCCGTCGTCGTCGGGATCGGAGCGCTGCGCACCTCGCAGGTGCTGGCGCTCGCCGAGGACGCGCAGAACGCCGGAGCGAGCGCGGTGCTGCTGGCTCCGCTCAGCTACCAGCCCTGACAGACGAGGAGGTGTTCGGACTCTACGAGGACGTCACCGCGCAGCTCTCGGTTCCGCTGGTCGTCTACGACAACCCTGGGACGACGCACGTCACCTTCACCGATGATCTCTACGCCGCCGTCGCCGCGCTCCCGCACGTCGCGTCGATCAAGATCCCCGGAGTGCCTGCGGAGCAGGAAGCCGCGACCCTGCGCGTGCAGGCGATCCGGCATCTGCTCCCGAAGGAGGTGGGCATCGGGGTCTCCAGAGACGACGCGGCGGCGCGCGGACTGCTCGCCGGTTGCGACGCCTGGTATTCGGTGCTGGGCGGTCTCTTCCCGCAGACGGCGCTGAGGATGGTCCGGGCGGTGCGCGCCGGCGACTCGGCGGCGGTGACGGCGGAATCGGCGCGGCTGCAACCGCTCTGGGATCTCTTCGCCGAGTACGGCGGCAGCTACCGCGTGGTCGCGGCGATGGCGGAGCAGCTCGGGCTCGTTGCGGTGGACTGCCTGCCGAGGCCGGTCCGCGGGCTCGACCTTCGGGCGCGGAACCGGGTCGCGGAGGTGCTGGCGGCGCTCGGCTTGACGGCGGAGTGATTCGGGCCGGGAGGGAGTGATTCGGGCCGGGAGGGAGTGACGGAGCCGGCGCCGCCTCGCCGCGCTCCTCGCGTCTGCAACACTGGTCGCGTGTCGTCGACTCGTGCGCTCCGCACCCTCCGGGGTGTCGTGGCAGCGACCGTTTCGACGCTGATCGCTCTGTTCTCGCACGTCGTCGGGGCGGGCCGATTCCGGGGCTGCTCGGCATCGCCGTGCCGCTGGTGCTGTCGGTACTCGTGTGCGTGGGGCTGGCGGGGCGGGGCTTGTCGTTGATCCGGGTCACGATCTCGGTCGCGGTGAGCCAGGTGCTGTTTCACACGCTCTTCGTTCTCGGTTCGAGCGAGGGCCCGGGCCCGGCGCCGACGCACGCACATCACGGCACCGTCATCGAGGTCAGCGGTGCGATGGCGCACTCCGGGATGGCCGGGTCATCGATGTCGATCGCGCACATGGTCGCCGCGGTCGTGACGATCGCCCTCCTGCACCGCGGCGAGGCGATGCTGATCCGGATCGCGGCAACGACCGGTCACCTCGTCACCCGGCTGGTGCGCCTGCCGCCGTTGCCCGCTGCCGCGCCTCGTCCTGCGCTGCGATCCTCGTTCGAACTCCGCGACGTCCTCCCGCTCGCGGTAGGAGTCTTCCCTCAGGCCGCCCCGCGCCGCGGCCCTCCCGTCCAGCGAGTTTCTTGACGAGACCGACGCCGGCCCGGCCGTGAACTCTGCCGAGGGTCCGGGTGAGCCGCTGTCGTGATGCCTCCGCGCCCGCTCCAGCGCGGCCGGACGTCAGGGCTTCGCCGTCCGCCTTTGCAGCGATGACGGCCATCGGGTTCCCCGGTGATCCCGGAGCCCTCGCGATCCCGCCGTGCACCGCCGAGAGCGGCTCCGTCGGCGACCCTCACTTCTCCGCACGCCAGCACCGAAGGACCACACTGATGACCACCACCGCCCGTGAGCCCCGCGAATCCGCCGACACCCCTCCCCCGCGCTCGCCCCGCCGGAGCAGTGCAGGCTGGTTCGGGCAGCTGCTGCTGCGCCTGCACTTCTTAGCCGCCCTGTTCGTCGGACCGTTCATCCTGGTCGCCGCAGGCAGCGGTGGGCTCTACGCGCTCACACCGCAGCTCGAGCAGCTCGTGTACGCCCAGGAGCTGCATGTCCCCGAAGCTGACCGCTCCCTGCCCCTGGCCGACCAGATCGACGCGGCCGAGGAGTACACCGGGGGCGGGCAGCGCATTGTCGCCGTCCGCCCAGCCCCTGATCCGGGCGACACCACCCGGGTCATGTTCGCGGACCCGTCACTCGGAGCGGGCGAGACTCGAGCGGTCTTCATCGACCCGGCGACCGCCGATGTCCGCGGGGATCTCACCGCCTACGGCACCAGCGGCGCCCTGCCACTGCGCACCTGGGTCAGCGACCTGCACCGCACGCTCCACCTGGGAGACGTCGGCCGCTCCTACAGCGAGCTCGCCGCCTCCTGGCTGGGTGTTGTGGCGCTCGCCGGCCTGGGCCTGTGGATCAATCGCGTCCGCCGGGCCCGGGTGAGAAGGGACCTGTTCCGGCCCGCGCCGAGGACAACCGGCTACCGGCGACTGTTCTCCTGGCACGCCTCCACCGGGATCTGGCTCCTTGTCGGCGCGCTGTTCCTCTCGGCGACGGGGATCACCTGGTCCCTGTACGGCGGAGGTA
Organism: Rathayibacter tritici; assembly: GCF_001641005.1. NCBI lineage: Bacteria > Bacillati > Actinomycetota > Actinomycetes > Micrococcales > Microbacteriaceae > Rathayibacter > Rathayibacter tritici. Next base: position 1,535,732 of record NZ_CP015515.1, read on the forward strand.
ACGTCGAGAGCCTGCGCGCTGCGCTCGGCTGGACGACCCCCTCGCTGAAGACCACGCTCGGAGAGCGAACGGGAGACGTCGGAGACGAGCATGCAGGCCATTCCGGACACGCCGGACACGCGGGCCACGGCGGACACGTCGGACACGCGGCCGCCGCGGTCGACGACCCGCGGGGCTCCTACGACGACGTCCTCTCGCTCGCTCGCGAGGTCAACGTGAACACCGGAATGGTCGAGATCCGACCGCCCGCGGGCGAAGGGTCGGCGTGGGTGGTGCAGGAGATCCAGCGCAGCTTCCCGACCGAGGTCGACGCAGTCGCCATCGACGCGGAGACGATGCAGGTTGTCGACCGCGTCGACTTCGCCGACTTCGGTCTGGTCGCCAAGCTTTCCCGCTGGGGCATCGATACGCACATGGGCTCGATGTTCGGCCTGCCCAATCAGCTGCTGCTCTTCGTGACCGCAGCGGGAATCGCCACGATGGTCGTGCTCGGCTACCTGATGTGGTGGAAGCGCCGTCCCACCGGCGACCCACGGCGACCGGTGGGCAGTGCTCCTGCGCGTGGCGCCCTCCAGCGTGCCCCCTGGTGGGGTGTCGCTGCGGTCCTCGCTGTCGCCCTCGCGGTCGGACTGTTCCTGCCGCTGGTGGGGGCTAGTCTCGCGGCGTTCGTCGTCATCGATGTGATCACCGGCCTCGTCCGGCGCCGTCGAAAGCGCGCAGGCGCCAGCGCAGGGTGACCCAGGCGGGGTCGGACGACGGCGGGAGCCGTGGTCGTCCGATCCCGCCGTCGCGCGGGTGTCGCGATTCGAGGGGGCAGCGGGCCCGCATCTCCCGCTAGCGTGAAGGAGTCAGACCCCGCCGATCCGGGCCGTACTGCCGATCCCGTCGGCGAGCGGCCTCCGCAGGAGGAGATTTCATGTCCCCCGACGATTCAGCAGGCATTTCTTCCCGAGCTCTCGGCCTCCGTCGGCGCACCGTCGTCGGCGGAGCCCTCTCGGGTGCTGTCGCGCTGGGCGCGGCATCGCTCCCGGCTGCCGCTGCTTCCCCCGTCCCCGGCCTGCCCGGGGAGACGAGCCGCACGACGTCCCTGAGGACGAAGAATCGAGGTGTGCTCTACGACGTCGTCACGGTCTCGATCAACGGCGACCTCGCGCGCATCTGTATCCCGCAGACGGTAGAGCCCAGGCAGGCGACCCCGACCCCGGTGATCTGGTTCCTCCACTCCGCTCAGGCCGACCACACCTCGCTGTCCACCGTCTTCGCATACCCGGCTGAGCTCGCCGTCGAGCGGGGCGCCCTTGCGATCTGCCAGAGCCTCGGCGGCACGCTGTGGACCAACGACACTGCGCAGCAGCATCAGCGCGACGGCTACGCCTACCTCTCAGACCAGTTCCCGATCGCCGCGAGCTACCTCTGGGCGATGTCGGCCGGTGGAGCGCTGGCCTGCGAGAACTACGGTTCCCAGGTCTTCCCCGGCATCAACGGCATGTACCTGATCAACGGTGTTTACGACCTGCGCGACATCTACGACCGCACGGTCCGTGGCCGCTTCTCGATCGGCGGCGCCTTCGGCGGCAGCACCGCCCAGGTCGACGCGCACAATCCGAAGCGGTTGCCCGCCTCCGCCTGGGCCGGAGCCAACATCCGCGTCGTCGTCTCGGACACGGCGCACCCCGATACGAGCGTCCCGCCTGCCCTGCACGGTCGTGCTCTCGTCGACAAGGCGACATCGACCGCGAAGGAGGCGAGCGTCCGCACGCACAGCCTCGGCCACAACCCGCCGTCCTGGGCGAATCAGGACGGCATCGACGCGATCTTCCGCTGGCACTCCGCGCTGGGCTCGACACCTGCGCCGCCCGCAGTGGTCCGGCCCTCCCCCGCGGGCCGCTGGGACGTTGATCAGGCCGGAGCGCCGTACACGCGGGGGCCGGCGGCTCCCTCCGGATCGGGCTGAGAAGGTTCGACCAGTCCTCTGTCCAGCAGGAGCCACGCCTGGGCGGCGAGAGCCGTCGTCCGCTCAGTCGAGCCGCGGGCGGTAGGAGCGCACCACCGGGGCCCGCGCCGCCTGGTCCGCGCGCACCACGATCTTCATGCGCTGGAGCAGAGCGGGAATCGTCGGTGTCGTCTCGATCCTGCACTCGAGCTCCCCCTCGCGCCCCGGCAGGCTGAAGGCGAGCTGCGCCGCGGAGGCGCTCCACAGCAGCCGCTCGCGCAGGGGCCGCGCGGTTGGGTTCTGCGCGAGCCCGCCGATCTGGGCGATCGCAGCGGCGAGGCGACGCGCGCGCACCTCGGCCGGCACGTCGCTCAGGAGATTGGGGCTGAACAGGACACCGCTGCCCGCCGCCTGCGCGCGGGTGAGGTCTCCGGAGTCGATGATCGCGGCCTCGACGGCGCCGGCCGCGGCGGAGGCGAGTTTCGCGCCGTTCGCGGTCGCGAACACCACGGCGCCGAGGCCCGAGTCGAGGTGCCAGCGCATGTTCGAGGACCAGCCCGGCAGCCCGCCGGAATGGTGGGCGATGCTGCCGAAGCGGACGTCGTGCTCGATCACGAGCCCGAAGCCGTAGGCCGAACCGTCGAGCGTGCCGTCCACGGCGCGCGGGCTGAGCGCGGGCACCGGGGTCAGCCCGCGCTGCATCTCGCGGCGGGAGGCGCGGCTGAGCACCGCGTCCTCGTCCGCGGGCCCGTCATCGCCGTCGAAGGCCGAGGACAGCCAGGCGCTCCACCGGGCGATGTAGCCGACCGTGCTGAACATGCTCGCCGCGCAGGCTCCGACTCCGGTGCCGGTGACGGGGCGCACTGTCCAGGTCACGCCGTCGTCGAAGCTGCTGAACCCTTGCGCGACATCCGTTCCGTTCGGGTAGGAGTCGGCGTCGTAACGAGTCTGCCCGAGCCCGAGGGGCTCGAGGATCGTCCGCGTCGCGAACGCGACGAAGTCCTCCCCCGTAACGTTTTCGACGACGACGCCGAGCAGCCAGAAGCCGATGTTCGAATACTGGTACACCTCGCCCGGCCGCTCCGTAAAGGTCAGTCCACGGCTGATGAGCTCGAGGAAGTCCGCGCGCGGCATCGCCATGACGTGATCGGCCCAGCCGTTGTCCTCCGGGAGACCGGAGCAGTTGCTGAGCAGCATCCGGATCGTCACGGGCATCGTCCGGCCCGCGGCATTGACCGGGTCGGCGAACTCCGGCACGTGAGCGCCGACCCGATCGTCGAGGTCGAGCAGCCCCCGATCGCGCAGGATCAGTACGGCCGCCGCCTCGAAGCTCTTCGACATCGAGGCGATCCGGTGCACGGTGTCGGGGCCCGGGGCAGCACCGTCCCGCCGGTGCTCGCCGATCCCGTGCTGAACGAGGAGGCCACCGCGGTCGAACAGGGCCCAGCTGAGGGAGGGCGCCACGGGCGCTGCACCGTCGAACCACCGCGTCAGGCGGTCGAGCAGCTGAGGGGAGAGAGTCGTCTGCCGGGAGTTCGGGAGCGTCATGCCCTCATCCTTTCGCACCCGGTGCGGCCATCCGCCGCGTGCTGCGGGAGCACGCCTCGACCGGCGCGCACTCCGGTGCACGGTGCTCGTCGCGCATCGAACACTCGGATGACGGCCTGCTCAGAAGCGCGAGGCGACGTCGTAGAGGACGTCGTCGTCGCCGGCGTAGATCCCCTCTGGCCGCGGCCAGTGCGAGATCACGTCGGTGAAGCCGAGCTCTGCGGCTCTACCCGCCATGTCCTCGAAGCGAGCCACGCTCTCGAGGGAGTAGTCGCCTCCGGAGTCGAGCGAGAGGTGGCGCTCGAGGGTGCGCGGGTCGCGTCCGACGGTCTCCAGCGCCTGGTCGAGCCGGCGGCCGAGTTCTGCGACGCCCCGCCACCACTCCTCGCTCGACACGCCGCCGGGTCCGGTCGTGACCCACCCCTGCCCACGCTCGGCGACGAGAGCCAGCCCCTTCGGTCCGTTCGCGGCCAGGACGAACGGGACGCGCGGGCTCTGCGCGGGCTCGCCGACCATCCGAGCCGAGCGGGCAGTGAACCATTCCCCCTCAACACTCACGCCCCCCGAGCCAGGCTCCTCGAAGCGCAGCAGCGTGTCGAGGGCCGTCACGAATTCCGCGAAGCGCTCGTGCCGCTGTCGCGGCGAGTACTCCGGTTGCCCGAGCACGCGCGCGTCGAAGCCGGTGCCACCCGAACCGACGCCGAGGATCGCCCGACCGCCCGAGATCTCGTCGAGGGTGGCGATGTCCTTGGCGAAGGGCACCGGGTGCCGGAAATTCGGCGAAGCGACGAAGGTGCCCAAGCGCACGGTCTCGGTCACGAGCGCGGCGGCGGTGAGGGTGAGGATGCTCGCGCCCCACGGTTCGTCGGCGAGGGAGCGCCAGGAGAGGTGGTCGTAGGTCCAGGCGTGATCAAAGCCCAATCCCTCGGCTGACTGCCACTTCCTGCGGGCCAGAGCCCACGGGTCCTGCGGAAGGATGACGATGCCGTGTCGCATCATCCGAGTGTATGAGCGTCGCGGTCTCCGATCGCGGCGGCGGGCCCGCGCAGCACTCGGGCGGTGCTGCGCGGGTCGCCTTCTCGCATAGGTATTGGAGTCGCCTCCGTCTCTCGGGGTGACGGTCGTGGACGCGGGCGTCTCTCCGCCTGGGACGACCCCCTTTCCCGACCGCGTCGAGTCACCGCCGAGAGGACAGCGCCAAGTGTTTTCTTCCATCGCCCGATGAGCACTCTCGCTCTTATCAGGCCCGTGTCACGCTCCCCGGGACATCAGGCGAGAGTGGATTTCTCGGCCGAATAGATCTGCTTCACTTGCTCCGCAGTCAATGCCCTGTCCCACACTCTCAGCCGGGCGAGAGTGCCGGTGAACCGATTGATCATCGTGCCGTCACGGCCGACCGCTCCGACCACGAAGTCACCCGGAGTCGCGTTCAATCCGTCGGGGTAGACGTAGGGATTCTTGGCGTAGGTCGCTCCGAGGGAGTCGGTGTAGCTCGGAGAGGCGGTCGCCGTGCCGTCGAGGTACGAGATCGCGACGCTGCCGTCGTAGGTGCCGACGTGCAGCTGCCAGATGCCACGGGTCAGACGGCGGGGCTCCGCCGAATAGTCGCGTGAGTGGGGGTAGCCGGGGGTGGGCCCGCCGAGCTTCGAGACGTGCATGCACACTCGCTCCCAGCCGCCGTACGCGGACAGATTGTTGAACAGCGCGTAAGAGCGCAGCGGGCCGACCGTCGATTCCTCCCAGACACCCGCGAGGCAGGCGCCGTCCGGGTCGGAGTTGAGCACCCAGACCGCGATCGTCACCTGGCCCGTCGAGGCGCCGAGATTGAGCGGACCCAGCTCTCCCTTGGGCACGAGGAGGTGATCCGTTTTCCCGTTCATCGCAATTCCGGGCCCGAACGGCGTGGCGACCACCTGGGCCGTGGATCCCACGCCCTGCTGCAACGCCGGTGCCCCCGCGACCGCCGAGGTAAAGGGGGCAGTGCTCTCGGCAAAGGACCAGTCGGCGACCGGGGAGGGCACGCTCGTCACGGGGGCGGGTGCGGAGTCGCCGACGACGAACGCGTCGAGGATCAGCGTGGTGCCGCTCGCGGCGGGGTTGCGGCTGCTTCCGCGCCGAATCGTTAGTGTGTGTGCTCCTGCGGCGAGCTGCCCGCTGCTCCATACCGTCTGCTTCGAGCGGGTGGTGGCGCTGTAGCGGTCGACCGTGGCGACGGGCACCCCGTCCACCTCCACCTCGTTGATGCCGGAGGATGCGGTGAGCCGGCTGATCCAGCTCACGCTGGTGCCCGAGAAGGCGAGCGTGGCAGAAGCGCCCGCCGTGGTGGAGTAGGCGATGCTGCCTCCGCTGTCCCCGGCGGCCTTCAACGTCGACCAGGTGCCGGTCGTGACGATCTGCGCGGCGCCGTTCTCGTAGGTACCCGCCCCGGGCAGCGCGGACACGGGCGGCGTCTCAGGTTCCGGCTCCGTCTGCGGCACCGGCCCCTCGGCGAGCCACCGCTGGAAGGTCTCGAGCATCTCCTTATTCGTGAAGCTCGGTACCGCGTGGCCGCCGGTGCCTTCTCCCGCGTGCGAGCGCAGGGTCGCCTCCTTCGCCAGCGGCAGCGCCGCGGCGTGCAGAGCCGCGCCGTGGAGGGCGAACGGCACGACCACGTCCTCCGGTGACCCCGTGATCCGCAGCCGCGCGCCGCGCCACACCGACGCCGGGAGACGCGCCGGGTTCGTGGCCACGACGGCCACGGCATCGACGTACTCGGGGCCGATCTTGTCCGGCTCGCTCGCGGCCCTCTCCTCCATGTCGTAGGAGCTGTTGACGAGATACGCGCCGCGGATGTTCGGCAGCATCCGGTTGCCGTACGCCCAGGCGAGCAGCGGTCCGCCCCCGGAGTCGGAGCGCAACAGGCTCGCGTCGATCCGCCACAGCGCCGTGGCCCAGGCGGCGACGGCGGTCTGGATCTCGATCGCCCTCGGGCTCGTCCAGATGCTGCCGCCGAAGGTCGGGCAGATGCTCACGATTCCGCGATCCACGGCGAGGTCGGCCGAGTAGGCGAAGGCGCTCGACAGTGCTGTGTGGGTGCCGTTGCGGGCGTGGTAGTACCAGAGCATCGAGGCGCCGACGCTCTGCGACGGGGGTGTCGCGTGCGGCACGAACAGGCGGGCTCTGTCTCCCGCAACGACGACATCGATGATCTCGTAGCGGTTCCGTCCGGTCCTCGAGGTCGCGGTCGCCTGGCGCGAGACCTCCCCCGGCAGACGCGGCACAGCGGTGAGGTCGCCGGCCGCGAGGGCGGGCGTCGCGAACGCGAGGGCGCCCGCGCCGGCGACGGATCCGGCGAGAATTGTGCGGCGCGAGAGAGAGGAGAGAGGTCGGGTGGCGGATCGGGAATCAGTGCGGGAAGAGTCGCCGGAGTCGCCGACGACGATGTCGCGAGGGGTCACGAAAGAAACTACCTTTCCGATCGTGTCCGTTCTGGGTACACCGATCGAAGGAGGAGGAGAAGGCGTTCAGTGAGAGAGCGGCAGTGCTCACAGTACTGATTCCGATTGCCTTCGCCTCAGCGGAAACAGGGAAGCCGTGTCAGCATAGAACAGTTAGTCAGAATCGGCTCCATTATTTTTTCCGCCTGGTCCTGAACGGAGAAGAGGATTGACTGACTCGGCTTATGCGGCGATAGTGCGGTCCTGTCCGGTCGGCTCATCACCCGCTCGACGCGTCGATCCCGCCTTTTCAGACCCAGGGAGAGCCCTCGGCCCAGGACTGGCATACCCGGAGCGACAGGTCGAGCAGGAGGGACCGGGTATCGCAGCGCGCCGGCCAGCCCAGCCCGCCACCTCGGACGGATCTCGCGCCACAGCGTCATGACCGGCGTCCGAGCGAGTCTCCCCTACATGCCTCTGCTCCACTGCGCACCCCCGACCATCCGCCCCGCGGGCACCCGCAGACGTCTGGACGTCCTCGCCATCGCGGCGGCCGCCCTCGTCAACGAGCGCTTCGTCGATCGACGCTTCACCGTCCCCGCGCTGGCCACCGAGCTGCGCATTCCGGTGATTCTGCTGCGGCTGCGCTTCCGGCGCTTCTACGGTCTCGGCCTCGACGAGCATCTCGCCCAGAGTCGCCTGGAGCTGGCGGACGTCTTGATGGCGAGCATCCCGGTCACGCTCGGTGGCCTCGATCGGATAGCCCGCGGCTCCGGCTACCGCGGCACAGCCGAGCTCGACCGCGACCATCGCCGGCACCGCCGCTACTCCGCCCTCGCCGCCTGGTTTCGGGCTGCCCCGCGACCCCGGACGTCGAGCCGCACCGCCTCTGCCGAGTCGCCGTCGGCCCGCTCGGCGCCAGTAACCCCCCTGAGGCCGCGCGCCTGAGCCTCGCTCCCGAGCGGTACAGTGCGACGATGCATAGCTCCGGGATCCGCCGATGACACCCGTCCGCTACGTCGCGATCGGCGATTCCTTCACCGAGGGCGTCGGCGACGAACGTCCGGACGGCACCCCACGCGGCTGGGCGGACCTCACGGCCGAGGGCTGGGCCGCTGCGATCGGTGAGCGGATCGAGTACGCCAACCTCGCCATTCGCGGTCGTCTGATCGCACCGATCCTCGCCGAGCAGCTCGAGCCCGCGCTCGCTCTGCGGCCGACCCACCTCTCCTTCAACGGCGGCGGCAACGACATGCTGCGTCCGCGCGCCGACATCGAGCGGATCGCCGACGCCTACCTCCGCGTCCTCGAACGATGCGACGAGGAGGGAGTCACCCTGATTGCCCTCGCCGGCCCCGATCCGTCCCCGCGGCTCCCCCTCGGCTCCCTCATCCGGCGCCGCGGCGACGCGCTGACCGACGCGGTGCGACGCCGGACGGACCACCGGAGCGATGTCGTCGTCGCCGACAACTGGCACGATCCCGCCTTCGCCGATCCGGGGCTGTGGGCGGAGGATCGTCTACACCTCGGCCACCGCGGGCACCGCCGGGTCGCCGACCGGGTCCTTTGCTCGCTCGGCGTCACGCCGCCGACGCCGCCCGCGGACCTTTCGGGCTCGCCCGCTGCCGCTCCTGCGCGCCGTGGCACAGTGCAGTATTACCGCCACCACGTCGCACCCTGGGTGCGGCGGAGGCTCACCGGCACGTCCTCCGGCGACGGTCGCGCGGCGAAGTATGGCGCCTTCGTCCCCGTCGATCCCGCCTGAGGTGCCGCCAGCGGAGAGGGTCGCGCTGGTCCCGGCGACACCGCTCAGCGCCTAGCGCTCAGCGCCTAGCGCTCAGCGCCACCCGTACCGCGCCGAGAGCACACGGGCGACAGCGTCGTACCGCGTCCGCTCCAGCGCGGCGCCCTCGCGGCGCATCCCCGCCGGATGCACCCGAAACACGCGCTCAGGATCGACCCAGCTGGGGCGCCCGTCCTTATCCCAGCCGCCGATCCCGACGGGCAGGTAGCCGGTGTGCTCCTTCGAGCTCAGCCGCACGGCCAGCACCGTCCCCGACTTCTCGACCGCCAGCACGAGTACCGGGCGGTCTTTGCCGCGGCCGTCGTCCTCCTCGTAGGGCACCCAGGTCCACACGACCTCGCCCGGATCCGGGTCGCCGTCCGGCGTGGGCGCATAGCCCAGGCGGACGCCGCGCAGGCGGCTCGGGTCGACCTCGACGGTGCGGCCGACTCCGCTCGCTCCGGGTGTCGGCGCCGTCGTGCTCAGGTACGGGCGCTGCGGCCGCGGGCCGACGTCCGGTCGTGGAGCGCCCGCGCGACCGAGGAGCCGGAGGAGCAGGGACACGACCGAGCGCGAGAAGGGCACCCCGGAACCCTAGCCCGGATGAGCGCTCCCCCGTCTCTCACGACGCGCCGCCCGTGCAGAGACGCAAACGGGGTGCCGACTCCGAAGAGCCGGCACCCCGTCCGGTGGCGAGGAGGGCGCGGAGTCAGTCCGCCAGGACGTAGCCCGCCTCGCCGTGGATGGCCGTGTCGATGCCCGCGATTTCGTCCTCGTTCTTCACGCGGAAGCCCATCGTCTTCTGGATGATCCAGCCGATGAGGAGCGTCATCACGAACGAGTAGACCAGGACGGTGAAGGCCGCGAGGGCCTGCTTGCCGAGTTGGCTTGCGTCGCCGGTGAGGAACAGGCCGACGCCGGTGCCGAAGAAGCCGATGTAGAGCGTTCCGATCAGACCGCCGACCAGGTGCACGCCGACCACGTCGAGCGAGTCGTCGTAGCCGAGGCGGTACTTGAGGTCGATCGCCAGGGCGCAGACCGCACCGGTGATGACGCCGAGGACGATCGCCCAGAACGGAGACAGGCTCGCGCAAGCTGGGGTGATCGCGACGAGGCCGGCGACCGCACCCGAGGCGGCACCGATGGAGGTGGGCTTGCCATCCTTGATCTTCTCGACGACGAGCCAGCCGAGGATCGCGGCGGCCGGGGCGGCGATGGTATTCAGGAACGCGATAGCCGCGATGCCGTCGGCCGCGAGTTCGGAGCCGGCGTTGAAGCCGAACCAACCGAACCAGAGCAGTCCGGCGCCCAGGAGCACGAACGGCGGGTTGTGCGGCTGGTGCGCACCCTTGGTGAAGTTGACCCGCTTGCCCAGCACCAGGGCGAGGGCGAGGGCCGCCGCACCCGCGTTGATGTGCACCGCGGTGCCGCCGGCGAAGTCGATCGCGCCGACGCCGTAGGCGATCCAGCCGCCGTCCACGACGCTCGCGTCGTCGCCGAGGGTGAAGTTGAAGACCCAGGACGCGACCGGGAAGTAGACGACCGTCGCCCAGACGCCGGCGAAGACCATCCAGGCGCCGAACTTCGCGCGGTCGGCGATTGCGCCGGAGATCAGCGCGACGGTGATGATCGCGAAGGTCGCCTGGAATGCAGCGAAGGCCAGCGTCGGGTAGGCCGCACTCTGCTCGCCGAGCGCGTCGGTGTAGAGGCCCTGCAGGCCGATCTGGGCGGTGTCGATGCCGAGGACGCCGTCGATGCCGACGAAGGTGTCGGTGCCCGCGGGGCCTGCCGGGCCGTTGCCGAAGGCGATCGCGTAGCCGTACAAGACCCAGAGGACTCCGATGAGTCCCATAGCTCCGAAGCTGAGCATCATCATGCTGATGACGCTCTTTGCACGCACCAGACCGCCGTAGAAGAAGGCGAGTCCGGGGGTCATGAGCAGGACCAGCGCGGCTGCGATGAGCAGGAACGCGGTATTGCCTTGATCCATTGTTGAACCTCTCGTGAATGTGCAGAGAAAAGCCCGGAGCGAGGACGCTGCGTCGGTGCGCGGCCTCGAGACACGCAGGTGTCGGGTCACCTCGGGTAGCGACAGTCTGGTCGCGAGAGGTTTCGTCCCGTGCGGCACCGCGTTTCGCGGAGGTTACGGATGGGGCCGCCGTGTAACAAGCGCGTGACGCAGCGCTGGCGATCGGTACCGATGACGGTCCCGGGTTCGTCGGAGATGCGCCGATCCGGAGCTAGGAGCGCGCCGCCATCGAGGTCAGCGCGATCAGGCGCGACATCGAGCGCAGGTACTTCTTCCGATAGCCGCCGCTGAGCATGTCGCCGCCGAAGACCTCGTCCAGCGGCGTCCCGGAGGCGAGCACCGGGATCTGCGCGTCGTAGACCCGGTCGATGAACGCCACCAGGCGCAACGCGTCGGTCTGGTCGGTGAGGGTCGCGACGTCGCGAAGCACGATCGTGTCGACGCCGTCGATTACCTTGATGTAGCGCGAGGGGTGCACTGTCCCCAGATGGCGCACCGCGTCGGCGAAGGAATCGTCCGTGACGACGGAGCCGGTCGGGGCGGCCGCGACGAGCGCGTCGATCTCGGCATCGGTGCGCACCACGGCATGGCCCTCGATGTCGCGGCGCCGGTAGTCGGTGCCGTCGATCCGCATCGTGTCGAAGTGCGCGGCCATCGACTGGATCTCGCGGAGGAAGTCGGCGGCGGCGAAGCGTCCCTCCCCCAGAGCGTTCGGCGGAGTGTTCGAGGTCGCCGCGATGCGGGTTCCGGAGGCGACGAGCTCGCCCAGCAAGCGCGTCATCAGCATCGTGTCGCCCGGGTCGTCCAGCTCGAACTCGTCGATGCAGAGCAGCGCAGAGCCCTTGAGGAGCGAGACGGTCGCCGCGTAGCCGAGGGCGCCGACGAGCGCGGTGTACTCGATGAAGGTGCCGAAGGAGGTGCGTCCCGGCACCGCGTGCCAGATCGCCGCGAGCAGGTGGGTCTTGCCGACGCCGAAGCCGCCGTCGAGGTAGACGCCCGGCTTGAGCGCCGGCGCCTTCTTCCTCCCGAAGCCGAGGAAGCCGCCTCCGCCGCCCGTGGACCCGCCGCCCGCCGCGAACGCACGCAGCGCTTCGACCGCTGCGGCCTGCGAGGGGTACTCGGGGTCGGGGCGGTAGCTCTCGAACGTGGCGCCCTCGAACTGGCGCGGGGGTACCAGGGTCGACGCGATCTCGTGCCCGCTGATCTGGGGCGAGCGCGCAGTCAGGCTGCTCGTCGATCGGACGTCGTCGGGGCTCACTCGCGTCTCGCATCCTGCGCAGGGCGGGGGCCGGTGCGCTCACGGGCGGCGGCCGCGCCGGGCACGGAGCCGCCGCGGTTCTGTGTCGAACTCTTACGGCGCCCTCCGTGCGGCGTCGTCCGCGGACGCGTACTGTCGCTGAAGGGCGGGCTCCAGCGTAGCCCGCCGTGGAATCACGCCCGCGCTCCGCGCACCATTCTGGAGGTCCTCCTTGTCCGTCGAAACCGATCCGTCTCCGAAGTTCGCCTCCTACGCGCACCCCGAGCGGCTCGTCAGCGCCGACTGGCTCGAGCAGCGCCTCGGCACTCCCGGCCTGGTCATCGTCGAGTCCGACGAGGACGTCCTGCTCTACGAGACCGGCCACATCCCCGGCTCGGTCAAGATCGACTGGCACACCGACCTCAATGACCCGGTGCAGCGCGACTACATCGACGGAGCCGCGTTCGCCGCGCTCGTCGGCGGCAAGGGCATCGCCCGCGACACCACCGTCGTCATCTACGGCGACAAGAACAACTGGTGGGCCGCGTACGCGCTCTGGGTCTTCACCCTTTTCGGTCACGCGGATGTGCGCTTGCTGGACGGCGGGCGCGACAAGTGGATCGCCGAGGGCCGCCCGACGACCACCGAGGCCTCCTCACCGGAGCGGGCCGAGTACCCGGTGCTCGAGCGCAGTGACGCCGAGATCCGCGCGTTCAAGGACGACGTGCTCGCTCACTTCGGCAACCCGCTGATCGATGTCCGTTCCCCCGAGGAGTTCACCGGCCAGCGCACCACCGCGCCGGCCTACCCGGAGGAGGGCTCTCTGCGGGCCGGCCACATCCCGAGCGCGCAGAACGTGCCGTGGGGCAGGGCCGCAGCCGAGGACGGCACCTTCCGGCCCCTGGACGAGCTGAACGGCATCTATCGCGAAGGCGCCGGTTTGAAGGACGGCGACTCCGTGATCGCCTACTGCCGCATCGGCGAGCGCTCCGCCCACACCTGGTTCGTGCTGACCCACCTCCTGGGCTTCGAGGGCGTCCGCAACTACGACGGCTCCTGGACGGAGTGGGGCAGCGCCGTGCGCGTCCCGATCGTGCAGGGCGCCGAGCCCGGCGAGGCCCCCGCCGCCCGCTGAGCGTCACAACGAAGGCCGAGTGCGCCGAGATGACCCAATGTGGGCCGAATCGGACCTCTCGGCCTTCGGTGTGAGGGCCCTTCGCCCCGCATCCCGATGAGACACTGGACCCGATGACTGACTCGACGCTCCCCGACGCTCTGCGCACCATCCGCGAGGAGTTCCTCGCCCTCGAGAAGCCGGAGCGTCTGCAGCTGCTCCTCGAGTTCTCGAACGAACTCCCCGAGCTGCCGGAGCGCTACCGCGACCACCCCGACCTCTTCGAGCGCGTCGAGGAGTGCCAGGCGCCCGTGTTCATCGTCGTCGACGTTGAAGGAGGCATCGTGCACTTGCACGCGACGGCTCCCCGCGAGGCGCCGACGACCCGCGGCTTCGCATCGATCCTGGCGCAGGGGCTCGCCGGGCTCACCCCCGAGCAGGTGCTCGCCGTCCCGGACGACTTCCCGCAGACCATCGGCCTCTCGGAGGCAGTGTCGCCGCTGCGCCTGCGTGGGATGACCGCGCTGCTCGGCCGCACCAAGCGCCAGGTTCGCGCGCACCTGGCCGCATGATCCTCCGGCAGCTGGTTCCCACCGGACCCCCGATCGTTTTCGGCGAGGAGGGAGCGCGCGCGGCCGTCGTCGACGCGTGGCGCCCCGCCGACACGGTGCGGGTGCGGCTGAACATGATCGCGAGCGTCACCGGCTCGAGCATCGGCGCCGACGGCACCAGCGAGACCCTCACCAATCGGGTCGACCGCACGATCCTGGGTGTGATCCGCGAGCAGGCCGACGTGGTCCTCGTCGGAGCGGCGAGTGTCCGCGCCGAGGGCTACCGAGTGCCCAAGCGAGTTCCGCTCGCCGTGGTCTCCGCCTCGGGCGATCTCGTCGGGCACCGCCTCGAACTGGAGGAGGGTTCTCGGGTTCTCCTGCTGGTCCCGGAGTCGCGCGGCCCGATCGAAGGGCTCCCTGTCGGAGTCGAGGTGGTCGCAGTCCCGTCCGACTCGGACCGCCTCGGCGTGGACGCGCTGCTGGACGCGCTCGCCGCGCGCGGACTGCACCGTGTGGTCTGCGAGGGCGGCGCCTCCCTCTCCGGGCAGTTCCTCGCCTCCGGCCGGGTTGACGAGCTCTGCCTCACCACGTCGCCGCGCGTCGTCCTCCCCGGCCTGCCGGTCGCGACCGGTGCGGCCGAGGTGGACGACGCCTACACGCTCGTTCTGCTGGCGGCCGACGACTGCGGGGCCGTGTACACCCGCTGGAGTCGCGCGAGCTGACCGGCCGAGCTGACCGGCCGCGTCCGGCGTGCCTCCGCGTCCCTGGCGCGTCGGAACCCTATTCTGCACTCGTGCCCGAGTTCTCAGCGTCGTCCCAGCTCCCCGAGGAGTTCCGGGTCGCGACGGACTCGATCCGCGCTGCTGCGACGCGCGCCGAGCTGACCGTGTCCGAGATCGCCTCGCCCTCCGGCCTCGCTCCGTGGGCGCTCGCCCTCTCGGGCGACGTCTCGCCGGCCGCGCACGGCCGCGACTCCGATTTGGGCACCGGCCGCTTCATCCTGCTCTACGACCGCGACGAGCCGGAGCAGTGGGGCGGACCTTTCCGCGTCGTGTGCTTCGCCCAGGCGCCGCTCGAGGTCGAGATCGGCACCGACCCCTTCCTCGCCGAGGTCGCCTGGTCCTGGCTCATCGACGCGCTTGAGGCGCGTGGTGCCGTCTACTCCGCGGCGTCCGGCACAGCCACCAAGGTCCTCTCCACCGGCTTCGGCGAACTCGCCGCGCAGGGCGACGGTGCCCAGATCGAGATCCGCGCCTCCTGGAGTCCGGATGATGCGCACCTCGCCGCACACGTGGAAGGGTGGGGGGAACTGTTGTGCATGCTCGCGGGTCTCCCGCCCGTATCGAGCGACGGTGTGACCTCGCTCGCCTTCCGACGGAACAACCGTGACTGAATATCGTGTCCTCACCACGCCCGACGAGTTCCTCGCCGCGGTCGACGCTCTCGCCGCAGGCGAGGGCCCCGTCGCTGTCGACGCCGAGCGTGCCTCCGGCTTCACCTACTCGCAGCGCGCCTACCTGATCCAGGTCTATCGGCGCGGCGCCGGCGCCTTCCTCTTCGATCCCCCAGCCATCGGGCGGATGGACGCCCTGCAGGCGGTCATCGGGCAGGAGGAGTGGGTGCTGCACGCCGCCAGCCAGGACCTCGCCTGTCTGCGCGAGGTGGGCCTTGACCCGGTGCGGATCTTCGACACCGAGCTCGCCGCCCGGCTCCTCGGTCTGGCCAGGGTCGGCCTGGGCGCCGTCGTCGAGGACCTGCTCGGCATCCACCTCGCGAAGGAGCATTCGGCCGCGGATTGGTCGACTCGCCCCCTCCCGCAGAGCTGGCTCGTATATGCAGCACAGGACGTCGAGCTGCTCGTCGATCTGCGCGACCGCATGCAGGAGATGCTCACTGCCGCGCGCAAAACGCGCATCGCCCGCGAGGAGTTCGAGGCGACCCTCGCCCGAGCTCCCAAGGTCGTCCCGCCGGACCCGTGGCGCCGCCTCTCCGGCATGCACTCTCTCCGTGGGCCGCGTCCCCTCGCCGTGGCGCGGGAGCTCTGGCTGGCCCGTGACGCTTTCGCGCGCGAACGCGACATCGCCCCCGGACGTCTGATCCCCGATGCCTCGATCATCGCCGTCGCCCGCAACATCCCGACCAGCATCGGCCAGCTCTCCGGCCGCCGCGACTTCACCGGCCGCGCCAGCCGCGGCGAGGTTGAGCGCTGGTGGGCCGCTATTGAGCGCGCGACGACGACGGAGGACCTGCCGAGCGTGACTCGCCCGGCGGCCGACACGCTCCCCCCGCCCCGTGCCTGGGGCGACCGCAACCCTGCCGCCGACGCGCGCCTGAAGGCGGGACGCGCTGTCGTCACCGAGATCGCCGAGCTGCTCTCGCTGCCGGTCGAGAATCTGCTTACTCCGGAGTTGCTGCGCCGGGTGGCCTGGAACCCGCCGGAGCCGCTGACCGCGGAGACGGTCGCCGCCGAGCTGAGCCGCGCCGGCGCCCGTGCCTGGCAGGTCGAGGCGACGTCGGGCTCGATCGCGACTGCGTTTGTCGAAGCGGCCCAAGCGCCGACCGACGGCACCGAAACCCCTTCGTAGGAAGCGGCAAAGGATTCCGGCTGCGCGGTGCCGGTTCCTACGATCGACGGCGACCGTGAGTTCCTGGGAGGCATTGTGGCCGAGAGATCCGAAGTCGTGTTCGTGGATGGAGTCCGTACTCCGTTCGGGCGTGCCGGCGAGAAGGGCATGTACTGGCAGACCCGAGCCGACGACCTCGTCGTCAAGGCGATGATCGGGCTGCTGGAGCGCAACGGTGCGCTGCCGAAAGAACGGGTCGACGAGGTGGCGATTGCCGCCACCACCCAGCAGGGCGACCAGGGTCTGACCCTCGGTCGAACGGCGGCGCTGCTCGCCGGACTGCCGACGTCGGTGCCCGGCTTCGCCATCGACCGCATGTGTGCCGGAGCGATGACCTCGGTCACGGCCACCGCTGGCGGCATCGCGTTCGGCGCCTACGACGTCGTCTTGGCGGGCGGGGTGGAGCACATGGGCCGGCATCCGATGGGCTCCGGCGCCGATCCGAACCCGCGTTTCCTCTCGGAGCGCCTGGTCGGCGAGGACGCACTCACTATGGGCCGCACGGCCGAGCGGATCCACGACCGGTTCCCGCATTTGACGAAGGAGCGCGCCGACCGCTACGCCCTGCGCAGTCAGCAGAAGCTCGCCGCCGCGTACTCCGCCGGCAGCATCCAGCCCGACCTGGTGCCGGTCGCGACGCGCAGCGCCTCCGGCTGGGGCCTCGCGACGGCCGACGAAGCGCCGCGCCCCGAGACGACCCTGGAGGGGCTCGCGGGACTCCGCACCCCCTTCCGCCCGCACGGCCGCGTCACCGCGGGCAACTCCTCCGGACTCAACGACGGCGCGACCGTGTCGCTTCTGGCGAGCGCGGAGGCGGCGAAGGAGCTGGGTCTGTCCACGAAGATGCGGATGGTGAGCTTCGCCTACGCGGGAGTCGAGCCGGAGATCATGGGCATCGGACCCGTTCCGTCGACCGAAAAGGCACTCCGCAAGGCGGGCCTGAGTGTCGAGGACATCGGGCTGTTCGAGCTCAACGAGGCATTCGCCGTGCAGGTGCTCTCCTTCCTCGACCACTTCGGCCTCGATGACGACGACCCGCGGGTCAACGAGTACGGCGGAGCGATCGCGGTCGGCCATCCGCTCGCCTCCTCCGGCGTGCGGCTGATGATCCAGCTCGCCCGGCAGTTCGAGGCGCACCCCGAGGTGCGCTACGGCCTGACCGCGCTCTGCGTGGGCCTTGGCCAGGGCGGCACGGTGATCTGGGAGAACCCGCACTTCGACGGCAAGCGCGGACGACGGAAGGGACGCTGACCCATGCTCGACGGATTCGAGAACCTCGTGGACCTCGCCGAGGGCGAGGTCGTCACCCACTCCTACGTCCGTGACGTGCCGCTGCCCAGCGGCCGCACGCTCGCCCTGATCACGCTCGACAACGATCGTGACCACACCCGCCCCAACACCTTCGGCCCGGCGTCGCTCTTCGAGCTGGCGGACGTGCTGGTCGCGCAGAAGGAGCGTGCCTCGCGCGGCGAGATCCAGGCGGTCGGTGTCACCGGCAAGCCGTTCATCCTCGCCGCGGGAGCCGACCTCAGTAAGGTCGGGACGATACCCAGCCGCGAGCTCGGCCGCCAGCTCGCGCGCCTGGGCCACCGCACGCTCGGGATGCTTGCCGAGCTGGGAGTGCCGTCCTTCGCCTTCATCAACGGACTCGCGCTCGGCGGCGGCACCGAGATCGGCCTGAACGCGGACTACCGCACTGTCGACTCCTCCATCCCCGCGCTCGGTCTTCCCGAGGTCTTCCTCGGCATCATCCCGGGCTGGGGCGGCGCCTGGCTGCTGCCGAACCTGATCGGGATCGAGAACGCTCTGAAGGTCGTCGTCGAGAACCCGCTGAAGAACAACCGCACCCTCAAGGGCCAGGAGGTGTTCGATCTCGGCATCGCGGACGCGATCTTCCCCCCGGCCACCTTCCTCGAGGACTCCCTCCGCTGGGCCGACGGCGTGATAGGAGGCTCCGTGACGGTGGAGCGGCCGAACGCGCCCGGCAAGCTGGAGCGCCTGGTCAAGTGGGATGTCGCGATCTCGATCGCGCGCCGGCAGCTGGAGTCGCGCATCGGCACCGTCGCCGCCTCGCCGTACCGCGCGTTGGAGCTGCTGAAGGCGGCGAAGAACACCACGCGCGAGGAGGGGTTCGCTGCCGAGGATGAGGCGCTGGCCGACCTGATCTCGGGAGATCAGTTCCGCGCGAGCATCTACGCGTTCGACCTGGTGCAGAAGCGGGCGAAGCGTCCGGCCGGTGCGCCCGATAGGGCGCTCGCGAAGCCCGTCACGAAGGTTGGAGTGGTCGGCGCGGGTCTCATGGCCTCGCAGTTCGCCCTGCTCTTCCTGCGTCGCCTCCAGGTGCCGGTGGTTATCACCGACCTCGATCAGGAGCGGGTCGACAAGGGGGTCGCGGGCATCCGCGCCGAGATCGACGCCCTGCTGGCGAAGGGCCGGGTCTCCCCCGACGACGCCAACCGCCTGCGCGCGCTGATCACCGGCACGACCGATCGCTCCGACTTCGCCGACGCCGACTGGGTGATCGAGGCCGTCTTCGAGGAGCTGTCGGTGAAGCAGGAGGTGTTCGCCGACATCGAGCGCTACGTCTCGCCGACGGCGGTCCTCGCGACCAACACCTCCTCGCTCTCCGTCGAGCGAATCGGCGAGCGGCTGCAGCACCCGGAGCGACTCGTCGGCTTCCACTTCTTCAATCCGGTCGCGGTGATGCCGTTGATCGAGGTGGTCCGCACCCCGCACACCGACGACGAGACCCTCTCGACCGCGATGGTGACCGCCGCGAAGCTGAAGAAGAATGCCGTGATCACTCGCGACACCCCGGGCTTCGTGGTGAACCGCGTGCTGGCGAAGATCCTGGGTGAGGCGATGCACGCCGTCGACACCGGCACCCCGTTCGAGGTGGTCGAGCAGTCACTCGTTCCGTTCGGTGTGCCGATGACGCCGTTCGAGCTGCTCGAGCTGGTCGGTCTCAAGGTCGGCGCACACGTTCTCGACACGCACCACGCCGCGTTCCCCGACCGCTTCTTCGAGAGTGCCAACCTGCACCGTCTCGCCGAACTCGGCCATGTCTTCGAGCGCGATGCGAAGGGCCGGGTGAAGGGCGTCGACAAGCGCGCGGTCGCGATCGTGGCGGGCGGCACGGAGCCGATGACGGCGGAGCAGCTGCGGCTGCGCGTCGAGACGGGTCTCGCGGACGAGGTGAAGCGGATGCTGGACGACGACGTCGTGCACGCCGCCGAGGACGTTGACCTCTGCGTGATCCTCGGAGCCGGCTACCCGTTCCAGATGGGTGGACTCACGCCCTACCTCGACCGAGTCGGCGCCAGCGAGCGCGCCTTCGGAGACACCTTCCACCACCCCGCCATCCGCGGCGTCGCCTGACCCGCAGGGGCGTCGGAACCTCCGACGCCCCTCCGCTCCTCGGGCGCCCGTCCAACGCCTGTCCGCTCCTCGGGCGCTCCTCCAACGCCTGTCCGCTCCTCCAACCTCCTCATCCCTCCGTTCGATCTGCAGGGGATGGTCCGATTCGCAGGAAATCGAACCATTCGCGACTACCTTTGGCGGCAGAATCACCAATCCGACGCAGGAGCCCTGCGAATCGCACCGTCTCCTGCGAATCGCACCGTCTCCTGCAAACGGCACGGTGGTCCAAGAGGCGCCCGCAAGCAGTCACCTCGTCAGTCGCTGCGGGCGTCGTCCCGAGCAGCGACCTCGTCCGGCAGAGGACGGGCGACCGGGATCTTGCTGCCCAGCACCTGCGCGACCACGTCGCGGGCGATGTTCTGCGGAGTGAGGCCCACGTCCTCGAGGATCTCCTCGCGCTTCGCGTGGTCGAGGAACTGGTCCGGGAGTCCGAGCTCGGTCACTGCGGTGTCCACCCCCGCCTGGCGCAGGTCCTGGCGGATCCGGGTGCCGATGCCGCCGACGCGCACGCCGTCCTCGATCGACACGACGATGCGGTGCTCCCGGGCGAGCTCGATGATGCTGGCGGGCACGGGCACGACCCAGCGCGGGTCGACGACCGTCGCACCGATGCCCTGCGCCGCGAGCCGCTGAGCCACCTCGAGGCCCATCGCGGCCATCGGCCCGACCGTGACAAGCAGCACGTCCCTCCGCTCGGCACGCGCAAGCACATCGACCCCGTCGTCGAGGCGCTCGACCGCATCGATCTCGTCGCCGACGCTCCCCTTGGAGAAGCGCACGACGGTCGGCGCGTCGGTGATCCCGACGGCCTCGCGCAACTCCTCGCGCAGGCGCACGGAGTCGCGTGGCGCGGCCAGGCGGATGTTCGGCACGACCTGCAGAATTGCGAGGTCCCACATGCCGTGGTGGCTCGGTCCGTCCGGCCCCGTCACTCCGGCGCGGTCGAGGACGAAGGTGACACCCGCCCGGTGCAGCGCGACATCCATCAGCACTTGGTCGAAGGCGCGGTTCACGAAGGTCGCGTAGAGGGCGACCACGGGATGCAGGCCACCGTAGGCTAGTCCCGCGGCCGAGGTGACGGCGTGCTGCTCCGCGATCCCCACATCGAACACGCGCTCCGGGTACTTTTCGGCGAGACGGTCAAGACCCACCGGGCGCAGCATGGCGGCCGTGATACCGACGATGGTCGGGTCCTCGTCCGCGAGGGCGACGATCTCCTCGGCGAACACGGACGTCCACGAGCGGGCCCCGGCCGCGCTGAGCGGCTCACCAGTCTCGGGGTCGATCTGGCCGACCGCGTGGAACTGGTCCGCGAGGTCGTGCACGGCCGGACCGAAACCCTTGCCCTTCTGCGTGATCGCATGCACGATCACCGGCTGGCCGTAGTCCTTCGCCTGCTGGAGAGCCTCTTCCATCGCGGTCAGATCATGACCGTCGATGGGGCCCAGGTACTTGATATCGAGGTTGGAGTAGAGCGCCTCGTTGTTGATGAAGCGGCTGAGGAATCCGTGCAGGCCGCCGCGCATCCCGCGGTACATGGCCGCGGCGGGACCGCCCAGCCGCTCCGAGACGGCGCGGGAGCCGCGGTGCATCGTGCGGTAGGTCGGCCGGGTGCGGACGCCGTTGAGGAAGCGGGCCATGCCACCGATGGTCGGCGCGTAGGAGCGGCCGTTGTCGTTGACCACGATGACGAGGCCGCGGGAGTTGTCGTCGCTGATGTTGTTCAGCGCCTCCCAGGTCATGCCGCCGGTCAGGGCCCCGTCGCCGACCACCGCGACGACATGGCGGTCGGTCTGGCCGGTCATGGTGAAGGCGCGCGAGATGCCGTCGGCCCAGGACAGCGAGCTGGAGGCGTGCGAGCTCTCGACGATGTCGTGCGGCGACTCCCTCCGCTGCGGGTACCCGGCGAGGCCGCCCCGCTGGCGGAGCTTGGAGAAGTCCTGGCGCCCGGTCAGCAGCTTGTGCACGTAGGACTGGTGGCCGGTGTCGAAGACGATGGCGTCGTGGGGCGAGTCGAAGACCCGGTGGATGGCGATGGTGGTCTCGACGACGCCGAGATTGGGACCGAGGTGTCCGCCGGTCTTCGAGACCTCGCGCACCAGGAAGTCGCGGATCTCCTGCGCCAGCGTCTCGAGCTCTGCTGCGGTCAGGCGATCAAGATCGCGCGGACCGCCGATGGTCTCGAGAACAGCCATGCGCGCCGCCTTCCGGGGGGGATCGTGGGGTGGGACGTTTCCCGAGTCTACGCACGGGCTCCCCGGAACGCGGGTGCGCCTCCCCCTTAGGGGAGGCGCACACATCCGGGAGCCGATTTAGACGAGCGAGCGCAGCACATACTGCAGAATGCCGCCGTTGCGGTAGTAGTCGGCCTCGCCGGGAGTGTCGATGCGGACGACCGCGTCGAATTCGACGGTCTGCTTGCCCTCGGCCGAGTGCTCGGTCGGCTCGGCGACCACGCGCACCGTCTTGGGGGTGACGCCCTGGTTCAACGTCTCGATGCCCGTGATACTGATCGACTCGGTGCCGTCCAGGCCCAGCGACTCCCAGCTCTCACCCACGGGGAACTGCAACGGGACAACGCCCATGCCGATGAGATTGGAGCGGTGGATCCGCTCGAAACTTTCGACGATGACCGCCTTGACGCCCAGCAGGCTCGTGCCCTTGGCCGCCCAGTCGCGCGACGAACCGGAGCCGTACTCCTTGCCGCCCAGGATCACGAGCGGGGTTCCCTCGGCCTGGTAGTTCTCGGAGGCGTCGTAGATGAAGGACTGCGGCGCGTCGGCCTTCGTGAAGTCGCGGGTGTAGCCGCCCTCCACGCCGTCGAGCAGCTGGTTGCGCAGGCGGATGTTCGCGAAGGTCCCGCGGATCATCACCTCGTGGTTGCCGCGGCGCGAGCCGTAGGAGTTGTAGTCCTTCCGGTCGATGCCGTGATCGTCGAGGTAGCGGCCAGCGGGGCTGTCGGCCTTGATCGAGCCGGCGGGGCTGATGTGGTCGGTGGTGACGGAGTCGCCGAGCTTGGCGAGCACGCGAGCACCGGCGATGTCGGTGACCGGAGTCGTCTCCATCGTCATGCCGTCGAAGTACGGGGGCTTGCGCACGTAGGTCGACGACTCGTCCCACTCGAAGATCGAGCCCTCGGGGGTCTGCAGCGCCCGCCAGCGCTCGTCGCCGTCGAACACGCCCGCGTACTGGGTGTCGAACATCGACTTATCGATCGAGGAGTCGATCGTCGCCTGGACCTCGGCCGTGTCGGGCCAGATGTCCTTGAGGAACACGTCGTTGCCGTCGGAGTCGGTCCCCAGCGCATCGACCTCGAAGTCGAAGTTCATCGAGCCTGCGAGTGCGTAGGCGATCACGAGCGGCGGGCTCGCAAGGTAGTTCATCTTGACGTCGGGGTTGATCCGGCCCTCGAAGTTGCGGTTACCGGAGAGCACCGCGGTCACGGCGAGGTCGTTGTCCTGGACCGCGGTGGAGATCTCCTCGAGTAGCGGCCCGGAGTTGCCGATACAGGTCGTGCAGCCGTAGCCGACGGTGTAGAACCCGAGCGCCTCGAGCGACTGCGTCAAACCAGCCTTCTCGTAGTAGTCGGTGACGACTTTGGAGCCGGGGGCCAGCGTGGTCTTGACCCACGGCTTGGCTTTCAAGCCCCTTTGCGCGGCGTTGCGCGCCAGCAGGCCGGCGGCGAGCATCACCGAGGGGTTCGAGGTGTTGGTGCACGAGGTGATCGCCGCGATCGCTACGGCACCGTGGTCGATCGTGAAGCTTTCGCCCTCGCCGAGCTCGACCGTGGTCGGCTTGGAGGCAGTGGACGGCGCGTGCGAGCGGTGGGTGTGCTCGTGGCTGCTGTGGGCGTCCTGCGGCTGGAGCTCGCCCGGGTCGGAGGCGGGGAACGATTCGGCGATCGTCAAGTCGACGATGTCGTGCGAGACGTCCGCGTAGTTGTTGAGGTCCGACTCGAACTGCGTCTTCGCGGAGGAGAGCTCGATCCTGTCCTGCGGGCGCTTCGGGCCCGCGATCGAGGGGACGACGGTGCTGAGGTCGAGCTCGAGGTACTCGCTGAACACGGGCTCGACCGCGGGGTCGTGCCAGAGCTTCTGCAGCTTGGAGTACTGCTCGACGAGCGCGATCTGCTCGTCACTGCGGCCGGTGAGGCGCAGGTAATCGAGGGTGACGTCGTCGATGGGGAACATGGCAGCGGTCGAGCCGAATTCGGGGCTCATGTTGCCGATGGTCGCGCGGTTCGCGAGCGGCACCGCGGCGACGCCGGCTCCGTAGAACTCGACGAACTTGCCGACCACGCCGTGCTTGCGCAGCATCTGCGTGATGGTGAGCACGACGTCCGTCGCGGTCACACCGGTCGGGATAGCGCCGGCGAGCTTGAAGCCGACGACCTTCGGGATCAGCATCGACACCGGCTGGCCGAGCATCGCGGCCTCGGCCTCGATGCCGCCGACACCCCAGCCGAGCACGCCCAGGCCGTTGACCATCGTGGTGTGCGAGTCGGTGCCGACGCAGGTGTCGGGGTAGGCGCGCACGACGCCGCCGACCTCGCGCGTCATCGTGACGCGGGCCAGGTATTCGATGTTGACCTGGTGGACGATGCCGGTCCCCGGCGGGACGACCTTGAAGTCGTCGAAGGCGGTCTGGCCCCAGCGGAGGAACTGGTACCGCTCACCGTTGCGCTCGTACTCGAGCTCGACGTTGCGCTCCAGTGCGTCCTCGGTGCCGAAGAGGTCGGCGATGACAGAGTGGTCGATGACCATCTCGGCAGGAGCGAGCGGATTGATCCGGTTCGCATCGCCGCCGAGGGCCGCAACGGCCTCGCGCATCGTGGCGAGGTCGACGATGCACGGCACACCGGTGAAGTCCTGCATGACCACCCGGGCGGGGGTGAATTGAATCTCGGTGTCGGGCTCCGACTCCGGGACCCACTCGCCGAGGGCGCGAATGTGCTCGGCGGTGATATTCGCACCGTCCTCGGTGCGCAGGAGGTTCTCGAGCAGCACCTTGAGGCTGAACGGAAGCTTCTCGTGACCGGGGACCCGGTCGATGCGGAACACCTCGTAGTCGGTCGAGCCGACCGTCAGGGTGTCTTTGGATCCCAAGCTATCTACCGCGGACACGTCGCCCTCTCCTTCGCTGACTGCAGCGTCCGCCGACGGGCGGCGCCGCTCTCCGCCCTCATCTTGACGACCGCGCACAGCGACCTGCCACCAAGGAGGACCTAACTCCACAACGTCGCAACTCCCGGTCGTCCTCCCCGCGACGATGCGGGGAGGCGAGCGCTATTTATCTCGACGTCGAGACAATTCTACGCACGATCCGGAGCATCGCCCGCATCGGCGCGCTCGGCGGCCCCGCGGTACTCCGCGCGAACGGCGAGCACGGTGAGCACCAGCAACGGCGCGTACAGGGGCAGACCCAGGACGAGCTTCCACGTGCCCAGCGCCGTGGTGTCCTGAGCGAGGTACAGCGGGTACTGCACGGCCAGGCGCAGGAGGAAGAGTCCGGCCCAGGCGAGAGTCAGCGCGCCGAAGAGGCGGCGCTTGCGCCGGTCGCCGCGCCAGGCGGTTCCGTCGCCCATCAGGTAGCCGGCGGCCACTCCGATCAGCGGCCAGCGCACCAGCACCGAGAGCAGGAAGACCAGGCCGTAGACCAGGTTCGTCACCAGGCCCGGCACGAAGTTGTCGACGGCACGCCCCGTGAACAGAGCGAGGGCCGCGGACACCACGACGCCGAGCAGCCCGCCGACCGCTTGGATGACCGGCGTGCGACCGAGGACCCTCGCCACGGTGAACGCCACGGCCAGACCGACGGAGGCGACCAGCGAGAGGACGAGCTCGGCAGTGATCGTGTAGAGCAGCACGAAGGCGATGCCGGGCACGACGGCCTCGAGGATCCCCCGCACGCCGCCCATCGTGCGCAGCAACGCGCGCCCGTCGAACGGCTCGCCGTCCGCTACGGCGCCCAGGCCGGAGCGGCGGGCCGCCTGCGCGATCGCGTCGCCCACCTCGGGCCGGGCCGCATCCTCGCCTCCGGTCGGGTCCTCGGGCCGCGCCGGGTCCATGCCGCTCAGCTCGCGCTCTGCTGGGTCTGGCCGCCGGTCGGCACCTTCAGCGGGATGAGGTCACGCGGAGGCATCGGGCCGCTGCCGCGCACCACGACGATGCTGCGGAAGAGCTCCTCGACCGAGGCCGCGGCCTGCTCGTCGACGGCACCCGCACCGGCGATCACGCCGCGGAGGAACCAGCGCGGGCCGTCGACTCCGACGAACCGCGCGACGCGGGTCTGACCGCCGGCGACCGGCAGCTCGGCGACGAGCTCGGGGCCGAAGACTCCCTCGCGCTCGGTGGTCGAGCCGCCCTGGCGGCCGATCTGCTCGGCGATCTGGCCGCGGATCTCGTGCCAGAGGCCCGAGGAGCGCGGCGCGGAGAAGGGCTGCACCTGCAGCGTCGAGCCTGCGTAGTCGAGGCCGACGGCAATGACTCGCTTGGTGTTCTCCTCGACCTCGAGGCGGATGTGCATGCCCTCGCGCGGGAGAACCTTCACCCCGCCGAGGTCGATGTAGGGGCGAACCGGATTGGCCTCGCGCTCGTCGAGCGGACCGGCCTCGGCGCGGTCCTCCGGGGCGGACTTCTCGAAGTCCTGCTGAACGGGCTCGGCGGCCTCGCCGGCCGTGGGCTGGATGTCGCTCATGCGCTCTCCTCGTGGATTCTGGTCTCCTGGGTTGCGGCGGCGTACCCGGTGGATCCGAAGCCGCCCGTTCCGCGCACCGACTCGGGAAGCTCCTCGACGGCTGTGAATCGCGCCCGCACGACGGGGACGATCACGAGTTGCGCGATCCGGTCGCCTGCCGTGATGCGGTAGCTCTCGCGACTGTCGGTGTTCAGCAGCGCCACCCGGATCTCGCCGCGATAGCCCGCGTCGATCGTGCCGGGGGCGTTGACGACGGTGATGCCGTGCCTGAAGGCGAGCCCGCTGCGGGGGACGACGAAGCCGACGTGCCCCTCGGGCAGCGCGAGGGCCACTCCGGTGCCGACGGACGCGCGCTCACCGGGAGCGAGCAGCACGTCCTGGGTGGACTGCAGGTCGGCGCCGGCATCACCCGGTCGGGCGTAGAGGGGGAGCCGCTCCGCGGTGATGGGGACGTCGACGGTTGCAAGCACGTGACGAGGGTAGACCACATCGTCTGGTGCAATAGGGTCATGCCGTCTTACCGAGAGAGGCTATGGCCCGCGCCCTGGCTCTTCGTCGCCACCGCCCTCGTCCTCCCCGCCAGCATTCTGGTTTTCGCGCCCATCGACCTCCAGGTTGGGGTGATCGTCGCGATCGTGCTGTACGCAGGTTGCGTGCTCTCGCTCCTCGCCCTGTCTCCGGTGGTCGAGGTAGCGGAGGGGGAGCTGCGCGCCGGTCGCGCGCACATCTCGCTCGATCTGCTGGGCGAGCCGTCCGCGCACACCGGAGATCAGGCCTTCGCCGAGCGGGGGCCCCGGCTGGACGCGCGGGCGTACCTGGTCATCCGCGGCTGGGTGAAGGACGTGGTTCGGGTCCCGATCGAGGATCCGGCCGACCCGACGCCGTACTGGCTGATCTCCAGTCGCCGCCCGAACGACATCGTCGCCGCGATCCGGGGATCACGGCGACGGAGCGGTCGTCCTTCGGAGCCTGGCGGCGTTTAGGCGGCGCACTCCAGGCAGATCGGCCCCAGCTTCTCCTCGTGATCGATCTGCGAGCGGTGCTTCACCAGGAAGCAGCTCACGCACGTGAACTCGTCCGCCTGGGGCGGAAGCACCACGACGTCCAGATCGAGGTCGGACAGATCGGCACCGGGCAGTTCGAATCCGCCCGGGTTGTCGGCGTCATCGACGTCGACGACTCCGGACATCTTGTCGGGGACTCGCTCCTTCAGGGCCTCGATCGACTCGGAGTCGTCATCGGTCTTGCGGGGGGCGTCGTAGTCCGTAGCCATTCCCATCCACTTCTTATTTCTGCTGTTCAACAAATCGGCGGGGTCAGTGTGCATCACGACGCATCGATTCGCAAACCACCGCGGACGGCTCTTGACACCCGCTCGCCCCGCCTCCTTCCGCACCAACTTTCGACCCGCCCGGGGTATTCCCGGTCAACGGCCCGGGCGCGTGGCATCCTTGCCCGGTCCGCGTCCACAAGGAGGGTCCCCGCGATGATGGAACTGAAGGTGATCGGCGTCGAGGGCGGATCGCTCGTGCTCGTGTCCGAAGGCGGCGAGCGCTTCTCGGTCCGCATCGACGAGACGTTGCAGAGCCAGCTGCGTCCGCGCGTCCACTCTCTCCCTCCTCGTGAGAAGCGTGTCTCTCCCCGCGAGATCCAGGCGCATATCCGCTCTGGGCTTTCGGCGGAGGAGGTCGCCGATCTCACCGGCGCCGACCTGGATTATGTGCAGCGCTTCGAGGGTCCGGTCACCGCCGAGCGCGAGCACATCGTCGCCTCCGCACTCGCGGTCCGCGTCTACACGAGCACCGACCCCGATCCGCTCGAGGAGGGGACGCCGTTCGGCGACGTGATTCGCGACCGGCTCGTCGCCCTCGGGGCCGAGGGCGAGCAGTGGTCCAGCTGGAAGGAGGAGGACGGCTGGGTCGTCAAGCTCCTCTTCCGCTCGGACGAGATCGATCACGACGCCCGCTGGCGTTTTGACCCGCGGAAGGCGCTGCTCTCCCCACTGACGTCCGAGGCCATCACGCTGTCCCAGCAGGGCGAGATCCGTCCGACGCTGATCCCCCGTCTGCGTGCCGTCATCCCCGCCGCCGTCGATGAGCTCGCGACGCGCTTCGACCCGGACTCGGCCGAGGCACCGACCCGACCCGCCCGGTCCGATCACCCGACGGCCGGCCGGCCGGCTGCGATGCCGCACGCGCGTCCCGCCGCCGTGCGTCCCTCCGACACGGAGCCGCAGCCGGCCCTCGCCGAGGCCCCGCGCCCGATCTCGACACTGCCCCGTCCCATCACCAGCACCACGGAGCAGCGCGAGCGCAATCTCACTGACACCGCCGACCTGCTCGACGCCCTGCGGCGACGTCGCGGCGAGCGCGATCACGCATCGAACCTTCGTGTCCGCGAGGAGCCGGAGCCCGAGGTCGAGGCTCCTGTGGTCGAGAAGGCGCCGGAGCCACCGCGTGCCGCTCCTGCGGCCCCCGAGCAGCCGTCGGGCGTGCGCGGGAGCATGCGCCGGGGCCGCGCCGCGATGCCGAGCTGGGACGAGATCGTCTTCGGAGCCCGCACGGACGACTGACCGGCGCTCACGGGCGCCCGGATCCGCTCAGGCCAGCGCGCCGAAGCGCAGGAGCGGCACCTGTGTCTCCTCCGGCGTGAGGGAGCCGTGCTGCCCGAGCATCGAGCGACCGGAGGAGTCGTCCGCCGCGTAGTAGGCGACGGTCTTCCGCGCTGCGACGAACACGTCGCCCATCCGGTCGGCCGCTGTCGGCGAGACCTCACCGAACCAGCCGCTCGCCACGACCTCCTCGCGTGTCGCGATCCAGGCGCGCGATCCCTCCGCTTCGACCCAGCGCCGCGCCACCTCCTCGGCCGGTACGCCCGCCTCGAGGTGCAGCTGGAGGCAGCGCGGCTCTCCGCCGAGGTGCCGGACGCCCTCGAGCAGCGGGCTGCGCTCGATCAGCACGTGCGAGGAGGCGGGAACGTCCACGATCCCGTGGTCGGCGGTGACCAGCAGCCCCTCCCGAGCCGAGAGCCCCCGGACTGCGCCGCCGACCTCGCCGTCTAGCAGCTCGAGGGCGCGGGTCCACTCCGGCGATTCCCAGCCCCGCGCGTGCGCCGCCTGGTCGAGTTCGGGGACGTAGAGGTACACCAGCTGTCGTCCGCCCTCGTCCAACAGGGCGCGTGCCGCCGTGAAGCGCTCGGCGACGCCGCCTGCGGAGTGGTAGTCGGCGCCACGGAGGATCGCGCGGGTGAGACCCGAGTACGCGTATCGCGCGGGGCCGATCACTCCCGCTCGGATACCGGCGGCCGAGGCCTGCTCGAAGACCGTGGGCTGCGTCTGCCACTGCTCGGGCACCATCCGCTCGTCCCAGCCGGAGAGTTGGTTCACCAGGCGGTCGGAGGCGCGGTCGAGCACGCGGTAACCGACCATCCCGTGCCCGCCCGGGCGCAGGCCCGTGGTGAGGCTCGCGAGGGCGACCGCCGTGGTCGTCGGGAATCCGGAGACGAGGGTGGTGCCGCGGTTCAGCGCGGGGGCGAGGATGCGCGAGTGGCCCGAGCGCTGGCGAAGGTTCGCGGCCCCGAGGCCGTCGACCAGGACCACCACGATGCGCTCGACTCGCGGAGATCCGAAGAGGCCGGGGCGACCCAGGAGCGCGTCGAAGGCTCCCGGCAGGACGTCGGCGAGGCTCCGCCGCCCGTCGGGGGCTGGCGGTAGCATGTGGGGCATTGCGCCCAGTTTCGCACAGCACCGCCGCTCCCGCCGGGCCGGTGCAACGGATCGCCTGCGTGCACGGGAAGGCCGGTCCCGTCCGCGAGGCGCTGCTTCCGCTCCGCTCGTCGGGAACCGATTGGCGGTGCACTCCCCCGCCGCCGTCCCGCGTCCGCCACCGAAGTGAGTCATGAACGCTGCAGCCCCCTCCTCCGGATCCTCGCTCACCGAACGCATCGAGGACGTCGACGTCTCGGCCGAGATGGAGGGATCCTTCCTCGAATACGCCTACTCGGTCATCTACTCGCGCGCGCTCCCCGACGCCCGGGACGGTTTGAAGCCCGTGCAGCGCCGCATTCTCTACATGATGAGCGAGATGGGTCTGCGACCCGACCACGGGCACGTGAAGTCGGCCCGCGTGGTCGGCGAGGTGATGGGAAAACTGCACCCGCACGGAGACGCCTCGATCTACGACTCCCTGGTGCGACTCGCGCAGCCGTTCACCATGCGGGTGGCGCTCGTCGATGGTCATGGCAACTTCGGTTCCCTCGACGACGGGCCGGCCGCGGCGCGCTACACCGAGGCCCGTCTCGCTCCGGCCGCCACGGCGATGACCGAGCACCTCGGCGAGGACGTCGTCGACTTCGTACCCAACTACGACAACTCGCACGACCAGCCCGAGGTCCTCCCGTCCGCGTTCCCGAACCTGCTGGTCAACGGCGCGAGCGGCATCGCCGTCGGCATGGCGACGAATATGGCACCGCACAATCTCGTCGAGGTGATCGGAGCGGCGCGGCACCTTATCGCGCACCCGGACGCCTCCCTCGACGACCTGATGTCGTTCGTCCCCGGTCCCGATTTCCCCAGCGGTGGAACGATCGTCGGCCTCGCGGGTGTGCGCGATGCCTATGCGACCGGCCGGGGCAGCTTCAAGACCCGCGCCCGCGTCTCGGTCGAGAGCATCACCGCGCGCAAGTCCGGCCTCGTCGTCACCGAGCTGCCCTACCTCGTCGGCGCCGAGAAGGTGATCGACAAGATCAAGGACGGGGTGCAGAACAAGAAGCTCAGCGGCATTTCGGACGTCACCGACCTCACGGATCGCGACAACGGCCTCCGCCTGGTGATCGGCATCAAGACCGGATTCAGCCCCGAGGCCGTCCTGGAACAGCTGTATCGCTACACCCCGCTCGAGGACGCGTTCTCGATCAACACTGTCGCACTGGTCGACGGCGGACCGCGCACTCTCGGTCTCAAGGAGCTGCTGCAGGTCTACATCGGCCACCGTGTGCAGGTCGTCACCCGCCGATCCCGCTACCGCCTGCGCAAGCGCCAGGAGCGGCTGCACCTCGTCGAGGGGCTTCTCCTCGCGATTCTGGACATTGACGAGGTGATCCACCTCATCCGTAGCAGCGACGACACGGCGTCGGCCCGCGCCTGGCTGATCGAGGTGTTCGACCTCAGCACTCTGCAGGCCGACTACATCCTCGAACTCCAGCTGCGCCGGCTCACGAAGTTCTCGCGCATCGAGCTCGAGACCGAGCGCGACACTCTGCTCGCCGAGATCGCCGAGCTGGAGGCCCTGCTCGCCAGTCGCTCGCGGATCGACGAGCTGGTCTCGGACGAGCTCGACGACGTCGCCCAGCGCCTGGGCACCCCCCGGCGGACCCTGCTGACCGAGGCGCGCCCCTCCGTCGCCACCACCGGGCGCAAGGCCGCGGCCGTCCTTGAGATCGCCGATGTCCCCTGCCGGGTACTCCTCAGCACCACCGGCCGCATGGTGCGCATCGACCGCGACCCCGACGCGGCGCCGCACCCCGAGCGCGCCACCCGCCGCTCGAAGCACGACGCGGTGCTGAGCGTCCTCGACACGACCACCCGTGCCGAGATCGGGGCCGTCACCAGCGCAGGGCGGCTGTTGCGCTTCTCCCCCGTCGACGTGCCGGCCGTCCCCTCCTCCTCCGTGCAGCTCGGCGCCGGGGTACGCATGAGCGATTACCTCCCGCATCTCGCCAAGGACGAGCGGGTGCTCGCTCTCGTTGCACTCGACGACGAGCGGCCGATCGCCCTCGGCACCCTGCAGGGCGTGGTCAAGCGCGTCGCGCCGGGCGAGCTGCCGAACCGCCCGGACATCGAGCTCATCGCGCTGAAGCCCAAGGACGCCGTCGTTGGAGCGGCCGCCTCGGCCGAGGAGGACGAGCTCGTCTTTGTGACCGGCGAGGCGCAGCTCCTGCGTTTCTCCGCGTCCGCTGTTCGCCCCCAGGGGCGCACCGCCGCGGGCATGGTCGGAGTGAAGCTCGCCGAGACCGACGACGTCGTGCACTTCGCCGTCGTCGCTGCCGAAGACAGGGACGGGGCGGTCGTCGCGACAGTCGCCGTCGACAGCTGGGCGCTCTCGGGGACCGACACCGGCAGCGCGAAGGTGTCGTCATTCTCCGAGTTCCCCGCAAAGGGCCGAGCCACCGGCGGAGTGCGCGCTCACCGCTTCCTCAAGGGCGAGACGGCCCTCGGAGTCGCCTGGGTCGGTCCCGGTCCCGCACACGCCCTCGAGGCCGACGGCTCGGCTGCCGCTCTCCCGGACTCCGGGATGAAGCGCGACGGCTCCGGAGTCGCCCTCGCGGCCCCGATCGCCACCCTGGGAGCGGCGCCCGAGCTGTTCTGACGCCGGGACGCCCGCACGTCAGACGTCGATGCGGTCCCGCGAGAGCGACTCCGAGCCGCGGACAATGAACTCCTTGCGCGGTGCGACGTCGTTGCCCATCAGCAGCTCGAAGACCCGCCCGGCGTTCTCGGCGTCGGCGACCCGCACCCGGCGCAGTGTTCGTCGGGCGCGGTCCATCGTCGTCGTCGCAAGCTGGTCAGCGTCCATCTCGCCGAGGCCCTTGTAGCGCTGGATCGGGTCTTGGTAGCGGCGACCCGCTTTGCCGAGGGTGGCGAGAACGCTCTGCAGCTCCTTCTCGGAGTAGGTGTAGATCGTCTCGTTCGGCTTCTTGCCCGCGTTCAGCACGACTAGGCGGTGCAGCGGAGGCACGGCCGCGAACACGCGCCCCGCCTCGACCAGGGGCCGCATGTAGCGGAAGAAGAGCGTCAGCAGCAGCGTGCGAATGTGGGCACCGTCCACATCGGCGTCGCTCATCAGGATGATCTTCCCGTAGCGCGCAGCGGACAGATCGAAGGAGCGGCCGGAGCCGGCGCCGATCACCTGGATCATCGACGCGCACTCGGCGTTCGAGAGCATGTCGGCGATGCTCGCCTTCTGCGTATTGAGGATCTTCCCGCGGATCGGCAGCAGCGCCTGGTACTCGCTGTGACGGGCGAGCTTCGCCGTGCCGAGCGCGGAGTCGCCCTCGACGATGAAGAGCTCGCTGTTCTCGACGTCGTTGCTGCGGCAGTCCACGAGCTTCGCCGGCAGCGAGGACGACTCCAGCGCGTTCTTGCGGCGCTGAGTCTCCTTATGCGCGCGGGCCGAGATCCGCGACTTCATTTCGGCGACGACCTTCTCGAGCAATTGCGCGGTCTGCGCCTTGTCCTCGCGGCGGGTGGAGGAAAAGACGGCGCCCAGAGTCGAGCCGATGGTCGAGGCGACGATCGCGCGGACCGCGGGCGTACCGAGCACTTCTTTGGTCTGGCCCTCGAACTGTGGCTCGGGGAGGCGCACGGTCAGTACGGCGCTGAGTCCCGCAAGCACGTCGTCCTTCTCGAGCTTGTCCGAGCCGACCTTCAGGCGCCGCGCATTCGCCTCCACCTGCGAGCGGAGCAGCTTCAGCAGGCCCTGCTCGAAGCCGGTCTGGTGCGTCCCGCCCTTGGGCGTCGAGATGATGTTGACGAAGCTGCGCATCACCGTCTCGTAGCCGGTCCCCCAGCGCAGCGCGATGTCGACCTCGCAGGTGCGCTCCACCTCGGTGGGCACCATCGCGCCGCCGGGAGTGAGCACCGGCACCGTTTCCGTGAAGGTTCCCGAGCCGGTCAGACGCAGCACATCGGTCACGGGCGCATCGGGAGCCAGGAACTCGACGAACTCCGAGATGCCGCCGTCGTAGCGGAACATCTCGGCGCGGCGCTCCTCCGCCCGGTCGTCGACGATGTCGATCGTGAGCCCCGGGACCAGGAACGCGGTCTGCCGAGCGCGGGTCACCAGGTCATCCGTCTGGAACGACGCGCCCTTCGTGAAAATCTGGCGGTCGGCCCAATAGCGCACGCGGGTGCCGGTGACGCCCTTGGCGACCTTCCCGACCACCGCCAGCTCCGATCCGTTCTCGAACGGCATGAACGGGGCGTCGGGAGTGGGCTCGCCCGTATCGGCGAAGCGGCCCGGCTCGCCGCGGTGGAACGACATCCGGTAGGTACGGCCATTGCGGTCGACCTCGACATCCAGGCGCTCCGAGAGCGCGTTGACCACCGAGGCGCCGACCCCGTGGAGACCGCCGGACGCGGCGTACGAGCCGGAGCCGAATTTGCCACCGGCATGCAGCTTCGTGAAGACGACCTCCACGCCGGAGAGTCCGGTCTTGGGCTCGATGTCGACGGGGATGCCCCGCGCACGGTCGCGTACCTCGACGCTGCCATCCGCGTGCAGCAGCACGCTGATCTCGGTGCCGTGCCCGGCCAAGGCCTCGTCGACGGAGTTGTCGATGACCTCCCACAGGCAGTGCATGAGGCCGCGCGAATCGGTCGAGCCGATGTACATGCCGGGCCGCTTCCGGACCGCTTCGAGACCCTCGAGGACGGAGAGATGCCGGGCGTTGTAGTCGGTAGAGGCCATCCGCTCAGTCTACTTTCGTGAGCGGATTCGACCGCGGTGGCGCGACGCACCGCGTGCGCCCGATGTCCGCCGGACGAGTGCCCCTACGCGCAGAGCGAAATGCCGCCCGATCGACTCCGTGCGGAAACAATCGCGTGCTTGGATGGGTTCCACTAAGCAGAGATCGAAGACCGAGTGCAGGAGGCCAAGTCATGTCGACCACAGCAACCCAGAACGGCGTGGACGAACTCGCCAGCGCCCACCAGCTCTCCGCCGCCGACCGCTGCGACAGCTGCGGTGCGCAGGCGTACATCCGAGTGGTCGTGAACAACGGAGAACTGCTGTTCTGCGCACACCACGGCAAGAAGTATCAGGAGAAGCTCTCCGGCATCGCCCAGAGCTGGCACGACGAGTCCGCCCGGCTTTTCGAGGAGCAGCGCCCCTAGCTGGTTCCCGACCGGCTCGGACGGCGTGTCCATGCCGTACTGACCGACACCGCTACCGACCGACACCGAGCCGCTTCGCGATCACATCGCGGGCGGCTCGTGCCGTGTCATCGACCGTGCGGATGCGCGCGTCGGACGCGGAGTAGGAGTCGCCGAGCGCGCGGCGCAGGATCGTATCGGCGAGTACCGGGTTCTTTGCCAGAACAGGGCCGTGCAGGTGTGTGCCGAGCAAGCCACCCGCGGAGTAGCCCTCATAACCGACTCCGTCCCCGGTGCCGTGCAGCACCCGGCCCAACGCGTCCGCGGGAGCGATGCCGGTCATCCGGCGCTCGTGGTTCTCGAAGCCCACCAGGACGCCAGAGGAGCTCTCGACCAGGAGGTCGTCGGTCACCCGCTCCCCCGCGATCGACGCGCCGGGAAAAAGGCCGATGCCCTCGACCTCGCCATGCGGAGTGCTGATCGACCCCGCCAGCATGTCCCAACCGGCGCCCACGGCGAGGACCTGCGTACCCTGCTCGACCCACGAGCGCAGCGTCGGAGCCACTTCTCGCAGGAGTGCGAGCACAGCGGCCAGGTCCTCGTCGGCGCCGGTGCCGGCGACCAGCACGTCCGGGCGCACCTCCGCATCCGCGGCGACGGCCAGGGGTACGACGTCGGCCGCGACCCCCGACCAGCGTGCGCGGGCCGCGAGGACCCGGGCGTTCGCTGCGTCGCCGTTGCTGTCCAAGACATCGGGGGCGAGCACGGCGATGCGGAGGGTGGTCACGCGGTCTCCTCGCGGTTGGTGACGAGTTGCAGGTGCGCGCGCGTGCGGCGCATGGAGTCGGCCGAGAAAATGATGGTCTTCCGGCCGGAGACGGGGGTCGGCAGTGCGAGGAAGGTGTCGAGCGCGCGGCCGAGGTCGTCGTCGACCTCGTCGATGACGACTCCGTCGTAACGCAGGTGCAGCGCCGCCTCCTGCGCCTTCGACCCCGAGACGATCCGCACGCGTCCGAGCACCGAAGTGTCGACGGGCCAGAAGTAGGAGGGGTCGCGCACGTCGGAGCCGATAGCGAGCATGATCTGCTCGGTCCCCTCGGGGATCTCGGTGATGTTCAGACGGTAGCTGGCCGGGTTCTGCACGAGCACGAACTCGACCTCGTGTCCGCGCACAGTGACGATCTCGCCGCGCCCGAAGACGGGGTCGATGGCGGACAGCGCGGATGCGGTCAGCGTCGCGTCGAAGCGCTCGGCCAGGACGGCACGGGCCGTCGAGACGGCGGCTGCGGCGTCGACCGCGTAGTGCACTCCCCGGGCGGGCAGGCGCACCTCGAGCGGATCGCCGTCACTGACGATCCGCGCGGCCGCTCCCTGAGTGCTGTCGACGATGGTGGTGGCGCGATCGGCGCCGCCGTCCGACTCCGAGGCGTAGCCCAGACCGCCCGCAGCAGATGCGCGCACCGCGTCGGAGACCCCGTACCAGCGAACCCGATCGTCTGGGAGCGAGGTCGCGACATCGGCGATGTGGCGGTCGTCGGCATTGAGCACGACGGGACCGGTGGCTCGGGACGCGATCGTGCCGAGCATGCGGGCGACCATCGCCGGATCGAAGAAGCGGTCGATCTGGTCGACGACGACGTTCGTCAGCAGCACGACCCGGGGGCGCATCCGGGGCGCGAGCCGGGCACCGTGCCCCTCGTCCATCTCGAGGACGGCGATGTCCGCATCGATCCGCCCGCGCAGGTCGGCGCGTTCGAGCAGAGCGGAGGTGAGGCCCTGCGCGATGTTGGCCGTGGAGGGATTGGTGAACACGCGGAGACCGTGCGCGCGGAGGACGGCGACCAGCATCTTGGTGGTGGTCGATTTGCCCGCGGATCCAGTCACGACGACGAGGCCGTCGGGGAAGCCGTCGAGCGCGGCGGGCAGAAACCCGGGCGCGACCCGGTTCACGACGAGCCCGGGCACGGCGGACCCTCCGCCGGGCTTGCGGAGCCGCGCAGCGAACCGAGCGGCCCTCCCGAGGAGGACCGCCGGCGCATAGCGGATCACCGGCCTACTCGAGGTAGTCGCGGAGCGACTGCGAGCGGGACGGGTGGCGGAGCTTGGCCATCGTCTTGGATTCGATCTGCCGGATGCGCTCGCGCGTCACACCGAAGGTATCGCCGATCTGGTCGAGCGTCTTCGGCATGCCGTCGCCGAGACCGAAGCGCATGCGGATCACGCCGGCCTCGCGCTCCGAGAGCGAGTCGAGCAGCGACTCCAGCTGCTTCTGCAGCATGGTGAAGCCGACCGCGTCGGCCGGGACGACCGCCTCGGTGTCCTCGATGAGGTCGCCGAACTCGCTGTCGCCGTCCTCGCCCAGAGGAGTGTGCAGCGAGATCGGCTCGCGGCCGTACTTCTGCACCTCGATGACCTTCTCGGGGGTCATGTCGAGCTCGCGCGAGAGCTCCTCGGGCGTGGGCTCGCGACCCAGGTCCTGCAGCATCTGGCGCTGCACGCGGGCGAGCTTGTTGATGACCTCGACCATGTGCACCGGGATGCGGATGGTGCGCGCCTGATCGGCCATCGCTCGGGTGATCGCCTGGCGGATCCACCAGGTCGCGTAGGTCGAGAACTTGAAGCCCTTGGTGTAGTCGAACTTTTCGACGGCACGGATCAGACCGAGGTTCCCCTCCTGGATCAGGTCGAGGAACTGCATGCCGCGACCCGTGTAGCGCTTCGCAAGGCTGACGACGAGTCGGAGGTTCGCTCCAAGCAGGTGACTCTTCGCGCGCTGCCCATCCTTGGCCACCCAGCGCAGCTCGCGGACGAGCTCCGGGCTGAGCTCGCTGGAGTTGGCGAGCTTGTCCTCGGCGAACAGGCCGGCCTCGATGCGCATCGCGAGCTCGACCTCCTCGGCCGCGTTGAGGAGCGCGACCTTGCCGATCTGCTTGAGATAGTCCTTGACCGGATCGGCGGTGGCGCCGGTGATCGCGGTCGAGTAGACGGGGACTTCGTCGTCCTCGCCGCCGAACGAGAGGACGAGTGCACCGCTGGGGAGCGGCTCGACCGGAGCGGTCGCAACGGCGGCCGGAGCCTCGGGCGTCTCCGTGTCGTCTTTGGCCTCGGTCTCGGTGTCCTCGACGACGACCTCGGTCTCCTCGTCCTCCGCGACCTCGGCCTCGTCGGGCTCGGTGGGGCCTGTCGGCTCCTCGTCGGTCTCCGCCGGTGCAGCCGCC
Organism: Rathayibacter tritici; assembly: GCF_001641005.1. NCBI lineage: Bacteria > Bacillati > Actinomycetota > Actinomycetes > Micrococcales > Microbacteriaceae > Rathayibacter > Rathayibacter tritici. Next base: position 1,574,170 of record NZ_CP015515.1, read on the forward strand.
TTGGTGGTGGCGCGCGAGCGCGTGGTCTTGGCGGCGGCGTTCTTGGCCGCCGTGGTCTTCGCCGCGGGCTTGCGCGCCGCGGGCTTCTTCGTGGTCGTCGTCGCGTCGTCGTCGACGGCGTCGAGCGTTGCGGTCTTGGTAGCTCTGGTGGCCATGGCGGCACCTCTCCATCCGTTGCGACCCGGAGGCGGGCGGCGCCAGGAAAGGCGTCGTCCGTCGGTGGGCATTACGAGGACCCATGTCAAGTCGAGGACGTCGCACGCCCGACGTGGGCCTGGTGCTCCTCGACCCGAACGGGTCCTATTGACAATTATTGCACGTCTGAGTAGTGCAGCCGTGCGGTGCGGCGCGAGTGGGACTCGGTCCGAGGGATCCGGACCGCTCCTGGGGACAGTATGTCTACACGACGGCTGAGTTTTCGGATCGGCGAATCGGCGAAGACGATGGTCAAGGCCCGGCGCGGCCGCGGCGCAGACGATCATTGAGTGCAACCCACAGCGGGGCCACTGTTATTCCCTCGTCCTCCGCGAGACGACGGCGGGTCCGGCGACGCGCGAGCAGGAGACCCACGACTCCGGCGCCGATCACCACGTATTGCACGCACCACGCCAGGCGGAAGTGCTCCAACGCATAGGTCTGCTCGGAGGCGGCACCCGGGCCCGCGAGCGCGTCCAGGATCAGGCCGATCGCGAACATCATCGTGAAGCTGGCGAGAAAACCCCCGACGTTCACGACGCCGTTGGCCGCGCCGAGGCTCCTCGCGGGATTGAAGGTGCGGGCGAAGTCGAACCCGATCATCGACCCGGGGCCGCCCGCGCCTACGACGATCAGCAGGAGGACGATCAGCCAGTACGGCGGGACGCCGGGCCAGACCAGCACGACGGTCCAGGCGACGGCCATCGCCGAGACGATGCCGAGTACGAGGTTGCTGCGCCGCGTCGGGTGGCGCGCGGTCAGGATCCCGAGGACCGGCCCGACGATGATCCCCGCGATCACGACGATGGTGAGTGTTGGTGCCGCGACCGTGGGCGTCAGGCCGATCGCGTAGACGAGGAACGGGTAGCCCCAGAGGAGCGTGAACACCGTGCCGGAGGACTGCGTCACGAAGTGCGACCAGAAGCCGAGCTGCGTCCCCGGCCGTCGCATGCTCACTCCGAGCTGCGCGATCGTCGCGCGGAGTGTCGGCGGTACGAGAACGATCGGCTCGGTGCGCGGCGGGACATCGGCGATGAGGAGGAGGACGCCGAGGAAGGACACGGCGCCCAAGCCCGCGGCCGAGAGGAACGCCGGCTCCCAGCCGAAGGTGTGCAGAACCGCCGCGAACGGAAGAGCGGAGAGGATCTGGCCGACCTGGCCGATGTTTCCGATCCATTGGGAGAGCTGGGGCACGATCGGCCCGCTGAACCAGGTGACGATCAGGCGGATCACCGAGGTGAAGATAGCCGCATCGCCCGCTCCCAGTAGGACGCGGCCGAGAATCGCAACACCGATGTTCGGTGCGAGCGCGACCACGACCTGTCCGGCCATCATCAGGGCGGTGCCCGAGAGGATGAGGGTCCGCGGACCGAATCGGTCGATCAGGATTCCGACTGGGATCTGCATCCCGGCGTAGACGATCAGCTGGACGACGGCGAGCGTTGAGAGGACGGCGGCCGCCACCCCGAACCGCTCAGCCGCGTCCACTCCGGCGACGCCCAGTGTTGTGCGGTCCAGGACCGCTACGAGGTAGGCGAAGGCTCCGGCACTGAAGACGAACCAGGCTCGACGATTCCGCACTCGTCCGATCCTACGGCCGCTCAGGGGGCGGTCGGCTCCTCGCCGGGGCGTCGGATGGCGAGGAACTTCTCGAGTTCAGCGGCGATGGCGTCGGCGCTGGGAACGAAGCCGTCCTCGTCGGTGAGCGGCGAGCGCAGGCTCGTCCCCTCCATGTAGGTGTCGTGGCGGGCCTCGAGGGCCGAGACCAGTGTGTGCAGCTCCTCGTTTCCGCCCACCTGCTCGTCGACCTTGCCGAGGAACTCCCGCCCGCTTTCGCGCAGGCGATCGGTCGGGAAGATCAGACCGGTCGAGGCCGAAATGCTCTCGAGCGCCGCGACGGCCGCCTGCGGGTATTCGGTGTCCGAGAGGTAGTGCGGGATCAGCAACGCGAATCCGACGACGGCGAGACCGCGCTGGTAGAGGCGCAGCTCGAGCAGGTGGAGGACGTTCGAGGGGACCTGCGTGTGCGGCCTCCACACCGACATCGCGTCGATCAGGTCTTCGCGGTTGCCGCTCACGGTGACTCCGACGGGCCGCGTGTGCGGCACCGGCATCGGTATCGCCTGAACCCAGGTCGTCGACGCAACGTCGAGGCGCTCGATCAGCGAGACCACGGCCCGGGTGAACCGCTCCCACTGAAAGTCGGGCTCGAAACCGGTGAGCAGAAGGAACGGCTGATGCAGTTCGTCGTGCGCGAGCGAGAGCCGAAGCATCGCCGGTCGGTAGTCGGTCAAGTGGTCCTGGTCGAAGGTGATGATGGGACGCCGAGCACGGTAGTCGAGGAGCTGGTCCTGGTCGAAGACCACGACCTGGCGGTGTTCGAGTGTCTGGAACAGGTACTCGCCGAGCTGGCCCACCGCGCCGCCGGCGTCCGCCGAGCCGGTCAGACCCGCGACGAGGTGCAGCCCGCGCGGGATCTCGGAGAGGTCGCCCTCGATCTCGAACAGGTCTTCCGGATCCAGCATGGGTCCAGTGTAAACGGGGGTCTCCCCGCTCCGGCCGGGTCCGCTGAGCCCTCAGCGAACAGCGCCTAGCATTGCCGCCATGCCCCTCTCCTCTCTCGAGTACTCGAGCGTCCCCGCCTCCGACATCGACACCGACGCCCTGGTCCTGGGCGTCGCCCCCGGGCCTGACGGTCCTCGACTCGTCGGCGCAGAGGGCTTCGAGGAGCTGGCTTCCGCGCTCAGCGCGCTGGGCGCAACCGGTGCCGCCGACACGCTCGTCCGCGTGCCGTCCTCGGTCCGCGCGGGAGTGGTCGTCCTCGTCGGCCTCGGCTCGGCGGAGCCCGATGACACCGCCCTGCGCAGCGCCGCCGGGGCCGCTGTCCGCCTGCTGGCCGGCTCCGCCTCCGTCGCCCTGGCGCTTCCCGCCGGCTCCGACGGCACTCATGCCGCCGTTGCGGAAGGCGCGGCTCTCGGCTCCTACGCTTTCACCGCCTTCCGGGGCACCACCGCCGCGACGGTGAAGCCGGCAGTCGAGCGCGTCGTCCTGCTGGGCGCCCCCGACACCGCCGTCCTCGACCGTGCACTCGTGCTCGGCCGCGCCGTCTCGACGGTCAAGGACCTGGTCAACACTCCTCCGTCGCACCTCTACCCCCAGACACTCGCCGAGGCCGTGCAGTCCGGCGCGGAGGGGCTGCCCCTCGAGGTCACCGTCTGGGACGAAAAGGCCCTCGCTGAGGAGGGGTTCGGCGGCATTCTCGGCGTCGGCAGCGGCTCCTCCCGCCCGCCGCGACTGGTGAAGGTCGTCTACTCGCCCGAGGGAGCGAGCACTCACCTCGCGCTCGTCGGCAAGGGTATCACTTTCGACAGCGGCGGACTCTCGCTCAAGCCGCCGATGTCGATGATCGGGATGAAGACCGATATGGCGGGAGCGGCCACTGTGTACGCCGTCGTCCGCGCTATCGCCGAGCTCGGCCTGCAGCTGCGCGCGACCGCGTGGCTCTGCATTGCCGAGAACCTGCCTTCGGGCACGGCGATCCGGCCCGACGACGTGCTCACGGTTCGCGGCGGGACCACAGTCGAGGTGCTGAACACCGACGCCGAGGGTCGCCTGGTGCTCGCCGACGGCCTCGTTGCCGCGAGCGAGGAGCAGCCTGATGCGATCATCGATGTTGCCACGCTGACCGGGGCCTCGGTCGTCGCCCTGGGCAACCGGACCATCGGCATCCTCGGCGATGACGAGCTCGTCGCGAGTGTCCTCGAGGCTGCTCGCACGGCCGGTGAGACCTTCTGGCAGATGCCCCTTCCCGCCGAGCTGCGACCGCTGCTCAACTCCGAGATCGCCGACATCGCGAACGTCAAGCCGGGCAACATCGCCGGCGGGATGCTGCTCGCCGGCCACTTCCTTCGCGAGTTCGTCGGCACGCGCGGAGAGGGAGACGACGCGACCCGGATTCCGTGGGCGCACCTCGACATTGCCGGGCCCTCGAGCAACGGAGGAACCGGCTACGGCTTCACCGGAGCCGGTGCCACCGGCGCCTCCGTCCGAGCGCTGATCGCACTGGCCGAGGGCTTCGCGAGCGCGTAGTAGGGTCGACAGGGCGGGAGATTCCGCCTCGTCCCTCCTCCCGATCCGCCGAGCGTTGTGCGCCGGATCAGGTCGGCCGGGCAGCGGGACCGCACGTCGCGAGGGAGTCACTGGGTGTCGGAAGAGCGCTACGACCTGGTCGTGCTCGGAGGTGGCAGCGGCGGGTACGCGGCGGCCCTGCGGGCGACGCAGCTCGGGATGAGCGTCGCGCTCGTCGAGCGCGACAAGCTCGGCGGGACCTGCCTGCACCGCGGCTGTGTGCCGACCAAGGCACTCCTGCACGCCGCAGAGCTGGCGGACGGCGCTCGAGAGGGCGGCAAGTACGGTGTGCTCTCGAGCTTCGCCGGCATCGACATGGCGGGAGTGACCCGCTACCGCGAGGGCGTCGTCGCGGGCAAGTACAAGGGTCTGCAGAGTCTCGTGTCCTCGCGCGGCATCACCGTGGTCTCCGGCGAGGGTCGTCTGAGCGCGGCGGGCACGGTGACGGTGGGTGAGCACGTGCTGCACGGCGGGTCGGTCGTCGTCGCCACGGGATCCGCCTCGCGGACGCTCCCCGGGATCGAGATCGGTGGACGCATCATCACGAGCGACCAGGCGCTCGAGCTCGCTCACGTGCCCGCGAAGGTCGTCGTTCTCGGCGGCGGAGTGATCGGCGTCGAGTTCGCCAGCGTCTGGCGCTCGTTCGGAGCAGAGGTGACGATCGTCGAGGCCCTCCCCCACCTCGTCCCCAATGAGGACGAGAGCGTCAGCAAGCAGCTTGAGCGGGCCTTCCGCAAGCGCGGGATCGCCTTCCGGCTGGGATCTCGCGTCGCCTCGGTCTCGCAGGGCGAGGGCGGCGTCTCGGTGACGCTCGAGAGCGGCGCCACCGTGGAGGGTGAGGTGCTGCTCGTCGCCGTCGGCCGCGGCCCGGTGACCGCGGACATCGGCCTGGAGGAGGTCGGCGTGAGCCTCGATCGGGGCTACGTCCTCACCGATGAGCGGTTGCAGACCTCCGTCCCCGGCGTGTACGCCGTCGGCGACATTGTTCCGGGCCTGCAGCTCGCGCATCGGAGTTTCCAGCAGGGGATCTTCGTAGCGGAGGAGATTGCCGGGCTCGGCCCGCAGGTCGTCTTGGATGTCAACGTGCCGAAGGTGACCTATAGCGACCCGGAGGTCGCCTCCGTCGGCCTCAGTGAGGCGCGTGCGATCGCCGAGTACGGCGCTGAGCGCGTCGCCGTGTACGACTACGGGCTGGGCGGTAACGCCCGCAGCACGATCATCGGCACGACGGGCTCTGTCAAGGTCGTGCGCGTGCTCGACGGTCCCGTCGTCGGTGTCCACATGGTCGGCGCGCGGGTCGGCGAGCTGATCGGCGAGGCCCAGCTCATCGTGAACTGGGAAGCGCACCCCGAGGACGTCGCCCCCCACCTACACGCCCATCCCACTCAGAACGAGGCGCTCGGCGAGGCGCACCTCGCGCTGGCCGGGAAGCCGCTGCACGCTCTGTAGAACCACTGCGGGGCGGCGACCCGCCGCGTCCGCATCACTAAGCTGAACATGGAAACACAAGCGTCTTAAGGAGACAGGCTCATGAGCGAATCCGTCAGCCTCCCGGCACTCGGAGAGAGTGTCACGGAAGGAACGGTCACCCGCTGGCTGAAGAACGTCGGGGACCGCGTCGAGGTGGACGAGCCCCTGCTCGAGGTCTCGACCGACAAGGTCGACACCGAGATCCCGTCGCCGATCGCGGGCGTGATCGAGGAGATCCTCGTCCAGGAGGACGAGACGGTCGAGGTCGGCGCCGAGCTGGTCCGCATCGGGGACGGTTCCGGAGCCACGACCTCGGCCGAGCCCGAGGCTCCGGCGCAGGAGACCCCCGAGGTCGAGGCCGCTGAGACCGAGCCGACGGAGGAGGCGACGCCGTCGGTCGACGCGGACAGCGACGCCGAGGGTCCCGCTCCGGCCGAGCCTGAGCCCGCACCGGCGGCCGAGAAGCCCGCCGCCCCCGAGGCCGCGGCTCCTGCTCCGTCTGCGCCTGCAGCTGCTCCCGCCCCGGCAGCTGCCGCGACCCCCGCTCCTGCTGCTGCGCCTGACGCCTCGCCGGAGCCGACTGACTCCAACCCCGGCTACGTCACCCCCCTCGTGCGCAAGCTCGCGGGCGAGAACGGCATCGACCTCTCGACCCTCACCGGTACCGGCGTCGGAGGCCGTATCCGCAAGCAGGACGTCCTCGATGCGGTCGAGGCCGCGAAGTCGGCTCCCGCCGCGCCGGTGCCGGCTCCGGCAGGCGCTGCCGCCACGCTCGCCCGCACCCCGCTCGAGACCTCGCCGCTGCGCGGCACGACGCAGCCGATGTCGCGTCTGCGCAAGGTGCTCGCTCAGCGCGCGGTCGAGTCGATGCAGACCAGTGCTCAGCTCACGTCGGTGATCGAGGTCGACGTCACCGCCGTCGCCCGCTTCCGCGACTCCGTCAAGACGAGCTTCCAGGAGAAGACCGGCGCCAAGCTGTCCTTCCTCCCGTTCTTCGCTCTGGCGGCCGCGGAGGCGCTCAAGGCCTACCCGGTGATCAACTCGACGCTGGACGGCGAGTCGATCGTCTACCCGGACCACGAGAACATCAGCATCGCCGTCGACACCGAGCGCGGCCTGCTGACTCCGGTCCTGAAGAATGCGTCCGAGCTGAACCTCGCACAAATCGCCACGACGATCGGGGACCTGGCCGAGCGCACCCGCAACAACAAGCTCAAGCCCGACGAGCTCGCCGGCGGCACCTTCACGTTGACCAACACCGGCTCGCGCGGTGCCCTGTTCGACACCCCCGTCGTCTTCCTCCCGCAGACGGCGATCCTCGGCACCGGCATCGTCACCAAGAAGCCGGCCATCGTGCAGGTGGACGGCGCTGACGCCATCGCGATCCGCTCGACCGTCTTCCTCGCGCTCTCCTACGACCACCGCACGGTCGACGGGGCCGACGCGGCGCGCTTCCTGGTCGCGATCAAGGAGCGCCTCGAAGAGGGCTCGTTCGAGAACGACCTCGGCATCTGAGCTGCCCGCGCTGAGCCGCCCTCTCATGGGGTCGCTCCGGCATAGACGTCGCGGATAGCCCAGCCGGCCTCCGTCCTGATGATCAGGACGGAGGCCGCTGCTGTTCCCGGCGGTGTTCCGAGATGGACCACTGCCGACGCTCCGTTCACGTCGGCGAGGACCGCCGATACGTCGCCGTGAGCGGGAAGGCGGTCGGCGACTCCGTCGCCGACCGTACCGAGCGGAGAGTCCGCAGTGACGAGGCGCCGGGTGCAGCTCTGGTCTTCGCATGCTCGTGCAGCGGCGAGCAGGAGTTCCGCCGCTTCCTCTGCCTCGAGCGCGGCCGGGACAGCCTGTGCAGCAGGAGTCGGGGGCAGCGACGGATTCACCGTCGGGTACGGAGTGCCGCTGCTCGTCGACACCGAGTCCGCCGCGCCGGCAGCGCGCAGCTCGTCCGGAGACCCGGCGAGCATCCCGGTGAGTACTGCACCCAGCAGGATCACGAGTGCCGTGGCCAGCGGACCCCGTCGCCGCACCGCGAGGGCACGCGCGCGATCAGGCCAACCGTCGAGCGGATGCACGCGTCGGTGCCTACCGAGCGGCACTGATGCGGCGCTTGGCCGGACGCCGGCCCCTGCGCTCGCCCGAAGAGCGCGCACTTCCTCCCCGATGCCCTGCGGATCGGCGAGCCCGTAGAGCGTACCCTCCAGCGCCAGCAGATCGCGATGCCGGGCGAGGGCGGCGACGGGAAGCTTCGGGCAGTGGGGGCCGACACGCTCCAGAACTCGTTGAAGTGACTCGCGTGTCTCCCGTGGAGTGTCGACGGCCGGGGTCGTCAGCAGCAGCACCGGGCGGCCCTGCTCGGTCAGGCCGATGTCGTCCGCTGTCGGAGCGAGCCAGATGCCCTCGGCCGCGGCGGAACGCACAGCACCGACCACAGGTGCGAGGAGGGTCACCGCGGCACCCGGCCCGATCGTCCGCCCGGCCGTCAGAAACTGCTCGAGGACGGCGACGACAGCAGGAGAGGTCAGCACACTGCGCTTACCGTGCCGCGGCTCCATGCGAACGATGCGCTCGCGATGCCGATGCTCGGCGAGAACGGCGACCGGCACGCTCCGCAGCTCCTCCGCCTCCCGGCGTCGGAGGACCCGCGACGCGAACCCGGGGTCGTCGGAGGCGGGCGTGACGGGCGGGCGCTTCTCCCCGTCCATCCGGCCGGCGCCGTGCATCCGGCCCTGGGCCGTCCCGCTGCTCATCATGGGGAGAGCCTGCCCGGCTGCCACGCAGCGCGGGGAGTGCTCTCCCCGATCGGTGGAGAGAACGACGCAGTTCACCCCTGTGGAGGAGCCGGATCTCTCTCCCGGTCGGCCGCGGAGCTCCCGCTCGGTATCCTTGTGGTCATGGCACGCAGCACGGAACCGTCGACGAAGGCGGCCAAGGAACCCGGACGTCTCAAGCAGATGTGGCAGGTGTTCCAGATGACCCGCCGCTACGACAGCAGCGCCGTGTGGATCATCCTCCTCGCCCTCCTGCTCCCCGTCCTGCTGGGCGTGCTCCTCGGAATCCTGCTCGGCAACGGCAACGGCTTCGTGATCGCGCTGTGGATCGTCGTCGGCGTGATGGCGGGCCTGGTCGCCGGTCTCGCGGTCCTCTCCCGTCGCGCCGAGCGCGCCGCCTACGGCCAGATCGCCGGGCAGCCCGGAGCGGTGGGCGCGGTCCTGCGCAGCGGTCTGCGCGGCACGTGGACCGGCGGCGAGATGCCCGTCGCCGTCAATGGCAAGACCCAGGACGCGGTCTACCGCGCGGTCGGGCGCGGCGGCGTCGTGCTGATCGCCGAGGGTCCCGCCTCCCGAACCAAGCGGATGCTGGAGGACGAACGGCGCAAGGTGTCGCGGATCCTGCCGAACGTCCCCGTCACGTTCGTGACTGTCGGCCCGGATGCCGACGCCACGCCGCTGCATCGGGTACCGCGCCGCCTCGCGAAGACGAAGAAGGTCCTCACGAAGGCGGAGGTGATCGCGGTCAAGAACCGGCTCTCCTCCTTGAACACCTCGCTGCCGATCCCGAAGGGCGTCGACCCCTTCAAGGTGCGGTCGCAGCGCCCGCGCTGATGTTCGCCAGGCACGGCATCCGTTAGGAGCGCACGAGCACTGTGCCGGCGACCTTGTCGTGGAAGCCGCGCTGGTCCGAGTCCCAGACGAGCGCGGGAACGAGCACCGCCAGCAGCACGGAGCGCACGAGCGGGCGCCACACACCGACCCAGCCACCACCGAGCCGGACGACGCGCATGCCGAGGAGGCGGTGGCCGACGCTGCCGCCGATCGTGGGGATGAAGACCACCTGCAGCACAATAAAGAGCAGCAGGCTCGCCCAGCGGTCGTAGTCGAAGAAGGCCAGCGAGAGCAAGGCGGACACCGCGAAGTCGACGGCGAGGGCGGCGATGCGGCGTCCCGGACGTCCGATCGAGAGCCGGCCCTCGCGGGGGAGGCCGAGGCGCTCCCCCGGGTACTCGCTCGGGGCGGCGTCGGCGAAGGTCCTGCGATCGGCGGCTGACATCCTTCGATCTTATCCGCGGAGTCTCGCAGCGGCCTCGGGACAGCGGAGCGGGCGCGGCGGTCCGGCCCGGCGCCGTAACATGCCGGAAACAACAGGGACACGGTGGGGAAACCCCCCGTCACTACCCTGGAGCAGCTGCGTTCAGCAGCGACCCGTTACGCCATTGGAGACCTTTGCATGTTTAAAGATTCTTCCGAGGTGCTCACGTTCATCAAGGACACGGACGTCAAGTTCCTCGACATCCGGTTCACCGACCTCCCCGGTGTCCAGCAGCACTTCAACATCCCCGCCTCGACTGTCGACGAAGAGTTCTTCTCCGTCGGCCAGCTCTTCGACGGGTCCTCGATCCGCGGATTCGCGAACATCCACGAATCGGACATGCAGCTGATCCCCGACGTGACGACCGCCTACGTGGACCCGTTCCGCGTCGAGCGCACACTGATCCTCGTCTTCGACATCTACAACCCGCGCAACGGCGAGATCTACTCCAAAGACCCCCGCCAGGTCGCGAAGAAGGCCGAGAAGTACCTCGCGTCGACCGGCATCGCCGACACGGCGTTCTTCGCCCCCGAGGCCGAGTTCTACATCTTTGACGACGTCCGCTACGAGGTCACGCAGAACGCGGCCTTCCACTCCGTCGACTCCGTCGAGGGTGCGTGGAACTCGGGACGTGTCGAGGAGGGCGGTAACCTCGGCAACAAGACGCCCTACAAGGGCGGCTACTTCCCCGTCAGCCCGGTCGACAAGCAGGCCGACCTCCGCGACGACATCTGCCTCAAGCTGATCGATGCCGGCCTCATCCTCGAGCGGTCGCACCACGAGGTGGGCACCGGCGGACAGGCCGAGATCAACTACCGCTTCGACACGATGGTGCACGCGGCGGACGACATCCTGAAGTTCAAGTACATCGTCAAGAACACGGCCGAGCAGTGGGGCAAGACCGCAACATTCATGCCCAAGCCCCTCTTCGGCGACAACGGCTCGGGCATGCACACGCACCAGTCGCTGTGGAACGACGGCACGCCGCTGTTCTATGACGAGAACGGCTACGGCGGACTCTCGGATGTCGCGCGCTGGTACATCGGCGGCCTGCTCAAGCACGCCCCCGCGGTCCTCGCGTTCACGAACCCGACGGTCAACTCGTACCACCGCCTGATCCCGGGCTTCGAGGCGCCGGTCAACCTCGTGTACTCGGCCGGCAACCGCTCCGCGTCCATCCGTATCCCGATCACGGGCACCAACCCGAAGGCGAAGCGCATCGAGTTCCGCGCGCCCGACGCCTCCGGCAACCCCTACCTCGCGTTCGCCGCTCAGCTGATGGCGGGCCTGGACGGCATCAAGAACCGCATCGAGCCGCACGAGCCGGTCGACAAGGACCTCTATGAGCTGCCCCCCGAGGAGGCGAAGCTCATCCCGCAGGTCCCCGCGACCCTCGGCGAGGCGCTCGACGCCCTCGAGGCCGACCACGACTTCCTGCTCCAGGGCGGCGTGTTCACGCAGGAGCTCATCGATACCTGGATCGAGTACAAGCGCGAGAAGGAGATCAAGCCCCTCGCGCAGCGCCCGCACCCGTTCGAGTTCGAGCTGTACTACGGGGTCTAGTCCCGCAGCACCGCCAGACGGGCCGTTCCTTTTCGGAGGAGCGGCCCTTCGCCGTTCTCGGAGGCAGGCGTCAGCGGTGGGTCGGAGAGTCCCCCGCGGCTGGCCCGTAGAACAGCCGCTCGAAGACCGCGCGGGCTCGGCGGGTTACGCCGAGATAGTCGTCCTCCAGGGCCGTCGCGGAGCCGGCCGGGTACTCCAGCAGGCGCGCGACGCCCTCGAGCTGGCGGCGATCGGTAGGGAGGACGTCGCTCGTACGGTTCCCCCAGAGCGTGGTGCCCGAGCGGACGCGGGAGGCGAGGATCCAGGCCGCGCGGAGTCGCTTCGCATCCTGGCCGCCGATCAAGCCCTCCTCCTCCGCCACCGCCAGCGCTACGAGGGTCGACGTGGTCCGGAGGGGCGGCAAGGAGCGCGCGTGCTGCAGCTGGAGGAGCTGCACCAGCCACTCCACGTCGCTCAGCGATCCGCGGCCGAGTTTGAGGTGTCGGCGGGGATCGGCGCCCTGCGGCAGGCGCTCGCTCTCGACGCGAGCCTTGATCCGCTTCACCTCGCGGATGTCGCGGTCCGAGATCTCGGCGGGATAGCGAACGCCGTCGGCCAGCTCCGTGAAGTCGTCGATCAGCGCCTGGTCGCCTGCCACTCCCCTGGCTCGCAGCAACGCCTGCGCCTCCCACGTCAGCGACCAACGGGCGTAATAGGCCCGGTGCGAGTCGAGAGAGCGCACGAGCGGCCCGTTCTTGCCTTCGGGGCGCAGGTCAGCGTCGAGGTCCAGCGGGAGGCGCGAGTCCTCGGTCAACCGCACCAGCTCCGCGACAACGAACTGGGAGTACAGCTGCGCCTGGTGCGGTTCGGCTGTCCCTGGTCGCTGCACGTACATGACGTCGGCGTCCGAGCCGAAGCCGAGCTCCGCTCCTCCGTAGCGCCCCATGCCGATGATCGCGAACTCGGCCTGGGAGCCGGGCCGCGTGCCGCTGTCGCGGCGAATCGCAGCGAGCACCCCGGTCAGCAGGGCGCTGATGATGTCGGTGAGGCTCGTCGCGATCTCGTCGATGGTGCTGAGCCCCAGTATGCCGCCCATTGCTGTCCGCAGTACCTCCCGCCTGCGCATCGAACGCAGGACGGAGGCCACCGCGTCGGCGCTGTCGTGGCGGGCGAGCACGGCGCGGACCTCCTCGCCCAGCTGGGCGGCGTTTCGCGGGCGTACAGCGTCGTCGTCCTCGAGCCACGCGGCCGACTCCGGGATCCGGTCGAGGAGTTCACCGACGAAACGCGATCCCGAGAGCACCGTCGTCAGGCGCTTCGCGGCGCCCGAGGAGTCGCGCAGCATGCGGAGGAACCAGGGCGTACCGCCGAGGACGTCGCTGAGCCGACGGAACGCGAGCAGTCCGTAGTCAGGGTCCGGGCCGTCCGCGAACCACTGCAACATCACCGGAACGAGGTGGCGTTGGATGCTCGCGCGGCGCGAGACGCCCGAGGTCATCGCGGCAATGTGGCCCAGCGCCCCCCGGGCGTCCGCGAAGCCGATGGCGGCGAGGCGCGCCTCCGCCTGGCCGGTGGAGAGCTCGGTTCCCCCGTCGGAGAGTGCGGCAACGGCCGAGAGGAGCGGGCGGTAGAACAGACGCTCGTGCAGTCCGCGAACGCGGTTCTTGATGCCGTTCCAGACGCTCAGCAGTTCCTCCGCCGTGCGAGCGAGGCCGCTGGAGCGGGCGAGGGTGCGGAGTTCGTGCTCGTCGCGGGGCATGAGATGCGTTCGACGCAGGCGCCGCAGTTGCACGCGGTGCTCCAGGAGGCGCAGCGCGCGGTAGTCCTGCGCGAATTCCTCCGCAGCGGCGCGGCCGATGTAGCCGCGTTCGGCGAGGGCTCCCAGGGCGAGCAGAGTGCCGGGCATGTGGATCTCGTCGTCGGTCTGCCCGTGCACGAGTTGCAGCAGCTGCACCGTGAACTCGATATCGCGCAGCCCGCCCGGCCCGAGCTTGATCTGGTAGTGGACATCGTTCTGCGGGATGTTCGCGGTGACTCGCTCGCGCATCCGCTGGACCGACTCGACGAAGTTCTCACGGGAGGCGCTCGACCACACTTTCGGCGCGACCGCATCGACGTACGCCCGACCGAGCTCCAGATCGCCGGCGAGCGGACGCGCCTTGAGGAGCGCCTGGAACTCCCAGCTCTTCGCCCAGCGGTCGTAGTAGGTGATGTGGGACTCGAGGGTGCGCACGAGGGCACCCTGCTTTCCCTCCGGCCGGAGGTTCGGGTCGACCTCCCACAGCTCCGGCTCCATCGCCAGGGCGGACGTGCCGCGCATCAGTAGAACGGCGAGCCGGGTGGCGATGTCGATCGCGCGCGCGTTCGAGAGCCCGCGCTCCGGGTCGCCCTCGGCCACGAAGATCACATCGACGTCGCTGACGTAGTTGAGCTCGGAGGCGCCGGCCTTGCCCATGCCGATCACGGCGAAGCGGGTGGCCGCCACCTCGTCCCGGCCGACATGTCCGGGGCCTGCGCCGCCGACCAGCTCGCTCCGCGCCACGGCGAGCGAGGCCTCCAGCGCCGCGCCGGCGAGGTCGGCTAGCGCGCGTGTCACCCGGTCGATCGCCGACACCGGATCGGCTTGGCTGAGGTCGTGCACGACGATCCGGGTGAGCAGGCGTCGGTACCGCACGCGCAGCGCGGTCCACCCCGCCTCCTCCCGAAGCGTCGAGAAGCCGTCGATCGCGCCGACCGAATCCAGCAGCTCGGCCCTCATCTCGGCGCGGCCGGAAAGAGTCCGGACCGGCTCCAGGATGCTCGCGAGCTCCTCGGGACGCCGCTGCAGGAAGTCGGCGAGCCCGGAGGAGGCCCCGACCACCAGCAGCAGGCGCGTCAGAGCCTCATCGTCGGCGAGGACCGCGTCCATCCGATCGCGGTTCCGCCGCAGTATGTCGATCAGTGCGAGCAGAGCCTCGTCCGGATCGGCCACGCGAGCGAAGGAGGGCAGTACGGACTCGAGCTGCCGACCCGCCAGCAGCTCCGCCTCGGCCAGCCGCGCTCCGGTCTCGCCGAGCGCGGCGAAGCCGAGGCGAGCGACATCGCGCAGAGAGCGTTCCCGGGGCATGGCCGAGAGGTCAGAGCATCTCGAGGTTGCTGCGCAGCTCGTACGGAGTGACCTGGGCGCGATACTCGGCCCAGTCCTTCCGCTTGTTGAGCAGCACGAAGTTGAACACCTGCTCGCCCAGCGTCTCCGCGACCAGCTCCGACTCCTCCATCAGCGAGATGGCGCGGTCCAAACTCGCGGGCAGGGCCCCGTAGCCGAGTGCACGGCGCTCCGCGTCCGAGAGCGCCCAGACGTTGTCCTCGGCCTCGGCGGGGAGCTCGTAGCCCTCCTCAATGCCCTTCAACCCGGCGGCCAGGAGCAGCGAGTAGGCGAGGTAGGGATTCGCCGCGGAGTCGAGAGCGCGGTACTCGATGCGCGAGGACTGGCCCTTGTTCGGCTTGTACAGCGGCACCCGCACGAGGGCGGAGCGGTTGTTGTGGCCCCACGAGACGTAGCTCGGCGCTTCGTCTCCGCCCCAGAGGCGCTTGTAGGAGTTGACGAACTGGTTGGTCACCGCGGTGATCTCGGGGGCGTGCTTGAGCAAGCCCGCGATGAACTGCCGGCCGAGCTTGGACAGCTGGTACTGGGCGCCCTGCTCGTAGAACACGTTCACGTCGCCCTCGAAGAGTGACAGGTGGGTGTGCATGCCCGAACCGGGGTGCCCGGAGAGCGGCTTGGGCATGAAGGTCGCGTACACGCCCTGCTCGATCGCCACCTCCTTAATAACCGTGCGGAAGGTCATGATGTTGTCGGCCGTCGTGAGCGCATCGGCGTAGCGGAGGTCGATCTCGTTCTGACCAGGTCCCGCCTCGTGGTGGCTGAACTCGACCGAGATACCCAAGTCCTCCAGCATCCGCACGGAGCGCCGCCGGAAGTCGTGCGCCGTGCCTCCGGGGACGTTGTCGAAGTACCCGGCGGAGTCGACCGGCTCCGGCCCCTCGGCGCCGAACGACGACGACTTCAGCAGATAGAACTCGATCTCGGGGTGCGTGTAGAACGTGAACCCGCGCTCAGCCGCCTTCGCCAGCGTGCGCTTGAGCACGTTGCGCGGATCGGCGACGGCGGGCTGACCGTCGGGCGTCGTGATGTCGCAGAACATCCGCGCCGTCGGGTCGATCTCTCCGCGCCACGGCAGGATCTGGAACGTCGAGGGGTCCGGGTGCGCCAGGACGTCCGCCTCGAACGAGCGGGTGAGGCCCTCGATCGCGGAACCGTCGAAGCCGAGGCCCTCCGCGAACGCACCCTCGACCTCGGCCGGCGCGATGGCGACCGACTTGAGCGTGCCGACGACATCGGTGAACCAGAGGCGAACGAATTTGATCCCTCGCTCTTCAATGGTGCGAAGAACGAAGTCCCGTTGCTTGTCCATCCAGACCCCTCCTGTTTCGACCCTCAGGCTACTGCCTTCGACCGGGGCCCGCGGGGCGCTGCAGGCGCGCCGTAGACTGGCGCCCATGCCCGCGCAGCCCGCCAAACGCGTTCGAACCCGCCACTTCCAGACCGCGAAGGACTCCGGTGTCCGCATCACCGGGCTGACGAGCTACGACCAGCTGACGGCGAAGATTTTCGACGAGGCCGGGATCGACTTCCTCCTCGTCGGTGACTCCGCCGGCAATACCGTACTCGGCTACGACACGACGCTCCCCGTGACCGTCGATGAGCTGATCCCCCTGGCGCGTGCTGTCGCTGGGGCCGTGGAGCGTGCCTTCGTCGTTGCCGACATGCCCTTCGGCTCGTACGAGTCCGGGCCCGACGACGCGCTGCACACGGCTTTCCGCTTCATGAAGGAGACGCACGCGCACGCGGTCAAGCTCGAGGGTGGAGTGCGCTCAGCCGAGCAGATCCGCCGCATCGTCGAGGCGGGCATCCCCGTCATGGCGCACATCGGCTTCACGCCGCAGAGCGAGCACGGGCTCGGCGGGCACATGGTCCAGGGCCGTGGCGAGGGGCTCGAGCAACTGCTCGCCGACGCGCATGCCGTCCAGGAGGCGGGCGCCTTCGCCGTCGTCCTCGAGATGGTTCCGGCTGATGCGGCGCGGCAGGTCACCCAGGAGCTTCGGATCCCGACGATCGGAGTCGGTGCGGGACCCGATGTGGATGGCCAGCTCCTCGTGTGGACCGACTTCGCAGGCTTCACCACTGGTCGCATCCCCCGTTTCGTCAAGCAGTATGCCGACCTGCGGGGAGTACTGACCGGAGCCGTAACCGCCTACCGGGAGGACGTCGAGTCCGGTGCCTACCCCGGCGCCGAGCACAGCTACGAATAGTTGCGCCTAGCGGTCCTCGGCAGCGTCCTCCTCGGCCCACTTCCGGCTGTTCTCGCGCAGCCGCTCCAGAGCATGCGCCGCCTCCTCGCGTGAGGAGAAAGGTCCGACCCGGTCGACGGAGGGGGATACGAAGCCCTGCTCCACCGTGCCGGCCGTGAGGTTGTACCACCAGGAATTCGCGTCGCCGTCAGCCATGCGCGCGATCCTACGCTGGACCCCGCGTCGGGCCGAACCACTCGCCCTTCGCTAGCATGGCGACTATGACTGCTGCGGCGACCGCCATCGGGATCGACATCGGGGGAACGGGCATTAAGGGGGCTTCGGTCGACCTGGCCGCGGGCACACTGCTCAGCGACAGGATGAAGCTCGCCACCCCCGACGGCGGAAAGCCGAAGGACATCGTCGCCACCGTTCAGCAGATCCTCGAGCACATTCCGGACCTCCCCTCGGACACCCCGGTCGGCATCTGCTTCCCGGCCGTCGTCGTCCACGGCCGCACGATGTCGGCGGCCAACGTCTCGGACGAATGGATCGGCCTCGAGGCCGAGAAGCTGTTCGAAGACGCGCTCAACCGGAACATCTTCTTCGTCAACGACGCCGACGCGGCGGGCTACGCCGAATCCCGCTTCGGAGCGGCGAAGGACACCAAGGGCCTGGTCATCATGACCACCCTCGGCACGGGAATCGGCACGGCGCAGATCCACGACGGGACCCTCATCCCCAACGCAGAGCTCGGCCACCTCGAGATCCACGGCGGAGACTATGAGAAGAAGGCGTCATTCGCCGCCAAGGAGCGCGACGACCTCGACTACAAGCACTGGGCGAAGCGACTCCAGCGCTACTACTCCCACCTCGAAGCGCTCCTCTGGCCCGACCTCTTCATCGTCGGCGGCGGCATCTCCAAACACCACGAGGAATTCCTGCCGCTACTCGATCTGCGCACGCCGATCATCCCCGCCGCGCTACGCAACAACGCCGGCATACTCGGCGCGGCAGCCCTCGCGGGCTGAGTTGTTGCCCGCGGCGGTCCCCGCCCGCCGCGGCGCGGTTGGCGTGCCAGGGTGGTGCGTTTCGTAGAGCGGGTCGCGGTCGGCTACGGGCGGCGGCCGCTGATGGTGGGGCTGCGACGCGCGGGGGACGTGCTGGTCGGAGTACCCGGCGGCGTTTCGAGACCGCCGTACGCGGAAGGCGGCACGGGCATGAGATGCCCCGCCGGGGCGGGGCATCTCATGGCGAAGGGGTCGGCTGATACGCCGGGTTCTGTTCACGCCGCGCCTCTCGGCGGGCGCTGGACGGCCATCTCTCTCGGAGCCACGTTGCCGTGACCCTCCAGCGGTCTACCCGAGGACCCGACGAGCAGCCGCATCGTCCTCTGTCTGACCTTGCTCCGGGCGAGGTTTACCGAGCGGACCGGATCACTCCGGCCCCTGGTGGTCTCTTACACCACCGTTTCACCCTTACCGCCGACCGAAGCCTGCGGCGGTCTGTTCTCTGTGGCACTGTCTCGCGGGTCGCCCCGGGTGGGTGTTACCCACCGCCCTGCTCTGCGGAGCCCGGACGTTCCTCGGCACCGGGCTCTCGCCGCGGTGACGCGACCGTCTTGCCGACCCGTTCGCCCGTCCAGTGTACGGCTCAGGCGAGCGTCGACTCTTCGCCGCGCACCAGGATGCAGCCGCTATCGGGGCAGAGGACGACCTCGTCCGGTGCAGAAGCGCGGATCCAGGACAGATCCGACTCGGTGAGCGCGACTCCGCTGCCCTCGGACACCTTGCCGCGCAGCAGTGCCGCTCCGACGCCATAGCGGGCGCGCTGCTTGTCGTAGAGCTCGACGAGATCCTCCGGGAGTGTCGTGACGAGATCGGCGCGGTCGCGGGCCAGCGCCTCCTGCTTGTCGCGGAGCTTCTCGGCCTGCGCGTCGCGCTCCTCGGCGAGAGTGGTGAGCGAGGCGACGACCTCGTCGCGCTCGGTTCGAGCGGCGGCGACCTCGGCTTCGATGCCCTCGATGCGCTCCATCAGCGTCAGCTCGATGTCCTCCAGGTCGCCCCGGCGTTTCACCAAGGAGGAGATCTCGCTCTCGAGCGCGGCGATGTCCTTCGCGGCAGATGCGGTCTGCAGGCGGTCCCGGTCGCGCGTGAGGCGCTTCTCGACGACGCTGACGTCAGACTCGATGCGGCCGAGTTCGGTGCGCACATCTTCGAGGCGCCCGGTGCGCTCGGCGAGGCCGCGACGGGT
This sequence comes from Rathayibacter tritici, assembly GCF_001641005.1. Classification (NCBI taxonomy): domain Bacteria; kingdom Bacillati; phylum Actinomycetota; class Actinomycetes; order Micrococcales; family Microbacteriaceae; genus Rathayibacter; species Rathayibacter tritici. Next base: position 1,593,178 of record NZ_CP015515.1, read on the forward strand.
CTCGTTGTCACGGGCCTGCATCGCCTGGATCCGCGCGATCTGCGGAAGCGTCGCGAGCGCGTGGCGCAGCTGTGCGCCCCTCGTGTCCAGACTCGCCAGAGTCAGGAGTTCGCGCTGGTGTGCGGGGCTGGCTTTCACGTGGCGGTCCTCGTTCCCGGCACGCAGGGTGGGCGCGCCGCGTCCATTCTCCCGTGCCCGCGGCAGCTCAGTGCACGATCGCGAAATCCCACGGGTCGGTACGGGTCTCGCTCACCTCGACGGTTACCGTGGGGAGGGCCTCGCGCAGAGCGGCCGCGGCGACGTCGAGCCACAGCCACTCACTCGCCCAGTGCGAGACGTCGATGAGCGCGGGGCCTGTCCCGTGCAGAGCCTTCTCACGGGCCTCCGAGGCCGGGTGGTGCCGGAGGTCGGCGGTGATGAAGACGTCGCTCGTGCGGACCGCGGGGGCGTCCAGGAGCGAGTCCCCCGCTCCTGCGCAGAGCGAGACGCGGCGCACCGGGCTCTCGTAGCCGCCCGCGACCCGCACTCCCCCGGCCGTGGCGGGCAGGAGGTCGGCGACCGCCGCGGCGAGACGGCCGAGGGTGACCTCCTCCGGCAGGTCGCCGACACGCCCCAGCCCGACGGAGGGGTCGGAGCCGGGGATCAGCGGTGTGGCGCCGGTCAGGCCGAGCCGCGTTGCGATGACATCCGAGACGCCGTCGGTCACGATGTCGGCGTTCGTGTGGGCCGACACGAGGGCGCAGCCGCTGCGGATCAGCTCGGCGAGCAGGCGCCCCTTGTAGCCGTCCTCCGCAATCGAGGTGACTCCGCGCAACAGCAGCGGGTGGTGCGCGATCAGCAGCTGGAAGCCGCCGTCGACCGCTTCGGCGACGGTGTCCGAGACGACATCGACGGTCAGCAGAATGCGTTCGACGGAGGCGGCGGGGTCACCCGTCACCAGTCCGGGAGCGTCCCAGCTCTCGGCAGCCGCCTCGGGCCAGAGACGATCGATGACGGCGTGGACGTCGCGCAGAGTGGACATGTGTCCAGGGTAGGGGCGCCCAGCGCGGTGCTCGGTCTCGACGGCGTGGAGGGCGTCACCCGCACGGCCCGCGTGAAGGTGGCGAGGATGCCGCCGGGCCGATCCGCCGGGTCGGCGCGTTATCGAGCGCCACGGGCGCGTGGTCGGTGGTCCGTGATTGCCTGGCGGCATGAACGAGACACTGCCCTGGGCCGTAACGGCCGTGCTGACCCTGACCCTCGTGATCACGATTCTGCTCGGACGAAGGCGGCGTGCGGCGGCGGCGGTCGACGCGCGCAGAGCCGCGGAGGAGAACGAGCGCTCCTCCGCGCAGCTCCAGCAGGGCCACCGGGATCATCTCGACGCTGTGTCCCGCACGCACGAGGCGGAGCTCGAGGAGAGGCGGGTCGAGCTCCAGACGGTGCGTGAGGAGGCCGAGCAGAGTCGGAGAGCACTCGCGAAGACCTGGAAGGGAGAGGCCGTCTCGCACCGGTTGATCCGCGAGGCCTGCCTGGCGGCGGGTTTGTCCGGCCTGCTCGCTACTAATGTCGTCTTCGTGCCGGCTGATGCCCGAACGACGCGGCGCTTCCTCGCCCAGATCGATCACCTCCTGCTGACCCGGCACGGAGCGATCATCATCGAGGCCAAGTACTGGCAGGGGGTGGTCTTCGACGGCGTTCGGCCCGGTACCGTGCACCCGTCCTACGGCGTGCTCATGGACGAGGACGCGCTGCCCGATGCATTCGCCGTCCAGATCGCTCCGGACACCGCGGCGCAGTGGACGGTCAGGACGCACCTCGAGCACCGGGTCCCCGCCCTGCACGTCCGGACACAGGCTGCCCGCTTGAAGGACCACCTCGCCGAGCAGGGACTGCCGACTCCGTGGTTCGATACCGCGGTCCTCTACAGCCACCCGGACGTCACGACCTACGCTCCCGCATGGCAGGGCGCCGGCTCGGCGCGGACCCGAATCGTCACCGGCGCGGAGGAGCTGACGGATGCACTGGCCGACCTCGCGCGGCGTCCCCACACCACCATCGCGGACAACGCCTGGGGGGAACTCTCAACGTTCCTGACCGGCTGCGGTGCCCACGTGGAGCCGGTGGGACCGCGGGCGGCCTAACGGCGCAGCATGACGAGCCTGCCCGACGGGGTGACCTGACGGGGTGACCTGACGGGGAGGGATCCGAACGGAGCCCAACCGAGCGGGTCGCCCCGGATACGACGAAGGTCCGCACTCCCGGAGGAGTGCGGACCTGTTCGGTGGATCCGAGGGGATTCGAACCCCTGACCCCCTGCATGCCATGCAGGTGCGCTACCAGCTGCGCCACGGACCCGTACGCCGTACGATTTCTACTCGATCGAGGATCGTGATCGACCGTTTTTGCTGCCTTTTCCGCCCGGCGGAAGCAACTCGAATAAATTACAACATGAACGGCGCGAAGGGAAATCGACCGCTGTCGCCGGGCGTGTTCGTCAGGTCGAGGGCGTCGTCGCCTCGACGGCGGCCGTCCGATCGATCGTGAACGGCACCGTCGGGCAGTCCTTCCACAGGCGCTCCAGCGAGTAGTACATCCGGTCCTCTTCGTGGAAGACGTGCACGACCAGGTCTCCGAAGTCGAGCAGGATCCACCGCCCCTCCGCACGGCCCTCGCGACGCAGGAGCTTGGCACCGGACTCGTTCAGGCGATCCTCCACCTCGTTCGCAATGGCGACCACGTTTCGCTCGGAGCGGCCGGTGGCGAGGAGGAAGATGTCGACGAGCGGCAGCGGTCCCGAGACATCGAGGGCGACGAGGTCCTCTCCGCCCTTGGAGTCGGCGGCGGTGGCCGCGAGCTGGAGCAGGGCGCGGGCGGAGTCGGTAGCAGTCATGAAGCCTTCAGTGTTGGTGGTGGAGGTCAGAAGATGTTGAGCACGAAGCCACCGATGAACAGCGCGATCGAGGCGACCAGGAGGACGGCGGCGGTGATCGCGAGAACTACCGGGACGCTGATGCCGGCGCGTTTCTGCGGCGCGATCATGGAGGTTCCCGCGGCGTGAGTCGACACGGCGCTGGAGGCACGGACCGGCTCGGACTCGCCAGCGGGCTGCTCGCGGTCGATGCGGTCGACGTAGCGGTCGACGTCGGGCGAGTCGTAGAGGTTCGGGTGCTGCCCCGTGGAGCCGAGGCTTCGCGGGAGGTCGAACGATCCGGTGACGAGGATCTCGCCTGAGTCGGTTCCGATGGAGGTGGCGGGGCCGGTGGTCGGCAGGATCAGCGCGTTGGTCGTCGTGACGGCGCCGGTGGCGGCGACTCCGCTCGCAATGAGGGAGTCGAACGAGGCGTCCACCTCCTCCTTCGACTTGCTGTCCAACTCCTCGGTGATGGCGAGGTGCTCGATCGGCGGTTCGAAGCTGCCGGTGATCTCGGTCGCCTTCTCGTCGACGATGTCGAGCGAGCCGCCGACAGAGGCGAACAGGGCGGTGTTGAGATGCGGCTGCTCGGGCTCTGGCGCGGGTTCATCCACGGTCTGACCCGCAGGCTCCGGCTCCTCCGCAGGCGCCGGCCCGTCCTGCTCCTCCGGCGTGTCGGACGAGGACGACGCACCGGCCGACTCCTCGAGCCCGCTGGTCGCCGTCGGCTCCTCGGGCGCGGGGTCATCGGACTCGGTCGAAGGAGGCGCGGCATCCTCGGACGCCTCCGACTCCTCGAGCGGCGCAGCCGTCTCGGCGGCCTCGGGCACGCCCCCCTCCGTGGCGGCGTCCTCGATTTCGGGGACCGGCTCGGCGTCGCGCGACTCGTCGGCGGCCTCGACCACGGCCACTGCGCCCGTCGGCGGAAGCGCCGACGCGCGCTCGAGCGCGCCCTCGACCTCGCTGGACCGCTCCCGACCGGCGAGAGCTGACGGCTCGGCCTCCGGCGTCGCCGCAACCTTCGCGGCCTGCTGCTGCGCCAGCAGGGCGCGCAGCTCGCGACGGGTCAGCGGCCGGCCGGTCGCATTCTCGGTGGCGACGATCTCCGTCGAGGAGGTACGCAGGTCGGGTTCGCTCGCCGGGCCCGGGTCGACGGGTGTGATCCTCAGGGCCTGAGTCGGAGTGAGCACAGGCATGTCGCCGGCGGTGGTGACGGAGGCCGTGGCAGCTCGACGAGAGGTCGTCGCAGCGACGGCAGCAGGGGCCGCGCCGGCCTCGCGCCTCTCGCGCTCGCGGATCTCGCGCCGGGTGAGCGGCTTCTCCTCGGGCTGAACTGTCATGACGTACTCCGATACAGGTGGTGCTTCGAGATGTACTGGACGACACCGTCGGGAACCAGGTACCAGACCGGATGACCCCGGTTCACGCGGCTCCGACAGTCCGTCGAGGAAATCGCTAGTGCCGGAATCTCCAACAAGGATACGTCCTGGGCCGGCAATCCCGAAACGTTGAGGACGTGCCCCGGTCGGCTGACGGCGACGAAGTGAGCCAGCTCCCACAACTCGTCGTAATCCTTCCAGCTGAGGATCTGCGCGACCGCGTCCGCGCCGGTGATGAAGAAGAGCTCGGCGTCCGGATGCGCGGTGTGGATATCGCGCAGGGTATCGATCGTATAGGTCGTCCCGACCCGATCGACGTCGACGCGGCTGACCGTGAAGCTCGGGTTCGATGCGGTGGCGATGACCGTCATCAGGTAGCGGTGCTCCGCCGAGGTGACTGTCTTCTTGTGCCACGGCTGACCGGTGGGGACGAAGACGACCTCGTCCAAGTCGAACGATTGGGCCACCTCGGACGCGGCGACCAGGTGGCCGTGGTGGATCGGGTCGAAGGTGCCGCCCATCACGCCGATACGGGGACGCCGCGGGCCTCCGCTCGCGGCGGACGTCACGATCGCTGGGCTCCCCGCCTAGTGACCGTGACCGTGCTGGTCGTTCGAGCCCGCACCCGTCTTGTGCGAGTGGCGGTTCGCGACATCGCGGTAGCTCCAGGTGACGAAGCCGAGCGCCGTGAAGGCGACGGCGGCGATCAGCCCGAAGACGATCGGGGGGAACGGCAGCTCCGCATGGGCCGCTGCTTCGGCGAGGACGGTCGTCGCGAGGGACATGCAGTGCTCCTTGGAGGTCGTGGTCGCCCCGGCGGGGCTTCGTCGAGTCTACCCGGACGCCGCGGGGCGCCGAATCGTCCGCGTCGGTCAGGGGCGAATCTGACCGGAGCCGCGCAACAACCACTTCGTGCTGGTCAGCTCGGCCAGGCCCATCGGGCCCCGCGCGTGGAGCTTCTGGGTCGAGATGCCGACCTCGGCGCCGAAGCCGAACTCTCCGCCGTCGGTGAAGCGGGTCGACGCGTTGACCATCACGACGGCCGAGTCGACCTCAGCGAGGAAGCGCTCGGCGCTGCGGAGGTCTTCGGTCACGATCGACTCGGTGTGGTGCGTCGAGTAGCGGTCGATGTGGGCCATCGCCGCATCGAGGTCGTCGACCACAGCGACCGCGAGGTCGAGCGAATAGTACTCGGCCGACCAGTCCTCCTCGGTGGCCGGAACGGCATCCGGCCAGAGAGCCACGACGCGCTCGTCCCCGTGCACAGTCACGCCCGCCTCAGCGAGGCGTCCGAGCACCGGCGGCAGCAGGCGCTCCGCCGCGTCCTGGTGCACGAGGAGGGTCTCGAGGGCATTGCAGGTGCTCGGGCGCTGGACCTTCGCGTTGTGCACGATGTCGAGGGCCCACTGCTCATCGGCGCTGGCATCGAGGAAGACGTGGACCACTCCGGCGCCCGTCTCGATCACGGGGACCGTCGACTCCGTCACCACGGATTCGATCAGCCCCGCGCTCCCCCTCGGCACCAGCACGTCGACAAAGCCCCGCGCGCGCATCAGCGCCTTTGCGCCTTCACGGCCGTGGTCATCGACGCTCTGGATCAGCTCGGCCGGAAGCCCCACCGAGGCGACCGCCTCCTGAAGCAGCTCGACCAGGACGCGGTTCGTGTTCTCGGCGGCGGTGCCCCCGCGCAGGACAACGGCGTTGCCGCTCTTGAGCGCGAGCGCGGCGATGTCGATGGTGACGTTGGGCCGGGCCTCGTAGATCGCTCCGACCACTCCGAAGGGCACGCGCACCTGCGTCAGCGAGGCTCCGTTGGGCAGGTTCGCTCCCCGCACCGTCTGCCCGACCGGATCGGTGAGCCCGGCGACCGCGACGACGGCGTCGGCGAGAGAGCCCAGGCGCGCGGCGTCGAGGCGGAGGCGGTCCTGCAGTCCCGCGCTCATCCCGCTCTCCCGACCGCGCTGGAGGTCGAGCTCGTTCGCCGGCGCGACTCGTTCGGCGCTGGCGCGCAGCGCGTCGGCCAGAGCAAGCAGCGCCCGGTTCTTGAGGTCGGTCGTCGCGCTGCGGAGGGAGCGCGATGCTGCACGGGAGGCGGCGAACCGCTCGGTCAGCGCACTGCTGGCGGGGGTCGTCTGCGGCATCCGGCCAGTGTAGGCGCAGACGACCCCGAGGGCAGGGTCAGCTCTGCTCGTTGTGCTCCGTGCCGTCGTCCTCATCGGCGACGCGCCAGACGCCGCCCTGCCGCTCGCGTTCGAGTTCGGCCCGGGCCTGGGCCTTGGCGTCCATCCGCTCGAAGTAGTCCTCGCGGCGCTCGTTGCGGGTCTTGCGCCGGTTCTCGTCCAGGCGGACATCGGTGCCACGGGGCGCTGTGATGAGCTCGGCCGTCGAGGTGAGGGTGGGCTCCCAGTCGAAGACGACGCCGTCGCCTGGGCCGATGACGACCGTGGAGCCGGCGACCGCACCCGCCGTGAACAGGCCGTTCTCGACTCCGAGCTTGGCCAGACGGTCGGCGAGGAAGCCGACCGCCTCGTCGTTCGTGAAGTCGGTCTGGGCGACCCAGCGCACGGGCTTCGTGCCGAGCACGCGGTAGACGTTGCCGTACGAGCCGCCCTCGACCTTGATCTCGAAGTCTTTCTCGTCCACGGCGCGGGGTCGGATCGTGATCCGCTCGGCCCGCGGCACGGCGGCAAGCTCCAGGCGGTGCTTCTCGACGATCTCAGCGAGGGCGAAGGTGAGCTGACGGAGCCCGGAGTGGCTGACCGCCGAGATCTCGAACACGCGGTAGCCGCGGCTCTCGAGGTCGGCCCGGACGAAGTCGGCCAGTTCGTGGGCCTCGGGAACGTCGACCTTGTTGAGGGCGATCAACTGCGGGCGCTCGATCAGGGGAACCTGTCCGTCGCCGACGGGGTACGCCGCGAGCTCGCCCAGGATGATGTCGAGGTCCGTCAGCGGGTCGCGGCCGGGCTCGAGCGTGGCGCAGTCGAGCACGTGGACGAGCGCGGTGCAACGCTCGACGTGGCGCAGGAACTCCAGGCCTAGGCCCTTGCCCTCGCTCGCACCCTCGATCAATCCGGGGACGTCCGCGACGGTGAATCGCGACTCCCCCGCCTGAACCACGCCGAGATTCGGGGCGAGGGTAGTGAAGGGGTAGTCGGCGATCTTGGGCTTGGCCGCCGAGATGGCCGCGACCAGGCTCGACTTGCCCGCCGACGGGAATCCGACCAGCGCCACATCGGCGACGGTCTTCAGCTCAAGGACGACATCGCCCTCCCAACCCGGCGTTCCCAGCAGCGCGAAGCCGGGGGCCTTGCGCTTGGTGGTCGCCAGCGACGCGTTGCCGAGCCCGCCCTGCCCGCCCGGAGCGATGACGAACCGCACGCCCGGCTCGTCCATGTCGATCAGCTCGTCGCCGGCGGACGACTTCACGACTGTGCCGACCGGGACGGGCAGTTCCAGGAGCTCGCCGTTGCCCCCTGCGCGGTGGTCGCCCATGCCGGGGCCGCCGTTGTCGGAGCTGCGGTGCGGATGGCGGTGGTAGGCGAGCAGTGTCGTCGTCTGCGGGTCGGCGACGAGGACGATGTCGCCGCCGTGACCGCCGTTGCCGCCGTCGGGCCCGGCGAGCGGTTTGAACTTCTCGCGGCGGACGGAGACGCAGCCATTGCCGCCGTGGCCGGCACGCAGATGCAGCGTGACGTTGTCGACGAAGGTGACCATGATGTGAATCCGTCCGTGAGTGCGAGGGGCGCCGAGATGCCGACGCCGAGGGGCTGCGCCCCGAGAAACGCGCAAGGGGCGAGCCGAAGCCCGCCCCTTGCGTCCTGTGCCTGTGCGGCCGAGGAGGTCGACCCTACTGGGCGGCCGCCACGATGTTGACGACCTTGCGGCCACCCTTGCTGCCGAACTCGACAGCACCCGCCGAGAGGGCGAACAGAGTGTCGTCGCCACCGCGTCCGACATTCGCGCCGGGGTGGAAGTGCGTGCCGCGCTGGCGGACGATGATCTCGCCCGCGTTCACGACCTGGCCGCCGAAGCGCTTGACGCCGAGACGCTGCGCGTTCGAGTCGCGACCGTTGCGAGTGGAACTCGCGCCCTTCTTGTGTGCCATTTCTCATCTCCTCGAGACCGGGGGCCGCAGCCCCGTGCTGATCCCCCGCTGAGCGATGGCTCGCCCGGCAGGTCAGCTCAATTCTTGTGCAGGACTACTTGATGCCGGTGACCTTGACGCGCGTGAGGTCCTGACGGTGCCCCTGGCGCTTCTTGTAACCGGTCTTGTTCTTGAACTTCTGGATGATGATCTTCGGACCGCGGAGGTCCTCGAGCACCTCGGCGGTGACGGTGACGCCCGCGAGGGTCGCCGCGTCCGAGGTGATCGACTCGCCGTCGACGAGCAGCACGGCAGGAAGCTGCACGGTGCCGTTCTTGTCGGCCTTGACCCGGTCCATCGTCACGATGGTGCCGACCTCGACCTTCTCCTGCCGACCGCCGGCGCGCACAACTGCGTAAACCACTTCTCGTACCTGTTTCTCATCTGGACGGAGCGGAGGCCTCGTCCGGGGCTTGTAGGGACGGGGCTGAGCCCCGGTCTTCCGGTTCGTACCCGTCTCCTCACGACACGAGGGAACCGGCACCGCGGCCCGCGCCCCGCGAGGGGCCGAGCGACAACGGAAATCTGCGTGAGCACATGGAGCGCGCCACACCAACGGTCAAGAGTACGGGATCCGTGCTCCACGGTCAAACGCGCACAGCCCTGGAGCCGCGTCCGCCCGACCGGCGACCCCGTCACGATAGTCGAGCGCGACACGGATGAACGGACGGCGCGCCGCCTACGATGGGGGAATGGCCATCCTCGTGGATACCGCGCGCTGGCCGGCCCACGGTCGGCTTTGGGCGCACCTGGTCAGCGACGCCTCCCTGGAGGAGCTGCACGACTTCGCGCGCCGCCTCGGCGTGTCCGAGCGCGGCTTCGATCTGGATCACTACGACGTGCCCGAGGAGCGGATCGACGAGTTCGTCGCCGCCGGAGCGGTGACGGTCAGCGCGCGGGAGCTGGTCGAGCGGCTGCGCGAGAGCGGGCTCCGCGTCCGTGGGCGCGACCGGGACGCCGAAAGGGCCCGGCGTCGGCTGTCGCCGACTACCGAGCCCTCCTGATGCCACGTCGCGCTACTGGTCGGCGCGGCGCGGGGTCTGCTCGGGGATGACCACGACTCCGGTGAGGGCCGCCGTGGTGACGCGTCGGCTCCTGGCGCGGCCCTGACCGGGCTGCTTCGGGGCAGGCAGCGCATCGAGTACGGAGTCGAGCAGGTGCTCGGCCACCTCGCTGCGGACCCGGCGCGGGGGCGTGAGCGGAGCGATCGGGATATCGAGGATCGGCGCGGCAGCGGCCGGCGCGGCCTCCTCCTCGACGGGGACCTCGATCGGCGCCTCGGGCGCCTCGGCGACCTCCGGGCGCGGCTCGCGATCGCGGCTGCGACGGCGGCGCTCACCCCGGGCGGGACGCTCGCCGCGACGACTGGACTCGGTCGGCTGCTCCTGCGCGATCTCGGTGATCTCCTCGGGTGCCTCCGCCGCGACCGCGTCCGTGGCGTCCTCGACAAGTGTCGCGGCCACCTCCGCCGCCTGGCGCACGGCCTGGGGCTGGATGGTGCTCGCGGCGATCTGCGCGAGCGCGTTCTTCGCGTCGTCGGTGATGGCGTGGGTGCTCACAGCCTTGGTCGCCGAGGCGCCCTGGCCGTTCTGCGCGCCGTTCGAGCGGCCCGAGGCGGCGGGCTGCTGCTCGCCACCCTTGCCGCGGCGGCGCTGCTCCTGCTGCGGAGCGGCGGTGGAGCGGTGCTTGAGGACCGGGTCGTGATGGACGATGACGCCCCGTCCGGCACAGACCTCGCAGTTCTCGCTGAAGGTCTCGAGCAGGCCCAGGCCCAACTTCTTGCGGGTCATCTGGACAAGGCCGAGCGAGGTGACCTCGGCCACCTGGTGCTTGGTGCGATCGCGGCTGAGGCACTCGACCAGACGGCGGAGCACGAGGTCGCGGTTGGACTCGAGCACCATGTCGATGAAGTCGACGACGATGATGCCGCCGATGTCGCGCAGGCGCAGCTGACGGACGATCTCCTCGGCCGCCTCCAGGTTGTTCTTGGTGACGGTCTCCTCGAGGTTGCCGCCCGAGCCGACGAACTTGCCGGTGTTCACGTCCACCACCGTCATCGCCTCGGTGCGGTCGATCACGAGCGAGCCGCCGCTGGGCAACCAGACCTTGCGCTCCAGCGCCTTCTCGATCTGCTCGGTGATCCGGAACTCGTCGAACGCGTCCTTCTCGCCGGTATAGATCTCGACACGCTCGAGCAGGTCGGGGGCGACCTGGCTGAGGTAGAGCTCGATGGTCTCGCGGGCGTCCTCGCCGGCGATCACCATCTTCTCGAAGTCCTCGTTGAAGACGTCGCGGACGATCTTGATCAGGAGGTCGGGCTCGCTGTGCAGGAGGGCGGGAGCCTGCCCGGTTGCGGCCTTTGTGCTGAGGGCGGTCCACTGCGCGGTCAAGCGCTCGACGTCGACGGTCAGCTGCTCCTCCGTGGCGCCCTCGGCGGCGGTGCGCACGATGACGCCCACGTTCTCGGGGAGCACCTCCTTCAGGATCTTCTTGAGGCGCGCGCGCTCCGTGTCGGGCAGCTTGCGCGAGATGCCGTTCATCGAGCCGTTGGGCACGTAGACGAGGTAGCGGCCGGGGAGGGAGATCTGGCTCGTGAGCCGGGCGCCCTTGTGGCCGACGGGGTCCTTCGAGACCTGCACGAGGACGCGGTCGCCGGGCTTGAGCGCCAGCTCGATGCGACGCGGGCCACCGGCGTTGTTCGCGGCGTCCCAGTCGACCTCGCCGGAGTAGAGCACGGCGTTGCGACCACGTCCGATGTCGACGAAGGCGGCCTCCATGCTGGGCAGGACATTCTGCACGCGACCGAGGTAGACGTTGCCGATCAGCGACGCCTCCTGCGAGCGGGCGACGTAGTGCTCGGCGAGCACACCGTCCTCCAGCACGCCGATGCGGATGCTGTCCTCCTTCGAGCGGACCACCATGACACGGTCCACGGCCTCGCGGCGGGCGAGGAACTCGGACTCGGTGACCACCGTGCGCCGGCGGCCGGCGTCGCGGCCATCGCGGCGGCGCTGCTTCTTCGCCTCGAGGCGAGTGGAGCCCTTGATCCGCTGAGGCTCGGTGATGAGTTCGGGCTCGCGCGTCTCGCGCTGCTCGCGCGGCTGGCGGACCCGGACCACGGTGTTCTCCGGGTCATTGGACCCCGAGCGCTCACTTTCGCCGCTGCGACGGCGCGAGCGGCGGCGAACGGAGCCCTGCTCCTCGGAGGGACGCTCGCGCTCCTCCTCAACGCCCAGCGGTGCACCGCGGGGCGGCAGCGGGGCCAGTTCGACGTAGTCGGGGAGGACCGGCGCCTGGAACAGGAGCGACGGACTCGGCAGGGCGGGACGTCGTGGCTCCTCCTGATCGGCCGCCGCGGTCTGAGCCGGGGCATCAGCGAACACCGCGCCCGTCGACGTTGACGGCTCGCCCGCCTGAACGGCGCTGCCGTCCTGGTCGGCACTCCCGGTCTCGGCGGCAACCCCGCCTCCGGCGTCGGGCTGGTCGGCACTTCCGGTGTCGGGCTGGTCGGCACTGCCCGATTCGGGCTGCCCGACGCCCGCGATCGCGGTCCGGTCGGTCTCGTTGCTGTCGATGATCGTCTCCCCTGTCACTGGCGCGCTCGACTCGGTCCGCCGGGTGGCCCGGCGGCCACCGAAGAGGCGGCTGATCTTCCTGGCCCCGCTGCGGGGCTCGTCGCGGTCCGGATCGGATCCGCTCGTACTGTTGTCTTCCACCATTCCTGGTGCACTCCTCGGCCGGGTCGTCCGCCGCGTCGTCTTCCCGGATGCTTCTCTCGTGCGAGGGGCCTCAGCCCGACGCGAATCCTTCCGCTCCCCCGGTCCCGTCGCTCTCGTGGCGCGTGACTCCGGTTGCAGCTGCACTCTCGGAACTGACTATCCGACACGCGCTCCCCCGCGGTGCGACCTGCGGTCGTCTCCCGGCGGAGCGGAGATCCGGCGCGTCCATTCGCGGAACGCTGGCGATCTCCTGTGGCCCGGTACTCGCCCGGTAAACCTTCTTCGCGTCGATGCGGGATCTCCCGGACCGACGGCTCCGATTATCGCACGCATTCCCAGAGGCGCTGGTCCGACGCGTGTCATAATCCCCCGGTGTCCAGCGATCTCGGGGTGCGCGACGCCCCCTCCCAGCAGCGCCCCGTCACCTTCGCCGTCCTGCTGATCGTCCTGGGCGTGATCGGCTGGACCGCCGCCTTCGCTCTCACCCTTGACAAGTTCGCGGCGCTCACGGACCCCGGTGCAAGCCTGGGCTGCGACTTCAGCCTGCTGGTGCAGTGCAGCGCGAACCTGACCTCGGCGCAGGGGGCGGTCTTCGGCTTCCCGAACCCGCTCATCGGCCTCGCAACGTGGATTGCGCCGATCGTGGTGGGCGCCGGTCTGCTTGCGGGCGCCCGGTTCGATCGCTGGTTCTGGGCGTTCTTCAACCTCGGGTTCCTGCTGGCCCTCGTGTTCGTCGGCTGGCTCGTCGCGACGAGCATCTTCGCGCTCGGGACGCTCTGCCCCTGGTGCATGCTCACCTGGGCGGTCGTCATCCCCGGCTTCTGGCTGGTGACGCTCCGGAATCTCCGCGAGGGCGTGTACCCGGTGCCGGCCGGAGTGCGCCGAGTCGCCGGCGCCGCCTACGGCTGGAGCGGGTTCATCACGCTGATCTGCTACCTGCTGATCGCGGTGATCGCGCAGGTGCGCCTCGACGTGCTCGCCTACCTCTGACGACTCCCGTCAGAGGCAGGCGGTCGATCGGATCGAGCACACCGCGGGTGGAGCACACCTGAGGTCAGGCGAACCAGAGGCCGAGCTCGCGCGCGGCCGACTCCTCGGAGTCGGAGCCGTGCACGAGGTTCTGCTGCACCTTCAGTCCCCAGTCGCGGCCGAGATCACCGCGGATGGTGCCGGGCGCAGCGGTGGTCGGGTCGGTGGTGCCGGCGAGAGCGCGGAACCCTTCGATGACGCGGTCACCGGCGATGCGGAGGGCGACGATCGGTCCGCTCTCCATGAACTCGACGAGGGGCTCGTAGAACGGCTTGCCCTCGTGCTCGGCGTAGTGCGCGGCGAGCAGCGCACGGTCTGCCTCGACGAGCTTCACGTCGACGAGGGAGTATCCCTTCGCCTCGATGCGGCGCAGGATCTCGCCAGTGAGGTTGCGGGCGACGCCGTCGGGCTTGACGAGGACGAGAGTCTCCTGGGTGGCCATGATTCAGCGGTCTCCTTCGGTGGGGTCGATGGGGTCGGTGGGCTCCGCCGCCCTCCCCGTCTCGATGTCGTGTCGGGTCTGAGCGTCTAGGCGGGTGCCGGTGACCATGCAGTAGGTCCACAGCGCCACGAACGCGGCGCCGATGACGTACATGATCGGGACCAGTAGGCCCGAGGCCACGATAACGAACTGCAGCAGCCAGCCGATGCGGAAGCCGACCGGGCGGTTCAGCAGACCCAGCGTCGCGACGAGAGCGAGGCAGACCACCGCTCCGCCGACCAGCACGACGACGGGATCGGCGGCCTTCAGCCCGAAGGCGACGAGCGTGGCGAGGAAGACGATGACCGCCTCGAAGCCGAGGATGATCGAGCCGAGGCTCTCGCGGACCGTCCGGGTGCGGCGGGGCCGACCGGCCCTCACGAGCCGAGCCAGTTCTCGTCGCGCGCGGCGGTGATTGTGCGACCGACGAGAGTGATCGAGCCGGTGACCAGGAGCGCGCCCTTCTCGGTGCGCGCCGCGAGGACGCGACCGGCGGTGAGCGCGCCCAACGGATCGTCCGCGACGCGGACCGCCTCCTCCGGGAACACCGTCCGGGCCAGGGCCGCGAGCTGGTCGGCGGGCATCGCGCGCCCACTCGGTGCGGTCGTCACGATCAGCTCGTCCACGACCGGTCGCAGCTCCCGGAGGATCCCCTCGGCGTCCTTCTCGGCGAGGACGCCGAGGACGGCGGTGACGCGGTCGAAGTCGAAGTAGCGGCCGAGCGCGGCGGCGAGCGATGCCGCGCCATGCGGATTGTGAGCGGCGTCCACGATCGTGCGCGGTGCGAGGCCGACGAGCTGGAGGCGGCCCGGAGAGGTCGCGGCGGCGAAGCCCTCGTCGAGGACGTCGCCGGTGAGTTCTTGTGTGCCGCCGCCGAGGAAGGTCTCGACGGCGGCGACGGCGACGGCCGCGTTCTCGGCCTGGTGGTCGCCGAAGATCGGCAGCAGGAGCTGCTCGTAGGTGCTGACCAGTCCGCGAACGGTGACGACCTGCCCGCCGACCGCGACGGTCGTCGAGTCGACGTCGAAATCCGCCCCCTCGACGACGATCGAGGATTCGGTGGCCTCGGCCGCCTGCCGCAGCACCGCCTCCGCCTCCGGGACCTGCTTCGCCGAGACCACGGACGCCAGCGGCTTCACGATGCCCGACTTCGTCCGTGCGATCTCCTCTATGCTCGAGCCGAGGCGCTCCATGTGGTCGAGGGCTATCGGCGTGAAGACGGCGACCTGCGCGTCGGCGACGGTCGTCGAATCCCACTCGCCGCCCATGCCCACCTCGACCACGGCGACGTCCACCGGGGTGTCGGCGAAGGCGGCGTAGGCCAGGACGGTGATCGCCTCGAAGAACGACAGCGGCGCCTCGCCCTGCTCGGCGAGCTCGGCATCGGTCATCCGCAGGTACGGCTCGACGTCCTGCCAGTTGTCGGCGAGCCGGCGGTCAGAGATCGGCTCGCCGTCGATCACGATCCGCTCGTTGAAGCGCTCGAGGTGCGGACTGGTGAACAGCCCCACCCGCAGCCCGTGGGCGCGCAGGAGGCTCTCGATCATCCGGCTGGTCGAGGTCTTGCCGTTGGTGCCCGCGATCTGGATGACCGGGTAGGCCCGTTGCGGGTCACCGAGGATCTCGACGGCGCGGCGGGTCGGCGCGAGGCGCGGCCGGATGCTCGCCTCGCCCAGGCGCTCGAGGAGCGCCGCGTAGACGGCGTCGGCGGCTGCGCGATCGCCGTCGTCGGTCTCGAGCGGATCAGACATCGGCGGCCTCGACCTTCTCGACGCGGATGATGGCGGTGCCGGCGGGGCCGAACGCGATCGCGCCCTCGCCGCCCTCCAGCGCCGTGGTGAGCGGAGTGAACGCGCAGCCGGTCGCGAGCGTCTCCTCCGCGATCCACAGCGCGTGCGGTTCGAGCGCCCGCAGGCTCGGCTCGTCGAGCACGACGTCCAACACGATCCGGTCGCTGACCTCGAGGCCGGCCGCCTTGCGGGCGTCCTGCACCGCGCGGATGAGGTCGCGCGCGAGCCCCTCCGCCTCGAGCTCGGGCGTGGTCGCGGTGTCGAGCAGCACGAAGCCGCCGCGCGGGAGCAGGGCGATGGCGCGATCATCGCCGGCCGAGCCGCCGACCTCGAGCGTGAGCTCGTACTCGCCCTGGACCAGCTCGACGCCACCGGCGGTGACGACGCCGTCCGTCTCGCTCCAATCGCCGGCCTTCGCGGCCCTGATCACGCTCTGCACGCCCTTGCCGAGGCGCGGACCGGCGGCGCGCGCATTCACCGCGAGCCGAGAGGTGACTCCGTAGTCGGCCGCGCTGGAGCCGACGAGCGGCACCAGCGACACCTCTTTCACGTTCAACTCGTCACGGAGGATTGCCTCGAAGGGCGCGAGCTCCTCGGCGTCCGCGATCACGACGCTCAGGCGCGCGAGCGGTAGGCGGACGCGGAGCCCGGCCTGCTTGCGCAGCGAGAGAGCGGTCGACGAGATCGCGCGCACCGCGTCCATCCCATGCACGAGCACCTCGTCGGCGGGGAACTCGTCCGCCTCCGGCCAGTCGGCCAGATGGACGCTACGGCCGCCGGTGAGGCCCTGCCAGATCTGCTCGCTCACGAGCGGGAGCAGTGGCGCGGCCACCCGGCACACGGTCTCGAGGACGGTGAAGAGGGTGTCGAATGCCGCGGACCCGTGTCCCTCCTCGTCGACTCCCCGCCAGAAGCGGTCGCGGGACCGCCGGACGTACCAGTTGGTGAGGACGTCCGCGAAGTCCCGCAGTGCGGCGGCCGCGAGCGTCGAGTCGAGGGCCTCGAGGTGGCCGGTGACGGTCGCGACGAGGTCGCGAGTCTTGGCCAGCAGGTAGCGGTCGAGCACGTCGTCGGAGTCGGTGCGCCTGGTCGCCTCGTAGCCGCCTCCCGCCGAGGCGTTGGCGTAGAGGGAGAAGAAGTACCAGGTGCTCCACAGCGGCAGGAGCACCTGGCGGACGCCCTCGCGGATGCCCTCCTCGGTGACGACGAGGTTGCCGCCGCGCAGCACCGGGCTCGACATCAGGAACCAGCGCATCGCGTCCGAACCGTCTCGGTCGAAGACCTCCGCCACGTCGGGGTAGTTGCGCAGCGATTTCGACATCTTCTGCCCGTCATTGCCCAGCACGATGCCGTGGCTCACCACGTTGCGGAACGCCGGTCGGTCGAAGAGCGCGGTGGAGAGCACGTGCAGCGTGTAGAACCAGCCGCGGGTCTGCCCGATGTACTCGACGATGAAGTCCGCCGGGTTGTGAGTGTCGAACCAGTCGGCGTTCTCGAACGGGTAGTGCACCTGGGCGAAGGGCATCGATCCGGAGTCGAACCAGACGTCGAGCACATCGCTGATGCGCCGCATCGTCGAGCGGCCGGTGGGGTCGTCGGGGTTCGGGCGGGTGAGGTCGTCGATGTACGGGCGGTGCAGGTCCTCTGGCCGCACGCCGAAGTCGCGCTCGAGCTCGTCGAGGGAGCCGTAGACGTCGATACGCGGGTACTCGGGGTCGTCGCTCTTCCAGACCGGGATCGGTGAGCCGAAGTAGCGATTGCGGCTGATCGACCAGTCGCGAGCCCCCGACAGCCACTTGCCGAATTGCCCGTCCTTGACGTTCTCGGGCACCCAGGTGATCTCCTGGTTGAGCTCTTCCATCCGGTCGCGAAGCGCGGTGACGCGCACGAACCAGCTCGAGACCGCCTTGTAGATCAGCGGGTTGCGGCAGCGCCAGCAATGCGGGTACGAGTGCTCATAGCTCGCCTGGCGGAGCAGGCGGTGCTCGGCACGGAGCAGCTGCGTGAGCGGCTTGTTCGCGTCGAAGACCTGCAAGCCGGCGACCTCGCTGATCTGCGGCAGAAAGCGGCCGCCGTCGTCCACCGAGATGATGACGGGGATGCCCGCCGCCTCACAGACCTTCTGGTCCTCTTCGCCGTAGGCGGGCGCCTGGTGCACGATGCCGGTGCCCTCGCTGGTGGTCACGTAGTCGGCGACGAGGATGCGCCACGCGTTCTGCGTGCCCCAGGCCCGGGTGTCGGCGTAGTGGTCCCAGAGGCGGTCGTAGCTGATCCCCTCCAACTCCGCGCCGCGGTGCGTGCGCGAGACGGCGGCCAGGGCCGACTCCGCATCGGGATAGCCGAGGTCTTTCGCGTAGGCGCCGACCTGGTCGATGGCGAGGAGGTACTCGGCCGACAGCTCGCGCTCCTCCGGCTCACCCTTGCCGTCGGCAGCGCCGTTCGGGCCGGCGGGAACGACGGCGTACTCGATGTCCGGCCCCACGGCGAGCGCGAGGTTCGTCGGCAGTGTCCACGGCGTCGTCGTCCAGGCGAGCGCGCGGACCGCCGTCAGCTGCAGCGCCTCCGCCGTCTCGCCCACCAGCGGGAAGGTGACGGTGACCGTCTGGTCCTGGCGCATCGCGTAGACGTCGTCGTCCATCCGCAGCTCGTGGTTCGAGAGCGGAGTCTGGTCGCGCCAGCAGTACGGCAGCACGCGGTGGCCCTCGTAGGCGAGGCCCTTGTCGTACAGCTGCTTGAACGCCCAGATCACGGACTCCATGAAGGAGGGATCCAGCGTTTTGTAGTCGTCATCGAAGTCGACCCAGCGCGCCTGGCGGGTGACGTACTCCTGCCACTCCCCCGTGTAGCGCAGCACCGACTCCTTCGCGGCGGCGTTGAAGGCCGCGACGCCCATCTCCTCGATCTGCGACTTATCGGTGATGCCGAGCTGGCGCTCCGCCTCGAGCTCGGCGGGCAGTCCGTGCGTGTCCCAGCCGAAGCGGCGGTGCACCTGCTTCCCGCGCATCGTCTCGAAGCGGGGGAAGACGTCCTTGGCGTAGCCGGTGAGCAGGTGCCCGTAGTGCGGCAGGCCGTTGGCGAACGGGGGGCCGTCGTAGAACACCCATTCCGGTGCGCCCTCACGCTGGCGGATCGACTCCTGGAAGGTGTCGTCCGCCTTCCAGTAGGCCAGGACGCGCTCCTCGATCTCGGGGAAACGCGGCGACGGGGTCACCCCCCGTCCGAACGCGGAGTCCTCGGCGGGCTCGGCTCCGTGCGGGGTGGGCGGGGTCAGAGGGTAGGTCACGTGCGGTCTCCTGGCAGTGCTGCTGGTCTGCACGAGGACGGCCCGCCCGGATCTCAGACCCCGGGCCGGGTCGCGGTACCACCTCGCTTGGACCGGTCGGCCGGACCCTCCCGGAGGAGTGTCCACTGACGCGTTCCCACTCGATCGGCTGTTACGGGCCGCACCCGTCCGGGTCTACTGGGCTCCGGCCGGAGCCGACGCCGTTCTTCCGGAGACTCACCGGTGATGGCCGGGTCGATGTCTTCCGCCGCTATCCTAGCGCGTCGGGGAAAGTGGAGCAGGAGCAGGTCATGGTGTCAGGAGTGCAGCGCGGACGGCCTCGCGCATCGTCGCGCTCGATGCTCGAGGACGCCGCCCTGGACCTGTTCGTCGAGCGGAGCTACGCGGGCACGACCATCGAGCAGATCGCCCAGCGCGCAGGAGTCTCCCGCAACACGTTCTTCAACTACTTCGAGTCCAAGAGCGACGTGTTCTGGGTGCTGGTCGACGACCGGCTGGCCGAGCTTCCCGAGGCCCTGGCTCAGGCCGGCTGCCAGGACGGAGTGATGGCTGCTCTCCGCGACGCGCTCCTCGCCATCGGCTCCGGCTTCGGCCCGGCGAGCGTGCCGTGGGTGCTCACCCAGTCGGAGCTGATCGGCAGCGTGCACGAGCTGCAGGCGTCGGCCCTCTCTCGCCTCGCCCGCCAGGCGGCCGTGATCGCGCGCTTCGTGCACGAGCGGACCGCGCATCCGCTGCCCTCCCACCTGGCCCGGGCCATCGCCTACGCGAGTATCGGAGCCGCGGTCGCCGCGGTGCAGGCCTGGGCCGCGGCCGGGCCGACCCGCGGCGAGCTCGTGCCGTACCTCGATGAGGCGCTCGCACCTGTCTGCGCCGGTTTCGCGCCCGTCCTCGGCTGACCCCACTCCCGTCGCTCGGCTAGAATCGGCACGGCCGACGGGCGACCCGCCCCGGAGCCCCCATCCAGGCACCATCACCACCGACACGGTGCCGCCCACAGCGAACCGGAGCATCATGACCCTCGCCGACCGTCTCCCCGCGAAGCCCGCCCTCGAGGGATTAGAGGGCTACTGGGGCCCGCGCTGGCAGACCGACGGGACCTACCGGTTCGACCGCACCGGCCTCACCCGGGACGACGTCTACTCGATCGACACACCGCCGCCCACCGCGTCCGGTTCGCTGCACATCGGACACGTCTTCTCCTACACGCACACCGACGTCGTGGCTCGGTTCCAGCGGATGCGCGGCAAGAAAGTCTTCTACCCGATGGGCTGGGACGACAACGGTCTGCCCACCGAGCGCCGGGTGCAGAACTACTACGGAGTGCGCTGCGACCCGACGCTCCCGTACGAGCCGGGCTTCACGCCTCCGTTCGAGGGCGGCGACACCGCGAGCAGCAAGGCGGCCGCTCAGAAGCCGATCTCGCGCCGCAATTTTATCGAGCTGTGCGAGCGCCTCACCGTGGAGGACGAGAAGCAGTTCGAGGACGTCTGGCGGATGCTCGGGCTCTCGGTGGACTGGTCGCAGAGCTACCGCACCATCGGCGACGAGTCGCAGGCCGCGTCTCAGCGCGCCTTCCTGCGCACTCTCGCCCGCGGCGAGGCCTACCAGGCGCAGGCCCCGACGCTCTGGGACATCACCTTCCGCACCGCGGTTGCGCAGGCCGAGCTCGAGGACAAGGACCAGCCCGGCGCCTACCACCGGCTGGGCTTCCACCGCGAGGGCGGCGAGGACGTCGTCATCGAAACGACCCGCCCGGAGCTGCTGCCCGCCTGTGTCGCCCTGGTCGCCCATCCCGACGACGAGCGCTACCAGGCGCTGTTCGGCACCACCGTCCGCACGCCGCTCTTCGACGTGGAGGTCCCAGTGCTCGCGCACCACCTCGCGCAGAAGGACAAGGGCTCGGGCATCGCGATGATCTGCACCTTCGGCGACATCACCGACGTGGTCTGGTGGCGCGAACTCGACCTGCCCAACCGCGCGATCATCGGTTTCGACGGCCGCCTCGTCTCGGAGGCGCCTGCCGCGATCACGAGCGACACCGGTCGGTCCGCCTACCAGCAGCTCGCCGGCAAGACCGTCTTCTCGGCCAAGCAGGCTGTCGTGGCGCTGCTGAAGGAGTCCGGGGAGATGATCGGCGACTCCCGGCCGATCACGCACCAGGTCAAGTTCTTCGAGAAGGGCGACAAGCCGCTCGAGATCGTCTCGACCCGCCAGTGGTACATCAGCAACGGTGCTCGCGACGCGTCGCTCAAGGAGCGCCTGCTGGAGCTCGGCCGCGAGGTGCGCTTCGTCCCCGAGTTCATGCGTGTCCGCTACGAGAACTGGGTGAACGGCCTCTCGGGCGACTGGCTGATCTCGCGCCAGCGCTTCTTCGGCGTACCGATCCCGGTCTGGTATCCGCTCGACGGCGACGGCAACCCTGTCTTCGACTCGCCGATCGTCCCGGAGGAGGCGGCCCTGCCCGTGGATCCGTCCAGCGACCCCGCCCCCGGCTACTCCGAGGACCAGCGCGGAGTCGCGGGCGGCTTCCAGGGCGAGCTCGACGTGATGGACACTTGGGCGACCTCCTCGCTGACCCCGCAGCTCGCGGGCGGCTGGGAGCGCGACGACGACCTCTGGCAGCTCGTGGCCCCCTACGATCTGCGGCCCCAGGGCCAGGACATCATCCGCACCTGGCTTTTCTCGACCCTCCTGCGCTCCCAGCTCGAGGACGGCCGTGCACCCTGGCGGAACGCCACGGTCTCGGGCTTCATCGTCGACCCCGACCGCAAGAAGATGTCGAAGTCGAAGGGGAACGTGGTCACTCCGGCCGCGATGCTGGAGCAGCACGGTTCGGACGCGGTGCGCTACTGGGCCGCCTCCTCGCGGCTGGGCACCGACGCGGCCTTCGATCCGCAGAATCCGACGCAGATCAAGATCGGCCGCCGTCTGGCGATCAAGATCCTCAATGCGGCGAAGTTCATCCACGGCTTCCCGCAGGCCGAGGGCGCCGGGGTCACGGATCCGCTGGATCTCAGCATGCTCGCCACCCTCGACACCGTGATCGCCGACGCGACGACGGCACTGGAGAACTACGACCATGCCCGCGCCCTCGAGACGACGGAGGCGTTCTTCTGGACGTTCTGTGACGACTACCTGGAGCTGGTGAAGGAGCGCGCCTACAGCGAGGACGGCGCGTCCGCCGCGGCCGCCCTGCACCGGTCGCTCGACGTGCTGCAGCGCCTGTTCGCACCGTTCCTGCCGTTCGCGACGGAGCAGACCTGGTCGTGGTCGCACGACGACTCGGTGCATCTGCGCCCCTGGCCGACCGTCGAGGGCCTGGGCGGCGACCCCGCCGTGCTGGCCGCCGCGAGTTCGGTGCTCACGGCGATCCGCCGCGCGAAGACCGACGCGAAGGCCTCGCAGAAGACACCGGCCCGCTCGGCGATGGTCACGGCTCCGGCCGATCTCGTCGCGTCGCTGCGCCTCGCGGCCGACGATCTCGCGGCAGTGGGACGGATTGCGGCGCTCGATTTCGCGGAGGGCGACGCGCTCGCGGTGAGCATCGAGCTCGAGACCGAGGCGTAGCGCTCTTCCCCGAGAGACGGGACCGTCCCGCCTCCCTCCTTACCGACGAGAGGACCCTCGCATGCAGCTCGGAACCCGCTGGGTAGTGGGCCAGGCTCCGCCGCAGACCCTTCCCGACATCGTGGTCACCGCGATCGGCGACGTCGAGCGCGACCTCGCCGCGATCGGCACGGCGACCGCCGACTGGCGGTGGACGCTGACCTGGCTCGAGGGCAAGCCCGTCCTCGAACTCGACGACGGCACGACAATCAGCTACCGCCCCGACGAGGACGCGGCCTCCATCACGCAGCCGCAGGGCCGGGTCGAGGGCGAGGACGACGACGACTGGGGCTGATCCGCGGCGCGGAAGCGTCGTGAACTCGTCGGCGCACCCGGGCCGGCGCGCCCCGCTCGTGCAGCACCTCCGTCGCCCAGGTCTTCTTCCCTGCGCGGCCATACAGACCGACTCCTGCTCGCACCCGCCGCGGCCCCCTCTAGTGGCGCCTCGGAACGAGCCAGGCCAGGAGGACGAGCCCGACGACCAGCCCCCAGAAGGCAGAGCCGATCCCGGCGATCGTCGTGCCGGAGGCGGTGACCAGGAGGGTCGCGGCCGCGGGCAGCCGCAGCCGTAGGTCCTCGACGGCAGACTGCACCGCCGCGACGAACACGCCCAGCAGCGCCAGCCCGGCGACCGCCTCGATCAGCAGCGGGCTCGCGGAGGACACCAGCGCGGCGGCCGCCCCCGCGAACACGCCGAGCACCAGGTAGGAGGCGCCCGCCGACACCGAGGCGATCCAGCGCTGCTCCGGATGCGGCGACGCTTCGGGGCCGGCCGTCAGCGCGGCGCTGAGTGCGGCGTAGTTGATCGGCACTCCCCCGAAGACCGCGGAGACTCCGGAGAGGGCGCCGGTCGCGACGATCGCTGGCCGCGAGTGGGCCGCGTAGCCGAAGCTCGACAGCACCGCCATACCCGGGATGTTCTGTCCGGCCATCGTCACGACGTAGAGCGGCAGGCCGATCCCCACCATCGCGCCGATCTCGAACACCGGAGCGACGAACTGCGGCACCGGCAGCAGCGGAGCACCGGCCAGAGCGGCACCGCCCGAGACCACCAGCAGGACGATCGCCAGCGCGATCGCGGTCGGCACCGCCCAGCGGGGCAGCAGCCGCAGGAGGAGCAACCAGAGCAGGATCACCGGCAGTGCGAGCGCGGGAATCTCGACCGCCGCCCGCACCGGCGCCAGGACGAGCGGGAACAGAATGCCAGCGAGCATGGCGTTCGCCAGCGGCCGCGGGATGCGCGCCACCAGACTCCCGAGCGCCGGCCACAGCCCGGTGACCACGAGCAGAGCGGAGGCGACCAGAAACGCGCCGACCGCACGGTCGAAACCGCCCGGGAGCGTCGCCGTGGCGGCCAGCAGCGCAGCACCAGGAGTGCTCCAGGCGAAGGTCATCGGCACGCGGTAGTGAACGCTCAGGGCGATGCAGAGCACGCCCTGCAGCACGCAGACCGCGAGCAGGCCCGACGCGGCCTGCGCGTCGGTCGCGCCGACCGCGACGACTCCGGCGAGCACGATCGCGAACGAGCTGGAGAAGCCGGTGAGGGCGGCAACGATTCCGGCAAGGAGCGGCTGAACGATGGCGGAGCCTCCCGGCGTGTCAGCCGGGAGCCGCGGGCCCCCGGGCACACCTGCGGCGCGCTCCGCCAGAGTAGGGACGTCGATGCGGCACGATCGTCGATCCGCCGGGCCAATCGCGGTGAACTGGCGCGCCGAGGCGAGCAGTGCCTAGGCGCTCTTCTCCTGGCGACGGGGAGCGTGGGGCACGATCGTCGGCGCCGCATTGTCGAGCACGGCCGCGCGGGTAACCACGACCCGCGCCACCTCATCGGAGGATGGCACCTCGAACATGATCGGGCCCAGCACCTCCTCGAGGATCGCACGCAGCCCGCGGGCGCCTGTCTGGCGGAGGACCGCCAGGTCGGCGATCGCCTCCAGGGCGCCTCGGTCGAAATCGAGCTCGACGCCGTCGATCTCGAACATTCGCTGGTACTGCTTCACCAACGCGTTACGAGGCTCGGTGAGAATCTGCATCAGCGCGTCCTGGTCGAGTTGGGTGACCGTGGTGACGACGGGCAGTCGCCCGATGAACTCGGGGATCAGTCCGAACTTGTGCAGGTCCTCCGGGAGCACCTCGCTGAAGATGTTGATCTCGTCGTCCTTGTTGTGCAGCGGGGCGCCGAAGCCGATGCCGCGCTTGCCCGCCCGCGACGAGATGATGTCTTCAAGCCCGGCGAAGGCACCGGCGACGATGAAGAGGACGTTCGTCGTGTCGATCTGGATGAACTCCTGGTGCGGGTGCTTGCGACCACCCTGCGGCGGCACCGAGGCGACGGTGCCCTCCAGGATTTTGAGCAGCGCCTGCTGCACCCCCTCCCCGGAGACGTCGCGGGTGATCGAGGGG
This sequence comes from Rathayibacter tritici, assembly GCF_001641005.1. Classification (NCBI taxonomy): domain Bacteria; kingdom Bacillati; phylum Actinomycetota; class Actinomycetes; order Micrococcales; family Microbacteriaceae; genus Rathayibacter; species Rathayibacter tritici. The sequence continues at coordinate 1,617,905 of NZ_CP015515.1, forward strand.
TTCTCGGCCTTCCGCGCGATCTTGTCGACCTCGTCGATGTAGATGATGCCGGTCTCGGCACGCTTGACGTCGTAGTCGGCGGCCTGAATGAGCTTGAGCAGGATGTTCTCGACGTCCTCGCCCACATAGCCCGCCTCGGTGAGGGCCGTTGCGTCCGCGACCGCGAACGGCACATTGAGCCGCTTCGCGAGGGTCTGCGCGAGATAGGTCTTGCCGCAACCGGTGGGCCCGATGAGCAGGATGTTGCTCTTGGCGATCTCGACTTCGTCGTGGATCGCATCAGCGGCGGTAATGGTGTTGCGGGCGCGCACCCGCTTGTAATGGTTGTAGACCGCGACGGCGAGGGCCTTCTTGGCCTGCTCCTGCCCGATCACGTACTCCTCGAGGAAGCCGAAGATCTCCTTCGGTTTCGGGAGGTCGAACTCGTGGCTCGTCTCCTCGCTCGACTCGGAGAGGCGCTCCTCGATGATTTCGTTGCAGAGTTCGACGCACTCGTCGCAGATGTAGACACCAGGTCCTGCGATGAGCTGCTGAACCTGCTTCTGGCTCTTGCCGCAGAAGGAGCACTTCAGCAGGTCGGCGCTTTCGCCAATACGTGCCACGGGGATGCTCCACTTCCTTGTCGTGCGTCTGTCGAGTCGAACGGCGGAGCCCGGGGCCCCGGCGAGTGCGAGGGGGACGACCCCCTCATACACTGCTCCGAGCCTAGCCGCTGAGCCGCGGACGCTCGGCAGGCGGGCCGGATTCGCCGCGCCTTGCGGCTCGCGTGGCGCTTTGCTACGGGATCGCGGCAGACGGAGAAGGGGCCGGGCGGCGGATGACTCCGTCCCCCGGCCCCTGGTCGGCGATTCTCAGGCCGTGAGAGCCGGCAAGCTCTTACGGCTGGTGAGGACCTGGTCGATGAGCCCGTACTCGAGCGCATCGCTCGCGCCGAGGATCTTGTCCCGGTCGATGTCCTTCTTGACCTGCTCGATCGAGCGGTTCGAGTGGTGCGAGAGCGTCTCCTCGAGCCACTCGCGCATGCGCATGATTTCGGCGGCCTGGATCTCGATGTCCGAGGCCTGGCCTCCGCCCTGCTGCACGGCGGGCTGGTGAATGAGGATGCGCGCGTTCGGCAGGGCGAGGCGTTTGCCGGGCGTGCCCGCGGCGGTCAGCACGGCAGCGGCCGAGGCGGCCTGACCGAGCACGACCGTCTGGATGTGCGGACGGATGTACTGCATCGTGTCGTAGATCGCCGTCATCGCGGTGAAGGAGCCACCGGGCGAGTTGATGTACATCACGATGTCGCGGTCCGGGTCCTGGCTCTCCAGAACGAGGAGCTGCGCCATGATGTCGTCCGCGGAGGCGTCGTCGACCTGCACGCCGAGGAAGATGATGCGGTCCTCGAAGAGCTTCGCGTACGGATCTTGGCGCTTGTAGCCGTAGGCCGTGCGCTCCTCGAATGTGGGCAGGATGTAACGAGAGGACGGCGCGGCTCCCGAGCCGAACGCCGTTCCGCCGAAGGTGGGTGTGGTCATTGTCTGTTCCTGATCTCTCGGCGCGTTCGCTGGACTACTCGTCGACGGCGGTTCCGCCACCGCCGGCCACGTCGGTCGCCGACGAGCGGATGTGGTCCACGAAGCCGTAGGCCAGAGCCTCCTCGGCGCTGAACCAGCGGTCGCGGTCGCCGTCCTCGTTGACCTGCTCGACGGTCTTGCCGGTCGCCTTCGCGGTGATCTCGGCGAGGCGCTTCTTCATATCGAGGATGAGCTGCGCCTGGGTCTGGATGTCGGAGGCGGTGCCACCGAAGCCGCCGTGCGGCTGGTGCAGGAGCACCCGCGCGTTCGGGGTGATGTAGCGCTTGCCCTGGGTTCCGGCGGTGAGGAGCAGCTGGCCCATCGAGGCCGCCATTCCGATACCCACGGTCACGATGTCGTTCGGGACGAACTGCATCGTGTCGTAGATCGCCATGCCCGCGGTGATCGAGCCGCCGGGCGAGTTGATGTAGAGGTAGATGTCCCGCTCGGAGTCCTCGGCTGCCAGGAGCAGGAGCTTCGCGGCGATCTCGTTCGCGTTCTCGTCGCGCACCTCGGAACCGAGCCAGATGATCCGGTCCTTGAGCAGGCGGTCGAAAACACTGTTGGGCATAACCATGTCGGCCATGTATTGCTCCGTTTCAGTTGTCGCTTCGGAGGCGAATCTATCGGACGGCACCAGCCCGACCTGGCCGTGTTCGCCGGGGGCGGAGCGGGAGTCGGCGGTGTTCGCCCGCGGCGGAGCGGAGCCCACCAACGGCAGGAGCCGCCCTCCGACGGATCGGGGGCGGCTCCTGGTCGTGCTCGCGGGGACTACTCCGCGGCCGGGGTCTCCTCGGCGGCAGCGGCCGCCTTCTTCTTGGCGGGCGCGCGCTTCTTCTTGGGGGCCGGGGCGGGCTCCTCGTCGGCGTCGGGCTCGGCGGGAACCTCGGCGTCGGCGGCGGCCTGGGCCTCCTCGACGATCTCGGTTCCCTCCGAAGCGACGGACTCCTCTGAAGCGCCGGACTCGGCCGCATCGGCGGACTCGTCGTCACTGGCAACGGCGGTGAACGCGGTCAGGTCGACGGGGTTGCCCTCGGTATCGGTGACCTTCGCTTTGCCCAGGACGATCGCGAGCGCCTTGTTGCGGGCGACCTCACCAACCATCTGGCCGATCTGGTTGTTCTCGGACAGGATCTTGATGAACTCGTTCGGCTCCATGCCGTACTGCGCCGCACCCTGGATCAGGTACTGCATGAGTTCGTCCTGGCTGACCTGGACCTTCTCCTGCTCGACGACGTGGTCGAGGAGGATCTGCGTCCTGAAGGTCTTCTCACTGGCCTCGGTCACCTCTGCGCGGTGCTCGTCGTCCTCGAGGCGGTTTTCGCCCTCGAGGTGGCGGTGCACCTCGTCCTCGACGAGGCCGGTCGGCACGGGCACCTCGACGAGGGCAAGCAGCGCCTCGACGAGCTTCTCACGAGCCTCGCCGCCCTGCCCGAAGGTCTTCTGCTGAGCGGACTGCTCCTTGAGCGACTCGCGCAGCTCGGCGATCGTGTCGAACTCGCTGGCGATCTGAGCGAAGTCGTCGTCGGCGTCCGGCAGCTCGCGCTCCTTGACGGCGGTGAGGGTGACGGCGATCTCGGCCTGCTCGCCGGCGTGGTCGCCGCCGAGCAGCGGGGCGGTGAAGGTGGTGCTCTCGCCCGCGGTCAGCGAGTCGAGCGCCTCGTCGATGCCCTCGATCAGCTCGCCCGAGCCGAGCTCGTAGGAGATGGCGTTGGCGGTGTCGACCTCGACCCCGTCGATGGTGGCGACCAGATCGATCTGTGCGAAGTCACCGGTCGTCGCCGGGCGGTCGACGGTGACCAGGGTGCCGAAGCGGCTGCGGAGCGTGTCCAGCTCGGCGTCGACATCGGCGTCGGTGACCTCGGCTGCATCGACGGTCAGCTCGATGCCGTCGTAGTTCGGGACGGTGATCTCGGGGCGCACATCGACCTCGATGGCGAGCTCGAGGTCGCCGGTGAAGTCCTTGTCACTCGGCCAGGCGACGATGTCGGCCTGCGGACGGCCCAGCGGGCGCACCTCGCTCTCGCGAACGGCCTCACGATAGAAGCCGTCCAGACCCTCGTTGACCGCGTGCTCGAGCACGGCTGCCTTGCCGACGCGCTGATCGACGATCGCCGGCGGGACCTTGCCCTTACGGAAGCCGGGGACGGTGATCTGCTCGGCGATGTGTCCGTAGGCGTGCGTGATGCTCGGGCCGAGCTCGTCCGGGGTGACCGAAATCGCGAGCTTCACGCGGGTCGGGCTCAGCTGTTCTACCGTGGTCTTCACGTGAGGGGATCTCCTGTGCTGGTTGGTGTCGGCGCCGGATGACGGTCGTCACGGGTCGATGTCGTCACGATGAGTACTCGTGGTCGGGGCGACAGGATTCGAACCTGCGACCTCCCGCTCCCAAAGCGGGCGCTCTAGCCAAGCTGAGCTACGCCCCGGATGCGCGGACCTGGGGACCGTGCGTGAGACTCTCGTCGAGCCTTCCCCGCACGTCCGCTCGCGCAACACGCCGAAATGGCCTTCGCAAGTGTACTGCACGGCGGCCACTGCGACCGGAACGGCGCGGCGGTGGCCCGCTGGCTCGGTCACGCGGCGCGAACCCCGCGCTGTGCACGGCCGTGTTCCCGACCTTCGCGTGATGTACTACGCTGTCCTGGTGCCCGGTCGTCAGATCGAGTCACACCGATCGGCGCCGCCAGGCCGCCGAGTCGGGGCTGTAGCTTAGTGGTAAAGCCTCTGTCTTCCAAACAGATGATGCGAGTTCGATTCTCGTCAGCCCCTCATCGTTCTCGTCAGCCCCTCTGACGTCTCATCATCCCTCCGCGGTTCCACAGCAGGGGCGCCGTCGGCGTCTGTGCCGCGACTGATCCGCCGCCGCACGGTGCGCGTTCGTACGCCAGCTTTCCGCCGGTCCCCCTGTCCCCTCGTCAGTGGGGCATCTACCGTTTTTGTCCCCGATTCACTGACCTCCTTGTGATGATCGACCACGCGGCTGGGAACACCTCCCCGCCGTGATCCGCGACAAGGAGAACCCCGAATGACTGAGAACACCGCCCTCCCAGCTTCGACGACGCAACCGACCCGACGGGCCGCCCTGCGCGCCGCGGGCTGGTCCGTTCCCGTGATCGCACTCGCTGTCGCGACACCGGCACTCGCCGCCTCCGGGACCGGCACGGTCGGCTTCGCACCCAGTACCTATGTCAATCGCACCGGACTGGGCACCATCACGCTGACGGGGTACGTGTCGGGCCGCGTCCCGACCGTCGTGCTTCTGCGCTACTCCCCGGCTTCAGCGGCCCCGGCAGTGTGCCCGTCCAGGCCGATGGAACCTTCGTGGTCCCCAACGTCACCAGCCCCTCCGCCGTCATCACCGGCACGGTGACCGCCTCCGTCGACGGGTACACGGCGGGCACAGCGACCATCAGCGTCACCGACCCGGAGCCCCGCTCCGGCTCCATCGCGTTCAACCCAGTCCAGTACCGCGGTACTCGCAATGGCTCGCGAGTCGACTTCCCCACCCTGACCGGGACCGTCTCAGTGACCGGCGGACCGCTGCCGGAGCAGGTCGTCCTGAGCTTCTCCGAGCCCTCGCCCGGCCGCGTCGACCTGCGCCGGGACGCTGGACTTCTTGTTCCGATCGACTCGCAGACCGGAGCGTTCGAAGTGACCGGCGTCTACAACGCGATCGTCGGGGGCGATAACCCCTTCGGCTTCATCTACGCCGGCGTCCAGAATCCTGAACTGACGTTCGGCCTGAGCACGGCAGAGCTGGACGGCTAACCAGGAGTCCGGGGCGCAGGCACACGGTCTTCTGCCCCGGAGGACGACGAGGAGGAGGCAGCGCGGATGCAGCAGACAGCAGCGGCGAAGGAACTGTGGTCCCGTAGGTCGGGGCTGGCGGTCGTTGATCGGAAGGACCGTACGACGATCCTCGACCTCGGTGCCCCGGGGGCGCACCCCGTCCTCTTGGAGGGCGCCGCCCCGCTGATCTGGCGGCAGACCGCCGCACCCTGCTCCGCAGAGGCGATGATCGTGCGCCTCGCCGCGCTCACCGGCGAGCGGGAAGACGACATCCGCGAGGACGTCCTGGCCTTTCTGTGTACCCTGGCCGCTCTCGGGTTCCTCGAGGCGTCTCCTGCGCCCTCCACTGACGTCTGCGGATGATCGGCCGACTGCGCACAGACGACGCGATCCTGCTCGGGCATGCGCTGGTCGGTCGCATCGCCCGCGACCGCGGGATCCGCTGTCTCTCGGTCAAGGGGCCGGTCCTCGAACAGCAGCAGCTGCGCGATCCGTACCGCTCGAGTGACGTCGATGCTCTGGTCGAGCCCGCCCGCTGTGCTGATCTCCTGGCGGAGTTGCGTGTGCGGGGCTGGCGGGAGCGACCCGGGATGTCGGCGCCGCGGATCCTGCCGCTGCACTCGGTGACGCTGCTGCATGACCAGTGGCCGTGCGACATCGACGTGCACCACGCCTTCCCCGGATTTCTGGCACCGAGTGACACGGTCTTCGACGAGCTCTGGGCACGAAGGCTGCCGGCCGAGCTGGCCGCTGCGGCGGTCCTGGTCGCGGATCCGGTCGCGAACAGCGCTGTTCTCGCGCTGCACGCCCTGCGCCATCCTGCCGCTGCCCGCGGCCGACGAGAGCTCGACGGACTTGTGCAGCGGTGGGGCAGCGGACGCGCTGACCTCTCGATCGACGCTCTGCTGCGCCTGGCCGACGCGACCGACGCGACCGCCACTCTCGCTCCGTTCCTGACCCGCCTCGGGGTGCCCTCGGTGTCGCCGCCGCGGAACGTCGAGGCCTACGCCGACTGGGTCCTGCACGCCTCGAACGCGCATCGCGGGCGGACTCTGGCCTGGGTCCGCGCCTTCCGCTCGACGCCGCTGCACCGGCGCCACCGTCTCCTCGCCGAGGCCCTGTGGCCGGCAGAGGACGGCTTCCGTGCGGAGCACCCCGAGGTGGGGCCGTCGACATCGGCTCTCCGCCGCGCGCGCCTGACGCGACTGCTCACCGGTCTGAGCCGGCTTCCCCGCGCACTCCTCAGCCGATGATCAGCCGATCGCGCCGCGGTGTTCCTCCGTCAGTGCGAGGTACGAGGCAGCATTGCGGCGGATGCCCACCCGCTCCTGCTCGGACAGCTCGCGGCGGACCTTCGCCGGGACGCCCGCGACCAGCGAGCCCGGCGGGACGAGGGTCCCCTCCAGCACGACAGCACCCGCGGCGACGAGCGAGCCGGAGCCGATCACGGCCCCGTTCAGGACGGTCGCGTTCATCCCGACCAGCACGTCGTCCTCGAGCGTGCAGCCGTGCAGGACGGCGTTGTGCCCGACCGACACACCCGCACCGATCACCGCGTCGTGACCGGTGTCGACATGGACGACCACGCCGTCCTGCAGATTGCTGCGGGCGCCCAGTTCGATCCGGGCGTGCTCGGCGCGGAGCACAGCTCCGTACCAGACGCTCGCCTGCTCGCTCAGCAGCACGGAGCCGACCACGGTCGCGCCCGGAGCGATCCAGGCCGTGGCGGCGATCTCGGGCGTGCGGCCACCGGGCAGGGCGAGAACGCGAGCGCCCTCCGCGCGGGTCGACGTCATCCGGTGGTCCTCTCTCTCGGGCTCAGTGGCCGGCGCGCAGCCAGGCGAGCACGGCCAGCACGCGGCGGTGATCGGATCCCGAGTCCTCGAGTCCGAGCTTCTGAAAGATCGCGGTCACGTTCTTCTCCACGGCCCCCACGCCGACGAAGAGGGCGGCGGCGATCCCTGCGTTCGTACGGCCCTGCGCCATCTGCTCCAGCACCTCGCGCTCGCGCGGGGTGAGCGCGGCGAGCGGATCGCGGTTGCGCTGCAGGAGCGAGGCGACGACCTGCGGATCGAGGACGGTTCCGCCGGCCGCAACACGCTCGACGGCATCCCGCAGCTCCTCCACCGAAGCGACCCGGTCCTTCAGCAGGTAGCCCAGCCCGCCGTCGCCCGAGCTGAGCAGCTCCTGCGCATAGGTGACCTCGACGTACTGGCTGAGCAGCAGGACCGCAATGCCGGGATGGCGGCGGCGGATCTCGAGCGCCGCACGGACCCCCTCGTCCCGGAACGTCGGCGGCATCCGCACATCGAGCACGGCGACATCGACCGCGGCAGAATCATGGACGAGGGCGGCGAGCAGTCCGTCAGCATCCCCGAAGGCACCCACGGAGGCGAATCCTGCGTCTTCGAAGAGTCGGACCAGGCCCTCGCGCAGGAGGACCGAGTCCTCGGCGATGGCGACGCGGATGACGGACACGCCCTCAGGATAGAACGATCGGCCGGTAGGGGACGTGGACGCCCACGGTGCTCGGTCCGCCGACGGGCGAGTCCACCGTGAAGATCCCGCGCAGGCCCCGGACACGGCCGTCAGCCCCCTCCAGCCCGTGGCCGGGGACAGTCGACGCTCCACCGATTCCGTCGTCGATGACCCAGGTATCGAACCAGCGTTCTCCCGGCGTGCCTGAGTCACGCGTGTCCAGGTGCACCCGCACGGACTGGGCGTGCGAGTGCTTGGACACGTTGGCGAGAAGCTCGGCGACCACGAAGTAGACGCTGCGCTCGACCTCCGGCGGAATGTCCCCGAGCGAATGCTCCACGAGCACCTCGATCGGTACCGAGCCCAGGGCGGCGAGCGAGCGCACGGCCGCCTCGAAGCCCCGGTCCTGCAGGATCGGCGGCGCGACTCCCCGAGAGAGCGCCCGAAGCTCATCGAGCGCGGCGCCCACGTGCTCGCGGGCCTCGTCGACGAGCCGCCCGGCCGACTCCGGATCGGCGCCGAGGCGGTTGCGAGCGGAGGCGAGATCCATCTGCACCCGGATCAGGCGCTGCTGCGGGCCGTCGTGGATGTCCCGCTCGAGCCGGCGCAGAGCGCGGTCCTCAGCGGCGACCGCCGCACCGCGGGAAGCGCTCAGCTCGGCGACCTCGCGCTGCAGCGCCTCCGACTCCCAGGGCCCCAGGAGCAGCCGGTCGATCAGCCAGCGCGCGAGGGTGAGCCCCCGCGTAGCGAACGGCAGGGTCGAGACGAAGAGGACCGTGGTGGCGAGCGCAGCTGCGGTGATCAGCGCGGTCGGCGGCTGCGCGACGTTCAGGAGCGCGGCGCCCTGCTCGGCCAGCAGGCGGGCGGGTCCAGCGGTGCCCCTCAGCGCGGCCACCAGCCCGCCGACTCCCGCCCAGATCCACAGCGCGAGAAGCAGCCCGAACAGCACGGCGACGAGTGGACCGACGACGAGTGTGTGCACCAGCGCGAGCCAGTAGTGGCCGTCGATCACCGGGCCGTACAGCGCGAATGTCGACGGCGTCGCGGAGGCTGGTGGCCGCCGCCACTGCGGGCGCGGCACCGCGGGTCGACCGGCGAGGACGTCGAGGCCGACAGTGGCACGGGAGAACAGTCGCGCGGTGTAGAGGGCGGCGGGCAGGAAGACGAGGCCGATCAGGACGCCGACGAACCCGAGGGTCAGCGCGAGAGCAAGGCCGGCGCAGAGGGCGCCGACGAGGGCGACAGGGACGGCGGCGACCAGCGAGAGTACTTCGCGCGGCAGCCCGCACCACAGCCGGAGGTACGCGCGGGCGGCCTCCCTGAGCGCGGTCGATACGGTGCTCATACGCCTCTCCTCGCCGGTGCTCCTCGGCCCCTCCTGGCCGGAGCGGTCGTCCCGGTAGACCGGTCGAGCGTATCGGCGTCCGGCCGCGGACGCCCGGGGGCAGACCCCCGGATCGGCGGTGCGCGAGGCAGGCGAGCCTGCCCTTCGCCCCACTGAGCCGAGCCTGCGCTTCCTTGCGGCACCGCGGGATCTGCGTACAGTTGACGATCAGTCACCCCCTCTCGAAAGGACCAGACGATGTCTACCACGTCCATCACGTCGCACACCTCCTCGAACCCCGATGTCGCCTCCGGAGTCGCTCAGTTCCTCAGCCCCGTCGTCGTCGAGATGACCGCGCTCGCCGTCAACGGCAAGCAGGCGCACTGGCACGTCCGCGGCGCGAACTTCATCGGCGTCCACGAGCTCCTCGACGCGATCGTTGGCCGCGCCATCGAGTGGGCTGATCTGGCCGCGGAGCGCGTCGTCGCCCTGGGCCTCCCGGTCGACGCCCGCATCCAGACCGTCGCGTCGGCGACGCAGTCCGAGCCGCTCACCCCCGGCTTCCAGCGCTCCGAGAACGCGATCGTCGAGATCATCCGCCAGATGGACGTCGCGATCTCGATCGTCAACACGGCGATCGCCGAGCTCGCCGAGATCGACGCGAGCAGCCAGGATGTCGCCATCGAGATCGGCCGCGGCCTCGAGAAGGACCGCTGGTTCCTCTTCGCGCACGTCAGCGAGAGCTGAGCGACCACGCCCACAACGGCCCGCGGATCCTCGGATCCGGGGGCCGTTCGTCGTCCCCGCGACGCGCGAGGCCCGCGGCGAGTGGTCAGGCTCCGTGCGTGAAGCGTCCGGCCAGGAGCGTCGCCGCGACGGGCATCGAGCGGAGCTCGGCGGGGTCCGAGCGGAGCGGATCACGCTCCACCACGACCAGATCGGCCGGATCACCGACCGCGGGTATCAGCCGCCGCACCCGGGTCGAGGCGATGATCGCCTCCTCCACACTCACCCGCTGCTCCGGGTGCCACGGCTCGTCGCCGGGAAGCGCCCGGGAGACCGCGGCCGAGACGGCGACCCACGGATCCAGCGGCGCGACCGGCGCGTCCGAGCCGAGTACGACGCGGGCTCCGGAGTCGAGCAGCGAGCGCAGCGGGAACGCGCGACCGGTGCGTCCCGGCCAGTAGCGCTCTGCCACCTCACGGTCGTCGAGTGCGTGCGCCGGCTGCACTCCGGCGTCCACGCCGAGCGCGGCAAACCGCGGCAGGTCGGACTCGGCCAGCAGCTGAGCGTGCTCAATGCGTCCCCCGCCGACCCGGCCGAGTGCGTCCAGGGCGAGAGTCACCGCCGCGTCGCCGATCGCGTGCACGGTCGAGCGGATTCCGCCGGCGGCCGCGCGGGCGAGCAGCGCGTCGAGTTCGGCGGGCTCCACCGTGAGCACACCGCAGTCGTCGTGGTCGGCATAGGGGTGGGCGCAGTAGGCGGTCCGGGTGTTGAGTGAGCCGTCGATCAGGACCTTGAGGGGCCCCATCCGCAGCAATCCCCCGCCGCCCGGGAGCTCCTCTCCCGAGCGCAGGCCCTCGGCCAGGGCCCGATCGAGGTCGTCGCGGTAGACGCCGGTGTCGACGCGGAGGGAGCGTATGCCGCGGCCGACGCGGCGGACCCAGTCGCCCGCGTTCCAGCCCATCTCCAGATCGACGACACCGACCACGCCCCGAGCCGCCGCCCGCCCGGCCGCCGCGTCGGTAAGAGCATCGAGCTCGTCGTCGCCGAGCGCACCGAGCGCGGTGACCAGCTCGAAGCAGGGGTCCTCGCGGACGAGTTCCCGCTCCGGAGCGACGCCGTACTGCCGGTAGGCGGCGGAGTTCAGCCAGGCGCAGTGCAGGTCGCCGCTGATCAGCACGACCGGCCGCTCGGGAGAGACCTCGTCGAGGAGCGCGGTCGTCGGCGGCTCGGGCCAGAGCCCGTCGCGGAAACCGAAACCGATCAGAGTGCCGGCGCCCGGTTGCTCCGCGAGTCTTCGCCGCACCGCGTCCGCCGTCTCGCGGGCCGAAGCGGCCGCCGAGACGTTCAGGCGCGGGGCCGTCATCGCCCACTGCGAGAAGTGGACGTGCTCGTCCCAGAGCCCGGGGAGCAGCCAGCGCCCGTCGAGGTTGCGCACCTCATCGCCGGGAGCGGGCACGACGTCGGGCCCGATCGCTGCCACGCGGCCCTCGCGCAGCTGCACGGCACAGGGCGTGGAGGACCCGAGGAGGCGGGCGCCCTGCAGCAGGAGCCCGCGGCTCATCGACCGGCCCGCCGGGTCGCGGTGGGGAGCGCTCGGTGGTCGTGGGGCAGGCGGGCCTCCAGTGCTCCGGTGCTCACGACTGGCACACCGGGCACCAGTAGAGCTTGCGCGCACCGATCTCCTCGAGCAGGACGTTCGTGCCGCAGACCCGGCACGGCAGGCCCTCGCGCTTGTAGACGTAGTTGCGCTCGGCGCGGCTGCGGACGACCTTCGAGCGCTCCGTCTTCGTCAGGCCGCGGCGCGTGATCATCATGCCGGTGCGGATGCCGTCCTCGAGCAGGTGCGCCCAGTCGTGCCACAACTCCTGCGCAAGCTCGAGCGGCACCTGCTTGCCCGGCGTGTGTGGATCGAGGCCCGCACGGTAGAGCAGCTCGGCGCGGTAGATGTTGCCGATGCCGCTGACGACGGACTGGTCCATCAGCACCAGGCCGACCGGGGTGGCCGTCTTGCGCAGCCGGTTCACGAAGCGATCGCGCGCCTCGTCGGAGTCGTCGGCGGCGGGATCCGGGCCGAGCCGGGCGAGCAAGACAGCCACCTGGGCGGGGTCCATCACCTCGCACGCGGTGGGGCCGCGCAGGTCGGCGACGGTCTCCTCCGTCTGGATGCGCACCCGCACCGCCCCCACGGGCGGCGGCGGGAATGCGTCGAGGTCGGAGTCGGTCTCGTGCTCCGTCTCGGACAGGCGCACCGCGCGTCGGCGGCGCGGGGCGCCGATGCTGCTGCCGGCCTTCCCCTCGGGGAACAGCGGCGAGACGTGCCCGAGGAAGTCCCACGCCCCGTAGAGGCCGAGGTGCACGTGCAGGGTGAGCTCTCCCTCAAAGCGGAGCAGAAGGTGCTTGCCGACAGCGGTCGACTCGCGCAGCTCGCGGCCGTCCAGCACCGCGGCTCCCTCTGTGAAGCGACCCTGGGGGCTGCTGGTCGCGACACGGTGCCCGACGACGTCGCGCTCGAACTGCAGTGCGATCCGGTGAACGGAGTGCCCCTCGGGCACTCAGCGCTCCTTCGCGGCGGAGTCGACGAAGCGGCCGGCGATGTCCCCGGTCGCCTCGTACTCGGCGAGCTGTGCGATGCGGCGCACGTGGCGCTCCTCGAAACTGAAGGGCTCGGCGACGAACGCGTCGATGAAGCCCGTCGCCTCCTCGACCGAGTGCTGGCGCGCACCGATCGAGATGACGTTGGCGTCGTTGTGCTGGCGGGCGAGCACCGCGGTGCTGAGATTCCAGACCAGGGCCGCGCGCACACCCGCGACCTTGTTCGCGGCGATCTGCTCGCCGTTGCCCGAGCCGCCGAAGACGACGCCGAGGGCCTGGACCCCCGCCTCCTGATCGCGCACGACCGCGGCCGCGGCGGTGATGCAGAAGGACGGATAGTCGTCCAGCGGGTCGTAGGAGGTGGGGCCGTGGTCGACCACCTCGTGACCGGCGGCACTCAGGTGCTCGATCAGGTGACGGCTGAAGTCCAGCCCTGCGTGGTCCGTGGCGAGGTGGATGCGCACGAGAGAACTCCTCCAGGAGACGTCTGCGACCCGCGGTGCCCGGGCCGGGAGTCAGAGTACCGCGGGCCGGCTCAGTCGAACTGCGGGTCGCGGGTCCGCGAGCGCTTGAGTTCGAAGAAGCCGTCGAACGAGGCCGCCGCGACGATGCCGTCCCAGAGCGTCAGCGCCTGCTCCCCGCGCGGGGTCGGCGAAATGACGGGGCCGAAGAAGGCGACGTCGCCGATCGCGATGACCGGCGTGCCGACGTCCTGGCCGACGCGCTCGATCCCGTCGACGTGGGAGGCGCGCATCGGCTCGTCGTACTCGTCCGAGTCGGCGTACGCGGCGAGCTCCGCGGGCAGGCCGAGCTCGGCGAGCGACTCAGCGATCACCGCGTCGACGTCGGTGCGGCCGCCCACGTGGATGCGGGTGCCGAGCGCGTCGTAGAGCGGCTTCACGTGCTCGCGGCCCTCGCGCTCGGCGACGGCGGCGACCAGGCGCGTGTAGCGGAGCGCGCGCGGGAGGAAGGCGCGGTACGAGTCGTCCACGTCCTTGTCCTCGTTGAGGACGGCGAGGCTCATGATGTGCCACTGCACGTCGAGCTCGCGGGCGGGGGTCACCTCGTCGACGAGTCGCGACGTCATCCAGGCCCACGGGCAGGAGGGATCGAACCAGAAGTCCACAGAGGTCATGGAGACACGGTACGCCGCTCGCAGGAGCCGCAGCCGCCGCTCCCAGGCGGCTCCGGGGATCGCGGCGGCGGGGCTCCCCGGCGGGTCGCCACGGCCCTAGGGTGGATCGGCGGCGTCCGCACCCCGGCGCCCGCGGCAGCGCCGAGACGAACGGATGGAGCACCCCCGTGCCAGGAGACAACCTCACCCGGAGCGAGGCGCAGCAGCGCGCCTCGCTGATCCAGGTCCACGACTACGACATCGCTCTGGATCTGACCCGGGGTGCCGAGACCTTCCTCAGCACGACCACCGTGCGCTTCTCCGCCACCGCCGGAGCATCCAGCTTCATCGACGCGATCACGCGCACGGTCCACTCCGTCACCCTGAACGGCGTCGAGCTCGACCCGGCCGAGGTCGCCGACGGCGTGCGTCTTCGGCTGGACTCCCTCGCCGCCGACAACGAGCTCACCGTCGTCGCCGACGCGGTGTACACCAACACGGGCGAGGGCCTGCACCGCTTCGTCGATCCAGTCGACAACGAGGTGTACCTGTACTCGCAGTTCGAGGTCCCCGACTCCCGCCGCGTCTTCGCGGTCTTCGAGCAGCCGGATCTGAAGGCGCAGTTCCGCTTCACCGTCACCGCGCCCGCGCAGTGGCAGGTCGTGTCGAACCAGCCGACGCCCGAGCCGGAGCCTGCGGGCGAGGGGACCGCGATCTGGCGCTTCGAGCCCACGCCGCGCATCTCCTCGTACATCACGGCCCTCATCGCGGGCCCGTACGTCGTCCGGACCGACTCCCTCGTCTCCTCCGACGGCCGCACGATCCCGCTCGGCGTGTTCGCGCGAGCCTCCCTCGCCCCCTTCCTGGACGCCGACTACGTGTTCGAGAAGACGAAGCAGGGCTTCGCCTTCTACGAGGAGAAGTTCGGCGTCCCCTACCCGTTCGCGAAGTACGACCAGCTGTTCGTGCCCGAGTTCAACGCCGGCGCGATGGAGAACGCGGGAGCGGTGACCTTCACCGAGACCTACGTGTTCCGCTCGAAGGTGACGGACGCGGTCAAGGAGCGCCGGGTCGTCACGATCCTGCACGAGCTCGCGCACATGTGGTTCGGCGACCTGGTCACGATGAAGTGGTGGAACGACCTCTGGCTGAACGAGTCGTTCGCCGAATACGCCTCCACCCTCGCCACCGCCGAGGCCACCGAGTGGACCGAGGCGTGGACCACGTTCGCCGCAATGGAGAAGAGCTGGGCCTACCGCCAGGACCAGCTGCCCTCCACCCACCCGATCGTCGCGACGATCAACGACCTCGAGGACGTCCAGGTCAACTTCGACGGCATCACCTACGCCAAGGGGGCGTCGGTGGTGAAGCAGCTGGTCGCGTGGGTCGGCGAGAAGGAGTTCCTCGCGGGAGTGCACGACTACTTCGTGAAGCACGCGTTCTCGAACACCGAGCTGCGCGACCTGCTGGTCGAGCTCGAGGCGACCAGTGGACGCGACCTCACCGACTGGTCGGCGCAGTGGCTCGAGACGGCGGGCGTGAATACGCTCCGCCCGGAGATCGCGGTCGATGAGAGCGGAGTGATCGCGTCGTTCGCGATCCTGCAGAGCGCGGTCGAGGAGTATCCGACGATCCGCCCGCACCGGTTGGCGATCGGGCTGTACGACTTCGAGGGCGAGCGCCTCGTCCGCGTCGACCGGCTCGAACTCGACGTGGACGGCGAGCGCACCGAGGTGCCCGAGCTGATCGGCCGCACCCGCCCGGCCCTCATCCTGCTCAACGACGACGACCTCGCCTATGCGAAGATCCGCCTCGATGCGGACTCGCTCGCCGTCGCCATCGAGCACCTCGCGGGCATCGAGAGCCCGCTGGCCCGCTCCCTCGTCTGGGGCTCGGCCTGGGACGCGACACGCGACGCCGAGTCCGCCCCGCGCGACTTCGTCCGCCTCGTGCTCGGCAACAGTGCCACCGAGACGGAGTCCACGACCCTGCGGACGGTGCTCAACCAACTCGTGGCCACCGCCACCCAGTACGTCGCTCCGGAGTTCCGGGCCGAGGTCATCGAGGAGACGGGGGATCAGCTCTGGACGCTCGCGCAGACCGCCGAGCCGGGCAGCGACGCGCAGTTCCAGTTCGTGAAGTTCTTCGCCACGGTCGCGTCCACTCCGGCGCACCTCGAGGCCGTGCAGGCGCTGCTCGACGGCTCCGCCACGCTCGAGGGCCTGGACATCGACACCGACCTCGGCTGGGAGCTGCTGATCGCGCTCGTTGCCGGAGGGCGCGCCGGAGCGGACGATATCGACGCCGCGCTCGCCTCGGACAACACGGCGACCGGCCAGCAGTCGGCTGCGCACGCCCGTGCCGCGCTGCCGACCGCGGAAGCCAAGCGTGCGGCCTGGGAGTCGGTCACGGCCGATGACTCGGCGCCGAACACGATCGTCCGCTCCACCGGCCTCGGCTTCCAGCGTGTCGCCGACCCGCACCTGCTCGAGGCGATGATCCCGGTCTACTTCGACGCCCTCCGCTCACTCTGGGAGTCCAAGAGCTACAAGATCGCCGAATACCTGGTCGTCGGGTTCTACCCGGCAGCCACGCCCTCGCAGCAGATCGTCGACGCCACCCGCGCCTGGCTGGAGGCGAACCCGGAGGTCCCGGCGCTGCGCCGCCTCGTGATCGAGAACCTGGCCGGCGTGGAACGAGCGCTTCGCGCCCAGGAACGGGACGCCCAGGGGTGACTCGCCACCGCTCGGTCCCGCGACGCCTCAGCGCTGCGGGACCGAGCGGCGCTGCGGTCCGTCGTACGCCGAGAGCGGCCGGATCAGCGCGTTCGAGCCGCGCTGCTCGATCACGTGTGCCGTCCAGCCCACCACGCGCGCCGCGACGAACAGGGGCGTGAAGATCTCGGTGTCGAAACCCATCAGGCGGTAGGCGGGTCCCGACGGGTAGTCGAGGTTGGGCAGGATGCCCGTCCGCTGGGCCATCGCCTCGGCCAGGGCGTCGTAGAGTTCCATCAGGTCGCCGGCGTCCTCATGCTCGGCGAGCCGGCGAAGCGCCGCGTCCATCGTCGGCACCCGCGAGTCGCCCGATTTGTAGACCCGGTGCCCGAATCCCATCACCTTCCGCTTCTGCGCGAGCGCGGCGGAGAGCCACTCCTGAGAGCGCCGCTTCGCCTCGGGCCCGGTGCCGACCTCGTCCAGCACGTGCAGCACCGCCTCGTTCGCTCCGCCGTGCAGCGGGCCCTTGAGGGCTCCGATCGCCGCGGTGACGGCGGAATAGACGTCCGAGAGCGTCGACGTCACGACGCGCGCGGTAAAGGTCGACGCGTTGAAGGAGTGCTCGGCGTAGAGCACCAGCGAGACGCGGAAGGCGTCGACGACGACCGGCTCCGGCACCTCGCCGAACGTCATCCAGAGGAAGTTCTCGGAGTAGCCCAGGTCATCGCGCGGCTCGATCGGCTCGAGCCCTCGCCTGCGCCGCTGTGCAGACGCGACGATCGCCGGCAGCGCCGCCCAGAGCCGCACCGAGCGATCGAGCACGGCGCCGGGAGCATCGGCGTCCGGGTCGGGGTCGAGCGCGCCCAGGACGCTGACGGCCGTCCGCACGACGTCCATCGGGTGCGCTGCGAGTGGCAGCAGGTCGATCACGGTGCGAACCTCCGCTGCGAGGGCGCGATGGGCGCGCTCCACGGCCGCGAGTTCCGCAGCCTGTTCGCTCGTGGGCAGTTCGCCGTGCCAGAGCAGCCAGGCCACGTCCTCGAACGAGGTCTGGGCGGCGAGCTCCTGAACCGGGTAGCCGCGATAGAGCAGCGAGTTCGACTCCGGGTCGACCTTCGAGACCGCCGTCGTGTCGACGACGACCCCCACGAGTCCCTTGCGGATGTCCTGGTCGGTCGTGCTCATTGTTCGCTCCTGGGGGAGAGGCGGGCGACGGCGCCGGTGCGCGCCGCCGGCTGGTGCCGGTGGGGTGCGGTCAGGCGCCGTAGTGGTCGGCGAGCGAGAAGTCGAAGACGCCCTCGTCGAAGCGGCTGTAGGAGGCGTAGTCCAGCAGTTCGTAGAGCTCGGCGCGCGTCTGCATCCCGGGCACCTCCGAGCGGAGCGATCCCTCAGCCTTGAGCGTGTCGAGCGCGCGCATCGCCGCGCCCATCGCGATCCGCAGCAGCGACACCGGGTGGATCACGATGGTGACGCCGACATCGGTGAGCTGCTGCGCCGTGAACAGCTCGCTCTTGCCGAACTCCGTCATGTTGGCGAGGATCGGCACGTCGATCGCCGCGCGGACCGCCTCGAACTCGGACAGGTCGCGCATCGCCTCGGGGAAGACCGCGTCGGCACCGGCGTCAACCAGCCGCTTCGCCCGGTCGATCGCGGCCGGCAGCCCGTCGAGGGCCCGGATGTCGGTGCGCGCCATGATCACGAGGTCGCAGTCGCGCCGCGCGTCGACCGCCGCCGCGATCCTGCGCACCGAGGTGGCCCCGTCGACGACGGCCTTGCCGTCCAGGTGCCCGCAGCGCTTGGGGTTCACCTGGTCCTCGATGTGCAGCCCCGCAACTCCGGCGTCCTCGAGCATCTGCACGGTGCGCGCCACGTTCAGCGGCTCGCCGAAGCCGGTGTCGGCGTCCACCAGGACCGGGAGGTCGGTCATCCGCGCGATCTGCTGCCCGCGGTCGGCAACCTCGGAGAGGGTGGTCAGCCCAATGTCCGGCAGTCCCAGCTCGGCCGAGAGCACGGCGCCCGAGACGTAGATCCCGTCGAAGCCCTTCGCCTCGATCAGGCGTGCGGAGAGAGGAGTGAACGCGCCGGGCAGCTGCAGCAGCTCGCCCGAAGCGAGGCGCTCGCGGAAGAGGCGGCGCTTCTCGGCGGGAGTCCGGGTGGAGTGGAGCATCGGGCGTCCTTCCCAGGGCGGTGTCCGGGTCCGTGCGGACCCGACTCGAATCTATACGCGCGCGGGGCTCGTGCACCCGACTCGGAGGGAGGCGTCCCGTAGCCTGGAGCGGTCATGCTGCTTCTTCAGACCTCCACCCCGGACCCTGTCGTCGCCACCGTCTCCTTCTTCGAGTCCGACGCCTTCTGGAAGGTGATCGCGATCCTCGGGATCGTGCTGGGCGCGCTGCTGGTGCGCGTCATCGCGCACTTCGTGATCGGTCGCGTGGTCGACCAGATCGTCTCGGGGGTGAAGCGTCGGCAGCGGGTCGAAGACACCCAGTCGATCGCCGCCTCGCCGCTCGCGGCCGTGCGGGTAGTGCAGCGCACGCGCACGCTCGGCTCGATCCTGAACAATCTCAGCTCGATTCTGATCGTCGTCATCGCCCTGGTGATGATCGTGACGACCATCGACAAGGATCTGATCGGCTCCTTCGCCCTGCTGACAGCCGCGCTCGGCGCGGGCCTGGGCTTCGGCGCCCAGAACATCGTGAAGGACGTGCTGAACGGCCTCTTCATGGTCGCGGAAGACCAGCTCGGCGTCGGGGACGTCGTCGACACCGGGCAGGCCACCGGCGTGGTCGAGTCGGTCGGCGTCCGCGTCACCCAGATCCGCGACGTCAACGGCACCCTCTGGTTCGTCCGCAACGGCGAGATCGTCCGGGTCGGCAACATGTCGCAGGGCTGGTCCCGCGTGATCGTCGACCTCGCAGTGCCGTACGAGACGGATCTCGAGCAGGTGCAGTCCACCGTCCTCGCCACGGCGAACGACCTCGCCGCGAGCAGCCGGTGGCGCGCCCGGATCATCGAGAAGCCGGAACTCTGGGGGCTGGAGTCGATCGCCGACGACGCCCTGGTCATCCGGGTCGTCGTCAAAACGCGCACCACCGCGAAGGACGACGTCGCCCGCGAGCTGCGGCTGCGTCTGAAGACGTCGCTCGACGCACTCGACGTGAAGCTGCCCTCCCTCGCGACCGTCGTGCTCGAGGGCTTCGAGGGCGCGACGAGTGTCGGAGGCGCCAAGCCGCCACGGACCACTCCCTCCCCCACGATCAGCACCGAGCACGGCAAGCCCGTTCGGCTCCCCCGGGCGCTGCGGCGCGGGGGCGGGACGCCTCCGTCGACCGACGGCAGCGTTCCCGGAGCGTCGGAGCCGCGCTCGTGAGCGGCCTGCAGATCGGCGGGACGCCTCCGCTCCGCAGCTTCTGGGAGCATCTCGGCGGCCGACCGACCTTCGAGCGCCTGGTGCGCCGATTCTACGAGGGTGTCCGCGAGGACGAGGTGCTCTGGCCGATGTACCCCGAGCACGACCTCGAGGGCGCGATTCAGCGTCTCACCGGCTTCCTCGAGCAGTACTGGGGCGGGCCGGGCACCTACAGCGAGCAGCGGGGCCATCCGCGCCTGCGGATGCGGCACCAGCCCTTCCGGATCAACCCCGAGGCCCGCGACCACTGGCTCCAGCACATGCGCACCGCCGTCGACGAGCTCGACCTCGCTCCGGCAGACGACGCCCTGCTCTGGGACTATCTGGAGCGCGCCGCCCACGCGATGGTGAACACCTTCGAGGAGTAGCCGACGGCTCAGCCCGGAGTGCGGACGAGGACGTGTCCGCGACGGGACGTGAGCCGGCGCCAGGCCCCGCTCTCCAGTAGCGCCACCGGATCATCGGCGCCGAGGAATCCGAGTGCGAAGAGCGCGAACGCCGCACCGGCGGGGACGTCCGGGAGGCCGTCGAGCGGGCGCCCCCACACGCTCACGCGCACGCGGCCGACGATCTGCTCGCCGGTCTCGGAGCCGACGGCAGCCGCGATCTCGTCGATCCCCTCGCGCGCCACCCGCTCCAAGAAGCCGGGGTCCACCGGTTCGCGTCGAGTCCAGCCACCGCGGGGCGGGGAGACGCCCGCCCAGGGCCCCGCCGTCGCGTCGTCGCCGTCGGGCAGCACGACCGGCTTGCCGTCCGCTCCGCCCGGCTCCCACTGCAACCGGGCGAGTCGGTCCGAGAGCGCCCGGATCGGTACGATCCTGTCGAACTCGGCGGGCTCGCCGAGCGCGAAGACCCGCAGGCCCAGCACAGTGGAGGAGCGGTCGAGCAGCCCTCGTGGCTGAAGGACCGGCGTATAGACGGCCAGCACGTGGTCGTCGGCGAGCAGCCGGACCGCACCGTCCTCGACCCGGGCCGAACGACCCAGGAAGACACGCAGATCCGACAGGCTCGGCGGATCCGCCAGGGAGAAGGACGAACTCATCGCGTCGATAAACTTACCCGAGGCGGCCCGCCCTACCGCCCGACACCCCGGAGGTACCGTGCCCGACCCCCTCTCCTCGTTCCTCACCGCACTCGATCTCGTCGATACGGGCGCCCGCACCAGCGAGGACATTTCGACAGGGCCGTCGCAGTGGATGCCCGAGGGGCGCGTCTTCGGCGGCCAGGTCCTCGCGCAGTCCTTGATCGCGGCCGGCCGCACCGTCGAGGAGCGCTCCGTGCACTCCATGCACGGCTACTTCCTCCGCCCGGGCGACGTCACCCTGCCGATCACATTCTCGGTCGACCGGATCCACGACGGCCGCTCGTTCTGCACGCGGCGCACGCAGGCCTACCAGAACGGACGGCCGATCCTCTCGATGATCGCCTCGTTCCAGACCGACGACGACGGGCTCGACCACCAGGCTCCGATGCCGGAGGGCGTCCCCGATCCGGAGTCGCTGCCGAGCACCGCCGAGGTCCTGGCGGGGGTCGACCATCCGGTCGGCAGCTTCTGGGCCACCCAGCGCCCCTTCGACGTGCGCCATGTCGAGCAGCCCGTCTACCTCCGGGCCGACCCCGAGCGGGTGGCGCACCAGAGCGTGTGGATGCGCTCGCTGGGCCCCCTGCCGGACGACGCGATGCTGCACCGCGCGGCCCTCGCCTACGCGAGCGACTACACGATCCTCGAATCCACGCTCCGCCGCCACGGCGCGGCCTGGACCACGCCGGGGCTGCGCATCGCGAGCCTCGACCACGCGATGTGGTGGCATCGCCCCGCGCGGGTGGACCAGTGGCTCCTCTATGTGCAGGAGTCACCGAGCGCGTCCGGCGGGCGCGGCCTCTCGCTCGGGCGGATCTACACCCGCGATGGCCTACTGGTGGCGAGCGTCGCCCAGGAGGGCATGGTTCGTGTCCCGCTGGCGTAGCTGCCGCGCTCGACCTCCGGCTTCGGCTCGCCGGATCACGTCCGGCTCGCGAGAAGTCCGGGATCGAGCGAGCCGAGCCGAGAATCACGAGCCGGAGACGACCTCCGTGTTCGGACCGAACCCGCAGGAGCGCCGGATCAGCGGCGCGTGGAGAACCTGACCGGCTCCTCGACGTAGGGGCCCCACGCCTCGCGCACCTCCTCCGGGACGCGCTCGGGCCGCCCGGTCTCGGCGGTAACCAGGACGAGTGTCGTGGCGGCCTTCGTGAAAAGCACCCGCGGGACGACGCCGGCGGGCGAGTACAACTCGTAGCAGACCTCGAAGCTCGCCCCGCCGATCCGCCCGATCCACAGCTCCACGTCGATCGGCGCACGCATGTACGGGATCGGCGCGAGGTACTCGATCTCCTGCCGCGCGATCAGGCTGATCGACGTCGTTCCGGGCCGCGCGTCGAGCACCGCCGTCGCCATCCCACCGGCCTGCGGCGAGTCCGGCTTCCAGAACGCCTGGATGCGCGCCTCTTCGAGCAGGCGCAGCATCTCGGCGTTGTTCACGTGCGCGTAGGCGTCGACGTCCGACCAGCGCAGCGGGATGGCGACGTGCAGGCGCATCAGTCGCGGGTGAGCTTGCGGTAAGCGGAGCGATGCGGCTTCGCCGCGTCCGGGCCCAGGCGCTCGATTTTGTTCTCCTCATACGCCTCGAAGTTGCCCTCGAACCAGTACCAGTTGGCCGGGTCCGCCTCGGTTCCCTCGTAGGCGAGGATGTGGGTGGCGATCCGGTCGAGGAACCACCGGTCGTGGGTGATCACCACTGCGCAGCCCGGGAACTCGAGGAGCGCGTTCTCGAGGCTGCCGAGGGTCTCGACGTCGAGGTCGTTGGTGGGCTCGTCGAGCAGGAGCAGGTTACCGCCCTGCTTGAGGGTCAGCGCCAGGTTGAGCCGGTTGCGCTCACCACCGGAGAGGACTCCGGCCTTCTTCTGCTGGTCCGGGCCCTTGAAGCCGAACTGCGAGACGTACGCGCGCGAGGGGATCTCGGTCTTGCCGACCGTGATGTAGTCGTGGCCGTCCGAGACGACCTCCCACAGATTTTTCTGCGGGTCGATGCCGCCGCGGCTCTGGTCGACGTAGGAGATGTCGACGGTCTCACCGATCTTCAGGTCGCCCGAGTCGAGCGGCTCGAATCCGACGATCGTCTTGAACAGCGTCGTCTTGCCGACACCGTTCGGGCCGATGACGCCCACGATGCCGTTGCGGGGCAGGGTGAAGCTGAGGTCGTCGATGAGGACGCGCTCGCCGAACTGCTTGTGCAGCTTCTTCGCGTCGATCACCTGCGCTCCCAGGCGCGGGCCGACCGGGATCACGATCTCTTCGAAGTCGAGCACCCGCGTCTTCTCGGCCTCTGCTGCCATCTCCTCGTAGCGCGCCAGGCGCGCCTTCGACTTCGCCTGACGGCCCTTCGCGTTGCTGCGCACCCAGTCCAGCTCGGTGGTGAGGCGCTTAGCGAGCTTGGCGTCCTTCTTGCCCTGGACCTCCAGGCGTGCGCTCTTCTTCTCGAGGTAGGTCGAGTAGTTGCCCTCGTAGGGGTACAGGTGGCCGCGGTCGACCTCGGCGATCCACTCCGCGACGTTGTCGAGGAAGTACCGGTCGTGAGTGACGGCCAGTACGGCGCCGGGGTACTTGGAGAGGAACTGCTCCAGCCAGAGCACGCTCTCGGCATCGAGGTGGTTCGTGGGCTCATCGAGCAGCAGCAGGTCTGGCTTCTGCAGCAGGAGCTTGGTGAGCGCCACGCGTCGCTTCTCGCCACCGGAGAGGTTAGTGACGAGCGAGTCGCCCGGCGGGGTGCGCAGTGCGTCCATCGCCTGCTCCAGCTGCGAGTCGAGGTCCCAGGCGTCCGCGGCGTCGATGGCCTCCTGCAGGGTGCCCATCTCGGCAAGGAGACTGTCGAAGTCTGCGTCCGGGTCGGCCATCGCGAGCGAGATCTCGTTGAAACGGTCGATCTTGCCCTTGATCTCGCCGACGCCCTCCTGGACGTTCTCGAGAACCGTCTTCGTCTCGTCGAGCTCCGGCTCCTGCATCAGAATGCCGACGGAGTAGCCCGGGCTCAGCCGCGCCTCGCCGTTGCTGGGAGTGTCCAGGCCCGCCATGATCTTCAGGATCGTCGACTTGCCGGCGCCGTTGGGCCCGACCACGCCGATCTTCGCGCCGGGCAGGAACGACATGGTCACATCGTCCAGAATCAGCTTGTCGCCGACCGCCTTGCGCGCGCGCACCATCGAGTAAATGTATTCAGCCACACTAAGTCCTCAAGTCCGTAGGTCTGCGCGGAGTCGCGTCGCCCGCTCGTCCCCTGCTCCGCGCGTGGGCGCTGCCGGAGGCTCGGACCGGGGCGGAACGCCGGTCCCCGGCCCGACGCGGAGCGCGGGCCGCGGGACCACCCGCACCATTTGAGGATAACGGCAAGTCGCTCCCCCGCGTCGGCAGGAGTGCCGGAAGACGAACCGCCCTCCCTGCCGGCGGACGCGCGGGGAGGGCGGAAAGCGTCAGCAGTCCCGGATCAGCCGCAGGGCGTCAGCGCCGCCACCGAGTCGGACAGTGTCCTCGTGCTGCCGAGCAGAACGACCCGGCTCGCTCCGGAGGCGGAGATGTCGGCCAGGACGGCCGCGGGCACGCAGGTGGGCTGCACCGCGAACAGCGGGCTGCCGGTGAAGCCGGCAGCCGTAGCTCCTGCGAGGGCGTCGGGGAAGTTCTCGCCGGTGGCGAGGTACACGGTCTTCACCGCGCCGAAGGCGGCCCGGTTCAGCTTCTCCGACGTGTCGTAGCGGTCGGTTCCGCCGATGCGGGTGATCTCCGGCCCCTGGATCGAGCGCTCGATGCCGGAGCTGACGGAGAGCGGTGAGCCCGCGATGGTCAGCGTCTTCACCCCGAGTCCACTGATGATTCCGCGGGTGAGGGCGTCCGCCGTGGCGCCCGTCCCGTTGGTCAGGATCACGGGAGCGTCAACCGCGCCGGCTGCCGCGCTGGCGCTGAGGGCATCGGGGAACTTCTCCCCCGTCGCCAGCCAGGCCCTGGACGAGCCGCCGGAGAAGGCGTACTGGATGATCCGCTTCGAGGTGTCGTACCGGTCGACTCCGCCGAGGCGGCGGATGTCGCCGTTCTTCGCGTAGGCAGTCAGGTCTCGGTAGACCTGGCCGCCGATACTCAGCTCGGACCCGACGACGACGATCTTCGCGGGCTTCAGGCGGGTCAGCTCGTCGCGGACGACCTGGCTCATCGAGTCCCGATCGACCAGCAGCAGCGGGCCGCCCTGCTTCGCCGCGGCAGGTCCGGCGCTCAACGCGTCGGGGAAGTTCTGGCCGGTGGCGACGTAGACGACGGGCACGTTCACGCCGAAGGTGCGCTTGGACACCTCGACCGCGGTGGCCTGGCGATCGACGCCGGCGATCCGCGAGACCGTCGGCGATCCTCCGGCGGGAGGAGTCGTCGCTGTGGCGGTCGGGGTGGGCGTGGCCGGCGGCGTGGTCGAGCCGCCCCCCGTCACACGGATCGCCGCGTCCATGTTCACGGTGGTCCCGGCCGGCTGCCCGCGGCCTCGGCTGATTCCGGAGACCTGGACGAGACTGCCCGCGGCGTCCTTCGAGGCGGCGTAGGCGCCGGCGGGGACGGTCACGGAGACGGCGGACTGATCACTGTCGACGCTGATCTGCGCGCCGAGGCGGTTGGAGCGACTCGGCCCGACGTTCGCGGTGAGGCCCTCGAAGTCGAAGAAGCCTGCACTGTTGGATTCGAGGACGATCACGTCGTTGTCTGCGACGTTCTGCGCGCTCGAGTTCGTGCCCCAGAAAGAGCCTCCGCGGGCAAGGCTCACAGCGTCCCCGGACAGGTCGACCCGGCCGAGCCCCGCGCCGGCGTTCCCGCCCACAGTGAGGGTTGCGGTGGTGAAGAGCTCGTATCCGATGTCGAACGCCTGGCCGTACGGCTTCGCGGAGGCGCTCAGCGGCTCCTTCTGCGCGGTCAGCTGCAGCGGGATCGACGAGCCACCGAGAGAGGACAGGCTCTGCTTCAGCGGGATGCGGAAGGTCCGGCTACCCGAGGTGAGCTCGCTCTGGCCCCGCAGAGCGCCGACCGTCCAGTTCACCGTGGTGAAGTCGGGGTAGGGCGACGTCGGGCGGGCCGACCTCGAGAGGGTGATCTCGAGTTCGGTGGCGTCCGCGGCGACCGGCGCGACCTGAGCTGCGCTGTAGTCCTCCGTGACCGACCAGGTGTACGGAGCCGTCGACATTCCGACGCGACGGGTCTCGGCCGACGCTGCCCCGCCCCCGCTCGTGACGCCGAGGATGACGGCGGTGGCGCCGACAACGGCGACCGCGGAACGCAGCCACCTCCCCCGCGTCGTCGCAGGCGATTGGGCTGTGGTCATGGCGAGTTCCCCCTCGTCGTGGTCCTCGTGCCGAACACTCCCGTCGGCACGATCGTCCCCGTGATCCTCAGATGGGGCACAGATGTCGGTCAGGGCAGCCTAACCCGACCGAGGGGGCCCGGGCAGGGTCGTTGTCCGCCCGGATCGACACACTCCCGCCGGTGCTCGCAACGGAGAGAGGTGCGCCACCGGCGGTTCCGCTGTGCTCGGCGGCCCGATCAGCCACGGGCAGGCCGACCCCGCAGGAGCACCGTGCCTCCCTTTTCGAGCATCGGTTCTCCGACTCGCACCCCGTTCGGGGTACGAGCGTCTCAGCCCTCGATCGGCTCCGTACGGCCGACGAGGCAGGCACCGGTCGCGATCGGCGCCGCGATCACGGCCCGCACACCGCCGCTCTTCGGACCGTACTGACCAACGAGGCAGGACTCGCCGAGCTTGACGGAGACCTGCACCGAGTCCGCGTCGAGTCCGACCGAGGTCTCGTCGGCCGTCACTTGCAGTGACTCGCGAGGGAATCCGGCTGCAACGAGCGCCTGGACCACCCTCGAACCGGCCACCTCAGGATCGGGCTCTGCGGCCGACCGCAACGTCTGCTCGAAGGCCGGGAGGTTCTGCTCGGTCGTCCCGCCGGGGACATAGGCGGCGGGGGCGGCCTGTTCGGGAACCGACTCTTGCGACGCGGTTGCCGAGGTGTCGGGCTCGGGCGCTCCGGGCGCCGTGCAGCCACCGAGGCAGGCGGTGAGAGCGCCGATCGCGAGCACGATATGGGCCGCGCGGTTGCGTCTCACGCCTGGCTCCTCCCCACCGCAGCGGCTCTCGCTTCGGGCCCCTGATCAGAACGGGGTGTCCCCGGATCCTACCGAGATCAGCGGAGCGTCCTCCTCACGCCCGACCATCGATCGCGATTCCTCCGCAGCACGGACGGCTCCGGATCCCTCCGTCGCGCCTCCCCAGTCCTTCGGCGTGGACCCCTCCCCGGGCGCCTCCTCGCTCCAGGCCGGCTCACCCGCGGGGGCGGCGGGCGCGGCGACCCGCACCACGGTCTTCGTGTAGCGGGTCGTACCCCAGGCGAGATCGTGTCCGATGCCCTCGGCCGTGATGACCACATCGGTCCCGGTCTTCCCGCCCGCCTCCCACGCCTTCACGCCGAGTCGGCCGGTGACCAGGACTCGGTCGCCCCGGGACAGAGAGGACAGCGCGTTGCCGGCGAGGCCGTTGAACGCAGTGACGGTGTACCAGTTGGTAGAGACGTCGATCCAGCGCTGCTCGGTTCGGTCGTAGCGTCGCTGCGCTGTGGCCAGGCGGAAGCTGGTCATTGCCGTGCCGGTGGAGGTGTCGATGCTCCGTGGGTCGGTGCCGATGGTCCCGATGACGGTCAGTGTGTCGGTCATGGTCGTGTCCTCTCTTCATCCTCCCCCGCCACGTCTGCGGCGGAGACGGCGCCCGGGCGGAGGGGGCTGGTACCGCTCGGGCGCCGCAGAGACAGTGTCGCGACGAAGGGCCCGACTCCGAGGTGGAGGTGGGCCCTTCTGGGGAGAAACCGACGAAGCCGTTCCCTGTGGAGGAGCGTTACGACGCGGTGATGTAGGACGAGTACGACGAACGGATTTTATTCACCTTCGGCAGCGCGACGGCGAGGCAGTAGCCCTGCCCCGGGTTCTTCGCGAAGAAGTCCTGGTGATAGTCCTCCGCCGGGTAGTAGACCCCCAAGGGAGAGATCTCGGTGACGATCGGGCCCTCCCACCACTCCGACGCCCGGTCACGGGCGGACTCGAACAGTTCCTTCTCCTCGTCCGAGGAGTAGAACATCGCTGAGCGGTACTGCGTGCCGACGTCGTTGCCCTGACGGTTCAGCTGGCGGGGGTCGTGCAGGGTGAAGAAGACATCGAGGATCACCTGCTCGGGGATCATCTCGGGGTCGAAGGTGACGGCGACCGCCTCCGCGTGCCCGGTGCGACCGGAGCAGACGTCCTCGTAGTCGGGTTCGGTCGTGCGGCCGCCGGTGTAACCGGAAACGACGTCGGTCACGCCATCAAGGACGCGATAGACGGCGTCCAAACACCAGAAGCATCCTCCGGCGAGTACGAATGTGCGCATTGCGTGTGACTCACTTCCTGTCGCATCGACGCATCCGGGGCGCCGGGCGCGTCCCCTGATCCAACACCCTCTCGGCCCTGTGCATTCCGTGAGCCCGCACCCCTGGAATAGAGTCGCCGCGTGAGCTACGACGCCGCCCCCGCCCGCTACGACCGTATGGACTACCGACGCACCGGACGGAGCGGGTTGCTCCTGCCCGCGCTCTCTCTGGGCCTCTGGCACAACTTCGGGTCCGACCGCACCCTCGACACTCAGCGGGCGATCCTGCGCCGCGCGTTCGACCTCGGCATCACCCATGTCGACCTCGCGAACAACTATGGACCGCCTTACGGGGCAGCCGAGACAGCCTTCGGTCGGATCCTCGCCGAGGACCTCCTGCCCTATCGCGACGAGATGGTGATCTCCTCGAAGGCCGGTTACGACATGTGGCCGGGGCCGTACGGCGACGGCGGGTCGCGCAAGTATCTGCTCTCCTCCCTCGATCAAAGCCTGCGGCGGATCGGCGTGGACTACGTCGACGTCTTCTACTCCCACCGGCCGGACCCTGAGACACCGATCGAGGAGACCATGGGCGCCCTGGTCACCGCCGTGCAGCAGGGCAAGGCGCTCTACGCCGGCATCTCCAATTACTCGCCCGAGCAGACCCGGGCGGCCGAGGCTGCGCTTGCGGGCAGCGGCGTCCCGCTCCTGCTGCACCAGCCGCGCTACTCCCTCTTCGACCGCGGCCCTGAGGACGGCCTCTTCCCCGTCCTGGACGAACTCGGATCCGGCTGCATCGTCTTCTCGCCGCTGGCGCAGGGCCTGCTGACCGACCGCTACCTCGACGGCACCGTCCCGGAGGGTTCTCGCGCCGCAACCTCCCGCTTCCTCTCCGCCGACCGGATCGATGACGCGTACCTCGCGCGGGCGCGGGGCCTGACGGCGATCGCCCAGCAGCGCGGGCAGTCACTGGCGCAGCTCGCGCTGAGCTGGGTGCTCCGCGTGCCGACGGTCACCAGCGCGATCATCGGCGCCTCGAGCGTCGCCCAGCTCGAGCAGAACGTCGCTGCGCTCGACGCAGGACCCCTCTCAGCGGAGGAGATCGAGGCCATCGAGGAGTTCGCGGTGCACGGCACGACCCTGCGCTGAATCGCGGCCGGGGATGTCGGTGGTCGGCCGTAGTCTGCGACAGCACTCAGCCGGTGAGTGCTCCGACCCTGAAGCAGGAGGAACCGATGTCACTGTCCACTCTGCACGCGATCCGCACCCCGCCGTCGCTCACTCGCGTCAACTCCCGGCTGTGGCGCGTCAGCTCCGGCTCGGGGTCCGTCGTCGGCCACATCGAGCTCGTGGACGACCCGCTCGGTGAGCGTTACCGCGCCCGGCTCCTTCGCGCGGGGATGCCCGCGGGTGCCGAGCTGGGCGAGTTCTGGAGTGTCGATGACGCGATCGAGGTGTTCCGGGTCGCTTGAGTCCGCGCCGATCCATCCGCTCGGCGGCGTGCCGAACGAGAGGCGGTGGCGGCCACGGCTAGCGTTCGCCCCATGCAGTGGTGGAACGAGTTCATGTCCTGGATCCGTACGAGTGACGGGCACCAGGCGGTCTTCACGGCCGTCGTGGTGCTGTTGGCGGTCGTGATCGGAGCGGTCGTGATCGGCTCCGTCTTTCGCGCGTCGATAGCGCGCCTGATCCGGCAGCAGGATTACGAGCGCAAGAACGCGATCATCGCGACGCTCGTGGATGCCGCCGTCGATGCCTCCGCTTGGAACGCCCTGAGCAGCCCCGAACGCGTCCTCAGCGACCGCGCATCGGCCCAGGCCGAGACCCACCTGCGCTTGCTGCCGATCAAGGGCTCCGGAGTCGCAGCCAACTGGGCCGCACACGAGCTCGCCGAACTCAAGCACACCTCCAGCACCGGCGGGTACCAGACGCAGGCGAGCGTGGGCGAGTTCCGCGACCGACTGGTGCTCTGGCGCGACAAGCCGGGGCGCGCGCGGAAGGCGTTCCTGGAAGACCTCGAGCGCTGGCGATTCTCGGAGACCGGTCGTGAGGACTCGGCCGAGTCGGCACTCTCGGACCTGGCCGAGCAGATCGGGAACACCGGGAGGACGGCACCGGAGGGGACCACTCCCTCGGCCGCTCAGCCGGCGGCGGTGGCCCCCGTCGTCGTGGGTGCCGCGACCGCGTCCGGCGCTGCGGAGGGTACGGCCGCCGCCGTGACTCCCACGATCGTCCTGCCGCCGTCGGCCGCAGACGCATCGCAGGACGAGACGCACCGCCTCCTCGCCGACGTCGATCGCTTGGACGTCCCCTCGCGCGAGCGCACCGTCGAAGAGCTGCCGCCCGTCGAGACGAAGCCCGTCACTGCCGGTAAGGAGTCCGAGCAGGACGCGGGCGCTCCGTCGCCCGTCGGGAACAATGGGCAGGCCTTCCGCGGCGACGGCACACCGGCCGGCGCCCCGGCCGATCCGGACGGTCAGGACGACGCCGTCGTCCGCGCGGACGAAGCCCGCTTCCAGCGCTCCGCCGCCGAGAACGACCAGCGGGACGAGCACACTGCCCTCTAAGGCCGATCACCAGCGCATCTCCCCAGCAGCCACCACCCGAAGATGCAGAGAAGGCCCCTATCGCGATAGCGGTCGGGGCCTTCTCTGTGGTGCGGCGGTGCATGTACGGACTAGCTGTGTGCATCTCGTGCACGGGCGACTCGGCCGACCAGCACGGCGAGGGGCGCCGCGACGATCGTCCACGCGACGGCGATTCCACCGAGGATGGCGAGGAGCAGCATGGTCGTACCTCCGTTCGTTACGTCGTTGTAATTCCGGACAACTCCACAGTAGATGCCCGAATGACACTCCACCGACATCCGTTGGGAAACACGCCGGTGTTGCCTCCGATGTACCGGTGTATTACGGATGCAGGACCCGCGAGTCCTCGTTCGAGGGCCAGGCGGGAGGATGAAACCGCGGATGTCGAGCGGGTGACCCGCCCGCGGGGGACGCCAGGACGACGGGCGCCCGCTCGGCCTCGTAGTACCCTGACCAGGCGCCCCCGTAGCTCAGCGGATAGAGCAGCAGCCTTCTAATCTGACGGTCGCAGGTTCGAGTCCTGCCGGGGGCACCGCAGCGCCGGAACGTCACACTCGGCCCTCAGACCGCCGTCGGTTCGAGGGGAGGACCCTCCGTCAGGCGGACACCCCAGCCCGGGATGACGACGGTCGGTAGGCGCTCGTCGGACCACAGCGCGATCACCGCCGGGTTGTCGCAGACGGCGAGGATCGGCTCGGCGCCGGATCCTCGTCGGACGTTCTCGTTCCACCTCGACGTCCGTCCGAGCCCGCTCCCCTGCCGACTACGCGCCCTGGACTAGTCCGAGCACTCCCCCGACGAGCGAAACGGCGGCGAGGGCGAGCGAGGTCCCGATGAGCACCGTGTGGACGCGGAGGAAGGTCGTCGCCCGGCCATCGGCATCGCGTGCGCGCGGATCCTTCCGCACGCGACGCAGGAAGGGCGGCCAGACGACCGCATTCCACACGGCGTTGACGATCAGAAGGGAGCAGACGAGCGCGATCACGGGGATTCAGTCTAGGAGGAGCGCGCGGACAGGATCGGGTGTCGGTGGCCGCGGATAGACTGCCCGGCATGAGTAGCGCCCCCGACCGTCTTGTCTGGATCGACTGCGAGATGACGGGGCTCGATCTCGCCGTCGACGAGCTGGTCGAGATCGCTGTCGTCGTCACCGACTTCGAGCTGAATCCCCTGGATGAGGGCCTCTCGCTCGTCATCAGACCGGACGCCACCGCGCTCAAGAACATGGGTGAGTTCGTCCGGACGATGCACGAGACCTCGGGGCTGCTCACCGAGATTCCCTCCGGAGTGAGTGTCGCGGAAGCCGAGTACGAAGTGCTCGAGTACGTGCTCCGGCATGTCCCGGCCGAGCAGCAGGCGCCGCTCGCCGGCAACTCGATCGGCACCGACCGCGCGTTCCTGGCCACGTTCATGCCCCGCCTCGACGCTCACCTGCACTACCGCAACGTCGACGTCAGCACGATCAAGGAGCTGGCCCGGCGCTGGTTCCCCCGCATCTACTTCAACGCCCCGAAGAAGAATGGCGGCCACCGCGCTCTCGCAGACATCCTCGAGAGCATCCGGGAACTCCAGTACTACCGCCGCGCCGTCTTCGTGGCGGAGCCGGGACCGACCACGGCCGAGGTGCAGGCTGTCTCGGCCGCCGTCGTGGACGAGTTCGCCTCGCGGATGTAGTACTCTCGTACAGGTGCTTCGCGGGGTCGCCCCGGCGGAACACGCTCCTGGTGGGTATAGCTCAGTTGGCAGAGCGCCTGGTTGTGGTCTAGGAGGTCGCGGGTTCGAGCCCCGTTACTCACCCCAGTAGCTGTACATGCAGCGGAAGAGGCCCGGAGTTCCGACTCCGGGCCTCTTCGCCTCTCCAGCGGCCGATCACGAGCACGCGTAGAGAGAGGCCACGGATGCTCGACCTGGACGAGGACGCCTTCGAGGCCCTGGTCGTTGCCGAGCTCGACGCCCTCCCCGACGATATGGTCGACGGCCTCGACAACCTCGTGTTCGTCGTGGAGGACCGGCCGGAGGACGGCACTCTCGATGTGCTGGGCTACTACGACGGCGTCGCACTGACCGAGCGCGAGCGCTACGGATTCGGCGAGATGCCCGACCGCATCGTTGTGTTCCGGGAGCCGCACCTGGCGGCCTGCGAGGATCTGGACTCCCTGCGGGACGAGATCCACGTCACACTCGTGCACGAGATCGCGCACTTCTACGGCATCGACGACGAGCGGCTGCACGACCTCGGCTGGGCCTGACGCCCCGCTGCACGACGCGGCGCTCGCCCGGTCGAGCGTCGATTCTCCCCGCCTCAGGCGTCTCCTGCTGCGCCACTCGAGTCCAGCACGAGGTCTGCCCCCCGGCGCGGCCGCTCACGCTCGCAGTACGAGCGGAAGCTCCGATCCCAGGCATCCCAGTGCGCCGCGAAGAGCTCACCGTCGCGGGCGAGTGCGCGCGCCCTCCGCAGCTCGTCGCCCGCTTCGAGCCAGATGACCAGGTCCGCAACGCGCCGCGCGTCGGCGCTGGCCGACCCGCAGCCTTCGAGCACGAGAACATCCTCACGGACGACTCGTCGGCCGGCCGTCGTCCCGGCAGCCCAGTTCCACGGGCGCCAGTGCGCCGCGAGTCCGAGAGCGTGCGGGCGCACGAGCACCCGGGCGCTTTCCTGAGACGCCCGGTCCAGGCCCGACCACCCGGGGTAGAGGTCGTCCATCTGCACGAGAGCGATAGTCGGTGCGCCCGGCGCGAGGCGGATCTGCTCCACCAGTGCGCGCGCGACCGTGGACTTCCCGGAACCGCTCGGCCCGTCCACGAGGACAGTGCGACAGCGTCTCGCGAGGATTGACCGGGAGAGCTGACGCACCGACGCACCGGTCAGGGGAACGCTCCGCTCAGCCATGCAGCACGAAGCTCCACGCTCCGGACACGACGGACACCGTGACGGCCGTCGCCGCGATCGCCAGTGCACCTGCGATCAGCAGCAGGTCTCCCGCTCGCAGCCGCGACTCCCGGGCCCAGGTGCGCGGGACTCCGGAGCCGAACCCCTTCGCCTCCATCGCCGTCGCCAGCCTGCTCCCCCGCCGGATCGCCAGGACGAACAGCGAGAAGCTCCGCGAAGCGAGACCGCGCAGTGCGTGCACGGCCCCTCGGCCGTCGGCGACGCCCCGCGCCCGGCGGGCCATCGAGAGGGTGCGCCAATCGTCGACGAGCAGGCCGACCACTCGCATACCGGCGAGGGCGCCGAGCACGAAGCGCGAGGGCAGCCGAAGGATCTGGGCGAGGCCGTCCGCGAGATCGGTCGGGTCGGTGGTCGCGATCAGGACCACGCTCGGCAGACCAATCGCCAGCACCCGCAGGGTGATGGCTGCACCGAGCGCGACCGAGCCCTCGGTCACCGAGACGATCAGGAACTCTGCGTAGACGGTTCCGCTGTCACGCCCGTAGAGGACGGTGGAGAGCCCGGCCAGCGGGGCGGCGACCCAGACGGGCGCCGTCCGCCGGACGAGCTCGCCTACCCGGAGCCCGGCGAACGGCAGGACCAGCAGCTCGAGCACGAGCGCGGTAGCAGCCGAGACGGCATCGACGGTGAGGATCAGAGCGAGGGCGATCACCAGGCTCGCCAGTAGCTTCGCCACGGGGTTCGCGCGAGCGATCCGACCGCGGGCGGGCAGGGCATCCAGGAGCGTCATCCGGACACCGCTTCGCGTGCGCCGAGGGTGAGGACCGAGTCGGCGAGGGCCGCCACCAGCGCCTCGTCGTGGGTGATGGCGAGCACCGCCACGCCCTCGATGCGCTGCTCGGCGAGAAGGCCGACGAGGACCTCCCAGGTGAGACGGTCCTGCCCGAACGTCGGCTCATCGAGCACGAGCACGGACGGCTTCCGGGTGAGAGCGGACGCGACCGCGAGCCGCCGCTTCTCACCTCCGGACAGAGTGAAGGGGTTCGCGTCGGCCAGGTGAGCGAGTCCGAGACGATCCAGCAACTCCTCCGCGCGCCGGCGCTCCGCCCCGTCCCGGGCGCCGAGGGCGAGCTCGGCGCGCACCCGAGCGGTGAGGAACTGGTGCTCCGGTTCCTGAAAGACCATCGCGATCCGCTCGGCGAGCTGAGCGGAGCTCCAGCGGATCGGATCGGGCCCGGCGCCGGCCCGCAGCGACTCGGAGGCGCTCACGCGCCCCGCGACCGGCGGGAGGAGGCCGGCCAGCGTGAGAGCCAGGGTCGACTTTCCGACGCCGTTGGGCCCGAGCACGGCCGTGACCCGAGCGGAAGCGACGGCGAGGTCGAGCCCGGAGGCGACGACGGTGGCGCCACGGCGCCCGAAGACGGGCCGGCCTATCGAGAGATCGCGTGTGCTGAGCACGGCCGGTGACGCCAGGATGCTGGGGGCTCGGCGCTGGGGATGCTCGCCCGGCAGCCAGACGCCCGAGGCGCGGAGCACCTCGCGCGCCTCACGCAGGACCTCGGCCGGTGCACCGTCGGCGACGACCGCGCCGTCGCGGTCGAGGACCACGATGCGGTCGACCAGATCGACCCAGACATCGACCCGGTGCTCGACCACGATCAGCGTCGCTCCCGTGTGGGCCGCCGTGCGCTCGACTGCCGCTCGCACCTCCCGCACCCCCTCGGGGTCGAGGTTCGCGGTCGGCTCGTCCAGCAGGAGGAGCCGAGGGCGCATCGCGAGAACGCCCGCCAGGGCGAGCCGCTGCTTCTGCCCGCCGGAGAGTGCCGAGGTGGAGTGGCCGAGCGGCACGTCGAGCCCGACGTCCTCCAGTGCCTGCCGCACTCGGGCGGGGATCTCCGCGGGCGGCACACCGAGGTTCTCGCAGGCGAAGGCGACGTCGTCACCGACCCGCGCGAGCACTGCCTGGGTGTCCGGGTCCTGCAGCACGAGGCCGGCGACTCCGCGTCGAGCGAGCGGGGCTGCGCCGTCGATCGCGAGCTCTCCTGCCGCGGCTCCGTCCTCTTCGTCGCCGAGGACCCCAGCCAGCGCGTGCAGAAGCGTGCTCTTGCCCGCTCCGGAGGGGCCGAGCAGCAGCACGCGCTCGCCCGGCTCCAGAGCGAGATCGAGCCCAGAGATGGCGGAACGAGAGCGTCCCGCGTGACGCCAGCTCCAGCCCCGGGCCCGGACGGACGCGCCGCTCATCGGGCGACCGCGCCGGCTCCCTCGACCGTTCGGCCCTCGCGACCGGAGGCGAACCGGTCCAGCGCACCGGAGGCGGCGAGTCCGCGAACTGCGAACCAGGACAGCAGACCGGCCAGGATAACGCCCGACACGATCGAGGACACGACGTACACGCTCATGAAGAGCGCGTCATTCGCGGCGTAGTACGACAGCAGGTCGTTGATCGCGAGGGCGAGGCCCGCGCCGGCGCCGGCGAGCATCGCAACGAGCGGACGGCCGCTGCGGTAGAGGAAGAGCGCGAGGACGATCTCGGCGCCGAGCCCCTGGACCAGGCCGGAGATCAGCACGGTGTACCCCCACTGGGTGCCGATCAGCGCGGAGACCGCCGCGGCGACGAGCTCAGTGAAGAGCGCCGCTCCGGGCTTGCGGATGATCAGGCCGCCCAGGACGCCGGCGAAGAGCCAGCCGCCGCCGAGGAGCCCGCCGAGCCCGGGTAGGAAGTCGAAGGCGAGGCCGAGGACGTTCGTCGCCAGGCCCCAGGCCCAGAAGACGACCCCGCTCGCGACAGCGACGACGCTCGCCACCACGATGTCGACCACCCGCCAGCGCAGGTTCCGCCGAGCTGTGGCGGTGGAGGAGCCGAGGGGCTGCGCGTTCGTGTTCTGCGCGGTCGTTTTCTGCGCGTTCGTTTTCTGCACTGGCGTGCCCTTTCGTGGGAGCGAATGGAGGGCACGGGTTGGAGAAGAGGAGATCGAAACGTTCCTTCGCTGGCATGACCCAGATCAGGTTCGACGGTCGAAGGCTTCTGCCTTCCTCTCAGTCCGGTGCACCGGACTCCCGTGTTCGTCGGTAATCATAGACGTCATGTCCTGGTCGGTGGTCGTCGTTCTCGCCGTGGTGCTGCTCGTGTTGCTGCAGGCTCTGCTCTGGCAGCGCCGTGCGCGGATCCGCCGCGAGCTCCTCAGCTACGGCACCCGAGTGACGGCCAGCGTGGTCGGGCCGGATCCAGCGCGAGGCGACCGCGATTCCGCCCGGGATCTGGGGCGTCTCCTGGTCGTCTACCGCACCGCCGAGGGCGAGGAAAAGCGTGCCCTGAAGTACCCGCAGAAGCGGGGCGACGCCTGGATGGCGGGTGAGCCGGCGGCGGTGATCTACGACCCGAAGCGGCCGGACGACGTCGAACGGCTGATCGTCGGCTTCGGCCGGACGAAGAAGAAGTGGTACCCCGCGCGCCAGCAACGTGCCAGGTGACGGACGACCGCTCCGACTATTTCTTCAGGGCGCGGATGATGCGGGCCAGGGCCTTGCCGGTGACCCAGACGAAGGGGATGCCGACAGCCAGAACCGAGATCACGTTGGGTTGGAACCGCAGGCCCAGGTCGTCCTTGATGTACGCGCCGATCGGGATGACCGTGGCGCCGCCGCCTCCGCCGCCGCCCTCCTGGCCGCCCTCGGATCCGCTGCCTCCGCCGAAGCCGAACCAGCGCAGAGCGACGGGGACGAGCGAGACACCGTCGACGGTGACGGGCTCGCCGTAGATCGTCGAGGTACCCGCGGTAGTGACGGTGTCGGCCAGGGAGACTGCGATGTTGGGCATGGTGCGACGGTACTCCGCGCCTCTCCGCGGCGACAAGCGGCCCGCCGGAGCGTACAGGACTCGCCCATGCATCCTCCGGGACCGGCTGACATGATCGTCTGATGCCCGCTCGCTCCCGCCGCCGCCCTGTGCGCTCGGTTGCGGTCGCGATCGCGAGCCTGGTCCTGGCGGCGTTCCTCGCCCTGCACCGGGTGCTGCCGGATCCGCTCGGCTGGCTGTCGGTGCTGGAAGTCGGGATCCCCTGGACGGGACTGCTCGTCCTGCTGCTCATCGCTGCCGGGGCGACTCTCCGCTCGCGGCGGACGGCGGCCGCCGTCACCGTGCTGGCGATGGTCTACGGCGTGCTGGTCCTGCCTGTCGCGCTGCCCGCGCCGCCGGTTCGCTCCGGGGTGTTCACCGTCATCAGCCAGAACATCAAGACGAGCCAGGACGCGGGTGAACTCGCCGCGTCTCTCGCCGCGCGCGATCCTGACGTGATCACCCTGCAGGAGCTCGACGGGGCAGCCGTGCGCGCCGTCGATGACGAGCTGGCCAACGAGTACCCCTACTCCTTCGTCTCGAGCACCGTCGGCGTCTGGAGCCGCACCGAGCTGACGGCTGAGGAGCCACTCGATCTCGGTCTCGGCTGGAAGCGTGCGCTGGCGGTCGATGTGGACACCCCGGTGGGCGGCACGCGCCTGTTCGTCGTGCACCTGGCATCGTTCCGGCCGGGTGAGCACGCGGAGCGGGACACGATGCTCTCGAACCTCGCCACAGTGCTCCGTGATGATGCGTCGGCGCGGACCCTGGTCATCGGCGACTTCAACACGCCGACCGACGATCATCTGCTCGCGCCCGTGCTCGCCGAGGCGGGACTGGTGCGCACCGGCGGAGTCGGCTTCCCGGCGACCTGGCCGTCGGTTCTGCCGCTGGTCTCGCTCGACCATGCCCTGGCCGACGGCGTTCCGGCCGCGACCCTGGCGGTCCTGCCGCCGAACGGCTCCGACCACCGGCCCATCAGTCTGACGATCGGTTCCGCGTAGCGAGCGTGTCGCTCAGGTCGATCCCCTTCGCCGACTCGGGGGCCCTGGGGGAGAGCAGCGAGGCGGGGCGGACGGCCGCGGAGCCGAAGCGGGCCGCCACACCGTCGACCGCGAGCTCAGCGTCGCGCCAGTCGTCGGAGTCGCTCCACAGCGAGAACGCGACGTCGTCGCCCTCAACAAGCTGCTCGCCGCGCACGCCGATCAGCCGCACGGGGCGGCGGAGCGGATTCGCCGCCTCCAGCAGTGCGGAGGACGCCTCGTAGAGGACCCGGGCGACGTCGGTCGCCTCGACGAGCGTGCGCGACCGGGTGAGGGTGCTGAAGTCGCCGAAGCGGACCTTGACCGCGACCGTGCGGCAGCGCACGCCGGAGCGGCGCATCCGCACCGCGACCTTGTCGCAGAGCCGCAGCAGTTCTCGCCGCACGAGCTCGGGGTCGGCCACATCGTCGGCGAAGGTGATCTCGTGGCCGGCGCTCTTCTCGATCTGACGGGTGTCGACCGGCCGCGGGTCCACGCCGTTCGCCAGGGCGTGCAGGCGGCGCCCGGTGGCCTCGCCGAGCGCCGAGACCAACGAGGTCAGCGGAGTGGAAGCGACGTCGGCCACGGTGCGCAGGCCCCGGCGCACGAGTGCCTCTTCGGTGCTGGCGCCGACCCCCCACAGGGCGCTCACGGGCAGCGGATCGAGGAACTCGCGGACCGCGTCGGCGGGGACGACGAGCAGGCCGTCGGGTTTGGAGCGGCCGGAGGCGAGCTTGGCGACGAACTTGGTACTGGCGATCCCGACGGAGCAGGTCAAACCCAACTCGTCGTGGACCCGGCGGCGGATCTCGGTGCCGATCGCGAACGGTGAGCCGGAGAGGCGGCGGGCACCCGCGACGTCGAGGAATGCCTCGTCGATGCTCAGACGCTCGACCAACGGTGTGAACGAGTCGAAAATCGCCATTACGCGGCGGGAGGCCTCGCGGTAGCGCTCCATGTGCGGCTCGAGGACCACGGCATGCGGGCAGCGGCGGAGGGCGACCGCCATCGGCATCGCGGAGTTGACGCCGTAGCGGCGGGCCTCGTAGGTGGCGGCGGTGACGACCGAGCGCGCGCCGTGGTGGCCGACGATGACCGGTCTTCCCCGCAGATCCGGCCGATCGAGCAGCTCGACGGAGGCGAAGAACGCGTCCATGTCGATGTGCAGGATGCTCGCGCGCGGGTCGTCGAAGGGCTCGGTCGTGACCTGCCGAGCCGTGCCGTCCTGCTTGCTCACACCGTGCCGTCCTGCTTGCTCACACCGTGCCGTCCTGCTCACCTGCACTCCGCCTCATGGTCGCACGCACCACCGACATTGCTGGCACGCCCGGAGCGGACTGCGCGGTCGGGGAAGGACTGCGCGGTCGGGGAAGGACTGCGCGGTCGGGGAATGAGCGCAGACCGCTCGTGGTTGACCCGAGCACCACGACGCTCCGGAGAGACCATGACGCACGAGCAGCCCGACTCCCCCACCGCCACTACGACGAGCACCAGCGCGGAGTTGGCCCGCTGGCTCGATCTGCAGGACCGCGCCCACCGCGCCTTCGAGCTCCGGCTCAGCGCAGTCCAGGACTGGTCCTCCCCCACGCCCGACAGCGAGTGGGATACGCGCGCGCTGGTGTTGCACGTCGTCCGCGAGCAGCAGCGCGCGCACACGCTCCTGTCCGGCGGCGACGAGTCGGCCCTCCGTCTCGAGCCCGTCGCGCCCGACCTGCGGAGCGAGTGGCGCCGCGTGACCGACAGCCTGCGCGCCGTCGCCCAGTCCGTCGATCCGGAGGCCACCGTGCAGCTGGGACGCGACACCGTCAGTGCCGTCGAGCTCCTGCAGGAGCAGACGGCCGACGTGACCGTGCACGCCTGGGACCTCGCCCGTGCGACCAGCAGTGACGAACGACTCGACGACGAACTCGTGGCGGCCGTCTGGGAGCTGTTCGCACCCCAGGAGGCGACTCTGCGAGCCAGCGGGCTCTACGCCGCACCCGTGCCCGTCGGCGCGGCCGCATCGCTGCAGAGCCGCCTGCTCGCGATCACCGGTCGCGACGACCGCCTGGCAGCCTGAGCACGCCGTCAAGGCCTGGGGCGCTCGGAGGAGGCCGCAGCAGGATGAGGGCGACCACGAACCCGGGGCGGCCCGCCCCGACGAGGAGAGGAACATCCATGACCCGTATTGCTGTCATCGGAGCCCACGGCAAGGTGGGGCAGCAGATCCTGCACCTGCTCTACGACGCCGGACATGAGTCGGTCGGAGTGATCCGCAACCCCGATCATGCGGAGGACATCATCCGCCTCGGCGGCGAGCCGCTCGTGCACGACCTCGAGGACACCACAGTCGAGGCTTTCGCCGAGGCGCTCGGCCAGGTTGACGGCATGGTCTTCACCGCCGGCGCGGGGCCCGACTCCGGCCCCGAGCGCAAGCGCACCGTCGACCTGGGGGCGTCCGTGCTCAGCCAGAAGGCCGCCGCGATCATCGGGGTTGCGCACTTCGTGCAGGTCAGCGCCATCGGCGTGGACGAGCCGCTGCCCGAGGACACCGAGGAGGGCTGGAAGGCCTACGTCGAGGCCAAGCGCGACGCCGACGCGGCGCTGCGCGACTCCGGACTCGACTACACGATCCTCCGCCCGGGCGGACTCACCGACGACGAGGGCACCGGCTCGATCACGCTCGGCACCTCCGTCGAGAAGGGCAGCATCCCTCGGGCGGACGTTGCGGCCACCGTGATCGCTGCGCTGGCCCAGCCGACCTCGATCGCCAAGACCTGGGAGATCGTCTCGGGTCCGACGCCGATCGAGGATGCTGTGGCGCAGGGAGTCTGAGCACCGGCACCGCCTTCTAGAGTGGGGCGGGTGAGCACCCACCCGCCCCGCCCCTGGACCCGCAGCTACGCTCCCGGCGTGCCGACGGAGCTCGAGCTCCCGACCGGCTCGCTCGTGGATATTGTCACCGAGTCGGCCGAGCGCTATCCGCAGCACGTCGCGCTCGAGTTCTTCGGCCGCTCGACCAGCTACTCCCAGCTCGCCGACGAGGTCGAACGGGCCGCCGAGGGCCTGCGCCGCCTGGGCGTGCGCGCGGGCGACCCGGTGGCCCTCATTCTGCCCAACTGCCCTCAGCACGTTGTCGCCTTCTACGCGATCCTCCGGCTCGGCGCCGTCGTCGTCGAGCACAATCCGCTGTACACGCCGCGCGAGCTCCGGCACCAGTTCGAGGACCACGGCGCTCGCGTCGTGATCGCCTGGACCCGCGTCGTCCCGACGGTGCACGATCTTCCCGCCGATCTCGGCATCGAGTCCGTCATCGCCGTCGACCTCACGCGGGCCATGCCCGCGCCACTGCGGGCGGCCCTGCGCCTCCCCCTGAAGAAGGCACGAGAGTCGCGATTCGCCCTCACGGGTCCGGCTCGGGGGGCGGTCGAG
Organism: Rathayibacter tritici; assembly: GCF_001641005.1. Taxonomy (NCBI): domain Bacteria; kingdom Bacillati; phylum Actinomycetota; class Actinomycetes; order Micrococcales; family Microbacteriaceae; genus Rathayibacter; species Rathayibacter tritici. Next base: position 1,659,812 of record NZ_CP015515.1, read on the forward strand.
TGGGAGTCGCTGCTGCGCCGCCGGATCGACTCCGAGCACCCACGGCCGACGGCGGAGGACCTGGCGGTCATCCAGTACACGAGCGGCACGACCGGCACGCCCAAGGCCGCCGAGTTGACCCACGCGAACCTCACCGCGAACGCCGCCCAGTCGCGCGCCTGGGTGCCCACGGTTCGACGTGGCGATTGCGTCGTCTATGCGGTGCTGCCGATGTTCCACGCTTACGGCCTCACGCTCTGCCTCACCTTTGCGATGAGCATGGGCGCGCGACTGGTGCTGTTCCCCAAGTTCGACCCGGAGCTGGTGCTGAAGGTGGTGAAGAAGCACCCCGCCACGTTCCTCCCGGCTGTGCCGCCGATCGCGGAGCGCCTGGCGCGCAGCGCTCAGCAGAGCGGAGTCTCGCTCCACGGCATCGAGATCGCGATCTCCGGCGCGATGCCGCTGGATCCGGCTCTCGTCGAGTCGTTCGAGGCGCTCACGGGCGGGACGCTCGTCGAGGGCTACGGCCTCTCGGAGACCTCGCCGGTGCTGATGGCGAATCCCGTCGGGCCCACGCGGCGCGCCGGAACGGTCGGTCTTCCGCTGCCGGGCACGGACGTCCGAATTGTCGACCCGGACGACCCGGCCAGGGAGATGGCGGTCGGTGAGCAGGGCGAGCTGATCGTCCGTGGTCCGCAGGTGTTCCGCGGCTATTACCGCAAGCCCGAGGAGACGGCAGCGACCTTCACGAGCGACGGCTGGTTCCGCACCGGAGACATCGCAACGATCGACGAGGACGGCTTCGTGCGCATCGTCGACCGGCTCAAAGAACTCGTGATCACCGGCGGCTTCAACGTCTCGCCGTCCGAGGTGGAAGAGGTGCTGTTGCGTCTGCCCGAGATCAAGGAGGTGGCCGTGGTCGGTCTACCCGATCCCCGCAGCGGCGAATCCGTGGCGGCCGCCGTCGTGCTGGAGCCGGGTGCGCAGCTCGACGTCGGCGCGGCGCGGAAGGCCGTGCGCGAGGCGCTGACCGCCTACAAGGTGCCCAAGCGGATCACAGTGGTCGACGAGCTGCCGCGGAACATGATCGGCAAGGTCCTCCGCCGCCAGGTGAAGGCGATGCTGACCGACGGCGACTGAGCCCGGAATGAACCGAGGGCCCCGACCACTCCTTGTGGTCGGGGCCCTCGGTATCCGAGCTAGAAACCGAAGTCGCCGCCGAAGTCCCCGCCACCGAAATCCCCGCCACCGAAATCCGCGCCACCGAAATCCGCGCCACCGACGTCGCCGCCGGAGTCGCCCCAGCCACCATCGCCCGCGTCCGCTCCGGAACTGCCCGCGTCCGCTCCGCCATCGGCCGACGCGTCACCCGCGTCCTCGCCGCCCGCGTAGTCGCCGCCCGCGTCCGGGAGGAAGGCACCCGCGACGGCCGAGCCGATCGCGAAGCCGGCGATCGTGCCGAGCATCGAGGAGGCGAGGACGCCGCCGAAGCCCATGCCGCCACCACCGGCGAAGCGGCGCTCCATGAACCCGGGCTGGCGCAGCTCGCTCCGCGTCGCGGACTGGGCGAGCGTGCGGGGATCGTCGTCCTTCGGCGCGTCACCCACGGGCGCACCCTCGCTGAGTTCGCGGAACACCTGCTGACGCTGCTGGGGGGTCAGCTGCTCGAAGGCCTCGCGGTGCACCTGCTCGATCGCCTCGGGCGGCGCCGTGCGGAGGAGGTAGCGGTAGCGCTCGATCGCCCGCTCGTCGTCGCTGCGCGGGGAGGTCGCCGGCGGGGAACCGTACTCGGGCCTGCGGTCCGCAGCCTGGGGCGGGGCGTAGGTTGAGCGACGTGCGCTCTCGGGCTGCTCGTCGCGGCCCAGCAGTCGGTCCAGGAATCCCATGATCTCCTCCTCGGCGCCCGACGGGCGCACAGCGCCACGGTAGGCCTCCCACCGCTTCACAGGCTGAGCGTTCTCTCAGCGGTGGCTCGGAGCGAGAGGGCCCGGGTCACTTCTGCTTCGGAATGACCACCCACATCACGAGGTACGCGATGATCTGCGGCCCGGGGAGCAGGCACGAGAGCACGAACAGGAGCCGCACCAGGAAGGGGCTCCAGCCGAAACGGCGGGCGAGACCGGCACAGACGCCGGCGATGATCTTGCCCCGACGGGGGCGCACGAGAGTAGCCATGACTCCACTGTGTCGTAGGGCGGCTGAGCGGGGTATCCGGGAAACCCCCTAGTCGTGCGCGGGAGTTCCGTCGAGCTCCTCGGGGCGGGACGCTCCGATCGAGCGGGCGAAGGCAGCTGCTCGCTCAGCGTCGGCCTCTGGCCACACCACGCGGAAGCGCTCGAAGACGACATCGCCGATGCCGCCGGACGAGACGCGGGAGAAGAAGCGGCGGTGCCCGTCGAGCCAGTACTCGCGGGTGCGCTCGCCCTCGCCCTCGGCCCAGGCGAAGGCGTCGTCGACCGAGTCCAGCGGACCGATCCGCACCCCCTCGGTCACGAGGACCACCCGCGCGATCCCGCCGCCATCGCAGACGATCCAGTGCTCGCCCGCGGCGGGTGCGCCGTCTGCGGCGAGTGAGGCGGTGGCCGTCTTCACACCGCGCCGCACGAGGCCCAGCAACTCGTCGGCCATCGCGGTGCTGTCGCCGAAGGACTCGACAGGCGGGAGCTCCTCCTCGACGGCCGGATGCGCGGCGCGGTACTGCGCCCAGAGTCGAGTGGCCGAGTCCCCATCCGGTTGTGGCGGGGCCGTCAGTTCCGGGACGGCCGGGACGAGAGCGACGATATTCGCGCCGGCCAGAGCGGCGGGATCGTCTGGACGATTGTCGGGAGTGGTCACGGTCTCGAACGGCCAGTGCTGCTGCAACCAGCGGCGCGTGTAGGCGTCGAGCTCCTCCTCGAGCCGCGACCCGCGGACGGCGGGAACGACCCACCAGGAGGCCTCGGCGGAGTCGCCGCCACCGGGTCGCACGCTCACAGCGCCCACCGCGTCCGTGCGGTCCGGGCCGACGAGCAGGAACGCGTATGCCCGGCCGGCGCGCGCCTCCTCCTCGACCCGCAGGAGCCCGCGCACATCGTCACCGAGGGAGGCAGACGGGAGCGCGGCCGGGTCATCGGCGGGCAGCAGCGCGGCGAGCCAGGAGCGCTGCTCGCCGATCGCCTCGTGCAGGAGGTCCGCGTCGCTCGAGACCAGCGGGCGCAGGAGCGCGCCCGCCGGTAGCTCGAGCCGTGTGGGGACGGGTGCGTCGCCGGATCCACCGCTCATGACCGCACCTCCGCACCCACCGGTTCAGCCGGCCGCGCGCGCCAGGACGAGTTCGCGGACACGGGCCGCGTCGGCCTGGCCCTTCATCGCCTTCATGACGGCGCCGATCACGGCGCCAGCGGCCTGCACCTTGCCGTCGCGGATCTTCGCGAGCACGTCCGGCTGCGAGGCCAGCGCCGCGTCGATCGCCTCGATGAGCGCGCCGTCGTCCGACACGACCGCGAGTCCGCGGGCGTCGACGACCTCCTGCGGTGTGCCCTCCCCGGCGATGACGCCCTGGAGGACTTCCCGGGCGAGGCGGTCGGTCAGCGTACCGCTCTCGATCAGCCCGGCGAGCTCGGCGACGTGGGCGGGGGTGACGAGGGCGGCCGGGTCCTCGCCCGCCGCGTTCGCGAGCCGCGCGATCTCGCCGGTCCACCACTTGCGGGCAGCCTGCGCAGTCGCGCCGGCGGCGATGGTCTCGGTGATCTCCACCAGCAGGCCGCTGTTGGCGACGTCCTGGAACTCGAGATCGGTGAAGCCCCACTCGGTCTTCAGGCGGCGACGGCGCTCCGCGGGCTTCTCGGGGAGCGCGGCGCGCAGCTCCTCGATCAGCTCGTGGCTCGGCACGACGGGAAGCAGATCGGGTTCCGGGAAGTAGCGGTAGTCGTCGGCGTCGCTCTTAGGCCGACCCGCGGAGGTGCGTCCGGTGTCCTCGTGCCAGTGGCGCGTCTCCTGAGTGATCGTGCCGCCGGAGGCAAGGATCGCCGCCTGGCGCTGGATCTCGTAACGCACGGCACGCTCAACCGAGCGCAGGGAGTTCACGTTTTTGGTCTCGGTGCGGGTGCCGAGCTTCTCCTGGCCGATCGGGCGGAGCGAGACGTTCGCGTCGCAGCGGAGGTTGCCGCGCTCCATCTTGGCGTCGGAAATGCCCAGCGCGAGCACGATGTCACGGATGGTTGCGACGTAAGCCTTCGCGTACTCCGGCGCGCTCTTCCCGGCTCCGTAGATCGGCTTGGTGACGATCTCGACCAGCGGGACGCCCGCACGGTTGTAGTCGACGAGCGAGTACTCGGCGCCCTGGATGCGGCCGGTCGCGCCGCCGACGTGCGTGAGCTTGCCGGCGTCCTCCTCCATGTGCGCGCGCTCGATCGGGATCTGCACGAGCGAGCCGTCGCTCAGCTCGATCTCGACGGAGCCCTCGAACGCGATCGGCTCGTCGAACTGCGAGATCTGGTAGTTCTTCGCGAGATCGGGGTAGAAGTAGTTCTTCCGCGCGAACCGGCTGGACGGCGCGATCGAGCAGCCCAGAGCGAGGCCGAGGCTGATCGAGTACCGGACGGCCTGCTCGTTGACCACGGGCAGCGAGCCGGGGAGGCCGAGGTCGACGGGAGTGACATTCGTGTTGGGCTCGGAGCCGAACTCGTTGGGCGCGTCCGAGAACATCTTGGTCGTCGTGTTGAGTTCGACGTGCACCTCGAAGCCGAGCACCGGCTCGAAGGTCTCGAAGACCTCGTCGTAGTCCATCAGCTCGGGGGCGGACGTGTGCGCGGAGGCCATCAGACGGCACCTTCCTCGGTCGCGGAGAGCACGGAGTGGGTCAGGTCGGGTGCCTGAGCGAGTAGCGGGTGGCCCCACTTCTCCTCCAGCAGCGCCTCCAGCGCGGCGCCGACCGTGTAGAGGCGCACGTCCTCGCGAGCGGGAGCAAGGAACTGCACGCCCACGGGCAGGCCGTCCTCGTCGGCCAGACCGGCGGGCACGGAGATGCCGGGGATGCCGGCCAGGTTCGCCGGAATGGTCGCGATGTCACCGCGGTACATCGCCAGCGGGTCGTCGAGCTTCTCGCCGAGGCGGTAGGCGGTGGTCGGCGCGGTCGGCGAAGCGATGACGTCGACGCTCGCGAACGCGGCGTCGAAGTCGCGCTGCACCAGCGTCCGCACCTTCTGCGCGCTGCCGTAATAAGCGTCGTAGTAGCCGGCCGAGAGGGCGTAGGTGCCCAGGATGATCCGGCGCTTGACCTCGGGGCCGAAGCCCTGCTCCCGGGTCGCGGCCATCACCTGCTCGACGGTGCCGCCGCCCTCGGGAGTGACGCGCAGGCCGAAGCGCACCGAGTCGAACTTGGCGAGGTTGCTGGAGGCCTCGGCCGGAAGGATCAGGTAGTACGCGGCGACCGCGTGCTCGATGCTCGGGAGGCTGACCTCGACAACCTCGGCTCCCGCGCCCTGGAGAATCTCGAGAGCCTCATGGAATCGGGCCAGCACGCCGGGCTGGAAGCCCTCGCCGCCGTCGAGTTCCTTCACCACGCCGATCCGCAGGCCTGTCACGTCAGCGCGGCGGACGGCGTCGGCGAAGGAGGGCCAGGAGTCGCGGAGCGAGGTGGAGTCGCGCGGGTCGTGCCCGGCGATCACGTCGTGCAGCAGGGCGGAGTCGAGGACGGTCCGAGAGACCGGGCCGATCTGGTCGAGGCTCGAGGCGAGCGCGATCGCTCCGTACCGCGAGACGCCGCCGTAGGTCGGCTTCACGCCGACCGTGCCGGTGACGTGGGCGGGCTGACGGATCGAGCCGCCGGTGTCGGAGCCGAGGGCCAGTGGGACCTCGTAGCTCGCGACGGCCGCAGCGGATCCGCCACCGGAGCCGCCGGGGATGCGGTCGAGGTCCCACGGGTTGTGGGTGGGGCCATAGGCGGAACGCTCGGTCGTCGAGCCCATCGCGAACTCGTCCATGTTGGTCTTGCCGATCGGCACGAGTCCTGCCTCGCGGACCTTCCGCATCACCGTCGCGTCGTACGGCGGGCGCCAACCCTCGAGGATCCGAGAGCCGCTGGTGGTCGGCATGTCGTTCGTCACGATGACGTCCTTGACCGCGAGGGGCACGCCGGCGAGCGGGTGCAGCGCCTCGCCATCGGCGCGGCGGCGGTCGACGGCCTCGGCGGACGCAACGGCACCCTCGCGCGCGACGTGCAGGAAAGCGTGGACTGCTCCGTCGACCGCGTCGATGCGCTCGAGGTGGGCGCGAGTGGCCTCGACCGAGGAGACCGAGCCGTCGGCCAGTCTCTCGGACAGGGCAGAGGCGCTCAGGCGGACGAGCGCGTCGCCGTGCGCACTCACTGCTCCTCCCCCAGGATCGCGGAGACCTGGAAGCGGCTGCCGTCGTGCTCGGGCGCGCCGGAAAGGGCCTGCTCGAGCGTGAGGGTCTCGCCGACCACGTCGGGGCGGAAGACGTTCTGGAGCGGGATCGGGTGGCTGGTCGCCGGCACGTCCGGCGTGGCGACCGCCTGGACCGCGCGCACGGAGTCGACGATCTGGCCGAGCTCCCTGGTCAGGCTGCCGATCTCATCGGAAGTGAGGTCGATCCTGGCCAGCTGGGCCAGATGGGCGACCGTATCGGCCGTGATCTCGGACATGCGTCTCCGTCTGGTGATTCGGGGGGATTTCCGGCGGCCAGTCTACTCGGCCCGCCCGCGGCGACTCCGCCGCACCCCCTCGCGGTCACGGGCCGCCGAAGAGGCTCGCGCCGTGCGTCAGCAGGGCGTCGTAGGCGCCCTCGTCGGTGGTCGGTTGCTCCCCGCCGGGCTCGCCGTAGCGGGCGAGCAGCAGTCCCGTCAGTCCGACGGCGGGCGGGCTCAGCGGCTTGTCGCGGTTCGCGTGCGCCGGACTGGCGAGGGCCGCCTCGCGAACATTGCCGTTTTCTTCCTGCTCCACCGTTGCGTAGAAGTTGTCGTCCTCCTTCGTATCGAACGTCGCGTGGCCGAGCACATCGATCGTCCGCGTCATCGCGAGCGAGTAGTCGCACTGGACCGTTCCCCGGTACTGCCCTTCCGAGACAATTCGGACAGTGCGGAGCGTCGGCTCCTTAGACCGGGAGTTCATCACAAGAAGCACTGCGCGGCTCGCAACGTCGGAGATTCCCTCTCCGAAGATCGGCAACGGCACCGAACCGGTGCGCCACTTCTCTCTACGAGACGCAGGCAGACCCGCATGAGGCACGCCGTTGGTCGTCACCGTGCTCTCCGACAGCACGGGCAGGGCTTGATGTGAGGTGATGGAACCGTGCGAGCACCGCCGCCGTCTCGCGCTCGGCAGAAGAACCCGCGCCGCTCACCGCCGCCGGTCTCAGATATCGGGCGCGGTCGGTTCCTCTGTGCTCGCGGGGTCGGTGGCAGCGGCCGGGACAGGCGCGGTCTCAACGGCGGCGGCATCCGCGTCAGGAGCGCCCTCGGCCGCGGCCCCCGCCTCCGGCAGCGCGATGGCCGCCGGTCCCTCCGTCACGAGGAGGTGGAACTCGGCCGCGGTGATGATCCGCAGCCCCAGCGCCTCGGCCTTGCCGAGCTTGCTGCCCGCGCCGGGGCCGGCGGCGACGTAGTCGGTCTTCTTCGAGACGCTCGAGCCGGCCTTGCCGCCGGCGGCGAGGATCGCCTCCTGGGCGCCCTCGCGCGAGTACCCCTCGAGGCTGCCCGTCGCGACGACCGTGAGCCCGGCGAGCACTCCGCCCGCGGCGTCCGCGGCCCCGGGACCGGGGTGCCCCGGCGTGGCGAAACGTACGCCGGCCGCGGCCCACCGCTCGACGATCTCGACGTGCCAGCTGACCTCGAACCAAGCGATCAGGGCGTCGGCGATGATGCCGCCCACGCCGTCCACGGCGGCCAGCTCGTCCCGGCTCGCCCCGCGGATCGCGTCGAGCGACCCGAAGTAGCCGGCCAGCGCGCGCGCCGCGACCGGGCCGACATGGCGGATGCTGAGCGAGACCAGCAGGCGCCACAACTCCTTCGTCTTCGCCCGCTCGATGTTCTCGATCAGCCGGAGCGCGTTGGTCGAGGGCACCGCGACCTCGTCGCCCGCGAAGGCGTCGGCCGTCGGATCGAACGCGCCGTCTTTCGCCGGCTGTCGCCTCCGCTTGAACGGAGCGACCACCTTCGGATCGCCGTTCGCGTCGAGCTTCTGCAGCCCCGTCTCGGAGTCGCGCACGACGACCTCGATCGGGAAGAGATCGGCCACGGTGAGCTCGAAGAGGCCCGCCTCGGTCCGCAGCGGCGGCTCCGCGGGCACCAGCGGTTGGGTGAGGGCCGCCGCGCTGACTTCGCCGAGTGCCTCGATGTCGAGCGCGCCGCGGCTACCGATGTGCTCGACGCGGCCGCGGACCTGGGCGGGGCAGGACTCCGCATTGGGGCAGCGCAGATCGACGTCGCCCTCCTTCGCCGGAGCGAGGGTGGTGCCGCACTCGGGGCACTGGGTCGGCATCACGAACTCGCGCTCGCTGCCGTCGCGCAGCTCGACCACCGGCCCGAGCACCTCGGGGATGACGTCGCCCGCCTTGCGCAGCACGACGGTGTCCCCGATCAGCACGCCCTTCGCCTTCACCACGTCGGCGTTGTGCAGCGTCGCCTGGCGTACCTCCGACCCGGCAACCCTGACCTTGGTCATCTGCGCGAACGGAGTGGCGCGGCCGGTGCGCCCCACGCTCACGACGATGTCGAGGAGCGTCGTGTGCACCTCCTCGGGCGGGTACTTGTAGGCGATCGCCCAGCGCGGGGCCCGGCTGGTGGCGCCGAGCTCGCCGTGCAGCTCGAGCTCGTCCACCTTGACGACGACTCCGTCGAGCTCGTGCTCGACCGAGTGGCGCTCGCGGCCGTAGCGCTCGACGAAGGCGAGCACCTCCTCCACCGAGGCCGAGACGCGGTTGTGACCGCTGACCGGCAGTCCCCAGGAAGAGAGCAGCCCGTAGACCTCGGACTGGGTCGCGACCGGCGGGTCGGGCCAGGCGCCGATACCGTGTACGTAGAGCGCGAGCGAGTCGACGCGGGCCTGCCCGGCGCGCAGGTCGAGACCAGCCTTCTTATCAAGCTGCTGGCGGAGGCCGCCGCTCGCAGCGTTCCGCGGGTTGGCGAAGGTCGGGAAGCGGCGGAGAGCGCTGGTGCGCGCCTTCCCCTCGTCGAAGTCGCCTCGGGTGGCGGCGGGGCGGACGGCCCAGCGCGCCCGCGCCTCCCCGACCGCCTCCTCGCGCAGCGTCACCTGCAGCGCATTGAGCTCGGCAAAAGCGGCAACCGGGATGAAGACCTCGCCGCGGACCTCCACCAGCGCCGGGTGGCCCTCGCCCGCGAGCTGCTCCGGGATTCCCGCTACGCGGAGCGCATTCACGGTGACGTCCTCACCGATGCGGCCGTCACCTCGGGTGGCCGCCGTGACGAGGCGCCCCTGCTCGTAGTGCAGCGAGATGGCGAGCCCGTCGATCTTGAGCTCGGTGAGCCAGGCGATGGGTCGATCCGCTGAGGCGACCGTCTTCTCGCACCACTCGCGCAGCTCCTCGGCCGAGAACACGTTGTCGAGCGAGAGCATCCGCTCGGCGTGGTCGACCGGAGCGAGGCCCGGGCCGACGATGCCGCCGACGGTCTGCGTGGGCGAATCCGCGGTGGCCAGCTCGGGGTGCTCCTCCTCGAGCGCGGCAAGTTCGCGCACCAGCGCGTCGTACTCGGCGTCCGACAGCGACGACGAGTCGGCCGCGTAGTAGTCGTCGCTCGCCGAACGGAGGAGCGCCCGCAGCTCCTCGACGCGAGCGGCCGGCTCGAGCGCGCTCACCGAGGTACCGCGGCGTCGGCGGCCACCGTGCGGTCGATCGTGCACTGGCCCAGCACGCGGGTGCCGAGGTACACGACGGCCGTCTGGCCGGGGGCGACGCCGTCGAGTGGGGAGTCCGGAGTGATCACGAGTTCCACCCTGCCATCGACCTCCGACACCACCGCGGAGGCCGGAACCGGATCGGCGTGCGCCCGGATCTGCACGTCGCAGCTGAACGGCGTCGTCGCATCCTCCGGTGCCGCTCCAGCCCAGCTGAAACGCGCGCCGGCGATCTGCCCGATGCGCAGCGCCTCCCGCGGACCCACGACGACCTCGTTGGAGACGGGACGCACCTCCAACACGAAGCGGGGCCGGCCGTCAGGGGCCGGAACACCCAGGTGCAGCCCACGCCGCTGTCCGACCGTGTAGCCGTGCGCACCCTCGTGCGAGCCGACGACCGCTCCGTCGCGGTCCACGATCACCCCGGTCTCCGGTGCGACCCGCTCCGCGAGCCAGCCGCGGGTGTCGCCGTCGGGGATGAAGCAGATGTCGTAGCTGTCGGGCTTGCTCGCGACGCTGAGCCCGCGCTCCGCCGCCTCCGCGCGGACGATCGCCTTCGACGGGGTCGAGCCGAGCGGGAACATCGAGTGCCGCAGCTGCTGCTCGGTCAGCACGCCGAGGACGTAGGACTGGTCCTTCGCCTCGTCGCTCGCGCGGTGCAATTCGAGCGAGCCGTCTGCGGCAGTGCGGAGGGAGGCGTAGTGGCCGGTGCAGACGGCGTCGAAGCCGAGGTCGAGCGCCTTCTCGAGGAGTGCGGCGAACTTGATCCGCTCGTTGCAGCGCATGCAGGGGTTCGGGGTGCGTCCGGCCGAGTACTCGGCGACGAAGTCATCGACCACGTCGAGCGTGAAGCGCTCGGAGAAGTCCCACACATAGTAGGGAATGCCGAGGACGTTCGCGGCACGCTGCGCGTCCATCGAGTCCTCGATGGTGCAGCAGCCCCGGCTCCCGGTGCGCAACGTGCCGGGCATCCTGCTCAGGGCGAGGTGCACGCCGACCACGTCGTGTCCCGCCTCCACCGCGCGGGCCGCGGCCACCGCCGAGTCCACTCCACCACTCATCGCCGCGAGAACCTTCACCGTGCGAGTCTACGTTTCCCGCGGGGCGACCGTCACGATCTCAGGCGGGCAGCACTGCGCGGTTCGAGAGGCCAGCACGCGCGGCGCGGGCGTAGGCGTCCGGCAGCGCAGCGAGCAGCGCATCTACGTCCGCGTCAGTCGAGGTGTGCCCCAGCGTCATCCGGAGTACGCCGCGTGCCTCGTCTTCGCTCCGGCCGAGCGCGAGGACCACGTGCGAGGCCTCCGGGATCCCCGCCGTGCAAGCCGAGCCGGTCGAGACGGAGACACCGGCGGTGTCCAGGAGGAAGAGAAGGGAGTCGCCCTGAGCTCCCGGGAAGGCGAGGTGCGCGTTGTTCGCGACGCGGCGTCCGGAGTCGAGGGCGGGCCCGGTCAGCGTCGCACCCGGTACGGCGGCGCGGATCCCGGCGACGAGCCGGTCGCGCAGGGCGGCGAGCCGCTGCTCCTCAGCCGGGAGTTCGGCGGCGGCCTCGACCGCGGCGGCGGCGAAGGCCGCGGCGCCGGGCACGTCCTGGGTGCCGGAGCGGACGCCGCGCTGCTGACCGCCTCCGTGCAGCACCGGCACCACCCGGGCGTCGCGGGCGAGCACGAGCGCGCCCGTCGCGATCGGACCACCGACCTTGTGCCCCGAGACACTGACCGCGACCAGGCCCACGCCGCGATGCGACCCGGAGGCGCGGCGGACTTCCGCGATCCGCAACGGCAGATGTCCGAGGGCGGCGACAGCGTCGGAGTGGAGGGGCACACCAGCGCGGGCGCAGACGGCCGCCAACTCCTGGATCGGATTGATCGTGCCGATCTCGTTGTTGACCCAGAGCACCGTGACCAGCGCGACCGATCCGGGGTCCTCCTCCAGCGCCGCGGCGAGCGTCTCGGGACGCAGCGTCCCCTCGTCATCGAGCGGCAGCCAGTCGATCCTGGCGCCTTCGTGCTCGGCGAGCCAGGCGGCGCTGTCGAGAGTCGCGTGGTGCTCGCCGTCCGCGACGAGGATGCGCACGCGGGCCGTGTTCTCGGCCCGGCGCTGCCAGAACAGGCCCTTGATCCCGAGGTTGACCGCTTCAGTTCCACCCGCGGTGAGGATCACCTCGATCGGCTCGCAGCCGAGCACTCCGGCGAGCGCCGAGCGGGCGTCCTCCAGTCGGCGGCGCGCCTGCTGACCCGAGCCGTGCACGGAGGAGGGGTTGCCCGGGTGAGCAGACGCCTCGGCGAAGGCGACGAGCGCCGAGGCGCGCAACGGAGTCGTCGCAGCGTGGTCGAGGTAGATCACAGCAGCCCTTCGTTCCGCGTCACGGGCACAGAGGGAGCCGGTGCCCGTCACTACTGTAAGTCGCATGACCTCCCCCGATCCGCTGTCCAGGCTCGGCGTGAGTGTGGATGATCAGGGCGGTGAGCTGCGGGTCTGGTCCGAGAGCGCGAGCGCCGTCGACCTACTGCTGTACGACGAGAAGGACCCGACCTGGGTCACCCGAACCGTTCCGCTCACCCGCGACGACGCAGCCGTCTGGTCCGCCCGCTCCGACCTCCTGACTCCCGGCCGCCGCTACGCGCTGCGGGTGGACGGTCCGACCGGGCCGCGCCACCGCTTCGATCCGCGCCGGGTCCTGCTCGAGCCCTACTCCCGTGGTCTGCACCGGGTGGCCGAGAACGCGTGGCGCTCGGTCGTCGTCGACGACGCGTTCGACTGGGGCACCTCCTCCCGCCCCCGCACCCCGATGGAGCGCACCGTGATCTACGAGGCGCACGTGAAGGGCCTCACCCGCCTGAATCCGGCGCTCCCGGTGGAGCTGCGCGGCACCTACGCGGGTCTGGCGCACGAGTCGACGGTCGCGGCGCTGCTCGAGCTGGGCGTCAGCGCGATCGAGCTGCTCCCCGTGCACGCGTTCGTCTCGGAGCAGCGCCTGCTGCGCCAGGGCCTGACCAACTACTGGGGCTACAACACGCTGAACTTTTTCGCGCCACACGCCGCGTACGCCTCCCCCACCGCTCAGCGCGGCGGCCCGAGCGCGGTGCTCCGCGAGTTCAAGGGGATGGTGAAGCTCCTGCACGAGGCCGGCCTCGAGGTGATCCTGGATGTGGTCTACAACCACACCGCCGAAGAGGGGCCGGGCGGGCCGATGTCGAGCCTGCGCGGCATCGACGACGCCGGCTGGTATCGCCAGACGCCCGAGGGGCACTACGTCGACGTGACCGGCTGCGGCAACACGATCGACTTCAGCCGGCCCGCGGCGCAGCGCCTGGCGCTCGACTCGATGCGCTACTGGTCGGGCGAGGTCGGCATCGACGGCTTCCGACTCGACCTCGCCGCGGCGCTCGGGCGTGACGAGATCGCGCACTTCCGGAGCGACCACCCGCTGCTGCGCGCCGCCGTCGAGGACCCGGCGCTGGCCGGAGTCAAGATGATCGCCGAGCCCTGGGACGTGGGCATGGGCGGCTGGCAGACCGGCAATTTTCCGGCGGGCTGGTCGGAGTGGAACGACCGCTACCGCGATCGCGCCCGCAATTTCTGGCTGTCGGACATCGACTACGCCCGGCGCGCGGGCACAGCGCCCGTCGGCGTCGGTGGGTTCGCGACCCGGCTCTCGGGCTCCTCCAACACGTTCTCAGCGCAGCGGGGACCCCTCGCCTCGGTCAACTTCGTCACGGCGCACGACGGCTTCACCCTCGCCGATCTCGTCTCGTACAACGTCAAGCACAACATCGGCAACGGCGAGTCGAACCGCGACGGAGCCGACACCAACCGCTCCTTCAATCACGGCTTCGAGGGTCCCACCACCGACGAGCGGATCACGCTCGCCCGGCGCAAGGCGATGCGGAACCTCCTCGGCACCCTGCTGCTGTCCGCCGGAGTCCCGATGATCACCGCGGGCGACGAGACCGGGCGCAGCCAGCGCGGCAACAACAACGCCTACTGCCAGGACTCGGACCTCACCTGGGTGCGCTGGGAGGGTCTGGCCGACTGGCAGCTCGCACTGCGCGCGCACACGCGGACACTGCTGCGGTTGCGCCGCGAGCACCCGGCGCTGCGGCCCTCCCGCTACGCCAGCGGCGACGAGGCCGTCCCCGGCGCGACGAGCATGACGTGGTTCGATGCGCACGGGCACGGGATGTCCGAGCACGACTGGACCTCGGCGGCCCACCGCACGCTGCAGTACCTCGCGGTCTCCACGCCCGTCGAGGGTGATCCTGACCGCGTGCTGCTGGTGGTGCACGGCGTCGAGCAGGACACCACCGTAGTGCTCGCCGAGGGCGACGGCATCACCGGCTACACGCGGCTGTGGAACAGCGAGGAGCCGGAGCCGCTCGAGCACGGCGAGTCGTTCCAGCCGGGGCAGGTGATCCGGGTCGCGGGTACCTCGATGCAGCTCTTCGCCGCTCACGGGACTGCGGCGGAGCAGGACACCTGATGGCTCGCAGCGGACCGGGCACCCCGGCGACCGTCGCGCTAAGCGCCGCGGGCATCCGCTTTGCTCCGCGGGAGTATCGGCACGACCCCGCGACGACGCTCTACGGTCTCGAAGCAGCGCAGGCGCTCGGCGTCGAGCCGGAGCGGGTCTTCAAGACACTGCTGGTCGACGTGGACGGCGAACTCGTGGTCGGCGTCGTGCCCGTCACCGGCTCACTGGGGCTCAAGGAACTCGCGGCCGCGGTCGGAGGGAAGCGGGCAGCGATGGCCGATCCCGCCCTCGCGCAGCGCCGCACCGGCTACGTGCTCGGCGGCATCTCTCCGCTCGGGCAGAAGACCCGGCATCGCACCGTGATCGACGAGACGGCCGAGCTGTACGACACGGTGCTCGTCTCGGGCGGTCGCCGCGGCTTCGACATCGAGCTCGCCCCGGCCGACCTCGTCGCCGCGACAGCCGCCCTCCTCGCCGACATCGCCCGCTGAATCCCGCCCCGCCCGGCCTTCCTCCCCGCGAGATGCCACTTACGCACGCCTTCCTCGGCGTGTCGCGTACCCAAGTGGCATCTCGCGAGGGGCGGGCGGGGCGGAGGGGGCGGGGCGGGTCAGCCGGCGGTGGCGGTCAGGCCGAGCTCGGCGGAGCGGGCGAGGAGCGGGTGCCGGGGCACCACGCGGACGGTGTAGCCGAAGGAGCCGCTGCGGTCGAGGGTCACCACGCCGGCGTACGGTACCCGGCCCACCGCATCGGCGGGCACCACAGCGCCGGACTCCTCGACCACCTCGAGCTCGTGGTGGCGGACCTCGCTGAGCGAGCCGTCGGGCGCGGTCGTCCCGTAGACGACCTCGACCGAGACGTCGGCCGGGGAGAGTTCGCCCAGCCGCACCCCGGCCCGCACGGCGAGTCGGTCGCCACGCTGAGGCACCGCGTCGATCCCGCCCGACTCGACCGAGGCGACGGCGACGCCCGGCCAACCGGCGCGCACCCGGCGCTTCCATGCGGCCAGCTCCTTCGCCGGCTCGTAGTGATCGGCGGCCACCGCGCGTCCCGCCTCGGCCGCCGGCGCGTAGAGGGCCTCCACGTACTGGCGCACCATCCGCTCGGCCGAGAGTTCGGGCGAGAGCGTCGCCAGGGTGTGCCGGATCGAGCGCACCCAGTGCCGGGGGACTCCCTCGTGGTCACGCTCGTAGTATCGCGGCACCACCTCGGTCTCGAGCAGCTCGTAGAGCGCGTCCGCCTCGAGAGTGTCACGGTCCTCCGGGTCGAGCGCGCGGTCGGAGGAGGGGATCGCCCAACCGTTCTCCCCGTCGAAGTACTCGTTCCACCAGCCGTCGAGGATCGAGAGGTTGAGCGACCCGTTCAGCGCGGCCTTCATTCCGGAGGTGCCGCAGGCCTCGAGGGGACGCAGCGGATTGTTCAACCAGACATCAGTGCCCGGGTAGAGCAGCTGGGCCATCGCGATGTCGTAGTCCGGGAGGAAAACGATCCGGCGGCGCACATCCGGTTCCTGCGCGAACCGGACGAGGCGCTGGATCAACCGCTTCCCCTCCTCATCGGCCGGGTGGGACTTGCCGGCGATGACGATCTGGATGGGGTGCTGCGGGTGGGTCAGCAGCGCGCGCAGCCGCTCCGGGTCGTGCAGCATCAGCGTCAGCCGTTTGTAGGTCGGCACCCGCCGGGCGAACCCGATGGTCAGCACGTCCGGGTCGAGTAGCTCGTCGAGCCAGGCCGGAGGCATGCCACCCGGATTCTGCTCCTGCCACGAGCGGGCGGCACGGCGGCGCGCGTCCTGGACCAGCTGCTCCCGCATCGCTCGGCGCGCCGCCCACAGCTCGGTGTCCCCGAGTGCCTCCGACGCCCAGTCGGCCCGTGTCGTGTCATCGGTGCCGAGCCGCTCCTGCGCGAGCGAGCGGAGGATCGGATCGGTCCAGCTCGCCGCGTGGACGCCGTTCGTCACCGAGCCGATCGGCACCTCCGCCGTCTCGAAGCCGGGCCAGAGGCTGGAGAACATCGAGCGGCTGACCTCGCCGTGCAGGGTCGAGACGCCGTTGGCGCGCTGGGCAAGGCGCAAGCCCATGTAGGCCATGTTGAACGCGGTCCCGGAGTCGCCCGGCTCGGCGCCCAGCGCGAGCACGTCCTCGACCTGCACCCCGGGCAGCAGCTCGGTCGAGAAGTACTCCTCGATCATGGCGCGATCGAACCGGTCGATGCCCGCCGGCACCGGAGTGTGCGTAGTGAAGACCGTGCTCGCCCGCACGACCTGGAGCGCCTGGTCGACGTCCAGGCCCGCGCCGATCAGTCCGGAGATGCGCTCGAGCCCCTGGAAGCCGGCGTGCCCCTCGTTGGTGTGGAACACCTCCGGCAGGGCGCTGCCCGAGACCTCGGCCCAGAGCGCAAGCGCGCGCACGCCACCGATGCCCAGCAGCAGCTCCTGCAGCAGCCGGTGCTCACCGCCGCCGCCGTAGAGGCGGTCGGTGACTGAGCGGAGAGAGTCCTCGTTCTCGGGGATGTCGGTATCGAGCAGGAGCAGGGTCACCCGGCCGACCTCGGCCCGCCACACCCGCGCGTAGAGTGCTCGGCCCGCCGGCAGCGCGAGCACGATCCGGGCGGGTGAGCCGTCCGCGAGACGCACGACGCGCAACGGCAGTCCGTCCGGGTCGAGCGAGGGGTAGGACTCGAGCTGCCAGCCGTCGGCCGAGAGCGTCTGCGAGAAGTAGCCCGAGCGGTAGAACAGGCCGACCCCGATGAGCGGGACGCCCAGATCCGAGGAGGCCTTGAGGTGGTCGCCGGCGAGGATGCCCAGGCCTCCCGAGTACTGCGGCAGGGCCGCGGCGATGCCGAACTCCGGCGAGAAGTACGCGATCGAGCGCGGCGCCGACTCCGGGAGCGACTGGTACCAGCGCGGCTCGCTGCGGTAGCGCTCCAGGTCCTCGCGCAGGTGCCACGCCTCGTCGACGAAGCCCTGGTCGTCTGCCAACTCGGCAAGGCGCTCGGGGCTGACGGCGCCCAGCAGCGCCGTCGGGTCCGCGCCTGCGCGTCGCCAGAGCTCGGGGTCGACCCGTTCGAACAGACGCCGGGTGGGCTCGTGCCAGGCCCAGCGCAGATTGCCGGCAAGATCGCCCAGAGCCGAGATTTCGGGCGGGAGGACGGAGCGGACGATGAAGCGGCGAATCGCCTTCACGGCATCCCTCGACTCTCTGCGGACCCCGGAGCGCCCGGTCGCGGAGCGCCGGGGCGGTTACGCTCGGTCACCCTAGCGGACCGCGGCCAGCGCGGATCGGCGCGGCGCGGACCCGGCGCGAGCCTGGCCCGAGCCCTCCTTCGCCCTCGGTCGCACTCGTCCGCCTTCATTTGCACAGGCCCGAGCGCGGGCGCAAGCGTCGTGTGCGAGCCGCCGCCGGTCGCTACTGTCGTGACGTGGCTCAGATACCTTTCGGCAAGGCTCAGAACGGCACAGGCGCGAACGGCACAGGCGCGAACGGCACAGGCGCGAAGCGAGCGGATCGCGGTCGGGCACCCGAGGCTGCCTCGGCGCCTGCCAGGACCGGCAGCGGTTATCAGGTCCGGGCGGAGCGCCTGCCGATCCTCGACCCGCAGCCCCGGCTCGAGGACGACCGCTGGCCTGCCAAGGCCTTCGCTGGCGAGGTCGTCCCCTTCGCCGCGACGGCGTTCCGCGAGGGTCACGACCTGATCGGCGTCGATCTTCTCCTGACCTCGCCCTCCGGCGTCGAGTCGGAGCACCGGATGTCGTTGCTCGCGACCGGCACCGACCGCTACGGCCGGCTCGTCGCGCTCGATGAGGAGGGCGACTGGAGCTACCGGATCCGCGCCTTCGCCGACGACTGGGCGACCTGGCTGCACACCGCGGAGGTCAAGATTCCGGCGGGCCTCGACCACGACGTCACTTTCGCCATCGGTGGGGGGCTCCTGCGCAGCGGTGCCGAGGACGCCTCGCGCCCCGAAGGAGAGCGCAGCCTGCTCACCGAAACCGCGGCCCGCGTCGCCGACACCTCGCTCGACGCCGACGAGCGCCTCGCCGCGGCAACCGATCCCGCCGTCCACGCAGCGTTCGACGCCCGCCCCGTGTGGAGCCTCAGCAGCGTCTCGGAGCCGCGCACCGTTCACGTCGAGCGCACCCGCGCGGGTGTCGGTGCCTGGTACGAGTTCTTCCCCCGCTCCGAGGGCGCCGTCCGCCACGAGGACGGCACCGTAACCAGCGGATCCTTCCGCACCGCGATCGAGCGCGTCCCCGCCGTCGCCGCGATGGGCTTCGACGTGCTCTACCTGCCGCCGATCCACCCGATCGGCCGCTCCTTCCGCAAGGGCCCGAACAACACGCTCGACGCCGGCGAGAACGACCCCGGCTCGCCGTGGGCGATCGGCTCGGCCGAGGGCGGCCACGACGCCATCCATCCCGACCTCGGCACCGAGGAGGACTTCCGCGCCTTCCACGCCGCGGTCACCGACGCGGGCCTTGAGCTCGCCCTCGACTTCGCTCTGCAGGCCTCGCCCGACCACCCCTGGGTGAGGAGCCACCCGGAGTGGTTCACGACGCTCCCCGACGGCAGCATCGCCTACGCCGAGAACCCGCCGAAGAAGTACCAGGACATTTATCCGATCAATTTCGACAATGACCCCGAGGGCATCCGTCAGGAGGCGCTGCGGGTCCTGCGGCACTGGATCGACCTGGGCGTGCGGATCTTCCGCGTCGACAATCCGCACACGAAGCCGCTCGACTTCTGGGAGTGGATCATCCACGAGGTCAACGCCGAGCACCCGGAGGTCGTCTTCCTCGCGGAGGCGTTCACCCGGCCCGCGATTATGCGCGCGCTCGGCAAGGTCGGCTTCCAGCAGTCCTACTCGTATTTCACCTGGCGCAACACCAAGGAGGAGCTCAGCGAGTTCTTCACGAGCATCTCGCAGGAGACGGCCGACTACATGCGGCCGAACCTCTTCGTGAACACCCCCGACATCCTCACCGAGTACCTCCAGTACGGCGGGCGTTCGGCCTATAAGGTGCGGGCCGCGCTGGCCGCGACCGCGTCGCCGCTCTGGGGCGTCTACGCCGGCTACGAGCTGGTCGAGAACGTCGCGCGCCCGGGAGCCGAAGAGAACATTGACAACGAGAAGTACGAATACAAGACCCGGGACTGGGCCGGCGCCGAGGAGACCGGAAGCTCGCTCGCGCCATTCCTCACGCGTCTGAACGAGATCCGCCGGGCGCACCCCGCGCTCGGACAGCTGCGGAACCTGCACGTGCACGGCAGCGACGACGACGCGATCCTGGTCTACTCCAAGCACCTGCAGGCGGCGTTCACGGGCACCGGAGCCGACGACACGATCATCGTCGTCGTCAACACCGACCCGCACTCGGCCCGCGAGACCACGGTCCACCTCGACCTGCCCGCGATCGGGCTCGACTGGGGCGCGAGCTTCGAGGTCGAGGATCTGATCACGGGCGCCGTCTGGACCTGGGGCAGCGACGACTACGTGCGGCTCGACTCGTTCGTCGAGCCCGTGCACATCCTGAGCGTGAAGGCGGACGGACGATGAGCGGAACCATGCCCGAGGGCACGAGCCCGGCCGACGAGGCGGGCCTCGCCGCGCACGCCGACACGGTGCCCACGACGGGCACCAGCTCGGCGACCACCTCCGCACACGGTGCGCACGCCGCCGACACGGCGCCCGACGCTCCCGAGCACCCCGGAGCCGACGGTGAGAACGCGCGTCGCTACGCGGTCGAGACGGTCCCGGAGGCGCCGCAGTGGGTCGCCGCGGACCCAGGCGCGGTCGGCGTCGGCTCCTCGAGCGAGACCGTCGCGGGCGAGACCGTCGCGGGCGAGACCGCCGCGGCTGACACCGCGGCCCCCGCCGCTCCCGCCTCCGGTCCGATCGACGGCACCGCCGCCCTCGCGCTTCCCGACATCCCGGAGTGGGTCCTGCAGCAGCTCGCCACCGGCAGCAACGCTCTCCCCCACGACGTCCTCGGACAGCACCTCGTCTCGGCCCCCGGCGTCGCGGACCCCGTGACCGTCGTACGCGTGCGCCGTCCGCTCGCCGACAAGGTGGCCGTGGTGCTCGACACCGGTGCCCGAGTCGAGCTCAGCCACCTCAGCGACGGCATCTGGCAGGGCTTTCACGTCCTCGGCCCGCAGGCCTACACGGTCCAGGCTCGCTACGGCGGAGGCAGCGAGTGGACGGCCGAGGACCCGTACCGCTTCTCGAAGACGGTGGGCGACGTCGACCTCTACCTGATCGGCGAGGGGCGTCACGAGCGACTCTGGGAAGCGCTCGGCGCCCGCCACCGCGAGCACGAGGGTGTCTGGGGCACCAGCTTCGCCGTCTGGGCACCGCACGCGCAGGCCGCGCGCGTCGTCGGTGACTTCAACGACTGGAGTGGCGAGGGCCACTCCCTCCGCAACCTCGGCACGACCGGCGTGTGGGAGATTTTCGTGCCCGGCATCGAGCCCGGCGCGTCCTACAAGTTCGACCTGCTCTCGCGCGACGGCCACTGGGTCCGCAAGGCCGACCCGATGGCCCGCGCCACGGAGGTGCCGCCCGCGACCGCGTCGAAGGTCCCCGTCTCGCACCATCAGTGGGGCGACTCCGCCTGGATGGAGAAGCGCGCCTCCGTCGATCCGCACACGCAGCCGCTCAGCGTCTACGAGATGCACCTCGGCTCCTGGCGGCCCGGCCTGGGGTACCGCGACCTCGCGGACCCGCTGATCGAGTACGTCACCGAGCTCGGCTTTACGCACGTCGAGTTCATGCCGCTCGCCGAGCACCCCTTCGGCGGGTCCTGGGGCTACCAGGTCACCGGGTACTACGCGGCCTCGAGCCGCTTCGGCACGGTCGACGACCTCAAGTATCTGATCGACCGCCTGCACCAGGCCGGCATCGGCGTCATCGTCGACTGGGTCCCCGGGCACTTCCCCAAGGACGACTTCGCCCTCGCCCGCTTCGACGGTGAGCCGCTCTACGAGCACCCGGATTGGCGTCGCGGTGAGCAGATGGACTGGGGAACCTACGTCTTCGACTTCGGTCACACTCAGGTGCGCAACTTCCTCGTCGCGAATGCGCTGTTCTGGCTCGAGGAGTTCCACGTGGACGCCCTGCGCGTGGACGCCGTCGCCTCGATGCTCTACCTCGACTACTCCCGCAAGGAGGGCGAGTGGCTGCCGAACCAGTACGGCGGACGCGAGCACCTCGAGGCGATCAGCTTCATCCAGGAGGTGAACGCCACGGCCTACAGGCTGCACCCCGGCATCATGATGATTGCCGAGGAGTCGACGAGCTGGCCCGGCGTCACGCAGCCCACCAGCTCCGGCGGACTCGGCTTCGGGCTCAAATGGAACATGGGCTGGATGCACGACTCGCTCGACTACATGGCGAACGACCCGCTCTGGCGCCAGTACCACCTCGGCGAGATCACCTTCTCCTTCGTCTACGCCTTCAGCGAGAAGTTCGTCCTGCCGATCAGCCACGACGAGGTCGTGCACGGCAAGGGCTCGTTGATCCAGAAGATGCCCGGCGACCACTGGCAGCAGCTCGCGAACGTGCGCGCGTACCTCGCCTTCATGTGGGCGCACCCCGGCAAGCAGCTGCTCTTCATGGGCCAGGAGTTCGGCCAGTACTCCGAATGGAGCGAGGAGCGCGGCCTGGACTGGTGGATCCTCGACCAGCCGAGCCACCGCGGCCTGTGGAGCCTCGTCGGGCAACTGAATCGCGTGTACCGCGACTCGCCGCCGCTGTGGGAGCTGGATCACGAGCAGTCGGGCTTCGAGTGGATCGACGGCGGCGCGGCCGCACCGAACGTCGTCTCGTTCCTGCGGAAGGACAGCGAGGGTCGCCCGATCGCCGTCATCGCGAACTTCTCCGGGTCTCCTGTGCACGGCTATCGCGTGAGCCTGCCCACGGCCGGCCGCTGGGAGGAACTCGTCAACACCGACGCCGAGATCTACGGCGGTAGCGGAGTCGGCAACTTCGGCGCCGTCGAGGCGCGCGAGGAGCCGTGGGCGGGTCGACCCGCCTCTGCCGAGCTGGTGCTCCCCCCGCTCGCCGTGCTCTACCTGCGCCCCGCCGCCTGAGCAGACACCGCACGAGAGAGGCCGTCCGCCGCGACGATCGTCACGAGCGGGCGGCCTCCCGAGGTTCCGGCCGTCCTCAGTGGACCAGGCTCAGTAGAGCAGGGCGGTGAGGCGGGCGCGAGCCTTGTTCACGCGGGGATCGGTCTGCCCGACGATCTCGAACAGCTCCAGCAGGCGCGCTCGAACGGCGGCCTTCCCGTCGGCGTCCAGGCGCGGGAACATCGAGAGCAGCCGGTCGAAGGCGTCCTCGACGTGACCGCCGGAGACATCGAGATCGGCCACGGCGAGCTGCGCGTCGAGGTTCGAAGGCTCGGCCGCGGCCGTCGAGCGGATGTCGTCGAGCGTGTGGCCCTGCAGGCGCGCCAGCAGCTTCACCTGGGCGAGACCGGCGACGGCGAGGTCGTCGCGCGGGTTCTGCGCGATCGCCGTCTCGTACTCGGTGATCGCCGCAGCGTAATCGCCCCGATCGATCGCGTCGTAGGCCTCCTGGTGGTGCGGCGGCAGCGGCTCCGGTTCGGACTCGGCGCCCTCGGCGGGAGCCGCTCCCTCCACCGGTACCGTGCCCGTCACGCCATTCTGCGCCGCGAGCTGGAGCACCTGCTCCAGCAGATCGCGCAGCTGCTCCTCGGCGACGAGGCCGCTGAACAGAGGAACCGGGCGGCCGCCGATGATCGCGGCCACGGTCGGCACGGACTGCACCTGGAACGCCTGGGCCAGCTGCGGGCTCGACTCCACGTCGACCCCGACCAGAACGAACGCACCGGCGTACGAGACGACCACCTTCTCGAGCAGCGCGGTCATACTCTGGCTCTGATCCGACCAGGAGCCGCGCAGGTCGACGATCACCGGGACCCGCGAAGAGAGCTGTACCACGTGGTCGAACTCGGCGTCGCCCGCGCTCAGCAGCAGCGGATTCGCGCCGGGCGCGGCCTCGGAGGCAGGCGCCGGGGCGGCGGTACCGCCGGCGGGCGGAGTCCGGCGGTTCACCAGCGATGACAGGTCGACGGCGCCGCGGAGGTTTCCGGGCAGGGGCGGGACGGTGCTCACGGCAGCTGCACCACCGAAACGAGTCCCTGGCTCCATCCGAGCATCACGATCTTCTCCTCCGATCCGACAGGCGGTACGTAGAACAGCAATTGGTAGCCGTAGGTGGTCTGGATGCCGGTCGTCGACTTATCCGTCCCCAGCAGCGTCTGCGAGGCGCCGGAGGTCGAGACAGTCGAGCCCTCGGCGGTGGGGCGGACGGTGGACGTCTCGGCGATGCTCGCCGCGACCAGGGCTCCCGAGTTATTCGTCGCGAGGGCGATCGTCGGCGACGTGCCAGCCGCGTTCGAGAACTCGATCGAGGCGGTGTCGGGCAGCGCCTGGCGGTCGGCGTTCTTCTTCTCGACGCCGACCTGCCCGCGCAGCGTGTCGCCGTCGGCCACGAACAGCCCGGCATACTGGCTCGCATCGCCGTTGGCGAGCACGTCCGCGTAAGCGGATCCGACGGTCTGCGGCGCGAGCTTCATCAACCGTGAATCCGGAGCCACGATTGACGTTCCGACGGTCACCGGGGCGACGTCGGGGATGCGGGCGTTGGCCTCGAGCGAGATCGCGTAATCGACCTTGTAGCCCACTCGCGGGCTGGCCTGACTCAGCATCAGAGCGATCGGTGCCTGAGTGCTGTCCGCCGAGTTCTGCACGACGGCGGTCACCAGACGCGGCCACGACTCCGTGTCCTGCGGGAGCACGAGGCTCACCGGCGAGGCCGGGATGGTCTGCGGCGGGTCGATCGTGCCGCCCTTGGCGGTGACCTCGTAGTTGGTGGTCCGCTCGGTCAGCGCCTCGCCCTGGAAGCGCTCGGCGAGGATCGAGGCATCGCGCGCCGCGTCCGCTCGGGACGCGACATCGGCGACCGCGGCGACGATCGCCTCCGCCTGCTGCGTTGTGACAACCGGGGTCGGCGCGGCAGAGACCGGCTCCGCACCGGCGGTAGCCGTGGCCGTGACAGTGGGCGCCTCACTCGCACCTGCCGCGAGGTCGGGCCAGTAGTCGGAGCTGCACCCCGAGAGCAGGACAGCGGAACCGAGCACCACCGGCAGCACCAGGGCGGCACGACGGCGCGTCGGCGTCGGGGACGCGACCGAGGCCTGAATGCCGGCGCGCGGTCGAGGCCGGCGGGCGCCGCGCGGGATCCTCCCCTGCGGACCCTTCCGCCGCGGACCGTGCTGGCGACGCAGGTGCACGAACGCCCAGATGTAGAGGATGAGGCCGAGCAGGAGAAAGACGGCCCCGCCGAGCAGAAGCGGACCGGCGAGCGGAGTCGAGGTGTCGACGGGCCAGGTGACCCGCACGGAGTCGGCGGCAGGCGCAGTGCCGTCGCTCGCGATGAGGATGGAGACGTCCTCGGGCACGTCGAGCGCCACCGTGACGCTGCCGCTGCCCTCGAACTGCTCCAGCCAGAGGTCGGAGCCTCTCGGGTCGACGACGGCCGCATCGGCGGTCTCGACGTCGGAGGCCAACCGGACGCGCTGGCCTGTCTCCTCCTCGGCGGTGAGGGTGTCGCCGACCGGCTCGTAGCCGACCGCGTCGTAGCTGGAACGACCCACCCAGCCGAGCACGTCGGAGGTAGGGGCGTAGGCGACGACGAGGTCGCCGCTCCCCTCGATCGTGATGGTCTGCCGACCCGGATTCGCACCAAGGGTGCTGCCGTCGATCACCGCGTAGGGGGCGGAAGAGTCCAGGGAGGTCTGGGCGGTGAGGGACTCCGGAGGAGCCCAGACCGTCCGCTGACCGATGCCGAGCACGATCATCGCGGCAGCGATGACGGTGGCGATGATGGCGAAGACGAACCGCACGAAAGAACTCCTCCTGCGTTGCCGGATCGGGGTGACGGCCGGGGCCGGCTCGGGGTACGCAGCCGGACCGGGACGCGACGGCAACAGACAAAGACAGTCCACGATAGCCGATGCCCTCGGCTCGATACCCGGCAGAAGCCGAGAGTGCGGCCGAAGCGGCGCGCGGCGCGGGTGTCGCCCCGGCCGAAGCCCTCTCGCTGAATACACTTTCGGAGTGCCGCGAGCCCCCCGCGGTCCTGCTCTGAAGGAGACGACGTGGCGAACGACGAGGCCGAATTCACCCAGGTGTTCCGTGGCTACGACCGGGACGAGGTCGACAAGGCCATCCAGGGCCTGCGCCGCGAGCTCATCCACTCGAACACCCAGGCGGCCGAGAGCGGCCGGGAGGTGAAGCGCCTTTCCTCGCGGATCGAGGGACTCGAGAAGGAGCTCCAGCAGGTCGGTGCTCCCACCTACGCGGGTCTGGGCGCCAAGCTCGAGCACACCCTGCGCGTCGCCGAGGAGCAGTCCGAGCGGATCATCGCGCAAGCCGAGAACGACGCCTCCGCCCTCCGCCGTTCCATTCGCGACGACGGCGATCGCCTGCTCCAGGAAGCCCGTGACGAGGCCGAGCGCCTCGTGACTCAGGCCCGCCGCCGCGCTGATCGCACCCGCGACGAGTCCGAGGCGCAGGCCGCCGCGACCCTCGGCAAGGCCGCGGACGACCGCGACGTGATGACCCAGGACGCGGTCCGCGAGGCCGCCGCGATCCGCGGCACCGTCGCAACCGAGGCCGCCGAAACGCGCGCCACTGCCAAGCGGGAGGCCGCCGCGATCCGCTCCGAGGCCGAGCGCGAGGCCGCGGAGATGCGCGCCGTCGCTGCCCGCGAGATCGAGGTCGCCCGCGCCGAGGCCGCCCGCCTCGCCCAGGCGAACGAGCTGCTGCGGGCCGAGGTCGCCTCCGAGGTCGATCACCTCCGCGCGGCCGTCGAGGCCGAGGTCGCGCAGGGGCGCGCGGCGCTCGAGGCCGAGCTGCTCTCGACCCGCGCCGCGCTCGACGCCGAGGTCGCCGGCATCCGCGCCGAGGGTGCCAGGGAGGTCGCGGACCAGCGCACCCGTCTGGCTCAGGAGCGCGCCGAGGCCGTCGCCGTCCTGGACGCCGAGCTGGCCGGCCTGCGGGCCGCCTCCGCCGACGAGGCCGCTGCACTCGCGCGCGAGGTCGAGCAGGCCCGTATCGACCTGGTCGTCGAGCTGGCCGCGCGCCGCGAGGAGGCCGACCGCGACGACCTGCTCCGACACCAGGAGGCGGTCGCGCAGACGCAGCGATACCTCGACGAATCGAACCTGCAACTCGCCGACGCGATCCGCCGCGCGAACGACAAGCGCCTCGAGGCCGATGCCCTCCGCAGCGACGCTCTCGACGAGACGACCCGCCTGCGCCGGAAAGCCCAGGACGACTCCGATGCCCTGCTCGACGACGCGCGCGACAGGGCGCAGACGCTCATCGCGGACGCGGAGCGTCGTAGCCGCGAGCTGATGGACACGGCCGAGCGGCGCCTCGATGAGATCCGGACCGAGCGCGACGCGATCGCCGGGTACGTCTCGGGGCTGCGCGGCCTGATCGGGCACATCGATGATCTGGACGACGACGACTCCGCCGACGACGCGAGCAGCGACTCCGGCAGTGACTCCCGCAGTGACAAGGACGACGACGGCACCGGCTCCCCCGACGGCTCCGACAGCAGCTCGGAGGAGGCTTCCGGTGTGAACACCGAGCGCAGCCGCTCCTCCTCCGGGCGCTAGTCGGGCGCCGCGCGGGCGGGCTCAGCCGAGCTCGCCCTCCCACTGGGTCGGCAGCGGTGCGGAGGCCGGGGCGACGACGCGCACGATCTCCTCGAGCACCCGGCGCGTCTGCGCCTCGCCGACCCAGAGGTGCTTGCCGCCCGCCACCGCGACGAGATCCAGCTGCGGCACGCTCGCGAAGCGCTCGGCGGCCGCGTCCGGTCGCAGGTAATCGTCGAACTCCGGGATCAGTGCGACGAGCGGGCGGCCGTCCTCGCCCCAGGCGGCCACCTCGTCCGCGCTCGTGCGGTGCAGCGGCGGCGAGAGCAGGATCGCACCCTCAACCGGATGCTCCCTGCCCCACTTCAGCGCCAGTTCCGTGCCGAACGACCAGCCGACCAGCCAGGGGCGAGGCAGAACGCGCTCCGCGACGAACGCCATCGCCGCGGCGACGTCGGCCCGCTCCTCGGTACCGTGTCCGAACGCGCCCTCGCTCGTGCCGCGTGCCGATGCCGTGCCGCGCGTATTGAAACGCAGGACCGCCAGATCGGCGAGAGCGGGCAGCCGCGCGGCGGCCTTGCGCAGGATGTGCGAGTCCATGAAGCCGCCGTGAGTCGGCAGTGGATGCAGCGTCACCAGCGTCGCGACCGGCTCGCGCTCCAACGGCAGCGCGAGCTCGCCGACCAGCGTCAGCCCGTCGGCGGTCAGCAGTTCGACGTCCTCGCGGCGGGCGGGGAGGACGACGCCTCCGCGGATCTCGTGGGTCATCGTGCTCCTCGGATTCTCCAGCAGTGCGTGTGCCAGTGGCGTCGGCCGGCCAGGTCGGCGGCGTCGCCGAGAGCGCCGTCCGCGCGCCACGTGACCAGGTGGGCTTGGCCGATGTCGATCGTGAGACCGCAGCCCGGGCAGAGGTAGCTCTTCACCGCGCGGGCCGCGGAGACAGGCTGCACGTTCCACTCCCGGCCGGCGTGCGACTCGGTGCGTCGGAATCCAGCGAGCATCTGCGAGAGGTCGCGCGACTCCTCGTCGTCATCACGACGGCTGCCCCGGGGTCGATTGCTGCGCGGCATCCACCCAGTCTAGAAGCCGCTCGAGAAGGCCGCCGTCCTGGGCTCCCGTCAGTGCGAGCTGTCGTCCATCTCCAGGCGGGTCTCCTCGGCGTCGAGCATCAGCTGGGCACGCCGCAGGGTCCTCGAGGAGTAGACGCCGCGGCCCCGCGCCTCCAGCAGCGCCTCGCGCTCAGCCAGCAGCACCGCGCGGCGCAGCCGAAGGTACTGCGCATGCGGTCCCGGAGGCGCATCCTCCGCCCGCCCCACCTGCTCCCACGCCACCTGCGAGCGGGTCAGGGTGTCCCGGCGCACCCGCTCGACCACGCGCTCACCCGCCTCGCCGTCGGGAAGCTCGGCGACCGCCTCCGGCAGCGCCTGGATGCCCGTGGCCGCGACCTCGTCCAGGAGCGTCGCCAGCTCGCGGCGGTCGGCCTCACCGTCGGAGCCCTGGATGCCGGTCAGGCGGATCAGGGCCGGCAGCGTCGCGCCCTGAAGCAGCAGAGTCACCACGGCGACGGTGAACGCGATCAGGATCAGCTGAGAACGATACGGCGTCTCCCCCGGGAGCGACTGGGCCGCCGCGAGCGTGACCACGCCGCGCATTCCGGACCAGGAGAGGACGACTCCGCCCCGCCAGCCGAACGCCTCGCTCGTCGTCGCGGCCAGGTCGGTCTCGCGCCGCTGGTACAGCCGCTCCGCCCGGACCTGCCGGCGCCGGAAGCGCTCGTCGCTGGTCGCGCTGTTGCGCAGCCGCATCACTCCGACCGCGAGCCGCCGGTTGATCCGCTCGGCGCGGCGCCCGGAGCTGCGCAACCACAGCAACAGCGGCAAGACGAACAGCGTGCGCAGCGCGATCAGGATGACCACCGTCGCCAGTCCCAGCAGCACCGCCGTGCCCACCCCGAACTCCCCTGGGTCGACGACCCCGCTGATGATGGCCTTGATCTCGGCTCCCATCAGCAGGAAGACGCCGTTCTCGAGCAGGAACTGCGCGGTCCGCCAGTTCACCCGCTCGCTGATCCGCGACTGCGGCGAGAGGAAGCGCGCGCTGTTGTGCCCCGTGTAGATCCCGGTCACGACGACGGCGAGCACGCCGGATGCGCCCATCTCCTCCGCCGGGATGTAGGCCAGGAAGGGTACGGCGAACGATACGGCCGTGTCGAGCACCGGGTCGCGCAGCGTCGAGCGCACGAAGACGGTGATCACCCCGATCGCCACGCCCAGGGCGATCGCCATCAGGACGGAGTAGACGAAGAGGACGCTCACCTCGCCCACGTCAATCGCGTCGGCGGTGACGGAGGCACCGACCACCGCGGCCGCCGCCGTCGCTGCCCGCAACAGCACCAGCGCGGACGCGTCGTTGACCAGGCTCTCGCCCTCGAGCACCGTGACCAGCCGCGGCGGCAGGCCGAGCTTCTTGCCGATCGACGTCGCTGCCACCGCGTCCGTCGGACTCACCACGGCGCCGAGAGCGATCGCCGCGGGCAGGCTGAGATCGGGGAAGACGAGATAGAGGAAGCCACCGACGACCAGTGCCGTCACCACGACCAGCAGCACCGAGAGCCCGAAGATCGATCGCAGGTTCCGCCGGAAGTCGGTGAGCGGAACCTGGATCGCCGCCGAGTAGAGCAGCGGCGGCAGCACCCCGGCGAGGATCAGCTCCGGTTCGACCTCGATGGCCGGGACGCCGGGAAGGTAGGACGCGCCGATGCCGATGACGACGAGAAGCAGCGGCGCCGCGATGCCGAGGCGGCTCGAGAATCGCGCGACCGTAACGACGGTGATGATCCCGACGATCCCGAGCAGCGCGTCATCCACGGCTCCAGGGTAGCGAGACGTTCAGCCGCGTCGGTTCAGTACCAGCCCAGTGACTGCGAGTGCCCCCACGCACCGCACGGCGATCCGTAGCGGCCCGAGATGTAATCGATGCCCCAGACGATCTGCGTGCTGGCATTCGTTGCCCAGTCCGACCCGGACGTGGCCATCTTGCTGCCGGGCAACGCCTGCGGGATGCCGTAGGCACCGCTGGACTTGTTCTCGGCGTACACGTTCCAGCCGGACTCGCGGTTCCACAGCAGGACGAGGCAGTCGTACTCGCTGTCGGCCCAGCCCCGCTGCACGATCATGTCGTAGGCGATGGCCTTGGCCGAGCCCGGGTCCGGAGCGGCGGCGCGCGCGACGGGTGCTGCGGCCTGGGCGGAAGAGCCCGACTCCTCCTCGACGCCACCCGGGGCGGGCTGCGCCTGGGCGGGGATCGCCGCCGGAGTGGGGGTCGGGGTCGGGGTGGGCTTGGGCTTCGCCTCGGCACCGAAGGAGTCGCGCTGAACGGTACGCTCTGCGGCGTCGGCCACCACGAGTCGCTGTGCCGCATCGCCGTTGAAACGCGCCGGTGCCTGGTAGTACGGGGAGGCGACCGCGCCGCTGGACGGATCGACGACGTTCACCATCGCGAACGCGATCGAGGCCATGAAGGCCAGAACCGCCACCGGAACCCGGGCCCAGGAGCGCCGCACCGGGGTTTGACGCGGGACCGCCGGGCGACCGCTGCTACGGTACGCGGGCGGGCGGGCGACGGAAGTCTGAGAATGCTGAGCCACGATGACGAAAGCATAACGGACGACGTCCTGATCGGCCAGCAGATCCGCGGCCGACCGGCAGCGTCAATCGGTCAGCGGACCGCGAGCATGACGTCGACCACCGTGTCGAGCAGCAGATCGACCTGCGGTTCAGCGTAGCCCCCGCGCAGCGGAGCGAAGGAGACGGTGCGCACATCGTCCACAGTCAGCACCGAGCCGTCACGGAAGTAGCCCGAGATCCGATCGGCGAAGGCATCGACCTGGCGAATGTTGTACCCGGTCGTCAGCACGCCCGCTCGCGTGAAGCGTTCGCGGGGAGCCCGGGCCAACCGGTTCACGATCTCCTGGGCCCTCGCTCGCGCATCCGCGAGCCACGCCTCCTCCCCGTGCGCCGCGATGGCGTACTGCCGCTCGCGCATCGCGAAGGCGTCCTCGAGTCGCTCCAGTGCCGCGTCCACGTGCGGCGCGGAATAGCCGCCCTTGCGCAGGGTGAAGGCGGCGTGGCGCAGGTCGGCCGCCCGGAGATCCGCCGGTCCCCCGGACAGCTGCGAGTAGGCCTCTCGGGCGGAAGCGAGAAAGGAGTCGACCTCACCCGTGTCGTAGCCAGGACGGGACTCGCGGGCACGGGGGAAGGGAGCGGTCATCCCGACATCATGCCAAGCCGCGGGTCGGGAGAGGAATCGGCGCGCCCCGCCGGACCTCCGAGTCGGCTCAGTGCCCGAAGAGGAAGTACAGCACGTAGGCCGCGGCGGCCGAGGGCAGGATCGAGTCGAGGCGGTCGAGCACTCCCCCGTGCCCTGGCAGCCACGAGCTCATGTCCTTAATGCCGATGTCACGTTTGATCAGCGACTCCGCCAGGTCCCCGAGCGTCGCCGTCAGCAGCACGACCGCCCCGAAGACCGCACCGACCCACCACGGCTGACCAAGCATCAGCAGGGCGAGAAGGACACCGACGACGATGCCTGCGACCGCCGCGCCGGCGAAACCCTCCCAGGTCTTCTTCGGACTGATCCGGGGCGCCATCGGGTGCTTGCCCCAGGTCAGCCCACTGATATAGGCGCCGGTGTCCACGACGATCACCAGCACCAGGAACGCGAAGGCCCAGAGCTGGCCGCCCGGCTCGGCGACCAAGCGGATCGCGAAGGCGCAGAGGAAGGTGGTGTAACCCTGCACGAAGGCGCCGAGGCCGATGTCGAGGGCGAGGTCGCGCCGACTGGAGGCCGTGCGCCGGAACAGCTGCTCGCCCAGACGCCAGACGCCGACGAGGATCGAGCCGCCGAGCACCGCCGCCCACGCCGCTCCGAGACCCCCGTAGTAGGCGGCCGGCACTGCGGCGACCGCCGCGATTCCGGTCGGGATGCGCGGGATGTCACGGCCGGCGTGGCGGAGCGCGTTCGAGAGCTCCAGCGCCGCGAGGAGCACCAGAGCGCCCGCGAGCACCATGAAGAGTTCCTTGACCACCAGCAGACTGACGACCATCGCGCCACCGCCGATCAGACCGATGGCGGTCGCCGACACGAGGTTCCGGCCGGAGCGCGCGGTCAGGCGGTCGTTCGTCGCCTCGAGCTGAGCCCGGGTCGCTTCGAGCTGGCGCTCGACATCGGCCCGGCCCTGCTGGGCACGCGCGCGCAACGCGTCCCTGGTGACCATCCGGGACCCCCGGGCACCCGGGACGCGCGGAGACGGTCTCTTCTGGCCGTCCACGCTCTTCTGGCCGCCCACGGGTCCTTCGGGGATCTCGCCCACCGCTACACCTCGAGCAGTTCGGATTCCTTGCGCTTGAGCGCCTCGTCGATCGCGTCGACGTGCTGCTTCGTCAGCGCCTCGAGCTCCTTCTCGCCGCGGGAGAGCTCGTCGTCGCCGATGTCGCCCTTCAGTGCGTCGAGGTCGTCCTTGCCCTTCCGGCGGATGTTGCGCACCGCGATCTTCGCGTCCTCGGCCTTCGTGCGCACGATCTTCACGAACTCCTTGCGGCGCTCGGCGGTGAGCTCCGGCAGGGTCACTCGGATCAGCGTGCCGTCGTTCGTCGGGTTCGCACCGAGGTTCGGCATGTCCCGGATGGCCTGCTCGATGTCGCGCAGCGAGCCCTTGTCGTACGGCGTGACGAGGAGGGTGCGGGCCTCCTGGTTCTGCAGCGAGGCGAGCTGCGAGAGCGGCGTCGGCGTTCCGTAGTAGCTCACCAGCACCTTCTGGAACATGCCGGGGTTCGCCCGCCCGGTGCGGACCGTGGAGAAGTCCTCCTTGGCGACCTCGACGGCCTTGCCCATCTTGGTCTTCGCGTCGGCCAGTACATCCGAGATCACAGGGAACTCCTTAAGAGAGGGAAGTGGTCAGTCTAGTTCGAGACGAGGGTGCCGAGATCGGCGCCGCGGATGGCCTTCGCGACATTGCCTGAGGGCTCCATCCCAAAGACCTGCATCGGCATGCCGTTGTCCATGCACAGGCTGAACGCAGTGGAGTCGACGACCTTAAGGCCGCGCTGGAGCGCCTCCAGATAGGTCAGAGTGTCCAGCTTTTTCGCCTCGGGCGTGGTGCGCGGGTCGGCGTCGTACACGCCGTCCACTCCGTTCTTCGCAACGAGCACCACGTCGGCGTGCGTCTCGAGTGCGCGCTGGGCGGCGACCGTGTCGGTCGAGAAGTACGGAAGCCCGGCGCCGGCACCGAAGATCACGACGCGACCCTTCTCCATGTGCCGAATCGCTCGACGGGGGATATAGGGCTCGGCGACCTGTGTCATCGCGATCGCCGACTGCACACGGGTCTCGGCGCCCGCCTGCTCGAGGAAGTCCTGGAGCGCGAGGGCGTTCATCACCGTACCCAGCATGCCCATGTAATCGGCCCGACCGCGGTCCATCCCGCGCTGGGAGAGCTCGGCTCCGCGGAAGAAGTTGCCGCCGCCCACGACCACCGAGACCTCGACCTCGGTGGCGGCATCGGCGATTTCGCGGGCGAGGGCGCTGATCACATCAGGATTCACGCCGAGCGTGCCGGCGCCGAACGCCTCCCCCGACAGCTTCAGCAGCACCCTGCGGCGCTTGCCCGTCGTCATCGCATCCGTCTGCGTCATGGACGTTTCCTCCCGTAGACCCGTACAAACTTATCCCGCCCGGAGCACGCCCCGCGACCGCGCCGCGGACGGCCCGGGCAGAGCGAAGGGAGTCCGGGTCGACTGAACGACCCGGACTCCCTCCTGCGGTGCTGTCAGGCGCCGACCTTGAAGCGGGCGAAGCCCGAAACGCTCAGACCCGCGTCGCTCAGGACCTTGCTGATGGACAGCTTGTTGTCCTTCGCGTACTCCTGGTCGAACAGCGCGACCTGCTTGAAGTACGCGTTCACGCGTCCCTCGATAATCGTCGGCAGGGCCGCCTCGGGCTTGCCCTCGCCGCGCGAGATCTCCTCGACGATGCGGCGCTCGGTGTCGACCTCGGACTGCGGAACGTCCTCACGCGAGAGGTAGGACGGGTTCGCAAACGAAATGTGCTGAGCGACGGAGCGCGCGGTCTCGGCGTCCTCACCCGCGTAGCCCACGACCACGCCGACCTGCGGAGGCAGGTCCTTGTTGGTCTTGTGCAGGTAGATCGCGAAGTGCTCGCCCGAGACGACGGCCACACGACGCAGCTCCACCTTCTCGCCGAGGATCGCGGCCTCGTCGTTGATGAGGTCGGCAACGGTCTTGCCGTCGGCGGGGGCCGCGAGGGCCTCCTCGACTGTGGTGGAGCCGGCGGCGACGACCGCGGCGAGCACGGCGTCGGCGAGGGCGATGAATTTGGTGCCCTTGGCGACGAAGTCGGTCTCGCAGGCGAGTTCGATCATCGTGGCGACGCCGTCCTTCTCGGCGGCGGCGACGAGGCCCTCGCTTGTGGAGCGGTCGGCGCGCTTCGCGTTACCCTTAGCGCCCTTGAGGCGGAGGATCTCGACCGCCTTGTCCAGGTCGCCATCGGCCTCGACGAGCGCATTCTTCGTGTCGACCATGCCGGTACCGAGCTGCTCGCGCAGCGTCTTGACGTCAGCGAGGCTGAAATTAGCCATGTTCTCGGAACTCCTCTTGGTTCGGAAACTCTGCGGCGCCCTCACGCGGGGCGGCGGACTCTCGAAAAGCCCAGCACGCCGAGGTGACGACGGTTCTTACTCGTGGTGAACGTGTACCGACCGAGCGGGGGCCGGACGACCGCGAACGCGGCGTCCGACCCCCGTCACGGAACGGGAGGTCAGACGGCGGCGGTCTCGTCGGTCGAGGTCGCGGCGGCGTCGGCCTCGGGGGCCTCCTCCGCGGCGGGTGTCTCGGCCTCGGCGACGGCCTCGTCAGCCGTCGCGGCCTCGGCGTCGGCGACCTTCTCGGTCTCCGCTCCGGCCTGCTCGTTCGGCTCCTGCACCTCGGCGGCAGCGGGGGCGTCAACGGCGGGGGCGTCGGCAGCGGGCGCGTCGGCGCCCGTGGCGAGCAGCTCCTGCTCCCACTCCGCCAGCGGCTCCACGGCGGAGACATTGCCCTCGGCCTCGGGCTTCTGGTGGCGCTGGATGAGGCCCTCGGCCGCGGCGTCGGCGACGATGCGGGTGAGCAGGCTCACCGAGCGGATCGCGTCGTCGTTACCCGGGATCGGGTACTGGACCTCGTCCGGGTCGCAGTTCGTGTCGAGGATGCCGATGACCGGGATGCCCAGCTTCTTGGCCTCGTCGATCGCGAGGTGCTCCTTCTTGGTGTCGACGACCCAGAGGGCCGACGGCGTCTTCGAAAGGTTGCGGATTCCACCGAGTGACTTGTGCAGCTTGTCGAGCTCGCGCTTCTTGATGAGGAGCTCCTTCTTGGTGAAGCCGCTCTTCGACGTGTCGTCGAAGTCGAGCTCCTCCAGCTCCTTCATGCGGGCGAGGCGCTTCGAGACCGTCTGAAAGTTGGTCAGGAGTCCGCCGAGCCAGCGCTGGTTCACGTACGGCTGGCCAACGCGGGTGGCCTGCTCCGAGATCGCGTTCTGCGCCTGCTTCTTGGTACCGACGAAGAGAATGGTGCCGCCGTGGGCGACCGTCTCCTTGACGAAGTCGTAGGTCTTGTCGATGTAGGCCAGCGACTGCTGGAGATCGATGATGTAGCTGCCCGAGCGCTCGGTCAGGATGAAGCGCTTCATCTTCGGGTTCCAGCGACGGGTCTGGTGCCCGAAGTGGACGCCGCTGTCGAGCAGCTGGCGCATGGTGACGACTGCCATGAGTCGTTCTCCTTGTCTCGGGGCCCGGGCGCACGACGGCGCCGAACTCCCGTTCGGTTGTCTGCGACGGCCGGTCGGCACATCGCCCTGGCGCCCGGCGCACTCCCGCCCCCGCCGCGTGAGCGGAGAGGGACCGTGGGAAGCGGAGGCCGAATGGGCGCGCGTAGTCACCCCGACGAGCGAGGTGCTCCGTGCACTCTAGCACCAGAACGGCCGCCTCCCCGCTGCTGCGGAGGGCGGCCGTAGGAGCCTGGAGCCGGGCGCTACTTGCGCGCCGACTTCATCACCGTGCGGATGTGCAGCGTGTCCATCTCCTCCAGCGAGCGGCCCTTGGTCTCGGGGACGAACATGAAGACGAAGACGAACGAGATCGCCGCGAACGCCGCGTAGAGGCCGTAGGCGAGGGTGAGCGACACGTCCTGCGAGAGGATCGGGAAGGTCACGGTGATGACGAAGTTCGCGATCCACTGGGCGGAGGCGGCGAGGCCGAGCGCCGCGGCGCGGATCCGGTTGGGGAAGATCTCACCCAGGAGCACCCAGACCAGCGGGCCCCAGGTGGCGCCGAAGAACACGACGAACGCATTCGCCGAGACCAGGGCGATCGGACCCCAGGCGCCGGGCAACGAGACATCCTCGCCGCTGATCGTCGACTGGCTGAAGGCGATCGCCATCAGCGCGAGCGAGATCGCCATGCCCGCCGAGCCGACCAGGAGCAGCGGCTTTCGCCCGACCTTGTCGACCAGGAAGATCGCCACGAAGGTCACGACGACGTTGACCACCGAGGTGAAGACCGAGATCGCGAACGAGTTCGACTCGTCGAAGCCGACCGCGCTCCAGAGCGAGGTGGAGTAGTAGAAGATCACGTTGATGCCCACGAACTGCTGGAACACCGAGAGCAGAATTCCGACCCAGACCACGGGAAGCAGGCCGAGCGCGGGTCCGCGCAGGCTGGAGCGCTTGGCGTTCTCGGCGTCCTCGTCGATCTTCTTCTGGATGTCCGCGAGGGCCTCGTCGACCTCGTCGCGCGGGGTGACCGTAGCGAGCACCGCGCGGGCGTCCTTGGAGCGGCCGCGCGTCGCGAGGTAGCGGGGCGACTCCGGGAGAGTCAGCGCCAGGAGACCGTAGATCACCGCGGGCACGGCACAGGCGATGAACATCCAGCGCCAGGCGGCCACGCCGAACCAGAACGGCTCCGACGCGCCGTTCGCGCCGGTCGCGATGAGAGTGTCCGAGAGCAGGGCGGCGAAGATGCCGAGCGTGATCGCCAGCTGCTGCAGGGAGGCGAGCGCGCCGCGGATCGCCTTCGGCGCGATCTCCGAGATGTAGGTCGGCGCGATCACCGAGGCGATGCCGATGCCCAGGCCCCCGACGACGCGCCAGAGCACGAGGTCCCAGACCGCGACCGCCACGCCGGCGCCGATGGAAGAGATGAAGAACAGGGCGGCGCCGAGCAGCATGACCCTGATGCGGCCCCAACGGTCGGCCAGGCGGCCGGCGAGGTAGGCGCCGAGTGCGCAACCGAGTAGTGCGGAGGCGACGGCGAAGCCGATCAGCGCTGCCGAAAGGGAGAAATCCCCCTGAATCGCTTCCACGGCTCCGTTGACTACCGAGGAGTCGAAGCCGAAGAGGAAGCCACCGACCGCCGCCGCGATCGCGAGGCCGATCACCTTCCTCTTCAGCTTCGCCGCCGAAGGATTCGGGATGTCCGCTCTCCCACTGGTCGTGTCAGCTTGTCCGCTGGTCATGGTCGTCTCCGATTCTCGCCGCCGGTGGGTGCAGGGTACCGCTCCCGAGCCGGATCACCGGCACGTTACTCCCCGCCCGGCATGCGGTGAGACGGGGTGCGCTCCCTGAAGCGGATGACCTCCCTCCACAGCCTTGCTCTTCCGCCGCTTCTCCCCCGGTCAGGACGACTCCCGCCCGGAGCGTCAATGGGCCCTGGAGGGTGGTCTCATGATCAGTTCTCGTCTCCTGCGCCCGGGCGTGTTCGCGCTCGTCGCGCTGCTCTCCGGCGCACCCGTCCACGCCCTGTCCACCGACGCGACCGCCGTCCGGTGGAGCTCGCCGGTCGGGGGCTTCTCGCTCGTCGCTCCGTGGAACGCTCCTGCGCACCGCTACGCCGCGGGCCATCGCGGGGTCGACCTGTCGGCCATGCCGGGGCAGCCGGTGGTCGCGGTCGCGGCGGGAACGGTGGTGTACGCGGGAAAGGTGGCGGACCGGCCCGTGCTGAGCATCGCGCACGCCGGCGGGCTGGTCTCGTCGCTCGAGCCGGTGGACACGTCGGTGAGCGCGGGGCAGGTCCTTGCGGCGGGGCAGGCAGTCGGCGTGGTGGGAACCGGCGGCCACTGCTCCGAGCGGTGCGTGCACCTCGGGGTGCGCGAAGGCGGGGAGTACGTGTCGCCGATGCGGTTCTTCGGCGGGATCCCGAGGGCGGTGCTGCTGCCGATGGACGGGGAGGCGAGGGGGTCCGTCAGGGCGGGCGCGAGGGTGGTGGTCTGCTCGGTCGCGGGGTTGAGCCAGGGGTCGGGCGGCGGCTCAGGCGCGGGGTCCGGGTCAGGCGCGGGGGTGGGCCAGGCGGTAGGCGTCGCGGATGCGCTCGGTCGAGACGTGGGTGTAGATCTGCGTGGTACCCAGGCTCGCGTGACCGAGCAGCTCCTGCACGGCACGCAGGTCCGCTCCCCCGTCGAGCAGATGGGTCGCCGCGGTATGGCGGAGGGTGTGCGGGCCGGAGGGGCCGGAGCCCTGGCCGCCGTCGAGCAGGCGCGCCACGATCCCGTAGACCGTGCGCGGGGTCAGCCGAGCGCCTCGACGTCCGAGCAGGAGGGCGCGGATGCCGTCACCGGTGGCGAGCGCGGGCCGGGCGCGCTCGAGGTAGGTGACCAGAGCCTCCTTCGCGGGCACGCCGAACGGGACGACCCGCTGCTTCGCGCCCTTGCCGGTGACGAGCACGGTCAGCCGACTCAGGTCGACGTCCCCCAGGTCGACAGCGACCAGCTCCGAGACGCGAATGCCCGAGGCGTACAGCAACTCGATGATCGCCAGGTCGCGCAGTGCCACCGGATCTTCCGTCGCCCCGCGTGCCGCGACCGTGTCCAGCACCTGCTCCGCCTGCGGAAGGGTCAGCACCCGCGGGAGGGTCCGGCCGGCCTTGGGAGACTTGAGCCGGGCGGCGACGTCGATCGGCAGCCGCTCCGTGCGCTGCGCCCAGGAGGAGAAGGAGCGGACAGCGGCCGTGCGCCGGGCGAGCGTCGCCCGCGCGACGCCCGACTCCGACTCGCGCCAGAGCCAGTCCCGCAGCAGCTCCAGGTCGAGCTCGGCGGTGAGGAGTTGCCCTTTCTCCGCCGCGTGGGCGACGAGCCGCACGAGGTCGGAGCGGTAGCCCTTCGCCGTTGCGGGAGAGAGCGAGCGCTCGTCGAGGACGTAGCGGAGGAAGTGCTCGACCGAGTCGGTGAGCGTCTCGTCGCTCATGAGCCCTCCGGCATCCGCGACCACAGGTCGATCCGCCCCTGCTCGTCGAGGCCTTCGAGTCGCTCCGTCAGGTCGGAGCCGAAACGGGTCGCGATCGGCGCTGCCGCGGAGGGGACGAACGACGCAGCGACGGTTTCGGGGTGGACGTGGATGAGGGAGAGGCTCTGCGCGCCGTCGACGCCGGTGAGTTCCCGTTCGGGTGCTCCGAGGTCCATCGTGTAGCTGGTGGCGCCGGCGACGAAGACGGGCACGCCCGCGAAGATGGCCGCAGTCGGGTAGTGCAGGTGCCCGCCGAGGATCGCGCGGACGTCCGTGCCGCGCACGACGTCCTCCAGCCGGTCGATCCCGCGCAGTTCGAGTACCGTCATCGCGCCCAGCGGAGTGGGCAGCGGCGGATGGTGCAGGGCGAGGATCGTGCCGAGCGGCGCGGGAGCGGCGAGCTCGTCCCTCAGCCGGGCGAGCTGCGCGTCGGTGAGGTCGCCGTGGTGGAACCCGGGGACCGCGCTGTCGAGCGCGATCAGCCGGAGTCCGCCCAGGTCCACGACCTGATCGACCGGCCCCGCTCCGGCCGGGTCCTGGTCGAGCAGCACCCGGCGAAATGCTCCGCGCTCGTCGTGATTGCCCATCACCCAGACGATCGGGCACCCGTGCCGCTTCGCCACGGGGTCGAGCTGTGCGCGCACCCGCCGATAGGCGTCCTCTTCGCCCCGGTCCGCGACGTCCCCGGTGACCACGATCGCGTCCAGACGTCCGCCGCGCTCGACGAGCCGCTCCGCCGCCTGCGAGAGCCGGGCGACCGTGTCGACCTTCCCGTAGAGGGGTACCCCCTCGGCCAGCAGATGCGTATCGCTGAGGTGGGCGATCACCCTATCCGCCGCGCGGAAGTGCCCGAGCTGCGGGCGCTCCGCACCGTGTCCTGCTGCCGTGGCGTCCATGCCGCTCCCCTCGCCGATGCGTCTTCAGCGTAGGGCGGACCGCCGACAGCGCCGCTGTAGCGCGGCCGGTCACCCGGGTGACCGGGTCCACTCCCCGTTCTCGGATCGCCTGACCAGGCCGTCGGCGAGAAGCGTTCCTAACGCCGCCAGCGTGTCGTCAAGAGTCTCGCCGGAGGTGCGAGCCACTGTCGCGGCGTCGCGGACAGCGCCGCCCGTCAGTGCTTCCAAGACTCTCGTCTCACAGCCCGTTACGGCCCGCATCGGGTTCTCCGCCGCGTCGGACCCGAGCAGTTCGAGGACGTCCGCCGGCGAGGTGACGCAGGTCGCCGCGTACTCGCGCAGGAGGCGGTGGCAGCCCGTGGAAGAGGCGCTGGTGACCGGGCCCGGCACCGCGCCGAGCGGGCGCCCCAGGGCGGCCGCGTGGCCGGCGGTGTTCAGCGAGCCGGAGCGCGCGCCCGCCTCGACGACGACGGTGGCGGCGGTTGAGGCGGCGATGAGGCGGTTGCGCTGCAGGAAACGCCAGCGGGTGGGGGTGGTGCCGGGAGGGACCTCGGTCGCGACGGCGCACCCGGGGGTCGCGATGATGCGCTGGAGGAGGTCCGCGTGGGCCGTCGGGTAGAGGCGGTCCGCTCCTCCGGCGAGGAAGGCGACGGTACGCCCTCCGGAGCCGAGGGCGCCGCGGTGCGCGACGGCGTCGATCCCGAAGGCACCACCCGAGACGACGCAGACGCCGCGGATCGCGACGCCGGCCGCGAGCTCGGCGGCGATGTGCTCGCCGTAGCCGGTCGCGGCGCGGGCGCCGACGAGAGCGAGACGGTATGGGGGGTCGAACGCGGCGCGGTCG
Source organism: Rathayibacter tritici (assembly GCF_001641005.1). Lineage (NCBI taxonomy): Bacteria > Bacillati > Actinomycetota > Actinomycetes > Micrococcales > Microbacteriaceae > Rathayibacter > Rathayibacter tritici. The sequence goes on from NZ_CP015515.1 coordinate 1,700,871, forward strand.
CCGCGCAGCCAGAGCAGTAGCGGCGCGTGCGGCCCGAGGTCGTCGAGCGAGCCGGGCCAGCCGGGAGTGTCGGGCAGGAGCAGGCGGGCGCCGAGGCGTCCGGCGATCTCTACCCGACGGAACAGGAGTCTGCGATCCAGGCGTGGGCGCCACCGAGCCAGCCCTGAGTGCAGAGCTGCGACCTCCGAGTCGAGGGGCCCCACCTGGTCGGTCCCCTCCGCTGAGGAGCCGATCGGTGACGCCGCCAGGATGTCAGCGGCCGAGGAGGCGGAAACGACGTGAGCGAAGGCTTCCGCGGCTCCGACCCGCTCAATGAGGAGGGCGGCCGCGGAGTCGCCCGGCTCGGTCAGCGAACTCCAGGCGCACCGAGCGGCGGCATCGATCAGCACGTCCGGCACGGGGACCGCGCCACCGCCCGTGCCGGAGGCAGCGACCGAGGCGGAGGCAGCGTCGACCCCCTCCGACTCGACCCCGACGACGCGCGCATGCGCGCCGCCGTCGAGGAGCTCCGTCGGCAGCAGACGCCGGACAGCCCGCAGCTCCGCGGCGTCGAAAAACGCCTCGGGCCGGATCATGCGGCACCCCCGCGCAGGATGAGGGCGCGTGCCAGGTGGGCGGCCGTCGGGCGGTCGGCTCCGTCGAGGTCGGCGAGGGTCCACCCCAGGCGCAGGACGCGATCGTAGCCCCGCATCGTCACGAGACCGCGCTCCAGGGCTTGGTCGAGCGTGCGGGATTCGAGGATCGTCGGGCGTCGGGCGTCCGAGCGCAGCCACGCGCCGGCGACCTCCGAGTTGAGCATCCACGGCGTCGAGGCCAGGCGGGCAGCGGCTCTCCTGCGGGCGGAGGTGACGCGGTTCCGTGCCTGCGCCGTCGACATCCCGGCGCAGTCGCGGCGGGCGGCGAGCTGGGCTGCGCCGATACGACGGACCGTGAGGCGGATGTCGACCCGATCGAGCAGCGGGCCGCTGAGCCGCGCGAGATAGCGGCGCCGCAGCGCAGGGGCGCAGGTGCAGGTCTCGCCGGGGATGCCGAAGCGGCCGCACGGGCAGGGGTTCGCGGCGAGGACGAGCTGCACCCGCGCCGGGAATTCGGCGACGGCGTTCGCACGGTGGATGCGGATGACGCCCGACTCGAGCGGCTGACGCAGGGCGTCGAGGGCCACGGAGGAGAATTCCGGGGCCTCGTCGAGGAACAGTACTCCGCGGGTGGCGCGGGCCACGGCGCCGGGACGGATGCGTCCGCTGCCGCCGCCGACGATCGCGGCGGAGGAGGCGGAGTGATGCGGGCTCTCGAACGGCGGCCTGCGTACCAGGGCACCACCGGTGGCTGCGCCGACGAGCGAGCGCATGCAGGTGGCTTCCAGCGCGGCCTCGTCATCGAGGTCGGGCAGGATGCCCGGCAGTCGCGACGCGAGCATCGTCTTCCCCGCCCCCGGCGGACCGAGCAGGAACACGTGATGTCCTCCCGCCGCTGCGACCACCATTGCCTCGGCCGCTTCCTCGTTGCCGACCACGTCGGAGAGGTCGCCGCCTGGCTCCGGCTCGGGGGCGGCGGCGGGCGCGGCCGAGACCTCCGGGAGCACCGGCACCTCCCACTGCGCCCCGTGCCAGACCGCGGCGGCGGCCAGCGAGGAGACAGCGATCACTTCGACGCCGTCGACCAGCTCGGCCTCGAGCCGGTCCTCGACGGGCACCATCACTCGGCGCCGGCCCTCGCGCGCGGCGGCGAGCACCGCGGGAAGGACTCCGGGCACGGAGCGCAACCGGCCGTCCAAGCCGAGCTCGCCGATATGCACGACCCCGGCGACGGACTCGGCGTCCACCTCGTGCAGGGCCGCGAGAGCGGCGAGGCCGATCGCCAGGTCGAAGGCGGAGCCGTGCTTGGGCATCGCGGCCGGTGAGAGGTTGACCGTGATCTTGTACTCGGCGATCGTGCTGCCGGAGTTGATCGCGGCCGAGCGCACCCGCTCCTTCGCCTGGGCGAGGGCCGCGTCCGGCAGACCGATGATGACCATGCCGGGGGTCCCGTCCGCCGAGTGCGCCTCCACTCCGACCACAGCGCCCGTGAAGCCGACGAGGCCGACGGCCGATGTCCTCCCCAGGCCCATCAGGCCACCGCCCTCAGGTGTCGGATCTGCGACGGGACTCCGCCGGGCGCCACGATGCCGACCGCGTCGATCCGCAGGTGCCGGGAGCGCTCGTGGTGCTCGTCGGCCCAGGCGTAGGCCAGGCGGCGCAGCCGCTGCGCCTTGGCGCGCGTGATGGCCTCGACCGGCAGCCCATACCGCGTCGATGAGCGCGTCTTGACCTCGACCACGACCAGCGCTGTACCGTCTCGGGCGACGATGTCGAGCTCACCCTCGCGGACCCGCCAGTTGCGGTCGAGAATCTCGAATCCGTTATCTCTCAGGTGTGCCGCAGCGATCTCCTCGCCGCGCCGCCCCAATTCGTCCTTGTCCATGCGTCCTCCTGAGAGAACCGTGCCGGATACCGCGCTACTGGTGCAGAGGCGACGGCGGTTCTGGGGAGGAAAAAGGCGATTCTTCTCCTGTGGAGGAGGGGTTGCGACAGCTGAAGAGTCCCTCGAACGACGGACGACAGCGCGCAACCCGTCCCCTACGAGCCGCGACTCGGAGAGCTCGTGATCAAGGCTCCGATGACGCGACTTCCCGACGACCTGCTCCTGGAACGGCGGGCCGCATGGTCGCGAGGAAGACTAGGCCTTCCTCGAGAGCAGTGACATCACGAAGGAGCGCGACTCACCCACCATGACGGAATTCGCATAGCTGTTGTGGATGTCCATCCCCTTGTCGGTGTAGTTCGACTGACAGAAGTAATCATCAGTCAAGCAGTAGGACCTTACAATGGAGGACTTGTCGTTCTTCGAGTGAGAGGAAGGCGACGATGCTGCGACTGTCAATGACTCGTAGGGATTACCGTCCCAACCGGTCATTCCGTTCTTAGGCCCGCTGTCGGGCGCGTTCCACGGCTCGCCTCCGTGGTAGGACGGCGCACCGAACAGGACGACGGACCGGAGGTGCTTCTTGTCATCCGCAGTGAGTCCGTAGTGCCGCCCCTCGTAGTCCGTGCCGGTGATCGCGGCTCGGATGACCTCGGCACCCTGCGAGTAACCGGCAAGAACGATCGGGGAATTCGGGCAGGACCGGGCCCGGTCCTGCACCTCGAGCACGAGGTTCTTGGCGCCGGTGTTGACGCTCTCGAAATAGGGGCCGAAGTTGTCGGGATTGACTATGGTCGCGGGATACTTCAGACCTTCCGCGGTGACGGGAACGTGCGGGTCGCCCTGGAGACCGCTTGCCAGCTTCTGGAGGAGTCCCCCCAGGCCTCCTGACGCATACGTTCGATCACCGTGTGCCGAGCCGTTGCCGGCCGGCTCGCCACTTCCCCGGACAGCAATGACGGTGGCGGAGTCGCATCGATTGCTTTCCTCGGCCGCGACTGCCGGCGTCGCCAGAGCGGCGGCCGACAGTGTCACGATCAGCGCCGCCACCACTCGTCGGCGTCGCTGTTTTACTCCGGGTCCTGATTGTGCGGTTGCTACAGACAGCATGAGAAACTCCCTTTCTTCAGAGTCGACCCTTCACTACCCGAGGAAACGCTCAGGATACGAATACGCTCAGGATAAGACGTGGCCTTGACGCCGAGTAGTGAGCCGACAAGCACACGGTAAGTCGTTCTCACTGAGAGAGGACTGACCGGCGCGATCATGCAGACGGTGGCGCACGGCAGCAGTACCCGCGCACGCAGAATGCTTCTCGACCCGCGAGAAAAGGGACGGAATGTCCACTCAGCGGCGGAGAAGTGAACCAGCCCGAGAGAAAGGATGACATGTCCAAGAAGAGACGGGGTAGACAAACGCCCTCTTTGGGCGCCCCGCCGACGTGCACCCGGCGAACGTCCCGGTGCAGGAGAGCTGGGCGCAGCGACTCATCGCCGCGTCGAGGCACCGCGCGACTCGACCTCGCCTGCTCGAGCGCGCACGCCATCCGCGGGACCGATGTCGCTACGGGCACTCGCGCCGCGTGTTACTCGTCGAGCGCGAGCTCCTTCGGGAGTTCGAACTCCTTGCGGGAGAGCTCCTCGACGTTGACGTCCTTGAAGGTCAGCACTCGGACCGACTTGACGAAGCGGTCCGAACGGTAGACGTCCCAGACCCACACGTCGCGCATGGTCAGCTCGAAGTAGAAGTCGTGCTCGGTGTCGCGGCGGACCAGCTCGACCTCGTTGGCGAGGTAGAAGCGCCGCTCGGTCTCGACGACGTACGAGAACTGCGAGACGACGTCGCGGTACTCCCGGTACAGTGCCAGCTCGACCTCGCGGTCGTAGTCCTCGAATTCGTCCTCATCCATTGTTGGACAATCCTACGCCGAGCCGGCGGACGTGAACGCCGGGAGCGGCTCCTCGGCCGATGCGCGCGACTTCGACAGCCAGGTCACCCGGTGCAGTGGCGAGGGTCCGACCCGCTCGATCCCCGCCCAGTGCGCCGCGCTGCCGTAGCCCTTGTTGCTGTGCCAGGCGTAGTCGGCGAAGTCCTCGTGGTGCCGCACCATCTGTCCATCGCGGCCCACCTTTGCGAGGACGGAGGCGGCCGAGACCGCGGCGCAATCGCGGTCGGCCTTCACCCGGGTGACGATGGTGAGCTCCGCAGCCCAGGGGCCCAGTGCCGGCGTCAGCCAGTCATGGCTGCCGTCAAGGAGGACGACCGCAGTGGCGAGGTCGACACCCTGGTCGGCGAGCCGCTCGATGCCCCGCGAGGCGGCGCGGCCGAGTCCGGCGATGATCCCAGTCTCATCGATCTCGTCGGCGGCGGACTCGCCGATCGCCCATGCCGAGACCCAGGTCGCCACCGCGGGCTGGAGTGCCTCACGACGAGCAGGCGCCAGCATCTTGGAATCGCGGAGACCCTCGGGGAAGCGCCCGCAGCGCCGCCCGATCGAGACCACTCCGACCGAGACCGGGCCCGCGATCGCACCGCGGCCGACCTCGTCGCAGCCGATCACCGTCTCGTAGCCCTGCCGGAACAGTCGGCGCTCCTGCAGCAGTGTCGGCTCGGCGACGACCACCTAGCCCTGCCCGCTCTGCGTGTCGTCCGAGTTCTCCTCGGACGCGTCCGTCTCGACTCCGCGGAACACCGACGGGTAGTCGTCGAGCCAGGCCCAGTGCTGCACGGGCCAGGTCACCAGGACCGCGCGCCCGACGACGTGGTCAATGGGCACGAAGCCGCCGCCGGGCTTGTCGGTGTTGTAGCGGGAGTCGGCGGAGTTGTAGCGGTTGTCGCCCATCACCCAGAGAGAGCCCGCGGGCACCACCACGTCGAAGGGGGTGGCCGAGACAGCCTGGACGCCCTCCGGGAGCTTCACGTAGGGCTCGGTGATCGGGTTGCCGTTGATCTCGACCTGGCCTAGCGGAGTGCAGCAGGTCACGTGGTCGCCGGGTAGGCCGATCACCCGTTTGATCAGGTGGTCGTTGCTGTCGGGGGCAGTGAGTCCGACCAGGGCGAGAGCGGAATCGACGGCGGCTTGGAGCGGCGGCAGCGAGGCCTCGGAGCTCGGCGAGAGCCACCCGCCGGGGTCGCGGAAGACGACGACATCGCCGCGCGAGATCGGCACGACTCCGGGCACGAGCTCGTTGACGAGGATGCGGTCGTTCTCGACGAGTGTTTGCTCCATCGAGGAGGACGGGATGTAGAAGGAGCGGACCAGGAAAGTCTTCACGAGGAAGGAGACCAGCACCGCGACCACGACGATGATCAGCACATCGCGGAGGAAGAGCAGGACGCCTCGGCGCTTGCGGGGGCGGTTCTCCGACGGATCCGCGGAGTGCCTCGCGTGCTCGTCGTCGTCGCCGGGCAGGCGGACCGGAGCCGTGCTGTCTGTCATCGCTCGCCGTCGCCCCTACTGTGCATCACCGGGTGGACTTCCCGGACGGATCGCCCCCGGGAAAGGGAGGAACCCCGGTCCATCATAGGTGGACCGGGGTTCCCGAAAAGCCGTGCGGATGCCGCTCAGGCGTCGCGCTTCTCCTTGATCTTGGCCTTCTTGCCACGCAGGTTGCGGAGGTAGTAGAGCTTCGCGCGACGTACGTCGCCACGGGTGACGAGCTCGATGTGGTCGATGACCGGAGAGTGCACCGGGAAGGTGCGCTCGACGCCGACCTGAAAGCTGACCTTGCGGACGGTGAAAGTCTCGCGGATGCCCTCGCCGGAGCGGCCGATGACGACACCCTGAAAGACCTGAATACGCGAGCGGTTGCCCTCGACGATGTTGACGTGGACCTTGACGGTGTCGCCGGCACGGAAGTCCGGGACATCGCTGCGGAGGGACGCCGCATCGACGGAATCGAGGATGTGCATGCTGTATCGCTCTCCGTGCCCGCCACAGGTCGAGCACCGTTTCGTTGATGGAAGTCGGTGGCGCGCCCACGTCGTCGCGGCTCCCCTGTGGCAGAGCCTGCGCGAGGCACAAGCGCTCATTCTGCCATGCCGCGCTGATCCGCGTCAAAACGGGCTGCGCCGGTCAGTGGCCGATCATCCGCCCGGTCAAAGGACGATCGTCTGTCCGTCCTGCGGGCGCTCGGGGTCGAAGCGCTCCTCCGCGACAGGTCGTGTGCCGCCCTCCGTCGGCACGGCGGCCGACTGGGAGAAGGCGAGCAGAGTCGCCCGAGCATCGGCCAGGAAGCGCCAGGTCGAGTGCCAGAAGGCGGCAGCCCCGAGGATCACCGAGAGCAGCCCCAGGGCTGCGGCGCCGGGAGCGAAGAATCCGACGGCGATCAGGGATAGGTGCCACGCCCCCACGACGGCCACGTCGCTCCAGGAGGGGGTCCGGGTCGGTCGCACAGTCACCCGGAATGCGACGATCCCCGCCACGACAGCCAGCGCGACCGCCAGAATGGGGAGGGCGATCAACAGACCGAGGACGGTCCACCCGCTCGACCCTCCGAAGAGGCCGTAGCCGATGAGGATCCACAGGGGCAGCACGATCGCCGCCGGAAACTGCCAGGAACCGAATGCCCGTCGCGTGCGCATGCACCGACCATACCCACCACCGCTGAGCGACGGCTCAGCGGACGCCGAGAGGATCAGGATGATCGAGCTACGCACCCCCGCCGAAATCGAGGAGATGCGTCCCGCCGGGCGCTTCGTCGGAGAGGTCCTGACGGCCACGTCCGCCGCCGCCGCCGTGGGTGTGAACCTGCTGGAGCTCGACCGGCTCGCTCACGACATGATCCGCGCGTCCGGCGCCGAGTCCTGCTACATCGACTACCACCCCTCCTTCGGCGCGAGCCCGTTCGGCAAGGTCCTCTGCACCTCTGTGAACGACGCCGTGCTGCACGGCCTACCGTTCGACTACCGGCTGAAGGACGGCGACCTGCTGACCCTGGATTTCGCCGCCTCCGTGGACGGCTGGGTGGCCGACTCCGCGATCAGCGTGGTCGTCGGCACACCCCGCGACGAGGACCTCGCGCTCATCGACGCGACTACCCGGGCGCTCGAGGCCGGCATCGCCGCCGCGCAGCCCGGCAAGAAGATCGGCGACATCTCTGCGGCCATCGCCGCGATCGCGCGTGCCGAGGGGCTCAGCATCAACACCGACTTCGGCGGTCACGGCGTGGGCCGCACCATGCACGGCGACCCGCACATCCCCAACGACGGCCGCGCCGGTCGCGGCTTCCCCCTCCGCCCGGGCCTGGTGATCGCGATCGAGCCGTGGTTCCTCCAGAGCACGGACGAGATCTACACCGATAAAGACGGCTGGACGCTGCGCAGCCGCGACGGATCGCGAGGCGCACACATGGAGCACACGATCGCGATCACCGAGACGGGCAACATCGTCCTCTCCGCCCGCGACTGAAACTGCACCCTCATGCCCCTCGCCCACCCTCGCCCCCCTCCGCGAGATGCCACTTATGATGACGACACGCCGGAGCGAGGCGTCACAAGTGGCATCTCGCGGAGGAGGGGGCGGGGTGCGAGGTCAGGGCAGCAGTTCGGGTCGGACGCGGCGCGTGCGCTCGACGCTCTGCTCGCGACGCCAGGCGGCGATCGCTGCGTGGTCGCCGCTCAGCAGGACCGGAGGGACGTCGAACCCGCGCCACGAGGCCGGTTTGGTATAGCTCGGGTACTCCAGGAGCCCGTCGGAGTGGCTCTCTTCGACCAGGCTCGCCGGGTTGCCGACGACACCGGGGACGAGGCGTCCGATGGCCTCGATCATTGCCATGACGGCGACCTCTCCCCCATTGAGGACGTAGTCGCCCAGGCTGATCATCCGCACCCGGGCGCGCTCTGCGGTGTGGTCGATGACGCGCTGGTCGATCCCCTCGTAGCGGCCGCAGCCGAACACCAGCGTGGACTCCTCGGCCAGCTCGCGGGCGGTCGCCTGGGTGAAGAGCTCGCCGGCGGGCGAGGGGAAGATCACCACCGGGTCCTCCGCCGACACGAGGATCGAGTCGAGAGCCTCGCCCCACGGCTCCGGGCGCATCACCATGCCGGCGCCGCCGCCGTAGGGCGTGTCGTCGACGGTGCGATGCCGGTCGTGGGTGCAGTCGCGCAGGTCGTGCACGCCGAGGTCGATCAGCCCGCTCCGCCGCGCGCGGCCGAGCAGGCTGACGTCGAGCACGCCGAAGAACTCCGGGAAGATCGTGACGATGTCGATCCTCACGACCGGGGCTCCTCCTCGGAGGATGCGGGGTCGCCGATGGGCGCAGCAGCGCTCAGCGCCGGATCGGTGAGGTCGACACCGCTGAGGTCGATCGCGGCCGGCTCCTCCTCCGGAGCGTCCTCGAAGAGGCCGATCGGAGGGGTGACCGTGACGATCCCTGCGACGGCGTCGACGGAGGGCACGATGGCGTTCACGAACGGCACCATCACCTCACCCGAGGGGGTGCCGACGATCAGCAGGTCCTGCGCCGGGAAGTGGTCGACGCGGCGCACGGTGCCGACCTCGACGCCGTCGCGCACGACCTTCATACCGACCAGCTGGTAGTCGTACCAGGAGTCGTCCTCGCCCGGCTGCGTCTGCACCTCCTCGTCGATCCAGAGGATCGCTTTGAGGAGGGTTTCCGCGGCACTGCGGTCCGCCACGCCCCGGAAGAAGGCAACGGGGTGGCTGTTGTACCAGCGCAATTCGACGAGCTCGAGCTTCTTCCCGTGCCACTCGGAGGTGCGGGGCACCTGCAACGTGAACGTGGATCCGGGGGTGAAGCGCTTATCGGGCTCATCGGTGTAGAGCTCGAGCTTGATCGCGCCCTTGAGTCCGTGAGCCTTGGTGAGTCGGGCGACGCGGAGCTGCGTCGTGCCCGGTCCGGTGACCGACACCTCTACTTGTCGGTATCGACGACGTCGACCCGCACTCGGCGCCCGTCGGCGAGAGCGGCAACGAGAGTGCGGACGGCTTTGGCGGTGCGACCGGAGCGTCCGATCACGCGGCCAAGGTCCTCGGGGTGCACGCGCACCTCGAGGACCTCTCCGCGCGGGGAGCTCGTCGCCACGACACGGACCTCGTCGGGGTTCTCGACGATCCCCTTAACGAGGTGTTCGACGGCGGGAGCGAGCACGGACTATGCCTCGGTGGAGGTCTCGTCGGCGGTGTCCGCGACCGGGGCGGCCTTGGCCGGAGCCTCGGACTTCGGCTTGAGGACGGGCTTCTTCTTCGCGTCGACGACGAACGGAGCCTTGGGCTCCTTCACCTGCACGGTGCTGACGGCATCGGCGTCGCCCTGGAAGCGGCCCCAGTCTCCGGTCAGCTTGAGGATCGCGGCGACCTGCTCGGTCGGCTGCGCGCCGACTCCGAGCCAGTACTGCGCGCGCTCCGAGTCGACCTGGATGAACGAGGGCTGCTCGGTGGGGTGGTACTTGCCGATCTCCTCGATCACGCGACCGTCGCGTTTGGTGCGCGAGTCGGCGACGACGATGCGGTAGTAGGGCGCCCGGATCTTGCCGAGGCGCTTCAGACGAATCTTGACAGCCACAATTCTCCTGTGTGGTCGTTGACCGGTGTCCGGTCGATGATGGATGAACTGAGCCGTGAGCGTGGGGGCACACCCGGCGAAAGCTCGAGGGGGTTTCGTCAGCGGTGAGTAGAGGGTCGACCGCCTCGGACCCGACGGATCATTCTGCCAGAAAAACCGCGCCGGTGCGGGCCCGGCACGCCGCCGCTCCTCGCCGTCGCCCGCGTGAGCGTAGGACGGGCTGAGAGCGGGCGTGGCGGGGTTCGGCGTCCGCTCCGCTCGCAGGTGCGAGGATGGCGGAGCGCGTCCCGATCGGCGGACGCCCGGATCCGATGAGGACCTCGCCATGAAGATCAGCTTCGCCGCGTCCGACCGCTCCACTCTCGGGATCGAGTGGGAGGTAGCGATCGTCGACCGTCAGACGGGCGATCTGGCCAACGTCGCCGACGTGGTGCTGGACGCGCTACGCGGCGAGGGCGACGCCCCGCATCCGCAGATCACGGGCGAGCTCCTGCGCAACACGATCGAGCTGGTCTCGGGCGTGCACACTCGAGTCCGCGACGCGGTCGCCGATCTGCGAGACCAGCTGCGGCAGGTACGCGAGATCACCGACCCGATGGGACTGGATCTGGTCTGCTCGGGTACGCATCCGTTCGCGCAGTGGTTCGACCAGACCATCACCGACAAAGAGCGCTATCACCGCCTCATCGACCGTACCCAGTGGTGGGGGCGGAACATGATGATCTGGGGCATCCATGTGCACGTCGGCATCGAACACCGCGACAAGGTGCTGCCGATCCTGAACTCGCTGCTCGGCTACTACCCGCACCTGCAGGCGCTCTCGGCGTCGAGCCCGTTCTGGGGCGGAGTCGACACCGGCTATGCGTCGAACCGGGCACTGATGTTCCAGCAGTTGCCCACAGCGGGCCTGCCCCCGCAGTTCGGCGCCTGGGCGAACTACGAGGAGTACGTCGACGACATGATGCGCACCGGCGTCATCGACGACCACACCGAAGTCCGCTGGGACATCCGCCCCTCGCCGCAGTGGGGGACGCTCGAGATGCGCGCCTGCGACGGCCTCTCCTCTGCCGAGGAGATCGGAGCGGTCGCCGCGCTGATCCAGTGCCTCGTCGAGCACCTGTCCTCGCGGTTGGACGCCGGCGAGGATCTGCCGACGATGCAGCCCTGGTATGTGCGCGAGAACAAGTGGCGCGCGGCCCGCTACGGGCTCGACGCCGAGATCATCTTGGACGCGTCCGGAGCGGAGCGCCTGGTTACCGACGACATCCGCGACCTCCTCGTGACCCTCGCGCCGGTCGCCGAGCGACTCGGCTGCGTGCAGGAGCTGGCCGACGTGGAGCTCATCCTGGTCGCGGGCGCGAGCTACCAGCGCCAGCTGCGCACCGCCGCGACGCACGACGGCGACCTGAAGGCGGTCGTGCGCGCACTCGCGGGGGAGCTGCGCGACGGACTCCAGGACCCGCGAGCATGAGGCGGCCCGCCCTGCTCACCGCCGCCGCGATCGGCGGGCTCGCGCTCGGACTCACCGGCTGCTCCGCGCCGTCCTCGCCGATCAGTTCGCCGACCCCGACCGGCACAGCCACTCCTCCCGCAAAGGTCTCCGCGGATCCGGTGCCGCTTCCCCTCGGCACCTCGCTGCCCGCCGGCTCCCGCGTCACGGTCGTCGGCGACAGCATCGTGCGCGGTCTGAACGTCGAGACGGAGCAGGCCTGGCCCGCTCTCGTGGGCGACAACTTCGGCTGGGACGTCACCGACCTCGGTTGCGACGGAGGCGGGTTCATCGAACCGGGCGACTGCGGCCAGGCGATCGGCGACCGGGCGGAGGAGATCGCGGACACGCAGCCGGACGCGATCGTGCTGATCGCCAGCAGCAACGACCTGGGCTGGGCCCCGGAAGAGGTCGATGCCGCGATCGTGTCCGCCGTCGATGCGATCGCGGCCGCCTCGCCCTCTGCGCGGTTGATCGCGATCGACTCGGTCTGGGGTCCTGACCCGCGGCCGACGGATCTCGACCAGTACGACGTGAGTCTGATCGACGCAGTGACGGCCGCCGACGGAGGTGCGCTGGAATACCCGGACCCGCTGAGTGAGGACGGACTGCTGGGCGATGACGGCGTGCATCCGACGGTGGAGGGCCACCGGGCCCTCGCACACGCGTTCGAGGTCGCCGCAGAGAAGTCGGGGCTGGCCCGCCCAGTGCCGACCGACCAGCGCGCGACGGACGCTCCGGCGGACTGACGCGGAGTCGGGGCGCCGCCGGACGACGACGCCCCGCCGAGTCAGCGAGCGGTGCTGTTCTTCCCGTCGCGCCAGCCGAGCAGGTCCCGAACGGGTGCGAGGTCGATGTCCGGCCCCGTGAGGCCGATCGTGAACAGGCTCGCACCGAGGTCGAACTGCTGATCGAGCACGTCGAAGGAGGCGTCGCCGACGCCACTGCGGACGCCCGCACCGGTCGAGATCTCGATCGCGGCTGGATCGCGCTCGACCCGGGCGCACCACTCCGCGAGAACGCCGAGCTTGCGCTCGAGGGTCGGGACGTCCGAGAAGCTGTGCCAGATGTCGGCGTGCTCGGCGACGATCCGCAGAGTCTTCTTCTCGCCGCCGCCGCCGATCATGACCGGGATGTCACGCGTCGGTGCGGGGTTGAGCATCGACCAGCGGCTACGGATGCGCGGCATGGCCTCGGCGAGCCCGTCCAGGCGCGAGCCGGCGGTGCCGAACTCGTAGCCGTACTCCTCGTAATCGCGCTCGAACCAGCCGGAGCCGATGCCGAAGATCAGGCGGCCTTCGGCGCCCTGAGCGCTGATGTGATCCACCGTCCGGGCCATGTCGGCGAGCAGGTCGGGATTGCGGTAGCTGTTGCAGGAGACCAGCGGGCCGAACTCGATCCGGCTGGTCTGCTCGGCCCAGGCCGCGAGCATGCTCCAACCCTCGAAGTGCAGGCCGTTCGACTCCCCCGACAGCGGGAAGAAGTGGTCCCAGTTGAAGGCGATGTCGACGCCGAGATCCTCGATCTCGGCGAGCGTGTCGCGGATGACCTCGTAGGGGACGTGCTGAGGGGCGATCTGGACGCCGATGCGGACGGGGCGCGCGTGTGCGGTTGTCATGCCTTCACGCTAGCGAGCGGTTCGACGCACGGGGACCCCACTCCTCCCTCCACATGGAGGTCCTACTCCCCCGCCGGGTCCGGCGCGGCCGACGGCGCCTCGTCGCTCGTAGAGCGGGCGAGTGCGACCACGGTGGCGCCTGCGTCATCGAACAGGCGCAACCGCCCGCCGTCGAGCGAGGCCGCCGCCGCCTCCGAGAAGATTCGCGGCAGCGCGACACCGTCGCAGGCGATGAGGGTGCTCGGGCCGGCCGACACCGAGAGCGCGCCCTCGCCATCGATCGACCACTGCCCTTGCGCGCCGTTGCAGCCGTCCGATCCGGTCCACGTGCCGTCCCCCGCGATCAGGAGGAACGGCACGTCGGGTGCATCGGACGACATGCCGGTCACCCAGCGGCCGACCAGCTCCTCGGGCGAGGGAGGCGCCATCGCCTCCCTTCCGGAACTTCCGGCGCAGCCGGTGAGGCCGAGCACGGCGGCGACCGCGAGGACCGCGCCCGCGCGCCGCTTCATCGGCCGAGGAGCTTCTGCAGCTGCTCCAGCTCCTCCGGCGTGGGCTGTGCGCCCTTCGCGCCGCCACCGCCCAGGCCGAAGCCGGAGCCGCCGGCGTCACCCGCGCGGGGTCCGGCTGTGATCGCCGCGTTCTCGGCGGCACGCTTGGCCGGGTTGCCGGACTTGCTGCTCTTCTTCTTCTGCGGCTTCGGGCGGCCCTGGTAGCCGGCGCCGGGCACCGGGCCCATACCGGGGACGGAGGGCATGCCGCCCTTCGCGACCGTCTTCATCATCTTCGCGGCCTGCTCGAAGCGCTGCACGAGCTGGTTGACATCGGTGACGCTCATGCCCGAGCCGCGGGCGATGCGCAGACGCCGAGAGCCGTTCAGGAGCTTCGGGTTCACCCGCTCCGCCTTCGTCATCGACTGGATGATCGCCTCGGTGCGCACGATCTCGCGCTCGTCGAACTGGTCGAGCTGCTCGCGCATGCCCTTCGCGCCGGGCAGCATGCCGATCATCTTCTTGATCGAGCCCATGTTGCGCAGCTGCTGCATCTGGCCGAGGAAGTCGTCGAGCGTGAACGTGTCGCCCATGATCTTCTCGGCGATCGCGCGCGCCTCGTCCTCGTCGAACGCGGCCTGCGCCTGCTCGATGAGGGTGAGCACGTCACCGAGGTCGAGGATCCGGCTCGCCATCCGGTCGGGGTGGAACTGCTCGAAGTCGTCCAGCGACTCGCCGGTCGAGGCGAAGAGGATGGGACGGCCGGTGAGGGACGCGACCGAGAGCGCCGCTCCTCCGCGGGCGTCGCCGTCGAGTTTGGACAGGACAACGCCGGTGAAGTCGACTCCCTCCTGGAAGGCCTTCGCGGTCGCGACCGCGTCCTGCCCGATCATCGCGTCGATGACGAACAACACCTCGTCGGGGTTGGTGACGCGGCGGATGTCGGCGGCCTGCTTCATCATGTCGGCGTCGACTCCCAGCCGGCCGGCCGTGTCGATGATGACGGTGTCGTACTGCTTATCGGTCGCGAAGCGGATCGCGTTCTGCGCGACCTTCACCGGATTGCCGACGCCGTTGCCCGGCTCGGGTGCGTACACCGCGACTCCGGCCTGCTCGCCGACGACCTGCAGCTGCTGCACCGCATTGGGGCGCTGGAGGTCGGCCGCGACCAACAGCGGGGTGTGACCGTCCTTGCCGAGGTACTTGCCGAGCTTGCCGGCGAGGGTCGTCTTACCCGCGCCCTGGAGGCCGGCGAGCATGATGACCGTCGGCGGGCGCTTGGCGAACTCCAGACGGCGCGACTGCCCGCCGAGGATCGCGACGAGCTCCTCGTTGACGATCTGGACGACCTGCTGCGCCGGGTTGAGCGCCTTGTTGACCTCGTCGCCGAGAGCGCGCTCACGCACCGTGCCGGTGAACGTCTTCACGACCTCGAGCGCGACGTCGGCGTCGAGCAGGGCGCGTCGGATCTCGCGGACGGTGCCGTCGACGTCCG
The DNA here is from genome assembly GCF_001641005.1 of Rathayibacter tritici. NCBI lineage: Bacteria > Bacillati > Actinomycetota > Actinomycetes > Micrococcales > Microbacteriaceae > Rathayibacter > Rathayibacter tritici. The sequence goes on from NZ_CP015515.1 coordinate 1,715,950, forward strand.
AGGCCGACAGCTTGCCCTTCGTGCGGAGGTTCTTGAAGGTCTCGACGAGTCGATCGGAGAGGGTGCCGAAAGTAGCCATGATGCCCGGAATTCTACCGGAGCCCCGGCCGGTCGGCGGGCGGGCGGCTCCAGCGGAGGCAGGATCGGCGCCGACGCGCGGCCGATGATTACCTGGTTCGGGTCCAAGAAGCGAGTTAGGGTGATCCGGTGATCGAGACACTCGTAGCGGGCGACTCCGCCGACCCCCTGGACTACCGCGACGGCTGGGAGCTCCAGCGCCGCCTCCACGCCGAGGTGGTGGCCGACCGCCGACCGGACACCCTCGTGCTCTGCGAGCACGCCTCCGTCTACACCGCCGGCAAGCGCACCGAAGCGCACGAGCGCCCCACTGACGGCTCCCCGGTGGTCGACGTCGACCGCGGCGGCCGAATCACCTGGCACGGCCCAGGACAGCTCGTCGGCTATCCGATCGTGCGGCTGGGCGAACCGGTCGATGTGGTCGCCTACGTTCGCTCACTGGAGGACGTTCTGATCGGCGTGCTAGAGGACCTGGACGTCCAGGGGCAGCGCGTCCGGGGGCGCTCCGGGGTGTGGATCCCTCGCGACGGCGGCGCCGTCAAGATCGCGGCGATCGGCATCCGCGTGGCCTCGGGAGTGACGATGCACGGCTTCGCACTCAACGTCACGAACAGCCTCGAGCCCTACTCCCGCATCGTCGCCTGCGGAATCGCCGACGCCGGCGTCACCACGCTCGAACGCGAGCGCGGCGACAGTCCGCCGATGGCCGTGGTCCGGGCCAGGGTCGTGGCGCGCTTCTCGGAGGCGGCGCCCACGTTCTGCGCCCGCGTCGCCGAGGCCGTCGCGTGAGCGCGGACGTCGGCGGTCGCAAGCTCCTGCGACTCGAGATCCGCAACGCCGAGACGCCGATCGAGCGCAAGCCGGAGTGGATCCGCACGAAGGCCTCACTGGGCCCGGAGTACCGGAAGCTGCAGTCCCTCGTGAAGAGCGAGGAACTGCATACGGTCTGCCAGGAGGCGGGCTGCCCCAACATCTTCGAGTGCTGGGAGGACCGCGAGGCGACCTTCCTCATCGGCGGAGCCCAGTGCACCCGGCGGTGCGACTTCTGCCAGATCGACACCGGGAAGCCCGCGGACTACGACGAGGACGAGCCACGACGGGTCGGCGAATCGGTGGCCCGGATGAACCTTCGCTACGCGACCGTCACCGGAGTCGCGCGCGACGACCTGCCGGACGAAGGCTCCTGGCTCTACGCCGAGACGATCCGGCAGATCCATGCCCAGGCGCCGGGCACGGGTGTCGAGATTCTGGTCCCCGACTTCACCGGCCGCGCCGAGCACCTCCAGCGGGTGTTCGACGCACAGCCCGAGGTGTTCGCGCACAATGTCGAGACGGTGCCGCGGATCTTCAAGCGCATCCGCCCGGCCTTCCGCTACGAGCGCTCGCTCGACGTCCTCACTCAGGGCCGGGACGCTGGGCTGATCACGAAGTCGAACCTTATCCTCGGCATGGGCGAGGAGCGCGAGGAGATCTCGCAGGCGCTGCAGGACCTCTACGACGCGGGCACCGACATCGTCACGATCACGCAGTACCTCCGCCCTACTCCGCGCCACCTGCCGGTGGACCGCTGGGTGCACCCGGAGGAGTTCGTGGCGATCAAGGAGGAGGCGGAAGACATCGGCTTCCTCGGCGTGCTCGCGGGGCCACTGGTGCGCTCCTCCTACCGGGCCGGACGCCTTTGGGCTCGCTCGATGGAGTCGAAGGGGCTGCCGGTGCCGGAGCACCTGCGCCACCTGGCCGACGCGGCGCTGGGCTTCTCGCAGGCGGTGTAACCCGCGGCGCCCCCGACACAACGTCAGCTGAGAGGGGGTCTCAGCCACGATGGTGGATGAGACGGTCTCTCAGCTGACGTTGTGCAGTCAGCGGCGCGGCGATGTCCCGCAGACTGGCTCAGCTGACCAGCTGCTGGGCGAAGACGTGGGGCGTGAAGCCGGTGAGATCGCCGATGCCCTCGCCCTGGCCGACGAGCTTGATCGGAATGCCGGTCTTCTCCTGCACCGCCAGCACGAAACCGCCCTTTGCTGAGCCGTCGAGCTTGGTGATGACCAGGCCGGTGACGCCGGCGTGCTCGATGAACGCCTCCGCCTGGCTCAGACCGTTCTGACCGGTGGTCGCGTCGAGCACGAGCAGGATCTCGGAAATCGGCGCCTGCTTCTCGATGACGCGCTTGATCTTGGTGAGCTCGTCCATCAGGCCGCCCTTGGTGTGCAGGCGGCCGGCCGTATCGATGATGACCATCTCCACTCCGGTGTCCTTCGCGAACTGCACGGTCTGGAAGGCGACGGATGCGGGATCCTGTCGCTCCTGCTGCGGGCGGACGATCTGTGCGTCGGCGCGCTGGGCCCAGGTGGCGAGCTGGTCGACGGCGGCGGCGCGGAAGGTGTCCGCGGCGCCGACCACGACACTGCGGCCGTAGTTACGCAGGAACTTGGCGAACTTACCGATGGTGGTGGTCTTGCCGACGCCGTTCACGCCGACCACGAGGATCACGGCGGGGCGCTCGCTGAGCTTGAGGGTCGTGTCGTACTTCGACAGGCGCTCCTCGAGCGACTCGCGGAGCATCCGCTGCAGGTCGCGCGGGTCGGTGGTGGAGTAGCGGGCGACCTTGGCGCGGAGGTCGTCGACGATCTCCTCAGTGATATCGGGGCCGAAATCGGCGGTGATCAGCGCCGTCTCGAGGTCGTCCCAGGTCTGGTCGTCGATCGTGCGCTTCTCGAACAGGCCGCGCAGTGCGCGACCGAGCGACCAGGAGGTGCGTTCTGCCATGCGTCCAGGCTACCGGCGGGGGGCAGCGCGGGCTGCCGAGGTGCGATGTGCAGGATCGAGGGCCCGTCTGCGGCGAATCAGGCGGAGGATCGCGCTCTCTCGCGAGCATCCCCTGCGAATCGCACGGGTTCCTGCGAATCGCACGGGTTCCTGCGAATCGCACGGGGGTGGCGGAGGAGGGCGCGCCGCTCAGGCAGGGGGCGCCGCGACGCGCTGGCCGACGACGGCCGAGACGCCGTCCTGCCGCATCGAGACACCGTAGAGGGCGTCCGCGATCTCCATCGTCCGCTTCTGATGCGTGATGACGATCAGCTGGCTGGAGGCGCGCAGTCCCTCGAAGATACTCAGCAGTCGGCCGAGGTTCGCGTCGTCGAGCGCAGCCTCCACCTCGTCCATGATGTAGAACGGGCTCGGCCGAGACGTGAAGATCGCGACCATGAACGCCACCGCCGCGAGCGAGCGCTCACCGCCCGAGAGCAGCGAGAGCCGCTCGATCTTCTTGCCCGCGGGTCGCACCGCGACCTCGATGCCGGTGGTGAGCAGATTCTCCGGGTCGGTCAGGCGGATGCTGCCCGTGCCGCCCGGGAAGAGGACGGGGAAGACGTCCGCGAATGCCGCCTGCGTGTCTTCGAAGGCGGAGGCGAAGACGGTCTGCATCGTCTCATCGAGCTCCTCGATGATGGTGAGCAGGTCGCGCCGGGTGCCGGTGAGGTCGGCGAGCTGCTCGGTCAGGAAGGCGTGCCGCTGCTCCAGCGCGGCGAACTCCTCCAGGGCGAGCGGATTCACGCGGCCCAGCTGCGCGAGCTGTTTTTCGGCCTTGGCCAGACGCCGCCGCTGATCGTCGCGGACGTACGGCCGCGGCTCCTCCTGCTCGCCTGTCTCATCGGGGACGCCGACGCCGGGACCGTACTCCGCCACGAGCACGTCCTCAGTGAGTCCGAGTTCGGAGCCCGCTCGCTCGAGGAGCCCGGTGAGCTGCAACCGCTTCTCATAGATCTGCAGCTCCAGGCCGTGCACGCTCTCGGTGACCGACTGGAGCCGGTCGCGCAGGGTCCCCTCCTCGCGGCGCACAACCTGCAGCTCGGCGTTCTGCTGCGACCGGGCGGCCTCGGCCATGACGAGCTCGGCACGCGCCTGCTGTACCGAGCGGTCCACGGAGGCGAGGACGGCGGGGAGCGCGGCGGTCACCTCGGCCGCCGCGTCGCGTTGACGGCGGCGGATCACGGCGCGCCGGGCCGCCTCGTCGGCGGCGGCCCGATCGGCGGCCAGCTGACGCGCCAGCGACTCGCCGCGGGACTGCTCGGCCCGCACCCGCTCCTTCGCGGTCTCCACGCCCAGGCGGGTCTCGATCTCGTGCTCTCGGGCGGCGTCGACCTCGCGCTGGAGCCCGTCGCGGGCGCTCGCGTCGAGGACCGGCCGGGGCCGGGCACGGGCAGCGTCGAGGGCGGCCTTCGCGTCACCGGCAGCCCGTTCGGCATCGCCGACCCGATCGGAGGCGACGGCCAGGGCGCTCACGCCGCGGCCGTGCTCCGCGGTCGCCGCCTCGAGCTGGGCGCGCACGCGGCCGAGCCGCTCGGTGTGCGCGGCACGGGCGGCATCGTGCTCTCGGAGGGCGGCGAGGGCGATCGCGGACTGCTCCTTCGCACCGCGGAGGGCGCCGGTCTGCTCGGCCAGCTCGAAGCGGAGGCGATTGATCCCGCCCTCCACCTCTTTCAGACGGGCCGCCGCTGAGTCGCGCTCGGAGATGAGCTCGATGCGGCTGCGCTGCCCGCCGACCCCGGCGCTCTGCACGGCGTCCGAGACGGTGGCGCCGTCGCGAGTGACGAGGACGACGCCGGGGTCGACCTTCGCACGCAGCCGACGCGCGACGGCGAGATCCTCGACCACGAGCACGCGCTCCAGGAGCGAGAGGACGCCGGGCGGCGCGGTCACGAGTTCGGCCGCGCGGACAGCTCCCTCGGGCACGGCGAGTTCGAGCGGCGGGCGGGCCGAGTCGGCGACCAGCAGCTCGACCCGACCGAGGTCGCGGTCCAGGGCAGCGTCCAGAGCAGCATCGGCGCGGGCGGTCGAGTCGACGAGCACGGCGTCGGCGACGGCCCCGAGGGCGGCGGCGAGGGCGGCCTCGGCACCCGGCCGCACCTGGATCCGCTCGGCGACGCGCCCGTGCACCCCGTCGATCCGCGCCGCCATCAGCTCGGCCGAGCCGTCGGAGACGTCGAGCGCGAGTGAGAGCGCTCCGGTGCGAGCGGCGAGGGCCTCGCGCTCGCGCTCCAGGGCGTGCAGTTCCTCGCGCAGCCGTTCGATCTCGCTCTCGGCGGCCGAGACCGCGGACTGGGCGAGTTCGTAGCCCTCGTCGAGGGTGCCGTCGGGCCCGCGGTCCGCATCGCCCAGCTCGACCTCCAGGGCGTCCAGCGCGCGGCGCGCCGCATCCCGACGCGCACCGGCGGAATCGAGCGTGTTCTGCGCGCGCAGCACCTCACCGCGGACGGAGGCGAGGCGCGAGGCCGCGGTGTCGGCGCGCCCCGCCAGCGTGGAGAGGTCGAGGTCGTAGCGCGACACAAGGGCCGCTCGGGCGGCGATCTCCTCATCGACGGCGTCGAGGGCGGAGCGGGCGGTGAGTGTCGCGTGCTGCGCCTGCACCCAGGCGAGCTCCGCGTCGAGGACCCCCTGCCGCAGGCGCTCCAGCTCGACTCGCGCCTCCTCCACCTGCACCGGCGTGACACGCGGCTGGATCTGCGGCTGCTCGGACTCCAGCTCGAGCATCGCGAGGCGCTGTCCGGCGAGCGCCGACAGGTTGCGGAGCCTCTCCTGCACCGACTCGAGCTCGAACGCGGTCCGTCGCGCGTCGTCGACCGCGTCGCCGACCACCTCCGCTTCGATCCGCGCGCGTCGGAGCGTGGCCTGCTCGAGCCGCTGGTGCAGCACCACCCGCTCGCTGTGCCGCTCGCTCTCGGAGCGGGCGAAGCCGTCCAGAGCGTTGCGGAGGCCGACCACGTCGTCGGCGAGCAGCCGCGCCCGGGCGTCGCGGACCACGGCGGCGATAGTCTGCGCCTGCCGCGCGACCTCGGCCTGGCGCCCAAGGGGCTTGAGCTGGCGGCGGATCTCGCCGGCGAGGTCGGAGAGGCGCGTCAGGTTCGCCTGCATCGCCTCGAGCTTGCGGAGCGTCTTCTCCTTGCGGCGGCGGTGCTTGAGGATGCCGGCCGCCTCCTCGATGAAGCCGCGCCGCTCCTCCGGGGTGGCGCGCAACACCGCATCGAGCTGGCCCTGCCCGACGATCACGTGCATCTCCCGGCCGAGACCGGAGTCGCTCAGCAGCTCCTGCACATCGAGCAGTCGGCAACCGCGACCGTTGATCGCGTACTCGCTGCCGCCGTTGCGGAACAGGGTGCGGCTGATCGTCACCTCGGTGTACTCGATGGGGAGCGCGCCGTCGGAGTTGTCGATGGTCAGCGCCACCTCGGCCCGGCCGAGGGGTCCGCGGGTGGAGGTGCCTGCGAAGATGACGTCCTCCATCGTGCCGCCGCGGAGGGTCTTCGCGCCCTGCTCCCCCATCACCCAGGCAAGCGCGTCGACGACGTTGCTCTTACCCGAGCCGTTCGGGCCGACGACGCAGGTGACCCCCGGCTCGAAGGCGAACGTGGTCGGCTGAGCGAAGGACTTGAATCCCTTGAGGGTCAGGCTTTTCAGGTACACCCGGCCGCCTCGCTCCCGTCCACAACGCTCCCACGGTAGTCGATGGGGTGGCAGGAGGCCGCTGTGTCCGCGACCGAGACTGAGAACGCGGAGAAAGGGGCGTTCTCGACCTCGGTTCATCACGCGGCAGGCTCCCACGACGGGCTGAGAGACGGGACCGGCGACCCCGGCGACCGGTGCTGGACGTGCACACTGGAGAGGTGATCCGAGCTCTTGACCCGCAGCGACGTCTCGCCCAGACGCGGACCGCGCCAGTGCCGGTGCGGCCCGGACCCCCGCTGACGGACGCCGAGCGCGAGCGATTCGCGCGGCAGATCCGCCTCTCCCCGATGGGCGAGGACGGACAGCGGCGGCTGCGCAACGCGCGTGTGCTCGTGCTCGGCGCGGGCGGGATCGGCTCTCCCGTGATCACGGCGCTCGCCGCGGCGGGCATCGGACGGCTGGGGATCGTCGATGCAGATGTGGTCGAACTCTCGAACCTGGCGCGGCAGACGGCGCACGACGACTCTGCGATCGGCGTGTCGAAGGCCGAGTCGGCGGCGGCGACCGCGCGGCGGCTCTCCCCCGACATCGATGCGCGGGCGTTCCCCGTCGCGTTCACCTCGGCCAGCGCCGACGAGCTGGTCGCGGACTGGGACGTCGTGGTCGACGGCTTCGACACTTTCGGCGCCCGCTACCTCGCCTCCGACGCGACGACTCGGGCCGGGGTGCCGCATGTCTGGGGATCAGCACTGGGCTTCGACGGGCAGCTCTCGACGTTCTGGGCGCAGGCGCCGGGCGGAGGAGTCACGCTGCGCGCCCTCCATCCCCAGGCCCAGGACGCGGCGGACAGCTGTGCCAGCGTCGGAGTGCTCGGGGCACTGTGCGCGACGATCGGCTCGGCGATGGCGGCCGAGGTGGTGAAGCTGGTGACCGGAGTCGGAACACCGTTGTTCGGGCGGGTGCTCCTGCACGACGCGCTGGACGGGTCGTGGACTGAGCTGGCATTGGCGCGGAGCGTTCCTCCGATCGCTGAGTTGCGGGCGACGCCGGGCACGGTCACGGCGCTGCACCTGCGCGAGCGGTTATCGGGACCTCGGCCTCCGACAGTGGTCGACCTGCGGGAGGATCACGAGAACCGCTCGGTGGCAGTCCCGGGCGCGATACGGATGCCGATGTCCCGCTTCGACCCGCGGGCGCTGCCCGCTGGCCCGCTGGTCCTGTACTGCGCATCGGGCGTCCGCTCACGACTGGCCGCGGAGCGTGCGGCCGAAGCGGGGGTCGCGGTCGACTCGCTCGTGGGAGGCATGGGCGGCTGGGACGCCTGAGTCGAGCAGAACGCCGAAGGACCGGGTCAGCCGCCGGCGAAAGGCGGCAGCACGTCGACGGTGGCGTCCGCCGGCAGCGCGGTCGCCCGGTCAGTCGTCGAGACGCCGCCGATGAGGAACGTGCAGCGCGCGAGCACGGGAGCGGCGTCGGGCGCGGAGGCGACGAGTCGCGCTTCGAGCGCGCCCAGGTCCTCGACGCCGGTGAGCTCGTCGGAGCCGCGGCCGAGGGCGGCCTTCGCCGCCGCGAAGTAGCGGACCCGCACGCTCATCCGCCGATCGCGCTCATCGTGCGTTCGGGCTGGACGAAACCGGCCCGGTTCATCTCGTGTCCCGCGGGCTTGGCCCACATCGCGCCGCGCCACAGCTGGGCGACCTCGTGGTCGTCGGCACCCGCGCGCATCGGGCCGAGCAGATCGGTCTCCTCGTTCGAGAACAGGCAGCTTCGGACGCCCCCCTCGGCGGTGAGCCGGGTGCGGCGGCAGTCGCCGCAGAAGTTCTCGGTCACGGAGGCGATGATCCCCACCTGCCCGAGGACCTCGGTGCCGCCGACCTCGCGCACGTCGAAGAGCTCGGCGGGCGCCCCGTCGCGCGGCGCTGCGTGCGGGCTGAGCGCGAAGCGCTCCGAGACACGAGCGCGGATGTCCGCGGCGGTGATCATTGTCGCCCGGTCCCAGCCGTGGTCGGCGTCGAGGGCCATCTGCTCGATGAAGCGGAGCTGGTGGCCTCCGGCGAGAGCCCAGGCGAGCAGCTCCGGAGCCTCGTGGTCGTTGATCCCGGGCAGCAGCACCGCATTGATCTTGGTCTGCTCCAGGCCGGCGGGCCCGAGCGCGTCGATGCCGGCGAGCACCCGGTCGAGGAAGGGACGCCGGGTGACCTTCGCGAAGGTCTCGGCGCAGATCGAGTCGAGCGAGACGTTGACCCGGTTCAGACCCGCCTCGGCAAGCGCCACCGCCCGCCCCGAGAGTCCAATGGCGTTCGTGGTGAGTGAGATCTCGGGCCGCGGATCGAGGGAGGCGACGTCGCGGATGATGTCGACGAGATCCTTCCGCAGCAGCGGCTCCCCGCCGGTGAAACGGATCTGGCGGACGCCGAACTGCTCCACGGCGATGCGGGCCAAGCGGAGGATCTCGTCGCGGCTGAGCAGCGACGCCGGCGGTTGGAACGGCAGGCCCTCGGCGGGCATGCAGTAGGTGCAGCGCAGGTTGCACTTGTCGGTGAGCGAGATCCGCAGATCGTCGGCGACGCGGCCGTAGCTGTCCAGGAGGAGCGGAGTCGCCGGGCGCTCTGCCGGGAGGACGGCGCTGCGCTGTCGGGGCCGGAAGCCGGGGATCCCCAGTGCTGTACTCATTTGCTCACACTACGCCGCGGAACCGGGCGCGACCCGGCAAGATGGACTCGGTCCCGCCGCCGGTCGGGAACCACCACTCGCGAGAGGACCCGATGACCTCGATCGACCTGCACGCCGCCCGGGTGCGGGCGCTGCTCGCGCCGCTCGCGACGCGGGGTGCGCGCGAGACGCTGGACCTGGATCCGGCCGCCGTCGCTGTCGATCCCGGCGCATACGACCGGCGCGTGCTCGCCCGCTCCGTCCGATCCCCCCTCGACCTGCCACGCTTCGACAACTCCCAGATGGACGGCTTCGCGGTGCGGGCGGCAGACCTCGACGCGGCGACCCTCGAGCACCCCGTCACCCTGCCCGTATCGGCGCCGATCCCGGCCGGCGACCGCGCGCCGCGACACGAGCCGGGCACCGCGACTCCGATCATGACCGGATCCCCCCTGCCGGAGGGCGCAGACGCCGTCGTCCCCGTCGAGCGCGTCGACCCGCCGCGCTTCCCAGCCGCAGGGAGCGTTGCCTTCGCGCATCCGGTGAAACCGGCGACGTTCGTCCGTGCGCGGGGCAGCGACGCCCGGACAGGCGATCTCGCCCTCCCGGCCGGCACGGTCCTCCGCTCAGCCCATTTCGGGCTCCTCGCCTCCCTCGGACTGACCGAGGTGGAGGTGCTGCCGCGACTGCGGGTGCTGGTGGTGCCGACCGGGAACGAGATCCGTCCCCCCGGAGCGATGCTGGCGGACGCGCAGATCCACGACGCCAACGGCGCCCTGCTGGCCGAGGCCGTGCGCGAGGCGGGAGCGCTGCCGATCGTGGCCGCCTGCACGAGCGACCGGGCGGAGGAGCTGCTGGCGCTGCTCGAGGAGCACGCGGGCGGAGCGGATCTGGTGATCACGGTGGGCGGGGTCAGCGCGGGCGCCTACGAGGTCGTCCGCGACGCGCTCGGACCGATCGGTTCGGAGTTCGGCCACGTCGAGATGCAGCCGGGCGGGCCGCAGGGCCTGGGCCGCGTGCGCGTGGCCGACGGTCTGCACCTGCCGGTGGTCTCGCTGCCGGGCAATCCGGTGAGCGCGCTGGTGTCGTTCGAGGTGTTCCTCCGACCCGTGCTGCGCTCGCTCGCGGGTCGCGTGCCGGCCGCGCGCCCGCGGCTGCGCGCTCGCCTCGGTATGGCGCTCGATTCCCCCGCGCACCTGCACCAGATCCGCCGGGGCGTCCTCGACGACGAGGGGCTCGTGCACCCCGTCGGCGGCCCGAGTTCGCACCTGCTGGCGTCCTACGCGCGCTCGACGGTGCTCATCCACGTCCCCGTGGGGACCGACCGCACTGCGACCGGCGATACGGTCGAGATCTGGAGGATCGATGACTGAGAGCGACCAGCTCACCCATGTGCGCGGCGATGGAGCTGTGCACATGGTCGACGTGAGCGCGAAAGAGGTGACGGCGCGCACCGCCGTTGCCGAGGGGTACGTCGAGACGTCGCCCGACGTGGTACGACTGCTCGCGCAAGGGGAACTGCCCAAGGGCGAGGCGCTCGGAGTGGCGCGGATCGCCGGGATCCTCGGCGCGAAGGCAACCTCGAGCCTCATCCCGCTCTGCCACCCGCTGGCGCTGGACGGCGTCGACATCGACCTGGAGCCGCAGGACGGCCGAGTGCGGATCGAGGCGCGGGTGCGCACGACCGGGCGTACCGGAGTCGAGATGGAGGCGTTGACCGCGGTCAGCGTGGCCGCGCTCACGGTCTACGACATGATCAAAGCGGTCGATCGCGCAGCCGCGATCACCGGGATCCGGGTGCTCGCGAAGGCGGGCGGGAGGAGCGGCTCGTGGACGAGCGAGTGAGCGCGGCGGCACGACGGGCGGTGGCGGTCGTCGCCTCCACGCGGGCCGCCTCGGGCGTGTACGAGGACCGGACGGGGCCGGCGCTCGACGCCTGGTTCGCGAGCCGGGGCTGGGAGTCGCGAGTGGTCGTCGTCGCTGACGGAGACGCAGTGGGCGAGGCGATCGCCGACGCGATCGGCAGCGGGGTGGACGTGGTGGTGACCACCGGCGGGACGGGCGTCGCTGCGAGCGACGTCACTCCGGAGCAGACCGCGCCCCTCCTGGAACGCTCCCTGCCCGGCCTTGCGGAAGCGGTCCGGGCGCGAGGCGCGGCCCACCTGCCGACGGCCGCGCTCAGCCGCGGGCTCGCGGGCGTGAGCGGCCGCACCGTCGTGGTCAATCTTCCCGGCTCGCCCGGCGGCGTCCGCGATGGGATCGACGTGCTCGACCCGGTGATCGGCCACCTCCTCGACCAGCTCGGCGGCGGTGACCATGCCCGCTGATCCCGTCGCCCTCGCGCGCCTCGCGGCCGAGGCGATCACGGTGGACGAGTGCGAGCACGCCGTCGAATCCCCGACGCACGGCGCCGTCGTGACCTTCGCGGGCGTGGTCCGCGACCACGACGAGGGCCGCGGAGTAGTGCGCCTGTCGTACGAGGCGCACCCGGACGCGCCCGCCGCGCTGCACGCCTCCGCCCGGCGCATCGCGGAACGCTGGCCCGACGTGCGCATCGCGGCCGTGCACCGGGTGGGCGAACTGGTCGTCGGCGACCTCGCGCTCGCCTGCGCGGTGGCCTCGGCCCATCGGGCGGCGGCGTTCGCGGCCTGCGCGGCGCTGGTGGACGACATTAAGGCGAGCGTGCCGATCTGGAAGGAGCAGTCGTTCGTCGACGGCAGCTCGGAGTGGGTCGCGAGCGTGGGGTGACCGAAGGGTTGCTCCTGCTCAGCACGCCCTCCTGAGCCTGAGCCTGGTCGGGTCCGCGACCTGCGCGGAAGTGCCGGACGGACCAGGTGGAGAAACACGAGTGTCACAGGTGTGGGGTTCACTAGGGGACGGCAGTGCGGGGGCGCGGAGGACAGGAGGGTGGCATGGACCTGAACACGATTCAGAGTGTCCGGGTGGTGCGTGAGCGGTCCGAGCTGGCGAGCCGCGGGCCTCGATCCGCGGTCATCGGAGGCGGCTCCTGGGTCTTCTCCCTCCCCCACGACCACCTCGACGAGCTCCTCGACCTGCAGGGCTTCGGGTGGGAGCCGATCGTCCGCACGGACGACGGACTCTCGATCGCGGCGACCTGCACGCTGAGCGAACTCGCCGCGATGCCGGATACGGGCGACACCGCGCATCCGCTCTTCTTCCAGTGCTGCACGGCACTGCTGGGTTCCTTCAAGATCTGGAACGTCGCGACCGTCGGCGGCAACATCGCCAACGCCCTCCCCGCCGGACCGATGATCAGCCTCGCCGCGGCGCTCGACGCCTCCGCCCTCCTCTGGCGGGCCGACGGGAGTGACGCGCTCGTGCCGGTAGCCGAGTTGGTGACGGGGAACATGACGACGACGCTCGCGCGCGACGACGTCATCCGCTCGATCGAAGTCCCGCGGTCCTCCCTGCGGGCGCGGACCGCGTTCCGCAAGACGGCGCTCTCGCCGCTCGGGCGCTCCGGGGCCGTCGTGATCGGCCGCCTGGACACCGACGGCGCGTTCGTCCTCACGATCACCGCGGCGACCGTGCGACCGGAGCTGCTCCGGTTCGTCGCCGCCCCCACCGCGGAGGAGCTCGCTGCGGCGATCGACGGCATCCTCAGCTGGTTCACCGACCCGCACGGCGCCGCCGACTGGCGGCACGCCGTCGTCCGTGTGCTCGCCGAGGAGATCCGCGCCGAGCTGAGCGGAGGCACCCCGTGAGGTTCACCGTCAACGGGGAGCCGATCGACGCCTCCCCTCGGCCCGGCCAGGTGCTGCGGACCCTCCTCCGCGACCACGAGCACTTCGAGGTCAAGAAGGGCTGCGACGCCGGCGATTGCGGAGCCTGCTCCGTCCTGGTCGACGGGACGCCGTTCCACTCCTGCCTCTACCCCGCCCACCGCGTCGAGGGGCGCGACGTGACCACGGCAGCCGGCCTGGGCTCGCTCGAGGAGCCGAGCGCGGTGCAGGAGGCGTTCGTCGAGGCGGGCGCGTTCCAGTGCGGCTTCTGCACGGCCGGCATGGTGGTCACGGCCACGGCGCTGGAGGGAGCACGGGCCGAGGACGTGCCCCGGCTGATGAAGGGCAACCTCTGCCGGTGCACGGGCTACCGGCCGATCCGCGAGGCGGTGACCGGAGCGTGCATCGCCGAGCACGGGGCACACGCGGCTAAGCCGTCGGGGTCGGACCGGCCGCAGGCGTCGGGCGCCGGCCGGCACGCGGCCCAGCCGGCAGGGCTCACCCCTGTGCGCAGGACCGGGCGCCCCGCGGTCGAGCAGTCGCAGGTGGGCCGGTCGCTCGGCGCACCGGCCGGGCGAGGGATCGTGCAGGGCCGGGAGCCCTTCACCCTCGACGTCGCCGTCCCCGGCCTCCTGCACCTGAAGGTGCTGCAGAGTCCCCACGCGCACGCACGCATCCGCTCGATCGAGGCCGCGGCCGCCCGCGCTCTGCCGGGCGTCGTCGCGGTGCTCACCGCAGCCGACGTGCCGGACGTCCTCTACTCCACCGCCCGCCACGAGTCGCGGCTCGACGACCCCGACGACACCCGCATGCTCGACACGGTCGTGCGGTTCCGCGGCCAGCGGGTGGCCGTGGTGGTCGCGGAGTCGGTGGCTGTGGCGGAGGCGGCCTGCCGCGCCATCGAGGTCGACTACGAGGTGCTGCCCGCCGTCTTCGACCCGGAGGAGGCGCGCTCGCCCGGCGCTCCGCTCCTGCACGCGGAGAAGGACCCGATCGCCTCGCGCATTGCCCGACCCGACGCGAACGTGGTCGCCGAGCTGCACGGCGAATACGGCGATCTGGCCGGCGGTCTGGCGGAGGCGGACGTGGTCGTGGAGGGGCGCTACTCGACCTCGCGGGTGGCGCACACGGCGCTCGAGACCCACGGCACGATCGGCTGGCTCGAGGGCGAGGAACTGGTGCTACGGACCTCGACGCAGGTTCCCTTCCTGGTGCGCGACGAGATCGCTCGGCTGTTCGACCGGGACCCGTCGACCGTCCGGGTCTTCACGGCGCGCGTCGGCGGCGGATTCGGCGGCAAGCAGGAGATCCTGACCGAGGACGTCGTCGCCCTCGCCGTGCTCGCCACCGGCCGTCCCGTGCAGTTCGAGTTCACTCGGAGCGACGAATTCACGATGGCACCCTGCCGCCACCCGATGCGCGTCGGCGTGACCCTCGGCGCGCGGCGCGACGGGCGGCTGACTGCTCTCGCGGTCGATGTGCTCTCGGACACCGGCGCCTACGGCAACCACGGCCCCGGTGTGATGTTCCACGGCACCTCGGAGTCGGTCGCCGTCTACAGCGCGCCGAACAAGCGCGTCGACGCGCAGGCCGTCTACACCAACAACCTGCCCTCGGGCGCCTTCCGCGGCTACGGGCTCGGGCAGGTGATCTTCGGGATCGAGTCGGCGATGGACGAGTTGGCGCGCGAGCTCGGGATCGACCCGTTCGAGCTGCGGCGGATCAACGCGGTGCGCCCGGGCGAGCCGCTGGTGGTCACGCACGTCGAGGGCGACGACATCGGCTTCGCCTCCTACGGGCTCGACCAGTGCCTCGACCTCACCGAGGCGGCCCTCGCCAGCGGAGCCGGCTCCCCCATGCCCGCGGGCCCCGGCTGGCGGACGGGACAGGGCACCGCGCTCGCGATGATCGCCACCATCCCTCCGCGGGGCCACTTCTCGGAGGCGAGCGTCACCGTCGATGCCGAGGGCGTGCTGAGTGTCGGCGTCGGCACGGCGGAGTTCGGCAACGGGACGACGACCGTGCACACCCAGTTGGTCGCGAGTGCGTTCCGTGCCTCCGCGGACCGGGTGCGGATCCGCCAGTCCGACACGGACGCGGCCCGCTACGACACCGGCGCATTCGGCAGCGCGGGGACGGTCGTCGCGGGCAAGGCCGTGTACTCGGCCGCGACACGCCTGCTCGCCGATCTGCAGGCGCTCGCCAAGCGGCTCACGGGGCACGACGAGACCTTCGAACCCGACGACGAGGGCCTGCTCGCCGCGGACGGCACCCGGGTCGGTTTCGCGGATCTGGTGCGGGCGGCGGGGGGACCGGTCACCGCGACCGGCAGCGAAGACGGAGCGCAGCGCTCGCTCGCCTTCAACGTGCAGGGCTTCCGCGTGGCGGTGCACGAGCCGACGGGCGAGGTGCGGATCCTGCAGTCGGTGCAGGCGGCCGATGCGGGTTTCGTGATCAATCCGGCGCAGTGCCGCGGGCAGGTCGAGGGCGGGGTTGCGCAGGCGATCGGCTCGGCGCTCTACGAGGAGGTGATCCTCGACGGCGGGGGCACCGTCACCACGGCGATCCTCCGCAACTACCACATCCCGCAGATGGCGGACGTGCCCGAGACCGAGGTCTACTTCGCCGACACCGCCGACGAGCTCGGCCCGTTCGGGGCGAAGTCGATGAGCGAGGCGCCCTACAACCCGGTCGCTCCCGCGCTCGCGAACGCCGTCCGCGACGCGATCGGCACCCGTCCCACCGAGCTGCCGCTCTCCCGTGACCGTATCTGGCGACTCCTGCACCCGAACGCGGCACCGGTCGCAACCGTCGAGTCGGAGGCGCCGCCCGGCTGAGCGCGTCGTCGTCGAGGCGCCATCCGGCGCAGTACCCGCCCGCCGCTCAGAGCCGCGACGCGAGTTCCGCGCTCGCGCGGGCCACCTCACGGGCGATCGCGTCCTCGTCCGCGTTCACCAGCCGCCCCTCCCGGACGATCGGTCGCCCCTGCACCAGGAGGAGGCTCACTGGCGGCTGCGCCCCGAGCGCCAGCGCCGCGATCGGGTCCGCACTGCCCGCGTGCTCGATCCCGTCGATCCGCCACAGCGCGAGGTCGGCGAGCTTGCCCACCTCGATCGAGCCGATCTCGTCCTGCCGGCCGAGCACCCGCGCGCCGCCCATCGTGGCGATCGAGAGGGCCTGCCGGGCGCTCATCCGGTCGGCACCGGCGCGGAGGCGGTTCATCAGCACGGCGGCGCGGATTTCGGAGCCGAGCTGGCCGGACTCGTTCGAGGCGGCACCGTCGACGCCGAGCCCCACCGGCGCCCCGGCGGCCAGCAGCTGCGGAATCGGCGCGATCCCCGCGGCGAGGCGGCCGTTCGAGGACGGGCAGTGCGCCACTCCGGTGCCCGTTGCGGCGAACTTCGCGATCGCCGCAGAATCGAGGTGCACGCCGTGCGCCATCCACACGTCCTCCCCGAGCCAGCCGAGGGACTCCAGGTAGTCGGTGGGCGAGAGGCCGAACGCCTCCCGCGTGTAGGCGTCCTCCTCGAGGGTTTCGGAGCCGTGGGTGTGCAGCCGCACGCCGAGCTGCCTCGCGAGCACGGCCGATTCGCGCAAGAGGTCGGCGGTCACGGAGAACGGCGAACACGGCGCGATCGCGACCCGCACCATCGCGTCGTCGGAGGCGTCGTGGTACCGCTCAACAGCCTCTCCGCTCGCCTGTACCGCCGCCGCCGTGGTCTCGACAGCGAAATCCGGCGGGAGACCGCCCTGCGACTGCCCGAGGTCCATCGACCCTCGCGTCGCGTGCAGGCGGAGCCCGAGCGTGCCGGCCGCGTCCACGATGCCGCCGACGATGTCGCCGGAGCCGCGCGGGAAGACGTAGTGGTGGTCGGCGACGGTACTGCACCCCGAGCGGGCGAGGACGCCCATCGCACCGAGGGCAGCGGAGCGGGTGAGATCGGCGTCGATCCGGGACCAGGCGGGGTAGAGCGCAACCAGCCAGTCGAACAGGATCGAGTCCTGGGCCCAGCCGCGCGTGAGCCACTGGTAGAGGTGGTGGTGCGTATTGACGAGCCCGGGGGTGAGCAGGTGGCCGCGGCCGTCGACCCTGGTGAGCGTGACCGGCTCCTGCGGGGGGAGACCGGTGGGGGCGCGGCCGTCGAGGGCCCACGCGGGCGGAGCGCCGGGTCCCACCGCGACGATGCGGGAGTCGTCGACGACGACGTGGCCCGCGGGATGCTCGGTGCCGTGCTCGTCGACCGTCGCGACGTGGGCTCCGGTGAGGACGTAGCGCTGCATGGCTCGAGCATGGCAGGGCGGTGTTTCTGGGCCGTTACCCGGGCTCGATCGGTCGGGACGCGGCTACCGAGGTGCGATGTGCAGGGGATCCGCGGCGGACTGCCCGTCTGCCCGCTCAATCGACGGTGAACCGGCCGCATCCCCTGCTTATCGAACAGACGCCTGCACATCGCACGCCTGCACAGCGCGCCAGGTCCTGCACATCCGAGCAGGGCCTGCACAGCGCACGCGGGCCTGCACAGCGCACAGCCCCCGGTCAGCGCCCCGCGTGGATCGGCCCCGTACGCCCCGCGAGCGGCTCCCCCGTCGTCCCCGTGCGCACCGCGAGGATCTCCGCCAGGATCGATACCGCCGTCTCCTCCGGGGTCGACGCGCCGATGTCCAGCCCGATCGGCGAGTGCAGGCGGGCCAGCGCCTCCTCCGTCACGCCCGCGTCGCGCAGCAGCCCCAGCCGCCGCTCGTGCGTCTGCCGCGAGCCCATCGCGCCGACATAGGCGACCGGCAGGGCCAGCGCGGTCTCGAGCAGCGGCACGTCGAACTTCTCGTCGTGGGTGAGCACCGCGATCACGGTGCGGGAGTCGACGACGGTCGCGGCGAGGTAGTCGGACGGCCACGCGACGACGACCTCGTCGGCGCCGGCGAAGCGCTCGGCGGTGGCGAACACGGGCCGCGCGTCGCAGACGGTGACCCGGTAGCCGAGCAGCGCTCCGGCGGAGCAGAGCGCGGCCGAGAAGTCGACCGCACCGAAGATCAGCAGCCGCGGTCGCTCCGCCTGCACGATGTACGCGATCTCGAGTTCCGCGTCACGACACAGGATCTCGACGGTGGCTGAGCGCCCGGAGGCCAGGCGCCCGGCCCGCTCGGCGAGGATGCGCCGAGCCATGTCCTCGTCCAGGTGCGGGCCGACGACATCCTGGAGGCGCGTCGCTCCGGTGAGGACGAGGCCGACCAGCTCGGAGGGGCCGCCGACGACGATCGCCAGCGCGGCCGAGCGACCGGCCCGGGCGGCGCGCAGCTCGGCGAGCACCGCGGTGGACCCGGAGTCGACGACCTGGCCGAACACCCGCAGCTGGCCCCCGCAGGAGAGACCCGCGGCGAACGCGTCCTCGTCGTCGAAGCCGAAGTGCTCGGCCGTGCTGCCCGAACTGCCGAGCACTTCCTGAGCCAGCGCGTACGCCTGCGCCTCGACGCAACCGCCAGAAATCGAGCCGATCGCGCAGCCCTGGGCGTCGACCGCCATCGACGAGCCGAGCGCGCGCGGAGCCGAACCGAAGACGTGCGTGACGGTGACGACCGCGACGCTCCCGCCCGCTTCGACGCGCTCGAGCAGGGCGGCGGCGAGTTCGAGCACGGCGGCCTCCTCTTCTCGGTCGGGAGGCGACGGCGCCGGGGCTGCTGGGCGGAGGGGTGGAGGGGCGGAGCCGCCGACGGGCGCACACACGCAGGAAACATGCCGAGTATAGGGTCGATCCATGCCCGACGACGCTCCCTTCCTCGACCTCGTGATCCGCGCCTCCGATGTGCTGACCGAGAACGGCCGGCGCCCCGCCAGCGTCGCGATCGCCGAGGGTCTGATCGTCGCGGTCGGCGAGCGGGACGCCCCGTGGCGGACGAGGGAAGAGGTCGTCCTCCCCGAGGGCCAGGTGCTCATCCCGGGAGTCGTCGACACGCACGTCCACGTCAATGAGCCGGGCCGCACGGAGTGGGAGGGGTTCGCCTCCGCCACCCGCGCCGCCGCCGCCGGAGGCGTCACCACGATCATCGACATGCCGCTCAACTCCATCCCGCCGACCACCACGGTGGCCGGGCTCGAGGCCAAGCGCGCGGCCGCGGGACCGCAGGCGCAGGTCGACGTCGGATTCTGGGGCGGTGTGATCCCCGCCACTCTCGGCACCCTCCGCGAGCTGCACGACGCGGGCGTCTTCGGCTTCAAATGCTTCCTGTCGCCGAGCGGAGTGGACGACTTCCCGCACCTCGACCGCGAGCAGCTGGTCGAGGCGATGCGCGAGATCGCCGCCTTCGACGGACTGCTGATCGTGCATGCGGAGGACCCGGCCGAGCTGGAGGCCAGCGCGAACGAGCCCGGCACCTCCTACGGCGCCTTCGTCGACTCTCGGCCGCCCGCCTCCGAGTGCAGCGCGATCCTGCACGTGATCGAGTCGGCCCGCGAGACCGGCTGCCGAGCGCATATCCTGCACCTCTCCTCCGCCGACGCACTGCCGCTGCTACGGGAGGCGAAGGCCGAGGGGCTTCGGATCACCGCCGAGACCTGCCCGCACTACCTCACCTTCGACG
This sequence comes from Rathayibacter tritici, assembly GCF_001641005.1. NCBI lineage: Bacteria > Bacillati > Actinomycetota > Actinomycetes > Micrococcales > Microbacteriaceae > Rathayibacter > Rathayibacter tritici. The sequence continues at coordinate 1,735,440 of NZ_CP015515.1, forward strand.
CGGGCTGGATCCCCGACGGCGGCACGCAGTACAAGTGCTGCCCGCCGATCCGCGACGAGCGCAACCGCGAGCTGCTCTGGAAGGGCCTGCTCGATGGCACGATCGACATCATCGCCTCGGACCATTCCCCCGCCACAGCCGAGCTGAAGGTCGCCGCGGGCGGCGACTTCGGCGTCGCGTGGGGCGGTATCTCGGGCCTCGAGTTGAGCTTCCGCGCGGTGTGGACCGGGGCGCGCGAACGCGGCATCCCGCTGGAGCAGGTCGTGGCGTGGATGTCGACGGCCACCGCTGCGTTCGCCGGGCTGGGGCAGAAGGGCCTGCTGCACGCCGGTTCGGACGCCGATCTCGTCGCCTTCGATCCGGAGGCGCAGTGGCGCGTCGACGTCGACGCCCTCGCGCACAAGAACCCCGTCTCGGCCTACGAGGGTCGCGTCCTCCGCGGCGCCATCGCCGCCACCTGGGTCGGTGGCCGCCGCATCACCCCCGACACCGCCCCGCCCGTCGGCCGCCTCCTCACCCGCCCCTGACCCGCCGCCCCCGCCTCTCCACCCCCGCCCTCCCACTCCGCGAGATGCCACTTGTGACGACGACACGCCGACGAAGGCCGTCACAGGTGGCATCTCGCGGAGTGTTCCCAGGACGTTTCGAGCGGATGAACTCGGGCGCGTCGAGGGGCACGGGGCGGGCGGGTCGTACAAGACTCAGAGTCTCAACTGCGGCGACTCGGGATGCTCCGCCGGTGCGCGGTCCACTCCGCAGGCGCGAGGCTGGCCGCACGGACACCGATCCGGACGAGCACCGCCGAGTGACCGGCCACGGCCGCACGGAACGGACAGGAGCGGACATGTCGATCATCCTCGGGGACCACCAGTACGGAAAGGCCGAGAACCGTGTCGTGCGCATTTACCGCGAGACGCCGCGGCACGAGATCCACGACGTCAACGTCTCAACCGCCCTCCGCGGCGACTTCGAGGCCGCACACCGCGAGGGCGACCAGTCGGCCGTCCTGCCCACCGACACCCAGAAGCAGACCGCCTACTCCTTCGCCAAAGAGAAGGGCCTGCGCTCGATCGAGCCCTACGGCCTCGAGCTGGCCCGCCACTTCGTCGACGGCTACGAGCCGGTCCGCGGCGCCCGCATCGAGATCGAGGAGTTCGCCTGGGAGCGTGTGCTCGTGGACGGGCGGGAGCACGATCACACCTGGGTCCGGACAGGCCAGGAGACGCGGATCGCCTCGGTCACGGTCGAGGGCTCGGCCGATAAGCGACGGATCTGGATTACCGGCGGATTCAAGGACCTCACCATCCTCAAATCCACCGGGAGCGAGTTCCACGGCTTCCTCACCGATCCGTACACCGTCCTCCAGCCCACGAACGACCGGGTCATGGCGACCTCGCTGGTCGCCCGGTGGCGCTTCGCCCTCACGGAGGCGGAGATCGCCGACATGGACTGGGAGGCCGTCTACGCGGGCGTCAAGGCGCTGATGACGAGCCGCTTCGCGACCGTGCACTCCCTCGCCCTCCAGCAGACGCTCTTCGAGATGGGCAAGGCGGTACTGGAGGAGTACCCGCAGATCGTCGAGATCCGACTCTCGGCTCCGAATAAGCACCACTTCGTCTACGACCTCGCTCCCTTCGGCGTCGAGAACGACAACGAGGTGTTCCACGCCGACGACCGCCCCTACGGGCTGATCCAGGCGAGCGTCACCCGCGATGACGCGCCGCCCGCGGGTCCCGCCTGGACCGCGTACACGGGCCTGGTATGACCGAGGTCCGGGGCGTCCACCGCGGGCACATCCTGCACATCGCCGGGCGCGCAAGACTCGAGACCGCGCGCGAGGCGCTGGTGTCCATCCCGGACGGCGCCCTCGCGGTGGCCGAGGACGGCACCATCGCCTGGGTCGGCCAGCACGGCGAGCTTCCGGAGCGATTCGCCGACTGGCCGGTCTCGGGCGACGCCGCGTCGATCCTGCTGCCCGGGTTCGTCGACACGCACATGCACTTCCCTCAGACGTTCTCGACCGACGGCTTCGGCGGCGGCCAGCTGCTCGAGTGGCTCGACCGGACGGTATTCCCGGCGGAGGCGCGACTCGCCGATCCGGAGTTCGCCGACGTGGTCGCGCGCGCCTTCACCCGGCGGCGGATCGCCGCGGGGACGACCGCAGCGATGGTCATCGGCTCCGCGTTCCCGGCCGCGCAGGACGCCCTCTTCGAGCGCACCCGCGAGGTCGGCTTGCGGGTTGTGTCGGGGCGCGGCATCCAGACCGTGGGCCCCGTATCGGCGGCGCCGCTGATCACCTCGGAGGCGGAGGCGCTGGCGCTCACCGCGGACGAGATCGCCCGCTGGCACGGGAGGGACCCTCTCCTGCAGGTCGCCATCGTCCCGCGGTTCTCGCTCTCCGTCACTCCGCGGACCCTCGGCGCCCTCGGCGACCTGTACGACGACGTGCGCGGGCGCGGCGTCTACGTGCACAGCCACCTCAACGAGAACGATCGGCCCGGCGACGGCGAGATCGCCGCGGTCCTCGGCTCGTACCGCACCCGCAGCTACCTGGACACCTACGACGGGCTCTTCCTGCCCGGCTCCGCACGCGGCGGCTCCTCCCTGCTCGGACCGCGCACGATCCTCGCGCACGCCGTCCACTGCCAGGACAACGAGCTGCACCGGATGGCCGAGACCGGCACCTCGATCGCGCACTGCCCGACCTCGCAGCAGTTCCTCGGCTCCGGTACGATGCCCTGGCGCCGAACCGTCGCCTCGGGTGTCACCGTCGCGTTGGGAAGCGATGTGGGCGCGGGCGACGAGTGGCTGCTCCCGCGCGTGGCGAACGACGCGTTCAAGGTGCACGTGTCGGAGCCGGGCGACGCGGCGGTCGCGCTGCACCCGGCCGAGCTCCTGTTCACGGCGACGCTGGCCGGGGCGCGGGCCCTCGACCAGGAGGACCGCTTCGGCAACTTCGACCTCGGCAAGGACGCGGACCTGGTGCGCATCGAGCCCGACCGCTGGGAGCCGCTCGCCGACGTGCTCGCCCACGGGATCCGAGCCGATGACGCGGCCGAGGCGACCGAGCAGCTGCTCTTCGCGCTGCTGATGACGCTGCGGGAGCCGGCGATCGCGGCGGTGCACGTGCGGGGGCGGCGCGCTGCTCCGTAGTGACGGGGCCGGGCGGGGCGCGGACGTTCGATTTGCAGGGGATCCCGCGCCGAGAGCGCTCTCCTCCGCCTCCGCCGACCTGCGCGAGACGTATCCCCTGCACATCGCACACGGTCCTGCGAATCGGACGGCGGCCCTGCGAATCGCACACGGCCCTGCACATCGGACGGCGGCCCTGCACATCCCACACGGCCCTGCACATCGCGCAGCCCGGCAGCGCACCGCTCGGCTCAGCGCAGTCGCAGCGCCAGGAACAGGTCGGCGCGATCCGCCGTGTCCGACAGGTCGCGCTGCGTGAGCTCCTCCACCCGCGCAATGCGATACCGGACCGTGTTCAGGTGCAGGTGTGTCTGCTCCGCCGTGCGCACCCACGAGCCGCCGCAGTCGAGGAACGCCGCGAGCGTGGCGACCAGCTGCGAGCTGTAACGCGCGTCGTGCTGAACCAGCTTTCCGAGCACCAGCTCGACGAACACGGAGCGCAGGTGGTCCGGCACCGCGCTCAGCAGCTGCACCGCCGAGGTCACCTCCCCGGAGTCGCTGATCCGCACCGGCGAGTCGTCGCCCGGCACGCCCGGCAGCATCATGCCGTAGCGCGCCGAGCGCAGGGCGCCGCCGAGTGCGGGCAGCGCCGTCGCAGCACTCGTCCCCACCCGCAGCACAGCACCCGGCCACGCGGCCCCCGCGCGCCGCAGCGCCGAGGTGACCACGGCGAGCGGATCCGCACCCGTCGGGATCGCGTCGGTCGCCTCCGCGGGCAGCACCGCGACCGCGCAGCCCTTCGCGTTTCGGCCGACCACGGCCCGGCCCAGATGCGCCGCGGCATCGAGCAGCATGCGGCGCGCCAGATCCGGCGGCGCATCCCCCTCGAACTCTGCCGAGGCCACAATGCAGCGCCCGACTCCGCCGAGTCCGAGCTGGCGGAGGTACACCGCGGCCTCCGGCTGCTCGCTGTCCTCCTCGACCAGCTCGAGCAGGCGGTCGGCGAGAGCGGAATCCGCCAGCAGGGCCGCCTCGTGCTGCAGCCGGTAGACCCCCACCACTCCGACCAGCTCGGTGACGGCGTCGAGCACGGACGCGGGCCAATCGTTCCAGTCGCCGCCGACCACGACCAGCCAGGAGGTGGCACGGTGCTCGCCCGCGCCGGCGACCGCGAGCACGGAGAGAGCGCTGCCGCGCACATCCGGCACTACTACGGGGCTGCGCCGGGCCGTGAGCGCGGCGTGCACGATCCGCTCGATCTCGCCGAGTCCCAGTGGAGCGGCGGAGGCGGCCGTGCGGCCGGTCGCGGTCAGCACGGTCACCGGAAGCCCGAGTTCGCGGGAGGTGCGCGCGATGAGTTCGTCGAGCTGCTGCCCCCGGTAGACCTCGGTCAGTAGCTCCCGCTGACGGGCGAGGGCCGCGGTCAGCCGCGCCACCCGATCCCCCGCGAGAGCGTTCGAGAGGTGCGCCGTGATCGCACCGAACGAGACGTCGGCCGGCACCGCGATCAGCGGGACGTCGTGCTCGCGGCAGGCGACGACGAGGTCGTCCGGCACGAAGCCGAGCAGGCCCTCGCCTGCGAGCAGCGCGCTGGCTCCGGAGTCGGCGACCGCGGCGACGAAAGCCGCGCTGTCCTGCGGTCCCCGGTGCCAGACCAGGCCCGTCAGAACGAGCTGACCACGCGCCAGGTAGCGGCGGGGGTCGAGCAGGTCGGTCGTGAAGATGCCGTCGACCGGCCGCGCGAGCGCCCCGTCGCCGGCGACGAGCACGCGCAGGCGCAGCTGCGGCGCGTCGAGGACGTCCTGCAGCTGCATTAGCTGCCCCGGTAGGTCGAGTAGGCGAACGGACTGATCAGGAGTGGGATGTGGAGGTGCGCGTCCTCGTCGTCGAGCCGGAATGCGACGACGACCTCCGGGTAGAACGACTCCGTTCCCGAGGCCGCGAACCAGGAGCCGGTGTCGAAGACGACGCGGTAGACCCCGGCGGGCAGCCGTTGCGGCCCGAAGGCTTCGACGCGTCCGTCGTCGTCGGTGCGGGCCTGGGCGAGGCGGTGCCAGCCGGAGCCGCTCCGCGCCTCCAGGGCGACGGGCACATCGCGCGCGGGTCGGCCGCGGACGGCGTCGAGCACGTGCGTCGTGACGCGGCTGGCGTGCCCGCTCATCGCGACGCCTCCTCAGCCACGAGGAGCCCGTGCTCGAGCCCGCGCACGCGCAGCACCGTGATCTCGCGCAGCTGCTCGGTGACGATCCGGGCCTCCGTCTCCGGGTCGAGCCCGAGACGACGCTCCAGCTCAGCGACGACCGCGGCCCGATCGCGTCCCGCCGCGCGGATCAGGAAGACGCGCCCGAACCGCTCCTCATAGGCGCGGTTGCCGGCCAGCAGCCGCTCGGTCAGCGCCTCGTCGGCGGTGCGGCTCGCCGCCTGCTCCGCGGCAGAGAAGGCGGAGGAACGCCCAGCGCCCGCGCGCCGCTCGCCGATCCGCGGGTGGTCGGCCAGCGCCGCGTCCACCTCCTCGGCGGTGAGGGTGCGCGCCACGCGCTCGGCCGCCTCGGCCAGCGCATCGACGTCGGAGTAGGGGGCGCCGGCGGCGACCTCGTCGGCCCAGCGCGGGACGGCGAGGCAGGCGAGGAGCACGTCGCGCGCGGTCTCGGATCGGGTGTCGGTCATGCGGTCTCCTTCGTCCGGCGAAGCGGCAGGCTCCGCCTGGGGCACGATGGTCGGGTGGATGCGGTCGGGAGTCGTGAGCTCGTCGGGCTGGTGCTCGCCGCGGGTGCGGGGCGCCGCGCGGGCGGCCCGAAGGCGCTGCGGCGAGACGCGGAGGGTGTGCCGTGGGTCGAGCGCGCCGTGCGGCGGCTCGACGCGGCCGGCTGCGGGCGGGTGCTTGTCGTGCTGGGTGCGGGGGCGGAGCGGGCGCGCGACCTGGTGCCGGCGACGGCGACGGTGCTCGTCGCGGCCGCATGGCAGGCGGGTCTCTCGGCGTCGCTCCGGGCCGGCCTGGTCGCGGCCGAGGGGGTCGCGTCCCTGATCACCCTGGTCGACCTGCCCGACGAGCCGCCGAGTGTGGGAGCCCGGCTGCTCGCGCAGGCCCCACCGGAGCCCGGAGTGCTCGCGCGCGCTGTCTTCGACGGCCGTCCCGGTCATCCGGTGCTGGTGGGCAGCGACTACTGGCCGACGCTCCTCGCGAGCGTCCACGGCGACTCCGGCGCCCGCGACCTGCTGCTCGCGGAGGGAGTGCGCGGGATCGAGTGCGGCGACCTGTGGTCGGGGGTGGACCGCGACGGGCCGCGCTGAGCCGCTCACGCACATCCCGCATCATCCAGGGCAGCGGCCAGAGCGCGCCAGGCGAGCGTGGCGCAGACCGAGCGGACCGGGTTGCCCGCCACCGCGAGCAGCGCCGCCTCCTCGCCGGCGAGCGGACCCTCCCGACGCGCCATCGCCGTAAGGAACGCGTCGATCCGAGCGCGCACCTCGGCCGCCGGTCGTGCGTCGAGGCCGTCGACCAGGAGCGACGCGGAGCCCCGCGAGATCTCGCAGCCCCGCCCGCTCCAGGCGACCCGAATCTGCTCCGCGCTCCCGTCGACGCGCAGCTCGATCCGGTCGCCGCAGGTCGGCGTGATCAGCTCGGCGCGGCCGAGGGACGGAGCGGGGTCCGAGCGCCCCACCGGGTCCTTCGCATGCGCGCGGATCAGCTCCGCCGCCTCGCTCACGTCCGGTCCTCCAGCTCGGCGAGCTCGGCGTAGGCCGTGCTGATGCCCGCGATTCGCTCGCGGGACTCCCGTGGGGCCGCGCCGAGCACTCCGGAGGCCAGCAACGCCACCGCGCTCATCGCCGCCGCGTAGCTGTCGAACGCCGTGCCGCTGTCGACAGGGCACTCCAACCAGACCCGCGCCTGCTCCGCGTAGCGCCGAGCGGGCGGATCCGCGAGCAGCACCACCGGCACGGCGCGCGCGGCCAGCGTCTCGACCAGCCCCGCGAACGAGGCCGGACGGCGCCGGAAACCCACCAGTACCACGACGTCCTCGGCTCCCAAGCCGGCCAGTTCCTCGCCGAGCGATTGACCGGGCTGCGGTGCGATCCGCACCCGCCCGCGTGCCTGGGCGAGCTGCTGGCGCAGGTGCAGCGCCACCGGGTAGCTGTTGCGCAGGCCGATCACGACCACCTCGCGCGCGCCGGCGACCAGCCGCACCGCTTCCTCCAGCCGCCCGTCACCGACCGCGCCGGCCAGGCGCGCCAGGTTCGCCCGCTCGCTCTCGAGGTGCGCGATGAGCGGATCGCCGTGCCCCTGCGCTGGCCCGACCGGCACACCGGAGGAGCGCAGCGCGCGGGCGTGCTCACGAACCTCCTGCGAGTTCGAGAACCCCAGCCGGCGGAACAGCCGTGAGACCGTGGCCTTCGAGACTCCGCTGTGCTGGGCGAGCTCGGTCGCCGTGTAGACGGCCAGGTCGCCGAGGTGGTCGAGGATGAAGTCGGCCGCCCGCTGCTCCTGCCGAGAGAGTGCGGCGTAGCCGGCATCGATGCGGTGGCCGATGCTCGTCGAGGCTGAGGGGGCTGAGGCTGAGGCGATTGCGGAGGTCACGCGGCCGGCGCCCCTTCGGCGAGCGCCAGGACCGCCGCCTCGAACGCGTCCAGGGCTGTTGCGACGTCGGCCTCGGTCACGCTCTCGTCCGGGTGGTGGCTGACGCCGCCCTTGCAGCGGAGGAAGAGCATCGCGTAGTCGGTGAGATCGGCGACCGCCATCGCGTCGTGCCCGGCCTTGGAGAACAGCACCATTGGCTCCGCGTCCCCGGTCGCTCGGATGCCCGCGCGCACGACGTCCTGGAGCCGCGGGGAAGCAACGACCGCGGGGGCCGAGTGGGTCTGCTCCACCGTGAGCGCGAGGCGGCGGCGCGAGGCCGACTCCGACATCGCGTGCTCGATTGCGTCCCACGCCGCGTCGCGCTGTGCGTCGGTCTCGGCGCGCAGGTCGAGGGTGAAGTCGACTCGGCCGGGGATGACGTTGACCGCGCCGGGGAAGGTCTCGAGCCGGCCGACCGTCGCGATCACGCCCTGCTCGCGCGCGATCCGTTCCACCGCGAGCACCGCCTCCGCCGCTCCGGTCAGCGCGTCACGGCGGCGGTCGAGCGGGACTCCGCCCGCGTGCCCGGCCGTGCCGGTGAGAGTGAGCGAGAAGCGACGCGCCCCCGCAATGGAGGAGACGACGGCCAGAGCGCGGTCTGCTTCCTCGAGGTATGGTCCCTGCTCGATGTGGGCCTCGAGGTAGGCGAGCACGTCCTGCGCGTCGCGCGCGGCGGTGTGGATGCGGGAGGGGTCGAGCCCGAAGTCGCGGAACGCCTCGACGAGCGTGGTCCCGTCGGCGTCCTCGAGCTCCCACCAGCGCTCGTCCCAGGTGCCGGCGAGTGCGCGGGAGCCCAGGAGCGCCGTGCCGAAGCGGGTGCCCTCCTCGTCGCCGAACGCGACGACCTCGACCGCGAACGGCAGCCGCCGACCCGCCGAGTGCAGGCGCGAGACCACCGCGATCGCGAGCGTCACACCGAGGATCCCGTCGTACCGGCCGGCGTCGGGCACGGTGTCGAGGTGCGAGCCGAGCAGCAGCGCTGGGAGTCCCGGGGTCGCTCCCTCGTAACGGCCGCACTGGTTGCCGGCCGCGTCCTGCCACGTGCGCATTCCGGCCTCGGTCATCCAGCGCGCGGCCATCGCGTTCACGCGGACGTGCTCGGGCGAGAGGTAGACCCGCTCGATCCCGTCGCGGCTGGAGGAGACTGCGGCGAGCTCGTCGCAGCGGGCCATGATGGCGATGGCATCGATGGCTGTGGCGTCGCTCATGCTCGTGCCGCCCCGTACACCTCGTACGCTCCCGCAATTCCGCCGCCCACCGGCACAGCGGCGCCCGCGCGGCGCAGCACCGCCTCCAGCGCCGCCAGGGTGGTCAGTACGGCGTCGGTGCGAGCGTTGTAGCCCATCGTGCCGATGCGCCAGACCTTCCCGTGCAGTGGGCCGAAGGAGGTGCCGATCTCGATGCCGAAGTCGGTGAGCATCTCCCCCCGCACCGCGTCCCCGTTCACGCCCTGCGGGATGTGCACCGCGACCACATTGCTCATCTTGTGGGCGACGTCGCCGAACACCTCGAGGCCGAGCCCGCGCACGCCTGCGAGCATCGCCGCGCCGTGCAGCTCGTGGCGCGCGACGGCCGCGTCGATCCCCTCCTCGACGAGGAGGCGAGCGCACTCGCGGGCGCCGTAGAGCATCGTGGTCGCCTCGGTGTGGTGGTTGAGCCGACGCGGTCCCCAGTAGTCGAAGACCATTCCGAGGTCGAAGTAGTTGGAGCGGACCCGGCGCGCGCTGACCGCGTCGCCCTCGTCGCGGATCCCCGCCTCGATGCTCTTGCGCGACTCGATCACCGCGACGGCCTTCTCGGAGAAGGTGACCGGCGCCGATCCGGACGGGCCGCCCAGGCACTTCTGCAGCCCGGCCGACACCGCGTCGAGCCCCAGCTCGTCGGCCGCAAAAGCGTTGCCCGCGAGGGAGGCGGTGACGTCGGTGTAGAAGAGGGCGCCGTGCTTCTCGCAGAGCGCGCCGAGATCCTCCAGCGGCTGCGCCATCGTGGTCGAGGTGTCGCCGTGGACCACGGCGAGAACCTTCGGCTTCACGCGCGCCAGAGCCTCGGCGATCGCGGACACGGGGAAGACCTGCCCCCACTCCGCCTCGATCACGTGCACCTCGGCTCCGCACCGCTCCGCGATCTCGCGCAGGAGGTGCCCGAACCGCCCGAAGATCGGCACCAGCACGCGGTCCCCCGGCTCCAGCATCGAGACCAGCGCCGCCTCGATGCCCGCGCGGCTCGTGCCGTCGATCAGCATCGTCTTGTCGTTGCGGGTGCGGAAGACCTGCCGGTACAGCTCCTGCGTCTCGGTCATCGTCGCCGTCATGAACGGGTCGTACTGCCCGACCAGTTGAGCCGACATCGCACGCAGCACGCGCGGATCGGCGTTGATCGGGCCCGGACCCATCAGCAGACGCGGCGGCGGATCGACGGGGAGGAACGGCGCGGGCGCGGTCATGGTGCCACCTCTTCACGTGCGGGTGCGCGGGGATGCGAGCGTGCGTAGGAGAAACAGGTGTTTCAGCGTCAGAGCCTATGCGACGGACGTTTCGCCCATGTTTCCGAACCCGAGGGCGTCGGCCGCCCCTGCTCCGGCGCGATGCCTCCTCCACAGGCAGTGTCGGGGCGCGAGTTGTCCGGATCGGATGGCTTCGGGGCCCGGATGTCGGTGATCCCTGATTCAATACGAGTATGACGGATGACAGGCAGCAGGGACTCGAGGAGGTCCGCGCCCTCGGCGACCATGCGGCGCGGCTCGCCCGCTCCGCGGCTCCGCTGCACCTCGCCTCCGCCGAGGCTCTGCACGCGGCCTACACGGCAGCGCTGCGCTGCCCGGAGTCGTTCGCCCGTGGCGGCTCGCCCCGGGAATCGCGCGACCTCGTCGAACGGTCGGTCCGGGCCGAGCTCGCCGTGGCGCTGAACGTGTCCGAGCGCGTGGCCACCCGAGAGCTCGAGCACGCCCGGTTGCTGGTCGAGCACCTGCCGTGTACTCGCGCCGCCCTGGCGCAGGCACGCCTGCGGTGGGAGGCGGGTCAGCTCATCTGCGGAGTCGCTGCGACCCTGCCCGCCGCCTCTCTCGCCGCGTTCGATGAGCGCGCCGCGGGACTGGCCGCCGAGATGACCCCGACCCAGCTGCGCCGACGCCTCGCCCGGCTCCGCGATGAGCTGCACGACGTCCCCCTCGCGGATCGGCATGCCCGCGCTCGCGAGGACCGCGCCGTCTGGGTCTCGCCCGAGCACGACGGCATGGCGACACTCTGCGCGACCCTCCCCGCTCCGATCGCCCTCGGCGCGCTCGCACGGCTCGATCGAATCGCGCGGACGCTCCGCGACGGCACCGGCAGCACCGGGAGCACCGGGAGCACCGGGAGCACCGGCAGCGACCCGGGCGCCCCTGCGGAGGAGCGCACGCTCTCGCAACTGCGGGCCGACGCCCTCGCCGACCTGCTCTGCGACGGCGATGTGTCCGGCACCGCACCGGGCGAGGAGCGTCCGCGCACGTTCGCCACCGGCATCCGCGCCGAGGTGCGCCTGACCCTCGCCGCGAGCACCGCGGCCGGTCGCGATGAGGGTCCGGTCGAGCTGGACGGCTACGGATTCGTCCCCGCCGGCATCGCCCGCGACCTTCTCGGAGCAGACGCCGTGATCACGCCCGTCCTCACTCAGCCCGGCACCGGTGCGATCGTGTCCGTGGGACGCACGTACCGCCTCCCGCCCCCGCGGATGCGCCTCGCCCTACAGCTGCGGGACCGGACCTGCCGCTTTCCCGGCTGCACCCGGCCCGCCGCGAGCGCCGAGGCCGACCACACCCTCGAGTGGCGCCACGGAGGAGCCACCGCCCTGCACAACCTGGCATCGCTCTGCGTCGCGCACCATCACGTCCGTCACGGCGATCGCTGGACCTACACCCTCCATCCCGACGGTGCGGCCGACTGGACCACTCCCACGGGCCGCCGCGTGGTCACCCGGCCGCCCGATCCGCCGGATCCGCCGACGTCCACGCGTAGGCCGAGCTTCGCCGACGCCCCACCGCCGTTCTGAGTCCTCGGCCCTCAGTCCTCAACCCTCAGTCCTCGGCCCTCGCCAACCCCGCGGCCAGCTCCAGCAGCGCGAGATCCGCTCCCCGCGGACCCACGAGGCAGAGCCCCACCGGAGCGCCGTCGACACTCAGTCGCGGCACCGAGAGCGCCGGATATCCGCCGATCCCGGCCACGCAGGTCAGGCCGAGCGTCGCCGTGCGCGCCGCGTCGAGCGCCTCCGCCGAGTCATCAAGGGCCGGCGCGACCGACGACGTCGAGGGCAGGAGCAGCACCCGCCCGTCCAGCGCCGCGTCGAGCGCCTCGCGGAAGCCCGCCACCCGCGCTCGCGCACTCGCCTCTGCCTCCGCGGCCACCTGAGAGGCCGCGTCGAACCGCGCCTGCACGTCGTCGGCCACAACCCCCGGGTGCGCCGCGACCCAGGTACCGCTGGACTGCCACGCCTCCGCCGCCTGCACCACCCGGAACGCCTCGAACATCTCCGCGACTGGCGGCAGCGCCACCTGATCGGCGCCCAGACCCTCGACCGCTGCTTGGAATGCAACGGCCACCACCGCATTCACCCCGCCGAGCAGCGCAGGTGCCACCACGAACCCGCGGGTCGACGGCCCCCGGGGCAGGCAGACCTCCGCCACCCGCTGTAGCGTCCCGAGGTCCCGCGTCAGCCAGCCCACCGTGTCGAAGCTCGGCGCCAGTGGCAGCAGCCCCTCGACGGACACCACACCGTGCGTGGTCCGCAGCCCCCACAGCCCCTGATACGACGCCGGCACCCGAATCGAGCCCGCCGTGTCGGTCGCGAGCCCGATCGCCGCCTGCCCGAGCGACACCGCGGTCGCCGGTCCGCTGGACGAGCCACCCGGGATCGCCCCCAGCACGGCCGGATTCGGCGGCGTCCCGTAGCCGGAGTTTCGGCCGGCGATGCTGTACGCGAACTCGTCGGTCTGCGCGATCCCGCGCACCGTCGCGCCCGCGTGAAGCAGGCGCGCGACGGCCGGAGCGGTCGCCGACTCGATCGGCGCCGCGGCCAGGTAGGCGGGCACTCCCGCACCGATCCGCTGTCCCTCGATCGCGAACAGGTCCTTCACCGCCACGTCGAGTCCGTTCAACGCCCCGGCGCCGGAGGCCGGCACGAGCGGCGCTCCCACCGCCCGCCAGACACGAGCGTCGAGAGCCTGCTCCTGCACCTGCGCCGCGCGCACTCGCCACCTCCCGGCCTCACGAATCCACAGCTGCGCATCCGCGAGGGCCGCGACGTCATCCGCCGCCAGCGCCGCCGCGTACGCCTCGACCGCGTCGACCAGGCCCGTCGGCAGCACGCCCTCCAGCGTCGTCACCCGCAGATCAGGCATCGACGTCCGCCGTCCAGACGCGAGTACGCGGAGGCGGGCACGACGAACTCCTCCGTCTCCCCCATCGGCCGACCGGATCCCGGCCCTGATCCTCTAGCACGCCGCCCTCGCCTGGCTGAACCGTCCACTCCGCCTGCCGCATGGGAGTCCGCCTCTCCGCGGCCCGTCCGCGTCGTCCGACCATAACGACGTCGTGTTTCACGCAGTAGCACCCGTGTGTCACGATTCTCCAGACCCACCCCGACGACAGGACTCCCGTGTTCCGACGCCTGCGCACCCGCACCGAGGGCGCGACCCTCGGCCTGATGCTGGCCCTCACCTTCTCCACCGGCATCATCGACGCCGTCGGCTACCTCGGGCTCGACCGCGTCTTCGCCGGCAACATGACCGGCAACGTCGTCATCCTCGGCATGGCCCTCGCGGGCGCCGCCAATCTGCCCGTGGTCGGACCCCTGATCGCGCTCGGCGCCTTCATGATCGGCGCCGTGATCGGTGGCCGGGTGCTCCGCCCGGTGAAGAAGGGGTGGACCTCCCGCTCGACCTGGCTGTTCGCGGTGGTCGGGATCCTGCTGGGCGCCCTGGCGATCCTGCTCGCCGTGGTGCCCGAGCCCCCGGAACCGCTCGCCCTCACCGTCACCGGGGTTCTCGGCGCAGCGATGGGTCTCCAGGCCGCGACCGCGCGCCACCTCGCGGTGAAGGACGTCACCACCGTCGTCGTCACCTCGACGATCACCGGGCTCGCCGCCGACTCGCGCCTCGCCGGCGGCTCCGGCCAGCCCTGGTTCCGTCGCGCCGCCGCCATCGCCCTCATCGCCTCAGGCGCCGGAGTCGGAGCGCTCGCCCTACTCGTCGGACTCTGGCTCGGCCTCGCCGTCGCCGCCGTGATCACCCTCGTCGCGACACTGCTCGGCGAGCTCGTCGTTCACTCCCGCTACGTCGGCCCCACTCCCACCGACCTGACGGCGTAACGCAACGCGTCAGCGCGGCAGCTGTTGGCAGTGCGGGCAGAGGTGCGAGGAGCGATTCATGAACGGCACCCGTACTATCGCCTCACCACAGCGGGCGCACGGCTTCCCCGTCTGCCCGTACGCGTGCAGGCTGTGCGAGAAGTAGCCGGAGGCGCCGTTCACGTTGACGTATTGCGCGTCGAAGCTGGTGCCGCCCTCGGCCAGGGCACGCTCCAGCACCGAGCGCACCTCGGCGAAGAGGCGGCGGATCCGCGCCTCGCCCAGCGACGAGCCGGGTCGCTCCGGGTGCAGCTCTGCCGCCCAGAGCGACTCGTCCGCGTAGATGTTGCCGATGCCGCTCACCAGCGTCTGATCGAGCAGCGCTCGCTTGATCCCGCTGTTCCGCCGTGCCAGCGAGGCGACGACAGCCCCGAGGTCGAAGGAGGGGTCGAGCGGATCGCGCGCGATGTGCGCGACCTGCGAGGGTACGGCGCGCAGCCAGTCCCCGGCGCGCGCGTCCTCACCCGCGAAACCGCCGGGCGCGCCGTCCGGGGTCGGCACCAGCGCGTCGACCGCCATCGACCCGAAGATCCGCTGATCGACGAAGTGCAGGGCAAGTTCGCCGTGCTCGGGGTGCTCGATCCCGATCCGGATGCGCGCGAGCCGGGGCAGTGCCGCGTCCGCCGTGCGCAGCAGCACCTGGCCGCTCATCCCGAGGTGCACCAGCAGCGCCTCGTCACAGCCCGCGGGCAGCCAGAGGAACTTGCCGCGCCGCACCGCCCCCTCGAGCCGACGCCCGACCAGCAGGCGCTCGAACGTGCCGTGCGGATGCACGTGGCGCTTCAGCGACCGCTCGTCGACGATGTCGACGCCGGTGACCAGTGCTCCGGTGACGGCGGGGGCCAGTCCCGCGCGCACCACCTCGACCTCGGGCAGCTCGGGCACGGTCAATCTCCGGCAGCAGGAGGGACGGCAGCAGGAGGGACGGGCGCAGCGGAACCCGCCAGGCGAGTCCACGCGTCCAGCGCCGCGGCCATCTCCGCCGCCTTCTTACTGGTGCCCTCACCGCGGGCCGTGACGAATCCGCCGACGATCACGGTGGCGACGAACACCTTGTTGTGGTCGGGTCCGGTGGCCACGATCTCATAGCGCGGGGCCGGCGCACCGCGCTCGGCCGCCGCCTCCTGGAGGCTCGTCTTCGGGTCCATCGACACACCGAAACGCAGCGGGTCGGCCCGCAGCGGTGCGATCAGGCGCAACACCAGGTCGCGCGCAGCGTCCGGCCCGATGCCCAGGTACACGGCGCCGATGATCGCCTCGACCGTGTCCGCGAGGATCGACGCCTTATCGCGGCCACCGGTCAGCTCCTCACCACGGCCGAGCCGGAGGAACTCACCGAGACCGATGCCGCGGGCGATCTCGGCGAGCGCCACGGTCGAGACCAGGCTCGCCCGGCGCTTGGCCAGGTCGCCCTCGCTGAGAGCGGGGTACTCGGTGTAGAGCATGACGGTCACCGCCTGCCCGAGGATCGAATCGCCGAGGAACTCGAGGCGTTCGTTGTGCGGAATGCCGCCGTGCTCGAACGCGAACGACCGGTGCGTCAGGGCGAGTTCGAAAAGCTCACCGTCGAGGCTCACGCCGAGCGTGGCCTCCAGACGCGACCGGTCGTCGCTGGAGGGTCGTGCCGAGGTCTGGTTCACTGTGGCCGCGTGAAAGCGCGGGTGCGGATCAGACGTCGGCGACCTTGCGGCCCTTGTACTCGAGGAACAGCGCGGTGCCCGCGGAGTCCTCGACGACCTTGGCGCGGTGGGGAAGGCTGTAGACGACCTTGCCGTTCTCGACGGTCTTGACCAGGGGCGGAACCTCCGCCTTCCACTGCGAACGACGAGCGTGGGTGTTCGCGCGGGACTTCTTCCTCTTGGGAACAGCCATGATTCTCTCTTCTCTACCTCTAGTCGGATTCGGTGCGGGCGGTCGCGCCCTCACCGCTGTCTGCGGAAGCCGTGGTTTCTGCGGAGGCCGTGGTTTCTGCGGAAGCCGTGGCGTCTGCGGAGGCCCTGGCAGCCAGCACATCCCACCGCGAGTCCCGCGGCGCCTCGGGTTCGGGCGCCGAGGAATCGGCCAGCCGCTCCCCCGTGACGGGATCGAGGCCCGGACAGTCCGGCCGACAGACCGGCTGGAACGGCAGCGACAGAACCACCGCATCCCTGACCAGAGGTTCAAGATCCACGTGGTCGTCGTGAACCTCATAGTCGAAAGCTTCGTCAGAAGAGTACGCGAAAAGTTCCTGGAACTCGACATCGACAGGCAGGGAGATGTCCCTCAGGCACCGGCTGCACTCGCCGTCGGCCTCGGCCGACACCTCGACACTGGCCAGGATGCCCTCGTGCACGGACTCGAGCCGGACGTCCAGGTCGACGGCCGATCCCCGGCGGACTGCGACGATCCCCTCGCCGAACTGCTCCGGCGCCTCGAGCTCGAGGCGGTGCTCGCGCATCTCGCCCGGTCGCCTCACGAGGTCGCGCACGTTCACGGTGAACGGCGTCTTCTTGAAAGTAGTCACGAGGATCCAGTCTACTCAGGGCTCGTCGGCTCAGGGCTCACCTCACGCGCGGGCCACGATGTGTTCGCGAAGCTCGGGGATGATCCGCTCGCCGTACACGCGCAGGGTCTCCTCCTTGTTGTCGTGCTGAAGGTAGCCCGCGAACTGCGTGACGCCGATATCGGCGAGCGCCCGGAGCTTCTCGATGTGCTCCTCCGCGGTCCCGAGCACGCAGAAGCGCTCGACGATCTCGTCCGGCACGAAGGACGCGTGGCTGTTCCCGGCACGCCCGTGCTCGTTGTAGTCGTAGCCCTCACGCCCGGCGATGTAGTCGGTCAGCGCCTGCGGCACCGCTCCGGAGGCGCCGTAGCGGCCCACGATGTCGGCGACGTGGTTACCGACCATCCCGCCGAACCAGCGGCACTGATCGCGCATGTGCTCGCGATCGGTGCCGATGTACATCGGCGCTGCGACGCAGAACTGCAGCGTCTCGGGATCCCGGCCGGCGTTCGCCGCCGATTCCTTCACCGCGCCGATCATCCAGCGCGCGATGTCCACGTCGGCCAGCTGCAGGATGAATCCGTCGCCGACCTCGCCCGCCAGCTTCAGCGCGAGCGGGCCGTACGCGGCGACCCACACCTCGAGCGACGAGCCCCGACTCCACGGGAACTGCAAGGTCTGCCCGTGGTGCTCGACCGGGCGAGAGTTGGCCAGCTCGCGGATCACGTGGATCGACTCCCGCAGCGTCTTCAGCGTCGTCGGGGCGCCTCCGGTCACCCTCACCGCGGAGTCGCCGCGGCCGATCCCGCAGACGGTGCGGTTGCCGTACATCTCGTTCAGCGTCGCGTGCAGCGAGGCGATCACGGTCCAGTCGCGCGTAGCGGGGTTGGTCACCATCGGGCCGACCGTGATCCGGTGCGTCCGCTCGAGGATCTGCGAGTAGATCACGTAGGGCTCCTGCCAGAGCAGGTGCGAGTCGAAGGTCCACGCGTAGTCGAAGCCGTGCGTCTCGGCGAGCACGGCGAGCGCGACAGTGCGCGAGGCGGGCGGGTTGGTCTGGAGGACGACTCCGAAATCCATGAGGTTCCTTCTCAGATCAGGTACTGGTTCAGATCAGGTACTGGTTCAGATCAGGTACTGCGAGAGGCCGCGGGGGATGTAGCGCCCATCGCCCTTCGCGCCGACGTAGGAGCCGCCGTCGACGACGACCGTGCCCCGGGAGATCACCGTGTCGACGTGCCCGTCAATCTCGAAGCCCTCCCACGCCGAGTAGTCCATGTTCATATGGTGACTGCGTCCCTCGCCGATTCCGATCGAGGTGTGCCCGTGCGGGTCGTAGACGACGACATCGCCGTCGGCGCCGGGCTGGAGGACGCCCTTCTTCCCGTACATGCCGAACATTCGCGCGGGAGTGGTCGAGGTGAGCTCGACCCAGCGCGGCAGGCTGATCTGCCCGGACACCACGCCCTGATACATCAGGTCCATCCGGTGCTCGACCGAGCCGATGCCGTTGGGGATCCTCGAGAAGTCGCCGAGCCCCAGATCCTTCTGGCCCTTCATGCAGAAGGGGCAGTGGTCGGTCGAGACCATCTGGATGTCGTTGGTGCGCAGCGACTGCCACATGTGGTGCTGGTGCCCCTCGGCCCTCGAGCGCAGCGGAGTGGAACATACCCACTTCGCGCCCTCGAAGCTCCCCCACTCCGGAGAGGAAGCGCCGAGCTGCTCCTCGAGCGAGAGGTAGAGATACTGCGGGCAGGTCTCGCCGAAGACATTCATCCCGCGGTCGCGGGCCTGCGCGATCTGCTCCACCGCCTGCTTCGCGGAGACGTGCACCACGTACAGCGGCGCGCCGGTGAGGTCGGCGATCATGATCGCCCGGTGTGTCGCCTCCTCCTCCGCCTGCCACGGCCGCGACGTGCCGTGGAAGTACGGCGAGATGGTCCCCGCGGCGAGGGTCTGCTTCACCAGCTCGTCAATGAGCGCGCCGTTCTCGGCATGCATCATCATCATCGCGCCGATGTCGGCGCCCTTCTGGAAAGCCCGAAGGATCTGCCCATCGTCCGAGAGGAACACGCCCTTGTAGGCCATGAACAGCTTGAAGCTGGTCACTCCCTCGCGCATCAGCTCGTCCATCGCGACGAGCGAGGAGTCCTGCACGTCGGAGAGGATCTGGTGGAAGCCGTAGTCAATCGCGCAATTGCCCGCCGCCTTCTCCTGCCAGGCCTGGAAGCGGTCCACGACACTCTCGCCCGGGTACTGCACCACGAAGTCGACGATCGACGTCGTGCCGCCCCAGGCCGCCGCCCGCGTGCCGGTCTCGAAGGTGTCCGAGGCGAAGGTGCCGCCGAACGGCATCTCCATGTGGGTATGCGCGTCGATTCCGCCCGGAATCACATACTTGCCGCTCGCGTCGATCACCCGATCCACGTTCGCGGCAAGGTCGAAGCCCAGCAGAGTGGAGCCGGGAGCGAGCACCGCGGCGATCGTCTCCCCGTCGATCAGAACATCGGCGGCTCCGGCGCCGGTCGCGTTGACGACGGTCCCGCCCGTGATGAGGGTCTTCATCGGTTTTCCCCGTCTCGAACTGCGGTCACGGCTTCGGGATGCTGGTGTACGACTCCGGCCGGCGGTCCCGGTAGAACTGCCAGTCGTCGCGCATCTGCTGCACCATGTCCATCTCCAGGTCGCGGATCAGGATCTCCTCCGCGTCGCCCGAGCCCCGCTCGCCGACGAAGTTCCCGCGCGGATCGATGACCTGACTGGTGCCGTAGAAGTCGACCGCCAGCTCGCCGTACTCGTTGTCCTCGCGGCCGACCCGGTTGGGCTGAAGCACGAAGTAGCCGTTCGCCACCGCAGCCGCCGGGCCCTCAACCTCCCACAGCCGGTTCGACAGGCCGGGCTTGGTCGCGTTGGGGTTGAAGACCAGGTGCGCGCCGTTCAGCCCCAGCTCGCGCCAGCCTTCCGGGAAGTGACGGTCGTAGCAAATGTGCACGCCGACCTTGCCGACCGCCGTGTCGAAGACCGGGAAGCCGAGATTTCCGGGGCGAAAGTAGAACTTCTCCCAGAACCGGTCGAGGTGAGGAATGTGGTGCTTGCGGTATTTCCCGAGGATCGTGCCGTCCGCGTCCACCACGACCGCGGTGTTGTAGTAGACGCCGGTCTGCTCCTCCTCGTAGATCGGGAGGATCATCACCACTCCGAGCTCCTTCGCCAGGGCCGCGAACCGCTGCACGATCATTCCGTCGGCCGGCTCCGCATAGCGGTAGTACTTCTTGTCCTGCGTGATCCCGAAATAGGGGCCGTAGAACAGCTCTTGGAAGCAGACGATCTGCGCGCCGTCGGCCGCGGCGTCCCGGGCCATCTGCTCGTGCTTGTCGAGCATCGACTCCTTATCGCCGGTCCAGGTCGTCTGGGTGATCGCTGCGCGGACGATGGTCATCAGTACCTCCAGGGGCAGGCCTTCCTTGGCCTGGCCTTCATCTAACAGGTCTTCATCTAACAGGTCTTCATCGTCCAGGTCCGAGGTTTCTCCGGTGTTTCCGGCGCGGATCCGCAGCATCACAGCTCAGGCGGAGCGGAATCCATCGGTGCCGCTAGCGTAAGCGGATGCGCATCACGATCCTGGCCGGAGGCGTCGGCGGCGCCCGCTTCACGTCCGCCGTCCGCGAGCACCTCCGCGATCTCGAGGCCGCCGGCGGCGAGGCGAGCGAGATCACCGTTGTTGTCAACACCGGCGACGACCTGTGGCTCACCGGCCTGAAGGTGTGCCCCGACCTCGACTCGCTCACGTACGCGCTCGGCGGCGTCAACGACACCGAGCGCGGCTGGGGCCGGGCCGGCGAGAGCGAGCGCGTCTCGGCCGAGCTCACCGCCTTCGGCGTCGGCTGGCCGTGGTTCACCCTCGGCGACCTCGATCTCGGCACCCACATCGCCCGCAGCGCGATGCTGCGCGACGGGCTGACCCTCTCGGAGGCAACCGCCCGCATCACCGCGCGCTGGCCGCTCGGTGTCCGCCTCCTGCCGATGTCCGATCAGGACGTCGAGACCCACGTCGAGGTCGAGCTGCCCGGCGAGGGCGTGCGCCTGCTGCACTTCGAGGAGTGGTGGGTGCGCCTTCGCGCCGGCGCTCCCGCCCGCCGTTTCGTGCAGCAGGGCGTCGAGAGCGCCCGTCCCGCCCCGGGCGTGCTGGCGGCGATCGCCGACACCGACGCCGTGCTGGTCGCCCCCTCCAACCCCGTCGTCTCGATCGGCACGATCCTCGGTGTCCCCGGGATCGCCGACGCCCTCCGGCGGACGGCCGCCCCGGTTGTGGGCGTCTCCCCCGTCATCGGCGGTGCGGTGGTGCGCGGCATGGCCGACGCGTGCCTTGCCGCGATCGGCGTCGAGACCACGGCCGAGGCGATCGGCCGGCACTACGGCGCGCGGAGCGGAGGCGGGTTGCTCGACGCCTGGCTCGTCGGCGAGGAAGACGCAGGGGCCGTGCCCGCGCTCGAGTTGACCGGACTCCGCGTCCGCTCGGTGCCGCTCTGGCTGAACGAACGCGAAGCCTCCGTCCGTCTCGCCGCCGACGCGCTCGCAGCCGCGAAGAGCTGAGTGGATGTACGGTCGATCCCGCCCGACCATGAACGAAAGGACCTCCTCCATGCCTGGTGCACTCGTCCTCGCCGGCGGCGGCCTCGCCGGAATCGCGTGGGAGCTCGGTGTTCTCCGCGGACTCGCCGACGCCTCCCCCGAGGCGGCACGCCTCCTGCTCGATCCGTCGACCACCTTCATCGGTACCTCCGCCGGCTCGGCCGTCGCCGCACAGCTGAGCACCGGCACCGGGCTCGAGGAGTCCTACGAGGCGCAGCTGCAGGAGGAGTCGGCCGAGATCGGCGCGGACATCGATGGCGAACGTCTCAAGGCCCTCTTCGCCGCCGCCGTCGAGGGTGCCACCTCGCCCCAGGACGCGCGCCGCCGCATCGGCACCCTCGCGCTGGAGGCCGAGACCCTCCCCGAGGACACCCGCCGCGCCGTCATCTCCGCTCGTGTGGGCGATGCCGACTGGCCCGAGCAGCGCCTCCTGATCACCGCCGTCGACACGGCCACGGGCGAGTTGCGTGTGCTCGACCGCGAGAGCGGGGTCGCCCTGGTCGACGCGATCTCCGCGAGCTGCGCGGTCCCCGGAGTCTGGCCGCCGGTCAGCATCGACGGCGCGCGCTACATGGACGGCGGAGTGCGCTCCGGCAGCAACGCCGACCTCGCCGCGGGAGCCGACTGGGTCCTGATCGTCACCCCGCTCCCCGGAGTCGGCACTCCGGGCGCCGGCCTGATCCCCTCCGCCGAGCTCGACGCCCTCGCCGCGTCGCGCGTCGAGGTGCTCTACGCCGACGAGGAGTCGGTGCGCGCCTTCGGACCGAACTCGCTCGACCCGACCGTCCGCGCCGCCTCCGCTCGGGCCGGACGCGCGCAGGGCGCCCGCCTCGCCGATCGCATCACTGCGCTGGTCGGCGCGGAGGAGCCGGGCGGGGTCAGCGCCGCACGCTGTAGCGCGTGAAGACGGTCCCGTCCGTGAAGCAGTGCTCCTCGCGCAGGTCGAGCCGGGCGTGGAACCCGGGTGGGAGGAAGTGAGTGCCACCGCCTACCGCGACCGGAACGGTGTACAGCTGCACCTCGTCGACGATCCCGGCGAGCAGCGCGTGGCGCGCGAGGGTCGGCCCGCCGATCGACACGTCGTGCTCGGCAGCCCGGACCGCCGCGGCGACCACCACCGGATCGAACTCGGCGTGAAGGCGGGTGCGCCGCGTGTCGGTCGACGTCAACGTGGTCGAGTAGACCACCTTGTCCGCCGCGCGCCACATCTCTTGGAAGTCGCGGATGAACGCGAACTCGTCGGCGAGTTCCCACGTCTGCTCCCACGCGCGCATCGTCTCGTACATGCGACGCCCGTAGAGGTAGGTGCCCACCCGCGCCTCCCGCTCTGTGATGAAGCGATGCACCGCGGGCCGCGGCTCCGCCCACGCGAACCCGCCGTCCGCGTCGTTCACATAGCCGTCTAGCGACGCAATGGAGCTGTACATGAGCACGCCCACGTCGGCCTCTCTCCGCAGACGGCTTCGGGACCGCCCACCGGCGTGAGGGTAGGCCCCTCGACCCTGCCCGGCAACGGTCGCACCCCGGCCTGGCGCGAAATGCCTGACCGCTCTCTCAGAGGACGTCGAGCGCGCTGCTCTGGGCCAGCGACCGCCGATGCGCCACGCTCGATCGGGGTACCTGCCCTGACCTTCCCGAGGAGGAACACAAATGGTCGTCTCGAAGCCCGCCAAGCGGACGCTTCGGCTGTCCGTCGACTGGGGGCAGAAGTGGCCACTGAACGACTACATCGGGCCGGGGCCGATCGTCGACTGGGATTCGAAGATCACGCCGGAGCTCAAGAAGCGCCTGCGCGACTGGGCGACATTCTTCCGGGAGAACGCCGACCTCGACACCAGCCTCTTCGGCTCGGAGGAGAAACGGCGCTGGTTCCAGGTCGAGGGCTTCCGCCTCCTCAAAGAGCTGCAGGAGCAGGCCGGCGACGAGTTCGACTTCACTATCGACCTCTGGTTCTGACGAGGGCGGAGGGAGGGCGCGGTCTCTCCCTCCGCCCGGACCGCGTACCGTGGACGTGCCGCAGCGAGCGGCCGTGAAGGGTTCGGGATGAAGATCAGCCAGCTGCGTCACTTCGTGGCGGTCGCCGAGGAGCTGCACTTCGTGCGCGCCGCTGAGCGCCTCGGGATCTCGCGGCAGAAACTCGACTCTTCCGTCGCTGCCGTGGAACTCGACCTCGGTAAGCCGCTCTTCGAGCCCGGAGCCGCCGCGACGACGCTCACCGCCGCGGGCCGCCGACGCCTCGTTTCCGCCCGGGAAGAACTCGCGTCGCTCGGCGACGAGCCGGAAGCCGCCCCGAAGTCCGGCGGCAAGGCCAAGGCCTCCAAAGGCACCGGCCGAGCCCCCATCGTGAAGGGCCAGCCCAAGCCCTACAAGCGCCGCCAGTCCCGCTGACGCGGACCGCTCCCGTGGGCCCTACCGGGCTCGAACCGATGACATCCACGGTGTAAACGTGGCGCTCTACCAACTGAGCTAAAGGCCCCCGCCGCGGTACACCCGCGGACGATCGCCTCGATCCTACGGCAGTCGGCGTCCCGAGCCGACCGCAGCGCGACTCAGACGTGCGCCGGAGCGAGCGCGTCGATCGCGGCGCGGTAGGCCCCGATCGAGCGGGCCTCGCCCGGCGCGGTCATGAAGGTGTCGCGGATGACGCCGGCCTTGTCGATCAGGAAGGTCGCGCGGGTCGCGTAGCCCCTCGCCTCCATGAAGACGCCGTACTGCTTGGCGACGTCACCGTGCGGCCAGAAGTCGGAGAGGAGGGTGAAGCCGTACCCCTGCTGCTCCCCCCACGCGCGCAGTGTGTGCTTCGAGTCGACCGACACACCGATCAGCTCCACCTCGGCGTGCTCGAAGAGCGCCAGGTTTTCGCGCAGTGCGCAGAACTCGCCGGTGCAGGTGCCGGAGAAGGCGAGGGGGAAGAACACCAGGGCAACGTTGCGTCGCCCGTGGAAGTCGCCCAACTGGATGCGCTCGCCGTACTGGTTCGCGAGTTCGAAGTCGGGAGCCAGGGTCAGCTTCTCGAGAGCCATCGGTCCGATGTCCTTCCGTGCGCACGAGAGTCGCGCGAGCACGAGGGGCAATGCTAGACCTGCTGCGCGCAGACTCCAAGGAACCGCCGGTATCCGGGCTAGGCTGACGGAGGTGCCTGCGCGCGGCTCGTCATCCGAGCCTCGGATCCGCGGATCCGCACCGCTTCATGAGAGTGATGTCTCGGGCACGATCTGCCCCCAGAGAGAGGTCGAGGGTGACTGTTAACGATCAGGACCCGTATTCCGTCGGTCACGTGGACTCGGACCCCGAGGAAACGTCGGAGTGGAACGAGTCGCTCGATGCGCTCGTCGAGGAGCGGGGCCGGGGTCGCGGGCGCGACGTCGTGCTCAGTCTCCTCAAGCGCTCCAAGGAACTCCACCTCGGCGTGCCGATGGTGCCCACCACGGACTACATCAACACCATCGCGCCCGAGAACGAGCCCGACTTCCCGGGAGACGAGGACGTCGAGCGCCGCTACCGCGCGTGGATCCGCTGGAACGCGGCCGTCCTCGTGCACCGCGCGCAGCGTCCCGGGATCGGGGTCGGCGGCCACATCTCGACCTACGCGTCGAGCGCGTCGCTGTACGAGGTCGGCTTCAATCACTTCTTCCGCGGCCAGGACCACCCGGGCGGCGGCGACCAGATCTTCATCCAGGGCCACGCCTCCCCCGGCCCCTACGCGCGCGCCTTCCTCGAGGGACGCCTGAGCGAGCACCAGCTCGACGGGTTCCGCCAGGAGAAGTCGCACCGGGGCGGCGGGCTCTCCAGCTACCCGCACCCGCGCCTGATGCCGGAGTTCTGGCAGTTCCCGACCGTATCGATGGGACTGGGCCCGATCAACGCGATCTACCAGGCACAGGCGAACAAGTACCTCACCAACCGCGGCATTAAGGACGCCTCCGACCAGCAGGTCTGGGCGTTCCTCGGCGACGGCGAGATGGACGAGGTCGAGTCGCGCGGTCAGCTCCAGGTCGCCGCGAACGACGGCCTCGACAACCTGAACTTCATCGTCAACTGCAACCTCCAGCGCCTCGACGGACCCGTTCGCGGCAACGGCAAGATCGTGCAGGAGCTCGAGTCGTACTTCCGCGGCGCGGGCTGGAACGTCATCAAGCTCATCTGGGGCCGCGAGTGGGACGACCTGCTCGCCCGCGACACCGAGGGCGCACTCCTGGACCTGATGAACACGACGCCCGACGGCGACTTCCAGACGTACAAGACGGAGGACGGCGCCTACGTCCGCGAGAACTTCTTCGGCCGCGACCCGCGCGCCAAGAAGCTCGTCGAGGGCTACTCCGATGAGCAGATCTGGGGCCTACGCCGCGGCGGCCACGACTACCGCAAGATCTACGCGGCAATGAAGGCCGCGACGGAGCACAAGGGTCAGCCCACCGTCATCCTCGCGCACACCATCAAGGGCTACGGTCTCGGCCGCAGCTTCGAGGGCCGCAACGCGACCCACCAGATGAAGAAGATGACGCTGGACAACCTCAAGTCCTTCCGCGACACCATGCGCATCCCGATCACGGACGCGCAGCTGGAAGAGAACCCGTACCTCCCGCCGTACTACCACCCCGGCCAGAACGACGAGGCGATCGAGTACCTGCACGAGCGCCGTCGCGCGCTCGGCGGCTACCTCCCCGAGCGCCGCTCGAAGTACACGCAGCTGAACCTCCCCGAGGACTCGGCGTACGCGGTCGGCAAGAAGGGCTCCGGGACGCAGGAGATCGCCACCACGATGGCGTTCGTCCGCATCCTCAAGGACATCCTGCGCTCGAAGGACTTCGGCAACCGCGTCGTCCCGATCATTCCGGACGAGGCGCGCACCTTCGGCATGGACGCGTTCTTCCCGAACGCGAAGATCTACAATCCGCGCGGCCAGCACTACACATCGGTCGACCGCGAGCTGCTGCTGGCCTACAAGGAGAGCCCGCAGGGCCAGATCCTCCACGTCGGCATCAACGAGGCGGGCGCGCTCGCCGCGTTCACCGCGATCGGCACGTCGTACTCGACGCAGGGCGAGCCCCTCATCCCGGTCTACGTCTTCTACTCGATGTTCGGATTCCAGCGCACGGGCGACGCGATCTGGGCGGCCGGCGACATGATGTCCCGCGGCTTCATGATCGGGGCCACTGCGGGCCGCACCACGCTGACCGGTGAGGGCCTCCAGCACGCGGACGGGCACTCCCCGATCCTCGCGGCGACCAACCCGGCCGTCGTCAGCTACGACCCGGCCTACGGGTACGAGATCGCGCACATCGTCCAGTCCGGACTCGAGCGCATGTACGGCGGGAAGCACTCCGACCCGAACGTCATGTACTACATCACGGTCTACAACGAGCCGATCGTGCAGCCGAAGGAGCCGGAGGACGTCGACGTCGAGGGCATCGTCCGCGGCATCCACCGCATCTCCTGGGGCCAGTGGGACGGGCCGAAGGCCCAGCTCCTCGCCTCCGGCGTCGCGGTGCCGTGGGCGATCGAGGCGCAGAAGCTCCTCGCTGAGGACTGGGGCGTCTCGGCGGACGTCTGGTCGGTCACCTCGTGGAACGAGTTGCGCCGCGACGGCATCAAGGCGGAGCAGCACAACTTCCTCCACCCCGAGGACGCCGAGCAGGTGCCGTACGTGACGCAGAAGCTGGCCGACGCGAAGGGCCCCTTCGTCGCCGTGTCCGACTTCTCGCACCAGGTCCCCGACCAGCTGCGCCAGTTCATCCCGGGCGACTTCGCGACGCTCGGAGCGGACGACTTCGGCTTCTCGGACACCCGTGCGGCTGCGCGACGCTACTTCCAGATCGACGGCCCCTCGGTCGTGGTGCGGACGCTGCAGTTGCTCGCCAAGCGCGGCGAGGTCGACCCTTCGCTCGCGGTGCAGGCGATCGAGAAGTACCGCCTTCTGGATGTGAACGCCGGCACCACGGGCAACGCGGGCGGCGAGAGCTGACGGCGGAGTCGGTGCGCACGAAGGAGCAGACCCTCGCCTGGCTGCGCACCCTCGCGGGCGAGCTCTCGACGCAGACGATCAAGCGCCTCGAGGACACGCTGCCCTGGTACGGCAGCATGCCCCCCGGCCGGCGCTCTGCCGTCGGCCTCGTGGCTCAGGCCGGCATCACCTCGTTCATCTCCTGGTTCGACGACCCCTCGGCTACACCCTGGATCGCCGCGGACGTCTTCGGCGCCGCGCCGAGGGAACTGCTGCGCTCGGTGTCGCTGACGCAGACGCTGCAGCTGATCAAGGTGACCGTCGAGGTCGTCGAGGACCGGATCAAGAACGGCGGCGAGGACCTGCGCGAGGGGATCCTGCTCTACTCGCGCGAGATCGCCTTCGCCGCCGCCGACGTCTACGCCCGCGCTGCCGAAGCGCGCGGCCTCTGGGACGCGCGCCTGGAGGCGCTGGTCGTCGACTCGATCCTCACGGGCGAGGCCGACGACGAACTGCCGAGCCGCATCGCCGCCCTCGGCTGGCACGGCCACGGCGAGGTCGCCGTCCTGGTGGGCACCGCACCCAAGATGCTCGACGTCGACCAGCTGCGCCGCACCGCCCGACACATGGACGCCGACGTGCTGATCGGCGTGCAGGGCAGTCGGCTCGTCCTGGTCATCGGCCGGGCGGAGCCGAGCGAGAACGCCACGGAGGAGACCGGTCCGCCGGTCGCCTTCCTCGAGATCGCGGAGGCGCTCGAACCCGGATTCGGGGCGGGCCACCTCGTCCTCGGCCACGAAGTGCCGACCCTGGTGGAGGCGTCGCGCAGCGCTCGCGCGGCACTCGCCGGCTTCGCAGTGGCACGCTCGTGGCGGAACGCCCCGCGACCGGTGAACGCAGACGACCTGCTCCCTGAGCGGGCTCTCGCCGGCGATCCGCTTGCCCGGCAGAGCCTCATCACGCAGATCTACCGCCCGCTGCAGACGCACTCGACCGAGCTGCTGAGCACGCTGTGGGCCTACCTCGACAACGGCCGCTCGCTCGAGGCGACCGCGCGGGAGCTGTTCGTGCACCCGAACACGGTGCGCTACCGGCTCAAGCGCGTCGCCGAAGTGATCGGCTGGGACGCGACGGGAGCCCGCGAGGCGCTCATCCTCCAGTCCGCCCTCATCCTCGGCTCGATGAGCGACCCGGACGGCGCCGTCCGCCGCAAGCCCACCCGCCGCTGACATCTTGTAGACCCGCGACAAGCTCTGTCTCCTTTGTCAGTGGCTCCACGCGCCGCACCCGCGAGCGCAGATCGGAAGACTGGACACCGTGATCGTCGTCGTCGCCCCGGGTCAGGGCTCCCAGACCCCCGGATTCCTCGCACCCTGGCTCGGAGTGCCCGCTGTGGCCGAGCAGGTCGCCGCGCACTCGGAGGCGGTCGGCATCGACCTCGCCGCGCACGGCACCGTCTCGGATGCAGACACCATCCGCGACACCGCGATCGCGCAGCCGCTGATCGTCTCCGCCGGTCTCGTCAGCCTCGCCGCACTGCTGCAGGACGGGCGCCGCGAGCGGATAGCGGGAATCGCCGGCCACTCGGTCGGCGAGATTACCGCGGCAGCCGGAGCCGGCGTCCTGACGGAGGCCGACGCTCTCGTGTTCGTCCGCGAGCGCGCCCGCGCGATGGCCGCCGCCGCCGCCGCGACGCCGACCGCGATGAGCGCGGTCCTCGGCGGTGACGAGCAGGCGCTCCTCGCCCGACTCGCTGAACTCGGCCTCGAGCCCGCCAACTACAACGGCGGCGGCCAGATCGTCGTCGCCGGCGCGGTCGACGCGCTCGAGGCGCTCAGGGCCGAGCCGCTGCGCGGGACCCGCGTGATCCCGCTGCAGGTGGCCGGTGCGTTCCACACCCGCTACATGGCGCCTGCGCGCGACTCCCTCGCCGGCGTCGCCGCCGGGCTGACTCCCACCGACCCGACTCTGCGGCTCTGGACGAACCGCGACGGCTCCGTCGTCGACTCCGGCGCAGCGTTCCTCGAGCTGCTGGTCGGCCAGGTCGCCTCCCCCGTGCGCTGGGACCTCTGCATGGCGGCGTTCGCCGAGGCCGGTGTCACCGGGATCATCGAGTTGGCCCCGGCCGGCGCGCTCGTCGGCCTCGCCAAGCGCGGGCTCAAGGGCGTGCCGAGCATTGCCATCACCACCCCCGATGACGTGGACGCCGCCCGCGCCTTCCTCGACGAGCACGCCGCCTAGCAGGAGACAGCCCCATGACGACCCCTTCCCTCACCCAGTCCAGCGGCAGCGCCTACACCCGCATCCTCGGCATCGGCGCGGCGCGCGGCGACCTCGTCGTCTCCAACAACGACCTGATCGAGCCGATCAACTCCTCCGACGAGTGGATCCGCCAGCGCACCGGCATCATCGAGCGCCGCCGCGCCTCCGCCGATATCCACGCGGTCGATCTCGCGACCACCGCCTCTCTGGAGGCGATCGAGAAGGCCGGCATCCGCCCGGAGCAGATCGGCGTCGTTCTCGTCTCCACGATCAGCAATACCGTGCAGACCCCGTCACTGGCCGCTCTGCTCGCCGAGCGCATCGGTGCGAATCCGGCCCCGGCCTACGACATCTCGGCCGCCTGCGCCGGTTACACCTACGGCATCGCCCAGGCCGACTCCTTCATCCGCTCCGGTCTCGCCGAGTACGTGCTCGTCGTCGGAGCCGAGAAGCTGTCCGACCTGGTCAAGTCGACCGACCGCAGCATCTCCTTCCTCCTCGGCGACGGAGCGGGCGCCGCGGTCGTCGGCCCCAGCGACACCGCCGGCATCTCGAAGACCGTCTGGGGATCCGACGGCTCCAAGTGGGACACCGTCGGCATGGACAACCCGCTCGCCGCCTACCGCGACGGTACCGCCGAATGGCCCACGCTGCGCCAGGACGGCCCGTCGGTCTTCCGCTGGGCGGTCTGGGAGATGGCGAAGGTCGCCAAGCAGGCGCTCGCGGAGGCGGGCGTCCAGCCCGAGGACCTCGCCGCGTTCATCCCGCACCAGGCGAACATGCGCATCATCGACGAGCTCGCGAAGCAGCTCAAGCTGCCCGAGACCGTGGCGATCGGCCGCGACATCGAGACCACCGGCAACACCTCCGCGGCGTCGATCCCGCTCGCCACTCACCGCCTGCTCGAGGAGCACCCGGAACTGCACGGCGGACTCGCCCTGCAGATCGGCTTCGGCGCCGGACTGGTGTTCGGTGCCCAGGTCGTGGTGCTCCCCTGACCTGCGCGACCCCACCCCTAAACTGACCTACGGTCACTGACGAACACCCGAAGAAACCCCCCAAGGAGAGAACCATGGCACTGTCCAACGAAGAAGTCCTCGCCGGCCTGGCCGAGCTTGTCAACGACGAGACGGGCATCGCGACCGACTCCGTCGAGATGGACAAGTCGTTCACGGACGACCTCGACATCGACTCCATCTCGATGATGACCATCGTTGTCAACGCCGAGGAGAAGTTCGACGTGAAGATCCCCGACGACGAGGTCAAGAACCTCAAGTCGGTCGGCGACGCGGTCACCTTCATCGTCAAGGCGTCCGAGTAGTCAGCGCCCGTACGCCCCGGCCGGTGATCGCCGGCCGGGGTGTCCGCCATCCACCCCACGAAACAGAGAAGCTCGTCATGACCAAGAAGATCGTCGTCACCGGAATCGGTGCCAGTACTCCCCTCGGCGGGACCGCCCGGGACTCCTGGAACGCACTCCTCGCCGGCGAATCGGGTGCCCGCTCCCTTGAGCAGGACTGGGTCGCTCAGTACGACATCCCGGTCACCTTCGCGGCCCAGGCCAGGGTGCGTCCGGACGAGGTGCTCTCCCGCCCCGAGGCGAAGCGCCTCGACCCCTCCAGCCAGTTCGCCCTCATCTCGGCCCGCGAAGCCTGGGCCGACTCCGGTATCACCGACGTCGACCCGCTGCGCGTCGGCGTCGACTACTCCACCGGCATCGGCGGCCTGTGGACCCTCCTCGATGCGTGGGACACCCTGCGCGAGCGCGGTCCGCGACGAGTATTGCCGATGACCATCCCGATGCTCATGCCCAACGCGGCTGCCGCCGCGATCAGCATGGCCATCCCCTCCCGCGCCTACGCCCGCACCGATGTGTCGGCCTGCGCCTCCAGCACCGAAGCCCTGGCGAACGCCTACGAGCACATGCAGCTCGGGCTCGCCGACGTCGTCATCGCGGGCGGCACGGAGTCGGTCGTTCACCCGCTCCCGATCGCCGCCTTCGCGTCGATGCAAGCCCTCTCCCGCCGCAACGACGACCCGGCGACCGCCTCGCGCCCCTACGACGTCTCCCGTGACGGCTTCGTCCTCGGCGAAGGCGCCGGAACGCTCATCCTCGAGACCGAAGAGCACGCGCACGCACGCGGGGCCCGTATCTACGCGGAACTCGCCGGCGGCGCCGTCACCAGCGACTCCTACCACATCACGGCCCCGGACCCGGAAGGCTCCGCCGCCGCCCGCGCCATGATCGGCGCCCTCGAACAGGCCGGAGCGGCGCTCACCGACGTCACGCATGTCAACGCGCACGCGACCAGTACCCCCGTCGGCGACATCGCCGAATACCGCGCCCTGCTCCGCGTCTTCGGTGACCACCTCCCGAACATCGCCGTCTCCGCGACCAAGGCGGCGACCGGCCACCTTCTCGGCGGCACCGGCGCCATCGAAGCGATCTTCACCGTGCTCGCCCTCCACGAGCGCACCGCGCCGCCCACCATCAACCTCCTCGACCAGGACCCCCAGATCCCCCTGGACGTCGTCACCAGCCCCCGCGCTCTCGGCGACGGACCGCTGGTCGCCCTCTCGAACTCGTTCGGGTTCGGTGGGCACAATGCTGTAGTCGCGTTCCGGACCGTGTAGCGGGGCAGAGCCGACGATCCACGTGCCAGCCGATCGGCGACGCCGCGCGGGAGCGGCGTCGAGGCGAGCACCGCTCAGCCGACCCCGTGCATCCAGACGACCGGCGCGAAGTCGCCGCCGTAGCGGAAGGGCTCGAGTTCGTCCTCCCAGGCCTGGCCGAGGGCCAGGCGGAGCTCACGGTGCAGCTCGATGGGGTCGGCGCCGGCGAGCTCCATTGCAGAGCGGATGCGGTCCTCCGGAACGACCGTGTTGCCTGCGCTGTCGGTCTGCGCATAAAAGATGCCCAGCTCAGGCGTGTGCATCCAACGGCCTCCGTCGACCCCGGGAGAGGGCTCCTCGGTGACCTCGTAGCGCACGTCCGCCCAGCCGCGCAGTGCGGAGGCGATGACCGCTCCCGTGCCGACCGGACCATCCCACACGAACTCGGCGCGCTGGGCACCGCGGAGGACGGGTTGCTCGATCCAGGCGAAGTTCACGGCACGACCAAGAGCGCGGCCTGTCCCCCACTCGAGGTGGGGGCAGAGCGCGCGGGGGGCGGAGTGCACGAAGAGCACACCCCGAGTTTGTTGCGCCACCATGCTGTCCTCCGTTCGTCCCGGTGCGTCTTCCCCAACGACCCGGACCACGGAACACCTGCGGTGCGCCTTCTTCAGTTTGACGGTGGACATGCCACCACGCCCGATCATGCAGGAGCCGTGCACCTGCGTCAAGGCGGCTCGCCGCGTGCCTATACTCGGGTCGTCCGCGCCGCCGGACACCGCACACCCTCAAACGACCGCCGGGAGGAGCACCGTGTCCATCCGCGACGGCCTGCTGGCCCTGCTCACGCTCGGCCCCGCCTACGGCCTGCAGCTGCACGCCGAGCTGCTCGACCGCGCCGCGCACCGGCGCCGGGTGAATGTCGGTCAGATCTACTCGACGCTCGAGCGCCTGCGCGAGCGCGGCCTCGTCACCTCAGCGGGCTCCACCGACGACGGCCTCCCCCTGCACACCCTCACCGACGACGGCCTGACGGAGGCGAGCGCGTGGCTGCGAGGGGACGGAGCGTCCCCGGAGGAGGACTGGGACGACGTTCTGGACCGGGTGCTGCTGGCGTCGAGCCTGTCCGGCGCCGACCTGGCCGCCGTGCTCGATGCCTACGAGCCTTCCCCGCCCGGGAGCGGCCCGGAGCACACGGAGGACGGCGCCGCCGCCGCGCACCCGCAGCGACGCCTTGCTGCGATCGCCGACCAGGTGCGAAAGGAGGCGCTGGGCCGACTGCTCCAGGCCGCCCGGGACGAGCTCACCGGCGAGGGTCCGGCACGCGGGGTGCGCGGCTACGCTCAGGAGCGTCCGCGCCGCGGGCGTCGCGCCGTCAGTCGGGACGAGAGAGGCACGGGTGAGACACGCACAGGTGCTGTCGCCTAAGGTGGTTCGCATGCCTCGCACCCCCCTCGGCCTCCGCGTCCCCTCTCGGGCGCGTCGGCGCCTCGTCGCCACGGGAGCGGGCACGGTCCTCGTTCTCTGCGCCGCCCTGGCCGCTCCGCTCTCGGCGTCCGCCGCGTACAACCCGTCCGACTACCCGTCGTGGTCCGATGTCGAGGCTGCGAAGTCGAGCGAAAGCGCCACCGCCGCCGAGGTCGACCGCATCACCGCCTTCCTCGCCGACCTGCGCGATCAGGCCGCAGCGCTCACCGACGCGGCTATCAGCCGTGCCGCCGAGGCGGACGCCGCGCAGAGCGCCCTCGACGAGGCGACCCAGCGGGTGAGCGCCCTCGAGGAGCGCGCCTCCGCCGCCCGCTCCGATGCCGACTCCGCGAAGGAGCAGGCCGGCCGCCTCGCCGCGCAGCTCTACCGCAACGGCGGCACCGATGCCACGCTCAATCTCCTCATCGGCGGCGAGCAGTCGAGCCAGCTCCTTTACCGCCTTGGCACGATGACCCAGCTCACGCAGCAGACCAGTCGCCTACAGACCGCGGCGCAGTCGACCGAGAACCAGGCCGTCTCCCTCGCCGCCCAGGCCGAAAAGGCCCGGAGCGAGCGGGTCTCACTGGCCACGGCCGCAGCCGATGCACTGTCGGCCGCCCGGTCCGCCCAGGCCGACGCGGACGCGAAGGTCGCCGAGCAGGAGAAGTACAGCCAGGAGCTCTACATCCAGCTCGCCTCGTTGAAGAACACCACCGCCGAGGTCGAGAAGGAGTACGCCGACGGCCAGGACGCGAAGTCGGCTTTCGAGGAGCAGCAGCGCCTCTCCCGCCTCGCGGCGGAAGCCGAGGCTGCCCGCCAGCTCGCCGCGTCCGCTCCGGCAGCGGGAACTGCTCCGGCGGCACCCTCCGGCGGCGGAGGCGGAGGCGCCGTCGAACTCGGCGACGACGACCCGACAGGCGCGCGCAACAGCTCCGCCAAGACCATCGGTGCTCTCGGCAGTTACACGGGGCGATCGGATGGCCTCTCTCCTGCTGAGGCTCAGGCCTACGCCCGCACGGCCGTCGGCCGCTTCGGCTGGGGATCCGACCAGGTCGATCGCTGCCTCATCCCACTGTGGAACGGCGAATCCGGATGGCGTTGGAACGCGCTGAACGTCTCTTCCGGCGCCTACGGCATCCCGCAGGCACTGCCTGCGAGCAAGATGGCCAACTCCGGAGCCGACTACCAGACGAACGCCGCGACGCAGATCGACTGGGGCCTGTCCTACATCAAGAATTCCTACGGCTCACCGTGCAACGCCTGGTCGAGTTGGAACAGCCGCTCTCCTCACTGGTACTGAGCGGGCACTGGTACTGAGCGGGCACTGGTGCTGAGCGGGGAGGCCTGCCTCACTTCGCTCGGTCGTAGGAGTCGACGACGGCGACGGTGACCGGGAAGTCGACCTCGCCCGCGCCGAACAGCGAGCGTCCGGCACGCACCGCCGCCTCGCGGAGGATCCCGGCAACTCGCTCCGCCACCTCCGTGGGAGCATGCACGATCACCTCGTCGTGCAGGAAGTAGACCAGGTGCGCCCGGCCGAGCGCGCCGCCCTCAGCGCGCAGTCGCGCCCGCAGCTCGCCCATCCAGCACAGCGCCCACTCGGCCGCCGTGCCCTGCACTACGAAGTTGCGGGTGAAGCGGCCCCACTCGCGCGCTCGCGCCGCATCGGACGCCAGACCCTCCGGCCCGGGCGGCGAACTGCGCCCGAGCCACGTCGAGACGCTCTCGCCGCGCTCCCCCGCCCGCGCCGCCGCCTCGACGTGCGCGACTGAGCGCGGGTAGGCATGCGCGAGCCGCGGGAGTAGCCGCCCCGCCTCTCCGCTCGTCGCTCCGTACATCGCGCCCAGCATCGCGACTTTGGCGCGGGGCCGATCGGGGATCACGCCCGCGTCGACGATGCCCTGGTAGAGATCGCGACCCCGCCCCGCGGCAGCCATTGCGGAGTCGCCCGAGAGTGCGGCGAGGATGCGCGGCTCGAGCTGCGCCGCGTCCGCCACCACGAGGCTCCAGCCGGGATCGGCGGTCACCGCCGCACGAATCTGCCGCGACAGCTGCAACGCGCCTCCGCCCGATGTCGCCCAGCGGCCGGTGACGACGCCACCGACCACGTACTCGGGGCGGAACCGCCCCTTGCGCACCCACGCGTCGAGCCAGGCCCAGCCGTTGGCGGTCAGCAGGCGCGAGAGCTTCTTGTACTCCAGCAGCGGCGGGACCGCGGGGTGCTCGATCGCCTGCAGCTCCCAGGAGCGCGTCGATTCGACCGGCAGCCCCGCGCGTCGAAGCGCCTTCAGGAGCTCGGCCGGCGAGTCGGGGTTGAGCTCGGGCGCGCCGAGCTCGTCGCGCAGTTGAACGGCCAGCGCCTCCAGCCGCGCCGGACGCCCACCGAAGAGCGGGCGAGGGCCGAGCAGCTCGGTGAGCAGACGGTCGTGCACGTCGGCGCGCCACGGCAACCCCGCGTCGGCGATCTCGCGCGCGATCAGGGCGCCGACCGATTCGGCGGCCAGCAACAAGCGGAGGCGGCGGCCGGCCTCCGCGGCTCCCGCGAGCGCCTCCTCCTGCCGGGCCAGCTCAAGGACGGGGTCGAGCTCGTCGGAGCCGCCCGCCGCCTCCTCGAAGCCAATCAGCGTGTCGAGGGCGGCGGGAGCGACGGCTCCCGCGTCCCACGCATCCAGGGGCGACCGCGCGAGGGCCGAACCGGCGACGGCCGAGGAGCGGCGGAGGATCGCACGGGCCAACCGGAGGTCGTGGCACCGCGCGACGAGCACCCCCGCCGCCAGCAGCGCGGGGTACCAGCGCGCGGTGTCGTCCCACACCCAGCGCGGACGCTCCGTCTCCCACTCGCGGACGAATGCCGCCAGTTCGGCGGGACCACGACCGCTCCCCACCTCGGCGCCGCTGGCGGGGTCGACCGCTCGCCACGCCCCGGTGGGGCCGCCGACGAGTGCGAGGAGCATCGGGCCATTCTCCCCCTGTGCTCTGTTCCCCTGTGCTCTGTTCCCCTGTGCTCTCTTTCCCTGTGCTGAGGCGCCACTCGTCGACGTCACGGCGACGGCCGCGACGGCGGGTAGCCCGGGAACGCCTTCTCCTGCGCGGTCGGCGGCTGGTGCTTCCAGAGCGCTGCCGCGATCGTGTCCATCGAGCGGGAGTAACCGACGAGCGTGCGTTTCTCGGGCTCAGCGGCCCAGGTCACCGCCCGGAACCAGGTCTCGCGGTACGGGCCGGTCTCGATCCGGCGGACCAGGCCGATCCTGCCGGTGCGCAGCGCGTCGACCATCACCCACTCGTCCTGCCCGCTGCTGCGCAGCATCTGGAGCGGACTCCACTCGATCATCGCGTCTCCGGTCTCTCGGCCACCGTGGCGAGTACGGTCGCCGCGGCGTACACTCACAGACTATCGAACACATGTTCGAACGGCCAGAGGGTCCGGCGAGTGAACGGAAGCACGAGTAACGCCGGGACAGACCAGGCGCGGAGGCGGCGCGGAGTGGATTACTTATCGGCCGACCACGGGGCCCTCGTCATGGCGATCAGAGCCGCGACTCCGGAAACGATGCCCACACCGGCGATGGCGGACACGACGAGCCAGAGAACGAGTTCCATGAGTGCAGTCTATCCAGGCGCGGAGGGGATCCTTTCCGCGCGGCTTTGACCCCCCGACGAGGGGATAGCCTGGGCAGAGTGACCGACGCCCCCACCCGTGCAAGTGTCGGACTGCGCTCAGAGCGCGGCCCGATCCTTCTGTCCCTGATGATCTCGACCGCTCTGGTCGCCCTCGACGCCACGATCCTCTCGACGGCCGTCCCGTCCATCGTCGCCGACCTCGGCGGCTTCGAGCAGTTCCCCTGGCTGTTCTCGATCTACCTGCTGGCCCAGGCCGTCTCGGTTCCCCTCTACGGAAAGCTCGCAGACGTCATCGGGCGAAAGCCCATCATGCTGATCGGCATCGCCCTGTTCCTGGTCGGCTCGCTCCTGTGCGGCCTCGCCTGGAGCATGCCCGCCCTCATCGCGTTCCGAGCGTTGCAAGGCCTGGGGGCCGGAGCGATCCAGCCGATGGGGATCACCATCGCAGGTGACATCTACACCGTCGCCGAGCGGGCGAAGACCCAGGGCTATCTCGCGAGCGTGTGGGGCATCTCCTCCGTCGTCGGGCCGACCCTCGGCGGCGTGCTCTCGGACCTCGGCGCGTGGCGCGGCATCTTCCTCGTCAATATCCCCCTCTGCCTGCTCGCGGCGTTCCTTCTGATGCGCAGCTTCCACGAGACCGCACGCGGCGAGAAGCAGCGGATCGACGTGGCGGGCGCCTGCGTGCTCGCCGTCGGCACCGCACTGCTGATCCTCGGGCTGCTCGAGGGCGGCAGCGCCTGGCCGTGGCTCTCCCCCGCCGGTGTCGGCGTCTTCGTCGTCGCGGCCCTCGCGTTCGTCGGCTTCGTCGCGATCGAGCGGCGGGCTGCCGCGCCCGTGCTCCCCCTGTGGGTCCTCACTCGGCGGGTGCTGATCTCGACCAGCCTGGTCTCGGTGACGGTCGGCGCGATCACGCTCGGCATCACCTCCTACTTCCCCACTTTCGCGCAGGGCGTGCTGGGCAGCTCCGCCCTCGGCGCGGGCTTCGCGGTCGCCGCCATGACCCTC
The DNA here is from genome assembly GCF_001641005.1 of Rathayibacter tritici. Taxonomy (NCBI): domain Bacteria; kingdom Bacillati; phylum Actinomycetota; class Actinomycetes; order Micrococcales; family Microbacteriaceae; genus Rathayibacter; species Rathayibacter tritici. Next base: position 1,773,594 of record NZ_CP015515.1, read on the forward strand.
GGCTGGCCTGTTGCGGCGAGCCTGTCGGGGCGGCTCTACCTGCGGATCGGTTTCCGCAACACGGGTTTTCTCGGAGCGGGACTGGTCGTGATCGGCACAGCACTGACCATCCTGCTCGGCGCCTCCTCGACGCTCTGGGAGATCGCGGGCTTCTGCGTGCTGATCGGCGCAGGGATGGGCCTCGTCGCGACGCCGACGCTGATCAGGGCGCAGTCGAGCGTCGACTGGAACGAGCGCGGAGTGGTCTCCTCGACCAACTTCTTCGCCCGGAACATCGGCAGTGCCGTCGCCGTGGCGGTGTTCGGCGCGATCGTCAACGCGTCGGCGGGCGTCGGCGTGCCCGCGCCGGCCGACCTCGCCGAGGGCACCCGCTTCGTCTGCATCGCGCTGACGGTGCTCGCCGTGGGCATGCTCCTCGCCGTGTGGGCGATGCCGAAGGAGCACCGGCCCGAGCCCGACACGGCCTAGCCGGATCTGCGCGAATCGGCGCGGCCTCAGCCGGAGCGGCGCGCCGCGGCCGTCGCGCGCAGACGATCGCGGTGACGGCGGCGCACACGGTGCGTCCAGCGCTGCAGCGACGACCCCATGCCCGGGTGCCGCGCCAGCGTGTGCAGTGCGCGATCGAAGCGGCGGAGCATATCGGCGAAAGCGCCGAAGGGACGCGCCGAGATGCCCACCTCGAGGTGACGGTCGAGGACGATCCGGTGCCGCAACCCCAGGTGCACGCTGATTTCGACGTCGTCGTGCACGTAGGCGTCGTGCCGGTGCATCTCCTCCGCAATCTCCTCCCACGCCGAGCGCCGGACGGCGCAGTTCGAGCCGAAGAGCGGCCAGTTGGCCAGCGCCGAGCCCATCAGGACGAAATACGCATCCATGTAGGCGACCCGCGCAAGCACCCGGGCAACGGGGCCGAGTTCGTCGAAGCGGCCGGGACCGGTGACCGCTCCGACCTCCGGATCCGCGAAGTGGCCGGCCAGGCGCGCCAGCCAGTCCGGTCCCGGGCGGGAGTCCGCGTCGAGGCGTGCAAGCACGTCGCCGCGGGCCTCGTCGAAGCCGTGCGCTGTGCTCGCCGGGATCCCGGCTCCGTCGTGCCGCACCACCCGGGCGCCCGACGCGCGGGCGACCGCGGCGCTGTCATCTGTACTCCCGTCGTCCACGACGACGATCTCGAACGGGGCGAGCGTCTGCTCGCGGAGGAGCTCGAGCAGCTGCTCGAGGTGACGGGCATCGTCCTTCACGGGGACGACGACCGAGATGCGCCGGTAATCCATCCACCCAGTCAACGCGATACCTGCCCTCAGCGGAGATACCGCCACACCTGTCGGCCGCCCGCGACTCCTCCCCGCCGGGTACTCTCGAGGGGGTGCTTCGGCGGTCGGGGCGCCTGCTCCGGGATGGAGGTGACGCGCGTGTGGTTCCGGCGTCGACGCAGGTTCAAGATGGAACCGTACGACCCCGACGAGAACCCGTCGCGCGAGCCCGCCTCCGTCGAGGAGGCCGCCGAGGAGGGCCTGATGCTCGCGCAGTACGCGAGCCGGATGGCCGTGAAGAACCGCGTGCTGATGGACGGCCTGCGCGCCGACGTGCCCTTCGACGTCGACCGCTATTCCGTTATCGCTGCGGAGGAGCTCGAGAAGCTGGCGCGCGAATCGGAGGCGGCCGCCGAGCGCCTGCGCACCATCACCGCCGACGTGACGTCGGTGGGCGGCCGCTCCGACCACGTGCACGACTACCGCTCGGCGGACGTGGACAACCTCGATCACCGCGAGCAACTCTCGCTCCTGGTCGCCGACTCCCTGCACCAGCGCGCCCGAGACCGCGAGTACCTCACCACGCTCGTCGACGACGCGCGTCAGGACGCCTGGCGCGAGTTGGCCCAGTCGATCGAGGAGACTCTCGACCGCACGACGCGCCTGGACCCAGAGGCGGAGGAGTACCGCCGCGACCGCTCGGTGCGGATGGCACTCGTGATCGTGGACGACCTGGCCAAGCTGGCGGAGGAGCGCGGCGTCAGCCTCGAGGGCTGATGGGACTTCGAATTTATGCCCAGCCGGCCCGGAACGATTCAGTTGCCTCGGTCGAGCGCTCACGTACCGACTCCAGCAACTCCTCCATCGTCGCGCTGCGGAGGAACGCCAGCCGGTCGAACTCGGTGACCGGAGCGACGCCCGCGAGCTGCCAGGCGTGGGCGGCCGGATCCTCGGCCAGTTCGACGACGGCTCCGTAGCGCTGCTCGACGAACTCACTCGCCACGGCCAGCGCCGTGCGGACCGCCGACTCCGCCGCCGCCAGCGCGGGAGCGTGCTTCTCGTCCCACTCCAGATCGGGCAGAGGGCGGACCTCTGCGCGAGGGTACGGGTCGTCCTCGTGCCAACGGACAACCTCGAACCGTTCCTCGCCAACCGAGTCGAGCGTGACGAACGACTCGGCACCGTCGATATTCAGGATGCGCGCCCGGGCTCCGACCGCGAACCGCTGGTCGCCGCCGCCCACCTCCTGGCCGCGCTCGATGAGGACGACGCCGAACGCGAGGGTCTCGTCCTCGAGGACGTCGCCGAGCATCCGCAGGTACCGCGGCTCGAAGAGCCGGAGCGGAAGCGGCATGTGCGGCAGGAGCACGGAGCCGAGCGGGAACATCGGGAGATCAGGCACGGGATCAGGCAACCACGTCGAACGGGGAGCAGCCAGTACGGGCGCGGCGGGGCGGGACGTGCTAGCGGTTCGGCGGGGGCGACGTGCGGGGCCTGCCGAGTTCCGACGAACCTGACGTCGCCTTCGTGACGAGAGCACGATAATCGAAGTTGCCGGAGACCTCGCTGTGAAGTGGTGGCTTAACCGACTTGTGAAGAATCGAGAAAAGAAAGACGTCAGCGAGAGACAAGAGTTAAACTACTTATTCTCTACGGTCGCCGGACTGCAACACTTATCGAATGACACAGCACCCCCCTTCCCAGTACCCACAACCGAGGTCGGCCCGGAGCCCGCGCCCGTTCGCCCTCGCAGTGCTCTGGCCCTCACCGCACTCATCCTCGGCATCGTCGCGATCATCCTTTCGATCATTCCCCTCATTTGGGGACTCGCAATTCCGGTCGGCGTTGGAGCCGTCATCGTCGGCGCGATCGCCCTCATCAAGCGCGGACACCCGAAGTGGCTCAGCATCACCGGCCTCGCCCTCGGTTCCATCCAGGAATCGCCTGCCTCCGATCCGTCCTTTGCTCCCGATGCTCCCGAACCCGCGCCGGTGGCCGATCTGAACTCTGCATTCGGAGCGGCCGTCACCTACACCGACGGCGTTGCCATCAGCGTGTCCGCTCCGGGCGAGTACATTCCGGGCGAGTAAGCATCGGGAGCAACACAAGCGGCGAACATCGCGTTCACTCTGACTATCACCAACAATTCAGACGTGAACCTGGACCCGTCCACTTATTCCCGGGTAGCGTCCGGCGGCGTCGAAGCGTCGCGCATCTTCGACGCAGGGAACGAGACGGTCGACGTAAACACCACGCCCAACACGGTCATCCTGCCCGGCGGTACGGTGACATGGACCGAGGCCTATTCCGTTGCAGACCCCGCGAAGGTCATCGTCCAGATCGCTCCGTCGTTCGACTACGAAGACTCGGTGTTCACGAACGTCCCCTAGCATTGATGGTCAGGCTGTCTTCTCGCCGTCGAAGACGCGGCGCACACGAGGCCCCTATCGTCCGCCGTCGCCCCGTCCCCTGACCCGATTGATGGCACTCATCAACAGATACAGGGCGGAGATGATCACCAGACATCCGGCCGCAACTCCCGCCGTTTCCGCCAGCGAGAGCCCATTCTTCACTGCGAAGACCGGAACGGCCACCGCGGCGACGATGATACCCGCCGTGACGCCTTATCTTATCTGCAATGGCGGCTTGACGATGACACACACTCCGGATACCCGAGTTCTGGCACATGAATACGCAATTCAGCCTCGCACATGCCGTTGCTCGCGATGTAGGCTGCCGCCATGCCTGCTGCACCGCCCGACGCAGCCACCCCTTGGTCAACCCTGTTCATATCCAAGGATGGCCCGCTCACGTCCCACCCTCCGCCAAGTAGAGACACTCCGACGATCGACGACGTAGCAGACGGTTCGACGGCTTCCGTGGTGATCGTGAGCCCATCGCCCAGGTCGTAGTGTGTGACGGTCATTCCTCCTTCGCGATGCGTCCTTCGGGGAAGAGAAGAACCAGGGAGAGAGGAGATTGCGGCATCAAGGGCGGCGCGATCGGGCTGGCCGGGCAAAGCCGACGAACGAGGAGGCGACATCTCTGCTGCACCTACTGACGGCGAAATGGCGCCGACGGAAAGCACAAGCGCCGCCGACCCAGCAACCACCTGACAAAAGAACGCCTTCGTTGTCTGTTTCTTCTTCATTGTTCCGAACCTCACCGCGTAATCGTGAGTCCGCTCAGTTTCGTGGAACCACTAGTGGTAGACCGATGTCTACTCCGATCTGCGAACGATCGCCAATCGAGTCGAGTCGTGCGCAGTCGAAGCAAGCGCTCTCATCCCAGCCGTCGCAGTGATCTCCGCATCTCCTCTCAATATTCTCGTGAGAACCGCAGCAAGTTTGACTCTGTGCTGCGGTGCACCATTCTTGCTTGGTTGCATCCCCGCAATCACCAGACATCGCCGACGAATTGTTCTGCGAGTGAACGAATCGACGAATCAGATGCTTCGCGGGCGGACGGGCTGGAAGCCATGGCGACGAAGCAGGTCCTTCACGGGGTCGTGCTCGTCGTGCAGGTAGGCGCGCGCCAGCAGGTCATTGAAGCGGCGCGCCGAGTCCGGGGCCCGCTCGTCGACGGGGACAGTGAGCAGCTCGGGCGGATCCTGACGCAGGAGCAGGCTGTTCGCGGTAAAGATCGCGGTGCGCTTGTTACCGTCCATGAAGGGCTGAGCTTTCGCGATCTTCACGAAGAGATCGAGGGCCTGCTCGCGAGGACCAAAGGCCGCGCACGCCGCAACGAGGATTCGCTGGAGGCCTGCCTCGTCGACCGCCTCCGGCTCGTGCCGACCGAATCGGGTGGACACACCGATGCGATCGGTCGTGCTGCGGAGCCGACCGGGGTGCAGAGAGCCGCTGCGGGTGAGGGTGCCGTTGATCTCGCGCACATAGTCCGCGTCGATCGGGCGCGTCCGGTTCTCGATGATGAAGCGGGAGGCGTCCCTCAGATCCTCCAGAAGCGCCAGATCGGCGCGGGAGGTCACCCCGGAGAGATCGCCGGAGCGAAGAAAGCTCTCGGTGTCGAGCCGCCCCGTGGCTAATCCGTCGAAGACGCGGCCCGAGGTGTAGACGACGGCAGCGAGATCTGCGACGACGAGATCCACCACGATCGGACCCCTTCTCGGATGCCAGCCGCGTGTCGATCCTTCGGCTGATCGGGACTGTTCAGTAGGGCGTACGGGACTTGAACCCGTGACCGACGGATTATGAGTCCGCTGCTCTGACCAGCTGAGCTAACGCCCCGCGGCGACCGACCGTGCGCCCGTCAGGAGGCGGCTGGTGCGGACGCTGCGTCGGGGGCCGGATCGGCCACCGGTTCCCCACGATACAGGCTCTCGAAGGTGCTGATCGTGCGGTTGATGTCGTGCGCCGCGACGATGCGGAGGGAGGCACGCTTCATCGCCTCGAAGTCGTCCTCGTCGGCGGTGAGCACCGCGGTCAGGCGCTCGGCGAGGGCCTCGGCGCTGCCCGGAGCGAACAGGTAGCCGTTCTCGCCGTTGTGCACGAGGTGCGGGAGAGCCATTGCGTCGGCGGCGACGACGGGCAGGGCCGAGGCCATCGCCTCCATCGTCGCGATGCTCTGCAGCTCGGCGATCGACGGCATGGCGAACACGGTGGCGCGGGAGTACGCCTCCTTCAGCTCGGCGTCTGCGACATAACCGGTGAAGTGGACACGATCGGCGATGCCGAGCGTCGAGGCGAGCTGCTGGAGAGTGCGCATCTGATCGCCGCCACCGACGATCTCGAGCTTCGCGTCGAGCGCCGGGTCGAGCAGGGCGACGGCCCGCAGCAGGACGTCGATGTTCTTCTCGCCCGTCACACGGCCGACGAAGAGGATCGTGTTGCCGGAGCGCGGGGTGAAGTCAGGCGTGTAGTTGTCGGCGTCGATGCCGCAGGAGATGGAGCGCACGCCCCGCAGGCCCGTGTACTTCTCGAGGAACTGGGCGGCCTTACGGGTCGGCGTGGTGACGGCTTCGGCCCGGCCGAAGGTGCGGCGCGCGGCCCGCCACGCCATCGCGACGGCCTTGGCCTGGACGGCCTTGGGCAACAGGGTGAACTCGAGCATGTTCTCCGGCATGAAATGGTTCGTACCGACGATGCGGATGCCGCGCTTGGCCGCCTCGATGCCGAGTCCTCGGCCGACGATGATGTGCGACTGGAAATGCACGACGTCGGGCTTCACCTCGTCGAGAATGCGCGCACTGTTCTGGCGGATCCGCCACGGCATCGCGAAGCGCAACCAGTCGTGCGGGTACCACCGCCAGCTGTAGAGGCGGTGCACGATGATCCGCCGGCCTTCGTGGGTCTCCACCCGGGTGCCGCTCCAGCCATCGGCCGAAGGGGCAACGATGTGAACCTCGTGGCCGCGCTGCTCGAGACCGGCGGCGAGACGCTCGGCGAACTTCGCGGCACCGTTCACGTCGGGGGCGAACGTGTCGCAACCGATCACGACCGTCAACGGTCGGGATTCGGGCGACACCGGTCGGGACGCGTCGCGGGGATCTGACACGGGCGGGGTCCTATCGGTGTCGTGCCGCTCGAGGAGAGAAGGGAGCGATCGGCGGAGGTCGTTCGGTTTCGGGGTTCTCGGCGCGGACCCATTGTAGGGAGGGCAGTCCTGCCAACCCGGGATCCCGCGCCGTCAGCGCGCCTGCGGGTGGTGCTTAGCGAGGAGGAAGACTCCGGAGATGGCGATACCGCCGGCCACCACGAAGAGCGGCACCGCCCACGGAGCCGCGTACTCCGCCTCCCCCAGCACGATGATGCCGATCGCCACGGCGACCAGCGGATCGATGACGGTGAGGCCTGCGACGACGAGGTCCGGCGGACCGGAGGAGTAGGCGTTCTGCACGAAGTAGCCGCCGAGCGCGGTCGCCGCGAGGAGCGCCACGATGCACACCGTGGTCAGCGGATCGAACTCGCCGTACTTGATGCGGTTGAGCACGACCTTCGCAAGCGTCGCGACGAAGCCGTACACCACTCCCGCCCCGACAATGTAGAAGATCGCCTTCGCCCCGCGGCGGAAGACGCGGAAGGCGATCACGAACACCGTGAGGACCACTCCGAGGATCACCAGGATCGTGATGAGCTCGGGCGTCTTGATCGACTTGTCGACAGCATTGAAGGCAGCGACGAGGACGAAGATGCCCACGCCGGCAACGCAGAGCACGACGGCCCGGATCGACGCCGGATTGAGTCGCACATGGCTGACCCGCGCGTTGACGATCGTCGTGATCACAAGCGCGACGGCTCCGAGCGGCTGCACCACGATGAGTGGCGCGAAACCCAGGCTGGTCAGCTGGAAGACGATCGCGAGGCCCAGGAGCAGCGTGCCGATCACCCACGACGGCCGCGAGAGCAGCGCGACCAGCTGGCCCCCGCTGAGCCCGGAAGAGCCGGACCGCTTCGAAAAGCGTTCGACTTTCGCGACTCCGCGGTGCTGGAACTGCGCGCCCAGAGCGAGGAACACCGCACCGACGAGGGCGATCGGGATGCCGATGAATTTCCCCGGGTCGTTGAGGAGTTCGGCGAGGTCGGCGGGCATAGGTTCGACCCTACCCAGATCGCTCCCAGGAGTCTTCCGACTCACGGGCGACCCGACGACCGGGCGACCCGGCGACCGCGCGACTCGGCGATACCCTGTCCCTCATGGCCGTCCTCCCCATCCGCATCGTCGGCGACCCCGTCCTGCACTCGCCCGCCTCTCCCGTCACGGAGTTCGACGACACCCTCCGCACACTCGTCGCCGACATGTTCGAGACGATGGACACCGCGCCCGGAGTCGGCCTCGCCGGCCCGCAGGTCGGTATCCCCCTGCGCCTGTTCGTCTACGACTACGCCGACGACGACGGTTCCCCCCGCCGGGGTGTCGCGATCAACCCGGAGCTGTTCGTCACGCCGACTCCGCTCGGCGAGGCCGACGACGACACGGAGTCGGAGGGATGCCTGTCCTTCCCCGGCGAGCGCTTCCCGCTGCGCCGCTCCGAGCGCGCGATCCTCCGCGCCGTCGACCTGGAGCAGAAGCCCTTCGAGATCGTCGCCGACGGCTGGTTCGCCCGCGTCTTCCAACACGAGTTCGACCACCTCGACGGCGTCCTGTACGTCGACCGCCTTGAGCACGACTACCAGAAGTCGGTCGCGAAGATCACCCGCAAGCGCGGTTGGGGCGGCCCCGGCGTCTCCTGGCTGCCCGGCGAAGAGCACCTCGAGGACTGACGCGGGCTCGAGGACTGACGCGGGCTCGAGCACTGACGCGGGCCCGAGAACCTCCTCAGGCCAGGTCGACCCCGTGCACGCCGTTATGGTGGCGGATCGCGGGGAAGGAAGCGGTGACGCTGCGGCCCACGCCCGGCGTCCGCTTCTCCGTCACATCGCCGCCGAAGAGGGCGGCGCGCTCTCGCAACTCGGCGAGGGCGGGACTGTCGATCCGCTCGGTGAGCGAGCGCAGATCGGCGTCGAGGGCGCTCGCGTCCTGCTCCGCCGCTGCGTGCTGCTCGCGATCGTCGTCCACCTCGACGCGCAGGCCCGTGGTGGTCCAGCGCGAGCTGATGCGCACCTCGGTGCCCGGGCCTCCGGCGGCCAGCGCCGAGTCGAACGCGTACTCGAGCACGCGGAGCACGGCCACCTCGGCACCGTCCCGCAGCATAAACGGCTCGCCGAACGACTCCTCGCGCACCCTGAGCCCGCGCTCGCGGGCGTCGTCGATCAGCGGGACGGAGCCGCCGGTGCGCGGCAGGTCCCCCGGATCGACCGAGGCGACGGTCCCGATGCGGCGCAACTGGGCCAGCGAAGCCTCGGCGGCCCGCACGGCCCGCTGCGCCGAGCGGGCAGCGGCGGCGGGGTCGCGGTCGATGGTGAGGCTGACGCTCTCGGCCTCCTCGACGACACGCGCGGCACTGCGGACGGCGATCTGCTCGAGCTCGCCGACGATGCGCAGTCGCGCCTCCTGCTCTCCGACGGCTAGCTCAAGGCGCACGACCCGCGCCGACGACTCGGCCCGGCTCTCGAGGGCACGACGTGTGTCGCCGACCGCGCGGCGCCAGAGAACAACGGCCGCCACGACGGCGATCAGGGTGATGGCGAGGACGACTTCGAGCACGACGGCCTCCGGGGAACGGTACGGGTTCGGCGCGGGGGCGCCGGTGAGAGATCGTACCCGCGCGCCGGATCCGGGACCTGAGCCCGCGGAGGGGGTTGCGGAGGCGTCAGCTCCCGGAGCGCACGGACCGCGTCACGGTGAAGCGCCGGTCGCGTGCCACGACCGTGGTCGGTCCGACCGCGCGCCGCAGCTCCACCGGATGGGCGAGGTGGGAGTTGAAGACCGTCCACAGCACGCCTCCGGGTCGCAGCACACGACCGGCCGCGCAGAGCATCCGCCGGGCGACGAGGTCGGTGACGGCTCCGTCGGAGTGGAACGGCGGGTTGCAGAGCACGACGTCGACGGAGGACGGCTCCAGAGTGGAGGCGTTGTCGTCTCGGAGGACGCGGACGGCGACTCCGTTGGCCGCAGCGGTCGCCCGGGCGGACTCGACGGCGGCGCGGGAGCTGTCGGTCGCCGTCACCGTGACATCGGGTCGCGCGCGGGCGAGCACGGCGGCGAGCACGCCGGTGCCGCAGCCGAGGTCGAGGGCGGCGCCGGCGGGAAGGGAGTCGGGGTCGAGCGCGGCGACCAGGGCCCGGGTGCCGAGGTCCAGGCGTGCGCCGGCGAAAACACCGGGCAGGGCGACAACCTCGAGGTCGAGCTCGTCGAGGCGGCGGCGCTCGGGCTCCGGAGCTGGCGGCTGGTCGTGGTGCGCCTCGCTCGCGAGCAGGGCACGGGACTTCTGTCGGGCGAGCGAGACGTCGATCCGGCCGTAGCGCCTGGCGAGCACGTCGTTCATCGTGCGAGTCATGTGCTTGATGCGGCCGGCGCTGATCATCGTCGCGGCCGGATTCGCGAGTGCTGTCTCGGCGGCGAGGGCAGCCAGGGCGTCGAGCGAGCGCGGCAGGCGGACGAGTACCGTGTCGGCATCGCTGACGGCCGCGGCGACGGAGTCGACGATGTCGATCGGCGCGGGATCGACTCCGGAAGCGCGCACCGCCTCGAGGTTCTGGGCGAGAGCGCGCTCGGCCGTGATCGAGTCCTGCACGACGCGCACGGGTCGGCCGTCGGCGGCGAGAGCGAGGCTCAGTGCGCCGTAGGCGTCGCCTACGACGGCGATGCGGCCTCGCTCGGGGGCGAGGCCGAGGAGCAGGCGGTCGCTCGCATCGACGGCGACCAGATCCGGCGCCTCGATATCGGGCAGTCGGCGGAGGAGGGCGAGCACGTCCTCGCGCATCGCGCCTCCGATCTGTGGTCTGCGCCAGCGGCGGTGTCTCGGAGGCGGACCGCCCGCAGGCAGAGAAAAAGGGCCCGAGAGTGTAGTCCCGGACCCTTCGCTTCCCGACTTGGACTCGAACCAAGAACCTACCGTCTTGTAGGTCCTCGTGCCGCCGCCACCGAGGTTGACTCAGAATCATCGAGACTCCGCTGCTGCGCACCGATCTGGTGGTTCCACTCTACGGGCCGTTGCAGGCAGGTACTGCCTCCAACTGGCCAATCAGACCCATGCGGCCATGAACATGGACACGCTTCTCGACCGGGTTTGAAACCTCCGGTGGGACACGCTACGGTCGTTGAAGAAGGCCCGGGGACTCCACTCCTCGGGTCTTCTTCGCGCAGTCGCCACCGACTGGCTGCCCAGCAACTGCTGCGCTTCGCTGGCAGGAGGGCCGAAGCGGCCGGCCGAGCTGCCTCACAGATGGGCGAGCACTGGTCACGACGAACGAGCGCCAGCCGCCAGTCCGGCCTACCTGAGCGGGATCACGAACACGTTGTGCTCCTCGCCGTAGCCGAACTCCGTGAAGTGCTGGCGGACGCCGTCGCCGTCGTCGAGCCGGTCCGGGTACTCGGACGTGTCGTAGCGGACGTCGGCGCCAGGCAGGCCGTTGTCCTGGGTGAAGTCGGCGAGGACCCCGTCGTCACCGATGACAGCGAGGACCTGCGGCCCGGCGTCGTCCCATGCTTGGGCGAGGAGGGCCTGCGTCCCGTAGGGAGCGGGCAGCGCCGCCAGGATGATATCGGTCATGGTTCCTCGTCAGCGCGACGCCCGTCGAGCGTCAGTGTGAATACACGCCAATGACCGTCGCGAGATACGCCCACCCGTTCCAGGTCGTGATAGAGGTGATATCGCCGACCCAGCGACCGCGAGAAGAGCCTCGTCCGTCACAGCGCGCGCACTGGTCGCTCGACCAAGCCAGGCGTAGAAGCCGGACTTCGAGACACCCCATTCGATGCACATGAACGCGACGGGATATTCAGCCGATGCAGCCCAGTCAGCGATGCCAGCGCAGAGTACCGCTGGCCGTTCGCGAACCAGGTCGACACTTTTTTGCGAAGTCGATCTGCCTTTCCCTATGTGCGCGCTCGCGTCGAAGGCGTTTCACCTCGGCACGCTCGGGTTCCGTCAAGGGCGTGTCGCCAACATCGGCCGCGTCGCACAGCGGGGTGGGCGCGGCTTTCGCCATCCATTTTCTGATACTTGTCTCACTGACGTTGAGTTGCTTCGACACTTCCGCGACGGAATATCCGCCGTCGATGATCAACGCGATCGCGTCGCGCTTGTCTTCCGTCGCGCTTGTCTTCCTCGGTAAAGCTCCTGCGGGTTGAACCCATGAAAGTAGTCTCGTACAGCTCGGGAACCCCGGCAATCCCGAGTCCACCGAAGCGGGTATGGTCCACTCCGTCCCCACGCCTCTACAGGTGGATCCCCGCCACCACGCGGTAGCTCACCTTGGCTCCGCTTGCCTATCCCCCGAACGAAGGACAGACGAGCATTCAGATGAGCCATAGGGTCGGGGGCAAGGCACGATGAAAGGGAGACGTGGAGACGTCATGACATCAATGAAGAGACTCGGCCTGGTATTCGCGACAGCGTTCGCGTTGGTCCTCGCCGCACCAGCCGTGGCCCAGTTCGGGTTCGATCCGGCAGCCGAGGCCTCTGACGACGTGAACAAGGCCACTCCCGAGGCAACCGGAGCCGTGCTGACTCCGCTGAACGACTGGTGGGGGTGCGGCTGGGAAGGTAAGGCGGACTAGCCCTTGGATGCACCACTTTTGGTTGCTCCTGGATCACTCAGGCAACCGATACAGCTGTCGCAGTCACCCCGGGATCAGGTACCGGACATTGGGCGACCCCGCACAAGGGTTGCGCCAACTCGAATCCAGTTGCATGGCGAGGGGAGATCTATGTGGGCCTGTCGAACTTATGGCACCCCTACGGTGCGAGCTATGGTGCAGCGGTCGACCTGTCGTGCTCGCCCGCATGACAGGTGATACGCAGAGGGTTCGGTATGTCCCGCTCGGTGATGGAGGAGGACATACCGAACCCTTTCAACGTCAACCGTTTGACCTCTCCAAACTCTCAGTGACGGGGTTAGTCATCGTTTGCGAGCGCGATGACCCTCCTCCGGGGAACTCCAGACCGACGTTGGTGATGAAGATGACTCAGTATCTTTGCCTGTCCGATGAGTCGATGATCCGTCTTGATATGGATCGTGGCGTGGTCACCTTCAAGTACGGCTACACGGAGCCGCTCTCCTGGAAACGAACGTCAGCTGACGTCATCACAGAGGTGCTGACTCTGATACAAGGCGACGAGCCCGACCCTGGATCATTCCCGTGGGACGATTACTCGAAGGCTGCGCAACTTCGTGGAATCTCCATTGCACCTGACGCACTGAGCAACCTCCCCTACACAGTGCTGTTGTCCGATGAGATCGCCGCAGTGTTCGAGTTCTGATACGGCAACGCTTCGCGCAAGCACCTGTGCTTTGCCGACGAGGGGCTGACCCACCTTCGCCCCCCCCCTACATTTAGCCGTCTCATGCTCGCCAGCCCCAAAGCCTGGAGAAGTAGGGAATCCGGCCAGCACCCGCAATCTGCCTTAGCGCAGGCCAGCATCCGAATTCTCAAGCGACACGAAGATGGTCATGGCGGTCATGTAGGCGGCGGCGTCACGCTCGTGCTCATCATCGACTGACTTCCACCGCGTCGCCGATCTTCGTCACAGTCACCGAGTTGATACGCTTCGAGAACACGGTGCGGGTGAGGAACGAGCGCAGGGTCCCGCGGGTGCCGTCGGCTGACCGGGGCACGAACTAATAGGCCTTTTCGCGCGGGCCGATGAGCAAGAAGACCCTCTCCCCGACGGCATATGTCGTTTCGGTCCGGAACGTCGTTCCCGCGAGCTCCACCTCCTCCCCCGCCCCAACGACGAAGGACCGCTCGAGGGCGGGCCGCGACTGCTCTGCGAGGGAGCCTTCCGTGTCGGATTGCGGTTTCGTGGAGAAACGGCCGGGATGGGCGGCGTGGCCGCGCGGGTGCCGCTCATCGCCGGTGCTCGTACCCTCGATGTGCGCGGCTCGGGCGGCAGTCTCGAGCTCGACGTCTTCGATGAGCGGAAGCGTTGCCGTGGGGCAGGGAACGTCCTCCCACTCGTCGAAGCGAATGAGGACGACGTCGAGGGTCTCGCCGGAGTGCTGGACGTTGTCGAGGACGCGTCGCAGGCTGGCGAGCGCGAATATTCCGCCGCTAGGCAGCATCGTCACCGGAAGCGGCCCTCGATGGACACGGGCTTCCCACCTATTCAGGCTCTGAATCGCATCCACCACGTCGACGATAGGGACGGTCACCAGCCGCCGCTGCGACCGTGCACAGGCCTGCCGGGCGGATGCAAAGATCGAGCGAGCTAGGACTTCGGAGCTGAAGATGCTCTCCCGGGAATCGGTCAAGGTCATGGACTCGTCGCCGAAGATGTCGAACAGCTTCGGCCCCTCTGACTCAGCCACGACGTGATCGTGGGGGATCTTCGATGTTTGTGTATCCGATAGGCAAGGCGAATGCTCTGCCTCGGCTCACTGCGCCGGGCAGGCTTCCGGGCTGCTGGTGACCGAGCAGCAGCTCGGGTTTGCCTAGGCAGACAGGGAATCCCGCGATACGCCAGGGCCGCTGCGGCAGGCTCAATCACGCCTGCGGACCCGCGACGGGCCGCCGGTCACCACCGGTTCACCGTCGCGAGGCTCGTGCCGCTCGCGAGGCTCACGCCGACGGTCGACGCGAATCGGGCCCGGACCCTTCGATGTGGGAGACGGTGATGACGTTCGTGGTCCTGCTCAGCGTGTCGAGAACGCTCGCGGTCGAGCCGATGCCCTTCGCGTCGAGCGATGGGGCACCTCAGTATGACGAGGGTCCTCACGGTGTTCTCGGACGTCTCCACCGTCGACATCGTGGTCTGCTCCGTGCTGCGCACCTCGGCGAGCCAGACTCGAGCCGCCTCCGTCACCGTCGACGCTTCCGTGATGTCAGCGACGTCTCCGTTCCGCAGCGCTTGAGCTTGTGCGTGCAGGTTCTCGAGCGCGGCAGCTTCGGTGGCGCCGGAACCTGACAGCCTCCGTACTGACTCGGCGAGGCGCCAGTCCTCGAGCGTTCGCGGGGAGACCTGGAGCAGCTCAGCACGAATCGTGTTCAGTGTCCTGCCGGGGCTGGCCGTAGTGACCGGTGGCCACCGCCGACCTCAGCACCGTTGCTGGCCAGAGTGGCCACGATGGTGGCCGCGGAACTGGATGTTTGGCGACGTGCAGGACCTGCAGGCACACGAAAACCCCTAGATTCCGCGGAATCTAGGGGCCCTTCGCTCCCCGACTTGGACTCGAACCAAGAACCTACCGGTTAACAGCCGATTGCTCTGCCAATTGAGCTATCGAGGATCATCCGATCACCCGGAGGTGATCAGCGCGCTACTACTTTAGCAAACTCTCCGCGAACGCAAAATCGACCCCGCCTCAGTAGCCCGCGACCGGATCGACCCGGCCCACCAGCGGCGCCCCGACGGCGAGGGCAGCGACGTTGGCGCGCACCCGCTCGGCCAGGAGCGGCGCGGTGATCTCGGGGGTGTCGGCGCTGTGCGGCGTGATCAGGCAGCGGGGCTCGCTCCAGAGCGGATGCCCGTCCGGCAGCGGCTCGGGGTCGGTCACATCGAGCGCCGCACCGGCGAGACGGCCCTCGGCGAGGGCCGCGACGAGCGCGTCGGTGTCGACGAGGCTCCCCCGCGCCACGTTGACCAGCACGGCATGCACGGGCAGGTGCGCGAGTAGGTCGGCGTCGACCATCCGCTCGGTCCCCGTCGTCGCGGCGGCGGCCAGGACCAGCACGTCGGCCTCCGCCGCCGCCTCGGCCAGCCGCGACGACGGCAACGTACGGGCGGCGCCCTCGACGGGCTCATCGCCGCGGCGAACGATGGTCGCCCGGCAGCCGAAGACGCTCAGCAGCCGCAGCAGCTCGCGCGCGATCCCGCCCGCTCCGACGATCACGACGCAAGCGCGGTGCAGCGTGACCGCCTTCTTCGGCCCCCAGGAGTCGGCGCGCGCCCGCTCGGGCAGCGAACGCAGCAGGGCCAGCATCAGCGCGAGCGCGTGCTCGGCGACGGGCTCGGCGTAGGCACCCTTGGCGCTGGTCCAGACCAGGTCGTCGCGTGCTGAGGCGAGCACCGGCGCGAAGACGTCGACTCCGGCCCACGGCAGCTGCACCCAGCGAATCGACGGGTGCTCCTCGAGCACGGCCGCCAGCTCATCCGTCCGGCCGTAGGAGAGCCAGAGCAGCCCCTCCGGGCTCTCGTCGATCTCGACGACCACTCCCCCACCCGACTCGACGGCCTCGGTGAACACGGGCTTGGGGCGCGGGAGCACCGCGACGCGCGGGCCGCTCACTGCTCAGCCGCCTCGACGCGCTGAGCCCGGGAGGCATCGAAGCGCTCGTACTCGGCGAATGCCGCTCCGAGCTCGCGGACGTAGGGGTGGCGCGCCTCGACCAGCACGTCCAGCAGCGGCCCGTAGGCGACCACCTCACCGCTGACCAGGACGGCGATCCGATCGGTCGCGCGACTCAGCACGTCGATGTCATGGCTGACCACGACGGCCGCGAAGCCCTCCTGGCTCCGCAGGTCGGCGAGCAGGTCGACGATCGACTCCCGCACCGTCGCGTCGATGCCCGAGGTCGGCTCGTCGGCGATCAGGACCTTCGGCCCGAGCACCAGCGAGCGCGCGACGGCCACCCGCTGGCGCTGGCCGCTGGAGAGCTCGTACGGGTAGCGATCCAGCAGGAACAGCGGGAGGTGCACGGAGTCGAGCAGGGTCGCCACCCGGACGGCCGCCGCCTGGGGATCGTAGTGGCGGTCGCGGAGGAAGATCGGCTCGGCGATCAGCTCCGAGACGGTCAGCTCGGGTCGCAGAGTCGCGCCGGCGTCCTGTGCGAGGTGCGCCACGTCGACGGTGAAGCGCTTGACTTCGCGCGTGGGGAGCGAGCGGAGTCGGTGGCCCGCGACCGTCGCGTCCCCTCCGATGATCACGGGGCGCGTGCGGGCGCCGTCGTGTCCCAGGCCGTCGCCGCCGAGCACGCGGGCGAGCGTGGACTTGCCGGAGCCGCTGCCGCCGAGGATCCCGAGCACCTCCCCCGGCTCCACCCGGAGGCTCACCCCCCGCAGGGCCGTCCACCGGCGGCTGATGCCGCGTGGCGGGTACTCGACGCTGAGGTCGTCGATGACGATCGGGGCCGGATCTTCAGCGGTGCTGCTCACGCGCGGCGCTCCGCCTCGGTGATGCTGCGCAGCAGCTCGCGCCGCGATGCCTGCTCGACCGGATCGGGCACGGGCAGGGAGGCGAGCAGGCGCTGCGTGTAGGGGTGTTTCGGCGCGGCCAGCACCTCGGCTCCGGTCCCCTCCTCGACCAGCTCTCCGCGGTAGAGCACCGCGATGCGGTCGGCGAGCAGGTCGACCACGGCGAGGTCGTGGCTGATGAAGAGCGAGGCGAAGCCGAACTCCCGCTGAAGCTCGGCGAAGAGTTCGAGCACGCGGGCCTGCACCGACACGTCCAGCGCCGAGGTCGGCTCGTCGACGATCAGCAGCTTCGGCTCGAGCGCGAGGGCCCGGGCGAGGCTGGCGCGCTGACGTTGGCCGCCGGAGAGCTCGTGCGGGTAACGATCGCCGTAGGAGCGTGGCAGCTGCACCGCTTCGAGCAGCTCGTCGACGCGCGAGCGGGCCGCGGCGGCGTCCCCGGCACGGCGGTGCACGATCAGGGGCTCGGCCACGCACTCGGCGATGGTGAGCAGCGGATTGAAGCTCGACGCCGGATCCTGGAACACGAAGCCGATGTCACCGCGGACCGGACGGAAGGCGCGCTCGCGGATGCCGCGCATCTCCTTGCCGAGGACCGTCAGCGAGCCGCCGGTGACCGGGGTCAGGCCGGCGATGGCGCGCCCGATGGTGGTCTTGCCCGAGCCGCTCTCGCCGACCAGGCCGAGCACCTCGCCCGCGCGGATGCGGAATGAGACGCCGTCCACCGCGACGAAGCCGGGGCGGCCGAGCCGGCCGGGGTACTGGATCCGCAGGCCCTCGGCGGCGACGAGCGTCTCGGCCTCGGGTGCCTCAGCGCGTTCCAGGGCGCGGACGCGGGCGCGTTCGACGCCCTGGCCCACGTGCGGGACGGCGGCGAGAAGCGTCCTGGTGTACTCGGCCTTCGGCGCCGAGAACAGCTCGGCGACGCTCGCCTCCTCGACCAGCTCGCCCTGGTACATCACGGCGACACGGTCAGCGAGATCCGCGACGACGCCCATGTTGTGGGTGATCAGCACGATCGAGGTGCCGAACTCGTCGCGGCACCGGCGGAGCAGATCGAGGATCTCCGCCTGCACGGTCACGTCGAGCGCGGTGGTCGGCTCGTCCGCCACGATCAGTCCGGGGTCGAGCACGAGTGCCATCGCGATCACGACGCGCTGCTTCTGCCCGCCCGAGAACTGGTGCGGGTAGTAGTCGACCCGCTTCTCCGGCTCCGGGATGCCGACGGTGCGCAGCACCTCGATCGCGCGCTGCCGCGCCTGCTTCTTCGAGACGGAGCCGTGGGCGCGCAGCCCCTCGGCGATCTGCCAGCCCACGGTGAAGACGGGGTTGAGGGCCGTGCCCGGCTCCTGGAACACCATCGCGACGTCGGTGCCGCGCAGCTCCCGGAGGCGCGCCTTCGGCACCGAGACGACATCGGTCGCCGCACTGCCGTCCTTCTTCGAGAGCAGCACCACGCCGGAGGCGGTCGCCGTTTCGGGCAGCAGGCCCAGGATGGTCTTCGCCGTCACGGTCTTGCCGCTGCCGGACTCGCCGACGATCGCCAGCACCTCACCGCGCTCGACGCGGAGGCTGACCCCGGCGACGGCGCGAACGGCTCCGCGGTCGCTCGCGAAGGCGACCTCGAGATCAGTAATGTCCACGATCGGACGCGCGGCGGCGTCCCGGACAGTGCGCTGGTCGCTCATCGCGTCCTCTCCACTCCGGCGACGGGGTCGTGCCCCGGCGTCTCCAGACCGTCGGCGGCGAGCACGCCGCCCGGCACGACGGACGTTGCGGCGAGGTCGCCGGCACCGGCCGCCACTGCGCGCCGACCACGCAGGCGCGGGTCGGCGAGATCGTTCAGGCTCTCGCCTACGAGGGTGATGCCCAGCACCACGAGCACGATCGCCAGGCCCGGGAAGACCGAGGTCCACCAGATGCCGCTCGTGACATCGGACAGCGCCTTGTTGAGGTCGTACCCCCACTCGGCGGCCGACGTCGGCTCGATGCCGAAGCCGAGAAAGCCCAGGCCGGCGAGGGTCAGAATCGCCTCGGAGGAGTTGAGCGTGAAGATCAGCGGCAGCGTGCGCGTGGCGTTGCGCAGGACGTGGCGGAACATGATCCGCGGCGTCGATGCTCCGATGACCTTTGCCGACTCCACGAACGCGTCGCCCTTGATCCGCACCGTTTCGGCCCGGATGACGCGGAAGTACTGCGGGATGTAGACCACCGTGATCGAGATCGCCGCGGCGACGATGCCTGCCCAGAGGTTCGATTGGCCGCCCGAGATGACGATCGATATCACGATCGCCAGGAGCAGGGTCGGGAACGCGTAGATCGCGTCGCAGATCACGACGAGCACCCGGTCGAGCCAGCCGCCGAGGTAGCCGGAGACGAGGCCGAGGAACACGCCGAGGAAGATCGACAGGACGACGGCGACGACGATCACGAGGAAGGCGGTCTGTGTACCCCAGATCACCCGCGAAAGCACGTCGTAGCCGCCGACGGTCGTGCCGAGCAGGTGCCCGCCGCTCGGCGGCTCCTGCGCACCGAACGACTCGTCGCCCGAGCGCAGCTGCGAGTAGCCGTAGGGGGCGATCAGCGGAGCGAAGAGTGCGACCAGCAGGAACACGCCGGTGATGATGAGGCCGGTGACGAGCATCCCCCGCTGGAGACCGACGCTTTGACGGAGTTGGCGGACGACCGGCAAGCGGTCGACGAGGCGGCGGCGCGGGTGCGCCGATGCGGTGGTGCTCATGCTCAGTACCTCACTCGCGGGTCGATGAGCGCCGCGATGACGTCGACGATGAAGTTGGTCAGCGCCACGATCACGGCGAGCAGGGCGACGATGCCCTGCACGGCCACGAAGTCGCGGGCCTGGAGGTACTCGGCCAGCTGAAAGCCGAGCCCCTTCCACTCGAAGGTGGTCTCGGTGAGGACGGCGCCGCCGAGCAGCAGGGCGATCTGTAGGCCGATCACGGTGATGATCGGGATGAGCGCCGGTCGGTACGCGTGCGTGCGGACCAGGCGGAACTCGCTCACTCCGCGCGAGCGCGCCGCGTCGACGTAGTCGGTGCCGAGGGTGCCGATCACATTGGTACGCACCAGGCGCAGGAAGATGCCCGCGGTAAGCAGACCCAGCGCGACGGCCGGGAGCACCGCGTGCGAGAGCACATCCGCGATCGCCGCCGGATCGCCGGTCTGGATCGCGTCGATGAGGTAGATACCGGTCTTGGTTTCGAGGAACTGGAGCGAGAGCTCGGTACTCGTCGAGGCGCGTCCGGCGACAGGGAACCACTTCAACCACACCGAGAACACCAGCTTGAGCAGCAGGCCCGCGAAGAACACCGGAGTCGCGTAGCAGAGGATCGCGAAGATCCGCAGCACCGCGTCGGGCGTGCGGTCGCGGTGGTAGGCGGCGAGCATGCCGAGTGGGATGCCGACGAGGAATGCCACGATCAGCCCGTAGAAGGCGAGTTCGACGGTCGCGGCACCGTAGGTGAGCAGCACCTCGGTCACCGGGCGGTTATCGCTCAGGGTGGTGCCGAAATCGCCCGTCAACAGCTTGCCGAGGTACTCGAAGTACTGCACGATCAGCGGCCGGTCGTAGCCGGCGGCGGCCACGCGCTCCGCGAGCTGGTCCGCGGTCAGGCGGCCGCCGAGCGCCGCCGTGATCGGGTCGCCCGTGGAGCGCATGAGCAGGAACACCAGCGTCACGAGGATGAAGACGGTGGGGATGATGAGCAGGAAGCGGACGAGCAGGTAGCGCCCGAGTCCGCCCCCGGAGCCGCGCGGTCGCCGGGTGGGCGCCGTCGCCGCAGCCGTCGTGGCAGTCGTCACGTGATGCCTTTCGAGGAGAACGGCCGGCGCCTCCTCTCGGGGAGGCGCCGGCCGCGAGGGAGGTGATCAGCCCTTGCTGAGTGCCGCGTAGCGGAACTTGAACGAGGCGTCGAGGGTGTCCTCGGCTCCGCTCACCGTGCTGCCGACGACCGCGACCTGCGAGCCCTGCAGGTAGGGGACGGTCGAGAGCTGCGCCGCGACCTTCTCCTGGATCTGCTCGATCAGCGCGGTGCGCGCGCCGGCGTCGGTGGTCGAGACCTGCTGGGCGATCAGGCTCTGCACCTCAGCGTCGTCGTAGTGGTTCGCGAGGAAGTTCTCCTTGATGAAGAACGGCGAGAGGTAGTTGTCGGCGTCGGAGTAGTCCGGGAACCAGCCGAGCTGGTACGCCGGGTAGACGTCGCTTGAGCGGTCCTTCGAGTACTGCACCCACTCCGTGGTCTGCAGGTTGACCGTGAAGAGACCGGTCGACTCCAACTGGTCCTTGATCAGCGCGTACTCGTCGCCCGAGGACGGGCCGTAGTGGTCGTTCGAATACTGCAGGTTCAGGGTGACCGGAGTGGTGACACCGGCGGCCTCGAGGGTCGCCTTCGCCTTGCCCGCATCGGGCGCGCCGTTGCCGTCGCCGTAGAGCGACTTCAGCGGCTCGACCGCGCCGGTCAGACCGGCCGGGACGTAGGAGTAGAGCGCGGTGTAGGTGCCCTTGTAGACCTGGTCGGCGATCTCGTCGCGGTCGATCAGGTCGGCGACAGCCTGGCGCACGGCGAGAGCCTTCGTGCTGTCGGCCTCTCCGGTGGTCGCGCCGAAGGGCTGCGTGTCGAAGTTGAAGACGATGTAGCGGATCTCGCCGCCGGGTCCGTCCACGACCTTCACCGTGTCGTTGCCGCGCAGGTCGTCGATGTCGGTCGCCGAGAGGCTGCGGAACGCGACGTCGATGTTCCCCTCCTGGATGTCCAGCTTGAGGTTGGAGGAGTCGGCGTAGTACTTGACGTTGACGGTGTCGGTCTTCGCCGCGCCCAGGACGCCCTGGTATCCCGGGTACGCCTTGTACTGGACGAGGTTGTTCACGTCGTAGTTGGCGATCGTGTACTGGCCGGCGAAGGCATCGCCCGAGACGATGTCGGCGTCGGGGGTCAGCTCGTCGGCCGAGAAGACCTCCTCGTCCACGATCGGGCCGGCGGGGCTCGAGAGGATTTGCGGGAAGGTCTGGTCGTTGTCGGACTTGAGCGTGAAGACCACGGTCGTGTCGTCCGGCGCCGCGACGCTGTCGAGGTTCGCGAGGAGCGAGGACGGACCGTTCTCGGCGGCGATGCCGACCTGGCGGTCGAACGAGAACTTGACGTCGGAGGAGGTGAGGTCGTGGCCGTTGGCCCACTTCAGTCCGTCCTTCAGAGTCACGGTGTACTCGGTGGGCGAGGTGAACTCCGCCGACTCCGCGATGTCGGGTTCGACGTCCGGGCTGCCGTAGGGGGTGTTCATCAGGAACGGGAACACCTGGTTCATCACGGCGAAAGAGCCGTTGTCGTAGGAGCCCGCGGGGTCCAGAGCCGTGAGCTTGTCGGTGGTGCCGATGGTCAGGGCCCCTCCGGCGCTGCCGCCGGACGAGTCGTTCCCGCCGGCGGAGCAGCCCGCCAGCACGAGCGCGACCGCGGCGAAGCCTGCCGTCGCAGCGAGTGCGCGGGTACCGCGGGTGGATGCGGAAATCATCTCCGTCTGCCTCTTCCTGTCAAGGGATGGGATGCGGGCGCGCAGGTGGCGCGCGGACTCTCGGCACACAGATCACCTGTGGCAGTGGCGTCACGACACTGGACGCCCGCATTGCTGTTCCTCAGTGGTAACACAGTTGGGAGCGCTCCCCGAACCGGGACGGGCGCGCGGCCGATTTCTTCACACGACCGCAACACGCTCATTCTGTCCGATGCGCCCGCTTCTCGCGCTCGAGATTACTCGGGGTTAAGCGCGCGCCTATCGTTCTCGAGACCTGCGAGACGCACCTGAATCGTCCGTCGGACCACGGGGTCTGAAGCGCGTTGCAGCGCGCCCCTCAGGTCTGCAATTTCTCGGAGCATGTCCCGTTCGATCACTGCGATCGCGACTCCCTTCGCCCAGCGAACGAGCCGGACCTCGTCCGAAGCAGGCAGAGGAGCGACCGCCAATTGTCGAACGAACGACGCGAAAGGAGTGGGAACGTCGTTTGCTATGTGGTCGATCCACTCGCGGCTCGTCGCGCGTTCGAGATTCAGGACGATGGCGTCGCGCACCACGCGAAGGGTCTCATTCGTCACGGCGGCGTGGGCTGCCCGGGTGAGGAGCTCGAGACCGATCGACTCTGGAAGTTGAAGCATCGCCATGAGCGCCTCACGCTCCAGCCTGGTGACCACGTCGGTCGGAAGGTCGGCGATGGTTGTTCCCATCGGGGCGTCAGCGCCACCACCGTCTCGGCTCTCGTCTGCAGGTCCGGTTCTAGGGGCGGAGGAGCGGGGCCTCGATCCCGCGGAGCGCACGGCAGCGTTCACCTCCGCCATGTCCAGCCCCAGCATGCGGGCGAGCTCGCGGGAGTAGCCGGGCCGTAGCGCCGGGTCGCGGATGTCGGCGACGACGGGAGCCGCCGCCCTCAGCGCCGCGATCCGGCCCTCGACGGTCTCGAGGTCGTAGCGGTCGAGCAGCTGCCGGATCACGAACTCGACCATCGGCTTCTTGTCGTCGATCAGCCGGCGCACGGCGTCGTCTCCGCGGTTCAGGCGGAGGTCGCACGGATCCAGGCCCTCCGGCGCGACCGCGACGAAGGTCTGCGCGGCGAAGCGGTGCTCCTCCTGGAACGCGCGCATCGCTGCCTTCTGGCCGGCTGCATCGGGGTCGAAGGTGAAGACGACCTCGCCGACTCCGCTGTCGTCTCCCAGCACCCGGCGCAGCACCTTGATGTGATCCACGCCGAAGGAGGTGCCGCAGGTCGCGACCGCGGTGGTGACGCCCGCGAGATGGCAGGCCATGACATCCGTGTACCCCTCGACGACCACCACACGGTGCCCGCGCGAGATATCGCGCTTGGCGAGGTCGAGGCCGTAGAGCACCTGCGACTTGTGGTAGACGGGGGTCTCGGGAGTGTTGAGGTACTTGGGGCCCTTGTCCTCCTCGAGGAGGCGGCGGGCTCCGAATCCGACGGTCTGCCCCGTGACGTCGCGGATCGGCCAGACGAGGCGGCCACGGAAGCGGTCGTAGACGCCGCCGCGGTTGTTGCTGCTGACCAGACCGGCCGTGCTGAGTTCCTCCTCCGAGAAACCGCGGCGCTTGAGCGCGGTGGTGAGCCCGTCCCAACCGTCGGGCGCGAAGCCGACTCCGAACCGGTCGGCCGCAGCGCGGTCGAAGCCACGCTCGCCGAGGAAGCGACGCCCTACATCGGCGCCGGGGGTCGCGAGCTGCTCGCGGAAGTACTCCTCGGCCGCGTCGTTGGCGGCCAGCAGGCGCGCGCGACCACCGGTTTCGGGAGCGCGGCCGTCGCCCTCCTCGTACTGCAGCGGGAAGCCGATCCGTCCGGCCAGACGCTCAACGGTCTCACTGAACGAGCTGTGGTCCATCTTCATGATGAAGCTGTAGACGTCACCCGACTCCTGGCAGCCGAAGCAGTGGTAGAAACCGGCCTGCGGGCGCACATGAAAGCTCGGGCTGCGCTCGTCGTGGAAGGGACAGAGGCCCTTGAGGGAGCCGACTCCGGCCGACTTCAGCGTGACGTACTCGCCGATCACGTCGCCGATGTTCACCCGCGCCTTGATCTCTTCGACATCTGACTGTCGGATCCGAGGCATGGGGTTTATCGTATCGGCCGCGGTGGTCGCCGAGCCGGGGTGTGGAGAAGTGGCCGCCCTGGAAAGCGAGTCCGACGCGCGGATCGGCGTGAGCGCCGTCGACACCGGCTCCGGCCGCCGCGTCGAGCACCGGCCCGACGAGCGCTTCGGCTACGCGTCGAGTTTCAAGGCCCACGCTTCCCCGCGAGCGTGCCCAGGAGATTCACTCGCCCGGCCTCTCCGAGGATCCCGTGCCGCTAATCTCCGAGCTGTCCTCTCTCACCCGCGCGGCGCTGGCCACCCGCTCGCCCCGGCCCTGCGCGACGCCGGGCAGGGACCGGCGTGGACGTCAACACAGCCTCTCGAACCACGCGAGTGCGCTCTGGTCGGTGAGGTTGGCGACCTGGTCGACGATCACGCGGCGGCGGGCGTCGTCGTCGCGTGCCTCGTGCCAGTCCTCTGCGAAGCCGGATTCGAGGGTGCCGGGGCCGCGGTCGAGGAGGGTGTCGGCCAGGTGAGTGAGGACTTCGCGCTGCTGGGCGTAGATCGGCTGGCGGGTGTTTCTGGACATCACGAAGGTCGCGACGATCCCCTTGAGCACGGCGATCTCGGCCTGCTGCTCGCGGGGGACGACGACGTGACCGCCGAAGCGGACGAGGTCGGGGTGCTGGTGGGCCTCGCGGGTCGCTTCGGTGGCGGCGGCGGCAAAGCGGCCGATGAGCTGGCTGGTGAGGTTCTTAAGCCGGGCCTGGTCGCGGCGGGAGCCGTCCCAGGAGGACACCCACACGTCGAGCGAGTCGAGCCGGTCGAAGGCGGCCACTAGTTCGTCGTGGCCGACTTCGCCGCCGACCCAGGAGTGCATCGACTGCACCAGATCCTCGTGGTCCGCGCGGGAGCCGAGCGCTTCGACGTCGATGAAGCCGGAGAACACCGCGTCCTCGAAGTCGTGCACGGAGTAGGCGATGTCGTCCGAAAGGTCCATCACTTCGGCTTCGATGCAGCGCACTCCCTCGGGGGCGCCCTGGCGCATCCACGCGAAGGCGGGTTCGTCGTCGGCGTAGAAGCCGAACTTGGCGCGGCCGGACGGATCGGCGACGGAGCGTGTGTCCGGCCAGGGGTACTTGCAGCTTGCGTCGAGGCTGGCTCGGGTGAGGTTCAGTCCGTAGGGGCGCGCGTCGTCGCCGAACACCTTGGGTTCGAGGCGGGTGAGCAGTCGGAAGGTCTGCGCATTGCCCTCGAAGCCGCCGATCCCCTCCGCCCAGCCGTTGAGAGCGCGCTCGCCGTTGTGCCCGAACGGCGGATGCCCGATGTCGTGCGCGAGGCAGGCCGTGTCGACTACGTCGGGGTCGAGGTCGAGGCTCGTGGCGAGTTCGCGGCCGATCTGCGCGACTTCGAGCGAGTGCGTCAGCCGGTTGCGTGCGAAGTCGACACCGGCCGTGGGGCTGAGCACCTGGGTCTTGGCGGCCAGGCGCCGCAGAGCGCTGGAGTGGAAGAGCCGGGCGCGGTCGCGGGCGAAGTCGGAGCGGCGGGTCGAGTGGTCCTCCGGCAGGAAACGCTCGGTGTCGACGAGCGAGTACCCCCAGAGCGCGCGGTCATCCACCGCTGTGGTGGATCTCGGCGGCCGAGACCGCGTCGCGCTGTCCGGCGTCGAGTTCGCGGGAGTCGAGCCAACGGTCCGGCAGCGAGGGGACTTTGGGCGAGCCCGCGCGTCCACGCTGGCCCTCGGCCGCCTCGCCGGGGTAGGGCTGCGCCCAGTCCAGCGTGGCCAGGAGTTCGTCGAGCTGGGCGAGCGATTCGACCGTGGCCAGGCGTGCTCGCAGGTCGCCGCCGACGGCGTAGCCCTTGAAGTACCAGGCCACGTGCTTGCGGATGTCGCGGCAGCCGCGCTCCTCGCTGTCGAAGAAGTCGACGAGCAGTTCTGCGTGGCGGCGGAACGCCGCGGCGACCTGCCCGAGTGAGGGGCGGAAGCGTTCGTCGGAGCCGGCGAAGGCGGCGGCGAGATCGCCGAAGAGCCAGGGCCGTCCGAGGCAGCCGCGACCGACGACCACGCCGTCGCACCCCGTCTCCGCCATCATCCGCAGGGCGTCCTCGGCGGACCAGATGTCGCCGTTGCCGAGCACCGGAACGCTCGTGATCGCCTCCTTGAGCGCGGCGACGGCTGACCAGTCGGCGTGTCCGCTGTAGAACTCGGAGGCGGTGCGCGCGTGCAGCGCGATCGACGCGACTCCGGCGCCCTCGGCCGCCCGCGCGGCGTCGAGGTAGGTGAGGTGATCGGCGTCGATGCCCTTGCGCATCTTGATGGTGAGCGGGATATCACCCGCGGCCTTCACTGCGCCCTCGACGATCTGGCGGAACAGCGGCAGCTTCCACGGCAGCGCCGCTC
This sequence comes from Rathayibacter tritici, assembly GCF_001641005.1. Lineage (NCBI taxonomy): Bacteria > Bacillati > Actinomycetota > Actinomycetes > Micrococcales > Microbacteriaceae > Rathayibacter > Rathayibacter tritici. The sequence goes on from NZ_CP015515.1 coordinate 1,800,519, forward strand.
CCCCGCCCTTCCGGGTGACCTTGGGAACGGGGCAGCCGAAGTTGAGGTCGATGTGGTCGGCCCGGTCCTCCGCGACGAGCATGGTCACGGCTTCGGCGACCGTGCGCGGGTCGACTCCGTAGAGCTGGATCGAACGCACCGACTCGCTGGGATGGTGCCGGATGAGGCGCATCGATTCCGGTGTGCGCTCCACGAGAGCGCGCGAGGTGATCATCTCGCTGACGAACAGCATCCCGCCGGCACTGCTCGTCACGCCAGCACTGCTCGTCCCGCCAGCACCGGGGCCGTCTCCGAACTCGCGGCAGAGGCGGCGGAACGCCGTGTTGGTGATACCCGCCATCGGGGCGAGCACCACGGGCGCATCGAGGTCGAGGGGGCCGATCCGGAGCGCCGGCGCGGTGCGCGCGGGCGGGGCGGCCAGAAGAGTGGAGGACATCGGTATCGATTCTCCCAGATCCTGTGTTGGGGAAGGCGGAGTGACGAGCAGAGAGGTGCAGAAATGAGCGAGAGCAGGCCTGTGGAGGACGGTTCGCGGCGGCTGGAGGCAGACGCGGCGGCACGCGGCCTGACCGTCGAGGTCGTGGAGCGGCCGGTCGCCGGGAGCCTGCACGAGGCGGCCGAGCTGCTCGGCATCGAGCCCGGTGACATCGTGAAGTCGCTGGTGGTGAAGCGCCACGACGGCGGCTATCTGTTCGCACTCGTCCCGGGCGGGCGTCAGATCGCCTGGCCGAAACTGCGCGCGGTCGTCGGAGTGAACAAGCTGCGCCTCCCCGACGAGACCGCCGCCCTCGAGGCGACCGGCTACCGGCGCGGCACCATCACGCCCATCGGCTCCACGACTGCCTGGCCGGTCTACGCCGATGAGCGCCTCTTGGGCCGTCGTGTCGCGATGGGCGCGGGCACCGACGGGCGCAGCGCCTTCGTCGACGCGGACGCCCTGGTGGCCGCCTACGCGGCGACAGTGGCCGACATCACCGTCGAGGAGCCTGCGCGCTGACCGGTCACGCGGTCGGGCCCGTCAACACCCGCACGAGTTCATCGACGTCCGACTCGTCGTTCCAGAGGTGAAAGGCGATGCGGAGGCGGCCACCGCGCCCTGAGACGCGCAAGCCCGCGGCCTGCAGCCGCTCTAGATCCGCGCCTCCCGCGTCCGGCCACGAGACGATCGCGCGGTGCTGCGGCTCCCGGTCGAGCCGCTCGCAGAGCTCATCGCCGAGGCCGGACGCGTGCGTCCACACCGCGTCGAGGTCGAGCGAGCGGAAGAGCGCGAGCGACGCCTCCGCCCCGGCGAACGCCTGCCAGGCGGGCGAGACGTCGAAGCGGCGGGCATTCTCGGCCAGATGCATGGCCGGTCCGTAGCAGGAGGACCAGACGTCCTCACCGGAGTACCAGCCGGCCTGAACGGGCATGAGCTCGGCCGCGTAGGCGGGTGAGACGGTGAGGAAAGCGACTCCGCGCGGTGAGCACAGCCACTTGTAGGCGTGAGTGAGCGTCGCGTCGAAACGGGAAGCGTCGACCGGCAGGACGCCGGCCGCCTGCGTGAGGTCGCAGGCCGTGCGCACTCCGTGGCGAGCGGCCGCCTCGATCACGGCGTCGAGATCGGCGAGGGCACCGCTGCTGGACTGCACGGCAGAGAAGACCACGAGGTCATCCGCGTCCTCGACCGCCTCGGCCAGCGCCTCCAGTGGCACGCAGCGCACGAGAACGCCGCGGTACGCCTGCGCGAGGAAGGGGAAGACGATCGAGGAGAAGTCGCCGTCGACGCACAGCACCCGCGCCCCGTCGGGCAGCGAGGCGGCGAGCACGGCAGCCATCGCGGAGGTCTGCGAGCCGATCGCGACGTGGTCGACCGGCACGCCGACGATCGCGGCGAACGAGGCCCGGGCGCGCTCGGCGACTGCTCCGTAGCCGGCGGCCGTGCTCTCGCCGTTCGACCAGCCGTCGAGGTCGGCGCGCAGTGCGTCGACGCTCTCGCGGGGCGGCAAGCCGAGCGTGCAGGCGTTGTGGTAGCCGCGGGCACCGGCGAAGCGCGCGCGCAGGTCGGCGTGGTCGGGTAGTGCGGTGCTCACCCCTCGAGGATGACGCTCCGGAGCCGGATCGCCAAGACGAGGACGGTGCCGGGCGCGTCGGTGTCGTGCCCTCAGCGGGCGGCGAGCGCGTGTGCCCGTTCGATCACGGCGACCACCTCCCGCGCCTCGCGGGCATCGACCGGCGGCGCGGCTCCCTCCCGCAGGGAGCGGGCGACCTGCTCCCAGAAGGCGGAGTAGCGTCCGCGTTCACTCGGCACGCGACGGGAACCGGAGTCGTCGACCAGGACGCCCCAGCTCTCCGGTGCGACCTCGCCAAAGCCCAGGTCGTCCGGGCGCGCGCCACCGGTGCGGAGTGCGTTCTCCTGCGGATCGAGGCCGTCGACGCTGAACGCGCCGCGCGTTCCGAGCACCCGGAAGCGCGGACCGGTCGCCCGAGCGACGCGGCTCATTGCGAGGTGCGAGCGCACGCCGCTGCCGTGCAGGAGCGAGACGAATGCGTCGTCCTCGCTCGCCGAGCCCTCGTGCGCCACGCGCGTTTCGGCCGCTGTCACGGTGGCCGGTCCGAAGAGCAGCAGCGCCTGGTCGACCAGGTGACTGCCGAGGTCGAAGAGGATCCCGCCGCCCTCGGCCACGCCGATCTCGCTCTGCCAACGCCCGGTCTTCCGCGCGCTCCAGCGCTCGAACGTCGACTCGAAGCGGAGGACCTCCCCCAGCGCCCCTTCGTCGAGCAGGCGGCGGAGCGTGAGCAGATCGGCGTCCCAGCGCCGGTTCTGGAACACGAACACAGCGGCTCCGCTCGCCTCCGATGCGGCGATGATCGCATCCGCGTCGGCCGTGCTCGGCGCGAAGGGTTTGTCGATCACGACGGCAACGCCCGCCTCGAGCGCCCGGCAGCACGCGTCGCGACGGCAACGACCTCGAACGAGGGATCGGCGGCAAGGAAGGGCCCGTGGAAGACGCTGCCCGCGAGCCCGTACCCGACGAGCGCCACCCGGATCACGAGGCCGCTCCCGGCAGGTCGATCGCGCCGCCGAAGCGCCGGGAGCGGCCGGAGTAGTACTCGATCGCCTCCCACAGGTCCGTCCGGCTGAAGTCGGGCCAGAGCCGGTCGAGGAACACCATCTCGGCGTAGGCGCTCTGCCAGAGCAGGAAGTTGCTGGTGCGCTGCTCGCCGGAGGAGCGCACGAACAGGTCGACGTCCGGCATCTCAGGCACATAGAGCGCGCGGGCGATCGTCTTCTCGGTGATGCCGGAGGGCTTCAGCTTCCCCGCCTGGACGTCGGCGGCGAGCCGCTGCACCGCGTCGGCGATCTCGGTGCGTCCGCCGTAGTTGACGCACAGGGTCAGGCTGAGCACGTCGTTCCCTGCCGTCATCCGCTCGGCGAACTGCAGCTCGGTGATCACCGACGCCCACAGGCGCGGCTTCCGGCCGGCCCAGCGGACGCGCACGCCCCACTCGTTGAGCTGGTCGCGGCGCCGATGCAGCACGTCGCGGTTGAAGCCCATCAAAAAGCGCACCTCCTCGGGCGAGCGCTTCCAGTTCTCGGTCGAGAACGCGTAGACACTGAGGTGTTTCACGCCGATCTGAATCGCACCGGCCACCACGTCCAGCAGCGCCATCTCGCCGCGCTTGTGCCCCTCGATCCGGGTCAGGCCGCGCGAGTTGGCCCACCGGCCGTTGCCGTCCATCACGATCGCAACGTGTGCGGGGACGGCCTTGCGCGGAATCTCGGGCGGCTGGATCCCGGTCCAGTCCAGCGGGCGGTAGGGCTCGGCGTCCTTATGGGTGAACGGCTTCATCGGGTGACGTGCTCCAAAGATCTCAGACCGCGTTCGAGGTGGAACTGGGTGTAAGCGGCGACGACTCCGCTCGCTCGCGATCGTGTGGTCGGCTCGGTGGTCTCGGCGTGGGCCCAGTCTCCCGTGAGCAGCGCGCCCAGCAGGACCACGACCTCCGGGGCGACCCGCGGCGCTCCGGGCGGCGTGCAGTCGGCGCAGACGACGCCTCCGAGCTGCACCACGACCGCGCCGTGAGGCCCGGGGGCGCCGCAGCGCGCACAGTCCTCGAAGCTCGGCGCCCAGCCGGCGATCGAGAGCGCGCGCAGGAGGTAGGAGTCGAGCGTGAGTACCGGCTCGTGCTCGCGCTTGGAGAGCGAGCGCAGGGCGCCGACGAGCAAGAGGTACTGCTGCAGGGACGCGTCCGCGTCGGTGAGGCGGTCGGCGGTCTCGACCATCGCGCTCGCCGCGGTGTAGCTGTCGTAGTCGGCAGCGATCAGCGCACCGTAGGCGCCGAGCGACTCGGCCTGCGTGACGATGTCGAGACTTCGTCCCTCGTAGAGCTGGAGGTCGGCCACCATGAACGGCTCGAGCCGCGAGCCGAACTTGGAGCCGGTCTTCCGCACGCCCTTCGCGACCGCGCGGATCTTGCCGTGGCTGCGCGAGAGCAGGGTCACGATGCGGTCGGCCTCGCCCAGCTTGTGTGTGCGGAGCACCACGGCTTCGTCACGATAAGTGGGCATCCCCCGATTATCCCCCCGACCCCCGACAGCCGGCCTGAGGTCCGCTGGGCGGCGCGGCGGGAGCGCAGCCCCCCGGTCGTGGAACGATGTCCAGGTGGCAGCCTCCCTGTTCCAGATCCCGGCCTGGGCCGATCTGCTCGCGATCGCCATCGGCTGCCTCCAGGGCGCGATGTTCGCGGGCGAGTTCCGTGACCGCCGGATCGACCTGCTCGGCGTCACCATCATCGGTACGGCGACCGGCTTGGGCGGCGGCGTCCTCCGCGATGTGCTGCTGCAGACGCCGCTCGTGGCGCTGCACAGCAATGCCTACCTGATCGTCGCGGTCACCGCCTCCCTGCTCGGGATGCTGCTGCAGCACCTGCTGAACCGGGTTGACGGCACGATCACCGCCCTCGACGCGTTGACCCTCGGGCTCTTCGGTGCGATCGGCACCACCAAGGCCCTCTCGCTGGGCGTGCCGGAGGTGCCGGCCGTCTTCGTCGGAACGGTCTCAGCGGTCGGCGGCTCAGTCGTGCGCGACATTCTGCTGAACCGACCGATCGCGCTGATGCACGTCGGCTCGCTCTACGCGGTCGCCGCCTCGGTGGGGACGGGCGTGCTGGTCCTCGCGCTGCGGTTCGACGTGACGATCGACTTCGCCGCGCCGCTCGCCGTGGGCGTGACCACGCTCATCCGCCTGCTCGCGGTCCGCTACGGCTGGAGCCTGCCGGAGCAGCGCGGACTCAGCGGGGTGCCGCGGCTCCGCTGGCGCCGCCGCACCTGACCGCGCCGACCCCCGGCGCCAGGCCACCCGCTCAGGCGGAGACGACGGCCAGCTCGAGGACGGGGACCTCCTCACGCAACGCGCGGTTGACGGCCGAGACGATGGCTCTGAGCGACGCCGTCGCGATGTCCGCGTCCACGCCCACGCCCCAGAGGGTGCGGCCGTTCACCGTGCACTCGACGTAGGAGGCGGCCAGTGCGTCGCCCCCGGCGCTGAGAGCGTGCTCGACGTAGTCGAGGACCCGCACCTCCACGCCCTGCTGCTCCAGCACGGCCTCGAAGGCGTTGATCGGGCCGTTGCCGCGGGAGCTGGCCGAGACGCGCTCCTCGCCGACGCGGAGGACCGCGTCCAGCGCGATGCTGCCGCCCAGATCACTCGAGGTGTTCGTGCGCAGCAGCTCGAAGCGGCCCCACTTCTCGTCGGCGCGCTCGGCCGGCGCCGGCAGGTACTCGTCCTGGAACACCGACCAGATCTGCTCGCTCGTGACCTCGCCGCCCTCGGCGTCGGTCTTGGCCTGGACGACGCCCGAGAACTCGATCTGCAACCGACGCGGCAGATCGAGCGCGTGGTCGGTCTTGAGCAGGTACGCGACTCCGCCCTTGCCGGACTGCGAGTTGACGCGGATGACCGCCTCGTAGGAGCGGCCCAGGTCTTTCGGGTCGACCGGCAGGTAAGGCACGGCCCAGGTGAGCTCATCGACACTGCGGCCGGTGCGCTCGGCTTCGGACTGCATCGCCTCGAAGCCCTTCTTGATGGCGTCCTGGTGCGAGCCGCTGAAGGCGGTGAAGACCAGGTCGCCCGCCCAGGGGCTGCGCTCCGGCACCGACAGTTGGTTGCAGTACTCAGCGGTGCGCTTGATGCCGTCCATGTCGCTGAAGTCGATCTGCGGGTCGATGCCCTGGGTGAACAGGTTCACGCCCAGCGCGACCAGGTCGACGTTGCCGGTGCGCTCGCCGTTGCCGAACAGGCAGCCCTCGATCCGGTCGGCGCCCGCCAGGTAGCCGAGCTCGGCGGCGGCCACGGCCGTGCCGCGGTCGTTGTGGGGGTGCAGCGACAGGACAATGTTCTCGCGCTGGGCGAGGTTCCGGCTCATCCACTCGATCGAATCGGCGTAGACGTTCGGGGTGGCCATCTCGACCGTTGCCGGCAGGTTCAGAATGACCTTGCGCTCGGGAGTGGGCTCGAAGACCGCCACGACGCGGTCGCAGATCTCGCGGGCGAAGTCGAGCTCCGTGCCGGTGTAGCTCTCGGGCGAGTACTCGTAGTAGACGGTCGTGCCGGGGACGGAGGACTCCATTTCGCGGCACGTGCGAGCCCCGGCCAGGGCGATGTCGATGATCCCCTGACGGTCCTTGCGGAACACGACGTCGCGCTGCAGCACACTTGTGGAGTTGTAGAGGTGCACGATCGCCTGGCGCGCGCCGCGAATCGACTCGTAGGTGCGCTCGATCAGGTGGTCGCGCGCCTGGGTCAGCACCTGGATGGTGACGTCCTCGGGGATCGCGCCCTCCTCGATGAGGCTGCGCACGAAGTCGAAGTCGGTCTGGCTCGCGCTCGGGAACCCGACCTCGATCTCCTTGTAACCCATCCGGACCAGCAGATCGAACATGATGCGCTTGCGCTCGGGGCTCATCGGGTCGATCAGCGCCTGATTACCGTCGCGCAGATCCACGGCGCACCAGCGCGGCGCGGCGGTGATGCGCTTGCCCGGCCAGGTGCGGTCGGGCAGGTCCACCGCGATCAACTCGTGGAAGGGACGGTACTTGCCGATCGGCATGGGCGACGGCTTCTGGTTGTTCAGCATGAGGTGCTCTCCCGGCGCGGATTCGCGCACGTGTTTATTCTCGCTACCCCGGGGATCCGGATGCGGATCGACCTCGCGGGCGAGGGATGGTTCAGCCGACGACGGACTCCGCGACGAGGATGGCCTGAGGATCAGATCTCGTCGCGGCGGAGAAGAAGGAGCTGTCCGAAGCGCACACGGCCAGGCTAGCACCGCGCCCGCAGTCCGTCACCCGGCGGTCGCACTCAGGCGACGAGGCCGTTCTCGTAGGCGTAGACCACCAGTTGCACGCGGTCTCGCAGGCCGAGCTTGCCGAGGGTGCGGCTGATATGGGTCTTCACCGTCGCCTCGCTCAGGAACTCCGCGCGGGCGATCTCGGTGTTGCTCATCCCCCGAGCGGCGAGGTGGAAGATCTCACGCTCACGATCGGTGAGCGTCGTGAATGCGGTCGGCGTCTCGCGACCGCTGCCCGCCGCTCCGAAGTGCTCGAAGAGTTCGCGAGTCGCGGAGGCGGCGACCACCGCAGTCCCCGCGTGCACGGTGCGGACGGAGGCGAGCAGGAAGCCGGGCTCCGTGTCCTTGAGCAGGAAGCCGCTGGCGCCCGCGCGGATTGCGCGAGCGGCGGCCTCGTCGAGGTCGAACGTGGTCAACACCAGGATGCGCGGCGGCTCGACCCGGCGCTCCTGGGCCTGCGCGAGGATCCGCCGGGTCGACTCGATGCCGTCGACGCCGGGCATGCGGATGTCCATCAGCACCACATCGGGAGTCAACCTCGCGACCAGCTCCGCCCCCTCCGCTCCGTCCGAGGCCTCGCCGACGACCTCGAGGTCGGGTTGCGAGCCGAGCAGCATACGGATTCCCGCGCGGAAGAGGGCCTGGTCGTCGACGAGGACGAGGCGGATGGTGTCGGTCATGCGGGGCTGCCTCCGAGGGCGAGGGGTGGGGCGGTGCGGGCAAGGGAGGGGGAGGAGGGGAGACGCGCGTCGACGACGAAGTCGTCTCCGACCGGGCCCGCGGACAGCACTCCCCCGACCAGGGCGGCGCGCTCGCGCATGCCGACCAGGCCGTGGCCCTCGCCGGGCAGGGCGTCGGGATCGAGGTCGGCGCGTCGGGCGTTGCGCACCGTGAGGGTGAGTTCACCGCCGTTCTGGCGGAGGGAGACGTCGAGCGGGGAGCCCGGGCGACCGTGCCGGAGGGCGTTGGTGGTCGCCTCCTGGGCGATGCGGTACAGGGCGAGCCCGACGGCGCGCGGCACTGCCTCCAGGTCGACGGCGAGATCGGCGCGGATCGGCGCGCCGGCTCCGCTGACGCTCTCGAGCAGAGCCGGCATATTGCTCGCGCCCGGCTGCGGGCCGTCGCTCTCCGAGTGCCGCAGCTGGGCGAGGAGCACGCGGACATCGCCGAGTGCATCCCGGGCGACGGAGGAGATGGTCAGCAGGGCCGCATCGGTCTGGTCCGGACTGGTGGCACCGAGGTAGCGGGCGCCGTCGGCCTGCGCGATCACCACGGCGAGGGAGTGGGCGACGACGTCGTGCATGTCGCGGGCGATCCGGTTGCGTTCCTCCACAGCGTCGAGTTCGCGCTGGGCTCGGGCGCGCTCCTGCTCGGCCTGCGCGCGCAGGGTCTGGCCCTCCCGGGCGCGGCGCACCGAGCGGGAGAGCAGGCCGGTGGTCCAGGAGAGACCGAGGGTCGCCAGGATGCCGCCGAAGGTGCCGCCGACGCTGATGAGAGCGAATCCGTCGCTCCGAAACAGCTCGAAGACGACAAGAAGGTATATCGCCGCCACGATCGCCCCGACGACCGCGGACGCCGCTCCCGCCGCCCTCACCCGCCGCGACTCGGACGCGCCAGTGCCGAAGAGCACCACCATGATCGCGAGGTCGGCGGCACTGGGAGCCAGGTGCAGGCCCATTTGGAGAACGGCGCCGAGCCAGGCGATTGCCAGGGCCCACGCGGGCGAGCGTCGGTGGAGCACCAGGGCCACGGCGAGCACCGCGGTCGCAGGAAGGTGCAGTGGCTCCGCAGCCGAGCCGACGAGCGCCCTGTCGATCAGGAGGAGCACCAGCGCCTGCCCGCCCGCGATGCCGACGGCATACGGATCCTGCGGGCCGACGATCCGGGTCAGCAGTGCGTCGATCCGGTCGCCCCGGAGAACGGGCGCGCGCAGGGCGAGGAGGTGGACGAGGACCTGCGCGGCGCCGAGGACCGAGGCGACGGTGAGGGCCACCAGGACCCGCACGAGGATTTCCATCCGGAGAGAAAGCCCGGACGGGTCGAGTGGACCCGAAAGCTCGCCGGCGACGGTGATGCCGCCGACGCCGGCCAGGACCAGCCCACCGGCAAGCGCCACCGCTCGTGTCCAGGGCCCAACCCTGCGGGTGGTCTGCCAGAGCACCACGAACCCCACGAGCGCGCCGTCGACCGAGAGACCACCCAGCTGGACGCCACCGCCGACGAGGACACCGATCCCGACGAGCGAGGGGGCCAGGGCGGGGAGGAACCCGGCGACAGCCAGGGCCAGGGCGAGCACAAGGCCGCCCGCGATCTGCTCGGGCGGGCTGACTCCGGAGAAAACGGCCAGCAGATCGAGAGCTGCAAGCAACACGCCGGCGATCGGCAGAGTCGCCGGTCGGTCCAGGAGTATGCGCATGAAGTCCACGCTAGGGGTTCACTCTTTCCGCGGCGTCGTCCTCCTGGGTGACCGCCGTCGGTCGGAGGGTGTCAGAAGCCCAGGCGGCCCAGCAGCTTGGGGTCGCGCTGCCACTCTTTGGCGACCTTGACGCGGATGGAGAGGAACACACGGCGCCCGAGCAGGCGCTCGATCTGCTCGCGCGAGACCGCACCGACCTCGCGCAGGCGCTGACCGCCCTTGCCGATGATGATGCCCTTCTGGCTGTCGCGTTCCACGAAGACGTTGGCGTAAATGTCGATCAACGATCCGTCCTCGCGCTCCACCATGTCGTCGAGAGTGACGGCGAGGGAGTGCGGCAGCTCGTCCGAGACACCCTCGAGAGCGGCCTCGCGGATGAATTCGGCGATGCGCGAGAACAGGTCCTCATCGGTCACCGCCTCCTTCGGGTAGAGCGCGGGCGACACCGGCATCAACCGCAGCAGCTCGACGGACAGCACGTCGAGCTGCTCCTCGGTCACGGCCGAGATCGGAACGATCGTGTCCCAGTCGCGCAGCTCCGACACGGCGAGCAGCTGCTTCGCCACGGATTTCTTGGACGAGAGGTCGACCTTCGAGACGATGGCGACCTTCCGGGCGCGCGGGAACGCGTCGAGCTGCTCGTTGATGAAGCGATCGCCCGGGCCGATCGGCTCGTCGGCCGGGAAGAGCATCCCGATCACGTCGACGTCGCCGAGGGTCGAGGTGACCAGCGAGTTCAGCCGTTCGCCCAGAAGGGTGCGCGGCCGGTGGATACCGGGGGTGTCGACGACGATCAATTGGCCGTCAGGGCGGTGCACCACTCCGCGGATCGCACGCCGTGTGGTCTGCGGCTTGGAGCTGGTGATGGCGATCTTCTCGCCGACCAGCGCATTGGTCAGCGTCGACTTGCCCACGTTGGGGCGGCCGACGAAGGACACGAAGCCCGCCCGGTAGGGTGCGGCGGCGGAAGTGCTGTCGGTCATCGTGCGTCCTCGTGCTGGTCGCCCGAGGCCCCGCGGCGGGGAACCTGGCTCGGGCTGGGTGTGGTGGTGCCGCCGTCCGCGATGATCGCGACGGGTCCGGTGCCCGGCTCGCCGGCGCTGTCCAGATCGGGATCGCGGCGAACGATCACCGTGGAGATCGTGCCACGGCGCGGGTCCGCCTGCTCGGCCTCGAGAAGCACACCGCCGATCCGGGCGGTCGCGCCGCGCTCGGGGAGGCGCCCGTAGGCCTTGGTCAGCAGCCCGCCGACCGAGTCGACGTCGTCGTCATCGAGGTCCAGCTCGAACAGCTCGCCGAGCTCGTCCACCGGCAGGCGCGCCGACACGCGATACACGCCCGGCTCCGTCTCCTCGACGAGGTCCACCTCGCGGTCGTACTCGTCCGAGATGTCGCCGACGAGCTCCTCGATCAGATCCTCCAGAGTGACCAGTCCAGCGATACCGCCGTACTCGTCCACGACCATAGCCAGGTGGTTGGACTCGAGCTGCATCTGGCGCAGCAGCTCGTCGGCCTTCTTCGACTCCGGCACGAACAGTGCGGGCCGCGCCAGCTCGGCCACGGTGTCGGCGCCGTCCGGCCGCTCGTAGGTGTGCCGCGCCACGTCGCGCAGGTAGAGCACGCCGAGGACGTCATCGACGCCGTCGCCGATCACGGGCAGGCGCGAGATGCCGCGGCTGAGCAGGAGGCCCATGCCGGCGCCGACGGAGGAGGTCGCCTCGATCGTCACCATGTCGGTGCGCGGCACCATCACCTCACGAACGAAGGTGTCGTTGAACTCGAAGATCGAGTGGATCAATTCACGGTCGTCCTGCTCGAGCACGTCCTGCTCGGTCGCTTCGTCCACCATGCTGAGCAGCTGCTCCTCGGAGGAGAACCCCGCCGAGCGCCCGGTGCCCGGCGTCACCCGGTTCCCGAGGGCCACAAGCCCGTGCGCGACCGGGCCCAGAGCGAGCCGGAGCACGTGCACGAGCGAGGCGCTCGTGGCGAGGACCGCGCGGGCGTTCGCGCGCCCGACGCTGCGCGGGCTGGAGCCGACCAGCACGAACGAGACGGCTGCCATGATCAGGACCGCCAGCAGCAGCGCCAACCAGAGCTGGGCGATCTCGACGACCAGCACCGTGGTGACGAACACCGCTGCGGTCGTCTCGGCCGCGATCCGCGAGAAGTTGACGACGTTGACGTGGGCGCTCATGTCACCCGCGATGGCGCGCAGAGCGCGCGCACTGCGGGAGTGCTGGGCCATGTCGAGCAGGTCGCTGCGCGAGAGGACGCCGAGCGCGGCGTCGGTCGCAGCGAACCAGCCGCCGACGGCGACGAGCGCGAGGGCGGCGATGAAGAGCTGAAGGGTGGGCACGGCGTGCTCTAGCGGCGTCGCTCGCCGATGTGGAAGCCGACCAGGATGTCGCGCTGGATGCCGAACATCTCGCGCTCCTCCTCCGGCTCGGCGTGGTCGAAACCGAGCAGGTGCAGCAGCCCGTGAGCGGTGAGCAGCTGGAGCTCGTCGAGCACCGAGTGGCCGGCCGACTCGGCCTGCGTCTGCGCGACCTGCGGGCAGAGCACGATGTCGCCCAGGAGCCCCGCGGGGGTCTGCTCATCCTCGGTACCGGGGCGCAGCTCGTCCATCGGGAAACTCAGCACGTCTGTCGGGCCCGGCTCATCCATCCACTGCACGTGCAGCTGCTCCATCGCGCCCTCGTCCACCAGCACGATCGCGAGCTCGGCGTCGGGGTGCACGTGGAGGGAGTCGAGCGCGTAGCCGGCGAGGCGCAGCAGGGCGGCCTCGTCGACGGGGACGCTCGACTCGTTGTTGATCTCGATGCTCACGGGGAGGTGTTGTCCTTCGGTTCGGGAGGGGCGGGCGGTCTCAGCCGCGCGGAGGCTGGCGGTCTCCGGGCGGCCGGGCCGTCTGACCGCGGCGCTCGGCGCGGTGGGCGAACTCGCGCGCTTGCTCGCGTTCGAAGTGCTGGGCCTGCTTCTGCTGGTCGTATTCCGTGTAGGCGTCGACAATGCGCCCGACCAGGCTGTGACGCACCACGTCCTCGCTGGTCAGGCGAGAGAAGTGGATGTCGTCGATGCCCTCGAGCACCCGCGTCACAAGGCGAAGACCGCTGGCGCCGGTCGGCAGGTCGACCTGAGTGATGTCGCCGGTGACGACCATCTTGGAACCGAAGCCGAGGCGGGTCAGGAACATCTTCATCTGCTCCGGCGTCGTGTTCTGCGCCTCGTCGAGGACGACGAACGAGGTGTTGAGCGTGCGCCCGCGCATGTACGCCAGCGGAGCGACCTCGATCGTGCCGGCAGCGAGCAGCTTCGGAACGATCTCGGGATCCATCATCTCGTTGAGCGCGTCGTACAGCGGACGCAGGTACGGGTCGATCTTGTCGGTGAGCGAGCCGGGCAGGTAGCCCAGGCGCTCCCCCGCCTCCACCGCCGGGCGGGTCAGGATGATCCGCTCGACCTCCTTGCGCTGCAACGCCTGAACGGCCTTCGCCATCGCCAGATAGGTCTTGCCGGTGCCGGCCGGGCCGATACCGAAGACGATCGTGTTCTGATCGACCGCGTCGACATACTCGCGCTGGCCGAGCGTCTTGGGGCGGACACTCCGGCCGCGGGCCGTGAGGATCGCCTGGCCGAACGCCTCGGCCGGGCTCACCGGTCCACCGTTCTGCAGGATGCGGGCGGACTCGCGCACGCCCTCCGGGTCGAGATCGTGCCCGCTCGCGGTCATGCGCACCAGTTCTTCCACCAGGCGCGTCGCCGCGGTGACGGGCTCACGCTCACCCTCGAGCGTCACCTCGTTGCCGCGCACGTGCACCCGGACATCGGGGAATCGTCCTTCGACCGCCCGGATGAGACGGTCCTGGGGTCCGAGCAGGCGCACCATCGCGACTCCGTCGACGGCGACGACGCGCCGCGTCGTCTCGGACGCGTCCACGCCGGGGGCGGGACGCTCGTCGGGGCTCGCGCCCGCATTCTCAACCGGTGGCAAGGGAGCCTTCCGTCTGGTGGCCGCCCAAGACGTGGGCGTGGACGTGGTGGACAGTCTGGCCCGCCTCCTCGCCGGAGTTGAAGACGAGGCGGAACTGACCGTTGCTGTGGGCGTCGGCGAGCGACTGGGCGACCTGCACCAGCTCAGCGAGCAGGGCGGGCTCCGCGGCGGCGAGGGCCGCGACCGTGGTGTACTCCTGAGTCTTGGGGAAGACGAGGAGATGGACGGGCGCCTTCGGCTCGATGTCCGTGATCGCAAGGATGCGCTCGTTCTCGAACATCACATTGGCCGGGATCTCGCCCTGAACAATGCGCGTGAAGACGGTGGGTTCGCTCATGCAGTCATCTTAAACGGGGGCCGAGCGGAGCGGGTGCCGCGTTCGCCCACGGCACGCTCGTCCGAGCCTGCCAAGGGCCTGTGGAGGAGCACTCGAGCAGAGCAGGAGTACTCGAGCAGAGCAGGAGTACTCCAGTCGTGCCGGAGCATCACCAGCGGCCCAGGCGAGCCGAGAGGACAGCGATCGCAGCGGGCCCCGCCGTCGAGGTGCGCAGAACGGAGCCGCCGAGCGCGACGGCCTCGGCGCCCGCCTCCGCGAGCTGCCGCAGCTCCTCCGGCGCGATGCCCCCCTCCGGGCCGACGACGAGCACCAGATCCCGCCCGTCGGGGACCACCTGGGAGAGTCGGGCCTCGGCCGAGGGCTCGAGCACCAGCACGCGCGCGGTCGCCGCCCGGGCGACGAGAGCGCGGATGTGCTCCAGCGGTGCGACCTCGGGCACCCGGGGGCGCAGCGACTGCTTGCTCGCCTCGCGCACGACGGCACGCCAGCGCTCCCGCCCCTTCTCCTCCTTCGTACCCGACTTCGCACCCGACCAGCGCGAGATGCAGCGCGCGGCCTGCCACGGCACGACCTCGTCGACCCCGAGTTCGGTCGCGGCCTGCACGGCGAGTTCGTCGCGGTCGCCCTTCGCGAGCGCCTGAACGAGCACCAGGCGCGGTGACGGCACCGGCGACTCCTGAACCGACTCGACCACGAGCACCACTCGCGCCGCCTCGGCGCTCTCCACCACCGCGGTCGCGACCAGGCCGCGCCCGTCGCCGACCCGCACACTCTCGCCCGCGCGGATCCGGCTGACGGTCGCCGCGTGCCGCGCCTCCGCTCCGGTGAGCGCCAGCCGACCGCCGACGAGGAAACCTGCGGAGTCTAGCGATTCGTCGATGTAGTGGTGCGCCACGGCTCAGCCGAGGAAGCGGTCGCGGAGCTTGGAGAACAGGCCCTGCTGGAAGTGCGTCAGCGCGGGCTTCTGCGGCTTGTAGTGCTTGGCGAGCTCCTGGACCAGCTCCCGCTCGCGGTGCCCCAGCTTCGTCGGGGTGACGACCTGGATGCCGATGCGCAGATCGCCGCGTCCGCTGCCGCGCAGCCGCGTCACTCCGCGGCCCTTGATGGTGACGATCTCGGTGCTCTGCGTACCCGGCTTGATCTCGATCTCGATGTCGCCGTCGAGGGCTTTGAGCGACGCGGTCGACCCGAGGATCGCGTCCGTCATCTGCACCTCCAGGGTGCAGAGCAGGTCGTCGCCGTTGCGGCTGAAGACGTCGTGGTGCTTGACCTTGATCTCGAGATAGAGGTCGCCGTTGGGGCCGCCGGCCGGGCCGACCTCGCCACTGCCGGGCATCTGTAGGCGCAGTCCTGTGTCGACACCCGCGGGGACGTCGACGGGGATGGTGCGGCGCGCGCGGACGCGGCCCTGGCCCTGGCAGGTGGAGCAGGGCGTCGCGATGACGGTGCCGTAGCCGCGGCAGGTGCCACAGGGGCTGGCGGTCATCACGTTGCCCAGGAGCGAGCGGACCGTGCGCTGGATCTGACCGGAGCCGTGGCAGATGTCGCAGGTGACCGGCGAGGTGCCGGGCTGGCAGCACGAGCCCTGGCAGGTCTCGCAGAGCACAGCGGTGTCCACCTCGAGGTCGCGGTGCGCGCCGAAGACGACCTCGTCGAGCGAAACCTCCACCCGCAAGAGGGCATCCTGCCCACGCTCGCGGCGGGAGCGCGGCCCGCGGGACGAGCCCTGCGCGCCCTGTCCGAAGAAGGTCTCGAAGATGTCGCCGAAGCCGCCGAAGCCTTGACCGCCACCGCCGAAGCCCTCCTGCGGGCCGCGGTCGTACTGCGCCCGCTGCTGCTCGTCGCTCAGGACGTCGTAGGCGTGCGTGACGAGCTTGAAGCGCTCGGAGGCGTCGCTGCTCGGGTTGACGTCGGGGTGCAGCTCGCGGGCGAGTCGGCGGTACGCCTTCTTGATCTCGTCGGCGGAGGCGTCGCGGTCGACGCCCAGCACTTCGTAGTGATCGGCCACAGGTGGCTTCGTCCTTCGTTCGTGGGTCGATGGGGCGGGCACTGCGCGCCCGAGGGAACCGGCGGGGCCGGGAGGTCTGGCCTACTCCTCGCCGAGGAGGCGGGAGAGGTAGCGGGCGACGGCGCGCACCGCCGTGATGTTCCCGGAGTAGTCCATCCGGATCGGGCCGAGCACGCCCAGGCGCGAGACCTGGCCGCCCCCGGTGTTGTAACCGCTGGTGAGCACGGAGGTCTCCTGCAGGCCGAACGGCGCGTTTTCGCGGCCGATGCGCACCGAAATGCCTCGGGGATCAGGCGTCATCTCGGCGAACAGGCGCAACAGCTCCACCTGCTCCTCGATCGCCTCGAGCACCGGGTAAATGCTGCCCGAGAAGTCCTCCTCGGTGCGGACGAGGTTGGCGGCGCCGGCCATCACCAGGCGGTCCTGACGGTTGGCACCGACCTGCTCGAGCAGGGTCTGCACGATCGGCGCCAGCATGGGAGCCCGCTCCGGGCTGAACCGCTCGGCGACCGAGCCGAGCGTCTCGGCCGCCTGCTGAAGGCCGAGGCCGAGCACGGCCGTGTTGAGCTTGGCGCGGATCTCGCCCAGGAGCGCGTCGTCGATGTCCTCCGGGGTCTCGAGCACGCGCTGGTCGACCCGGCCCGTGTCGGTGATCAGCACCGACAGGAGCCGGCGCGGAGCGAGGGCGACGAGCTCCACGTGGCGCAGCCGCGCGGCTCCGAACGACGGATACTGCACGAGCGCGACGCTGTTGGTGAGCTGCGAGAGCAGGCGCACGGTCTTGACCAGCACCTCGTCGAGGTCCGGGCTCTGACCGAGGAAGGTCTCGATCGCCTGCCGCTGGGCTGAGGTGAGCGGTCGCAGGTCGGCGAGCTGGTCGACGAAGAGGCGATAGCCCTTGTCGGTCGGGACGCGGCCGGAGGAGGTGTGCGGAGCGGCGATCAGCTCCTCCTCCTCGAGCTGGGCCATCTCGTTGCGGATGGTCGCGGCCGAGACACCGAACGCGTGCCGCTCGACGATCGACTTGGAGCCGACCGGCTCTCGGTGTGCGACGTAGTCCTGCACGATCACGCGCAGGACCTGGAGACCGCGCTCCGTCACCATACGACCGACCTCCCGCCGGACTCCGAGTGCCCGCGGGCACGACCGTCTGCGGCGCGCGCGCCGCGCGGAGCCTGGCACTCCGCAACTCTGAGTGCCAATCATAACCGGGTGACAGACGACGGGACGAGGTTGCGCCGGTATCGGCCGGGTTCGGCCCTCTGAGCGGCCTGTGGAGGAGCATCGTCGTCCCTGCGGAAGCACAGCCCGCGCTGCCACGTGCGGACGCGGCCGCCGCATGCCACGATGGACGCCGAGCGCTCGGGGATGCCCGGCGCCGACGTCGGAACGGAGACCATCATGTCGGCCACCCCTCCCCCGCCCCCCGCCTACGGCACACCGGCTGCACAGCTGAACCCCGCGGACGAGAAGACCTGGGCCGTCCTCACGCACGTGATCGGCATCTTCTTCAACTTCTTGCCGTCGCTGATCGTCTTCCTGGTCTTCAAGGGCCGCGGACCGTTCCTGGAGGCGCACGCGAAGTCGGCACTGAACTTCCAGCTCACCATGCTGATCGCGTACGTGGCCGGGACGATCCTGTCCTTCGTGCTGGTCGGCTTCATCGTGTTCATCGTGGTGCCGATCCTGGTGATCGTGTTCGCGATCATCGCCTCGGTGCGGGCTAGCGCGGGTGAGTACTACACGTACCCGCTCAGCATCCCGTTCTTCAAATAGCGGCGGGTTCGGGGCGGCCTCAGCCGTCGGTGAGACGGCGCACCACCGCGTCGGCCAGCAGCCGGCCGCGCAGCGTCAGCACCACGCGGCCCTGCAGTGCGGCCCGGCCGTCGATCAGGCCATCGGCGATGAGACCCGCCACGTCGCTCCGCCGCTCCGGGTGGATCGAGGCGATCGGCAGGCCGTCGGCCAGACGAGATCGCAGCAGTACGTCCTCCACCTGCCGCGTGCTCGCGTCGAGCGTTTCGCGCCCGGCAGCCGGTGACGCGCCCGCGCTCAGCCGGTCGGCATAGGCCGCGGGGTGCTTCACATTCCACCAGCGCACGCCACCGACGTGGCTGTGCGCCCCCGGACCGATCCCCCACCAGTCGTGGCCGAGCCAGTAGGAGAGGTTGTGCCGCGAGCGGTGCGCGTCGTCCCGCGCCCAATTGCTGACCTCGTACCAGGAGTAGCCCGCCGCGGCCAGGCGCGCGTCCGCGAGCTCGTACATGTCGGCGGTCAGGTCGTCGTCCGGGGTCGCGACCTCGCCGCGGCGGATCTGCCGGGCGAGCTTCGTGCCGTCCTCGACGATCAGCGCATAGGCCGAAAAGTGGTCCGGCCGGTTGGCAAGCGCGGAGTCGAGCGAGCGCTCCCAGTCGGCCAGCGACTCCCCCGGCGTGCCGTAGATGAGGTCGAGGCTGACCTGCAGGCCGGCCTCCCGCGCCCACTCGACCACGAGCGGCACCCGCTCCGGGTCGTGGGTGCGCTCGAGAGTGGCGAGCACGTGCGGCACGGCCGACTGCATCCCGAAACTCACCCGCGTGAAGCCGGCCTCGGCCAGCGCCCGCAGGTACGCGGCGTCGACGGAGTCGGGGTTCGCCTCCGTCGTCACTTCGGCATCGGCGGCGAGGCCGAAGTGGGAGCGCAGGCCGGCCAGCATCCGCACCAGATCGCCCGCGGGCAGGAGCGTGGGTGTCCCTCCGCCGAAGAAGACCGTGCGGGCTGGGCGGTGGGGCAGGCCCGCACGCGCAAGAACTCCGGCGCCGAGGGCCATTTCGGTGATCGCCTCGTCGGCGTAGTCCTGCTTCTTCGCCCCCCGGAGCTCCGTCGCGGTGTAGGTGTTGAAGTCGCAGTAGCCGCAGCGGACCCGGCAGAACGGTACGTGCACGTACAGGCCGAGGTCGCGGTCCTCGACGCCGTCGGCGACGGATGCGGGCAGACCGCCGTCCGGCGGGGCGGGGTCGGCGATCGGGAGGGCGCTCCCCACGTCAGCTGACGCGCGCGGGGAGCAGCGCGCGGAGGTACTTCGCAACCTGGCGCTTCTGCACGGCACGCAACACGGGCGCACCCAGGCGGTACAGGCGGGTGGAGGGGCGCGAGAAGACGCGGATGACGAGCCAGACGGAGTCGTCGGCGCGCTTCTCGACGACGAACGACTCCTCGCCGCTCTCAGGGTGGCCCTCGAGGGTGCCGTAGGCGAAGCCGACCTGGTCGGGCTCGTCGACGACGTACACGACGCGGACCGGAGCGTCGAAGACCCGGCCGAGGAGCCTCACCCGCAGCACGGCGGTTACGCCGGCGGTGATGTAGGGGGTGCCGTCGGGGGCGAAATGCTCCTCGGTCGGTCGGCTGACCAGGTCGATCGGGGTGCCCGCGGAGTCGAAGTTGACGCCGGTGTACTGCACGCCGCTGCCGCTGGTGATACCGGTCACCTCGATACCGCTGCCGCGCTGGACGCCCCAGGTCATCAGGGAGGCGGTGGTGATCGCAAAGCGCTCGTCGCCGGAACCCAGGCGCGCCTCGAAGCGCTCGGCGGTGAAGCCGTCAGGCGGGTACTCGAGCAGGTCCGGCGCAAGGGTGCCGCCGACGGCCGCGTAGGTGACCTGCGGCTGGCCCTCGAAGTTGGAGCGGCGGATGCTCACGTCCCGACCTTCTTTCCCGGATTCCTCGAGCACGGCACGCGCGGGTTCCGCGTGCCGGGTGGTGCTCTCCATCCGACCCAGCGTATCCGACCGTCCGAGCCGTCAGGCCAGAGCCCGGCGGGGACGACGGAGGGCCCTCCCCGTGCCGGAGCAGGAGGAGGGCCCTCGCGGTGGTGCAGGACGGCTCAGCCGCAGGGGGTGAGCTTCGCGACGGCGTCCGACAGGGTGCCGGGGCCGCCGAGGAGGACGACGCGCGTCGCTCCGCTGGCCTTGATGTCGTTCAGCACAGCGGCGGGCACGCAGGTCGGCTGCACGGCGAAGAGGGGGCTGTTCGCGTAGCCGGCGGCCGTCGCTCCGGAGAGGGCGTCGGGGAAGTTCTCGCCGGTCGCCAGGAACACCGTCTTGGCCGTGCGGAAGGCCGCGCGGTTCAGCTGCTCCGAGGTGTCGTAGCGGTCGGTGCCACCGATGCGGGTGATCGCGGGGCCGGTGAGCGAGCTCTGGATACCCGCGCTGACCGAGAGCTCCGAGCCGGCGATGGTCAGGGTCGACACCCGCAGCCGCGACACGATCGCCTTGGTGATGGGGTCAGCCTGCGGGAGCGTGCCGTTCACCAGGATGACGGGAGCATCGACCGAACCGGCCGCGGCACTCGCGCCCAGTGCGTCCGGGAACTTTTCGCCCGTGGCCAGCCACGCCTTCGACGACCCGCCGCCGAACGCGTACTGGATGATCTGACGCGAGGTGTCGTAGCGATCGACGCCGCCGAGACGGATCAGGTTGCGGTTCTCGGCGTAGCCGGCGAGCTCGGTTGCGAGCGTGTCGCCGACGCTCAGTGCGGAGCCGACTACGACGATCCGCTTCGGCTTGAGGCGGGTCAGCTCGTCGCGGACGACCTGGCTCATCGAGTCGCGGTCGACCAGGAGCAGCGGGCCGCCCTGCTTGGCGGCGGCCGGTCCGGCGCTGAGCGCGTCGGGGAAGTTCGAGCCGGTCGCCACGTAGACGACGGGGACGCCCGGGGAGAAGATCGACTTCGAGACCTCGACGGCGGTGCCCTGGCGGTCGCTGCCCGCGAGGCGGGTGACGGTCGGGCCGGTGCCCGGGGTGGGCGTCGGAGTCGTCGCCGGGACGACGCGCAGCGGCGCGCGCACCACAACGCCGGCGCCGGCCGGCTGCTCGCCGCCCTTGCTGAGTCCGCGCACCTGGACGGACGGGGCTCCAAGCGGCGAGGTGTCGCCGAAGGTGAGGTAGCGGTCGTAGAACTCCTGCGTCGGCTGGACCGCGACGGAGGCGCCACCGTTCAGGACGCGGGTCGGGGCGCTCAGTCGTGAGCCGTCATCAGTGCCGACCGTGGCGCTGAGGCCCGTCAGGTCGAAGAAGCCGGGGACGCCGGAGTCGAGGACGATCACGTCGCCCGCGCCCGCTTCGGTGACGGTCCCGCCGCCGGCCCAGAAGATGCCGCCCGCAGTGCGGTCGGTGGGAGTGGGCGCCGACAGATCGAGGTCCGCCTCTCCTGATCCACTCGGAGGGGCGGCCGTGAGGACCGCAGCCAGGTCGAGGACGAAGCCGGTCCTCTCGACACCGGCCGGTGCGTAGGCGTCGGCAGCTCGATCCTCGGAGCCGGTGAGGTTCAGCGAGAGTGGGCCGCCCGTGAAGGAGTCGACGGTGCGCGGTAGCGGGATGGCGATGGAGTTAGTGGCGGGATCGACGGCGACCGTGCCGGTGGCCAGGTCGGTCGGTGTACTGCCCAGCTGCCAGTCGACGCTGCGGTAGGCCGGGTGCGACCACTTCGTGAAGGAGTCCGGCGCGCTGGAGTCGGGGAGCTCGACGGTCAGCGTGGTCGCGTCGCCGGGCACGGGCAGCGGCGGAGCGCCGCCGAACCGGCCGGAGTCCGACCAGATGTACGGCGCCGGGGCGACCTCGACAACCCGGTTCGCCGCGGAGGCGGATCCCGCCGACACCAGCGATCCCGCAACGACGGCGGCGACACTCGCGAGCGCCGCCCCCGCCCTGATCCAGCGCTTGCTCGTCTTCGTAGAGATAACGCTCGTAAATACCATGGACTTCCACCCTTCGTCATGGTGGAGGACCGATCGTCGACGCTGCAGCCCCCCGCGCGGATCGATCCTGATCCGCGGCCGCGTCCTAGCGCTCGAAAGCTATCGGGCGCCTGTCCAGCGCCGCAATCCCCGTCGGCACGATATCCCGGATGGGGGGACAGCAAGCGAGGAGGGATGCCCGCGATGCGGGGCCGCCCTACTTCTTGTCCTTGGTCTCGACGTCGCCCGAGAGCGCGGCGATGAACGCCTCCTGGGGGACCTCGACGCGGCCGACCATCTTCATTCGCTTCTTGCCCTCCTTCTGCTTCTCGAGGAGCTTGCGCTTGCGAGTGATGTCGCCGCCGTAGCACTTGGCCAGGACGTCTTTGCGCATCGCGCTGATCGACTCGCGGGCGATGATCCGCGCGCCGATCGCGGCCTGGATCGGCACCTCGAACTGCTGCCGCGGAATGAGCTTGCGCAGGCGTCCCGTCATCAGGACTCCGTAGGCGTAGGCCTTCTCACGGTGCACGATCGCACTGAACGCGTCGACCTGCTCGCCCTGGAGCAGAATGTCGACCTTCACCAGATCGGCCTCCTGCGAACCGGCGGGCTCGTAGTCGAGCGAGGCGTAGCCGGCGGTCTTCGACTTCAGGTTGTCGAAGAAGTCGAAGACGATCTCGCCGAGGGGCATGTGATAGCGGATTTCGACGCGATCCTCGCCCAGGTACTCCATACCGATCAGCGTGCCGCGGCGGCTCTGGCACAGCTCCATGATGGTGCCGACGTAGTCCTTCGGCGCGAGGATGGCGGCCTTGACGATCGGCTCCGTAACGGCCGCGATCTTGCCGACCGGGAATTCACTCGGGTTGGTGACGGTGACGGTCTTCTTGTCCTCCGTCGAGACCTCATAGATGACCGAGGGCGCGGTGGTGATGAGGTCGAGACCAAACTCACGCTGCAGGCGCTCGGTGATGATCTCGAGGTGCAGCAGGCCGAGGAAACCGCAGCGGAAACCGAAGCCGAGCGCCACGGAGGTCTCGGGCTCGTACACGAGCGCCGCGTCCGAGAGCTTGAGCTTGTCGAGGGCCTCGCGCAGATCCGGGTAGTCACTGCCGTCGATCGGGTACAGGCCGGAGAAGACCATCGGCAGCGGCTCGGTGTAGCCGGGCAGCGCCTGCGTCGCGGGCTTGGAGGCGGTGGTGACGGTGTCGCCGACCTTCGACTGGCGGACGTCCTTCACTCCGGTGATCAGATAGCCGACCTCGCCGACCGCGAGGCCCTTGGTCGCCACCGGTTCGGGGCTGGAGACGCCGATCTCGAGGATCTCGTGGGTCGCGCGCGTCGACATCATCTGGATCTTCTCGCGCGGCGAGAGCTTGCCGTCGATCATCCGCACGTAGGTGACGACGCCGCGGTAGGCGTCGTACACGGAGTCGAAGATCATGGCGCGCGCGGGGGCGTCGGCGTCGCCGACGGGTGGCGGAATGAGCTCCGTAACGCGGTCCAGGAGCGCCTCGACACCCGCACCGGTCTTGCCGGACACGCGCAGCACGTCGTCGGGGTCGCCGCCGATGAGGCTCGCGAGTTCCTTCGCGTACTTCTCCGGATCGGCCGCGGGCAGGTCGATCTTGTTCAGGACCGGGATGATCGTGAGGTCGTTCTCGAGCGCGAGGTACAGGTTCGCGAGCGTCTGCGCCTCGATGCCCTGCGCGGCGTCAACCAGGAGGATCGCGCCCTCGCACGCGGCGAGCGAGCGGCTGACCTCGTAGGAGAAGTCGACGTGCCCCGGAGTGTCGATCATGTTCAGGGCGAAGGTGCGGCCGCCGCGTTCCCACGGCATCCGCACGGCCTGCGATTTGATCGTGATACCGCGCTCGCGCTCGATGTCCATGCGGTCGAGGTACTGCGCGCGCATCGCCCGGTCCTCGACGACCCCCGTGATGCCCAGCATCCGATCGGCGAGAGTGGACTTGCCGTGGTCGATGTGGGCGATGATGCAGAAGTTGCGGAGGGACGCCGGATCAGTCGCGGCGGGCTCGAGCCCGGAGTGTGCACGTGGAGACATCGTGCGACCAGTGTCCCATGCCCGGCGGCGGGGGCCGGGACCGGGCGCTCGCGCTGCGCGATGCGGGCGATGGCCGGCGGTTGAAGGGCGGCGACGGGTGCGCTAAAGTTCCTTGTTGGCTTGCGCTCCCCCTCCGGACACCCGGCAGGCGTGGAGTGATCAGAAGCCGGCGACCTCCAGTCGCACCGCAGGGCATCCAGACACCCGCGGAAGGGGCACTCCGACGAGTAGCCGGCTGCACACACGCACATCCGAGAAGAAGGTAATCCACGTGGCAAACATCAAGTCGCAGATCAAGCGCAACCTCACCAACAAGAAGGCGAACGAGCGCAACAAGGCCGTCAAGAGCGAGCTCAAGACCGCCATCCGCTCGGTCCACACCGCCATCGCCGCCGGCGACACCGAGAAGGCCGGCACCGCCCTCGCCTTCGCCGCCAAGAAGCTCGACAAGGCCGCCAGCAAGGGCGTCATCCACAAGAACCAGGCCGCGAACCGCAAGTCCGCCATCGCGAAGCAGGTCGCGGGGCTGTAATACGGCGCCTCGCAGCAACGACAAAGGGTCCGGCCGATGGTCGGGCCCTTCGTCGTTGCAGCCCGGCGTCGACGGGCTCCCCGTTCACCGCGAGCGTCGACGGGCGGAGATCGAGAGCTCGCCGATATCGGTCTGCGGGATCTCCTCGACGACGTCGATGCTCCTGGGTGGTCGGTGCTCCTGGGTGAGGGAGCCCCACCCTCACCTGGACAGGGCCTTTGCGGCGGGGAGTCGTGAGGGGCGGGAGGGGGCTCAGAGACCGCGGGCGGAGACGACCGTCACCAGGCGCTCGAGGGCGTAGACGGGGTCGCGGGTGGCACCCTTCACGTTGGCGTCCGCATCGGCGACCGTGAGAATCGCGGTGCCGAGGCCCTCGCCTGTCCAGCCCTGGAGGTCGCGGCGGGCCCGGTCCACCTGCCAGGGGGCGAGCCCCAGGCGGGAGGCGACCTGCCCGGAGCCCTCGCGGGTGCCGGCGACCTTCGCCATCGTGCGGAGCTTGCTCGCGAACGCGGCGACGATCGGCACCGGATCGGCACCGGACGCGAGGGCGTGACGGAGGCCCAGCAGGGCCTCCCCATGCCGGCCGGCGATGGCGGAGTCGGCGACGGTGAACGCCGTCGTCTCGACCCGGCCGCCGTAGTACTTCGCGACGGTCGCCTCGGTGATCTCGCCGGACGCATCCGAGAGCAGCTGCTGGCACGCCGAGGCGAGTTCGTCGAGGTCGTCGGAGAACGCCGAGACGAGGGCGCGGACGGCGCCGGTTGTTGCGGTGCGGCCGGCGGTGCGGAACTCGGCGATCGCGAAGTCGACTTTGTCGCTCTCGCGCTTGAGCTCGGCGCAGACGATCTCGATGCCGCCGCCGGTGCCCGACCGGATGGCGTCGAGCAGCTTCTTGCCGCGGTTACCGCCGCCGTGGCGCAGCACGAGGGTGGCGCCGTCGGCGGGGGCGGCGAGGTAGTCGAGCGTCTCGAGGAGAAACGCGTCGGTGCACTTCTCGACGTTCGAGACTCGGATGAGGCGGGGCTCGTCGAAGAGGGACGGGCTCGCGAGCGTCAGCAGCTCCCCCGGCGCGTACCCGCCGGCGTCGATGTCGCTGACCTCCAGGCTCGGGTCCTCGGCGCGCAGGAACTCGCGGAGGAAGCGCACGGCGCGATCGGCGAGAAACTGCTCCGGACCGGTGATCAGCACGATCGGTGCGGGCCGCGTCTGGTTCCAGGGGAGCTGCGGGATCGCCGCCTTCGAGGGCGCTGCCTTTGCGCGTGTCGGGGCCCTGCCTGCCATGCCGTCATCCCTTCGTGCCGCGCCATTCGAGTGCCCTCCACCCTATGGCCCACCTCCGACGCCGAGCCGTCGCCGGCGCCGCTCCGCTCGCCCAGACCGCGATCCCGTCATTCCGGGACGCGAGCACGACCGTGCCCTCGACATCCGTCCTCAGCGCCTCGACGCCGCGCTCGGCGAGCAGGGCGAGCAGCGACGCAGTGGGGTGCCCGTAGTCGTTCCCCGCCCCGACCGAGATCAGCCCGACCCCCGCGCCGAGCGCATCATAGAGGGCGGGCGCCTGATCCGCCGAGCCGTGGTGCGCGACCTTCACCACGTCGACCCGGCCGACAGGCAGCCGGGAGACGCGGCCCTGTTCCTCCGCCCCGAGGTCGCCCAGCAGCGCGACGGACAGCGGGCCTCCCCGGGCGTCGGCGCCGATGTCGACCCGCAGCATCACGCTCGCCTCATTCCCGCGCAGCGCACTCGCCCGCTCCGGCCACTCCACCCGCCACCGGAGGGAGCCGAGCGCGCCGCTGTCGCCGCGGGCCGCCTCCTGCACGGTCGCTCCCGCCCGCGAGAGCGCGGCCCGGTCGCGCTCGTCGTCGCGGCCGGCGGCGGGCCCGACCAGCGCGGCGTCGATCCGGCCAAGGGCGGATTCGAGCCCGCCGACGTGGTCGAGGTCGTAATGAGTAAGCACCAGCAACGAGACCCGGTCCACTCCCATGAGGCGGAGGCAGTCGTCCAGCGGTGCGGGTTCCGGCCCGCTGTCGACGAGCAGCACGCCCGCATCGCCGCGGAGGAGGATCGCGTCGCCCTGGCCGACGTCGCACATCGCAACGCGCCAGTCGTCGGGCACCGACGCGGCGCGGAGGAACGGAGTTGCGGCGGTGCTGCCCCCGGCCGCTGCGAGCGCGCAGGCGAGGGCGACCGCGGTGATCCTCCGCAGCCGCGCGAGCCTCGGCGATCGGGTGACCAGCACGAGCGCGAGAGCGGTGAGCACGGTCAGCGCGAGCGCCCCTGCGACGCCCGGCCACCAGGCGATCCGCGGGGCGGGCCAGGAGGCCACAGCGCGGGCGATCGCGGCGATCCACCACGTGGGCACTGCCGCGAGGCGGATCGCGACATCGGCGCCGCCGGGCCACCACGGTGCGAGTAGGCAGCCGATCAGTCCGAGACCGGTCGCAGCGGGTGCCGCCGGCTCGGCGAGCAGATTCGCGAGCACCCCGTACACCGGCACTGACGGATCCACGAGCACCAGGACCGGCTGGCAGGCGAGCTGCGCGGCGGTCGGCACTGCGAGCACAAGGGCGAGCGGACGAGGCAGCAGCCGGCCGAGCGCGGCGCCGATCGGCTCGGCCAGCAGTAGGAGCCCCGCGGTGGCGAGGACGGAGAGGACGAAGCCGAGCCTGCCCGCAATCGACGGATCGGCGACCACGAGCACGACGACACTCGCCAGCAGGGCCGGCACCGCCGCTCCGGAGCGCCGCCCGAGTCGGGCGAGAAGGACCACCGTCGCCATCGCCGCGGCCCGCACCACGCTCGGCTCCGGGGTCACGAGCACGACGAAGGCCGCGAGCAGGGCGAGCGCGGCGGCGGTCCGGAGGCGGCGCCCGACTCCGAGGAGTGCCGCGATCGTCCAGCCTGCCAGCACCACGACCGCGCAGTTCGCGCCCGACACGGCGGTCAGGTGGGTGAGCGAGGCGGTGCGCATCGCCTCCTCGAGCTCTGCGTCGAGCGCGGAGGTGTCGCCGGTCGCGAGCCCCGGCAGCAGACCCGCGACGTCGCCGCCGATCCGATCCGCGCGCTCGAGGAAGCGCGAGCGGAGAAGCTCCGCCACCGCGCCCGCGCCTTCCGGTCCGCGCCGCTCCACGATCCTCGAGGCGGCGAGCAGAGTCGCCTCACCAACGGCCCCCTCTCCCGGCCCCGCGCGCGCGTCGAGCACCAGCTCGGAGGCGACCGGGAGGCGCCCGCCCGGTTCGGCGAGCAGAACCCGGACCGGAGCCGACACCGCGTCGTCGCCAATCCGCAGCGCAGTCGCCTCGAACCAGACCCCGCCGGTGCGCAGCGGTCGTGCTCCCGTGTCGATGCGGACGGTGACCACCCTCTCCGCGCGATCCTCAACCGCCGAGCGGAGGGCCTCCGGGTGATCGCCGGGCGCGGAGACGACGACGGAGGTCATCGCCAGGGCGGCACCCGCCGCCGCGACCAGCACGACTCCCGGTAGAGCGCGTACGCGGTCGCGGCGGACCAGGAGCAGGCCGGCCGCCGCGCCGACCAACGCCCACGTCGCGGCGCATGCGGCGCCTCCCTGATCGAGCACCACCGCCACCGGGAGCAGGCCCACCGACCACGCGGCCGCCCAGCTCGTCACCGCAACCGGCAGCAGGCGCAGGTCCGACGACCGCACGGCCCTCACGGCGCGACCTGATCGCGGAACGCGGCGAGCGTCTTCTCGCCGATGCCGGGCACTTCGAGCAGCTGGTCGACCGACGTGAACGGTCCGTTCTCCTCGCGGTAGGCGACGATCTTCGCGGCCGTCGAGGGCCCGATCTCGGGCAGCGCCTCGAGCTGCGCCGCGCTCGCCGTGCTCAGGCTCAGAACCGACCCCGTAGCGGAGGCACCCGGCGCCCCGCCGGACATCGCTGGCGCCGCTCCCACCGCCGGCACCACGATCTGCTCACCGTCGACGAGCTTGCGCGCCAGATTCACCGCCGCCCGCTCCGCCGACCCGCCGAACCCGCCCGCCGCGGCGACCGCATCCGCCACCCGCGCCCCGGGCGACAGCAAGTACAGCCCCGGAGTCGCGACCTCGCCGGCGACGTGCACGTACAGCGACTCGACCGCCGTGGCGGGCGCACTCGCCGCCACCGTCGGCTCGAGGACCCGCTCGCGCCCTCCCGCGCGAGCACCCGAGAGCAGGACCGCGACGACCGCGGCTCCGACGACGAGCACCACTGCCGCCCCCGCACCGATTCGCCAGCGGGGCCGGGAGCGGCGTGGCCGCAGCAGCGCCGTCAGCTGCTCGTCGTCCGTCCCGGTGCTGTCTGGCATGCGACGACGGTAGGACGCCGGCCACTGTCCCCGAGGACAGCAGGCGCCGATCAGCGGAGAGCTAGCCGATGAGCCCGTTGTGGAGGAGCCTCGATCCCTCTCGGACGTGAGCGCTGTTCTCAGGGGCGTCGACGCTGGTCCCACTGCCTCCGCAAGGCCACGACGCCGTAGACGAACACGATCATGAGTGCATCGAATCCCAGAACGAAGATCCACGAGGACACATTCGCGGCATCCGACCCCCGCACCAGCGCCGAGATCTGAACCGGAATGACGATCATGACGATCAGCCAGGGAACCCAGGATATCTTTCTGTGATTCTTCATTCGCGACACTGATCCTCGAGAGTCAGAAGGTAGATGCGGAAGTCTTGGCCGTCAGGGCAGACCCGTGCGCAGCCGCGATGGAGGCAATGGTGACTCCGATACCGCCGGCCACCACACAGCCCACGCCGCCGCTCTCGGGGCCGAGGGCCGCACAGATCGCCGCCGCCAGCCCGCCTGCGGCAGCCCCCGCGCCCGCGGCCTGCTCCGAGGAGTCACCGCCTCGAAAATGAAAGGCAACACGTGAACCCTCAGCCACCGATGTAACGGAACGGGATGAGGATCCGCTCTTCAATTCTTCAGCAAGTCGGGTCATCTGATCCCGACTCAGCGCTCGTGCCGTGGACACTTGCCCTGATGATTGTGATGCCGGATCCTTTGAGAGGAGCGTCATCGCAGAGGCCGGACAAGCTGCGCTGATCACCAAAGCGGTGGCGGCGATTACGACTCCCGTTCGCACTGTCCACTGTTGATAGTCACGATTCATGAACGCTCCTGCTTGCGCATAGTCGCAGACTACAGTGTCTGGCCGCGAGTGCGCACTGAGACAATGAGGCTTATGCAAAATACGATTGATCGAGATGGATTTGCGCGTGTCGGTCACGAATAACACCGGCTAATCCGCTTTGATTGAAGAGCAGCCTCTAACAGAAACTCTTCGCAAAGGAACCAGCCGGTGCGCACACAGTCTACTACGGGAATGACGGCCGAGCACTACGCGATCCTCGCCGAACGGATCGAGAACGAGTTCATGTGGCGTCGGCGGCGAGGACGTCCGCGCAGACTTTCCCTCGAGGGAGCATTGCGGGTCACTCTTCTCTATTATCGCCAGAATGTGACCGAGCAGTTGATCGCTGATGTGGTCGGTGTCAGTCAGTCGACCGTGTCGCGAACGATCGCGTCGGTTGAGGCGATGCTCAATGTCGTGATAGACGACGAGCAACCGGACGTCGAGGCCGCGCTCCGCGGGACAACGGCCGTCATCGACGGCACGCTCCTGCCGTGCTGGTCCTGGTCGGACGCGCCAGAGCTGTACTCCGGGAAACACATGACCACGGGGCACAACTGCCAGGTCCTCGCCGATCTCTCCGGTCGGTTGATCCACATTTCGGATCCGATCGCGGGCAAGCATCACGATGCCCACGCGTTTCGAGAAACCGGGTTGGCCGACACCGTTAACCTCTCGAACACGCTGGCCGACAAAGGCTATCAAGGAGGCTTATGCAAAATACGATTGATCGAGATGGATTTGCGCGTGTCGGTCACGAATAACACCGGCTAATCCGCTTTGATTGAAGAGCAGCCTTTAACAGAAACTCTTCGCAAAGGAACCAGCCGGTGCGCACACAG
Organism: Rathayibacter tritici; assembly: GCF_001641005.1. NCBI lineage: Bacteria > Bacillati > Actinomycetota > Actinomycetes > Micrococcales > Microbacteriaceae > Rathayibacter > Rathayibacter tritici. The sequence goes on from NZ_CP015515.1 coordinate 1,830,897, forward strand.
TCTACTACGGGAATGACGGCCGAGCACTACGCGATCCTCGCCGAACGGATCGAGAACGAGTTCATGTGGCGTCGGCGGCGAGGACGTCCGCGCAGACTTTCCCTCGAGGGAGCATTGCGGGTCACTCTTCTCTATTATCGCCAGAATGTGACCGAGCAGTTGATCGCTGATGTGGTCGGTGTCAGTCAGTCGACCGTGTCGCGAACGATCGCGTCGGTTGAGGCGATGCTCAATGTCGTGATAGACGACGAGCAACCGGACGTCGAGGCCGCGCTCCGCGGGACAACGGCCGTCATCGACGGCACGCTCCTGCCGTGCTGGTCCTGGTCGGACGCGCCAGAGCTGTACTCCGGGAAACACATGACCACGGGGCACAACTGCCAGGTCCTCGCCGATCTCTCCGGTCGGTTGATCCACATTTCGGATCCGATCGCGGGCAAGCATCACGATGCCCACGCGTTTCGAGAAACCGGGTTGGCCGACACCGTTAACCTCTCGAACACGCTGGCCGACAAAGGCTATCAAGGCACCGGAATGGTCACACCAATAAAGAAGAGGCCAAGCGAAGAACATCTGCCAAATTACGCCAAACACCACAATCGCTTCGTGAACACCCACCGCTACGTGATCGAGAGAACAATTGCTAGCATCAAGACCTGGCGGATATTCCACACCGACTACCGGCGGCCACTGCGCACCTTCCGAGATGCCTTCAACGCCGTCCGCGGACTCATCTTTTTCACTCGGCAAAAAACCAATTTTGCATAAGCCTCAAGGCACCGGAATGGTCACACCAATAAAGAAGAGGCCAAGCGAAGAACATCTGCCAAATTACGCCAAACACCACAATCGCTTCGTGAACACCCACCGCTACGTGATCGAGAGAACAATTGCTAGCATCAAGACCTGGCGGATATTCCACACCGACTACCGGCGGCCACTGCGCACCTTCCGAGATGCCTTCAACGCCGTCCGCGGACTCATCTTTTTCACTCGGCAAAAAACCAATTTTGCATAAGCCTCCATACTCACTATCGGCAGGATCTCTCTCATTCGCTTAACGCGAATCTTCCCGAGGTACAGCAATCCGGAGAATGAGTGATGGCACTATCCAGACACGATGACTCACGAGCCGCGAGTCACGAGCCTCTCGTGCTCCGGTGCCCATGCCGCCAGCATCCGGCCGCTCGAACAGAACGAGCCGGACGCCCGAGCACTAGACCGCCTTCGTCACCAGATTCACCAGTCGCGGCACCCGCACGATCGCCTTCACGACCTCGCGGCCGACGAGAGCCCGTGCCACCCCGCTCGTCGCCCGCGCGCGCTCCTCGAGCTCGTCGGACGAGATCTTCGGCGACACCTCGAGGCGATCGCGGACCTTCCCGTCGACCTGGAGGATCGCGGTGACCTTCTCCTCGACCAGCAGCGTCGGGTCGGCCTTGCGCCACAGCGCGTGCGCGACGGTGCCCTCGTAGCCAAGCCGGTGCCACATGTCCTCGGCCGTGTACGGCGCGAAGAGGTTCAGCGCCATCGCGACGACCTCCGTGGCCTCACGAACCGCGGGATCGCCGGCTCCCGCGCCCGAGTCGAGCACCTTGCGCGTCGCGTTGACCAGCTCCATCAGGCGCGCGACCACGACGTTGAACTTGAACGCCTCGATCAGCGACGGCGACTCCGCAAGGAATCGGTGCGTCTGGCGGCGCAGCGATGCGTCGCCGTTCTTCCATTCCACGTCGGGCTTGGAGGTGACGTCCTTCGCCAGGCGCCAGGCGCGCGCGAGGAACTTTCCGCTGCCGCCGGGAGACACGTCGGCCCAGTCGATGTCATCCTCGGGCGGGCCGGCGAAGGCCATCGTCAGGCGCACGGCGTCGACGCCGAACTCGTCGAGCTGGTCCGACAGGCGAACGATATTGCCCTTCGACTTCGACATCGCGGCGCCATCCATCTGCACCATGCCCTGGTTCAGCAGCGCGGTGAACGGCTCCGTGAACGAGACATAGCCCAGATCGAACAGCACTTTGGTGATGAAGCGGGCGTAGAGCAGGTGCAGGATCGCGTGCGTCACTCCTCCCACGTACTGATCGACCGGCGCCCACTTCTCGGCGAGCTTCGGATCGAACGCCTGCGTGTCGTCCTTGGGCGAGAGGAAGCGGAGGAAGTACCACGACGAGTCGACAAAGGTGTCCATCGTGTCGGGGTCGCGACGCGCGGGCGAGCCGTCGACCGGATGCGGCACGCTCACCCACTCCTCCGCCGCTCCGAGCGGCGACGAGCCCTTGGGCTGCAGGTCGAGGCCCTCGGTGTCGGGCAGGACGACGGGCAGCTGATCCTCGGGGACCGGCACGAGCTCGCCGTCGGCCGCGTGAATGATCGGGATGGGCGTGCCCCAGTAGCGCTGACGCGAGATGAGCCAGTCGCGCAGGCGGTAGTTCTTCGCGGAACGGCCACGGCCGCGCTCCTCCAGCAGCCGGATCACGCGCTCGATCGCGGTCCGCTTGGAGAGTCCGTCGAGCGGACCGGAGTTGATCAGGCGGCCGTCACCCGTCAGCGCCTCGCCGGTCGTGGCCGGGTCGAGCGAGTACTCCTTCTCGAGCGCGGCCAACTCCTCCGGGTCCTTCGGGATGACCGGGATCGCGCCGGTGACGGAGGCGGTCGTGTCCACCACGACGCGCACGGGTAGGTCGAAGGCGCGGGCGAAGTCGAGGTCGCGCTGGTCGTGCGCGGGGACGGCCATGACCGCTCCGTGACCGTAGTCGGAGAGGACGTAGTCGGCGGCCCAGATCGGCAGGCGCTCGCCGTTCACGGGGTTCACCGCGTACCGACCGAGAAAGACGCCCGTCTTGGGGCGGTCGGCCGTCAGGCGCTCGATCTCGCTCGACTTCTGCACCGTCTCGAGGTACGCGCGGAAGGCGTCGCGGACCTCGGCCTCGGAGTCTTCGACCAGCTCGGCGGCGAGGTCGGAGTCGGGGGCGACGACCATGAAGGTCGCGCCGTAGAGCGTGTCCGGGCGGGTGGTGAAGACGGTGACGCGCCCGTCACGACCCTCGATCTCGAACTCGACGTCGGCGCCCACGGAGCGGCCGATCCAGTTGCGCTGCATGGCGATGACCTTCGACGGCCAGGAGCCCTCAAGCTGATTCAAATCGTCGAGCAGGCGATCGGCGTAATCCGTGATCTTGAAATACCACTGCGTGAGCTTCTTCTTGACCACCACCGCGCCGGAGCGCTCGGACGTGCCGTCCGCGAGGACCTGCTCGTTCGCGAGAACGGTCTGGTCCACCGGATCCCAGTTGACCCAGCTGTCCTTGCGGTACGCCAGACCCTTCTCGTACATCTTCAGGAACAGCCACTGGTTCCACTTGTAGTACTCGGGGTCGGAGGTGTGCAGCACGCGGTCCCAGTCGAAGGACGCGGCGTAGCGCTTCATCGAGCGCTTCTGCTGCTCAATGTTGTCGTAGGTCCACGTGACCGGATTCAGCCCCCGCTTGATCGCGGCATTCTCGGCGGGCAGGCCGAAGCTGTCCCAGCCGATCGGATGCAACACAGTGAAGCCCTGCTGGCGCCAGTAGCGCGCGATGACGTCACCCAGCGCGTACGCCTCGGCGTGACCCATGTGCAGGTCTCCGGAGGGGTACGGGAACATATCGAGCACGTACTTGCGGGGGCGCTTGTCGTCGGGGTCGTCCGTCGCGAACGGGCGCGTCTCCTCCCAGATCGGGAGCCACTTCTCCTGGAGCGCTCGGAAGTCGTAGCGCTCCTCGTCGCCGGCGCCGGTCTGCTGGGAGGTGTCTTCTGCCACAGGTGCTTCTCACTTCTGAAGGAGGGGGAGAACGCGCACACGTGGGCGGCTGCGTTCGACCATCAACCCTACTGGCCCCGCGCAGACGGCAGACGAACCGGGCGCCCGCTCACCTCTCGGCGGCGCCCAGCACCGCGAGGAGCGCCCGCGCCTTCAACCGCGTCTCCTCGACCTCCTCCTCCGGCACTGAGAGCGCGGTGATGCCGCCGCCCGTGCCCAGGCGAGCGCGTTCGGCGTCGAGCACGAGGGTGCGGATGGTCATCGCGAGATCCAGCGATCCGTCCGAGCCCAGGCGGCCGAAGGCGCCGGAGTAGATCCCGCGCGGCCCGCCCTCCCACTCGCGCAGCAGCTCCACGGCCCGCCGCTTGGGCGCGCCTGTCATCGAGCCGGCCGGGAACAGGGCCGCGATCAGCGCGGCGATGCCGACTCCGGGCGCCCGGCGGGCCGAGACCTCGCTGACCAGCTGGTGCACATGCGGGTAGCTCTCCACCTGGAGGAGCCGGTCGACGACAACGGAGCCGGGAACGGCGATCCGCGCAAGGTCGTTGCGGACGAGGTCCACGATCATCACGTTCTCGGCGCGCTCCTTGACGCTCGCGACGAGCTCGTCCCGCAGCGCGCGGTCCTCCTCGGTATCCCTTCCCCGGGGCCGGGTTCCCTTGATCGGATGCGTCGCAACGCGTCCGTCGGCGGTGCCGGAGAGGAAACGCTCGGGCGACGCGCTGACGAGGGCGAGCGGACCGAGCCGGATCAGCCCGCCGTGGTGGCTCGGGCTGGAGCGACGGAGCCGACGGTAGGCCTCGACCGGGTCGAAGCGGCCCTCGACGACGATCTCGTCGGTGAGGCACGCCTGATAGGCGTGGCCGGCGCGGATGGCCGCCTGGCAGCGGGCGATCAGCCCGGTGTACTCGTCGGCGCGATGGCGGCGGACCGGCTCCCCGGCGAGCTCGGCGGCGGCGGGACCTGCGAGAGCCGGGGCCCCGGCGAGCGCGCGCACCCGGTCGGCGAGCTCCTGCGCGTCACCCGTGGCGACCAGCCGCAGGGTCCGCTTCGCGTGGTCGACCTCGAGGACCGGGTCGCCGCGCAGGAGGGCGAGCGCGGGCGGAGCACCGGGACCCTCCGGCACGGGCGGCAGGGCGACGGAGGCGGCTCCGGCCTCGTAGGAGATCCAGCCGTAGCGTCCGAGTGCCCGGTCGCCGGCGGAACTGTGGGCGCCTGCACGGGTCTCAGCGTCGACCGCGGCAAGCGCCGCCGCAACCTCGGCGCCCGCGTCGACGACGAGCACGTCCTCCGCCGCGCAGGAGCCGAGGTAGGAGCGGCCACTCGCGGCTCCCGGACCGGAGTCGAGCCAGAAGGACGCCTCGGCTGGCGCGAACAGGGCGACGTACGCGAGCTCCGGGTCGACCCAGGGCAGCTCGATCGAGCGGACGTGCCGATCCTCCGAGACCACTGGGCTAGCGTAGGCCGTCGTGGACGGCGAGCGGGTGCAGGAGTGGGACGGGCGCCGGCTCGTCCCCGTGGCGCAGCCGCCCGCGGCTCCCCTGGCTGCCGCCGACTCCTGGCTGGTCGACGAGGGCCGGATGCGCGGACTCGATCTGCACCGCGAGCGCTTCACCCGCTCCGTCGCCTCGGCGGGCGGGCACCCCGACGTGGAGCTGTTCCTCGACGCAGCGATCGCCGCCCTACCCCGTGCGGGTCGCTCGTTCCCCCGCGTCGAGCTCTCCGGGGGCGCCCTGCGACTCCGGCTGCGGCCGGCCCCGTCGCTCGGCCGCTCCGTGGTGCTGTGGACCAGCCCTGTGGATCCGCGGCGCACCCCCTCCTGGAAGGGACCGGACATCGCCCGTCTGGAGCTGCTGCGGGCGCGCGCTCGGGCGGCGGGGGCGGATGAACCGGTGCTGCTGGACGCGGAAGGCGCGGTGGTCGACGGGGCGAGCAGCGCAATCCTGTGGTGGCTCGGCGACGCGCTGGTCGTCCCTCCGGTGACGAGCACGCGGGTGCGCAGCGTGACGGCCGGCACGGTGTCGGTGCTCGCCGGGGCGCTCGGCGTCGACGTGATCGAGGCCCCGGCCGAACCCGAGTCGCTGGAGGGGCGGGAGGTTTGGGCGGCGAACGCCCTGCACGGCCTCCGCCTGGCGACTCGGTGGGTGGACGGGCCGGCGCTCGCCGCGGAGCCGGGGCGCCTGGATGCGTGGCGGCGGCGGCTCGACGTGCTGCGGCGGCCGCTGCCGGAGGGGTGAGGCTCAGAGCCCCGGGTGCGATGTGCAGGGACTGCTTCGCCCGCGCCGTCCGATGTGCAGGGACCGCCTCGCCGACACCGTCCGATGTGCAGGGACCGCCTCGCCGACACCGTCCGATGTGCAGGGGATTTCTACGCGAGAGCGCTCTCCGCCCCCAGAATCGGCGAGGCGGGCGCGGATCCCCTGCACATCGGACGGGCAGGTGAGTGTCGGTCCTGCAAATCGGACGGGGAGACGTCACCAGGCGGCGCCGAAGCCACGTCCGGCCGACGGAAGGGCCCCCGTTCTGGTGACACTCGGGCGCCGCGCCGTGCAAGCATCGAGTACCCCCTCTCCCGGCCCCGTCGGCCACTCGAGAAAGTCCTGCGATGACGCATCCCCGCTCCCCCCGCCCCCTCGCCTCCGGGCTGGTCGCTCTCGTCGCGACCAGCGCGCTGCTTTCGGCGCTACCCCCGCCCTGGCCGCGGAGAACCCCCAGCAGCCGCTCTCCTCCTCCCAGCAGTCCCCCGCCGACCTCGCTCCCGCGAGCGACTCCCCCGACGCCACGCAACAGAGCGCCCGTGCGACCGTCACCTACTACGACGCCCTCGTCGGCGGTGAGCGGCTGACCGCCGGCCAAAAAATCGCCTCCGGAGCAGGCGGGTACGAATTCCGGATGCAGAGCGACGGCAATGCGGTGACCTCTGACGCCCAGGGCCGAGCGTCGTTCTCGACCGGCACGCAGGGCCGCGGCTCCTACATCTCGATGCAGAAGAACGGCGAGCTCGTCGTCTACTCCGCGAGGAACGTCGCCGTGTGGAGCACGACGACCACCAATGAGGCCGGCGCCTCGGTCATCATCCAGGGTGACGGCAACCTCGTCGTCTACCGCGAGAACGGCTCCCCCGCCTGGGCGAGCAACGTCCGCCGCACCATCCCGGAACCGGTCACCGACACCCTCTTCTCGGAGCAGAACCTCCGCCCGGTCCACCAGCTGACCTCGGCCGACGGCCGGTTCCGCGCTGTGATGCAAAGCGACGGCAACTTCGTCGGCTACGGCCCGCAGGGCGTCGTGTGGAGCGTCGGCACCTCCGGCAAGGGCAACCGGGTCGCCCTGCAGAAGGACGGCAACATCGTGATCTACGGCGCGGACGAATCGGTGAAGTGGTTCTCGGGCACGTCCGGCAGAAACCTCCGCCTCGGCGTCAACAACGCCGGCTCGCTGATCCTCGTGGACAGGGACGACGACGTCCTCTGGACCAGCCAGGCAGCCTTCCCCTCAAGCACCCTCTCTGCCGCCAACTCTCTCGAGGCGGGCAGCTTCCTCCGCTCGGCCAACGGCGTCTACCGCGCGGTGATGCAGGCCGACGGCAATTTCGTTCTCTACGGCAAGAACGGCCCGCTCTGGGCGACGAAGACCTCTCGCTCCGGTGCCTTTTTCGCGATCGACACCGGCGGGGAGCTGGCCGTAGGCACCGAGACCACCAGCGGATGGTCGGCAGTTCCGCCCGCGTCGGCGGCCGGTCCGTTCCGGCTCGTGCTGCAGGACGACGGCAACCTCGTCGAGTACGACAGCCGCCGCGCGGTCTGGTCCGTCCGCTGACAGCCTCAAGGCCGAGAAGCTGCGCGCGAGCCCGGACCGGACAGCACGGCGGAGGATGAGGATGGTGGGGTGAGCGCCCCCGGTGACTTCATCAGAGCAGCTCTGGCCTACGAGGGCGACATCTGGCGTGCGCAGGACGTGCGGGAGCGGCTCGGGGCGGGCCTGGACTCCACGGGCGCCTCGGTCGGGGCCGTCCGCGGCACTGTGCGCGACGCGCTCAACAAGTTTCGTGGGCTCGAGCACGACGAGATCACCGCCCTCTCCTCGGAGCTGTGGGATCTGCCGGTGTTCGAGCCGCGCCTGGCCGCCGTGGTCGTGCTCCAGTCCTGCGCGGGCTGGCTGCACGCCGGGGACCTCACCCGCCTCGAGGGCTTCGTGCGCAATGCGCGGGTGGACGAGCTGAGCGACCCGCTGGCCCGTGACGTTCTGGCTCCGCTGCTCGCCGGCCTGGACAGTGCGGCGAGAAGCCGGGCCGACGCTGTCCTGGACCGCTGGGAAGCAGAGGGCGGGCGCTTGGCGCGCACGGCCGCCCTGGCTCGCCCGAGGCATCTGCAGAACGAAGGCTGATCCGGGCGACCCGACGCAGCGACGCCCGTACGGACGCCTCAGCCTTCGTTGCGCAGGTCGTCCTCGCCTGCAGTGCCGTCGGCCACCCGGATCCGCCGGTCGACCACCAGCCCGGGCGCGACCCGGTGCGCGATCAGCACCACTGTCCGCCCCTCGGCCGCCCGCAGCAGATCGGCGAGCAGCGCGTCGGCGACGGGAGCATCGACTGACGCGGTCGGCTCGTCCAGTATCAGCACCCCGAAGCCGGCCAGGAGCGCGCGGGCCAGTGCAATCCGCTGTGCCTGCCCGCCCGAGACGAGCGATCCGCGCTCGCCCACGCGGGCGTCGAGCCCGCCGCGCGCGGCCAGCCACGAGCCGAGCCCGACCCGCTCCAGCACCGCCTCGAGCACAGCGTCATCGGCGTCGGGCCGCGCGAAGAGCAGGTTCTGCCGGATCGTGTCGTCGAAGAGGTACGGCTGCTGCTCCACCAACCCGACTACACGCCGCACCTCGGCCTGCGGCAGGGTGCGTGCCTCGACTCCGCCCAGGAGGAAGCTGCCGGAATAGCCCAGGAAGCGCACCAGGGCATGCGCGAGCGTGGTCTTGCCGGAACCGCTGCCGCCCGTCACGAGCACACGTGCACCGGCCGGTAGCTCCAGCGAGACACCGCGCAGGGCGGGCTCAGCGGCGCCGGGCCAGCTCACCGCCAGGTCGCGCAGCACGATGTCACTGCCCCGGGGCGTCGCAGCGAGCGGATCCACGTCGGCGTCGCTCGCGAGCGCCGGCGATGCCGCTTCCGCATCCAGATCAGCCACGCGCTGGGCGCTGGAGAGCGCCGCGCGCGCGGACTGGACGGCGAGCGGAGCCGCGGCGGCGACTTCGAAGACCGCGAGCGGCACGAGCGCGACGACACCGAGCGCGGGTCCGCCGAGATCGCCGAGAGCGGGGATCCCGAGCGCGAGGCCGGCCCACACCGCTCCGCCGGAGCAGAGCGCGAGCACGGCCGCAGCAAGCCCCGTGGAGGTCGCCCGCCGGCGCGCCGCTTTCGCGAGCGCCTCCTCCGCCCGCTCGACCGCCGCCAGGGCCTCGTCGGCCGCGTCGAACGCGATCAGCACGTCGAGCCGAGTGACCAGCAGGTTCAGGCGCTCGGCGAGCTCTCCCCGCAGTGGCGCCAGCTCGCGGTCGGCCTGCGCCGAGAGCGTGCCTGCGCCCACCGCGCCCACCGCGAACGCGACCAAGAGGAGCACCAGCAGCACAGCGCCCATCGCCGGCAGTAGCAGCCACACCCCGACCACCGAGGCCGACGCGATGACCGCCGAGACGAGCAGCGGCTGCACGACCCGCAGCGGCACATCCTGCAGCGCGTCGACGTCCGCGACCACGCGGGAGACCAGGTCGCCGCGCCGCACCCGCCCCAGTCCAGCGGGTGCGACCGGCACCAGACGCTCGTAGACGCCGACCCGCAGCTCCGCGAGCGCACGGAACGCCGCGTCGTGCCCGGCGAGCCGCTCCAGGTACCGGAAGAAGGCCCGCGCGAGTGCGAACGCCCGCACCCCGACCACAGCCATCGAGAGGAACAGGATCGGCGGCTGCTCGGCCGCGCGCACGATCAGCCAGGCTGAGCAGGCCAGCAGCGCCACCGCGGAGGCGGAGGAGAGCACACCGAAGCCGAGCCCGGGCAGGAAGCGGCGCGGCCCGGGCATCGCGGCGCGGAGGACGTCGGCGCGCTTCATCGCGCGATCACCTCCGCCGGCTCGAGGGCGATCACCGTGTCGGCCGCGGCGATGGTCGCGGGCCGGTGGCTGGCAACGACGATGATCGTGCCGCGCGCTGCGAGGGTCCGTAGCCCCGCGAGCAGGGCCTGTTCCGACTTCTCGTCGAGGGCGGCGGTCGGCTCGTCAAGGGCGAGCACGGCGCAGTCCCGCTCGAGCAGCCGGTGCACAGCGCGGGCGACGGCGACCCGGGCGCTCTGCCCGCCCGAGAGGCCAGTGCCCTCGGCGTCCAGGCGGCGCTCCGGAGCGACGTCGGCGCCGGCGATCGAGAGCGCCCGCCGCACGCGGTCGGGATCCGCGGCGAGCGTGCCGAGCTCGACGGCGGAGGCGACGGTGCCCGGCAGCAGGTCGGCTCGCTGGCCCGCCCAGGCGAGCGTCGAGCGCAGATCGGCGACTGGAGTCCCGCCGAGCAGTAGCATGCCCGAGAAGGGCACGAACCCCGCGAGCGCGGCGAGCAGCGTCGACTTCCCCGATCCGCTCGGCCCGGTCACGACCGTGATCGAGCCGACCGGCAGCACCGCGTCGACGGGAGCGAGCACCCGTCCGTGTCCGTCGTCGACCTCGAGGCCGCGCAGCTCCAGCTCTCCGGGTACCCCCAGCTCTCCGGGGGCCTCCAGGGATCCCGGGGCGCCTACGCGAGCGGGCAGCGCCGCCGCGCGCTCGATCACCACGAACGCCCGATCCGCCGCCTGCACCCCCTCCGCCGCTGCGTGGAACTCCGCACCGACCTGGCGCACCGGCAGGAACACCTCCGGCGCGAGCACCAGCACGAACAACCCCACCGCGAGTCCCAACGAGCCGTCGACGAGGCGGAGCCCGATCGACACTGCGACCAGCGCGACCGAGAGCGATCCCGCCAGCTCCAGCACGAAGCCGCTGACGAAGGTCACTCGCAGCACGGACATCGTGTGCCGCCGGTAGTCCTCGGTCAGCGCACGGATCCGCGCCGCCTGCCGCTCGGCCCGCCCGAAGATCTTGAGGGTCGCCAGTCCGCCGACGGTGTCGACGAAGCCGGAGGCCAGCGTCTGCAGCCGCTCCCACTGCCGCGCCTGGACCGCCTGGGTCGCCCAGCCGATCAGCACCATGAACACCGGGATCAGCGGCAGCGCGACCACCAGGAACACCGCACTCAGCGGGTCGGCGAAGAACACGACGAGGGTCAGCAGCGGAGTCGCCACCGCGGTGGCGATCAGCTGCGGCAGGTAGCGGGCGAAGTAGCCGTCGAGGGCGTCCAACCCGCCGCCGAGCAGCGCAACGATGCCGCCGGAACCGCCCTCGCGCCGGCCCGCCGGTCCGAGCTCGACCAGCGCGGCCAGGACGGCCTGGCGCAGCTGCGCCTTCGCGCCCACTCCGCCGCGCACCGCATTCACCTCGCCCGCCCAGGCGAGAACCGCCCGTGCAGCGACCACCGCGAGCAGCACGGCCAGGAGCGGCGCGAGGTCCGAGGCGCTTCTCCCATCGACCGCGCCGGCCACCAGCTGCGCCACAAGCCACGCGAAGGCGACGATCGCGAGGGTGCGGGCTAGCGCGAGGGCCCCGCCGAGCAGCAGGAACACCCGGGCTGCGCGGGCGTAGCGCAGCAGTCGCGGGTCGAGCGGCTTCACGTTGGTGCAGCTTCAGGTCAGTGCGCGTCGACCGGGATGTGCGCCCGGCTGATCCGCTTGCGGAAAATCCAGTAGGTCCAGGCCTGGTAGCCGACGATGAGCGGCACGAACACCAGGGCGGTCCAACTCATGACCGTCAGCGTATAGGGCGTGCTCGACGCGTTCTCGATCGTCAGCCCGAAAGTGGGGTCGTTCGAGGCGGGCATTACCGCGGGGAACAGCGTCGCGAAGAGGGCGAGCACCGCCAGCGCGATGGTGCCGGCGAGCAGCGCGAAGGCCCGTCCCTCCCGGCCCCGGGTGATAGCGAGCCAGCCACCGACGAGGGTCACGGCCGCCCCCGCCGAGAGCATCCAGGAGGCGGTGCTGCCCTGTCCCAGGTTGGTCCAGGCGAGGAAGACGGCGGCCACAACCACGGCGAGCAGCCCCGCGCGCGTCGCCAGCCGGCGAGCCCGCTGCCGGATCTCCCCCTCCGTCTTCAGCGCGACGAAGACGACTCCGTGCGTGAAGAACAGCAGGAGTGTCGTCGCTCCGCCCAGCAGAGCGTAGGGGTTCAGCAGGTCCAGAACCGTGCCGATGTAGTTGTGGTCAGCGTCCATCGGCACGCCCTGCACGATATTCGCGAAGGCGACGCCCCAGAGAAAGGCGGGCACCGCCGAACCGACGACGATCATCGCGTCGAATCGCCGCTTCCACTCTGCCTCGGGGCGCTGGTGCCGATACTCGAACGAGACGCCGCGGGCGATCAGCGCGAGCAGGATAAGCAGCAGCGGTAGATAGAACCCGCTGAAGAGCGTGGCGTACCACTCCGGGAACGCCGCGAACATCGCGGCTCCGGCAACGATCACCCAGGTCTCGTTGAGATCCCAGACCGGGCCGATCGTATTGATCAGTACCCGGCGATCGGTGTCGTCGCGACCGAGGAACGGAAGCGACATGCCGACACCGAAGTCGAAGCCGTCGAGAACGAAGTAGCCGATGAAGAAGAACGCGACGATCCAGAACCAGAGCACGGCGAGATCCATGAGGTGCCTCCTAGTAGACGGTGCCGACGAGCTGCGGGCGACCGCTTTCCTCGTCGACTTCGGGAGCGTCGTCGGGGCCGGCCTGCGCGGCCCGTTTGATCAGGCGGAACTCGACCACGGCGAGCGTGCCGTAGATCGCGGTGAAGGCGAGTAGCGAGATCAGGACCTCGAGTCCACTCACTCCGGGCGAGACGCCGTCGGCGGTCTTCAGCAGCCCGAACACGAGCCACGGCTGGCGGCCCATCTCGGTGAAGACCCAGCCGACGATCATCGCCATCAGCGGTAGCGGGGCGGCCCAGATCGCGACCTTCCACATCCACTGCTTGGGCTCACGGCCCTTCCGCGTGAACCAGAGGCCGGCAGCTGCGACCCCGATCGCGAGGACGCCGAGTGCCATCATCCAGCGGAACGACCAGTAAGTGACCCAGATGATCGGGGTGTAGTCGCCGGGTCCGTAGACCTCGGTGTACTGCGCCTGAAGATCGTTGATGCCCTCCACAGTGCCGGTGAAGGTGTGCGTCGAGAGGAAGGAGAGCAGGTACGGAATGCGGATCGAGAACAGCTCGCTCGATCCGTCGGGGGTACCCCAAGTGAACACCGAGAACGAGGCGTCGATACCCGTGGACGTGCGGTAGAGCGCCTCCGCCGACGCCATCTTCATCGGCTGAGTGTCGACCATCGCGAGGCCGAGCGAGTCGCCCGTGACCAGGGTCAGCCCGCCGCTGATCACCATCATCCAGGCGCCGAAGGTCAGGGCGGGCCGCATGGTCTCGAGGTGCTGGTTGCGCGAGAGGTGGTAGGCCGCGACGCTGATAATCACGGCCGCCGACACCATGAAGCAGGCGAAGATCGTGTGCGGGAAGGCGGCGAGCGCGACCTTATTCGTCAGGAGTGCCCAGATATCGGTGAGCTCTGCGCGGCCCTTGGACTCGTTGATGCGGAACCCGACTGGATTCTGCATGAAAGCGTTCGCCGCGATGATGAAGTAGGCCGAGAGAGTCGTGCCGAGGGTGGTCAACCAGATGGTCGCCAGGTGCAGTTTCTCGGGCAGCTTGTCCCAACCGAAGATCCAGAGGCCGATGAAGGTCGCCTCGAGGAAGAAGGCGAGCAGGCCTTCGAAGGCGAGTGGCGCGCCGAAGACGTCGCCGACGAAGCGGGAGTAGTCGCTCCAGTTCATCCCGAACTGGAACTCCTGAACAATCCCGGTCACCACGCCCATCGCGAAGTTGATCAGAAAGAGCTTCCCGAAGAATTTCGTCAGCTGGAGGTAGTGCACCTTCCCCGTGCGCACCCAGCAGGTCTGGAAGATCGCGACAGTGAGCGCCATCCCGATCGTGAGCGGGACGAACAGGAAGTGGTAGATCGTCGTCAGACCGAACTGCCACCGTGAGAGCAGGAGCGGATCCAGGAGTTCGTTCACAGCTCAGAGAGTAGGTCGACGGGAGGGGCCCGACGGCCTTCGATCCCCGTACTCGGCCGGATGTGCGCCCCCGTCGCAACACCCCTTCCGGGGTGGTTGCGCTCAGCGTTCCGAGCGCGATGGTTGATCACTCGCTCGACGTCGAGACAATCCCTCTCGATGTCGAGGAAGGCCTCCGCGCGTTCACAGCCGAGCAGCCCTCGCGTCCGTCGAAGGCTCGGCAGCCAACCTCTCGAGGCCGAGCGATCCGCACCGCCCCCGGCCCCTGAGCGTTCGTCTCACCTTTCCCTGCCTCATTCCCAGGCGCACGCCCGCGACAGTCGCTCTGGGATTTCGTTCACCCGATACCCAGCGGGCGGCGTCATCAGCCGGCGTCAACGCGGGAGCGGGCGCCCGAGAACCAGGCCGGCGCCCGGAAGCCATACCTCAGCACGGGAAGGTCGCGGGTGAGGCGCCAGTAGCCCAGCGCCGCTGCGACGCCGAGAGCGCAGACCAGCAGCGGCACCACCGGACCGATCACGTCCAGCCAGCGCTGGCCCTCGAACAGCAGCAGCACACTGGTCGCGAGCGAGACGAAGAGGACGTGCACCACATACACCGGCAGGGTATTGCGGCCGATGAACGTGATCCAGCCCGCTCCCCGGCGGTGGGAGAGAAAGCGCGCCACGACGAGCCCGGCCAGCACCGCCAGCACGCTGACCAGGACGAGCCCGATCGTCAGCAACGGAAAGCGGCCGCGGACAGCGAGGATCACACCGGCCAGCGCGAGGAACAGCACACCGAAGCCCAGCCCGCTGAGCAGCCCGCGACGCTCGACGAACGCCATCACCGCAGTGCGCAGATACAGCCCGAGCAAGAAGAACATCAGGTAGCGGGCCATACCGTCCCAGGCGATATTGCCGGTGCCCCCGGAGGTGCTCGAACGGATCGCATACCAGAGCACGGCAATCGCCGTCGCGATCCCGATCTGCACGCGCCAGTCGAGCCACCCCTGGGCTAGTTTCGCCAGGACGAAAAAGATCGTCAGCGCGTAGAGGAACCAGAGCCCGTTATGCGGCATCACCGGTTGCAAGAGCAGCGCGAGCAGGTCGGACTCGTCAGTGCCGCCGGGATTGGGGACCACCAAGAAGAAGAGGAACCGCACCACCGACCACAGCAGGAACGCCCATACCAGCAGGCTCAGCCGCGAGCGCCAGAGCTCGGGCCAGGAGCGGGTGAGCACCGAACCCGCGAACAGACCGGACGCAAGAAAGAACAGCGGCATCCGGAACGTGATCAGCAGCAGGTTGATGTCGTTCCACGACTCGGGGGCGATCCCGGCCGTCGTCGTCCACTGCACGGAGTGGGCGAGAGCGACCAGGATGATCGCGATGCCCTTCGCGGTGTCCACCCAGCTGATGCGTGCGCGTGCCATGAGTCCTCGTCGTGGTCATCCGTCGGAAATCGGCCGGCGGCGACGATGGCGCAGGCGATGAGCAAGTGTTACACAGCTGTGGATCAGCTGTGACGTTTCGCACACTTCAGAATCGGTCGATCCGGTGACGCTGGAGCGACCACGGGGTGGACGAACCGACGATCCTCCTCCGAGTCGGCCCCGGCCGCCCCACGGATGTCCGATGATCGAGGCATGACTCCAGCGACGTCCCCCGGTTCCCCTCGCCGCATCCGCCTGCGCCTGCTGGTCGCGCTCCTGGTGCTTGCGCTGATCCTCGGCAGCGTCGCCGCGGCCCTCGCGCTCGCCTCCCGGAGCGGAGGGACGGCCGCTCCCGCCGTGACCTCCTCCGCTCCCGCCCCGACCTCCTCGGTCGACATGGCCGAGCGGGTCGCCGGGCTGGAGAAGCGTTTCGCGGGCGGATTCCCGCAGCACAGCATCGTCCTCACCGGCAGCTCCACAATCGGCCGCTGGACGAGCTCGAAGGAGGATCTGCGTCCGCTCGAGACCTACAACATCGGGATCGGCGGGACGACGGTTGCCGACCACCTCGCCTGGCTCGACCGGATGATCACTCCCTTCAATCCGCGCGCCGTCATCGTCTACGTCGGTGCCAACGACATCACCGGCGAAGCGGATTCACGCAGCGGCGCGCAGACCGCGGATGCGGTCATCGAGTACCTCCAGCGCGTCGAGGAGGTCGCCCCGGAGGCGGAGCTCTACTACGTCGAGATCGCCGAGACTCCGGCGCGCGCGTCCGTCAGCGCGGAGGTCCGCGCCGCGAACAGCGCCATCAGCGCCTATGCCGAGACCGACGACCGCGTCACGTTCGTGCCGACCGCGCAGGTACTACTCACCCCCGACGGGTCGATCGACCCCTCCCTCTTCCTCGATGACGGCCTGCACTTCAACGACGCCGGCTACGCCCGCTTCTCGGAGGCGGTCCGCGCGGTGGTCCTGCCCGCCCTGGAGTAAGGACCGGCGGCGGACGCGGACGCCCCCTTCCGTGCCAACGGACGGGGAGGGGCGGGCCGGTCGGTCAGCCGCAGACCGTGCCGTCCATCGGCGTGCAGGAGCGGAGGTTCCGGACCCCAGCGTTGACCCTGATGGGGGCCACTGTCTTTCGCTCCCGGAAGCCTATCCTGGCCCCGCGCCATCGCCGACGCGGGCCCACTGCACCGTCGCAGTCCTCTGCCTCTTCGGCAGCGCCGACCGTCTCGGAGTCACCGATGCCCCGCTCGAGGAACCGCCTGCGCACTCTCGCACTAGTCTCCGCTCTGGCGGTCACGGCCGCCGCGCTCGTCGCGGGCCCCGCGGCCCCGGCCTCCGCCGCCCCGGTCGTGCCCGCCGGCTTCACCGATTCGCTGGTGGCCGCCGTCCCCTCGCCGACCGCCCTCGCCTTCACCACTGACGGGCGGACCCTGGTCTCCTCGCAGACCGGCGCGATCCGGGTGCTGCGCGCAGGCGCGCTGGTCGCCACTCCGGCGCTCGATCTGCGCTCGAGAATCTGCTCGAACGGCGAGCGCGGCGTGCTCGGCCTCGCGGTCGACCCCGCTCCCGGCTCCCGGACGGTCGTCGTTTACTACACCGCGAAGGGCTCCGACGCCTCCTGCCCCACCAACGCGAGCGGCACCACGAACCCCACGGGGGCACCCCGCAACCGCGTCTCCTCGTTCCACCTCGGGACCGACGACCGCATCGACCCGGCCTCCGAGCGCGTCCTCCTCGACGGCATCTACTCCCCCGCGGGTAATCACAACGCCGGCGACCTCGCCATCGGCAAAGACGGCCTGCTCTACGTCAGCGTCGGCGATGGGGGCTGCGACTACCGCGGCGGAGTGGGCTCGCCGGGTGGCAGCGGCTGCGGCGGCCGCAACGACGCGGCCCGCGACCCGAACATCCTCAACGGCAAGATCCTCCGGATCACCCTCACCGGCGGGATCCCGGCCGGTAACCCCTACCAGGGCACCGGCAGCGCCTCCTGCCGACTCGCTCCTGCCGCTGACGGCCTGCGCTGCCGCGAGACGTTCGCGAGCGGGCTGCGGAATCCGTTCCGCATGGCGTTCGACCCGAACGCGGCCGGTACCGTCTTCCGCATCAATGACGTCGGCCAGGACTCCTAGGAGGAAATCGACCAGGGCGCGGCCGGCGCCGACTACGGCTGGAACTCCCGCGAGGGCCACTGCGCGCAGACCGGCTCCGCCTCGAACTGCGGAGCCCCAGCACCGGCCGGACTCACCGATCCGCTCTTCGACTACGCGCACAGCAGCGGCTGCGGCTCGATCACCGGCGGCGCCTTCGTCCCGAACGGCGTCTGGCCGGCCGCGTACAGCGGCTCCTACCTCTTCGGCGACTACGTCTGCGGGAAGATCAGGACCCTTGATCGCACAGGCACCGCCGGCGACCTCGTGACCGGCCTCGGTGGCAGCAGCGCGGTCGCGATGGCCTTCGGCCCCTCGCGCGGAACGCAAGATCTCTTCTACACCAGCTACGCGAACGGCGGCCAACTGCGTCGGCTGGCCTACACCGCCGCGGCGAACCGCGCACCGACCGCGACCCTCTCTGCGGCCCCCTCCTCGGGCGCGGCGCCTCTCGCCGCGCGGTTGAACGGCACCGGCAGCAGCGACCCTGAGGGCGGCGCACTGCGCTACTTCTGGTCCTTCGGGGATGGCACACCCGACCGCATCACGACCGGACCGACCTTCACGCACAGCTATGCGGCAGGCCGCTGGACCGCGACCCTCCGCGTCCTCGATCCGAAGGGGGCGGTCTCGGCTGCCGCAACGACGACGATCACCTCGGGCGATCGCGCTCCGAGCGTGAGCATCACCGCGCCCGCGGACGGCGCAGTCTTCGTCTCAGGGCGGAGCTACCGCCTGCGCGCGACGGCGACCGACCCGGAGGACGGCGCCCTCCCCGCGTCGGCACTGACCTGGACGGTCCAGCGCCGTCACGCCGAGCACACGCATCCGTTCCTCGGCCCGCTGACCGGGAACGACCTCGCCTTCACCGCCCCCGGCCCGGAGGACCTCGCAGCCGCCGCGAACAGCGACCTGCTGATCAGCGTGACCGCGACCGATTCGGACGGAGTCTCCGCGACGGCCACGCGCACGTTCTCGCCGCAGAAGGTGTCCGTCACTCTCGTCACCGAGCCCGCCGGGCGCACGGTCGTGGTCAACGGGAGCGAGGTCCGCGGAGGGACGAGCGTCGTCTCGTGGGCGGGCTCGGCACTCCAGCTCGAGGTCCCCGACCAGACCGACGCATCGGGCACCGCCTACCGTTTCTCCTCCTGGTCCGACGGTGGCGCCGCCTCCCACAGCGTCGTCACTCCTCTGAGCGGCACGACGCTGACGGCGACCCTCGTCGCGCTCCCCAGAGCGCCGACCGTCGTGACGGGTTCGGCGGGCTCCGGAGACACGGCCACGCTCTCGTGGTCGCCCCCGGCGGGCACGGGCGGTCCGGCGATCGTCACCGTACCGTGACCACGCGATACCCACTCGGCATCCACGAGCCTCCCGGGCGCAGCCCTGCCGCCGCCCAGCCGCCCGCCCCTACGATCGAGCCATGCCGAGCATCCGGAGCCGCCCCTCCCGCGTCGGGGGCCCGCGGTGAACGACACCCTCACCGACATCCTCGACGTCGTGGTCGGCGTCCCCCCGATCTGGCGCACCCTCCTCGCCGGGCTCGCGATCTTCTTCGAGACGACGATCCTGGCGGGCCTGATCGTCCCCGGCGACACGATCGTGATCGTCAGCGCCACCGGCGTCACCTCCCCGCTCCAGTTCATCGCGCTCGCCGTCACCGTCGTCATCGGTGCCCTCTGCGGCGAGTCCGTCGGCTTTTACCTCGGTCGCTGGTTCGGCCCGCGGATCCGCACCTCCCGCCTCGGACGTCGGCTCGGCGAGAAGAACTGGTTGCTGGCCGAGCGCTACCTCGCCCGGCGCGGCGGGATCGCGGTGTTCCTCTCGCGCTTCCTGCCGGTGCTGCACTCGCTGATCCCGCTCACCGTAGGGATGAGCGGCATGCGCTATCGCACCTTCATGGCGTGGACGATCCCGGCGTGCGTGCTCTGGTCCTCGGCGTACGTCGGTGTCGGCGCTGCGGCGGCGGGCAGCTACCGAGAACTCTCCGAGAGCCTGCACGGCGCGGGCTACATCTTCGTCGGCGTCATCGTCGTCTTCGCGCTGCTCGTGCTCCTGGGCAAGAAGCTCCTCAACCGAGCGGAGGCGCGTCACCTCGATGAGTGACGCGCCTCCGGGGGTGGATCTGGCGAGGATCAGTCGAGCAGACCCGCCGAGGTCAGCCACTCGCCCGCGACGGCCGAGGCCGACTTCTGGTCGTTGACGCTCTCGGAGTTGAGGGCGACCAGATCGTCCGCCGTCAGCTTCGCGCTGACCGCGTTCAGCACCGCGGCGGCATCGTCCGTGATCTTGCTCGAGACGATCGGCACGACGTTGTCGGCGACGAACAGTCCGTCCGGGTCCGCCAGGGCAACCAAGTCGTTCTTCTGGATGTTCGGGTCGGCGGTGTAGACGTTCGCCAGCTGGATCTGGTTGCTGGTGAGCGCGTCGACCGTGGTCGATCCGCCGCTGTCCTCGATCGCCTGGAAGGTGGTCGAGATGCCGTACTTGGACTGCAGGGCCTCGGGCCCGTAGGGGCGCGTCTGCAGCTCGGAGTTGCCACCGACCACGATCGGGTCGGTGACGTTCTTCAGCGATGCGATATCGGTGAGCTTCCACTTGTCGGCGAAAGCCTTCGTCACCGTGTAGGAATTCTGGTCGCTGGCGCCGGCCGCATCAAGGGCACGGAGGCCGTCGGGCAGGGCCCCGCCGAGCGCGGAGTAGACGTCCTCGGCGGTCGTCGCCGTCGCGTCGGGCTGGAGCGCCTGGAGGAGGCTGCCGTCGTACTCCGGGAAGACGTCGATGGATCCGCTCTCGATCTCGGGCAGGTAGATCTCTCGCTGGCCGATGCGCAGTTGGCGGTCGACGGTGAGGCCGTCGTTCTCCAGTGCCTGCGCGTAGATCTCGGCGAGGATCTCGTTGGAGTAGTAGTCCTGCGAGCCGACCACGATGGTCTCGGCGCCCGCAGTCGCACCCGATCCCTCATCCAGCGGATCGCTCGAAGAACACCCTGCCAGTGCCACGACGGCACCGACCGCGAGTGCGCTCAACGCGACACGGCCCTTCGTGAAATGTGCTGTGAACATTGCTATTTCCCTTCTTCGATGGGGATTCCCACCACCGCGCGTCGTCGGGGCGACGAGGCGCGGGAACCTGTGCGGCCGGCGGAACCGGCCAGACCGAGCACGACTCCGCGCGGCACGGCGAGACGCTGGAGGACGGCGAAGACGATCTCGCTGAGCAGCGTCAGGACAATCACCAGGATCGAGCCCGCGAGCATCTGCGGATAATCACCCGACTTCACTCCGCGGAAGATGTACTGGCCGAGTCCGCCGGCGCCGATGTAGTCGGCGAGGGTGGCGGTGGCGATGATCTGCAGCGTCGCGGAGCGCAGCCCGCCGAGCAACAGCGGCAGGCCCAGGGGGATCTCCACCCTCGTCAGGATCTGCCACTCCGTCATCCCCAGCGAGCGCGCCGCGTCGATTGTGCGACGGTCAACCGCCTCGAGTCCGGCGTAGGCCCCGGCGAGCACCGACGGAATCGCGAGCACGACCAACGCGATCAGCGGAGCACCCAGACCCAGACCCAGGCTCATCGCCGCAAGGACGAGCACGCCGAGCGTCGGCAGAGCGCGCAGACCACCGGCGACCGGGACCGCGATGCCCTTGCCGCGACCGGTGTGCCCGATCAGGTAGCCGATCGGGATCGCGATCGCCGCCGCGATCACCAGCACCAGCAGGCTGATGCCGATGTGCTGGGCGACGCGGGTCGGGATCGGATAGTCGCCGCTCCAGTGCGCGGGATCGGTGATCCACGCGAAGGCCGCAGCGATGAGGTTCACGTCGTCACCGCCCCTTCGATGGCGACCGGTCGACGTGCGCGGCGGGCGCGATCCAGTGCCGTCCACGGCATCAGCAGGCGCCCGATCGCCACCAGCAGCCCGTCGAGCACCAGCGCCAGCACGATAGTGAGCACGATGCCGGTGACGATCTCGCCGGTGATGCCGCGCTGGAAGCCGTCGGTGAAGAGCAGGCCGAGGCTTTGGATCCCGAGCACCGCCCCGACCGTGACCAGGCTGACCGTGCTCACGGTCACCACCCGCAGCCCCGAAAGCAGCACGGGACCGGCGAGCGGGAACTCCACCCGCCAGAAGCGCGCCCAACCGGAGTAGCCCATTGCGGTCGCCGACTGGCGGACGTCGTCCGAGACGGCGCCAAGAGCGTCAGAGGTCGTGCGGACCATCAGCGCGACACCGTAAAGGGTCAGGCCGGTGATCACATTCGCTGTCGAGCGCAGCGGGATCCCCAGCAGAACCGGCAACAGAATGAACATCGCCAGCGAGGGGATCGCATAGAGCACACCGAGCCCGGTCAACAGCGTGCCGCGGCTCCAGCGGTAACGGTTCGCGAACCAGCCGAACGGCAGCGAGACGAGAAAGCTGAGCAGGATCGGCGGCACCGAGAGAGCCAGATGCGCCAGCAGGTTCGCGACGATCGCGTCCGTATTGTTGACGACCCAGGTCACGCGGCGGGGCCGTCCTGTGAGCGCAGCACACCCGTGGGGCGCCCGTCACTATCCACGACGATGCGCACGCCGTCGCGCTCCAGAATGTGGAGGGAGCGCTTGCCGCGGTCGGCTCCCACGAAGCCGGCCACGAACTCGCTCGCGGGATTCGCGAGGATCTCGGCCGGTGAGCCCTTTTGCGCGATCCGGCCGCCCTTCTCCAGAATCACGACCTGGTCGCCGAGCAGGAACGCCTCGTCGATGTCGTGGGTGACGAAGACGACCGTCTTGTCGAGCTCGTCCTGGAGGCGCAGCGTCTCGCGCTGCAGGTCGGCGCGCACCAGAGGGTCGACGGCTCCGAACGGCTCGTCCATGAGCAGGATGTTCGGGTCCACGGCGAGGCCGCGCGCCACTCCGACGCGTTGCTGCTGACCGCCCGAGAGCTGGCTCGGGTAGCGGGTGGCGAGCGAGCGGTCCAGGCCCACCGTGTCCATCAGCTCCAGCGCGTGGACGTGCGCCTGCTTCTTCGAAACGCCATTCAACCGCGGCACGGTCGCGATGTTGTCGATCACCTTCCGATGCGGCAGGAGTCCGGAGTTCTGCATCACGTAGCCGATCCGGCGGCGCAGTGCTACGGCCGGGAGCGAAGAGATGTTTTCGCCGTCGATCTCGATCGTGCCGCCGGTGGGCTCGATCATCCGGTTGATCATGCGCAGGATCGTGGTCTTACCGCAGCCGGACGAACCGACGAAGACGGTGGTCTGCCGGGACTCCAGCACGAGCGAGAAGTCGTCGACCGCTCGCGTGCCGTCCGGGTACTGCTTGCTGACGCCACGGAACTCGATCACGAAACCGCCCGCCGTCCGGCGGAGTGCGCGCCGATTCGTCCCTGTCCCACGTCTGTGCCCGCTCTCGCTCCGCGCGTGTGGCCGCTACACGACCCGTCGACCCCGAACGGGGCCAGGCGGTCAGCCAAACACCATTCGGAGCCGCCTGCCAACCCGAGGCGCCGCGTGTTGCGGGATGTTCCGGGAGCGGCTAGGCATCCACTGCTGTCACGGAGGTGACGCCGCGGGCGGGTTGGCGCCACGACCGGTCTAGGGAGCCGCTGCGCGCGGTCGCGCCGGTTCGAGAGCGGGGGCCTCGTCGGCGACTACTTGTACGAGCCGTCTCGCTGCTGCTGTAAGCGCGGCCGAGCACCCCTCGGTGCCGACGGTCGTTGCCGTGAGCACGGCTTCGTTGAGGATCTCGAGCTGAGCTTGATGGACCGGGTCACGAGCCAGGACGGCCTCGATCAGGACGGCTCGGTCGGGGAAGTAACGGTAGAACGTTCCGGCTGCCACTCCCGCGCGCTTCACGACCTCGCAGATCGTGAGTCGGTCCCGGCCGACCTCCGCCATGACCACCGTCGCCGCCCGGAGGAGCCGCTCGCGCGTCTCGATCCCGCGCTGTTGCCGCGGCCGCACCCCATTGGTGCCGGGTGCCACGGTGTTCCTCCGCAGAACGTTCAGCTCCGGTGAGCCCGTAGGGGTGATGGATGTGGTGCCGCTCATGGTCTCTCCTTGATCGGGGTCGATCGGGCGTGCTGCGCGATGGACGACACGGACCCGCCGCGGGATGCCGCGAGTGCTCGGGACGGTGCGGCGCGAGGGGTGCGGGGTGTGTGCGTCATGGCCTCTTTCAGAGGTGCTGGGTCCGGGGGCGTGCGGGTGGATGCCGTCTCGGGTACGGCATCCGCCCGCACGCCCTCCGGCCGCGGCAAAGCGGGAGGGTTACCGCTGGGTGTCGCTGGTCGTGTCCGCGGCCGCGGTGGCGCGGCGCTTACGGGCGGCCGGGCCACCACCGATCCACCCGGCGCAGCCAGCGGTTGCGAGTGCAAACGTGACGATCACGTTGGCCAGGACCGCGGCGGACAACGCCCGCACGAGCGCCCGTATCTGGGGCGTCTGGGGCGCGTGAGAGCTGGAGCTGGCGAGTGGGGGACCGGCGATCACGGACTCATCCACACTCGCACCACAACAACTAAACATGACAATCCCTCTCCTACGGAAACGGCCCGATACTAACCGGACTGATACCGACCATAGTTGCATCGTATGCGCAGGTTGTCGAGGTCTGGCGGGAAGACAACGGGAGCGCCCTGTAGAGTGAGGTCTGGACCTCATTCAGGAAGTGCTATCCGGAGGGTGCGCGTGCCCAAATTCGCGGCTCCGAGCCAGGATCGTGACTGGGACGACGACGCCGAGGCTGCACGGCAAGCATTCGCGGTCCCCGCTCGTCTTGCGGTGTTGCTGATGCTTCGGGACGCCGGGGAGCCGATCTTGCGGACTCAGATCATGGAGTCAACGGGTCTGAATGCCGACACGGTCCATCGCACGCTGACCTTCCTAGAAGGTTTGGGGATCGTCGAAGCCAATTTGCCACGCGCTATGTGGCCGGGCCGCTCGGTGATGTGGCGCGTCAACCACGATCGCTACCAAGCGGTCCTGGATGCCTTCATGCGTCGGATCACCTAAAGTCCGAGCCCTTCCCCGCCTGTCACAGGGATCGTCGCGCCAGTCATGTAGGTGGACTGTGAGACCCAGTAGATGACCGAAGCGATCTCCTCGGGTCGACCGATGCGGCCGAGCGGTGTACGAGCGACGTGCGCTGCTCGGTTCTCTTCGCTCACCAGGGAGAACATGTCTGTCTCAGTTGCTCCAGGTGACACAACGTTGAACCGAATACCAACGCTCCCGTACTCCCACATGGCGGACCGCGCCAGCCCTTCGAGAGCTGCCTTCGAGGCCGTGTAGTGGCTTCCGCCCGGGATGCCGGCGCGAGCTGATTCAGAAGCAACCAGCACGATCGAACCGCCACCGAGGCGGTTCATCTCCCGCACCGCTGCACGGACCACGTTGAACGCGCCGAAGGTGTTCGTCTCAAATACCTCTCGAAGGTCTTCATCTCGCATCCGCACGAGTAGGTCCTGTCGGACGATTCCGGCGTTGACCACGACCGTATCCAGCGTGGTCTCAACGCTCATCGCGCGAGCGTGACGGAAAACTGTGCGCACCGACGCCTGGTCCCGCACATCGGCTTCGACGCCCTGAACTCCTTCTGGGGGGCCGCTACCTCGATGCGTGCCGACGACCTCGAACCCGTTGGCGAGATAGCATCGCGCCGTCGCTGCTCCAATACCACGCGAGGCGCCAAAAACTACCGCCAGCTTCTTCACATCAACCTCCGCTGGGTGTACAGTACTCGATAGCGTGTTCGCTGGATAGCGGGTGTGCTGGACGCATTTCTCACACCTTGAAATCGGTTCAGCATGCCCAAAGTACCTCACGTCTTACCTTCCATCTGCGAACAGCGCGCCTTCGGCTTGATTGTCGCGATCCGCGACTCGCCCACAGGCTCGGTCCCGCACACGGAAGCCGAACGGCGCTTTGGCTCTCGTGCTATCCGCACTCTTCTGCGTTACCACGTCTGCACCTCCGTAGGTGACAGCCTGACGCTCAATGATGCGGCACTGCGCGCCGCCGTCTACGATACCATCAGGTTTAATCCAATGGTTGGCGAGAGTAGGTAGACGTGTCGGGTCTGACAGAGGTGGACGCCCTCAGCAGTTGGGTCGTCTGTGACATCCTGGGTGATGCAATCGCGCTCAGGGAGCTCGGTGGCCAGGAGTTCCCTGGTGTCAGCCTGAGACGAACGCTTGATCGACGCGGCGTACGCCTGCTTTACGCATCGATGCGCGAGGCTGTTGCGGCGGAAGCCGATCGTTTCGTCAACGAAACCTATGCCGGCCGAAAGTACGCCGTTGATGTGCGGCTGGTGTGGAGTCCCGACAGAACCACTATTCTCGGCGCAACCGGTATCTACTACCCAGTTGGTACTGTGGCAGAAGATGCCCCGGTAATCGGTACCTGGCAATGGCGTGTCGACCGCCGGACGGGGCAGAACCGTGGGCCAAATGCCAGCCGCTGGAATGACGACCTCTACCGCATCTATGGCGTGGACCCGGCAGGGATCGACACGACCCGCGGGCCATCAGCCGAGTGGCTCGCCAAGTTCCTCCCCCCGTCCTCAGCAGCCACCATCAAACTGGCCATCGACAGCGGCATTAAGGACGCGCCTCAGACGCTTCAAGTCCTGGGTTACGATGCGATCCGGCAGGACACGGGGGACACGTTCGCCATGTGCATGTATGCGCGTGCGTATCCTGATCCAGACGATCCAGGCGCCCTATGGCTTCGGGGATTCAGTCACTCCGTTGAGAAATCCCCGAAGATTCAGCCGGTTGACCGTGCGGCTCCAGCACTTGATGGCCTGGCTTCCGCAGCATTCGCACTCGCTACGACGCAAGCGCTTGCGGCCATCGACGTGATCCAGGGCACGATCTTCATGCGATCCCCTAATTGGGAACGGACAGGCTTACCCGCGGACGCGATTCTCCTCGCTGACCTGGCCGTTGGGTCGGTGCTGGATGAACTCCTCGATATGTTCCGCACCACCGCACGTTCCGAAGTGCCCAGCTCCCCGCACGGCTACACCCTGAACGGAACTATGTACCGGGTTCGGGTAGTTTCGGCAGACGTACATCTAGAGCGAGGTCGATACATCGTCGTCGCCTTCGAGCGTGTCTCGTGAGCGCGCTTCTCGCAGGTAGGACCTTCCTTGTTGCTGGTCTGTGGACCGACCAATCTCTGGCCTTCCCTACGGCGGCTGCGATACAGCAGCATGGCGGTCGGGTCCTGTGCACGGCTTACGGGAAGCAGCTCCGCGCCGCCACAACCATCGCCAGGAGGCTCCCCCAGCCCGCTGCTGTGCTTGAATTCGACGCCACAGAATCTGGTCACCCCGAGGCCTTGACTGCCGCTCTCCGGGAGCAGACGGATGAGCTGCACGGTGTCGTGCACTTCATCTCGGGTAGCTACCGGTCGGTCGTCGGTGGGCACTTCCTTGAGGCTCCGTGGGCGGATGTTTCTCATTCCTTCCAGGTCTCGGCATACTCACTTCAGAGCCTCGTCCGTGCCGCGCTGCCCCTCATGGGTTCAGGTTCAAGCGTTGTCGGGTGCACCTTCGATGCCGGTGTGGCGTGGCCGATCTACGGCTGGGCAGGTCCTGCGAAGGCTGCCTACGAGGCCACCAATCGTTACCTTGCGCTTCATCTGGGGCCACGTGGGATCCGCTCCAACCTCATCGCCGCTGGACCGGTCCAGACCATGACGATGCGAGCAATTGAGGGCATCAATGAGGTGGGAGAAGTCTGGAACCGCGCTCCCCTGCGCTGGGACGACACTGACCCCGCGCCGGTTGCCGACGCGACAGTCGCACTTCTGAGCGACCTGCTGCGCGCCACAACCGGGTCGATCATCCACGTCGACGGAGGCTTCCATGCAGTCGGCTACTAGCGAGGAGCGACGGGCCGTCATCGACGCGGTTCGCCGACGAGAAGCGGCCGAGGAGCACGTGGTCTCGTCGGACGCGTCATGGCCGACGCTCCCCGTGTCGCGCTGAGGTTCCTCACGGAGTCTGCGGACGACACTGCGGACCTGCGGCGGGGGCTCGTGGACCTCGAGATCGGCTCCGCGGTTCCGGGGTCCTCCGACATCGCTCATGAGCAGGTCGGCACGGACGCGCTCGTCGGACTCGCCCGGCCCGGTCATCCTCTCTTCGACAACCGCCTCGACGTCCCTCGATGGGCCGCGGCACATCACATCACCGTGTCGAGGCGAGGCGTCTCCGCGACCGCGTCGACGAGCTCCTCGAGGCTCACGGTGTGACGCGCACCGTGGTGGCATCCGTCGCCTCGACCGCCGCTGCGAGTGAGATCCTTCAGGCGAGCGACTCGGTCGTGGCCGTTCCCGCAACCGTTGCCCAGCGCGCCGCCGCAACCGGCCGCGCGGCCGTCTTCGTACTGCCCATTCACCTTCCCGACGTCGCCATCGTGCTGTCCTGGCATCGCCGCCTCTCTGGAGACCGCGGGCACGCGAGGATGCGGAGCGTCGTGGAGGACACGATCACTGCCTCCCGTTAAGGCGTCGACCAGACAGCCCGAGACGAGATCGAGGGCCGTTTCTGCGCCCGTGAAGACCTTGCCGACATGCTCCTCGACCACCTCACCGACGCCGACATCCAGTTCCACCAGAGCATTGCCGCCGTCACCACCCCCGGCCTCACGGTCGGTGCCCTCCAGATGATCCGACGCGGCGACGGCCTGGGAGTCTTCGTTGTCGTCGATGGACATGACCCTGCCGAGCGCAGGGTGACGATGTGGACGCCCGCTCTCTCTCGCTTCGCTCAGGTCACCTCGGCCGTCAGGTTGCTGACGCGTTCGACGTCGTCGTCCTGCAGAAGGTCGTGGGGCTTCATGACATTCCTGCGGGCGCAGCGTTCGGCGACGGCCGGGTGCACCGCTGCGGATGCGCGGTAGGCGCAGGCGCGGACGACGCGATCGATGCAGAGTTCCGCCCCTCGGGGCCCCCTGGCGAGGGGCGAATGACGCAGCACCGTCACGCCAGGAGGCACCCCCGCATCACAAAGCCCGGCCTGTCGCCGACGCGAGGGCCGAGTACCCCGCGGGGTCAGGAGTCCTCGACGGCTCCGTAATGCGACGTCATGTAGTGGCGCAGCAGCGATCGGCTCTCGTCGATGAAGCGCTGGTCGCCGGCGGGGTCAATGAGGAACGCGCGCGTGAGCAGCGCGTCCGCGACCTCGATGGTGACCTCCAGGCGGAAGGAGAGCTGAGCACCGCCCGGCAGGCCGTACTCGGAAGCGAGGATCTCGGCGAAGCGGCGAGCAAAGAAGCCGGCCTCGAATGCCTCGCCCGCAGCCTCGGGGGCGTGAATCGTGTCGACGAAGCGGATCGACCGAAAGCCCGGCTCGCTGCGGTGCATCTCGCAGAAGGCATCGATCGCGCAGTCGACCGCGCCCCACCAGTTGGCCGGCTCGGTGTCGCGGATCTCGGTGATCACCCGACGGCGGAAGCGTTCAAGCGCCCGCTCGCGCAGCGCCTGGAGCACAGCGATCCGGTCCGGGAAGTAGCGGTAGACGGTGCCGATCGCGGCTCCGGCCCGCTCGGCGACCATCGCAGTCGTGAGGCGGTCGAAACCGACCTCGTCGACGACGGCGGCTGCCGCATCGAGAAGCGAGGCGAGCCGGGCGGCGCTGCGCACCTGCACCGGCTCATTACGGACCTGAGACGATTCACCGAACGGCCGGTCGACGAGGTTTCCAAGAGGCACAGCGGGCTCCTTTATTCGTAGTTCCTACAATCGTACGCACACCGACCGCCGGTCGGGGTCGTCTCAACGAAAGTCCCTCGCGTTTCGTGCCCCTCAACGGGCTGCGACGGCGCGTCGGGCCGGATCATCCAGGAGTTCCCATGTGTGGACGCTTCGTCCTCTCGCAGACCGCCGCCGATCTCGTGGCGCTCTTCGACATCGACGAGCCGGGGGCCGACCTGCCCGACCCGTCATGGAACATCGCGCCGACCCAGCGGATCGCCGTGGTTGCCGAGTCGATGAAGGGCGTCGAGGAGGGCAGCCCACCTCGGCGCAGGCTCGCCGGTGCCCGATGGGGTCTCGTGCCCCGCTCCGCCGCCGACCCATCGGCCGGGCCACCGCTGATCAACGCGCGCATCGAATCGGTCGCCGAGAAGCCCCTCTTCCGCGAGTCCTTCGGCGCCCGGCGCGCGATCGTGCCCGCCTCCGGTTGGTACGAATGGCGCGAGGGACCCGAGGGCGCGAAAGCCCCTGTCTACATCTCACCGGGCGAGGGCTCGCTCGTGCTGTTCGCCGGACTTTATGAGTGGTGGCGCTCCGCGCAGCCGGGAGCGCCGTGGTTGCTGTCGGCGACGATCCTCACCCGGCCCTCCGCCGGGCCGCTGGCCGAGGTGCACGAGCGGATGCCGGTCCTGCTGCAACCGGAGCTGATCGAGGACTGGCTCGATCCCGCCTCCCCCGGCGACGGCGAGCTGCTCCGAGCGGCCGCCGAGGGTGCGGCCGAGCTGGCGGAGGATCTCGAGCTGCGCGCGGTCGGCACAGCGGTGGGCTCGGTCTCGGCGAGCGGACCTGCACTGATCGAGTGAGCCGCAACGTGACCGAGCAGGCAGAGGCCCGAGCGGCAGGGCCGGGTCGCGTTCACGGGTGAGAGCGCGATCCGCGCTCGGGCACCGGTTCTGACAGACTGGTGGGATGCCGCTGACGCCCGAGAGCAAGCCACTGAGCGCAGGCAAGGCCGAGGTCCTGCACCGCGCCGCCCGCCTTGAGGACCGACTGCACTCTCTCCGGATGGGGCGGGTGACGCGCAAGGGCTACCTGCCTCGGGTTATCCCCTACACCGGCTACGGGACCACCACGCAGCTGCGGGTCCTCGCCCGTGTCCTTTACACGAGGCCGACACCCCCCGGAGTGGAGGAAGTGCGCCCCGTTGAGGGCGTCCGCGGCTGGCGGAGTTTCACCAGCGTCTTCGTCAGCGGAGCGGTCGTGACGGTCGAGGCCGACGGGCAGAGCCACCGTGTCACCGCTGATCGCGGCGGTGTGGTCGATGCCGACCTGCCGATCACGCTCGAGCCGGGCTGGCACAGCATCACCTTCTCGACCGCGGGCTCGAAGCCGGTCGAGGCGCCCGTCTTCATCGTGCATCCGCAGGCGCGGCTCGGTGTCGTCTCGGACGTCGACGACACGGTCATGGTCACTGCGCTCCCCCGTCCGTTCGTCGCCGCCTGGAACACCTTCGTGCTCGACGAGCACGCGCGAATGCCCACTCCCGGCATGGCGGTCTTCCTCGACCGCTTCGCTCGTCAGTACGAGGGCTCCCCCGTCATCTACCTCTCCACCGGCGCGTGGAACGTCGCTCCGGCGCTCACCCGCTTCCTCTCGCGACACCTCTATCCGGCCGGCGCACTCCTGCTCACCGACTGGGGTCCTACCCACGACCGCTGGTTCCGCAGCGGCAAGCAGCACAAGGAGATGAATCTCCGTCGACTCGCCGCCGAGTTCCCGGACGTGCGCTGGCTGCTCGTCGGCGACGACGGGCAGCACGATGAGGAGATCTACTCCGACTTCGCGCACGAACATCCGGACAAGGTCGCGGCGATCGCGATCCGTCAGCTCTCGACCGGCGAGGCGGTGCTGGCGGGAGGGCGCTCCAAGGCCGAGGACCGCTCCGAGACCAGCGGCACGACCTGGGTCTATGCGCCCGACGGTGCCGGCATCGCGGAGCAGCTGACGGCGCTCGGCATTCTCTGATCGGCGCCGCGCGCCCGGGAACGACGCAGCCGCCCGCTCCCCGGAGGGAGGGACGGCTCCGGTCGATCGGCTCGGACTACGCCTGGTGGGCGGCCTGGAGGTCGAGGGTGATCGTGACCTTCTCGCCGATGAGCACGCCACCGGTCTCGAGGGCCGCGTTGTAGGTGAGACCGAAGTCGGTGCGGTCGATGGTGGCCTTCGCGGTCAGCCCAGCCTTGTAGTTGCCGTAGGGGTCGGTGCCGAAGCCACCGAACTCCACCTCGAAGGTGACGGGCTTGGTGGTGCCCTTGATCGTGAGCTCGCCGTCGACGAGGAAGTCGTCGCCGTGGGGGCGGACGGCGGTCGAGACGAAGTGGATCTCGGGGTACTGCTCGGCCTCGAAGAAGTCGCCGGTGCGGAGGTGACCGTCGCGGTTGGGCTCGTTGGTGTTGACGGAGGCGACCTCGGCGGTGGCCTCGACCTTGGAGTCGAGCGGGTTCTCGCCGGTGGTGAACGTGGCCGTGAAGCGCTCGAACTTGCCCTTGACCTTGCTGATCATCAGGTGGCGGACGCTGAACGCGACCTCGCTGTGGGTGGGGTCGATGACCCAGGTGCCGGCCTTGTAGCCGGGGATGGTGATGGCGTCGGTCATGGTTTCTCCTCGAGAGTGACGGTCGTCGCGGGGAGAGCGTCCCCGTCCGATGTATGCAAGCGCATCGACGTCGACCAGTATTCCATGTAGCGACAACTATTTCACCCTCCAGACCTCGACGCCCCGGCGGATGGCGCGCGGACGAGTGGTGCACCAACCCGGACGGGGGGGTGGGATGCGGAGCTGAGTCTCGTCACGCCGCTGCGTCGCTACTCGACCACCGGGTTCGCGGGGCATTCGTTCTGGTGTGAGCGGCGGGTTACCGGGAGAGGGCTGCGGTCAGCGGGGGCTGGGGGCGGGATTGCGGATGCCGGCCAGGGAGACCACACCGCCGACGATGAGGAGCGCGGCCGTCGCGACGGCGGCGCGCGAGAAGCCCGCGACGTCGAGGGAGTCACCGACGACCAGCGAGGTGGCGGCGATGGCGACCAGACCCGCGATGCGGGAGACCGCGTTGTTGACGGCGGAGCCGACTCCGCTGTGCCCGTCATCGACCGCGCCGAGGATCGTCGAGGTCAGCGGAGCGACCGTCACCGCCAGGCCGAACCCGAACAGCAGGATGCCGGGGAGCAGCTGCGTGGCGTAAGCGGCTCCCGCCTCGACCACCGAGAGCAGGAGGAACCCGGCGGCGGCGATCAGCGGACCGACACCCATGAACAGCCGCGGACCGAACCGCGCCGACAGGGACCCGGACGTTTGCGAGAGCAGGAGCAGCAGGATCGTCGGCGGAAGCGTCGCCAGACCGGCGAGCGTGGCCGTGAAGCCCAGGGTCTGCTGAAGGAAGAGCCCCAGCGCGAAGAAGCCGAACGAGAGTGCTCCGTAGACGAACGCCGTCGAGACGTTGCCAACGGTGAAGTTCCGCGACGAGAAGAGCGAGAGCGGCAGCATCGGATGCGCGGCGCGCCGCTCCCACGCCACGAACGCGACCAGTGCGGCGACTCCGCCGATCAGAGCGGTGAGCACGAGCGGATCCTGGATCCCGAGCCGCTGCTGCTCGATCAGCGCGAACACCGGGCCGCCGAGGCCGAGCACGCCGAGGACCGCGCCGACGCCGTCGATCGGCACCCGGCTCCCGGACTCGACGGCGCCGAGCCGCCGCAGCAGCACGAGCGTCACCGCGATCGGCAGCAGGTTGAGCGCGAAGACGGCGCGCCATGAGCCCGCATCGACGAGTACACCACCGAGAACAGGACCGGAGATCGTTGCCGTCCCGGTCCACGCGGTCCAGGCGCCAATGGTGCGGGCCTGCGCCGCACCGCGCACGGTCGCGATGATGAGGGCGAGCGAGCTGGGCACGAGGACGGCCCCGGCCGCGCCTTGCAGCATCCGCGCCACGATCAGGACTTCGGCGGTGGGCGCGAGCGCGCACAGCAGCGAGGTGATGCCGAAGCCGATCAGGCCGATGCTCATGCTGCGGGCCCGACCGATGCGGTCGGCGAGTGAGCCGGCCACCAGGATCAGAGCGCCGAGCGTGATCAGGTACCCGTCAACCACCCACTGCTGCACCGCGAGCCCGCCGCCGAGTTCGCGGGTGATCGCCGGCAGCGCGACGTTGACGACGGTGCCGTCGAGGAAGGCGACGAACGATGCGAGGACGGCCACCACGAGTACCGCGCGGCGGCTCCTCTCGGCCGGGTCGGCGGAGGCGGTCATACTCGGGCTCTGCTCACCCGTTCACCGTACCGGCGACCACCGTCAGCCGGTCGCGCTCACCCCCTTATTCGGGCGCGAGAGAACCCAGCCGCACGACGGATCCAGTCGCGTCGCCTACTCTCGTACCCATGTCTGCGCAAGAAACCGCCCGCGGCGGCGTGCTCGCCCGCGTCCTCGGGATCGTGGGAGCCAGCCTCGCCGGGGGTCTGCTCATCACGGTCGGAGTGACCCCCGCCCTCGCTGTCACCGGGCTCGCTGAGAACAACCCGATCGGCTTGTTCGAGACGGTGCCCGAGTACCTCGAACTCGGCCAGCTCGCCCAGAAAACCGAGATCTACGCGAAGCGCACCGACGGCTCGGACGAGCTACTCGCCTCCTTCTACGCGCAGAACCGCGAGGCGGTGGCCTTCGACCAGGTCAGCCAGTCCGTCAAAGACGCCGCGATCTCGACCGAGGACCCGCGCTTCTACCACCACGGCGGCGTCGACCTGCAGGGCACGATCCGCGCCGTGGTCAGCACCCTCGTCGGCGACGACCTGCAGGGCGGATCCTCGATCACGCAGCAGTACGTCAAGAACGTCCTCGTGCAAAAGGCCGAGGCGCTCAGTTCAACCGATGAGGCGGCCTCCGAGGCGGCTTACGACGAGGCGACCGCGACCACTCCGAGCCGCAAACTCAAAGAGATGAAGCTCGCCGTCGACCTGGAGAAGAAGTACAGCAAAGACGACATCCTGCTCGGCTACCTCAATATCGCTGGATTCGGCGGCCAGGTCTACGGCATTCAGGCCGCGGCCGAGTACTACTTCTCGACCAGCGCGGCCGACCTCAGCCTCGCCCAGGCGGCGAGCCTGATCGCCACGGTCAACAATCCCAACGGACTGCGGATCGACCGGCCAGAGAACATCCCGGACAACAAGGTCCGCCGCGACTACGTCCTCGATCAAATGATGAAGGAGGGGAAGATCTCGCAGGCCGATCACGACGCGGCTGTCGCCGAGGAGATCGTCCCCGCGATCACGCAGACGCCCACCGGTTGCCAGACGGCCGGCAACGCTGCTTTCTTCTGCGACTACATCACCCGCGTCGTCCAGAACGACCCGGCATTCGGCGAGGACACGGACACCCGCCTCGCGAACTTCCAGCGCGGCGGCTACAAGATCTACACGACTCTCGACCGCGACCTGCAGGACACGGCAGCCAACGCGACGAACAATGCGGTCCCCAAGGTCCCGACGCTCGACACCAACATCGGCAGCTCGACGGTCTCGATGGAGGTCGGCACCGGTCGCATCCTGGCAATGGTGCAGAACAAGGACTACGACGCGGCCGGGTCGGACAACGGGCAGAACTTCTCCGCGGTGAACTTCAACACCGACACCGCCTACGGCGGCTCGGCGGGATTCCAGGTCGGATCGACATACAAGGTGTTCACGCTGGCGCAGTGGATCGCCAGTGGTCGGACTCTGAACGAGACGGTGAACGGCCGGGAGCGCACCTTCTCGGGCTTCCCCGCCAGCTGCGCACCGGGTGGTGAATTAGGCACCTCCTACCAGGTCAAGAATGACGACAGCGAGAATGGCAGCTACAGCGTGCTGACCGGAACGATGCAGTCGATCAACACCGTCTACGTGTCGATGGCGCAGCAGCTCGACCTCTGCGCGATCCGCGACCGCGCGGCCGCCTTCGGCGTCAAGGCCGCCGACGGGGGCGCGCTGGGCTACAACCCCTCCTCCGTGCTGGGCTCCGACTCCAACATCTCCCCGCTGTCGATGGTCACTGCCTTCGCCGGCCTGGCCAACAACGGCACCGCCTGCTCCGCGATCGCCATCGACTCGATCACCGACCCGTCCGGCGCGGCTGTGCAGCCGCCGACCTCGACCTGCAATCAGGCGCTCAGCCCCGAGCTGACCGCCGTCGCGAACTACGCGCTGCAGCGGGTCGTCACCAGCGGCACCGCCGCCCAGTCCAACCCGGACGACGGCATCGAGCACATCGGCAAGACCGGCACCACCGACAACGCGGAGTCGACCTGGATGGACGGCGCGAGCTCCCGCGTCGCGACCGTGGTCTGGGTGGGCAACATCGACGGCCACACCTCGATGCGCGAGGTCCGCTTCCCGAACTCGGACCTCGGCACGCGGCCCTACGCCTCGAACATCCGCCACTACATCTGGAACTCGGTGATGACCCGGGCCGATCAGAAGTACGGCGGGGACGAGTTCCAGGAGCCCAGCAGCGCCCTGCTGAACGGCCGCCAGATCGCGGTCCCGACCGTCTCCGGCCGCTCAGTCGCCGATGCCACGGAGGCACTGGAGGATCTCGGCTTCGATGTCAAGCAGGGCGCGCGCATCGATTCGTCGCTTCCCGCCGGGGTGGTGGCCGGCACCGACCCGGCCGCGGGGACGGCCGTCGCACGTTACTCCGACATCGCCCTGCTGATCAGCAACGGCTCTCAGGTGCCGGCGCCCGCCACCGAGGCGCCGGCGACGAGCGGCGACGCGGACCCGGCCACCCAGACTCCCCCCGCGACGCCCACCGCGCCTGCGGGCGCCACGCCCTCGGCGAGAACGACGACGGAGGTCGAGGAGTGAGCGTCGACCAGGAGTTCCTCGGCGTGCACACCGCGGGCACTCTCTCCGACGCGACGGCTCGACGCTCCTCCCGCTGACGGCCCACCGGGGGCAGGATGGGTTGATGAGCATCCCTGTCCTGGTCGAGATCGAGACCGACGTCCCCGTCCTTCGTGATCCGGCAGCACCACTCGTGCTGGTCGATGAGGCCGGCTATCTCCGCGGTGACGGCGTGTTCGAGACCCTCGCGGTCCTCGACGGACGCCCGCGCGCCCTGACCGAGCACCTGGAGCGACTGGCCGACTCCGCCCGCGCGATCGGGCTGAGGATTCCGGAGGCGGGGCTGTGGTCCCGAGCGATCGCTCTCGCGGTCACCGAGCACGATCCGGTCGACGACCTGACGATCCGGATGATCGCCGCCTACAGCTCGGGCGACGATGCGCGGTGCACGGTGCGCGCAGCACCGACTCCCGATTCGAGTGCGCTCCGGGAGCGAGGCGCCGCGGTCGTCGTGCTCGACCGTGGCTACGCGAGTGGACCGCTCGCGCCGTGGCTCCTGGGTGGCGTGAAGACGACGTCCGGCGCGATCACCCGGGCCGCGCTGCGAGAGGCGGCCTCGCGGGGCGCGGACGACGTGCTCTGGCGCACGAGCGACGGCCTGCTGCTGGAGGGTGCGACGTCGAGCCTTGTGCTCCTCGGTGGCGGAGAGCTGTCGACCCCGTCGTCGGGCGGCGTCCTGGCGGGGACGACGGTGGAGCGGATCCTCGCTCTCGGCGAGCGGCGGGGGTTGCGGTCGGCCCGGCGCGAGGTGCCGGCGTCGGCGCTCACGGAGGCGGACGCCGCCTGGCTGGTGTCGAGCACGCGCCGGGCGATCCCGATCCGCTCGGTCGACGGCACATCGCTCGCGCTCGACAGCGCTCTGACGTCCGTGTTCGAGGCGGGGCTGCTGGCCGACTGACGGACGCGCCTCAGGCCACTGCCGCGAGCGCGCGCGCCGTGTGCGGCCCGACGCCCGTCTCCTCCGCGTCACCCAGGTCGGCGAGTGTGTCGACGTCGAGACGCAGCGTCGAGGTGACGGGCAGCGCGAGGACCGTGCAGCCCGCGTCGCGGTGGCGGGCGAGCGAGCCCGGGCCGAAAGCGGGAGCGACGAGGGCCCCGGCCGCGAGCAGGAGCGCCGTGGTGCCGCTCCCCTCGCGATCGGGGACGACGGCGGGGAGGGCGGGCAGAGCGAGGGCTCGGGCGAGGTCCGACGGCACCAGCGCGGGCAGGTCGCCGGTCAGCACGATCACCGGGGCGTCCGGCCGCCGGCGCAGGGCTGTTCCGGCGCCGGTCGAGACGGCGGCGTCGAGGGTTCCCGGGTCGGGCACCACCACCAGCTGCGGATGCTCGTTGCGCGCACGCTCGGCGGCGCCAGGGTCCGAGGTGACCAGGAGCAGGGCCGCCACCGGCTCCGCGGCGGCCACGGCGGCGAGGGTATCCAGGAGGAACGCCTCGGCCAGTGCCGCGCGCCCCGGCACATCAAGGCGCGTCTTCGAGCCGCCGCGGCCCTTGAACACGACGACAGCACTCCAGCCGGTCACCCGCGCTCCTCATGCGCGGCGACTGCGGCGGCGAAGCCCTCGGCGAAGGCCTCGTCGGCGCCGAGGCGGAACATGTCATCGGGGCCGGTGCGGGTGAGCGTGCGGGCGCCGGGGCTCTCGACATCCGTCACGAGACGGCCGAGCCCGCGCACCACGGCCACCGGGCGACCGCTCGACTTGCCCTTCACGAGATCTCCGAGCGCCGCGATCTCGTCAGCCACGGCGGGCATGGTCACGCCGAGGGCGCGGCCGAGGGCGTCCACACCGCCGCGCAGGTCGTCGACGACGAGAACGCCCGCGGCTCCGATCGCGGCGTCGGTCTGGCCGACGCGCCAGGCGCGGCCCAGGGTGTCGCTGATCAGCACGCCGACCCGCACACCGAGCCGCTCTCGTAGGCCCGCGCAGAGCGCCCGGGCCGAGGCATCAGGATCGACGGGGAGCAGGAGGACCGTCCCCTCCGCGACGTTGCTGGCATCGACTCCCGCCGCCGCCTGCACGATCCCGAGCCGGTTCTCGACGATGCGGGTGACTCCGGATCCGTACGCGCGGGTGGCGACGACGCGGACGGTCTCGGCCGTGATCGCGTCCTCGCGGTCGGTCGCGGCGACGACGCGCCCCTCCGCCTTCGACACGATTTTGCTCGTGACGACGAGGATGTCGCCGTCCACGGCCCGGTCCTCGGGGGAGGCGGCCGCGATCGCCGCGAGGATCAAGTCGAGCAGATCGTCGCCGGGAGCCACCTCCGGGATACCGTCGAGGGCCCAGGCCTGCACGCGCGTCTCGCTCACTGCTCCATTCTCCCGGCTGCCACGGGCGCGCGGCGCCACGGCCGCGAGATCGCCGCGCGCGGCAGAACCCTAGACGGTGGCGAGGTACGCGGCGACCGCGGGCGGCACGTAGGGGGCCACGTCACCGCCGAGGGAGGAGACCTGCCGCACCAGCGAGCTGGACACATGGGCGTGCGCGGGATCCGGCAGGAGGAACACCGTCTCGACATGCGCGAGGTTGCGATTCACGATCGCCATCGGCGTCTCGTAGGCGACGTCGACCTGGGAGCGGATGCCCTTCACCAGGATGCTGGCGCCGACATCGGTGCAGTAGTCGACGAGCAGGCCCATGCTCCACGAGGCGACGATGATGCGCCCCTGCACTCCCGCCTCCGCGATCGAGTGCTCGATCAGCGCGACGCGCTGCACGATCGGCAGCAGGGCCGTCTTGCCGGGGTTGTGCACGACCACCACGTGCAGCTCGTCGACCAGCCGGGCGGCCCGCTCGATGACATCGAGGTGCCCCAGCGTTACGGGGTCGAAGGAGCCGGGGACGACGGCGATGCGGGCCATGCCGACAGAGTAGCGGGCAGGCGGCGCCTAGCTCTTGGCGAGGAACTCCCTGTCGCGGTCCTGCACCCGGCGTTCCAGCGCGGCACGGAGCCGGTCGTGCGCGGCGAGGGACGGATCCTCCGCGATCAGGCGCTCGGCGAGTGCCCGCGCCTCCACGATGACGTCCGCGTCCTGCACCACCCGGAGCAGGCGGAGCGAGGAACGGCCGCCGGACTGCGAGTCGCCCAGCACGTCGCCCTCGCGGCGCAGCTCCAGGTCGACCTCGGCGAGTGCGAAGCCGTCGAGCGTCGCGGCGACCGCCTCGACCCGCTCCCGCGCGATGGTCCCCGCCTCCGCCGCCGTGACGAACAGGCACACTCCCGCGACTCCGCCGCGCCCGATCCGCCCGCGGAGCTGGTGCAACTGCGAGACACCGAAGCGCTCGGCGTCGAGCACGACCATCATCGAGGCGTTCGGCACGTCGACGCCGACCTCGATCACCGTCGTCGAGACCAGCACGTCGATCTCGCCCGCCGCGAAGGAGCGCATCACGGCATCCTTCTCGTCCGTCGTCATCCGCCCGTGCAGCGCCGCCGATCGCCGCTTCCCGAGCAGCGGATGCGCGCGGACGCCCTCGAGCGTCGCCGCGACCGTCGTGAGCGGCGCGGCGGCGTCCGCCTCGGCCGGCGGAGCGCCCTCGGCGGGCTCGCCCGGCTCGATCGCTGGGCAGACCAGGTAGACCTGGTGACCCGAGCGGATCTCCTCCTCGGCCCGCTCCCAGGCCCGCGCGATCCACGCGCGATGCTCGGCGAGGGGCACCACATGGCTGGTGATCCCGGGGCGCCCCGCAGGCAGCTCGCGGATGGTCGAGGTGTCGAGGTCGCCGAAGACGGTCATCGCGACGGTGCGCGGGATCGGCGTGGCTGTCAGCACGAGCACGTGCGGCGGCCGCGCGCCCTTGCGGCGCAGGGCGTCGCGCTGGTCGACGCCGAAGCGGTGCTGCTCGTCGATCACGACGAGACCCAGATCGTAGAAGGTGACCGCGTCGCCGAGGAGCGCGTGCGTGCCGACGACGATCTTCGCCGAGCCCGAGACGATCCGCAGCAGCGCAGCACGGCGCTCGGCCGCGCCCAGCCCGCCGGTGAGGAGGGTCGGTACCAGCTCGGCCGAGAGCTCGGGGCCGAGCGTGCTCGCGATCGAGCGCAGATGCTGACCCGCGAGGACCTCGGTCGGAGCGAGCAGCGCGGCCTGCCCGCCGCTCTCGGCGGTCGCGAGCATCGCCCGGAGCGCGACGAGGGTCTTCCCAGAGCCGACCTCGCCCTGCACGAGGCGGGTCATCGGGTTCTCGGTCGCGAGATCGGCAGCGATCTCGCGCCCCACCGCGGTCTGATCCCCGGTGAGGGCGAACGGCAGGCCGGCGTCGAAACGCTCGAGGAGGCCGCCGGGAGCGGGAACGCGGGCGGTTGCGGGGGTGCTGCGCGCTGCGGCGCGGCGCTCGAGCAGGGCCAGCTGCAGGAGGAACGCCTCGTGGAAGCGCAGCGTCTCGCGGGCCTGCGCCTCCTCGCCCTCGCGCTGCGGCCGGTGAATGAGCTCCAGCGCCTCGCCGAGACCCAGCAGCGAGCGGCCTGCGCGCACGTGCTCCGGCATCGGATCGGGAACCTCGCGCAGGCCGTCCAGCAGCAGGCCGATCGCGGCCTGGAGCTGCCAGCTCGAGAGCGCGCTGGTTGCGGGGTAGATCGGGATGGGTCGCTCGGCCCAGTCCTTCGCCAGCTCGCCACCCGAGTCGGCCGCGGCCGCTTCCTCGTCGTCGAACAAGCGGTAGTCGGGGTGGGTGAGTTGGGGCGTGTCGCGAAACATCG
The DNA here is from genome assembly GCF_001641005.1 of Rathayibacter tritici. Taxonomy (NCBI): domain Bacteria; kingdom Bacillati; phylum Actinomycetota; class Actinomycetes; order Micrococcales; family Microbacteriaceae; genus Rathayibacter; species Rathayibacter tritici. Next base: position 1,871,782 of record NZ_CP015515.1, read on the forward strand.
AGACCGTGCCCGCGAAGATCCCGCGCACGCCGCGGTGCAGCTTCGCCGCACGCCACGGCTGCCCGAAGAAGGTCAGCGACAGCGTGCCCGAGCCGTCGGAGATCACGACCTCGAGCAGTGTTCCCCGCCGGTTGCGCATCGGGCGCTCGCGCACCTCGCGCACCTCCGCGATGATCGTCACACTCTCTCCCACGGGAAGCCGCGAGAGCGCCGTCAGCTCCCCCCGCTGTGCATAGCGGCGCGGGTAGTGGCCCAGCAGCTCACCGACCGTGCGGTAGCCGAAGGCCTTCTCGACAGCGCTCGCGGTGCGCGGCCCGATCAGCGGCGCGAGGGAGGCGTCGAGGGGGTCCGGGATCACCTAGCGATCATAGGGCGGACCTCGGACGCGCGAGCCGGGCGACCGGGTCGAGCGCCGAGCGCGGGACGACTGTCGCCAGCACCCGACGCCCGGCGCCCACGGATCCGCGGAGCGCAGCAGCCACGGCGACCGAATCGTCCCACGCCGCCGACTCGGTCGGAGCCGGCGAGTACCTGCGGCGTTCGACGCGCTCGCGCAGGCCCCGCAGCACCGCCGCGGCCCCGGGGTCGAGCGCTCCTGCTATGCGCGCCTCCTGAGCGCGGGGCGACTCCGTCTCCTCCGCGGGGATGCCCAGGTCGCGCGCGGTCGCGAGCAGCTCGGCCCAGGCCGCCTCGACCGAGCCGGCGCGAGCGGAACGCTGGCGCAGCGCGCGCTGGATCGCGCGCAGCAGCCAGGGCACGATCAGTAGCAGGAGCAGCAGCACCCAGAGCGTCACGGCCGGAGCCGCCGCGGTGTCCGAGGCACCGACGGCCTCGGGGGTCGGCGTGGGGGACGCGGCAGTCGACGTCGGCGTCTCGGCGGGAGCGCTGGATGCGCCGGGAGTGCTGCCGGCCGCCGATCCCGGGGTCGCCGGGCCCGTCGAAGCCGTCGCGCTCGGGAGGGTGTAGGAGGCCGGTGCCCCGCGGTTCGGCGTCGGTTCGAAGGGCAGCCAGCCCACGCCCTCGAAGTACAGCTCGGGCCACGCGTGCAGATCCGAGGAGAGCACCCGGTAGGTGGTCAGATCGTTGCCCCGCGAGGGGACGACCGAGCCGGGCTGGTAGCCGATCGCGAGTCGCGACGGGATCCCGAGCTCGCGCGCCATCACCGCCATCGCCGAGGCGTAGTGGACGCAGTAGCCCTCCTTCTGGTCCAGGAACGCGGCGAGAACACCCACCCCGTCGCCGTCGTAGCCCTCCTCGGCCGGGGTTTGCTCCGAGTAGCGGAACTCCGACGAGCGGAAGTAGGTCTGCAGAGCCCGAGCCCGGTCGTAGGCGGTCGGCGCGCCGGCGGTGACCTCCTGCGCAGTGGTGCTGACAATCTCGGGGACGTCGTCCGGGAGCGAGAGGTAGCGGTCGACGCCGGTCGGCGCGGGGGCAGCGAGCAGTTGTCGGGGGTCGGGTTCGAGTCGTAGCGCCTGCACCTCGTAGTCGTCGCCGGAGCGGGTGGTCGCGTCACCGCGGATCGAGCCGTCCTGCACGTCCTGCAGCCAGCCGTCACCCACGCCAGTCAGCGAGGCGACCGGGTACGGCACGGGGAGCCACTGGCTCCGCAGCGTCTCGACCGAGACGTCCACCTCCTCCGACTGGCGCGGCACGCTCTCGGCGAGCCCCTCGGGCGCGATCGGCTGGTCGATCGGAGCGGTCTCCTCGGTCGCGTTCGGCGCCCAGTCGTCGCCGTCGAAGTCCGAGACGGTGAGCACGCGGAGGTAGACGGGCAGGTCGGAGTCGGTGGCGTAGCGCAGCACCGTCACGGGGTTGGGGCGGCGCAGGTCGGCACCCAGCGCGACCACGGGATCGATCGCGCCGTTGAAGAGGCTGCCCGAGACGCCGGAGGCGGCGGTCGTGCGGGTGAAGCCGCTGGCGGATCCGGCGAGCAGGCCCGCTCCGAGCACGACCACGGTGACGGCTGCAAGGGAGGGCAGCAGAGCCGTCGTCGCGCTCCGTCGTCCGGGGGCGGCGCTGACGGCGAGCACGCCGGCGTAGGCGAGCGCCGTGACGACCAGGCTCGGCCAGGACACAGCGGACGGATCGATGATCGCGGGCACCGCGAGCAGCGCGGCCGGAAACAACCCCGCCAGCGCGGGCAGCCGCACCGAGAAGGCGAACAGGTCCGCCGCCCAGGCGAGTACGACCACTCCGCCGATCAAAAGGAACGAGATCCCGTCGTCGGCGACGGCGGGGAGCCCCTGCTGCGCGATCGAGGCGAAGCCGCCCTGCGCGAGCGCCTCCGCCTGTGCCACCGCGCCGGGAGTCGGGATCACGAACAGCAGCGCCCGGGCGGGCACGAACATCGCGGTCAGGACACCGACCACGGTGAGCGTGCCGAGGATCGGCGGGACGAGGGGGTGCACCCGCAGCGCCCGCGCCGCCGCCGGGACACCGAGCACAACGGCGACCGCACTCGCGAGCAGCACCAACCAGTCGACGCCGACGAGGAGCCGGCCCGTGCCCGCGGCCGCAGCGGTGATCGCCAGCCAGAGCAGCGCACTGAGCGGAGCCGATCCGGCGCGCGGATCGCTCTCGGCGCGGCGGCTCACGCCACCACCCGCAGCGCGAGGGCCTGCGCCCACGCCTCCTCCACCGAGGCGCTGGGGTCGACGGCGACCGCATACCAGCCCAGCGCGGCCAGGGCCGCCTCCTCCTCCGCGGTGCCGGCGACGACGAAGGCGATCGCCGGCCGGGCCTGCGCGGCCAGGGAGGAGAGAGCGTCGAGGTCGGATTCGAGCAGGCGCGTGAGGACCGCGAACACGGGGCGCACTCCCCCGGTGTCCCGCATTTCAGCCGAGATCCGGCTCACCGCGTCGACCGACTCGCGCGAGGGTGCCAGCTCGGCCAGGCGCAGGAGCACGTCGTGCGCCACCTCCCGCTCGTCCTCCGAGTGCTCCGGCTCACCGTCCGCACCGGTCTCGACGAGGTGCGTCTCGAATCCCCGCTCGAGCAGGTGCACCGCGAGCGACGCCGTCATCGACACCGCCCACTCCAGCCGCTCGTCACCGCGGCGCTCGAGCACGCGCTCCGCGCGGGTCTCCAGCAGGATCCAGGCGTGCGGATCCGTGTTCTGCTCGTCCTGGCGGACCATCAGCTCGCCGGAGCGGGCGCTCGCGCGCCAGTGCACCCGGCGCATCGCGTCACCCGGGCGGTAGTCGCGCGGGATCACGTCGTCGGTGCCGGCGCCGGCCGTGGCGTGCGCGACCGGGCTCGATCCGCCGGCTCCGTGGGCGTCGAGGACGTCGCTCTGCAGCGGCACGACCCGCGGAGTCACCACGAACGGCTGGGCAGCGCCCACGACGCTCTCGCGCAGCGCCAGCCCGAGGCCGTCGCCGCGCACCAGGCGCAACGGACCGACGCGGTGGATGCCGCGCCGCTCAGCGGGCAGGCGGTAGTGGGCACGAACGCGGCCCCCTGCCGGAACGCCGGGCAACCCGAAGGCGCCCTCGGCGACCGGCCGCCCGACGACGACTCCGCGCTGCACGCGCTCCAGCCGATCGTGCGCGCGGGCCCCGCTGTGCACCGCGCGGCCACGGTTCTCCAGCAGCACGTCGACCTCCACTACGTCACCGGCCGCCACGCCCTGCGGAGTGAAGCGGCGTTGCACGCGGAAGGACGGAGCGGCCAGCGCCAGCGACACCAGGGCACCCAGCGGCAGCCCGAGGAGCACCAGACCAAGGAAGAGCAGCTCGCGGACAGCCCAGAGCGGCGCGATCAGCACTCCCGCGACGCCCAGCAGCACGAGCACCCAGCCGCGGAGCGTCAGCGCGATCCCGCGAAGCGCGGGCAGGCCGCCCAGACGGGCCGAGGGTGCCTCGACGGGACGGGCCTCAGTCGACACGATTGCCGAAGGGGACGGGGGTCGCCGCGACGATGCGCTGCACGATCTCGGTGACCGAGTGCGACGATCCGGCACCCGAACGGCCCGGCAAGCGCGTGGCGGGCAGGAGGCGATGTCCGAGCACGGGAACGGCGAGCGCGTCGACGTCGTCCGGCACCACGAAGTCGCGGTCGCCGAGGGCGGCGAGTGCCTTCGAGGCGGCGATCAGCTGGAGGGTGGCGCGCGGGCTCCCACCCAGCCGGAGCTCCGGATCGACGCGCGTGGCCTGCATGATCGCCACCACGTACTCCTGCACCGGCGGCGCGACGTACACCGAGCGCACGTAGGCCATCATCCGTTCGAGCTCGGCGAGGCCGACGACGGGCCGCAGCTCTTCCAGTGGGGTGGCGGAGTCGCGCGTGCGGATCATCTCGAGCTCGGCGCGCTCGTCGGGGTAGCCCAGCGAGAGGCGGGCCATGAAGCGGTCGCGCTGGGCCTCGGGCAGCGAGTAAGTGCCCTCCATCTCGACCGGATTCTGCGTCGCGATGACCGCGAAGGGACGCGGGAGCAGGTGGGTGACACCGTCGACGGAGACCTGCCGCTCCTCCATACACTCCAGCAGCGCCGACTGCGTCTTGGGCGAGGCGCGGTTGATCTCGTCGCCGATCAGGATGTTCGCGAACACCGGACCCGGCTTGAACTCGAAGTCGCGGGTCGCCTGGTTGTAGACCGAGACGCCGGTGACGTCCGAGGGCAGGAGGTCGGGGGTGAACTGGATGCGCGCGACGCTGCCGCCGACCGAGGCGGCCAGCGACTTCGCCAGGACCGTCTTGCCCGTGCCGGGCACGTCCTCCATCAGGAGATGGCCGCCGGCCAGAAACACCGTCAGCGCCATCGAGACCTCGGCCGACTTGCCGTCGATCACGCGGGTGAGGTTCTCGAGCACGGCGCCGCAGTGCGCCGTGAACTCCTCGCGGGTCACGGGCGTCTCGGGCGCCGCCCGGCGGCCGGCAGTGGAGCGGGTGTCTTCGAGCGACGTCATAGCTACGGATTCTCGCAGTCCCAACGGGAAAAGAGTCCAGGTTCCGCGAGTTCGCAGTGTGCCGCCAGGCGGTAGGCGCGGGCGAGGGCGGGCCGAGTGCCGCCCTATGCTCGGTTCGGTGACCAGGATCATCGCCGGATTCGCCGGCTCGCTCACCCTCAAGGTCCCGCGCGCGGGCACCCGCCCCACCAGCGACCGCGTGCGCGAGGCCGTCTTCTCGGCGCTCGAGGCACGCGACGCGCTCGACGGAGCGACCGTCATCGACCTCTACGCCGGCTCCGGGGCGTTGGGGCTGGAGTCGGCCAGCCGCGGGGCGAGCGCCGTCGTCCTCGTCGAACGAGACCCCACAGCCGCGCGGACCGCCGGCGAGAACGCGCGGGCGATCACGACCGCCGCTACCAAGAATCGGCACCCCGCTCCTCGGATCGAGGTCGTCACCGGCTCCGTCCGCTCGTTCCTCGACGGCTCTCCCGCGCTGAACACCGACACCGTGTTCCTCGACCCGCCGTACGACCTCGGCGAGGACGACCTCGCCGCCGACCTCGCCGGAGTGCTGCCGCTCTTGCGCGGGGACGCAGTGGTCGTCGTGGAGCGCAGCTCCCGCAGCCCGGAGCCGCGCTGGCCCGCGGGGCTCGAGCGCGAGCGGAGGAAGGACTACGGCGAGACGACGATCTGGTGGGCTTCGCCTGCTTCGCCTGCGTCGCCTGCCCCGCCCGCCTCCGCGTAGCTGGACTCAGCCCGCCGCGCCATCCCACCCGAGATACGGGTCCCACCCGCCGCGCTCGTCGAGCGCCACCCCGCCCAACCGCACCTCCGGCGCCCCTTCGCGGACGATCCCGAGCGGCACGAACTCCTCCGGCAGCACGGTCGCCGGCGGGAAGCACGCGAGCATCGCGTGGTCCTCGCCACCGCCCAGCACCAGCGCCCTCGCCAGGTCGAGATCCACGCCCTCGACCCCGGTCAGCTGTCGTGCGTGCGCGTCGACCGCCGCCGGGTCCAGGTCGATCACCACTCCGCTCGCCCGGGACATCCGGCGCGCGTCGAGCACCACTCCGTCCGAGACGTCCATCATCGCGGAGGCGATCCCGCCAGCGGCCGTGCCCGCCGCAATCGGCGCCGTCGGCCGCAGCTGCGCGTCTAGGAGGGACGGGTGCCGCTCACGCAGCCGCGCCGCGAGGTCCGCCGACGGCTCCCCCTCCTCCCGCGCCTGCTCGAACAGCAGACGCAGCCCCAGTCCAGCGCGGCCGAGCGGCCCGGCGACCGCGAGAACGTCCCCCGGGCGCGCGCCGCTCCGCAGCACCGGCGGCCGACCGTCGAGCGAGCCGAAGGCCGTGATCGAGAGCGTCAGCGTCGCGGAGGCGGACAGGTCGCCCCCGACAACCCCGCAGCCAGGCGCCATCGCGGCGCAGCCCGCAGCGAGACCGTCCGCGATCCCCTCCAGCACGTCGAGGCCCAGCGACTGCGGCGCCGCCAGCGCGACGACGAGCCCGGTGGGCCGCGCACCCATCGCCGCGACGTCGGCGAGGTTCGAGGCAGCCGCCTTCCAGCCCAGATCCGCCGCAGTCGACCAGGCGAGCCGGAAGTCGGGGCCGTGCACCATCATGTCCGTCGTGACCACGAAGCGACCGTCGGGTGCGCGCAGCACCGCGCAGTCGTCCCCCGGCCCGACCACCGTTTCCGCTCCCCCGCCGGGGAGACGGGTCAGCACCCGCGCGAGCACCTCGCCCTCGCTGAGCTCGGCCAGGGTGGGACTGCGATCCGCTGCCATGCGTCCCACGCTAGCGGAGCGCCGCCCTTCTCCCCGAGGAGCAGGTTCCAGATCTTCAGAAGGGCGATCGGTCGGCAACATGTGCGACAGAGTTCCCGTCAGACGGACACTACGCCTACGACGCGCTGGAGCGAGCGGAGAAGAACGCGCTCGGCACACGCCGGTCTCGTCGGCCTACTGGGTTCTGGGTGTCGGCAGAGGGATGTCGCCAAGGCCCTGGCACTTGACGTCGCCCGAAGGGGCAAGGGCGCCGACCGCCGACGCCAGGTCGACGAGGACCGAACTACCCGAGATCGCTTCGCTGTCGATGATGACCTCGGTCGCCGGGGTGCGGCCGAACGTGATGAACCGATACCTGGGGGCGTCGGAATCATCCGGTATCCAATCGATGCCATTCACTTCAATACAGCGAGGATCAATGGCCGGGGGCTCGAGCCCGCATCGCAGCAGGACGACGGCCGGAGAACCCCACGCCGCTGTCGCTTGAGCGTTGGTCTCGCGTCGCGCGATTTCCCCACCGGCACCATCGATCAGACCACTCGGTAGCCGCGACGAAATAGTTGCACAGTTCACGCTTTCCGAATCATCTGCCGCATCGAGCGCCACGACCGGAGAGCACGCGGTTAACGCGAGGACGGCGACGAGGCCCGCGGCACACAACGGAGACCGTCTCACAGACACCAGACCACCTTGCTGATTGAGTTCATTATCGATGTTGTGCGGCGAGCACGACAGGGAAGGACGAGCGATCACGCGGGACCGTGCATCCTCTGCCGCGGGCCGAGCGCTGCCTGCGCCGCCACGATGATCGCAGATGCTCCATCCGAATCCTCTCCGAGACGTGGCGCGTTCCCCGCCGCGATCAGCGCGGCGATCTGCCCGCGGATCTGCTCGGACGGCGCCGCACCGGCGTCGGCCTCGACGCGGATCGCGGGCGCCTGCGTCAGCGGGCGGCGACCGGGACGCGGTCCAGCGCCGAGTCGATCAGCTCGCCGATCAGGTGTGGGTAGTCCACGCCGCTCGCTCCCCACATCCTCGGGAACATCGAAACCGGCGTGAATCCGGGCATGGTGTTGATCTCGTTGACGACGAAGCCGTGTGCGGTGAGGAAGAAGTCGACCCGGGCCAGGCCCTCGGCCCCGATCGCATCGAAGGCGCGGACAGCGAGGGAGCGCATCTCGGCGAGCTCGTCGCCGGTGAGGTCGGCCGGGCAGACCAGCTCGATGCCGGACGCCCCGAGGTACTTCGCCTCGAAGTCGTAGAAGCCGCGACCGGTGACGATCACCTCGCCGGCGACGGAGGCGCGGGCCGGAACGCCGCGACGGCCGCCGAGCACGCCGATCTCCACCTCGCGGCCGATGACGCCCGACTCGATCAACACCCTCGAGTCGTGCGCGAACGCCTCCTCCAGCGCCGCGTCGAGCTGCGCGCGCTCGCCGACCCGGCTGACGCCGACGCTCGACCCGGCGCGCGCCGGCTTCACGAACGCGGGGAGGCCCAGCTCGTCGAGCGCCGCGGAGGCGTCGCCCGGGTCAGTGCGCCACTCCGCCTCCGTCACGAGGTACCAGGGCGCGACCGCGAGACCTGCGGCCTGCAGCACCGTCTTGGTGAAGTGCTTGTCCATTCCGAGCGCCGACGCGAGCACACCCGAGCCGACGTAGGGCACGCCGACGAGCTCGAGCATCCCCTGAACAGTGCCGTCCTCGCCCCAGGGGCCGTGCAGGATCGGAAGCACGACGTCGACATCGCCGAGCGATCGCGACGACCCGTCGGCGGCGGTCACGGTCAGCTCGCGCGAGAGCACCGACTCCGGCCAGTGCACCCGGGTTCCGTTGTCCTCGACAACGGGCAGTGCCGCCGCGTCGAGCGCGAACTTCTCCGGCCGGTCCTCCTCGAGCACGAAGGCGCCGTCGGGAGTGATCCCGATCGGGATCACCTCGAAGCGGTCACGGTCGATCGCCCGCAGCACCCCGGCCGCCGTTGCGCAGCTGATCGAGTGCTCGCTGGAGCGCCCCCCGAACAGAACGGCCACGCGGAGCTTGCTGGTCATCGAGGTTCCTCTCACCCTGTGGCTCGTCCGAATCCGTGGTCAGGTGCGGCGCGATGTCCTTGGGATCGAGCGTACCGGCGAGCACCTGCGACACCTGCTCGACGATGGGCATGTCGACGCCCCGGGCCCGGGCGAGCTCGAGCACCGGAGCGACGGAGGCGAGGCCCTCCGCCGTCTGCTGCATCGACTTCACGACATCGCTGAAGCTGTAGCCCTGGCCGAGCAGGCGCCCCGCCGTGTTGTTCCGCGAGAGCGACGAGCTCGATGTCGCGATGAGGTCACCCAGCCCTGCAAGGCCGGACATCGTCTCCGGCCGCCCGCCGTAGGCCACCGCGAAATCGGTCATCTCGGCGAGGCCGCGCGTGATGATCGATGCCTTCGTGTTCTCGCCGTAGCCGACGCCGTCCACGATCCCGATCGCCACAGCGATCAGGTTCTTCAGCACACCGCCGAACTCGGTACCGACCACGTCGGTGTTGACGTAGGAGCGGAAGTAGCGGTTGGTCGCCGCGAGAGCCACCTCCTGCGCCGTGATGAGGCTTTCGGAGGCGATGACCGCCGCGGTCGGCTGCTCCTTCGCGATCTCGAGGGCGAGGTTGGGGCCGGACGCGACGGCGATCCGATCCGGCGAGACCGGCAGCATCTGCGCGATCACCTCGCTCATCCGCTGCCCGGTGCCCTTCTCGACGCCCTTCATCAGGCTCACCAGTACCGTGCGCTCGGTGAGGAACGGGGTGATCGCCTCGAGGTTGCTCCGCAGCGACTGCGACGGGATGGAGAGGTAGACGTGGTCAGCACCCTCCAGCGCCTCCTCGATCCGAGGCGTGGCGCGAATGGTGCGCGGCAGGTTGATGCCGGGGAGGTAGTCGCTGTTGCGCTTGGCCTCGGTGATCTCGCGGGCGAGCTCGGCTCGGCGGGCCCACATCACGACATCGGACCCGCCGTCGGCGAGGATCTTCGCGAACGTGGTGCCCCAGCTGCCGGCGCCGAGGACGGCGACGCGACGCGGCACGGCGATGGGCGCCTTCCTACTGCTCGGACTCAAAGCGACCCGTGCCTTTCTGGTTGTGATCGGACGGGTTCCAGCGCGTGTCGGGCGCCGTTTCGCCGCGCAGCTGCTCGAGCAGCCCGGTGATCGCGGCCATCACCACGGCCGACGCCTCGTTCAACGTGGCGGAGTCCAGGCTGCGCCCGCGGAACGAGGACAGGTCGACAGGGTCGCCGACGATCACGTCGACGCGCTTGCGGCGGAACAGCGTGATCCGCTTGGAGTAGCGGCCCATGAGCTGCTGGGCGCCCCAGTGCGCGACCGGGACGACCGGGAGCCCATACTGCAACGCCATCCGCACCGCCCCCGTCTTGCCGCGCATCGGCCAGAGCTCGGGGTCGCGGGTGAGCGTTCCCTCGGGGTAGATGATCACCGAGCGGCCCTCGTCCACGAGCGCCTTCGCAGTCCTCAGCGGCTCGCTGCCACGGACCGAGCCCGAGCGCTCGACCGGAATCTGGCCGGAGCCGCGGAGGATCGCTCCGAGCACGGGGACCGAGAACAGGGAGGCCTTGGCGAGGAATCGCGGCGCACGCCCGGACCGCCAGAGCGTCCAGCCGGTGATGATCGGATCGATCTCGCTGTAGTGGTTCGGCGCGAACACGAATGCACCGGTACGCGGAATTTTCTCCGCGTTCCGGATCCGCAGGTCGACCGAGGCGGTCATCACGGGGATCACCGCCACTGCGAGGAACCAGAAAATGGACGGACGGCTTCGCTCAGACACCCGCCCATCCTCCCATCCCGGCCCCCACCCCCGGCCCCCACCCCTGGCGCCGACGAGGGAACCTCGGACCGTCGAGGGAGCCTGATGTGATGTCTCAGGACATGGGTGACGGTTGTGTCTCGGGACATGGGTGACGGTTGGTGTCTCGGGACATCGGTGACGGTGTGTGGGTGGCCATGAAGCCGCGGGGTTTGCCGTTGCCGATGTAGCGGGTGCCTTTGGGGGGTCGGGGGAAGGTCCCGAGGTGGGTGCCGTGGGCGTCGGTGACGGTGATGGCGTCGAGGTTCCAGGTGACGTGGACGGTCGTTCTGGCGTGGGCTTTGCCGATTTTGACGTGGGTGCTGGCCACTCCGATGACGCCGTTCGCGGTGACGGTTCTGGTCGCGGTTCCCGAGGTGTTCGTGAGCGGCTGGGGAAGGTCGGGGGCGGGAGCGGGTCGGGGCGGTTCGATGGGGTCGGTCGCGTTCCATGCCTGTTGCGGGGTGATCCGGCCGGGAAGGGCTTGGTGTCCGCGCTGGGTGTTGTAGATGTCATCGAACTCATCGACCTGCGTCTGTAGCTGGTCGAGGGTTGCGGCGAGGGGCTGTTTGTCGAGCCAACGGAACAGGGTCTGGTGGAAGCGTTCGTTCTTGCCCTGCGTGGTTGGTTTCCCGGGTTTCCCGGTGATCGCTTCGACGCCCAGCGCGGTGACGTAGTCGACGAGTTGGCCGCGGACGCCGCGCCGGGTCGGGTTCAGCGCGGCACCGTTATCGGAGAGGAGTTTCCGGGGTACTCCGCGCGCAGCGATCCCTTTGCGGACCACGGCCAGCGCGCCTTCCGTGGTTTCACCGGACGCGACGTGGGAGGCGACAGCGACGCGAGAGTGGTCATCGATGAGTTGGAAGATCACACACGTCCGGCCGCCCGTGAGCGCGTATTGGGTGGCGTCGAGTTGCCAGAGGCAGTTCGGCGCCGGATACACGAATCGGCGATACGCGGATCGGGGCTTCTTCTTCGGCTCGGGCACGATCACTCCGGCCGCCTGGAAGAGCCTGTCAAGTTGTGTGTGTAAGTGCGTGGTCCTCGGGGGTTTAGAGGTAGCGGTGGATTCGTTCGGGAAACGCGATCGAGAGCTGCTCGAGAGCCTTCTTCCAATTCGTGACGACTTGTCCTTCGACGAGGCGTCCCTCAGCTCGACGTTCGGCGGCGGGGCGTCCTCGGTCGCGGGCTCGGTCGCGGGCGCGTTTGTCTTCGATGTCGCAGATCGCGAGCCAGAGCAGCTTGATCACGGCCGCGTCGTTGGGGAAGTGTCCGCGGTTCTTCGTGACTTTGCGCAGCTGGAAGTTCAGCGACTCGATCGCGTTGGTCGTATAGATCACCCGGCGCACCGAGCGTGTCTGATGGTGTGTGTAAGGAGTGGGCCTCCTGATGGAAGGAATGACTCTGTTGGCTATCGATAGGGTGTCACGTGAAGCGCGGCGCAGGACCCAGGAGGCGGGCGCTGCGCGTTTGGTCGAGTCGGGCGTGATGGATGACCTGTTCGCGAAGATCGACGCGGGCGAGATCGAGTTGGAGGGCGCTGGAGGGCTGATCCAGCAGCTGATCAAGTCCGGGCTCGAGCGGGGGTTGCAGACGGAGCTGACCGAGCACGTCGGATACGAGAAGGGCGACCCGGACGCGGCGTTTCACGAGAACTCCCGGAACGGGTCGTTCCCGAAGACCGTCGCCACGAACGTCGGCGACGTTGAGCTGCGGATCCCGCGGGATCGCAAGGGAACGTTCACGCCTCGGCTGGTCCCGACGGGCAGCCGGCGGTTGTCGCAGTTGGACGAGATGATCGTGTCGCTGTATGCCGGTGGGATGACTGTCCGCGATATCGAGCATCACCTCGCCGCGACGGTGGGCACGGAGCTCTCGCGCGAGACGATCTCGAAGATCGTCGATGAGATCTCCGACGAGGTCCTCGCCTGGCAGTCGCGGCCGTTGGAGGCGTTCTATCCGGTGATCTACCTCGACGCTCTGATCGTGAAGGTCCGCGACGGCGGGCACGTGCGCAACAAGGCCGCGCACCTCGCGGTCGGCGTTGACATGGACGGCATCAAGCATGTTCTCGGGATCTGGGTCCAGCAGGCCGAGGGCGCGAAGTTCTGGGCGTCGGTCTGCGCGGAACTCGCGAACCGCGGCGTCCGTGACGTGCTCATCGTCTGCTGCGACGGGCTGACGGGGTTCCCGGAAGCGATCGAGGCGACCTGGCCGGACTCGATGGTCCAGACCTGCGTCGTGCACCTGATCCGCAATGCCGTGCGGTTCGTCGCCTACGGGCAGCGCAAGGCCGTCGCCGCCGCATTGAAGCCGGTCTATCAAGCGCCGACCGCGGACGCCGCCAGGACCGCGCTGGAGGCGTTCACGACGTCAGAGCTGGGGCGCGCGAACCCGCACGCGGCAGCGGTGTTCGAGAGCGCGTGGGAGCGGTTCACGCCGTTCCTCGCGTTCCCGCCCGAGGTGCGCCGGGTGATCTATACGACCAACGCGATCGAGTCGCTGAACTTCCAGCTGCGCAAAGTCACGAAGAACCGCGGACACTTCCCCAACGACGCGGCCGTGATCAAGCTGCTCTGGCTCGCGATCTGCGACATCGAAGACAAACGCGCCCGCGACCGAGCCCGCGACCGAGGACGCCCCGCCGCCGAACGTCGAGCTGAGGGACGCCTCGTCGAAGGACAAGTCGTCACGAATTGGAAGAAGGCTCTCGAGCAGCTCTCGATCGCGTTTCCCGAACGAATCCACCGCTACCTCTAAACCCCCGAGGACCACGCACTTACACACACAACTTGACAGGCTCGGCGCACCTCGGGCGGGAACGCGAGGAACGGCGTGAACCGCTCCCACGCGCTCTCGAACACCGCTGCCGCGTGCGGGTTCGCGCGCCCCAGCTCTGACGTCGTGAACGCCTCCAGCGCGGTCCTGGCGGCGTCCGCGGTCGGCGCTTGATAGACCGGCTTCAATGCGGCGGCGACGGCCTTGCGCTGCCCGTAGGCGACGAACCGCACGGCATTGCGGATCAGGTGCACGACGCAGGTCTGGACCATCGAGTCCGGCCAGGTCGCCTCGATCGCTTCCGGGAACCCCGTCAGCCCGTCGCAGCAGACGATGAGCACGTCACGGACGCCGCGGTTCGCGAGTTCCGCGCAGACCGACGCCCAGAACTTCGCGCCCTCGGCCTGCTGGACCCAGATCCCGAGAACATGCTTGATGCCGTCCATGTCAACGCCGACCGCGAGGTGCGCGGCCTTGTTGCGCACGTGCCCGCCGTCGCGGACCTTCACGATCAGAGCGTCGAGGTAGATCACCGGATAGAACGCCTCCAACGGCCGCGACTGCCAGGCGAGGACCTCGTCGGAGATCTCATCGACGATCTTCGAGATCGTCTCGCGCGAGAGCTCCGTGCCCACCGTCGCGGCGAGGTGATGCTCGATATCGCGGACAGTCATCCCACCGGCATACAGCGACACGATCATCTCGTCCAACTGCGACAACCGCCGGCTGCCCGTCGGGACCAGCCGAGGCGTGAACGTTCCCTTGCGATCCCGCGGGATCCGCAGCTCAACGTCGCCGACGTTCGTGGCGACGGTCTTCGGGAACGACCCGTTCCGGGAGTTCTCGTGAAACGCCGCGTCCGGGTCGCCCTTCTCGTATCCGACGTGCTCGGTCAGCTCCGTCTGCAACCCCCGCTCGAGCCCGGACTTGATCAGCTGCTGGATCAGCCCTCCAGCGCCCTCCAACTCGATCTCGCCCGCGTCGATCTTCGCGAACAGGTCATCCATCACGCCCGACTCGACCAAACGCGCAGCGCCCGCCTCCTGGGTCCTGCGCCGCGCTTCACGTGACACCCTATCGATAGCCAACAGAGTCATTCCTTCCATCAGGAGGCCCACTCCTTACACACACCATCAGACACGCTCGCCTGGAACGCTCGCGCGAGGGCTGCCCGCGACGGCGCTGCAAGACCCAGCTGCACCATCCGGTCGTGGACGCTGATCGGACCGTGGTCCAGCCCTGACTGCTCCAGCGATGCCCGCACGCGAATCGCTTGCTCGATCACAGCTTCCCCTGTTCTCGTGGGCGATGTCCGGGGTCGACGCGAGCGCGGGGCGAGCGCCTGGACCGGGCCCTCGTCCCGAGCATGCGCGCGGATCGCGTAAAACGATTTCCGGCTGATCCCGCACTCCGCGCAGAACGCTGTCACCGCGCCCCGCGGAGCGTCCTGTGGCCACTGAACGATAGCGAGACGAACGGACGAGGAGATCGGGGTGACAGCAGCCATCCCACGATCACGACCGAAAGAACCGTCACCACCAAATCCGCCAAACCGTCACCGATGTCCTGAGACAGAACCGTCACCCATGTCCCGAGACTTCACATCGAGGGAGCCTGATAGTGCAGGCTCCCTCGACGGGTCGGGGTTCCCTCGGTCAGGCGTCGAGCGAGAAGTCGGCGCCCAGCAGCTCGAGCTTGGTGAGGAAGTTCTCGTAGCCGCGGCTGATGATGCCGACGTTCGAGACCGTCGACGTGCCCTCGGCGGAGAGCGCGGCGATCAGGTGCGAGAAGCCGCCGCGCAGGTCCGGCACGACGATGTCGGCGCCGTGCAGCTTCGACGGGCCCGAGATCACGGCGGAGTGCATGAAGTTGCGCTGGCCGAAGCGACACGCCTGCCCACCGAGGCACTCGCGGTGGATCTGGATCGTCGCGCCCATCTCGACCAACGCGTCGACGAAGCCGAAGCGCTGCTCGTAGACGGTCTCGTGCACGATCGACACGCCCTTGGCCTTCGTCAGCGCCACGACCAGCGGCTGCTGCCAGTCGGTCATGAAGCCCGGGTGCACATCGGTCTCGATGATGACCGGCTTGAGCTCGCCGCCCGGGTGGTAGAAACGGATGCCGTCCTCGGCGATCTCGAATGCTCCGCCGACCTTGCGGAAGACGTTGAGGAACGTCGTCATCTCCTGCTGGCGGGCGCCGCCGACGAAGATGTCGCCGTCGGTCGCGAGTGCCGCAGCGGCCCAGGAGGCGGCCTCGTTGCGGTCGAAGAGCGCGCGGTGAGAGTAGCCGGTGAGCCGGTCCACGCCCTCGATGCGGATCACGCGGTCGGTGTCGACCGAGATGATGGCGCCCATCTTCTGCAGGATGTTGATCAGATCCATGATCTCGGGCTCGATCGCCGCGCCCGAGAGCTCGGTGATCCCGGAGGCGCGGACCGCGGTGAGCAGCACCTGCTCGGTCGCTCCGACGCTCGGGTAGGGCAGCGACACCTTCGCTCCGTGCAGGCCCTCAGGAGCCGACATCCGGATACCCGAGGGCAGTTTCTCGACGACCGCGCCGAAGTTGCGCAGCACCTCGAGGTGGTAGTCGATCGGGCGGTCACCGATGCGGCAGCCGCCGAGATCGGGAATGAACGCCTCGCCCAGGCGGTGCAACAGCGGGCCGCAGAAGAGGATCGGGATGCGACTGGAGCCAGCGTGCGCATCGATGTCAGCGAAGTGCGCGGACTCGACGTTGGAGGGGTCGAGGATCAGCTCGCCGACCTCGGCGCCCTGCTTCACCTTCACACCGTGCACCTCGAGGAGACCCTTCACGACGCGGACGTCGCTGATGTCGGGTACGTCCCGAAGTGTGGACGCGGTCTCACCGAGCAGCGCCGCGACCATCGCCTTCGTGACGAGGTTCTTCGCACCCTTGAGTTCGATGCGTCCCACCAGGGGACGACCGCCGTTGATGGTGAGCCGCTCGGTCGTCATTCCCACTCGGGCTCCCGCCGCCTTGGCGTCCTGAAGAAGTGTATTCACGCTATTTCACCGGCAATGTCTTGGGCCGCCAGCTCTCGCGGCGGGTCTCGAATTCGGAAATGAGCGCTTCGTCGCGCAGGGTCAGGCCGATGTCGTCCAGGCCCTCGATCAGGCGCCATCGAGTGTAGTCGTCGATCTCGAAGTCGAAGGTCTCGCCACCGGCGGTGACCGTACGCGCAACCAGATCCACCGTCGGTTCTATTCCCGGGGTGGCTTCAATGATCTCCCAGAGGCGCTCGACGTCGGGCTCGGACACCACCGCGGCGAGCAGCCCCTGCTTGCCGGCGTTGCCGCGGAAGATGTCGCCGAACCGGGGCGAGATCACGACTCGGAAGCCGAAGTCGCGTAGCGCCCAGACCGCGTGCTCGCGGCTGGAACCGGTGCCGAAGTCGGGGCCCGCGACGAGGATGCCCGCGCCGCGATAGCGCTCCTGATTGAGCACGAAATCCTCCTCCTGCCGCCAGCCGTGGAAGAGGGCGTCCTCGAAACCGGTCTTCGTGATGCGGCGCAGGTACACGCCGGGGAGGATCTGGTCGGTGTCGACGTTCGCGCGCTTCAGCGGCGCTGCGATCGCGGTCACGGTCTCGAACTTCTGCATGCTCACACTCCTGCGCTCTCGCGGACCGGGCCCAGGTCCGCTGGGCTGGAGAGGGTTCCGCGTACGGCGGTCGCCGCGGCGACCAGGGGCGAGACGAGGTGCGTCTTGGCGCCCTTGCCCTGGCGCCCCTCGAAGTTGCGGTTGGAGGTGGACGCGACGCGCTCCCCCTGGACGAGCTGGTCGGTGTTCATCCCGAGGCACATCGAGCAGCCGGCGAAGCGCCACTCCGCACCGAACGCGGTGACGATCCGGTCGATCCCCTCCGCCTCGGCCTCCAGGCGCACTCGGGCGGAGCCGGGAACGACCATCACGCGGACGCCGGGAGCCTTCGTGCGGCCCTGGACAATCGCGGCGAAGGCGCGCAAATCCTCGATACGGGAGTTGGTGCAGGAGCCCATGAAGACCACGTCGACCGGGATCTCCTTCATCGGCGTGCCGGGCGCCAGCGCCATGTACTCCAGCGCCCGCACAGCGCTGGTGCGCTCGTTCGGGTCGTCGATGGCCTCCGGGTCGGGCACCGTTTGCGAGAGCGAGACGCCCTGGCCGGGGTTGGTCCCCCAGGTGACGAACGGCTCGAGCGCATCGGCGTCGATCACGACCTCGGCGTCGAACACGGCGCCCTCGTCGCTCGGGAGCGTGCGCCAATAGGCGACCGCCGCATCCCAGTCCTCCCCCGCGGGGGCGTGCGGGCGGCCGCGCAGATAAGCGAACGTCGTCTCATCCGGAGCGACCATGCCGGCGCGGGCACCGGCCTCGATCGACATGTTGCAGATCGTCATCCGACCCTCCATCGAGAGCGCACGGATCGCGGAGCCGCGGTACTCCAGGATGTAGCCCTGCCCGCCACCGGTGCCGATACGGGCGATGACCGCGAGGATGATGTCCTTCGCCGTCACCCCCTCCTTCAGCGTTCCCTCGACGGTGATCGCCATCGTCTTGAAGCGCTGCAGCGGCAGGGTCTGCGTAGCCATCACGTGCTCGACCTCGCTGGTGCCGATGCCGAACGCGATCGCGCCGAACGCGCCGTGCGTCGAGGTGTGCGAATCGCCGCAGACGACCGTGACCCCGGGCATCGTCAGCCCGAGCTGGGGGCCGACGACGTGCACGATGCCCTGCTCGACGTCGCCGAGGGAGTGCAGGCGGACGCCGAACTCGTCGGCGTTGCGGCGCAGCGCATCGATCTGGGTGCGGCTGATCGGGTCCTCGATCGGGCGCCCGATCTCGAGGGTCGGGGTGTTGTGGTCCTCGGTGGCGATGGTGAGATCCGGGCGGCGCAGCGGGCGACCAGCCGCGCGGAGTCCGTCGAACGGCTGGGGGCTGGTCACCTCGTGCAGCAGGTGCAGGTCGATGTAGACCAGATCCGGTGCGCCGTTCTCGCCCTTGACGACGACGTGGTCGTCCCAGACTTTCTCGGCGAGGGTGCGGGGCTTCTCCGCGCGGGCGTCGGCGGCGCTCGATACGGGCGCGGCAGCGCCGGAGGTGCTCTCGATCATGACGGTTCCTTCTCCTCCTGGAGTCGCTACTCGGCCGGTCGAGGCACCGAGACGAGGGAGGCCGCTCAGATCGAGGCCTCGCCGCGGCACGGAAGGAGGTGCGGGCCGCTCAGCATGCAGAGACACTAGCACCGGACTCCCCCGCTTTCGGGGCGCCCGCGGCGCGTGGTAACGGGGCTCAGGCGCGGGGATCGAGCACTGCATCGACGACGAGGACCGTCACGTTGTCGCGACCCCCGGCGTCCACCGCGGCACGCACGAGCGTCTGCGCGAGGTCGGCGGAGTCACCGGAGTCGCGGCGCGCGAACAAGGCCGCGATCTGCTCGTCCGAGAGCTCCTTCGTGAGCCCGTCCGAACAGAGCAGGTAGCTGGCGCGGGATACCACCGGAAGTGTCCAGACGTCCGTCTCGACCTCGTCGTCGGCACCGAGGGCGCGGGTGACGATGTTGCGGTCAGGATGCGACTCCGCCGATTCGCGGGTGAGGAGACCGGCCGAGACGAGCTCCTGCACGGCCGAGTGGTCCACCGTCAGCTGCTGGAGCTCCGCGCCGTCCCAGCGGTAGACCCGCGAGTCGCCCACGTTGAACAGCGCCCAGCGCGCGGGGCCGGCGGGCTCGGGCAGCACGAGCATCAGCCCGGTCAGCGTCGTGCCGCAGAGCGCGCCGCCCACATCGAGCGACCGCACGGCCCCATTGGCGCCTTCCACCAGGTCGAAGACCGCGTCCACCGACCCGAGGCCCGCCGGCCGATTCTCGCGCAGCGCCTCGACCGCGGCGGCGCTGGCCAGGTCGCCACGCGCGTGCCCACCCATCCCGTCCGCGACCGCCAGGAGCAGATCCTCCGCGAGGAGGGCGTCCTCGTTGACTCGGCGGACAGCTCCGACATCGGTACTACTGCTGACGGTGAGCCGCAGCGCCCCCTGGGGCAGGTCGACCGTGGTCGTCGTCATCGCGGGATCACTTCTCCTCGGCGCTGGACCGGGCGTCGTCCGAGACGATCTCCGGGTGCCCGTTGTGCATCTGGATGTGGCGGTGCTCGCGGCGCATCGAGGCCAGGCTCGCCAGCGTCGCAACGGTCATGCTCAGCACGATGACCACGAGCGACGTGATCGTGTCGATGTCCCACACCGGCACGGGCTCGCCGCCGTTGATGAAGGGCAGATCATTCTCGTGCAGGGCGTGCAGCACGAGCTTCACGCCGATGAAGGCGAGGATGAACGCGATGCCGTACTTGAGGTACTCGAGCTTGTCGATCAGCCCGCCGAGCAGGAAGTAGAGCTGGCGGAGTCCCATCAGCGCGAAGACATTCGCGGTGAAGACGATGAAGGGGCTCTCGGTGATGCCGAAGATCGCCGGGATCGAATCGAGCGCGAAGAGCAGGTCGGTGGAACCGATCGCCAGGAAGACAATCAGCATCGGCGTGAAGAAGCGCGTGCCGTCGATGGTGGTGCGGATCTTCGAGTCGTCGAACGAGTCCGAGATCTTCACGCGGCGGCGCAGGAGCCGGATGAGCACATTGTCCGTGCCCTCGTTCTCGTCCTCCTTGCCGAACGCCTGATTCCAGGCGGTGTACACCAGGAACGCGCCGAAGAGGTAGAAGATCCAGCTGAAGCTCTCGATGAGCTGCGCGCCGAGCAGGATGAAGACCCCCCGGAAGATCAGCGCGATGATGATGCCCACCATCAGCACCTCCTGCTGCAGCTTCGCCGGCACCGCGAAGCGGCCCATGATGATCACGAAGACGAACAGGTTGTCCACCGAGAGGCTGTATTCCGTCAGCCAGCCCGCGACGAACTGACCGGCGAGCTCACCGCCGCCGAGGATGAGCATGAGCAGCGCGAACACGAGCGCCAGCGTGACGTAGAAGCCGACCCACAGGCCCGACTCCTTCAGGCTCGGTACGTGTGGGCGCTTGTACACCAGCAGCAGGTCGGCAGCGAGGATCAGGCTGAGAACGACGAACGAGCCGATCACGAACCAAACGGGCAGATCGAGCATGAAGGCCTTCCGAGTGGGTGAGTGTCCGGAAGTCTCTCCCCGGGGAGCGGACGGCCGTGCCGGTCCGCGTCACCCGTCCCACCCCCGGCGCCGCGCTGGGGCGGTGCGTACTGACGGGAGCGGGATGGTCGGGATACTCCCCTCCGCGGATGCGATCCTAGCGCCGATCGGCTCGGCCGCTGTCACGAAAGGTGCAGTCGGAGGGGGAGTTAAACGAGAAGAACCCCCGGTCAAACCGGAGGTTCTTGTCGTGCTGCCGTGGTGACCCCAGCGGGATTTGAACCCGCGTTACCGCCGTGAGAGGGCGACGTCCTAGGCCGCTAAACGATGGGGCCGCGTTTTTGCAACTCGAAGAGTGTCGCACATGGATCTGCGCCGGTGCAAATCGGGCGGCCCGTGCCTCCGGTCGGCGGCCGCGCAGGGCCTTGCCCGCCGCCCGCCGAAGCGGTTGGCTCGGAGCATGAGACTGACGAAGCTCGAGCACGCGAGCGTCCTGATCGAGCAGGACGGCGCCCGGCTCGTGATCGACCCCGGATCCTTCACGCGCCCCATCGAGGGGACCGCCAACACCGTCGCCGTGGTGCTCACGCACGAGCACGCCGACCACTGGACCCCGGAGCAGCTGCGGCGCCTGCGCGACGCGGCCCCGTCACTGCGGATCTTCGGGCCCGCCGGGGTCGCCGCCGCGGCCGAGGGCTTCGATGTCGAGACGGTCGCTGACGGCGATGTCGTGACAGTCGGCCCCTTCGAGCTGCGCTTCTGCGGCTCCCGGCACGCGGTGATCCACCGCAGCATTCCCGTCATCGACAACGTGGGCGTCCTGGTGAACGGACGCTTCTACTACGCCGGCGACTCGTTCACAGTGCCCCAGGGCGTGAACGTGGAAGTCCTCGCGGCTCCCTCGGGCGCTCCGTGGATGAAGATCGCCGAGGCAATGGACTACGTGCTCGCCATCGCTCCTCGGCACGCGTTCGCGACCCACGAGCAGGTGCTCTCGGAGGCGGGGCGTGCGCTCGGCCACGACCGGCTCGGCTGGGCCGTCCACGAGGGCGGCGGCGAGTACCACGCCCTCGAGCCGGGCGACGTGCTGGACCTCTGACGGCGGAACACGACCAGGATCACTCGCCCCAGCCGGGCGCCCGCTCCTCGCACCGGGATTCACCTGACCGGTGGAGCCGTCGCCGCCCGAGCACCAGAAAGAGCAGGGACAGGCCTAGAGCGAGGACGGCCGGCGGAACAGCGACGAGGAGCGCTGGGCCCAGCGCGACCGCCTGCAGGACGCTGCTCGCGCTCAGCCGCCCGTTGGACACCCCGACCACGAGCGCTATCGACGGCGACACCACGAGGAGAGTCGCCAGCCAGGCCGGAAGCAGGACGAGAGCCGAGGTCAGCGGCCGGGTCGACGTCGATCGTCGAAGCCCCAGCGCCGCACACGGAAGGACGAAGACGAGCGCCCCAGGAATGAGCCCGATCGCGGCGAAGAAGAGGAAGAGCGAGGCGAAACCGGGGGCTACGAGCGCAGCAAGTCCCGCCAGCGCCGACGTCACGCCGACGGGAACAAGGGAGACGGCGGCCGCCCATTCGAGAACGCGCAGCGCGTGGGGCACGAGGACCTCCTGGTCGACATGAGGAGCGCGTGCAGCTCCTCTCTCAACCGGGAGGCCCTCGCCCCGCTCCGGCGTCTCCAGCACGTCGTCACACTGCCATCGACGCCCCGGGGAGACGCAGCGAGCGGGTCAGTAGTACTCGCCCTGGCGGTAGTCCCAGGAGTTGAACTGCTCGGCGAGGTTCAGCATGATGCGCTCGTAGTCCAGGCCGCGGCGGATGAGCACGGGACCCGGGGTGATCGATCTCTCGCCGCCCTGCACGGGAATGAGGGCGCCCGAGGCGTCGACCATCGAGACCATGACGCCCTGCTCGTGGCGGGAGTCCTCGTCCTTGTCCGGCTGGATCGAGGCGACGTAGGAGTCGGCCGAGACGATAATGTCGGCCTCGTTCTCGATCCGCTCGCCGATGTTCGCGACGCGGCCGCGGTTGCCGACACCGGAGGGGTTGGCGGAGCTGGCGAAGGTGAGGGTGCGCTCGCGCTCCCACAGGGTGGAGACCAGCTGCTCGGCGGGGCGGCCGAAGCGGATGACGAAGCAGCTCGTGCCGCGTCCGTCGCGGACCAGTTCGCGGGCGTCCTCGTCGATCAGGTCGACGGCTTCGGCTTTCCAGGGCAGGATGCAGCCGAGCAGCACGTCCTGGTCCCAGTGCTTGCGGTAGAACGCGAGGACCTCGTCGTTGAGCTCGGCGAGCTCGGTGAGCTGCTCGATGCTCGCGCAGAGCACGACGCCCGGCTTGTTGCGATTGCGCTGCTTGGCCGAGAACTTGCGCTCCAGGCCCGCTCCGTCGGTCGTCATCAGGATGTAGCCGACCTTGGTCGCGCAGACGACCAGTCCACCGGGAGCGGAGAGCGCGTCGACCGCTTCCGCAGGAACCTGCTCACGCCATTCGATCACCGTCGTGCTCGTCATTCTGTCCCTTTCGTGGTGTCCAAGATGGGCGAGGCCCGGCCGAGCGGAAGCCTAGCGGATGGCCTCCCGTCGGCTGGAGCCGCGACGCCCTGCGCCGACGGGCGTGCACCGGGGAGGGTGCAGGAGGACTCCTCTCGGAGGGCATGGTCACTCCGCGTCCTCGGGAGCGGCCTTCGTCCCCTTCCTCCGCATCGAGAGTGCCCCGAGTGTCTGCGCGACGACCGCGAGGACGATGAGGACGACGAGAGTGGGCGCCGTGCCTCCCGTGAGAGGAACGAGGACCCCGGCGACGATAAGCAGGACCGCCTGGAGAATTCCCTGGTTCCGCTCCAGTCCACGCATCACCGTGACCCGAGCGCCATCGTCGACCCCGTTCATCGCGGGAGCGAGGGCGATCATCGTCGCGGGCCGAACGAAGCCGCCCGCGATCCCGAGAAGGGCAAGTCCTGCGATCGCGGCTCCCAGGACGCCGAGTGCGGTCAGGGCGAGCCCGATCACCTGAGTGAGCGCGGTGAGAAGGAACACCAGGGGCGTGCCTGCGACGAGCGGGGAGAGTCGGGCGGCGGCGAGGCCGGCCAGGGTGTACAGGCCCAGCACCACGCCGAACGCGGGGAGCGTCAGGCGCAGCTCCTGGAAGAGCAGCAGCGGCACGACGAAGGTGTAGGCGGCGAGCAGGACGGCGCGGTTCACGGAGTAATAGAGGGACCAGAAGCGCACTGCCGCGGGCAGCACGGCCGGTCGTGCGGTGTGCCTTCTCCCTGCTGCAGAAACCTGCGCGCCGAGCGGCAAGCGCGCGAGGAGCACCACGGCCAGCGCACCGCACGAGACCAGCGCACTGAGCAGGAACGGCAGCCGGTCCCAGAGCGCGAGTGAGGCGGCTCCGATCACTCCCGCACCACAGGAGGCGAGGAACATCCCGCTCTGCACCGCCGTCTCCTGTCGGCGCGCGTCGGCACCAGCCCGGAGGGAGGACGCCAGTGCGGCGTCGCGCCCCGCCGTCAGCGCGAAGCCGCAGCCGGCGAGCAGCTGACTGACCACGACGGCGACCGGGTCGGCGTCCAGCACGATCACCACGAGGCCCAGCGCCTTCACGCCCTCCCCGACGACGAGCGCACCCGACGAGGACAACCGGCGCGTGAGTGGCGAAAGCGGGCCGTCGGCGAGTGCCGCCACCACTCCGTAGAGCGCGAGGAGCAGCGCCACCGCCGGGATCGAATAGCCCCGCGCGAACAGGAAGACCGCGACCACAGGCAGGTGGAAGTAGGCGCGCGAGACGATCCGGTACACGGTGATCAGCGCGGCGGCGCTGCGCCCGCGCACGAGGTCCGTGCGTTGACCCTCAGGCAAGGGCGGGCACGACGACGCGCAGAGCCTCGGCGCCGAGATCACCCTGCCGCACGATGGACGCGCCGCCCACGAGGGAGATGATCGTGCTGCTCATTGTGGAGTCTGGCGCGGTGTCACTCCGGATGAGGTAGTCGCTGTCGCCGCCGAGATGCTCCGCAGCGAGGTCGACGTCGACAAGGCCGGAGGACACCGTGCCGCTGATGTTGGCCGACGTCGCCGCGAGCGGTAGCCCCGCGAAGATCGAGAGAAGGTTGATCGGGGCGCTGAGGTTGTGCACGACCGACACCGTGTCGTGACCCGAGGTCACCCAGTCCGGGACGACGGGCTTGCGGCGCAGGATCACGTTGAGGGGACCGGGCCAGAAGGCTGCGACGACGGCGTCCATGTCGGCTGTCTCCGGAGCGAAAGCCCACGTTGCCCAGTCGCGGGGGGTGGAGACGAAGAGCGTGAGCGGTTTCGCGCCGTCGCGCTTCTTCATGTCGTAGAGGCGGGTGCAGGCGCTGCGTGAGAACGGGCTGGCGAACACCCCGTAGTTGGTGTCCGTCTGCGCGATGACCGTCGCGCCTTCCCGGAGCTCCTGCCCGACTCGCCGAAGCTCGTCGAGGTCGCTCGCGTCGATGATCTGTGCCGTCATAGGCGGTGCTCCTGCTCGTCTCGGTCGCGCCCCGCAGGGAGAGCGGGACAGGAATCTGAGGAAACCTCCCCCAACGGCTGACGGTAGCACGAGCGGACCTGCGGCGCCGAAGTAGGCTGGCCCGGTGACGACGACCGCGCTCGAGCGCTTCCAGGCCCTACTGCGCGTCGACACCGTGTCCCACGCGGACGAGACGGCCACGGACTGGAGCCGCTTCGACGCGTTCCGCGAGCTCGTCGCCGAGCTCTACCCGGCGCTGCACGCGGCGCTGGAGTTCGAGACCGTCGCCGGGCACTCCCTCCTCTGGCGCTGGCGCGGCGAGGAGCCGGGCGAGCCGGCCGTGCTGATGGCGCACTACGACGTGGTCAGTGTCACGGCGTCGGAGTGGTCGCACGACCCGTTCGCCGCCGAGACCGTCGTCGGCACCGACGGGCGCACCTCCGTGGTGGGCCGCGGCGCCCTCGACGACAAGGGCTCCCTCGTCGCCCTCCTCGAGGCGGTGGAGGCCTCCGTCCTGCGCGGCGAGCGACCCCGGAACGACGTGTACCTCCTCTCCACCCACAACGAGGAGACCGCCGGCGACGGCGCCCCCTCGGTCGTGACCCTGCTGGGCGCGCGCGGCATCCGGCCCCGCCTGGTGCTCGACGAGGGCGGCACGGTGCGGCGCGGCATCCTGCCCGGCGTGACCACTCCGATCGCCGTCATCGGCGTCACCGAGCGCGGGATCATGAACCTCGAGCTGACCTGCCGCGACGTCGGCGGCCACGCCTCCGCTCCGCCGCCCCCGCCCGGCCTGCTCGCGACCCAGCGGCTCGCCCGCGCGATCCACCGCCTGACCGAGAACCCGTTCCCCTCCACCCTCCCCGAACCGATCGCCGAGCTGGTGCGCGCCGCCGCCGACCACGCGGACGCGGCCCACGCTGTCTGGTACGCGCGCCCGCATGAGCATCCGGAGGCCGTCATCGGTGCGCTCGCCGCCCACTCCAACCGCGCGGCCGCGATGCTGCGGACGACCGTGGCGATCACCGAGCTGCGCGGCAGCACCGGCGCGAACGTCCTCGCCTCCACCGCCAGCGCCACCGCGAACGTCCGGATCAACCCGGGCGGCACCGTCGCGGGCGTGGTCGACCGCATCCGCGCCGTCATCGACGACCCCGCGGTCGAGATCGAGGTCAAGGTCGCGCACGAGCCCTCCCCTGTCTCCCCCACCGGCGAGCCCGGCGACGGCGGACCGTACGACCTGCTCCGTGCCGTCGTGCAGGAGTCGTTCCCGGAGGCGGTCGTCGCGCCCTACGTACAGACCGGCGGCAGCGACGCGCGGCACTTCCACGCGATCAGCGACCACGTGTACCGCTTCATCCCGTTCGAGATCAGCCCGCGACAGCAGCTCGGGATCCACGGGGCCGACGAGTCGGTCGAGGTCGACCAGTTCGAGCGCGCGATCGGTTTCTATGCGCGGCTGCTCGCGCGACTCTGAGGGTGCCGGCGGCGTCCGAGGTGCGGGCGGCGTCCCGGGTCCCGACGGAGGCGAGGAACGTGGGAGAAGCGTTCGATGACGCGCCAATCGGTGTTGGCCGCGTGTTCACCCCGCGATGATGGACTGGTTCCAGCGGGGCCGCCTCCGCTGAGACAGTGCGCAAGTGCCGACGCCGGGTCGCGTGATCCGGCTCCCGCCGATCGTGGAACCCGAGGATCATGTCCCTCCGCCAGGCCGAGTACCCCCGGCCCCACCACTTCATCCTTCACCTGAGCGACACCCACTTCATTGCCGGAGACGGCGGCCTGTACGGCTCCGACGTCGACAGCGAGGCCCAACTGCGGCTCCTGTTCGATGAGCTGGAGAACTCCGGCGGACGCCCCGAGGCGATCGTCATCACGGGCGACCTGGCCGACAAGGGCGAGTCGGCGGCGTACGCGAAGCTGCGCGCGGTCGTCGAGCCCGCGGCCGCTCGCCTCGGCGCCGAGGTGATCTGGGTAATGGGCAACCACGACGACCGCGGCGCATTCCGCTCGGGGCTGCTCGACCAGCTCCCGACCACGCAGCCGGTCGACCGGGTGCACGACGTGAACGGCCTGCGGATCATCGCACTCGACTCGACCGTTCCCGGTGCCCACTACGGCGCCATCTCCGGCGCGCAACTCGACTGGCTCGCGGAGGAGCTCTCCAGCCCGGCCCCGCACGGCACGATCCTGGCGCTGCACCACCCGCCGGTGCCGAGCGTTCTGGACCTGTCGGTGCTCGTGGAGCTGCGCGACCAGTCCGCGCTCGCGGAGGTGCTCGAGGGCTCCGACGTCCGCAGCATCATCGCGGGACACTTGCACTACTCCTCGACCGCGATGTTCGCCGGCATCCCCGTCTCGGTCGCCTCGGCCACCTGCTACACGCAGGACCTGAATGTGCCGGTCGGAGCGACGCGCGCCCGCAACGGGGCGCAGGCCTTCAACCTGGTCCACGTCTACGACGGCACGGTGCTGCACTCGGTGGTGCCGATCGGGGCCTCGACCGAGGTGTCCTACGTCTCGGCGGTCGAGACGCAGCGGATCCTCGCGGACCACGGCGTCGAGATCGCGGCGGCGGCGACGGCTCCGGTGACGCGCGACGTCGCGCTGTACCCGCCGCTCGCGGAGCCTGTGGGCGTCAGCGCATAGGGGGCCCGTCGTGCGATTTGCAGGGGCCGGTCCGGTCTGCAGGGCCCCGTCCGATTCGCAGGGCCCCGTCCGATTCGCAGGGCCCCGTCCGATTCGCAGGGCCCCGTCCGATAAGCAGGGGATACATCCTAGAGAGCGCTCTCGTCCGCTCTGGAGCAGCTCGGCCGTCGAGATCTCCTGCACATCGCACGGCTGCCTGCACACCGTGCTGTCCCGCGGGGAAGCGTGCGATGAGCAGGGGACCGTGCCATGAGCAGGGGATCCCTCTCGGAGAGCGCTCTCGTCCGCATGAAGAGGGCACGGCGGTCCAGATCCCCTGCACATCGGACGAGGGCCTGCACATCGAACGAAGGCCTGCACACCGGACGAGGGCCTGCACATCGCGCGGCGCGGCGCGCGCTCAGTCCTCGCGCTCCCAGGGGGCCGGGATCGGGTAGTACTCCTCGAGGAAGCCGATCACGGCCTTGGTGCGCGCCTCCGCCGAGATCTCGGGGAAGCTGCCGTCGTTGAGGCAGAAGAAGTCGACTCCGCGATTCTTCAGGAGCTTGCGCATGTCTTTCAGGCCCTGGTGCATCGTCGTGTCGACGTACTTCACTGCGGCGTTCTCCTGCACGACCGCCCGCCCGGTCATCAGCGCGTAGTAGTGGTAGAGCGAGTTCGTGACGGAGACGTCGCTCGCCGAGCGGAAGCGGCTGGCGGCGGTTGCGGTGAACTCCGGCTCGAACTCTGTCTCCAGCTCGGCCATCACGCTCTTGCGGAGCGGAGTGGCGGCGTGCTCGAGGTGGCGCGTCGTCATTGCCCCGAAGCGCTCGCGCAGCAGGCGCCGGTTGACGCGGGCCGCGTTCTCGAAGCCGCTGCGCGAGGCGTTGGAATCGCCCATGCCGATGCGCGTGGTCGCCTCGATGAACTTGGTGATGCCTCCGGGCGAAAAGAAGATCGACGGATCGACCGGGCGCCCGAAGAACATGTCGTCGTTGGAGTAGAGAAAGTGTTCGGCCAGGCCCGGGATGCGGTGCAGCTGGCTTTCGACCGCGTGGGAGTTGTGGGTGGGCAGCACCGAGAGGTCGCGGAAGTGGTCCTCGCTGCGCACGAGCGTCACGTCGGGGTGCTCGTCGAGCCAGCGCGGACGCGGGGAGTCGGTGACGATGTAGATGTGCCGGATCCACGGCGCGTACATGTAGACGCTGCGCAGGGCGTACTTCAGCTCATCGATCTGGCGGAAGCGCGCGGGGGCGTCGTCGCCCTCGCCCACCACGTAACTGGACATCCGGGCCGCGCGGGCGCGCTGGAACTCGAGATCGGTGCCGTCCACCCACGAGAAGACGATGTCGACCTCGAAGCGGATGTCGCTCACCAGCGGCTCGAACATGCCCTCGAAGGTCGGCCAGGTGCGGCCGTACGCTTCAACGTGCGCGTCGATTGCCTCGGCGACGGGGAGGCTGTTGCGCATCAGCGCGTTCTCGGCGGGAGTGATGATTTCCTCCTCGCCGACCTTCCACAGCTCCAGGCGGACGCCGCTCCTGGCGCCGTAGCGCAGCGATCCGGTGGAGGAGACGCGCGGACGGAACAGCTTGAAGACGGCGGCGCGCGGGTACGGAGCGAGAACTCCCTCGGCCAGCAGCTGCGGCGGGGTTCCGCGTTTGTCGACGGTCTTCGCGTAAAAGGGCTCGGTGGCGAACGCGCGAGCCAGCAGGGTCGCCAGCTCGGCGCCGAGCACGCGGTCGACCGCGAGGAACGGCGAGCCGTCGGTGCCGCGGATGAGGCGGTAGGGGAATTCGGCGGCGTCGAGGACCTCGCCGATCGCGATCAGGTCCTCGGTCCAGGCCGCGCGCGGCGTCGTACTCGAGTTCACCAGCGAGAACAGGCCGGCGTGGACCACGACATCGTCGCGGTCGAAGTGGCGCGGGCGCAGGAGTGGTGACGGAAGAGCACGGACGGAAGGCATGATTCACATTATCCGCCGTGGATTTCGTGCGTGTGACCGGGCCGTCAGCTTGACAGCGACTCCAGACGGCTCATCGCCTTCTCGGCGGCCTTCGCGGCCCGGCGGGCGCGATGCCGCTCCTCGGCCGCGACGACACCGAGCGCGAAGGCGCCCTCGCCGCTGCGGTCGGTCTCGTCGAGGATCAGCGTGCGAGCAGCGAGCGCGTCGCGCTCCTCCCCCAGGGCGTCCGCGAGCTCCTCAGCCGTCTCGGCGAACGAGCGACGGCGGGCACCGACGGCCTCGGGGACGACCGCACGCCAGGCCTCAACGGTGTAGCGGAGTCGCTTCGCCGCCTTCCGCAGGTCGTGCCGGGCCTCGAGCGAGCCGCCCGACATCGCCGCGCGGGCGTCCGCGATCCGCGAGAGCTCCTTCGCGACCGAGCGACGCACCAGCGTCGTCGCGCTCGAGTTTGCCTTGGCGGTGCGGGGCGGATCGGCGAGCACGACGTCGAGCGAGGCGAGGAGCGCGAGGTAGCGGCCGCCGCGCAGGGTGCGGGCGACGCGGCGCAGCGCTGCCGCGTGCCTCCGCTCGATCTCCTCCAGCAGAGCGGAGGGGGCGCTCGGGGCGCCCTGGACCGCGGCGAGGGACGCGCGGAACCGGGCGGTGAGGACCTCCTGATCGCGGGCGGCGCCCAGGACGCCGCCGAGCCAGCGCAGCTCGTCGCGCACGGGGTCGGTGGCCGCGCGATCGAGCACGGAGCGGGAGGCGGCGAGAACGGAGCGGAGTCGGCGGGTGAGGACGCGCATCCGGTGCAGGGCGTCATCGGCCTCGAGGCGCACGCGTGGGTCGACGGCGCGCAGCTCCCGCAGGAGTGTGCGGACCGCGGCGAGCGCCGCCTCCCCGCCGTCACGCGGATCCGCGACTGGCTCGTCGATCGGGCCGCCCGTCGCGCGCGCGAGCTTGGAGGCGCTCTCGGCCGGGCGGGCGCCCGCGGCGAGGAGGCGCTGCTCGATCGCGTCGAGGATCCGCTCCCCCTCCTCCCCCGAAACGTCGACCAGCTCGACCTCCCACTCGCGCCAGCGCCGCTCGCGTCCGGTGCGCTGGTCGCGGGCGGACACGAGGTCGTCGGCAATCTCGGCGAGCTGCCTGCCCCGGGAGTCGACGGCGCGGGTGATCGAGCGGACGGTCTCGAGCAGCGCCAGCGGTTCGAGCGGTGCCCGCCCGACGTGGCCGAGTACGGGCTCGCGGACGGCGGACGGCACGGTCCGCGAGGGCGTGAGGTCCGTGTGGATCTCGGTGCGGCCGGAGGAGCCGGGCAGTTTGACGTGCCAGCCCTGGTCGGCTCCGCCCTCGCGACGGCGCAGGGTGATGCGCGCCCGGGAGAGCGCGCGGTCGACGGTGTCGAAGTACTCGGCGCGCAGCGTCACCGGCTGCTCCGCGCGCGCTGTCGCCACGCTCCCGGCGCCGACGAGGTCGGGGAGGCGAGTGCCGGCGTCCACGTCGTACGTGCGCTCGACCTCGGTCTGCACCCTCCGCGCGCCGCCCGCCGGGGATGTCGCCGACTTGTTCTCCGCACCGCTGGCCATGGCTCCATTGTGGTCACGCGCGGGGCCCGACGGGCACCCGGGGCGGCCTGGCGCGCCCTCGCCCTAGGCTGGAGCGATGACCGTGCCCGTTCCGCCCGTCGCCCGCCGTGTCCCCCTCGAGCGCCGTCATCACGGCGACGTGGTGCTCGACCCCTACGAGTGGCTGCGCGAGAAGGAGAACCCCGAGGTGATCGCGCACCTCGAGGCCGAGAACGCCTATACCGAGGCGACGCTGGCTCCCCTGGCGCCGCTGCGCGAGCGCCTGTTCGAGGAGATCCGTTCCCGTACGAAGGAGACCGACCTCTCGGTCCCCGTGCGTGAGGGCTCGTGGTGGTACTTCTCGCGCTCCTACGAGGGCCGCCAGTACGCCGTGCACTGCCGCGCGCCGATCACCGGGCCGGACGACTGGACGCCGCCGTCGATCGCCGAAGGCGGCCCGCTGGTGGGCGAGCAGGTCGTTCTGGACGGCAACGCGCAGGCGGAGGGGCACGACTTCTTCTCGCTCGGCAGTTTCGACGTCTCCGCCGACGGCCGCTACCTCCTCTTCGGCACCGACGTCGAGGGCGACGAGCGGTACACCCTGCGCATCCGCGACCTCCAGACCGGCGAGGACCTGCCCGACGTGATCGAGGGCACGGGAGGCGGTGCGACCTTCGGTGCCGACGCGCGGTTCGTCTTCTACCCGACCGTCGATGCGTCGTGGCGCCCCGACACCATCTGGCGCCACGCGGTCGGCAGTGGGGCTCCCGACGAGGTCGTCTTCGCCGAACCCGACGAGCGGTACTGGATCGGAGTGGGGCTCACCCGCAGCCGCCGCTTCCTCGTCATCGAGATCGGCAGCAAGATCACCAGCGAGTGCCTGCTGCTGGACGCGTCGGACCCGACCGGCTCCTTCCGCTCGGTCTGGCCGCGCCGCGAGGGCGTGGAGTACGAGGTGGAGCACGCCGTCGTCGATGGGCGCGACCGCCTCCTGATCGTGCACAACGACGGTGCGCTCGACTTCGAGATCGTCGAGGAGCCGGCTGACCTGTCGCTCGACGCCGATGCCCGCGCCCGTGAGCGCCGCGTCGTCGTGCCGCACCAGGAGGGTCGCCGGATCGAGGGCGTCGACGCCTTCGCCCGGCACGTCGTCGTCTCCTACCGCTCCGAGGGAGCCACCCGGCTCGGGCTGCTCCGCGAGGACGGCGGCGACGCACGGCTCGAGGAGATCGTCTTCGACGAGCCGCTCTACGACGCGGGCCTCGCCGGTAATCCGGAGTGGGAGCAGACCTCGCTCCGCCTCGCGTACACCTCCTTCATCACCCCTTCGACCGTGCTCGCGCTCGACGTCGCGACCGGCGAGCGGACGGTCCTCAAGCAGCAGCCGGTGCTCGGCGAGTACGATCCCGCGCTCTACGTGCAGCGGCGGGAGTGGGCGGTCGCCGAGGACGGTATGCGCGTGCCGCTCTCGCTCGTCTGGCGCCGCGACGCCGCCGACCCGGACTCGGCGCCCGCGCCTCTCCTGCTCTACGGCTACGGCTCCTACGAGGCGAGCATCGACCCGGGCTTCTCGATCGCGCGCCTCTCGCTGCTGGACCGCGGCGTCGTCTTCGCCATCGCCCACGTGCGCGGCGGCGGGGAGATGGGCCGCTCCTGGTACGAGAACGGGAAGACGCTGACCAAGCGGACGACCTTCACCGACTTCGTCTCGGCGGCCCGGCACCTGGTCGACGCGGGGTTCACGACTCCGGAGCGGCTGGTCGCACAGGGCGGATCCGCCGGCGGCCTGCTGATGGGCGCGGTCGCCAACCTCGCTCCGGAGGCGTTCGCCGGGATCCTCGCACAGGTGCCGTTCGTCGACGCGCTCACGTCGATCCTCGATCCGTCGCTGCCGCTGACGGTGATCGAGTGGGACGAGTGGGGCGACCCGCTGCACGACGCCGAGGTGTACGCCTACATGAAGTCGTACTCGCCCTACGAGAACGTGCGGGAGGGTGTGCAGTATCCGCGGATCCTCGCCACGACGAGCCTGAACGACACCCGGGTGCTCTACGTGGAGCCGGCGAAGTGGGTGGCGCGACTGCGCGAGGTCGGTGCTCCCGCGTTGCTGCGCACCGAGATGACGGCGGGGCACGGCGGAGTCAGCGGGCGCTACGAGCGCTGGCGCGAGATCGCCTTCGAGTACGCCTGGACGCTGGACGTGCTCGGCCTGGCGTGACCTGGTCGGCCTGATCTGGTCGGCGTCATCTGGTCGGCTCGACCTGCTCGCCGCAAGCCCCTCCACCCGTTGTCGGCGGCCAGTAGGGTCGGGGTGCCGACGGAGGGAAGAGCATGAGCGCAGGCTTGTCGATCGACCGGATCGCCGCATGGGTGGCGGATCAGAGATGGTACGCGAGTAAGGGGCGGCGACCCGAGCTGGAGGTCCGCGGCGCGTGGTCGCTGCACCTCGGCGACGCGGAGGTGGTGGACCATCTCTTCCTCGACCGGGCCGGAACCAGCCCGGTCCTCTACCAGGTGCCGGTGACGGTGCACCCGGCCCCCGTGGCCGGACTCGAGGACGCCCTCGTCTACTCCGACGACGCGCGCTGGGTGTACGACGCGCCGCGCGACCCGGCGTTCGCGCGCGCCCTGCTCGGCATGATCGCCGACGGCGGCCGCTCCGACACGGATGGCGCCCAGGGTGGTGCCGGTGCCGAGGGCCACCGGCAGCCGGGAGCCGTGATCGGAGCGTTCGCGTCATCGACGGTGCTCAGCGGCGAGCAGTCGAACACGTCGGTGATCATCCGCACTACCGCAGACGACGGATCCGCCGCGACTCCGGTGATCGTGAAGGTCTTCCGCGCCCTGCACCACGGCGACAACCCGGACGTGACCGTCCAGTCGGCCCTCAACGCCGCCGGCAGCGCCCTCGTCCCACCCGTGATCGGCAATGTGACCGGCGAGTGGGACGACGAGGGCGAGGAGACGGGTCGAGCCTTCGGCCACCTCGCCTTCGCGCAGGAGTTCCTCCCCGGCGTGCAGGACGCCTGGCGCGTCGCTCTCGAAGCGGTCGCCGCCGACTCCGACTTCACCGGCCCCGCCCGCGAGCTGGGCCGGGCCACCGCCGAGGTGCACGCGACGCTCGCCGAGGTCATGCCGACCGAAGACACCACGTCCGAGGTCGTCGAGCGGATGGTCGCGACCATGCGCCGGCGGCTGCGTATCGCGTCGGCCGAGGTCCCCGTCATTGCCGAGGACTCGGAGGCGATCGAGGCCGTGTTCCGGGCCGCCGAGGGCGCGCCGTGGCCGCGGCTCCAGCGCATCCACGGCGACTACCACCTCGGCCAGGTACTCTCGGTGCCCAGCCGCGGCTGGGTGCTGCTGGACTTCGAGGGCGAGCCGCTGCGGCCGATGCACGAGCGTCGACTGCCGGATGTGGCACTGCGCGACGTCGCCGGGATGCTGCGTTCCTTCGACTACGCGGCCGGGGCGCAGGAGCAGGCCGCGCCTGGCACCTCCCGGGCGGCCTGGTCGGCTCGGAGTCGTGCCGCCTTCCTCGATGGGTACACCGAGCGAGCCGGCGATGCGGTAACCGCGCACTGGGCGGTACTCGACGCTTTCGAGCTCGACAAGGCCGTCTACGAGGCGATCTACGAGGCGCGCAACCGGCCCGAGTGGCTGTCGATCCCGGTCGCCGCGGTGCAGCGCCTCGCCGGACGCTCGTAGGGTGGCAGGCATGAGCGAGCACACCGACGGACCCGACGGCACCGACAGCACCGATAAGACGAAGCCCCTCGACCCGCTGAGCGACTTCAGCATCCCGGGCGACACCGACCTGCACACGACCGGCGACGCGTCGGGCGCCGACGGTGACGACGTCGCGGAGCCGGGAGCCGACGAGGACTGACGGCCCGGGAGGCGCCCTGGCTCAGCCGAGTAGTTCGTGATCGACACGTGCGAATCCATCTCGATCAATGGTCTTTTGCATGCGCCTCATGCTTGCGTATTTGTATCCCAAAAAAGGAAATCCAGAGAAGCCCGACGACCACGAGGTGCAACACCACATATGCGACAGTCAGAATAACGGTTTGCGAAACCGGCGTGAGGAAATAGACATTCCCTTCGACTGTTCGACACATGGACGCGGGCGGCAGCAATTGGTCGGTAACATCACCAATCCTTTGGTGGAGACGGTCGGCTGACGCGGCTCGGCCGCATGCGACGATCTGCTGCTGGTTGTCAGACCGCATCAGGTTCAGCACGCCAAGGGGTACAGCCGCGGTCCAGATTGGTATTCCGATCATCACCAGCGTGGCGAGACTCCACATGATGCGTCGTTGCCTTGTCTGAACGTGCAACGTACGCCATCCGACCATAACCAGGACCAGCACCTGGACGACGAATGCTATGCCGACAAGGGGAGAATCGGTTGCTGTCAGCCCGATCGCGCAGAGGAGCGCAACGATGGCGAGGATGAGCACCGCGAAATCACCGAGATTGTGCTCGGCTTCGGTCGCCTGATCGTTGGAAGGGGTCATTTTCCAGTAATCCTGAATTTTAGGTCGTCAACCAGTGCACAGCGGCGTTGTAGGCATTGGTATAGCTACCACCGAACCGCCCGTCGAAGAACTGCTTGTATTTCGTCCGGTAGCCGCCCGAAGTCGCTGTGCAGTACGTCCGCATCGCCGCTGATACCGATGTCGTCTTCCCCTTTGCGAGGAGGCCGAGAACGTAGAGCGTTATTCATAAGGTCTGACTCGGGCGTGTCGTTCCGAGGCATCGGCTTCCCATTCGGGAGAATAGAAGTTCCAAAGCTCGCTATTTTCGGAACGGGAAGCCGATGCGGTACGACTCTACTACAGGCCTGGATGCGGAGCAATTGACGGAGCTGATCTGTCGGATATGGCAGATTGTCGCGGGGAGGGGTGAGGTTTCGGGACGCCCGGTGCTGCTGAACATTCGCGAGCAGGTCGTTATGACCCTGATCTTATTGCGGCAGAACGTGAACCAAGCGACTATCGCGGATATGTTCGGTGTGTCGCAGCCCACGATTTCTCGCGCATATCGGCGGATCGTCCCGCTGATCGAGCAGGCCTGCTGTTTGTCGGGGGTGTGTTTAAAGACGGCTATCCAGGGCCGAGTGGTCCTGGTCGACGGCACCGATGTTCCCACCGGGAACCGCGCCGTGACGGGGAGAGCGAACTACTCCGGGAAGCGACACCGTCAAGGGCTGAACGTGCAAGTTGCCTCGGACGTGAACGGTAACTTGCTTTGCGTGTCCGATCCGACCCCCGGCGCTCGGCACGACCGAGCGACCATCAGCCTGTGTGGATGGGAACCGATTCTCGATAATGCCGAGTGGATAGCGGACCCAGCGTACGTCGGAACCACCGCAGTCACTCCCCGGAAAAAATTTCACCACGGACAACATGATGACAACACACGTACAGCCAACCGATACATCTCCTCCATCCGTTCGGCGGTCGAAAGATGCATCGCGCACTGGAAGAACTGGAAAATCCTCAAGACCGGCTATCGCGGACGTCTTACAGAACTTCCCAACCTCATTCGCACCGTCACCCGCCTCGAACTTTACCGACTCGGCTGGTAAATGCTTATGAATAACGCTCGTAGCCGTCGATATCCGCCTGGTGATCATCGGCATCAAATTTTCCTCGGCGGCCGATCCATGCCCGGTAGAATGAGTATGGATCACGTTCTTCGCCCGAGTTACGTGAGTTCGCGTAGTCGACGAAAGTCTGGGTCACGTCACCCGACCATCCGAGGAAGTCACCCGCATTGGAGGCCGATGTGTCGGTGGGTACGCCGTAGTAGCGAGCGCCGGTCATCGCCGCAATCATGTGATTGACAGCCATCATTGTGGACAGATCGGGGCCGACCGTGTGATAGACACGCTCGCGGCTCTTGGCCTGAACGAACGAGATGAATTCTTTGTCGACGGTGCCGGCAAGACTTTCCCACTTCCAGTCCGTGTAGTGGGGCGAGCGGAGGAACTGCAATGTCAGGTCGTTCGGGCTGTCCGGTGGAGGCCCGGAGCTAGACGGCTTGAACGCGACGGCTTGGAGGACGTCCATCGGGTCGAACTGGGCCTGGTCGTCGAGCGCGACCGCGGCCGTGCTGGGGAACGGGACGTCGGGCTCGCCGACGAGGCGGGTCGCGAGGCCGAAGCGGCGAGCGGTGGCGTGCTCCTTCAGCACGGCGAACAGGCGGCCCGGGCGCTCAGAGCCAACCCCAGCGCCTGAAGAGCCGGTGCAGCACCACGCTGGAGACGACCATCGCCGCGAGCGACGCCGGATAGCCCCAGGCGACATGCAGCTCGGGCATCACGTCGAAGTTCATGCCGTAGATGCTCGAGATCATGGTCGGCGCGAAGAAGATGGCCGCCCACGCCGAGATCCGCTTGACTTCGTCGTTCTGCTGGTTGCCGACCTCCGCCAGCTTCTTCATGTCCTCGTTCTGGCGCTGGGCGACGAGGGTCGCGTTCACGGCCAGGATCTCGCGGAGCGTCGTGCGGAAGCCGTCGACCCGCTCGGTGACCAGCGCGACGTGGTCAGCGACGTCGCGGATGTAGCGGCGCAGCTCCACATCCGACTGGAACACCTCGAAGTCGGTGACGAGCCGGGTGAGCATGCCGGTCAGCGGAGCGACCGCGCGCTGGAAGTCGAGCACTTCCTGGCTGAGCTCGTAGATGCGGCGAGACACCGCGGGGTCGCCCTCGAAGACCTGCGCCTCAATCTCGTCGATGTCGTTCTCAAGACCCGCGACGACGGGCGAGTACTGATCCACCACGGCGTCGAGGATCGCGTAGAGCACGGCGACCGGGCCGACGCGCAGCAGCTCCGGGTCGGCCTCCATCCGCCGCCGCACCAGCGAGAGGTCGGGCTTCTCGGAGTGGCGGACCGTGACGACGAAGTTCGCGCCGACGAACAGGTGCAGCTCGCCGAAGTCGACCTCCTCGCGCTGGTCGGCGTAGCTGGCGGCGCGCAGCACCACGAACATGTCGCTGCCGTAGCGCTCGAGCTTGGGCCGCTGGTGCGCGCTGATCGCGTCCTCGAGGGCGAGCGGGTGCATGGAGAACTCGTCCTCGAGCGCCGCCAGCTCGGCCGCGTTCGGCCGGTACAGGCCGATCCATGCCATCGCGTCGGGCAGCTTCTGCAGGGCGGCGAGCGCCTCCGGGATGCTGCCCGGCGAGACCACCCGGCGGCCGTCCTGGTAGATCGCGTTGTCGACGGTGCTGGTGCGCGTCGGCTCATCGTCCGGGCGGAGTCGCTGGATCGGTGCGGTGTCCTCGGCGGCCGCGCGGGTGCGCGAGCCCAGCCCGAGGATCGTCGCGGGGACGCGGGGTAGCTTCACGACCTTCTCCTCCTGCTCGACCGACGCCCTATTGTGCACCCCGGGGTGAACGGCAGGTGTCCGGTGCGCCACCGGTGTCGGAGGCTCTCACTAGCCTGGAGTCGCTCCCCGGACGACGCAGAGAAAGGACGACCGTGAAGCTGCTGCACACCTCCGACTGGCACATCGGCCGCACCTTTCACGGGCACTCCACCGTGGCGGCGCTCGCGACGGTGCTTGAGGCCCTCGTCGAGACGGTGAGCGCCGAGCAGGTCGACGCGGTGCTGATCGCCGGAGACGTCTTCGACTCCGCCGTTCCCGCCGCCGAGCACTACACGCTGCTCACCCGCACCCTCGAGGCGATCCGCGCGGCCGGGGCGGACGTCGTGCTGACCAGCGGCAACCACGACTCCCCCGCCCGGCTCGGCTTCCAGGCTGGGCTGCTGCGCACCGCGGGCGTGCACGTGCTCACCGATCCGGAGGCGTACGCCGAGCCGGTTGTGCTCCGCGATGGGTCCGGTCTCGAGGTGGGCGTGCACGGCATCCCGTTCCTCGAACCGGCGCTCTACCGCCACCGGCACCCGGAGGAGCCGCTGCGGCGCCACGAGGACGTGCTCGCCTTCGCGATGCGCCGGGTCCGTGCCGCCGCTGAGGCCGCCGGTCGGCCCTGGGTCGTGCTCGCGCACTGCTTCGCCGTCGGAGCCCCGCCCGCGGTGCTCGAGCGCGACATCACGGCGGGCGGGCTCGACTATGTCTCGGTCGAGCACTTCGCCGCCGCCGACTACGCGGCGCTCGGGCACATCCACGGGCGGGCCGAACTCACGCCGAGCGTGCGGTACTCCGGGGCGCCGCTGCACTACTCGTTCGGCGAGGCCGCGAAGCCGCGCGGCGCCTGGCTGGTGACGATCGGAGCCGAGGGGCTGGCGGGCGTTGAGTGGTCGCCGCTCCCGGTGCCGCGGCGGCTGAGCGTGATCGAGGGCGAGCTCGAGCAGCTGCTGCGCGATCCTTCCCTAGCCGACGTGGAGGGCGACTGGGTGTCGGCGGTACTGACGGATTCTGTACGCCCGCTCGACGCGATGGCGCGCCTGCAGTCGCGGTTCCCGGGCTGCGCGACGCTCGAGCACCGGCCCCCGCACGCCGCCGCCGAGCCGCCCGCCTACGCCGAGCGGGCCCGCGGGCGGAGCGACGTCGAGGTCGTCGACGACTTCCTCGCCCACGTCCGCGACGGCCACGGCGCCACCGCCGCCGAGCGCGCCCTCACCCTCGACGCTCTCGCAGCGGTCGACGCCGAGGCGCTGCGGTGAGGATCCGCCGCCTCGCGTTCGCCGGCCTCGGTCCGTTCCGCGCCGAGCAGTGCATCGACTTCGACCGGCTCGAAGACGTGGGCGTCTACCTCATCGCCGGCCGCACGGGCGCTGGCAAGTCGACGATCCTCGACGCGATCGCTTTCGCGCTCTACGGCTCGGTCCCGCGTTTCGACGGCACGGCCTCGCGCCTGCGGAGCGACCACAGCGGGCCCGAGGACGAGACCTTCGCCGAGCTGGAGTTCGAGGCGGCGGGGCGCGTCTACCGGGTGCGCCGCTCGCCCGAGTATGCGCGGCCCAAGCGTCGCGGTCCGGGGACGACCACTCAACCCGCGAAGGTCGAGCTGCTGGAGCAGATCGACGCCTCGTGGGTCGGCCTCTCATCCAGCGCCAAGGAGGTGGCCACTGACATCGGCCGCATCGTCGGGCTGACGAAGGACCAGTTCCTCCAGGTGATCCTGCTGGCGCAAAACCGCTTCCACGAGTTCCTGCTCGCGAAGAACGACGACCGGCAGCGGCTCCTGCGCACCCTCTTCGCGACCGAACGCTTCGATCTGCTCCGCCGGCGCCTGCTGGAGCAGCGCGATGCGAGCGCCGTGGGGCTGGAGGAGGAGCGAGCGGCCGTGACCGCACTCGCCGACGAGGCCTCCCGGCTCATCGACGACGGTGCAGAACCGCCCACTCCCGATGCGGCCTGGTTCGCCGGGCTGCCGGCCCGTCTCGCCGCCCCGCTCGACGAGGCCCGGTCCGACGCCGCGACCGCCGACGCAGTGCAGGCAGCGGCGAGCACCGCTCTCGACGAGGCCCGTCGCATCGCCCGCGGGCAGGAGCGGCGCCGACTCGCGCTGATCGAGGCGGAGGAGCTGGCGGTCGCCGAGGCGCACGTCGAGCGCCAGCGGGCGGCGATCGAGCGCGCCCGCCGCGCCGACGGAGTGCTGCCGCTGCTCCGTTCGGCCCGCGCCGCCGACGAGAAGGAGCGGGCGGCGCTGCAACAGCGTGAGCTCGCGGCCGAGGCCTACGGCGACTCCGCCGCAGGGCCGGCCGCCGAGACGGCCGAGCACCTCGCCGCCGTGCTGGGCGCGCTGACCGAGGCGCTGGCCGAGGAACGCAGGCTCCCCGAAGCGGAGCGTGCCGCTGAGCGCACCGCCCGCGCCGAGCAGACGGCCGCGAACACCCTGGCCGGTGTGGAGGAGGAGCTGCGCGAGCTGCCCGCTCGAGTGGATGCGCTCGCCGAAGAGGAGGAGTCCCTCGCCGACGAGGCCGCCGCCGTTGCCGCCCGCGCCGAGGAGCTCGCCGCCGTCGAACGGAGGATCGCCGCGGTCCACGAGCGCGACCTCGCCGCCGCGGAGTTGCACCGGTTGCGGACCGCCTACGCCGACGCCGCTCGTGCGCACGGCGAGCGCGCCGCCGAACAGGCCGCCCTCATCGCGCGC
The DNA here is from genome assembly GCF_001641005.1 of Rathayibacter tritici. NCBI lineage: Bacteria > Bacillati > Actinomycetota > Actinomycetes > Micrococcales > Microbacteriaceae > Rathayibacter > Rathayibacter tritici. The sequence goes on from NZ_CP015515.1 coordinate 1,912,893, forward strand.
CGGTTCGCCGGATTCGCCGGCGAGCTGGCCGAGCGCCTGGAGCCGGGAGCGCCATGCCCGGTCTGCGGCTCGCCGGAGCACCCCCGCCCGGCCGATCACGACGGACCGACGACGGTCGGTACCGCCGACCTGGACCGCGCGCACACCGCGGTCCAGCGCGCTTCCGCCGCCCTCGACTCCGCCCGGGAGCGCGAGGGCATCGCCGCCCTCGCCCTGGCAGCGCTCGACGAGCGAGTCGGCGACGATGCCGACCTGGACTCGCTCCGCTCGGCCGACGAGGAGCGTCTGGCCTCGGCCCGGGCTGCCGCCGCCCGCGTGGCGGAGCTCCGGCACGAGCGCACCCGGCTGCGCTCCAGGATCGACGCCATCACGAGCGACAGGGACGCCGCCAGCATCGAGCATCAGGCCCGTGTCGGCGAGGCCGCCCTCGCCGCCGAGGCGCTGAGGCTGCTACGGGAGCGGGTCGAGATCTCGCGGGACGGAGCGGAGAGCGTCACGGCGCGCGTCGCCGACCTCAGTGCCCAGCGCCGCCGAGCCGTCGCCCTGGTCGAGGCCGAGGAGGCGGCGGGCGCCCGCGCCGAGGCCGCCGCCGTTGCCCGAGCCGAGCTCGCCCAGGTTCTGGCCGAGCGCGGTTTCGCCACGCCTGAGGAGGCCGAGTCCGCCGCACTGGCGAGCGGCGACCGCGCCCGCGCTGAGGCGGCCGTCGCCGAACACGAGCGGCGCCGCAACACCACCGAGGCGACACTCGCCGAGCCCGAGCTCCGCGCACTGCCCAGCACGCCCGCCGACGTCTTCGCCGCGGAGGAGCACTCGCGCGACGCCTCCGCTCGCCGCGACGAGGCGCGAGCTCGACTCTCCGTGCTAGAGCACCGCTCCTCGCGCCTGGCCGAGCTCGCTGCAGTGGCCGCGGGCCGCCTCGGCGCGCTCGACGAACGCCTCCGCCGCCACGAGGAGTTGCGCGCCCTGGCCGAGACCGTCTCGGGCCGCGGGCAGAACACCCGCAGGATGGATCTGGAGGCCTTCGCGCTCGCCGGCAGGCTGGAGGAGATCGTCGCCGCCGCGAACCTCCGCCTCGACGCGATGACCAGTGGCCGCTACGCCCTCGCTCACGACGACTCGCTCGCCTACCGCGGCGCTGCCTCCGGCCTCGGGATCGACGTGCTCGACGCCTTCACCGGCGTCCGGCGGCACCCCGCCTCGCTGTCCGGCGGCGAGACCTTCCTCGCCTCGCTGGCCCTCGCACTCGGCCTGGCCGACGTGGTGACGGCGCAGTCCGGCGGGATCTCGCTCGAGACCATGTTCATCGACGAGGGCTTCGGCTCGCTCGATGCCGAGACGCTGGAGACGGCGCTCGGCACGCTCGACGCGCTGCGCTCCGGCGGCCGCACGATCGGCCTGATCAGCCACGTCGATGCGATGCGCGAGCGGCTGCCGATCGGCCTGCGCGTCGTCGTCGGACCCCGCGGCGACAGCACGATCCTCACCGGCTGAGGCGGCGCCGACGCGGTGGGGCGGGAGCCTCGGTCGGTGCGGCCGCAGAGGCCGATACGGCCAGAGAGGCCGAGGCCGGCGACGCGGCCCGACGACGCGGGCGGGCGTCGCCGCGCCCGCTGCTAGGGTCATCCGCAGTGACACGGGGTGCCCGCCTGGGCTGAGAGAAGACCCGTTGAACCTGATCTAGTTCGTACTAGCGAAGGGATGTCGCGAATGAGTATTCGCACGCCTGTCCACCCGCCCCTCCCCGCCGACACGGCCGCCGACCCGGCGCCCCGTGCGGTGCCCGGCCCGGCGTCCGTCGGTCGCGATCTCGTCGCCCTCCGCGCCGCCGAGCCGCTCGTGCAGTGCATCACGAACGCGGTTGTGACCGGCTTCACCGCGAACAGCCTGCTCGCCCTCGGCGCCAGCGCAGCGATGTGCGATCTGCCCGGCGAGGCGGGCGTCTTCGCGGGTATCGCCTCCGCCGTCCTCGTCAACCTCGGCACGCCCGGAGCGGAGCAGCGCGAGGGCGCGCGGGAGGCGGTCGCCGCGGCCACCCGCGCCGGTACCCCGTGGGTGCTCGATCCCGTCGCCGTCGGCCCGCTGCCCGTGCGCACCGTTCTCGCCGTCGAGCTGCTGGAGGCGCGGCCCGCGATCATCCGCGGCAACGCCTCCGAGATCCTCGCCCTGGCGGGAGCCGGTGCGGGCGGGCGTGGAGTGGACGCGGTCGACACCGCCGAGCAGGCCCTCGACTCCGCCCGAGACCTGGCCCGCCGCACGGGCGGCGTTCTCGCCGTCTCGGGAGCGATCGATCTCGTCACCGACGGCGAGCGCGTCGTCCGGGTCACCGGCGGCCACCCGCTGCTGACCCGGGTGACCGGCGGCGGCTGCGCGCTGGGCGCGGTGATGGCCGCATTCCTCGGCGCAGGGGTCCGCCCGCTCGACGCCGCCGTCAGCGCCTCGGCCGTGTGGGGCCTCGCCGCCGAGCGTGCCGCCGCAACGAGCAGTGGCCCCGGGTCCTTCGCCGTCGGCCTCCTCGACGCCCTCGCGGCCCTCGGGCCGGCCGAGGCCGAGTCGGGCGCGCGGATCGCATGAGCGTCGACCTCTCGCTCCACCTCGTCACCGACACCGCCCAGTGCGGCGCGCGCGGCGTGCCCGCCGTGGTCGCGGCGGCGGTCGCGGGCGGAGTCACGACCGTCCAGATCCGCGATCACGATGCCTCGGCCGCCGAGCTCGTCGCCCTGACCCTCGCGGTCGCCGCTGTTCTCACCGAGCGCACCACGCTGCTGGTCGACGACCGTGTCGACGTGGTCCTCGCCGCCCGCTTCGCTGGTGCCCGCGTGCACGGTGTCCACCTCGGGCAGTCCGACCTCCCCGTCGTCGCCGCGCGCTCACTCCTCGGAGCCGACGCCGTGATCGGCCTCACCGCGAACACTCCCGCGCACCTCGCAGCCGTCCGCGCCCTGCCAGCGGGCACGGTCGACTACCTCGGCGTCGGCGTGATCCGGCCGACCTCGACCAAACCTGACCACCCCGCGCCCCTCGGCATCGACGGATTCGCGGCCCTCGCCACCGCGACGCCACTGCCCTGTGTCGCGATCGGCGGAGTCGGAGCGCAGGACGCGGCTCCGCTCCGGTGTGCCGGTGCAGCGGGACTCGCCGTGGTCTCGGCGGTCTGCACCGCCGCGGACCCCGCGGAGGCCGCCCGCAGCATCCGGGCGGAGTGGGACCGATGACCGCCGGCAGCGCCCCGTCCCGCACCACCGCAGCCTCCGTCGGCACCCCAGAAACCCCCGCCACCCCTGCCAGCCCACTCGCCCCGCGCAGCCCACTCGCCTCGCGCATCCCGCTCCCCCCGCGCATCCCCCGCGTCCTCAGCATCGCCGGCACCGACCCGACCGGCGGCGCGGGCATCCAGGCCGACCTGAAGACCATCGGTGCGCTCGGCGGCTACGGCATGGCCGTTGTCACCGCCCTCGTCGCGCAGAACACGCACGGTGTCCGCTCCGTGCACCTGCCGCCCGCCGCGTTCCTCCGCGAGCAGCTCGACGCGGTGAGCGACGATGTGACGATCGATGCCGTGAAGATCGGGATGCTCGCCACGGCCGAGTACGCCGGAGTCGTCGCGCAGTGGCTCGATGACGTGCGCCCGCCCGTCGTGGTCGTCGATCCGGTGATGGTGGCCAGCAGCGGGCACCGGCTGCTCGCCCCCGAGGCCGAGGAGGCCGTGCACGGCCTGCTCCGTCGGGCCGACCTGGTGACGCCGAACCTCCCCGAGCTGGGCGTGCTCGCCGGAGCCGCCACCGCCTCCGACTGGCCGACCGCGCTCGCGCAGGGCGCCGCCCTCGCGCGCACTCTCGACGCGGCCGTTTTGGTGAAGGGCGGCCACCTCGACGGCCCCGCCACTCCGGACGCGATCCTCACCCCCGACGGCCGGGTGCGCGAAGTACCCGGAGTGCGCGTCGCCACCGCGAACACCCACGGCACCGGCTGCTCGCTCTCCTCTGCGATGGCGACGCTCCTGGCCGGCCGCGGCGCCGGTTCCGACGCGCTGGTCGAGGCGCTGATCGAGGCGAAGGAATGGCTGACCGGCGCCCTGCGCGCCGCCGACGCGCTCGAGGTCGGCTCCGGTCTCGGCCCCGTCGACCACTTCCACCGCCTCCGCCCGCCGACGTTCTGCACGGGTGTCTGGGAGGAGACGAGGGAGCTCCGCGATGAGATCGACACGCTGCCGTTCGTCCGGGCGCTCGGCGACGGCTCGCTGCGCCGGGAGGACTTCGAGTGGTACCTGGAGCAGGACGCGCTCTACCTCACCGAGTACGCGCGGGTGCTGGCCGTGGCGGCACAGCGGGCGCCGACCACCGCCGAGCAGGTCTTCTGGGCCGAGGGCTCGGCATCCGCTCTCGCGACGGAGGCGCAGCTGCACCGCGACCGGCTCGGCAGCAGGGAGGCGCAGCACGCCCCGGTCACTCGCAGCTACGTCGATCATCTGCTCGCGGTCGGTGCCCGCGGTGGCTACGGCGAGATCGTCGCCGCCCTGCTCCCCTGCTTCTGGCTCTACGCCGACGTCGGCTCCCGCCTGGCTGCCGCGGGCCACGCGGAACACCCCTACGCGGACTGGCTGCTCAGCTACGCCGATCCGGTGTTCGAAGCCGCCACCGAGAGGGCGATCGTGATCACTGAGCAGGCAGCCGCAGACGCCACGCCGCGGGAGCGCGCTGCGATGCGAGAAGCGTTCCTGCGCTCGAGCGTCTTCGAGCGGGACTTCTTCGCGGCTCCGCTGGACCGGGCGCTGATCCGCTGATCGCGTCCGGTCCACGCGCCGCTCAGCCGATCGCCTCGCGTAGGACGTGCATGAGGGCGTCCAGCTGCACCGTGTCAGCCGAGGCGATCTCGGCGTCCGCACCGTCGAGCGCGCGGGCGGCGAGGCCCGCCTTGGCATCGATGAGTTCGGCGATCTTCGCGTCGATCGTATGCGCCGCGATGATCCGCCAGGCCGTGACCGGCTCCTCCTGACCGATGCGGTGCACACGGTCGATGGCCTGTGTCTGCTCGGCCGAGGTCCAGGACAGCTCGGCAAGCACCACGTTCGAGGAGGCTTGCAGGTTCACGCCGACGCCCGCCGCGGTGAGTGAGCAGACAGCGACCGAGACGTCGGGGTCCTCGTTGAAGGCGTCGATCTGGGTCTGCCGGAACGCCGCGGTCTGGTCGCCGCGGATGGACACCGAGGCGAGCTCGCGCTTCTCGAAAGTCTCCTCGGCCTGATCCAACACGTCGATGTGTTTGGCGAAGAAGACCACCTTGCCCACCGAGCGGGCCAGCTGTGAGGCGTAATCGGCGGCCAGTGCCGCCTTCGCCTGGCCGATCCGGCGGACCATCGTAAAGACGTTCTCGCCGGTCTTGGCCGACTTCGACTCCTCCAGCTCGCTCTGCGCCACGATGCGGATGAACCGCTCGCGCTCGTCGTCGTCGAGCTCGTGCGTGATCGAGGCGGTGACGGCCCGGAAACGCTGGAGCATCCGCGCTCCGAGCTCACGCTCGGCCTTCTGAATGGAGCGACCGAGGTCGTCGTCGAGTTCGACGGGCAGGTCGACGATCCGCTTCGAGGGCAGATCAGCGGCGACGTCGATCTTTTTGCGTCGGACGATGCCGAGGTCGATGACCGCCTCGCGCGCCTCCGGGTAGAAGCCGGTGTCGGCGGGAGTCAGGCCCGTCTCCTCCAGGCGGCCCAGGAGATCCGGCCCCGGCTTCGTCTCGTCGATCCAGCCGAGGAAGCGCCAGATGGCACGGAAGTCGTCGACGTCGTTGATCAGCGGAGTACCGGTGAGCGCGATCATCAGCGGGTCGTGTCCCGGAGTGGTCTCGCGAATCCTCGAGGCCAGCGCGAGCACGCTCTGCGAGCGCTGCGAGCGGAGGTTTTTGATGAAGTGCGCCTCGTCGACCACCATGCCGCGAAAGCCCAGGCTCCCGAGCCAGCCGATGTGCCGGTCGAGGATGTCGTAGTTGACGATGACCACGTCGGCGAACGCGTCGAGCGTGCCGCCGTCACCGTGGATTACCGTGGCGCGGCGCTGCGGGGTCCAGTGCTCGACCTCGCGCGCCCAGTTCATCTTGACGACGTTCGGCACCACCGCGAGCAACGGGTACGCACCCACGACGGAGGCGGCGAGCAGGCTCTGCGCGGTCTTGCCCAGGCCCGGCTCGTCGGCGAGTAGGAAGCTGCGGTGGCCCTCGCGGGCGCTCTCGATGAAGCGCGCCTGGTGCGGCATCAGCTCGCGCCCACGCGGGGAGACGCGGTCGAGTTTCGGCGGCTCCGGGAGCTCCATGCTCGCGGCCCGTCCGCCCGCGCCGTACTCGAAGGCCTTGAAGAGCGGACCGAGCAGCTCCCAGTCGTCCAGCCGGCGGCGCGGCGCCGGGGCTACGGCCTCCGCGATCGAGAAGTCCGGCGGGAGGAAGGGGTTCGCCAGCTGGCGCGCACGCACCGACGGGGGCACGACCTGGTTCACCGCCACCTCGGCCTTGGGCTCCGGTTCGGTCACGATCACAAGCTCGTCGGGGCTCAGCTCGGCACCCGCCTCCAACAGCCAGTCGCGGCGCAGCTTCTGCGCGGCCGGCGTGACGCCCGCCTCCGATTCGAGCAGCGCGATCAGGCTGGTGTCGCGCGCGGCCGTCTTGGCGAGGATCGTGGCGATACCGTCGAGGCGCTTCATTTCTTCTGCGCGCTGGGCCTCGCTGAGCGAGGTGTCGACCTTGACCCGCTTGCGCTCCTCGCGCATCAGCAGGGCGATCACCAAGAATTTCGTCCGGTTGGTCGGCCCGACCTTGCCGGTCTGGGCCTTCGCCTCCACCTCGCGGACGCGGCGGGCGAGGATCGGAATGATCCCCGCGTTGTCCACACCGCGCGAACGCGATCGGGGTCGGCTCCCGGCGGCGTTCGACGCTCGACGCGTCTGTCCGGACTGACGCTGGCCGCTGCGAGCCATGCTCCTCCTCGATGTGTGACGGGGGCGGAGGAGGGATTCCCGCGCGCTGCCGTCGCCGTGCATCCGCCGGATCGCCTCCGGGGAGACGACGGGCGTCGGTGCATCCGGTGGCTGTCAGGAGCTCCGAGCAACGGGTCTGAGACCCGGTCGCAGCGTCCCCGGCGTGCGGATGCAGAAGAAGTCTACTCCTCGGCGGGCTCTCGGCGGTCCTGCGCCGCGCGGGGAGGCGCGCCCGACGTCACTCCGGGGTCGGGACGCGGATGATCAGCCCGGCGGCGACGAAGACGCCGACCGCGGCGAGGCTCAGTGACGACCAGACCGCGTCCGGAAAAGCGAACGGCAGCACCGGGTTCCACAGCACGAGCACCGGGACGAGCCCGATCAGCCACAGGAAAGCGCGCGCCTGGATCGCGAACCAGCCGATCACCGCCGCGAGGATTGCCACCGGGTACCGGATCACGTCATAGGCATCGGAGCCGACGAGGGCGAGCCCGGCCAACAGCACGATCGCTGCCAGGATCCCGGGCGCGAGCGCCATCCGCGCCCGGTCCCGCGAGGGGTAGCGGGCGGCGGTCGTCCTGGTCGGCTTGCGGGTGCTCACCTCTCGATCGTACGGGGGCCGATACCCCACCCGGGTACGGACGGCGGAGCGTAGGCTGGCGGAGTGATCGAGGACCTCAAAAAGCGTTCGCTGCACCGTGCCCGCATCCTCGGCGGCCAGATGCGCGGCCTCGAGCGGATGATCGAGAACGAGGACTACTGCGTCGACATCGTCACGCAGTCCCTCGCCATTCAAAAGTCGCTCGGCTCGCTGAACAAGCTCATCGTCGAGAACCACCTCCGCACGCACATCACCGCGATGTTCGAGGAGGGCGGCGACGCCCGCGAGGCCGCGATCGCCGAACTCGTGACCATCTTCGAGCTCTCCCACAACCGCTCGTGAGCGCCGCACTCATCGCCGCCGCCAGGAACCGTCCGCTGCTGCTCGACGGCGGCCTGGGCACCGAGCTAGAGGCGCAGGGGGCCGCTGTCGACTCCGCCCTCTGGAGCGCTCGGGTCCTGCTCGAAGAACCTGAGCGGATCGTCGCCGCCCACCGCGCGTTCGCCGAGGCGGGCGCACGGGTGGCGGTGACCGCGAGCTACCAGGTGTCGGCGAGCGGATTCGCGGCCGCGGGCCTTGCTCCCGGGCTCGCCGAGCACGCGCTCCGCGAGAGCGTCGCGCTGGCCAGGCGGGCGCAGAGCGGCTGGGTCGCCGCCTCCGTCGGCCCCTACGGTGCGAGCCTCGGCGACGGCTCCGAGTACCGCGGCGACGACGATCTCACCGTGGACGAGCTCGCCGCCTGGCACCGCCCCCGCCTCGAGGCGCTGGCCGCGGCCGGCCCGGACCTGCTCGCGGTCGAGACCATCCCCTCCGTCCGGGAGGTGCGCGCCGTCGTGGCCGCCCTCGCGGGCTCCTCCATCCCCGCCTGGATCTGCGTGAGCGGACGCTCAGGCCGAACCGCGGCCGGGGAGCCCCTGGCCGAAGCGTTCACCGTCGCCGCCGCCTCCGCGGAGGTGATCGGCGTCGGAGTGAACTGCTGGCCCCCCGGTGACGTCGCCGAGGCTACGCGCATCGCCCGCTCGGTCACCCGCAAGCTGGTCGTCGTCTACCCCAATAGCGGTGAGGAGTGGGACGCCGTCGGTCGCTGCTGGACGGGCGACGCGGCCTTCGATCCCGCACTCGTCGCCTCCTGGCGCGCGGCGGGCGCTGACCTGATCGGCGGGTGCTGCCGAGTCGGTCCGGCGGCGATCGCCGCTCTCGGCCGCAGCCTGGAAGAGGACGCATGACTTCTCTGCGAGCCGTCCTCGGCGACCTCACCCGCGAACACGCCGACGCGATCGTGAACGCCGCGAACTCGTCCCTCCTCGGCGGGGGCGGCGTCGATGGAGCACTTCACCGCGCGGGCGGTCCGGAGATCCTCGCCGCCTGCCACCGGCTCCGCGAGACCGAGTTGCCCGGCGGCCTGCCCGCCGGCTCGGCCGTCGCCACCACCGCAGGCCGCCTCCCGGCCCGCTGGGTCGTGCACACCGTCGGCCCCGTCCACTCCCGCTCGGAGGACCGCAGTGCCGTTCTCGCCTCCGCTTATCGCGAATCGGTTCGTATCGCGGTCGGCCTCGGCGCACACACGGTCGCCTTCCCGGCTGTCTCGGCGGGCGTGTACGGCTGGCCGATGGACGACGCGGCGCGCATCGCGGTGGAGTCGGTGCGGTCGGCGACCGTCGACGGCGCCCTCGACGAGGTTCGCTTCGTGCTCTTCTCGGAGGCCGCCCTCGCCGCGTTCGAGGCCGCCCTCGCCGCAGAGTGACGGGGAGGGGAGCCGACCAGCCGGTCGGCTCCCCCTCGCTCGTGTTTACGCCGTCTTCGGCCGCGCGAACTCGTCGTACGGCAGCGTGAGCGGACGGGTCCGCGGGGGCATCCGCACCACAGCCTCGAGCGCCGGGCCCAGTGCCTCCCGCCAAGCGTGGTAGCCGTCCTCGTTCAAGTGCAGACCATCCGGCGAGTACTGCTCGAGGAGTCCGCCGTCCTCCCCCGCGAGCACCGGCCACAGGTCGAGGTAGCCCGCGTGCGCGGTGGGCGCGAACTGCCAAAGGTGGCGGTTGATCTCGCGGATCTGCGGGGCGAACTCGTGCCCGCGCGGCAGAACCGAGGTGACCAGGATGCGCACATCGGGCAGGTCGCGGCGGAACGTTGCGACCACGGTCTCGATGTTGCGCACGACGTGCTCGGTGGTGCGGTGCCAGGCCAGGTCGTTGGTGCCGATCAGCAGCACCACCGTGTCCGGCTCCTGCGCGACGAGCTCGGGCAGCCGCGCGACGACGTCCGCCGTGGTGGCCCCACCGACTCCCTCATCGACGACTGTCGACTCCGTCAGCCAGTCGCCCCAGGCACCGGCCTGAATGATGCTGTCCCCGATGAAAAGGACCTTCCCCAGCTGGAAATCGCGCCCCGCGTCCGCCATCGACCGTTCGCTCATCGTGCTCCTCTCGTCGGCGTCCCGGGCGGTCTCGCCGCCGTCGGACCCCTCCATTGTCACCGCTGCACCCGGCGCCCGCCAGGGGAGCGCTCGTCGCCGGAGTCCGGCAGGTCGGCCGCAGTGGCCGTGATGCGGTTGGCCATACCGTTGAAGATGATGCCGTGGAAGGGCAGGATCGCGAACCAGTAGAGTCGGCCGGCGAGGCCCTGCGGGAAGAAGACCGCGCGCTGTGTGTAGACCGATCCGCCGTCTCCGGAGGGCTCGGCACGCATCTCGAGCCAGGCGCCTCCGGGCACCTTCATCTCGGCGCGCAGGCGCAGGAGCGTCGGCCGCTCGATCGCCTCGACCCTCCAGAAGTCCAGCGCGTCACCCGCGTGGAGGCGGGCGGAGTCGCGGCGCCCGCGCTGGAGCCCCACTCCCCCGACCAGGCGGTCCATCCAGCCGCGGATCACCCACGCGAGCGGGAAGGAGTACCAGCCGTTGGTGCCGCCGATGCCCTCGATCACACGCCAGAGCTTGGCCGGGTCGGCGGGGGTGCGCCGCTCCTTGAGGTCGACGTAGACCGTGTGGCCGGCCCACTCCGGGTCACTCGGCAGCGGATCGCTGGGGGCGCCGACGACCTCCGCGTTCTGCCAGCTCGTCTCGATCTCGCCCGCCTGCATCTTGCCCAGCGCAAGCCGGACCGCCCGGCGGTACGAGGTCAATCCGCCCTCCGGGTCGGGGATGAGCGAGCGGATGTCCTGCTCGTGCACCACGCAGTCGTACTGGAGGGAGGCGATGATCGGCACCGCGAGCGAGCGCGGGATCGGCGTGACCAGGTTGACCCACTGCGAGGCCAGCCACGGCGTGAACACCGGCAGAGACGCGATCGGCCGCTGCGGCAGACCAGCCTCCACTGCGTAGCCGTTCATCATCTGGCCGTAGCGCAACACGTCCGGCCCGCCGATGTCGAAGGTCCGGTTCAGCGAGGCGTCCTGGAGCGAAGCGGCACCGATGAGGTAATGCAGCACGTCGCGCACCGCGATCGGCTGGATGAAGTTGCGCACCCACTGCGGCGCGGGCATGTACGGCAGCACGTCGGTGAGGTGACGAACCATCTCGAAGGAGGTCGATCCGGAGCCGATGATCACGCCGGCCTGCAGCGCGATGGTCGGCACGCCCGACTCCATCAGGATCCGGCCCACCTCCGCCCGCGAGCGGAGGTGCTTCGAGAGCTCCTGGCCCTCGGGGTGCAGGCCGCCGAGGTAGACGATGCGACCGACGCCGCCCGCCTTCGCCGCCGTGGCCACATTCTGCGCGGCCCGGCTCTCGACCTCCTCGAAGTGGGCGTGGTCGTTTCCGGAGCCCATCGAGTGGACGAGGTAGTAGAGGACGTCGACGCCCTCCACGGCCGCGGTCAGCGACTCCGGATCGCCGAGATCGCCCTGGGCGACCTCGACCTCACCCGCCCACGGCACGTCGGAGAGCTTGCGCGGATCACGCACGAGAACGCGCACCCGGAAGCCCGCCTCGAGAAGGCGGGGTGTCAGCCGACCACCGATGTAGCCGGTGGCGCCGGTGACGAGCGCGAGGGGTCGCGCCGAGTCGGTGGGGGTATCGCTCATGTCGCCACGCTACGCCGGTGGCGCCGCGACCTCCCCCGCTGGTGCGGGCTCGCGGGCCCTGCTAGGCGGGCCTTGACTCGCGCTCAGGCGATATACCGAGGACCTCGCGGACGCGCAGAACGTCCTGGTTCATCTGGCGGATGAGCGGCTCGACGCCCTCGTAGGCGACCTGGCCGCGAATCCGGCCGACGAACGCCACGTCGACCACGCGATCGTAGAGGTCGAGGGTGTCGAGCGTCTGGTCGAGCACGTACGCCTCGACCTGCTTCGGCGGCACTCCGACGAAGGTGGGGTTGCTGCCGACCGAGATCGCGGCGGGATGCGTGACGCCGTCGGTGCTGAGCCGCCCCGCGTAGACGCCGTCGGCCGGGATCAGGCCCTGCGACTGGGGAGAGAGATTCGCGGTCGGGAAGCCGAGCTCGCGCCCGCGCTTCGCGCCGTGCACGACCACTCCGCGGACCACGGGCTCGTGCCCGAGCAGGCGCGTCGCGTGCTCCACATCGCCTTCTGCGAGCAGCTGGCGGATCCAGGTGGAGGAGACGCGGCGGCCATCCTCGGGCCGCACGTCGTCGATCAGCTCGACCTCGAAGCCGTACTGCCGCCCGAGCACGCGGAGCAGGTCGACGTCGCCCGCGCCCCGGGCGCCGAAGCGGAAGTCGGAGCCGACGAGCACCACGCGGGCCTCGAGAGCGTCGACCAGGATCTGCTGAACGAACTCCTCCGGCGAGAGCGCGCGGAACTCCTCGTCGAAGGTGAGCAACAGCGTCGCGTCGACGCCGGTTCCCGCGAGCAACTCCAGTTTCTGCTCGTTGCCGGCCAGGACGGGCGGACACTTCTCCGGCGCGATCACGCTGAGGGGATTGCGGTCGAAGGTGACGACCACGGCGGCCAGAGCCCGCTCGCGCGCCCGCTCGTGCAGCGTGCCGATCACGGCCCGATGCCCGGAGTGGACGCCGTCGAACTTGCCGATCGTGACCGCGGAGGGGCCGATCCCGGCTAGATCGCCGGGGCGAGTCTCGACGCGCATCAGACCCCCGCCCTCGATGAGCGCCGCCCCTGCACGCGGAGCCACCAGAGGCCGAGCATCGGCAGGACGAGCGGGATGAGCAGGTACCCCGCGCCGAACGCCGCCCAGACTGTCGACTGACGGCCGAACGGATCGGCGCTGGTGAGCCCGAGCAGCTGCGGTGCGAGCAGGCTGAGCGCGCCGACCACGAGCACGCCCACCAGCTCGAAGGTGATGGTCACCCAAGCCACTCGCTGCCAGGCGCGCCCCGGCTGGACCAGCGCGACGGTCGCCACGATGTACACCACGGCCGAGAGCGCCGAGAGCGAGAACGCCAGCGGCGCCTCGTCGAAGCGGTCGATGATCTGAAAGACGGAGCGGCCCGTCGCGGCAAGCGCCAGAATCCCGTACACCACGACGAGCAGGCTGCCGATACCGCGCGAACGGGCGGAGCGGGTCGAGTCGCCGCTTCCGGAGGCCGAGGGGTTTCGAGGGTTGTGGGCGGCCCGTCCGGACGCATCGCTGGCTGGTTTCGACATCGCAGGTCCATGCTAGGCGCTCGCCGGGCCGGGTCCGGCGGTAGGCCGGATCAGGCGCTCTGGAAGAACCAGATCTGGTGCATCCGGTAGACCATCACCGCGATCGAGAGGCAGGTGATGCCCAGGATCACGGTGCTCCAGCGGCTCCGCTCGATCAGCGCCCAGAAGCCCGCGGCGAGCGGCAGGAGCAGCGCCGAGATCAGGTAGATGTAGTACTCCGGCAGGCTCCCCGACGGGCGGTTGCCGACCAGGGGAGAGACGAGCGCGACCGCCAGCTGCACGATCAGGAGCAACTCGACGATCGCCGTCGCTCCCACCGAGACGTCGGAGGGGCGGCGGGCGAGCAGCCCGAGCACCAGGCAGAGCAGGCCCGCCATGACGGCGATCCCCACCTGGAGGGTCGTGAACCACTCGATCACGACGCGACCGTCCGCAGGTCCTCGGTCGGGAAGTTGACCACGCTCTTGAGCTGGGTGCCGCGGCGCTCGGCGAGGCCGATCAGCCGCTCCCCCGGGCCGACGGCGGCCAGGAGCCCCGTCGAGCCCGCGACCGCCTCCGGGGCCGGGATGCGTTTGCCATTGGCGAGGTCACCCGCCTCCTGCGCATCGAGGCGGAGCAGCGGGAACAGCTCGCCCGCCACGCGCGTCGGCGACAGGAGCGCGGCGGGGACGTCGAGCTCGTCGATCTCGCCGGCCTGCGCCACCGAGAACGGTCCGACGGCGGTGCGGCGGAGGGTCGTGAGGTGCCCGCCGACTCCGAGCGCCGCGCCGAGGTCACGAGCCAGCGCACGGATGTAGGTGCCGGAGGAGCAGGTGACGCGCACGTCGAGGTCAAGGCGTGCACCCTCATCGAGGGTGTCGATCCGGCGACTCTCCAGCAGGTCGAAGGCCGAGACGGTCACCGGACGGGAGGCGAGAACGACCTCCTCGCCGTCGCGGGCGCGAGCGTAGGCACGCCGGCCGTCCACCTTGATCGCGCTGACTGTGCTCGGAACCTGCTCGATCGCTCCGGTGAGGGCCGCGATGCCGTCGGCCACCGCCTCCGGGGTGAGAGCTGCCACGAGGTCGGAGTCGGCGGAGGCGAGGACCTCGCCCTCGCGGTCGTCTGTACTCGTCGAGGCGCCGAGCCGAATGGTCGCCTCGTACTGCTTGTCGAGTCCCACCAGGTAGGTGAGCAGCCGCGTCGAGGGGCCGAGCCCGAGGATCATCAGCCCGGTGGCCATCGGATCGAGTGTGCCCGCGTGGCCGACCTTCCGGGTCCCCGCGCGGCGACGAGTCCGCGAGACGAGGTCGTGGCTGGTGATGCCGCCGGGCTTGTCGAGCAGGAGGATGCCGTTCGGAGCCGGGGCGGGGGTCTCGAGCACGGATGTGAGGATACACGGACGGATCGGGAGTCCTCTCTGGGGGTGGCGTCGGACCCCGCTCCTCCCCGCCCTAGGCTGTCCGGATGAGGATCGCAGTACTCGGAGCAGGCGCCGTCGGCGGCACTGTCGCCGCCCTTCTCGACAAGGCGGGGCACGACGTCGAGGTCACCGCTCGCGGCGACCACCTCATCGCGATCCGCCGCTCAGGGCTCCGTCTGGACGGGGCGTGGGGCGAGCACACCGCGTGGGTCCGCTGCGGTGAGACCCTCGACCTCGTCCCGGATCTCGCCATCGTCTGCACGAAGGCGCAGGACGCCGAGGACGCGCTGCGCAGCAACCGTCGCACCGTCGACGGCACTCTGGTCGTCGTCGTGCAGAACGGACTCGACGGCCTCACCGCTGCCGCCCGCCAGGTGCGCGACGCTCGCCTCGTCGGCGCCCTGGCCCTGTTCGCCGCGAGCCACCTCGAGCCCGGTCGCGTCACCGTCACCGCCGCTGCGACGACCACGCTCGGCGTCCCCGGCCGTCCGGCCGACGACGACGTGCGCCGCGCCGCCGCTCTTCTCGGCGAGGCAGTCCCCACCGCGGTCACGGACGACTTCCTCGGCGCGCAGTGGACGAAGCTGCTGATCAACGAGATGAACGCCCTCCCGGCGATCACCGGGCTCTCGGTGCAGGAGACGATCGCCGACCAGGGCCTGCGCCGAGTCCTGGCTCGGGCGATCCGCGAGGCCGCCCGGACCGGCATCGCTGCGGGCATCCGCTTCGGCTCGCTCCAGGGCCTCTCGAACGCCTCCGTCCGCGCACTCGCCGCCGCTCCGCTGCCCGTGGTCGAGCTGCTCCCCCGCCGGATGGCCGCCGGCATGGGCGAGGTGCCCAACCCCGGATCGACGCTGCAGAGCATCCGACGCGGGGTGCCCAGCGAGATCGACCACCTGGCCGGAGCCGTGGTCCGCACCGCTCATCGCGGTGGACGCGAGGCCCCGGTCAACCAGCTGCTGGTCGACCTGGTGCATGAGGTCGAGCGGGCGGGCACCTTCCTGCCCCCCGCCGAGGTCGTTCGCCGGGCCGCCGCGGTCTGAGACTCCGTCCCGGCTCTTCTCTGCGTTCGCTGTGCAGGCGGCGCGTTCAGCAGGAGTCGGCGAAGATGCGGCGGGGCTGCTCCGGATCGCGGATGTCGACGAGGATGCCCGCGAGCCGGCGCGGATCCGTCGTGGCGCGGTAGGCCCGATCAACCGGCGGCTCCTGCGTATCGAGCCGGATGCTGGTGCTCCACGCCCCGCGCAACTCCGGCCGCAGCGCGAACTCGCCGTCCACGAGCAGCACCGCATCGCGGCCGGCGGTCCGCCAGCGCGCCTGCCTCGCCTGGTCCCGCAGCGAGTCGAAGCCCGCGAGCACGAATCTCGTGCTTCCGCCGAGCGTGAACGGATCCAGGAGCACCCGCCGCAGGAGTTCGTAGTTGTAGCCGCCCGCGTAGGAGCGCTGCTGCTCGGGCACGGCGGGATCCTCCCGCTCGGCCCGGGGACGGCGGAAGTCCGCAAGGTGCGCGATGATCGCGTCCCGACCGGCCCGGCGCAGCGCCTCCGCCAGCTCGAGAGCGAATGCGCCGCTCACCTCCGGGTCGTCGCCGT
The DNA here is from genome assembly GCF_001641005.1 of Rathayibacter tritici. NCBI lineage: Bacteria > Bacillati > Actinomycetota > Actinomycetes > Micrococcales > Microbacteriaceae > Rathayibacter > Rathayibacter tritici. The sequence continues at coordinate 1,929,009 of NZ_CP015515.1, forward strand.
CGATACCGACCGTGACCCGTCCGCGCGCGTAGTTGTGCAGCACCTCCGCCGCGAGAGCGTCGAGCACATCGGCCTTCTGCGGAGCCCACCTGGTCATCCGCCCACGATACGCGCCAGCGCCTAGTGTGGGCTGATGCCCTCCGCCGCCCTCGCCACTGCGATCGTCGCCTGGTACCGCACGAACGCACGCGACCTGCCGTGGCGCCGCGAGGGATTCCCCGCCTGGGGCACTCTGGTCAGCGAGGTCATGCTGCAGCAAACCCCTGTCCTGCGCGTCGTGCCCCGATTGGCCGCCTGGCTGGAACGCTGGCCGACCCCCTCCGCCCTCGCTGCTGTCCCGCCCGGCGAGGCGGTGCGCGCCTGGCAGTCCCTCGGCTACCCGCGACGGGCACTCCGCCTGCACGCCTGCGCCGTGGCGATCGCCGAGGAGCACGGCGACGTGGTCCCGGACGACGTCGACACCCTCCTCGCGCTGCCCGGCATCGGCGACTACACCGCGCGCGCCGTCGCCGTCTTCGCCTACGGACGGCGCCATCCGGTGGTCGACACCAACGTCCGGCGGGTGATCGCACGCGCAGTCGGCGGTGCGGCCGAGCCCGGTCCTCCGCGCGCGAAGGCCGACCTCGACGCGATGTCGGCGCTGCTGCCCGAGTCGCTACCCGACGCCGCGGCCTTCAACGCCGGAGCGATGGAGCTGGGGGCGATCGTCTGCACCGCCCGAGCCCCGCGCTGCGGCGAGTGCCCGATCCGCGACCTCTGCCGCTGGCGGGCTGAGGGCTACCCGGAGCACACCGGAGCGGTGAAGTCGAAGCAGAAGCGGTTCGAAGGCTCCGATCGTCAGGTCCGCGGGCTCATCCTCGCCGAGCTGCGCGCCGCCCACGGCCCGGTCACGGCGGCCGAGGTGGAGTCGCTCTGGCCCGACGCTGAGCAACGCGGTCGGGCTCTGGCCGGGCTTCTGGCCGACGGCCTGGCGACCGGGGACGCCGACAACGGCTATCTCCTCCCCGGCTCCTGAGGCCGGTTCATCGTCCGGCGTCGGAGGAGGCGGGTAGGATCGGCGCCGCGACCGGTCGCCGCCTCCGCCTCTCTCGCCCCGACATCGACCGCACGGGCGTCGCCCGCCTCGACTACCGCGGCGTGCAGCACAGCGTCGACGGGGCGAGCCTCACCCTCCGCGAGGAGGAGGTCGTCGCCGTCGACGGCGCCTACCTCCGCCGGCTCGACACCGACGATCCCGCCCAGCTCGCGATCGTGTACGCCGCGGCGACGCTGTTGCGCGGCGCCGGCTGCACCGCTGTCGTCGTCCTGGACTCGCTCGACGTCGCCACGGGCTCCGCTGCGTTCAACCTCGGCGTCTAATCCTCGGTGTCGTCCTCGCGGGGCTTCACGTAGGGGTCGGCCTCGCCTGCGTAGTCCGCCTGAGCGGCGAGCGACTGCACCTGCGAGTCCTGGCTGCGCGCGGTGGCGAGAAGATCCTCGATGTGCTTCGCGTTCTCGGGAAGCGCGTCGAGGATGAACTCGAGCGATGGAGTGAGCCGCGCGGTGATGTTCTTCCCCACCTCGGTCCGCAGCATGCCAGTGGCGGCCTTGAGGGCGGCGGCCGAATCGGCACGCTCCTCGTCGGTGCCGTACACCGTGTAGAACACGGAAGCGTGCTGCAGGTCGCCGGTCACCTGGACATCGGTGATCGTGACGAAGCCGAGGCGCGGGTCACGGAGACCGCGTTCGAGCCGCCTCGCGACGATCACCTGGATACGTTCGGCGAGCTTCCTCGCCCGGGCCGGATCTGCCATGACTGGTCCTCACATCTCTCTCGGCGAACCGTTCAGCTCGCCATTCAACCACTCCCCGCCCGTCCGACTGTTCCCGTCCGGGGGGCCTTGCGTCGTCCGACGTCTTCCCGAGTCTGCGACGGCCGCGGCCGCCTCGGTCTCAACCCGCGGCAGCGCCCGTCGGAGGGTCCGCGCCTCCGAGACGAGGGCGTTTCCCATTCCTCCGGAGGAGGGAGAGGACGAGAGTCCCCTCCCGATCCCACTGCGCACCAGGAGAAACGCCGGAAGGCCCGGGCGGACCCGGGCCTTCCAGTGGAACGAATCAGCCTCGCGGCTTCTCCTTCATCTCGATCGTCTCGATCTCGTCGCCGATCTGGATGTCGTTGTACTTACCGAGACCGATACCGGCCTCGTAGTCCGTACGGACCTCCGTCACGTCGTCCTTGAAGCGACGCAGCGACTCGATGGCGAGGTTATCCCCGACGACCACGCCGTCACGAATGACACGCGCCTTCGAGTTGCGGGTGATCGTGCCGGAGCGGACGATGACACCCGCGATGTTGCCGACCTTCGAGGAGCGGAACACCTCGCGAATCTCAGCGACACCGGACTGGACCTCCTCGAACTCGGGCTTGAGCATGCCCGTGAGCGAGTTCTCGACCTCTTCGATCGCGTTGTAGATGACCGAGTAGAAGCGGATGTCCACTCCTTCTCGGGCAGCGCGCTCGCGGGCCTTCGGGTCGGGGCGGACGTTGAAGCCCACGATGATCGCGTTGTCGATCGTCGCGAGGTTGACATCCGACTCCGTGATCGCACCGACACCGCGATGGATGATCCGCAGCTGCACGGAGTCGTCGACCTCGATCTTGACGAGCGACTCCTCCAGCGCCTCGACGGCACCGGACACGTCGCCCTTGATGATGAGGTTGAGCGACTCGACCTTCCCCTCCTCGAGAGCACGGGTGAAGTCCTCGAGCGAGATGCGCTTGCGGGCCTTGGCCAGCAGGGCGTTGCGCTGAGCGGCTTCGCGCTTCTCGGCGATCTGGCGAGCGGTGCGATCCTCCTCGGTGACGAGGAAGGTGTCGCCGGCGCGGGGCACGGACGAGAGTCCCTGCACCTGAACCGGACGCGACGGTACGGCCTCGAGGACGGCGTTGCCGTTCTCGTCCGCCATCGCACGCACGCGGCCGTACGCCGTTCCGGCGACGATCGCGTCGCCGACCCGCAACGTTCCCGACTGGATGAGGACGGTCGCGACCGCACCGCGTCCCTTGTCGAGCTTCGCCTCGATCGCGACTCCGCGCGCCTCCTTGTCGGGGTTGGCGCGCAGGTCGAGACCGGCGTCCGCGGTGAGCAGCACGGCGTCCAGGAGGTCCTGGATACCGGTGCCGGCACGGGCCGATACGTCGACGAACATGACGTCTCCGCCGTACTCCTCCGCGACGAGCCCGAACTCGGTGAGCTGCTGGCGCACCTTGGCCGGGTTCGCGTCGGGCTTGTCCACCTTGTTCACCGCGACCACGATCGGCACGTTGGCCGCCTGGGCGTGGTTCAGCGCTTCGATGGTCTGCGGCATGATGCCGTCATCCGCCGCGACCACCAGGATCGCGATGTCCGTGACCTGGGCACCGCGGGCTCGCATGGCGGTGAACGCCTCGTGACCCGGGGTGTCGATGAAGGTGATCGGACGCTCGATGCCCTCGTGCTCCGCGACGACCTGGTACGCACCGATGTGCTGCGTGATGCCGCCCGCCTCGCCGGCGACGACGTTGGCGTTGCGGATCGCGTCGAGCAGGCGCGTCTTTCCGTGGTCGACGTGACCCATGACGGTGACGACGGGGGGACGGATCTCGAGGTCCTCGTCCGTCTCGTCGTCCAGCTCCTGCTCGAGGTCGAGACCGAAGCCCTCGAGGAGCTCCTTGTCCTCATCCTCGGGCGAGACGACCTGGATCGTGAAGCCGAGCTCGGAGCCGAGCACCTCGAAGGTGGCCTCGTCGAGCGACTCGGTCGCCGTCGCCATCTCGCCGAGGGCGAAGAGGACGGTGACCAGGTTGCCGGGGGGTACCGGCACGCCGGTCATGGCCTCGATCTTGTCGGCGAAGTCCGAGATCGACGCGCCGCGGCGCAGACGGATGACCGTCTTGCCGTCCCCGCGGGGAACGCTGACACCGCCGAGCGACGGGGCCTCCCTGAGCTCGAACTCCTGACGCTTCGTGCGCTTGGACTTGCGGGCCTTGCTCTTGCCGCCACCGCGGCCGAAGGCGCCCGCGGTCCCACCGCCGGGGCCGCGACCGCGACCGCCGCCACCACCGGGACGCGGGGCGAAGCCGCCACCGGCACCGGGAGCACCGCCGGGGCGCTGGAATCCGCCGCCGCCGGGACGACCGGCACCGCCGGGACGTCCCGCGCCGCCGCCGGGCCCGCCGGGACGCTGGCCGAAGCCGGCGGGGCGCTGGCCCATACCGGGTCCGCCGGGTCGGGGCGTGCCGGGGCGCGGAGCTGCGGGGCGGGGAATGTTGCCCGGGGTCGGACGCGATCCCATGCCCTGCGAGCTGGCGAAGGGGTTGTTGCCGGGGCGCGGGGCGGCCGGACGCTGTCCCATGCCCTGGTTGCTGGCGAACGGGTTGTTGCCCGGACGCGGGGTGCCGCCGGGGCGGTTGGAGCCGCCCGAGGCACCACTGGGGCGCGGAGTGTTCGCGGCGGGAGCCGGACGCGGAGTCACAGGCTTGGGTCCGCCCGGGGTGGGGCCGGACGTCGGCTTGTCGGTCGCGGCCGGGGCCTCGGCCGCCTCGGTCGGAGCCGGAGCGGCGGCCTCGGCCGGGGCGTCCTTCGCGGCCTGAGCGCGCTGAGCGGCCGCGGCCTCCTGGGCGGCCTGAGCCTGAGCCTGGCGTTCGGCGACCGACATCGGCGGAGCCGGCGCCGGAGCGGGCGGCTTCACCGGGCCGGGCGTCGGCGCGGAGGGGCGTGCGCCGGCGGGGCGGGGAGCCCCGGGCCGGGCGCTGGCGGTAGGGGTCGCCGGGGTCGACGACGCGCCCGCTGCGGATCCGCCCTGGCCCTGAAGGGCCTGGCGGAGCTTGCGGGCGACCGGGGGTTCGATGCTCGAGGACGGTCCCTTGACGAACTCGCCGAGCTCTTTCAACTTCGCAAGTGCGACCTTGCTATCGACACCGAGTTCGGATGCGATCTCGTGTACGCGTGGTTTTGCCACTTCTCTCCTGTCTTGGGCCTGCACCCAAGACGGGGGCAGGCGTTACGAACGGACGGGTCTCATATCGAGCCGCTCATCAGTCTTCGCTCATGATCAGTTCACGGGCCGTTCTGCCTGTTCTCTATGGTGTGATCGTGCGCTGCTCCGGGCCCTCCGGATGAGGGACCGAGCCGGTCGGATCGTGCGAGGTACTGCTCCAGTTCGCTCGCGTCCACGCTCTCGCGCGTCCGAAACGCCCTGCCGAACGCGCGGCGCTTGACCGCGAGTTCGTAGCAGTCGACCGCGTTGTGGAGCCACGCTCCCCGTCCGGGACGAACGGCACGCGGATCTACCGCGAGGACGTTCGAGTGGAGGACCAGCCTCAGAAGAGAGGCCCGGGGAGCGCGCAAACGGCAGCCGACGCACGTTCTGACGGGTTCCACCCTACTCCCTCCCCTCCGAGACCGCTCCCCCGTCGAGCCGATGCGCGCGGATCACTCCCCGTCCATCACCGAATCGGGCTGGATGTCGATCTTCGCGCCGGTGAGCTTGGCGGCGAGCCGGGCGTTCTGGCCCTCTTTGCCGATGGCGAGCGAGAGCTGATAGTCGGGGACGAGCGCCCGGACGGCCTTGAGGCTCTGATCGATCACGAACGCGCTGGTCACCTTGGCCGGTGAGAGAGCGCTGGCGACGAAGGTCGGCAGGTCGGAGGAGTAGTCGACGATGTCGATCTTCTCGTTATTGAGTTCAGCGGTCACCGCGCGCACGCGCTGGCCGAGCTCGCCGATGCAGGCGCCCTTGGCGTTCACACCGGGCTCGGTCGCGCGAACGGCGATCTTGGTCCGATGACCGGCTTCGCGGGCGAGCGAGACGATTTCGACCACGCCGGATGCGATCTCGGGGACCTCGAGCGCGAACAGCTTGCGCACGAGCGACGGGTGGGTGCGGGACACGTGGACCGAGGGGCCCTTGGGCCCGCGGCCGACGCTCGTGACGTAGACGCGGATCCGGCGCCCGTGGCTGTAGTCCTCGCCGGGCACCTGCTCCTCCGGCGAGAGGATCGCCTCGATCGAGCCGAGGTCGACGTGGATCATCCGCGGGTTCGGGCCCTGCTGAATGACTCCGGCGACGATATCGCCCTCGCGGCCCTTGAACTCGCCGAGCACGTGCTCATCGGCGATGTCGCGCAGGCGCTGATTGATGACCTGCTTGGCGGCGAAGGCGGCGATGCGGCCGAAGTCGCGCGGCGAGTCCTCGGCCTCGCCCACGACGGCGCCCTCGTCGTCGTACTCGGGCACGAAGACCGAGACGTGGCCGGTCTTACGGTCCAGGTGCACACGGGCGGCGACGGCGGTGGCCTTGTCGGCGTCGTCGGCTTGGCCGATGTGCTTGAGGTAGGCGGTCAGGATCGCCTGCTCGATGATCTGCACGAGTTCCTCGAACGGGATCTCGCGCTCGCGCTCCATCAGTCGCAGAACGCTCAAGTCGATGTCCACGGGCGGGCCTTTCTCTCTATTCACTTGGATCCAGCGGTGGTGACCGCGGACGTTCGCCCCGGGCTCACACCCGGATCAGCGATCCAGGGTACCCGACGCGGCCGCACGGTCCACCCGCACACCCGGAAGCGGTGGGAGGAACGGGAGGAGTGGCAGAGGACGTCGTGAAAGATCCGACAGGACGCGCCCGGTGCGGCGTCCGAGAGAACACAACGATCAGGAACCGACCGTTCCTGCCCGTTGAGCTAGTCTTCTCCACCTTGTGGAGTGCAGGAGGCGGCGATCGTGGCAGCGAGTCCGACGTCGGGTCGGTTGCTGTCGAGGTTCCAGCTCTCCTTGCCTGCGATGGAGGTGCGGCCGAGGAAGCGACAGCTGAACTGGTCGTGGAGGTTGTTGTGATCGAGTCGAGACCGGTCGCCCTTCTCCAGGGCTTCTCCCCAGGCGGCCTCGTTGGCGTCGGGGCCTACGGCGAGCTGGTCGCGTCCGTAGTCCGTGGGGTAGACCTGCGCGGTGGGTCCCCGCTGCGGGTCGCCCTGTACCCACGTGACGTGATCGATGAGGTCTTGACCGAACCACGAGTCCGCGACCAGAGGGAAGGCGATACCGGGTTGAGAGAGGTCGACGATCTGAGTGAGTGTCGTGCCAGCGATGTCGTAATGGGTAGGAATACTCGTTCCGTTCGCGTCGCGGGCCCAAGCGGCCTTCACGCCTCCGCTCCAGAATCCGACCGCGTCGAGCACGCTGACTGTGCCGCTGTCATTGGCGTGCAAGCTCGATCCGACAGGAAGATCGAGGTTGTCACTGGAGGCGTGAGGGGCGGAACTGCTCCCTATGACGGTGTTGACAGCAACGGAGCCGTCGGTGTGCGTGACGGCGACCGTGGACGTGCTGTTGCGGTTGTCGTAGACAGTCACGCCCGCCTGTTGTGTCGGGGCTGCGGTGGCGGTGTCGGCGAACGGTGCGCCGACCGTGACAGGCGTGGTGCTGTCCGTTCCGAACGCAAGCAGAGGCGCGTTGCTGACAACGCTCTTCTGTTTTGACCCCCGCGGAGACGGAGTGGGCGTGGCTGTGTTGGCCAGCGCTTCGGGGGATGCAGACGCGAGAGCAGCCACTGCGTCCGGGGTAGGCGGCTGTGCAGCAGATGCTGCGGCGGCGAGAGCAGTGGTGGAGCTGACACGGATGTTCGGGTCCTGCCGAGGCGCCGGTTTCCTCACCGTGGTGGCCAGCGCGATCATCTCGCTGCGTCGGGCGGAGTGGGACGGGCACGAAAGCTCTCGCCGCGCGCCCGGGAGGACGGCGGCGAGGGCTCTCGCAGGGGTGTCAGGCGCCCAGTCGGACGAGAGCCTCGGCGACGGGGAGCTGCTCGCGCTCGCCGGACCGGCGGTCCCAGAGCTCGACGATCCCGTCGGCTGCACTCCGCCCGGCGATGACGATCACGGGCACACCGATCAGCTCGGCGTCGCCGAACTTGACGCCCGGCGAGACCTTCGGTCGGTCATCGATCAGCACGTCGCGGCCGGCCGCCTCCAGCGAGGCGCCGACCGACTCCGCGAGCTGCAGTGCCGCCGCGTCCTTGCCAGTCGCGATCACGTGCACGTCGAAGGGGGCGACGTTCGCGGGCCAGAGCAGGCCGCGGTCGTCGTGCGTGGCCTCGGCGATGATCGCGAGGATACGGGTCACGCCGATCCCGTAGGAGCCCATCGTGACGGTGATGAGCTTGCCGTTCTCATCGAGCACCTTCAGGCCCAGGACGTCGGCGTACTTGCGGCCGAGCTGGAAGACGTGGCCGATCTCCATGCCCCGGGCGGTCTCGATCGGGCCGGAGCCGTCGGGCGCCTCGTCGCCGGTGCGCACATCCGCGACCTCGATGGTGCCGTCGCCGTGGAAGTCGCGACCCGCGACCAGGTCGAGCACGTGCTGCCCGGAGACGTTGGCCCCGGTGATCCAGGCGGTGCCGTCGACCACCCGCGGGTCGAGCAGGAAGCGCACGCCAGTCGTGGACTCCTCGCCCAGAACCGCGCCCTCCGACGACCACGGGCCGATGTAGCCCTTGACTAATCCGGGGTGCTTCGCGAAGTCCTCGGCCGTCGCGGCCTCGACCTCGGCCGGCGCGAAGGCCACCTCGGCCCGCTTGAGGTCGACGTCGCGGTCGCCGGGCAGGCCGACGATCACGAGCTCGCGGGTGCCATCGAGCGCGGTGAGCGCCAAGACCACGTTCTTGAGCGTGTCCGCCGCGGTCCAGGCGCGGCCGTCGGGGCGGGGCTGGGTCGAGTTCGCCAGGTCGACCAGAGTCTGGATGGTCGGGGTGTCGGGTGAGTCGAAGACGCGCGCCTCCGGCTGACCCTCGACGGGCAGCGCCGCAGGGACGGGGGTTCGGTACGCCTCGACGTTCGCGGCGTAGCCACCGGCCGAGCGGACGAAGGTGTCCTCGCCGACGGGGGTGGGGTGCAGGAACTCCTCGCTGCGCGAGCCGCCCATCGCGCCGGCGTCGGCCTGAACGATCACGTACTCCAGCCCTAGGCGCGCGAAGATCCGCTCGTAGGCGTCGCGCTGGCGCTGGTAGCTCGCATCGAGCCCGGCGTCGGTGTAGTCGAAGGAGTAGGCGTCCTTCATCGTGAACTCGCGGCCGCGCAGGAGGCCAGCGCGCGGACGCGCCTCGTCACGGTACTTGTCCTGAATCTGGTAGATCGACAAGGGCAGGTCCTTGTAGGAGGAGTAGAGGTCCTTGACGAGCAGCGTGAAGAACTCCTCGTGCGTCGGGGCCAGCATGTAGTCGGCGTCCTTGCGGTCCTTCAGCCGGAACACGCCGTCGCCGTACTCCGTCCAGCGTCCCGAGAGCTCGTAGGGCTCGCGGGGCAGCAGAGCAGGGAAGTGCACCTCCTGGGCGCCGGCCGCCTCCATCTCCTCGTGGATGATCCGCTCGATGCGACGCTTCACCCGCAGGCCCAGCGGCAGCCAGGCGAAGACGCCGGGCGCCTGGCGGCGGATGTAGCCCGCGCGGACAAGGAGGCGGTGGCCCGCGACCTCGGCGTCGGCGGGGTCCTCCCGGAGCGTGCGGACGAACAGATGCGAGAGACGGGTGACCACGAGGGACGATCCTATCCGCTGCACTCCCGCGGCTCGCGATGCGCCGGAGCGCCTCAGCCCGGGATGCGCGAGAAGACGACGGCGCCGCCCGTGCCGTCCAGCAGGACGTCGTCGGGAGTCCCTCCGATCGCCATCGGACCCGAGAGGAGCGCTCGGAGTCGGATCGCCTCGGGGCTCGGCGCGTCGGAGCAGGCGTCCGATCCGGTTACCTCGCCGCCCGGAACCAGCACGCCGCCGTCGATCCGGTACGTCGCGCTGACCACTAGGCAGCCAGTACCGACGACCAGGGTGGGCGCCCCGCCGATGCGCTCGGAGCGGAGGCGAACGCGGGCGTCCTCGACCCAGGCCGTGTACGGGGTCTCCCCTTCGGCCGCGGTCAGCACCCAGCGGTCGCAGCCGAAAGGATCCTGCGGGGTCCGGCTGTCGATGCACTCCCCGGCCTCGGACGACGGACCGCTGCGGAGCGCGGCGACTCCGGAGGCGAGGAGCGCCACGGCGACGACGCCGAGAGCGAGACGCAGAGCGGGACGGACCACGTCGATCCGCCCCGCGCCGACTTAGTTCGCGCCGACGGAGACGACCGGGGCTCCGGTCGACGTATCGTCCGCGGGCATCTCGGCGGCCAGGCGGTTGGCCTCCTCGATCAGCGTCTGCACGATCTCGGCCTCGGGCACGGTCTTGATGACCTCGCCCTTGACGAAGATCTGGCCCTTGCCGTTGCCGGAGGCGACGCCCAGGTCGGCCTCGCGCGCCTCACCCGGACCATTGACGACGCAGCCCATGACGGCGACGCGCAGCGGGACGCTCATGCCCTCGAGGCCGGCGGTGACGTCATTGGCGAGGGTGTACACGTCGACCTGCGCGCGGCCGCAACTCGGGCAGGAGACGATCTCGAGCTTGCGCTCGCGGAGGTTCAGGGACTGCAGGATCTGCAGTCCGACTTTGACCTCCTGCGCCGGCGGGGCCGAGAGGGACACGCGGATGGTGTCGCCGATGCCCTCGCCGAGCAGGATGCCGAAGGCGGTGGCCGACTTGATAGTGCCCTGGAACTCCGGGCCCGCCTCGGTGACGCCGAGGTGCAACGGCCAGTCGCCGCGCTCGGCGAGCTGGCGGTAGGCCTTCACCATAACGACCGGGTCGTTGTGCTTGACCGAGATCTTGAAGTCGTGGAAGTCGTGCTCCTCGAACAGGCTCGCCTCCCACACGGCACTCTCGACGAGGGCCTCGGGGGTGGGCTTACCGTACTTCTGCAGGATGCTCGGCTCGAGCGAGCCGGCGTTGACGCCGATGCGGATCGAGACGCCCGCGGCCTTTGCGGCGGCAGCGATCTTCCCGACCTGGTCGTCGAACTTGCGGATGTTGCCGGGGTTCACCCGGACCGCCGCGCAGCCGGCGTCGATGGCGGCGTACACGTAGTTCGGCTGGAAGTGGATGTCGGCGATGACCGGGATCTGGCTCTTCTTCGCAATGATCGGCAGCGCCTCCGCGTCGTCGCGGCTGGGGACGGCCACTCGGACGATGTCGCAGCCGGAGGCGGTCAGCTCGGCGATCTGCTGGAGGGTCGCGTTGATGTTCGTGGTCGGAGTGGTGCACATCGACTGGACGCTGACCTGCGCGTCACCGCCCACGAGCACCTTCCCGACCTTGATCTGGCGGGACTTGCGGCGGGGGGCGAGGGTCATGGGGACCTTGGGAAGACCCAGATTCACTGCTGGCACGCGCCCCATCGTACGCGCGCCGCGGGACCCCCCGTCCGCTCGCCGCGTCTTCCCAGGCGGCACCCGACCCGGAGGGGAGACCGAGAGGCGATCGAGTCCCGTCGCGCCTCGCTCGGGCGAACGGATCTGCAGGAGAACGTTCGATGTGCAGGACCCCGTTCGATGTGCAGGACCCCGTCCGATGTGCAGGAGAACGTTCGATGTGCAGGACCCCGACGGCTGAGAGCGCTCCCAGTCGCGTCGCTGGAACCCGGGAAGCCGAATCCCCTGCACATCGCACCTCGCCACCCCAGCCGATCACGCCCGAGCAGGGAACGACCCGGTGAAGCGAGCGAAACCGGCCCGAGTCCCCCCAGGGTGACAGGACGAATCGCTTCCGGCGAAGGATCGGCGTGGCAGGTCAGAACAGCGTGATCGGTTTCACGATGTCGGCATACATCAGAAGGACGCTCATCCCTCCGAGCACGAGCACGACGACGTACGTCAGCGGAAGGAGGCGCGCGATGTCGACGGGGCCGGGGTCGCGGCGTCCGAAGAGCTTGGCGATCCGGCGGCGCAGGCCCTCCCAGAGAGCACCCGCGATATGTCCGCCGTCCATCGGCAGGAGGGGCACCAGGTTGAACACGAGCAGGGCGACGTTGAGGGAAGCGAGGACGCCGACCATGGTCTGCACCTTCGAGACGATCGGCAGCTGATCGGAGGCGGCGATCTCGCCTGCGATGCGGCCCACTCCGACGACGCTGATCGGGCCGTTGGCGTCGCGCGCCTCCGAGCCGAACGCCGCCTGAGCGACGTCGATGAGGCGCTGCGGCAGATTCAGGATGACGTGGGCGACGCTCGTGATGTTCGACCAGACCGTCTCGGGCACCGCCGTGACCGGCTGCTGAGCGAGTGCCGAGGTGGGCGAGATGCCGATGAAGCCGACCGTCTGCGTCCGAGGTGCGCCGGAGCTGTCGGTGACGGCCGCGCCGTTCGGGTCGGTGACCGCCACCTCGTTCTCGGCGGGGGTGATGGTGAGGGTCAGCGAGCTGCCGTCGCGGACGACCGAGACGCTCAGCGGTACTCCTGCCGAACGCTGAATGATCGGAGTCAGATCGTTCCAGGTGCTCACCGGAGTGCCGTCGATCGCCGTGATCGTATCACCGGGCAGGAGTCCCGCGGCAGCTCCGGGGGCGAGCGGGTCGTCGGCGGTGCAGGTCGCGGTTGCGCGCTGCGACTCCGGGACCACGCACTGCGACACCGCGGCGAGGGTGCTGGTGCTCTGCGGGATGCCGATGCCGCAGAGCAGGACGGTGAAGAGGACCGAGGCGATCACAAGATTCATGAGGGGCCCGCCTGCCATCACGATCACGCGTTTCCACACGGGGAGGCGGTAGAAGGCACGGTGGTCCTCGCCCTCGCCGATCGTCTCGGCGCTCGCTGCACGGGCTTCGTCGATCATGGACGGCCGCTTCGACGCGCGCTTGTCCGACGATTCGTACCCGATGCCCTGGAACATGCCGACCGGTGACTCCGTGACGGGATCCCCCGGATGCTTCGGCGGGTACATCCCGATCATCGCGATGTAGCCGCCGAGCGGGATCGCCTTGACGCCGTACTCGGTCTCGCCGCGGCGCCGGGAGAAGAGCGTCGGACCGAAGCCGATCATGTACTGAGTGACCTTGACGCCGAACAGCTTGGCCGGGAGCAGATGCCCGACCTCGTGCAGCGCGATCGAGAGGGCGACGCCGACGGCGATGATGACGACGCCGAGGACGAAGAGCAGCACGGATTCCACCGACTCACTGTAGGCCGGAGCCGGTCGCCCGCGCTGGGGTGCGCCTGCACGGATGCACTGAGCCGTGTGTACCCGCGGGTCGAACGCACAACGTCAGCTGAGAGCGCACCTCAGCCGCGATGGTGGATGAGGAGCACTCTCAGCTGACGTTACGGCGTCGCGTCAGCCCCGAGCGATCCGCTCGTCCGCTGTGCGGCGCGCCCACTGCTCCGCTGCGGCCAGCGATTCCCGGGTCAGCGCGCCGTCGACGCTGTGCGCGTCGACCACGGCCTCCACCGTCTCGAGGATGTCGAGGTAGCCGATCCGGCCGGCGTGGAAAGCCTGCACGGCCTGCTCGTTCGCGGCGTTGAAGACGGCGGGGTAGGAGGCGCCGGCCTCGCCGACGCGCTTGGCGAGGCGCACGGAGGGGAACGCCTCCTCGTCCAGCGGCTCGAAGGTCCAGCTGTGCGAGCGGGTCCAGTCCAGCGGCACACCGACTCCGGCGACGCGGTGCGGCCAATCGAGGCCGAGCGAGATCGGCAGGCGCATGTCCGGCGGCGACGCCTGGGCGATCGTCGAGCCGTCCACGTACTCGACCATCGAGTGGATCACCGACTGCGGGTGCACAGTGACGTCGATCCGGTCGTAGGGCACGTCGAAGAGCAGATGCGCCTCGATCACCTCGAGGCCCTTGTTGACCAGGGTCGAGGAGTTGGTGGTGACGACCAGGCCCATGTCCCAGGTCGGGTGCGCGAGTGCCTGAGCGGGGGTGGCATCGCGGAGGGAGGCGCGGTCGCGGCCTCGGAACGGCCCGCCCGACGCGGTCAGCACGAGCCGCCGCACCTCGCGGTGCTCGCCCGCGAGGAGCGCCTGAGCGATCGCGGAGTGCTCGGAGTCGACGGGGACGATCTGACCGGGGGCCGCGACGGAGGTGACCAGCTCGCCACCGACGATCAGCGACTCCTTGTTGGCGAGGGCGAGCGTCCGCCCCTCCTCGAGCGCGGCAAGGGTCGGCCCGAGGCCGACCGAGCCGGTGATGCCGTTGAGCACCACGTCCGCGTCGACCGTGCGGATCAACTGCTCGGCCTCCTCGGCGCCGAACGCCGTGTGCTCGACACCGAACGCTCTCGCCTGCTCGGCGACCACGGCGCGGTTGGAGCCGGCCGCGAGGCCGACGACCTCGAACCGCTCGCGGTTCGCGCCGATGACGTCGAGGGCCTGCGTGCCGATGGACCCGGTCGAGCCGAGGATGATGACCCTGCGCATCCGCCCATCCTGGCACGGAGCGCAGGGCGCTTCCCGGTCAGCTGACGGCGAGGATGTCCACCACGAAGACGAGGGTGTCGGTCCCGCTGATCCCCGCGTTCTGGTTGCCCTGGTCGCCGTAGCCCTTCGCCGGCGGGATGGTGACGAGGACCTGCGAGCCGACGGTCTGGCCGACCACCGCCTCCTTGAAGCCCTCGATCACGCCGCCCGTGCCGAAAGCGGCAGGAGTCGGCTTGCCCCAGCTCTGGTCGAACACCGTGCCGGTGCCCCAGACGACACCCTGGTACTGCACGATCAGCTGGTCGCCGTCGGCCACGGTCGCTCCGCTCCCCTTCTTGAGCACGGCGAGCTGCAGGTCGGCGGGCGGGTCGGTGGAGGGAATCGTGACGGTCGGCGCCCCGTCCTCGGCGAGCGCCACCGTCGGCAGCCCGTCGACCGGAGGCTGCGGCTCGCCGTCAGCGGCGCTCGGCACGATCTGCTCGACGTCGATGACCATGACGATCGAGTCGGTCGCCGCGATGCCGAACTCGCTCTGCCCGGCGTCGCCGAACGCATCGGCCGGGGGCACGACGGCGATGACGCGCGAGCCGACGCTCGCGCAGTTCACGGCCTTCACGAGCCCGGCAAGGTACTGGTCGGTGTCGACCTCGAAGGCGGCCCGGCCGCCCGAGGCGTAGCTGCTGGCCGAGAACTCGGCGCCACTGCTGCCGTTGTAGAGGGTGTAATCGACCAGAACGGTGTCGCCCTCGGCGACCTCGGCACCGGTGCCCTCGATCGCGACGGAGCGCTCGGTGGCGTCCACGCTGATCGGGCTCGGGAACACGGTGACCGGCTTGGTGCCGAAGTCGCCGCTGGTCTGTACCGCCGCGGTCGCCTCCCCCTCGCTCGCGCAGCCCAGCGGAGTCGCGGAGGCGGTCGGCGCCGCGTCCGGCGCTCCGGGGGTGCAGGCCGCGAGGCTCAGAGAGGCGCCGAGGACGGCGAGGATCGCGAGGGTTCTGCGCACAGGGGCACCTTTCCTGACCGGCGGCGGCCGGCAACGTTCGGGGATCAGCACCCATCCTGCACGGCGCGCCTCGCAACGCGCTGGGTGCAGGCCCGCCGGGGTCCGAGGCCTACCATCGGGGCATGCGTGAATTCTCGGTCCCCCAGTCCCGAGAGCTCGTCACCGAGCTCCCCGGCCCGCGCTCCGTCGCCCTGCAGGAGCGCCGCGTCGCCAGTGTCTCCCGCGGGGCTGGGACGCTCGCGAACATCTATATGGACCACGCCTCGGGCGCCGTCCTGGTCGACGTCGACGGCAACCGTCTGATCGACCTGGGCTGCGGAATCGGAGTCACGACCATCGGTCACGCGCACCCCGCAGTCGCCGCCGCCGCGGCCGCGCAGGCCGAGAAGCTGACGCACACCCTCTTCACCGTCACTCCGTACGAGAACTACGTCCGCGTCGCCGAAAAGCTCGCCCAGATCACTCCCGGCGACTTCGAGAAGCACTCGATCCTGGTCAACTCCGGAGCAGAAGCGGTCGAGAACGCCGTCAAGATCGCCCGCAAGTTCACCGGCCGGCGCGCAATCGCGACGCTCGATCACGCCTTCCACGGCCGCACCAACCTCACGATGGCGATGACCTACCGCCCCTGGCCGGAGCGCGCCGGCATGGGCCCCTTCCCTGGCGAGATCTACAGCCTCCCGATCAGCTACCCGTTCCGCGACCCCGAGGGCATGACGGGCGAGGAGGCGGCCGAGCGCACGATCGACTCCATCACCACGCACATCGGCGCGCAGGAGTTGGCCGCGCTCTTCGTCGAGCCGATCCAGGGCGACGGCGGCATCATCATCCCGGCGCCGGGCTACTTCCGCCGACTGTCCGAGTTCTGCACCGAGAACGGCATCGTGTTCGTCGCCGACGAGATCCAGGCCGGCATCGCCCGCACCGGCACGTGGTACTCGATCGAGCACCACGGAGTGGTCCCCGACCTGATCACGACCGCCAAGGGCATCGCGGGTGGCTTCCCCCTCGCCGCCGTCACCGGCCGCGCCGAGATCATGGACGCGGTGCAGCCCGGCGGTATCGGCGGCACCTTCGGCGGCAACCCGGTCTCGACCGCGGCCGCGCTCGCGACCTTCGAGGCCATCGAGTCCGAGGGCCTGCTCGAGGAGGCGCAGCGCGTCGAGCGCCTGCTTCAGGCGCGGATCGGCGACTGGGCCGAGCGCTTCGCCGTCGTCGGCGAGGTGCGCGGCAAGGGCGCCATGTGGGGCGTCGAGCTCGTGCACCCGGGCACGAAGAAGCAGTACCCGGAGGCGCTCACCGCGATCCTGAAGCACGCCACTACGAACGGCGTGATCGTGCTCGACGCGGGCAGCTGGGACAGCGTGCTGCGGATCATGCCGAGCGTCGTGATCAGCGAAGAGCTCATCGACGACGCGGCGAGCGTGATCGAGGAGGCGCTCGCCCAGTTCGGCTGAGCCATAGCCGGTGCGGCATGAAGGCGCCGGTATCTTCGTCGGAATGCGGATCGACGACGACCACGAGAGGCCGACTCCCCCGGGGATCGGCCTCTCCGCGCGCGTGGCGCGCCTGTCCCTCGGCGGCATCGGTCGGCTGGTCTACCGCCCGATCGTGCAGGGCCGCGACAACGTGCCGGCCGAGGGCCGCGTGATCCTCGCCAGCAACCACCTCTCCTTCATCGACTCCCCGGTCCTGACCCTGCTCGCGCCAAGGCCCGTGCAGTTCCTGGCGAAGGCGGACTACTTCACGGGCACCGGCGTGCGCGGCGCCCTCTCGCGGGCCTTCTTCACGACCGTCGGCGCCGTCGCAGTCGAGCGCGGCGCGGGCCAGGCAGCTCAGGAGGCGCTCGATCTCGGCCGGGCGATCCTGGAGCGGGATGAGGCGTTCGCCGTCTACCCGGAGGGCACCCGCTCCCGCGACGGGCGTCTCTACAAGGGCCGCACCGGAGTGGCGTGGCTCGCCCTCACGACGGGTGCGCCGGTTGTCCCCGTGGGCCTGATCGGCACGCAGGAGTTGCAACCGGTCGGCACGCGGGTCCCGCGCCTGCACCGGATCACGGTCCGCTTCGG
Organism: Rathayibacter tritici; assembly: GCF_001641005.1. Lineage (NCBI taxonomy): Bacteria > Bacillati > Actinomycetota > Actinomycetes > Micrococcales > Microbacteriaceae > Rathayibacter > Rathayibacter tritici. The sequence continues at coordinate 1,946,363 of NZ_CP015515.1, forward strand.
CGCACCGCTGGACCTCTCGCGGCACGGCTCGGCCGACTCCGGCCGGGCCCGCCGGCATGCAACCGACGAGGTGATGGCCGCCATCCACGCGCTCTCCGAGCAGGAGCTCGCCGGCGCATACAACGAGTCACCGCCGACGACCACGGTCGAGCGGATCCGCCGTGCGCTCCCGCACGAGCGCCGCTGAGCGTCAGCGCGCGAATGCCTCCGGCTCGTGCCCGACGGGGAAGTTCACCGAGTTCGCGATGAAACACAGCCGGGACGCCTCGGCGTGCAGCGTCTGGGCAAGCTCGACCATCGACTCTTCGGCGACCGTCACGCGCGGCCGGAGGGTCACCGAGGTGAAGTGGCCGCTCTCCCCCTCGTGAACCATCGCGCCGATCGCGTCGTCCGAGTAGCCGGTGACGACGACTCCGTTCTTCACGGCCACGTGCAGGTAGGAGAGGAGGTGGCACTGCGCGAGCGCGGCGAGCAGCAGTTGCTCCGGGTTCCAGCGGTCGGCCTCCCCCCGGAAGGGCGTGTCGGCCGAGGCCAGGATGGGCGCTGGGCCCTGTGCCGTCACGGTGAGCTGGCGCCCGTACTCGCGGTATCCGCTCGTGCCGGTTCCCCGATCGCCCTCCCAGACGACGGACACCGCGTACTTGTGCTCGGACGTCATCAGGGCTCCCCTTCACTGGCGGTGGATCAGGCCGCTCGCGCCGGTCTGGACCTCTGGGTGTCGGAGCACCGCGGGTAGACTTCGAGGACCATGACAGACACGCTCGCCCCCCAGGTTCCCACGTCCGCAGTCCCCCAGGAGCGGCGCGTCGCGACCGAGATCCCCGGGCCGCGATCCCGGGCCCTGCACGAGCGCCGCCTCGCCGTCGTCCCCACCGGAGTCGGCACCGCGCTCCCCGTCTACATCGACCGCGCGCACGGCGCGATCCTGGTCGACGTCGACGGCAACAGCTTCATCGACCTCGGCGCCGGCATCGGCGTGACGACGATCGGGCACACTGACGACTCCGTCGTCGCAGCCGCCGCCCAGCAGCTCGCCCGCCTCACGCACACGCTCTTCACCGTCACTCCCTACGAGCCGTACATCCGCGTGGCGGAGCTGCTCGCCGAGCACACCCCCGGTGACTTCGCCAAAAAGACCGTCCTGGTCAACTCCGGTGCGGAGGCGGTCGAGAACGCCGTCAAAATCGCTCGCAAGCACACCGGGCGCCCCGGCGTCGCGGTGCTCGATCACGCCTACCACGGCCGCACCAACCTCACGATGGCGATGAACTTCAAGGCCCTGCCGTACGGCCTGGGCTTCGGACCGTTCGCGAGCGACGTGCACCGCGCGCCGAGCTCGTACCCCTACCACGACGGCCTGTCAGGAGCAGAGGCCGCTCAGCGTGCCATCTCCTACCTCGACAAGACGGTCGGCGCCTCGGCCCTCGCCTGTCTCGTCGCCGAGCCGATCCAGGGCGAGGGCGGCTTCATGGTCCCCGCCGAGGGCTTCCTGCCCGCGCTGCAGGAGTGGTGCACGGCCAACGGGATCGTCTTCGTCGCCGACGAGATCCAGTCGGGCATGGCCCGCACCGGCGCCTGGTTCGCCAGCGAGCACCTGGGCCTCGTCCCCGACCTCGTCCTCTCGGCCAAGGGCATCGCCGGTGGCCTCCCGCTCGCCGGTGTGACCGGCCGCGCCGAGATCATGGACTCGGCGCAGGCCGGTGGGCTCGGCGGCACCTTCGGCGGCAACCCCGTCGCTGCGGCGGCCGCGGTCGCGGTCTTCGAGCGCATTGAGCGCGAGGGCCTGCTCGCCGAGGCCGACCGGATCGGCGCCCGCCTCGGCACCGCGCTGCGCGGCCTGCAGGAGCGCTACGACATCATCGGCGAGGTGCGCGGCATCGGCGCGATGATGGCGATCGAGCTCGTCCAGCCCGGCACCGCCGCCACCACCAAGGAGCCGAACACCGCGGCCGTGCAGGCGATCATCGACTACGCCGCGCAGCACGGAGTCCTCGTGCTGAGCGCCGGCACCTACGGCAACGTCGTCCGCTTCCTGCCCAGCCTCGCCCTCACCGACGAGCTGCTCGACGACGCGATGTCCGTCATCGCCGACGCCTTCGCCACTCTCTAGACGCGATCCACCGAGAGCCACCGGGGAGCGACACTTCGCTCGCCGGTGGCCCTCAGCGTTTCCGGGCACGGGACCGGTCGCCGCATCGGGCAGGATGGGGGGATGCCTGCAGGAACCTTCACTGTCGCCGAGTCCGTCGAGCTGGCGGTCGTCGAGCGCTCCGGGTTCGTCGAGTCCCGCCATGCCGGCTCCGCCGTGCTCCTGGACTCCGAGGGCCGCGTCGTCCGCAGCCTCGGCGCTCCGACTGCCCCGGTCTTCCCCCGCTCCTGCCTGAAGCCGTTCCAGGCCCTCGCGGTGATGACCGCCGGAGTCGAGCTGACCGGCGCGGAGGCGGTCATCGCCACCGCGAGCCACGCGGGCATTCCCCAGCACGTCGCCCTGGTGCAGAACCTGCTCTTCCGCGCCGGCCTGGACCACACCGCGCTGCAGTGCCCGGCCGACTGGCCCGGCGACTCCGCGACCCGTGCCCAGCTGCTGCGCGCGGGGGCGACTCCGGACGCGCTCTTCATGAACTGCTCGGGTAAGCACGCGGCGATGCTGCTGGCCTGCGTGCAGAACGACTGGAGCACAGAGGACTACCTTGAGCGGAGCCATCCGCTGCAGCAGCACATCGTGGACACGATCGAGCGCCTGACGGGCGAGCGCGTCGTCGCTACCGGGATCGACGGCTGCGGTGCTCCTGTGCACGCCCTGCCCCTGACCGCCCTGGCCAAGGGGATCTCGCGGATCGTCTCCTCCTCCCCCGCCTCGCCCTTCGGCCTCTACCGGCAAGCCGGCGTGCTCACCGCCGCGATCCTCGAGAACGCCTGGGCGATCGATGGACCGGGCCGCGACAACACGGTGGTCATCGAGCGCCTGGGTCTGGTCGCCAAGCTCGGTGCCGAGGGCGTGCTCGTGATGGCCTCACCGGACGGCACCACCGTCGCACTGAAGATCCTCGACGGGAGCCTGCGCGCGGCGACCGTGGTCGCGCTGAAGCTCCTCGTCGAGGCGGAGGCGGTGGACCGCACCGCGGCGAACGAGGTGCTGGTGCGGCTCAACCCGGTCGTCTCCGGCGGCGGGCGCCCAGTCGGAGCGATCCGCGCCTCCTACGTCTGAGCGCCCTCGCGCCTCCCCGTGCTACTGCTCCCGCGCGAGGCGTTTCGCCCGCGCCGCTGAGGACACCTGCGTGACCACCACGACGACGATCGCCAGCACGAACACCGCCGACGCGATGACGTTCGCCTCCGCCGGGATCCCGCGGGCCGCCGCGATATAGATGTACTTCGGGAAGGTGGTCACCGATCCGGAGTTGAAGTTCGTGATGATGAAGTCGTCAAAGCTGAGGGCGAACGAGAGCAGTGCCGCGGCGAGGATCCCGGGCAGCAGCAGCGGGAAGGTGATCCGCCAGAAGACCTGGTGGGGCGACGCGTACAGGTCGCGTCCCGCCTCCTCCAGCGTCGGGTCAAGGCTCGCGACCCGCGCCTTCACCGTGACCACCACGAAGCTGATACAGAACATCGTGTGCGCCAGAACGACCGTGACGAGCCCCTTCTCGGCGCCGACGCTGAGGAACTGCGCGGCCAGGCCGGCGCCGAGCACGACCTCCGGGGTCGCCATCGGAAGAAACAGCAGCAGGCTGATCGCCGAACGGAACCGGAAGCGGAAGCGCACGAGGGCGATCGCGATCATTGTGCCCAGCGCGGTCGCCAGCACAGTCGCGATCACGCCCACGAGCAGGCTGTTGCCGAAGGCGGTCATCACGTCCTCGCTGCTCCACGCCGATACCCACTTATCGAGGGTGAAGCCGCGCCAGGCGAGATTGCTCTTGCCCGAGTCGTTGAACGAGAAGACGAAGGTGTAGCCGATCGGGATCAGCAGGAAGATCAGGGCGAGCGCTGTGTAGACGCCGAGCCCGAGGCCCCCGAAGCGCCTCCGGCCACGAATCGGACTGGGAGCCGGTGCACCGAGCGCCTCCTGGGCGCTGGCGATCGGACGATCGGCCGTCGCGGTCACAGGAGGTCCTCCGTTCCACTGCGCTTCACGTAGAAGCCGACGATGACCAGGATCACGGCCATCAACACGATCGAGAGCGCGGCCGCCGCCGGGTAGTTCTCGAGGGTGAGAAAGTTCGCCTCGATCGCGTTGCCCACCATCGAGGTCTGCGATGAGCCGAGGAAGTCGCGGCTCGCGTTGATGTAGTCGCCCGCCGCCGGGATGAAGGTCAGCAGCGTGCCCGACACGATGCCCGGCATCGACAGCGGGACGGTCACCGTCCAGAACACCGAGGCGGGGTGCGCGTAGAGGTCGGAGCCGGCCTCGAGGAACCGCACGTCGAGCCGCTCGAGCGTCGTGTACAGCGGCAGCGTCATGAACGGGATGAAGTTGTAGGTGATCCCGAAGATCACCGCGATCGGCGTGCCGGTGAGGTGGCCGTCGCTCGGGAGGATCGCGACGGTCTTGAGCGCCTGCACCAGCGGGCTCTCGTCGGCCAGGATCTGCTTCCACGCCAGGGTCCGCAGCAGGAAGCTGATGAAGAACGGCGCGATCACGAGCGTCAGGAGGAGATTCTGCACCAGCGGCCACGGCCGCGCCGTGACGCCGATGAAGTAGGCGAGCGGATAGCTGATCACCAGTGCCAGCACCGTCGCGATCAGTGCGTAGCCGAAGGAGCGGAGCACGTGCGGCCAGTAGTCCGCCATCACCGCGAGGTAGTTCTGCCAGGCGAATCCCGGCGCGTACTCCCCGATGTCGCCGTCCGGCACCTCGGCCTGGAACGAGGTGAGCACGAGCGAGATGAGCGGTGCGAGGAAGAACAGCAGCATGTAGGCAATGCCCGGCAGCAGCAGGATCAGCGCGACGCTCGAGCGCCGACGGACCGGTGCGGCCTTCGGGGTCGCCGACCCGGTCGCGAAAGCGGCGAAGGCCATGCCTACGCCGCTCCGCTGCGGCCGGCGAACAGCCCCCGTCGCTGCACGGCGATGGCGCTGGTCGAGTCGTCCGCCGCGAAGCGCGGGATCGCGCCCGGCTCGTCCGCCAGGCCGAAACCGTGCTCGGTGCTGAAGCCGACCCACACCTGCGTACCCTCGCCAACGACAGGCCCGAAGACCATGTTTTGCGCGAAGACCACCACCGGCCCCACGCCCGGCATCTGGATCGTGTACTGGGTGCTGACTCCGCTGAAGGAGACGTCGGTCACGCGCCCGGGCCCGAGCACGGTGCGATCCGAACTCGTCGGCGGCTCCTGCGTCAGCAGCAGCAGCAGCTTCTCGGGACGAACGCCCACGGTGATCTCGCCGGTCGTTCGGGCGCAGCGCGCCGTGGGGACCACGATGCGGTGTCCACCCGCGTCCACCGTGATCGCCCGATCGGTGCTGCCGACCACCTCGCCGGTGAAGAGGTTGGACTGACCGAGGAAGTTCGCGACGAAGGCGGTGCGGGGCAACTCGTAGAGCTCCTCCGGCGCCCCCATCTGCTCGATGCGGCCCTTGTTCATCACCGCCACCGTGTCGGCCATCGTCATGGCCTCCTCCTGGTCGTGCGTGACGTGCAGGAAGGTGAGGCCCACCTCCCGCTGAATCGACGTGAGCTCACGCTGCATCTGGCGGCGGAGCTTGAGGTCGAGAGCGCCCAGCGGTTCGTCGAGCAGGAGCAGCGCCGGCCGGTTGACCAGGGCTCGGGCCAGGGCGACCCGCTGCTGCTGGCCGCCCGAGAGCTGCGCGGGGCGCCGCTGGGCGAGGTGGTCGAGCTCGACCAGCCGGAGCGCCTCGTGCGCCTTGCCGACCGGGTCGGCGATCTTCCGCCGCTTCAGCCCGAAGGCGACGTTCTCGAGGATCGACAGGTGCGGGAACAGCGCGTACGACTGGAACACCGTGTTGACCGGCCGTTGGTAGGTCTTGGTCTCGGTGACGTCGCGACCGCCGATGAGGATCTGCCCGGCCGACGGTTCCTCGAGTCCCGCGATCAAGCGCAGCGTCGTCGTCTTGCCGCATCCGGAGGGTCCGAGCAGCGCGAAGAAAGAGCCCGCCGGGATGGTGAGGTCGAGCGAGTCGACGGCGGCGAAACCCGGGTACTGCTTGCTGATCCCGACCAGCTGGAGGTCGGCGCCGCTCTCGGCGAAGGTCCCGATCGCCATCAGATGCCCAGGAGTACCTTCTGGAACTCGGCCTGGTACTCCTTCTCCTCCGCGGCGGTCAGGGTGCGGAACACGTGCGCCTGTGCGAGCGTGTCCTCGTCGGGGAAGATCAACTGGTTCTCGGCCAGCTCCGCGTCGATACTCTCCATGACGTCCTTCGCTCCATCCACGGGGGTGATGTAGTTGACCCAGGCAGCCACCTCGGCGGCGACCTCGGGCTCGTAGTAGTAGTTCATCAGGGCTTCGGCGTTCGCCTTGCGCTGGGAGCCCATGGGCACGACGAAGGTGTCGTTCCAGAGCGCGCCGCCCGAATCGGGGAAGGCGAACTCCCACTTGTCGCCGGCCTCGGCATTGATCAGAGTGACGTCGCCGGACCAGCAGATCGCCGCGAGGGTGTCCTCGTTCTGCAGGTCGTTGAGGTACGCGTTCCCCTTGATGTTGCGGATCTGACCGGCATCGACCTGCTCGCGGAAGACATCGATCGCGTTCATGTACTCGTCGTCGCCCCAGGAGCCGGCGATATCGGTCCCCTGCGCGAGCATGATCAGCCCGATCGTGTCGCGCATCTCGCTCAGTACGCCTACCCGGCCTCGGAGCGAGGGGTCCCAGAGCTCGTCGATGCTGGACAGGCCGTCGGGCAGCTTCTCCTTGTTCCAACAGATCCCCGAGAATCCGGCCTGGTACGGGAGGGAGAGCTTGCGGCCAGGATCGAAGTCGGGGTTCGCCAGGGAGGGGGTGAGATTGGCGATGTTCGGGATGTTGGCGTGGTCGAGTTCCTGCACGTAGCCGCGACGGACCAGCCGCGACACCATCCATTCGGTGAGGCAGACGGTGTCGGCGCCGATGTACTGCCCGAGGGCGAGCTGGTCCTTGACCTTGCCGTAGTACGTGTTGTTGTCATCGACGGCGACGTTGTAGGTGACCGAGATGCCGCTCTGCTCCTCGAAGCCCTGGAGCGAGGGGTAGTTCCCGTCGTCGTCCTCGTCCATGTAGGCGGGCCAGTTATCCCAGACCAGTTGCGGGTCGCCCGCAGAGCCGTCGGCGGCGGCGGTCGGAGCGGCGCGGGTCTGCGCAGCGCAGGCGGCCAGAGCGAGCGTGCTCGCTCCGAGGCCAATACCGCCGAGGACCGCTCGACGGGAGAGGACCGCCCGGCGCTCGCGCTCGTGCGAGCGAGCCACCGCGATGGCCCGGCGGAGGACAGGATCCCTCGGGAGGGGACGGGTCATAGCGGGGGCTCCTGACTGCGTCGAGGCTCGGACCTCGAGGGCCGAATGTGGGGAAATACTGGCACAGCGCTCGTCCGCCTGTCACGGCGAACGGAGGAGAACACTCATCCGGAAACATGATCGTCACGACATCCGCACCCGGACGACGTGGACACCACTGATTCGGTTCCCGAGCGCCGATACGGTCAGCGGGTGACGCTCGGGCGCCCCGACCCGCCAGCGGAGCCGTCGACGCGCTCGACGGCCATCTCGACGGAGGAGAGCAGGATCCGGCTGCCGAGCTTCGCCCGGTACCGCCGGCCGGCTTCGAGCGGGAGCGGCGCCTGAGTCGGCGCGACCAGGATCGAGCCGTTCGCCGACCAGCGGTCGCGGACCCAGAGCCCGCCCTCGTCGAAGCCGAACTCGAGGTGGGTCTTCGAGAGCGAGCGAGACGGATCGGGAATCGCGAGGATGTGCCGGAAGGTCTCGTTGGGGTCGGGCAGCGGCTGGCGTCCGATCAGGCCGTTGCCGGTGACGATCGCGTGCTGCCCGGTGGCGAAATCGAGGCGCACGAGGCCCTGCGAGGGCGGCGCCATCGGAGCGCCGGGGGCGGGGCGCCGATGCCTGCTGGGGGCCAGGCCCGGCAGCCAGGCACGACGGGACGGGTCCAGGACCGTCGTGTCGCCGGAGGAGGAGGGCCGGAAGCCACCCGTCGTGGCATGCGCCGCCACCGACGAACCGCACTCGCCGCAGAGAATCGCCCCGGGAGCGAGAGTGGAGCCACACGTGCTGCAGATCACCGAGAACGCCCTTCCTCTCCCCATCGTACCCAGCCCGAGCGCCGGGACCCCTGAGCCGCCCGATCCCGACGCGAACCGGCCGGCGGCGGTGCACGCCATCTCGTCTCAGATGGGGATGCCCGTCTCCTCGTCGCCGGTGACGGCGAGGACGTCGACGACGATCACGGTGACGTTGTCGCGCCCGCCGTTGCTCAGTGCCGCGTCTACCAGCGCATCGGCCGCCTCCCGTGCGGAGTACGTCCCGGCGAGCAGGTGGCCGACGCCTGCGTCGGTGAGCTCCTTCGTGAGTCCGTCGGAGCAGATCAGCAGGCGCGATCCCGCGAGGACGGGGACCAGGCGGTAGTCGGGAATGGGCGCCTCGTGGAAGCCGACCGCGCGGGTGATCATATTGCTGTGCGGATGCACGTCCGCTTCGTCTCGCGTGATCAGGCCCGCGTCGACCAACTCTTGGACGATCGAGTGGTCGACGGTGAGCTGCACGAGGCTGCCGGCGACCCTGAGGTAGACGCGAGAGTCGCCGATATTGAAGACGGACCAGTAGGGCTCGCCGCCGATCGCGGTCAGCGCGATACCGGTTACCGTGGTGCCGGTGCCGCTGTCGGCCGTGTGCGACTGCCGGGCGATGTCCCCGACGGCTTCGCGCAGCGCCCTGTCGATCTCCTCCGCCCCGACGGTTGCGCCCAGGGCCGCAGTCGAGAGGCGCGAGACGACAGCGTCGCTGGCGACCTCTCCGGCCGCGTGCCCGCCCATGCCGTCGGCCACCGCGAAGACGGGACTCTTGGCGAGGTAGCTGTCCTCATTCGCACTGCGGACGAGGCCGGTCTCGGTGCGAGCAGCCCAGCCGAGGGTCACCTCGGCGGACGGGGTGTCCGAGGTCCAGGCCGAGACGGGAACAGTGACGGATGCACGGCTGCGGCCGATCTGCGTCATCGCGTCTCCTCGCTCCCGCCCGGTCCGGTCACGAGCCGTCGGGCTGTCCGGATCGCTCGTGCCTTCCGGCACGCAGCCGCCTCCCGATGCTAGTCGCTGCCGGCTCTCGACCAAGGGGGTGACGGCCGTCGCGCCACGGTTCGTCACGCGCGAGAGATGGCACTCTCGATCGCCCGCCCGACCGATCGCCCGACCGCCCCTCGAACCACCGATTCCACCGCTGCGGCACCTCGGCGGATGCGGATTCACTTGCCCACCCCCTTCTCGACTGCCAGAATCACCGCATGAGCCCTTCCCGCCCTCCGTCTCAGCGTCCCATTCAGCTCGACGAGGTCTCGAAGGCGATCATCGAGCAGCTGCAGGCTGACGGGCGGCGCTCGTACGCCGAGATCGGCAAGGCGGTCGGCCTGAGCGAGGCGGCCGTGCGGCAGCGGGTGCAAAAACTCACCGAATCGGGAGTCATGCAGATCGTCGCGGTGACGGATCCCATGCAGCTCGGCTTCTACCGCCAGGCGATGATCGGCGTTCGCGTCACGGGCGACACCCGGGACGTGGCCGATCGGCTCGCCTCGATCCCCGCTGTCGACTACGTCGTCCTGACGGCCGGATCCTTCGACATCCTCGCCGAGGTCGTCTGCGAGAACGACGACGACCTGATCGCCCTGCTCAATCAGGAGATCCGTGCACTGCCCGGCGTCCTCTCGACCGAGACTTTCGTCTATCTCAAGCTTCACAAGCAGTTCTACAACTGGGGAACGCGGTAACCGATGACCACCGAGACAGCTTTTTCGACCTCCGGCCTCGAGTCGGGCGATCCCGTCCGCGGAACCGACGCACCAGGGGGGATCGATGACGCCTCGCTGCAGAAGAAGGCGAAGGACCACCTCTGGATGCACTTCACCCGCCAGTCCACGATGGACTCCGGAGCGGGCGTCCCGATCGTGACGCGCGGCGAGGGCCACCACATCTGGGACAGCACTGGACGCAAGTACTTCGACGGCCTCTCCGGCCTCTTCGTCGTCAATGCGGGCCACGGCCGCCGCCGGTTGGCGCAGGCGGCGGCGAAGCAGGCCTCGGAACTCTCGTTCTTCCCGCTGTGGTCGTACGCCACCCCTTCGGCGATCGAGCTGGCCGACCGCCTCGCCGACTACGCGCCGGGCGACCTCAACCGCGTCTTCTTCTCGACCGGCGGAGGCGAGGCCGTCGAGACCGCCTTCAAGCTCGCCAAGCACTACTGGAAGTTGCAGGGCAAGCCCGGCAAGCACAAGGTGATCTCGCGCTCGGTCGCTTACCACGGCACTCCGCAGGGAGCCCTTGCCATCACCGGCATTCCCGGTATGAAGTCGATGTTCGAGCCGCTGGTCCCGGGCGGCTTCCGCGTGCCCAACACGAACTTCTACCGGGCGCCCGAGCACGGCGACGATCTGGAGGCATTCGGTCTCTGGGCCGCCAATCGCATCGAGGAGATGATCGAGTTCGAGGGGCCGGACACGGTCGCCGCCGTGTTCCTGGAACCCGTGCAGAACTCGGGCGGCTGTTTCCCGCCGCCTCCCGGCTACTTCCAGCGGGTGCGTGAGATCTGCGACAAGCACGACGTGCTGCTGGTCTCGGACGAAGTCATTTGCGCGTTCGGTCGCATCGGCCGCATGTTCGCCTGCGACGAGTACGGCTACGTTCCGGACATGATCACCTGCGCCAAGGGGATGACGAGCGGCTACTCCCCCATCGGCGCGACCATCGTGAGCGATCGGATCTACGAGCCCTTCCGACACGGCCAGGTCGTGTTCCCGCACGGTTATACCTTCGGTGGGCACCCCGTCTCGGCAGCAGTCGCGCTCGAGAACCTCGACATCTTCGAGGAGGAGGGTCTGAACGAACGCGTCCGCGAGAACTCGCCCGTCTTCCGCTCGACACTCGAGAAGCTCCTCGACCTGCCGATTGTCGGAGACGTGCGCGGCGACGGCTACTTCTTCGGCATCGAGCTGGTGAAGGACAAGGCGACGAAGGAGACGTTCGACGAGGACGAGTCGGAGCGGCTGCTGCGCGGATTCCTCTCGAAGGGGCTCTTCGATGCTGGTCTGTACTGCCGTGCGGACGACCGCGGGGATCCCGTCGTGCAGCTGGCTCCTCCGCTGACAATCGGTCCGAAGGAGTTCGATGAGATCGAGCAGATCCTGCGGGCCGTGCTGACCGAGGCCTGGTCGCGTCTCTAGAGTCCTCATGCCGCGCGCTCCTGCCGCTCGGCGGCGAGGGCGGACGCGAGACGACGCGCGCCGAGGTGGTGCGGGTCGAGTGCGACAGCTTGACTCGCGAGATCTCGGGCCTGCGCAGCCTGCCCGTCGCCCGCCAGGAGCCGGGCGAGCACGACGAGGACACCGGCTCGCTCGCTCACGGGGGCGGCGGCTGCGGCGCGTCGGAGCAGGGGGACAAGCGATCCCGCGGATACCTCCGCTCCCCCACGGGCCAGCAGGAGTAGGCGGTCCGCGCCGCGAGTGCTCTGCACCGCGACGATGAGCGCGGCCAGCGCCGCGGGCCTCGCCCGAGCGTCCTGGTCGCGGAGCGCCCGGCGGACGAGATCGTCCACGGCGAGGAGCAGGACCCGCGGCAGTGCTGCATCCGGGTGCCGGTCGAGAAGCCGGTCGACGGCGGCCACGACCGCTCGCGTGTCCTCGCGCCCGGTCTCACCGAAGCCCTGCTCCCGGCCCGGACGAGGGAGAACGGCGATTCGCAGCGACAGCGCGGGGAGGCTCCGCGCCCGTTCACGAAGCGCCACGACGAGGCGGGCGCTCGCCTCCGGATCGGGCTCGTCAGGTCGCACCAGTGCGATCGCGCGCTGGATGCGGCCGAAGCGGCCGAGCGCTCCGAGGCAGGCCCCCGCGACGAGCTCGGGACCGGCGCCCGTCAACGCGAAGCGGAGCGAGCCGACCGGCAAACCCGCGCGCAGCGCAACGAGCACGAGGCTCCCCGGGCCGGGGCTCGGCCGCGGACGGCTGACCGCGAACGCCGTGGGGAGCGGTGCGGCATCGGCCCACTGAACGAAGGGAAGGGCGGCGGGAACAGGTGTCGAGGTAAGGGCTGAGGAGGTCATGCGGCGATCCTGCCGACCCGCTGCACCGCCGTGGGCTGAATCCTCCGCGGACGTCGGACGAATCGCCTGATCGGCGCCTGTGGAGGGAGGAATCGACGTCGGCGTCGCCAAGCCCCCCTCCTCCGCGTCCGATCCGGGAGAACGTCCCTCCACAGCCACGAATACCGCGAGCTCTGCACCGGTGTCCGATTCCCGCCGGTCGGGCCCCGGCCGCGCGGATACTCTCGACCCATGAGAACGACTCCCCTCCAGGTGCGACGCACCACCAGCCCACTCGGCCGCATCGAGGTCGGCACCGACGGCGCCTCGATCGTCTCGCTGGCCATCGAGAAGGCCGGCCGGCTCCCGCACGAGCACCTCCCGGAGTCGGAGCTGCCGGTGCTCGAGCGGGCGGTCGAGCAGCTCAACGAGTACTTCGGCGGAGCACGCCGCTGCTTCGACCTGCCCGTCGCTCTTCACGGCACACCGTTCCAGCTCGAGGTCTGGGGGCGCCTCCAGGCGCTCTCCTTCGGCGAGATCACGTCCTACGGGGCTTTAGGCGCAGCCACCGGTCGTCCGCGCGCGGGACGACCGATCGGCAGCGCAGTCGGCGCGAATCCGGTACCGATCATCATCGGCTGCCACCGGGTGCTTGCCAGCGACGGCCGCATCACCGGTTTCAGCGCGGGCGAGGGCATCACCACCAAAGCGTGGTTGCTGAAGCACGAGGGGATCCCGCACCGATGAGCGTCGGCGACGGGCTGACCCGAGGCGACGACGGCCTCCTCCGCTGCGCATGGAGTGGGGCGGACGCGCAGTACCGCCGTTACCACGATGAGGAGTGGGGTACTCCGCTGCACGGCGACCGCTTGCTCTTCGAGAAGATCTCGCTCGAGGCATTCCAGTCCGGGCTCTCGTGGATCACGATCCTCCGCAAGCGCCCGCAGTTCCGCGAGGCGTTCGCCGGCTTCGATCCGGCGCTCGTCGCCCGATTCGATGACGACGATGTCGAGCGCTTGATGGAGGACACCGGCATCATTCGTAACCGGGCGAAGATCACCGCTACGCGGGACAACGCCCGCTCCGTCCTCGCGTTCATCGATCAGGAGGGCGAGGGAGCGCTCGACCGGCTGGTCTGGTCGTTCCACGACCCGGCACAGGCGCACCGCGTCCTCGAGGTGAAAGACGTGCCGGCCTCGACGCCCGAGTCGGTGGCCCTGGCGCGCGCGCTCAAGGGCATCGGGCTCCGCTTCGTCGGGCCGACCACGGCCTACGCGCTGATGCAGTCGGCAGGAGTCGTCGACGACCACCTCACGGGCTGTTGGCGTCGACCGTGAGCACTACGCCTCCGGCACCACCAGGTCGAGCTCGCCGGTCTCGCGGTTCTCGGAGAGAGAGAAGCCTCGCCCCTCCGCCCACGTCGCGAGCACATCCAGCGAGTCCGTCGCCAGCCCGTCCTCCGCCAGCGCGCGCACGAAGCGGCCCTTGCCCTGCTTGTTGAAGTGGTTCAGCGAGCGCAGCTCCCCCTGCGCGCCGCGCGAGCGCACCCGCACGAAGAAGCGCCCCTCGCCCGGCGGAACCGGCCCGAGCGCAGCATAGGCCTCGCTGCGCAGGTCCAGCACAAGACCGTCGAGAGTGGAGAGCACCCGTCCCGCCTCCGCCGCCCACCAGCGCTTGAGCGGGAACCCGGGGACGCGAGAGTCGTGCGACAGGCGATAAGCAGGGATCGCGTCGAGCGCGCGGACAGGCCCCCAGAGGGCGGACTGCACGATGACGGTTTGTCCGAGCGCCTCCCGAGCTCCCCTCTCGAGGCTGCGCGCGTCGAGAGCGTCGAAGAGCACCCCGTCGAACCGGTCTACCGCAGGGAGCCCGGGGGCCCTGGCGAGCGCGGCATTACGGTCGATCTCGCCGAGCTGACGCGGTCCGAGCTTCAAAGCCCTGGCCGAGAGCTCGCGGTCCGAAGCCAGAGCGATCACCGCATCCGCGAGTGCGCGCCGCATCGCCTGAAGCTCCGGGAAAGCGAGCGACTCGAGCGCGAATGCCTCGGTGCCACCGTCCCGCTTGGTCTCGGACGGTGGGAGTAGGACGTGCACGGAACTCCTTCGAGCACTCGGGGACAGGGATCTCACGACGAAAGGGCCGAGCGATCGCGATGATCGTCCAGCCCCTTCGGTGCCGCGACACGCGGCCGTGTGTCAGACCAGCGACGCCTGACGCGCGACCACGGTCACTACGTCGTTCTCGACGGACAGGAAGCCGTCGTCGGCCTGCGCGATGAGACGCGTGCCGTCCACGGCCGTGACCCGCACCTCGCCCGTAGCGAGGATCGCGAGCATCGGCTCATGGCCGGCGAGGATGCCGATTTCGCCCTCGACCGTGCGAGCCGTGAGCTGCTTCGCCTCCCCGGACCACACCTCGGCGTTCGCGGAGACGACGCTGACCTTCAGGGTCCCGGCCATGATCAGCCGTTCTCCTTCTGGATCTGCGTCCACTTCTCCTCGACATCCGAGATCGAGCCGACGTTGAAGAACGCCTGCTCGGCCACGTGGTCGAAGTCGCCCTTGGTGATCGCGTCGAACGACTCGATCGTGTCCTTCAGCGGCACCGTCGACCCCTCGACGCCGGTGAACTTCTTGGCCATGTAGGTGTTCTGCGAGAGGAACTGCTGGATCCGGCGCGCACGCGACACCGTGATCTTGTCCTCCTCCGAGAGCTCGTCAACACCGAGGATCGCGATGATCTCCTGCAGCTCCTTGTTCTTCTGCAGGATCTGCTTCACGTTCGTCGCTACGCGGTAGTGGTCGGCACCCAGGTAACGGGGGTCCAGGATGCGCGAGGTGGACGTCAGCGGGTCGACGGCCGGGTAGAGGCCCTTCGACGCGATCTCGCGGGAGAGCTCGGTGGTGGCATCGAGGTGGGCGAAGGTGGTCGCCGGAGCCGGGTCGGTGTAGTCGTCGGCGGGGACGTAGATCGCCTGCAGGGAGGTGATCGAGTGTCCACGCGTCGAGGTGATGCGCTCCTGGAGCACGCCCATCTCGTCGGCGAGGTTCGGCTGGTAGCCCACCGCGGAGGGCATGCGGCCCAGGAGGGTCGACACCTCCGAACCGGCCTGCGTGAAGCGGAAGATGTTGTCGATGAAGAGCAGCACGTCCTGCTTCTGCACATCACGGAAGTATTCCGCCATGGTCAGGGCGGACAGGGCGACCCGCAGACGCGTTCCCGGCGGCTCGTCCATCTGGCCGAAGACGAGGGCGGTCTTGTCGAAGACGCCCGCCTCCTCCATCTCGGCGATGAGGTCGTTGCCCTCACGGGTGCGCTCGCCGACTCCGGCGAACACCGACACTCCGCCGTGATCCTGCGCGACGCGCTGAATCATCTCCTGGATGAGGACGGTCTTGCCCACGCCCGCCCCACCGAACAGACCGATCTTGCCGCCCTGGACGTACGGGGTGAGCAGGTCGATGACCTTGATGCCGGTCTCGAACAGCTCGGTCTTGGACTCGAGCTGGTCGAACGCCGGCGGCTTGCGGTGGATGGGCCAGCGCTCGGTGATCTCGAACGACTCGCCGTTGATCTTCCCGTCGGCGTCGGCGTTGAGCACCTCGCCGATCACGTTGAAGACCTTGCCCTTGGTCACATCGCCGACCGGAACCGAGATCGGCAGCCCGGTGTCGTGGACCTCCTGGCCGCGGACGAGTCCGTCGGTGGGGTTGAGTGAAATGGCGCGGACGAGGTCGTCGCCCAGGTGCTGCGCGACCTCGAAGGTCAGCTTGCTCGAGACGCCCTCGACCTCGACGTGCGTGTAGAGCGCGTTGTAGACCTCGGGGATCGCGTCGTGGGGGAACTCGATGTCAACGACGGGGCCGGTGACGCGGGCAATGCGGCCGATGGCCCCGCCCGACGTCCCGGTCGCCGCCTCAGGTGCGGTCAGTGTCATTGCTTCTTCCTTCTGTGGTCTCACCGCACCCGGAGGGCGGAGTCGAAACTGCGGGGAGTCGTCCTACTTGGAGGAGGACAGGGCGTCGGCGCCGCCGACGATCTCGGCGATCTGCTGCGTGATCTCGGTCTGGCGGGCGTTATTGGCGAGGCGGGTGTACGTCTTGATCAGCGTGTCCGCGTTGTCGCTCGCCGACTTCATCGCCTTCTGGCGCGCCGCGTGCTCCGAGGCCGCCGACTGCAACATCGCGTTGAAGATGCGGCTCTCGACGTACACAGGCAGGAGGCGGTCGAGCACCGTCTCGGGATCGGGCTCGAACTCGTACAGCGGGTAGAACTCGCTGTTCTGCTCCTCGACGCCCTCGACGACCTCGAGCGGCAGAAGCCGGACGACGGTCGGCTGCTGGGTGACCATGCTGACGAAACGGTTGTAGACGAGGTGGATCTCGTCCACACCGCCCTCCTCGTCATCGAGGTTGTACGACTCGACGACCGCGTCCGCGATCTCCTTCGCCGTCTCGAACACGGGCTGGTCGGTGCCACCCGTCCAGACGCGGACACTCGCCCGCTTCCGGAACGAGAAGTACGCGTTCGCCTTGCGCCCGACCAGGTAGAAGACGACCTCTTTGCCCTCGCTGCGCAGCAGAGCGGCCAGCTCCTCGGCCTCTTTGAGCACGCTCGAGGAGAAGGCGCCGGCGAGGCCGCGGTCGGAGGTGAAGATCACGATCGCGGCCGTGTCCAACTTCTCGCGCTCGGTCGTCAGCGGGTGCTCGACGTTCGAGTAGGTCGCGACAGCGGACACCGCACGGGTAATCGCGTTCGAGTACGGCGCCGCGGCAGCGACGCGGTTCTGCGCCTTCTGGATGCGCGAGGCCGAGATCAGCTCCATGGCCCGAGTGATCTTTTTGGTCGTCTGGGCCGAGCGGATCTTCGACCGGTAGACCCGGAGTTGCGCTCCCATGTGTCTCCTGTTGTCCTAGAAGTGGCGAATCGTCGGGGTGCCGCTGGTCAGCGACGGCCCTTGACGATCTTTTCCTGGCCGACCTCGTCGGCCGCGATCGCCTGATGCTCTTCGCGTCCGACCGAGGCGAGCGGCTTGCCCTCACCGGTCTGGAACTCGAGCTTGAAGCCATCGACGGCACGGTTCAGCTCGGCGACGGTGTCGTCGGAGAGCACGTTCGTGTCGCGGAGGGTACTGAGGACCTGAGTATTGCGGCCCAGGTAATCCAGGAGCTCGCGCTCGAACCGCAGCACGTCCGGCACCGGCACCTCGTCGAGCTTGCCGTTCGTGCCGGCCCAGATCGAGACGACCTGCTCCTCGACCGGGTACGGCGAGTACTGCGGCTGCTTGAGCAACTCAGTGAGGCGGGCACCGCGGGCGAGCTGACGACGCGAGGCTGCATCGAGGTCGGAGGCGAACATTGCGAACGCCTCGAGCGAGCGGTACTGCGCCAGCTCGAGCTTGAGCGTGCCGGAGACCTTCTTGATCGACTTGACCTGTGCATCGCCGCCGACCCGCGAGACCGAAATGCCCACGTCGACCGCCGGACGCTGGTTGGCGTTGAAGAGATCGGACTGGAGGAAGATCTGGCCGTCGGTGATCGAGATCACGTTGGTCGGGATATACGCGGAAACGTCGTTCGCCTTGGTCTCGATGATCGGCAGGCCCGTCATCGATCCGGCACCGAGCTCGTCCGACAGCTTCGCGCAACGCTCCAACAGGCGGGAGTGCAGGTAGAAGACGTCACCCGGGTACGCCTCGCGTCCCGGCGGACGGCGCAGCAGGAGCGACACGGCGCGGTAGGCCTCGGCCTGCTTCGACAGGTCATCGAAGATGATCAGGACGTGCTTGCCGCCGTACATCCAGTGCTGGCCGATGGCCGAGCCGGTGTACGGGGCGAGGTACTTGAAACCGGCGGGGTCGGATGCGGGGGACGCGACGATCGTCGTGTACTCCATCGCCCCGGCGTCCTCGAGCGCGCCCTTCACCGAGGCGATGGTCGAGCCCTTCTGGCCGATCGCGACGTAGATGCAGCGAACCTGCTTGTTCGCGTCGCCCGACTCCCAGTTGGCCTTCTGATTGATGATCGTGTCGATCGCGATCGCCGTCTTACCGGTCTGGCGGTCGCCGATGATGAGCTGGCGCTGCCCACGGCCGACCGGGATCATCGCGTCGATCGCCTTGATGCCGGTCTGCAGCGGCTCGTGGACCGACTTGCGCGACATGACGCCGGGGGCCTGGAGTTCGAGCGCACGACGACCCTCGGAGGCGATGTCGCCGAGGCCGTCGATCGGGTTGCCGAGCGGGTCGACGACGCGGCCGAGGTAGCCGTCGCCGACCGGGACGGAGAGGACCTCGCCGGTGCGGGTGACCTCCATGCCCTCCTCGATGCCGGAGAACTCGCCGAGCACGACGACGCCGATCTCGTTCTCGTCGAGGTTCTGAGCCAGGCCCAGGACGCCGTTGGAGAAGCGGATGAGTTCGTTGGCCATGACGCCGGGGAGGCCCTCGACGTGGGCGATGCCGTCGGCGGCGTCGATGACGTAGCCGACCTCGGTGGTGGAGGCCTTGCCCGGCTCGTACGACGAGACGAAGTCCTTCAGCGCGTCGCGGATCTCATCCGGGCTGATGGTGATATCTGCCATGGGAATTCCTATTCGTTGGGTCCGTGCGAGCCGAAGAGGTCGTCGGGGCCTGACCTGGATGGTGCGGGGGTCGAGGGCGGTGCCCTCTCAGGATACGTGCGCCCGTCAGGACGCGAGCTGGAGCTTCAGGTCGGACAACCGTGCGGAAACGGTGCCGTCGATGACCTCGTCGCCTACCTGCAGGCGCATCCCGCCCAGAAGGGAGGGGTCGACCAGCATGTTGACGGAGACGGGGCGGTCGTACTGGCGCGATAGTGCCGACCGGAGCCGGTCGAGCTGGTGCGGCGCGAGCGGCGAAGCAACAGAGACCGTGGCGATGGTGAAACCACCCTGGTCGGCTACTACGCCTGCGGCGAAGCGGACGAGCTCCGGGATGCGGCGACCGCGCGGGTGCGCGACCAGCTGCCGGAGGATCGCGAGCGTCTCGGCCGAGGCCTTGCCCTCGAGGAGGCGCTGCACGAGTGACACCTTGGAGTCGGCCGCGGCGAGCTTGCTGCCCAGGGCCAGCTCCAGGCCGGCATCGGACGAGACGACCGCACCGAACATCTGGAGTTCGCGCTCGATCGACACCCCCGCGGGGGCGGAGGAGGCAATCGCGCGAACTCCGACCTCCTCGATGCCGGCGACCAGGTCGCTCGGGCTCGACCAGCGGTGACCGGCGATGACGGTGAGCAGACGCTTCGCGTTGGCGTCGAAGGGAGCGAACACGCGGGCCACGAGGGCGCGCTTGCTCGCTGCTTCGACGCTCGGGTCCGAGAGGGCCGAGCGCAATTGAGCCTGCGAGTCGATGACACGGGCCGCTTCGAAGAGCTGCTGAGCCGCCCCGAGCGACACGTGGCCGCTGAAGGCGGCCAGCTCCGCCTTCGCGGCGGCCAGAGCCTGTCGTGACGCGCTGCCCATCAGTTGTTCGCCTTCTCCGAGGCCTCGAGGTCGGCGAGGAAGCGGTCCACGATTGCGGACGCCTTCGCGTCGTCGTTGAGGCTTTCGCCGATCACGCCGGAGGCGAGGTCGATGGCGAGGGTTCCGACTTCGGAGCGGAGCGAGACCACAGCGGCCTGACGGTCCGCCTCGATCTGGGCGTGCGCGTTGTGGAGGATGCGCTCGGCCTCGACCTGCGCCTGCTCCTTCTTCGCCGCCACGATCGCGGTGCCGTCGACGTTCGCCTTCTCGCGGATCGCTCCGGCCTCGGCGCGTGCCTCGGCCAGCTGAGCGGTGTACTTCTCGAGGGCGGCCTCGGCGTGTCGCTGAGCCTCGTCGGCCTTCGCGATAGTGCCCTCGATAGCGGCGGAGCGCGCATCCAGCATCTTCTGCAGGCGCGGCAGGACCAGCCTCCAGAAGAAGAACAGCAGGATGAGGAAGATCACCCCCGACCAGAAGAAGTCGTAGAACTCCGGGATCAGAATGACCGCGGGGACGTCACCTTCTTCCGCAGCGATGTTCACAGCGGTGCCGACCACGACTACGCCGCGAAGATGAAGTAGGTGGCGAGGCCGATGAGCGCGAGCACCTCGGTGAACGCGATGCCGAGGAACATCGTGGTCTGGAGGCGGCCGGCCATCTCGGGCTGGCGTGCCATCGCCTCGACGGTCTTGCCCGCGACGATGCCGACACCGATGCCGGGGCCGATCGCTGCGAGGCCGTAACCGACCGTCGCGATGTTGCCGGTGAGTTCGGCGAGAACGGTGACTGAGTCCACGAGTGGGTCCTTTCAGTGGGTGGTCATAGGAACACCGAGGTGGTGATCGTGTGCGCGAGCGGGAGCCCGCCGTAGTGGGGTCAGTGCTCCTCGGCGACGGCCAACTGGATGTAGACCGCAGCGAGGAGGGTGAAAATGTAGGCCTGGAGCACGGCGACGAGAAGCTCGAAGAGTGTGAACGCCCCGCCGAAGGCGAAGGTCACGACGCCGAAGAGCTTGAAGCCCGGGTCGATCTGGGAGCTGAAGAGGAAGAACTGCGTGGCGGAGAAGCAGAGCACCAGCAGGAGGTGGCCGACGATCATGTTCATCACGAGCCGCAGCGCGAGCGAGAGCGGACGGATGATGAACGTCTGCAGCAGCTCGATCGGCGTGAGGATGAAGTAGATCAGGAACGGCGCTCCGGGCGGGAACAGCGCGTTCTTGAAGAAGCCCATCCCCCGGTCCTTGATGCCCGCGTAGATGAAGGTCACGTAGGCGACCAGGCCGAGGAAGAGCGGCATGCCCACCACGGAGGTTCCCGCGATGTTGAGGAACGGGACGATGCCGGTCAGGTTCATCGAGATGATCGCGAAGAAGATCGTCACGAGGATCGGGAGGAAGCGGCGGGCGTCCTTCTCGCCGAGAATGTCCTTCGCGATGGTGACGCGGACGAAGTCGAACGCGAGTTCGACGACGTTCTGGAAACGGCCGGGGACGAGGCGCAGCTTGCGCGTCCCGAGCCAGAAGAACAGCATCAGGGCGATGACCGCGATGAAGCGGACCAGCATGACGCGGTTGATCTCGAAAGGGGTTCCCTCGAAGAGGAAACCGGGCGGGAAAAACTCGGAGATCGACGGGGTGTGGAAGTCACTCTCACCGGTCGAGGACGAGACCAACAGGGTCACAGCGTTAGCAAACAGCGCTAGCTCCTGGAATTCGGGGCGTGGCACGTTGCAGCCGACCGAATCGAATCATTCGGACGCAACGCTCTCGCGACGACGAAAGGTGGGGTTTTCCGCTCGGACGGCGCACGTACTCGACGACCGCCATCAACGATGAGACGATCTGAGGACACGTTCGCCTGCGGGATTCGTCCCTACTGTAGCAACAGAACGCGGCGAGAGCCGAATCGTGGTCCTCTCAGGAAGCGTCCGGCGCATCCTCATCGGGCGATGTCGCTCACATTCGGCATGCGCGAGCGCGAGACGACGATCACGTCGATCACCAGCGAGCCGAGCACGGCGACGATGATCGTGACGAACATCGCTGTGCTGTCCAGCCAGGGCTGGCCGCGCAGCACCAGGGCCGCGATCACGAACAGGACGAACTTGGCGAGCCACGTGCCCAGCACGACGGCGAAGAAGCCGCCGATGTCGAGCCGGTTGGCGACGAGGATGCTCGCGGCCGTGAGCAGGACCATCACTCCGCCGACGATCGCGCCCAGCAGGGCGCCGATCGCGCCCTCTCCCCCGGCGGCGAGCCCGCCGACGATGGTACCGAGCACCGCGAGGGCGAGCACGAAGAGGCCACCGACGCCGAGCGCTCGGCGCAGGACGGGGACAGAGGCGGGCTGGGGGCGGGGGGTGGCCGGCGAGGCTCCGGTCATGATGCTTCCTTCTGCGCCACGATCGGCGCTGTCGTGTCCCGATCGATCGGGAGTCCGGCCGGCGGACGGAGCTGCTCCGTCGAGGACGCGCGGTCGAGGGGATCGAGGACGGGCGAGGCCTCAGCCGACTGCGCAGCAGCCTCCAAGCGCTTGCGGCGGCTGAGCGGCGCGAGCGTGACGACCGTGCACGCCAGCAGTCCGATGCTGAGGAAGACGAGCGGGACCCAGAGCACATCGACGACGAACATCAAGAGGCAGCTGACGGCGACGACGGCGGTCCAGCCGTAGAAGATCAGGACGGCATGCAGGTGCGAGTGCCCCATATCGAGCAAGCGGTGGTGAAGGTGCTTCCTGTCGGCGCTGAACGGGGACTTGCCGGCGCGCAGGCGGCGGATCACGGCGAGGCCGAAGTCCATCAGCGGCACCACGAGGATGGCGAACGGCAGGATGATCGGGATGAACGCAGGCAACAGCTCCTTCGCCGCGAGCTGCGCGGGGTCGATCTGCCCGGTGACCGCGATGGCGGAGGTGGCCATCAGCATCCCGACCAGGAGCGCCCCGCTGTCGCCCATGAACATCCGGGCGGGCCGCCAGTTGATCGGGAGGAATCCCGCGCACGCGCCGACCAGCACCACGGCGATCAGCGAGGCGAGGTTGAAGTAGTCGGTCGGCGAGGTCTGCTGGACCAGCAGATAGCTGTAGAGGAAGAAGACGCCGTTGGCGATCAGAGCGACGCCGGCGACGAGCCCGTCCAGACCGTCGATGAAGTTGAGGGCGTTGGTGACGAGGACGATCGCGAGCACCGTGATGATCAGCGACATCCACGGCGAACCGACCGTCAGCCCGCCGATCGGCAGCGAGACGATCTGTACGCCCTTCCAGGCGATCAGGCCTGCCGCGATCAGCTGGCCGGCGAGCTTCGTCGTCCAGTCCAGGTCCCAGATGTCATCGGCCACGCCGATCAGGACGATGAGCAGGCTCGCGCCGAGGATGGCGAGGATCGGCTCGGGATTGGCGAACACCAGCCGGAAGTAGGGCAGCTGCGAGGCGACGCCGAAGCCGACCAGGATCCCGAGGAACATCGCGATGCCGCCCAGGCGCGGCGTCGGCCGGGTGTGCATATCGCGGACGCGGATCTTCGGGTACAGCCGATACTTCAGGCTCAGCCGCCAGATGACCCACGACAGCGCTCCGGTCACGAGCGCGACCGCGAGCGAGACGAGGGCGAAGGTGATCACCGGCTACTCACCCGCGGCGGGGTCGTTGCGTGTGGGACCGGCGCCGGGACTCCCGGAGGAAGCTCCCTCGCCCGACGTCGCCTCGTCCGACGTCGCCTCGTCCGACGTCGCCTCGCCCGGTGCCGCAGCGTCGGGCGCCGCCTCCTCCGCTACCGCTTCGTCCTGGAGTCGCGCGCCGGAAGCCCAGGCGGGTCGGGCGGAGGGACCGCGATCGAACGCGTAGGGGTCGGTCCCCGGCGCGGCTCCGTCGGTGCCGGCGGCCTCGGCCCCCGGCTCGGTGGTGATCGGCTCGGGCGCGGACTGCTGCGCCTGCGGATCCGGGAGGAGATCGCCCACGACCTCTCGGATCCGCTCGGCCGACACGACTCCCTGGCGCAGGATGCGCAGTGTGCCGCCCTCGAAGCTCAGGGCCGTCGCGTCGACAATGGTCGAGGACTCGCTGGCTCCCGCCGGGCGGCCGCTGTATTGCGACCCCGCGGCACCGGCGTCGAGGTAGACGTCGACGGAGTCGCCCAGTTGATCGAACGCCTCCTGTGCTGTCGTGGCCGAGGGCTGACCGGTCCGGTTCGCGGAGGAGACCGCGAGCGGTCCGGTCTCGGCGAGGAGTTCGATGGTGACGGGATTGTCGGGCATCCGCAGCGCCACGGTGCCACGAGTCTCCCCCAGATCCCAGACCAGGGAGGGCTGCGCGTGCAGGACGATGGTGAGCCCGCCGGGCCAGAACTCGCGCGCGAGATCGCGCACAGCCTCCGGCACGTTCTCGGCGAGGGCGTCGAGCGCGGCCACGTCCCCGATCAACACCGGCGGCGGCGACTGCCGCGTCCGTCCCTTCGCGTCGAGTAGGCGCTGGACCGCGGCGGCGTCGAAGGCGTTCGCCGCGACGCCGTAGACGGTGTCGGTGGGGATCACCACGAGCTCGCCACGGCCGATGGCCGTCCGCGCGAGACGGGTGCCGGTCAGGAGGTCCGTGTCGACGGAGCAGTCGTAGATGCGTGCCATAACGCGTCGATGATACCGGCGCGCTCCGTGTCCCGACCGGTTGCGGCGCGGCGGCGCGCTCAGTGGCCGCGCAATCGCGCCTCCGGCCGCCCGCGCATCGTCCCGGATCGGGCCAGAGCACGGCCCGGAACCCGCGTGGGGATACGGCCCGGAACCCTCGTGGGAACACGGCCAGGCACCCTCGGTGCGGCGCTGGATGCGGGGATCCGCGCCGCGGTCGGCTCCCCCGTCTCCGCTTCGGTCGCGGAGAGGAGCGCGAGAGCGATCGCGAGCGTCGCGAGGGAATGCTGGTCGCCGAACCACGTGGTGTTGTCGGCCATCCCGTGCAGGAAGGTCCACAGGATCCCCACCGCCAGGGCTCCTGCTGCCCACGCCTGCCCCTTCTCGACGCGGAGCACCAGGCGCAGAGCCCGCCACGTCGCCGTCACGAGCAGTATCAGGACGGGCACGGCGATGAGGAGTCCACCGTTTGCCCAGGCCCCGATCAGCAGGTTGTGCGGGGGCCGCACCTCGCTGTGGGCCGTGAACTGGGAAGCTCGCAGGTGCCACAGATCTTCCCAGCCGCCGTAGCCGAGCCCCAGGAGCCAGTGCTCCGGGAAGGCGCTCGCCGCGAGCCGGAGGAAGTCGCCTCGTGCGCCGAGGGTGAGCAGACCTGCTTCCGCGAGCTGCGGGAAGAACTCGGCGACGCTGTAGACGGCGGCCGCACTAGCGGGCAGGGCGATCATCCACGCCACCGGACCCAGGCTCCTGCCCTTCAGGCCGCGAACCGCGGCGACGGCGAGCGGCAGGACGATCGCGAGCACGATCGCCGTTTTCGAGAGGGTGAAGAGGGCGCCGGCCAGTCCCGCGACGGCGGTCAGCCCGAGCACGCGCGGACCGCCCTTGCGCCGGGCGGCGAAGGCGAGCATCGCGGTGGTGGCCATGTACATCGAAGCGATGTTGCCGTTGAGGAAGAAGCCACCGGACTTGTCCTGGAGCACGTTATTGAAGGCGGTCGTGTAGATGTCGCGCACGTACACGTCGGAGAAGAGCACGGCGCTGGGCCAGTGCAGGTACGCCGCCTCCTGGACCGGGTCGATCTGGAAGAGGACGGTGAGAGCGACCTGGACGAGGAAAACGGGCGTCGCCCAGGCGAGCGCGCGCCCGACGATCCGCCAGGCGCTCTGTCCGAGCTGTCGGACGGCGAGGTAGGGGCTCAAGAACGAGAGGACGGACACGGACTCGCGCAGGCCCACCGCAGCGGTCCGGGAGTAGGTCAGGGCGAAGAGCGTCGCGACGAGGAGGAAGGCGACGAGGACGACGACGCGGTCGACGTGAGCGCCCCGGAGCCGGGTCAGAAGGTACGGGAGGAAGAGCAGACTCCACGAGACCGGAGCGGTGAACGGGCCGAGCGTGTACAGCTGGAGGACGCTGAGGGCCACGAGTACGGCCAGGAACACCAAGAGCGCCTTCTCGTGGCGCTGCTGAGCGGGATCGACGAGTGGGCGAGACGGTCTCGCCCGCGCCGAGGAACCGCGGCGCGGGGCCGGTGTTCCGGTTCGCCGAGAGGGTGAGACGGTGGACGGACGGCCGGCGGCGTGGACCGCGGTGTCGGTGATGGAATCGGCGTGGCGGCCCATATCAGGCCCTCCCCGACGCCGTCGCGGACGAGCGGGCGCTCGCGGCCGGGGCCCGCCGTGACGAACCGGCGGGCATTCCGCGAAGGATCGTCATGATTGGCGCGAGATGCAGGTTGACCCCGATTCTCGGAGTCGTTGCGGCCTGCGTCGACGCCGGGGAGCCCGGCGCCTGGACGGGGGACTTCGGGGCGCTCGAGCACCCCTGGGGACGCTGCCCGCTCAGGGAGAGGGATCGGAGGGCGTAGACGTGCTGGGGAACGGGTCGGGGACCGTTCGCGAGCGCGCGGGAGAGGCGGGAGAGGCGGGAGCACGAGCCGTCACGGTGGACGGACTCGGAGATGAGGAAGGGTCGGGATGCCATAGCGCGCCGACATTACCTGCGGCGGACATATCCTCACCGTATGGCGCGGAATAAAGGTTCGCGCCAGCGGACGGCCGGATCGAACCGGCTCAGACGACCGGGGCGCCCAAGCAATCAGCCCGCCTCAGACGGCCGGAGCGCTCAGAGGACCGGGGCGCCCAGACGACCGGGGCGCCCAGACGACCGGATCGGCCGGATGACCGATCCGGCCCAGTCGGTCGGAGTGGTCAGACCCTCGGAGAGCTCAGCAGCTCATCGGCCCGACGCGCGACGTCCGGCCAGCCGAATACGGCCGCGCGACGGCGTGACGCCGCCGCAATCTCCTCGCGGCGGATCGGATCGCGGAGGTCTGCGAGCAGGCGCGGAAGGGCCTGGATCATCGCGGCCGCGACCTCCTCCTCGGTGCCGGCCGCGACGAGCACCGACCCGTCGATCACTCCCGCGGGAGTGCGGAGAATCTCGGGGATGCCTCCGCGCTCGACCGTCAGGACCGGGATCCCCCGGGAGAGCGCCTCCACCACGACCATCCCGAACGGCTCGTCCCACCGGCAGGGGTAGAGCAGCAGCGCCGAGGAGGCGAAGAGCTCCAGCAGGTCCTCGTGGCGGAGGAAGGGCAGGCGGCGCACCGTCCCGGGTAGGGCGGAGACCGCCTCGTCGAGCGCTCGGACGTAGGCGGTCGGTGTCGCGTCGTCGCCGAGGCCCGAGGCGCCCGCGATCACGAGGCGAAGCTCGTCCCGACCGCACGCATTCAGTTTCTGCACGATCTCGACCGCCTCGCGTGCCCCCTTCTCGGGGACCAGCCGCCCGGCGAAGACCGCCTCCAGCACGGGGCCGAACGGACGCGGCGCGGAATCGACCGCCGGTACGACGCCGTTGTGCAGCACGGCCGTCGCCAGCAGTCCGTAGCGCTCGACCGCGCGCTCCCGGAGGAACTCGCTGCAGAAGATCCACTCGTCCACGGCGTCGAGGTAGGGACGGGCGGCGATCGGATCCGGCGGGAGGTGGTCGAGCAGGTCGTTGTGCTGGTGCGCCACGATCCGCCCGCGGTAACCGAGGCGGCGCAGCCGCACGGCGTACCGGGGACGGTTGTGGATCCAGACAGTCGGGACGCGGCGCAGCGCCGGGGCGAGGTGGAGCAACCAGGGGCGCCCACCGAGGGACAGTCGGCGCAGCTGCGCGGCGGGATCACTGTCGCGTCGACGGGCCAGGAGCAGGGCCGCGCGCCGCTGGGCGGAGTAGACCCGACGGTAGAGACGGTGCCGAGCGACATCGATGCCCGGCGTCGGCGTCGACCACGGCGCGTGCACGACGATCCGCAGCTGCGACCGTGAGACCGTCTCGCGGACCCACGTCGCTACGGCTCCGCCGCTACCGTCGAAGCGCTCCTCCGCCGCCAGCACCACGGCGACGTCGACCGGGTCGGTGGAGCGGGGACGGAACCGGGCGGGCAGGCGCGAGAGGACGAGGGAGCGCGCGTCGGCGAGATCCCGGCCAGGAGCCAGCAGCACGGTCGCCGCCAGGACCAGTCCGGCGAGCGCCAGCTCCACCGGGAACAGGCGGAGGAGGGATCCCTCGGGGAGCAGCCGGAGCAGGACCAGGACGGCGGCCATCGGCGCCGCGAGCAGCGGGCCCGCCACGCAGGCGCGCAGGAAAGCGCCGGGGCGCACTCCGAGGACGACCCGCAGCACGCCGTAGGTGACGAGGAAGCCGATGGCGCTCGAGACCAGAAGACCGCCGATCAGCCCATCGAGTCCGAACAGCACTCCCCCGCCGACGATCAAGGGAATCGTGATCGCCGTCTTCGCGATGTTCACGACCAGACCAAAGCGCACCCGGTCCATCGCCATCAGGATGAAGCCGACGGGGTTACCGATCGCCCGCACCGCTCCCACCACGGTGAGGGCGCTGGTCATGCCGGCAATCCAGCCCCAGTCCGGACCGTAGAACAGGCGCACGATGTCCTCGGAACGCAGCGCCACCAGGGTCAGGGGCGGGATGCTGGCCATGCTGAGCACGGCGGTGACGCTGAGGTAGTTCCGTGCGACGCGGTCGCGGTCGTGCTGGATGGAGGAGAAGACCGGGAACATCACGCGCGTCACGATCGGGTTGACGCGCGCGGGCAGGTTCACCGCGAGGTTGTAGCCGAGCGTGTATCCACCCAGCTGCGCCGGACCCAGCAGGCGGCCGATCGCGAGCGAGCTGGCGTTCGAGCCGAGATAGTTCACGATGCCGTCAAGGGTCTGAAAGACGCCGAAGGAGAGAAAGCGCGTGGTCTCGCGGATCCGGAACCGTAGGCGCAGGCGGAACCAGCGCCGCGCCTGCAGCAGGGCGAGCGCCGAGCGCAGTGCCGCCGTCGCGACGAGGCCCCAGGCGTACGAGAGGGCGCCGGAGCCCGAGAACGCGAGGAGGATCGTGACGGCGAAGCCGCCCATGAGTGAGACCGTCTCGGACACGGCGACCGCTTTGAACCGGATGCCCTTCTCGAGCACCGCCCGCGGGACCTGTCCGGCGGCGCTGCCGACGAAGACGAGCGAGGCGACGGAGAGGACCGGTGCTGCCACGGCGGACCCGAGCAGTGCGGCGATCGGCCCGGCTGTCAGGAACACGACCCCGGTGACCGCCAGGCCCACCGACAGGTTGAGCCAGAACACCGAGGAGAGCTCGAAGCTGGTCGCGCGACGGCGCTGGATGATCGCCTGGGCGACCCCCATGCCGAGGAAGATGTCGACGAAGGCGTTCAGCAAGCCGACGATCGCGATGATGCCCATCTCGGAGGCGTCCAGGAGGCGCGCGAGCAGCGCGAACTGCCCCAGCTGCACGACGAGGGCGACGGCGAACGAGATCGCGGTCCAGGTGGTGGCATCGACGGTCGTCCGTCGCAGGCTCACCGGACCCGCCCGGTGCCGGAGGACCGCGGGACGATCGGAGCTTCCTCCTCCACCGTCGAGGGGCGTCGCCTCCGCCAGACCTGCCCGGAGGAGGCGGGCGGGCCCGGCACCATCAGCACCGCGAGGACCGCGATCCAGGTCAGCCACGAGACGCCGTCGAAGTCGTCGATTCGCAGGGGCATCTCGGCCAGCGAGCACGCGAGCAGCATCAGGACGAAGAGGTAGCTGACCATCGAGCGGTCGAAGTAGGTGAGCGAGCGCACCAGGACGCTGACGAGGAACACGACGAGGGCGGCGAGCAGGACGAGCCCGCCCCAGACCATCGTCGAGGCGAAGAGGTTGTGTCCGTGCCACGGCGTGTGGCCGATCAGGCGGGGCAGGATCCCCTCCTTGGTGAAGGCGTTCGTGGAGAGCCCGAAGACCAGGTGGTCGGGGATCACGCTCATCGACGACATCCAGATCGCGCCGCGGCTGGTGAGGGCCGAACGGTCGTGCACCAGCATCGGGAGCAGCACGACGGCGGTGGCGGCCGTCACGACGGCACCGACCGCGAGAACGCGACGGGTACCGGGGTGACGCACCAGGCGCAGAACGACCGCCACGAGGATCGTGATGCCCGCGGCGATCAACGAGGTCCGCGACGCGCTGAGCACCAGGTTCGCCAGGACGATCGCGAGCCCCGAGTAGCGCGCCCTGCGTGTGCGCAGCAGCAGGACGAAGGGCAGCCCCAGCGCCATCGTCATGCCCAGCACGTTCATCTGCGGGAAGATGCCGGCGAGCAGGCGCGTGCCGATCAGGGCCTTGGTCTCACCGGCGAGGAGGGCGTCCTCGCGCATCCAACCCTGGTCGGTGAGTCCGGTGAGCAGGCTGGCGAGACCGATGAGGACGACGGCGACACCGATCACCCGCAGGTCGTCCCAGCGCGGCGCGATCGACCAGAGCGCGATGACGAGCGCGAGGATCACCCAGTACTTCGGCGTCGGATTGACAGCGCCGACGGCGATCGTGTTGGTCAGCTGTGCCGTGACGAGGTATACGCCCGCGCCCACCAGGCCGATCAGGTTGGCCCGTTTGCGCCTGAGGTTGAGGAAGACGATGACAGCGACGCCAAGGAGGAAGAGCGTCGGCGCCCACTCATCGACGGCGGCGCCGAGGGAGCTCGGGTTCACCGCTCCGGTCGAGTAGCCGTCGGAGGCCGCGCGTCCCGCGACGAACAGGTCGACGATCTTGCCGCCCGAGGTCATGGTGAAGGTGAGCAGGAGGACGACGGCGAAGTGGAGGCGGCGCCGGCGGGTGTCGTGGGCGTCCCGCTCCGACGCGGCCGTCTCCTCGGAGAAGGTCGGCCGGCCCGTGCGTGTGCTCGGGAGTGGAGCCGTCGAACGGCTGTAGACGGGGACAGCGGCCCCCTGGCGGCGGCGGTGTTCAGCCACGGCGTGCTTGGCGAAGCTCATTCTCGGTCTCCGTTCGTCGTCACCGGGAGCCGGCGGGCCGCCCGGTCGTAAAGGTCTTCGAGGTCGCGAACGCGCTCGGCGAGGTCGAAGGAGGCGAGCACACGCTCGCGGCCCGCCCGGCCCATCCGTACTGCACGCTCCGGATCTCCGAGCAGGGCCGCGAGTGCCCGCGTGAGGGCGGGCACGTCGCCCTCCGGGACGAGAAGCCCGGTGACGCCGTCCTGCACCGCCTCCGGAACGCCACCGTGGCGGTACGACACCACGGGTGCTCCGGCGAGCGCGGCCTCGAGGAAGACCATGCCGAAGCCCTCAGCGTCACCGTTCGCCGCGGTGAGCGACGGGGCGCAGAAAACGGCCGCGCCGGAGAGGACCCGGGCGACCTCGGACGGCGGCAGGGAACCAGCGAACGTCACCCGCAGGCCGAGGCGTGCCGCCTGCTCGACGAGGGTGGCGCGCAGATGGCCGTCACCGACGACGGTGAGAGGGACCTCGCGCAGCGGGGCGGGCAGGGCCGCCACCGCCGTGAGCAGGTCGGCGACGCCCTTCTTATCGGAGAGTCGGCCGACGAAGACGATCCCCTCGCGGGCTGCGTCCGGGGCGGCCCCGTCGACCGAGGTCGGAATCCCGATGTGGCTGACGACGGTGCGCGCGGGATCGGCGCCCAAGCGGATCAGCCCGTCGGCGATGAACCGGGAGACGCCGATCACGGTGTGCGCCGTGCGGAACACGGCGCGAGCCGCGCGCGCACGCTGACGGCGGGCGAGCGGCCGGAGAAGGCGAGGCGCTCCGCTCACGAGGGGCCAACTGGTCACGTCATAGCCGTGGCCGGTCACGACCAACGGGAGACCCCTGCGTCGCGCATAGCGCGCGATGTACGCGGCGTCGACGAGGAAGTGGGCGTGGATCAGCGCGGGCCGGTGCTCCGCGACGATCGCGTCGAGCCGCCGCGACACTCCGAACCAGCGGAGCAGGATAGCCCGGCGCCGCAGCGAGGTGATCGGGTCGTGCAGGACGAGGTCCGTGCTGTCGCGCAGGACGCCGGAACCGGTGAGTTCGAGGCCGACACCGAGGGCGCGCCAGCGCTGAAGACCCCGCATCTGATTGCGGACGAAGGTCTCCGAGTCCTGCAGCCAGGCGCGCTTCCAGACGAGGACCAGGGGGAGCTCCGACGTCCCGTCGCGCTCGGGCTCAGCGGGAGGCATGACGCAACCGGTAGCGCAGCGCCGCGACCACGCTCGGCAGCACCCGCAGGGCGTCGCCGAGGTAACGGCGCCAGAGGCGGCCGGGCTCGCGGCTGAGCCGGTGCGCCCACTCGAGGCCGAGCCGCTGCACCAGCAGCGGCGCCCGCGGGATCTCACCGGCGAGGAAGTCGATGGCGGCGCCGACGCCCAGGCACACCGCTCCGGTGCCGCCGACCTCGAGCAGGCGCTCGCGCACCTCCTCCTGCTTCGGGGAGCCGAGGCAGAGCGCGACGATGCGGACCTCGGCCGCGCGCAGGGTCGCGGAGAGTCGCGCCAGGTAGGCATCGTCGGCGAGCTCGTCGGGTTCGGGAGCGACGACAACCGGCAGCTGGAGGCCGGGGAAGCGGTGCTGCAACTCGGCCGCCGCGCGATCGCCGACGCCCGGGCGTCCGCCGATCAGTGCCACCGGCGCACCCTCGAGCGCCGCACGCCGACAGACCTCGGTGAAAAGGTCGATCCCCGTGACGCGGCTTGCGGAGCGGTGCCCGTACCAGCGCGCGAGCCAGACCAGGGGCGTTCCATCGAGCACGACGAGCGACGCGCGGCCGTAGTACCGGCGGAACGCCCCCGAGTGCTTCCACCGAACGAAGTGGTCGGTGTTCGGAGTGACGACGAGTTCGTCGCGGCCGCTCCGGGACAGCTCGAGCACCGCATCCGCCGCCTCGTCGAGCGTGGTGATGCTGGCGGGCATACGCTCGATGCGGCCGGTGATGTAGGACGTCATGCCGGGACTCCTCGGGAGTGGGGGCGGGCGGGGGAGGTCACCGCGCGGCGTGCGCGCGGAAGGAGGCGACGAGGCCGGCCAGGTGACGGCGCTCCGACGGCCGAAGCGACTCGGCGGCGTCCAGGAGGGCACCGAGCTGTACCTGGAGGTCGGCGGGCGCCCGCCCCGGCGGGAAGCCCTCGCGGCGCCAGGCGAACCAGCCGGGTGCGAAGCCGAGTTCGCGGCGCCCCAGGTCGGCGAACGCCTCGGCCACCAGAGTGCTGTCGCTCTTCGAACGGATCCACGCGGGATCGATCGTCGTCTGACCCGCATGCCGGAGGTAGAGGACGGTGGGCACCGTGTCGCGCAGCAGGCGGTGCCCGGCGGTGACTGCGCGGAGGTAGAGGTCGAAGTCCTCCGCGGCGACCGAGCGGTAGCCCCCGAGCGCCCTGACCACGCTCGTGCGGCCCGTCATGGTCGGATGCATCAGCGGGTTCTCGAGGAGCAGGGCGAGGGCGATCGCGCGGCTCGACAGGCGCGGGAGCAGCTGGGGTTTGAGCAGCGGGATCGGCGGCTTGCGGATGATGACGGTCGAGAAGACGAGGTCGGCGCCGCGCGCCAGGAGCCGGCCCTGACGGCGGAAGCGCCACGGCAGAGCGCGGTCGTCGCCGTCCAGGATCGCCAGGTAGGGCGTCTCGACCTGCTCGAGGAGGGCGTTGCGCGAGGCGGGGATCCCCTGCGGCGAGGCGTCGTCGAGGACGCGCAGTCGGCGATCGGCGATCCGGCCGACGACCGCCGCGGTCCCGTCCTCGCTCCCGTCGTCGCGGACGAGGACGCGGCCGGAGGGCGGCAGGGCGGCCAGGGCGCTGCGGACCGAGGCACCGATGGTCCCCTCGGCGTTCCGGGCGGTGATGCAGACGGTCAGGCCGTTCATCGGGTGCTCCTGCGGTTGGCGAGTCGGCGGTGGGTGTCGTGCACGGCGTAGAGGATCCGGCTGACGACGGTGAAAGCGGCGGGTAGGTGCTTGAGCACCAGGCCCAGGGCGAGCATCCGCGGTCTCCTGGCGGAACGGAACAGGTCGACGGTCTGGAGCGCGGCGGAGCCGAGCCGGACTCCCGAGTTCACCAGCGCGCGGTCGGCGTTCTGCCGGATCGGAGTGAGGGCGACGGGGACCGCGTAGAACCAGGTTGTGAACCAGTCGGACAGCGGCCTCGGCACCTCCCCGAACGTCCGGGCGAGTGCCGCGCGCATCTCCTCCGCACAGACGAGGAGGTTACCGAGATCCGGGTCCCGACGGCGGGTGATCGAGGCGGCGGTGTAGACGTAGGAGTAGAGGATCTCCGGGACGAAGAGCACCCGCTCCGACGCCTGAACCGCCCGGAGGACGCCGATGAAGTCGGACTGGGAGCTCAGCCGCGGGAAGAGGTCCTGCTGCAGAACGCTCCGGCGGAAGAGCTTGTTCCACAGGAAGCCGTGCAGCTGCCCGGACGCCATCCGCTCGAGGGCGTGCTCGGACGACACCAGCTCGCGCCGGTCGAGGCCGTCGATCACGCGGCCGGAGGCGGATTGCCGAGTCCGGTACAGCGCACGGCAGACGACGATGTCGGCGGCCGTCCGCTCGGCCTCGGCGGTCAGGGTGCGCAGGATCGCCGGATCCCACTCGTCGTCGACGTCCACGAACCAGACGAACTCCGAGTCGGCCTCCACGAGCGCCCGATTGCGGGCCGCCGCGACTCCACCGTTCTGGTCGATGCGAAGGACCTGCGCATCATCGCGCCCCGCGGCCCAGCGCTCGAGCACCTCCGCTGAACCGTCGGAGGAGGCGTCGTCGACGAGCAGGACGCGCATGCCGGGCCCGAGGGTCGTACCGAGCGCGGCGAGGAAGCCGTCGAGCCGGGAGATCGCGTTGTAGCAGGGTGCAATGACGGTCACCGACTGCGCCGGCGCGGTCACCGCCGGGCTCCGAGTCGGCGATAGGCAGCGAGGACGGGTCCGAAGACGGCGTCCGGCGACGCGACCGCGTCGACCCAGGCCTTCGCCCGATCGGCATGCCGCAGCAGCTCGTCCGGACGTTCCAGCGCCGCGGCCAGCGCCGCAGCGATCGCGTCGGCTCCCGCGTCGGCGGGCAGGAGCAGGCCTCTGCCGTCGGCGAGGAGCTCGCCCACCCCGCCCACCTCGGTCGCCACCACGGGGCGGCGCCGGGCCATCGACTCAAGCATGACCAGGGGCGTCCCCTCCCAGCGCGACGTCGACAGGAGCAGGTGCGCCGCGTCGAGTGCGCCGGTCACGTCGCTCGACGGCCCTGCGAAATCGACCACTCCGGCCGCCCGCGCGCGCTCGCGCAGCACCGGCAGCATCGGCCCATCACCGAGCCAGGTGGCCGCGACGGGGCGGATCCGGGCCAGCGCCTCGATCGCCGCGAGGAAGCGCGGCGGATCCTTCTGCTCCGCGAGCCGTCCGATGCCGAGGACCCGCACGACCGGCTCGGCGAGCGCAGACTCCTGCGCGGGCTCGGCGGTCACGTTCGCCGGCGCATTGCCGGTGACCACCACGCGCGCCGAGGGGCGGCCGTAGCCGTCGACGACCATCCGTCCCACGGAGGCGGAGACGGCGAACACCTGTCGCGAGCGGAACGAGAGCGCGCGCCGGTCGATGGCGGGTAGCTCCGTATGCGCATGCTCGACGACGGGCACGCGCAGTGCGGAGCCGACGAGGAGCGCCAGCAGCGCTTCGCGGCGCTGATGGGCGTGGAGGACGTGCGGTCGGAAGCGCCGGACGGCCAGCGCGAGATCGCGCAGGTCAGCGGCGAAGCTCTGCTCGGCGGCGCGGACGACGAAGACCGCCGAGTCCCGGGCCGCACGGCCGCTGAGCGGTCCGGGCCGGCCCCAGTAGGCGGTGGCGCAGCCGTGTTCCCTGCTCCACGAGCCGAGCGAGAGGGCGACGCGCTGAGCTCCACCGTCCTCGAACGAGTCCAGGACGTGGAGGACCCGGAGCGATGACGAGCCCCAAGCCCTCATGTGCTCGCCCCGGCCGAGGCGGCGTCGGGGAAGAAGTCGTCGAGTACTGCGAGGACGGCGTCGACGTCGCGGCCCATCGTCTCCGGATCGACGCTGTAGCGCTCGGAGAGCAGGGCGACGACCTCGTCGCGCGCTCGTCGCTGCCGAATCACGGCCTCGAAGACGGTGTCCGCGCTGAGCGAGAGGACGACGGGGGGCGACGCCGGGCGGGAGAGGTCGAGTACGTAGGCCTGCTCCTCGGTGTGCTCCACGGCGAAGCGTTCGCGCGGACGCGGTTGAGGAGCGGCGTCGTCAACCGGTGAAGGAACCGCCGCGGCTGTGCCCGCACTCGCCTCGACGACGGCGGGAGTCTCGTCCATCGGCGCCGCGACCTCGGCGATCTCCGGGGCGGGAGCGGTCGGCTCCGGCTCGACGTCGGCTCCGGACCGCGCCACCCGGATGAAGCCGGACAGGGCGGAGGGCAGGCCGCGGACGGCGCGGACGGTCCGCTCCCACCGCAGGCGCATGCGGCGGCGTGTCGTGGTCGTACCGGGGTGGCTGGCCTCCAGATCGGCCCGGGTGGGGAAGGCGGCGCGCAGCAGGAGCGTCCCCTTGAGGTGCCAGGGCGCAGAGGCGATAGCGTGCAGCCAGTTGAAGGTGTGCCGGTCGGAGCGGCGGCGGACGTCCCAGAGCGCCTGTGCACGGCGGTAGCGTTCCTCGGCCGGAGCGGGCACGCCCCAGGCAGTGAGCAGCGCGGCCATCGGCGTCTGCGCTCCGAGTTCTACGGCGGCGGCGCGGATCGCTTCCCTGCCCTTCTGCGGCAGGCTTGCGCCGTGAACCTCCAGGGCGGCGAGGATCGTCGCCGAGGACGCCGAGCGCGCGCTCCGCAACTGGTGCAACGCGTGCAGGACCAGGTGGTGGGCGGAGTCCGGGATGAGCAGGACCTCGTCGCTGAGCGGCAGCTCCTCTTTGGAGGCCCAGAGCCGGTCGAAGACGACCCGGTCCGCCTCGAAGGCGCCGGGGAAGGAGCGGTGCACGTCGACGTCACACGGCCAGGAAGGATGCACAAGTGTGATCGAGTGGTCGACGAAGAGCGTCCAGCTCAGGGCCTCGGCACGCCGGTGCCAGCCCATCTCGGCGAGCAGGGAGATCGCGTCGTCGAAGCGATCGGGGTCGACCCACAGGTCGACGTCGGCCGACGTCATGGGCGCCCGGATGCCCTGTCGGTGCAACCCCTCGCCCTTGACGATCAGGCTGCGGATGTCGTGATCGCGCAGGGTGTACTGCACGAGCACGGCCGCCAGGCGCAGGGCCACAGCGCTGGGGAGCGCGGCGACGACGGAGGTCTCGGGAGTCGGGGTCGAATCAGGCGACACGGGCGCGTCCCTCCGCCAGGTCGAGGAGTTCCTCGGCCGCGACCGACCACGGCCGCTCCCGAGCGAGCTCGAGGGCACCCTGTGAGAGCGCGGACCAGTCGCGTCGCAGGCGCAGCACAGCGTCCTCGTAGTCGCGGCGCCGCCCGTCGTCGGGAACGACGACGCCCGCACCCGCCGCGCACAGGCCGGCGAGGACGCTCGACTCCGTCGTGAGCACGGGCAGGCCGCTGGCCAGCGCGTCGAGCCCTGCGGCCGCACCGCTCGTCGAGCGGGCCAGGAGTGCGAACGCGTGCGAACCCCGCAGCACCTCCGCGACACCGGCGCGGTCCTGCTCTCCGACGCAGCGCACTCCGGGAGCCAGGTCGTCGGCGATCCCGGACCCGTCGTCGACGACACTCACGTACTCCGTGTCGGCGAGCCGGGCGAGCAGATCGAGTCGGTCGGCACCGTGATCGCGGCCGGCGCCCCCGACTGCGGTGAAGCGGACCGGTCCGTCCGGCGCGGGCGGCGTCGGGAAGGACGCGCTCGGCAGGCCGAGTTGCAGCACGACCGGAGCGCCCGACAGCCGCGACGCGAGCAGGTCGGTCGGAGCGATGACGACCGCGCGGCGGCGCTCCTCGTCGTAGCGAGCAGAAAGGTCGGAGCGTCCAGCGGGGCGCAGCGGTACACCGGGCTCGGGAGCGCAATCGGCCAGGAGCACCGTCGTAGGAGCGAGCCCGAGCAGCTCCAGCGCCGTCCCGGGGAGCGCGACGACGAGGTCTGGTCGCTCGCGCGCGAGCAGCTGCCGGGCGCGGCGCGTGAAGACCGCGAGCCCGACGGGCCCCATGCCGATCCGCCCGGCCGGCTCGACCAGGCGGCCGAGGAGGCTGGCGCGCAGCTCGGCCCCGCTGAATCCTTCGGGGTCGGCGGTCACGACGATCACGCGGTGGCCCTCGCGGCGCCAGGCGCGCTCGAGCTCAGCCGCGTGCCAGGCGTCCAGGGCGACGATCCCGATGGTCAGCACGAGCGGTTCCTCTCCGTCAGGGGGTCCAGGCCCGAGCCGGGAGGGGTCGGCAGGAGCGCAGCGTCTCGACGGTCGATGACCTCGTACACAGGGCGGTACCTCTCTCCGTCCCGGCAGGCGGAGCCACGGACGTCCGAGAAGGTATCCCGAGGCTCGGCCACGCCCGAGACAGCGGCGCGAAACAGAGCCGGCGGCGTCGTGCGCAGTGGCCCCCTCGCCGCCTCCCGACGCGAGCGGCGCGGCGTGCGTCAGTCCCCGCCACAAGCGTCGGGACCGCCGCCGCGACCTGCGCAAGCACCGCGGCACGGCCGATAGAGTCGGCTCCGTGACCCTCGCCTCGCAGACCTTCACGCTCCCCCAGGCGGCCCGCCGGGCCCCGGCCTCCTGCGCCGGGTGGCTCGGATGAGGGGCATCGTCCTCGCGGGCGGCACCGGATCGCGCCTGTGGCCGATCACCAAGGGCATCTCGAAGCAGCTGATGCCGATCTACGACAAGCCGATGATCTACTACCCGCTGTCAACCCTGATGATGGCGGGCATCGACGAGGTCCTGGTGATCACGACCCCGGAGTACAACGAGCAGTTCCGCGCGCTGCTGGGTGACGGGTCGAGCCTGGGTATGCGGATCGAGTACGCCGTTCAGGCCTCCCCCGACGGCCTCGCGCAGGCGTTCCTGATCGGCGAGGAGTTCATCGGCGACGAGTCCGTTGCCCTCGTCCTGGGCGACAACATCTTTCACGGCACCGCGCTCGGCACCGCCCTCGCGGCGAACACCACGATCGAGGGCGCGGTGATCTTCGCGTACCAGGTCGCCGATCCCCGCGCCTACGGAGTCGTCGAGTTCGACGAGCAGTTCCGGGCCGTCTCGATCCAGGAGAAGCCGGCGCAGCCGCGCAGCAACTACGCGGTGCCGGGGCTCTACTTCTACGACAACGACGTAGTGGCGATCGCGAAGACGATCACCCCCTCCGCTCGCGGTGAGTTGGAGATCTCGACGATCAACGAGCGCTACCTCGAGGCGGGGCGCCTGCACGTGCAGGTGCTCGATCGCGGTACGGCCTGGCTCGACACCGGGACCTTCGACTCGATGATCGAGGCGACGGAGTTCGTCCGCGTGATCGAGCAGCGGCAGGGCTTCAAGATCGGCTGCATCGAGGAGATCGCCTGGCGCAACTCCTGGATCGACGACACCCGGCTCGCGGAGCTCGCCGCGCCACTGATCAAGAGCGGCTACGGCGCCTACCTGCACCACCTGCTGCGCCTCGAAGGCGCGAACGCCGGCCGCTGAGCCCGGCTACCCCGACCTCCCCGAACCCCAGGAGAACCCGTGCGGATCCTCGTCACCGGCGGCGCCGGCTTCATCGGCAGCAATTTCGTCCAGCTGACCCTGCGCGAGCGGCCCGACGCGCGGATCACCGTGCTCGACAAGCTCACCTACGCGGGCAGCCGCGCCTCCCTCTCCGCCGTGGCCGACCGTGTGCGGCTGGTCGAGGGCGACGTCGCCGACGCCGAGCTGGTGGACCGGCTGGTCGCCGACTCCGACCTTGTGGTGCACTTCGCGGCCGAGTCGCACAACGACAACTCTCTGCACGACCCGACGCCGTTCCTCGAGACGAACGTGCTCGGCACTTTCACGTTGCTCCAGGCGGTCCGCGCGCACGACGTCCGCTACCACCACATCTCCACCGACGAGGTGTACGGCGACCTGGAGCTCACCGATCCCGCCCGCTTCACCGAGCGCACCCCCTACAACCCGTCGAGCCCGTACTCCTCGACGAAGGCGGCCAGCGACCTGCTCGTGCGCGCCTGGGTGCGCTCGTTCGGCGTTCGCGCCACGATCTCGAACTGCTCGAACAACTACGGTCCCTACCAGCACGTCGAGAAGTTCATCCCCCGCCAGATCACCAACATCATCGACGGCGTCCGCCCCCAGCTCTACGGGGCGGGCGCGAACGTCCGTGACTGGATCCACGTCGACGACCACAACGCCGGGGTGTGGGCGATCATCGACCGCGGTGAGATCGGCGAGACCTACCTCATCGGTGCCGACGGCGAGAGGAGCAATCTCGAGATCGTCAGGAGCATCCTCACCGCCTTCGGAGCACCGCAGGACGCCTTCGACCACGTCGCCGACCGCGCTGGGCACGACCTGCGCTACGCGATCGACTCCACTCGCCTGCGCACCGAACTCGGCTGGCGTCCCCACTACACCGACGTCGAGGCGGGTCTCGAGGCCACGATCCACTGGTATCGGGCGAACGAGGCGTGGTGGCGACCGGCGAAGGCGGCCACGGAGGCGAAGTACTCCGCCCAGGGCTGAGGCGACTCAGCGGGGGGTCGCCCCGGTCGAGAGCCGGCCCGTGGACCGAGCCGTGTCACAGGGGTCGGGCGCCCGCTTCGAGCGCTTCCGCCCGCTCAGGACGATCCGGAGGAGCTGCAGCGGCTCGAGGAGGTACCGCGCGGCGAGGCGGCGCGGATCGCGCGCGAGACGGAAGAGCCACTCCACACCGAGCGCTCCCATCCAGCGCGGAGCGAGGGTCTGGGTGCCGGCGAGGTAATCGAGGCAGCCGCCGACGTTCGCGAAGGCGGCTCGTGGAGCCAGCGCGCGGTGCTCGAGGATCCAGCGCTCCTGTCGAGGCATCCCCATTCCGACGAGGACGAGGTCGGCGCGCGCGAGCGATTCGGTGAGCGGCTGCTCCTCGCCGCAGCCGCGCCACCGCTGGTCGAAGCCGTCGTAGGCCAGCCACGTCATCCGCGTGGTGCGGGCGCCGACGTCCTCCGCGGCCGCGGCCGACGACTCCGCCGTGCCGCCGACGGCGACGACGACGAGCGGCTCGTCGTTCTCGATCAGCGGGAACAGCCAGTCGGTGCTGCCGATGCGGTGCTCCGGGGTCAGCGGCGACGTGGTCGACGTGCCGCGGGCGAGCGCCAGGATCGGCCAACCGTCGATCAGCACGGTGTCGGCCTGCTCGCAGAACCGGTGGAAGTGCTCGTCGGTCTGCGCCATGTAGAGGCCGTGCAGGTTGAGGTTCCCGATGATCCGGCCGCGGTGCTCTCCGGCGAGGATCTCGGCGATCACCTCCGGTGCCGTCCGAGCGTCCACGTGACCGAGGTCGAAGGGGAGCGCGGTGCGCGCGGCGGTTGTCATACGGTCTCCTTCACGGAGGTGACGATCGTCTCGACGCGCCGGGCCCAGGAGTGCTCGGCCCAGACATCGCGCTGGCGGTCTGCGGCGAGCCGGGAGAGCTCGGGGAGTGAGCGGACGCTGTGGGTGAGGACGCTGCGCAGGTCCTCCTCGCCCGAGGAGTCGTAGCAGACCACGGGGTAGCCCCCGCGCTGGAGGTCGGCCGTCACGTCATGGCGGCTCGCCACGACGGGCTTGCCTGCGGCGAGGTACTCCCAGAGCTTCAGGGGGGAGAAGTAGCTGCCGTTGGCGCTGGAGTGACCGGCAAAGCAGAGGTCGACGTCGGCGAGGAACGCGGGGACGTCGTCGGGGTGCACCCTTCCGCGGAACGTGACGCGGTCGGCGAGGCCGAGTTCGCGGACCTGCCGCTCGAGGTCCGCGCGCACC
Source organism: Rathayibacter tritici (assembly GCF_001641005.1). Taxonomy (NCBI): domain Bacteria; kingdom Bacillati; phylum Actinomycetota; class Actinomycetes; order Micrococcales; family Microbacteriaceae; genus Rathayibacter; species Rathayibacter tritici. The sequence goes on from NZ_CP015515.1 coordinate 1,987,897, forward strand.
GGTCCGTCCCCGGCGATGTCGAGGTGGACCTCCCCCAGCTCCTCGGACGCGAGGAGCTCGATCAGGGCGGACACGTTCTGCCACGGGTAGAGCGTGCCGAGGAAGCCGATCCGCGGGGTGCCACTCCCGGCCACGACCTCGGCCGGCCGGTGCACGGTGTGGTCGACGCCGTTGGCGACGACGAGGATCCGCTCGCGCGGGATGCCGTAGCGGGCGATGAGCTGCTCGGCGAGCGCGTCGGTGACGGCGACGATCAGGTCTGCCCGGCGGAGGGTGCGCCCCTCCATCCACTCCGCGAGCGCACGGCTGGTGGTCGCCCGACGCTCGCTGGTGGCCTCGACGGCGAGGAGTGCGTTGACCTCGAGCACCCAGACGGCTCCGGTGACGCGGCGGGCGAGGGAACCCAGCTCCTGGAACAGTGCGTAGCGCTCGTAGGCGAAGTCGGCGCGGGAGCCGGCGACTCGGCGCTGGAGCTGGAACCGCGAGCGGACCCGGGAGACCAGGCGGAACAGGTCGGTCGCGACGATGGACAGCCGCGACCCGGACATCCGGCTCTCGGAGCCCTGACCGTGCACGGCCTCGGGCATCGCGTCGCCGACGATGAAGCGCTCGACGTCGACGCCGCTGTGCTCGAGCCCGTTGATCACGCCGAGAATGTGCGACCGCGGACCCAGACTCTCCGTCGAGGGTTTGGTCGACAGGCGTGGAGCGCCGGATAAGTAGAGTGCTTTCACGGGCAGTGCTTTCACAGGGCAACGCTCTCCAGACTGATCACCTGACGCTAACACCGAGGTATTCACGGCCGAACCCGATCGTGCTACCCGTTGGGGGGACAACGAGGGGAGAAACGTTCACCTCGCCACCCTGTTCGATCAGCTCTACCCTGTGCTTGTCGAGCATTCCAGACAGTGCGCGATAATCGCACGACACCCGTTCGCCCGACCCCCGATCGCTGGTCGCCAAGAAGAAACGTCATATTTCAGCCACGTCGAGAGGCACTCCCCCACCGTGATAGGTACCACTCAGAAGAGGAACACGATTCGCGTTCTCCTCTCCGTCGCCGCGCCGGATGGGACAACCCGCTTCGTCGACCAGGTGACGCGCTTCGCCCCGCGCGACATCGACTTCTCCTTCTTCTCCTGGAGAAAAGCGATCGCGGGACGGTGGGATGCGTTCCACGTACACTGGCCGGAATTCCTCCTGAGGGGTCGATCGGCGCCGATCGCCGCGGTGCGGACCTTCCTTTTCCTCCTTTTTCTCGTGCGCTTATCGATCACCAGGGGAAAGGTGGTGCGCACCCTGCACAACCTCGAGCCGCACTCCCCCGGGGGTCGCCTGGAGACGGCGCTGCTGGCCGCGCTGGAGCGGAGGACGACCCTGTTCGTGACCCTGACGGGGGTGACGCCAGTGCCGCGGAACGCCCCCTCCATGCTCATCCCGCACGGCCACTACCGCGACGTGCTCCCGCTCGAGCACCGCCGTCCGGTCCAGCCCGGCCGTCTGCTCTCCTTCGGCCGGATCGAGCCGTACAAGAACATCGAGCGACTGGTCGAGGTGTTCCGCGGCCTCGACGATCCGGACCTCACGCTCGGGGTCGTCGGCAAGGCGCCGCAGGAGCTCGCCGAGCGGATCGCAGCAGCCGCCGCTCTCGATCCCCGGGTCACGACGCGCTTCGGCTTCGTCCCGGACGAGGAGATGGTCGCCGAGATGACGGCGGCGCAGCTGGTCGTCCTCCCCTACACCGAGATGCACAACTCGGGGATCCTCCTGGTCGCGCTCTCGCTGGGCCGTCCCGTCCTCGTCCCGCGCACGCCCGCGAACGTCCTCCTCGCCCAGGAGGTCGGCCAGGAGTGGGTGCGGATGTTCGACGGAGAGATCGGCCAAGACGACCTGCGCGCCGCCGCCCGCGCGACCGCCGACCTGCCCGCCTCCGGGCCCGCCCTCGCCGGGCGCGAGTGGAGCGCCGTCGGCGCGTCGTACGCCCGCGCCTACCACCTCGCACTCGACGCCCCCGTCGCTCGTGCACGTCGACCCGGAGAGACTTCATGAGCACCCGCATTTTCGTCAACCCGAGCGGCCAGAAGGAGAACCTGGGCGACTCGGTGCTCCGCCGCGCCTACCTCGACGCCCTGCGCGATCGCGGGCAACTGCACGTCTACGCGGGCACGCACTCCGCGTACATCTCCGGCCTGGGCCTCGTAGCGGAGGACATCGTCTACCACTCCCGCTCGAGCTGGCTGCGCGCCGCCCTCGCGGCCGGCCCGCGCGGCTCCCGGATGGGGTTCGCGCTGAACGCCGGCGAGTGGGTGCTCGACCGCCGCTTCCTGATCAACTCCACCTGGCAGACGGCATTGCTGACCCGCTCGCGCCTGGGCGGTGGCCGACCGGTCGCCCTCGGGATCGCCCTGCGGCGGGACCAGGGCGCTCTCGCCCGGCGCTGGTTCCGCCGCATGCTCGCCCTGACCGGGACGACCAGCTGGCGCGACCCGGACAGCCGCGACGACCTGGGCGTCGGGACGCTCGCTCCGGACTGGGCCTTCGCTCTGGGCAGCGCGGCCGAGCGGTTCCTGCCCGCGGACCGGCGGCGCACCATCGCCGTCACCCTGCGCGGCGACCGGCCCGCTCCCGGGCCGATCTGGCTCGGAACTGTCCGCGCCCTCGCCCGCTCGCTCGACGCCACCGTCGTCGTCGTCAACCAGATGCAGGAGGACGAGCAGCGCTGCGCAGAGCTCGCCCGGGACCTCGACGGCACCGTCCTCGACTGGGACGCCTCCGTGTCGCACGCCGACCACGAGGAGCGGGTCCGAGCGCTCTACCGCGACTGCGCCGCCGTCGTCAGCGACCGGATCCACGCCCTCATTCTGGGGATGACCGAGGGCGCCGTCCCCCTCGGCTTCACCACGGGCGACCCCGAGAAGGTGCGCCGCACGTTCGCCGCGCTGACGCCCCTCCCCGTCGCCTTCGCCGAGAAGGACGTCGCCGACCAGGCGGACGCGCTGCGGCGGGCCCAGGCCCTGCTCGGGCAGCGCGAGCACCTGCTGGCCGACCTCGCCACCGGCCGCGAGCGCCTGGCCGAGCTGCGGGCCTCCCTCGCGCTCTGACGCGGCCGGACGCTCCGAGAACGATCGCTCCGCCGACCCTCAGCGACGGCGAATCGCGAGGATCGTGTGCTGCAGCAGGCGGGCGTCCTCGCGGTACGCGCGGATCAGCAGGACCGCCAGCGCGGCGATCACGAGGTCGATCGCGCCCACAATCAGCAGCTGCCCGACGGCGCCGAGCCCCGCCGACAGCCCCAGTGCCGGCAGCGAGAGGATCACGATCACGACACCGAGCGCGAGCGGACGGGCGGCCTGGACCAGCAGCGCCCGCACCTCGATCCCGGCGCGCGGCACGGCGAAGAAGGAGAGCACCACCCAGTTCAGGACGAGGCCGACCGTGCTGCCGACGGCGACTCCGACCGGTCCCCACACCACTCCGACCGCCATGAAGACGACCATCAGCGAGCGCGAGACGATGCTGAAGCGCAGCTGCAGGCCCGTGAGCGCCTTGGCCAGGAACACCCAGTAGTAGACAAAACCCAGCGCCTGGAACACGCCACCGATCGCGAGAATCCGAAAGATCGTCTTCGAGTCGTCCCAGCCGGGGCCGAGGGCGATCTCCATGATCGGGTCGGCCAGCGCGGCGGCGGCGAAAAAGACCCCGCCCATCACGTACGCGAGCACGAGCTGGGCCCGCTGCACGTAGCGCTCGAACTCGGGACTGTCCTTCATCCGCGAGAGCACCGGAAACGCCACCCGGGTCATCGGCGCGGCGATCTGCTGCAGCGGCATCCGGAAGATCTGATAGGCCCGGTCGTAGACACCCAGGGCCCCCGCACCCCAGACCCGGCCGATCAGGACGCTGTCCGCGTTGCCGCTGATGTAGTTGACCAGCTGCACGCCGACGGTGTTCGCGCCGAAACCCAGGAAGGAGCGGATGCCCCCGGTCCGCGAGGGAAGGCCGGGGAGCCAACCGGCGCCGATCACCACAACGACCAGCGTCGTGACCGCCACCAGCAGCTGCTGCGCGACCAAGGCCCAGTATCCGGCCCCGGCGAGGGCGAGCAGGACCGCGCCCGTCGAGGCCACCAGCTGCGCGAGCACGTCCGAGCCGGCGAGCCAGCGGAAGCGGAAGCGGCGCGAGACCTCCGCCTTGAACTGCGCGGTGACGGAGGTGACCACGAACACCAGCGAGAGCACCTGGCAGACCGGGATGAGCTCGGCGCGCCCGTAGAACGCCGCAATCGGCACCGCGAGCAGGAAGACGATCCCGCCGAGCACCAGGCCGAGCACGACATTGATCCAGAGCAGGTTGGTGCGCTGCGCTTCGGTGACCTCGCTCGACTGGATCGAGGCCATCGAGAGCCCGAAGTCGCCGAGGAGCGTCGCGACTCCGGCGATGGCGAGGACCATCGAGACCACTCCATAGTCGTCCGGGTTCAGGATGCGCGCGAGGACCGCGAGCGCTCCGAGCTGCAGGACGAAGCGGATCCACTGCCCCCCGAGCGTGGCCGCGGCGCCGCGCGCGGCGTCGCCGGCGATGGTCACCGTGAGGCCCCGACGCCGCTTCCCCGGAGATCGCGCGGCACGGTCCAGAGATCGCGCGGGAAGGCCTCGAGCAGCGCGTCCGGACGCCACTGCAGGGGCGGCTCGCCACCCGCAGCGATTGCCTCGTCCACGGTGGCGGCCGGCGTGAAGCCGGAGCGGCCGGAGCCCTCGTAGTAGTCGCGGTACTTGAAGTCGGGCTCGCTCGCCGAGGCGACTAGCCGGGCCGGGATCCCCAGCGACTCCGCCACCACGATCGCGTGCAGCGACGAGCCGACGACGAACTCGCTGGCGGCAATCGCGCCCAGCACCTCGCGCACGGGCCGGGTCGGCTCGATCAGGCCGTCCTCGGCGCGCGGGGCGGTGCCGTCCTCGCGCATCCGGCGGAGATCGTTGAGGTTGGGCAGCACGCTCAGCCCGCGGTCAGGGGTGCCGCGGCGCAGCTCCTCGCGACTCCAGAGGGTGCCGACGAGCAACCCGGGGTCGCCGTAGACCTCGGGGACGGCGATGCCCCGAGCCCGGAGGAACTCGCGGGTCAGGGGGCCTCGGACGGCGCGGACGTCGAGGTCGGTGAAGTCGAACCGTGCATCGAGGGACTTGCCGTTCGCGCCGATCCCCCAGAGCGTGTCCCCCTCCCGGGCGAGTTTGAGAATCGACCCCACGGCGAGCAGGCGGCGCGGTTCCCGAGCGTCGTCGGCCGAGATCCCCTCGCGCTGCAGCATCCGCTCCACGATCATCGGTCCGAGCAGATCACCGAAGTTGTCGACTCTCCTACGGAGTGGAACGAGTCGTGCCCAGGGGGCGCGACTGAGTGGCTGTGCGGGGTTCCAGTGGACTACGTCGATCTTCGGCACGGAAGTATGCTCTCCTCGTCCTGCGGCATGCAAGAATCACGACGCGGACCTAGACTAATGGCCCCTGACACCCCCTTCTCACCGCGTGATATCCCCGCTCCACAGCGAGGACCACGCTTTCGACGGAAGACGATCTCATCTCGAACAATCGATCAGTGCTTGACCCCCCGAACGGGCCACACAAAGCAGCGCATCGTGGAATGCCTCCGAGCGATCCTCGTCGGGCGAGAAGACCCCTCGCGGTCGGCCTCTTTCTGGGTTCTGCCGCGGGACTCGTGGGAGTGCAGATCAACGCTCTCGGTCCTTTCCAGGGAGTCACCATCCTGCTCGTCGTACTCTCTTTCCTGCTCGCACTCCTCTGGAAGGACAAGGCTCCTCTCGCCCGAGTCAGACTGACTCCTCTCGACTATTCCTTCCTCCTTCTCCTCCTCGCCTGGGGACTGATCGAGCTGCTGAATGCGAACGAGATGCGACACTCTCCTTTCATCGGCGTCCTGCTCACTGTCGGTGTTGCTTATGCGGCCACCTTCCCTGTCCGCATGGTCGTGCGCGCACCCTCGGATCTCGCTCCATTCCTCCGCGGCTTCAGTGCCCCGGGTGTCCTCGTCGCGGGGATCGCGATCGCCCAGCTGCTCCGCGTGCCGGGCGTCAACGAGGTCCTGGTGCAGGTCACGAGCTCCGACGGACTCACCGAGCGGCTCTCGAGCGGCTGGGACATCCGCGGAACCTCGACCATCGGCCACTGGACCGCGCTCGGCGGCTACTTCGCCTGCATCATCGCCGCGTCCTGCGTCGACCTGGTCGTCAGCTCGGCCGGCACGAAGCTCGCCGCCTGGCCGATCATCACCCTCACCGTGCTCTTCGCGGGAGCCGTCACGACGCTGACCTTCGCGACCATCGGCGCTGCGGCGGTCATCCTCGCGCTGACGGCACTACGGCTGAAGGCCCGGCCTGTGCTCGTGCTCTCGGGGGTCGCCGTGCTGGTGGGCGGCTGGCTCGCGTTCGGGCAGAGCATCGCCGCGCGGCTGGAGCAGCAGTCCGGGCAGTCGCAGTACGTGATCGCCCAGTACTCCTGGCTGCCGCAGACGATCGGCTACCGCGTCAATATCTGGGTCACCGAGACGCTCCCCGCCATCGCCGAGCGTCCCTTCACCGGCTGGGGAGCGCAGGTCTATGCGGCCGCCGAGAAGGACTGGCCGGTGCGACCGCTGTCGCTGGTGTGGGGCTCGCCCGAGTCGGAGTGGCTACGCACGGTGATCGCGGGCGGAGTGGTCGGCCTCCTCGCCGAGATCCTGCTGCTGCTGGTCGCGTTCGCCGTCGTGCTGCGCTCTCGCCGAGCGCTCGGAGCAGCGGTCGTCTTCCCGGTGAGCATTCTGCTGGTGGTGCTCGTGGTGATCTCCACCATCCACAGCCACTTCTCCAACCCCGGCGTCCCGCTCGCGCTCTGGCCGCTGGTGTTCGCCGTCGCCGTCGCCGCCCAGCGGATGAAGACGCAGCCGCCGGCCGAGGATCCGACGCGGGGGCGGCACTGTGTCCACCCCTGAGCGGCCGGAGCACCGCTGGTCGGCCCGCTACACCGACTGGCGCCAGACCCCGCCGTCCCAGAACAGCATCAGCTGCCCACCCGGGTCGATCGCGACGTCCTGGCCCCCGGTGAGCGCGGTGCCCCCCGCGGCTCCGTGCCGCACGGTGACCGGTCGCGCCCCCGCGTGCAGAAGGTGCAGCCGCTGACCGAAGACGCTGCTCGCCGGCAGAGCGGCCATCGTCAGCGTGTTCGTCGACACGATCCGGACCATGATCACCGGATCCGGCGAGAGCGGCAGTCGCTTCTGCACCGCGGTGACCTCGTTGTTGCCCCAGACGAAGGCACTAGACGTGGCGACCTCGGTCGCTCCGTCGATGGGCACGTCGCAGCGCCACTCGATCGACGACTGCGGTGACAGGTTCTCGCCGGGCATGTAGCGGAATGGGTAGCTGAAGCGCACGTTGCGGGCGCGCACCAGGTGGTCGGTGCCGCTGAAGACGCCCCAGGTGCGCGCGACCACGTCGGGCGTGCTGCGCACCTCCAGCCCGTCGATCTCGGTCCGCTGCTGCCCCGGTACGGCGCCGGCGGTACTGCCGGAGCCGACGGGCCGGGGAATGCCGGACGTGTTGGCCTCGAAGTCCAGAATCGTGTCCCGGATCCGCAGCAGGCTGTTCTCGGAGTAGATGCCGTGGTAATCCCCGGTGCCGGGGTTGCTCGCACCGGCCCGGAACACGCCGCCGACGAGCACGACCGAGGCGTTGTAGCTGACCACGAGCGCGCCGGCGCGCTCCGCGTAGACGTCGGAGGCGGTCACGGTGGGCGAGGAGTCGAAGACACCGGCCCTCGGGTGCCCGCTGGGTCTGCGGACCACCCGCACCGCTGCTCCGCGGGCGTCGAAGACCCGGAAGCCGTTGATCTGATGCGAGCGCGAGTCGCCACCTTTGGCCTCGTCCTGCACGATCACCCCGTTCTCGACGAAGCGGGCCGAGCAGTCCACCACCCGGTGCCCGATCCCGCGCAGCTGGTAGCCGGACTGCCCCTGGCTGCCCTGACCGATGCCGGAGGTCGCCGTGCAGCCGATGAAGGTCACTCCCTCCGAGCAGTGGTGCGTGTCGAAGGCACTGGAGGTGGTCATCAGCGCATTCACGCCCGAGACGACTGTGCCGTAGGTGCGGCCGTAGCCGGAGAGGTCGCTGTTCTCCGCGACGCGATTGGTGTCGTCGGAGTAGGAGTGCCGCACGTGCGAGTACACACCGCGGTCGACCTGCCCGAAGCTGCTGCTGACGTCCGAGACGCCGTAGCCGAGGATCGACGAGCCGGCGTCGTCAGTCGCGAAGCCCACGATCGCGTCCTCGACCAGATAGCCGTAGCAGGAGGTGAAGCGGAACACCGGCCCCGAGGCGCGAGTCACCGTCACCGAGCGAAGCTGCGGGTAGCGCAGGCGCGAGAAGTACACCAGCGGCTCATTCGAGGCGCTCGCCCGCGCGGCCGCCACCATCAGCGTGCCGCCCTCGATCGAGAACGTCTGGTTCGAGATCGGCGCGACGCGGATGTTCGTGCTGTAGGTCTCGCGCAGCACGCCGCCGAGCACCACCGTCGATCCTGATGAGGAGCGCACCACCGCGAACTCGCCCAGCCGGGACTCCATAACCCCGTCGCCCGGGCGGCGCTCCGGGATCGGGTCGTCCGAAACGATCTTGACGATCGTGCCCGGCGCCCAGTCCGGAGTGCCCGCGACGCTCAGCTGCGAGACGGCCGTCGCCCCAGCGGGCGCGGCGACGACGAGAGCGGAGACCGCGAGGACAGTGCCGTACGCCCCGGACACCGAGAAGATCGGCTTCGATGAGGTTGCGACCAGCGTCGCCCCGTGCGCGCTGACGCGTATCGATTTGGCCAGCCGCGGGTAGAGCGAGGTGCCGACGAGGTAGGTACCGGCCGGGATCACCAGCAGGCCCCCCTCGGGGACGGCGTTGATCGCCTTCTGCAGCCCGGCGCTCGAGTCCGCCGCGCCGGTCGCGTCGATGCCCGTGAAGCGGGTGACGGAGGCGACAACCGCGATTCGGTCGAGCTCGCCCTGAGAGATGGTGACGGCCGCTTCGGCCGCCGGTGCGGCGGCCGCACTCCAGGCGCCGACTGCTCCGATCGCCCCGGCGGCGAGTATCCCGCGTCGCAGCGCTGAAGCGGGGTGTCCCGCGGTCTCGCGTGTATATGGGTCGCCGATCATCGGTGCGCCTCCCGGACGTGGGTCGTGGGAGAGCCCCACGCCTCCCCATTCTCAGGAAGGCCCGCGGGCGGGACGCGCGACTGAGCCTTATTCGGGGGTACCCCCTCCCGCGAGGGGGACATGGGCGCTCAGCGCGAGAGATGCTCTTCGATCACCGCGCTCTGCGAGCGTGCGTCGTTGATCTCATGGTCGTCCCCGCAGTACGCCATCAGCCAGCCGCAGTCCGGCTTACGAGTGGAGCCGAAGTAGGTGACGTCGAGGCCGTAGACGTCAGCGACCGCGTAGAAAGCTTCGCCGAGGTCTGTCCAGGAACCGACGCCGCCCGTGGCGAGCACGAGGCTCTCGTCGCTCGGCCAGCCGACCTCGCCGACGGAGCAGTGCACTGTGTACCGCTGACACCACCGCCCGAAGATGGTCAACGAGCCGACGAACAGGTCCTCCTCCACCCCACCCTGCTTGACCGAGCGGAGCGTCGTGCCGGTGCCGCCGGGGTAGAAGTGCTGCGAGTAGACGATCCTCTTCAGCGGATCCTGGATCCACGGACCGTCGGGCGCGATCGCGGCGAGCGTTCCGGTCGCCCCCTCGCGCATCCCCTCGACCCAGATCGTGTGCCGGTCGCCGGTGTCACGGATCGCCGTCACCACGGCCTGCATGTAAGCCTTGTACGTCGCGACGGGGACCAGCGCCCGCTTGACCTCGTTGAAGAGGTCGTACGCGGCGATCCGTCCGTCGGCCAAGAACTGCGTCGCGAGCAGGGTCCAGACCCGTTGCGCCTGCGCCACCGAGATCCCCGAGCCGAACCAGACTGTCCCCTCGGGCAGCTCGCCCTGGCTCGCCGGATACGTGCCGTTGTTGTGCAGATCAAGCACCACCCGCATGCCGGCGGCGCCGATCGCCTCGATCTCGGAGCGGAGCAGGGCGACGGCGTCCGGATCGAGTTCCTTCGCCAGCGCGTCGTCGGTGCTCTCGCCGTCGGCCTGCGGCTGGAGGAGCGACCACGGCACCGCGAGCCGCACCAGTGAGAGCCCGCGGCCGGCGAGATAGTCGTAGCTCTCGACCGGGTTGGCGGCGGTGCAGTCGACGCCGACGTCAACGCGCGCCTGCAGGTCGAACACGTTCACACCGCGGAGGAAGGCGTGCTTGCCCAGGTAGTCGTCGCCGGAGGGAGTGACGACAGGGGAGGCGACGACGGATTCCGAATCAACGGTCGTCGCGGACGACGGCCCGCAGGCGACGGGGGCACTGCGTGTGCCGGGCTCGAGGAGCCGCCCGGCGACGATCACCAGCGCCGGCACCAGCAGGACGGCCACGCCGATCAGCAGGGCCGAGCGCAGCCGACGGCGTGGACGATCGCGCGGTTCGCGTGCAGCGACGATGCGAGCCTCCTGAGCGTGTCAACCCGGCACTGCCGCCGGACCGCCGATGACATTAGCAGAGCCTGACGATGCTTCAGCGCACCGCCAGCGTCGCGCGGTCGCGTCCCGTCAGATCACGCTGCGTCGTTGCCCCGCGCCAGCCGTCGGCGGTGAGAAGCGCCCGGATCTCGGCGCCCTGCAGCTCGCCGTGCTCGATCACGAGCACTCCCCCGGGACGAAGCAGGCGCAGCGCGGTCCGCGAGAGCGAGCGGATCACGTCGAGCCCGTCCTCACCGCCGTAGAGGGCCGCGGGCGGATCGTACACACGCACCTCCGGGTCGCGCGGGAGTGCGGCGGCCGGGATGTAGGGCGGGTTCGAGACGACCACCGAGACGGTGCCGTCGAGCTCGGGCAGGGCCCGGGCGAGGTCGTCGAAGACGATCCGGGCGTTCTCGAGCCCGAGCCGCTCGCGGTTGCCCCGGGCCCAGATGAACGCCTCGGGGGCGTTCTCCACGCCGATCACGCGGGCGTGCGGCACCTCATGCGCGAGCGCGAGCGCCAGCGCTCCGCTGCCCGTGCCGAGGTCGACGGCGACCGGCTCCGGATCCACGACGGCGCGCAGGGCATCGATCGCGATCTGCGCGACGCCCTCGGTCTCGGGGCGCGGAACGAACACTCCGGGACCCACCGCTAGCTCGAGCGATCGGAACGGCGCGACTCCGGTGATGTGCTGGAGCGGCTCGCGTGCCGCTCGGCGCTCGATCGCGCTCGAGAAGGCCCGGCCGTGCTCCTCGTCGACGGTCAGCCCCGTGATGAGGCGCGCCTGCAGCTGGCCGCGGCCGAGCCCGAGCAGGTGCCCGAGGAGCAGTTCGGCATCGACGTCCGGAGTGGGGACGCGCGCGGCGGTGAGGCGGCCGACCGCGTCCGCGAGCAGGGCGCGCGCATCGACGCCGGCGGTCTCGAGGCTCATGTCTCCTCGGAGCCGATGTCGGCCAGGCGGGCCTCCTCGTCGGCCTGAATGGCGCTCTCGACCACCGGGTCGAGCGCCCCGTTCATCACGCCATCGAGGTTGTAGGCCTTGTAGCCGGTGCGGTGATCGGCGATGCGATTCTCGGGGAAGTTGTAGGTGCGAATCCGCTCGGAGCGGTCCATCGTGCGGATCTGCGTCTTGCGCGCGTCGGAGGCGGCCGCGGCGATCTCCTCCTGCTGGCGCGCCAGGATGCGGGCCCGCAGCACGCGCATACCGGCCTCCCGGTTCTGCAGTTGGCTCTTCTCGTTCTGCATCGAAACCACGATGCCGGTCGGGAGATGGGTGATCCGCACCGCGGAGTCGGTGGTGTTGACCGACTGCCCGCCGGGGCCGGACGAGCGATACACATCGATCTTCAGGTCGTTCTGGTTGATCGCGACCTCCTCGGGCGCGTCCACCTCGGGAAACACCAGCACGCCGGTGGTCGAGGTGTGGATGCGGCCCTGCGACTCCGTCACGGGGACGCGCTGCACGCGGTGCACGCCGCCCTCGTACTTCAGATGGGCCCAGACGCCCTGCGAGGGATCGGTGGCGGTGCTCTTGATCGCGACCTGCACGTTCTTGTAGCCGCCGAGGTCGGACTCGTCGCGGTCGAGCATCTCGGTCTTCCAGCCCTTCGCCTCGGCGTAGTGCAGGTACATCCGGAGCAGGTCGGCCGCGAACAGCGCGCTCTCGGCCCCACCCTCGCCGCCCTTGATCTCCATGATCACGTCGCGGCCGTCGTCCGGATCGCGCGGGATGAGGAGGCGCCGCAGCTTCTCCTGGGCCACGCGCAGCGACTCCTCGAGCTCGGGGATCTCCTCGGCGAACGCCTCGTCCTCGCGGGCGAGCTCGCGCGCCGCCTCCAGGTCCTCGCCCGCCTGAATCCACGCGGAGTGCGCCGCCGCGATCCGACTCAGCTCCGCGTATCGCCGGTTGACCTTCTTGGCGCGCGCGGCATCGGCGTGCAGAGCCGGATCGGAAAGCTGCGTCTGGAGATCCTCGTGCTCGGCGAGGAGGACGCTGACGGATTCGAACATGGGGTCCTGGCTTCCGGGTGTGGTTCGGGGGTGGGGCTGCTCGCCCCGGGGACGCGAAAACGTCCGCGGCCGCCCCCGATGACAGGGGCGACCGCGGACGTCGGGGCGCTAGTGGTGGCCGTTGCCGTGGCCGGCGGTGGTCGGGCCGACCGCCGACTTCGAGACCTGCATCAGGAACTCGACGTTCGACGTCGTCTCCTTCAAGCGCGACAGGATGATCTCCAGCGCCTGCTGCTGGTCGAGCCCGGCGAGGGCGCGGCGCAGCTTCCAGGTGATCTTGACCTCGTCGGCGCTGAGCAGCATCTCCTCGCGGCGGGTGCCGGACGCGTTCACGTCGACGGCGGGGAAGATCCGCTTGTCGGCGAGGTGGCGCGAGAGCCGCAGCTCCATATTGCCCGTGCCCTTGAACTCCTCGAAGATCACCTCGTCCATCTTCGATCCGGTCTCGATGAGCGCCGTTGCGAGGATGGTCAGCGAGCCGCCGTTCTCGATGTTGCGCGCCGCTCCGAAGAACTTCTTCGGCGGGTACAGCGCCGAGGCGTCCACGCCGCCCGAGAGCACGCGACCCGAGGCCGGCGCGGTCACGTTGTAGGCACGGCCGAGGCGGGTGATGGAGTCGAGCAGCACGACGACGTCGTGGCCCAGCTCGACCAGGCGCTTGGCGCGCTCGATCGCGAGCTCGGCGACGGTCGTGTGGTCCTCGGCCGGGCGGTCGAAGGTGGAGGCGACCACCTCGCCGCGGACGGTGCGCTGCATGTCGGTGACCTCCTCCGGACGCTCATCGACCAGGACGACCATGAGGTGGACCTCGGGGTTGTTCTGCACGATCGCGTTGGCGATCTGCTGCAGGACGATGGTCTTCCCGGCCTTGGGCGGTGCGACGATCAGGCCGCGCTGGCCCTTGCCGATCGGGGCGACCAGGTCGATGATCCGCTGGGTCAGCTTGCCCGGCTCCGTCTCGAGGCGCAGGCGCTCGGTCGGGTAGAGCGGGGTGAGCTTCTGGAACTCCACCCGCGCCGCGGCCTCCTCGACGCTCTGGCCGTTGATCGAATCGACCTTGACGATTGCGTTGTACTTCTGGCGTCCGCCGCCCTCGCCCTCGCGGGGTTGGCGGATGGCGCCGACGACCGCGTCGCCCTTGCGCAGGTTGTACTTCTTGACCTGGCCGAGCGAGACGTAGACATCGCTGACGCCGGGCAGGTAGCCGGTGGTGCGCACGAAGGCGTAGTTGTCGAGGACGTCCAGGATGCCGGCGACCGGGATCAGGACGTCGTCCTCACCGATCTCGGGCTCGATGTCGTCGCCGACCGCTCCGCCACGGCGCTTGCGGTCGCGGTAGCGGCTTCGGCGCCCGTCCTCGCCCTCGGCTTGCTGGCCGTTCTGCTGCTGGCCGGAGCCGTTCTGCTGCTGCGGAGCCTGCTGACCCTCGGCCTGTGCGGCGCGCGAGCCCTGGCCGTTCTGCGGCTGGGACTGCGCGGCGGGGCTCTGCTGAGCGTCGTTCTGACGGTCCTCCCCGCGGTTGCGGTTGCGGTTACGGCGATTGCGACCGCGGCCCGTGCCCTGCTGGTCGCCGTTCTGCTGCTGGTCGCCGTTCTGCTGCTCCTGCTGGTCGCCGGAGTCGGAGGAGTCGGCGTCGTTCTCGGCGGGCGCCTGCTCGGCCTGGTCGTTCTGCTCAGCGCTGCCGCCGCGGCTGCGACGGCGTCCACGACGCTCGCGCTGGCCGCCCTCTCGGGAGGAGTCCTCCGGCTCCGGCCCGTTGGGCAGCTCGATGTCGATCACGGACTTCGCGGCCTGGTCGGCGTCGCGATCCTGCTCGATGACGGGCAGATCGGGGATCAGCGACTCGACGCCGCTCCCGCCGGGAATGTTGACGTGCTCGCCGGCGGCGACCGTGCCGCTGGAGGCGCGTCGCGAGCTGCGGCGGCGCGGGGTGCGCTCGGCGGGCTCCGCGACCTGCTCGGCGGCGGCGGGAAGCTGGAGTTCGAGCGGGGCAGATTCGGCGACGGTCACGGCCGGCTCCTCCACAGTGGGCGCGACCTGCTCGAGCACATCGGCTGTGTCGGCCTCGGTGCTCTCGACGGCCGTCGGCAGCTCCGCCGGCGCCTCGGGCTCGGGAGCGGACTGCTCGGCCACGTCGGCCGGCTCCGCCTCGATGCCGGTGGCGTCGACATCGGGAGCGACGCCGGTTGCCTCGACGTCCAGCGCGACCGCTGCGACATCGAGGGTGAGCGCGGCATCGTCCGGAGCGACCACATCGGCGGCCGGCGTGTCCTCCGCGGTGGCGGCGCGGAGGTCCGAGATCGCCTGGACGAGCTCGCCCTTGCGGAGCTTGGAGGCACCGCCGAGGCCGAGGCGCGTCGCAAGAGCCTGGAGCTCGGCGACCCGCAGGGCCGAGAGGTCGGCGGTGAGATCCACGGTCGAGCCGTGGGTGTTGACGTCTGTCACTGGAGAGGGTTCCTTCCCCCCGGGAACGAGTGCTCACCGGGAGAGCTCATCGACCGTGCGGTGCCATCGCGTGTTCTGATCCACGCGATGCTCTCGGCCGCCGAGGCCGACTGCCGAAGAAAGCGCAGAAAGGGCCCGGAGACCAGGCGCCGGTCTGCAAGAGGAGCAGGGGCGCCCTTCACACGATGTGATGGCCGTGGTTGTCGGGACGATCCGTCGGACAGATTCCGCTCGTTACGCGGTTCCTCGGGATGCGGTCCCCACTGTAGCACCCTTGAAGTCGACGGCCAGCATGTGCGCGCGCCACGGCGTGGGGGCCTGCTTCTCCACCAGATCCGCGGCAGCGAGGCGCTGCGCGGGGTCGCTGCACAGCACCAGGACGCTCGGTCCGGCGCCCGAGACGACGGCCGCGTAGCCGTGCGAGCGCAGGAGCGCGATCAGGGCGGAGGTCTCCGGCATCGCCGCCGCGCGGTAATTCTGGTGCAGCTTGTCCTCGGTCGCCGCGAACAGCAGCTCGGGGCTCTGAATGAGGGCCGCGATCAGGAGCGAGGAGCGCGAGACGTTGAACACCGCGTCCTCGTGCGGGACGCTCTGCGGCTGGAGCGAGCGGGCGAGCCGCGTCGACATGGTGTGCTCGGGCACGAAGACGACCGGGGACACTCCCCGGTGCACCATCAGCTTCTTCGAGCGCGGGCGGAGCGGCGAGTTGTCGGCACCGGAGGCGTGCGGCTCCACCCAGGCGATGGTCAGCCCACCGAAGAGCGCGGGTGCGACGTTGTCGGGGTGCCCCTCCATCTCGGTGGCGATACGGAGCAGGTCGTCCGAGTCGAGCTCGACGATGCCCTCGAGCAGCCCCTTCGCCGCCATGATCCCCGACACGATCGCGGCCCCGGAAGACCCCATCCCGCGGCCATGCGGGATGATGTTGCGCGCGATGACCTCGATGCCGGGCATCTCCTGCCGCTGGTCGGCGAAGGTGTATGCGATCGCCTGCACGACGAGGTTCGTCTCGTCGGTCGCTACCTCGCCCTCGCCGACGCCGTGCACAGTGACCCGTGCGCCCGTCGCTGCGACGGCCGTCACATCGAGCTCGTCGTAAAACGAGAGGGCGAGGCCGAGCGTGTCGAACCCGGGGCCCAGATTCGCCGAGGTGGCGGGGACCTTCACATGGACGGTGCGGCCGACGGCAACGGCCGAGGTCATGCGCCGGCCAACCCCAGCACCTCCGCGATCGCGGCGGTGTCGACCGGGACGACGGTGGGCGTGATGTCCGCGCCATCGGCTGTGCGCAATGCCCACTGCGGGTCTTTGAGGCCGTGACCGGTGACCGTCAGAACGACGGTCGCGTCCTTCGGGATCGCTCCGGCCTCGGCGCGCTCGAGCAGCCCCGCGACGCTGATCGCCGACGCCGGCTCGACGAAGACGCCCACCTCGCCCGCGAGGATGCGGTACGCCTCCAGAATCTTCTCGTCACTGATCGCCCCGAAGTAGCCGTCGCTGACGCTGCGCGCGTTCAGAGCGAGCTCCCACGAGGCCGGGTTGCCGATCCGGATCGCACTGGCGATCGTCTCGGGGTGGCGGACCGGGGCACCGTGCACGATCGGAGCGGAGCCCTCGGCCTGGAAGCCGAACATGCGCGGGAGGCGCGTCGATTCTCCGCGCTCCAGCTCCTCCGAGTACCCGCGGAAGTACGCGGTGTAGTTGCCCGCGTTACCCACCGGCACGATGTGGAAGTCCGGCGCGTCGCCCAGGACCTCGACGACCTCGAAGGCCGCGGTCTTCTGGCCGGCGATGCGGTCGGGGTTGACCGAGTTCACCAGGTGCACCGGGTAGTTCTTAGCAAGATCGCGGGCGATGTCGAGGCAGTCGTCGAAGTTGCCCTGCACCTGCAGCAGCTGCGCGTTATGCGCGATGGCCTGGCTGAGCTTACCGAGGGCGATCTTGCCCTCCGGCACAAGCACGGCCGCGGTGATGCCGGCGTGCGTGGCGTAGGCCGCGGCCGAGGCCGAGGTGTTGCCGGTCGAGGCGCAGATGACGGCCTTAGCGCCGTGCTCGACGGCCTTCGAGATCGCCATCGTCATGCCGCGGTCCTTGAAGGATCCCGTCGGGTTCATGCCCTCGTACTTGACCCACACCTTCGCGCCCGTGCGTGCCGAGAGGGCTGCGGCGGGGATGAGCGGCGTGCCGCCCTCGCCGAGAGTGATGACCGGGGTCGCCTCGGTGACATCGAGGCGGTCCGCGTACTCGTGCAGGACTCCGCGCCACTGCTTGGCCATCTCAGGCTCCTTCAACTCGTAGAACGGACGTCACGGCGCCGACGAAACCATGCGAATGGAGAGCGGTGACGGTGGCTGCCAGATCGGATTCCGCCGCGGCGTGCGTGCCGATGACCAGGGTAGCGGTCGGGTCGCGCCGCTCCGCACCGCCCTGCGCCACCGACGGGTCGACTCCTGGCGGGGTCTGCACCAGCGTCTCGACCGAGACGCCGTGGTCGGCGAAGACGCCGGCGATCTGCGCGAGCACGCCGGGGCGGTCAAGCACCTCGAGGGTCACTTGGTAGCGCGTCGTGACGTGGCCGATCGGCAGCACAGCGAGGCCGGAACTCGCACTGGTCACGAGGCCGGGACCACCGACGACGTGACGGCGGGCGGCCGAGACGACGTCCCCGAGCACGGCGGAGGCCGTCTCGATCCCACCGGCGCCGGCGCCGTAGAACATCAGGTCGCCCGCCGCCTCCGCCTCGACGAACACCGCGTTGTTGGCGCCGTGGACGGCGGCGAGCGGGTGGGAGCGGTGCACCAGCGCGGGATAGACGCGGGCCGACACACCCTCCTCCCCCGTCTTCGCATCGGTCAGGCGCTCGCAGATCGCGAGCAACTTGATCACGTAGCCGGAGTCGCGGGCCCGGTTGACCTGTGCCGTGGTGATGCCGGTAATGCCCTCGCGGTGCACCAGGGTCACCGGGACGTCGGTGTGGAACGCCAGGCGAGCGAGGATCGCGGCCTTCTGGGCCGCGTCGTAGCCCTCGATGTCCGCGGTCGGATCCGCCTCCGCGTAGCCGAGCTGCGTCGCGCGGGCCAGCGCGTCCTCAAGGCTGGAGTGCTCGGTGTCCATCCGGTCGAGGATGTAGTTGGTCGTGCCGTTGACGATGCCGAGGATTCGGTGCACCCGGTCGCCGGCGAGGCTGTCGCGCAGCGGCCGGATGATCGGGATCGCCCCGGCGACGGCCGCTTCGTAGTTCAGCTGTGCGCCCACCTGGTCGGCCGCCTCGAACAGCTCGTTGCCGTGCGCGGCGAGCAGTGCCTTGTTCGCCGTGATCACGTCTGCGCCGGAGGAGATCGCGGCAAGGATGTGGCTGCGCGCAGGCTCCAGACCGCCGATCAGCTCGACGACGATGTCCGCGCCGAGGATCAGCGACTCGGCGTCGGTGGTGAGCAGGTGCTGCGGGATATCTGCCGTGCGGGGCGCATCGACGTCTCTGACGGCCACGCCCACGAGCTCCAGCGGCGCCCCGACGCGCTGGGCGAGCTCGTCGCCGTGGTCGAGCAGGAGGCGCGCCACCTGGGCACCGACGGACCCGGCGCCCAGCAGGGCGACGCGGAGGCTGCGGTACTCGATCATCGGGAGGTGGCCTTTCGTTCGATGCCGACGTCGCGGCGGAGGAGGTCTTCCTCGGTCTCGCCGCGCACGAGGACGCGCGAGCGCCCGTCTCGCACGGCGACCACCGGGGGTCGCCCGAGATAGTTGTAGTTGCTGGCGAGCGACCAGCAGTAGGCGCCGGTCGCGGCGACGGCGAGCAGGTCGCCGGGCTGCACGTCCGCGGGCAGGAAGTCGTCGTGGACGACGATGTCGCCCGACTCGCAGTGCTTCCCGGCCACACGCACGAGGGCGGGCTCCGCGGCGGAGGAGCGGCCGGCGATCCGCGCCGTGTAGTCCGCCCCGTACAGGGCCGGACGCGCGTTGTCGCTCATCCCGCCGTCGACGCTGACGTAGCGGCGGACAGCGGTCGCTCCTTCGGTGCCGACCACCACGTCCTTGACCGTACCGACCTCGTAGAGCGTGAGCCCGGCGGGCCCGATCAGCGCCCTGCCCGGCTCGATCGCGATGTGCGGCACCGGGATCCCGCGCGCCGCGCACTGCTCGGCGACGGCGTCCGCGACGGCGGCCGCGATCGCGGTGATCGGAGTGGGATCGTCCGCGCTGGTGTAGGCGATGCCGAACCCGCCGCCGAGGTTGAGCTCGGGAACCGGTCCGTCGGTGAGCAGGGACGCGTGCACGTCGAGCAGGCGCGACGCCGACTCGGCGAAGCCATCCGAGCCGAAAATCTGGGAGCCGATGTGGCAGTGCAGGCCGAGGAAGCGCAGCGACGGGAGGGAGCGGATGCGCGCGACGGCGGCCGGGCAGTCGGCGAGCGCGAGACCGAACTTCTGGTCCTCGTGGGCGGTGGCGAGGAACTCGTGGGTGTGCGCGTGCACTCCACTGTTCACGCGCAGGCGCACCGCCTGCACCCGGCCGTGCCGCTCCGCCGCCGCCGCGACGCGCTCGATCTCGATCAGGCTGTCCAGCACGATCGTCCCCACGCCCACCCCGACGGCCCGGTCGATCTCGGCGAGCGACTTGTTGTTGCCGTGCAGGCCGAAGCGCTCCGGCTCGATGCCCGCGGCCAGCGCCACGGCCAGCTCGCCGCCGCTGGAGAGGTCGAGATTCAGCCCCTCGTCGCGCATCCAACGGGCGACGTCCGCCGAGAGGAAGGCCTTGCTCGCGTAATAGACGGTGACGCCGGTGCCGACGCGGGCGAACTCCCGCGAGAAGACCTCGCGCATCTCGACCGCTCGTCGCCGGGCGTCGGCCTCATCGATCACATAGAGAGGAGTGCCGTATTCGCGCACCAGCTCGGCGACCGGCACTCCGGCGATGCGGACGGCGCCGGTGGAATCGCGCACGGTGTTGTCCGACCAGACACCCTCCACGAGCGCGTCGGCGTCCTCGGGAGTGTGCAGCCAGTCCGGAGCGAGCGGATGCCGCGGGGCGCGGGAGTCGACAGTGTCCACGGGTGAGACCTCACAAGAGAGAGTGGGAGCGTCACTGCGTGGCGAGCGGGTCCGGATTGACCCCTGAAGCCAGCGATGTCAGTGTTCGGCCCGCGGGAAACGCCGGCACAGGGCTCCGATCCTACCGGTCGCCGCCGGGAGCCCCGCACGGGCTCAGGGGGTGCGCTGCCCCTGCTCTCGCGGTTCGCTACAGCTCACGAGCAGCTGCCCGGCTCCTGCTGCTCCGGGTCGCTGAGGACCATCGGGGAGAGCGCGAAGGTCGCGTTCAGCGATTCTTCCGCGACCTCGACCCCGGTGAGAGTCAGCCCGCGCGGTACGGAATCCGCGATGCAGAGCGAGGTCGGGGCGAGCAGGTCGCCCGAGACGGCACCGAAGCGGTCGCGAAAGTCGGTCGCCGAGAAGGTCGCACCCGCCGCCGAGATCTCGGCCGGAGTCAGCTGGATCGCGCCGGCCACAGCGGCCAGCTGCATGCCGACACCCGCGCCGAGCGTCACTCCGAGCACGTCCACCGAAGCGCTCACGCGCACGAGCGGAGGATCGAGGGTCACGTCGTCGACCGGCACGGTGCTGCGCTCGGTGACCAGCCGCGCGACGGACGCCGCCTCGATCGCGACCGTCGTGCTGCCGGAGTCGATGGCACCCGCTGCGCTGACCGGCACGCCGATCAGGGTCGCGGCGACATCGCCGTCGAGCTCGCCGAACACGACGTCGGAGCTGCGCAGGTCCAGCCGGTCCAGCCGCCCCGCGATCAGCTGCGGGAGCACGGCCCATCCGGCCACGTCGACGTCCACGGTCCGGTCAGCGGGTAGCGCCAGCGCCTCGCGCAGGCTCGCGGCGGCGCGATCGGCGACGGCCCGGCGGGCGACCGAGTCGCCGACCACCGCCGCGATCACGAGCAGCACCAGCGTGACGACGACCACCAGCGCCGCGCGCCGCCCTCGCCCGCGCCGGGGCGCCACCGCGCTCACATCCGGTCCGGGGCGCCGACGCCCAGGAGCGAGAGTCCGTTGCGGAGCACCTGCCCAGTCGCCTCGTTCAGGCGGAGCCGGGTCGAGTGCACCGCTTCGACCGGGTCCTCGCCCTGCGGCACGACGCGGCAGGTGTCGTACCAGCGGTGGTAAAGACCGGCGATCTCCTCCAGGTAGCGCGCGACGCGGTGCGGCTCGCGCAGCTCGGCCGCGTGCGCCACGATCCGCGGGAACTCCTGCAGACCGCCCAGCAACGCCGACTCGGTCGGGTGCACCAGCGTCTCGGGCGCGAACGGTTCGACGGGCACGCCCGATCCCGCGGCCTTCGCGGCGACCTGACGGGTGCGCGCATGCGCGTACTGCACGTAGTAGACGGGGTTGTCGTTGCTGCGCTTGGTCAGCAGGTCGAGGTCGATGTCGAGGGTCGAGTCGGCGGAGGAGCGCACCAGCGAGTAGCGCGCGGCGTCGACGCCGACGGCCTCCGTGAGGTCCTCCATCGTCACGACGGTCCCGGCGCGCTTGGACATCCGGACTGCCTGGCCGTCGCGGATCAGGTTGACCAGCTGGCCGATCAGGATCTCGAGGTTCACGCCCGGAGTGTCGCCGAACGCGGCGCACATCGCCATCATCCGGCCGAGGTAGCCGTGGTGGTCGGCACCGAGCATGATGATGGCCCGGTCGAAGCCGCGCTCGCGCTTGTCGAGGTAGTAGGCGAGGTCGCCCGCGATGTAGGCCGCCTCGCCGTCGCTCTTGATCACGACGCGGTCGCGGTCGTCGCCGAAGGACGTGGTGCGCAGCCACGTCGCTCCGTCCGCCTCGAAGAGGTGGCCAAGCTCGCGCAGGCGCTGGATCGCGCGGTCGACAGCACGCGACTCGTGCAGCGAGTTCTCGTGGAAGTAGACGTCGAAGTCGACGCCGAACTCGTGCAGGCTCTGCTTGATCTCACCGAACATCAGCTCGACGCCGATCGAGCGGAAGGTCTCGGCCAGCTCCTCCTCGGGCACAACCGAGAGGTCGCCCGGGTAGGCGGCGACCACCCGCTCGGCGATGTCCCCGATGTACGCGCCGCCGTAGCCGTCCTCGGGAGTCGGCTCGCCCCGGTGCGCCGCGAGGAGGCTCCGGGTGAAGCGGTCGATCTGCGCGCCGTGGTCGTTGAAGTAGTACTCCCGGGTCACGTCGGCGCCCTGGGCGAGCAGCATCCGGGCCAGGCTGTCGCCGACCGCCGCCCATCGGGTACCGCCGATGTGTATCGGTCCGGTGGGGTTGGCCGAGACGAACTCGAGGTTCATCCGCACCCCGGAGTAGGCGGACCCGGTGCCGTACGCCTCGCCCGCCTCGACGATCACGCCCGCGAGGGCCCCCGCCGCCGCGGCCTCGACCCGCACATTGAGGAAGCCGGGCCCGGCGACCTCGACCGTGGCCACGCCGTCGACAGCGCCCAGGCCCTCGGCCAGCTCTGCCGCGAGCTCGCGCGGGTTAGCGCCGACCCGCTTCGCAAGCTTCATCGCGATGTTCGAGGACCAGTCACCGTGATCGCGGTTCTTCGGCCGCTCCAGCACCACGTCAGAGAGCTCCACGCCCGCGTCGCTCCCTCGTCGCTGCACGGCGTCGAGGACGAGAGCGTGCAGGGAGGATGCGAGTTGTTCAGGAGTCACGGGGCCCGATTCTACCGGCCGTCGCGCCCGCGCCCTCCGCCTCCCGACACCGCGCGGCCGCTCGGCCGGGAGGCGTTGCTAGGGTGCCACGCATGCGCCGTCCCCTCACCCTCCTCCTCGTCGCGCTCACCGCGACGACCCTCGCCGGCTGCTCCCCCGCCGCCGACCCGGAGCCGAGCGCGAGCGGCGCTGTCAGCGGAACTCCGATCCCCCTCTCCTGCGAGCAGCTGGTGCCCGCCTCGGCGCTGAGCGGGCTGTGGAGTGGTTTCTTGCCGACCGACGACGTCGAGCGGACCGCCGTCTCGCAGGAGATCGCGCAGTACAACGGCCTGGTCTGCGGCTGGTCCGACGACTCGGGGGCCCAGCTGCAGCTCGCCGTCGCGCACCTCGACCCCGACGTGATCGAGGCGCTCAAGAACGAGTTCTTCACCACGAGCAAGGCCGTCCCCACCTACGGCGAGCCGTCGCAGGTCGAGGGTTACTACCAGGTGACGGAGGGGCGCGGAGTCGCGGACGCTTTCGTCGGCGAGTACTGGATCGAGTCCTCCAGCGCCTCCTTCATCGAGCCCGGCGACCCCGAGCCGATCATCCGGTCGGCGCTCGGAGCGCTCGCCGGCTGAGCACAGGGTGAGGCGGCAGTGGGCCCAGCCGGCGAGTCGATACTGAGCCCGCCCGTCAGCCCAGCCGCACCGGCGACACGTGGTCGTCGACGAGCGCGGCGTCGCAGTCGGCGACAACGTCCATGCCCGTCAAGCTCAGATCGGTCAGGTAACTGCTGAGGAACGCCGTGTCGGCCGTGTCCCGACCCGACGAGATGCGGAGCATCGACCCGCGCGGAGCCAACCGCGTCGCGTCCACCGCGTGCCAGGCGCCGCCCACCCAGGCCTCCGTCACGGCATGGAAGTCACGCGGTGCCAGGCCCGGCGCATAGACCGCCGTGACCCGGGCGGGGATGTCGAGGGCGCGGAGGAAGCCGGCGACGGTATGCGCGAAGTCGCGGCAGACGCCCTGCCCGCTCTCGATCACCTGCGCCGCTCCCCCGGTGCCGACCGTCGAGCCGTCGACGTAGGAGAGGTGCCCGTGCACCCACTCCTCGACCGCCGTCAGCGCCTCGAAGCCGCGAGCCCGGCCGAACTCGCGGCGGGCGATACCGCCGAGCACGTCCGCCTCCGCATACCGGCTCGGCCGCAAGTATTCGACCAGCTCGAGTTCGCTCGGCTCGTCCGGGGCACCGTGTCCGAGGACCCGCGCCCGGTACTCGACCCGCAGCTCACCCCGGATGCCGGCAACGCGGTGCACCCGCGCCCCGTGCCGGCCCGGGAACTCCCGTACCGGGACCGGCTCGCCGTCGAGGTGGACGGTGAAGGAGTCCTCGAAGGAGTCGCCCGTGGGCATCGCCGCCACGAGGAAGATCAGGTCGGTCGGACCGTTCAGACGCAGATCCAGCGAGGCGGAGACGGTGCGCAGCATGACTCCATCGTGGCACGCAGCAGGCGCGCTCCCCGCGTCGGGGCCCGCTCCGCCCGGGTGCTAATGTTGTCAGGCACTCCTGGCCCCCATAGCTCAGGGGATAGAGCACTGCCCTCCGGAGGCAGGGGCGTAGGTTCGAATCCTACTGGGGGCACGTCTTCTGAGGCACGGCTGTCTTCTGAGGCACGACTGAGCGGGCACTCCCTCTGCGCACACGACCGCGGCGCCCCGCTCCTTCCCCGGTTCCGACGGCGCACCCCTCGGTTGAGCGGCCCGTCGACTCGTCTCCTCCAGCTGCTCCCGGGCAGCCGTGCACGGCCGTACCGCCCCGCGCGCACAGCGCAAAGGCCCGCGATCGCTGATCACGGACCTTCGGGAGGACCCTCGCCGCAGCTCGGCCGACCGGCCTCACTCGTAGAGGTGGAAGGTGCCTGCGCAGGCGTCCGAACAGAATCCGTCGCGGCGGCGGGCCAGGGCGGCGCCGCACGCCTCGCAGCGGCGGCGTCCAAGCATCCGCGACAGCAGGCTCCGGGGTCCCGACGCGACGACCGAGACCGGAGAATCCGAGCGCGCGGGCCATTCCGTGGCTAGCCCTCGTCTTCATCGCAGGTGAAGACCTAGTGAGGAGACATGACTGTCCGACCTGGCCGCAGTCGGCCGCCGGACTTACCTGCCGTGGGGCCCGAGAAACCTGTCTCCGTTGAGGTGGATCATGTGCGTCGGGTCGCTGGCGCACCAGGCCTCGGTCTCCCACGCGAGGTCGACGAAGAATCTCCGCATTGTTGCCCGGTCCGGGAAGCAGCTCACGTACACAAGACCCGCCGTGCTGCCAGCAAAAAGCGTCGCCAGCTCGCCGTGACGCTTCGCATCGACGGGTCCGTGGGACGACGCGGCCTCCATGAGGAACAGCCAATTCTTTGTCTGCTGGTAAACGACAAGATCAGGAAGCTTACCATGAGTATCCAGTACAACGCCGAGTAGTTCAAGCTTTTCGTCATCGAAATGCAGCAGTTTCGAGTCGGCATCGCCGATGTAAAGAACCTCGCCGCCGGAAATAAAGTAAGCGCAGAAGTCGTCGATCATCGCCTTAATGAGCCGGTTTTGGCCGCCCGCTTTCAGCGTCAGTTCGAAGCCGTCGGGAAGAATGATCGGGATGCGTGCGAGGTCGCGTGCAGCGGCGTACTTGGCGGCGAGCCCTGGAGCCGCCAAAAGGTAATTCGTGACCTCCCGGTCGAACGCGGGAGTGCCGTAAAGTCGTATGACGGCAAGAGCTTCATCTGCGAGCCGGTAGTTGTTCAGCGACGAATTTGTGGCTCTCGACGGATCATCGTCATTCTGAAGGCAGAAACCGCACTCGAGGAACTGGTGCATCACGAATCGGCGGATTTGCTCGCGCGTGTTCTCCGCGATGGGGTGGTTCAAGCGCTGACGCATCCAATCAAGCATCGCTCGGATGCCCATGCGTCTGTTCGTCGCGCCTGCCCATGAGGTCCCGGCATCCTGGTTTGCAAGTGCGAGAAGCGTGCGCCCGGCGGCTTCGTTCGAGCGGGCAGCGTCGAACCCGAAGGTGGTGAGTATTGCGCGCGCTTCGGCTAAAGTGCTCATGCTGCAACGATCCCTCGTGTGACTATTCGCTCGACAGCCACGTCTGTCTCTTCTGGGGACTCTGCTAACGCGCGGAGCTGTGAAAGCGTCGGAAACTTCATCTGGAGCAGATCGCCGGCATTGACCTGGGTGTGGCCGGAGAATACTCGAAAATAGCGATCGACCTGCGAAGAATTCAGCCACTTTGCGAGTCCGAGAGCGACATCTGGCTCCATTCCGCGCTTGTGGTCATGCACATAGTTCATCTTATTGTCGAACGCAGGGGCTTCCTCACCACTCCATACGGAGGCGACCAACCGGCGTTTCTCCTCCTTGGCAGAGAACCGCTTGACGAGCACGTAGTCACCCGCTGGAACGAGTAGCTTCGCCGCAGTCGCAGCGTCAGCAGTGAACCACTGGGGCTTTCTGGCGCTGGGCTGCGGATGCACGATCTCATTCCCTCGGAAGTTGCCCGGATACACCATAGGCACACTGTGCGGCATCCGCTCAGCCGTAAGAAGGTCACGTGATCGAAAGTCGACCACCCGGCCAGTCGATACCGACAGACCGAGGTCACTAAGAGTGCAGACTGCACGGTTCATCCAGGCCACCGCATCGGCGTCCGTCTGCGTCGCCGGGACATGAACGAAATCTTCGGTCACAACTTCACGATAAAGCACAGTTCGTTCACTCGCCTTGCCCCGGTGGTCATGCGAGGTGCGAACGATGATCTCCTCGGGATAGGCCCCAAGAGTCGCTGTGACGACAATCGCTTCTTGAAGGACTCCCGTATCGCCAAAGACCTTGCTTCGTGATTGGAATGTGTGTATCGCGTCGATGCCGGCGCGCCGCACGAAGTCGTGCCGGAAGGCCTTGTAGTATGATCCGTTCATCCACGAGCGCGGGGTGATCGACGTCTGCTGGCCACCGTCGTCGAGTAATCGAAGACCGAGAGCGAGGAAGCCGGCGTAGACATTGGGCACGTCGATGCCGACATCGCGGAGTACCGAGTGCGTCGTTGAGCCAGATTGCAGCTTCCGGTACGGAGGGTTCTGGATCACCAGATCGAATCGCTTCGGTGTGGATAGAGCCCAAGCAACGAAATCATCGTTGATCAATTCGGTCTCCGCCCCTGCTCGCTCGCAGTCGGCGAGCGTCTCGGCCAGTGCTGGATGCAATGTCGAGTCTATCTCTATGGCAGTAACCGCGATTCGGACATGCGGAGCCGTACGTCGCACACGCTCAACGATCGCGGCCGTCAGAATGCCGGTGCCTGCGCCGGGGTCGAGGATCCGAAACGTCCCTCGCTCCCGGATTCGAGGAAGGGACGCGATGATCTGTGCGGCGAGCACCGGGGTAAAGAACTGCCCCATCACGGCCTGACCGCTGTAGTCAAGAGTCGCGAGTGATGCACGGCGGCGATCCTCGGCGCGAGCGAGAAGTTCCATACGTCGAGGGTACCGGTGCCGGCATGGCCGCGACCTCGCGTCTGACCACCGCTCGAGCGGTCGACTCGCGTCGTCGTGACACTCAAGCAGCGCTCTCCCACGATGACACTCGACCCCACCTCCTCGATTCCCTCCCGACGACGGATGGTGGACGACAGTCGGTCCGTCCGCGGGCTCGTCGCGGACACGGAATTCGTCCGTCACGCCGGAGTTCCCGCTGGCCGATCACGATCGTCCGTAGAGGCACTGCGGCCGCTGGCTGACGGCTGCTGACCCAGCAGATGCGCTCGTGGTGGTCGGGACTGACCGAGCTCCTCACCAGAGGCTGTTCAGAGGGCGAGAACTCGACGCCGCGACGAACCGCAGGTACGGGCGCGATCTGGCCTGCTTGAGCCCGGGAGAGGGGAGCGCGGCATTCGATCTGGCTCGAGGCGCACCTCACGCATCGCGCCCCGCGCGCACAGCGCAAAGGCCCGCGATCGCTGATCACGGACCTTCGGGAGGACCCTCGCCGCAGCTCGGCCGACCGGCCTCACTCGTAGAGGTGGAAGGTGCCTGCGCAGGCGTCCGAACAGAATCCGTCGCGGCGGCGGGCCAGGGCGGCGCCGCACGCCTCGCAGCGGCGGCGTCCAAGCATCCGCGACAGCAGGCTCCGGGGTCCCGACGCGACGACCGAGACCGGAGAATCGGAGCGCGCGGGAACGTCCACGGTCGGGTCGAGCGAGATACCAGCGGTGTCGGGCGCGGCGCGGGGCATCCGTGTTCCTTCTGATCGGTGAACCATGTGGAAGCACCGTATTGCGGCTTTCTGAGAACCCACGAAGGGCTTGACGGAGATCGTGGTCGGTAGTACCCGAGAGTGACACCTGGCGGCGTGAGAGTTCCGGACGCGTCGCCGACTGACAACCGTGGCGCGCTCGTCAGCAGGAGACGGGAGGCGCCCGCCTTCGAAGAAGGGGTCAGTAGGCGCCCCGCGAGTCAACCGCCACCGTCGGCGCCGTCACGGGCGAGCGAGTGGAGCGTCAGGCGCTTCGGCGCGAACGGAACGGGAGCAGGATCAGCATGACGGGCAGGAAGACGATCCAGAGAAAAATCGACAGCGCAAGACGCGCCCAGATGGAGAGGGTGGTGAGCATTTTTGTGCCGCCTTCGGGTGACGGTGGGGATGAACTCGGCGAACAGTATCATCGGCCTCACCTGGGCAGAAGAGTAAAATCGCGCCACCGAATCGCGCCACCTCCGCCGCCATCCCGGGCCGGACATGCCGTTTTTCGCCGCCTGGCGCCCATCAGAGGGGTCCGCTCTCACCTGGTTGGATACACGGCCGGCGTAGCGGATCTTCCCAAGAGCCGGGCCGTAGGGTAAGCACGTGAATATCCTTCTCGTCGAAGATGATCCGGCTATGGGTGAGGCTCTCGTGGGCGGCCTCGAAGACGCCGGCTACGAATCCGTGCTGACCACGAACGGCATCGACGCGCTCGTCGCGTTCAGTAACGCCGAGTTCTCAGCCGCGATCGTGGACGTCATGTTGCCGGCGATGTCCGGCTTCGAGATCTGTCGGCGGATCCGCGAGCTCGGACGTCCGACGCCGATCATGCTCCTGACGGCGCGCGACGCGATCGAGGACCGCGTGTTCGGGCTCGACGCCGGTGCGGACGACTACGTCACCAAGCCGTTCGCCTTCACCGAACTCAACGCCCGCCTCCGCGCCCTGTTGCGACGTAGTCCCTCGCTGATGTCGACGTCGATCGACGTCGGCCGGATCACGGTGGACGGCTCGAGCATCCGGCGCACGGCTGACGGCTCGCGCATCCATGTCAGCCCCAAGGAGTTGGAACTCCTCAAGCTGCTGATCACCCCCGTCGGCTCCGTCGTGACCCGCCAGCGGATCCTCTCGGAGATCTGGGGCGGCGGCGAGATCGTCGACAACAACATCGTCGACCAGTACGTCAGCTACCTGCGCAAGAAACTGCCGACCGAGGACACCGGCGTCGCCATCGTGACCGTCCGCGGCAAGGGCTACTTCCTCCGCCCGGTCGAGTAGTCCGTGCCGCGGATGGGCACTGCACGCCGCCGGGCCGGCGCGCTCTCGATCCGCGCGAGGATCACCATCGGGACCGTCGCTGTCGCAACCGCCCTGTTCGCGCTCTCGGCGATGCTCTTCTACCAGGTGGTCACCGGCATCGTCGAGCGCAGCGAGCGGACGATCCTGATGTCGATCGAGGACGAGGTGCGTCGCGACATCTCGGCGGGCACCGTGCCTCGCACCCAGGGCTCCTCGATCGGGCAGCTGTTCCTGGCCCTCGCGCCGGACGGGATCGTCAGTACGTCCACCATGCCCTCGCGCCTCAGCGGCGACGTCCTGACCGCCCTCGCGGCCGAACCGGCGGACACCTCGCCCCGGTACTCCCAGGTGACCACTGCGAGTGGCAATTACCTGGTCCGGTTCACTGCGATCACCACCGATAAGGGCGTCTGGCAGGTTGTCACCGCGCGCGACCAGGCGGCGTCGCAGCTGGTACTCGACGATTTCGCGCACGTCCTCGTCTACGCGGCGATCTTCCTCGTGGTCACCTTCGGTCTCGCCTCATGGATCCTGACCGGAGCCGCGCTCGCGCCGGTGCGTCGCATGCGGGCGCGCGCGGATCAGATCGCCGCCGAGCCCGGCCACGGCGATCAGCTCCCCGTCGTGGGCTCGCGCGACGAGATCGACGAGCTCGCGGTAACGCTGAACGCGTTCCTGACCAAGCAGACCGCCTCGCTCGCTCGCGAGAAGCAGATGGTGTCGGATGCGAGTCACGAATTGCGTACGCCGCTCGCCGCGCTCTCGGCGCAGCTCGAGATCGCCCACCACCGCGTCGAGGACCCCGCCGCGGTGGACCGGGTCATCCTCGATGCGCAGAAGAGCGTCGACCGCCTCGTGCGGCTCGCCTCCGCCCTGCTCGACATCTCGCGCATCGAGAGCCGCACCGTCCGGCCGACAGCTCCCTTCGCCGAGCTGGTCGAGGAGCTGGTCGGCGCGGTCGACCGCACCCGCCTACTCGCCTCGGAGTCGGGGGTCGAGATCGACTATGAGATCGACGAGCGCGAGCCGGCCCGCCTGTACGCCGTGGCGACCCAGGACTTCGGGCGCGTGATCGACAATCTGGTCAGGAACGCGATCCAGGCGATGGACGGCGGCGGCATGATCGTCGCCTGCCTCGCACAGAAGGACGGACGCCTGCTCCTCACCGTCTCGGACGACGGCCCCGGCATGCCCGCCGCCTTCATCCCCGTCGCCTTCGACCGCTTCTCCCGACCGGATGACTCCCGGGCACTGGCCTCGGGCGGCAGTGGACTCGGGCTCGCCCTGGTGCACACGACGGTGCTGTCCGCCGGCGGGACGGTCGCCCTCGTCAACCGATCCCCCCGCGGTCTCGCCGTCGACATCGTCCTGCCGCCCGTCGGCTCCGCCTGAGCAGCCTCCCCGGGAGCATCGAAGGCCCCCGGCGGACCGGGGGCCTTCGTGGAGGATCGTCAGCGCTGGTCGTCCTCGGGACGGACGGGCTGCGGGTCGCCGGCCGCGGCGGGCGGCGGCGCCCAGGCTGTCTGCGGCGTCTCGGCGGGGACAGCGCTCCCGTCGAGCAGGTTGCGAGCGCGGTTGACGACCTCGGGGTCCACGAGCACCGAGTAGCTGGTTGCGATCACCTGCATGGTCGAGGTGAAGTCGCGTCGGCGGCGGTTGACGGCATAGGACGCGAGCCCGAAGAGCATGCCGAATCCCGCGCCGAGGAGCACGGCCGCGATCAGGAACGAGAACTCCGTCGTCGGCGAGAAGATGATGAGCAGAAGCCCCAGGAACACACCCAGCCATGCGCCGGAGGCCGCACCGGCGAGGGCGACTCGGCCCCAGGTCAGTTTGCCCGTTACCCGCTCGACGCTCTTGAGCTCGTTGCCGATGATGGCCAGCTGGCGCACCGGGAAGTCGGCTCGGGCGAGGACGTCCACCGCGGCCTGCGCCTCCTGGTAAGTGTCGAAGGTGGCGAGGATCTCCCCGCGCGGGATCGTGGGAAAGGCCGGCCCTCGGCCGCTGAACGGCGTCTGCTGAGTCACCTCCACAGACTGGCACAGCGGACTTGAAGCATTCTGTACGGTTCAGGAGAACCGATCGATACCGAACCGGGCACCCTCGGCGTCCGCCCGGGCGCGCGGGTCTAGGTTTGTAGCCGTGAGTTCCGCCAGAGTCTTCGTCGCGCGCTTGGCCGGATGCAGTGTCTTCGACCCCGCCGGCGATCGCGTCGGCAAGGTCCGCGACGTGCTCCTGGTCTACCGGCAGAACGACGCCCCGCGGGTGGTCGGACTGGTGGTGGAGATCCCCGGGCGCCGACGCGTCTTCGTCTCGATCGGGCGGGTCACCAGCATCGGCAGCGGCCAGATCATCACCACCGGGCTCATCAACGTGCGTCGCTTCGAGCAGCGCGGCGGCGAGGTCCGCGTCATCGCCGAGCTCCTCGGCCGCCGGGTGAGCTTCATCGACGGCTCCGGAGACGCGACCGTCGAGGACGTCGCGATCGAGGAGGCTGCCCCTGGCGAGTGGGAACTCGCGCAGCTCTTCGTTCGGCGCCCCAAGACCAGCCCCTCCCCCTTCGCCAAGGGCGCGACCGCGTTCGCCGCCTGGCGCGAGGTCCGCGAGAGCGTCTCGACCGAGGCGCAGTCCGCCGAGCACTACGTCGCCAGCCTCTCCGAGCTCAAGCCCGCCGACCTCGCCAGCACGCTCCTCGACCTTCCCCAGCAGCGGATGCTGGAGGTGGCCGGCGAACTCTCGGACGAGCGTCTCGCCGACGTGCTCGAGGAGATGCCCGAGAGCGAGCAGGTCGAGATCCTCGGCCGACTCAACGACGACCGCGCCGCCGATGTGCTCGATCAGATGCAGCCCGACGACGCGGCCGATCTGATCGCGCAGCTCTCCGAGGAGCGCGGCGAGGCGCTGCTCGAGCTGATGGAGCCGGAGGAGGCGGAGGACGTCCGCATGCTCCTCACCTACGCCCCGGAATCGGCCGGCGGATTGATGACGACGGAGCCGATCATCGTCTCCTCGGAGGCGACCGTCGCCGAGGGCCTCGCCCTCATCCGACGCCACGAGCTCGCGCCCGCGCTGGGAGCCGCCGTGTGCGTCACCCTGCCGCCCTACGAGCCACCGACCGGCCGGTTCCTCGGGATGGTGCACTTCCAGCGGATGCTCCGGTACCCGCCGCACGAGCGCCTCGGCACCCTGCTGGATGCGAGCATGGACCCGATCACGCCCGAGACCTCGGCCGCCGAGGTCGCCCGCATCCTGGCGAGCTACAACCTCGTCTCGGTGCCCGTCGTGGACGCCTCCCACCGCCTCGTCGGTGTGGTGACCATCGACGACGTCCTCGACTACCTCCTCCCCGACGACTGGCGCAGCCACGGCGACGACGACGAACCGAGGACGCCGGTGAGCACGGCGACGCAGGGCGTCCCGCTCCTACCGCCGGCACCCGTGACGACCGGCAGGGCACGACGAGGACGGAGGGGTGCGCGTGGCTAGGGACAGCAAGCAGGACCGCCGGCTCGACGCCCCGAAGGGATTGCGCACCCGCGTGCTTTCGCGGCGCAACCGCCCGAGCAGCGACCGGTTCGGACGTCTGACCGAGTCGTTCGCCCGCGGCATGGGAACACCCTGGTTCCTGGTCGGCATGACGATCTTCTGCGTCTTCTGGCTGATGTTCAACACCTACGGGCCCGCGGACTCGCGCTTTGACTCCCAGGCACTGGGCTTCACGGTGCTGACGCTGATCCTCTCGCTCCAGGCCTCGTACGCCGCGCCCCTGCTGCTGCTCGCGCAGAACCGGCAGGACGACCGCGACCGGGTGCAGATCGAGCAGGACCGCCAGCGGGCTGAGCGCAATCTCGCCGACACCGAGTACCTGGCGCGCGAGGTCGTCGCCCTCCGCCTCGCGATCCGCGATATGGCGAGCAAAGACTTCATTCGCTCAGAGCTGCGCGGCCTGCTCGAGGAGCTCGAGAAGGACCGGGCGCAGGCTCCCGAGCGGCGCGATGCCTGACGCCGCCGCTCTCGACGCGGCGGTGCGGGCGGCGCTGGCCCGCGTCCTCGATCCGGAGATCCGCAAGCCGATCACCGAGCTCGACATGGTCGAATCGGTCCGGGCGGCGGCCGACGGTGCGGTCCGCGTCGCGATCCGGCTGACCATCGTCGGCTGCCCGGCCGCCTCGACGATCGAGCGCACCGTGCGCGAGGCCGTGGCGTCGGTACCCGGGGTCACGGCAGTGGAGGTCGCGGTCGGAGTCATGACGCCGACGCAGCGCACAGCGCTCACCGAGCGCCTGCAGGGCGGGCGGCGGAGCATGCCCTTCGGTCCGGAGTCCCTCACTCGCGTCTACGCGGTGACCAGCGGCAAGGGCGGCGTCGGCAAGTCAACCGTCACCGCCAACCTCGCGGTCGCGCTGGCTCAGCGGGGGCTCGCGGTCGGTCTGGTCGACGCGGACGTGCACGGTTTCTCGATCCCGGGCCTGCTCGGGCTGATGCGAGACGGACGCGTCGCCGGTCCGACCCGCGTCGGCGAGCTGATGCTGCCTCCGGTGGCGCACGGCGTGAAGGTCATTTCGATCGGGATGTTCCTCGAGGGGGATACGCGCGGCGCCGCGGTCTCGTGGCGCGGCCCGATGCTGCACCGCACCATCTCGCAGTTCCTCACCGACGTCTACTTCGGCGACCTCGACGTCCTGCTGCTCGACTTGCCCCCCGGTACCGGCGACGTGGCGATCTCGATCGGTCAGCTGCTCCCCCACGCGGAGGTGCTGATCGTCACGACTCCGCAGCCCGCGGCGGCCGACGTGGCCGAGCGCAGCGGTGCGCTGGCCCGGCAGTCGGGTCAGCGCATTATCGGCGTCGTCGAGAACATGTCGGGGCTCCCTCAGGCCGACGGCTCGGTGTTGGAACTCTTCGGCAGCGGAGGCGGAGCCGAGGTGGCCCGCCGACTCTCCGCCGCAGGAGATGCAGTGCCGCTGCTCGCGTCGCTGCCGATCAGCGTGTCCCTGCGAGCCGGGGGCGACGACGGGGTACCCGTCGTCGTCGGCGACCCCGAGGATCCGGCGGCGCGGGCGATTGATGCCCTGGCGGCGACCCTCGCGTCACGACCCCGAGGGCTCACGGGGCGACGGCTACCACTCGCTGTCGGCTGACGCGCCATCGGCCCGCTCCCGCGGGAGCAGAACTCAGGTGGCCTCGGAGTCGATGGGCGGCGGCGCGACGCTTGCGAGCGTGCCCGACCCGACGGAACGCTGCATGGTCGTGTAATAGCTGTCCTGAGCGGATCCGGTGCCGCCCGGGACGACGGGAGCGGCGACGGCGGAGGGCGGCTTCACGGTGGGGACCGGGTCGTCATCGAGCAGGGCGTCACGGATGATGCGGCGGGGGTCGTACTGGCGCGGGTCGAGCTTCTTCCAGTCGACCTCGTCGAACTCGTCGCCCATCTCGTCCTTGACGCGCTCCCGCGCTTGAGTGGCGAATCCACGCACCTTCCGCACGAGCTGCCCGAGCTGGGCGGCGTAGTGCGGGAGGCGGTCGGGACCCAGCACGAAGACAGCGATGACCCCGATGATGAGGAGCTTGTCGAACGTCAGACCGAACACGAGGACAACACTAACCCGCCGCGCCTGCGCGGTGGAGCCCGCGCGCCACCGTACCCTGACGATGCCCGGGCGCGATCCGCGCGGTGCACCGATCAGAGGAGCCCACCCGTGTCCGATAAGGATGCCAACTGGAAATACGCCGAGGACGCGATCCTCGAGTCGGAGGCGATCGCCTCGGCTCGCCGGCTCTCGGTCGAGTTGGGCATCGACGCCGTCTCCCCCTCGATCGGTGCGCAGGCCGCGCTCGTCGCAGCGGCCGCGCGCGCCACGTCCATCATCGAGATCGGCACCGGCACCGGAGTCAGCGGGCTGTGGCTCCTGGACGGCGCACCCGAGGCGATGCTCACCTCCATCGATTCGGAGGCCGTGCACCACCAGCATGCGCGCGCTCAGTTCCACGAGGCCGGCATCTCACCCAACCGGCTCCGGCTGATCCCGGGCCGCGCCCTCGAGGTGCTGCCGCGGATGAACGAGAACTCCTACGACATCGTCTTCGTCGACGGCGACCCGCTGCAGGTCATCGAGAACGTCGAGCACGCCCTGCGGCTCGTGCGCCCGGGCGGCACGGTGTTGGTGCCGCACGCACTCTGGCGCGGTCGGGTGGCCAACCCCGCGCAGCGCGACGAGATCGCGACCGCGTTCCGCACGCTGGTAGCCGAGGTGTGCGCCTCCCCCGCCGTCGTCAGCGTGCTCTCGCCGATCGGCGACGGCCTGCTCCAGGCCAATAAGCGGCGCGCCTGACGGGCCCCCTCCGCCGTTGCGCCCGCGGGCGAGCACCGGGAGGCTCCCGCTCACGGGCCTCTGCGGCGCGTCGGCACAGAGGGAACGCCCGTCGCACGGTGTGCGACGGGCGTTCTCGACGGTGCGGATCAGTCGGGAGACACCACCGACGCGAGCGCGTCGTGCAGCTCTTTCGCCTCTGCATCGTTGACCGAGACGACGAGGCGTCCGCCTCCTTCGAGCGGAACACGCACGACGATGAGTCGACCCTCCTTAACAGCCTCCATTGGTCCGTCTCCGGTCCTCGGCTTCATGGCCGCCATAGAGTTCCCCTTTCGTGACGTATCCCTCTATTATCGTGCATCCGCGGGGTCGCGATGAACCGCGCTCGCTGGCAAGCGCTGCGGCGATCACGGCGGGGTCCAGTCGGAACCGGTCACCGCCCAGCAGATCGAGATCCAGACAATCTGGCCGCCGATCCCGATCAGGACCAGCGCGACGCGGAAGATCGGTGAGCGCGGGACGGCGAGCGCCCCGACGAGCGGGAACATCGGGCCGAGCAGCCGGAATGTGCTGGACTGCGGGAAGAAGAACGCCACCAGATACAGGCCGTAGCCGGCGACCCACGCCCGGCTGAACACGTCGAGTCTGCGCGTCCACGGGGCCGCGAGTATCCCGACGAAGGCCGCCAGCAGGAGCACCACCAGAGCGATGCCGATTCCCGGAGCGCCGAACCACCACGAGCCCCACCACGCGCCGCCCTGGAACCACGGCGTCAGCGGCAGCAGCTCCTGGTACCCGATGTAGACGGAGCGCCAGGCCAGCTCGGTGTCGGTGTAGGCCGTCATCGACCCGGTCACCGCCCAGGCGATCGCGGGCCAGAGGAAGCCGACGACGAGACCCCACGCGGTCAGGCCCAGGGCGGGCAGCCACTCCGACCGCGGAAACGGCTCGGAGCGGCGCCGAACGAAGCGGAAAACGATGTAGAGGCCCAGCGCCGCAGCGAAAGCGAGTCCGCTCGGCCGGGTCAGACCC
This sequence comes from Rathayibacter tritici, assembly GCF_001641005.1. Lineage (NCBI taxonomy): Bacteria > Bacillati > Actinomycetota > Actinomycetes > Micrococcales > Microbacteriaceae > Rathayibacter > Rathayibacter tritici. The sequence continues at coordinate 2,024,519 of NZ_CP015515.1, forward strand.
AGCAGCAGCACGACCGGCACGACCGCCAGCCAGCGACGGCGCACCAGGAGCAGGAGCACGACGGCCGTCAGCAGCATCGCCATCGACTCCGCATAGGCGAGCTGAAGGAGCGGGGAGGTCGGTGCCACGCAGAACAGCAGCACCCCCACGAGGGACTGCGACTCACTGAGGGAGTGGCGGAACAGGCGGTAGAGGACGAGGCAGGTGCCGGCCCCGCAGAGCACCGAGACGGCGACGGCGGCCGGAGCCCAGGCGAGGCCGGTGACGGCCGTCACCACCTTCACCACACCCGGATACAGCGGCATGAAGGCCCAGGCGCTCTCCCCCACATGGCCGGTCTGGGTGATCGGCAGCGACGTCGGGTAGCCACCTGCCGCGATGACCTCGTACCAGCGCCCGTCCCACAGCGAGGCGAACGCGGAGTAGGAGGGCGAGGGCCCGGTCCACGGGTTGGCGAGCTGCTCCGCCGCGAACTGCAGGAGGATCACCGTCGTGACCACTCGGGTCGCGACGTACACCGCGAGCACCCGGGCCCACCAGGGGATCATCAGGCGCAGGCGGACCGGCGCGGGTGCAGTAGTCGCGCTCATGAGGCCGCGGTGAGCCAACGGCGCAGACCCTCGGCGCACTCCGTGATCTCGTGCACCGCCACGCGCTCGTCGTCGGCGTGGGCCCGGAGCGGATCGCCCGGCCCGTAGTTCACGGCGGGGATCCCCATCCCCCAGAAGCGGGCGACGTCGGTCCAGCCGTACTTGGGTCTCGCCGGCGCGTCGACCGCTGCGAGGAAGCCTTGGGCCAGGGGCGCGTCCAGGCCCGGCCGGGCACCCTCGGCCAGATCGTCCACCGTCACCTCGAAGCCCTCGAAGAGTTCCCGCAGGTGCGCGAGCGCCTCCTCACCGGAACGGTCAGGGGCGAAACGATAGTTGACCTGCACCGTGCAGAGGTCCGGGATCACGTTTCCCGCGACTCCGCCGTTGATGCGCACCGCGTTGACTCCCTCGCGATAGACCAGGCCTTCGACCTCCACCTCGCGCGGCTCGTACGCGGCGAGGCGCGCCAGGACCGGCGCGGCGGCGTGGATGGCGTTCTCGCCGACCCAGCTGCGGGCAGAATGCGCGCGGATCCCCCGGGCGACGACATCGACACGGAGTGTGCCGTTGCAGCCGCCCTCCACGGCTCCGCTGGTCGGCTCGCTCAGCACGGCGAAGTCGGCGGAGAAGAGGTCGGGGCGGTGCCGGGAGAGCCGACCGAGACCGTTGAGGTCGGAGGCGACCTCCTCGTTGTCGTACCACATCCAGGTGATGTCGACAGCGGGATCGGTGAGCTCGGCGGCGAGCACGAGCTGCACGGCGACCCCCGCCTTCATGTCGACCGTGCCGCGGCCCACGAGGTGCTCGACGCCGTCGATCGTCTCGGCGACGACCGGGAGGTTTCCGTTGACCGGCACCGTGTCGAGGTGCCCAGCGATCACGACACGCTGCGTCAGGCCGAGGTTCGTCCGCGCGACGACCGTGTTCCCATCGCGGATCACCTCGAGATGCTCGTACTGCTCGAGCGCCCACTGCACCGCGTCCGCGATCTCACGTTCGTCGCCCGAGACGGATGGGATGTCGCAGAGGACCTGGGTGAGAGCGACCGGATCGGTGCGCAGATCGAGTGGAGGGGCAGCGGTCACGTCGGACATGCGCCCCAGGGTAGCGGCAGCCGGCTCCGCGCTACCCTGAACGGCATGACCCTGAACGGCATGACCCTCGAGCACTCCGCAGACTCCCCCGTGCCCTCCTCCGCCTGGGGTTACGGGCTCGCCACCATCGCCTCCGACGGCACCGTCCTGGACACCTGGTTCCCGGAGCCGCGGCTCGGCACGATCCCCGCGGGACGCGACCCGTGGATCGTGCCCTCGGAGTTCGAGGAGCAGGCCGGGGAGGACCCGCGCCGTGAGGTCCGGATCGACGTGGTCACGCTTCAGATCGACGTGCAGGCGCCCCCCGCGTCCACCTCGGACGCGTACCTGCGCCTGCACCTGCTCTCCCACCTCCTGGTCCGGCCGAACGAGGTCAATCTGGACGGCATCTTCGCGCACCTGCCGAACGTGGTCTGGACCAACGCCGGGCCGGTCTCGCCCGAGTCGTTCACGCGCCTGCGCCCGTCGCTGCGGCGGCACGGCATCCAGGCCACCGGCATCGACAAGTTCCCGCGGCTGACCGACTACGTCACGCCGGAGAAGGTGCGGATCGCGGATACGTCGCGCGTGCGCCTCGGGGCGCACCTCGCTCCGGGCACGACCGTGATGCACGAGGGCTTCGTGAACTTCAACGCCGGGACTCTCGGTAGCTCGATGGTCGAGGGGCGGATCTCGCAGGGCGTCGTGGTCGGCGATGGCTCGGACATCGGCGGCGGCGCCTCGATCATGGGGACGCTCTCGGGCGGAGGAGTTCAGCGTGTCTCGATCGGCGCGCGGGCACTGCTGGGCGCGAACTCGGGCGTCGGCATCCCGATCGGCGACGACACCGTGGTCGAGGCGGGCCTCTACGTGACCGCCGGGACCAAGGTCGTCGTGGTCGGCGGTGCGCCACGCACCGACGGGACCCCGCAGACCATGAAGGCGGTGCACTTGTCCGGAGTCCCGAACCTGCTGTTCCGCCGCAACTCGCTCACCGGTGCCGTCGAAGTCCTCCCCCGCACCGGCGCCGGCATCGAGCTGAACACCGCCCTGCACGCCTGACCACACCCCTGTCCCTGCTGGTCGAGGAGGCGCCGCAGTCGGCTCCTCGAGACCCACCCCTGCCGCAAGACGTTCACTCCGCCCGATCGACCGGCAGGCGGGCCCCGACCTGCTTCTCGACGCGCGCCGCAACGCGGGGTCATCGCTGCGCATCAGCGCTTCCCGCTCGGCCCCGCTCGACACGGGCGGGCGGGCATCCGAGTACTGCCAACGGAGTCGCTGGCAGCATTCGAGGAGGTAGACGGAGGGCATGTCCTCAAAGATGGCCTCTCGGCTCGACAGCATCTGTGCTCTCGTGGCAAGCCGGGGAGAGAACGGAGAACAGCAGGCCTGTGGAGGCGGTCCGGGCTCGACACCGCGCGTCCTCGGGCCGATGCGGCGAGAGCCCGCCCCAGACGGGGACGGGCTCTCGGCGGTCGAGTCAGCGGTCAGTGGGCCAGTGGCGCTCCGGCGAGCCCATATACAGCTGCTGGGGGCGGCCGATCTTGGTCTGCTTGTCGATGTTCATCTCGCGCCAATGCGCGACCCAGCCGGGCAGGCGACCGATCGCGAAAAGCACGGTGAACATGCGGGTCGGGAAGCCCATCGCCTTGTAGATGACGCCGGTGTAGAAGTCGACGTTCGGGTAGAGCCGGCGCTCCTTGAAGTAGTCGTCCTCGAGCGCGAGGGCCTCGAGCTCCATCGCGATATCGAGCAGCGGGTCCTTCACGCCGAGCGACTGCAGCACTTCGGAGGCGCTCTCCTTGACGAGCTTGGCGCGCGGGTCGTAGTTCTTGTAGACCCGGTGGCCGAAGCCCATCAGGCGCACGCCCTCCTCCTTGTTCTTCACCCGCTCGACGAACGTCGACACGCTCTCACCCGACTCCCGGATCCGACCGAGCATGGTCAGCACGGCCTCATTCGCTCCGCCGTGCAGCGGGCCGAAGAGAGCGTTGATGCCGGCCGAGACGGAGGCGTACAGGTTCGCCTCCGTCGAGCCGACGAGGCGGACGGTCGAGGTCGACGCATTCTGCTCGTGGTCCTCGTGCAGGATCAGGAGGCGATCGAGCGCCTTCGAGAGCACCGGATCGACCTCGTACTGCTCGGCCATCGTGCCGAAGTTCAAGCGGAGGAAGTTGTCGACGAAGCTCAGCGAGTTGTCCGGGTAGAGGAACGCCTGGCCGATGCTCTTCTTGTGCGCGTAGGCCGCCATGACCGGCAGCTTCGCGAGCAGCCGGATGGTGGACAGCTCGACCGCCTCCGGGTCCTTCGGATTGGAGCTGTCCTCGTAATACGTCGACAGAGCCGAGACTCCGGCCGAGAGGACCGACATCGGGTGCGCGCTGTGCGGGAGCGCATCGAAAAAGCGCTTGAGGTCCTCGTGCAGCAGCGTGTGGCGACGGATCCGCTCGTCGAAGCTCGCGAGTTCGCCGGCAGTCGGCAGCTCGCCGTAAATGAGGAGCCAGGCCACCTCGAGGTAGGTCGCGTTGGTGGCGACCTCTTCGATCGGGTAGCCGCGATAGCGCAGGATCCCCTGGTCGCCGTCGATGTAGGTGATCTGCGACTTCGTCGCCGCTGTGTTCACGAAGCCGTAGTCGAGCGACATGAAGCCGGTCTGCTTCGACAGGGTCGAGAAATCGATGCTGGAGGAGCCGTCGACGCTGCGCAGGACCGGGAACTCCGCGCTCCGGTCGCCGAAGGTGAGAGTGACCTTCTCGGGGAGCTGCTGCTCCGCCGGTACGGGAGGCTGCGTGGTGGCGCTCCCGGTAGCGGGCTCAGCGGAACTCACCGTCGCGGTTCCGTCGCTCTGCGTGCCGGATTCGGTCACAACGCCTCCCAGGTCGTCGCGGTCGCACCCCGGAAGCGCTCGCACGGAGCGGCGGCGCCGGGTCTGGATCGTGGTGCAGCCGGGGCCTCGCGTGGCGCCGTCGACCGAACCGCATACAGCCTATGGGCAAAGTTCGGGCACTGTGACATTGCCCAGCACTCGGGTGACGGCTTTGTGGAATCCCGCCAGGATCGAGACGACGAGCGCTCAGAGACCGTCCGCCAGGCGCTCCACGGCCGCGTCGATCCGCTCGTCGGACGCTGTCAGCGACAGGCGCACGTGCTCGGGGAAGCCGTCGCCGTAGAACACGCCGGGGCCGGCCAGCACGCCGACCCGCGCGAGTCGTTCGATGGACTCCCAGGCAGGACGCCCCTCGGTGGCCCATAAATACAGACCGGCCTCGCTGCGATCGATCCGGAAGCCCGCGGACTCGAGGGCGGGCCGGAGCCGGTCGCGCCGTGAGCGATAACGCTGCTTCTGTGCGGCGACGTGCTCGTCGTCGGCGAGGGCGACCACCATCGCCTCCTGGAGCGGACCGGGGACGATCATGCCGGCGTGCTTGCGGACGGTGACCAGGCGCGCGATCAATGCTGCGTCGCCGGCTACGAACGCGGCGCGATAGCCGGCGAGGTTCGACTGCTTGCTCAGCGAGTACACGCCGAGGACGCCCGCGCGGTCCTCCCCCACGACGCGCAGATCGAGGACGCTGGGGATCGATTCCTCGGCCCAGGGACCGTCCCAGCCGAGCTCGGCGTAGCACTCGTCGCCGGCAATGACGGCGCCCAGCTCCCGCGCCCTGACCACCGCCCGCCGCAGCGCGGGGACGTCGAGCACAGCACCGTCGGGGTTCCCGGGAGAGTTCAGCCAGATAAGACGGGTCGCCTCCGGCCACTCGTCGGGGTCGTCGGAGGCGATGGCCTCGGCTCCCGCGATCGCCGCGCCCATCGCGTAGGTCGGGTAGGCGGCACGCGGATGCACGACCACGTCGCCCTCGCCGAGGCCGAGCAGGAAGGGCAGCCAGGCGACGAGCTCCTTCGAGCCGATCGTCGGCAGCACCTCGTCGACGCGAAGACCCGTGACCCCCCGTCGCCGCGCGTACCAGGCCGCGATCGCCTCGCGCAGGGCGGGTGTGCCCACCGTCGTGGGGTAGGCGTGGGAGTCGGTGGCGCGGGCCAGTGCGTCACGGATCGGACCGGGTGTCGGATCGACCGGCGAGCCGATCGAGAGGTCGACGATTCCGCCGGGGTGCTCCGCCGCCGTGCGGGCGAAGGGCGCCATCAGATCCCAGGGGTAATCGGGCAGCGCGCCGAGGGCCACGGGAGCCGCCTCAGTGGTTCTGCGGAGGGAGCGCCGCGATGACCGGATGGTCCTTCGCGATCACGCCGACCTTGGCGGCTCCACCCGGGGAGCCGAGCTCATCGAAGAACTCGACGTTGGCCTTGTAGTAGTCCGACCACTGCTCCGGGAGGTCGTCCTCGTAGTAGATCGCCTCGACGGGACAGACCGGCTCGCAGGCACCGCAGTCGACGCACTCGTCGGGGTGGATGTAGAGCGAGCGCTCGCCTTCGTAGATGCAGTCGACCGGGCACTCGTCGATGCAGGCGCGGTCTTTGACATCGACGCACGGAAGTGCGATCACGTAGGTCACGGTGCTCCAGATCCCTTCGAACAGTGTGTCTATCGTACGGGGGCCGACGGAGGGTCGGCGTCCGCGGGCTGCTCGGCGGCGGGCGCGGCGGCGCGCAACCGCGGCCACGCGATCACGACCAGGGCGATCAGGGCGGGGAGGAAGGTCCAGGCCACGCCGAGGCCGTTGGCGGGGACGAGCACGGAGCCGCCGGCGCTGCGCAGAGCGAGCAGCCCGATCATCCCGAGCAGCCCCATCGCGGTGCAGAACGCGACGAAGCGGTCGATCAGCACGAGCCGAAGCCCGAGCAGGAGCAGCAGCACGCCGGTGAGGGAGGCGGCGAGGCCGAGCGGGACGACGACTGATCCGAGGGAGACGGTGCTCTGGTGCGCCACGGTGGTGATCGCTCCGACGACTGCCCCGACCAGGACGCCGACGACTCCGGACAGCGCGCGCGAGGCGAGCGTTGGCCGCTCCGGCACCGGCACAGCAGGCCCGGCCGGCTGCGCGCTCGGGCGGAAGCGCTCGACGCGGCCGATCGGGAACGACGGACCGCTGGAGAGCCGGGCCTGCTCACCCTCGACCACCAGCTGTGTGGCGTGCGCCTCGAATGCGGCGCGCTTGCGGGCGAAGTCCTCGGCGGTGAGTTCGATCGCGATATCGCCGGGCAGGGGCGGGGCCGCATCGGGCAGGACGGCGAGCAGACGCAGGCCGAGCAGCTCTGCAGCGCGCTCGGCGACCCGGGCGGTGCGGACGTGGTCGGGGTGGCCGTAGCCGCCGCCCGCGTCGTACGAGAGCACAACGCCCGCGTCGACCTCGCGGAGGACGGCGACGAGGTCGGCCACCTCCTCGTCCTCAGCTGCGGCGGTGAAGGAGTCGGGGTGCACGGGTTCGAGCGGAATGGGCACGCGGCCCGGCCCCCACTGCATGCCGGAGTCCCGGTAGATGCGCGGCGCGAGCCCGGGCGCGCGGGCGCCCGCCTCGCCGAGGAAGCGGTGGTCGGCGACACCGAGCGCGGTCAGTGCAACGACAAGCTCGGTCGTGCGGTGCGCGGCCAGTTCGGCCGAGCCCTCGAGTGGCGCGAGATCCTCGGGAATGACCTCGCCGCACTCCCCCCGAGTGGCGGTCACGACGGTGACCCAGGCGCCCTGCGCCGCCAATCGCGCCAGTGTCCCGCCCATCGTGATCGTCTCGTCGTCGGGGTGGGCGTGCACCGCCACCACGCGCTCCGCTACTGTGTCCCGGCCTGCGTCCACTCTCCGCCTCTCGTTCCACGCGGCCTCCGCCGCGCCGCGCTTCTGGACAGCGATCGGGCAGCGGACTACAGTCGACCCGGGTTAGGCAAGGCTTACCGAATAAGTAGCCCCGCCGACCGAATCGACCCGGGGCGGAGTCGCCCCCTCCTCGTCCACCTTCGACCAAGAGAACACGCGTGCTCGCAAACTACCTCATCGGCCTCCGCGAAGGCCTCGAAGCCGGCCTCGTCGTCGGCATCCTCGTGGCCTACCTGACCAAGCTCGGCCGGCGCGACGTGCTGCCGCGGCTCTGGATCGGGATCGGCGCAGCCGTCGTGATCTCCCTCACGAGCGGCGCGATCCTCACCTGGGGGCCCTCGACTCTCTCCTTCCAGGCGCAGGAGCTGATCGGAGGTGGCCTCTCGATCCTTGCGGTCGGCCTGGTCACCTGGATGATCTTCTGGATGGGCGCCAACGCCCGCAGCCTGAAGGGCGAGCTCGAGTCCAAGCTCGACGGCGCGGTCTCCGGCTCGGCGCTGGGGATTGTCGCCATCGCGTTCATCAGCGTCGGACGCGAAGGCATCGAGACGGCACTGTTCGTCTGGGCGAGCGTGTCCTCGAGTAGCGCGGGGTCCGGCTCCAGCGCCTGGGTCGGCACGATCGGCGCACTGATGGGCATTCTCAGCTCGGTCGTGGTCTCGTACCTGATCTTCCACGGCTTCGTCCGGATCGACCTCGGCCGCTTCTTCACCTGGACGGGCGCCTTCCTCATCCTGGTGGCCGCCGGCGTGCTCTCGTACGGAGTCGGCGACCTGCAGGAGGCAGCGCTCCTACCCGGCTGGGGCGCCCCGCTGTTCTCGCTCGGTCCGATCCTCCCGCCGTCCGTGACCGCCGTGGTCGGTGGTCTGTTCAACTACACGCCAGAGCCGACCGCCCTGCAGTTCGCGGTCTGGCTGCTGTACCTCGTCGTCGTCGGCGGCCTCTTCGTCCGCCAGATCCGCCGACGCGGTCCGCGACGAGGCAGCGCGGCCCCGGTCACCGCTCCCGCTTCCCGCTCCGTCTGACCCGCTTCCGCCGTCCGTCCGACCCGCTTCGGCCCCGCCGACGCATCCACCCCGATCCCAGGAGAAGCATGTCCTCGCGCGCTCGTCCCACCCTCCCCCGCATCACTCTCGGCCTTGCCGGAGCGGGCGCCCTGGCGCTCCTGCTGACGGGGTGCGTGCCGAACACCTCCTCCGCCTCCTCCTCCGCTGCGCTCCACGTCGCAATCGGAGATGACGCGTGCGAGGTCTCGGCGGCCACCGCCGAAGCGGGAGCCGTGACGTTCACGCTGACCAACGGCGGGTCGGACGTCAACGAGTTCGAGATCCTCGCGGAGGACAAGCTGCGGATCGTCGGCGAGAAGGAGAACCTGACCCCCGGGCAGAGCGTCTCCTACGTCGCGCAGCTCGAACCGGGCACCTACTACACCGCCTGCAAGTTCCAGCAGGTCGGCGCCCCGATCGGCCTCAGCGCCCTGACCGTCACCGGTCAGGCGACTGCGCAGTCGGCCGACGAGAAAGCGGCGACGCAAGCGGCGGTCACCAACTACGTCTCGTACGTGAAGTCGCAGGTTGGCGAGCTGCTTCCCGCGGTCACCGAGTTCGCGCAGGCCTACGAGGCGGGCGAGGACGAGAAGGCGCGCAGCCTCTTCGCCTCCACCCGCGTCTTCTACGAGCGCATCGAGCCGACCGCTGAGGCGTTCGGCGATCTCGATCCGCGCATCGACTACCGCGAGGTCGACGCAGTCGCCGAAGGCCTGGACTGGACCGGGTTCCACCGCATCGAGAAGGATCTCTGGGTCCCCGCGGACGGCGCGCTCAACTCGGACGGGACGAGTGCCCTCCTCGACTGGGCGCCCTCCACGGCCGAGCAGCGTGCCCAGTTCGGCCAGGGGCTCGTCGCGGATGTGCAGAGCCTCGCCGACCTCGTCAACTCCCCGGACTTCACCGTCTCGGTGGGCGACATCTCGAACGGCGCCATCGGCCTGCTCGACGAGGTCGCCGCCGGAAAGATCACGGGCGAGGAGGACTGGTGGTCGAGCACCGACCTGACCGACTTCGCCGCCAACGTGCAGGGCGCGCAGGTGGCCTTCGGCAACGTGGAACCGATCGCGACCGCCAGCGGTGACGACGGGGCGAACCTCACCGCGCAGATCACGCAGCGCTTCTCGGAGCTGGACGCCCGCCTCGCGCAGTACGGCTCGATCGACTCCGGCTTCGTCGCCTACTCGACCCTGACCGCCGAGCAGAAGAAGGAACTCTCGGACCAGGTGAACGCCCTCTCCGAGCCGCTCTCGCAGCTGACCCACACGGTCCTCGGTGTCCAGGAGCCGACCGCGGAGTGAACGCCGAGCAGCGCCCCGATCCCGCGCCCGAGCGCTCCGCCGACCACCCGGACGTGCAGCCCGCCGAGCAGCCCCACCGCCTCTCGCGGCGCGGGCTGCTCGGCCTCGTCTCGGCGGGTACCGCGGGGCTGGCCGCCGGAGTCGGCGGGACGCTCGCCGTGACCTCCTCCGCCGGCGCAACCGCACCCTCCGCCGCGCGCACCGTGCCATTCTTCGGCGCCAACCAGGCGGGGATCACCACCGCGGCGCAGGACCGTCTGCACTTCGCCGCCTTCGACCTCGCGGCGGGTAGTACCCGCGAGGATCTGATCGAGCTGTTGCAGGACTGGACGCTCGCCGCTTCGCGGATGACCCAGGGGCTCGAGGTCGGCGAGACCGGCGCGGTGGACGGACCGGACACCGCACCGCCCGAGGACACCGGGGAGGCCCTCGGGCTCGACGCCGCCTCGCTGACCATCACCGTCGGCTTCGGCCCCACGCTCTTCACCGACGAGTCCGGCGTCGACCGCTTCGGCCTCGCCGACCGCCGCCCTGCCCCGCTGCAGGCCCTGCCTCGCTTCCGCGGCGACGCGCTCGTGCCCGCGGCCGGCGGTGGCGACCTCTGCGTCCAGGCCTGCGCCGACGACCCGCAGGTCGCTGTGCACGCCATCCGCAATCTGAGCCGGATCGCGTTCGGGCGCGCCTCGCTCCGCTGGTCGCAGCTCGGCTTCGGCCGCACCTCCTCGACGTCGACCGCCCAAGCGACCCCGCGGAACCTGTTCGGCTTCAAGGACGGCACCGCGAACGTGAAGTCCGAGGAGGCCGACGCCGTGCAGGAGCACGTCTGGGTGTCTTCCTCCGACGGCCCGGAGTGGATGGTCGGCGGGAGCTACCTGGTGGCGCGGAAGATCCGGATGATCATCGAGACCTGGGACCGCAGCCAGCTCGGCGAGCAGGAGCGGGTCATCGGACGCAGCAAGGGCTCCGGCGCTCCGCTCTCGGGCGGCGCGGAGTTCGCCGAGCCCGACTTCACCGCGGCCGGAGCGACCGGCGCTCCCCTGATCGATAAGGACTCGCACGTGCGCCTCGCGCATCCGAGCGGGAACAACGGCATACGGCTCCTGCGCCGCGGCTACAACTTCGTCGACGGCAACGACGAGCTCGGCCGCCTGAACGCGGGACTGTTCTTCCTCTCCTTCCAGCGCTCACCGGACCAGTTCATCGCCGTTCAGCGGAACCTCGCGACGGACGCGCTGAACGAGTACGTCAAGCACGTGGGCTCCGCCGTGTTCGCGGTACCGCCCGGCGCTCGGGACGAGAGCGACTTCCTCGGCTCGGGCCTCTTCGGCTGACCCCCCCTCTTCGGCTGACCCCCTCTTCGGACAATCCCCTCTTCGGACGATCCTGAGAGCATCCGCACGCCGTCCCAGGCGTCAGCGGGCGCGCTCCTCGGTGGCCCATAGCGCGCTCTCGTAGCGTCGGCGGCGATGTCCGGGAACAGTGCGAGAAACGGTCTGACCAAACGCGAGCGCCAGGAGCTCGCCCGAGCCGAGGCGCGGGAGCGCCGTGAGACGGAGAGGCGCAGACGGCGCCGGAATCGTCTGCTCGGCTACGGCGGCCTCGGGGTCGGGCTGCTCGCCGTGGTCGCGCTGGTGTGCTGGAACGTCTGGTCGCAGCAGGAGATCGCGACCGCCGGCCCCGCCAACATGCTCAGCGACGGCATCGTCCTCGCGGGCGACGGCTCTGCCGTGACGGTGAAGACGACGGCCGCGATCGCTCCGGAGGCCTCGCCCGTGCCGACCGACGAGAGTGCGACCCGGGCGGGCGGAGTGGTGGCGGTCGACCTCTACGTCGATTACCTCTGCCCCTACTGCAGTCAGTTCGAGAAGACGAACGCCGAACAGTTGCAGTCCTGGCTGACGAAGGGCGCGATCACGCTCGAGATCCACCCGGTCGCGATCCTCGACTCGTCCTCGGCCGGCTCGGAGTACTCCAGTCGCGCGGCGAACGCGGCGGCCTGCGTTGCCGATGAGGATCCCGACCACTTCCTCGCCGTGAACGCAGCGCTGTTCGCGCAGCAGCCGGCCGAGGGGACGACGGGCCTGAGCGACGACGCGCTGCGAACGCTCGTGGTCGGGGCGGGAGCGACGAACGACAACGTCCTCGCCTGCATGACCAGCGGAGAGTTCCGCCCGTGGGTGAAAGCCGCCACCGACCGGGCGACGACCCGACCGGTGGCCAACTCGTCACTCGCGAAGCTCGCGTCGACTCCGACCGTGCTCGTGAACGGAAAGCAGTACACGGGGAAGCCCGATGACGCGTCGGCGTTCGTCTCCTTCGTCACCTCGACGCTCGACGCGGAGTCCGGTACTCCGTCACCCACTCCGGCGGGCTGACCCCGCGCTACGCGGGTGGGGAGACGACGAGACCGGCCGGAGCGATGCTCCGGCCGGTCTCGTCGTGTGCGAGCGCCATAGCGCCCGGGGCTCAGCCCTGCTTCTTGAGGCGGCTCGTCATTCGAGCGCGGGCGTTGGCGTCGAGCTCGACCTTGCGAATGCGGACGACCTCGGGGGTCACCTCGACGCACTCGTCCTCGCGGGCGAACTCGAGGCACTCCTCGAGCGTCAACTGGCGCGACGGGGTCATCGACTCGAAAGTGTCGGAGGTGGACTGACGCATGTTCGTCAGCTTCTTCTCCTTGGTGATGTTGACGTCCATGTCGTCGTTACGCGAGTTCTCGCCGATCACCATGCCCTCGTAGACCTCCTCCGTGGGGTTCACGAAGAAGGTCATCCGCTCCTGGAGCGCGATGATGGCGAACGGGGTTACCACGCCGTTGCGGTCCGCGACGATCGAGCCGTTGTTACGGGTGACGATCGCGCCCGCCCACGGCTCGTACCCGTGCAGGATCGCGTTCGCGATGCCGGTGCCGCGGGTGGTGGTGAGGAACTCGGTGCGGAAGCCGATCAGCCCGCGCGAGGGGACGATGAACTCCATGCGCACCCAGCCGGTGCCGTGGTTCGACATGCCGTCCATCCGACCCTTGCGGGCGGCGAGGAGCTGGGTGATCGCGCCGAGGTACTCCTCCGGAGCATCGATCGTGAGGTGCTCGAAGGGCTCGTGCGTCTTGCCGTCGACCTGGCGGGTCACCACCTGGGGCTTGCCCACGGTCAGCTCGTAGCCCTCGCGGCGCATCTGCTCGACGAGGATCGCCAGCGCGAGCTCCCCGCGGCCCTGGACCTCCCACGAGTCCGGGCGTCCGATGTCGACGATCTTGAGCGACACGTTTCCGATCAACTCGCGGTCGAGACGGTCCTTGACCATGCGCGCGGTGAGCTTGTGGCCCTTGACCTTCCCGACCAGCGGTGACGTGTTGGTGCCGATCGTCATCGAGATCGCCGGGTCGTCGACCGTGATGGCCGGCAGCGGGCGGATGTCTTCGGGGTCGGCGATGGTCTCGCCGATCGTGATCTCGGGGAAGCCCGCGATCGCGACGATGTCGCCGGGCCCGGCCGACTCCGCGGGGTAGCGATCGAGCGCCCTGGTGATCAGCAGCTCGGTGATGCGCGCGTTCGTGTGGGTGCCGTCGTGGTGGACCCAGGCGACGGTCTGGCCCTTCTTGATCGTGCCGTTGAAGACGCGCAGGAGGGCGAGCCGACCGAGGAACGGCGAGGCGTCGAGGTTGGTGACGTGCGCCTGAAGGGGTGCATCGTCGTCGTAGGTCGGGGCCGGGATGTGCTTGAGGATCGCCTCGAACAGCGGCTCCAGGTCTTCGGCGTCGGGCAGCGAGCCGTCCTCGGGCTTGTTCGCCGAGGCGCGGCCGGCCTTGCCCGAGGCGTACACGACGGGGACGTCGAGGATCGCGTCGAGGTCGAGATCCGGCACGTCGTCCGCAAGGTCGGAGGCGAGGCCGAGGAGCAGGTCCTGGCTCTCGGCGACGACCTCGTCGATGCGCGCATCGGGGCGGTCGGTCTTGTTGACCAGGAGGATGACGGGGAGCTTCGCCTCGAGTGCCTTGCGCAGGACGAAACGGGTCTGGGGCAGCGGGCCCTCCGACGCGTCGACGAGGAGGCAGACGCCGTCGACCATCGACAGGCCGCGCTCGACCTCACCGCCGAAGTCGGCGTGACCCGGGGTGTCGATGACGTTGATGGTGATGGGGCCGTCGCTCGCGTGCTTGCCGCTGTATGAGACAGCGGTGTTCTTCGCGAGGATCGTGATGCCCTTCTCGCGCTCGAGCTCGTTCGAGTCCATCGCGCGCTCATCGACGTGGGCGTGCGCGTCGAAGGAGTTCGTCTGCTTGAGCATGGCGTCGACCAGCGTGGTCTTGCCGTGGTCGACGTGGGCGACGATCGCGACGTTACGCAGGTCGGAGCGGGTGGCACTTGCCATGGATACGGACTCGTCTCGTGTTCTCGTGCAAAAAGGGGACCATCCATCGTACCGCAGCGAGGCGTCCGCACGGCGAAGGGCCCCGGATCCCCACTCCGGACAGCCCTGTGCAGGGCGTTCCTTGCGGGGCCGGGGCCCGTGGATCCGTCGATCAGACCGCGAACTCGATGCCCGCGCCCGGGATGGCGTCGAGCAGCTCACGGGTGTACTCCTGCTGCGGGGAGTCGAACACGGTATCCGTTGGGGCGTGCTCGACGATCCGGCCCTTCTGCATCACGCAGACGTCGTCGGCGATCACGCGGACCACCGCCAGGTCGTGCGTGATGAACAGGTAGGTGAGCCCGAGCTCCGCCTGGAGATCGGCGAGAAGACGCAGGATCTGCGCCTGGACGAGGACGTCCAGGGCCGACACCGCCTCGTCCAGCACCACGATCTCGGGCTTGAGCGCCAGCGCACGAGCGATCGCGACCCGCTGGCGCTGGCCGCCGGAGAGCTCGTTCGGGTACCGGCTCGCGATCACCCGCGGCAGGGACACCTGATCGAGCAGCTCGAGGACCCGCTCGCGCTGCGACGTCCGGTCCCCGACCTTGTGCACCCGCAGCGGCTCCGAGATGGTGTTGCCGATGTTGTGCAGCGGGTCGAGCGAGCCGTACGGATCCTGGAACACGGGCTGCATCGAGCGGCGCAGTGCCAGCATCTCGCGGCCCTTGAGCTTCTCGGTTCGGCGTCCGGCGATCGAGATCGCTCCCGACGTGGCCGTCTCAAGCCCCAGAACGAGGCGCGCGATGGTCGACTTACCCGAGCCGGACTCGCCGACGAGCGCCGTGGTGGTGCCCTTCGGGATCGAGAACGACACGGAGTCGACGGCCGTGAAGTCCTCGGCCTTCAGCCCGCCGCGGCGGATCTTGAAGACCTTGGTGAGGCCGTCGACCTCGATCATCGGGGCGCCCGAAGCGACCGCGCCGGCGTGGTGCGCGGCACCCGCGCCGACCAGGTCGACCTCGCGGACGGCCTCGGACTCGCCGCGCACCGACTCCACGGCCCGACCGGCCGTCGACTGGATCCGGCGCGACGCGAGGCTCGGCGCCGCCGCGATCAGGCGCTGCGTGTAGGGGTGCTGCGGGTTCTGCAGTACCTCCACCGAGGCGCCGGACTCGACGATGCGGCCCTTGTACATGACGATGAGCTTCTCGGCCCGCTCGGCGGCCAGACCCAGGTCGTGCGTGATGAAGAGCAGAGCGGTGCCGTCGGTCTTCGTCAGCGTCTCGAGGTGGTCGAGGATGCGGCGCTGGACCGTGACGTCGAGCGCCGAGGTGGGCTCGTCCGCGATCAGCAGCTGCGGAGCCGCGGCCAGGCCGATGCCGATCAGCACGCGCTGGCGCATGCCTCCGGAGAACTGGTGCGGGAACTGCTTGAGTCGCTTCTCGGCGTCCGCGAGACCGGCGTTCTGCAGGACCTCGATCGCCTTGGCGCGTACCTCCTTGCGGCCGCTCGCGAGGCCGTTGGCCTTGATGGTCTCCTCCACCTGGAAGCCGACCGACCACACCGGGTTGAGGTTGGACATCGGGTCCTGCGGCACGTAGCCGATGCGTCGGCCGCGGATGTCCTCCAGCTCGGTCCTCGTCGCCGTGGCGAGGTCCTTGCCGTCGAACAGCACGGAGCCGGCGGTAACCCGGCCGGTGCCGGGGAGCAGGCCGATGATCGCGGCGGCGGTCGTCGACTTGCCGGAGCCCGACTCCCCCACGATCGCGACGGTCTGGCCGTGCTCGATCGTGAGGCTCACGCCGCGCAGGGCGGGGACCAGGCCGCTGCCGGTCTGGAAGCCGACCTCGAGATCGGTGACCTCGAGCAGGTGCCCCTGCGGAGCGTTCGGTGTCGTCGCGGTCATCGGAGGGCCCTCGCCTTCGGGTCGAGCGCGTCGCGGAGCGACTCGCCGAGGAGGATGAAGCTCAGCACCGTCACCGTCAGGGCGACCGACGGATAGATCAGCGTCTGCGGGTTGGTGCGCAGGTCGCGCTGGGCCTGGCTGATGTCGTTGCCCCACGACATGACCGAGCCGGGCAGGCCGACGCCGAGGAACGACAGCGTCGCCTCCGCGGTGATCGCCGCGCCGAGCGAGATCGTCGTGACGACGATGACGGGGGCGATCGAATTCGGCAGCACGTGCCGGAACAGGATCGCCATGCGCGAGAGGCCGGTCGCGGTCGCGGCACCGACGAAGTCGGACTGCTTCACGCGCAGGACCTCGGAGCGCAGGACGCGCGCCGTCGTCGGCCACGCGAACGCGCCGATCGCCAGGGCGATGACGAAGACGTTCCGGTAGGCCGAGAAGACGGACATGATGACGACCGCGGCGAGGATGTAGGGGATCGAGAAGAAGATGTCGCCCAGGCGCATGATGACGGTGTCGACCCAGCCGCCGAAGAAGCCGGCGAGGGCGCCGCCGATGACTCCGGAGACCGTCGTGATCACGATCACGATGAGCCCCACCGTCAGCGAGGTCGACGTGCCGTGAATGATCCGCGAGAACACGTCGCAGCCCTGCTTGGTGTAGCCGAGCAGGCTGCCGTCACCCGGGCCCTGGTTGCTGAACGAGAGCGCGCACTGCCGCGGGTCCACCGACGTGAACAGGCCGGGGAAGAGCGCAACCGCGATCACGACGAGGATCAGGACCCCGGAGATCCAGAACATCGGGCGCGTGCGGAGATCCCGCCACGCGTCGGTCCAGAGGTTGCTGGGCTTCTCGTCGAGGCTGACCGCGTCGATCGACGCGATCGGCGTCTCCTCGAGCGGTGCCACGACGTGGTCGATGCGGCGGGGCTTCTGCGCGCCGCCGGTGAACTCATGTGGCATAGCGGATCCTCGGGTCGAGTACGGCGTAGAGCAGGTCGACGAGGATGTTCACCACGAGGTAGAACAGCACCATGACCGTGACGAAGGAGACGACGGTCGGTCGCTCCCCTCGGATGATCGCCTGGTAGAGCGTGTTCCCGACTCCGGGAACGTTGAAGATGCCCTCGGTCACAGTCGCGCCGACGATCAGGAGGCCGAAGTCGGCCCCGAACTGCGTCGTGACCGGAATGAGCGAATTGCGCAGGACGTGCACGGGGATGACGCGGCGTCGCGAGAGCCCCTTGCTGTACGCCGTGCGCACGAAGTCCGAGCCGGCCGTTTCGATGACCGAGCCGCGCGTGAGGCGGATGGCCGAGGCGACCACGAAGAGGGCCAGCACGATCGCGGGCAGTAGCAGCCTCTGGAACGACGCGTCGGCTCCGACGGTCGGAGGGAACCACCCCAGCTGGATCGCGAAGAACGACTGCGCGATGAAGCAGAGCACGAAGATCGGCACCGAGACGAGCAGAAGGCTGACCACCAGCGCGCTCGCGTCGAAGAAACTGCCCTTGCGCAGACCGCTGATGAGGCCGATGGACAGCGCGACGACGATCTCGATGATGATCGCCATCATCGCCAGCGTCAGAGTGACCGGGAAGGTGCGGGCGAGGATCTCGTTGACGGACTGGCCGGAGAACGAGATGCCGAAGTCGCCGCGGACGACGCCTCCCAGGTAGTACAGGTACTGCACGAAGAAGGGCTCGTTCAGGTGGTACTGCTCCTCGAGGCGGGCCAGGAGCGCGGGGCTCGGCGTCTTATCGCCGAAAAGCGACAGGAGCGGGTTCCCCGGCATGGAGAAGACCATGAAGTAGATGAGGAACGTGGTGCCGATGAGCACGGGGACGGCTTGCAGGATGCGTCGGACGATGTAGGCGAGCATGTCAGCCCAGCCGGTTCCGGAGTCGCATGGATGGGGACCTCATTCGATTGTGACCGAAACAGGGCGCTTCGCCCGTGCCGCGACCGGGCGGCCGACAGCACGGGCGAAGCGCCCCAGTGGTTCGAGCTTAGTTCTTGGTGATCTCGTAGTAGAGCGGCACCGAGTTCCAGCCGAACTCGACATTCGACACACCCTCGCCGTAGCCGCCGGTCACGTTCGCATACCACAGGGGCAGCGAGGGGAGATCCTGCAGCAGGATCTCCTGCGCCTGCTGGAACGTCGCGTTCGCAGCACTGGCGTCGGCGTCCGACAGGCCCTGCTGAACGAGGGAGTCGAACTCGGGGTTCGAGTAGTCACCGTCGTTCGAGGAGCCGCCGGTCACGTACAGCGGGCCGAGGAAGTTGTTCAGGCTCGGGTAGTCGGCCTGCCATCCGGTGCGGAACGCGGTCTCGATCGAGCGGTCGACGATCTTGGTCCGCGCCTCGGCGAAGGTCGGGTACGCGTCGCCCTCGGCGTCGATACCCAGCGTGTTCTTGACCGAGTTGGTCACCGCGTCGACCCAGCCCTGGTGGCCGCCGTCAGCGTTGTACGCGATCTTGAAGGTGCCGTCCCAGGGGCTGATGGCGTCGGCCTGCGCCCACAGCGCCTTGGCCTCGTCGGGGTTGTACGAGAGCACGTCGGCGCCGGAGAGGGCGTCGCTGTAGCCGTCGATCACCGGGGAGGTGAAGTCGGAGGCCGGGGTGCGGGTGCCCTCGAAGATCACGTCGGTGATCTCCTTGCGGTCGAAGGCCATCGAGATGGCCTGGCGGCGGAGCTTGCCCTCCTCGCCGTCGAAGTGCGGGAGACGGCTGGGGATGGTGAAGGACTGGAACACGGCCGAGGGCTGGTTCACGGCGCGGTCGCCGAGGTCGCTCTCGAAGGTGCCGAAGGCCGAGTCCGGGATCTGGTCGATCACGTCGACGTTGCCGCCGAGAAGGTCGGCGTAGGAGGCGTCCTGCGTGGCGTAGAAGACGATCTTCAGCCCGCCGTTCTGCGCCTCGCGGGGGCCGGTGTAGTCCTCGTTCTTGGCCAGCTCGATCTGGACGTCGTGCTGCCAGGCGTTGTCACCGGCCAGCTTGTACGGTCCGTTGCCGATCGGGTTCTCGCCGAAAGCGGCCATGTCAGTGAAGGCTGCGGCCGGCAGGGGGTAGTACGCCGAGTAGCCGAGGCTGATCGGGAAGTCGGACTGCGGCGCCTTGAGCGCGACCGTGAAGGAGGTGTCGTCGACGACCTTCAGACCGGTCAGCTCACTGTCCTCGGTGTCGCTGAAGCCCTCGATGTTCGAGAAGAACGAGGAGCTGATCTGGTTGTTCGAGAGCTTGGCGCCGTAGTTCCAGGCGTCCACGAACGAGCTGGCGGTGACCGGATCGCCGTTGGTGAAGGTCAGTCCCGACTTGATCGTGATCGTGTAGTTCTGCGCGTCGCTGGACTCGATGGACTCAGCGACGTCGTTCTCGGGCGCACCCTTGGCGTCGTAGTAGACCAGGCCCGCGAAGATCTCGTCGAGGATCTTGCCGCCGCCCACCTCGTTGGTGTTCGTCGGGACCAGCGGGTTCTGGGGCTCGGAGCCGTTGGTGGAGATGATCGCGGCGGCGTCGCCTCCCGATGCACCCCCGCCGGAGTCGCCCGAGCTGCTGCAGCCGGCCAGGACCAGCGTGCTCGCGGCGACGAGCGCCAGAGCCCCGAATCCGTAACGTCTGATATTCACTAATTCCTCCAGTGATGTGGGGGCGCGCGAGAAGTGGTTTCCCTGACGCGTGGAGTGCCGTGCGCGTGGCGACGGCGGCGGCGCACGAGACTGGTGGCCGTCGCGCGAATGCCGTGATCGAGACTATGTATTCATGCGCTATCTGCACAAAAGCAGGTGGCAACCGTTACACAGCGGTAACAGGGAGGTGGAATCCTTGCGTCGGTCTGCACGAAACGTGCGCGAAAGCCGGGTACCGCGCAACACATCGAACCCAGAGGAGTCGCACGAAGTGTCCACCGACTTGTCAGGGTCTCGATGGCCTTTTTGTCGACATTATGTCGAGATCGTGCTCGTGCTCGGGCTCTCGCTCGGCGCCTCCGCGGTGTATTCGATCGTGTCGATCACGAATCGGCTGACCCGCCCCACGGCCCTCGGCGATCAGACGGCGACAATCAACGGCGCGCTCAGCGACCGTCCGAGCTTCGATCTCATCTACCACCTCCTCGCGATCTTCTTCGATCTCGTCCCCGTCGCCCTGTGCGCGTTCCTGCTCTGGCAGGGCACGGGCCGTCCGTTCGGGCGCCTGGGGCTCGACCTGCGCCGTCCGCTCTCCGATCTGGGAACCGGGACGATCCTGGCGGTGGCGATCGGCGCGCCGGGCATCGGGCTCTACGTGCTCGGGCGAGCGCTGGGCATCACGGTGGCGGTCAGCGCGGCGCCGGACGACTGGCGGTGGTACACGGTTCCGGTGCTCGTGCTCTCGGCGATCCGGGCAGGGGTGCAGGAGGAGGTGATCGTGATCGGCTACCTCTACGCCCGACTCGGCGACCTGGGCTGGGGGCGGTGGCGGATCCTGATGACCAGCGCGCTGCTGCGGGGCAGTTACCACCTCTACCAGGGCATCGGCCCGTTCATCGGGAACGTGATCATGGGCGTGGTGTTCGGACTGTTCTACCAGCGCTTCGGGCGGACGCTGCCGCTGGTGATCGCCCACTCGATCATCGACACCGTCTCGTTCGTCGGGTACCCACTGGCGGTGGCGCTCTGGCCCGAGCTGTTCGCGCCTCCGTCCCGACAGAACGAAGGCTGAGCACGCGGAGCGAGGGGTTCTCGGGCTCATCAGCGCTCCCGGCCTTCGTTGTGCAGGAGTGGGCGAGTCCTCGTGCCCCAGCGGTGGACTCCCTGCCGGACCATCGACGCGAGGACCGCCTCGGTCGCCGGCCACTCGTGGAGCACCTGGCGCGCAGACAGACGCACGACGACGAACCCCCTGGCGTGGAGGGCGAGGCCGCGCCGGTAGTCCTCCTCGAGCTGCACCGAGCCGGCGTGGAACCGGCGCCCGTCGGTCTCCACGCACAGCCGGTCCCCGATCAGGTTGTCCAGCCGCCCGACTCCGGGGACGTGGACCTGCGCGCGGACAGGGGCTCCGATCCGAACGGCGGCGAGGCGGATCCTCGTCTCCAGCCCGGACTGGCACAGCGGTTCGACGAGATCGAACAGGGCGCGCTTGCCGACCGGAGCGATGCCGCGCAGATCGAGGAGATCCGAGTAGGCGATCACGCCGGAGTTCACCGCGGAGTCGAGGGCCATGACCGCCTCCTCAGCGGGGAGGCAGGTCAGAACGTGCAGGACGGACGAGCGAATGCCGTCGACCGACGCCGTCCCGGTGCCGCACCCGGGCCAGCGCCGCCAGTGGAGCAGCACCCCCGGTCGCGGGCGCGCTGTCGCGTTCGGCGGCACGGCGACGTGGAGCGGCCCCTCCGCGAGCACCCACAGCCCTGCCGCCACGAGCGCCGAGGCGCAGGTGAGCACACCGCCCGCGGCGACGGCAGCGATTTCGGCCTCCGGCGCACCGGGCAGCGCGAACCACCCGCGGCGGACTCGGAGCACCGCACCGGTGCGAACGGCGCTCAGCAGGTGGTGGCGCGTGCAGCCGGCTGCGGCGAGCTGAGCCGCGGAGGCGAAGCCGCCCAGCTCGGCGAGAACGGCGAGAAGTCTCTCCATCCGGCAACGATGACCGGCGGGCGACCGCGTCGGGGCCTATCGTCCGGCGTCTGTGGACAGCGGACGTCATCCGTCGACTGTGGAGGGACGCTCGGCGACCACTCCTCGACGGAGGACTCGACGCAGCCCCCTCACAACGAAGGCTGAGACCTCGTCAGCCGCCTCCCGGCGGCGGATCAGAACTCTCAGCCTTCGTTGTGCAGGCGAATCAGGCGAAGGCCTCGATCGGCGGGCAGGCGCAGACGAGGTTGCGGTCGCCGTAGGCCTGGTCAATCCGGCGGACCGGCGGCCAGTACTTGCCGCGCACGAGCGAGCGGACCGGGTAGACGGCCTCCTCGCGGGTATACGGATGCGTCCACTCCTCGGCCACTAGGCACTCGGCGGTGTGCGGGGCGCCGCGCAGCGGGTTGTCGTCCACCGGCCACTCCCCTGCGCCGACGCGGTCGGCCTCCGCCCTGATCCCGATCATCGCGTCGATGAAGCGGTCGATCTCGGCGAGGTCCTCGCTCTCGGTCGGCTCGACCATCAGGGTCCCCGCGACCGGGAAACTCATGGTCGGCGCGTGGAAGCCGTAGTCGACGAGGCGCTTGGCGATATCGTCCACGCTCACTCCGGTCGCCGCCGTCAGCGGGCGGATGTCGAGGATGCACTCGTGCGCGACCAGGCCGTTCTCGCCCGTATAGAGGACCGGGTAGTGCTCGCGGAGGCGCGCGGCCACGTAGTTCGCTGAGAGAACGGCGGCGCCGGTCGCGGCCCGCAGTCCCTCCTCGCCCATCATCCGGGCGTAAGCCCAGGAGATCGGCAGGATGCCGGGGCTGCCGTAGGGCGCCGCCGACACCGGGGCGCCGCCGTGCACGATCCGCTCGCCCTGCTGCCCAACGCCGTGCTCGAGCCGCTGCGCGAGCGGGTGCCCGGGCAGGAACGGGGCGAGGTGCGCCTTCGCGGCAACGGGGCCAACCCCGGGGCCGCCTCCGCCGTGCGGGATGCAGAAGGTCTTGTGCAGGTTGAGGTGCGAGACGTCGCCGCCGAAGTCGCCGAAACGGGCGAAGCCGAGGAGGGCGTTGAGGTTCGCGCCGTCCACGTAGACCTGGCCGCCGGCCTCGTGGACCAGGCGACAGATCTCGGCGACCTCGTGCTCGTAGACGCCGTGGGTGGACGGGTAGGTGATCATCAGCGCGGCGAGAGAGCCCGCGTGCTCGGCGATCTTCGCGCGCAGATCGTCGAGGTCGACGTTGCCGAGCTCGTCGCAGGCCACCACGACCACCCGCATGCCCGCGAGGACCGCGCTGGCGGCGTTGGTGCCGTGTGCGCTGGAGGGGATCAGGCAGACCGTGCGATCGACGTCGCCGTTCGAGCGGTGCCAGCCGCGGATCGCCAGGAGCCCGGCGAGCTCCCCCTGCGAGCCGGCGTTGGGCTGGAGCGACACCGAGTCGTAACCGGTGAGGTGGGCCAGCCACCCCTCCAGCTGGTCGATCAGCGCGAGCGAGCCCTGCACGTCGGCCTCGGGAGCGAACGGGTGCAGGTTCGCGAACTCGGGCCAGCTGACCGCCTCCATCTCGGTGGCGGCGTTGAGCTTCATGGTGCAGGAGCCGAGCGGGATCATGCCGCGGTCGAGGGCGTAGTCGGAGTCGGCGAGGCGCTTGAGGTAGCGCATCATCGACGTCTCGCTGCGGTGGCTGCTGAAGACGGGGTGCACGAGGAAGGGCGTCCGCCGGTCGAGTGCGGCGGGGATGCTCCGCGCCGAGCCGCCGATGAAGCCGAAGGACGAGTCCAGCTGCCCGATAGCGGTCGCGACGGCGATCACCTCGAGGTCGGTGACCGTCTCGTCGAGCGACACTGAGACGGTGTCGGCGTCGACCAGCCGCACGTCGAACCCGGCCTCGCGGGCGCGGGCGACCGCCGCCTCCGCGCCTCCCGGCACGACGACCGCGACGGTGTCGAAGAAGTCGGCGTGCCGGAGGGAGTGGCCGCGATCGAGGAGGAGGCGCGCGAGGAGCGCGGCCCGGCCGTGCACGCGCTCTGCGATGGCGGCGAGTCCGTCGGGCCCGTGATAGACCGCGTACATCGCCGCCATCACGGCGAGCAGGACTTGCGCGGTGCAGATGTTAGAGGTCGCCTTCTCGCGGCGGATGTGCTGCTCACGGGCCTGCAGGGATAGGCGGTAGGCGGGGTGGCCGTCCGCGTCCTGGCTGACGCCGACGAGGCGTCCGGGCAGCTGGCGCTCGAGCCCCGTGCGAACGGCGAGGTAGCCCGCGTGCGGCCCGCCGAAGCCCAGCGGCACACCGAAGCGCTGCGTGGTGCCGACGGCGACGTCGGCGCCGAGTTCGCCCGGCGAACGGACGAGGGTGAGCGCGAGCAGGTCGGCCGCGACGACGGCCAGGCCACCGTGAGCCTTGACCGCGGCGAGCACGGCCGACGGGTCCCACAGGTGCCCGGAGGCGCCCGGGTACTGCACGAGGGCGCCGAAGGACTCCGGCACCTCCTCCGCAGCGGTGCGCGAGAGCGGCAGCTCGACGATGCGGATACCGACCGCCTCCGCTCGCCCGCGCAGCAGCGCGAGTGTCTGCGGGAGGGCGTCGGAGTCGACGACGAAGACGTCGGTGCGCGCCTTCGAGGCGCGGCGGGCGAGCAGCATGGCCTCGACGACCGCGGTGCCCTCATCGAGCATCGACGCGCCCGCGGTGTCGAGGCCGGTGAGGTCGGAGACCATCGTCTGGAAGGTGATCAGCGCCTCCAGGCGCCCCTGCGAGATCTCGGGCTGGTAGGGCGTATAGGCCGTGTACCAGCTGGGGTTCTCGAGCACGTTCCGCTTGATCACGGCGGGGGTGTGCGTGCCGTAGTAGCCGAGGCCGATCATCGGGCGACGCACCGTGTTCCGCGCCGCGAGGGCGCGCAGCTCGGCGAGCGCCTCCGTCTCGGTGGCCGGAGCGGGCAGCACCCGAGCGAGGTCGTGGACCGGGATCGACCCGGCAACCTGGATGGACTCGGGGACGGCCGCGGTGACGAGTTCCTCGACGCAGTCGTAGCCGAGGGCCGCGAGCATCGTGCGCTGGGCGTCGGCGTCGGTCCCGATGTGGCGGGACTCGAAGGCGCCGGGGGTCCTGGTGGCCGCCATCTACTCGCCGACCAGCTCGGTGTAGGCGGCGGCGTCGAGGAGGCCGTCCGGCAGAGCGTCGAAGCGGACCTGGATCAGCCAGCCCTCGCCGAACGGGTCGGAGTTGACGAGTTCGGGGCTGTCGACGACGGCCGTGTTGGCCTGGAGGACCTCGCCGTCGACGGGCGCGAACAGCTCGCCCACCGACTTCGTCGACTCGATCTCGCCGACGACACTGCCGCCCTCGACGCGGGAGCCCGCCTCGGGGAGCTCGACGAAGACGACGTCGCCCAGCTTGTCCGCGGCGTAGGCGGTGATGCCGACGGTCGCACTGTCTCCGTCGACGCGGATCCACTCGTGATCGGAGGTGTACTGCAGCTCGAAGGGTACGGCCATGTCAGTTCTTCTTTCTCGAATAGAAGGGGAGCTCGGTGACGGTCATCGCGAGGCGCGTGCCGCGGATGTCGACGGCGAGCGCCGTCCCGGGCTGCGCGGAGGAGGGGGCGACGTAGGCCATCGCGATCGGCACGCCGAGGGTCGGCGAGAGCACGCCGCTGGTGACCACTCCGACCTCGTCGTCGCCGGAGAAGACGGAGTAGTCGGCGCGGGCGGCCCGGCGGCCCTCGCCGACGAGCCCGACGAGCACGGGTGCCTCGCCGGGGGGCCCCTCCTCGCTCGCGGCGCGGCCGACGAAGTCGATCGGCTTGCCGAGCGCGACGACGCGGCCGAGGCCGGCCTGCGCGGGGAAGACGTCGCGGGAGAGTTCGTGGCCGTAGAGCGGCATGCCCGCCTCGAGCCGGAGGGTGTCGCGGGCGGCGAGGCCGGCGGGGACAAGTCCCGCTCCGGCGCCGGTCTCGGCGAGGGCCTGCCAGAGGGCGGGGGCGGTCTCCGGAGCGACGTAGATCTCGAAGCCGTCCTCGCCGGTGTAGCCGGTGCGCGCGATCAGGATCGGATGCGCCTCGAAGCTCGCGGGCACGGCGCGGTAGTAGCGCAACTCGGCGAGCAGGCGCGCGGCGTCGTCAGTGTCGAGCACCGACTCCGCTTCCCGCTCCGTCTCGACGGCCAGGCCCTGGACGTTCTGCAGGATCTCGAGCGAGCGCGGGCCCTGCAGGGCGATCAGCGCGACGTCGTCGCTCTCGTCGAACAGCTCGCACTCGAACATCGCGGTGCGGTCGCGCAGGGTCTCGACGACGATGTGCCGGTTGGCCGCGTTCGCGACGACCATGAAGCGGTCTTCGCCCGTGCGGTAGACGACCAGGTCGTCGATCACTCCGCCGGTGCGCTCCAGGAGGAGGGTGTACTTCGCCCGGCCGACGCCGACGGCCGAGAGGTCGCTCGCGAGGGCGTAATCCAGGGCATCGACCGCCTCGGGGCCGACGAGGAGGATCTCGGCCATGTGCGAGAGGTCGAACAGTCCGGCGGCGGTCCGCACGGCGTGGTGCTCGGCGAGGTCACCGGAGTAGCGGACCGGCATCTGCCATCCTGCGAAGTCGGTGAAGGACGCGCCGGCGGCGACGTGCACCTCGTGCAGGGGCGAGTAGCGAACGTCGGGGCTGGTCGCCGGGGTCTCGGACATGAGTTCTCCAATTCGTCGCAGTGCTGGACTCGCGCCGCCGATGCGGCAGAGCACAGCAGTGCCGTGGGAACTCCCCCTCTGTCGTGGTGCCTGAGAGATTCGCGCCGACCGGAGGGGTCCTTCGCTTTCACCGTCGGCGGATCCAAGCGGATCGCTTTCCAGAGTGGCCAGTTCGACGCGGTACAAGACCTGAGAGATTGGCGGGGAGGCTTGCTCCTTCGGTGCCGACCGGAGTCGGCTCTCCCGCGTCGGGTATTGCGGCCCGGTATTCGGTTGTGCGGTCAGCCTAGCGGGCGGGGCCGGTCTCGCTCGGCGTGTCGCGGGCCGCGCTTGGTGTTCAGGTGGTGATGACACTAAGGTTGCTTCAGCACTTAGAGTCAAAGCGACTCTTAGTTGGGAGCTTCGAATGCCGGATGTGCACCTCGCGGTCTCGACGGTGATCTTCGCCCTGCGACCACACCCCGAGACCGGCGCGAGCACTGTCTGGATCCCCGTCGTCCGCCGCATCCGCGAGCCGTTCGAGGGGCTCTGGGCCCTGCCCGGCGGACCGCTGCATCCCGACGAGGACCTCGCCGAATCCGCCCGCCGCACCCTCCACGAGACCACGGGCCTCGCTCCGCGCTACCTTGAGCAGCTTTACGCCGTGGGCGGCACCGATCGCTCCCCGGGCGAGGACCGCGTCGTGTCGATCGTCTACTGGGCGCTCGTGCGCTCCGCCGAGGCTGATGAGGCGATCGTGGGAGAGAACGTCACCTGGCTCTGCACCGACCTCCCGCTCGACCTCGCCTTCGACCACGGCCTGATCATCGACTACGCCCTCTGGCGCCTGCGCAACAAGATGGAGTACTCCCGCATCGCGCACGCCTTCCTCGGCGACACCTTCACCCTGTCCCAGCTGCGCGAGGTCCACGAGGCCGTCCTGCAGAAGCCGCTCGACCCGGCCAACTTCCGCCGCACCATCGAGAGCTCCGGAACCGTGGTGCCGACCGGGCAGCGGCTGACGGGTACCCGTCACCGCCCTCCGCGCCTGTACCGCTACGACGAGTCGGCCGCGCTCGTCGACAACGGCCCGCTGCCCGTCTGAGCCCGCCGCCCGCCTCACCGCACGCCTCACGCCTCACGAGGAGAACACCGTGACATCCGTCGACAGCACCATCCGGCTCATCGAGGGCGGATCCGCGCCCGGCGCCACCTGCGCACCCGAGCTCGCGGAGGCCCCCTGGTCGTTCGACCTCGGCCTGCCCGCCTACGGCCCCGGCGCCTCCCAGGCCGACCCGATTCCCGCGGACGCACCGGTTCAGGGCCGCCTGCCCGAGGAGTACCAGACCGCGAGCGCCGACGAGCTGCACCACCGCATCCTGGCCGCCAAGGAGACTCTCGGCGAGCGGGTGGTCGTGCTCGGCCACTTCTACCAGCGGGATGAAGTGGTGCAGTACGCCGACTACGTGGGCGACTCGTTCCAGCTGGCGAAGGCGGCGACCAGCCGACCGACCGCGGAGGCGATCGTCTTCTGCGGAGTGCACTTCATGGCGGAGACGGCCGACATTCTCTCGGGGCCGCAGCAGGCCGTGATCCTGCCGAACCTTGCGGCCGGCTGCTCGATGGCCGACATGGCCGACATCGACTCCGTCGAGGACGCCTGGGCCGAGCTGACCGAGCTCTACGGCAGCGAGCCGGACGCGGACGGCCGCGTGCCGCTCGTCCCGGTGACGTACATGAACTCCTCCGCCGCACTGAAGGCGTTCTGCGGGCGCAACGGCGGCGTGGTCTGCACCTCCTCGAACGCGGCGACCGTACTCGAGGACGCGTTCGCACGCGGGCAGCGGGTGCTGTTCTTCCCCGACCAGCACCTCGGCCGCAACACCGCGAAGGCGATGGGCGTGCCGCTGGAGCGGATGCCGATGTGGAACCCGCGGAAGCCGCAGGGCGGCTCCGACACGGCGACGCTCCTGGACGCGCAGGTGATCCTCTGGCACGGCTTCTGCTCGGTGCACAAGCGCTTCACGACCGCCCAGATCGCGAAGGCGCGCACCGAGCACCCGGGCGTGCGCGTGATCGTGCACCCGGAGTGCCCGATGGCGGTCGTGGACGCGGCCGACGAGTACGGCTCGACCGACTACATCGTGAAGGCGATCCAGGCGGCGCCCGCGGGTTCGACCTTCGCGATCGGCACCGAGATCAACCTGGTTCAGCGCCTTGCCGCGCAGTACCCGCAGCACACCATCTTCTGCCTCGACGACGTGGTCTGCCCGTGCTCGACCATGTACCGCATCCACCCGGGCTACCTCGCCTGGGTGCTGGAGGGCCTGGTCGCCGGGACCGTGCTCAACCGCATCGAGGTCGCCGAGTCGGTGCAGGCTGAGGCGCGGGTGGCGCTCGAGCGGATGCTCGCGGCGGTGCCGCCCGTCGGACCGGCACGCTGACATGGCGCGCGTCATCGTCGTCGGCAGCGGGATCGCCGGACTGGTCACCGCCCTGACGGCCTGCCGCCTCCACGAGGTGCTGCTCATCACCAAGGGCACGCTCGCGGAGTCGTCGACCCGCGCCGCGCAGGGCGGGATCGCCGCGGTCACCGGGCCTGGCGACTCCGTGGCGCTGCACGTGCAGGACACGCTCTCGGCCGGAGCGGGGGTGGCTGTGCGCTCGGCGGTCGAGGTGCTCTGCGCCGAGGGGCCGGCGGCGGTCGCGGCGCTGCAGGAGTGGGGTGTCGACTTCGATCGCGAGGGTGGCGAGACGGCGCGCGGGCTCGAGGGCGCGCACTCGCGGCCGCGGATTCTGCACGCGGGTGGCGACGCGACGGGTGCGGCGATCGAGGCGGCGCTGGTCACGGCGGTGCGCAGGGCGGGCGTCGAGCTGCGCGAGCACACCGCCCTGGTCGACCTGGTGCGGGAGGGCGGCTCCATCAGGGGCGTCGACGTCCTGCACGACGGGGTGCCCGAGCGCCTGGCCGCCGATGCGGTGGTGCTGGCGACCGGGGGCGCTGGTCAGCTGTACCGGCACACCACCAACCCCACCGTGGCGACCGGCGACGGGCTCGCCGCGGCACTGCGGGCCGGAGCGGCGACGGCGGATCTGGAGTTCTACCAGTTCCATCCCACCACGCTCGCCCTGCCGGGCGGGTTCCTCGTCTCGGAGGCGGTGCGCGGTGAGGGCGCGGTGCTCCGCGACGCGGCGGGCGAGCGGTTCCTGGTCGGCGTGCACCCCGAGGCGGAGCTGGCGCCTCGCGACATCGTGGCGCGGGCGATCGCTGAGCGGATGCGACTCCAGGGCGGACTGCCCGTGCACCTGGACGCGCGGGGTATCGACCGCGAGGTGCTAGCCCGGAGATTCCCGACGATCTCGGCCGTCTGCCGCGCGAACGGGCTCTCCCTCGCCGATGACCTCCTGCCCGTGACTCCGGCTGCGCACTACTGGATGGGCGGCATCGCCACCGACCTCGACGGGCACACGAGCCTCCCCGGACTGCTCGCGGTCGGCGAAGTCGCCCGCACCGGCGTCCACGGCGCGAACCGCCTGGCCTCGAACAGCCTGCTCGAGGGCGTCGTGTTCGCCCGTCGCGCGGCGGCCGCTCTCGACTCCCTTCCCTCTGTCGGCGCTCCAGTCGCCCCCTCGACCGCCCTCGTCCCTGTGGCGCTGGAGCGCACCGCCCTGCAGGACGCGATGTGGGCGGGAGCCGGCCTGGCCCGGGACGCGGCGGGCCTCGAGGCCGCGCGCGACGCCCTCGTCGCCTCCGCCTCGCCCGCCCCGCTGGAGCTGCGGACCCTCGAGGACGCGAACCTGCTGGCCTGCGCCCTCGCACTGATCGACGCGGCGCTCAAGCGCACCGACTCCGTCGGCGCCCACTACCGCACCGACTCCCCCGCGACGGCGAGCACCGCCGCCCCCACCAGAGAGGCGGCCCTCCCGTGCTGACCCGCCAGAGCATCGACCGCGTCGTCACCCTCGCCCTCGACGAGGACGCGCCCTGGGGCGACCTCACCTCCGACACCCTGATCCCGCTGGACGCCACGGCGAACGCTGCCCTCATCGCCCGCGAGCCGGGCGTCTTCAGCGGCGGCGCCGTGCTCGTCGGCACGATGCGGCAGGCCGACTCCCGGATCCACTGCTCGGTGCTCGTCGAGGACGGCGCGGCCTTCGAGGCCGGGCAGTCCCTGGCGAGCATCGAGGGCCCGGCTGCAGGAGTGCTCCGCGGCGAGCGGGTCGCGCTCAACCTGGTGCAGCGGATGAGCGGCATCGCCACCCTGACGGCGCAGTACGTCGCCGCCGTCGAGGGGACGCGTGCCCGCATCGTCGACACCCGCAAGACCACGCCGGGCCTGCGCGCGCTGGAGCGGCACGCGGTGCGCAGCGGAGGCGGCCGCAATCACCGCTTCTCGCTCTCGGATGCGGTCCTCGCGAAGGACAACCACCTCGCGGTGCTCGCCGCCCGCGGGATCGACCTGACCACCGCGCTGCGGGCGGCGCGCGCCTCGATCCCGCACACCGCGCACCTCGAGGTCGAGGTCGACCGGCTCGACCAGATCGAGCCCGCACTGGCCGGTGGGGCGGACACGATCATGCTCGACAACTTCACGCCCGAGCTCCTGCGGCAGGGCGTCGCGCTCATCGACGGGCGCGCCGTGGTCGAGGCCAGCGGAGGCGTCGACCTCTCGACCGTGCGCGCGATCGCCCAGGCGGGGGTCGACGTGATCTCGGTCGGCGCGCTGACCCACAGCGTCCGCTCGCTCGACCTCGGCCTGGACATCGGGGTCGAGTGATCTACCTCGATCATGCGGCGACCTCGCCGGTGCGCCGTGAGGTGCTGGAGGCCATGTGGCCGTTCCTGACTGCCGAGTACGGCAACCCGTCTAGCAGCCATGCGCTCGGCGACGCCGCTGCCCGCGCGCTGGAGGCGGCGCGCGGGCAGGTGGCCCGGTTCCTGGGCGGGCGCGCCTCCGAGACGCTCTTCACCTCGGGCGGCACGGAGTCGATCAATACGGCGATCAAGGGTCTCGCACTCGGAGCGCCGCGCGGCCGACACCTGGTGCTCTCGGCGCTGGAGCACGAGGCGAGCGTCGAGTCGGCCGACCACCTGCGGCGGCTGCACGGATTCACGGTGTCGGTGGCTCCCGTCGACGGTTCCGGTCTGCTCGATCTCGAGGCACTCGCCGCGCTGATCCGACCGGACACCGCGCTGGTGTCGATCCTCGCCGCGAGCAACGAGATCGGGACGGTGCAGGACGTGCCGGCGATCGCGGCGCTCTGCCGCTCGCGGGGCGTGCCGCTGCACGTGGACGCCGTGCAGGCAGCGGGCTGGCTGGACGTGGCGGGCTGGGGCGCCGACGCGATCTCGGTCTCGGGGCACAAGCTCGGGGCGCCCAAGGGCGTCGGGGCGCTGCTGCTGCGCAGCCGCCTGCCGTTCGAGCCGCTGCTGCACGGCGGCGGCCAGGAGCGCCAGCGGCGCTCGGGTACCGAGAACGTCGCCTTCGCGGTCGCGCTCGGCACCGCCGTGCGCCTGCTCGATCCGGCGCGCGCCACCCGGGTCGCTGCGGTGCGCGACGCCTTCGACCAGCAGGTCGCCACCCTCGCGCCGCGCGCCGTTCCGCTGGGCTCTGCGACGCACCGACTCCCCTCGATCGCCGCGTTCGCCGTGCCCGGACGCAGCGGTGAGTCGACCCTCCTCGCGCTGGAGGAGCGCGGCGTGGTGGTCTCCAGCGGCTCGGCCTGCGCGGCCGGGCGCGACGAGCCTTCGCCTGCGCTGCTCGCCCTGGGGCTCGCCCCCGAGCTCGCCCAGACAGCCGTGCGGTTCAGCTTCGGCGAGGGCGCCACGCTTCAGGAGGCGCAGGCCGCCTCCTCCGCGTTCGCCGCAGTCCTCGCCTGAGTCCTTTCGCAGCGGATCCTCGCCGATCGGGAATGTCGGAGGTGTCCGGCACTGTTCTCCCGTCCGTACCCCGCATCCGCGACCGCGAATCGAGCCGTCGATGCGCCCCTCACGCCGATCCCCCCGACGACCGGAGAACCCCTGTGACCGAGCGCAGCACCCTTCCCGCGACACGGCCCGCCGCGCCCGCCGCCGCCACGACCCTCGAGCCGCGCA
Organism: Rathayibacter tritici; assembly: GCF_001641005.1. NCBI lineage: Bacteria > Bacillati > Actinomycetota > Actinomycetes > Micrococcales > Microbacteriaceae > Rathayibacter > Rathayibacter tritici. The sequence goes on from NZ_CP015515.1 coordinate 2,056,921, forward strand.
GCCGCCTGGTTATCAGCCTCCTGCTGGTCTCGGCGTTCGTCGTGATCCTCAACGAGACGATCATGAGCGTGGCACTGCCGGACCTCATGCGCGACTTCGGCGTCGAGGCGCACGTCGGCCAGTGGCTCTCGACCGCGTTCATGCTGACGATGGCCGTCGTCATCCCGATCACCGGATACCTGATCCAGCGGCTGCACACCCGCACGCTCTTCGCCGCCGCGATGGTCCTGTTCAGCCTCGGCACGCTCAGCGCCGCGCTCGCACCGACCTTCGCCGTCCTCCTCGCGGCCCGCGTGGTGCAGGCCGGCGGCACGGCGATCATGATGCCGCTGCTGATGACGACCGTGATGACGCTGGTGCCGCCGGCGATCCGCGGCCGGATGATGGGCAACATCTCGATCGTGATCTCCGTGGCGCCGGCCGTCGGGCCCACGATCTCGGGTGTCATCCTCAACTTCCTCGGCTGGCGCTGGATGTTCTGGATCGTGCTGCCGATCGCGATCGGCGCGCTGCTGCTGGGCCTGCGCAAGGTCGAGAACGTCACGGAGCCGCGCTCGATCCCGATCGACTCGCTCTCGGTGGTCCTCTCGGTGTTCGGCTTCGGCGGTCTGGTCTACGGCCTGTCGAGCCTGGGCGAGGGCGGAGCCGCGGTCCTCGCGCCGTGGATCCCCTTCGTCGTCGCGGGGCTGGGCCTCGCGGGCTTCATCGCGCGCCAGCTGCTCCTTCAGCGCACCGACCGCGCCCTGCTCGATCTGCGCACCTTCTCCTCCACGAACTTCACCATCGTGATCGCGATGATGGCCGTGAGCATGTCGGCGCTGTTCGGCACGCTGATCCTGCTGCCCCTCTACACGCAGAACGTGCTGGGGCTCACGCCGCTCGAGACCGGGCTGCTGCTGCTCCCGGGCGGGCTGCTCATGGGTCTGCTCGCGCCGTTCGTCGGCCGCGGGTACGACCGCTTCGGCCCGCGGGTACTGCTCGTGCCCGGATCGATCGTGGTCGCCGGCGCGCTCTGGGGGTACACCCTGCTCGCGGCGGACTCGTCGCCCTGGTTCGTGCTCTCGCTGCATGTGACCCTGAGCCTCGGGCTGGCCTTCGTCTTCACGCCGCTGTTCACGGCCGGACTCGGCTCGGTCCGCCCCTCGCTCTACTCGCACGGCAGCGCGATCATCGGTACGGTGCAGCAGCTGGGCGGGGCGGCGGGAACGGCGCTGTTCGTCACCGTCCTCTCGATCCGCTCGGCGGAACTCGCGCAGGGTGGCGCCGACCAGGCGGCCTCGTACGCCGGGGGGATCCACTCCGCTTTCCTGTGGGGCGCCTCCATCGCGACCGTTGCGATCGTCGCCGCGTTCTTCGTCCGCCGCCCGGCCGAGTCGGACGCGCCGCTGCCGATGGCGCACTGAGCAGGGCGGGCCGCCCCGCGTGTTCACCTCCGCGACACCCCGCCTCCCTACGGTGTCGCCCCGGCCGCCGCGCTCCGGGACGCGCGGCCGGGACGGAGACGAGACGTGACTGAGACGGACGGCGCGCAGGACGTGCTCGACGCCGGAGCCGCGACGACTCCAGCGCGCACGCTGGTCGACGTCCTCCGCGACACCGCCGAGCGCCACCCCGACGCCTCCGCTCTCGAGGACCCGGCCGGCGCGCTGAGCTACCGAGAGCTGCTGGCCCGCACGGTGCAGCTCGCCGGGGAACTCACCGCCGCCGGCGTCCGTCGGGGCGACCGTGTCGGGGTCCGCATGCCCAGCGGCTCGCGGGAGCTGTATCTCGCGATCCTGGCCGTCCTCGCCGCGGGAGGCGCCTACGTCCCGGTCGACGCCGACGACCCCGAGGAGCGCGCCCGCCTCGTCTTCGGCGAGGCCGCCGTCCGCGGCGTGATCACCGGCCCCGGACGCTTCGAGCGCAGCGGCGCCGAGGAGCCGGCCGCGCGCCTGTTCACCGCGAGCGCGCCGCACCCGAGCACCGCGTCGATCCCGCTGCTGCAGCCGCCCTCGCTCGAGGACGACGCCTGGATCATCTTCACGTCCGGCTCCACCGGCACCCCGAAGGGCGTGGCGGTCAGCCACCGCTCCGCCGCCGCCTTCGTCGACGCCGAAGCCCGCCTGTTCCTCCAGGAGGAGCCGCTCGGCCCCGGCGACCGGGTACTCGCCGGTCTGTCCGTCGCCTTCGATGCTTCCTGCGAGGAGATGTGGCTCGCCTGGCGGCACGGCGCCTGTCTCGTCCCTGCGCCGCGCTCGCTCGTGCGCAGCGGCATGGACCTGGGCCCGTGGCTGACCACGCACGGCATCACCGTGGTCTCGACGGTGCCGACGCTCGCCGCGCTCTGGCCTGCGGAGTCGCTCGAGAACGTCCGCCTGCTGATCTTCGGCGGCGAGGCCTGCCCGCCCGAACTCGGCGAACGCCTCGCTGTCCAGGGCCGCGAGGTGTGGAACACCTACGGCCCGACCGAGGCCACCGTCGTCGCCTGCGCCGCCCCGCTCGGCGGGCCCGCTCCGGTGCGCATCGGTCTGCCGCTGGACGGCTGGCGACTCGCCGTCGTCGACGCGGACGGACGGCGCGTCCGAGACGGCGAGGTCGGGGAGCTGGTCATCGGCGGGGTCGGGCTCGCACGCTACCTCGACCCGGTGAAGGACGCCGAGAAGTATGCGCCCGCGCCGCTCCTGGGCTGGGATCGCGCCTACCGCTCCGGCGACCTCGTGCGCTTCGAGAGCGCCGGCCTCGTTTTCCAGGGACGCGCCGACGACCAGGTGAAGCTCGGCGGACGCAGGATCGAGCTCGGCGAGGTCGAGGCAGCGCTCCAGGCGCTCCCCGGAGTCTCGGGGGCGGCCGCCGCAGTCCGCACCACCGCGGCGGGGCATCAGGTCCTCGTCGGCTACCTCGCCCTGGCCGACGGGCGCGCGCTCGACCGCGACGTCGCGCTGACGCGCCTGCGCGAGGAACTGCCCGCCTCCCTGGTGCCGCTGCTGGCCGTCGTCGACGAACTCCCGACGCGCGTCTCCGGCAAGGTCGACCGCGCCGCGCTCCCCTGGCCGCTCGCCGACAGCGTCACCGAGGACGCGTCCCTGAACCCCGAGGAGGCCTGGCTCGCCGGTCTCTGGCGCGACGTGCTCGGCGTGCCGGTCGATGAGCGCGCGAACTTCTTCGACCTCGGCGGCGGCTCCCTCGCCGCCGCTCAGCTCGTCGCGCGGATCCGCGAGCGCGACCCCGAGTTCACGGTGGCCGACGTCTACGCCCACCCGCGCCTGGCCGCGATGTCCGCCGAGATCCAGAACCGCGCACCCGGCACCCAGGCGGTCTCCGCACACCGGATCGCCCCGGTCCCCCTCCGGATGCGCGTGTTACAGACCCTCCTCGGCGCACCGCTGCTCGTGCTCGGTAGCGCCCGCTGGGTCACGGCGATCCTCACCGCCACCGCCGTGCTCGACCTGGTGCCCGGCTTCAGCTGGCTGCCCACCGCTCCGCTCGCCGCCCTGATCCCCGCGTTCGCGCTCTTCCTCACGCCCTTCGGGCGGATGGGGCTCACCGTCCTCGCCGCGCGCACGCTGCTGCGCGGGATCCGCGCGGGCGATCATCCGCGCGGCGGCAGCGTGCACCTGCGGCTGTGGCTGGCCGAGCAGATCGCGTTTCAGCTGAAGGCCGTGAGCCTCGCCGGAGCGCCCTGGGTCGCCTACTACGCCCGCGCGCTCGGCGCCCGCATCGCCGACGACGTCGACCTGCACTCGCTCCCGCCGCTGACCGGCATGCTCACGCTCGGCCGCGGCGCCGCGATCGAGCCCGAGGTCGACCTCTCCGGGTATTGGATCGACGGCGACGTCCTGCGCGTCGGCGCGGTCCGGGTCGGGGCCGGCAGCACGGTCGGAGCACGCAGCACACTGCTCCCCGGCGCTCGGATCGGCAAGCATGCGCAGATCGAGCCCGGTTCGGCCGTCTTCGGGCGGGTGCCGGCCGGGCAGCGCTGGGGCGGCTCCCCCGCCCAGCGGCTCGGCCGGGCGAACACCGGGTTCCCTGCGGAGCGTCCGGCACGCAGTCCGGGGTGGGTCTGGGCCTACGCCGTGTCGGCGGTCGGCCTCGCGGCGATCCCGGTGCTCGCCCTCGCGGCCGGGCTCGCCGTCGTCGCCGCGGCTGCACAGGGCTCGGCCGACCTCGGCGCCGCACTCGGGCCGGCTCTCGCGGCACTCGTGCCCGCCGTCGTCGTCTCCGGAGTCGTCCTCGCCGCCCTGGTGGTCGTCCTCGTGCGCCTGCTCGGCCGGGGAGTCGAGCCGGGCACGCATCCGGTGCACGGTCGGATCGGCTGGCAGGTGTGGTCGACGGAGCGGCTGCTGGACTCCGCGCGGGTCCTCCTCTTTCCGCTGTACTCCGGCCTGTTCACTCCGGTCTGGCTGCGGCTGCTCGGCGCGAGGGTCGGTCGCGACGTCGAAGCCTCGACCGTGCTGCTCCTGCCCGCGATGACGACCATCCGCGACGGCGCATTCCTCGCCGACGACACACTCGTCGCCTCCTACGCCCTCGGCGGCGGGTGGATGCGGCTCGCCCGCGCCGAGATCGGCGAGCGCGCGTTCCTCGGCAACTCCGGCATGGCGGCTCCCGGCCACACGGTGCCCGCCGGCGGACTGGTGGCCGTGCTCTCCTCCGCGCCACGGACGTCGAAACCGGGCTCGTCCTGGCTGGGGTCGCCACCGGTTCGGCTGCGGCGCACGGTCGTGGAGGCGGAGTCGGCGCGCACCTTCCGCCCGGCGCGACGGCTCCGCGCGGCCCGCATCGCCTGGGAGCTCAGCCGCTTCGTCCCGGTGGTCGTCTCGGTCGCGATCGGCCTCGGGGTCGTCGTGGGCCTGCTGGCGCTGATCCTGGCGCTCGGCGCCGTGCTCGCCGCGCTCATCGGAGGCGTGGTGCTGCTGGCGGCCGGGGCGGTCGCCGCCACCGTCTCCACCGCCGCGAAGTGGCTCCTGATCCAGCGGGTCGAGCCGAGCGAGCAGCCGCTGTGGTCCTCCTTCGTCTGGCGGAGCGAACTGGCCGACACCTTCACCGAAATGGTTGCCGCTTTCTGGTTCGCCCACGCGGCCACAGGGACCCCCGCTCTGATCTGGTGGCTGCGGAGCCTCGGCGCCCGGATCGGCCGCGGCGTCTGGTGCGAGAGCTACTGGCTCCCCGAGGCGGATCTGATCTCCCTCGGCGACGGCGCGACCGTGAATCGGGGCTGCGTCGTGCAGACTCACCTGTTCCATGATCGAATCATGAGCATGGATGTCGTGAGCCTGGATTCCGGCGCCACCCTCGGCCCGCACAGCGTGATCCTTCCCGCCGCGCGAATCGCCGAGCACGGCACAGTCGGCCCCGCCTCCCTCGTCATGCGCGGCGAGCTGGTGCCTGCGGGCAGCCGGTGGAGCGGGAACCCGATCGGCCCGTGGCGCGAGGTGCGCGTCGCCGACTACCACACGCCCGTCGCGTGAGCCCGACCCGGACCGGACTCGAGACGGCCGGCGACCCCGATGTCCCCGGCATCGGGAATACCGGCTACCGCGTCGAGTCGTACGACCTCGACCTCGACTACCGCGTCGCCTCGAACCGGCTGACCGGCCGGGCGGTGCTGCGCATCATCGCCCTCCAGCCGCTGCGGCGCTTCTCCCTCGACCTCTCCCGACTCCGCGTCGCCCGGGTGCGCATCGACGGGCGCCGCGCCCGCCACGAGCAGGCACCGCACAAGCTGCGGGTCACCCCGGCCGAACCCCTGGTCACCGGCGAGCGCATCGTCGTCGAGATCGAGTACAGCGGCTACCCCGCCCCGCGCGCGAGCCACTGGGGCGAGTTGGGCTGGGAGGAGTTGGAGGATGGCGTGCTCGTCGCCTCGCAGCCCTCCGGCTCCTCCACCTGGTTCCCCTGCAACGACGACGTCGCCGACAAGGCGCCCTACCGCTTCCGCATCACGGCCGAGGAGGGCTACGCCGTGCTCGCGAACGGGATACTCCTCGACTCGAGCGCCCGCTCGGGCCGCCGCACCTGGCTCTACGAGCAGCGCGAGCCCACTGCCGCGTATCTCGCCTCGGTGCAGATCGGCCGGTACGTGCTCGAGGAGCGTGTGCTCGCCGGAGTCACGGTGACCCTCGCCCGCCCCGCCGCCCTGGCCGCGCGGGTTGCCCGTGACTTCGCTTCGCTCGAGCGCATGCTCGCCCTGTTCACGCGGCTCTTCGGGCCGTATCCCTTCGCCCGCTACTGCGTGGTCGTCACCGCGGACAAGCTCGAGATCCCGCTTGAAGCGCAGGCGATGGCCATTTTCGGAGCGAACCACGTCGACGGCCGCGGCGGGTCGGAGCGCCTGATCGCGCACGAACTCGCGCACCAGTGGTTCGGCAACAGCGTCGGTATCGCCCGCTGGCGGCACATCTGGCTCAACGAGGGCTTCGCCTGCTACGCGGAGTGGTTGTGGTCCGAGGAGTCGGGCCACGCCTCCACCGACGCCTGCGCCCGCCGCCACCATGCAGTGCTCCGGGCTGCGGCGCAGGATCTGGTGCTCGCCGACCCCGGCCCGGTCGCGCTGTTCGATGACCGCGTCTACAAACGCGGCGCGCTCACCCTGCACGCGCTCCGGCTCATCGTCGGCGACGAGCCCTTCCTCGGGCTTCTGCACGCCTGGACCTCCCGCTACGCCTTCGCCGCCGTCACCGACGAGGAGTTCCGCGACCTCTGCACCGAGCTGCTCGGCGACGGCGTGGACGACCTGCTCGACGCCTGGCTCCTCGACGAGGAGCTGCCGCCGCTACCGCCCGCCCGCTGAGACCAACGAGTCCGCGAGCGCGTCGCCGTGCTCGCGCCGCCAGCCGATGATCGGCCCGGCACCCGAGTCCCCCATCGGCCCCAGAGCGACGCTGACCCGCAGCGTCGGATCGAGCCGCGGCTCGGCCAGCCGGAAACGGACCTTGTCGATCCGCGCCTCCGCCGCGTGCCGCGACTCGTGCACGTGCACGCGGCGCGGGTCAAGCTCGAGCCCGCGGCCGTCCGCCTTCAGCGCGGCCTCGATCCGGGTCCAGTGCAGGACGGGGTCTGCGGGGCGCGTGCCGCCCGTTGCGAACGGCGCCCCCGCAATCCGCGTGATCCGTTCATCGCGCTCCGGTGTCCCAAGGGACGGCTCGACGTCGATACCGACCACTCCGGCGCTGCTCGCCGCGACGACCACCGCTCCCGCGCAGTGCGCGATGCTCACCGAGAGCGGCTCCAGCGCGCCCTCCCGCCCCTCCAGGCGAGGCCGGCCGTGCGCTCCTCCGCAGCGCGCGCAGCGGGCGACGACCCGGACCTCCGATGCGCGCGTGCCCGTGAGTTCGGCGGCGAGCATCCGCAGCAGCACTCGGCCGAAGACGAACCGCTCCGCCGTCGTTGCGGCGACCGTACCGACGTAGCGCTCCCGCTCCGGCGCGCTCAGCAGCGGCAGCAGCCGTCGCGCATCCAGGGTTTGCTCGTCCAGCGCCAGCCAGCGCAGATGCACCCCCGGCAGCTCCGCGCCGATCCCCGACTCCCTCATCTCCCGTCCCCCGATCAGCTCGTCGCGGCCTGCTCGCCGCGCTCGTAGACGTCGGCGGCCGACCCGACGATCAGGGGGTCCGGACCCCGCGGCCCGACGACCTCCTCGTCCCGTCCGTCATAGTCGTAGAGGCTCAGCACGTAGCGCATGGCCTCGAGCCGCGCGCGCTTCTTGTCGTTGCTCTTCACGATGGTCCACGGAGCATCGTCGGTGTCGGTCGCCGCCATCATCGCCTCCTTCGCCGCCGTGTAGTCGCCCCACTTGTCGAGCGAGGCGAAATCCATCGGCGAGAGCTTCCACTGCCGCACGGGGTCGATCATCCGCATCGTGAACCGCGTGCGCTGCTCCTCCGCCGACACCGAGAACCACAGCTTCACCAGATCGATGCCCTCGCCCACCAGCATCCGCTCGAACAGCGGCGTCTGACGGATGAACTCGTCGTACTGCGCGGGCGTGCAGAAGCCCATCACCCGCTCCACGCCGGCCCGGTTGTACCAGGAGCGGTCGAACAGGACGATCTCACCGGCGGCCGGCAGGTGCGAGACGTAGCGCTGGAAGTACCACTGTCCGGCTTCGCGCTCGGTCGGCTTCTCGAGCGCGACGACGCGGGCTCCGCGCGGGTTGAGGTGCTCGGTGAAGCGCTTGATCGTGCCGCCCTTGCCCGCCGCGTCGCGCCCCTCGAACACGACCACGAGCCGCCGACCGTGCTTCTTGATCCAGTTCTGCAGCTTCAGCAGCTCGATCTGGAGGAGCCGCTTGCCCGCCTCGTACTCCTCGCGCGGCATCCGCTCGTCGTACGGGTAGCCCTCGCGCCAGGTGTCGATCTGCGTGCCGTCCCGGCGCAGCAGCACCGGGTCGTCGTCGTCCTCGTCGAGCACGACGAGGTCCCGCGCGTCGTCGGGTGCGAGCGAGCGGAGCAGCTCGGCAGTGGGACGGAGGGCGTCGTGGGCAGTCTCGGGGGCGTCGTCGGGCACGAAGGGACCGTAGTGCGCCCGGGCGACGCGCCGGTGAACGCGCGGTGACGGGCGGCGGGCCCGCGCCTGCACAACGAAGGCTGGAAGCCAACCAGCGGCCCTCTGGCGCCCGTTCGAGCGCCCCAACCTTCGTTGTGCAGACGTCATCCCTTGAAGGCAGCGAACCAGCGCTGCGATCGACCCGCCGAGCGGGGCCGTCGCCACCAGCTCGGCGCTCTCGACCTCGAGGGCGAACGTGCTCAGCCCCTGAAGACGGCCGGAGGCAGGTCGGCCTCACCGCTCTCCAGGCCGGCGACGAGACGGTCGACGACGGCCTGCGGAGCAAGCCCCGCACCGAAGCGCGGAGCGTCGCCCGCGAGCGGATGCCGGGACAGCTCCGTCTCGGTGTGCCCGGGCCGCGCGTCAAGCAGCAGCACGCCGGCCCGCTTGTACTCACGCGCCGAGGCCTTCACGAAGGCGTGCAGTGCTGCCTTCGAGGCGGAGTACGCCGCGAGACCGGCGGTCGGCGCCTCCGCCACCACTCCGCTGATGGTCAGCGCGAACGGCTCGCCCCCCTTGCCCGCCGAGGTGACGAGCGACGGCAGGGCCGCGGTCAGAACGCGGATCGGCGCGAGCGCGTTCACCTCGACCAGCTCCTCCAGCACGGCCGGATCGAGTTCGGCGGACGGACCGAACGCCACCACGCCCGCCGCCACGACCACGCCGTCCAGGCGCCCGTGCCGCTTCAGCACCTCAGCGATCAGACGGCGCGGCTCGTCCTCCCCGCGCAGGTCGGCGACGAGCGGAGCGTCGCCGAGGGCGGCCCGGGTGCGCCCCGAGCGCACTGCGACGGCTCCGCGCGCGTCCAGCGCATCCGCCAGGAGGCGGCCGAGGCCGCCCGAGGCTCCGAGAACGAGGACGACGGCACCGTCGAGACGAGTCATGTGGCGAGCCTAGACGGGTGCGTAGGCGCGGATCGGCACGACCAAGAGCACCGTCGATCGGATCGCATCACCGGCGCAGATCGCGCTCGGTGTCGTCCGCCGCGCGCTCGGGGCGATCGCTCCGGCCGTCGGCGACCACGACATCGCCGCGCACAACCCGGAGGTCGAAGGGGCAGACCCGGGAGAGCAGGTCCGCCATGACGCCCTCCACCGCCTCGCGACCGAGATTCGAGATCACCCAGACGTCCGAGTCGTCGTCGACCGAGACCCTCTTGGCCCTCGTCCTCGGGGGCAGATCGGGTTCTAAGGAGACGACTCCCGGAAGAGCGACGGCCTCCCTCCCGCATTTGCTCGCGATGATTCGCGCGACTTCCCGCAGAGCACCGATTGCCGTGTACGGCCCGGCGTCGAACTCCGTCCGAGCTGAACGGCTCAGCAGGAGATAGCTCCGATACCGTGTTTTTCCTCGCAACCGGTCGTAACGCCATTCGAGCTGCCGGCCGCGATGGCGAGCGGTCCCCGTGTTCGTGGTTTTCTCGATGTAGTCCTGCCCGAAGCGCGCGAGCAGCTCGTCGTCGAGACGCCGGACCCGAGTGACCGGACCACCCGATTCCATCAGCGCCCGCACCTGCTCGCTGTCGACGTCCTCCAATGCCGATTCCAGCTGGTCGACCGTGTCGATCCCGCAGCATCGTGCAAGCTCGATTCCGAATTCGATCCCCTTCTCACTGCCGTCCGTGTCGTCGGGGAACCTCGACTCCAGGAACTCGCAGAGCGCCCGGACGTCCAGAGGAGTCGACGCGGTGGCGTCCCCCGGACCGGTCTCCCGCTCGACACGGACCTGGTCGCGCCGGCTTTCCTCGTCGAACGACGGCCGCGCGAGAATCCGGTCGATCGCCACAAACGTCTCATCGAGCGCACGACGAGCGTCGGACGCCGCTCCGAAGAGCTGGTCAATCGTTACTCTGTCCTGCTCGCCGACCGCCTCGTACTGCGCGCCTTTGTATCGTCGTGCATGCTCGAATTCGGCCCACGCGTGTCCGGCCACTGTGCGGATCTGGATCTCCAGCCCTCCGAACGTCGTGAAATAGCGCTCGAGTTCTCCGCCGGAGACGACCCAGTCTGAATCATGGCCGTGGACTTCTCCCGACACGACGATGTGCAGACAGTCGTATCCGCGCAGGCGCTTCGGCTTCTCCTCTCCAGGGTTCCGGTCCTCCCCGGGCAGCACCGCGAATCGGGAGCGGATCAGCTCGCCGACCCGGTCCCGATCCGTATTCGAGTAGGTGATGATGCGGATCGCGACGATGTCGGTAATCTCTCCCATCGGATCCGCGTACTTCTTCGCCCGCTGCTTCCGCTGAAAAGACGCTATCGATTTCGCTCGCGCCGACACGGCATGCGGCTGAATGCTCGACTCGGCGAGCAACCGCTGCACATAGCCCTCCACCTCCTCCGCCGCACGGGGAAGCCAATCCCAATTCGTGAAGTCCACGCTGTCGATACTGCTCATCCTGTTCCCCGTGCTGTCCGCTTATGGCCGTCCCGCCGCGCCTCACGGTACCGGTCGGCCGGTCCTGACCGCACGAGGAGGCGCTCGCAGCGACGCTCATCGATCCGCTCCGCTTTCGCGGCCGACACAGAGGTGCCTCGCCCGCGTGACACAACACCTGGTCGCACCCAACGCCCTCCGGCCGAGGACGGCGTCCCCGATCGGCGCGGGCGTCAGCCGTACTCGGGCGACATCAGTGGCTGAGGCCGCGCAACTATCGCCGCGGTGTGTCGTCACGGAAGAGATCCCCTTTGAGCGCCGCATAGACGAACTCGCTCCCCCACGTCCCCGACGGGCGTCGATCGTTCTCGATGAGGTGCGCCTCAGGTCGGAAGCCCAGCCGTCGACACAGGAGCACCGAACGCTCGTTCTCGGTATCGAGCCGGGCGAACAGCCGATGCGCGCCATACTCCGAGAACGCGAGTTCGGCGATCGCCCGCGCAGCCTCGGTGGCATATCCCCTGCCAGCGTCCTCGGGATTGAAGACCCAGCCGATCTCGAGCTGCGAGGCCCGACGATCCGACAGGGTGAGGACGACCTCCCCGATGACGCGCCGCTCCCCGTGCACCCGGACCGCGAATACCAGAGTGTCGCCGTCGGCCTCCAGCGCCGCCGTCGCGATGGCCCGCTCGATGCCCGCCGCGCAGGCCTCCCGGCTCAGCGGCTCGCGGTAGAGGTAGGTAGCGGGCGACGTCCTCACGCGACTGGTACGCGAGACGGTCATCCAGGTCGCCGTGGTCGAAGCGCGTGATGTCGAGGCGACGAGTGATGAGGATCAGCGGCACCGTTTGCTCCGTGCAATGAGTCTCTCATCCACTCTGTCCCGCTCCCAGGGACGCCAACACGCTCGTTCCCCGGACTCGCTTGGGTCGCCGATCGTGACGGACGCCCACAGCTTCATCAGGTCCCCGGCTGGGCCGTTCCGTCGGCGTCGTCGGCGCCCCGCCACTCCTGCTCGCACGACCACTCCCGGCTCGCTGAACCGCGTGGAGCACAAGGCCGTCTCCGCCGCGCTGAAGCCGGTCTAGTAAGCACCGACCACGGACGCAGCCAGGACGGCGCTTGAGGCGTTCACGGCGTCGGAGTCGGGGCGCGAGAACCCGCAACGCGGCAGCGGCGTCCGAGAGCGCCTGGGAGCGGCCCACACCATTTCCTCGCGTTGCTGCCCGACGCCCACCGAGTGATCTGCACGACCAACGCGATCGAGTCGCTGAACCTTCAGCTCCGCGAAGTCACGAATAACCGCGGAAACTTCCCCAACGACGACGCCGTGATCAAGCTCCTCTGGCTCGCGATCCGCGACATCGAAGACAAACGAACCCGCGACCGAGGACGCCCCGCCGCGGAACATGGAGCCGAGGGATGCCTCGTCGAAGGACAAGTTTTCACGAACTAGAGAAAGGCCGTAGAGCAACTCTCCATCGCATTCCCCGAACGAATCCACCACTGCCTCTGAACCCCCGACGACCACGCGCTTACACACAACTTGACAGGCTCGATGACCGGCTACGAGGCGACGTCGAGCGCACTGAAGCATGATTTCCGGATCCTGCGGGAGGCGGATTTCTCGCGGGCGAACCTCCGGCTGCCGGATGACGAGGGCTGCAATCGCATCCGCATGCGATCACCGCCCGGGTGATCCCGTCAGACAAGGTTGTGAACCGCTCCGAACTCACGAGCGAGGCCGCCGAATCCCGCGAGCAGGACATGCGTCGCGCGCGGCAGATCCAGCAGCTCGGCCACCTCGAAGTCATCGAACTCCCGGACGGGCCGCAGGACACGACCTGCCAACGTGGCGCTCGCGCACTGCTCGTAGCCGTGCCAGCCGGCGCCGATGAAACTCTTGACGACCCCGACCTCGCCCTCCTCGCTGACCACCGCCGAGAGGTCGGCAGTAACGAAGAACAGCATCTCGGCGCGTGCGCGTCGATTTCCTCCGCGCAGGCTCGTCGTACCCGACAGCGGCTTCAGCACCTTGTCGACGCCAGCGATCTCAACATCACCCGACTTCCAGCGCCCGCTTCGCGTCAGATACAGAGTGCGCACGTCAAGATGAGCTTTGCCGTCGAACGGAAGACCCTGCTTCGCGTCGAAGCACGACAGGAACGGGTCCGCGTCGAAACCCACAGGGTTCCGCAGATATGTGCCGAACAGCCCCCCGCCCAATCGCCCGGACTGCCGTTCGCGGAAGAGCATGCCGAGGGAGGTGTCTGCGCTGCTGGATGCTCGCGGACTCTCATACGCCGAATGCTCGCGCATGACCGAAAAATGCACTCCCTCTGACGCCACATACTCCACGGTGAGGCGGTATCCCAGGCTGTTCGCAATGATGGTCATCACCCGCAGGACGAGCCCGATTTCGGTCCAGCAGATGATCGGGCGCAGCTCGCCGTAGAACGTGGGCAGATACTCGGGGATGATCTCGAGCCGGAACATCGACCGGTCTACCGGCCCGATCTCCGCCGGAGCCTCGGTCCAACTGCGCCAGACCCAACGCCATGGATCGAAGGACGTGCGCTCTTGCACGTCGACCAGACGTACCGGGATCTTCGCCCGAACCGAGGGATAAGGCGGATGCAGTGCGTAGGTGCTGGACGGCTCGATTCTGATGACGGCGAGGGCGCACGCCAGCAGATCGGCGATCCCCACATTCGGAGGCCCCTCCGTCACTGAATCCGTTTGCACCGATACTTGATCGAACAACACGTACGCGGAAGCGACGTCAGCACGACGAACGATCGCCCCGCTCGCGCGACCCGACTCGTCATCGAGATCGTTCCCGCGGTAGTCCGCCCTCAGCCGCTTGCCCGGACCGACTTGCCATAACGTAAAATAGTCGAATGCCTCAGTCATCACTGCGAATCCACTTCGAAGTCGGGTTCTACGGAAAAGGATGGGGCAGGAGGTCGTCTGTGGAAGCCAACAGGTCGCTTCTACCCAACCGTTCGAGGACACGCAGTTCCGCCACGCGCTGGTGAGCGAAGCCGAAGGACACGCCGAGCGCGCCCGGGACGATGCACTTCACGCAGCTGACTCCCAGGGCGCCGATCGTCACGTTGGTCTGATCGACGAAGACCGGCGCGCCCAGATCATGGGAGGGGAACTCCGATATTAGGTAGCTGAGCGCCGACAACGCATCCAGACGGCTCCCCGCCCCACGACGACCACGAAGCTTCTCGACCTCGCCCTCGGACAGAAGACTGCCACGGCACTTCGCGCGGATGAAGGGAGCTCGCTCCGGCAGAGCCCAGAAAGCGATGTGGTCCTCCGCCTCCATAACATCCCACTTGGAGATCAATCTGGCGCGCGCCTCGCTCTCCGAGAGAGTGCGTTCTCCGCCGACCATGTTCGTCATTTCCCAGAGGGCTGTCTCGCACACCGCGTCGAAGCCCAGACCGCTCGCTGCGCTCAGAATCACCGCAGGATACTCACCACGAGCGTTGAACGAAACGCAGGCCACCGAGATGATCGGATACGGGCTCGACAACAAGAGGAGAGACACCTCGTGCCCGCGGTTCGAGATCCACTGCTCCACCTCGCGAGCGAACCCCGACAGGACCTCACTCGGAATACGGGGCAACAGGACGCTGGAGTACCAGAAGCTCATGAACGCATGCCGTTCCACCACCTCCAGCAATGCGTGCGTACAGGCCTCGCCGTATGTCGCACCCGTCGCACTCCCACTCGACGACTCCTCGTAACGTCGAAGAGGAGTGCGCTCCGCATCGAACACAGAAGCCATGTCGGCGATACCGTACTCAGGGAAGTAGCTGTAGAAGCCTATTTCCGCCGGGACCCAGACACGAGCGCCGTCCATCCCCCATCCCGCTACCCACTCCTCGGGCGCATCCGCACTGATCCGACTCGACGAATGCGTGTACTGGTCCTCGTGATAGCCCCCGAGATCAGCAGGACCGAGGCACCGCTCGTCACCGTCGATCTGACGCACCACCGCGTCGTCATGGTAAGGGAGGCTCGACATTCTCTCCAGAGCCTCCAGGACCCCCACGAAATCCGCATCCAGCGACGTCCTCTTGCGGCCCCAGCCCGCGTTCTTCACCGGAGGAACAACGGAACCCGACAACACTCCTGGCGAGATCGATTCAAATCTCCGTGGTCCGACGACCGGCCCGAAAAGAGAATCGCAGGACATGGCGATCATGTCTCGTCTGCTCTGCGCCGACGCGAAGCGCCCTCCGCGCAATCCGGGCACCAGCAGATCCGCATCGCCTCCGGCCGCTCGTGGCCCTTCGACGCCCACACAAGTAGCGACGTGGCCGCCCAGGCGACAGAGCGGAGAGATCGTCAGATTCCCCACGCCCACGCACTCGCCCGACAGTGTCCCGACGACAGCCCGACCACCGGATCGGTCCCCGCCAGACCGGAAGACCACGTCGACGAGAAGGTCGCGCGCCTCACGGATGTCGAGACCGTGCGATGCTCCGATGCGAGCGCCCGCAGCGGCGCGAGAGACGGCAAGGCCCGCATGCGAGTCGAAGTTCGTGAGCTGGTACTCGAGGCAGCCCAGACAGGGCATGTCGGACGCCCCCGCTACGTAAACCGGTCCGACGAGGACATCGCCACCGCGCGTGTAGATGGGAACCACGGCTGGCGCTCGGAGAGCAGCGAGTGATGCCCTCTGATGCAGATCGCGGTAAGACACCCCCTCGACGATCGCCACTGCCGTCTCCGCGCTCAACGCGCACCGACCCTGTACGAGACCCCCATGACGCACTGCCCCGCATCGACGAACCGATTCGACACCTCCACCACATCACAGACAAGAGGTTTCCGGCTGAGACCCGCGACGAGTTCGCCGAGGTCGCGATTATCCAGACGCTCGAGGAAGGACGTATCGATCTCCTCGACCCGGTAGACGTCGCCACCTCTGTTCAGCTGAGTCACCGCCTTGAGCCGCACCAGGGAGTGGACGATGGCCAGTTGTGGATCCGCCTCGTACGTGGTGAAAGTACGTCCACCCGTCAGAACACAGGCAACGTGTACAGCTGTACCCGACACCTTCCCGAGATGCACGGAGAACTCGAGAAACTGCTCCAACTCACGCACCAGCGTGGCGGACACGGGAGAGAAGTCCAATTCGCTCTCGCTCAACGCCACAAGGGAATGCTCCTCCACCGCGGACAGCCGCAGAGCGGCATCGACGAAACGTCTGTCGACCGACGTTCCTGCCACGCCGACGCCCCGACCCGAACCACGAGAGCCCACAGAACTCGCGTAGTCGCGGCACGCGGCAAGAACTGCGCACTTGGAGGCATCCGTTAGGCTCTTGGGGCTCCAGGCGAGAATACGACTCCGCGCGGTCGACCGGGTCTCTGCGGCCTGGAAGTACGTGGGCAGCTGGTCAACCTCGTCGAGGTCGACCAGCATGATCGTCATTCCGACGCTGGTGAACGGCTTCAGCCATTCCCGCGAAAGGCGAGACTCCTCGGATTCCGAGGACGTGCCCTCCGGCTTGCCCGTGCGGGCGATCTCCTGACGCCCATCACGACGCCGAAGAAAAGGAGGTTCGAACCGCAACTCGAATATCTCGAAACCCGCGTCGAGCACCGACTGACGAACGTGACTCGACACGGTCATGCCCGGTAAGCTTCTGCGTAGCGGTAGTTCATAAAGATGCGCCTCCGGCCCACCCTCTACAGGTTCACCCACACATCGACTGAGAGCGTTATTCATAAGCATTTACCAGCCGAGTCGGTAAAGTTCGAGGCGGGTGACGGTGCGAATGAGGTTGGGAAGTTCTGTAAGACGTCCGCGATAGCCGGTCTTGAGGATTTTCCAGTTCTTCCAGTGCGCGATGCATCTTTCGACCGCCGAACGGATGGAGGAGATGTATCGGTTGGCTGTACGTGTGTTGTCATCATGTTGTCCGTGGTGAAATTTTTTCCGGGGAGTGACTGCGGTGGTTCCGACGTACGCTGGGTCCGCTATCCACTCGGCATTATCGAGAATCGGTTCCCATCCACACAGGCTGATGGTCGCTCGGTCGTGCCGAGCGCCGGGGGTCGGATCGGACACGCAAAGCAAGTTACCGTTCACGTCCGAGGCAACTTGCACGTTCAGCCCTTGACGGTGTCGCTTCCCGGAGTAGTTCGCTCTCCCCGTCACGGCGCGGTTCCCGGTGGGAACATCGGTGCCGTCGACCAGGACCACTCGGCCCTGGATAGCCGTCTTTAAACACACCCCCGACAAACAGCAGGCCTGCTCGATCAGCGGGACGATCCGCCGATATGCGCGAGAAATCGTGGGCTGCGACACACCGAACATATCCGCGATAGTCGCTTGGTTCACGTTCTGCCGCAATAAGATCAGGGTCATAACGACCTGCTCGCGAATGTTCAGCAGCACCGGGCGTCCCGAAACCTCACCCCTCCCCGTGACAATCTGCCATATCCGACAGATCAGCTCCGTCAATTGCTCCGCATCCAGGCCTGTAGTAGAGTCGTACCGCATCGGCTTCCCGTTCCGAAAATAGCGAGCTTTGGAACTTCTATTCTCCCGAATGGGAAGCCGATGCCTCGGAACGACACGCCCGAATCAGACCTTATGAATAACGCTCTGAGTACCGCCAACTCGCCGACAGTCGATGAGCTTCGATCCGTACTGAACAAGAACGCGCCGGTCGCACCGGACACGACGTACGAGACGATGCGCGTGGAACGAAGGACGAGGCAGAGCGCGTGCCCCAGTCCGCCCGACGAATCGACCGCCTCGCGAATCCGGGTGACATGATCGTCACGCGAGGCACGGACTCGCATGCGCACGAATTCGCTCTCGACCGCCTCAACCAGATCCCTGGAACCCGAGATCACTGGTCTCTCATCGGACACGAATCGGGACAACAGGTACTCAGGACGGTCGACGAGATCTTCGATTTCAGCCATCAGCCCGGGCACAGAGCGGATGAGCTCGGAGAGCCCTTCTCGAAGGTCACGGTCCGGGAAGGTTCGCTGACGGACGAGACCTGCAGCGAGGAGCCGGTCCATCAGACCAGATAAGGCCCCTGCGGATATCTGGGGGAAACGACTGGCCAGCTCGCTGACGGGAAGGCCCTCGCGCAGCTCCTCCTCACGATCAGACAAGTACTCGAAGAGCGGCCTTCCACCCGGAATGACCACCGCCTTCTCAGAGGAACCGAAATAGACCCCCTTCTCCGGTAGAAAAGCCATCGTCGCACCCGGCCGCATCACATACTCCACGATTGCTCCTACACCTTCGCATTCAACATGATTTCCATCGCGCGCTCGCCGTCGACCGGAACCGGAAACGCCTCCTGAAGGAGTCCGTATCGTTCGAGTTCACCCAGGCGACGCCCGAGCGTCACCATCGAGGCGACACTGCTCGCGTCGAAGTACACCGGCTTGGCGCGCTTCGCTCCCCGGCCGCCGTTCCGATGCTTGAAGAACCCCTGAAAGGGGAGCCCTTCATCGACCCAGAAATCGAACATCTCCACAAAAGAGCGGGTCATCGCGTTGCCGAGTTTGACGCTCAGTTCGGGGACGCTCCAGCTTCGACGGTGGAAGATGATGCCGTTCATCCGCAACCTGCCGCATCCTGGTGCGCTTTCCCCATAAGCATCCAGCAGCAACCGCGAAGCGCCCAGCCGACCGCCAGCACGGTGCCAGTGAAGGAGGCCCGTGAAGGGCCCCAAGAGCCATGGCGCTCCAGCGCCGAGGTAGTCGGGAACATCCCTGTCCGAGAAGGCGCTGTTGAATCGCAGGAGCCCCCCCGACCCGGGATCCAAGTGCACGCTGATGCCCCGCCAGTCCTCCCATCGCGCCGATCGGGGAGAGATCAGCGGGGAATTCGAGATCGAGACCCCGTGCAACGAGGTGTCCTGCACCGATTCCATCTCACGCGACGTGGCTTCTTTGCGGAGATAGTCCCAGAGGTCCGACCCCGAGCTACCGGCGTCCGGGCTCGGCAAGTACCGGGCCCAAAGGGCACCCCCTCCCCCGAGCGCGTCATTGACGACCCAGTCACCGCCTTGGCCCTGCGCGAAGACGGAGTAGGCACGAGGCGATCTCGACGTGCCGCTCTCGATCAGAGAGTCGTTCAACGCTGCCAGCTGATCCGAACGGATGTCGAAGTCCAGCGTCTTGTTCTCCCACATGGCGTCGACTGCGTGCGTCACCTCAGCTCGCGCCCGAACGAGCTGTGCGAATCGACGCAGGCCCAACTGCTCCGCGACATCGAGCGACGGTCGCTGGAGGAAATGCTCATACGAGGCGCGCGTCTCCCTGTTGAGCGCCACCCCGCAATCGATGAGATTCTGCGTCGAGTTCCCGAAGCGCCGGTGGAACACGTCCGTCGAGATGAGCGCGAGGTCGAGGTTGGTGTCGAATGCAGCAAGCAGCCGGAGACCCGGCGCGATCGCCCGCCGAAGAGGCTCTACCGACCCGAATGCAGCGACGCCGCCGAGGTCCTCGTAGAGCACCGGCTCGGTGACCACCCCCTCGCGAGCGAGCCGACGACGCAGGTCGGACTTGATGCCCTCGACGCGCACACGTCGTCTGTGAGGCTCCGATGTCGCGAGGTCCTCGATAGACGTGTCGAGCGCCGACACCGGAAAGGTGTCGAGACGGTTCTCTCCGAAGATCGTCGGTCCGGGAAGCGACGTGACCAGAAGACGCTCTCGGATCATTGATTCGACAAAGGCCGTGGATGCCTCCGAATTTCCGTCGTAGAACCTCGCAGCGAGTTCGTCGGCCAGCTCGGTGCGGGTCAGGCTCACATTCTGGACGAGCTGGACGACGTGGTCCAGCAGGGGTGTGACCCGGACTGGCACCCGCTCCGCCGCCCCGGCGACGCTCCGCACGAAGACGACTCTCTCCGCGGCCAGCCGCAGAGACGGGTTCAGAGTCAGCGCGCTAGATACGTCACCACCCGATGACGCGTCGATGGATCGAGCGGACAGATCGGCATAGACGCGTGCGCTCACCACCAACGGAGTGGACGTGATCAAAGACGAGGGACTACAAAGCGATCCGACCGGGCCGTCCTCAGCGGCCAGACCGCGCTCAGAAGCCAGACCGATGGTGACAGCCGTCAGTCGCCCCAGCGGGCTGGTTCGGTACATGGCTCGATACGCGAGATCAAGGAAATGCCGTTCATCCTTGGGGATCACGGCGCAACCGGCTCTCGGGTCCTCCTCGAGAAGACGGGAAATGCCGTCATACAGGTCGGGAGATGTCAAAGACACGTGCAACTGCACGCAGTCAAGCCGCAGGACATCTCGCAGAGCACTCCTCTCCCGACGAAGCTCATCCGCCTCGGATCGCGCGAGATCGTCCCCGAGATCCTGCAGCGCCTCGACTACCCCATCCCATGCCGCGAAAACGGACCCACGCTCAGTGGTCCGATACTGGTGATAGGCGTTCAACGCCGCCATCCGGGATCGTCGAACCTTCCGTGCGATGTTTAGTAGCTCCCGCGACCGCCCACCCTTCGTGGACTCCGCGTCCGCACCGATCATTTCCTCTAGCAAACACGCGGTGTCGACTCGCAGGCGGCGGAATCTCGACCAACTCGCTTCACGTCGCCTCAGCTTGGCTTTCCATTCGGGGCTTGCGAGCGAGCGCTGTGGGACGGGGTTCCATCGAAGCACCACAATACGTTCGAATTCCTCTATCATTGACCCTCCACGATGGGCGAACAGCTCAACGAATCATGCAGGCGGCGCCGACTTGTCGTCGATGAGTGAAGCCAGCCTCCAACCGTCTTCATGCGCTGCAAACAGGGTCGTCTCGAGTATGGCTATCCTCTCGACAAGACTTACCCCACAGAGCCAGAACACATAGTTGTAGACAAGATCACTGAGTTTTCTGTAAGCCTGAAACCAGGGCGTCGTGCCAATATTGAGGAAGGAACGACCTTGAATGCTTACATGAAAGCGAGAGATCATTTCCGGAATGAATATTCCATCCGGAACGTCCCATGCCCCAGGATCTCCAAGCATCTGTCCTAAAATGAAGGCCAATCGGGAATGGATGAGCTGCCTTTGGTGGCTCTTCGCAGTTGAGGGTGTAGCCGTACGAGTGTGGGGTCGGCGCGTCGTGGCCGGGAGTGGGGTCGAGGTCTTCCGATGATGGAGGTTCCTACGCCAGCCATCAGAAAGACCTCGACGTGTCTCACGCTACCTTCGACGACCCTGATCTCACGACCTTCTGCCGCCTGGACGAGCTCGGCCTTCGTGTTGTCGGGCAGCATCTTGCGCCCGATCGGGCGGTGCTGGAATGTCGGGTTGTTGACCCTGATCCGTGGTGCGTGAAGTGTGGTGCGGAGGGCGTGCCTCGGGACACGGTGACGCGGCGTCTCGCGCACGAACCGTTCGGTTGGCGACCCACGACCCTGTTGGTCCGGGTGCGCCGCTACGCATGCACGGGCTGCGGCCGGATCTGGCGACAAGACATCACGAAGGCCGCGCAGCCGCGGGCGAAGCTCTCCCGCCGCGGCGTGCGGTGGGCGCTGGAAGGCCTCGTCGTTGGGCACCTCACCGTCGCCCGTGTCGCGGCCGGCCTCGGGGTGTCGTGGCATACCGCGAACGCGGCTGTTCTCGCCGAGGGGAAACGGGTCCTGATCGATGACCCGACCCGGTTCGAGGGCGTGACCACGATCGGTGTCGACGAGCACGTCTGGCGCCACACGCGCCGCGGAGACAAGTACGTCACGGTGATCATCGATCTCACTCCGATCCGCGCGAAAACTGGGCCTGCCAGGCTGTTGGACATGGTCGAGGGGCGCTCGAAGGCCGTGTTCAAGCAGTGGCTCGCCGACCGACCCGACACCTGGCGGGCGAGGGTCGAGGTCGTCGCGATGGACGGGTTCACCGGGTTCAAGACCGCGACCGCGGAAGAACTGCCCGACGCGGTTCCGGTGATGGACCCGTTCCACGTCATCCGCCTCGCCGGCGACGCCCTGGACCGCTGCCGGCAACGCGTCCAACAACAGTCGACGGGGCACCGCGGCCGTTCCAGAGACCCGCTCTACTCGGCACGCCGGACCCTGCACACCGGCGCCGACCTCCTCACGGACAAGCAACACGCCCGCCTCAAGACGGTGTTCGCGGTCGACGAGCACGTCGAGGTCGAGGCGACCTGGGGCATCTATCAACGCATGATCGCCGCCTACCGCGACCCGGATCGGACCGCCGGGAAGACGGCGATGCAAGCGCTGATCGACTCGATCAGCGGCAAGGTCCCACGAGCCCTGAAAGAGCTGGTCACCCTCGGCCGCACGATGAACGCCCGCGCCGCCGACATCCTCGCTTACTTCGACCGCCCCGGCACATCGAACGGCCCCACCGAAGCGATCAACGGCCGCCTCGAACACCTCCGAGGGTCCGCCCTCGGCTTCCGCAACCTCACCAACTACATCGCCCGCAGCCTGCTCGAAACTGGCGGCTTCAGACCCCGACTACACCCTCAATTACGATGAGCCCCTTTGGTACTTTTCATCCCAGGCAGCTGTCGCGAGCAACTCGCGCTGCCCACGCACCTGTGATCGAATACTGTCGCGGCCATCCTCAGTGACGAGCTCCATCAGTGCTTCACGACTCGAATACTGCGAAACGTAACCGTAGGAGCTGCCTCGAGGATGTGTGTCCGCAAGTGCTCGCAACACTGTCACCAAGAAAGGCATCAGACGCTTATGGGAAGTCGTCGGAGGCGCCAACCGCTGAACCATGCCATAAGCCGTTGAATATATTCCGTCCAACGGTGAAACCGCTTCTCGATCCGTCACTGCTGTGACCGTGAACGCCTCCCGCACCACATCATCGATTCGTTGAGCGAGCTCCAGCGAGTCCTGCGCGTTCACAGCGATAGACAGCTTGAGATCGGAGAGACCCCTGGAGAGAAAATACGACTGCCCCGGCAGGGCGACGAGCAGGTCTTCTTTCTCGCCTGATTTCACAAGCGCCTCGAGTCGATCATCGACATAGAGTCGCCGTCCGGCTCGGATATCCATGCTGTCAGTGCCGACGGTGTAGGTCCGCAGCCCCACGACATTCGACCTCATCGGTCAGAGAACCCGGTGGTCGGGTGCGGCGACCTCGGCCAGAACCGCCGGGACGACCTCCGAGGAGAAGAGATCGATGCTCATGGCGGCGACGACCGGATTCAAGTTGCCGTAATCGACCTGCAGAAGCAAGGTGTCTATCCCGCCGTAAATCTTGTCGAGTCGGACGATTTGACTGATCACAGTACTCGGTGAGCCCACAAGTGCGGCTCCCGACAGCATCATCGCCTTACTGCTGGCTCGAGCGGTTCATTGGCCCATGTCCTGGTATCGAGCGAACGAGACAGGCTCGTCGAGGTGCGCCCATGACTCGCTCGCACGAGATGTTGCGGAGATGTATCCGTCGAGCGCCGTCCGGGACGCATCGACTGCTTCGTCATCCGTCGCTGAAACGAGCACCGGTACGCTCACCACGACCCGCGGGGCGGCATCGTGGCCAGAGGGGATAAAGTTCTTACGGTACACCTCCACGAGACGCGGCGACGGCGCGGTGAGACCTGGACTGACCATTAGGCCCATTCCCTGCGCTCCTGCTCTGACGAACGTCTCCTCTGACGTGGACGCCGCCACGAGAGAACGAATTCCGTCAACACCGCTCGGCCGCGGGCGCGTCGTCGCGTGCGCGAATTCCCAGTATTTGTTGCTGATCGAGACGTCCTCGGAGCTCAGCAGCCGACGAACTGCGTCAACAGTGGCCCAGAAGCGATCACGACTCTCGCTCATCGGGATCTGGAACGCTGCGTATTCGTAGGGAAGGAAGCCGCGTGCGAATCCCAGCTCCAAGCGACCGTCACTCAAGGCATCGAGCATCCCCGCTTGCGACGCGATCTGGATTGGGTGATGGAAGACCGGGAGGATGCCTCCCGTCATGAGCTTTATGTCCTGGGTCTCGGCCGCCACCGCCGAGAGGAACATCATCGGCGATGGGCAATAGCCACCGTAGTCTCCCAGATAGTGCTCCGTCATCTTGACGTAATCAAATCCGAGTGTTTCCGCCTGCAAACTGAGTCGAATGAGGTCGCGGTAGTACTGCACCGGTGACCGAAGACCAGGATTGACATCCGGCAGAAAGGAGACCCCGAATTTCATGACCTTGTGCTGTACGTCCTTCACGAGCTGCGGATGATTCACTGGGTGTCCCTACCTTCACGTAGTTCTCCGGGCACAGACTTTTTCAGATGGCCTATGTACAGGTACTGGCAGAGACCAGCTACGCCGACGATCAGAATAGCGACCACTGGCCGGATGGCCACCACTTCATCGACCGGCAGACTCACAGCCAAGACTATGCCTGCGACCGCCTCGGCGAGGACTAAAAATCCCCACAGCGCCGTGGACACGATCATGGCGCGCCGGTAAGTCGGTTCGTTGTTCCACATCCACGTGGCAGTGACTCGTTCATTCTTCGCAGCGGCATCCATAGCCGGAGCGATCAGGCTCTGGATCACGGGGCGTCCGACGAAGGCGGACGCAATCATGAGCAGACCTATGCCAGCGGGGACGACGCCGGAGGCGACGAGGACCGACGAGGCAGCCCGCGTGACCAACGCGGTGATGACACTGAGAAGGAGGAGGAATCCGACGGCCCCGGAACTTGCACTGATCCGCCTGGTTATCGCGAATACGTACACCGTGGAGACGAGAGACCAGCCTACTCCCGTCATCAGCCCCACCACCTGACTCGCGCCGAGAGCGCGGGCCAAATAATAGAGCGCGACCGGGACCGCGACGTTTACAGCACCCATCACGATCTTCGACTTGGGAGTACTCAAGCGCGATCTGTCATGCATATACGGCTCCTGACTCGTACTTTTCATGTCCTTCTCCGCGGGATCGGGGCCGGATCACTTGACCTAACCTCGGCGCGAAGCTCGACGTTGTTCCTCCACGAGATCAAGAGCCGTCCAGCGCAATGACCTCTCCGCTTCTACGGCGAGCCCCAGCCTGTTGCATGTGGTGTGAATGATCGAGCCGAGGTACGCTCCGCGTATCGGCACGTTCTCGGTTGTCAGCACGTCCTTGACCGTTGGGCCTAGGAGACGCGGGTCCACGTGCTCGAAAGTATCTGGACGAGGGTTCGCGATGATGCGATTCATCATCGTCACGACAGGCGCGGGAACAAACGGGGCACTGCGCAGTGTAGAAATGGACAGCCGCTTTCCTTCGTAACCATCCGCGGTTCCACAGGGATTCGCTAGCTCCGCAACGCGCCCATAGAAGTTGGCTATTGCCGACGCACCGAGGAGATATCTCGTGCGCGCGTCCATGTCCCGATGGGAGTCCAGCGTGAGGCCCACGCTGACGGAAGAGGCGCTGAAGGCCCTAATGGCTGCGCGATAACGTTGCACTCCCCCATATCGGGACTCTTCGCTCTCGAACGGACGCGCATGCACTCCTAGAGGCGCCAGCGGCAGACACTCCATTTCACCATCCCCTTCGCCCTGTCGTGCAACGCCCGACGTGGCGTCCCGGTATTCCCGATCTGTCAGTACTGCGATGTCTTTCCAGGAAGATGTCGCACACTTCGTGAAGCTGGTCGTCACCGAGCGCTCGATGATCTCCGCGTCTTCGCGACGCAACGCCCTGAAGCGGATGTGTGGCCCCGATTGCCAGTATCGGAGGAACCACCACGGTCGATCGCCGACATCATGAGCAACACGGGTGAGGACCTCATCACCAATGCGTGGATCGAAGTTCGGAATCCGTAGCTCAAGATTCAGGGCCACGTACGATTTGTCGGTTTTACTTATGATCGTGATCCTCGTCTCGAGCCTGACGGGTTCCTGTTGTCACCCTTACTTCAGAGCGGGAGGGGCCTGCGACTACTGCTTCGATCGCAGGCCGCGAATGAGTCAGTCGAGGCGTTCTCTAGCAGGTGGAGCTGCACGTGGAGGAGGACGAGGACGTGCAAAGCCACGTGTCGGAGGCAGAAATCCCGAGTGCACGGTCATCCAAGCCCTTGGCCACATCGATCACCTCGATGTTGTCGAGGTCGAGCTCGATTGCAAGAATGCCCGCGTCGTTCATTTTATCTTCTTTCGCGATGGTGAGTGTGGGGGTGTTTCGGCGTGAGTGTACTCCGGCCCAAATCGACGCAACTGCGCTTCGGCTGGGAGTTCTCATGCCATCAACTCAAGAAATCCCGGTTCCTCAATAGATTGATAGGTCAGCACGGCGAACGCTCTCGGACACTTGCGGACACGGCAGAACTGGCTGTGCGCTTTGACATGTTCTCTGCGCTGATCTGCGGCACTTGAGGCGTCGCGAGCGCGGACTACAGTCACGCTCGTGGGAGCTGCCGAGATGACTCTCTGCACGGCCACAACTGCTCTGCCGCTCGGATCCGGAGAGCCATCGACGCCCCGGGGGTTCTCCATGCCCACCACCACGACGTGAGTGCACAGAGAAAACGGCCGCGCATCAAAAATGCACGAGGAAGGATCCGCGAGAGGTACAAGAATCTTACAGAGATGATTCTTCGGTACTTCTCGATGTCTAGGCCGGTGCCTGATCGTCTGCCGATCCTCATACTCTTCGGTTCTCTCGTCGATACCGTCATATCCTTAGGACGGACGTCCATTCAGGGCGACCGTGCCGAAGGAAAATTCCGGTCGCAGCCGAGATCCTCTCTCGAGCTGCTCCGTCGCTCACCATCTGGAGCGCCGCGACCTCGTTCACTGACGTGCTCATCTCGGATGCTTTCGTTTTCCGCGTCGAACCGATGCGCGCCGCACCCCTGTGAAGCCCGGCTCGGTGATCGTCCGCGCAGCCCCGGTGCGCCGCGTGCTCGAGATCAAAGACCCAGCCGATTTCGAACTGCGGCGCTCCGACCCGGCAGGGGGAAGACGACGTGCCCAATTATTCGGCGCTCCCCGTGCACCCGGAGTGCAAGCACCAGCGTGTCGTTGTCGGCGTCGAGCGCCTTCATCGCGACAGCTCGTTCGGTGCTGCCGCGTAGGCCTCTCGGCTCAGCGGCTCGCGGTACGGGGGCCAACGCCCTCGTACCGCGAGCAGAATGCGAGTCGATCGTCTGGAGCGCCGCCGTGGAAGGGCGTGATGTCGAGACGGCGAGCGGCGGCACCGTGAGGGCGCTGCCACCGGCCTCCCATCCGCCCGGTCAACCTCCCGAAGACACAGCGGTCCCCTCCTGCTGGAGCATGCGTCGGTGCCGGATGGTTCGGCCTTTGGCTCCGGCTCGCGGGATCAGCCGATCCCGCGAGCCGACCGCGTTCCAACGAGTCGGAGCCGTCTACACGTTGAACCGGAACTCCACCGCATCCCCGTCCTGCATCACGTAGTCCTTGCCCTCAATCCGCGCCTTGATGATCCCAGCCGCGGACGACGCCGAGCACGAGCGTCATACGGTAAAGCGGGACGTTGCGGCGTCGCCGTCCTGCCGCCGCACCCTGGCAGTCGGGACCTCAGCAGACCTGGACGACTGAAGTTAAGGGCCGGATGGACGGGCGTCGCTGCTGAGCGCCATGCTTGTGGTTGGCTGCCCCGTGCGCCAGCAAGTGATCACCGAGGGACCACTTCAACGCACGGCAGGACGTAGGACGATGTCGGAGGCTACCCCGAGACTGAGGAACGCAGGACGCCGCAAGGCCTCCCGCACCTGGCCAACACCCCGCCTCGGCGGGGTGTTGTGTTTTCAGGGGTACCAGACGTAGAAAGACGTCGTCGCCGCCTGAATCCTGCTCGAGATCCGATCGACGGCGGCCCTGGCACGCGAATCCTTCTCCACGATCGTCAGCTTACGATTCGAGAAGTATGTCGCCACATCGGTCGCCTGGAGTAATCAACTCGCGTGGGACGGCCCGAAGTACATAGTGTCGATCAGACTAGACAGCTGACGATCGGTATAACCGGGAACCCGACGGATCTTAAAATCGACCGGAACTCGGTCCCACCCCTTTTCGCCGTGGAACATCTCGTTGCCGTGGAACTCAGTGTCCCTGCTGAAGCCAGGGACGTTTTCGGCAAGAAGCTCGCCTATACCGTTCAGACCAACTTCGATCGCACTTGCCGCCTGCTCGTGCACCACCAGGGCACCGAAGAAGTAAAGCCGATCGTCGCGGGCTGACTCGTCTACGAAGACAGCACGCACGCGTTTAACCTTTTGACGTCGATGTCGACCCGAACCGGAACTCCACCACATCCCCGTCCTGCATCACGTAGTCCTTGCCCTCAATCCGCGCCTTGCCCTTCGCACGCGCCTCAGCGATCGACCCCGTCTCGACGAGGTCGTCGAACGAGATCACCTCAGCCTTGATGAAGCCCTTCTGGAAGTCGGTGTGAATGACGCCCGCGGCCTGAGGCGCGGTCCAGCCCTTCCCGATGGTCCAGGCGCGCGTCTCCTTCGGGCCGGCCGTGAGGTAGGTCTGCAGGCCGAGGGTGTCGAAGCCGATGCGGGCGAGCTGGTTCAGACCCGACTCCGTCTGGCCGGTCGATTCGAGCATCTCGGCGGCGTCGGCCTCGTCGAGGTCGATCAGCTCGGACTCGATTTTGGCGTCGAGGAAGATCGCCTGCGCGGGCGCGACGAGGGCCGAAAGCTCGGCCTTCCGCGCGTCGTCGGTCAGCACGGCCTCGTCGACGTTGAAAACATAGATGAAGGGCTTGGCCGTCAGCAGGCCCAACTCGCGAATCGGCTCGAGGTCGAGCGAGGACGCCGAGAGCGGCTTGCCGGAGTCGAGGAACTCGCGCGCCTTCTTCGCGGTCTCGACCACGATCGGCTCGATCTTCTTGCCCTTCAGCTCCTTCTCGTAGCGGGCCTCGGCCTTCTCGAGGGTCTGGAGGTCGGCGAGGACGAGCTCGGTGTTGATCGTCTCCATGTCGCTCGCGGCGTCGACCTTGCCGTCGACGTGCACGACGTCGGAGTCCTCGAAGCCGCGGATGACCTGTGCGATGGCGTCGGCCTCGCGGATGTTCGCGAGGAACTTGTTTCCCAGGCCCTCGCCCTCGGACGCGCCCCGCACGATGCCGGCGATGTCGACGAAGGAGACGGGAGCGGGGAGGATGCGCTCGGAACCGAAGATCCCGGCCAGCACCTCGAGGCGCGAGTCGGGCAGGTTGACAACACCGACGTTCGGCTCGATGGTCGCAAACGGGTAGTTCGCGGCGAGCACCGTATTCTTGGTCAGCGCGTTGAAGAGCGTCGACTTGCCGACGTTGGGGAGACCGACGATTGCGATAGTGAGAGCCACGGGCATTCATCCTACGGCGTGGCGGCGGCCGAGCCGGGCGGAGCCGCGGTGGGCTCCGAGCGCCGGGACGGGTGCGCCCGGGGCCCGCGCCGCGCGCCCCTCCCGCCGGCGTCGGAGGTGCGTGAGAGGCTGGAGCGTGCCCATCGACTTCACCGCCATCGACTTCGAAACCGCCAACTCGCACGGAGCCTCGGCCTGCTCCGTCGGGCTCGTGAAGGTTCGCGACGGCCGCGTCGTCGATCGGGCCGGCTGGCTGATCCGCCCGCCGCTGGGCTTCGACGACTTCCTCGAGTGGAACACGCGGATCCACGGCATCCGCAAGCACGACGTGCACGCGGCCGCGACCTGGGTCGAGCAGTTCGCCGACCTGACGGCCTTCGCGGGCGAGGACGTGTTCGTTGCGCACAACGCCGGCTTCGACATGAGCGTCATCCGTGCGGCCTGCGCGGCCACCGCCCTCGAGCACCCCGAATACGACTACCTCTGTTCGCTCCAGCTCGCCCGCAAGACCTACGAGCTCGACTCCTACCGCCTCCCCGTCGTCGCGATGGCCGCGGGTTTCGAGGACTTCCGACACCACGACGCGTCGGCAGACGCGGAAGCGTGCGCCGCGATCGTCGTGCACGCGGCACGACGGCACGGCGCCGCGAGCATGGCCGAGCTGGGCGAGCTGGCGGGCATCTCGGTGAAGCGTCTGCGCCCGAAGGCTCCCGTCGCCGCCTGAGTCGTCGCCGCCTGATCCGGTGCCGCCCGAGCCGTCGCCGCGCGAGCCGTGTCAGCCGCGCGGATCCCCGAACCACGTGCTGAAAATGCGCCAGAAGTTGCGGTTCCCGTAGGCCGAGCAGTCGTCGCCCTCGCCGTACAGGTTTTCGAGCACCGCTGCGTTCGGCTGATACGGCGTGTAGGAGTAGAGCCCCGCCGTGGCCGCGTTCACGACCGTCACCGCAGCCGCACCGCAGGCCTCATCCGGGGAGTAGCGGATGTCGCTGGTCGCGCCGACCGGGTACCGATCGAAGCTGCTGTCCGGGTTCCGATACCGCTGGAACTGCCACGCCGCTCCGTACACTTGAGCCGCGAAGCCGTAGGAGTCCGTGTCGCAGTCGGCGGTGTCGGGGCAGCCGTAGCCTGTGGCGCTGCGGAACTGGCGCTCGCTCGGCTCCGGATCGGTGACGAGCGACTGCTCCTTTTGCAGCAGCACCAGGAGCACGGCCGGATTCACGGTGCATGCGCCCGCGACCGCGCTGATGATCTCGGCCGCGGGGCGGTCGCGTCCGGCGGGGACAGCTGCGCACTGCTCGTCGCCCTCGATCGCCGCGGTGTCCTCCGCGTAGTCGCGCAGGCACGGGATCTCAGAGCCCTCGCACTCCGGGACTCGGGCGTTGAGGAACGCCTGCACCGTGAGCGGGCCGAGGGCGTCGCCGTCGAAGAAAACCTCGTCCGAGACGAGGTCGCCCGGATCGAAGTCGGCCGCCACCGGCCCGGGCTGGAGGAACGTCCACAATCGCACGGTCTGCGGCCCCCGCGAGTCGGCCGTCAGGATGTCATCGACCGAGCCCCCGAGCACGAGCGCGGCCAGCACCGGAACGACGACGACCGCACCGCCCCGCCGGCGTCGGGCGCCGGTCGGGGGCGGTGCGGTCGAGAGCATTGCTCCACGCTAGTGGCGGGGCGAGCGCGATCAGCCGCAGGGCGTGAGCCGCGCGACCTCCTCCGAGAGAGTGGTCGGACCGCCCAGGAGGACGACCCGCTTCGCTCCGGACTTCGCGATGTCCGCAAGGACCGCGCGGGGCACGCAGGTCGGCGGCACGGCGAACAAGGGGCTATTCGAGTAGCCCGCCGCCGTGGCTCCAGCGAGCGCATCGGGGAAGTTCTCGCCCGTCGCCAGGAACACCGTCTTCGCGCTGGAGAAGGCGGCGCGGTTCAACTGCTCCGAGGTGTCGTAGCGGTCGACGCCGCCGATCCGCGTAATCGTCGGCCCCGACAGGGAGTTCTTGATCCCGTCGCTCACCGAGAGCGCGCTGCCCGCGATGGTCAGATTCTGGACCTTGAGGCCCGACACGATGGCCCGCGTGGTCGAGTCGGCGCTACCGAGACCGCCGTTCACCAGGATCACGGGCGCGTCGACGGCACCGGCCGCTGCGCTCGCACCGAGCGCGTCGGGGAACTTCTCACCGGTGGCGAGCCACGCCCGCGCCGAACCTCCCGAGAACGCGTACTGGATGATCTGCTTCGACGTGTCGTAGCGGTCCTTGCCGCCGATGCGCTGGACCTGGGGGGAGAAGGACCGCAGCTGGTTCAGCAGGCCGTCGCCGACGCTCAGGGAAGAGCCGACGACCACGATCTTCGCGGGCTTGAGCCGGGCGAGCTCGTCGCGGACGGGCTGCGACATCGAGTCGCGGTCGACCAAGAGGAGCGGTCCGCCCTGCTTGGCGGCGGCGGGGGCGGCGCTCAGCGCGTCGGGGAAGTTCGCGCCGGTCGCGACGTAGACGACGGGAACGTTCGCGCCGTAGACCGCCTTCGAGATCTCGACGGCGGTGCCCTGACGGTCGGTGCCGGCGAGGCGCGTGACGTCAATCCCCGCGGACGTGCTCACGCTCGAGCAGCCGAGGTCCTTGGCGCCCGGGCTACGGGAGTCTCCCGAGCCGACCCACCGGTTCCAGTCGACGGAGTCGGCCGCGACGCACACCTGGTAGGTACCCGGCGTCGAGGCCGGCGTCGTCGCTCCGAAGCCGTGGGCGCGGCCGGCGGCCGGGTAGTCGCCCGGGATGTCGCCGCGGTCGCCGTTCGCAGTCTGCGTGCGAATCGTGCGGCTGCCATCCGGGGCGATGACGGTGACCGTGGTCCTCAGTGCGGCCTGCTGCGTGGTCGGGTCGACCACCCAGCCGGACACGCTGAGGGTGCTGCCGGAGATGCGTGGCGCATCGACGCGGCCGGCGGGCGCGATTCCGGCGTTCGCCAGAGTCCCGTTCGGGTTCCAGTCGCTGAACAGGTACCAGAAGTTGATGTTGCCGTAGGTCGCACAGTTCGCATCGCCGGAGTTGGTGAGCGCGTACGTGTTCGGCTGGTACGGCGTGTAGTAGTAGAGGTCGGCCGTGGCCTGGTTGCGGATGGTGACCGGCGAGGAGCCGCACGCGGTGCTCGGGTTGTACTCGATGTTCGGCGTCGTACCCGGAGCGAAGGCGGTGAAGTTCGAGCCCGAGCCGGGCGGGTTCGCGTAGCGCTTGAACTGGCGGGCCGCGCTGTAGACCTGCGTGAAGAAGCCGGCGGAGCCGGGGTCGCAGGCCGCGGTGTCCGGGCAGTTGTACCCGGTCGCCTTGGCGTAGTCGGCGGGGCCGGGCCTCGTCGTGGTGACGAGGCTCCGCTCCTTCTGCACAAGGACGACGAGCGCCAGCGGGTTGATCCCGCAGGCCGCTCCGACGCGCGTGAAGATCGCAGCCGACGACTCGCTGCCCGAGCCCTGGTAGGCGCTGCACATGGCGTCCGGCGCCTTCGACGGGGTCGCCTGCGAGAAGTTCTTGAGGCAGGGCGTGCCTGCGCCGGTCGTGCACCGGCTGCCCTTCTCGTTCAAGAGCGACTGCACCTGGCCGGCGCTCAGTGCGTCGCCATCGAAGAACTGTGCGTCGCTGATGATGAAGCCGGCGCGGAAGCTCTTCGTCTGCGCGGCGTCGTACTGCGTCGACTGGTCCGGGACGCCGTGGTCGGCTCGGTCGAGCGCCGGGTCGAGGGAGCCAGTCTCGACTGAGACGCTCGACGGCGCGTCCTCGGCGGCGGAAGCGGCGGTGAGCGGGACGACGGCGGTGCCGAGCCCGACTGCGAGGGCGAGCGCGGCGGTGAGCAGGCGCGGTGATCGACGATGATTCCCCATGATCGCGAAGTCTACGAGGCGGTGGAGCGACCCCGTGTCCCTCATTTGGCGGGCATAGCACGGCGATCCGAGGATGTCGGAGGTCCATGATGTCATCGGCGGCATGGATGTCTCCTTCGCCCTCGGTCTGGTGGTCGGCGCGCTCCTCGCGGGAGTCGTCGCCGCCCTTCTCGCCCGCTCCCGCACACCCGACGCCGCTCTCTCCCTCGACCTCGCGACCGCTCGCGCACGCGCCGAGGGGCTGGAGGAGCGCCACGAGGCCGTCGTCGAGCAGCACCGTGAGCATCTCGGGTCCGCGCGCGATCAGATCCGCGAGCTCCACGAGCAGCTGCGCGTCGTCGCCGAGCGCGAGCGGCACGACGCGCGTATCCTGCAGACCCTCTCCCCCGTCGCCGAAAGCCTGCGCGGCATGCAGGAGGCGGTGAGCCGGCTCGAGCGCGAGCGCGCCGCCCAGTTCGGCGCGATCACCGAGCAGCTGGAGGGCCAGCGGGCGGCGGGCGAGCAGCTTCGCTCGACGACCGAGACCCTCGCCACCGCGTTGCGCTCCACCACCAGCCGCGGCGCGTGGGGTGAGACTCAACTCCGCAACGTCGTCGAGGCCGCGGGGCTCACACAGCGGGTCGACTTCGACGTGCAGTTCGGGCTCGAAGGAGAAGCGGGTCGCGGCCGGGCCGACATGGTGGTGCGCCTCCCCGGTGGCAAGGCGATCGCCGTCGACGCCAAGGTCCCGTTCGACGCATACCTCGAGGCCAGCGCGATCCCGGCCGGGGCCGTCGGTGAGGAGGAGGCGCGGCGCGCGGCACTCCTGCGCGCCCACGTCCGCGCGCTCCGCGGCCACGTGGACGCGCTTGCCGCCCGCTCCTACTGGACGGGGCTCCCGGCGAGTCCCGAGTTCGTCATCGCATTCGTACCCAGCGAGCCGCTGCTCGCCAGCGCGCTCGATGCCGACCCGAGCCTGCTCGAGTACGCGTTCCGCAAGCGCGTCGCGCTCGCCTCGCCGGTCACCCTCTGGTCCGTGCTCAAGACCGTCGCCTACACCTGGCAGCAGGATGTGCTCACCGACGACGCACAACGCCTGCTCGACCTCGGCAAGACCCTCTATGCGCGCCTCGGCACACTCGCCGACCACGCCGAGGGCCTGCGCCGCTCCCTCGAGAAGACGGTCGACTCCTACAACGCCTTCGCCGGCTCGCTGGAGAGTCGCGTGCTCGTCACCGCGCGCCAGTTCGACTCCCTCGACGAGTCCAGGGTCATCGCCCCGGTCGCGGGAGTCACCTCCTCCCCGCGCCGCCTGACCGCGGTCGAGCTGCTCGCGGACAAGACGGACGGGGAACGGAGTGCAGAGGGAGGCCGGGCCGCCCGAGGGGCGGGGCTCAGACCCACTTCTCCGCGAGGTGCTGAGCAGTGACGCGGCGGATGGTGCCCGAACGCGAGCGCAGGACGATCGACTCCGTCGTGATGACGTGACCCTCCTTGCGCACGCCCTTCACGAGCCCGCCGTTCGTCACACCGGTTGCGACGAAGTAGGTGTTGTCGCTGCGGACCAGGTCGTTCGCGTGCAGCACGCGGTCGAGGTCGTGGCCGGCGTCGAGAGCGCGCTGGCGCTCGTCGTCGTCCTTCGGGCGCAGGATCCCCTGAATGACCCCGCCCAGGGCGCGGATGGCGCACGCCGTAATGATGCCCTCGGGGGTGCCTCCGGTACCGACGCACATGTCCAGACGCGAGTCGTGGCGCGCCGCATTGATGCCGCCCGCGACGTCGCCGTCGAGCAGCAGCCGGGTTCCGGCTCCGGCAGCGCGGATGTCCTCGATGAGCTGAGCGTGCCGGGGACGGTCCAGCACCGCGATCCGCATCTCCTCCACGGGCTTGCGCTTGGCGCGGGCGAGCGCACGGATGTTCTCGCCGATCGGTCGCTGGATGTCGATGATCCCGACGCCCTCGGGACCGGTGACGATCTTCTCCATGTAGAACACGGCGGAGGGGTCGAACATCGCGCCTCGGTCGGCCACCGCGATCATCGACAGCGCGTTCTGCCGCCCGGCGGCGGTCAGCGAGGTGCCGTCGATCGGGTCGACCGCAATATCGGCGGCGGGCCCCGAGCCGTTGCCGACATGCTCGCCGTTGAAGAGCATGGGCGCGTTGTCCTTCTCGCCCTCGCCGATCACGACGACGCCGTCGAAGTTCACTGTCCCGAGGAAGGTCCGCATCGCATCGACGGCAGCACCGTCGGCGGCGTTCTTATCACCCTTGCCGATGAACGGAACGGCGCGGATCGCGGCGGCCTCGGTGGCGCGGACGAGCTCCATGCCGAGGTTGCGGTCGGGGTGGAGGTAGAGCGAGTCGTTGTCAGTCAGGTCGTGATCAGTCACTGAGCGGAGTCCTTCGTCGTCGAGTTCGTGCACGTCGTCGCAGGACCCGCGGAGCGGATCCCCATCCCACGGGAAGCCTAGTCCAGGGCCTTCCCGCCGCAGGAGGGAGTGCGCAGGGGCGCCTCGGTAGACTCGTCCGCGACGCGGGCCTCGCCCGACCCCCTTCGTTCATCCGTCAAAGGAGATGCCATGCCCGTCGCTACCCCGGACCAGTACGCAGAGATGCTCGACAAGGCGAAGTCGGGCGGCTTCGCCTACCCGGCGTTCAACGTCTCGTCGTCGCAGACCATCAACGCGGTCCTCCAGGGCCTGACGGAGTCGGGCTCGGACGGCATCATCCAGGTCACCACCGGAGGCGCGGACTACTTCGCCGGTCACACCGTCAAAAACCGTGCGGCCGGCGCAATCGCCTTCGCGAAGTTCGCAACCGAGGTCGCCAAGAATTACCCGGTCACCGTCGCGTTGCATACCGACCACTGCCCGCAGAACGCGCTCGAGGGCTTCGTCTACCCGCTGATCGCCGCCTCGGAGGAGGAGGTCAAGGCCGGTCGCGAGCCGCTGTTCCAGTCGCACATGTGGGACGGCTCCGCGGTCCCGCTCGACGAGAACCTCGCGATCGCGAAGGAGATCCTCCCCCGCGTCAAGAACATCAACGCGATCCTCGAGGTCGAGATCGGCGTCGTCGGCGGCGAGGAGGACGGCGTCTCGCACGACATCAACGAGCACCTCTACACCACCCTCGACGACGCGATCGCAACCGTCGAGGCGCTCGGCTTCGGCGAGCAGGGCCGTTACATGGCCGCCCTCACCTTCGGAAACGTCCACGGCGTCTACAAGCCCGGCAACGTGCGCCTGCGCCCGGAGCTGCTCCGCGAGATCCAGGACGGCCTGCAGCAGAAATACGGCACCGACGCGCTCCCGCTCGACCTCGTCTTCCACGGCGGATCGGGCTCGACCGACGAGGAGATCGCCGAGGCGGTCCGCAACGGCGTCGTGAAGATGAACATCGACACCGACACCCAGTACGCGTTCAGCCGCTCGATCGCGGACACCGTACTGAAGAACTACGACGGGTTCCTCAAGGTGGACGGAGAGGTCGGCAACAAGAAGGTCTACGACCCGCGTTCCTGGGGCAAGATCGCCGAGACCGCGATGGCCGCACGCGTCGCCGAGGCCACCCGCCAGCTCGGTTCGGCCGGGAACTCCGGGAAGTAGGGCACCGCTCCGTGACGAATGCACACGATCAGCCGGGCGCCGGACGTCCGGAGCCGCAGTACGGCGAGTACGCGCCGCCCGGCTGGTCGTGGCAGCCGCCCGAGGACGCAGTTCTCGTCCCCGATCCGCGCGGCTCCGAGACCGATCCGCGCCCCGCGACCTCTCCGTCCGCGAAGGCCGTCGCGCACCCCGTCGACCGCCTGCTCACCGTCGTGCTGCTCGCACTCGGCGTGTTCTTCGCCGTACCGACGCTGCTCGACCCGTCCAGCTTCGCCACGACGCTGCAGGAGCTCTATCGCACCCAGGGCATCGGCACGTACGCGTCGCCCGAACTCGCGCGCATCCTCGGCGTCGTCGTGGCGCTCGCCCAGTCGCTGATCGTCGCCTTCGCGGTGTGGATCTCGATCCGTCGCCTGCGGGCGGGCAAGCGGGCAGTGCTCGTGCCGATCCTCGGGATCGCAGCGACCGTGCTGCTCTCGCTGATCATCGCTGCGATCGCCATCCTGGGCGATCCGACGTTCGCCGACTACGTCACCCGCATGTCCTCCGGGCAAAGCGGCGCCACGACTGGCGCCTGAACCCCCGAGGCGACCGCTCGCGGACTCCGGCGCCGATCATCGTCGCGTCCTCGTGACGAGGTCCCGCTGCACAGTCTGAAGGGCAGGTCTTCACTGTCGTGGTGGCCGTCGACGCCACTCAGGTGGAGGGCATCCCCAGTGAGCGGCGACCACTTAAAGGAAAGCAAACAGACCCTATGTAGGTTTAGTGGATGCTGTACGGACCTGGACAGGAGCGCAACCATGACCGCAGACCTTCCCGCCGCAGTACGCGCCTCAGCGGTCGAGATCGGCGCCAACC
Organism: Rathayibacter tritici; assembly: GCF_001641005.1. Lineage (NCBI taxonomy): Bacteria > Bacillati > Actinomycetota > Actinomycetes > Micrococcales > Microbacteriaceae > Rathayibacter > Rathayibacter tritici. Next base: position 2,094,426 of record NZ_CP015515.1, read on the forward strand.
TCGCCGGATGGCGGAAGATCCTCGGGCTGACCGCGGAACAGGTCGCGGACCGCGCGGGTGTGACCCGAGTGACTCTCCGGAAGGTGGAACACGGCGACCCGACCGTCGCCTTCCATGTCCTCCTCCGCGTCGCCCGTGCTCTCGGTGTTCGTGACACCCTCACCACTGCACTCGATCCCCTGAAGACCGATCTGGGACGCGCGCGCGCTGACCTCCTCCTGCGAAAGCGCGTCCGATGACCGCACACGACTCCCTCGACGTCCATGTCGAGATCGACGGCGCCACTGTGCTCGCAGGCCGAGCGCGGTTCCATCGCGGACGTACCGCGCTCTCGACGACGTCGACTTCCTGACGGGAGTCGCCGACACGACGAGGCAGGGCGCCCTCCGATTCCGTGGTTCTCACCCGGCCGCTTTCCTGAACCCGGACGACGGCGTACCGCGACTCCTCCAACTGCCCGCGCTGCTGCGCTCCGCCGAAGCCGTCACCGGCGACGAAGACGGATTCGAGTCGGTGAAGCTGCTCCTTGACGCGGGCGAGGCAGACGTCGATTGCAGGAGCGGACAACGGAGCGGATCAGGCGGAGGGTCTGGTCGTCCTCGCGGAACAGTGCCGACTCGCTCCCGATGAAGTGCGGGCAGAACTGCTCGCAGTGGTGGGAGCTCTCTCCGGCTGGCAGGACGCTGCTCGGTCGAACGGCGCACGCCCGGGCGACCTCGCACGCTTCGAGGAGGCGTTCGAGACGGGTCTTGGGACGCTGCGGGATGCGGCGCGTTAGGCGCCGGCTCCCGCGCTGATCCGGCCGCCGACTCCACGGGCATCGCGCTTGCCGGCGACGTCCTTGCGCAGCTCCTTGGGGAGCGAGAACATCAGGTCCTCTTCAGCGGTCTTGACCTCTTCGACCTCGCCGTAGCCGGCGGCGGCCAGGTCGTCGAGGACCTCCTGGACCAGCAACTCGGGCACTGAGGCGCCGCTGGTGACGCCGACGGTGCGGATGCCCTCGAGCCACTCCTGCTTGATCTCGCTCGCGTAGTCGACCCGGTAGGCCGCCTTCGCGCCGTACTCGAGGGCGACCTCGACCAGACGCACCGAGTTGGAGGAGTTGGCGGAGCCGACGACGATGACCAGCTCGGCGCCCGCGGCGACCTTCTTGATCGCGACCTGGCGGTTCTGGGTGGCGTAGCAGATGTCGTCGCTCGGCGGATCCTGGAGGTTGGGGAAGCGCTCGCGGAGGCGACGCACCGTCTCCATCGTCTCGTCGACCGACAGCGTGGTCTGCGAGAGCCAGACGACCTTATTCGGATCCTTCACCACAATGTTGGGCACGTCGTCGGGGCTGCCCACGAGGGTGACGTGATCGGGAGCCTCACCTGCGGTGCCCTCGACCTCCTCATGGCCTTCGTGACCGATCAGGAGGATCTCGACATCGTCGCGCGCGAACCGGACGGCCTCGCGGTGCACCTTGGTCACGAGCGGGCAGGTCGCGTCGATGGCCTGGAGGTTGCGATCGGCCGCGCCCTGCACGACCGCCGGCGAGACTCCGTGCGCACTGAAGACGATGTGCGAGCCCTCCGGCACTTCGTCGACCTCGTCCACGAAGATCGCGCCCTGGCTCTCGAGCGTCGAGACGACGTGCAGGTTGTGCACGATCTGCTTGCGGACGTACACGGGGGCACCGTAGTGCTCGATCGCCTTCTCGACGGCGACGACTGCGCGGTCGACGCCGGCGCAGTATCCGCGGGGGGCGGCGAGGAGAACGCGCTTTGCCCCGTCGACGGGGACGTCGCGCAGACGCCCGGTGGCGCGGGGCATGCGCGGCATGGGCAGGCTGATCGGGACGTGACTCACCCCCTGATCCTACGTGCTGTATCCCGTGCCCGGGGGGTCGCCGTGTCGGAGGCATCCCGTACCGTGGTCGGCGCGGGAGGGCACTTCCGCTCCCCCGTCCCTCCGAGCAGAGGCAGCGATGACCGACGCCCCACCCACCGCCGACGCCCCCTGGCAGGTCGGCCTGCTCGCCAGCAAGATCAAGGGCTGGATCGAGCGGCTCGGCACCGCCTGGGTCGAGGGCGAGATCACCCAGTGGGGAGTCTCGGGCGGCAACGTCTACGGCAAGCTGAAGGATCTCTCCGGTGACGCGACGATCGGCTTCACGGTCTGGTCGTCGGTGCGGAGCCGACTCCCGTCCGACCTCAAGCAGGGCGACCGCGTCGTCGCACTCGTGAAGCCCAACTACTGGGTCAAGGGCGGCACGCTCTCGATGCAGGTGTTCGAGATGCGCCACGTCGGCCTCGGCGATCTGCTCGAGACGCTCGAGCGGTTGCGTCGGCAGCTCGCGTCGGAGGGGCTCTTCGATGCGACGCGGAAGAAGCCCCTGCCGTTCCTCCCGCACGGAATCGGCCTGATCACCGGGAAGGACTCGGACGCCGAGAAGGACGTGCTGCGGAACGCGCAGCTGCGCTGGCCCGCCGTGCGCTTCCGGGTCGTCCACTCCGCCGTGCAGGGCGATCGGACGGTGCCCGAGGTGCTCGCGGCGCTGAGAACCCTCGACGCCGACGAGAGCATCGACGTGATCGTGATCGCGCGCGGCGGCGGTGACTTCCAAAACCTCCTCGGCTTCAGCGACGAGGCCCTCGTGCGCGCGGTCGCCGCCTGCTCCACTGCGGTCGTCAGCGCCATCGGCCACGAGGCCGACCGCCCACTCCTCGACGACGTCGCCGATCTGCGCGCCTCCACGCCCACCGACGCGGCCAAGCGGGTCGTGCCGGACGTCTCCGACGAGCTGCTGCGGGTGCAGCAGGCCCGACTACGGATGACCGGGCGCGTGAGCGGACTGGTCTCGCACGAGATCGACCGGCTGTCGCAGCTGCGCTCGCGCCCTGTCCTCGCGCAGCCACGGGTCCTGGTGGATCGCCACTCCGAGGAGCTGACCCGATGGGTTGCGCGCGGCGCCGAGCTGGTTGAGCGCCGCCTCGAACGTGCGCACCTCGAGGTCGAGCGCCTCCACGGTCACCTGCGTGCCCTCTCCCCCCAGCACACCCTCGACCGCGGCTACGCGATCGTCCAGAACGCGACCGGTCATGTCGTCCGCGCTCCCGAGGACGCGCCCCCCGGCGGCGCGCTCGTGCTCACGCTCGCGGAGGGAGCCATCGGCGCCCGCTCCGAGGGCCCGGCCGGCGATCCAGCAGGCCGCTCCTGAGCACGCCGCACCCCACCTCCCCCCTCAGCCCCGATCGATAGGATCACCCCCATGTCCGACTCCCCCGACGCCCTGGCGACCGACTCCGACGTCTCGGGATTCTCGTACGAGCAAGCGCGCGACGAACTCGTTCGCGTCGTCTCCGAACTCGAGCAGGGCAGCTCGACGCTCGAGCGCTCGCTCGCCCTGTGGGAGCGCGGCGAGTCGCTCGCCGCCCGCTGCGAGGAGTGGCTGGTGGGAGCACGCGCCCGGTTGGACGCGGCCCGCTCGGGAGGGGCGAGCGCCGGATGAGCCGCAGCAAACCCGCACGGGTCGTCGCCGAGCTCGGACGTCCGGAGACCCCCGCAGAGACAGCCGCTCGCAGAGCAGAGAACTCCCGCCTCTACCGCCAGCGCAAGACGGTGAACAATCTCGTCTTCTCGCTGCTCGCCACCGTCGGCGCCGTGGCACTGATCGTGTTGCTCGTCCCCCGGGGCGACACCGTGGAGTTCTCCTCGGTCGATGTGTCACGCGTCGCCGCGCAGGTCCAGCTCGGCGAGCAGCAGACGCTCGCCGTGCCCGCCCTGCCCGAGGGCTGGAAGGCCAACGCGGCCGAGCTGCGCCGCGAGAACGGCACCGACTACTGGTACATCGGCCTGATCACCCCGAAGGCCGGCTACATCGGCCTGAGTCAGGGGCTCGACGCGGACGCGGCCTGGGTCGCGACGCAGCTGGACCGCCGCGCGGCGACGGGGGTTGAGACGATCGACGGCCGCGAGTGGACGGTCTACGACCATCGCGAGTCCGGTGGTGACACCGGCAACACGCCGTACGCACTCGAGACGACGGAGGGCTCCAGCACCTACCTCGTCTACGGCACGGCCCCGACGGACGAGGTCCGCCGGGTCGTCGACGCCATCAGCCCGCAGATCGGCCAGGAGGAGTCCCGATGAGCCTCGACACCAGCAGCACCGTCCCCCGCGAGTCGCGACCGCCGGCGTGGGTCTGGAAGGAGATGCTCCGCGGCAACCAGCGCTTCGTCGCGGGCGAACCACGTCACCCCCGCCAAGACGTCGAGCGCCGCGCCGAGCTCGCCGCCGCTCAGGCCCCGCTCGCCGCGCTCTTCGGCTGCAGCGACTCCCGCCTCGCGGCCGAGATTATCTTCGACCTAGGGCTCGGCGACCTCTTCGTCGTCCGCAACGCCGGCCAGGTGATCGCCGACTCCATCATCGGCTCGCTCGAGTACGGGGTAGCCGTCCTCGGCGTGAAGGTGCTGCTCGTGCTCGGGCACGACGAGTGCGGAGCGGTCCGCGCGGCGATCCAGTCGCAGGCGCCCGGAGCCGAGCGGCTTCCTCCGCACATCGAGCACTTGATCGAGCCGATCATCCCCGCCGTGCGCCGCCACGTGGGCGCGCAGCCGGACGGCCGCGTGCTCGTCGACCCGTCGGCGACCGACGCGCTGGCCGTCGGCCGCGAGCACCTGCGCGACACCGTCGCCGAGCTGCTCCAACGCTCCCCGCTGATTGCGGACGCGGTCGCTACCGGGCAGCTCGCCCTGGTCGGCGCCAACTACCGACTCTCGGACGGCACCGTGATGTCCGACGTCGTGCTCGGGATCGAGCCGCCCGAGCTCAGCCCCTACGTCTCTGAGCTGGAGCGCGACTCCGGCTCGACCCCCTCCGCCGCTCCGAGCGCGGTGGGATCGGATCCCGCGTGAGCGGCTCCGGACAGCACAGCAGCAACCGATCAGACAAGGACGAACACAGCGTGGTGGATCACTCCCCGACCGACGACTCCGGCGACTTCCGGATCGAGCACGACACGATGGGCGAGGTGCGGGTCCCGCGCGACGCCCTCTACGCCGCGCAGACCCAGCGGGCGGTCGAGAACTTCCCGATCTCGGGTGCGGGACTCGAGCCGGCGCAGATCGCGGCCCTCGCCCGCATCAAGAAGGCCGCGGCGCTCGCGAACGCGGAGCTGGGCGTCCTCGACTCCGACGTCGCAACCGCCATCGCGGACGCGGCCGACCTGGTCGTCGGGGGCGGCTACGAGGCGCACTTCCCGATCGACGTCTACCAGACCGGCTCGGGCACCTCCTCGAACATGAACATGAACGAGGTGCTCGGCTCGCTCGCGACCACGGCTCTTGGCCGCACCGTGCATCCCAACGACCACGTCAACGCGTCGCAATCCTCCAACGACGTCTTTCCCACCTCCGTGCACGTCGCCGTCACCGGCGCGCTGATCGAGTCGCTGATTCCCTCGCTCGAGCAGCTCGCCGAGTCGCTCGAGGTCAAAGCGGAGCAGTGGGCCGAGGTCGTCAAGGCCGGTCGCACACACCTGATGGACGCCACTCCGGTGACGCTCGGCCAGGAGTTCGGCGGCTATGCCGCGCAGATCCGCCTCGGCATCGAGCGTGTGCAGTCCGCTCTCCCCCGCGTCGCCGAGGTTCCGCTCGGCGGCACCGCGGTCGGCACCGGCATCAACACCCCTGCCGGATTCCCGCAGAAGGTCATCGCGCGCCTCGCGGAGGAGACGGGCCTGCCCGTCACCGAGGCCCGCAACCACTTCGAGGCCCAGGGCGCGCGCGACTCGCTGGTCGAGGCCTCCGGCGCACTGCGCGTGCTCGCGGTGAGCCTGACGAAGATCAACAACGATCTGCGCTGGATGGGCTCAGGGCCGAACACCGGGCTCGGCGAGCTGCGGATCCCCGATCTGCAGCCCGGCTCCTCGATCATGCCCGGCAAAGTGAATCCGGTGATCCCGGAGGCGGTCCTCATGGTCTGCGCTCGCGTGATCGGCAACGACGCCACCATCGCGTGGGCCGGCGCCTCGGGTGCCTTCGAACTCAACGTCGCGATCCCGGTGATGGGCACGGCGCTGCTGGAGTCGATCCGACTGCTCTCGAACTCGGCCGTCCTGCTCGCCGACAAGACCGTCGATGGCCTCGAGGCCGACGTCGAGCACGCGCGGGCCCTCGCCGAGTCCTCGCCCTCGATCGTCACTCCGCTGAACAAGGTGATCGGCTACGAGGCCGCCGCCAAGGTCGCGAAGAACTCGGTCGCCAAGGGCATCACGGTCCGCGAGTCGGTCGTCGACCTCGGCTTCGTCGAGCGCGGCGAGGTGACACAGGAGCAGCTCGACAGCGCCCTCGACGTCATGTCGATGACGCACCCCGGCTGAGCCCGGCCCCCTGACGGCCCGTCCCTGCGCGTGCAGCGGGGCGGGCCGTCACAGCATCAACCAGAACGCCGCGAGCTGGAACGGGCCGAACGCGATCCGTCCCCGGCCGCGCAGCGCGAGCACCCACAGTCCGGCCAGCACGAAGGCGAGGGCCGGTGCTGTGGCGACCCGGTCGGGTCCGAGGGCGGCGAGCGGAGGCGCGAGCGCCGCTCCGAGCTTCACGTCGCCGAGACCCAACCCTCCCGCCGCGTGCAGCGTCCCGAAGCCCAGCGCTGTTGCGAGAACGGCGAGCAGTGTCCCCGGCGTCGGCGCCGACGCGACTCCCGCAGCCAGCAACGGCAGCGTGATCGCGTTCGGGAGGCGCCTCCCGCGCACATCCGCCAGCACCAGCGGCACACTGACGAGCGCCACTGGGACGAGGCCGGGCGCGTCTCCGAGGCGCGGTGCCGCGATGACGAGCAGCAGGGCGGCGCCGAGCAGGACGGCGGCGCGGTCGAGCAGGAGTCCGCGGATCATCCGCCGAGAGTAGAGCGCATCGCCCTCCGTCCGTCACCGTTCTCCACAGGCCGGGGGCAGCCCCGGGGACGGCGTCGACCGGGACGTTGGCGATCGCGCCCGCCGCCGGGCAGTCAGCCTCTCGGCGGCAGCGGTCCGAGCAGCAGCGCCGCCCAGGCACCGTGCGCCGAGGAGTCGTCGGAGGGGTGGAACTGCCCCGCCAGCACGTCGCGGTAGAGGCGGCCGAGCTCCGACCCGCGCGTGTAGGCCGAGCCGCCCGCGATCTGCACGGCGCTCTCGACCACGCGCAGCGCCGCCTCCGTGGTGCGGATCTTCACGCCCACGAGCGAGGGGAACCAGCGCGCACCCCGGTCGACAAGCGCGTCCACGTCGGCCGCCGCCGAGCGCAGTGGGGCTTCCACTCCGTCGAGCAGCATCCCGACCACGGCGACCCGGCGGCGCACGTCGGGGTCCTCGGCGAGCGGCCGCCCGCCCGAGCGGAGGGAGGTCCGGCGGTGCACCGAGGCGACGGCCACGTCCAGCGCCCGCTGCGCGACGCCGAGGTAGACCGAGGAGATCAGCAGCTCGAAGGCCGCGAAGACGGCGAAGACGAAGGGGTCGGCGCTCGGTCCGACGGGGAGCGAGCGGATCATCCGCTCGGCCGGGACGACCACTCCGTCGAGCACTGTCGTGCGACTCTGTGTCGCGCGCATGCCCAGTGTGTCCCAGTCGTCGCGGACCTCGAGTCCGGCGACGGGCGTCTCCGGGGTCTCCCGGTCGACGAAGCCGTGCACGAGGCGCGGCTGGGGGCCGCTGTCGTCGCGCCCGAAGACGCCGAGCCGCGTCCACGCGGGCGCGAGGGACGTGAAGACCTTCGTGCCGGTGAAGCGGTAGCCGCCGTCGCCGACCGGCTCCGCACGGGTCAGCGAGTCCGAGAGCACCAGATCGTTCCCCGCCTCACTGTTGCCGAAGGCGAAGACGTGACCCGCCGCAGCCTCGATGAGCACCGAGCGGAGGGAGTCGTCGCCACGGTCGAGCAGGAGGCGTGCGATCCCGGTCCAGACCAAATGCATGTTCACGGCGAGCGCCGTCGCCGGGGCCGCGGTCGCGAGGCGGGTCTGCTCAGCGGCCGCCTGCTCGAGGCCCAGACCCGCGCCGCCGAGGTCCTCGGGAACGAGCAGCGCGAGGTAGCCGATCGTGCGCAATTCCTCCAGATCCTCGGAGCAGAACGCGTTGCGCTCGTCGTAGTCGGCCGCACGGCCGCGGAAGCGCTCCAGGAGCGCGTCGTCGAGGATGCTCACCCGCCCCACGCTACGCCCCCGCGCCTCCGGCTCGCGGAACCGCATCCGGCTCGCAGAAACCAGCGGATTCAGCGAGCCGGACGCTCCACGACGAGCCGGACGTCCGCTCAGGCGAGCTCGTGCGACTCCAGCATCTCGGTGACCAGCGCCGCGATCGCCGAGCGCTCGGAGCGGGTCAGCGTGACGTGCGCGAACAGCGGATGCCCCTTCAGCGTCTCGATCACGGAGGCGACTCCGTCGTGCCGACCGACCCTGAGGTTGTCGCGTTGCGCCACGTCGTGCGTCAACACCACCCGGGAGTTCTGGCCGACGCGCGAGAGCACCGTGAGCAGAACGTTCCGCTCCAGCGACTGCGCCTCATCCACGATCACGAAGGCGTCGTGCAGCGAGCGTCCACGGATGTGAGTGAGCGGTAGCACCTCGAGCATGCCCCGCTCGATCACCTCGTCGAGCACATTCTGTGAGACCAGCGCGCCGAGCGTGTCGAAGACCGCCTGCGCCCAGGGGTTCATCTTCTCGGCAGCGTCGCCGGGCAGAAAACCGAGGTCCTGGCCGCCCACCGCATAGAGCGGCCGGAAGACCATGATCTTCTTGTGCTGGCGCTTCTCGAGCACTGCCTCCAGCCCCGCGCAGAGCGCGAGCGCCGACTTGCCGGTGCCGGCGCGGCCGCCGAGCGAGACGATGCCCACCTCCTGATCCAGGAGCAGGTCGATCGCGAGCCGCTGCTCCGCCGAGCGCCCGTGCAGGCCGAACACGTCCTTGTCGCCGCGCACCAGCGTGATCTGCCGCTTCCCGGTCACCCGGGCGAGGGCGGAGCCGCGGTCGGAGTGGACGACGAGGCCGGTATTGACCGGAATGTCGGCCACGACGTCCGTGAACAGGCGCTCGCGGTCGTACAGCTCGCTCATCGCATCGCCGCCGAGCGTCACGTCGTCCATGCCGGTCCAGCCGGACTCGGGGGCCTGCTCGGCGAGGTACTCCTCGGCGGCGAGGCCGATCGACGCAGCCTTCACGCGCATCGGCATGTCCTTGGACACGACGGTGACCGTGGCGCCCTCGCCCTGCAGGTTGAGCGCGACGGCGAGGATCCGCGCATCGTTATCGCCCATCTGCAGCCCGCTCGGCAGCACCGACATGTTCGAGTGGTTCAGCTCGACCCGGAGTGTGCCGCCCCGGCCGACCGCGATCGGGAAGTCGAGTCGCTCGTGCTGCACGCGCAGCTCGTCGAGGTGTCGCAGCGCCTGCCGCGCGAAGTAGCCGATCTCGGGGTCGTTGCGCTTGCCCTCGAGCTCGCTGATGACGACGATCGGCAGCACCACGGCGTGCTCCGCGAACCGGAACATCGAGGAGGGATCCGACAGCAGAACCGAGGTGTCCAGGACGTAGGTGCGCTGGAGCTGATCGGTTGGATCCGCGGAGCCGTGCTGCGCGTGGCGGTGGAGGCCGCCCTGCGCGCCGGTCTGCGGATCCATGCCCTGGGGAACTGTCACGATGACTCTCCACACTCCGGGGGCCGGAGCCCCCGGCTCATGTCCTCGAGCCGGCCTCTTCGGTGTCTGTCGTGCACCGCGCAGTATCCCTTCGGCGTCTGCGCGATGTCGAGCCGCGTCTGAGGCTGTCCCGACCAGGCGCTGTACCTGATGACTCGAACCTAACCCGGCGAATGACATCCGTGTGCTTCGCACCGCTACGAATATGTAACCAACACGTGAACGCGCGGAATCCGCAGCTAGTAGACGATGCTCGTCGCCGCAGAGACCAGCGCGGCCCGGAGCAGCGCGAGGGTCTCGTCGGTGGTGCCCGCGTGGGCGCTGAAGCGGACCGTGCCCGGCCGCAGGCGCGCAGTGACGCCGTGCGCGGCGAGGGAGGCGGCCAGCGGCGCCAGTTCCTCCGGCTCCGGCTCGACGACGACCATGCCCGCGCGCTCGTGCTCGCCGCGGGAACCCACGACCGCCAGTCCGAACTCGTCGGCCAGATCCACGATCGCGCTGACCCGCTCCGCCACGAGCGCGGCGATCGTCGACTGTCCGACCACCGCGACCTCCTCCAGCGCTGACGCGAGCCGCGCCTGAGCGATCGGATCCGGCTTGCTGATGCTGAACGCCCGGGCGTCTTCGCGCGGCGGTGCTACCTCGCCCCACGGCTCCGCCTGCTCCGATCCGCTCCAGCCGGAGAGCACCGGCGCCACCCGCGAGAGCGCCCGCTCGCTGAGCGCGAGGAATCCGGTTCCCCAGCCTGCTCGGAGCCACTTCTGGCCTCCGGTGACCACGACGTCGGCCAGCTCGTAGGGAGCGTCGACGACGCCGAAACCCTGGATGGCGTCGAGGACGAGCATCCGGTCGCCGATCACGTCGCGGATCGCCGCGACGTCCGCGAGGTAGCCGGTGCGGGAGTCGACCAGGCTCACTGCGACGGTCGTCACGTCGTCGGTGAGCTGCTCCCGGAGCGCCTCCGGTGTCACTCGGCCCTGCTCCGTGCGCAGCCACCGGGGCTCCACCGACCCGAGGGCCTCCGCCGCGCGCACCGCCGCGAAAGGCAGGCTCGGGAACTCCGCGGCGGACAGCAGCACCGCACCGGACGTGCCCAACAGCGCATGCAGGAGGCCCGTCGAGGTGTTGGGCTGGAAGACGACGTGGGCGGCGGGGACGCGCACGAGCGCCGCGGCAGCCGTGCGGACGCGCTCATCCTGCCCGAACAGCCCGTCGAGGGTGCCACTGCGCGCGCGCATCAGCAGCTCGACCGCCGCCTCCTGCTCGGCGGCGACGGTCGCCGAGAGCGGGCCCACGCGGCCGAAGTCGAGGTAGCCGGGTTCCTCGCCGAACCCGGCGAGGTAGTCCTCGGTCGTGGTGAGGTGGGTGACCTCGTTCGAACTCATGCCGGCCCTTCCGGTCGGTACTGCGGGAGGAGCCGCGAGGTCAGCTGCCGAAGCGACGGTGGCGCCCGGCGTAGTCGCGGAGCGCGCGAAGGAAATCGACCTCGCGGATGTCCGGGCCCAACGCCTCCATGAAGTAGAACTCGCTGTGCGCGCTCTGCCAGAGCATGAAGTCCGAGAGGCGCTGCTCCCCGGAGGTGCGGATGACCAGGTCGGGATCGGGCTGTCCGCTGGTGTACAGATGCTCGCCGATCAGCTCCGGCGTCAGCAGACCCGCGACGTCCTCGATCGAGGAGCCGCGCTTGCCGTGCTCCTCCAGGATGCTGCGCACGGCCTGCGCGATCTCGTGCCGACCGCCGTAGCCGACCGCGAGATTCACGTGCAGGCCGGTGTGGGAGGCGGTGCGCGCTTCGGCTGTGTCGAGGGCCGTGACGAGCGAGGCGGGGAGACCCTCGTCGGAGCCGACGTGCTGCACCCGCCAGTCCGGCTGCTGCGAGACCTCCTCGGCGAGGTCGGCGATGATCGCGATCAGCTCGGTCAGTTCGCTGCTGTCCCGGCCGACGAGATTGTCCTGCGAGAGCAGGTACAGGGTGACGTGCCGCACACCGAGCTCATCGCACCACTGGAGGAACTCGTGCACCTTCGCGGCGCCCGCCCGGTGCCCGTGCGCCGCCGTCTCGAAGGCCCGCTGCCGCGCCCACCGCCGATTGCCGTCGATGATCATCGCGACGTGGTTCGGTAGGGAGTCGGGGGGAAGACTCGACCGCAGACGCTTCTTATAGACGCCGTAGAGAAGGTCCCTTCCCACAGGCAGTCTCGGCTTCGGCACAGTGACACGGTAGCCGACCCGGACCGGTCCTCGAAGCCGGTGGACGCTCGGTGTCACACCGGCATCGCGTCGTAGTCTGTCCGCCATGAGCTCGCGGCCGACGCCTCCCCCGTCCGATCCCTCCGCACACGCCGCCGACGCAGCGGACCCGTCCGTGCTCCCCCTGGTCGAGGACGCGATCGAGCAGGGCCCCGCAGCCGAGGTGCGCCCGACCTGGCGGGGCTGGATCCATGCCGGGATCTTCCCGCTCGCGGCCGTCGCCGCAGTGGTGCTGGTCGTGCTCGCGGACGGGACCGCCGCGACGTGGGCGGCCGCGGTATTCGCGACCACGTCACTCCTGCTCTTCGGCACTTCCGCCCTGTACCACCGCTTCGACTGGACGCCGCGGACAAAGATGATCCTGAAGCGGATCGACCACGCGAACATCTTCCTGCTGATTGCCGGCACGTACACGCCGCTCGCCGTACTCGCCCTGCCGCCCGCGCAGGGCACGCTGCTGCTGGTCCTGGTCTGGGCGGGCGCGCTGCTCGGGATCGGCTTCCGCGTCTTCTGGATCGGCGCGCCGCGCTGGCTGTATGTGCCGCTGTACCTGCTGCTGGGCTGGGCGGCGGTGATGTATCTGGGGCCGCTCTTCCACGCCAGCGCGCCGATGATGGTGCTCGTCCTCGTCGGCGGGCTCTGCTACTCCGCGGGCGCCGTGATCTACGGCATCAAGAAACCCAACCCTGTGCCGGGCGTCTTCGGCTTCCACGAGATCTTCCACGCGCTCACGGCCGTGGCGTTCCTCTGCCACTGGACGGCGGCGTTGATCGTCACGCTGCATCCGGCCTACAACGTCTGAACGGGCTCAGCCGTCCCTGCGCTCCGCCTCCTCGGCGTCAAGCCGCTCCTTGACCTGCGCGGTGTAGGTGGTGCGGCGCACACGGCGCGCCATGTCGAGCGCGAGCAGGACCGCGGCGAGGGCGATCACGAGCATCGTGACGAAGCCGAAGAGGCCGGGGGTGACCGTGTCCTCGTTGAAGTCAGGGCCCGGGGTCGGCACGGGGCTCGAGGTGGCGGCGAGGACGACGACACGCTGGGCGCCCTCGAGCAGCGCGGCGATCACGCGCGCACCTCGTCGGCGATCGCGACTCCGGATCCGTCGGGCACCGGGGAAATGGGGGCCGCGCCCGACGTCGCGGGCTCGGGAAGGATCGGCGGGACGACCGCGCTCGGGCCGGGGGCGAGCTCAGCCAGGTCGAGGCCGGCGAAGAGGTCGGTCTCGGGAGTCGGAGCGTCGACGCGGCTGTCGATGAGCTGGAAGTCGTCGGTGGGCCAGGCGGCGTCGATCACCGCGTGCGGGAGGAAGAAGAAAGCGTTATCCGGAGCGACCTGGCTGGCGTGGGCGCGCAGGGCGGCGTCGCGCCGGTCGTGGAAGCCGGAGATCACGACGCGCGTGGTCGCGAGGAAGGGGGTGTTCTCGAACCAGCCCTTCATCTCATCCAGAACAGACACACGCGAATCGTCCGGGTCGATCGAGCGCAGATGCTCGGCGATCGCCCGCAGCTTCTGAGCACTGAAGACGCGGTCGTAGTACAGCTTCGAGACCGACCAGGGAGCGCCCGTCCCGCGGTACTCCTCGGCGAGGCCCGCCGCGCGGTACGCCTCAACGGCGACCTGGTGCGCGCGGATGTGGTCGGGGTGCGGGTAGCCGCCGTTCTCGTCGTAGCTGATGATCACGTGCGGGCGGAATCGCCGGACCAGGCGCACGAGCGGAGCAGCGGCGGTCGCCAGCGGCAGACCCGCGAACGAGGCACCATCGACCTTCCCGTCCTCCGGCATCCCGGAGTCCACGAATCCGAGCCAGGTGTGCTCCACGCCCAGCGCCTCGCGGGCGAGGACCATCTCTTCTCGGCGGAGGCCGCCGATGTCGCGCTCGGCGTGCGCGCGAGCCTCCAGGCCCTCATTCAGCACCGAGCCGGCCTCACCCCCGGTGCAGGAGACGACCATGACCTCAGCGCCTCGCTCGGCGTAGGCCGCCAGAGTCGCAGCACCCTTGCTCGACTCGTCATCCGGATGGGCGTGCACGGCGAGGAGGCGCGGAACGACCCGCACCTCCGAATCGACGGAGACCTCGACGGCCTGGGACACGATCGCTCGATTCCTCGGGGTTGAATAGAGTCCGGCGCTTCTGCCCTGGGGGATACTGCCCTGAGTGGATGCGCGCCGCCTGTCCAGAGTAGACGCATCATCGAGGGAGTTCCGTGGCCGCCCGCACGTCCGAGAGCGTCGACCGCCCCGGCGCGTCCACCCTCGACCCGGACTCGCTCCGCGCCGCCGGCCCCCTCGCCACGCGCTACGGCCGCACGAGCCGCACCCGCCTCGGCAACCGCTGGCTCTTCGGCGGAGTTGCGCTCGCCTTCGTCGCCGTCTTCGCAGCCTGGGTGATCTGGGCCGGACTCGACGGCGCCCGCGGCCAGGTGGACGTGCAGGACACTGCGCACGAGGTCGTCGACGACCGCACCGTGACCGTCTCCTTCGACCTCACCGCCCCGGTCGAGCGTGAGGTCGCCTGCGCCGTCCAGGCCCTCAACGAGCAGTCCGCAGTCGTCGGCTGGCTGGTAGTGGAGTACCCCGCCTCCACCGAGCGCTTCCGCTCGCACACCGAAACCGTCCGCACCACCGAGCTGGCGAACACAGGTTTGATCTCCTCCTGCTGGCTCCCGTAGGCTTGACCGAAGCCCTGACGGACTCGTCGGGGCGTCGCCATTTCCACCGCCGCCTGACGCCGGCCGTCCCGACCGCCGGACGCGGACACTCCGCACGGCACTGCCGGACGCCGCGAGCGCGGCCCTCAGAGCAGGAGCCCACCATGACGGACCAGTCACAGGTGACCTGGATGACCCAGGAGTCGTACGACCGCCTCGAGGCGGAGCTCACCGAGCTGTCCACCGCCGGACGCGAGGAGATCGCCAAGCGCATCGAGGTGGCCCGCGAGGAGGGTGACCTGAAGGAGAACGGCGGCTACCACGCCGCGAAGGACGAGCAGGGCAAGATCGAGGCCCGCATCCGCCAGCTGACCTCGCTCCTGCGCGAAGCCGAGATCGGCACGCCGCCCGAGAGCCACGGAGTGGTCGAGGCCGGCACGATCATCACCGCCGTCATCGCCGGCGACGAATCCCGCTTCCTCCTGGGCAATCGCGAGATGGCGGGCGAGAGCGACCTCGACGTCTACAGCCCGCAGAGCCCCCTGGGCTCGGCGATCATGGGCCTGAACGTCGGCGATACGACGCGCTTCACGGCACCCAACGGGCGGGAGATTGAGGTTCGCGTCGCCAACGTCGAAACCTGGTCGGGCCACTGATCGCGGTCCGCGGCGCTCTCCGCGGCGTTGTCGTCGGGCGCGATACCGCCGGTATCGCTTCCTCCTCCGCCTTGCGGAGAACACCGCGGACCACGATCAGACCAAACACCCCACGGCGTTGTCGTCGGGCGCGATACCGCCGGTATCGCATCCTCCTCCGCCTTGCGGAGAACACCGCGGACCACGAACACACCACGGCGGGCGGCGACGTTTCGCGCGCCATCGGGGAGGGCGGCGGTACGCGCGTCCAGACGTGAGTACGGCAGAAGAGCCCACGCTGGCTGCTGGAGCGGCTGGACCGGCCTTCCGGGGCCGGGCGGCTCAGCCGCGGGAGATGCGGGGGGCGTAGCCGGCGTCGGTGAGGACCTGGATGACGCGGTCGGCGTGCTCCGGGCCGCGGGTCTCGACACTGATCTCGATCTCGACCTCGCTGATCTGCAAGCCGCGACCATGCCGGGTGTGCAACACCTCGACCACGTTGGCATTGGCCTCCGAGATCAGCTCAGCGATGCGGGCGAGCTGCCCCGGTCGATCCGGCAGGCCGATGCTCATCTTGAGGTAGCGCTCCGAGGCGGCCAGGCCCCGGCTGATCACCCGCTCCATCATCAGCGGATCGATGTTCCCGCCGGAGAGGATCACCACGGTCGCCCCCGCATCGCGGATCTTCCCCGTCAGGATCGCCGCGATGCCCACGGCACCGGCGGGCTCCACCACGAGCTTCGCCCGCTCCAGCAGCACCAGCAACGCCCGGGCGATATCGTCGTCCTCCACGGTGACGACCTCGTCCACCGTCTCGCGGATGATCGCGAAGTTCAGCTGACCCGGCTTCGCCACCGCGATGCCGTCGGCGATGGTCGGAGAGATTGTGATCGCGGTCGGCTCTCCGCTCGCGAGCGAGAGCGGATACGGAGCCGCGTTGGCGGCCTGCACACCGATCACGCGGAGGGTGCGCCCGGCCTCTGCCGCCTTCTGCTTGGCCGCCGACGCGACTCCGGCGATCAAGCCGCCGCCGCCGATCGGCACCACGATCGTGTCGACGGAGGGTGCCTGCTCGAGGATCTCGAGGCCGACCGTGCCCTGCCCGGTGATGACGTCCGGGTGATCGTACGGCGGTACGAAGACGGCGCCGGTGCGCTCGGCGAACTCGGCCGCCGCCGCGAGCGCCTCGTTGAAGATGTGACCGCTCAACACGACGTCAGCTCCGTAGTCGCGGGTGGCCGCGAGCTTAGGCAGCGCAACGCCGATCGGCATGAAGATCGTGGCCTTGATCCCGAGCTCCCTCGCCGCGAAGGCGACGCCCTGAGCGTGGTTACCGGCCGACGCCGCGACGACGCCGCGGGCGCGCTCCTCCGGCGTGAGCCGCGACATCCGGAACACCGCTCCGCGGATCTTGTACGAGCCGGTGCGCTGAAGATTCTCGCACTTCAGGAATACGGGCGAGCCGAGGACCTGCGCGAGGAATGTGCTCGTCTCCATCGGAGTGGCGGCGATGACGGGGGCGAGGACGGCGCGGGCCGCTTCGTACTCGTGCAGCGCGGGACCGACGACGTGACTAGTCTGCATGCTCTGCGGCAACTCTCTCGGGGGTTCGGGCGGGCGAGCGCCAGGCTCCGCTCGCAACGTAGTTGACCATGACGTTGAGCGTGGCCACGAACGGCACGGCGAAGAACGCGCCGGCGATTCCGGCGACGATCGATCCTCCGGCTACGGCGAGCACGACGGCCAGCGGATGCACCTTCACCGCCGAGCCCATGATCAGCGGCTGCAGGATATGGCCCTCGAGCTGCTGCACGCCGAGCACGACGATCAGCAGGATGAGGGCGATCAGCGGGCCGTTGTAGACCAGTGCGACGAACACGGCGAGCGCCCCGGTCGCCACGGCGCCGATGACGGGCACGAAGGAGCCGAGGAAGACGAGCACACCGATCGGGATCGCGAGCGGGACGCCGAGGAAGAAGGCACCGAGGCCGATACCGAGCGCATCGACGAACGCGACGAGGATCTGGACCTTGACGAAGTTGGTGAGGGTCACCCAACCGGCGCGTCCCGCACCGTCCACGGCTCCGCGAGCACGACGCGGGAAGAGGCGGACGACCCAGCTCCAGATGTTCGGCCCGTCGATCAAGATGAACAGGGTGGAGAACAGGGTGAGCAGGACGCCGGCCAGCACATGACCGACGGTGGAGCCGACACTGAGTGCCCCGCTGACCAGTATCCCGGAGTCCTGCTGCAGCGCTGTGAGGGCCTGCTGCGCGTACTGGTTGATGTCGCTCTCAGTGAGGTGGAGCGGCGACTCCCGGAGAAAGACCGTGAAGTCAGCGTAGGACTGCACTGTCTGACGGCCGAGGTCGTCGAAGCCGGAGTAGACCTGGGTGACGACGAGGAAGAGCAGCCCGCCGATCACGAGCACGATCCCGAGCTCCGCGACCACCACGGCCGCCCATTTGGGCCAGCGATGACGCTGGAGGAAGCTGGAGAACGGGATGAGGAGCGCCGCGATCACAATGGCGACCAGCAGCGGGATGACGATCAGCCGGAGCTCGATCACCAGCAGCGCGAGCACGGCCAGCGCCGCGACCACGACCAGAACGCGCCATGCCCACGCACCGGCGATGCGCATCCCATCGCTCACGAAGGCGGAGTCGGGGATTGATGCCGACCGATTCGAAGCGGTGGCAGCGGCAGGCGCCGCGGGCTCACCGGCGCGCGGGCCGGAGGTGCGGCGGGACCTGCCGAGTCTCATCTGCCCAGAATAGGCCCCGGTGCATTCCCCGCGCGGCATCCCCCCGGCGTGCTCAGCCGGTGGCGGTCGACGGCACCTCGTCTCGGTGAGCGCGCACTGCGACCGGCCGGCGCGCGAGCAGAACGCCGACGCGCTGCCCCGGTTCGAGCCGCTGCCCCGACGGGTGCTGCACGACCAGCTCCTCGCCGGTGGACAGCAGCACCCTCGAGCGGCGAACCGGCCCGAGAAAGCTGGAGGCGAGGACCGCGCCGACGAGCGCGTCAGGCGCACCCTCGGCCACGATCTCGAGGTCCTCAGGGCGGAGGAAGACCGAGACCGGTCCGCTCGGAGCCGCCCGGTCGACCAGCGGCAGCCGGGTGCCTAGAGCGGTGACGGTTCCTTCGGCGACCGCACCCGCGACGACGTTCGAGAGGCCGACGAAGTGGGCGACGAAAGCCGTCGCCGGACGCGCGTAGAGGTCCTCGGGCGCGCCCAGCTGCTCGATGCGGCCGGCGCTCATCACCGCGACCCGATCGGCGACGGCGAGGGCCTCCTCCTGATCGTGGGTGACGAAGAAGGTGGTGATCCCGATCTCGGACTGGAGCCGCTTGATCTCGTCGCGCAGCTGTACCCGGACCTTCGCGTCCAGCGCCGACAGCGGCTCGTCGAGCAGCAGCACCCGCGGCCGGGTGACCAGGGCGCGCGCGAGCGCCACGCGCTGCTGCTGTCCGCCGGAGAGCTCGTGAGCGTAGCGCTCGCCGAGCCCGCCGAGGCCGACGACGTCCAGGGCCTCCTGCGCGGCCGAGCGCCGCTCCCGGGCGGCCACTCCGCGGGTGCGCAGCCCGAACTCGACGTTCTCGCGCGCCCGCAGGTGCGGGAAGAGCGAGTACGACTGGAAGACCATGCCCATGTCGCGCTTCGCCGCGGGGACCTGCGCGATGTCCTCCTCGTCGACGAGGATGCGGCCCGCGTCGATCCGCTCGAGCCCGCTGAGGGCCCGCAGAGCCGTCGTCTTGCCGCAGCCGGACGGGCCGAGCAGGGCGACGAACTCCCCCGGCGCCACGTCGAACGAGACGCCGTCCAGGGCGCGCGCTGAGCCGTAGTGCCGCTCCACGTCGACAAAGCGCACGCGGGCGCCGGGCAGGGTGGGAGCGGTCACGAGGAGCCTTTCGAGGAGCGCGCCGCGCCCACCGGCAGACCGATCCGCGCGAGGCGGCCGATCCCGAGGAGGAGGGCGAAGGCGAAGAGGAGGGAGAGCAGCGAGAAGATCACGGCGACGTAGGCGTCCGACTTCGAGACCTGCACCAGTGCGGTCTGCAGGGTCGTGCGGCTGAGCAGCGAGGCGATCGTGTATTCGCCCAGGACCACCGCGACCGTGATCAGCGCGGCGGCGACGAGGCCGCGGCGCAGATTGGGCAGGAGCACCCTCCCGAGCACGGCGAGCGGGCCCGCACCGAGCGAGCGAGCGGCCTCCGAGAGCGTCACGGCGTCGAGTCCGGCGAGATCGGCCGCGACCGCACGGTAGGCGTAGGGCAGGACCAGCACGCCGTAGGCCAGCGCGAGCGTCCAGGGTGCAGAACCAGCGAGCCGGGTGACCACGGAGTAAACCGGCGCCAACCCGACGACCAGCACGATCGCGGGCACCGTCAGCGGCAGCAGGCACACCAACTCCAGAGCACGGCGCAGCCGCGGGAGCCGGATCTCGACGAGCAGCATCGTCGGCACCAGCAGCACGAGGACGATCACGGCGGTGACGACGGCGAGAATCAGCGAGTTGCCGATCCCCTGGAACAGGGAGCGGTACGCCCGCTCGTGTCCGGGATCGAGGATCGCCGTCCAGTGCGAGAGGTCGTAGCCGCCGGGGCCGCGGAGGGTGAACTCGGCCATCGCGACCAGCGGGACCGCGAAGACGAGCCCGGTGACGACCAGCACCGTCCGAGCGAGGAGCCGCGACGGCCTCACCGCTGCCACCGCCGAGTCCGGCGCTGCAGCAGGGCGTACCCGGACATCAGCACGACCATCACCGCGAGCATCCCGAGCGCGAGCACGCCGGCACGGTTCTCCCGCCCCAGCACCGTCTCGCTGACCAGCGCCGCGCGGATCTGCAGCGGCACGATCTGCGCGCCCTGGCTGATCAGCGCCGCCGCCGTGGCGAAGGACGAGAACGCGTTCGCGAACAGCAGCAACACACAGCCGAGGAACGAGGGGGCCAGCACCGGACCCGCGACGTGGAGCCAGTAGCCGAGCCGGCCGCCGCCGAGTACGGCGTTCGCCTCGGCCCATTCGGGGCGCAATCCCTCGAGCGCGGGGAGGAAGGTCAGCACCATCAGCGGGACCTGGAAGGAGAGGTAGGGCAGCACGAGCCCGGGGAGCTGGTAGAGCCACACCCCGTCGGAGTACAGGTCGACCCCCGCTCCGGCGAGCAGGGTGGTCACCAGCCCCTGCGCGCCGATCGTCGCGATGAACGCGAACGCCAGCATCACGCCACCGAACTGCGCGAGCACGCTCGCCGCCGCGTCGACCACGGTGCGCAGCGGGCCGCGCGGATCCGAACCCACCAGCGCCAGGCAGACGACGGCGCCCAGGACCGCGCCCACCACGGCAGTGACCGCCGAGAGCCCGAGCGACGCGCCAAAGGCGGAGAGGACGACGGGGTCGCCGAGCGCCTGGAGGTTCGTGAGGGTGAAGCGGCCCTCGCCGTCCGTGAATCCGGTCATCACCACGAGGACGGTGGGCACGGCCAGGAACAGCAGGACGTAGAGCGCGAAGGGGGCCACACCCAGCACGGCCGGAGCGCTGCGCCGTCCCCGGACCAGCGGCGCGGCGGGAACGGCTTCGGCACGAGCGCTCATCCCTGGATCGCCGCAGCCCACTTCTCGGCCAGGAGCGACGAGGCGGCCTTCGTCTGCTCCTCGGTGAACTGGACCAGGTCGGAGGGAGCAGCGCCGACGGCGGCGAGCGCGCCCTGGTCGAGCGTGCCGGCCTCAGTCATCGCGGCCAGGCGCACCGGGTACGCACCGGCAGCGAGGTAGAGGTTCTGCGCCGCATCGGAGTAGAGGTACTCCTGCCAGAGCCGTGCGGCCGCGGGATGCGGGGCGTGGGCGTTGATCGCCTGGCTGTAGTAGCTGCCGACAGCCGCGCCCGGCAGAACGGTCGTGCTCCACTCACGACTGCCCGCATTCGCCGTACCCGCCGCGAGATTGTTGTAGCTCCAGTCGAAGACCACCGGGGTTTCACCGGAGGCGATCGTGGCCTCGGTCGGGTCCAGCGGTAGGAAGTTCCCGGCGTCGTTGAGCGTGTGGAAGAAGTCGATCCCGGGTTGGACGTCGTCGGCGGATCCGCCGGTCTGGAGGGCCGCGAGCTCTACCGCGGCGGCGGCGGCGCCGGCCTGGGTCGGGTCGCCGTTGATCGCGACCGAGCCGCGGTAGCCGGAGCCGAGGAGGTCCTGGAGCGACGTCGGCGCGGGCACGGCCGCCGCGTCGTAGCCGATCGACATCAGCCCGGTGTAGTCGTTCACCCAGAGGCCCGACTGCTCCTTGTTCCCCTCCGGAATGTCGTCCCACGCTTCGACCTTGTACCGGGCGAACATGTCGGTGTTGGCCAGTGCGATGGCCGGTCCCAGGTCGAACACGTCAGGAGCGGTGTCCTGACCGGCGAGGTTCTTCGCCGTGCTGATCTCCTCGGCCGAGGAGGCGTCGGGGTCGGCGGCGTTCACGGTGATGCCGTACGTGTTCTCGAAGCCGCTGATCAGCTTGCCGTAGTTCGCCCAGGTGTCGGACAGGGCGATCACGCTGAGCTGCCCCTCGGCCTTCGCGGCCTCGACCAGGGCGTCGAGTCCGCCCAGGTCGGCGGCGGACGTGGCGGACGCGGCCGCCGCGCTGGAGCCTTCCGTGGAGGCGGTCACGCCGCCGGAACAGGCAGAGAGCGCGAGGACGAGAGCGGTGCCGGCCGCGGTGACGGCGGCGGTGCGCGAGAGTCGCTGAATGGTCAAGGGTCCTCCAGGAGTCGGCTGGGTCGACCCGGTGGGACGACCTCGGGCACGCTAGGAGCGGTGCGAAACGGCGAGGGTACGCGCCGGTGAATGCCGGGCGAACGCCGGGCGCCGAATCGGTGACAACGATGTCGGAGGTGTTCGCTAGCGTGAGCAGACCATGACCGAGCAGCTCTCCCCCGCGCTCGCGCGCCGGATCGCCCTGGTCGCGCAGGGCTTCGGCGCACCCCGGCCCTCAAGAGTGGGCGCGCGGCAGATCCGCGCCGCCGTCGACCGCATCCGCCCGCTGCAGCTCGACTCAGTCAACGTCTTCGAGCGGAGCCACTACCTGCCGCTGCTCGCGCGCCTCGGCCCCTACGACCGCTCCCTCCTCGACGCGGCCGCCTTCTCACCCGGCGGTCACTACCTCGAGTACTGGGCGCACGAGGCGGCCCTCGTCCGCCGCGAAGACCTCCCGCTCTACCGCTGGCGGATGCAGCAGTACCGCTTCGTCCGCCTCCCCGAGCACGAGGGCTGGGCCGCAGAGAACCGCGCTACCCTCGACTGGCTGCGGGCGGCACTCGCCGACGGCCCGCTGCGAGCCTCCGAGATCGAGCACGAGGCCAACGTCCGCACCGGACCCTGGTGGGGGTGGTCCGACATCAAGCGGGGTCTCGAGGTCCTGTTCCGCTGGGGCGAAGTGGTGACGGCGGGGCGGACGCGCTTCGAGCGCTCCTACGGCTTGGCCTCGCAGCTGCTCCCGCGCGAGGTGCTGGAGGCCGAGGTCGCTCTCCCGGATGCTGTCCGTGAACTCGTGCGGCGGGCCGCGCGGGCGCACGGCATCGCGACCCTCGGCGACCTGGCCGACTACCACCGACTGCTCCAGGCACCCACCCGCGTCGCGGTCGACGAACTGGTCGAGGCGGGCGAGCTCGAGCGCGTCGAGGTGCGCGGCTGGGAGCGCGGCGGGCGCCCGATCCCGCTCTGGCGGCACGTCGAAGCCCGCCGCCCCCGCACGCTCCGGGCGGACGCGCTGCTCTCACCCTTCGACCCCGTCGTCTGGCATCGTCCGCGCGCGGAGCTGTTCTTCGGGTTCCACTACCGGATCGAGATTTACACGCCGGCCGAGCAGCGGGTGCACGGCTATTACGTCCTTCCGGTCCTGCTCGACGACGTGATCGCCGCGCGGGTGGACCTCAAGAGCGATCGGCGGAGCCGGGTCCTGCTCGTGCAGGCGGCGTGGCGGGAGCCGGGGGCACCGGCCGATACGGCCGAGAGGCTGGCCGTGCTGCTCGCCGAGGCCTCCGCCTGGCAGGGGCTCGACGCCGTCGAGGTCGTCGGGCGGGGCGACCTCGCCGCCGACCTCGCCGTCGCGCTGAGGGCGAGAGCGTACTAGCGCTCAGCGGCGCAGTGTCCCGGCTCCTCCGATCCTCAGGCTCTGATCAACCGAAGTCTCCCCCGCTCGTCCACCTGCCGGAGTCCGCCGCGACGTGGATCCTGACGGTCGATGCGGATGCACCGATCACCGAGAGGTCATCGCGCTCCTCGAGCGGCATCAGCCGACGAACGTGTCGACGTTCTTGTATGCGGTCTCTTCCTCGCTGCCCCAGGGTACGAACCAGGAGATAACAGTATTCCCCAGGGTCTGGACGGAACTCGTGTTGCCGACCTGCGTTCCGTTCGGACCGCGCGTGGAGGCGTGGTACACGGGCCCTCCCGAGGATCCGGGCGGGAACTGGCACTGCATAAGGCCCAGGCGCCGAGGAGATCCGATGAAACGGCCGCCCTCACCCGAGCAGGTGACGAGGGGGGCCGGCGTGTAGGCAGAGACCTGGGAGTAACCGAACATCTCATAGTGCAGGCCCGGAGTTGCGAGAGCAAAGTCCACCCGAGGGGCACCGGCGACATCAGACAGGTACGTCTTCTTCCCGTCCCAATCCTCCCGAGGCTTCATCTTGATGAAGGCGGTGTCATGCTGAGCGTCCATCGATGCCTGCCACGAGGCCGTGACCTGGTAGAAGTCAGCACCCCAGGTGAGAAGCGGCTTGTTCGCTCCGTCCCAGGCGGGGATAAACCGCAGGTTGGTCGCGAATTCACGGTCGAAGGAGAGACAGTGAGCTGCAGTGGCCACGACGAGCCGAGAGTCCGACTTGACGACGGATCCCGTGCACGACCCCTCGAGTCCTCCGCGAACGAAGTACAACCGCCCGATCCAGTAGACGGGCTCGTGGTGCGTTACTCCGCTGGACTGTGCCAGGCTCGCGGCGGCGTCGGGGCCGTCCGCAGGGGCCGCCTCTGCCTTCTGCATGCGTTCGGGCGTCCAGTACGCGGCTGAGGCAGCGTCCTCCTCGTCGGAGAAGCTTGTACCCGTAACAGCATCGGCGTCCGTCGAGGTTCCGTCGAGACGCTCGGACGTCAGGGGTGAGGCATCCGCGGCCTGAACTCCGATGCCACTGAAGCTGGAACCTCCCACCGTTGCGGCGATGGCGCAGGCCATGACGAGCAGGCGAGCCGTGAACCGTCCACGTCGGTGTCCGGGGAGGAGAGAGAGGCGCATATGCATCCTTGACGTCGGGCTCATCACCAGAGCCGGGAGACGGCTGAACGATGCTGAGAGCGGCTGCTGGCCCTACCCAGGACTCGGCCGTTGCATCGACGTGCGAACGAGACCTCCCCGAGGCAGGGCGCCCGTGCGGGGCAGTCCCCCTGGGCGAGCACACCTTACCAATGCAGCCGGACCAGCGCTGAGACACACTTCACCACCGACGCCGTCGTCGTCACCGCCGCCATCTGACCGGACCGGAGGGCACTTCAACGGGGTCGCCGCGATGCTCGCCCGCCCTGCAGTCGCCGTAGCGGCCGAGGTCGCTGCAGCGATCCGTCGCCACGCGCACCACGGCGACGGCCTAGGCGACGGCGACGGCCTAGGCGACCTCGGGCGGCTCGGGAATCACCCGCAGGCCTGCGGGCGAGTTGGAGAGCCGCACAAGCTGTTCGATCCAGGCCCGATTGAGGCGCGGCTCGCGGCCACCGAAATAGTCGAATTGCAACGGGATCGCCGGGTGGATCCAGATCGTACTGTGTCCCGAACCGGATTCCCGGGTGCACTCCCACGAGAACATGAAGCTCTCGCCCCGCCGCACTTTGGCCATAATCGCGGCTTTCAGATGCGCGAGGACACGATCGTCAAAATCGACGGAAATGGAGGGCGTGCCGTAGATGAATTTCCCCATGACTACTGACCCAATCCGTGCTCGATATGATCCATGACTGAGTTGATGTCGTCGGCAGTGCGAGCGGCGTCTCCGTTGCTCTCGACCGTTCCCGTGATTCCGACCTTCGGCATCACGGGGAGCGGGAATCGATCCGCCTCCGCCTCCGCGGCGACACCCCCCACGTCGGCGACATCGAACTGGCTGGCGGGGCTCAAGAGAAGGGTGTGCACGGAGGTCTCGCCGTTCTCCTCCAGCACCGTAATCTCGACGGTCGTGCTGTTCTCTGCGTCGGCGACGGTGGTTGTGTACTCGAGCAGAGCGGCTGTGATCGCGTTGCTCGTGACGATCGATCCCCCGCTGTACGTGATTCTCTTCATCTCCGGACCGTAGCGGGTTACGACCGTCTTGAACGAAAAAGCCGATATGCGCCACGATGGATTCCGCGCGCCCCGGCTGCAGCGTTCACGAGACGCCGTCTCGGCCGCTGTCGCTGAGTCAGCCCTTCGCCGGGCGCTCGATGCCGTGCAGAAGCCGTGGTCCTGACGGGACGACGGGTTCGAGACCGAGCAGAGCTCGTGCTGAGTCTTCGACAAGGAGAGCGAGCGCGGGGTGAACGCCTCCTGGCTCTTCGAGAGCCTCGAGGAGAGCCTAGAGGATACGGACGGTCTCAGCGTCCGCTCCATCCGGTTCAGATGAGGCGCTCGGTGGATCCGGCTGGGTTGGTGCCATCCTCACGACTCCGCTCCTGATCGTCCCTCGGTGATCAGCGGCGAAGTCAGGGTCGCTGAGGGTCAGCGTAGGGGCGGGAGGGTCGCGGCGATAGCCCCGCGCCGAGCCTCGCGGCACCCACTGCATCGGGAACCACGCGGAGCCGACTCGAGGGTTCCCTCCGCACCGGTTTCACCCGATTGTGGGAGCAGGGCCCATTCGTCTGTCACACTGAGTCACTTCCGCCCATGACCCCGGCGAGTCTGCTGAGACGAGAGGTCCTGGGATGGGCGTTCTGCACGACGACCAACGGTCGTTCGATTTCGACGACCGGCTTTTCACTCATGTTGAGATCGTGGTGGGCCTGAAACCTCGCCGTTCAGAGCCTTTCTACCTTTCGTGGCTGCCGAGCAGGGAGACGGGCTCCGGCCGGCATTCTGTCTGGATCTCGACCGGTATGCCGCTGGGCATCGGCCTGAACCTCTCGGATGAGCACAGCCGCGAGCCGGGCCAGCTGAAGGCAACACCCATCGAGTCGATCAACCGATGACTCATCATTCCTACCGTCCCCCCACTGATGACGCGGCTGCAGTGAGCGATACCGAGGATCTCGCTGTGATGTTGGCTTCGCTGATCACGTTGCTTCCCTTCGAAGAGGCGGCCGCGTCCTCTCTCGGCCCCCCGTTCGATGTCGAGACGCTCGCGTCGAGCAGTCTCCGCGCCGCCTCACTAGACGAGGCGCAGCTCGACCTGGGTGAAGGGCCGGCCTGGGACGCTTTCCGCAGCCGGAGGCCGGTCCACGCCTCTCTCGCCGAGACGGGGAGCGACCCCGGCTGGCCCTTTCTCGCGTCCTCGTTCGGTCTCGCCGGCGTGTGCTCGGTGCTTGCACTACCCCTGTCATTCGGGCCACTGCGTATTGGCGCCGTCACGCTGTTCGCCTCTGACGTAGAGCACACCGACGACACCGCGGTGAAGCTGGCTCAGAGCATCGTCGCACTGATGGGACGCGCAGTAAGCTCCCGCGCTCTCGCCGAAACCCAGTCCGGGGCGGGGGAACGCGATGGGTCGCTCGCACGCCGTGAGGTCCACCAGGCAACCGGCATGATCCTCAGCCAGACAGGAATCGCCCCCGATGACGCGCTGCTCATCCTGCGCGCATATGCCTACAGCCACTCCCGAACTCTTCGGGACGTCGCCGCCGATGTCGTCGCCCGCCGCCTCGACTTTTCCCCTGACCACGATCACTGAAAGTAGGTTCTTCATGTCTGCCCCCGAACGCACGCAGCTGCTTCTCGAGACCCTCACTGCGGTTGCCGACACTCTTGTCGACGACTTCGATATCGTCGAGTTCCTGCACGACCTCGTCGAGCGGTGCGCCATGATCTTCGACGCCGTCGATGTCGGCCTCGTCCTGGGCGACGAGCATGACGAGCTCGTCGTCATGGCCTCGACCAGCGAGCGCACTCACCTCATCGAGGTCCTCCAGCTCTCAGCGGGAGACGGGCCCTGCGTCGACTCGTACCACGCCGGCAGCGTCGTCACCGCGGGAACACTGGAGGACATCATCGCGCGATGGCCGGCATTCGCGGAAGCAGCACGGAACTCGGGCTACGAGTCGGTGCACGCCGTGCCGCTGCGGTTGCGCCAGAGCACCATCGGCTCGCTCAACTTCTTCAGAGACCGGCCCGGCGAGTTCGACGGGGATGATGTCCTCGCCGCGCAGACCATTGCCGACGTCGCCACGATCGGCCTCGTCCAGGAGCGAGCGATCCGCGAATCCGCGCTCGCACGCGAGCACCTGCAGCATGCCCTCGACACCCGGATCGTCATCGAGCAGGCCAAGGGAGTCGTCGCTCATAGCCAGGACGTCGATATGGAGACTGCCTGGCAGGTCCTGCGTCAGCGCGCCCGATCCCACGGGGCCCGCGTCTCCGACGTCGCTACGAGCGTCGTTGCAGGCGAGATCGTCCTCTGATTGTCGCCACGCTTCGCCCTCACGCGATCGACCACCCGTGGCCGGCGTCCGACCCACCCCGCCACAGACGGCACTCAGCCCAAGGTCCCGCTTGGGGGCGCGCGGGCGGGCAGTTCGTGCACGCGCGCTAGGCGTCGTCTTTCCGAGCCGTGCGCCCGATGACATGAACAGAACGGCGAGCATCCGTAGCTTGCCAGTTCTCGAAATGACGTACGACAAACGCTCCGGCGATGAACGAGTATCCCGTTCCCTCTGCTAGTCGACTGAGCACTGGTATCGTTGAAAGGATCTGGCTGATCGTGGGAGAACCGTTCGCCTGGTAGGGAGCGATCCAGATCGGTACTATCAGGCCGAACGTCACACCTAGCGATACGCCGCTGACGCCGATCCAGAACATCGCGGTAGCTGACAGTGCTGTGCTCATGGGCTCCCTCGCCTGCGCCTCATAGCGTCGCTGCAATCATGGCACCTCGAGAGAGGCGACGTCAGCGCCGCCTGCGGACAGGTGGCGGACGTTCGCCCGGATAGCCGGAGGGGTCGACGGTGAGGCCGAGCGAGATGACCCGCTCCGCGTCCTTTCCTCCGACTCGACGAACGAGGAGACACTCCCTAGAAGCGCGAGCCCATCTCGGAGAGGCGGGCGACGCGGTCGGCGATCGGCGGGTGGGTCGCGAAGAGGCGCGCGACGACGCCCGGCTTCGACGGATCGGCGATCCAGAGGTGGGCCATCGAGCTGTTCTGGCGCTGCATCGGCCGCCCCGTGGACTCCAGCTTGAGCAGGGCGCGGGCGAGAGCATCGGGATGGCGAGTGGTCAGAGCACTGGTGGCATCGGCGAGGTACTCGCGCTGGCGCGAGATGGAGAGCTGCACCGCCGTCGCGACGATCGGCGCGAGGACCATCGACACCAGTCCGACGATCAGGAGCGCCGGATTGCCTCCGCCGTTGTTGGTGCCGCCGCGGCCGAAGAACGCGAGACGCAGGAACGCGTCCGAGAGGAAGCCGACCGCTACGACGAGCCCGAAGACAATCATCGAGACGCGGATGTCGTAGTTCCGGACGTGACCGAGTTCGTGGGCCATCACGCCCTCCAGCTCGGCGTCGTCCATGATCGCGAGGAGACCGGTCGTTGCAGCAACCACGGCGTGCTCCGGATCACGACCGGTCGCGAAGGCGTTGGGCGCAGGATCGTCGATGAGGTAGACCTTCGGCATCGGTGTGCCGGTCGCGATCGAGAGGTTCTCGACGATGCGGTACAGCCGCGGCTCTTGCGCCTTCTCGACGGGCACGCCTCCGCTCAGGGCGACCGCCTGTCCAGCGGCGAAGAAGTACTGGAACAGTGCGTATGCGGCAGCGATCACGAGCACCACCACCACGATCGCCGTGCTGCGGTAGACCGCGGAGGCGAGGGCGCCCAGGCCGCCGATGATCGCCAGGAAGAGAACGAGGATCAGGACGGTGTTGCGCTTGTTGCGGGCGATGGCACGGTACATGGGACCCGCCTAGAACTGGACGCGCGGGGGCTCCGAGATCGCGGCGAGAGTGCCGACCTCGAAGAAGTCGCGCTCCGAGAAGCCGAGCCGGCGAGAGAAGAGCGTGTTAGGGAACACCTTCACCTTGGTGTTCATCTCGCGTACTCCGCCGTTGTAGAAGCGACGGGCCGACTGGATCTTGTCCTCGGTGTCGACGAGCTCGCCCTGCAGCTGGAGGAAGTTCTGGCTCGCCTGGAGCTGCGGGTAGGCCTCTGCGACCGCGAAGATCGACTTCAGCGCGCTCTGCATGTGGTCCTCGGCGAGGGACGCCTCCGCCGGACCCTGCGCCTGCAGGGTCTCGGCGCGCGCCTGTGTCACCGACTCGAAGACCTGCCGCTCGTGCGAGGCGTAGCCCTTGACGGAGTCGATCACGTTCGGGATGAGGTCGGCGCGCCGCTTCAGCTGGACGGTGATGTCGCTCCACGCCTCATCCACACGGACGTTGAGGGTGACCAGCGAGTTGTACGTCGCCCAGAGGTAGACCCCGAGGATGACGACGAGCGCGACGACGACGATGAGCGGGACGAGCCATTCCATGCGGTCCAGTGTAGGGAGCACCCGGTGCCCGCCACCTGTCGATGAGGCGCATTCGCAGGGGCGGGGGCGGCCTACTTGAGCGTCTTCTGCAGCAGCACCGTGCTGAGCCAGCGCTCGAACTTGAAGCCGACTCGACCCATTCGGCCGACCTCGACGAAACCGAACTGCGCGTGCATCGCGAGCGATGCCTCCGCCCCCTTGTCGGCAATGACGGCCATGATCTGCCGAATGCCGACCGCCCTGGCCCGCTCGAGCAGCTCGGTCATCAGCGCCCTGCCCAGGCCCTTGCCCGTCGACGCCGCGCGCAGGTAGATCGAATTCTCGACGGTGAAGCGGTAGGCGCGCTTGGACGACCACGGCGAGACCATCGCATAGCCGAGGATCTGACCCGACGGCGAGACGGCAACGATGAAGGGGAGCCCGAGCTTCTGGTTGCGCGAGAACTTCGTGCGCCACTCCTTCAGCGTCGAGTCGTCCTCGTCGAAGGTGACCACCGTGTTGCGGACGTAGTGGTTGTAGATCTCGCGAATGTCCGGCAGGTCGGCGTCGCGCGCCTCGCGGATCTCGAACGAGAAGTCGGGCTCGGGCGGCGGCGCCTTGCGCAGGTGCGGCGGCAGGACACGCCTCTGCTCGTACTCTTCCTCAAGCATCCGTGTCCCCTTCGGCTCCACCCATCGATCCGAGCCAGCGTAGCGGCCCCGTGGCCGCCGCCCCGCTCACGTGAGAGCGCTCCAGTCGACCGGCTCCGCGCCGCGCTCCACCAGCAGCGCGTTCGCGCGACTGAAGGGCCGGGAGCCGAAGAAACCGCGCGCGGCCGACAGTGGGCTCGGATGCGCGCTCTCGATCACTCCGGCCTGTCCCAGCATCGGGCGGAGCGACGCGGCGTCGCGACCCCAGAGGATCGCCACCAGCGGCGTCTCCCGCGCGGCAAGGGTGCGGATGGCGTGCTCGGTGACCACCTCCCAGCCCTTGCCGCGATGCGAGGCGGGAGCTCCGGGAGCGACGGTGAGTACGCGGTTGAGCAGCATCACTCCGCTCGAGGTCCATCCGCTGAGGTCGCCGTGCGGGGGCGGTGCGACGCCGAGGTCGTCGCGCAGCTCGCGGTAGATGTTCTGCAGGCTCCTCGGCAGCGGGCGCACGTGGCGCTCGACGGCGAAGGAGAGGCCGATCGGATGCCCCGGCGTGGGGTACGGATCCTGCCCGACGATCAGGACGCGCACGTCGGCGAGCGGAGCGGCGAACGCGCGGAGGACGTCGCGGCCCGCCGGGAGGTAGGGCCGGCCGGCCGCGACCTCGGCGCGAAGGACGTCGCCCATCGCGGCGATTTCTCCGGCGACGGGAGCGAGCGCGTCGGCCCAGCCCTTATCGATCAGTCCCGCGGTGGCGAGTTCCTGAAGATCCATCGAGTCAGCCCGCCGCGAGCGTCGCGACGACGACTCCGGCATCGCTCCGGGTCACGCGCCACACCGATCCTGCGCCGCCCACGCGCAACGCGCCGGTGCCCACGATCAGCACGGTGGACTCATCGAGCGCGACACCACCGTCGACCAGGCCCGCCTCGACGGCCGCGACCAGGCGCCCGAGGGTGCCCCACTGCGCGGCGTGCACATCGACCGAGACGTCGATGAGGCCGATGCCCTCGAGCACCGTCACCTCGTCGAGCTCCTCCGCCGCGGCCTCCGGGGCGACCGCGACCGCTCCGATCCGGTGCCCGCCGACGATCGCGCGGTCGGCCGCGACCGCCGCTCCCGCCGAATAGCCGGCGTAGGGCACGCCGGAGGAGACAAGATCGCGCAGGCGCGGGAAGCAGTCGTGGAGCGCATCGCGGTAGGCGGGGGTGAGCCCTGCGCCGACGAAGATGCCGTCGACATTGTCGAGAACCGAGGGGTCGATCCTGCCGCCCTCCGGCTTCATCACGGCGAGCGGGTCGAGCGGGCCGACCGTCGCCAGCAGCGCCGCATAGCCGGAGTAGGCCTCCGGACCGAGCCCGTCGTGAACGACGACGATCGCGATGCGCGGCCCTTCGATGCGACCGGCGTCGAGGGCGTGCGTGCGCGCCTCCGCCAGGAACGCCCCGTACAACTCCTGGTCGTGCTCGGCGCCGCCTCCGCCGCCGATCAGGTGGACGCTCACTCGCCGTCCTCGGCGAGAGCTCCGTCCACCGGGGGCAGAGCCGACCAGGGGAAGACGATCCAGCGCGGGGTGCGGCGCCAGAAGAAGTCGGGCTCGAGAACGGTACGCGGCTTCGTGTAGAGGGTGACGGTGCGCACCTCGGCGCCCATCGCGCGAATGAGCGTCACCGAAAGGGCGAGGGTGTGGCCGGAGTCGGAGACGTCGTCGACCAGGAGGATGCGCTTGCCGCGGACCGACGCCTCGTCGAGCAGGGGCGGCAGCACGACGGGCTCCGCCAGACGCGCCTCGACGCCGGTGTAGAACTCGACGTTCAATGCCCCGCAACTCTTGATGCCGAGCGCGTAGGCCACCGCGCCCGCGAGCAGGAGTCCGCCCCGGGCGATGGCGACGACCAGCTCCGGGCGGTAGCCCGACGCCACCACATCGTCGGCCAAGTGGCGTGCTGCATCACCGAATTCGAGCCAGCCAAGCACCTCCTTCTCCGTAGCGGCGAGGAGGGCGGCGGAGTCGTCGGCGTCGGAAACCATGAGGGACAGGCTAGGCCGTCGCGGGCCGTCGCGTCACATCGGTCAGGCGCGCGGTGCCAGGGGCCTTCGTGCCACCTTGTGCGCGGCCGCCTGGGCGACCGGCTTGATGGTCACCAGGTCGAGGTTGATGTGGGCTGGCAGCTCGACGGCGGAGACGATCGCGGCCGCGACGTCCTCGGCGACGAGGGGATCGGTGACGCCCGCGTAGACGGCGTCCGCGCGCTCGCGGTCGCCGCGGAAGCGGACCAGCGCGAACTCGTCGGTGGCGACCATCCCAGGGGCGATCTCGATCACGCGGATCGGCTCCCCGGCCAGCTCGAGCCGCAGCACGGCGACGAGCGCGTGCGCGGCGAATTTGGAGGCGTTGTAGCCGCCTCCGCCCTCGTAGGCGGTGTGC
This sequence comes from Rathayibacter tritici, assembly GCF_001641005.1. NCBI lineage: Bacteria > Bacillati > Actinomycetota > Actinomycetes > Micrococcales > Microbacteriaceae > Rathayibacter > Rathayibacter tritici. The sequence goes on from NZ_CP015515.1 coordinate 2,127,341, forward strand.
CCGGCGATCGACGTGACCGTCACGATGTCGGCGGAGGAGCCGCTCCCCTGGATCCCCGCACGCAGCAGCGGGAGCAGCGCGCTGGTCACCAGCTTGACCGCCAGCACATTGATCTCGAACATACGGCGCCAGTCCTCGGCGTCGGACGTCTCGATCGGGTCGAGTCCGAACGCGACGCCCGCGTTGTTCACCAGGGCGTGTACCGGCCCTGACGCGGCCAGATGGTCGCGGAGCGCGTCGACCTGGGCGGCGTCGGTGAGGTCGGCGACGAAGAACCCGGCGCCCGTCCGGGCGGCGAGCGCCTGGAGTCGGTCGCGGCGGCGAGCGACAGCGACGACCTCCCAGCCGTGCTGCCGGAACAGGCGAACCGTCGCCGCTCCGATCCCCGAACTCGCTCCTGTCACCACAACGCGTCGATCCACGCCCGTTCCCTTCCGTCAAGCCTCGGACACCCTCGACTTCGTCGTCGCAGCCCAACGCTAGTCTGGCCGCGTGCCGCCCGCCGACCCGGCCCCCGCGACCACCGGGACCGCCGCTGCTCCCTCGCGCCGCGTGCCCCTCTGGGACAACGCGCGCTTTCTCTGCGTGACCCTCGTCGTGATCGGCCACGGGATCCAGCGGCTGACAGCCCAGTCGGACACCGCGCTGATCGTCTACTTGGTGATCTATTCCTTCCACATGCCGGCGTTCGCGATCATCTCGGGCTACTTCTCGCAGAGTGGCGCGCCGAGCGCGCGGGCGATGCGCCGGGTGCTGACGGACATCCTGCTGCCCTACCTGATCATGGAGACGATCTGGACACTCGTGCAGTTCCTGGTCGAGGGCAAGCAGGAGTTCAATCCGACCAGGCCGAGCTGGACGCTGTGGTTCTTGCTCGCTCTGGGCATCTTCCGCCTGGTTCTCCCCTATCTGGCGCTGCTGCGCTGGCCGCTGCTGATCAGCGTGGTGCTCGCGGTCGGGGTCAGCTACTACGACAACATCGACTCGACCTTCTCGCTCGCGCGCGCGATCGGGATTCTGCCGTTCTTCGTCTTCGGCTGGCGGCTGCGCGGTGTCACACCGGGTGGTCGTTCCGTGTTCGAGCGGTGGCTGGCACAGCCGCCCGCGCGCGTACTCGGAGTCCGGATCGTCGCGGTCCTCCTCTTCGCGGTCGCGGTGGTCGTGATGAGCGTCAACATCGAGGCGTTCCGCGCGGCCGACCTTCGGTTCTGGTTCTTCTACGACCGCCCCTACGACGCTCTCGGCGAGACGCAGTGGTGGGCCGGCCTCGTGCGCCTGGCGCTGATGGCGGCCGCCGCGGTCCTCTCACTCGCGCTGTTCGCCCTCGTTCCGCGCCGACGCACGCCGTTCACTGCGCGGGGCCGCTCGACGATGTACGTGTACCTGCTGCACAGCTTCGTCCTGTACCCGCTGCGGGAGTCAGGTGTCCTGTTCCGGACCGACAGCACGCTCGCGCTGGTGCTGATGATCCTGTTCTGCATCGGCGTCTCGATCGCCCTCTCGCTGGGTTGGACGCGCACCGTCTTCCACCGGCTGGTCGAGCCCCGCGCGGCCTGGCTGTTCGCCCCGGACGCCGACGCGCGGCCGAACCGCGCCAGCCCCACCGGAGCCGAGCGCGACCGGCAACCCGAGCGACGCTGACCGGCGTTACCCCGTGTGTCGGGGACCCTGGCCGCCGTTCAGGGGCGCGCGTACGCTCGTCGCGACGGAGACCGGCCCCGTCCTCGACCCCGACGATCCGATGGGAAGAATCATGACCGACTCCGAGAAGTGGCAGTTCGAGACCAAGCAGATCCACTCGGGAGCCGCACCGGACCCAGTGACCAGGGCCCGCGCGACGCCGATCTACCAGACCACCTCCTACGTCTTCGACAGTGCCGAGCACGCGCAGAACCTCTTCGCGCTCGCCGAGTTCGGAAACATTTACACGCGCATCCAGAACCCGACCCAGGCGGTTGTGGAGGAGCGCCTCACGGCTCTCGAGGGCGGATCGGGTGCCCTGCTGCTCGCGTCGGGCCAGGCGGCCGAGACCGCGGCCGTGCTGAACATCGCGCAGGCCGGCGACCACATCGTCTCGTCGTCCTCGATCTACGGCGGCACCTACAACCTGTTCAAGTACACCCTCGCCAAGCTCGGCATCGAGACCACCTTCGTCGAGAACCAGGATGACCGGGAGGAGTGGCGTCGCGCCGTCCGAGCGAACACCAAGCTGTTCTTCGCCGAGACCGTCGGCAACCCCAAGATCAACATCCTCGATATCCGCACTGTCGCCGATGTCGCACACGACACCGGCGTGCCCCTGATCGTGGACAACACCATCGCGACGCCGTACCTGATCCGCCCCTTCGAGCACGGCGCGGACATCATCGTGCACTCGGCGACGAAGTTCCTCGGCGGGCACGGGACGGTCATCGGCGGCGCGATCGTCGACGGCGGCCGCTTCTCGTGGAGTAGGAACGCCGAGCGCTTCCCCGGCCTGACCACACCGGATGAGTCGTACCACGGCGCCGTCTACACCGCGGCAGTCGGCGACTCCCTCGCCTACATCATCAAAGCCCGCGTGCAGCTGCTGCGCGATTTCGGCGCCTCGATCGCCCCGGCCAGCGCCTGGCAGCTCATCCAGGGCATCGAGACCCTCTCGCTCCGGATCGAGCGCCACGTGCAGAACGCGCAGGAGATCGCGGAGCACCTGGAGAACCACTCGGACATCGCCTCGGTGAACTATTCGGGCCTGCCGACCTCGCCCTGGTACGCCGCGGCGAACCGCTACGCGCCGAAGGGTGTGGGCGCAGTGCTCTCGTTCGAGCTCAAGGGCGGAGTGGACGCTGGTCGCGCCTTCGTCGACTCGCTGGAGTTGTTCTCGCACCTCGCGAACATCGGCGATGTCCGCTCGCTGGTCATCCACCCCGCGTCGACCACGCACTCGCAGCTCTCGCCCGAGCAGCAGCTCACGGCCGGAGTCACGCCGGGCCTGGTGCGGTTGTCGGTCGGCCTCGAGAACATCGACGACCTCCGCGCCGACCTCGACCAGGCCCTCCGCGCTGCGCGCGCCGTCGTGGAGGCCTCGCGCGCGAACGCCTGAGCGTGCCGCCGACGCGGTGGGTTCCCCTGCCCCGTCCGGGGGATCCACCGCGCACTGGACCGGCCGAGGGCGAAGGCGCACGGGCAGGGCGTGACACCATAGACAGCGGTATGGACTGGCAGCAGACACTCGAGGACACGGTCCCATCGGCCTTCATCACGGAGCGTCAGCTCCTCTCGGTGATCGGCAAGCCGCCCGCCACCGGAGCGTGGCGAGAGGGCGACCACCCGGGCGGCCGCCGCTTCGTCGACCTCGGCCCGTTCGACTTCGAGGCCGGCGGACACCTCCCCCACGCCCGCATCGCCTACGAGAGCTGGGGCGAGCTGAACGCCCAGCGCGATAACGCCGTCCTCGTCCTGCACGCGCTGACCGGCGACTCCCACCTGATCGGCCGGGGCGACCCCGGCCACGCCACCGACGGCTGGTGGTCCGGACTGGTCGGCCCCGGGCTCGCGATCGACACGGACCGCTTCTTCGTGGTCGCCCCGAATATGCTCGGCGGCTGCCAAGGCTCCACGGGCCCCGCGTCCCTCGCTCCCGACGGCCGCGAGTGGGGCGCGCGTTTCCCCTACACGAGCATCCGCGACCAGGTGCGGGCACAGGTGCGGTTCAGCGAGCTGATCGGCGTCGAGTGCTGGCACACGGTCATCGGCGGCTCGATGGGCGGAATGCAGGCTCTGGAGTGGGGCATCGACCACGCCGAGCGCGTCGCCCGACTCGCGGTCCTCGCCGCTCCCCCGCGCGCCACCGCCGACCAGATCGCGCTCAACTTCGTGCAGCTGGAGGCGATCCGCACCGATGCGGCCTTCGCAGGCGGTGCCTACTACGACGCGGGCGACGGACAGGGGCCGTACCACGGCCTTGCGCTCGCCCGCAGAATGGCGCTGCTGAACTACCGCAGCCCCTCCGAGCTCAACGACCGCTTCGAGCGCAGCTGGCAGTCGGGGCTCAGCCCGCTCGGCGGCGGCGGCCGATTCGCCGTCGAGTCGTACCTCGACTTCCACGGCAACAAGTTCACCCGTCGCTTCGACGCGAACAGCTACATCACTCTGGTGGAGGCGATGAATTCGCATGACGTCGGTCGCGGCCGCGGCGGCGAGGCGGCGGCCCTCGGCCGGATCACCAGTCCCACGCTCGTGCTCGGCATCGACAGTGATCGCCTCTTTCCGGTCGAGGGGCAACGGATCATCGCCGCGCACGCTCCCGGCGCCCTCGACGGCGGAGCGGTCGCGGTGATCACGTCGCCGTTCGGCCACGACGGCTTCTTGATCGAGGACGACGCTGTAGGCGCCCACCTCGCCCGGCTGCTCGCGCACTCCGGCGACCGCCTCTCCGGCTGAGTCCGGCGCACTTCGACGTGCCGATCCGGTCCGACCGGCCCGGCCAGTGACTATCGTGTGTCGGGGGTGAGCCCCGCGCCACGATCGGAGGGGGCCAGAGCGTGCCGATGATCCGCAGCGCTCGCGAGCGCGACCGGCTACTGCGCCACTCCGCCTGCGGAGTCGGCCTGCTCACCGACGCGGGGGTACTGGGCATGGTACTCATTCCCGGGACCCTGCAGACCGCCGCCGTCCCCTTCGCCGTCGCCCTGCTCCTGGGCATGATGGCCGCCCATGTCGAGCTCGCGCGGTCGGGACGCCTCAGCCGCGTGATCGCCGTGGCGGTCGGCGGTGTGGTTCTGGTGTGGGGTCTCGCACTGGGGCTCGAATCGGGCGCGGACTTTGCCGGGTTCGTCCTGGTCAACACGGCGAACGCCGTGACCGCGAGTATCGCCGTGGTGGTGACGACCTCGTCGCGCCGCCTGGCCCTCGTGCTTCCGGTGCTGATCCCGAGCGTGATCCCCTCGGTGCTCGTCTCCACCGGTACCACGATCCCCGCCGTCCTCTTCCAGTCGCTGCTGCCCTGGGGCACGCTGTGCGGCTTCGCACTGTGGATCAGCACGGCGGTTCCCCGGGCGGTACGGCGGATCGACAGCATCGGCAACGCACACCGCGTCGAGCGACTGGCCAGCGAGACGGAGGCTCAGCGCCGACAGGGTGCTCGCCTCCTGCACGACACCGTCCTGGCCACGCTCACCCTCCTCGCACACTCGGGCCGCGGAGTGTCGGTCGACGCACTCCGGCAGCAGGCCGCCCAGGACGCGCAACTGCTGCGCCAACTGCGGCTCGGCGGAACACCGACGCCGAGCGCCTCCGGGTCCTACCAGCTGACCAGCGTGACCACCGCTCCGGCAGCCAACACCCTCGAGAGTGTCCGCCACCGCTTCGGCCGGATGGGTCTGGATGTCATCTGGCACGGCTCCGGCCAGGTGGCGCTCACGGGTGCCGCGCTCGACTCCTTCGTGCTCGCCCTCGCGGAATGCCTTGAGAACGTGCGCCGCCACTCCGGGGTCGCTTCGGCCGACGTGACGATCACCGAGGACGAGACGACCGTCCGCGCGATGGTCACGGATGCGGGCGCCGGGTTCGACATCGCGACCGTCCCGGACTCCAAGCTCGGCTTCAAGGAATCCGTGATCGCCCGGCTCGGTGATGTCGGTGGGCGCACCCGGCTGTTCAGCGCGCCGGGATCCGGGACCACGGTGGTGCTGGAAGTGCCCAAGTGAGCGCGGAACCCCGAGCGCCGGCGCCGCTGCTCGGCGGGGGCGGGTCCGGCCCGGCGGATCGCTCCGCCCGGTCGTGGCGGTCGGCGCGGTCGGCGCGCCGTCGGCAGGAGGGACTGGGCACCAATTACCTCGGCAGCGGCCTGAACGGCATCGCCGCCGCGATCCTGACCTTCCAGCTCCTGATCTTCCTCTCGACCTCGACCCGCTACAGCGACGTCGCACCCGCCGCGACCGCCTGGGTCCTCGTGATCCTCGCCTTCGGCTCCATCGTGCTCGCGATCCGCCTGAGCGGGCGGCGTCTCCCGCTCGCTGTCTACCTCTGCTTCCTCCTCGCGGTCGGCGTCGCCGTCGTGCTCGATCTGGTGGCGGTGATCGACTCTGGATCCGCGCGCACCGTCCCTACCGCCGCCGTCGCCGCGGCCGTCGCTCACGCCGCGCTGATCGTCCACCGGCGCGGAGTCGAGATCCTCGCGGTGGGCGTGCTCGTCTCGATCGCCGAGGTGGTCGTGTTCCTCTCGATGGAGTCCGGCGGCGCCGATGTGCTCTCGGTGCGGATCAGTGCACTCGTCGTGACACTCGCCCCGGCTGTCGTCGTGGTCGTGATGATGCGCGGGTTCCGCAGGATGGTGCAGCTCGAGACCGACCGCGCACTCGTGCAGAGCACCACCCTCGGCCCGCGCTACGCGGTCGGGATGCTCGCCTCCGAGGAGCTGGCACGGCTCGACCTGGCCGCCGAGCGCCTCCTCGCCGAGGTCGGGGACGGCTCGGTCCGCCTCCCCCTCGACGCCCAGCGCGCCGCCCATGCGACCTCGCTCGCCACGCAGCTCCGCCTCCACCTGATCGAGGGACGCCGCGAGACCTGGCTGCACCACGCCGTCCTCGAATCGGAGCTGCTCTCGCCCCTGGTCGACCTCGACGACCCGGACGGAACCGCCGGGCTCCTCGGCCACGACCAGCGCGACGGGCTCCTCTCAGCGATCTGGCTGATCGCCGACAGCGCGACCGGGCTCGCCGTGGTCCTGCACGTCGAATCGGGCAGCCCCCGTGATTCTGGAGCCGAGACGACGACCCGTGGCCTCCTCGTTCCGATCGTCCTTTACTCCTCAGGCGCGCCCTTGCGTGTAGTCGATCCTGCGACGTGGGAAGCTATCGCTCAGGTCGGCGTCTTTCGCGACACCTCGCGCGACGGGGAACTCCGAATCGAGATCGACTGCCTGGTCGACAACCCTGCCGACCGATGAGCAGCCGCCGTGAGGCCGTAGACGACCGACGACCGACGACCGAAGGACACCGATGACACCCACCGCTGAATCGAAGATCACGCTCGCAGTCGTGGACGACCATAAGATGCTCCTCGGGGCGCTGACGGAGTGGATTCGCGGAGCCGCCTCCGACATCCAGCTGGTCGCCGCAGTCGCCTCCTGGCCCGAGCTGCTCACGCACCCCGAGTTCCCCGTCGACGTCGTCCTCCTCGACCTCGACCTGAAGGACAACATCCCGATCTCGGTGAAGCTGTCGACGCTCAAGACCACCGGCGTCAAGACCGTCCTGATGAGCACCTACTCCGAGCCGGCCGTGGTGCGCGAAGCACTCGCCTCCGGCGCGCTCGGCTACCTGGTGAAGACCGAGGACGCCGACATGATCGTCGAAGCGATCCGCGCGGCCAAGGACGGCCACTCCTACATCTCCCACGAACTCGACATGGCGCTCTCCACCGGCGACTCCGACGGAGCCCCCAAGCTCAGCGCCCAGGAGCGGCGCGTAATGGCCCTCTACGGCGGAGGCGAACCGGTGAAGTCGGTCGCGTTCGAGCTGGGCATCTCGGAGGAGACGGCGAAGTCGTACCTCAAGCGGATCCGCGAGAAGTACCGCGTCGTCGGCATCGATGTGGGCACCAAGGTCGCGCTGCGCAAGCGCGCCATCCACGACGGCATCCTGATCGAGACGGACTAGGGGTCGGCCCCTCCGCGAGATGCCTCTTATGACGGGCCTCGCCGGCGTGTCGGCACCATAGGTGGCATCTCGCGGAGGGTAGCGGTACCGGCACTCGGGCGGGCGAGGATGCGCTCGGCGAGGAGCGTCTTGCTCAGCCACGGGGGCAGGGACGGCAGGGTCCGGAGTGCGCGCCTCAGGGGTGAAGGACCGCGACTGTCATGCCGGGGGTGGTGGCGGGGGCGTCCATTGCGGCGAGGGCGGCGGGGAGATCCTCGAAGGGGATCGTGCGGCCGACGGACTCGGCGGGGCGCAGACGTCCGGCAACAACGTCATCCAGGAGGGCGGCGTAGCCACTGCGGGCGATGCCGTGGCTGCCGAGCAGCTCCAGCTCCAGGGCGATGACCCGGCCGAGTGGGATCGTCGGCGCCGCCTCGGGCCTGAGGAGCAGACCGACCTGCACGTGCCGGCCGCGCGGACGCAGCACGGCGATCGACGCCTCCGCTGTGACCCTGCTGCCGACGGCGTCGATCGCGAGATGCGCCCCTCCGCCGGTCGCCGCCCGAATCGCCTCGACGGCTCCTGAACCGCCCGCGACGACGACCGCACCGAGCGTCCGAGCAGCCTCGAGCGCCGCGGTCGACACGTCTGACGCCACCACCCGAGCCCCGGCCGCGAGCGCGACGATCACCGCGGACAGCCCCACCCCGCCGCAGCCGAACACCGCCACCCACTCCCCCGGGGCGACCCGCCCGCGCACGTGCAGAGCGTGGTAGGCGGTCCCGAAACGGCAGCCGAGCCCGGCAGCTTCGACGAAGCCGACTGCGTCGGGCAGGCGCACCAGATTCAGCTCCGCGTTCGGCACGACCAGCGCCTCAGCGAACGATCCATCGAGGGTAAAGCCCGGCTGCTCCTGGCGGAGGCACACCTGCGTCGCTCCCTCGCGGCACTGCTCGCAGTCACCGCAGGCGAACACGAAGGGGGCGGTGACCCGGTCGCCCACTGCAACGCGGGTGACGGCAGACCCGACCTCCGCTACCGTCCCCGCGAACTCGTGGCCGGGGATCTGCGGGAGCACCACGGAGTCGTCGTGCCCCTTCCACGCGTGCCAATCGCTCCGGCAGACCCCGGTCGCGGCGACCCGGACCACGGCCCCGTCGACGGGGCAGATCGGATCGGGCACCTCGACGATCTCGGGGAGGGCATCGAAGGAGGAGTAACTGACGGCGCGCATGACGCCAGTGTTCCAGAGCACCCGGTGCCGCCCCCGGACTCTGGCGCGCCCTGACCGTGCGAACCGCGCTCCGACGGCATCGCCGACGTTCGCAGCCAGCGACGTTCGCAGCCGGTGCTGTCCTCAGGGACTCGCACTTCCTTCACCGGTTCTCCTCGTGCCGCCGCGGTCGCCGGAACGAGCGCCGCGACACCGCTCGCCGCAGTGGCGAGAACACCGACTGGCGCACAGATTCCAGCATCGGGCAGAGGATCGCCGGACGCCCTACAGCGCGTCGATGGGGATACCGTCGGTGCTCGGAGCGGTCGCCTCGCGGTGCACCGGGTAGACCGTCCCGCGGGCACGGTCGATAGCGATGCTGGTCAGCGCCAGCGCGATGCCCGCGGCGGTGAGGCCCACGCCGACCCAGATCGGCGAGAGATAGCCCAGGCCGACCGCGATCGTCAGGCCGCCGAGCGCTGCTCCGATCGAATTGCCGATGTTCAGGGCGGAGTGGTTGAGTGCCGCCGCGATGGTCTGGCTGTCGCGCGCGACGTCCATCAGCCGGGTCTGGATCGCCGGTGACGCGGCCGCCGAGAAGCCTGCGGCGAGGAACGCGAACACGACCAGGCCGACGATGGACGACGCCGAGAGGGCGAGCCCGATCAGCGAGACGCCGACACCCGCGTAGAACACCACGAGCGCGCGGCGTACGTCGCGGTCGGCCGCCCAACCGCCGACGAGGTTGCCCACGGTCATCCCGAGGCCGATAACGACCAGGATCCACGGCACCGCCCCCAGCGGCAGCCCGGTCACCTCAGTGGCGAGCGGCGAGATGTAGCTGTACATCGCGAAGAGGCCGCCGAAGCCGATGGCGCCCACCAGCAGTGTCATCCAGACCTGCAGGCGGCCGAAGGCGCGCACCTCGTTGCGGACGGTCGCGGCGGGATTTCCAGGCTGGGCGGGCACGAGCAGCTGCACGGCCACGACAGTCAGCGCGAAGAGAGCTGCGACGACGAGATAGGCGCTGCGCCAGCCCGCCACCTGGCCCACCCAGGTGATCGCCGGAACACCGACCACAGTGGCGATCGTGAGGCCGGAGAGAACGAAGGCGACACCCTTGCCGCGCTTGCCCGGGCCCATCAGGTCGGCCGCGACCAGAGAGGCGATACCGAAGTAGGCGCCATGCGGCAGCGCCGCGACGAAGCGTGCTGCGAGGACGAGCGGGAAGCTCGGCAGCAGCGCCGAGCCGATCGTTCCGATCGTGAAGGCGACGAGAAGGGTCAACAGGAGGCGCTTGCGCGGCCAGCGCGCCGCTGCGGCCGCGATCGTCGGCGCACCGACCACGACCCCGAGCGCGTAGGCCGAGATCAGCATCCCGGCCTGCGAGACGGCCTGCTCCTGACTCTCGGCGTAGACACCGGGCAGGAGGTCGGCGGCTAATTGCGGGAGCAGTCCCATTGCCACGAACTCGGTGGAGCCGATACCGAAGCCCCCCATCGCGAGGGCGAGCAGGGCGAGTCGGGTTCGAGCGGGCGAGAGTGTCACCGGACAAGGTTACCGAGGATCGACAGGATGTCGAATCGATTCGAACCCGCCTCCGACTCGCGCGCCACGAGTGCGCCCAGCTCTCCGGCTACTCCCCGAGCGCCTCGTTCAGCCGGGCGATCTTCCCGTCGATCTCGCCCGAGTACCCGGGGCGGATGTCGGCCTTCAGCACGAGCGAGACCCGGGTCCCGAATGCGCCCACCGCCTCCGTCGCCCGCCTGATCACGTCGAAGACCTCATCCCACTCGCCCTCGATCTCGGTGAACATCGACGTCGTGCGCGACGGCAGCCCACTCTCGCGGACGATGCGGACAGCGGCGGCGACCGCGTCGTGGACCGACGCGTCGGGCGCTTCGCCCCCGGACGGTGCGACCGAGAATGCGACGAGCATGGGAGCCTCCCTGACTGCGCCGCCGGGAGTCGGCCGCGCTCCGTCCGAGCCTACGAGCCCTGGGCCGCGAGGCGCGCCTGCCCGGTCAGCGCCGGCTCCGACAGCGTGGTGCCGCGCGCCGCGCCGATCCGCCACAGCTCCCGCAGCAGCCAGCCGAGCAGCACGACGAGCAGGACGTTCCGCACGCTCAGCACGAGCACCATCCACCAGTGCGACCAGAGCAGGAAGAGATAGAGGTACGGGTAGACCACCTGGGTCAGCGCCGCAGTGAGCATCGTCAACTTCGCCGGCCGGTCGAAGGAGCCGTCGCGGCATGCGATCAGCCCCGCGATCACCGGCGGCGCGAGCCAGACGATGTATTGCGGCGAGAGCACCTTGTTGGTGTCGATGAAGACGACCACGAAGGTGAGCGCAAGCAGCGGGAACAGCCGTGCCGCGTCCGCTTGCCGCGCGAGGGCCCGCGCTCCGAGCACAGCCACGCCCAGCATTGCCAGGGCGAGCAGCGGAGTCATCAGGCTCGCCGCGAACTCGGTGCCCGGCCCGTGCATCTCGAACGTGTTGATGTCGGCCGCGTAGTAGACGTAGCTGCCGGTGCCCGGGATGACCGACAGCCACATCCACGGGGTGCTGACGACGGCCTCGATCTGGAGGCCGCGGTCGGTCTGGTCGGTGACGAAGCTGAAGACCTGGTCACCGCCGCCGACGAAGACGACCGCGAGCACGAGGAGCACCGAGATGACCGCTGGCACGAGGATCATCCGCACCCGGCCGCGCAGCACGAGGACAGCGGCGGCGAGGATCGCGGCGGGCCACACCTTGATCCAGGTGGCGACCGTCAGCAGAGCTGCGGCGACGCCCGGCCGAGTCGCGGCCCAGAGCATCCCGGCGATGGCGGGAGGCGTGGTGAACGCGTCGATCCGGCCGATCGCGATCGGCCCGAGCAGGACGAGGAACAGCAGCCACCAGCGTGCCGCGGCGAGGCGCGGGGCCGAGCGGCGCCGCAGCAAAAGGGCGAACACGGCGGCGTCGGCGAGGGCGACGAGGACGAGCCACACGAGGTCGTAGCCTGCCGCGCCGAAGAGCCACGAGGCGGCGATCGGGCCCCAGGCGAGGATCGGGTAGACCCAGCCCGTGTCGATCCCGGCGATCCCGCCACCCTCGACGGTGGTTCTCATCCACTCGCGGTAGACGATGCTGACGTCGCCCATCGGCAGGCCGGGTGCGAACAGCGCCAGGAGCGAGAGCAGCACGTGCACGAGCGCGAAGCCGCCCCAGAGCACGGCGACGGAGTCGCGGTTCTCGCGCAGCCGGGTGAGGGGGCGGGAGAACGCTCGAGGAGGGGAGGACGGCACCGCGTCATTGTAGAGGGGCCGCTCAGCGGGACGCTGGCAGCGGCACTGCCCGCGCGGGAAGCGGCGCTCCCTGGACGCGTCAGTACCCGGCGAACGCGTCGGTGCGGATCCGTTTCGCCCCCGCGGCCCGCAGCGCACCGCGAACGGAGTCGACGAAGGACGGCGATCCGGAGACGTAGCCGACCCGTCGGCCCGCGTCTGGCACGGCGTCGGCGAGCAGTTCGGCGCTCAGGCGTCCGGACACGTGCGACCAGCCGCTGGGTAGGTCGGCCGGGGCCTCCTTCGAGCAGAGTACGACCCGCGCACCCGACTCCTGCAGCACATCGCGGTAGGCCACGTCCGCGAGGCTCGGCGCAGCGACCACGACGACCACGTCCCGCTCCGGCCCTCCCGCGAGGGAGCGCAGCTGGCTCGCGAACGGGGTGATCCCGATGCCGCCGGCCACCAGCAGCAGCGGCACGGAGGGGTCGGCCGGCAGGACGAAGTCGCCGCCGACGCTCGTCGCGCGCAGCGAGTCGGCGGGTTCCAGGGCGGCGAGCGCTCGCTTGAAGCTGCTGGCCTTCTCGGGCATCCGCAGCGCGATCGCGATCTCGCCGTTCGCGGGAGCCGAGGAGACGGAGAAGGTGCGACGGCTCCCCCGACTGTCGGCGCGGTGCGGCAGGTCGAGTTCGAGCCACTGACCCGGCTCGAATGGCAGCGGAAAGCGGGAGCGGAAGCGGTACTCGGCGATGCCGGGGGCCAGCACGCGAGTCGAGGCCAGCTCGAGCGTGTGCCGACGGCGCTGGCGGTACGCGACAGCGAAGGCGAGCGCGTTGCCGACGACGAGGCCCAGCTCCGGAGTGGCGGAGATCACGCCGATGTGGAAGGGCACGCTCGCCACCAGTGCGGCGACAACCGCGATGATCAGCTGCTGCGAGCGGCGGGGTGCGAGCGTGAGCGGCTCGGTCAGCATGAAGGCGCCGGCGAAGACGAAGGGGTAGGCGGTGAAGACCAGGGAGGCCGCGGCCCCGAGCTCTTGACCGTTCAGGACGGCCTGCTGCACCGAGACTCCGCCCGCCACGAGCACGAAGACGGCGAAGACGGCGAAGCGCCGGACCCGCGCGACGACCAGAAGAGAACCCACGACGACGAACGGCCAGATCGCGCCGCTGGCGATCCACCAGGCTCCGGCGGTGAGCCCGGTGAATCCGATGATCAGCACGGCGACCGCGGCCGGATTGAAGAGGTGCCGACCGCGCCAGGCGAGGACGTACTTGGAGGCGGCCGCGATTGCGCCGACGAGAGCGATCACCGCCAGCCCGCGCGGATCCGCCGTCGGGAAGAGCAGGCACGCGATCAGCAGCCCCGTGACGAGGGAGGACTCGAGGTGCGCGCGGCTGCGGAAGAGCCTCGCGAGGACCGCGCTCACGAGGGCGGTCGAGACGACCGCGACCAGAGTGCTGCCGAGGATCTCGAGCGGAGTCGAGAAGATCAGGCCGGCCGAGGCGTAGCCGACGGCGAGGAGCAGGAGCGCGGCGAGCGTCATCCAGACCAGCCGGTAGGTGGTGACGCGGCCGAGGGCGCGGTCGAGTGTGCCGATCATCGGAAGACCTCTCCGGGGAAGGAAGACGAGTAGTGGAGGGTGCCGTCGCTGCGGACGCGGACGAACTCGAAGTCGAAGCGCTCGGCGAGGGTCTCGGGCGGGCAGACGAACAGCGCGGTCGCGAGCCCGTCGGCGACGAGGGCCGTGTCGGCCACCGCCCAGGTGGCGACAATGCTCTCGACCGGAGCGCCGGTCCGCCCGTCAAGGACATGGTGGAGGCCGCTGCCCCAGGCCCGGCGGTTGCTCGCGGAGCCGCAGAGCGCGCGATCTCCGGGCAGGGCCACGCCGATCGCGCTGCTGGCGTCCCACGGGTGCTCGAGGCCGACCCGGTAGGCTCCGGCGCCCGTGCCGCGGAGGTCGCCGCTGGCGTCGACGAGGGCGGGCCCGACTCCGTCCAGCTCGTCGAGCACGAGGTCGACGAGCTGCCCTTTGCCGGCCGCGCCGACGTCGACGACGGTGCCCGGCTCGATCCGGAGTCCTGCCGCGCCGTACCGGGCCGCTGCCCAGGCCGGGGCAGCGGCCGCGGGTCCGCGGGGCACGAGGGTGTAGGCGGGGTCGTAGCCGAGCTGTTCGAGCGGGCCGCCGACGAACGGAGTCACGGCGCCGCCGGTCAGCTCGTCGAGCACGTCGTAGAGGGCGAAGAGCTCGTCGGCCTCGGCAGGGAAGACGCGCTCGCCCCCCTCGCGCAGCTGGGAGACGGCGGAGTCCTCGCGGAAGCGCGACCAGGTGCGGTCGTACTCCGTGATGCGCGCCGTCACCCGGGCACGCCGGGACGCGTCGAGCGGCTCGGCAGTGTCGATGTGCCAGGTGGTGCCGATCGCGTCGAATCGCCACCCGTGGTCGAGGGTGGGCGCCGGATCAGGCCGTGGCATCGGCCTTGATGGTCTCGACGGCGTCGTTGAAGCCGCCGGAGGTGAGGGAGGATCCCGACACCTTCGAGACCTTCAGGTCGTCGAGCGACTTGCCGACGACCTCGCCCGAGATACCGCTGGCGAAGCGCCCCTGGTACTGCTGGCCGGTCGGGTTCTCCGACTCCGGGGTCACGGTCACGTCGGTGACGACCCCGCCCGCGAGAGTCAGCGACACGCCGACCTTCTCGTTGCCGCCGGGCGAGGTGTAGGAGCCTTCGGCCTGGTAGGTGCCGTCAGCGTAACTGCTGCCGCTCGCGGCGGCGGTGTCGCTGTCGGTCGACGCGGGGGTCGAGCCGGTGGCGGTGGTCGGAGAGGTGGCGGTCGCCGCGTCGGCGTCGTTCCCGGTCGTGGTGGGGCTGGAGCAGGCGGCGAGGGCGGCGAGCGTACCGGCTCCGGCGAGGAGGGTCAGGGCGTAGCGGGCGGGAGTCGTGGTCTTCGCGGTCATGTCTGTTCTCCTGGTCAAGGCGGACGCGGCGGATCCGACGGTAGGGGTGCTCGCTTCGAGCATTCGATGAAGCGGCGGTGCGGGCCCGGTGAACCGGATTGCGGGTGTCGCTTCTCCTAGAACAACGGCAGCGGTTCCCCTTCGGTTCAGCGATCGCCGCCCGGGTGTGTCAGCGCAGGACGGCTGCGACGACTCCAGGCAGGTGCTCGGCGATGTCCAGGGCCGCGATCGGCCCGCCCGCGGAGGCGGCGCGGCCCGCTTCTGCGTGGAGCACCGCGGCGGCGGCGGCGAGCGGAGCGAGGTCCTCGGCCTTCAGCGTTGTGCCTGCTGTTTCGGCGTCGGCGGAGCGGCCGGCGACGAGCGCGCCGAGCACACCGCCGAGGACGTCGCCGCTGCCCGCGGTCGCGAGCCAGGGCGTGGATCCGGACACCTCGAGCTCCGTGCCACCGGCGACCACGTGGGTGGTGCTTCCCTTGAGCAGCACGCAGACTCCGAGGCGGTCGGCCGCGCGGCGCGCCCACTCCCCCGGCGCCGCCGCGATGGTGGCGGCGTCCACGTTCAGGCCCGCCCGGCTGAGAACTCGTGCGAGTTCGCGGTAGTGCGGCGTGATGACGACCGCTCCGGCGACCTCGTCGATCAGGTCGAGGGCGCCTGCGTCGAGCACAACTGGAACTCCCGAGTGCAGCTGCTCGATCAGCGTGCGCCGCTGGTCGTCGTCCCGGTCGCTCGCGCTGGTTCCGGAGCCGACCAGCCAGGCCTGCACGCGTCCCCCCGCAGTCACCACCTCCGGTCGCCGCGCGAGCACGAGCCCCGAGGGCCGCTCCGGCCCGAGGTACCGGACCATGCCGATCCCCGTCCGCACCGCCGCTTCGACACCGAGCACCGCCGCTCCCGGGTACTGCTCCGACCCCGTAGCGACCCCCAGCACCCCCCGCGTGTACTTGTCGTCACCCTCCCGCGGCACCCGAACACTCCGCACCGCCTCCGCCATCCCGACCCGCTCACCCATCCCGCCACCCTACGTCCGCCCCCGTGCCGGCACACCCGCACCCCCCACCCTCGTGCCGGCGCAGCCGCACCCCCCCGTGCCGGCGCAGCCGCACCCCCCCTCCCTCCAGGGGTGGGCGCGGGTGCTGGAGGGGGCAGTCGCAAGGCGGAGGAGGAAGCGATACCGGCGGTATCGCGCCCGACGACAACGCCGCGAATGCCCCCTCCAGCGCCCGCGCCTAGCGACGGGTGGCGTCGTCGACTTCGCCGACAAGCTCCTCAATAATGTCCTCCAGGAACAGCACTCCCGTGGCGCGGCCCTTCTCGTCGAACGCGCGCGCGAGGTGGGCTCCTGTGCGTCGCATGATCGCGAGGGCGTCTTCGAGGTCGGTGGCTTCGAAGATCGAGGCGAGTTGGCGGATCCGTTTCGCGGGGACGGGGAGGCGGAACTTCGCGCCTTCGGTGTCGCCGTCGAGGTCGAGGACGTCCTTGAGGTGGATGTAGCCCTCGGGGGTTCCGTCGTCTCCGAGGATCACGTACCGCGAGAAGCCGTGTTTGGCGACGGCGCGTTCGACGTCTGCGGGGGTCGCTCCGCTGGGGAGGCTGACAATGCCGTCGAGGGGCAGGGCGACGTCCTGGACCTTTTTTTCGGTGAACTCGAACGCGGCGAGGAGGGTGCCGGTCGAGTCGCGGAGGGTGCCTTCGCGGGTGGATTGGTCGACGATCGTCTGCACCTCCTCGAGCGTGAAGGTGCTGTTCGCCTCGTCCTTGGGTTCCACCTTGACGAGGCGGAGCACCCCGTTCGAGATCGCGTTGAGGGCGACGATGATCGGCCGGAGCACTCGGGCGATGGCGACCAGTGGCGGCGCCAGGAGCAGGACGGCGCGGTCGGGCATCGAGAACGAGATGTTCTTGGGCACCATCTCGCCGAGCACCACGTGCAGGAAGGACACGATCAGCAGGGTGATCACGAAGGCGACGGTGCCGGAGAACTCGTCGGGGATGCCGACGGCGTGCAGCGGCACTTCGAGCAGGTGGTGGATCGCCGGCTCGCTGACGTTCAGGATCAGCAGCGAGCAGACCGTGATACCCAGCTGCGTGGTCGCGAGCATGAGGGTTGCGTGCTCCATCGCGGCGAGCGCGGTGATCGCGCTGCGACGTCCGCTCTCTGCGAGGGGCTCGATCTGGGAGCGGCGCGCGGAGATGACCGCGAACTCCGCTCCGACGAAGAAGGCGTTCGCGGCGAGGAGCACCACGAGCCAGGCGATTCCGGCCCAGTCACTCATCGTCGGTCTCCTTCCGGCCGCGGTGTCCGCGGGCGACGTCGGCGAGCGGATCGGGGATCCCGTCGGGATCCGCGTCGGGGTCCGGGGTGAAGCGGAGGCGGTCGATGCGGCGGCCGTCGAGCCGCTCGACGCGGAGGGAGCCGCCCTCGACGTCGACCTGGTCGCCGACGGCGGGGAGGCGGCCGAGCTCGCTCATCACGAAGCCGGCGACCGTCTCGTAGGGTCCCTCCTCGGGGATGTGGACGCCCGCGCGGTCGAGGACCTCGTCGGGGCGGAGCATTCCGGGGAAGGTGGTGGAGCCGGGGAGCTTCACCACGTCGGCGCGGGAGCGGTCGTGCTCGTCGGCGACCTCGCCGACCAGCTCCTCGACGAGGTCCTCGAGCGTCGCGACGCCAGCCGTTCCGCCGTACTCGTCGACGACGACCGCGAGTTGGAAGCCCCGCCCGCGCAGCTCCGTGAGCAGCACGTCGAGCTTCATCGTCTCGGGGACGCGGAGCGGCTCCGAGCGCAGCGCCGTGACCGGCACGTCCGAACGCTTGCCGCGGGGCACCGCGACGGCCTGCTTGACGTGCACGACTCCGACGATGTCGTCGATGTCGTCGTCGGTGATCGGGAAGCGAGAGAACCCGGTGGTGCGGGCGAGGTCGAGCACGTCCTGGGCCGTGCTCGCCCGCTCGACCGTCGACAGGCGCAGGCGCGGCGTCATCACGTCGCCCGCGGTCAGAGCGGAGAAGCGGAGGGTGCGCCCGAGCAGGTCGGCAGTGTCCTCCTCGAGCAGTCCGGCACTGGCCGAGTGGCGCACGAGGCTCGAGAGCTCCTCGGCGCTGCGGGCGCCGGAGAGCTCCTCCTTCGGCTCGATGCCGACCAGGCGCAGCAGGGCGTTCGCGCTGCCGTTCAGCAGGGCGACGGCCGGGCGGAACACCGTCGTGAACGCGGTCTGGAGCGGTACGACGAGCTTCGCGGTCGCTCGCGGCAGCGCGAGGGCGAAGTTCTTGGGGACCAGCTCGCCGAGGATCATCGACAGCAGGGTCGCGATGACGATCGCGACGACCGTCATCACCGGCGCGAGCGCCTCCTCCGGAATGCCGGGCCCGCTGAACGGCTCCTGGAGCAGCGTCGAGAGCGCCGGCTCCATCGTGTACCCGGTCAGCAGCGTCGTGAGCGTGATTCCCAGCTGCGCGCTCGAGAGGTGCGTCGAGGTGACCCGGAGTGCGGCGATCGTCATCCCGAGGCGGGTCTCGCCGCGGTCGCGTCGGGCCTCGAGGTCGGCGCGGTCGAGGTTGACCAGCGCGAACTCGCTGGCGACGAAGACGCCGGTGCCCACCGTCAGCAGGAGGCCGACGCCGAGCAGGAGCCACTCACTTCCCACGGTGCGCGCCCCCGGTCACGAGAGCGTGGTGCGAGCCGTACTGAACGAGCCGGACCGGGAAAGCGGCGGCACAGAAATGGTCAGCACAGGAGACGTCAGCACAGGAATGGTCAGCACAGGAGAAGTCAGCACAGAAGAAGTCAGCACAGGGCGGATGCGCAGAGGGAGGGTCGTCCATTGTGGCGTCGAGTCTACCGGGCGGGGGCCAGGGGCGGGACTGCTCCGCGGCGCTTGGTCAGAGCCATTTCTTCCGCTTGAACACCGCGTAGAGCGCGAATCCGAACAGCACCATCAGGCCCAGCGCCCAGGGGTAGCCGAGCCGCCAGTGCAGCTCCGGCATGTCGTCGAAGTTCATCCCGTAGATGCCGGCCACGAGCGTCGGAGCGAACAGGATCGCCGCCCACGAGGAGATCCTGCGGACCACGTCGTTCTGAGCGAGCCCGGCCTCGGTCTGGCGCCGCGAGACCAAGGTGGAGTGCACCGTGAGCGCCTTGTCCAGGATCGCGCGGAGGGAGTCGACCGCCTCCGTGACCCGGATGGTGTGATCGAGCACGTCGCGCAGGGAACGGCGCAGCTCGATCCGCTCCGGCGAGGGCGCGGGCTCCCCCTCCGCGGGCGCGGACTCCTGCAGCAATTCGTGCACCAGCGCGGTCAGCGGCTGCACCGAGCGCTGGAAGTGGATGACCTCGCGCGAGAGGCGGTAGATGCGCTCCGAGAGTCCGTCCTCGGAGTCGTCGCCGAAGAGCTGGTCCTCGATCTCGTCCACGTCGCCCTGCACGCCGAAGACCACGGGCGCGTACTCGTCGACGACCTGGTCGAGGATCGCGTAGAGGACGGCCTCCGGGCCTCGGGCCAGCAGCGCCGGATCCTCCTCCAGCCGCCGCCGCACTCGGGCGAGGTCCGGCGAGTCGGCGTGCCGGATGGTCACCACGAAGTCCGGGCCCACGAAGACGTGCAGCTCGCCGAAGACGACCGCCTCGGCGGCGTCCGCGTAGCGCGCCGGCCGCAACACCACGAACAGCCCGTCGTCGTAGCGCTCGAGCTTGGCCCGCTGGTGCCCGCTGAGCGCGTCCTCCACGGCGAGCGGATGCAGGCCGAACTCCTCAGCGACCGCCTCGACCTCCTCGCGGCTCGGCCGGTACAGCCCGATCCAGGCCATACCGCGCTCGTCCCGCATCAACTCGAAGGTGTCCTCGAGCGAGTCGGGGTTCCGGATCCGGCGGCCGTCGACGTACACGGCGTTGTCGACGATGGTCATGGGCTCGGTTCTAGCACGCGGGGACCGCTCACCAGCTGACCGGCAGCGCCTTGCCCTCCTCGTAGCCTGCGGCGGACTGGAGGCCGACGTGCGCGCGCTCGTGGAAGTCGGCCACGCTCCGGGCGCCGGCGTACGTGAAAGAGGAACGTACGCCCGAGGTGATCATGTCGAGCAGATCCTCGACCGAGGGGCGCAGCGGGTCGAGATAGATGGTGGAGGAGGAGATGCCCTCGGCGAAGAGGCGCTTGCGGGCCAACTCGTACGCGTCGAGGCGGTCGAATCGCTCCTGCACCGCCTTGGCCGACGCCATACCCCAGCTCTCCTTGTAGATCCGGCCAGCCGCGTCACTGCGCAGCTCCCCCGGCGCCTCGATCGTGCCCGCGAACCAGGAGCCGATCATCACGGAGGCGGCGCCCGCAGCCAGCGCGAGGGCGACGTCGCGCGGGTAGCGCACACCGCCGTCCGCCCAGACGTGGGCGCCCAGCTCGCGAGCGCGCTCCGCCGTCTCGAGGACCGCCGAGAACTGCGGGCGACCGACCGCCGTCATCATCCGGGTCGTGCACATCGCGCCGGGGCCGACACCGACCTTGAGGATGTCCGCCCCCGCGTCGACGAGGTCGTGCACCGCATCGGCCGTGACGACGTTGCCCGCCGCGATCGGCACGCCGAGATCGAGCGCCGAGACCGTCCGGAGCGCCCGCAGCATCCCCTCCTGATGGCCGTGCGCGGTGTCGAGGACCAGCACGTCGACGCCCGCCGCGACGAGCGCGCGCGCCTTCGCCTCCACATCGCCGTTGATGCCGAGCGCCGCCGCGACGCGCAGCCGCCCGTCGGCGTCCAGGGCGGGGTCGTAGACGGTGGAGCGGAGCGCGCCGGTGCGCGAGAGCGTGCCGACCAGAGCGCCGTGGTGCAGCACCGGGGCGAAGTCGAGGTCGGCGGCCACCATGAGATCGAAGGCGGCGCGCGCGGTGGGCACGTCGTCGGCGTCGATGGAGGCAGTGGCGCTGTGCACGAGGTCGCCCAGCCGCGCGTCCGGCAGGGCGGTCGCCAGGCGCGAGGCCGGGACACAGCCCAGGATCGCGCCGTCCTCCTCCTGCACCACAAACCCGTGGCCGGCGACGGCCGGCAGGATGCGCAGCGCCTCCTCCACGGTGGTGGCCGGCGAGGCGGTGAGGGCGCCGGAGAAGGCGACCGGCTGGCGCTTCACCCAGCGGATCGCGGCGTCCAGGGCCTGCAGGGGCATGTCCTGCGGGAGGACACCGAGGCCGCCGCGGCGAGCCAGCGTCGCCGCCAGACGCTGCCCCGTGACGGAGTTCATATTCGAGGAGACGATCGGGATCGTCGCCCCCGTGCCGTCGCCCGGAGCAAGGGACACGTCCAGGCGGCTCGTCACGGACGAGCGGCCGGGGACGAGGAACACGTCCGAGTAGGTGAGGTCGCCTGAGGGGGTGCCGCCAGAGAAACGCATGAGGAAACGCTACTGCGGCGCGGCCCCGGGTCGGCCGTGCAGGGAACGGGGCTAGGCTGGGCGACCGGGACGGGACCAGGCGAGGGCACCGGTTCCCGTGGTGCGAGGACGACCTCCTCCGCTGCGGGAGCAGGAGCCGAGGGATGCGACGGGCCCGTCCGGATGATCGAAGACGAATCAACGGAGAGAGTGGGCGATCGGCTGTGTCGAGCCAGTTGACCGGAGCAGGAACAGAGCAGGGCGCGGAGGACTTCGGAGCCAACGAGTGGCTCGTGGAGGAGCTGTACGAGCAGTACAGAGCCGACCGGGCCTCGGTGGACGAGTCCTGGTGGCCGATTCTCGAGCGCTACGGCGCCCAGCTCGCGAACTCCGGCAAGACGGCGCCGGCGCCCGCCCCCGCCGCGGCGAAGCAGGCACCGGCCGCCGAGCGGATCTCCTCGAGCGGCGGAGGTGCGGTGACCCATCCTGCCGCCACCTCCTCCGAGCAGACCCCCGCCTCCCGCACCACGTCGATGCAGCCCAAGGCCCAGCCGATCCCGGCCGACGCGCCGGTGAGCAAGCCTGCGGCGGAGGACTCCACGCCGGACGAGGACGTCGTCACTCCACTGCGCGGTATGGCGAAAAGCCTCGCGACGAACATGGACGCCAGCCTCAGCATCCCCACTGCCACGAGCGTCCGCACGATCCCGGCGAAGCTGATGATCGACAACCGCATCGTGATCAATAACCACCTGCGCCGCACCCGCGGCGGCAAGGTCTCGTTCACCCACGTGATCGGCTGGGCGCTCATCCGCGCTCTCAAGGACTTCCCGAGCCAGAACGTCTTCTACGACGAGGTCGACGGCAAGCCGGCGGTCGTCGCTCCCGCGCACGTCAACCTGGGCATCGCGATCGACATGCCCAAGCCCGACGGCACCCGTGCCCTGCTCGTCCCGAGCATCAAGCGGGCCGACACGCTCAGCTTCACCGCCTACCTCTCGGCCTATGAGGACCTGGTCAAGCGCGCCCGCGGCAACAAGCTCGTCGCCGGCGACTTCGCCGGCACCACCCTCTCGCTGACGAACCCCGGCGGCATCGGGACGGTCCACTCCGTCCCCCGGCTGATGAAGGGCCAGGGCTGCATCATCGGCGCGGGCGCCCTCGAATACCCGGCCGAGTTCCAGGGCGCGTCCGAGAAGACGCTGGTCGAGCTGGGCATCGGCAAGACCATCACCCTCACCTCGACGTACGACCACCGCGTCATTCAGGGCGCCGGCTCGGGCGAATTCCTGGGGATCGTGCACGAGCTACTGCTCGGCGGCCGCGACTTCTACGAGGACATCTTCGCCGCACTGCGCATCCCGTACGACCCGATCCACTGGTCGACCGACATCGCCGTCGATCTCGCCGAGCGCGTCTCCAAGACCGCCCGCGTGCAGGAGCTCATCAATTCGTTCCGCGTCCGCGGCCACCTGATGGCCGACGTGGATCCACTGGAGTATGTGCAGCGCTCCCACCCCGACCTCGCCATCGAGAGCCACGGACTCACCTTCTGGGACCTCGACCGCGAGTTCGTCACCGACGGCTTCGGCGGCAAGCGCCAGCTCAAGCTCCGCGACATTCTCGGGATCCTGCGCGATTCGTACTGCCGCACGGTCGGCGTCGAATACATGCACATCCAGGATCCGGACCAGCGCGCCTGGATGCAGCACAAGCTCGAACGCGGCTACGAGAAGCCGGGCCACGACGAGCAGCTGCGCATCCTCGGCAAGCTCAACGAGGCCGAGGCCTTCGAGACCTTCCTGCAGACCAAGTACGTGGGCCAGAAGCGCTTCTCGCTCGAGGGCGGGGAGTCGCTCATCGCGCTCCTGGACGCCGTCCTGCAGGGCGCGGCCGACGAGCAGCTCGACGAGGTCGCGATCGGCATGGCCCACCGCGGCCGTCTGAACGTCTTGACCAACATCGCCGGTAAGACCTACGGCCAGATCTTCCGCGAGTTCGAGGGCACGCAGGACCCGCGCACGGTCCAGGGCTCCGGAGACGTGAAGTACCACCTCGGCACCGAGGGCACCTTCCGCGGCGCGGCGGGCGAGGAGATCCCCGTGTACCTCGCGGCGAACCCCTCCCACCTCGAGGCCGTCAACGGCGTGCTCGAGGGCATCGTCCGTGCCAAGCAGGACCGCAAGCCCATCGGCACGTTCACCACGCTGCCGATCCTCGTCCACGGCGACGCGGCGATGGCGGGGCAGGGCGTGGTCGTCGAGACCCTGCAGATGTCACAGCTGCGCGCGTACCGCACCGGCGGCACGATCCACATCAACATCAACAATCAGGTCGGATTCACGACCCCGCCGCACGAGGCGCGCACCTCGATCTACTCGACCGACGGCGCGAAGTCCATCCAGGCGCCGATCTTCCACGTGAACGGTGACGACCCGGAGGCCGTCGTGCATGTCGGCCAGCTCGCGTTCGAATACCGCCAGCGTTTCCACCGCGACGTGGTCATCGACCTGATCTGCTACCGCCGCCGAGGGCACAACGAGGGCGACGACCCCTCGATGACTCAGCCGCTGATGTACAGCCTGATCGAGGCGAAGCGCTCGGTGCGCAAGCTCTACACCGAGGCGCTCGTCGGCCGCGGCGACATCACCGAGGAGGAGTACGACCACGCGCACCAGGACTTCCAGGACCGCCTGGAGCGCGCCTTCGCCGAGACGCACGCGGCGCAGACCGGCGCGATCCCCGTGATCACCGCCAATGGCGACTCCGTGGCCGACCTCGAGCTGCCCGACGCGCAGCAGGGCGAGGACTACCCGGGCGAGCCCGAGGTGACCGGAGTGAAGAACGAGGTCATCACCCGCATCGGCGACGCGTTCACCACTCCGCCCGAGGGCTTCACCGTGCACCCGAAGCTCCAGCAGCTCCTCACCAAGCGCACAGAGATGAGCCGCTCCGGCTCGATCGACTGGGCGTTCGGCGAGCTGCTCGCACTCGGCTCACTCCTGCTCGAGGACACCCCGGTGCGACTGGTCGGCCAGGACACCCGCCGCGGCACCTTCGTCCAGCGCCACGCCGTGCTGCACGACCGCGAGAACGGCCAGGAGTGGCTGCCGCTGATGAACCTCTCGGAGCAGCAGGCACGGCTCTGGATCTACGACTCGCTGCTCTCGGAATACGCGGCGATGGCATTCGAGTACGGCTACTCGGTCGAGCGGCCCGACTCGCTCGTGCTGTGGGAGGCGCAGTTCGGCGACTTCGCGAACGGCGCCCAGATCGTGATCGACGAGTTCATCTCGTCGGCCGAGCAGAAGTGGGGCCAGCGCTCCTCACTCGTGCTTCTGCTTCCGCACGGCTACGAAGGCCAGGGGCCCGACCACTCGTCGGCCCGGATCGAGCGCTACCTGCAGATGTGCGCCGAGCGGAACATGACCGTCGCGCGCCCGTCGACGCCGGCGTCGTACTTCCACCTGCTGCGCCGACAGGCCTACTCGCGGCCGCGCCGTCCGCTCGTCGTCTTCACCCCGAAGGCGATGCTGCGCCTGCGCGGAGCGTCGAGTCCCGTCGAGGCCTTCACCTCGGGCCGCTTCGAACCGGTGATCGACGATGCGCGGATCCAGGACGCCTCGGCCGTGCGGCGCGTGCTGCTGCACGCCGGCAAGGTCCACTACGACCTCAAGGCCGAGCTGGAGAAGAAGCCGGACGACGCCATCGCACTGGTCCGGGTCGAGCAGTACTACCCGGCGCCGATCGAGGAGTTGCGCGGCATCGCCGAGCGCTACCCCGACGCGGAGTTCGTCTGGGTGCAGGACGAGCCCGAGAACCAGGGAGCCTGGCCGTTCATCGCGCTCGAGGTGGCTCCGACGCTGGGCCGCCCGATCCGTGTGGTGTCGCGTCCGGCGGCAGCCTCCCCCGCGGCCGGCTCGGCCAAGCGGCACGCCGCAGAGCAGGCCGACCTGCTGTCGCGGGCCCTCAGCCGCTGACTCGGGCTCGCGACATCCTGTTCGGCTCGTCGGATCCTCGCGATCCGGCGAGCCGGACCTGTTCTCGCGAGCCGGCGGTGCTTCGAGCGGCTCGACTAGAGGCGCGCAGGAGCGGACGAGTGCGCAGCGTGCTCGTCGCGGAGCATGCCGAGCACCTGGGCACGCAGGTCCTCCGGCGCCGTCTCCTTGCAGGCGCGCTGCACGGCAACAGTCAGCACGACGCCGACCTTCGCCTCGTCGGTGCAGTCGACGCATCCGGCCATGTGCTCGCGGATGTCGGCGGCGTCCTCCTTGCACAGCTCGTTGTGGAGGTACTCCTCCAGTTCCGCCTTCGCCTTCGTGCAGCCGCTGTCGGTCATGTCGTGCTCCCGGTGGTGAATGCGGCGCGGAATCCGCGCTCGCGTGCGTAGTCGGTGAGTCGTTCGCGCAACATCCGCCGGCCGCGATGCAGCCGGCTCATGACGGTCCCGACGGGGGTCTTCATGATGTCCGCGATCTCCTGGTAGGAGAAGCCTTCGACATCGGCGAAGTAGACGGCGAGCCGGAAGTCTTCCGGGATCGCCTGGAGCGCCTCCTTCACCGCGGTGTCGGGGAGATGGTCGATCGCCTCCGCCTCGGCCGAGCGGCTGGACGTGGCGGTGGTCGACTCGGCGCCGCCGAGCTGCCAGTCCTCCAACTCGTCGATCGCGCTCTGGTAGGGCTCGCGCTGCTTCTTGCGGTACGAGTTGATGAAGGTATTGGTGAGGATGCGGTAGAGCCAGGCCTTGAGGTTGGTGCCCTGCTCGAACTGGCGGAATGCGCCGAACGCCTTCGCGAACGTCTCCTGCACGAGGTCCTGCGCGTCCGAGGGGTTCTTCGTCATCCGCAGACCCGCCGCGTAGAGCTGGTCGATGAAGGGCAGGGCCTGCTGCTCGAAGAGGGACCGCAGATCGACGGGTGCCTCGACCGGAGCGTCGTCCAGGGACTCCTCGACGGTCTCCACGATCGTCTGCTCCGCATCGGCGGGCGCGGGAGCCTCGTCGGCGGAGGTGGTGCGGGGTTCGTCATCGCGAGTCATCACGAGCGATTCTAGGGCGGCGGCGCGGCGTAGGACCGGGGTTGCGGGTCGAGGTCGCCTGCGGGTGAGCGGGAGGGTCGAGGGTGCTGCTGTCATGCTCCACCTCCGTCACGCTCCGGCCGACGCCCTGCGCGCCGACTATCCTGACAACCGATGGTCTTCTCGCGTTATTCCGCTCCTGAGTTCGATCCGTACGGCGACGCCCGTGCGCTGCCCGGCGACGACTCCTGGCCCGCACCTCTGGCGGCCGGCGCCCTCGACGCCGAGGTCGGCCTGCCCGGCTCCAAGTCGCTGACCAACCGCGAGCTCGTGCTCTCGGCGCTGGCAGACGGGCCCTCGACGCTCCGAGCGCCGCTGCACTCGCGCGACAGCGCTCTGATGATCGAGGCGCTGCGCTCGCTCGGAACCACGATCCGCGAAACGGGCGCGACCGGTGACTTCGGTCCCGACCTCGTCGTCGAGCCGGCCGAGGAGTTGCTCGGCTCGACCACGGTCGACTGCGGCCTCGCCGGCACTGTGATGCGCTTCGTCCCGCCGCTGGCCGGCCTCGCGCTCGGCCCGACCACTTTCGACGGCGACGCGTATGCTGCGAAACGGCCGATGGGGGCCACGGTCACCTCTCTCCGCTCGCTCGGAGTCGACGTGGCCGATGACGGTCGCGGCGCGCTCCCCTTCACCGTGCACGGCTCGGGGTCCGTCCGCGGCGGAGATGTCGTGGTCGACGCCTCCCGATCGAGCCAGTTCGTCTCGGCTCTTCTGCTGGCCGGTGCGCGATTCGACGAGGGGCTGCACCTGCGCCACGAGGGCAGCGCGGTTCCCTCGCGACCGCACATCGACATGACGATTGCCGCTCTGGCGGCCCGCGGAGTCGAGGTGGGCACACCCGCCGAGGGCGAGTGGGCGGTCGCGCCGCAGCCGATCGCAGGTGCCGACGTGCTGATCGAGCCCGACCTCTCGAATGCGGCGCCGTTCCTCGCGGCGGCGCTCGTCACCGGCGGTCGCGTCCGCCTGCGGCACTGGCCCGCGGTCACGACGCAGGTCGGAGCGCATCTCGAGCGGATCCTGCCGCTGTTCGGCGCCGTCGTCGAGCGCGACGGGCAGGACCTCGTGGTCACCGGCGGCGACGAGATCCTCGGTGTCGACCTCGACCTCTCCGAGGGCGGCGAGCTCGCTCCCGCCCTCGCGGCCCTCGCAGCGCTCGCCTCCACCCCCAGCACCTTCACCGGCATCGGCCACATCCGCCACCACGAGACCGATCGCCTCGCCGCGCTCGCCGCCGAGATCACCGGCCTCGGCGGGATCGTCACCGAACTCGCGGACGGCCTGCGGATCGAGCCCGCCGAGCTGCACGGCGGACGCTGGCGCACCTACTCCGATCACCGGATGGCGCACGCCGGTGCGCTGATCGGGCTGGTCGTCCCCGGCGTGGTGATCGAGGACATCGCCACGACGGCGAAGACCCTCCCCCAGTTCCCGGAGCTGTGGTCGACCCTCGCCCGATCGGTCTGACCCGTGTCGTGGTGGACGGACAGCGGCCTCGACGCCGACGGCGCTCTCGACGACTTCGACGGCTACGACGAATCGGACGCGCGGGTGCGGCCGAATCCGAAGGGCACCAAGCCGCGCACGAAGAACCGGCCGGCCTACCAGGACGCCGAGAGCGCGATGGTGCTGGGAGTCGACCGCGGCCGCTACACGGTGATGATCGGCGACGGGACGCCCGAGGAGCACGAGTTCACGGCAGCTCGCGCCCGCGAGCTGCGGCGGCAGGCCATCGTCGCCGGCGATCGCGTCGACGTGGTCGGCGACTCCAGCGGGGATGAGGGGACCCTCGCGCGGATCGTCCGCATCCGCGAGCGCTCGACCCTCCTGCGCCGCAGCGCCGATGACACCGACGCGATCGAGCGCGTGATCGTGGCGAACGCCGACCAGATGTTGTGCGTGGTGGCCGCTGCCGACCCCGAGCCGCGCACGCGCCTGGTCGACCGCTACCTCGTCGCGGCCTTCGACGCCGGGATCACTCCGATGCTCTGCATCACCAAGACCGACCTCGCGGACCCGGCCCCGTTCCTGCGCAACTTCGAGGGGCTCGACCTGCGCGTGTTCCTCTCGAGCCAGGACGAGCCGCCCGTCGACGAGATCGCCGAGGCCCTGCTCGGCCACGAGACCGTCGTCGTCGGGCACTCCGGAGTCGGCAAGTCGACGCTCGTCAACAAGCTCGTCCCGGATGCGCACCGCGCCACCGGGCACGTCAACACGGTGACGGGCCGCGGCCGGCACACCTCCTCCTCCACTGTCTCGCTGCGCGTGCAGCGCAGTGACCGACACGGCTGGGTGATCGACACCCCCGGCGTCCGCTCGTTCGGACTCGGCCACGTGAACACCGACAACATTCTCGGCGCCTTCACGACCCTCGCCGTGATCGCGCAGGACTGCCCGCGGGGCTGCACGCACCTGCCCGACTCCCCCGACTGCGCGATCATCGAGGCGGTCGAGGGCGGCCTGCTGGGCGCCAGCGGACCGGAGCGGCTCGACTCGCTCCAGCGCCTCCTCACCACCTTCGCCACGACCGACGGAAGCAGACGATGACCGACCTCTCCCCCCTCCCGACCGAGGCGCGCCTCGCCGTCGGCGACACCGCTCCCGCTTTCACGCTGCCGAACCAGGACGGGGAGCCCGTCTCGCTGGCGGAGTACCACGGGCGTCGAGTCATCCTCTTCTTCTACCCCGAAGCGGACACCCCCGGCTGCACCACGGAGGCGTGCGACTTCCGCGACAACGCGGCGTCCCTCCGAGAGTCCGGCTACGAGGTGCTCGGGCTCTCGCGCGACACCCCGGACGCCCTGCGTCGGTGGGCGGACGCGCAGGGCATCACCTACCCGCTGCTGAGCGACCCCGACATGACGGTCCACCGTGCTTACGCGGTCTGGGGCGAGAAGAAGCTCTACGGCAAGACGGTCGTCGGCGTCCTGCGCTCGACGTTCGTGGTCGGGGCTGAGGGTGCACTGGAATTCGCTCAGTACGGGGTCCGGGCGACCGGGCATGTGCAGGCGCTACGGAGGAAACTGAAGCTGATCTGACCCTGGCGCGCAGTGCCGGTCACCGCGCGCCAAACGCCTCCCTGCACCCGTCCTCTCTGCGAGCATCGCTCATGTCGATGAGAGCGGCGCCACCGGCGCCCCGTCGAAACGAGGGGTGGACAGAGTGCGCACGAGAATTCGTAGGACGCTCGTCGGAGCCGCGCTCGCGGCCACAACCGGACTGCTGGCGGGCTGCACGCCGCCGGCGCCGCCGCCCCTCACCGCGTCGCGGGTGCTGCAATCGGTCAGCGTGTCCGCCTCGACCGACGGAGGCGTGCGGGCGATCGAGGGGACGGCCCTCGGCGTCGGGGACGACGCGTCCCACACCGCGGTCACGACCACCGCCTACGATCCCCACGCCGTCGCCGCCGACCTACCGGTCCGCATCCGCGCCACCTGGCGCACCGACGACGCCTCGGGCACCGATCTGGCCGGGCTCGCGGGCCGCTCCGGTCGGGTAGAGATCTCACTCGCGATCGAGAATCTGACGGTGCATGCCGAGGAGGTCGCGTTCGATGTGGCTGGGCGCTCAGCGAGCCGCGCGGCGCTCGTGGGCGCTCCGCTGACAATCGTCGCCTCGACCGTCCTGCCGGGCGTCTCACCGAGCCGCGTGGTCACCTCGAGCGAGTCGGGCGCCGTCACAAACGGCGTGCTGAGCCGCGACGATCACGGCGACGCCGTCGTGCAGTGGGCCTCCCTCCTCGCACCGCCCGGCGGAGGCGCGACCGCCACGCTGACACTCGTGGCGGACGTCACCGACTTCTCCGTCCCCGCGTTCGATCTGGCGGTGCAGCCGGGGCTGAGCACCGATCCGACGATCGCGGGTGCCCTCGACGCGGCCTTCGACACCGGAGCCGCCTCGCCGCTCGCGCTCGAGCGTCGCACGATCGAGGTGATCACCGCCGTCGACGACCTGCTCACCCAGGCGGGCACGACCGTCGCCGAAGTACGGACCTCGCTCGACGCGACCTCCGAGACGCTCGGCGTCCGCACGGCGGAGGAGCTGCGCAGCAGCAGTGCCTCGACGGCAGCCTCGATGCAGGGCCTCTCCGGGCAGCTCACCACGCTGAAGTCCCAGCTGTCGGAGACGGTCTCGGGCACCGAGTCCGGCCTGCTGCAGCAGCTCTCCCAGGCAATCGACGCGGTCGATGCAATGCTCGGCGACACGTCCGCCACGGTGCCGACGCCGAAGCTCTCGGGCAGCGGCTGTGCCGTAGCCGTCGAGCGCGGCAGCAGCGGCCCCAGCTCGATCCACTCGGAGCTGCTGCGCCTGACGACCGAGCTCGACGCCTACGGAACGGCCACCGGATCCTGTCGGGACGAGGTCGTCGCCGCGCTCCGCAGCGCCGTCGGACCGGAGGCGCCGTCCGCCGAGGCCTGCACCGCTCCCTCGATGACCTGCTCGCTCGCCGCCTCCGGCGCCGCAGTGGACGCAGTGCTGCTCGGGCTACTCGGTCGCGGGCAGGAGCTCGTGGACTCCTTACAGCCCGAGCTGATGGCCGGGGTGCAGGCGGAGTACGCCGCGCTCTCGAGCCGAGTCGATGCGACCTCGAGCGCCGTCGGTGCTCTCGCGGATCCGGACGGATCCGTCGCGGAGGCTCTGGCCGGACTGTCATCGACCCTCGATGGGCTCGACACCGGCGCTGGCGAGCTGGAGACGGCAGTCGCCTCGGTCGGCGCGGCCGCGACGACCGCGCTCGACGAAATCGGCACACCGAGTACCGCGGGCTCGTTGTCGGCGCAGAACCAGGACCTGGCCGATCGGCTCTGCGAGCTGCTGCCCGCGACTCCCACCGCGACGACTCCGACCCCGTCTCCGACCTCGCGCCCGACGAGCGCTCCCACCGGACTCTCGCGCAGCTCCGTCGAGGAGCTCCGGGCCTATCTCACCGCGACTCCCTGCTCCGGCAAGGGCCGTCTCGACACGCCCAAGGGCTACTCCGCCCCCGTGGCCGACCGGCTGAAGGAGCAGGTCGAGGCGTGGACGTCGGTCGCCTCGGCCGTCGGCGACACCGGCGCCGGTGCCGACCTCACCGAGCTTCGGACCGCGCTCGCCACGCTCCGCAGCGACGTGGCCGCGGCCGCAGCGACCGCCGGCTCCGACGACGCGCGCCTCACCGGGCTGCTCACCGCGCTTCGCACCGATGCCGCTGCGCTGACGGCCCGACGCGACGCGCTCGGCGTGCGCGTCGACGCTCTGAGCGCTCAGCAGGACGCCCTCGCCCCGGCGATCGAGCAGGCGTTCGCCGAGGCCGATGCGGCCGCCTCCTCGGCGGTCTCCGCGCTCCTCGACGAGCAGGTGCGACGCGCATCGACCCGGTCGGAGGCCGACGCCGAGGCGATCGCCGCGATGTTCGGCCGGTCGGTGTCGGGACTGCACGGGGCGGCGTCCGGGATTCGCACCGACGCGGCAGCGACCGTCGATGCCGAGCATCAGGCACTCAGCACCGCTGAGGCCCGCATCGGGGAGGCGGTCTCCGAGCGCACCCGCGACTCACTCGCGAGGATCGCTACGACCATCGACGCCTCCACACGCGACACCGAGGCGGCCTCCGCTTTGCTCGCCGCGGATCTGCACAAGGTGCTTCTCGACCTGGGCGATCGGAGCGTCGGCGGGTCTGGCCTGCTCGGATCGATGACCACGAGCGCCGCCAAGGTCGGCACGGCGGACGTGCAGCTCGCCCTCGCTTCGCAGAGCGCTCAGGGCTATGCCGCGGTCCGCTCCGAGGACGTCTCCGGAATCCTCCTCACCCAAGCGCAGGAGCGGGCCTCGATCCGGGCCGCAGACGCGCTGCCGGCGTTCCACCTCGAGCTCCCCGACGGCACACGGACGCAGACTGTCTACTCCTTCCGGATCGGGGACGTCCGATGACTCGCCTCGCTCGCCGCGCCGCGCCGCGGTCCCGGCCAAACCGGCGAACACTTCTGCTGATCGGCGCGACGGTCGGCGCACTACTGGCCCTCGGCGGGGCACTCGTCTCGCTCCTCCCTCCGCAATCGGCGCCAACGACCGCGGTCGCGGCGCTCCCCGTCGGTCTCTCCTGCGCCCGGGTGCCCGAGCAGCTGCAGCTCGGGGTCGTCGTCTCCCTCAGTGCGGCTCCGGGCGAGGGCGCGGAGTGGAAGGATGCGGCGAACGGAGCCGTCGTCGCCGCGCGCCGGTTCGAGATGGGCGGGTGCGAGGTCGGTCTCGTCGCCGCCGATGATCACGGGACACCCGAGGGAGCGCGTGCCGCGATCGAGCAGCTGGCAGGCGAGCACGTGTCGGGGATCGTGCTCGCGACTCGTGGAGGGCACACCGGCGCCGCGGTGGAGGCCGCCCGAGCCGCGGGGATCGCCCTCGTCCTCCCCTACGGCGGCGACCCGGCCGGGTCCGGCGACGGTGCCTGGCTGATCACGCCGGACACCGCGGCGGCGGACGCGGCACTCGTGGAGGTGGTCGGCGCCGACGCCCGAGTGCTCCTCGTCGATGCCGGTGGCGGCACCCCGCACGGTCTCTCGCCCGCTGCGACGGTGACTGCCGACCCGGGGGCCACCGCTGACGCCCTGATCGCTGCCGCGCGACCTCACCTCGAGGGCACGCAGACGGTGGACCGCGTGGTCGTGTCCGGGCCCGCCGCCGCTCAGGCGGTCGCGGTCGCTGCTCTGCAGGCCGCCGGGACGAGCGCGCCCGTCCTCCTCACGCCCGATGCCCTGAGCCCTGCCTTCGCTCCCGCACTCATCGCCGCCGGAGGGACTCTCTCGGGAGATCTCACCACCGTCGGTGCGGACTCCGGTGACGCCGTCGCCCTGCGCGGCGATGAGCGCGGCCGCGCGGCCTCCGCCTTCCTGGGCGCCGTGCGGATGACCGCGGACGACTCCGCGGGGACGACCCTCCTCGGAGATCGCGAGTTCGACGACGTCGCCGCAGTCGCCGATGCCTCCAGCCACGACGCGGTGGTGGCGCTGGTGCGAGCCGCGGCAGCAGCGGGCAGCAGCACGCCCTCCTCGGTCGCCGCCGCTCTCGCAGGATCCACGGTCGGACCGGCCGACGGCCTCGTCGGGCCGGCGCTCGACTTCGGTACGGCGAGCGCGCTCACCAGTGCGGTCGTTCCCTTGCACGCGTCGCCACAGGACCTCGGCCTGCGGCCCACCGATCCGCCACTGCTCTGGTTCGCCGGGCAGACCCGAACCTGAGGGCACCGATGCGACTCCTCCTCGACCTCGACGACGCCCGCACCGACATCGACCTCGGGCGTTACCGCAGTTCCGCGACCCTCGGCGATCTCGTCGACGCCGTCACCGGGCATCGTCCGCCGTCCGGAACGGCCCTCGCCGTCGACTCCGCCCTGCATCCGGTCGACACCAGGCTGGTCGACCTGCTTCTGCTCGAGGGAACACGGATCGCCCGCTCTCCCGAGCCGCGGCCGGCACCGGTCCGCGGCTGGACGGCCACGCTCTCCGGTGGGCTCGGGGCCGGGGCGGTGATCGAGATCCCGCGGAGTCGACCGCTCACCGTCGGCCGATCCCCGCACGCCGATGTCGTCCTCGACACGGCGAGCGCGTCCTGGGAGCACTTCTCTGCGACCCGAGAGGGCGACGCCCTGCGGGTGCGGGACGCGGACAGCACGAACGGCACCCTGGTGGACGGCGTCCCCGCGACCGGCGAGGGCGTCCTCGTGGCCGACGCCGCGGTCGTCATCGCCGGAGGAGCGGCGCTCCTGCTCCGCGCCGCGCCGCACGAGCCCCTCGCCCCCGAACCGGGGAGCCTGAACAACCTGACCGCGAATGCGACCGTGCCCTTCAACCGGCCGCCGCGACCGGGGCGACCGGCCGCCGCCGACGCGGTCGTCCCACCCTCCCGCGTCGAGATCGCGTCCGCCACGAAGTTCAGTGTGATCACCGTCGCGGCGCCGCTGGTCCTCGCCTTCGCGATGGTCCTGATCATGGGCGACGCCCGATACGCCCTGTTCGCCGCGCTCAGTCCGGTCGCCGGAGTGGGCATGTGGTTCGAGCAGAGGCACCGGCACACCCGAGCGATCCGAACCGAGGAGCACCGCTTCGGCGAGGCGCTGCAGACGCTCCGCGACGACGTCGCCCGCGCGGCACGTCTCGAGCGAGCCCGCCTCGAGGAGGACGCGCCCGACCCGGCGACGACGATCCGTCGCGCAGCGCTACCCGCCACCTCGCTGTGGCAGCGGCGCGCGACCTCCCCGGACGTGCTCGGCCTGCACATCGGCGTGGGCGACGTCCCGTGGTCTCCCCCACTCGACCAGCGCGGAGTGTCACGGCTCGAGGAGCAGGTACGTGCGATCCTCGCGGAGAGCGTGGTCCCGAGCGCACCCGTGTCGATCGATCTCGCCGACGGGGGTGTTGTCGGCATCGTCGGCGATCGCGAGGGCAGCCTCGCCCTGGCGCGGAGCCTGCTCTGCCAGGCAGCCGTCCACTGCGGACCGGCCGACCTCGCCGTCGGCGTGTTCTGCGACCGGGGACGCGACTCCGACTGGAGCTGGGCCTCCTGGCTCCCCCACACCCGGCTCCTCGGTGGCGAGCGCCGTCTCTCCGACCGGCGCGAGCGCAGCACCGAACTCCTCCGCGCTCTTCGCGACGAACGCGCGCCGCGGGTGCTCCTGGTGCTGGACTCGGACGTGCTGACCGAGGGCCGCGACGCCCCCGCACGCGAGCTCCTCGGGCTCGGACGCGGTGAGCGCGAGCCCGCGACCCGCATCTCCGGGGTCGTCCTCGCGGCGTCGGAGGAGCAACTCCCCGCCTCCTGCACGGTCGTCGTGCGGGTCGGGGCGGACGCATCGGCGGTCCTCTCGCGTCCCGACGAGCGGACGACGGTCGAGGATGTGGTGCTCGCCGGACTCGCCCCCGCCACGGCCGAGCGCTGCGCGCGAGACCTGGCACGCTTCGAGGACCCCGAGCTCGTCACCGCGGGCGCGGCTCTCCCCTCGCTCGTGCGGCTCCCGCCACTCTTGGGGACCGATCGTCCGACGGCCACCGACGTCCGGAAGTGGTGGTCGAGCGCACGAGGTGTCCGTGCGCCCGTCGGAGCCGGGGAGCACGGTCCTCTCGTGCTCGACCTCGTCGCCGACGGCCCGCACGGCCTGGTGGGA
Source organism: Rathayibacter tritici (assembly GCF_001641005.1). NCBI lineage: Bacteria > Bacillati > Actinomycetota > Actinomycetes > Micrococcales > Microbacteriaceae > Rathayibacter > Rathayibacter tritici. The sequence continues at coordinate 2,162,961 of NZ_CP015515.1, forward strand.
GGCACCACCGGCTCGGGGAAGAGCGAGTTCCTGCGCTCCTTCGTCGCCGGCCTGGCCGCCTGGAACGATCCGACGCGTCTCAACTTCGTGCTGATCGACTTCAAGGGCGGAGCGGCGTTCGCGGCCTGCGAGCGGCTCCCGCACACGATCGGCACGATCAGCAACCTCGACGCGCAGCTCGCCGACCGTGCCCTGCGCGCCCTCGAGGCCGAAATGAAGCGGCGTCAGCGGATCTTCGCCGCGGCGGGCGAGGGCGTCGACACTCTCGACGCCTACTGGGCCACCTCGCCGGCGGAGCCGATGCCACGACTCCTGCTCGTCGTGGACGAGTTCGCCATGCTGGCGAAAGAGCATCCCGACGTCCTGACCTCGCTGGTCAGCGTCGCGGCCGTCGGCCGGACGCTCGGGGTCCACATGATCCTCGCAACCCAGCGTCCCGCGGGCGTGGTTAACGACGACATTCTCGCGAACACCAACCTCCGCGTCGCTCTCCGCGTGCAGAGCCGCGACGACTCCGCCAACGTGATCGGAGTCGCGAGCGCTGCCGAGATCTCCCGCTCGCAGACCGGTCGGGCCTTCGTGAAGCTCGGCCAGAACGACATCTCCCCGGTGCAGACCGCGCTGGTCACCGGGCGCGCGGAGGCGGCGGCGGTCGAAGCGATCGAGGTCCGGCTGGTCGGATTCACGGGGGTGCCGCTCGAGGATCCCTCTCCGGTCACGGCCGACGAGACGGCACCGACCGATCTCGACCTCCTGATCGACGCCGTGGTGGAGGCGGACGCCGATGCCGGATTCGCGCCACCTCGTCCGATCTGGCCGGCGCCACTCGGCGACGCTGTGCCCTTCGGTGGGTTCGGTGCGGAGGAATCCGACCTCGGCCGCGTCGTCGACGACGTCCTGCAGTTCGCTCTCTCGGACGACCCCGACCGCCAGCGCCAGGTCGCGACCGGCTGGGACCTCGGCGAGGGGAATCTGCTCCTGCTCGGCATCCCCGGCAGCGGCACGAGCACGGCTCTCGCCTCGATCGCTCTGACCGCGACCCGCCATTTCTCACCGGACGAACTCGACCTGTACGTCCTCGATGCCGGCTCCCGCGACGGCGCCCCGCTCGCGCGCCTCCCGCACACCGTCTCCTACGTGGGCGCGGGAGCCGGTGCCCACGAGAAGCAAACCCGTTTCCTCCGTCACCTCCGCGACGAGGTGCGCAGGCGTCGGGCGTCACCCGGTGAGCATCGTCGGGCGCTGGTGCTCATCGACGGGCTCGCAACGCTGAAGGACGAGTTCGCCGACTGGGAGGGCCTAGCCCTGATGGAGGCGTTCTCCCGCGCCTACGCCGATGGACCGGAGCTCGGCCTGCATTTCGCGGTGACGACCAGCCGCGCGAAGGCGATCCCCTCCGTCATGGAGGAGGTGACGACGCAGAAGTGGCTGTTCCGCCTCGCGGACCCACAGGACTACTCCGTCTCGGGCGTGAAGCCGGCGTCTGCGCCCGCTCCGGTGCCGGGTCGCTGCGTCCTGGTCGCGTCGCTCCTGCAGACCCACGTCGCGACCGCAGCGGTCGGTCTCGACCGGGCGATCGCCGAAGTGGTGGCCCTGTGGCCGGACGCCGGGAGTAAGACGAGCGCGGTCGGCACGCTCCCCGAGCGGGTCGCGGTGAGCGCGCTCGGGCTGAAAGCCCGCTTCGACCAGGAGCCGTGGCTGCTTCCGATCGGTCTGGGCGAATCGGACCTCGCCCCGCTGGCGTTCCAGGTGTTCGAGGGTGAGCACATCACCGTCACCGGCCCCGCGCGATCCGGCAAGTCCACCGTGCTGCTCGCCCTGGCTGAAGCGGCGCGGGCCGCGGGCTCCGTCGCGATCTGGGGCGCGTGTGATCGCCGGTCCCCGCTGGCGGGCGCCGACCTCGACCGGCTCGCCGTCGGCGCGGATGAGCTGCGGACTCTTCTCGGGTCGCTTCTGATGGAGGACGGCCCCGTGCTGCTCCTCCTCGACGACGCCGAGCGCTGGGACGATTCCGACCAGTCGCTGCTGCGGTTGATCTCGTCGGGCAGGCCGGGGCTCTGTGTCGTCCTGGCCGGCCGATCGAACGACCTGCGTCATCACTTCGGGAACTGGACGAAGAAGGCTGCGGCCTCCCGTTCGATCCTGCTGCTGCAGCCCGACATCGATAACGACAACAATCTTTTCGGTTCGCAGATCCCCCGCCGTTTCCCGGTGCCGCCGACGGTGGGCCGCGGCTTCGTCAGCCTGAACGGCGAGGTCCATTTCGTCCAGTCGGTGTCCCCGACACCGGCGGACGGCGGTGCCTAGACCTACCGAGGAGATTCAGGGGGACGGAGGCGCTCGGCTCCATGAAGAGTCGCCGAGCGTGGGAGTCGCCGAGCGTGCGGCGTCAGCAGGCCCCCGGCGTCGCGAACCCGTCGGCTGCCCTCGGGCCTCAGATCAGCCACCAAATGAGCTGCGCACGCTGCCGCACGTTCTCAGCGTGCTCGCCGAGCTCATTCGTCGCTTCGGCGTCGAGAGAGCCGTCGGGTCGGCGGACGCATTGACTGTCGACGCCCCAGTCCTTGAGCCCGTAGGAGGAGAGGACAGCCCTGCACACCTGCCGCATCTCCCCCAGCGTCGTCGCCTCTCGCGCTCGGCAGGCGTGCTTGGCGAAAAGGTCGGCGTAAAAGGAGGCTTATGCAAAATTCGAGTAGGGCTTCACAAAAATCCTGGTCAGAGGCCTGTTCGCTGGGCGCGCCAGGGAATTTTGCATAAGTCTCTAGGTTTCTCGCGGCGATCGATCCGCCAGATGGGCGAGCGCCGCAGCGTACCCGTCTCGGCGTCGGTCGCTCAGACGGAAGAGTTTCATAGGAGTGTTTCCTTCCAGATATTTACTGGAGTCGCAGTGACGCTTCGAGATCGGTTGAGTCGTTCGGCCGACCCGCATACCTGTCCTTCCGGGAACCAAGCCGTTGGCCGAAACTACTCACCAGACACGATACCGGAGAATCTGGATGTCAATACCACCATCGAAAAAAGCGCGCTTCTCGCAGCACTGTGCGCACCGCCTCTTCATAACCCCTCGTCCGCTCCCGATCGATGGTCCGATCAGCGTGGAGGACGCACCGTTCCTCAAGGCCAGTCATCGTTCCCACAAACGTTCCCCGGACAAGCGATGCCACCTGCCTCACCTGTCGGACCGAAGTAGCGTTCCGCACGGTATGGCCATATTCCTCGAATTGCTTGGAAGCGAGAGGCGCATCAATAGACGTGAAATACGAGCCACAATCGTCTATCGCGTCCGCGAATCGATTTTTTCCGGCGTCAATCAGGGCAGTAGAAGCCATGAATCAATCTCCTTCGCACTATCCTTGCACAGGAATGAGCCTTGCCGGCAATCCCACGCGGCTTAGGCACGATCGCCGCAAAGCGCCTTCGACGTATGTCAATCACCAATCAGTAAAAACTGAGTCAGAGAGCGTTATTCATAAGCATTTACCAGCCGAGTCGGTAAAGTTCGAGGCGGGTGACGGTGCGAATGAGGTTGGGAAGTTCTGTAAGACGTCCGCGATAGCCGGTCTTGAGGATTTTCCAGTTCTTCCAGTGCGCGATGCATCTTTCGACCGCCGAACGGATGGAGGAGATGTATCGGTTGGCTGTACGTGTGTTGTCATCATGTTGTCCGTGGTGAAATTTTTTCCGTGGAGTGACTGCGGTGGTCCCGACGTACGCTGGGTCCGCTATCCACTCGGCATTATCGAGAATCGGTTCCCATCCACACAGGCTGATGGTCGCTCGGTCGTGCCGAGCGCCGGGGGTCGGATCGGACACGCAGAGCAAGTTACCGTTCACGTCCGAGGCAACGTGCACGTTCAGCCCTTGACGGTGTCGCTTCCCGGAGTAGTTCGCTCTCCCCGTCACGGCGCGGTTCCCGGTGGGAACATCGGTGCCGTCGACCAGGACCACTCGGCCCTGGATAGCCGTCTTTAAGAGCCTGTCAAGTTGTGTGTGTAAGTGCGTGGTCCTCGGGGGTTTAGAGGTAGCGGTGGATTCGTTCGGGAAACGCGATCGAGAGCTGCTCGAGAGCCTTCTTCCAATTCGTGACGACTTGTCCTTCGACGAGGCGTCCCTCAGCTCGACGTTCGGCGGCGGGGCGTCCTCGGTCGCGGGCTCGGTCGCGGGCGCGTTTGTCTTCGATGTCGCAGATCGCGAGCCAGAGCAGCTTGATCACGGCCGCGTCGTTGGGGAAGTGTCCGCGGTTCTTCGTGACTTTGCGCAGCTGGAAGTTCAGCGACTCGATCGCGTTGGTCGTATAGATCACCCGGCGCACCTCGGGCGGGAACGCGAGGAACGGCGTGAACCGCTCCCACGCGCTCTCGAACACCGCTGCCGCGTGCGGGTTCGCGCGCCCCAGCTCTGACGTCGTGAACGCCTCCAGCGCGGTCCTGGCGGCGTCCGCGGTCGGCGCTTGATAGACCGGCTTCAATGCGGCGGCGACGGCCTTGCGCTGCCCGTAGGCGACGAACCGCACGGCATTGCGGATCAGGTGCACGACGCAGGTCTGGACCATCGAGTCCGGCCAGGTCGCCTCGATCGCTTCCGGGAACCCCGTCAGCCCGTCGCAGCAGACGATGAGCACGTCACGGACGCCGCGGTTCGCGAGTTCCGCGCAGACCGACGCCCAGAACTTCGCGCCCTCGGCCTGCTGGACCCAGATCCCGAGAACATGCTTGATGCCGTCCATGTCAACGCCGACCGCGAGGTGCGCGGCCTTGTTGCGCACGTGCCCGCCGTCGCGGACCTTCACGATCAGAGCGTCGAGGTAGATCACCGGATAGAACGCCTCCAACGGCCGCGACTGCCAGGCGAGGACCTCGTCGGAGATCTCATCGACGATCTTCGAGATCGTCTCGCGCGAGAGCTCCGTGCCCACCGTCGCGGCGAGGTGATGCTCGATATCGCGGACAGTCATCCCACCGGCATACAGCGACACGATCATCTCGTCCAACTGCGACAACCGCCGGCTGCCCGTCGGGACCAGCCGAGGCGTGAACGTTCCCTTGCGATCCCGCGGGATCCGCAGCTCAACGTCGCCGACGTTCGTGGCGACGGTCTTCGGGAACGACCCGTTCCGGGAGTTCTCGTGAAACGCCGCGTCCGGGTCGCCCTTCTCGTATCCGACGTGCTCGGTCAGCTCCGTCTGCAACCCCCGCTCGAGCCCGGACTTGATCAGCTGCTGGATCAGCCCTCCAGCGCCCTCCAACTCGATCTCGCCCGCGTCGATCTTCGCGAACAGGTCATCCATCACGCCCGACTCGACCAAACGCGCAGCGCCCGCCTCCTGGGTCCTGCGCCGCGCTTCACGTGACACCCTATCGATAGCCAACAGAGTCATTCCTTCCATCAGGAGGCCCACTCCTTACACACACCATCAGACACGCTCGTCTTTAAACACACCCCCGACAAACAGCAGGCCTGCTCGATCAGCGGGACGATCCGCCGATATGCGCGAGAAATCGTGGGCTGCGACACACCGAACATATCCGCGATAGTCGCTTGGTTCACGTTCTGCCGCAATATGATCAAAGTCATAACGACCTGCTCGCGAATGTTCAGCAGCACCGGGCGTCCCGAAATCTCACCCCTCCCCGCGACAATCTGCCATATCCGACAGATCAGCTCCGTCAATTGCTCCGCATCCAGGCCTGTAGTAGAGTCGTACCGCATCGGCTTCCCGTTCCGAAAATAGCGAGCTTTGGAACTTCTCTTCTCCCGAATGGGAAGCCGATGTCTCGGAACGACACGCCCGAATCAGACCTAATGAATAACGCTCTCAGTACCACCATCGGAAAAAGCTTGCTTCTCTCAGCACTGTGCGCACAGCCTCGTCATAACTTTTAGTCCGCTCCCGATCGATGGTCCGATCAGCATCGAGGACGCACCGTTCCTTCAGGCCATTCATCGTTCCTACAAACGTTCCCCTGACAAGCGATGCCACCTGCCTCACTTGTCGGACCGAAGTAGCGTTCCGCACGGTATGAGCATATTCCTCGAATCGCGTAGACGAAACAGGCGCATCAATAGACATAAAATACGAGCCACAATCGTCTATCGCGTCCGCGAATCGATTTTTTCCAGCATCAGTCAGGGCAAAAGATGCCATGAATCAATCTCCTTCGCACTATACTTGCTATCAGGAATGAAGGTCTGATTGGTTCCCCCGGGATACAGCTCCCCAGTCAAGCTACGCTGCCGCGCTACTCGCCCAACATAGCTGGGCAGACCGGGAGAAAGCTCCGCCGAGAAACCCGCATTGACCACAGTAGAATCGCCAGTCCGCCACACCGGAGGAAGCGCTTTCTCGGAACGCACTCGACTGATACTCCAAGGGGCATCCGTAGACCACCAGTCGCCCGTGTGATACCCGTCGATGTCCCCCGCCCGGAACATGACAGTCGGCTCCGTCGTATACCTTGATCGGTAAATCCATTTGTCGAAACACTTCATGTCATCGAGAGACAACCACGGCGGCATCTTCGCCGTAATCCCGGCGGTGGCGCCGCCGATCAGGGCGTTCTCAGCGCTTGCCATCACCAGACCATCGAGTGTGTGCGGGCCCGGTTCCAGAAGGTACGTGCCGGCACCGTTCACCGCGCCCTCAGACGCGCCACCAGCAGCAGCACCGGCAGTCCGCACCGCGATCCCCGATCCCAGCTTCGCGAATGCCGCGCCGACGCCTGCACCCGCGGCCCCGGAGACGGCCCCCACCGCCGCGTCAATCCCGACCCGCCCCCAATCCACCGACCCCGTTCCCGCCTTCTGCGTCGCCACCGACACACCACCCGACACAAGAGCCCCAGCACCCGCCATCAGAGCAAGACCAACAGGACCACCCACCCCCGTACACATCAACGCAATCCCGGCGAGCACCGCAACACCCGCAAGGAGGTACTCCTTGTTCTCCCACGCCCACCGATTCGCATCCACGACGAACCGGCCGACATCGGCGAACGCACCATTGTTCCCATCCCGATACGCACGCAACTCTGCATCGGTCACCGGCCGCAGACCCAACGGATCAAGCGCATGCAACGGATCGTTACCCGCGTATGAATACGGATTACCCGACCAACCCGAACCGACGACCGGCTCCAGCGGATCAGTCGACAAGAAGCCGCGCGTCGCCGGGTCGTACACCCGATGGCCCAACCACTCCAGGCCCGCCACCGCGACTCCACCGCCGGCAGCGAGCGAGAGCTCGGACGGCAGTGTGGAGTCCTCGGTGGCTGGGAGGTCCCACGGATTCGTCGGCAGCGTCGGGCGCTGCGCCCTCCACCCGGCACTCACCCAGCGCTCACCGATGCCCGTGACACCGCCGGGAGTCGCCAGAACGGGAAGGGGCCCGACCGAGTGCAGGGACGGAACGGCATCGGCGCTGTCCCACCGCAGCTCCGTGGAACCCACTCGGGCCAGTTCACCGAGCGCATCGACGTGGAGAGACACCACAGACGTGGAGCCATCCGCCCGCCGGTCCTCGATGGATTCCAGCCGCCCGGAACGCGACCAGGCGAAGCTGCGTGCAGAGCCGTCCGAGCCGAGTGCGCCCGTGCGTCGGCCGAGCCCGTCGTACTGGTATTCGGTTACCGTCCCGTCGGCGTCCGTCATCGTTCGCAGCTGACCGGCGATGTCGTACGAACGGCTGCTCATCCTCCCCGCCGTGCTTTCTGCGATCGGCCGGCCGCAGGCGTCGTACGCCCAGGAGGAGACGACGTCTCCGCTCGCCTCCACAAGCTGGCACGCCTGGTCGTAGCGGTACTCCACCGTCCCGTCGCCGCTGCGCACCCTGGAGAGTCGTCCTTCGCCGTCGCGATCGAGAGCGGTGACGCGCCCACCCTCGACGTGCTCAACGAGGAAGCCGTCGCGGTACTGCCACGTCTGTCGGCCACCACCGGCGGACGACGACGCGATCCGCCCGGCGGCGTCGTACGAGAACTCGGCTCGACCGACCAGCGGGTGCTCGATCGCAGTGATCCTGCCCGCGAGATCCCTTTCATAGCGCGTCGCAGCACCCTCGGGCCCGATCGTGGCAGAGCGGGTACCGTCGGCGTTGTACTCCCAGGCGAGTCCGTCACCGTCCCGTCGCCGGTGAAGGAGTCGGCCGGCGCGGTCCCATTCCAGCGTGTGCACGACCGGCTCGCTCGCTGTGTGGTCCGTGATCGTCAATCGACGATGGTGTGGATCACGGTCGATCTCGCAGTGCAGCACTCCGTCGATGTGACCACTCTTCTCGCGGCCGAAGGCGTCGAAGCGCCAGTCCCACCGGTGCCCGTCCGGGGTCTCCTGCCACGCCCATCGACCAGCGGCGTCGTAGCCGCCGGTCGTCCTGCGGCCCAGCGGATCGACGGTCGCGACCTCGCGATCGGCCGCGTCGTACTCGCGCCGAGTCACTCCACCGGCCGGATCGACGATCGTCACCAGGCGACCCCGCTGGTCGTAGTCGTACCGCGTCACTCCCCCGACACCGTTGACTGCCTCGACCAGCTGACCGGCGGCGTCGTAGCGGAACCGGCGCACACCGTACCGCGAATCGCGTGTCCCGATGAGCCGACCGGCAGCGTCGTAGCGATACCGCGAAGTCCCCTCGCCGGGAACCCGGCGAAGGACGACCCGCCCGATCGCGTCGTACTCCACCGTGGTGACGCCGCCTGCAGGGTCGACTCGACGAACCATCCGGCCGTCGGCGTCGTACTCCAGGCGCGTCCGGCCTCCTACCGGGTCCACGATCCCGGAGAGACGCCCACAGACGTCGTACTCGAGGCTCGTGCTCGCGCCCGTCGGCGACACCTGTTCGACGACCCGGCCAGCCGCGTCGCGGTGGAGCGCGGTTGATCCGCCCTCCGCATCGACGAGCTCGACCGGCCGTCCGCAGCGGTCGTAGCTGGTCCTCGACTCCGAATTATCGGGTCCCTCCTCGGCGATCGGGCGGCCGAGCGGGTCGAATCGGACGCGCGAGTGAGTGGGTCCGTCACCGAGAGCGATGCACGTCGCCTGTATGACGAACGAGCGCCGAACCCCGGTCGGGTCGATCGTCGCGGTCAGCGCACCGGTAGCGTCGTATTCGCGCCGCCAGACACCGCCGGCCGGATCGGTCGTCGCCACAAGCCTTGTCACCGCGTCGTAGGCGAACCGCCAGGCGGCACCGTCCGGGAGGATCGCGGCAGCGACGTTCCCGAGATCGTCGAACTCTCGGCTGATGGAGCGGCCGAGCGGATCGATCGTCCGCGTCGTCTCGCCGTGCTCGCCGTACGTCAGCTCAGTACGCCCGCCGAGGGGGTCCACGGTTGCGACGAGGCGACCGACGGTATCCCGCTCGTACTGCCACGTCGATCCGCCGGCGTCGCGGCGGGAGATCAGCTGACCAGCGGGGTCGTACCGGAAGGATGTCCGTGCTCCGGAGGGTGAGACGGCGGCCGTCACTCGGCCGGTCTCGTCCCGTTCGAGACGCGCGGTACGTCCGTCGGCGTTGGTCGTCGCGACCAGGTCGCCGTACTCGTCGTGGGTCATCCGCAGCATCACACCGACGGGATCGACGACCTGGGTCAGCAGCCCGTCGCTCCACGTCAGTGCCGTGCGCCCGCCCTCCGGATCCACGATCAGGACAGGCTCGCGTGCCTCGTCGCTCCCGTACTCGTAGGAGGTGACGCTGTCGCCCGTCGAGACCGCGACCACCCGGTCACGGTCGTCATAGCTCAGCCGCACGTCCGCTCCGGAAGGAGTGCGCGTGCGGACACGGCGACCACGCTCGTCGTAGGCGTGGGCCGTGACGGCGCCGTCGCGCTCGACGACCGACAGGAGGTTCCCGTGAGCGTCGTAGCTCATCGACTGCCGACGGCCCTCGGAGTCGAGGACACCGACGAGGCGGCCTGCCGCGTCGGCGACCCAGGTGTTCGAGCGCGAGCCGTCCAGATCGGAAACGACGCTCGCGCGCCCGGAGAGGTAGGCGTAGCGGGTCGCTCGGCCGAACGGCGAGCGCTGGCTGCGCACCCGTCGTCGGGAGTCGTACTCGTTGACGACCTCCACGACTCCGCTCGCTGCGGTCACCGACTCGATCAGGCCCGCGTCGTTCCAGGAGTACCGTCGAATCCCCGCCGCTAGCGAGACCGACGCGAGCCGGTCCTCGTCGTAGCGGTACTCGGCGCGGCGACCGTCGGACGCGAGTGCGGCGACGACCAGATCGCCGCTCCACTCGAGGTCGATGCAGCGGCCGCGCGCGTGACGCAACCGGACCAGTCGTTCGTCGACGTACTCCGCCGTGATCCCCGTTCCCGGACCAGAATCGTGTGCGCGCCATCGCCCGGATGCGGAGAACTCGACGGTCGTCCCACGGGAGTCCGACACGACCAGCAGCCCGTCGCGGGCCTCGAGCCAGCAGTTCTCGCCGACCGCCCGAGCCCACCCTGCGCCCTCGCGGGGGAAGATGACCTCGCGACCATCGGGCATGACCCAGACGGCGCCCTCGTCCCCGAGACGGAGCCGCTGCTCCACAATCGAGGACCAGCCACGACCGAACGCGCCGATGCGCTCGTCAAGCGAGTTGTAGCTGCGCTCCAGCAGAAGCGTCGCGCAGCCACCGTCGAAGGTGAGATCGCGCTCGACCTCGAGGAAGTTCCCGGTGGCCGTGTTGACCGGGTCATCGGAGTACCCCGTGCTCGGCGGTGCACCGAAGGCCTGCGCCGGCGTGATCGTGAGGTCCCGTCGATCAGCGGGGATGCCGGCGGAGGCTAGCGCAACGGCCAGTGCGCTGTCGGCGACGTTCGAGACGACGCCTTCGCCACCCGCAGCAGCGAACGCATCGGCGACGGTACGCGCCCAGGCCGCGTCCTGGCGGTTCGCGGCCAGCCACTGCTCGGCACCACTCACCACACCGTCTGCCGAGAGTGCGCCCCAGCGGCACCGCTCGGCGAAGTCTGCGAGGCGTCCTCGCAGCACGGCGGTAGCGGTACCCAGCTCGTCGTCGAGGGCCGATGCCGACGTCGCGAAGGTGCGTAGGTCGTCGGGACGAGCGGCCGAGGTTCCGCCGCCGGTGCCACCGCCGCTGAGCGCCGGGACCTCCCGTGCGCCCGTGCTCGCCGATTCGACCGGGATCCGCGGCTCGTCCGCCGCCGGTCCCACGGGCGGATCGTCCGAGCCGAACAGCGCGTCCCCGGCACGTTCGAGGAGGTTGCGCGCGTCCTGTTCACGCTGCCACTCGCGCGCGATCTGTCGCCGCTTCTGCTCCTTGTGCGCCTCGCGCCGTAGTTGGCGCGCTCCCGAGGACACCTCCCGCAGGCGCTGCGCCAGCTCCTGCACGTCGGATGCCGCCACCCGCGCGTTGCTCTCGAACACCTGCGCAAACCGGCCGCGGAACTCCGCGAGCGCCGTCGTCACGAGCGATGAGCGCGAGCCCGCCTGTCCCACGAGCATCGACGCAGCCGCATCGAACGCTGAGATCAGCGCCTCCGCCGCCCCGTCGTCGAACGGGACGTCTTCCTCGATCGCACCCAGATGCATCTGTACCGCCGCCTCTCTAGAGAATGAAGGTCAGGAGACGTCCCGCCCCTGCGCACCGGAGCGCGTGGGGGCGGGACGACCGGTCAGCTCCCGCCGCCGGCGGCGAAGATGTTCTGCGAAATCGTCGCCAGCTGGCTGCGCAGCTCTTCGAGCTCCTGCTTGGCCTTCTCGAGGGCCGACTTCGTCTCCGGCCAGGTGGAGGACCGGAACTGCGACGCCAGCGGGCCGTCCCAGACGTTCGGGTCGGACAGCGTCCGTCCCTGCGCATCGAGCTGGCTGATCTGATCGGTCAGACCGCCGTTGACGATCGACTGGATCTGCTGGATCGCCGACTTCGCCTCTTCGGTCGAGAGAACACGTGACATGGACCACACCCTTCTTCCACTGCGAACGGGACCGTCCCGCCCGCTCCCCACTCCACCTCAGTGTTGTGAGGATACCTCGTCATCGTAGAAGGTTGCGAGTGGTGACGTGTGCTGGCGGCGTCCGTTCAGCCCCTCTGGCGCAAGATGCTGCCTCAATCGCGGGTCGTGATCGCGAAGGGGCTGCTCGCGAGGTCCGAGAAGGCGCCCACGCGGGCTCGCAGCTCGCAGGACGGGGTCACCGACAGGGCGGTCACGGTGAGCCCATCGGAGGACACGGCGACCGCGCCCCCGCAGCCGTCGCTGAAGCGCACCCCGCCCACTCCCCCGGCGATCGCGTCGAGCATGCTGCTCGCCGGCCCCGACGACGGGGTGACGAGCAGCGGATTCACGGGGTCCGCTCCACTGGGCCAGACCGGCACCAGCGTCACCGGCAGCGGCGTCTGGCTCACCGTCCGCGCGGGCGTCTGGATCCGCACATCCCGCAGGCGCTGCACCGGGTACGCCGTTCCGGCCACCGCGGAATCGGACACGGCCTGCATCGTGGCGGACGCGGCCTCGGAGAGCCACGCGTCGAGGGCGCTCTGCTCGGCCACGGCGAGCGGCACGACCGCCGTCACCTCGACACTCCCCTGCGCCGGGACCTCCACATCCGTCAGGCTCCAGCCGCAGCGCGTTCCGACCCCGGTGACGCTCGGCTGATTGCGGACGGCTGTCGCCCCGGACCAGGTGACGGCGGGGCAGCCGTCCGCAGCATCGAGGCCCGGCAGCACCTCCAGGAGAGGACCGGAGAGAGGCGCGCTCTGCGCCGAGTAGGTGATCTCGACGACCACGGACCGCCTCGTCGCGTCCCAGGCGGCGGACCGCGTCACCCCGAGACCCGTGGGCAGCGGCCGGTCCTGCTGCCGAGCCGACAGTGCGGCGTCCGAAGCAGGTGCGTGCGCGTCGTCACCGCGCGGTTGGACGGCGATGACCACCGCGGCGACGAGCAGGACGACGGCTCCGGCGGCCGCGAGGATCATCCGAAGACCGCCACGCCGCCGCGCGGGAGCCGCGACCGTCGGCCGTTCCGACGCGCGCAGCTCCCGACGCGGCACGGAACGGAGCATCGTCGCCTGCGACGACGGACCGAGCTCGGGCGCCGGTCCCTCGTCGATCGGCTCCGGCTGCGTCGCCACCGCGACCCCGCGCAGGACCGTGCCCGGCCGGTCCGCCTCCTCGAACACCGGCACGCCCGACGCGAGCGGCAGCGCAGGCAGCCCGGCCAGCTCCGGGACGAGAGCGCGGAGGATCCCCGCCGCCTCCGGAGCCGTCGGCCGGGACAGCGGATCCTTCGCGAGCATCCGGTCGAGCAGCGACGCGAGCCGGGGCGGCAGGTCCAGCGGGGGCGGGAGCGTCGAGACGTGTCGGTACGCGACCGCGAAATCGGTGCCGAGGCCCGCGAAGGGAGTGCGGCCGCAGAGCAGCTCGTAGAGCAGCACGCCGGTCGAGTAGACGTCGCTCGGCGGTCCAGCCTCGCCGGTCGCGAGCATCTCGGGCGAGAGGTACTCGGGCGTCCCGATGATGCCCGTCGTCGCTCTCGGCCCCTCGGCGACGACATGGGCGATGCCGAAGTCGGACACGCGGACGGCGGAGCCGAGATCGGCCGACCCCTCGGCCAGCAGCACGTTGTCGGGCTTCACGTCGCGATGGACCGTGCCGATCGCGTGAGCCGCCGCGAGCCCGTCCAGAATCGAGGCGACCACCGGCAGAGCGCGCGCCGCGGGAAGCGGCCCCTCGAGCCGCAGCAGCTCCCGCAACGAGCCGCCGCCGACGAGCTCCATCACGATCGCGAGCGTCTCGCCCTCGACCACCAGATCGCGGACCTCCACGACGTTCGGGTGCCGCAGCCGGGTGAGCACCGACCGCTCCCGCACGAACCGCTCGACCAGCCCCGCATCGTGGGCGTGCTCTCGGCGGAGCAGCTTCGCCGCGAGGTCGGGGCCCTGAGCGTCACCGACCCGCCACACCTCGCCCGCTGCGCCCGACCCGATCCGCTCGAGCAGCCGGTAGCGGGCACCCAGGGCTACGCCGGGACTCACCGTCATACCGTCCCCCGATCCGAGCTTCCATCATCTTCGACTGGAAGCGTAGCGGGGATGTTCCGCTCGGGTCAGCGCTGGCGCGTCGGACGACCGCGGATCAGAAGCCCTCGCTGGCGCGCGGCAGGTAGTCGGCGCCCAACGCCGCCAGCTCGTCCGCGCTCAGCTCCAGCTCGAGGGACGCAACAGCGTCGTCGAGGTGCCGGAGCCTGGTGGCGCCCACGATCGGCGCGGTGACCGCCTCCTGCTGCCGCACCCAGGCCAGCGCCACTTGCGCTCGGGAGACGCCGCGCTCCTCGGCGATGCGTGCCACGGTCGCGACAGTCCGGCGATCGGCCTCCTCCTGCTGGCGGTAGAGGGTGCCGCCGAAGACGTCGCTCTCGGTACGCGCCGTCGTCGCGTCCCAGTCGCGGGTCAGGCGGCCGCGGGCGAGCGGCGACCACGGGATCACGCCCACCCCCTGATCGAGGCAGAACGGGTGCAGCTCGCGCTCGTCCTCGCGCTGGATCAGGTTGTACTGATCCTGCATCGAGACGAACCGCGTCCAGCCGCCGAGATCCGCGGTGTACTGCGCCTTGGCGAACTGCCAGGCCCACATGCTCGACGCTCCGATATAGCGCACCTTGCCCGAGCGGACAACGTCGTGGAGCGTCTGCATCGTCTCCTCGATCGGCGTCTCCGGGTCCCAGCGGTGGATCTGGTAGAGGTCGATGTACTCGGTGCCGAGCCGACGCAGGCTGTCGTCGATCGCGCTGAGGATGTGACGCCGGGAGAGCCCGCCGCCGTTGGGGCCGGGGCGCATCCGCCCGTGCACCTTGGTCGCGATCACGACCTCCTCGCGGACGGCGAAGTCGGCGAGGGCCCGGCCAACGAACTCCTCGCTCGTGCCGTCGGAGTAGACATCCGCCGTGTCGAAGGTGGTGATGCCCCGTTCGAGTGCCCGCTGGAGGAACGGTCGCGACTCCTCCTCGCCCATGCTCCAGCCGTGCGCGCCGCGATCGGGCGCACCGAAGCTCATGCAGCCGAGAACGATCGAGGAGACCTGCAGGCCGCTGGAGCCGAGTCGGATGGAGTCCATGCGTGTCGCTTCCGTGTCGATGGCGGGTCACTCCAAGCCTCGCACCCGCGAGCGGCGGCGCGCCAGCCGCTCCCCCTAGGCGCCGGAATCGCGGCGGGTGAGGGCGACGACGCTCGGGAGGAACAGCGCGACGACAGCCACCACGGCCGGCGCCAGGAGAGCCCAGCCGATATCGGGGACCGCGTACTGGCCCTGGAATGCTCCGAGTGCGACGGCCATCAGCACCAGCTGCATCGTCAGGGCGGAGGCGCGCATCCAGCCGCGGCGGCGGACGGCGCCGAGCGTCGTCGCTGCGGCCCAGCCGACCGCGATCAGCGCGAGGACGACGATGGCGATCCCACCTCCCAGCGTGTCGGGCCTGGTCGTCAGCAGCTCCAGGATCAACCAGATCGCGACCGCGGCGACGGCGAGCGTCTCCAGAGCCAAGACTGCGATCAGCACGAGCAGACCAAGCGGTCTCAAGCCGCCCGAGCGGGGCTCGCGGGACCCGTTCGCGTCAGCGATCACAGCCACATCCCATCCAGGACTCTTGATTCGGGCTCATACCCGTGACAGGCTAGTCCAGTTCGTTTCACCGCTCACAGGGTCGTGGGTTTCCGCCGATGTGAACATCCGATCCCGCCGCGCCGTCAGGCGTGGGGGCGAACCGGATGATCAGCACTGGAGTCGGGTGGCCGGCGCAGTGCTCTCGCATCGCACCGAGTGCACCGGCAAGAACCGAGCGTCGTCTCGACCACCACCCGATTCACCCTGCGCTCGCGCGGGGCCTCGCGGCGTGCACCGGTGACGGCGCGACGATCGAGTACTGGTCGTGATCGTCGGCGTGAATCGATCATCCCACCCGAACACTGCGTGGTTCCTCTACGCACGCCTTCACACAAGGAGCATCCGCATGGACTGGCGCGACAAGGCCGCTTGCCTCACCGCAGACCCCGAGCTTTTCTTCCCCGTCGGTAACACCGGCCCGGCCGTCGACCAGATCGAGAAGGCGAAGTCGGTGTGCGGTCGTTGCACCGTCACCGAGGTCTGCCTCCAATACGCCCTCGAGACCGGTCAGGACTCGGGTGTGTGGGGCGGCCTCAGCGAGGACGAGCGCCGCGCCCTCAAGCGCCGCGCCGCCCGCGCCCGCCGCGCCTCCTAGACGCGCACCGGCCGCTCCCGGCCGGACGACCACGACCCCCGTCGCCTCACGGCAGCGGGGGTCTCGTCGTTTCCCGCTCAGGAGCGAGCGCGCTCCAGCCAGCGCAGCGGCACCTCGATAGTGACCTCGGTGCCGCGCCCGACCAGCGTGTGCCAGTCGATGGTGCCGCCGAGCTCGCCCTGGATCAGCGTGCGCACGATCTGCGTGCCCAGTCCCGAGCCGACCTTGCCCTCGGGCAGCCCGACGCCGGTGTCGCGAACCTTCACGGTCAGCTCGTCGTCGCTGCGCGAGGCCACGATCTCCACGTCGCCCTCGCGACCGGCCAGGCCGTGCTCGACGGCGTTGGTGACCAGCTCGGTCAGGGCGAGTGCCAGCGGAGTCGCGTACTCGCTGGGCAGGTTGCCGAAGCTACCCGTGAGCTTGGGGTGCACCGTGGTGTTGTGGGTCGAGGCGACCTCGGCGATCAGCAGCAGCACCCGGTCGAAGACGGCGTCGAAGTCGACGTTCTGGTTCAGTCCCTCCGAGAGAGTGTCGTGCACGACCGCAATGGCGGCGACACGCCGCATCGCCTGGGTGAGCGCCTCCCGGGCCAGATCGGAGTGGGTGCGCCGTGCCTGAATCCGCAGCAGCGACGCGACGGTCTGCAGATTGTTCTTGACGCGGTGATGGATCTCCCGAATCGTCGCGTCCTTCGTGATGAGCTCCCGCTCCTGGTGGCGCAGCTCGGTGACATCGCGGCAGAGCACGACGGCGCCGACCCGCTCGCCGCGGTCCCGGATGGGGATCGCGCGCAGCGAGACCGTCACTCCGCGGGCCTCGATGTCGGTGCGCCACGGAGCCCGCCCGGTGACGACCAGCGGCAGGGACTCGTCGATAACGACCTTGCCCGCGATCAGCGTCGTGGTGACCTCGGCGAGCGACTCCCCCTCGAGCTCGTCGGCGAACCCGATGCGATTGAACGCTGAGAGGGCGTTGGGGCTCGCAAACGTGGTGATGCCGTCGACGTCCAGGCGGATCAGCCCGTCGGACGCTCGCGGGGCGCCGCGCCGCGGACCGGTCGGCGCCCCGAGGTCGGGGAAGTCCCCGGAGGCGATCATCGAGAAGAGATCGTTCGCGCAGTCGTTGAACGTCAACTCCTGACGGCTCGGAGTGCGCGTCTCGCTGAGGTTGGTGTGGCGCGTGACGACGGCGATCGGCTGGTCGGTGGTGCCGCTGTCGGAGGAGCTGAGCCGGCGCAGGACGGGGACGGCGCGCACCCGTGTGGGCGTCTCCTCGAACCAGTCCGGGGCGGAGGTGTCCACAATGCGCGCCGTCTCGAAGGCCTCGACGACCTGGGCGCGCCACTCCGACTTGATCCGCTGGCCGACGAAGTCGCGGTAGAACAGGGTCGCTGCGCTGGAGGGACGGGCGTGCGCGACCGCGACGAAGCTGTCCTCGGCGGTAGGAACCCAGAGCACGATGTCGGCGAAGGCCAGGTCGGCGAGCAGCTGCAGGTCGCCGACCAGCAGGTGCAGCCACTCGACATCCGCTTCGTCGGATCGGCCGTGGGAGAGGACGAGGTCACTGAGGGTCGACACCGGTCAAGCCTAGGGTGCGCTCGGTGCGCCGGCGCCGCGGGAGCACCGCACTGTCACCTGATGCGCCGGGTTATCCACAGTCTCGCCGGTAATACGCTATGAGCTTCCCTCGACTGCTTCGATGAGGGCGTCCCTGCGCGCTACACCCAGTGCGCTCCGCCCAATCGAGCCGAGAGGTGACCCGGACCCGTGAACAGCTCGTCCTGCCCCTGGAGATCGCCGCATGAGCCATCCCCTCCACGCCTTCGACTACCGCACCCTGCCCGTCGAGCCCCAGCCGAAGGACGAGCCGCCGAGCACCGCAGAGTTCTTCGCCCCGCAGCCGGCGACCCGGGCGCAACTGCCCGATCCGGCTCCTGTGCTCGCGCGCCTCACCCTCCTGGTCGTCGAGATCCTCGAGGGCTCACGCGAGATCGACCAGATCGCCCGCTGGTTGAGCGACGAGGTCTACCACCATCTGCAGAAGCGCGTCGTGCTCTCCGCTCGTTCGCGAGCCCTGGGCAAGCAGACGGGGCAGCGGGTCCCGTTCACGGTCGGCCGGGTGGTGATCACGGAGCCGCGGGACGGCGTCGTCGAGGGGGTGGTCCTGGTGCACAATCGCGCCCGCACACGGGCCGTCGCGATTCGACTCGAGGGCACGGATGCGCGCTGGCGGGCGACCGCGATCAACGTTCTCTGACCAGGTGGTCAGCGGTCGCGGTCTCGCGCGGCCGGCAGGGTGATCTCAACGCTTCTGTCGCGGATCGCCTCCTCCCCCGAGCTGCTAGCGGCCGAGGAGCGGAGAGCGGATCGGGTCGACACCGGCATCGTCCTCGATCCGGGGCGAGGCCGTCCTCGGAGAGCGCTCCGCAGCCCTGCACCGTCGCCTCGGGACACAGCGAAGGGGGGTGGGACTCATCGTCATCGCGGTGCCTCGCGTTCCTCGAGCCAGGTCTGGTCTCCTACGCGCGCCACGGGAAGGCGACGGCGGGGTCGCCCGGCCGAGCGCCTCCCTCCCGCTGAACGCCGACGGCCCCGGTTCCCGCTGCTGCGGGACCGGGGCCGTCGGACGTCGTCCGGGAGAACTCAGCGGCGCTTGGACTGCGCTCTGCGCTCCTCGCGGTTGGCGGGCGTCGCCTCCGAGCCGCCCGTCTTCTGGCCGAACGCACCGGTCACCGTGGGAGCCTCGTCCGCCTGGCCCTCGGGGAGCGCCGCGCGCGCCTCCTCGGCCCGGGCCTTGGCGGTCGCCGCCTGCTGCACCTGGCCGCGCTGGTTGCGGACTTCGACACCGCCGGAGTCGCTCGGAGCCGAGTAGCTGAGCTTTTCGGCCGGGGCAACCGGCTGTGCGAGACCCTTGGCCGCGACTGCGGCGACTTCGCCCTGCTGCTGCGTCACCTCGACCTCGAGGTTGAAGAGGAAGCCGACGGTCTCCTCGCGGATCTGTCCCATCATCTGCTGGAACAGGGCGAAGCCCTCGCGCTGGTACTCGACCAGCGGATCGCGCTGCGCCATCGCGCGAAGGCCGATGCCGTCCTTGAGGTAGTCCATCTCGTAGAGGTGGTCGCGCCAGCGGCGGTCGATCACCGAGAGAACGACGCGGCGCTCGAGCTCGCGCATGGCCGGAGAACCCAGCTGCTCCTCGCGACCCTGGTAGGCGAGCTTCGCGTCCGAAAGAATCTCGCGGCGCATGAACTCTTTGTTGATGCGGCCGCGGCTGCCCGCCTCCTGCACCACCTCGTCGATGGTCAGGCTGACCGGGTAGAGCGTCTTCAGCTCGGTCCAGAGGGCATCGAAGTCCCAGTCATCGCCGTTGCCGTCTCCGGTGTGCACCTCGAGGATCTCGTCGATCACATCGACCAGGAACGTCTGGGTGCGCTCGTGGAGATCGTCGCCCTCGAGGATGTGCCTGCGGTCCGAATAGATCGCTTCGCGCTGGCGGTTGAGGACGTCGTCGTACTTGAGGACGTTCTTGCGGATCTCGGCGTTGCGCGCCTCCACCTGCGACTGCGCGCTGCGGATGGCGCGCGAGACGACCTTCGACTCGATCGCGATATCGTCCGGAACGTTGCCACGCCCCATCAGCGCCTCCGCAGCGCCGGAGTTGAACAGGCGCATCAGATCGTCGGTGAGCGAGAGGTAGAAGCGGCTCTCCCCCGGGTCACCCTGCCTGCCGGAGCGTCCGCGAAGCTGGTTGTCGATTCGTCGCGACTCGTGGCGCTCGGTGCCGAGGACATACAGACCGCCGGCGGCCTGCACCTTCTCGGCCTCCTCGGCCACCGTCGCCTTGACCGTGGCGAAGACGTCGTCCCAGGCGGCCTCGTAGTCCTCCGGGGTCTCGGAGGGGTTCAGACCCTTCGCCGTCATCTCGGCGACGGCGAGAAACTCCGCATTGCCGCCGAGCATGATGTCGGTGCCTCGACCAGCCATATTCGTCGCCACGGTGACCGCGCCCAGGCGACCGGCCTGAGCGACGATCGCCGCCTCCCGCGCGTGGTTCTTGGCGTTGAGCACCTCGTGCCGGACGCCCTTCTTGGCGAGCAGGCGGGAGAGGTACTCGCTCTTCTCGACGCTGGTCGTGCCCACGAGCACCGGCTGCCCGGCCGCGTGGCGCTCCGCGATGTCTTCCACGACCTGCGCGAACTTGACCTGCTCGTTCTTGTAGACGAGGTCGGCGTTATCGATGCGCTGCATCTTGCGGTTGGTCGGGATCGGGACGACGCCGAGCTTGTAGGTCGACATGAATTCGGCGGCCTCGGTCTCGGCCGTTCCGGTCATACCGGAGAGCTTGGAGTAGAGGCGGAAGTAGTTCTGCAGCGTGACGGTCGCGAGAGTCTGGTTCTCGGCCTTGACCTGCACGCCCTCCTTCGCCTCAATGGCCTGGTGGATGCCCTCGTTGTAGCGGCGACCGGCCAGGATGCGGCCGGTGTGCTCATCGACGATCAGGACCTCGCCGTTCAGCACGACGTAGTCCTTGTCTTTCTTGAACAGAGCACGCGCTTTGATCGCGTTGTTGAGAAAGGAGATCAGCGGGGTGTTCGCGGACTCGTAGAGGTTGTCGATGCCGAGGTAGTCCTCGACCTTCTCGATGCCGGGCTCGAGAACGCCGACGGTCCGCTTCTTCTCGTCGACCTCGAAGTCCTCGTCCTCGTCGAGGCGCTTGGCGAGGTTGGCGAACTCCGCGAACCAGCGGTTCGCCTCGCCCGATGCGGGTCCGGAGATGATCAGCGGCGTCCGGGCCTCGTCGATGAGGATCGAGTCGACCTCGTCAACGATGGCGTAGAAGTGGCCGCGCTGGACCATGTCCTGCGCTTGCCAGGCCATGTTGTCGCGCAGGTAGTCGAAGCCGAACTCGTTGTTCGTGCCGTAGGTGATGTCGGCCGCGTACTGCTCGCGGCGCTGCTCCGGGGTCTGACCGGAGAGGATCACGCCGGTTGTCATGCCGAGGGCGCGGAACACTCGGCCCATCAGCTCCGACTGGTAGGACGCGAGGAAGTCGTTGACCGTGACGATGTGCACGCCGCGGCTGGCGACCGCGTTCAGGTACGCGGGGAGAGTCGCGACGAGGGTCTTGCCCTCTCCGGTCTTCATCTCGGCGATGTTGCCCAGGTGCAGGGCGGCACCGCCCATCAGCTGCACGTCGAAGTGGCGCAGGCCCAGCGTCCGGCGCGACGCCTCGCGGACGGCGGCGAACGCCTCCGGCAGCAGGTCGTCGAGGGATTCGCCGTTCGAGTAGCGCTCGCGCAGCTCGACGGTCTCGTTCTTCAGCTCCTCGTCGCTGAGGTGCGTGAAGTCCTCTTCGAGGGCGTTGACGGCCTTCGCGTAGTTCTCGAGGCGGCGGATGACCCGCCCCTCCCCGACGCGAAGGACCTTTTCGAGGACAGAGGCCACGGGGTACTCCAAATAAGTAGAAGATCGAAGTCGCGCGCCGGAGCGCGGACCGCGACCAGCCTAGCCGGGGCGGACGGCGAGCGGTCCGGACGACGTGTCCGCCCTGGGCGGACTCCCTGGCAGGGCACGGGCGGACTTCTCGCCTGGGCGCGGGGAGGGCCCCGGAGCCGGTGCTCCGGGGCCCGAGGGTCGACTCTCAGCCGGCGGCCTGCTCGGCCAGCTCGTCGGCCTGGTCGCCGAGGCCGATCACGCCGTAATCCCAGCCCTTGCGGCGGTAGACCACGCTCGGGCGGTTCGTGTCGGAGTCGATGAAGAGGTAGAAGTCGTGGCCGACCAGCTCCATGTAGTCGACCGCATCATCGACGCTCATCGAGACGGAGGCGAAGACCTTCTTGCGAATCACGACGGGGCAGTACGGCTCCTCGGCCTCGTCTTCCGCCGGCTCCGGCGCCTCCTGAACCGGGACGACACCCGTGCTCAGCTGCTCCAGCACCGCGGCGTCGGCGGGCTGGATGGCGACGACGCTGAAGTCGTCGGCGGCCGCGTCGCGGAGCGAGGTCGGCCGATGCTGGCCCCGATGGACCTTCTTGCGGTCCTTGGCTCGTCGCACGCGTTCCAGGAGCCGCCCGATGGCGACGTCGAACGCCGCGTACTTGTCGGCTCCGCTCGCCTCGGCCCGCACCACGGGCCCCTTGCCGATCAGCGTGAGCTCCACTCGGTCGCCGCCGGCCGAGCCCTTGCCCTCGGCGTGCCTGCTCGCTTTGATCTCGAGTGCGAGAGCACGATCGGCGAGGTGCGCCACCTTGTCCGACTTCTCCGTCGCGTACGCGCGGAAGCGATCGGTGATGTCGATGTTGCGTCCTGTGATGTCGATGTCCATGACAACCTCCCAGTCGAGTACGGCGTGCCGCCTTGCTCCGGGGCGGACCGTTCACGCCGTGCCCCCACCGTAGACCCCGGTCACCCGATCGTCACCGGGAGTTCCACGGGATTCTGCTGGTACGTCACCCGCCCGTCTCTCTGTGCCTGCGAGCGCGGCCGCCGATCGGACCGAGCCGCCCGCCGCGCGCACGGCGCGCCGCAGCTCGAGCAGAGTCGCTCCGGAGGTGACCACGTCGTCCACGAGCACCACCGGCGGCCAGCAGGAGAGCCGCCGACGGGCGAGGAAGGCGCCGTCGAGGTTGCCGTGCCGGTCGGCGCGGCCGAGACCGACCTGGTCCCGGAGCACCCGGGACCGCCGCAACGGATGCATGGCGCGCCCGCCCGCTGCGGCGACCAGCAGCGCGACGGGGTCGGCCCCGCGCCGCACTCGCGCTGCCCACGAGCCTGGCGGCACGACCAGCGGGGCGGCACTTCCGGCGAGCGCCGCTCCGAGCGCCGGGCGCAGGAGGGCGGCGAGCGGGGCGAGGGCCGCGGTGCGCCCCTCCTCCTTGAGCGCCACGAGGAGACGGCGCACCGTCCCGGCGTAGGCAGCGCCGACGGCGACCAGGAGCGGATCCTCCGGCGGCCCGAGCACGCGCGTCCGCACGCCCCCGGCGCGGGCGGCCTCGGCGCGGCAGCCCGAGCAGGGCGCTCGGCTGGTGGCGGCTCCGCAGGCGGGGCAGTCGAGCGGAAGGAGAACGGCGAGGGCGTCGAGGAGGTAAGCGGAAAGCATGCCTCTACAGTCGCCGCTCCCTCGCCGGCCCCGGGGGCGAAACGACCTGATCGGGACGATCGGAGGCCCGTCGGCGCCTGTGGAGGAGCACCCGGCACCCGGAGCAGCCGATTCCCGGACCACCCGGCATCGGACCGATCAGGACCGGATGCCGGTCTGCCCGGCGAGCAGGCGGATCTCGGTCGCGATCGTCTGCCAGGCCGAGCCGCGCTGCTGCCGCAGCTCGCCGCCCTCCGCCAAGATGCGGATCTGGGTCGCGGTGTTGCCTGCGGCGATCTGCACGGTGCCGGTCGTCGTGCCGAGCGCGGTCGCTCCTCCGCCGATCAGGTTCATCGTCACGGCGTCCTCCCCCGTCGAAGCGCGGACGACCGAGACGACGTCCAGCTCGTCCGTCCAGGCGGCGGCGACCGCGGTCCCGAGCGTGGAGCGCAGGACCACCGGCTCGCCGACCGCGACAGGATCGCCGTCGCGGGAGCGAGTGATCCCGGCCACGAGAACCGTCGCCTGCTGGCCGTCCTGCGCCAGCGCGAGCATCCGGGTGCCGTCGCGTGACACGGCGATCGAGGCGAGCGACTCGACCTCGCTCCAGGCGGTCGCGACCTGCAGCGATCGGGAGCCGTCGGCGGAGTAGGCCACCAGCTGGCCCGGAGAAGCGGACGGCACCGACCAGACGTAGCCGAGCGGATCGAGTGTCGGCGCGAGGAGAGCCGAGCGGGCATCGAGCAGGACGTCGCCCCCGCCCGAGTCGATCAGGCTCACGCCCGCGGAGGTGAGCACCGCGGCCGCCGCGTCGGAGTCGGCCCCGCGCTGCCCGCCCAGGACCGCCGCCTGCGGCCGCAAGGCCTCGATCCGGTCGGAGACCCCGATGCCGACGAGTCCGGAGGAGCCGAGGAAGCCGAACGCGTCGTCCGTGAGGACGAGCGGCCGGGTGTCGACGCGGGGCGAGGTCGGCAGTCCGGTGACCTCAGCGGGCACCTCGATCGGATTCTGCTCGACCGAGAGCGCGACTGCGGTGACATTGGAGACCTTCGCGAGACTCCGCTTGAGCTGGAGCGCCATCAGCCTCCACTGCGCCTGATCGGCCTCGAGCGCGGCCGAGTTCAGATCGACCACCGCGCGCTGCGACTCGACCGGCACCGTCTCGGCCGCGAGAGTCGTCCCCGTCGGGAACGCGGAGACGACGGCGGCGGAGTCGCGCAACCAGGGCGTCGGCCCGCGCAGGAGCTCCGTGACGATCGTGGTACTGGTCGAGCTGTCGGCGCGCGAAGCGAACCAGCGCAGATCCGGCACCAGGTAGCGGTAGCTCGGGTCGAAGAAGTAGAGGGCGTGCGTCGAGAAGACCTGCTCGAAGGTGGTGCGGTCGATGACGACACCGCTCGGCGGCGCGCTGATACGCCACTGCCCGTTCTCCTGCACGAAGCCGTAGTCCAGGCTGAGGGCAGCGGTGGTGGCGACGTCGGTGTACACGCCGGTCGCGTCGACCTCGGCGACCGGGGTGATGGTCAGCGAGAGGGTGGATGCCGACTGCGGCGAGGCGGAGCGTTGGCCCTCGTCGACCGTCACGTGCTCGCCCGGGGTCCAGTCGGCTCCGGTGGAGAGGAACTCGCGCGCGATCTTGTAGTTGTTCTGCGGGCTCGACGCGGCGTCGATGAAGCCGGTGAGGATGTCGCGCTGCGACGCTCCGACGGCGGGTCCCGACGGGAGGAAGTCGTACTGCAGGTCCTGCGGGGCCACGTCTGGCCGTCCCACCCCGACGTCGCCGTCGCGCGGAATCCCCGTACAGCCGGTCAACCCGAGTGCGAGCAAGGCGGCGACCGCGGCCGCGCGAAGAGCACCGCGCTTCACGGGAGCACACCTGCCGCGGGGACCGGCGGCTCCTGAACCGGCGGGAGGACGATCAGGCCGCTGTAGGCCTGTTCGCCCGCGTCCAGCGGGGGCAGCGGGAGCGGGGAGGCCTCGATCCGCTCGCCGCGGTGGCGGGGCACGGTGAGGCGGAAGCAGGCACCGCGGTCGGGCATCGACCAGACCTGGAGCCAGCCGTGGTGCAGAGCGGTGTCCTCCTGGGCGATCGAGAGGCCGAGCCCGGTGCCGCCGAGGGTGCGGCGGCGGGACGGATCGGCACGCCAGAAGCGGTCGAAGACGCGCACCACCTCCTCGCTGCTCATGCCGTGGCCGTAGTCGCGGACGGCCAGGGCGACGGCGCTGGCGTTGCTGTCCACAGTGACGACGATCTCGCGGCCGTCGCCGTGCTCGATCGCGTTGCCGAGCAGGTTGCGAACGATCCGGCGGATGCGGCGCGGGTCGAGGTCGGCATCGAAGTAGCCGCCGGGAGCGGAGAGGGTGAGCTGGGAGCCGTTGGCCTCGGCGATCCCGCGCATCGCGTCGATCTCCTCGCCCGCGAGCTTCACCAGGTTGACCGGCTCGAGCTCCAGCTCGGCCGAGCCCGCGTCGTGCCGGGAGATCTCGAGCAGGTCGGCCAGCAGGCTCTCGAAGCGGCCGATCTGGCTGTGCAGCAACTCGACGGTGCGCTCGGCGACCGGCGCGAAGCCCTCGCGCTGGTCGTACAGGACGTCGCCCGCGAGCTTCATCGTCGTCAGCGGGGTGCGCAACTCGTGCGAGACGTCCGAGACGAAGCGCTGCTGCACCTGGCTCAGCGTCGCCAGCTCGCTGATCCGGTCCTGGAGGCTGTCGGCCATGCCGTTGAAGGAGCGGGCGAGGGTCGCGATCACATCTTGGCCGCGCTCCGGGATCCGCACGTCGAAGTCGCCGCCGGCGAGACGCTGGCTCGTCTCGGCCGCGACGCGCACCGGTGCGACGACGATCCGCACCACCACCCAACTGACCGCGCCGATCAGGAGGATGAGCAGGATCCCGGCCACGTTGAGCACCTGCTGCACGAACTGCAGGGTGCGCTCCGCGTCCGCGAGGGAGTAGCCGATGTACAGCTCGTAGCGGCCGGCAGAGCTGGGCAGCTGGAGGGTCGAGCCGACCAGGATCCCCGGCCGCTGCTGACCGGAGGCGCTGAGCGTCACCGACTGCCAGTACTGACCGTCCGAGCCGGCCTGCACCCGTTCCCGCAGCTCGTCGCTGATCACGCCGTTCTGCAGCTCGCGGTTGTAGATGTCCTGCGGTGCGAGCGAGGACGCCTCCTGGTCGGGCGAGCGCACGACGGCGATCAGCGCGGAGGAGGACGCATCGCGGACGGCGGTACGCACCGAACTCATCACCTCCTCCATGTCCTGCCGGGTGGAGACGGTGGCAGCGTCGAGGTAGGCCTGTGCCGCGCGGGTCGCACGCGAGGTGTCGCCCGTGACCTGGGTCAGCCGGGACTGGAACAGGTTGTCGCTGATGCTGTACGAGAGGTAGACGCCGGTGGAGCCGATCGCGATGCCGCTGAGCAGCACGGTGATGGCGACGGCCCGGAACTGCAGCGAGGTGCGCCACACCCCGAGCACGCGACGGGGCCAGCGGCGCAGGCGGGGAGCGGCGAAGCGAGGCACGGTCAGCTCGGCAGCACGGCACCGGCGCGGTAGCCGACTCCGCGCACGGTCATCACGATGCGCGGATCGTCCGGGTCCTTCTCGACCTTCGCCCGCAGACGCTGCACGTGCACGTTCACCAGCCGAGTGTCGGCCTTGTAGTGGTAGCCCCAGACCTGCTCGAGCAGCATCTCGCGGGTGAAGACCTGCTGCGGTTTCGAGGCGAGAGCGAGGAGGAGGTCGAACTCGAGCGGCGTGAGGCCGATGCGAGTCTCGCCGCGGCGCACCTCGTGCCCGGCGACGTCCAGGCTCAGGTCGCCGACCTGCAGCACCGCGTTGGCGGCGGCGGTGGACGGGCGCAGGCGCGTCTTGATCCGCGCGACGAGCTCTTTGGGGTCGAACGGCTTGACCATGTAGTCGTCGGCGCCGGACTCGAGCCCCTGCACCACGTCGGCGGTGTCGGACTTGGCGGTGAGCATGATGACCGGGACGCCGGACTCGGCACGGATCGCGCGGCACACCTCGATGCCGTCGATGCCGGGGAGCATCAGGTCGAGCAGCACCAGGTCGGGACGGCTGTGACGGAAGGCCTCGAGCGCGCCGGAGCCGTCGGCGCAGAAGGAGACGTCGTAGCCGTCCGCGCCGAGCACGATGCCGATCATCTCGGCCAGGGCGGCGTCGTCGTCGACCACCAGAATGCGCGCGCTCATCGGTCTGCTCTTCCTCGTCTCGGGTCGCGCCCGCCGACGGCGCACACGGTGACCGCTCCAGGCTAACCGACGCACCTCGCTCCGGGCGGGGAGCGGGAAAGGCCCGCCAGGGGAGGTTCCCGGCCGCACGCCTGTGACAGCATGGGAGGGATGACCGACGCACCTCCTTGGCCTCCGCCCGCAGGGCGCCCGGATGACGCGGCCGCCCCGGCGCAGGACGGTTCCCGGCACCCGCCGGCAGCGCCCGCCGCACCGCCGGCAGCGCCCGCCCCCGCATCCTGGTCGCCCGCGCCGCCGGTCGCCGGGCCGTGGTCGCCGACCCCCGCCGCCGGCCCCTGGTCTCCCGCAGCCGGTTCGGAGACGAGCGGCCCCGGTCGCTCCGCTGCGGGCTGGACTCCCCCGCCCAGGCCCGGCCTCGTGCCGCTGCGCCCACTCGGCTTCGGCACCCTGCTCGGGGCGCCGTTCCAGGTCCTCCGCCGCAGTCCCCGCACCACTCTCGGGGTCGCCCTGCTGGTGCAGGGCCTGGGCTCCGTGCTCGCCCTGGCGGTGTACGGCCTGATCGCCGTGCTCGCCGTCGGGCGTATCGCGCAGGCACAGGCGGCGGACCGCGACGCGGTCGGCGCGGGATCCCTGGCGGTCGTGATCCTCGCGGCGCTGATCCCCCTCGCCGTCTCCCTCACCACCGGCGCCCTGGTTCAGGGCGTGGTCGTGCTGGAGGTCTCGCGCGGGGTCCTCGGCGAGCGCTCGACTCTCCGGCAGCTGCTCGCCCGGCTCCGCGGCCGCTTCTGGGCGCTGATCGGCTGGACCGTCCTGCAGGGTGTCGGCTACCTGCTCCTGGTGCTCCTCGCGGTGGCGCTGGCCGTGCCGCTCTTCCTCATCGGGGCGCAGAACGACTCCTCGAGCGCGATCATCGGCGGGATCCTGGTCCTCATCGGATCCGGCCTGACGGCCCTCGCCCTCAGCGTCTGGCTCTCGACGAAGCTGGCCCTGGTGCCGACTCTGATCGTCCTGGAGCGGCGACCGCTGCGCCGAGCGGTCGCCCGCTCCTGGAGCCTGGTGACGGGGGGATTCTGGCGGACATTCGGCTCGCTCGCGCTGATGACGGCGATCATCCAGACGGCGGGCCAGATCGTGGCCCTCCCGTTCAGCCTGCTCATCCCGATCGCCGGTGCCCTGATCGCTCCGACCGACCCGGAGGCGCAGGTCGTCTCCTCGCTGGTGGTCTCCATCGCCTCCGTCGCCCTGGGCCTGGTGATCGGCGCTGTCGGCACGGTGCTGCAGTCGGCGCTGACGGGCCTGGTCTACCTCGACCGGCGGATGCGCCGGGAGGGCTTCGACCTGGTGCTGCTGCGCCACGTCGAGGAACGCGCCGCAGGGCGCCCGTCGCCCGATCCCTTCCCCGTGCCGGAACGCCCGTGACCCTGGCCGCGGTTCCCCTCGACCCCGACGCGAACGAGGCCCGCCGCCTCCTCCTCGAGGAGCTCGCCGACCCGCGCTACCGCGCGGCCGAGCCGACTCTCTTCGATCGGGTGGTGCAGGCGATCCGCGACTGGTTCACCTCGCTCACCCTGCCGGGCGACGGGCCGCCGGTGCCGGTCGCCGCGGTGATCGGTGTGCTGGTGCTGGTGGCGCTCGTGGTCGCGGCACTGCTGATCGCCGGGCGCCCGCGCGTCGCACGCCGCAGCGCTGTCACCGGAGCGGTGCTCGCCGACGACGACACCCGCTCGGCCGCGGCGCTCCGATCGCTCGCCGAGGCCGCCGCCGCTCGCGGGGACTGGGATGAGGCGCTGGTCGAGCGTTTCCGCGCTCTGGTGCGTTCGCTCGACGAGCGGACGGTCCTGCGGGTCTCGCCCGGCACCACTGCGCTCGGACTGTCCTCACGGGCCTCGGCCGCGTTCCCCTCCTCCACCGCCGCGCTGCGCCGCGCGGCCGACGACTTCGACCGCGTCCGCTACCTCGGGCACCCGTGCGGATCCGCCGAGTACGAGCGGATCGCGGCTCTGGACCGCGAGCTCGCCGCCGCCTCGCCGATCCTGGACGCCCTCGGGGCGACCCGGTGAGCGTTGCCGCGGTATGGACCCCGACTCTCGGTGCGCTGCTGCGGCGGGGGCGGGTGTGGGCGCTGCTGCTGGTGATCGTCGCGGTCGGCACTCTGCTGATCACCGTCGCCACCGGCGCCCGCGTGGCCGCCCCGGACCTCGACGTCGACAGCGCGACTCCGGACGGCGCCCGCGCGCTCGCGCAGGTGCTGCGCGATCAGGGCGTGGACGTCGCGCGAGCCGACGACCTTGACTCCGCCCTCGCCGCCCTCTCCCCCGGCGCGACCCTGCTCGTCGACGACCCGGACGTCGCCCTCGACGAGTCCCAGTACCGCCGGCTCGCCCGAGCCTCCGCTGCACTGGTACTGGTCGCCCCCGGCGGAGCTGCGCTCGACGCGCTGCTGCCGGACGTCCGCTTCGCCGGCTCACCCGCCGACGACGGCCCGCTCCGCGCCGAGTGCACGCTGCCCGCGGCCGAGCGCGCCGGCACGCTCCCCTCCGGAGGGAACGCCTTTCGGATCCTCGAGGGGGGTGCCGTGGGCTGTTTCCCCTCGGGCGACGACGGATTTCTCGTGGTGAGCAGCACGTTCCCCCAGGGTGCGCAGGTCACGGCGATCGGCGACGCCGATCTGCTCCGCAATGGCACCATCGCTCAGGAAGGCCGGGCCGCGTTCGCGCTCGGCCTGCTCGGCCGCGAGGACCGGCTGGTCTGGTACCGCGCACAGCCAGCGGATTCGGCGAGCGCCGTCCCCTCGACCGCCGACCTCGCGCCGGGCTGGGTGACTCCGGCCCTCCTGCTCCTGGTCGCCGTCGTCGTCGCCTCCGCACTCTGGCGCGGGCGCCGTTTCGGCCCGCTCGCCGTCGAGCCGCTGCCGGTCATCGTGCACGCGAGCGAGACCGCCCGGGGCCGGGCCCGGCTGTACGCTCGCGGTGCGCTGCGCCCGCGCGCTCTCGACGCCCTGCGCATCGCCACCCTCCGGCGCACGGCCGCGCTCCTGGGCCTGGCTCCAGCGACCGGAGCCGACGAGATCGTGGCGGTCGCGGCCGAGCGCCTCGGCCGCGATCCGGCCGCGCTGCGCCGGCTCCTGATCGACGACGTGCCCGGCGACGACACCGCGCTCGTCGCCGCCTCCGACGAACTCCTGCGCTTCGAGAGCGCGCTGCGCGCCGCCCTCTCCCCGACTCCCGCCCGACGACCGGAAGGCCCCTCCCGATGAGCGACACCACCCCCTCTGCCCGGCACGGAGCGCCGGTCTCCGACGACGATCTGCGCGCCGAGCTCGACCGTGTCCGCTCCGAGGTCGGCCGCGCGGTCGTCGGCCAGGACGGCGCTGTGTCCGGGCTGCTGATCGCTCTGCTCGCGGGCGGCCACGTGCTGCTGGAGGGCGTCCCCGGAGTCGCGAAGACGCTCCTGGTGCGCGCGCTGTCCGTCTCGCTCGGGCTCGACACCCGGCGCGTGCAGTTCACCCCTGACCTGATGCCCGGCGACATCACCGGCTCGCTGGTCTACGACGCATCGACGTCCGACTTCGCCTTCCGCGAGGGCCCGGTCTTCACCAATCTCCTGCTGGCGGACGAGATCAACCGCACCCCGCCGAAGACCCAGGCCGCGCTCCTGGAGGCGATGGAGGAGCGCCAGGTCAGCGTCGACGGGCGCACGCTCGCGCTGCCGGATCCCTTCCTCGTCGCCGCGACGCAGAACCCGGTGGAGTACGAGGGCACCTACGTGCTCCCGGAGGCGCAGCTCGACCGGTTCCTCCTGAAACTCGTGCTGGACATCCCGCCGCGCGACGTCGAAGTGGAGGTCCTCTCGCGCCACGCCGCCGGATTCGATCCGCGCGACCTCGGTGCAGCAGGCGTGCGCCCCGTACTCGACGCCGCCCGGCTCCGCGTCGCGCAGGCCTCGGCCCGCCGAGTCGGCGCCGGCCCCGACGTCCTCGGCTACATCGTCGACCTCGCCCGAGCCACCCGCGAAAGCCCGAGCGTCAAACTCGGCACCAGCCCCCGCGGCTCGACAGCGCTGCTGGCCGCGTCTCGCGCCTGGGCCTGGCTGAACGGTTACGGCTCGATCACCCCCGACCACGTGCAGGCGATGGTCCTGCCGGTGCTGCGCCACCGCATTCAGCTGGAGCCGGAGGCGGAGCTCGAGGGCGTGCGCACCGAGGCGGTCCTGGGCGGGATCCTGCAGCAGGTCCGCGTCCCGGTCTGAGCCCGTGCACCTCACCGGACGCAGTGTCCTCGTCCTCCTCGTCGGCCTCGTGCCGGTCGTCTTGCTCGGCGGCCGCGCCGAGGTCGCCTTCGCTGTGCTCGGGCTCTGGCTTTTGGTCTGGGCGGTCCTGGTCGGAATCGACGTCGCGGTCGCCGGCTCGCCGCGCGCCGTCGCACTTGAGCGGCGGGCGCCGGACCGAGTGCGGCTCGGCGAGCGGGCCGAGGCGACCCTCCTGGTCACGAACACCGGGCCCAGAAGGGTCACGGGAGTCCTTCGCGATGCCTGGGAGCCCTCGGCCGGTGCGCTCGAGACCCGGTCGCCCGTGCGTCTGCCTCCGGGCGAGCGCCGCGCAGTCGTCACCGTGCTCGAGCCGCGCCGCCGCGGCGAGCGCCGGGCGGTCCACGTGACGATCCGCTCCCTCGGGCCGCTCGGCCTGGCCGGGCGCCAGGCCACGCGGGCCGCGCCGGCGGTCGTCCGGGTGCTCCCCGCCTTCCGCTCCCGTCGCCACCTGCCGTCGCGTCTCGCGCGGCTGCGGGAGCTGGAGGGACGCACCAGCGTCATGATCCGCGGGCAGGGGACGGAGTTCGACAGCCTGCGCGAGTACGTCCGTGGCGACGACGTCCGCTCGCTCGACTGGCGGGCGACCGCGCGTCGCCGGGAGCCGGTCGTCCGGACCTGGCGCCCCGAGCGCGACCGGCGCGTGATCGTCGTGCTCGACACGGGCCGCACCTCCGCCGCCCGGATCGAGGACGAGCCGCGCCTGGACACGGCGATCGAGGCCTCGCTCCTGCTGGCCGCCCTGGCCGCCTCCGCCGGCGACCGGGTCGACGTGCTGGCGTTCGACCGCGCCCGCCGCGCTCGCGTCCACGGCGCCACCGGATCGGAGGTGCTGACCCGCGTGGTCGACGCCCTCGTCCCCGTGCAGCCCCGGCTGATCGAGACCGACTGGGCGGCCGTCCCCGCGCAGGTGCGCACCCTCGCCTCCCAGCGCTCCCTGGTGGTGCTGCTCACCGCACTCGACTCGGTCGGCTCGGCGGAGGGACTGCTCGCGGTGCTCCCGCAGCTCACCCGAGTGCACACCGTCGTGGTCGCCTGCGCGCTCGATCCTGAGCTGCAACGGATGGCGGCCGACCGCGGTGACCGGGCCGCGATCTACTCCGCTGCCGCCGCAGAGCGCGCACTCGCCGACGTGGAGCGACTCTCCGCGGCCGTCCGCCGCCTCGGCGGGGACGTGGTGCTCGGCAGCCCGTCCGCACTGCCGCCGGCGCTCGCCGACCGCTACCTCGCGCTGAAGGCCGCCGGGCGGCTCTGACACACCGAGGTCGCTCCGCCGTGGTCAGCCGGCCGCGATGCTCCGCGACCCGGCCTCGAAGCGGTCGAGGTCGCCCGTCTCGCCCGCCCGGGCGGCCCGGCCCCCGACGACGACCATGTAGACCAGGAAAGCGCCCAGCGCGAGCGAGCCGATCCCGATCTTCAGCCACCAGGGCCACGGCGCGGGAGTGACGAAACCCTCGATCACGCCTGAGACCCCCAGCACGAAGACCAGGCCGATCGCGACCGTGAACAGACTGCGCGCGTCCTCGGCGAGCGCCTGCCCGCGGGTGCGCGGTCCCGGAGCGATCCAGGCCCAGAAGATCCGCAGGCCCGCCGCCGCCGCAACGAACACGGCCGTCAGCTCGAGCTGCCCGTGCGGCGCGATGTAGAGGAAGAAGGTGTCGCCCTCGCCCACGTGGAACATCACCGCGATCGAGGTGCCGAGGTTTTGCGCATTCTGCAGCAGGATGTACGGCACGTAGACGCCGACGATCCCGAAAGCCACGCACTGTGCCGCGATCCAGGCGTTGTTGGTCCACACCTGGCCGGCGAACGACGCGGCCGGATTCTCGGAGTAGTAGTCGATGAAGTCGCCGCGGGCAAAGCGCCGCAGCTCCTCGTCGTCACCGAGCGCCGCGAGCAGGCGCGGGTCGCCGAGGATCCAGACCGCATACAGCGTCGCCACCACCGCGGTCGCCAGGGCCACGGTGAGCGTCAGCCAGCGGAGCCGATACAGCGCCGCCGGGAGGGACAGGACGACGAAGCGGGAGACAGCGGCCAGCGGCTCCGCGCGGGTCCCGGTCAGCCGCCCCCGTGCCCGCGAGAGCGAGACGGCCAGTCTCGCGCCGACGGCCGTCGATCCGGCGGTGGCGGAGATCGCGGCGAGATCCGCGGACGCGGCCTGATAGCGCTCGATCAGCTCGTCCGCCTCGGCTCCGCTCAGTCGGCGCCGACGCGAGAGTTCGTCCAGGCGGGTCCACTGCGCAGCGCGCGCGGCCGAGAGAGCGTCGATGTCCATCTCCTGACAGGATAGCCAGGCATGCCGCCGAGGCCGAGCATCCGGGAGGAGCACCGTGGAGGAGCAGCGCAGCGAGTTCGACGACGCCGACCTGGTCACGGGCGAGGCGATCGCGCTGGAGGTGCCGGTCACCTCCTTTGTCCTCCGTGCGGTCGGCGCGATCATCGATCTCGTCGCGGAACTCCTGCTCGCGCTCGGCCTGTTCCTCGTGGTCACCGCTCTCTCGGGCGACGGCGGGCTGGACCCGGCCGCGTCGGCCGCCGTCGCGATCGTGGCGCTGGTCGTCGCCGTGGTGATCGTGCCCGTCACCGTCGAGACTGCCAGCCGCGGACGCTCGCTCGGCAAGCTGGCCGTCGGTGCCCGCGTGGTCCGCGACGACGGCGGGTCGATCGGCTTCCGGCACGCACTGGTGCGCGGTCTCACCGGCGTGCTCGACAGTGTGATGACCGTCGGCGGCCTGGCCGCCGTCGTCGGCCTGCTCTCCCGCCGCTCGCGCCGCCTCGGCGATGTCCTCGCCGGCACGCACAGCCAGCTCGAGCGCGTACCCCGGGTGCAGCCGCTGGTCGTTGAGGTCCCGGAGCCGCTGCGGGGCTGGGCGGTCACCGCCGACACCGCGCGCCTCCCCGACGCCCTGGCGCGCCGCCTGGCGCAGTTCCTCCGTCAGCGCCACGGGATGACCGAGCCCTCACGCTCGCAGCTGGCCGCCGCGCTGGCGGACGAGACCGCAGCCCACGTCTCTCCGCTGCCCGCCGCGCCCGCCGAAGATCTCCTCCTCGCCGTCGCCGCCCTCCGCCGAGCTCGGGAGGAGCGGGCGCTGCGCCTCGCCGACCAGCGCCTCGAGCGGCTGGCTCCGGTGCTCTCCAGCACCCCGCGCGGCTTCCCCGAGCGCCCGTGAACGCCGCCCGGTCGGCTCCTACGGGGGTGTCGGACCGTAGCGGACGCTCCGCCAGCCGCGCGGCACGAGCAGCCGCCGATCGTGCTCGGCGCAGAGGTCGTAGCCGTGCGGGTCAGGCGCAGGACTGAGCGGCCCGACCGCCACCAGCGAGTCGCGGTAGTCGTAGGTCAGCGTGACGACGGCCTCCGCGCGGCAGCCCGTCCGCGAGCAGTGCCGTCCGGTCATCGCCGACCACAGTAGCAATAGGCTGGAGGTATGCCCCGCGCTCGCCGTTCCGCCGCTCGCTCGACGAGCGAGTCGCGCGGCGGTTCCCGCGACCGGCACGGCCGTGGGGCGCGCGGCCCGATCACGGGGCCGCACTTGCCACCGCTCCAGACGCGCACCGATTTCTTCGAGGTGACGATCGGCTCGGCGATCGACTACCTCCGCGGCAGCTGGCCGGAGGAGCTCGCCGGAATCCGCGTCGGCGTCGCCGCGACCCCCGACGTCGACCCCGACCTCCTCCGGGGCACCGGCATCGCGCGCTGGCGCGTCGATCACGCTGCACGCAGCATCACGCTGTACCGCGTCCCGATCGAGCGCCTCGCGAAACTGCATCGGCGCGACGAGTGGCACCAGCGGATGCTGATCGAGAGCTACGTGTTCCGCGCCGTTGCCGAGCTGCTCGGTCGCGATCCGTGGGACATCTCCCCGGACCGCTACCGCCACCCCTGAGACGCCGCCCCGCACGGCCCAGTGCCCAGGCTGACCCGTGCCAGCAGGCAGACCAGCCCAGGCAGGCGGATCAGTGCGAATACACGGTGATCGGCGACGACAGCGGCCCCGGCGGCACGACCGCGTAGGAGGCGATCTTCCCGTCGCCCGCGATCGAGACCGACGCCTGCACCGGTTGCGTGCTGGTGACGACGACGGAGTCCGTGCCGAGCGGAGTCGCGAGGGCCCCGAACGGACCGAGCTCCAGCGTCCGCGAGCCGCTCGCTCCCGCGATCACGACCGAGGCGGTCGAATCGCTGCCGTTGATGAGGTGCAGGCGCGCGCCGCCCTCGCCCGTGTTCGCGATCCCGAAGGGCCTGGTCATCGAGGAGCCGGAGGCGAACCAGGCGAAGTCGGTCCCTGCGGGGCCGGTGGACGTCGTCCGCCCCGCCGCCACAATCGGCTGGTCGGCGCGCAGCACCACGCGGTAGGAGCCGTCCGCTAGGCCCGTGAGCGGGACCTCGCCGACCAGCCCCGCCGGGACGACGACCTGGGTGGAAGTGCCGGAGCCGCTCGGATCCGCGTTCGTCACCTCGACCGAGACGGTGCTGTCGGCGTCGCCGGGGGTCAGGATGCGCAGCACCGGGGTGCCCGCCCCTCCGCTGCCGTCGTCGCTCGCGGTCTGAGTGGGCGGTGAGGTGATCTCGAGGCCGGCGATCACGGCGAGCGTGTCCGGGCCGGCGGAGGGGCCGGTGGTCTCGACACCCTCGGGGGTGAGCCCGGAGATGGCGCTGCTCTGCATACTGGCGGCCACCTCGCCGCCGCGCGCGGTCACATGCACGACGGGTTGGACGACTCCGGGGGCGAGTCCCGCGAGCGGGAGGGCGCGGACGGCGCCGGCCGGGACGACGATGCCCGTGGCTCCGGTGGCCTGAATCCTGCCGTTCTCACCGAAGAGGGTGAGGTCCACGGTCGCCGCGACCGCGCTCGGGTTCGCCAGGATCAGCACGGAGGTGCGTCCGACGTCGGTCGAGCCGGCGACGAGCCAGCTGTCGGCGGAGGGTTCGGCGCAGGCGCGGGCAGAGAGCCCCGAGAGCGTGGCTGTGGCGATGACCTGGACGCTCGCCCCGCCGGGGGTGGGCGCGGAGTCGGCGGGAACCTGGACGCCGGTGATGCCCGTGCCCGGGGCGGCGATGTCGTTCTCGCCGAGGACGCTCGAGCCAGAGGTCGAGCCGTCGGGCCAGAGCGCGGTCGTCGAGCCGTCCAGGGCGCGCAACTGCTCCGGCTCGCTCGCGTCGATCAGGTCGCCTCCGCAGACGAGCGAGGCGTCGGCGGCGACCGGGGACACGACCACCCCCTGGGCAGCCCGGGAGGCCAGGGGCGTCGGGACGAGCTGGGGCACGGCCACGGCGGCCGCAGCGATGACGACTCCGGCGACTCCGACGGCACTGCGCAGGGCGGTGCGGCGCCGGTGCGCGGCCGAGGGGGCGGGCTGCGGTGTCGCTGCGGCGGCACGGCCGGCTCGGCGCTCGGCGCGGGAGCGGCGGGCGGAGGACTCGGGCATCTGCTTCTCCTGATCGGCCGGGTCAGACATCGTCGTTCCCGTCGTCGAACTGGCCGGTGGCTTCGCCCGGCTCGTCGTCGATCCCGGCGACAGCGGCGCTGGAGCGGCCGCGCTCGAGCGAGAGACCGGTGGGCACCGCCAGCAGCAGGGCGACGACGAAGACGAGGAGCAGGGCGATCGTGTAGGCGATCCCGAAGGGCCCGACGACGCCCGACGGAGCCGCCTCGGTGCGAGTCGCCCCGGCGTCGACGGCCGTCCAGAGCAGCCCGTAGCGGGTGTCGCCGATGGCCGAGAAGGCCGCATTGCCGTCGAGGGAGACGGCGGCGCGCGCCCGGACGGCCGCCGCGGCGTCGCCGACCTGCGTACCGGCGGGTTGGGTCAGCACGACGAACCGCACGCCGAGCTGCGCAAGGGCGGCAGGGACGTCGTAGCCCGTGCGCGAAACGAGGTTGCCGGCCAGCTCGTCGATGGCATCGGTGCGCTCTGCGCCGGTGCTCGCGAGGGTGGACTGCTGGTCGAGTGTTGCGCCTGCCCCGCGCTCCAGGCGCGCGAGGACTCCCCCGTCGGCCTGCGGGACGAGCACGATAGTGCCCACCCTCGGGTCGTTCTGCGCCTCGGCGGCAACATACGCGGGGAGCGAGCGGTCCGAGGTCGTCGACACCGAGGTGCCGGTACCCGCCGGGAAAGCGACCGCGAGCGGGCCGACGAGAGCGGCGACCGCAGCGGTCACGACGAGCGCCGGAACGACGCGGACCGAGCGGATCGCGGCGATCGAGAGCGAGGCGCCGATCACCAGACCGAGCCAGTAAAGACTGAGGCCGGTCCCGCTCCACACGGACACCGCCTCGGAGCCCGTGGTGGCGACCTGGACGCCCTGAGCGAGCGAGGCCGTCACCAGGCCGCTCGCGGCAACGCCGACTCCGCCGAGCGCCGCGAGGTTGTTCGGGAGCAGCAGAGCGGCCAGTGCCGCGACAATCAGCGGGACGGCGAGCGCAGCGGTCACCAGCCCGGCGGCGGAGGCGTCGACCCCCAACCCGCCGAGGAACGCGAGCCAGCCCGCGGGCAGCCCGGATGGGGATCCGGCCAGCAGCGCGACGAGGTCGGACTGCGCCGACGGCAGCGGCACGCCCGGATCGGCGAGGATCGCGAGCCAGTCGCCGCGGGGAGCTCGGGCCAGCACCAGCGGGAAGAGCAGGACGGCCGCAGGGATCGGCAGGCCGAGGAAGCGTCCGATCCGACGGCCGGACGTGGCGACGACCACGAGCCAGATCACCAGGAGCGGCACGGCGAGCACCGGCGCACAGGCGACGACGGCGGCAGCCAGGATCGACGCGGACGCGGAGGCGGACCACGAGCGGTACGCGCCGAAGCCGGCGAAGAAGAGCCACGGCAGCAGCACGTGCACCAGCAGCGGCGCGGGACGCCCGTCGGCCTGCGCCGCGAAGAAGGCGGGAGCGAGGACGTAGACGAGGGCTCCGGCGGCACGGGCGATGGCGCGCGGAGTCAGTCGCGCGATCATCAGCCAGGCGCCCATCGCCGCGGCGGGCAGCGCGACGAGATAGAGCAGCACCATCGCGTAGCTCGGTGACCAGAAGGTCAGCGAGCCCAGCACGGCGAGGACGGCCGTGAAGGGATCGGCGGCTCCGATGAATCCGGGGCCGAGGTCGCGCCAGCCGTAAGCCGCGTTGCGCCAGAGTTCGCCGACGGTCGGCGAGAGTGTCAGGAGCCCTCCGCCGCTGAGCGCGGTAGCGGGCAGGAGCCGCGCATAGATCACCAGGCCCGCGAGCGCGGCGACGAGGACGACCCACACTCCTCCGCCCTGGAAGAAGTGCAGGGGGTGGCGCCCCCGCCCGGCCTGAACGCGCACCGCATCGTGGCGCACCGAGCGCAGCTGCCGCACCACGTCGAGCGGGATGCGCAGCGGAGCGATCGCCTTCCAGCCCACGTTCTTCGACGAGCGCAGCACTGTGCGGGCCCGGAACACCTTCGTGCCACCGAAGGCGACGACGAGGGAGGCGAGCAGCTCACCGCCGACCAATCCCGGCTGCTTGCGCAGCAGGCGCACGACCGCGCGACCAACGGCCAGCGGAACGAGCGAGAGCCAGTGCAGCAGCAGGAGTGCGACGGGAGCGTAGGCGAGCCGGCGGTGCAACTGCGCGGTGCGGTGCTGGCGCGCACGGCGCCGCTCCCCACTGTCGATGCGGCGGCCGTCGGGACGCTGCAGGCCGATCCGGGCGGTGGTGACGCGGGCGTCGGGCACGCGGCTGACGCGGTGCCCGGCCAGGCGGGTCCGGATCGAGAAGTCGAGTGCGTCGTCTACGACCGGCAGGCCGGGGTCGAAGCCGCCGAGCTCCTCCCAGAGGGAGTGGCGCACGAGCATGCCGCCGGCGGCGACCGCCAGGATGTCGGGGGTGGAATCGTGCTGACCCTGGTCGAGTTCGTCCTCGACGAGGTGGACCGTGGTGCCGTGCTTGGTGACCGACTCGCCGTAGCTGCGGATGTAGCCGGAGCGCGTCCAGTCCATGATCTTCGGCCCGGCGACGGCGACGGAGGGAGCGACCTCGACGGCTCCGAGCAGGGCGGCGAGGGCGCCGGGCTCGGGGGCGGAGTCCTGGGCGAGCAGCCACAGCCACTCGTCGTCGCCGGCCGGGGGCTGCATCACCCGAACCGCGCGCGCCACCGCCTGGCCGAACGGGAGGTTCTCGGCCACCTGGACGAGCTGTGTCGGCCCCCAGGAGGCGAGGAGCTCACCGGTGGAGTCCTTC
Organism: Rathayibacter tritici; assembly: GCF_001641005.1. Classification (NCBI taxonomy): domain Bacteria; kingdom Bacillati; phylum Actinomycetota; class Actinomycetes; order Micrococcales; family Microbacteriaceae; genus Rathayibacter; species Rathayibacter tritici. The sequence goes on from NZ_CP015515.1 coordinate 2,202,939, forward strand.
GAGGCGCCGTCGACGAACACCGTCGCGTCGGGCAGGCGGGTCTGTGCCCGCAGTGCCGCGAGGGTTCGTTCCAAATAGGCCGCGCCGTTACGCGCGACGAGGACGGCGGTGACTCGTGGATACATCGCGGACCACCCTAAGCGATGCCGCCGTGCCGCCCGCCTGCGGCTCGCCGCCCCGCCGGTCGGCGCTCGGAACGCGCCTCGACGAGGGGCGACTCAGGCGCGGTGGCAGAACCACGCTGGCGCAGACGCGATGACACAGACGCGATGACGTACGCCCGACGGTTCGGACGCGATGGTGAGGGCGCGGCGGTTCGGGCGCGACAGTTCAGGCGCGGCGGCGCAGCTTCCGGCGCTCGCGCTCGGAGAGGCCGCCCCAGATGCCGAACCGCTCGTCGTTCTCGAGCGCGTACTCGAGGCACTGCGCCCGCACCTCGCACGAGGTGCAGATCTTCTTCGCGTCGCGGGTCGAGCCGCCCTTCTCGGGGAAGAACGCCTCGGGGTCGGTCTGCGCGCAGAGCGAGTCGACCTGCCAGGACAGCGCACCCCCCGGCGCCTCGAGCTCGGTGTCGATGCCGGGCCTGACCCCGGGAACGCCCAGGCGCACGGGGTCGACGAACCAGTCCTCGGGGACTCCGGAGTGCTGTTCCGGAAGCGTCATGCCGTCTCCTACCCCGCCTGCGAACTGATGAACGGAAGCCGCCCCTCGCGGAGCCACTGCCTAGGTAATTACAGCGGTGTCATTCGCTCAGGTCAAGTCGCGGACCATAAACCCTCAACCCGCCGTGGAGGGTTTACGACACACCGGCGTGTCGCGAAGGTGAACTCCGCTCACGCCGTCGCGGCACTCCGCGCGCGCCAAGCGCTTTCAACCATCTCGGCCACGGTGTGCCGCATCTCCCAGCCCAGATCGCGCGCCGCCGTCTCCCCGGACGCAACGATCCGAGGGGGATCGCCCGGCCGACGCGGGACCACCTCGGGAGTGAACGCGATACCCGTGCTGTCCGCGATCGCCCGCATGATCTCGCCGACGGAGGCGCCGGATCCGCTGCCCAGGTTGTAGACCGGGTCGATCGGCTCGCCCGCCGCCAGACGTCGAGCCGCGGCGACGTGGGCGAGGGCGAGGTCGGCGACGTGGATGTAGTCGCGCACGCAGGTGCCGTCCGGGGTCGGGTAGTCATCGCCGTTGATCCGCGGCGTGCGCCCGGCCAGCAACGCCTCGAATACGAGCGGGAACAGATTGTGCGGGCTGGTGTCGTAGACGTCGGGGTAACCGGAGCCGACGACGTTGAAGTAGCGCAGCGAGGCGTGCCGCACGTCGTGCGCACGCCCGGCGTCAGCGAGCAGCCACTCGCCGATCAGCTTCGACTCGCCGTAGGGCGACTCCGGTCTTTTCGGAGTGTCCTCGGTGACGATCTCGACGTCGACAGCGCCGTAGACGGCCGCACTGGAGGAGAACACGATCGAGGAGACTCCGGCGCGCTGCATCGCCGCGAGCACGCGCATCGTACCGGTGACGTTCTGCTCGTAGGTGTGCAGCGGGCGCTGAACCGACACTCCGGCGTACTTGAACCCCGCAACGTGCACGACGCCCTCGATGTCGTGCTCGGCGACAACGCGATCGAGCAGCGCGTCGTCGAGGATCGAGCCCCGGTGGAACGGGATTCCCTCGGGCACGAACGACGCGTGCCCCGAGGAGAGGTCATCGAGCACGACGGGGTCGATCCCCTGCTCCGAGAACGCGCGCACCACATGTGCCCCGATGTACCCGGCTCCCCCGGTGACCAGCCATGCCATGTCGATCCTCCTCGGTGCTCGGCCCGCGACTGCGCGCGCCGGAAGCCACCCTAGCGGCGCGGATCGACGGCACCGATCCGCCGGACGACGCCGCTGCGGGAGGTCGTGCCGCCCCGCGGCGCCCTCTCTCGGTGTGCCGCCCCGGTGCCGCCCGAAGCGCGGCCCGGGGCTCACACCGTCGCGACGAAGAGCGTGCCGCGCCCGGTGACCGCGAGGTCGCCCTCCGAGGGGGTCACGAACACGCTCGCACCGCGCTCGACGCGCACCGACCCCTCGGCGCCCGCGAGCGAGAACGAGCCCTCGGTCGCGATCGCGATCGCCGGCCCGCGAAGGGCGACACGAGCGGGCTCCTCCGACTCGGGCTGGACAACGGCGAGAACGAAATCGGGGACGTCGGGCCGGTAGACGCGCACGCCCGGCCCCGACTGCTCCGCGGGCAGGTACGGCACAGGCAGGGGTGAGAACTCGAGCACGCTCACCAACTCGGGCACGTCGATGTGCTTGGGGGTCAGTCCGCCGCGCAGCACGTTGTCGGAGGCCGCCATCAGCTCGACACCGGTACCCGCGAGGTAGGCGTGGATGTTGCCGGCCGGCAGGTAGAGCACCTCGCCGCGGGCGAGGCGGACGCGGTTGAGCAGCAGCGAGAGCACGATCCCGGGGTCTCCGGGGTAGCTCGCGGCGAGCTCCCTGACCGTGGTCGTCTCGAGACGGTGATCGCCCGCGCAGGCTCCGACGACGGCCGCCACCAGGCTCGCGACCTCGGCTCGGTCGCCGTCGGCGAGCAGCCAGGACACCGCTCGGCGCAGCACCGCAGCGGGCTCCCCGTCGAGGGTGTCGGCGAAGCGGATGATCCCGGCCGCCTCCTCCCCCGCGGCGCGTCCGGCCAGCTCGGTGAGCAGGGCGCGGGCGTGCGCCGGCTCGCGGAACCCGCAGAGCGCGTCGAAGCTCTCGCTGAGCGCGTAGATCAGCTCGGGCTTGTGGAACGGGTCCTTGTAGTTGCGCTCGGCCGCATCGCGGGCGATCCCCGCCTCCTCCTCCTCGACGAAGCGGCGCCGCGCCGTCTCGGCCGAGGGGTGCGCCTGGAGCGAGAGCGGTCCGCCCGCGGCGAGGATCTTGAGCAGGAATGGCAGGCGAGGGGCGCCCGAGACCGGATCGACCGAGCCCTCGACCCCGGCCAGCGCCGCGGCGGGCTCCTGCGCGATCCACTCGGCGAGCGTCGCGGCGCCGACGGAGGAGGGGTCGAGGATGCGCGCGGGTGAGCCCGAGTGCGCCCCGAGCCAGAGCTCGGCCTCGGGGCCGCCGGAGGGCGCGGTGCCGAGCGCCTCGGAGATGCCGGTGAGCGAGCCCCAGGCGTAGTCGCGGGGCGTGTTGCCGATCGGGATGAACACGGGAGCGCTGGCCTTCCGTCCAAGGATGTGGGATCGGAGCCGCTCGCCCCGGTCCGCGGGGGCCGCTCCGCTGCGACGCTAGCAGGATCCACAACACGGGCCCGGGAGCAGGGCCGGCTGTTGGCGCTCTCCGCCAGAGGACGCTGCGATCGCAGGATGCCTTCGTACTCTGAGAGCCGCAGCACTGTCGCCGTTAGAGCGGTCACCGTGCCGCGTCCGACGAGCGAGGAGCACAGAGCATGGACAGCACGACCTTCGAGGCCCTGGGGGCCGACTTCTACGGGTTCGAGGCGGCGCTCACCGCCGCCGAGAAGGAGCTGCTGGTCGGCGTGCGGTCCTTCCTCGAGGAGCAGGTGCGGCCCATCGCCGATGAGTACTGGGAGCGCGCAGAGTTCCCGCGGCAGCTCATCCCCGGTATCCACGCCACCCGCGTCATCGGACTCTCCTGGCCCGAGACGCGCGCGATCGAGAACTCGGCGGTGTTCCGCGGCTGGGTAGCGCTCGAGCTGGGCCGGGTCGACGCCGGGATCGCGACCTACGTCGGGGTGCAGAACGGCCTGGTGATGGGCACCATCGGCGTCGCCGGCTCCCCGGAGCAGCGCGCCGAGTGGCTGCCGAAGCTCGCCTCGGGCGAGGTGATCGGCGCCTTCGGGCTGACCGAGCCGCACTCCGGCTCCGACTCCGCTCAGGGTTTGCGCACGACCGCGCGGCGCGACGGCGACAGCTGGGTCCTCGACGGCGAGAAGCGCTGGATCGGCAACGCGACCTTCAGCGACGTCACCGTGATCTGGGCCAAGGACGTGCAGGACGGCCAGGTGAAGGGCTTCCTCGTCCCCACCTCCACCCCGGGCTACCGGGCCACCGCCATCGCGCGCAAGCAGAGCCTGCGCACCGTCCAGAACGCCGACATTGTGCTCGAGGGCGTGCGGATCCCGGAGTCGCTGCGCTTGCAGGGCGCGAACTCGTTCCGCGACACCGCGAAGGTGCTGCGGCTCACCCGCGCCGAGGTCGCCTGGCAGGCCATCGGAGTCGCGATCGGTGCCTACGACGCGGCCCTGCGCTATGCGAAGGAGCGCGTGCAGTTCGGCAAGCCCCTGGTCGGGCATCAGCTGGTGCAGGACCTGCTCGTCAGGAGCATCGGCAACATCACCGCGAGCATCGCCCTGGCGACCCGCCTGTCCGAGATGCTCGACGCCGGCGAGCAGCGCGATGAGCACTCCGCTCTCGCCAAGGCGTACACCACGGCGAGGATGCGCGAGACCGTCGCCTGGTGCCGCGAGGTGATGGGCGGTAACGGCATCGTGCTCGATTACGGCGTCGCGCGGTTCTTCGCCGACGCGGAGGCGCTCTACTCCTACGAGGGCACTCGCGAGATGAACACACTGATCGTGGGCCGCTCGATCACGGGAACGGCCGCCTTCGTCTGATCCCTCGCGGGGCCGCGCCCCGGGCGTCGGCCGGGCAGCAGACGGAGGACCCCGGCGCGCCGGGGTCGCTCCCTAGACTGGTCGCCATGATCCATCGCTCCGCGCCCGCCGCTCCCCGAGCGCTCGCGGTGGCGGTGCTCGCCGTGCTGCTGGCGGGTCAGTCGCTGCGCAATCTCGTCGGCTGGTGGGGCTGGGGGCTGGTCATTGCGGTGCTCCTCGCCGCCTCGATCGCCGTGCTGGTCCGCGCACGCCCGCGCCTGCGCTGGGCCCGCACGCCGAAGTCGCTGGTCCTCTTCCTCGGCCTCGCCGTGCTCTCGCTGCTCTGGTCGGCCTATCCGGGCGCGAGCGCGATCGGAGTCGCAGCGCAGCTGGCGACGACCCTCGGCGGCGCGGTCCTCGCCGTCACGCTGAGCAGCCGCGAGCTCCTGACGGCGCTCGGCCGAGCCCTGCGCCTCTGCGTCGGAGTGTCGCTGCTGTTCGAGCTCGTGATCGCGGTCGTGGTGCGGCAGCCTGTCCTGCCGGTCGGCGTCGAGCGGCCGGCCGACGGACCGACCCCCGACGCTTTCTACTGGTCGCAGGCCGCGCTCTTCACCGGCGAGCCCGTCCAGGGGATCGTCGGCAACCGCAACCTCCTCGGCTTCCTCGCCCTGCTCGGCCTGATCGTGATCGCGATCGAGCTGGCTGCCCGCTCGATCCGGCGTCGCTGGGGAGCGCTGTGGATCGCCCTGTTCACCGCGACCCTCCTGCTCACGCGCTCCGCCACCGTCCTGCTCTGCCTCGTCGCCGTCGTCCTCGCCGCCGTGTTCGCCGTGTGGGCCCGCCGGAGGGGCGAGTCCGGCCGCCGACCCGTCTACCTGAGCGCAGCGGGCCTCGCGGTGGCCGCGGTCGCCGGAGCAGCGGCCGGCTGGGGCGCCCTCCTCGGCCTGCTCGGCAAGAGCGAGGATGCGACGGGGCGCCTGGACATCTGGGACTCGGTGATCGGACTCGCCCTCCAGCGGCCGGTCCTCGGCTGGGGCTGGGTCAGCTACTGGGCGCCGTGGGTCGCTCCCTTCGACACTCTCGCCGAGCGCCGCGGCGTGCTCTACCTGCAGGCGCACGACGCCTGGCTCGACGTCGCCCTCCAGCTCGGAGTGGTCGGACTCGTTCTCTTCGCGGCGCTCGCGGTCTCGACCCTCTGGCGCTCATGGTTCCGGGCGGTCGACCGCCCCCGGCGGGATGCGACCTCGATCCTCCCCTACACCGCCGTCGGCCTCGCACCGCTGCTGATCGTCGTCGCCCTGCTGGCGCAATCGCTCTTCGAGAGCCGGATCCTGATCGAGGGCGGCTGGCTGCTCCTGGTCGTGCTCGCCGTGCAGACCAAGCAGCCGGCGACGGAGTCGCCCGAGGTCCTCACCGCGACTCCGCTGCCCCTCGTCGACGCCTCCCCGAGGCGATGAGGCCGCGCCGCCCCTCCCTCCCCGCCTCCGTCGCCGACGCGACGGCGTCCCCGCAGTTCGCCGCAGCCCTCGCGCAGACCACCCTCGTCACGGTGCTCTGCGCTCCGGCGGTCCGCGGCCTGATCGGCTGGCCCGGCTACCTCGCCGCCGTGGCCACGCTGACCGCACTCGCCGCGGTCGTGCTCGTCCTGCGTCGCGGCCTGCTCGACTGGGAGGGCCTGCTGCCCACGAGCATCCTGGTGTTCCTGGGCTGGGTCGCGCTCAGCGTGCTGTGGAGCGACTACACCTGGGCGACGGTCTCGAGCGTCGTCTACCAGTTCGCTCTGGCGTTTCTGGCGATCGCGATCGGACTCACGCGCGACATCATCCAGATCATCCGCTCCGTCGGCGACGTGCTGCGGGTGGTGCTGATCGCCTCGGTCGCCGTGGAGGTGTTCTCGGGCGTGCTGATCGACCGGCCACTGCGCTTCGTCGGCGTCGAGGGGCTGCTCGCCGTCGGCGGGCCGATCCAGGGTCTGGTCGGCACGCGCAACCAGCTCGGGCTGGTCTGCCTCCTGGCGATCGTAACGTTCTCGGTCGAGCTGGCGACCCGCTCGGTCACCCGCGGACCGGCGATCGCCTCGATCACCCTCGCCGCGCTGACCCTGCTCTTCACGCGCTCGGCCGTGAGCGCGGGCGTGCTCGCGGTGGCCGCCGTCGTCGCCCTGGCCCTGCGCTGGGTGCGCCGCGCCGACGGCACTCGTCGGCGACGGCGACAGTTCACGGTGCTCGGAGTCGCCGCGGCCGCCGCTGTGACCGCCTGGCTCCTGCGCTACCGGGTGATCGAGCTGCTGAACGCGGGCAGTGAGTTCGAGTTTCGGTTGCGGCTCTGGCAGCAGGTCTGGCGGTTCACGGATCTGACGCCGATCATCGGCTGGGGCTGGGTGGGCTACTGGCGCCCCGACCTCTACCCCTTCACCGCGATCGACTACCTCTCCGGCCGCCCGCACTCGTCGAGCCTGAACGCGCTGTTCGACGTGGCGCTGCAGCTCGGCGCGGTGGGGGTCGTGCTCTTCGTCGTGCTGATCGGCCTCGCACTCTGGCGCTCCTGGCTGATCGCTTCCGAGCGCAAGGCGGTCGTGCACGTCTGGCCGGTGCTGGTGCTGAGCGTCCTGATCGTCACCGCGCTGGCCGAGAGCTCGATCCTGCTCGACGCGGGCTGGCTGCTCGTGGTGCTCTGCGCGATGCGGGCGGCGCAGGGGCTGAGCTGGCGCCGCCTCCTGCACCCCCCGGGCTGACCCGCCTCAGCGCGCGCGGCGCTCGGCGACCGCGCGGAAGACGGCGAGATGCTCCTCGCGGCAGCGCTCCCAGCTGAACGTCCGCGCCCGCTCGACCCCGAGCGGCCCGAGCTCGGTGGTGCGCTCGATCGCCTCGAGGATCCCGTCCGCGATCGAGCGAGGCTTGAGCGGGTCGACGTAGACCGCCGCGTCTGCACAGATCTCCGGCAGCGACCCCGAGCCTGAGACCGCGACGGGGCAGCCCGACGCCATCGCCTCGATCGGCGGCAGCCCGAAGCCCTCGTAGAGACTCGGGAACGCCAGCACTGCGGCGCGTCGATAAAGATCGGCGAGCTCCTGGGGAGTGACGTGGCCGCGCCACTCGACGAAGTCCGGCAGCGCGCCGAGCCGGTCCAGATCCCCTCCGGTCAGCACCAGCCGGAGCGGGTGCCCCTCCTCGCGCAGCAGGCGCACCGCCTCGAAGAGCCGGGCATGGTTCTTGTGCGGCCAGGCGCGCGCCGGGTAGAGGACAAAGTCCTCCCGAGTCCCCAGATTCGCGACGAAGCGCTCGGTGTCCACGCCGAGGTGCGACACGTGGACCCGCTCCTCGGGGATGCCCAGCAGCTCGACGATCCGCCCCTTCGTGAAGGCGCTGATGGTGATGACCGCGTCGGCACGGCGGGCGGTGGCCTCGTAGGCGAGACGGCGGAAGACGCGCTCGATGCGGGGGAAGAGTTCGGGGAGGTCGCGGTGCTGGAGGTCGAACAGCATCTGCACGTGACCCTGGCGGCGCGAGGGCCAGGGCAGCGGCACGGTGAAGGGGAAGTAGAGCACGGCGTCCGGGCCGATCAGGCGGCGCAGGCGCGACGTCCGCAGCAGCGCCTGGAGCATGCCTATGGCCCGCCGTCGGTGACCCGCGCCGCTGACCACACCGTCGGCGACGACCTCGGGCACGCCCTCGCTGAAGCCGCGCGCGTTCTCGGGGACGAGCACCTGCACTTCCGGTCCGTCCTCCCCCACTCGCGGCGCCAGGAGGCGGGTCAGTGCGCGCGCGTAGGTCTCACCGCCGCCCATCCCGCCCGGATCGACGGTGAGCACGGCGAGCGTGACGGGGCGGGAGTGCGGCATGGCGTCCAATCGGTTCCGGCGGGGGCCAGGATACCGGCGGGCCGCACTGCTCCCGGTGCTCGGCCGTGCCCGCGGGTAGTATGTGTTCCGCTGTCATCGACCCCAGACGAATTGGACCACCACGTGCCCCGCGCTTTGATCACCGGAATCACCGGCCAGGACGGCCTCTACCTCGCCGAGCTCCTTCTCTCGAAGGGCTACGAGGTGTTCGGACTCGTCCGCGGGCAGAACAACCCCAAGTACGAGCTGGTCCGCCGCACCGTGCCCGAGGTGACCCTGCTCACCGGCGACCTGACGGACGTGTCGAGCCTCGTGCGCGTGCTCGCCGCGGCTCAGCCCGACGAGGTCTACAACCTCGGCGCCATCTCGTTCGTCGCCTACTCGTGGGAAAACGCCTCGCTCACCACCGACGTGACCGGCAAGGGTGTGCTCAACATCCTCGAGGCGACCCGCCTTTACGCCGGCGCCGACATGTCGCGCGTGAAGTTCTACCAGGCCTCCTCCTCCGAGATGTTCGGCAAGGTGCAGCAGGTCCCGCAGAGCGAGGAGACGCTGCTCTGGCCGCGCTCGCCCTACGGTGTGGCCAAGGTCTTCGGCCACTACATGACCATCAACTACCGCGAGTCGTACGGCATGCACGCCTCCTCCGGCATCCTGTTCAATCACGAGTCGCCCCGCCGCGGCCCGGAGTTCGTCACGCGCAAGATCAGCCTCGCGGTCGCGCGGATCAAGCTCGGCCTCCAGGAGACCCTGGAGCTCGGCAACCTCGACGCGAAGCGCGACTGGGGCTTCGCCGGCGACTACGTCGACGCGATGTGGCGCATGCTGCAGCAGCCCGAGGGCGACGACTACGTGGTCGCGACCGGCGAGACTCACGAGATCCGCGAGTACCTCGACATCGCCTTCCGCCACGTCGGCATCGAGGACTGGGCCCCCTACGTGACGCAGAACCCCGCGTTCATGCGTCCGGCCGAGGTGGATCTCCTGATCGGCGACCCTGCGAAGGCGCGCGACGTCCTCGGCTGGGAGCCGAAGGTCTCGTTCCCCGAGCTCGTGGCGATGATGGTCGAGAACGACCTCGCGGAGCAGTCCGCGCTGATCAAGTAGTCATGCCTGCCGCTCTCGTTACCGGAGCGAGCGGACAGGACGGCGGCTACCTCGTCGAGCGCCTGCTCGTCGACGGCTGGGAGGTCTCCGCGCTCGTGCGCGAGGCCGACGATACCGCTCTGCCCGCCGCCGTCCGTTGCTTCGAAGGCGACCTCCGCGACGCCGTCGGCCTCGGCCGCCTCGTCGTGGAGGCGGAGCCGGACACGGTCTTCCACCTCGCGGGCCTCTCCTCCGTTGCGCTCTCCTGGCAGGAGCCGGTGCTCACCGCCGAGGTGACCGGCACTGCGGTGGCCGCGCTCCTGGAGGCCTCGCTCGCGCTACAGGAGTCGGCCGGCCGCGAGGTCCGCTTCGTCCAGGCCTCCTCCTCCGAGATCTTCGGCGCCGCGACCGAGAACCCGCAGACCGAGCGGACACCGCTGCGCCCCGTCTCGCCGTACGGGGCGGCGAAGGCGTTCGCGCATCACCTCGTCGCGGTCTACCGGGGGCGCGGACTGCACGCCTCGTCGGGGATCCTCTACAACCACGAGTCGCCCCGTCGCCCGCTCAGCTTCGTGACCCGCAAGATCACCGCGGGCGTCGCCGCAATCGCCGCGGGAACGGAGTCCGAGCTCTCGCTGGGCAACCTCGACGCACGCCGCGATTGGGGCTGGGCCCCGGACTACGTGGATGCGCTCGTCCGCGCCTCCCGGGCCGACGAGCCCGGCGACTACGTCGTGGCCACCGGAGTCGCGCACTCGGTACGCGACTTCGTCCGTGCCGCCTTCACTGCCGCCGGCATCGACGACTGGGAGCAGCGGGTCACGATCGACCCGCGCTTCGCCCGCCCGGTGGACGCTCCCGAGATGCGCGGGGACGCCTCCCGGGCCCACGAGGTGCTCGGCTGGACGCCGACCGTCGGCTTCGAGGAGATCGTCGCCCGGATGGTCGGAAACGACCTCGAGCTGGCGCGCCGCATCGACTGATTCCCGGCGGCACCGGCGCTGACAACGAAGGCCCCTGCTCGTGGAGCGGGGGCCTTCGTCGTGCGATCGGGCGAGGACGCTCAGGCGGTTACTCCGGCCTGCTCGGGGCGGGCGTCCTCGTCGGCTCCCTCCCCCTCGACCAGATACGACCAGATGCGCTCGGCGTACTCGTCCCAGGTGCCGCCGTCGATGGCCAGCGCCTCCGCGCTGAGGCGGGCGTGCAGCTCGTCGTCGGTCAGCAGGCGCTCGAGGGCCGCGGCGATGTCGTGGTCGTCGTGCGGGTCGACGAACAGCGCGCCGCCGCTCGAGGCCACCTCGCGCATGCTGCCGAAGCCGGAGGTCACGACCGGCGTGCCGACCGAGATCGATTCCACGATCGGGAGCCCGTAGCCCTCGTTGATCGAGGGGAACACCGTGCACCGAGCCAGTCGGTAGGCGCTCCAGAGCAGCGCATCCGTGATCTTCGAGAGCGAGCGGACCGGTCGTCCGAAGCCCTCGAGCACCTCGAGGCGGTACTCGAACTCCGCGCTGCTCCAGGCGTTGCCGCCGATGAAGACCAGACTGAACTCCAGTCCGCGCCGCCAGAGCAGCTCGGCAGCCTGCAGGACGGCGAGGTGGTTCTTGCGCGGCTCGTGGCTGCCCACGCAGACGATGAGCGGGAGTTCCCCGGTCACCAGTGAGCGCGCGGCGGTTGCCAGCTCCTCGTCCGACACGCTCTCGGACTGCGAGGGCAGCAGGATCGGACGGATGTCCGGCCCCTGCATCCCGACGCTGCCGAGCATGTGGCGCCAGCCGGAGTACTCCGTCGCAGCGGCCTCCGAGATCGTCGCGATGCGGTCCATGTGCGACACCGCGACCAGCGTCCGCGAGAACGCGGCGCTGATGCCGGTACTCGCCGTCTCGGCCGTGGTGACCGGAACGCAGTCGAAGCCGATCGTGCCCGTGCGGTTCCCGCTGAACTCCGCGAGCGCCGAGACGCGCGAGGTCCGCTCGTCCTCGACGGCGAGTTCGGGCAGGAGGTAGGTGCCCTGCCAGGGCACGATCACGCGGGAGCGGTCCTCAGCGGCGTCGGGCACATCGCCCGAGACCGCATTGCGGCTCTGCTCCGACGTGAGCTCGACGAGCGATTCGTGGGACGAGTCCCAGCCTGCGAGCAGGATCTCGTGGTCCCGCGTCCAGCGGACCAGGCTCTGGCGCACCACGCGCTGGATCCCGGTGGCCAGACCTGTGCGCGCTGTGTGGTGGACATCCACCACGACCGCGCCGACGACCACCTCGACGTCCGGGTGGTGGAAGCGGGCGAACACACGGTTCGAGACGATGGTCGACGCGGCGTGGGCGAGCAGGGCGGCCGTGCCGTCCAGGCGGGCCCGACGGCGGCCGTCGACGACATCCTCACGGCGCGGGAGCGTACCGCGAAGCACCGCGAGCACCAACCAGACCTCGCGGTCGCTCGGTGCGGGCAGCAAGACGCTGAGCTGACCCGTCAACGCGTCGACGGTAGCCAGAGGCTCCACGGAGGGGGCCAGGGTGCGCACCAGGGTGGCGAGGCGGTCGACCAGATACTGCTTAGAGCGCACGGGGCGTCTCCTCCTGCTGGATGAGGGCCGAAGGGCCGATCAGGGCCGCCCAGAGCTCCCGGGCGTAGTCGTCCCAGGTGCGCTCGGGCCGCGCGGCCGCCTCCTGGCGGAGCGTCTCGACCAGCTCCGGAGAGGTCAGCAGGCGGCGCATGCCGTCGGTGATCTCCTCGTCGGACTCGGGGTCGATCAGGATGCAGCCGCCGTGCTCGGCGATCTGCGCGGTGCTCCCGTACCGCGAGGTCAGCACGGGGAGCCCGATCGCCAGCGCCTCGGCGACCGGCAGGCCGTAGCCCTCGTGCAGCGACGGGAATCCCAGGAACAGCGCCTCCCGGTAGCTCGCGACCAGGACGTCGTCGTCGGCGCCGCGGAGCACCTCCACGGGGCGGCCGGCCGCGACCAGCTCGCGCACTCGCGGATCGAAGACCTGGTGCGCCCAGGGATTGGCCCCGCCAATAAAGCGGACCCGGAAGCGCAGGCCCTCGCGCCAGAGGACCTCGGCGGCGTGCAGCACCGCGAGGTGGTTCTTGCGCGGCTCCTGGCTGCCGACGCAGAGCACGAGCGGCAATCCCCCGGCACCGCGACCCTCCGAGCGGAGGCCGTCGGGCAGCTCCACGGGCAGCGGCACGGGCACCACCGACGGGCCGGTCAGGCCCTGCGCCGGGAGCGCCCGGACGAAGCCGTCGAACTCGAGAGCGGCCGCGGCGCTGACCGTAGCGACGCGCTCGGAGTGCTTGACCACCGAGAGGAAGTTGACGAAGCGCACCGTCTCCTCCGGCGGCACGGTGTCGGCGCTGACGACCGGAATGGCGTCGTGGCCGAGGACGACGACCTCGTTCCCGGAGTACTCAGCGAGAGCCGAGAGCGGCCCGCACTGGTTGTAGTCGGGCACGGAGGGGATCACCACGACACTGCGGTAGGGGACGACGAACTCCGTCCGCTCCGGGTCGCCGTGTTCCCACTCACGGCGGGCGGAGGAGGACCAGTCGACGACCCGCTCGTGCTCAATGGTGCTGAGACGGCGGAACGACATCGAGCCGTGCACCCAGGCGACCGGCACGATCTCCTGCTCGGCGTCCCAGCGCGAGACGGTTTGACGGACCACGCGCTGGACACCGGTGTTGTGCGAGTGCCGCGCGGGGAAGTCGACGTCGACCACGACGGCTCCCGTGACGACCTCGACGCGGGCGTCCAGATCGGCGAAGCCGGTCGCGGTGCGGGAGCCCGCCTCGAGGAAGATCCGTAGCGCCGACTCCTCGGGCGCGAGTTCGAGGGCTCGGCGGAACCAGTCGAAGAGCTCGCTCGTCGGGTAGGCGGCGGTGAAGGACACGAGAGCGACCCAGGTCAGCTCGTCGTCCTGGCGGAAGCGGATCTCGCGGGCCACGTCGTCGAGGTAGCGCCCGGCTCCGCGTCGGCGCAGGGACGCCCGTCGCTCCTCGTCGAAGAGCAGCGCGCCGATCTGCTCGAGGCGCTGCAGCATGGCCTCGGTGCGCTCGGCGCGCGCGGCGACAGCGCTCGCACTCGGGGAGGCCGACCGCTCGCTCATCGAACCCGTCCGGACAGGCGGCGCTTGACGAAGCGTGCGCTGTGGCGGACCGCGCCGGGGAGACCGAGCTGGTCGACGCGCATCTGGAAGGTGCGCACCAGACGAAGGGGCTTGGTGATCCGCCACGAGAGGGTGCGCTCGAAGCCGGAGGCGGTGACGCCGCCCACCTGGATCCGCTCGACCCACTCGTCGAAGGGGTCGTTGAGGAGGGCGTCGACCTGCGCACGCAGTCGCGCCAGCTCGGCCGTCTCGGACTCGGGCTCGCGGACCACGGTGGCAGCAGTCGCAGCGGACGTCACTCGAATGGGGGCGGGCGCCGGAGCGACCGGGTCGGGCTCAGCGGCCTCGTCAATGGCCGATTCAAGACTCGGGTCGGGAGAGGAAGGAGCGCTCTCGCCGGCGCTGCTCAGAATAGGAGCAGGATCCCCAGCACTCTGGGGGGCAGGCTCCAGCGGGACGTCGGATGGCTGCATGGGCAAGGCGGACCCCTTGTTCGTGTCGGTCGATCGGCGAGCGGGAGCAAGACTACCCGCGATAGCACCAGCTCGGACACGCCATCCCGGGTGGCCGAGACGACCTCGCACGTATAATGAGGCGGTCCGTCGCCCGGCGGAGGCCGAGAGCTTGGAGTTCCATGCCCAGCAAAGCTGTGGATCGTGCGCGCGCGATCGCCGACGAGCCGTTCCAGACCGCCGGCACCACATCGGCCGTCGGCGGCGGCTCCGGCGGCTTCCTCGCCTCCCTGGCCGAGATCCTCCGGCACCGCGAGCTGCTCCGGCTCCTCGTGGGCCGCGAGCTGAAGTCGCGCTACAAAGACAGCAGCCTCGGCTTCGTGTGGAGCCTCGTTCGGCCGCTGATCATGCTGCTGATCTACTACGTGGCGATCGGCCAGATCCTCGGGGCCTCGCGCGGCGTCCCGAACTTCGCGATCTTCGTGTTCTCCGGACTCACGCTGTGGGGTCTGTTCAGCGAGATCGTGACCGCGGGGACCACGTCGATCCTCGGCAACGGCGGGCTGATCAAGAAGGTCTACCTGCCGCGCGAGATCTTCCCGGTGGCCGCCATCGGCTCGGCACTGTTCAACTTCGGGGTGCAGTTCATCGTCCTGATTGCGGGCGCCGTCATCACAGGCTCGCTCATCTTCGGGATCCACCTGCTCTACATCGTTCCAGCGCTGGCGATCGTGCTCGTCTACGGCCTCGCCCTGGCGCTGGCGCTCTCCGCCCTGAACGTCTACCTCCGCGACGTCCAGTTCCTGGTCGAGGTCGGGCTGCAGATCTTCTTCTGGCTCTCCCCGATCGTCTACGCGTGGAACTTCGTCGTCGCCGCCTCCTCGGGCGCCGGTCACGGCTGGGCCGAGCAGCTGTACCTGATCAACCCGATTTCGAATGCGATCCTCGCCTTCCAGCGCGCGATCTGGGGCGACGGCTCGCGCGTGAGCATCATCGACGGCCGGGAGATCGGCCCTCAGGTCTGGCCGCCGGACATGCAGCTGCGTCTTGTCCTCGTCCTCGTCGTCGGGGTGGTGTTCGTGTGGATCGGCCACCGGATCTTCCGCCGCCTCGAGGGCAACTTCGCCCAGGAGATCTGATCATGACCCTCACCAGCAAGCAGGAGGCCACCCCCGCCGCCTCCGGCAGTCCGACGGTCGTTCGAGTGCGGAACGCCTCCAAGCGCTTTGTCATCCGTAAGGACAAGTCGTTCAAGGAGCGGCTCGTCAACTTCGGTCGCGGGCGCAAGCACCGCGACGAGTTCTGGGCCCTGCGCGACGTCGACCTCGAGATCCCCCTGGGCTCGACGGTGGGCCTGATCGGTGCGAACGGCTCAGGTAAGAGCACGCTCCTCAAGCTCATCGGCGGCATCGTGCAGCCGACGACCGGTACGGTCGAACGCCGCGGACGCCTCGCCGCGCTCCTCGAACTCGGCGCGGGCTTCCACCCCGACCTCACCGGCCGCGAGAACGTCTACCTCAACGGCGCCATCCTCGGCCTCTCGCGCAGCGAGCTCGACAGCAAGTTCGAGTCGATCGTCGACTTCTCCGAGATCGCCGAGTTCATCGACACGCAGGTCAAGTTCTACTCCTCCGGCATGTACGTGCGACTCGCCTTCGCGATCGCAATCCACACTGATCCGGATCTGCTGCTGGTCGATGAGGTCCTCGCGGTCGGCGACGAGCCGTTCCAGCGCAAGTGCATGGACCGCATCCGCGCCTTCCAGCGCGCGGGCAAGACCATCGTGCTGGTCACCCACTCCCTCGAGCAGGTCGGCGAGCTCTGCGACCGCACCATCGTGCTCGAGAAGGGCACCGTCGTCTTCGACGGCGAGACCTCCGAGGGACTCCAGGTCCTGCGCGAGAGTTTCGAGGACCGTCGCGCCGCCCGTCAGGAGCGCGAGGCGGCGGCCGCCGGAGCCGTCGACGAGCCCGCTCCCCAGCTGATCGAGATCCTGGGCTGCCGACTGCGCGGCGGCTCCATCGAGCACGGCGGCACGGTCGTCCGCAGCGGTGAGACCCTCGAGTTCGACGTCACGGTGCGCACCAACCGCGCGGTCGACGACTGGAACATCGGCATGGGCATCGACACCCCGCTCGGCCAGCGCGTCTTCGGCACCAACACCGAGCGCATCGGCACGCCTCTGAGCGCGGTCGACGGAGAGATGACGGTCACGTTCACCCTCCCCGACCTCCACCTGGGTGCCGGCAACTACGCCGTGCACGCCTCGTCGGCCACCTTCTCGCAGGGCGAGACCATGCGGATACCGGTCGCTGCCACCTTCACGGTCGAGCGCGCCTCCGTGCACGACGGCGTCGTCGACATCGACTCCACCGTCCGCCTCAGCCGACCGTGACCGCGGGGCGCCGCCGCCTCTTCGTCGATGCCACACCGCTCGCGGCACCCCGGCTGACGGGTGTCGGCCGGGTCCTGCTCGGCCTGATGCGGGCGCTCGACACCGAGGAGTTCGCCCGGCGCGCCGACATCCGCCTCGTCGTCCCCGCGAGCGAGGCGCGGTCGCTGGCACGCTTCGGCTTCCGCACCCTGCAGATCCGGCCCGTCCCCGTTCCCCGACGGGTCTGGAGTGCGCTGACGCGACTCCCGGCGCCCGGGATCGACCTCCTGCTCGGGCGCGGCGCGTACTTCTTCCCGAACTTCCGCAGCTGGCCGCTCGCCCGCTCCCGCTCGCTCACCTTTGTACACGACGTCTGTTACGCCGTGATGCCGGAGCTGGTCCCGCGGGAGCGCCGAGAGTTGCTCGCGCGCTCGGTGCCGCGGTGGATCGCTCGGAGCGACGTCGTCCTCACCGGCACGCCGTCCTCCGCCGTCGAGGTCGCGCGCGCGCTCGACGTTTCCTCCGAGCGAATCCGGGTGCTGCCGACCACGATCGACGCCGAACTCTTCCACCCGCGCGGAGCGGACGAGGTGGCTCGCGTCCGCACGGCGCACGCGCTCGGCGCCTACCTCCTCTTCGTCGGCTCGATCGAGCGGCGCAAGAATCTGGTGACGCTGGTCGACGCCTACCGGCTCGCGGAGCGACCCGAAGGACATACCCTGCTCCTGGTAGGCGGGGACGGCTGGGACAACGAGGACGTCCATGCGGCAGTCGCGCGCGCCGTCGCGGCGGGTGCCGACGTGCGATTCGCCTTCTCGTACGTGCCCGACGAAGACCTCCCGGCCCTGCTCACGGGCGCCGACGCGGTGGCGATGCCCTCCTGGCACGAGGGCTTCGGACTCCCGGCGCTCGAAGCGGTCGCCTGCGGCACCCCCGTGCTCGCCGCCGACATCCCGGGCCTGCGCGACGCCCTCGCCGGGCGGGAGGCGGACGCCGTGTTCACCGATCCGGGTGACGGAGCGGGGTGGACCGCCGCGATCGAGCAAGCGCTGCGCGCGCCGCGGAGGATCGCACTCCGGCCGATCCCGAGCTGGGGGATCACGGCGGAGGCACTCCTCGACCTCGCCTTCGCCGAGTCCGTCCCGCGGTGCTCCGGCCGACGCTGACCGCGCCACCCCACCTCGGGGCTCGGGGCCTTCAGGAGCGGGGGTGCCGAATTCCGGAGGTGTCCGCGACGGCGGCGACGTCGTCCTCGAACAGGGCTGCCGCAGCCATCTCGGCCTCGCGGCGATCGATCACTCCCCCGGAGCGGTGGTGACCGAACACCCAGAAGCGGTAAAGGATGAAGCGGAAGGCTGTCGCCAGGCCGAGGCCGATGACGTTGGCCGAGATGTTGTCGGCCACCAGATTGTCGAAACCGAGCACGTAGTGCGACACATACAGGGGCAGCAGGTTGACCAGCATGCCCGCGACGGCGACAACGCTGAACTCGGCCAGTTCGAGCAGGTAGTTCGCTCGACGGTGCTCACGGAAGGTCCAGTAGCGATTGCCGAACCAGGTGACGACGGTTGCGGCTGCAACGGCGACCACCTTCGCGCCGATGGGGCCGGAGAGCAGGTGCTCGCCGCCGATCCCGCCGACCCGCAGGAGGTTGAACACCGTGACGTCGACGACCAGGCCGATGATCCCGACCACGCCGAACTTGAGTGCGTACGAGATGAAACCGGAGGAGACCACGCGCAGGAGCGCAATCGGGCCCCGGCGAGGCGGAGTCGCGGCGGGAATCACGCGGGAGTCAACCACGGGATCAGGAGGCGAGCGTCTTCGGCGGGCGGCTACGGGAGCCCTCGCGCAGGCGGATCCGCACGAGAATCCACAGGGCCTCGAAGCCGTCCCTGACGGTGATCTTCTTGCCCTCTTCGCGGGTGCGGGCCTTGTAGCTGATAGCGACCTCGTACGGGCGGTAGCCGCGCGCGAGGAGCTTCCCGGTGACCTCCGCCTCCATGCCGAACCCCTTCTCCGTGATGCCGAGGGAGCGGTAGAGGCTCAACGGCATCAGCTTGAAGCAGGTCTCGACGTCCGAAATGTAGGCGTTGAAGAGGATATTCGTGATCAGGTTCACGCCCTTGTTGCCCAGCACGTACCAGTATGAGAACGAGGTGTGGCTTCCGAACGTGCGGCTTCCATAGACGAGCTCCGCTTCGCCGTCCAGAACCGGTTGCAGCAGCGACGGGATCTCGCTCGGCCGGTACTCCTCGTCGGCGTCGCAGATGATCACGTAGTCGCCCGTCGCCTCCTGGACGGCCCGGCTGATCGCCGCTCCCTTGCCCTGGTTGCGCGGCTGGTGGAACACCCGGATTCGCGGATCGTCCAGGGAGTCCAGGATCTCGCGGGTCCCATCACGGCTGCCGTCGTTCACGATCACGAACTCGACCTCGACGCCCTCCTGGAACGTCACCGCCAGGACACGCCCCACGGCCTTGCGCAGCGTCGCCTCCTCGTTGTACACGGGCATCAGGATCGACAGTCTCACAGCGCGCCTCTCTCGTTCGACATGCCCTCGGAGAACCAGCGCACCGTGCGCGCCAGGCCCTCCTCGATCGACACCGCGGGCTCCCAGCCGAGGACCTCGCGGGCCCGCGTGATGTCCGGGCGACGACGTTCCGGGTCATCGACCGGGCGAGGACCGTAGTGGACCTCGGAGTCGCTTCCGACGAGCTCCACGACGCGACGGGCGATCTCGCCCAGCTCCAGCTCCTCGACGGATCCCAGGTTGATCGGCCCCGGCTCGGAGGACTCCGCCATCAGCAGGACGCCCTCGACCAGGTCGTCGACGTAGAGGAGCGAGCGGGTCTGGGTGCCGTCGCCGTGCATCGGTAGCGGAGAAGACGCGAGTGCGGCTTTCACGAACGCCGGCACCGCACGCCCGTCGTCGATATCCATGTTCGGGCCGTAGGTGTTGAAGATCCGGACGATTCCGGTGTCGACCCCGAAGCTGCGACGGTAGGCGAACGTCAACGCCTCCGCGTACCGCTTCGCCTCGTCGTAGACGCTCCGCGGACCGTTCGGGTTGACGTTGCCCCAGTACTCCTCGTGCTGCGGGTGCACGTGCGGATCGCCGTAGACCTCCGACGTGGAAGCGAGCACGAATCGGGCACCGTCGCGGCGTGCCACATCCAGCAGCGCCTCTGTGACCACGGACCCCGCATGCAGCGTCTCGATCGGATGCGCGAGGTACCGCGGTGGCGACGCCGGCGAGGCGAAGTGCAGCACCACGTCGAAGGGACCGTCGAGGTCGCGTGCGTTGGCCGCGTCCTCCTGAATCACCGTGAGTGCGGGGTGGCCGAGGTGGGCGGCGACGTTGCGGGTCGAGCCGGTCAGCAGGGAGTCGAGGACGACTACCCGGTCGCCGCGGAGAAGGAGTTCGGTGGCCAGATTCGATCCCACGAATCCGGCGCCACCGGCGAGGAGAACAGTGCGTGTCATAGAAGAGCTTTCGTCGAGCATGTGTGCTGGGCGGCGACATCCCGGCGGAACCCGAAGAAATTACCATAGGGTTTCGGTCGCGCCTGGCACACCTGGCGCGTCCGCGGATCGGAAGGACCACGATCGGATGATCATCGAGGAGGCTGCCGTCAGCAAACCTGTGGAGGGCCGACAGCGCCGTCACCGTCCGGCGATCCTCCTCGACGCAGGGTTCGCCGCCGTCACCGCCGTGCTCTCGACAGCGCTCGGGATGCTCGCGCTCAGAATCACTCCGAAGATCCTGGAAAAGAGGTGGACGTTCGGCGGCCCGGACCAGGTGCTGCACTACACGATCTTCTCGAGTGCACGCGAGGTGTTCCCGTTCCTCCCCAACGGCAGGCTCGGGTTCCCCGCGGCGCAGAATCTCTTCTTCGCGCCCTTGTTCGATCCCTGGTCGGCCGTCTTCGTCGCTGTCGTCGGGCCGCTCACGCCCGACGGCGTCTGGCTGCTCAACCTCTACAGCATCGCCGGCTTCACCGCCGTGGGAGCCACCGCCTACGTCTTCTTCCGAGCCCTGCGTCTGCGCCGCGTCACGTCCGTGGTGCTCGGTGTGCTGACGGCGGTGCTGCCCTACCACTTCGTGCAACTATCCTTCGGCCACCCCTTCCTCGCGCAGTACTGGGCGGTACCGCTCATCGGCGTGCTGCTGCTGGTCATCGGCGGGCGGGAGACGGATCCGCTGAACCGGTGGACCGCGGGCATCGCAGGCCGGCGCCGTCGTCGCCTTGTGCGAGCGGGGATCGTCGTCGCCCTCGCGCTGGCGATCGCGTGGACGCAGTCGTACTACTTCGTCTTCGGTGCGATCGTGCTCGGCTCGGCCTGGGTTCTCGCGGTGCTCGCGGCCCTCATACGCCGATCCCCCGTCCGCAGCCTCGCCTGGCCCACGCTCGCGCTGGGCTCATTCCTGAGCTTCATCGCCGTCCAGCTCGCCGTGCTCTCCATCGACCAGGGCGATCGCTACGAGAAGTACTTCCAGGGCCGCTCGGCGCAGGAGTCGGAGTTCTACGGCGGCAAGATGCAGAGCCTGCTCTTACCCTCGCCCACCAGCGGGTTCTCCTCGCTGGCCGAACTCGCGCAGGGGTACGCCCGCTCGAGCGCGATCCTCCCGACGACCGAGAACCCCTCGACGGCCGTGGTCGTCTCTGCCGCGTTCCTGCTCGTCCTGCTGATCGTGCTGTCGGCGCTCGGCCGGGCGGGACGCACCGGCGCAGCTCCGCGCTCGCGCCTCGCCCTGCTGGTCATGGACGCTCGGGTCGGGCTGCTCAGTCAGGCGTTCGTCGTCGCACTGCTGTTCTTCATCGTCGCCGGACTCGGAGCCATCCTCTCGTACGTCGTGAGCCCCGAGATTCGAGCGTGGTCACGGATGTCGATCGTGCTCAGCGTTCTCGCGCTCGGCGTCGCGGGCATCGCCCTCGAGACGCTCGTTCGTCGCCGGCGGCTCCTCTTCCCCGCGCTGGCGGTCGTCGCCGCGGTCGGACTGATCGACCAGGTGGCGGGAACGGCGGCAGCGATCCCGCTCGCTCCGACCAGCGACTCCTCCGTTCGCGCGTTCGCTCAGGAGACCGAGCGCCGACTCGCCGACGGCTGCGGGATCGTGCAGCTCCCGCTCAAGGACTTCCCCGAGACCGACCCGATCGGGAACATGGGCGATTACGACGAGGCCCTGCCCTACCTTTACTCCTCGGACGACGGCGGCCTGCGCTACAGCTACGGCGCGGTCCGGGGCACCCGATCGGCCGATGACTGGAATCGCGCCAGCACGCCCCGGGCGTTCGAGCGCGAGTACGACGCGTCAGGAGCCTGCGCGGTCCTGGTCGACACCTTCGCCTACGTCGACGACCTCGACGGCTGGAAGCCCTTCGTCGACGCGGTGGCCGACCCCGACCGGCCCAGCGTCGTCAGCACGGACTCGGATCGGCGCTGGCTGCTCTTCCGCACCGGCTCCTGATCGCACGGTCCCACCGTCGGCCGCGAGCCCGGCCGAGCAGGCGAACCGCCGTTCCAGCGGAAACGCTACCGGGACGAGTCGCGCGTGAACCGGATCCGCACGACCAGTAGGAGGCTGCGCAGCATCGTGTTTCCCGGGATCTTGGAGGTCCCCTCCGTGCGGTCGAGGAACACGATCGGGATCTCGCGAACGCGTCGCGCCGCGACCGACGCTCGATGCTTCAGCGCGATCTGGAAGCCGTAGCCCGTCGCATCGACGGTCTCGAAGTGGATCCGCTCGAGCAGCTCGCGGCTGAAGAGATTGAAACCGCCCGTCCAGTCGGTGAGCCGCGAGCCGAGCAGTGCCCGCGAGTAGAGGTTGCCGCCGCGACTGAGGATCTTGCGATCCAGCGTCCAGTCGGGCGTCCCTCCGCCGGGGATGTAGCGCGAGGCGACCACCAGGTCCGCACCGGCGCGGACCTCGCGGAGGAAGTCGGAGAGATAGGCCGGGTCGTGCGAGAGATCGGCGTCCATCTGCAAGATGTGCGTCGGTGGGTCCTCACGCCCGAGCACCTGCTCGAAGGCCCAGAGGTAGGCGGCGCCGAGCCCCTCCTTCGCCGCGCGCGAGAGTACCTCGACTGAGAACGTTCCTGTGGACAGCTCGGCACCGAGCGCACGCGCCCGATCGGCCGTGCCGTCGGGCGAGGAGTCGTCCACGATGACCGAACGCACGAGCACATCCGGCTCGGCTGCGGCGGCGGTGGCCAGCCGGCGCAGCAGTTCGCCGATGTTGTCCGCTTCGTTGTACGTAGGAGTGACGATGGTGAGGGAGAGCATGACGATCCGATTCGGGCGGTGGCGGAGCGGCGTCGGGCACGCTCGCGCCGGGGCGGAGGCGGTGGAACAGTACCAGCGTGCACCATCGGCCGTGAGGAGCGCCGGGCGCGCGCCGTCTCCAGATGGGAAGGGCATCCGCGCCACCGCCGTGCTTTCTCAGGAAGAGTTCGCCCGCAGGGGGGCCGCCGCACAGATCGACCGCGTACCCTCAGCCAGAGTCGTCCCTCCGGGCGGTCGTCGGCAGGAGGAGTACCCGTGGCGCGTTGGCTGGAATCCCAGAAGGTGCGGTTCCTTGTCGCGGGCTCACTCAACACGGCGCTGGACTTCCTGATCCTGAACGCACTGTCGCTGATGGTCGGCCTGCCGACACTCCTCGCGAACGTGGTCTCGGTGACGGTCGGGATTTCGATCTCGTACTTCCTCAACCACTTCTTCGTCTTCCGCCACCCCGACCGCCCCACCCTGCGGAGCTTCGGCCAGTTCTTCCTCGTCACCGGCTTCAGCTCCCTGGTCCTGCAGTCACTGATCATCTACGGGTTCGAGGTCTTCTTCGACACCCGCTTCGGCACGTCTCTCCTCTTCCTGCCCAGCCCCGGCGAGAAAGCGTTCCTGGCGATCAACGTCGCCAAGGCGGTCGCTGTGCTCGTGGGCCTGGTCTGGAACTTCTGCCTCTACAAATTTGTGGTGTTCCGTCAACCCGCTGTCACCGCCGATGTCGCAACCGAACTCGGCGAGATCGTCGACGAGGTCGGCTCCTCAGCCCGCTGAGACCCGGCGGAGCAGCATGCTAGCCTCGTCGAGTTCTTCCCACGGGGCACCCCTCCCGTCGACGCCGCACTTCCCGGAGGCTCCCATCGCCCGCTCGGCCTTGCCCATCGCAGTGGTCGTCGTCACCCACTTCTCGGGTGAAGTCCTGCGTGCGTGCCTCGAGTCGGTGCCGGAGGCGACGGAGCACGACGTGCGCGTCGTGGTGGTCGACAACCTCACCACCGACGACTCCGTGCGCAGCGTGGTCGAGCGACTGCCCGGGGTCGAGTTCCACGAGACCGGGCAGAACCTCGGCTACGGCCGGGCCGTGAATTACGCGGTCGACCGCCTCGGTCCCGAGGTCGAGTGGATCCTCGTGACCAATCCGGACACGGTCTTCCTGCCCGGCTCGATCGACGCGCTCTACGACGCGGCAATGGCGGAACCGCGAATCGGCTCGATCGGGCCGCGGATTCTCGACTCCGACGGCACGATCTACCCCTCGGCCCGCGCCCTCCCCTCACTCGGCACGGGTGTCGGCCACGCGCTCTTCGCCCACGTCTGGCCGGGCAACCCGTGGTCGGCGACGTACCGGCGCTCCCGCGCGGTCGGCACGCTCCAGCACGGCCGGATGGAGGCGGGCTGGCTCTCCGGCGCCTGCGTCATGGTGCGACGCACGGCCTTCGAGGAGATCGGCGGCTTCGACGAGCGCTACTTCATGTACTTCGAGGACGTCCAGCTGGGCGACTCGCTGGGGCAGCGCGGCTGGATCAACGTCTACCTCGCGGATGCCGTTGTGTCCCACCTCGGCGGGCATTCGACGCGCCTGGCCTCGGCCCGGATGCTCGCCGTGCACCACCGCAGCGCGTACCTGTACCTCGCACAGAAGTACGGAGCCTGGTACCAGGCGCCGGTCCGCGCGGCCGTCCGCGTCGGGCTGGGCGCGCGCGTCGCGCTGATGCGCTTGCGCTCCCGGAACTGAACGGCCGACGTCCCCGATCAGGTGGCGGCGTCGAGCTGCGCGTAGAACGCGCGTGCTTCGTCCCACGTCGGCAGCAGGCCCTGCCCCTCGGCCTCGGCGAGGGTCGGCGCGTCCGTGTCCTTCGGGGAGAGCAGGAGCTCGCCGGCCTCAGCCGGGAAGCGGAGGCCGATCTGCTCGTCACGCGGGTCGATCCCCTTCTCGCGCACGGGATCGAAGGTGGCGGTGACGAGGTAGGAGACGACGGCGCGCTCCGTCAGCGCGACGAAGGCGTGCGCGATCCCCTCGGCGATGTAGACGGAGCGGCGGTCGACGTCATCGAGCAGGATCGACTCCCACCGCCCGAAGGTCGGCGAACCCACTCGAACATCGATGATGTAATCGAGCACCGCACCCGAGAAACACGACACGTACTTGGCCTGCGACGGAGGGAACTGCGCGAAGTGGATCCCCCGCACCGTGCCGCGGCGGGAGACCGAGGTGTTGCCCTGGCGGAGCGAGAGCGGATGCCCGACCTTCTCGGCCAGGTGATCGAAGCGGTAGAACTCGTAGAAGACTCCGCGATCGTCGGGGAATTGGCGCGGAGTCACTTCATAGGCATCGGGAACGGCGAGCTCTCGGATCTGCACAATCGCCAGTGTAACGACGGCCTGTCTCTGCGGGAGGACCGCCCGGCGACCGGTGCGCCACCCGCCCACCGGTGCAGCCCTCCGGCATGATGAGGAGGTGACCTTCCTCATCACGGGCGCCTCCGGCATGCTCGGCACCGACCTTCGGGCGGTCCTCGGCTCCCGCCCCTGCACCGCCCTCAGGCACAGCGATCTCGACGTCACCGACCTCGACGCGGTGCGCGCCGCCGTGGCGGGCCACGACGCGATCATGAACTGCGCCGCCTACACGCGGGTCGACGACGCGGAGACCGACGAAGAGGAGGCGCACCGGGTCAACGCCGTCGGCGCACACCACCTCGCGCTCGCCACGGCCGAGACCGGAGCGGCGCTCGTGCAGGTCTCGACCGACTATGTCTTCGACGGCTCCGCCACGAGCCCCTACTCCGAGGACCATCCGCGCCACCCGCTCTCGGCGTACGGCCGCACCAAGGCCGAGGGGGAGCGGCTGGTGCTCGAAGCAAACCCGGAGCGCGGCTACGTGGTCCGCACGGGCTGGCTCTACGGCGAACACGGCCAGAACTTCGCCAAGACGATGGTGCGCCTCGCCGGCAGCCACGACACCCTCGCCGTCGTCGACGATCAGCACGGCCAGCCGACCTGGACGGCCGACCTCGCCGCGCGCCTGGTCGAGCTGGTCGACTCGCTCGCCCCGGCCGGCGTCTACCACGGCACCAACGCCGGCGAGACGACCTGGCTCGGCTTCGCCCGCGCCGTCTTCGCCAAGGTGGGCCTGGACCCCGAGCGTCTGCGGCCGACCGACAGCGGTTCGTTCGTCCGCCCCGCCCCGCGCCCCGCCTACTCGGTGCTCGGGCATGACGGCTGGAGCCGGGCGGCGCTCGCTCCGCTGCGCCCCTGGCAGGACGCCCTCGCCGCCGCTCCCCTCCTGGCGGTGACTCCGTGACCACCACCCTCCGCGTCGTCGTCGACCAGATGCTCGCCCGCGTGCCCGGCGGCATCGGCCGCTACACCGAGGAGCTCACCCGCGAGCTCATCGCCACCGCACCGCGCGACTGCGAGGTCGAGGCGGTGGTCTCCGCTCACCCGCCCGAGAAGGAGGAGGAACTGCGCCTGCGCCTGCCCGGCCTCGCGCGCATCCACCGGCTCCCCCTCGGCCGCCGGGAACTCTCGCGTGCCTGGCAGTACGGGATCGGGATCCCGGCCGGTGGCGGCATGATGCACGCTCCGAGCCTCTTCGCCCCGCTGCGCGGCCACGACGGCGGCGAGGGCGAGCAGATCGCGGTCACCATCCACGACACCGTGCCCTGGACACATCCGGAGACGCTCACCCCGCACGGGGCGAAGTGGCACCGGGCGATGGCCAAGCGCGCTCACAAGCACGCGGACGCCGTCGTCGTACCCACCCACGCGGTCGCGGACCAGCTTTCGCAGGTGATGGACTTCGGCGACCGCCTGCGCGTCATCGGCGGAGCGGTCGGCTCGGGCCTGGTGCTGCCGGAGGACGCCGACGAGCGCGCTGCCGCCCTGACGCTCCCGGGCGAATACGTCCTGAGCGTCGGCACGCTCGAACCCCGCAAGGGCCTGGTCTCGCTGATCGCGGCGTTCGGCGGAGCGTCGGCGCCGACGATCCCGCTCCTCCTGGTCGGACCGACCGGCTGGGGCGACCTTGACGTGGCCTCGGTCGCCGATGAGCAGGGCCTCGACGAGACGCGGGTGCGCGCGCTCGGCGTCCTCAGCGACGCCGACCTCGCCGTCGTCCTCTCTCGCGCGACGCTCTTCGTGTATCCCAGCATCGCCGAGGGGTTCGGCCTACCGGTGCTAGAAGCGATGCACTTCGGCGTGCCGGTGGTCCACTCGGACGACCCCGCGCTGATGGAGGTCGCCGCGGACGCCGGGGTCGCCGTCGAGCGCGCCGACGCGAAGAACTACCCCGAGCGTCTCGCCCTGGCGATGAGCAGCGTGCTCGCCGATACCGGGCTGCGCGAGCGGATGTCCGTGGCCGGCCGCGACCGCTCCCGCGCCTTCAGCTGGCGCGACTCGGCCGAGCGCGTCTGGGCTCTGCACGCCGACCTCTGAGCGGTTGGGCCGGCCGCTGCGACGTCTCGCTGGTGAGCAGGCGTGCGGTCACTCCGCCGGAACCTCAGACCCGGCGGTCGGCGAAGCGGACGGCGGCTCGGGGGTCGGCTCCGCCGTCGGAGGCGGCGTCCAGGCCCGGTCCTCGTCGCTCATCCGCGGTTCATCGCCGGGCTGGACCTCGCCCTCCTGCGCTCGGCGCCGGTAGGAGCGGTTCAACTCCGCCCAGTCCCCCGGCTGGCACCACGAGACCGCATCGATCGTGTACCGGTCGTTCCACGGCGAGGAGGTGTCGAAGCTCGCGCGCTGCACCGGGCCGCCCTCCCCGTACACGGTGGGCCAGGGCGTCGAGTCCGTGACCCGCACCGACATCCCGAGTGACCGCCAGTACTCCGCCACCCGCTGCGCGTCCCCGTCCACGTCCGCCCCGGGACGCGCCCAGTAGGTGTAAGCGAACCGCGCACCCTTGCTCCCCCAGCCGAGCCCGCACCGATCGGCCCGCGGCGATCCCTCGATCGTCGACCAGCCGTCCCCCGGCACGACTGCGGCGGACCCCTTCACGAACTCGACCACCCCCAGCCGGTTCTCCTCCGGCGTCACCGACGCTGAATCACCACAGGCACAGAGCAGCACCACCGCGACAATCATCGGAACGAACCGCCACCGACTCCCCGCTCGCCGCCGCTCAGTCATGCTTCGGCACCTCCGGCGGGTCCTGAGGACGCGGATGCGGCACCGACTCCCGACGCGGCGACGGCGGAGTCAGCTTCTCCTCCTCGCCGCCCAGCGCCCGCGAGACGTTGCGGGATGACTCCGTCCCTCGATCGAGGTACCCCCGGTCCTCCGACGCCTCGCCGACGACCAGGTCGTGGGTCGTCACCGGCAGTCCCGCGTCGCCGCCCGTCTCCACGCCGAAAACCCAGGCGCCGAAGGCGGGGTCCGTGGGGTCGACGCTGTGCCACGGGCTGAACGACCTGCCCACCCACGAGTACCTGTCTCCGGGTTCAGGATCGATGAGCGACCGGTCGGTGGCCTGACCGGCGTACACCCGGTCGGCGTGCAGCTGGCTCGCGCTCGTGATCCAGTTCGGCAGACCGGCCGACCCGAGGGTGGTGAAGCTGTCGACATGGACGTCCGGATCGGTCAGCGCGATCGACGCCGCGGTGCTGCCGAAGGAGTGGGCAACCACCCCGAGCTCGGGCGGCGACTCGCGACGAACCGCGTCGAAGCCCTTCAGAGCCGAGGCCAGAGCGGCACCGCCCTTCTCCGCGTCCGCTAAGCCGAAGACGCTGAGGTCCGGCTCCGGAGAGAAGGGGACGGGTGGTGTCTCGTAGCCGATCCACGCGACGACAGCGCTGTCGCTCCCTCGCTGCGCCTGGACCGCCTGGGCCCCGGTGGCCAGCGTGCTCATGTCCTGCGTCGTCGTCCCCATCCCGGGAACCACGAACGAGGCGTTCGTCGCCGTGTCGAGATCGCCGATCGAGACCGCCGCTAGCGGCGGCTGGTCGCTGGTGAGCGAGAGGAGGAAGCGCGGTACGCCGTCAACGGCCGAGCCGAGCGTCTCATCGACGTTCGCCAAGCAGGCCTGCCTCTCCTTCAGCTCATCCAGTCGCGCCATCAGCAGCGGCAGCGCCACGGGGCCGGTCGGGAGGAGCGCGGTGTGCAGCACCAGCCGCTGCGTCGTCGCGATCTCGCGCTCGACCGACTCGAGGCCGCGTCGCAGCGCGATCCTGTTCGCTTTGTCTCGGGCTCCGTAGGGCAGCCCCTCGAGATTCCCGAGCAGCGCCGGAAGAGTCGCCAGGAGCAGCCCCTGCCGCTCGGAGAGGTCCGACTCCTCGTCCTGCGGATCCAACGTCGCCCACCAGTCCGCCACCAGCTCGGGGCGCAGGCCCGCGATGCGCGCCGCGAGCTCGGGTGACCCCGCGACCATCGTGCTGAGCTCGCCGGCGGGGACAGACGCCAGCGCCTGGAGCAGGTCCCGCTCGCTGAGATCCGCCTTCGTCGTCGCCGCGAGGTCGAGAGCGCCGACCGAGAGCGTCCCTCCACCCGCCGCCTCGAAGGCGCTCGCTATCCACTCGATCCAGAGGGCATCGGCGCGGCACTCCTCGATGAACAGGGCGAACCCGGTGAGGAACTCGGGTGACCCCGTCCGCGCCCAACCGCACCGGTCGACGAAGCCCGCCCAGTCCGACCGCACGCGGCAGAGCGCCGCCTCGAGATCGGTCGCGGAGGACTGCGCGCGGGAGACGAACATCCGCAGGCGATCCGGATCGGCGGAGCTCGACCCCGACGAACCGCCTCCGCTGCCGCGTCGATGAGGGAGCGGGAGGAAGACCGCCGACACCTCCGGCACGGCGAACGGCGAGGTGGAGGGCATCCGGTCCAGGACTGCCTCGTCCACGCTCACCACGCCCACCGCGGCGCTCTGGCGTCGTCGGTCTTCCCGCGCGGCCTCCCGCGCCTGCCACGCCGCCAGCTCCTCGAGCCGCTCGAGCTCCTGGTGCGCCTGCCAGCACGCGGCTTCCACGTCGTCCGCGAGCGAGCCCAGAGCGCGGGAGAGCTGGCCGGAGTCGTCCAGGTGACGGAGGACGTTCTCGCGGAAGACACCGGCGTACGGGCCGGCGAAGTCGACCAGCGCCGTTCCGGCCGCGTCGTGGAGCGCGATCTGGTGGCACTGGACGGCGCCTCGCGCTGCGAGAGAGCCTCGCACGAGCGCGGCGGCCTGCGCCTGGTCGAATCGCAGCATGAGAACCTCCCGGTAGGGATGGGCCCAGAGAACGAGAACCCAGTAGAGATTCACTCACGTTAGCCGGAAATGTCCCCACGGCGATGACATGGCGCCCTCCGACCCCGGGTCGGCACGGTCCAGGGTCGGCACGGTCCCGGGTCGGCACGGTCCCGGGTTCCGGCGCGTCGGAGCGCAGCCGTCACCGCGGTGCTCGGGGAGCGCCTCTACTGCGCGGAGTCGCCCGAGAGTCCCGCCTTGACCAGCGAGTGCACGACGTCGTAGTCCGGCTTCTCCGGATCCACATCCGGCGGCACGAGCTCGATCGGGTCCACCGGCTGCGACTTCGTCTTCAGCCCGAGCTGCACGAAGTAGCCGAGCATCCCCTGCGGCACGTCCGTCTTGATCACCTGCGAGCCGGCGGCCGCGACGTCCTGGAACTTTGCGAGCACGTTGCCCGGATCGAACTGGGCGAGAAGCGCTTCCTGCACTTGCCTCTGACGCGCCATCCGGTCGTAATCGCTCGTCGTGTACCGCGAGCGCGCATAGGCGAGCGCCTGCTCACCGTTGAAATGCCAGTGGCCCGGCTGAATCCACTGGTTCACGCCCTGCATCACGCCGTCATCATCGGGCAGGCCACCCAGCGGCAGCGGATCGTTGGCCACGTAGTCGATGTCGATGCCACCGAGCGCGTCGATCAGCTGAGCGAAGCCCTCCATGTCGATGAGCGCGTAGTACTGGATCTTCAGATCGAGGATGCCCTCGACGGCGTCGCGCATCGCCTCGATGCCGGGTTCGCTGCCGTGAGCGACGGCATCGGGGTAGTAGTCCGGATGCTTCAGCTGCATTTCGGTGTAGATCGAATTCAGCTTGCACGTGTCGACATCGCACGCGCCCCAGTTGTAGCCGTCGGGGTAGCGAGCATGCATCGGACTGTCAGAGGGGATGGGGAGGTTGCGGAACTCGCGCGACACTCCGATGATCGCGGCCTTGCCGGTCGACGCGTCGATACTCACCACCGAGATGCTGTCCGGACGCAATCCGTCGCGGTCCTCCCCCGCGTCGCCGCCCAGCAGCATGATGTTGTAGCGGCCGTCGATGGGCTGCTCGATCGCTCCGCCGCCGAAGATCGACGAGAGCGTTCCGCGGGTGACGCCGACCAGGTAGGTGCCGTAGGCGGTGGTGCCCACCGACGCCGCCATCACCGCGATCGTCGCGAAGGCGAGCACCCCGCGCATCCGAGGGCGCACGCGCACGACGCGGATCAGGCGGAGGGTGTCCAGGGTCAACACGGCCCACACGACGCCGTACACGACGAGCGCGGCCTGGAGCGCGAGCATCGAGACGTCGAAGGTGGCGAGCGTGTACAGACCCGTGGGGAACACGAAGTAGAGAAACACAGCCACGAGCAGGGCGACCCAGAGTCCGAGCGTGAAGCCGAGCCCCAGCCGCCCGAGCCGGCGGTTGCCCGCCAGGATCTGCGCGGACCCGGGTACCAGGACGTTGACGATCAGCAGCCACCACGCCCGCCGCGTCATGAACGCGCGGGAGGCGACGTCCGGGTGCCGCAGCGGCAGAGCGACGGCCGTCACAGGCTTGCCACCAGGGCGTCGTTCTTCGCGGCGACCTGCTCCTGGAGGTCGGCTGCGAACGCCTCGAGCGCCGTGGAGAGAGCGTCGTCCGCCGTCGCCAGGATCTTCACGGCGAGCAGTCCGGCGTTGCGGGCTCCACCGATGGAGACGGTGGCGACCGGGACACCGGCGGGCATCTGCACGATCGACAGAAGGGAGTCGAGCCCGTCGAGACGGGCGAGCGGCACCGGCACACCGATGACCGGAAGCGGAGTCACGGCGGCGAGCATGCCCGGCAGGTGCGCGGCACCGCCGGCACCCGCGATGACGACTCTCAGCCCTCGGTCGCGCGCTTCCCGGCCGTAAGCGATCATCGCCTCCGGAGTGCGGTGCGCCGAGACGACGCGCACCTCGTGCGCGACGCCGAATTCGCGGAGGACCGTCGACGCCGCCTGCATCACCGACCAGTCCGAGTCCGAGCCCATCACGACGCCGACGAGGGGCGCCGAGCCGTTCACGAGCGCGTCCGCGCTCACGAGAGGGCTCCGGCAGGGATCGGGTAGGTCGGCAGGCGTGTCACGGCGACCATCGTACGGGTCAGTCCGTGAGAACCGCCGCCGCCGCGCGCGCCTCGTAGACCACGAGGTCGAGCTCGTCTCCCGTGGCGTTCACGTGCCCGACCTTGCGCCCAGGGCGCGGCTGCTTGCCGTAGTTGTGCACCTTCACGGCGGGGTAATCGGCCAGCACCCGCGAGTAGCGGTCGGTCAGCGACTCCCCCGCCGGTCCGCCCAGCACGTTGACCATCACCGTCCACCGATCGCGGCAGCCCGTCGCTCCGAGCGGAAGATCGAGGACAGCGCGCAGATGCTGCTCGAACTGGGAGGTGGTCGAGCCGTCCATCGTCCAGTGCCCGCTGTTGTGCGGGCGCATCGCGAGCTCGTTGACGAGGATCCGCTCGTCCGTCGTCTCGAACAGCTCGACGGCGAGGACGCCGGTCACGCCGAGGCTGTCGGCGATGGTCTGGGCGATCTCGGCGGCTGCTCCCGCGAGGCGTCCGGCCGAAGCCGGGGCCGGCGCGATCACCTCGGCGCAGACGCCGTCGCGCTGCACCGACTCCACGACGGGCCACAGAATGCTCTCGCCGGAGGGCCGACGGGCGATGAGCTGCGCGAGCTCACGGCGGAAATCGACCAGCTCCTCGACCAGGAGGGACCCGCCGCGGCCGTCTTCGGCGAGGGCAGCGAACCAGTCGTCCGCCTCATGGGCACCGCGCACCACGCGAACGCCCTTGCCGTCGTAGCCGCCCCGCGCGGTCTTCACCACGGCGCGGCCGCCGTGCCCGGCCAGGAACTCGCCCAGCTCGTCGGCGGAGGACACCTCGGCCCACTCCGGCACCGGGACACCCAGAGCGCTCAGACGGCGCCGCATCATCAGCTTGTCCTGCGCGTAGAGCAACGCATCGGGGCCGGGGTGCACCGCGACGCCGCGGGCGATGAGCTCGCGGAGGATCGGCTGGGGCACGTGCTCGTGGTCGAAGGTGACCACGTCCACGGTCTCGGCGAAGGCGAGCACCGTCGCCTCGTCGCGGTAGTCGCCGACCCGGGTTGCGGCGAGCGACGCCGACGCCCCCTCGTTCTCGGCGAGCACGGCGATCTCGATACCGAGCTCCACCGCCGCAGGAATCATCATCCGGGCGAGCTGGCCGCCTCCGATCACGCCGACGCGCATGACACGCCTCCATCTCCGCCCGCTGACGCGGGGCGGCTCCATGCTAGCGAGAGGCCACCGGCGTCACGCGGGCGGCGGCCACTCCGGTTCGAGGGCCGGGGCCGCGGAAATGGCCTCCCGGAGCAGGTCTGCCGTCAGCTCCGGGTCGGGCAGATCGCGCAGCACGAAGACCTCGGCGCCGGCCTGCCCGATCCGGACGTCGCCGCAGCGGGCCAGGCGCTGCCCGAGCGAGCGCTGGACCGAGACGTCCATCCGCCGGTCGAAAATGACCTCGGCGCGACGGACCGCCCCCACCCCCCGGCGCGCACGGAGGCCGGTCGCGGTGACGCGGTACCGCACACTCGCCCAGCCCGCGACTCCCGGCGCGCACAGCAGCAGCACCAGCACGGCGTTTCCGAGCGCGATGATCCAGCGCTGCAGAGCGAGCTCGAACTGCGCCGCGAAGTAGAAGCCCGTCCAGGTGAGCACGAGGAACCCGATGGCCGGCGCGACGGCGTGCCGGGCCCGCGGGGTCAGCCGCGCCAGCTCGCGGTCGCCGGGATCGGAGCGGGCCATCAGGAGCGCAGGTGTGTCACGTCGCCCGCGAGAAAGGATCGGCGGACGCCGCCCTGCTCGAGCACGAGCGAGCCGTCGGAGTCGAGGGCGGCGGCGGTGCCCTCCTCCTGTGTGCCGTCGGGCAGCTCCAGCCGCACGCGAGTCCCGAGCGTGGTGCAGGAGGCGCGCACCGCGGCGGCCGCGCCGGAGGACTCGGCATCGCCCCGGGCGAGCAACGGATTCAGGAGCGCGGAGAACTCGGCGAGGAACGCGGCGAGCACGGCGTCCGCGCTCGTCCGCGACGCTCCGGCGAGGGCGAGGGAGGTGGCGGTCGGCACCGGCAGCTCCTGCTCGCTCAGCAGGAGGTTCACCCCCGTGCCGACGACGACCCGGCCGTCGGGCAGCCGCTCGGCGAGGATCCCGGCGGCCTTCCTCCCGTCGATCAGGACGTCGTTGGGCCACTTCACCGCGACGTCCCCGTCGACCAGCGGCGCGAGCGCGCGGGCCAGGGCGGCACCCGCCACGAGCGGCAACCAGCCGGTGGCGGCTCCACCGAGCGCGGAGGCGTCGACCAGGGTCGAGGCCGCAAGTGTCCGGCCCGCGGGAGCCTGCCAGACACGCCCCAGACGACCGCGGCCCGCCCGTTGGTCGTCGGTCGCGATCACCGAGAGGTGCGGCCACGCGGCGGGCTCGGCACAGGCCCGCTCGCGGAGCTCGTCGTTCGTCGACCCCGCCGACTCGAGCACGAGGATGCGGGGGGAGACGGCTGCGGAGAGCGGGAGCTGCATCCGGCAACGGTAGCGGCGGCTCCCGCGAGGCCGCTCCGAGCGGCACGTCGCAGCGGCCCGCCTGCGCCGGTCATCTGCCTGTTTCGCCCGGCTGTTCCGCCCGCCCGTCCTTGTCCGGATCCTCCCGCCCGGGCCGCTGCTCCCTGTACCCATGCGACAAGAGGCGCCGTCCGCGCCGCCGGTAGGGTGAGCGGGTGACCGCGAACACCGAACGTCCCGCGCCCGATCTGTACACGACCGCGGGGAAGATCGCGGACCTCAGGAACCGTTACCACGAGGCCGTCACGGCCAGCGGCGAGGCGGCGATCGAGAAGCAGCACGCCAAGGGCAAGATGACCGCGCGCGAGCGGATCGACACCCTCCTGGACCCGGGCTCGTTCGTCGAGCTGGACGAGTTCGTCCGGCACCGCACGCATGCGTTCGGCATGGAGAAGAAGCGCCCCTACGGCGACGCGGTCGTTACCGGAACCGGCACCATCCACGGCCGACAGGTCGCCGTCTATTCGCAGGACTTCACGATCTTCGGCGGCTCGCTCGGCGAGGTGGCCGGCGAGAAGATCATCAAGGTGATGGACCTCGCCCTCAAGACGGGCGTGCCGATCATCGGCATCCTCGACTCCGGTGGAGCGCGCATTCAGGAGGGCGTGGTCGCCCTGGGCAAGTACGGCGAGATCTTCCGCCGCAACACAGCGGCGAGCGGAGTGATCCCCCAGATCTCGATCATCTGCGGTCCGGCTGCGGGCGGTGCGGTCTACTCCCCCGCCCTCACCGACTTCGTGATCATGGTCGATAAGACCAGCCAGATGTTCGTCACCGGCCCCGACGTGATCAAGACCGTCACCGGCGAGGACGTGGGTATGGAGGAGCTGGGCGGCGCGCTGACGCACAATAAGATCTCGGGCGTCTCGCACTACCTCGCGAGCGATGAGAACGACGCGCTCGACTATGCGCGGACACTCCTCTCCTTCCTCCCCGACAACAACCTGTCGCCGGTGCCCGTCTTCGAGACCGAGGTCGACCTCGAGACCACCGACGCCGACCGCTTCCTCGACACGGTCATCCCGGACAGCCCGAACCAGCCGTACGACATGCGGGCCGTGATCGAGCACATCGTCGACGAGGGCGATTTCCTCGAGGTGCAGCCGCTGTTCGCGCCGAACATCGTGATCGGCTTCGGCCGTGTCGAGGGCCGCTCGGTCGGGATCATCGCCAACCAGCCGAGCGCTATGGCCGGCACGTTGAACATCGAGGCCGGAGAGAAGGCGTCCCGCTTCGTGCGCTTCTGCGACGCCTTCTCGCTGCCGATCCTCACCCTGGTCGACGTTCCGGGGTACCTGCCCGGCACCGACCAGGAGTGGACGGGCGTCATCCGCCGCGGGGCGAAGCTGCTCTACGCCTACGCCGAAGCGACCGTGCCGCTGGTCACGGTGATCCTCCGCAAGGCCTACGGCGGCGCGTACATCGTGATGGGCTCCAAGCAGCTCGGTGCCGACATCAACCTGGCCTGGCCGACCGCCGAGATCGCCGTCATGGGCGGCCAGGGCGCGGTCAACATTCTCTACCGCCCCGAGATCCGCAAGGCGGAGGAGGCCGGCGAGGACGTCGCGGCCGTCAGGGCCCGCCTCGCGAGCGAGTACACCTACAACGTCGCGAGCCCCTTCCTCGCCGCCGAGCGCGGCGAGCTCGACGGCGTGATCGAGCCGTCGGCGACCCGCGTGTCCATCGTCAAGGCGCTGCGGGCGCTGCGCACCAAGCGCGCCAACCTCCCCGCGAAGAAGCACGGCAACATCCCGCTCTGATCCCCGGCCGCCGAGACACCGGGGCGGAGACGCCACGTCCGCCGCGGTGTCCCGTCGCACCGATGGTGTCTCGAGCGGGTCAGTCGGAGGTGCGTGGCGGAGCCGGCTGCGCCACCGGCTGCGCGGGCGCGGGGGCCTTCTCCTCCGGTTTCGCGCCGACCACGCGCGCGAAGGCGAGGGCCTGCGACGCGGAGAGGTCCGGCAGGTAGGCGCGCCCCAGGGCGGCTCCGATGCGCGGGAGTTGCAGGGCATCGGGGTAGGTCATCCACAGACCCGCGTAGCGCGGGTGGAACTTCGCCTTGAAGCGGAAGAGCGACGTGAAGCCGTAGGCCGGCTCCAGCGTGCGCGAGAGGAACTCGAGCAGCCGCGAGAGGACGGTCGGATCGGGCGTCTCCTGCCCCTCCTGGATCGGGGCGGTGGCCAGCGGCGCGCCGGACAGCGACAGGAACTCGGCGCCCTCCTCCTTCACGCGCAGCGCCGCCGACGCGATCAGGAACTCCATGATGCCGGGCATCGCGTCGTCGGACCGGCGCATGAAGTCGAGCGTCCAGCCGACGATCCGACCCTCACGGTGCACCGGCAGCCAGCTCGTGACGCCCTGCAGGGCGCCGTCGGGTCCGACCGCGAGCAGGAGGGCGACGTCGGGATCGCGCACCTCGTCGATCCCGCCCAGGGTGAAACCCATTTCCGGTAGCGCCTTCTCGGCGACCCACCGCTCCGACAGATCGACGATCTGGTTGGCCATGCCGAGGGAGAGCTCGTGCCAGCTGGTCCACTGCGCCTCGATCCCGAGCTTGATGCCCCGGTTCAGCGGATAGCGGACCTTCTGCCACTGCTTGCCGGTGAGCTCGAACGAGGACAGCTCGATGATCGTCTCCTCGCCCACCGAGAGGCGCGACCAGCCCAGGTCGTCGAAGACGGGCAGCACCTCGTCGTGGATGCTGTAGAAGACGGGGGTCCAGCTGCGCTCGTCGCAGAACCGTACGAACTCGGCCACGATCGCGGCCCGCCGCTCGGGGGCGCAGGCGGGGTCGGACAGGGTGATCGCCACGGCGCCGATCACCCGGTAGGCGACTCCGCCGGTCCCGTCGGCCGAGATCCAGTGAGCATTGCCCGCCCAGGTCCCCTGGTGGCCGAGGCTGCCTGCCCCGTGCTGCGAGAGGAGCGCGCGGTAGCGGGCCTCGTCGCCGCGGACGCGCTGCACATCGGTCGCGCGGAGCAGCGAGACGATCGCCACGATGACGAGCAGCCAGAACACCGGACCGGCCCACTCGAAGACGATTCGCGCCGCGGGATCGCGCGGCACGGCGAGCAGGCCGGCGCCGCCCAGGAAGCTCACCGGAACGAAGCGAAGCAGGCCGTCCAGCAGCAGCCGTCCGAACCCCAGCAGCGGCTCGAAGCTGGTGCGCACGCCCGCCGACAGCACGAGGTAGCTGCCGAGCAGGACCACGAAGGCGGACGCCACGACTCGCGTCCACAGCCGCGAGGCGGCGCGAGGAGCGCGGATGCGGAAGTGCCGGCGCCCGATCACGAGCATCGCCACGACCGCCAGCGGCACGAGCACGGTGGTCGCCACCCAGAGCAGGTACTCGGCGTAGTACTGGAACTCGGGGTGCCGAGCCGCGCGCTGCAAGGAGAAGATGTTGAGGACCGCGATGGCGACGTTGACGCCGACCGCGAGGAGCAGGCCGAGGCGGCGCCCGGAGCGCAGGCCGTAGGCCGCGACCAGCAGCAGGATCAGCGGAACGAAGGTCAGCAGGATCGGCCCGGGTGCGACGAGGCTCAGCTTCACGTGGTGGGCGCAGTGCCGCACGGCGCGGCTGCAGGGGTCCTCGAGATCGGTCGTGCCGGTGAAGGCGCTCTGCAGCAGGCGGCCGAGGAACGAGAACGGCCCGTAGCCCGAGTCAGAGAGGACGGCGACGAGCGGGCCGATCGCGGTGACGGCGACGACGGCCCCGTGCAGGGCCCGCGACTCCCGGTGCGAGCTCGGCGCCGGCCGCTGAGGACGCAGCCCCGACGCTCCTCTCGCCAGCACCGACCCGACCACGAGGCCCGCCGCCCCCGCGAGGAGCCGATAAGCGTCGGCGGAGTCGCCCGCGTAGAGCACGAACATCAGCACGACAGCGAACACGCTCACTCGGAGGCGGCGCCGCCAGAGCGCGCCCATGACCGCGGTCGAGGCGATCAGGGCTCCGACCGCACCGATCAGGGGGTCGAAGGTGCGGTCGCCGACCGTGTCACCCGCCCACCACTCGCCTGCGAGAGCGCCAAGCGACTGGAGGGATGTGCCGACGACCACGCCGATCACTCCGGTGACGAGGAAGGCGAGGACGGTCCGGGCCCAGCCGAGGCGGCGCTCCGCCGCGAGGAGCATCGGCAGCGCCAGGGCGACATCGAGGAGCAGCTGCAGCGGATCGGCGGCGATCACCAGCGCCGTAACCGCCGTCCACGGGCGGCCGTCGAGCGTCGTGGTCGCGCCGGCCGCCCACCAGGCCGCGGTCATCGCCTCCGCGGGGGCGGTGAGGGTGCCGGCGACCGCACTCGCGGTCAGGAGGACCAGGACGATCCCCACGGCGGCCGGGGATCTCCGGATCAGCAGCCGCAGGGGACGCACGGCCGCGGCGCCGCTCCTCGGGAACCAGGTCGGCATGCGGGAGGCTCCTGTTCACAACGGACGGACGACGCTCCGGCGCCATCCGGCGTCAGCATAGCCATGCACCGCTGGACCACGCCGTGAACGGCATGCGATAGCGTCACGGCATGGTCGCCACCGAGTCCGCCCCCGCTGTCGTCATCTCCACCCCCGGCCTCGGCACCGCCGACATCGCCGCGATCACGGCCGTCGTCGCCGCGCTGGCGTCACGGACCGAGGCGGAGCCGGAGACACCCCGCGAGCTCAGCGGAGGGTGGAATGACCGCGCCAGCGCAGTGCGCTCGCCGCTGCGTCCGGCGTCCGGAGCGTGGCGCTCCTTCTCCGGCTGATCGCACTCGTGGGGTTACCCGGCCGCCGATGGCGCGAACCGTGCGACCGAAGGTGAACTTTGTCCCCCGATTAGTCCCCTAAAGTGCTGACTATGCGCCTTCGAAGGGAGCGAGCACACTTGTCGATGTACGGTGCTCCTCCTTCAGAAGGGGCGCCGCCAATCACTCGCCGACCAGGGTAAGCAGGCGGGTGTGTTGGGGGCGAGTGAGGGTAATATTCGGGTTGTTACCCTCACTCGGGGTTTGACGGCGGGCCGGGCCCCCTCTTCGGAGGAGTGGACGGCCCGCCGCACTCCGTTAAGCGGCTGGATTTCTCCGCGACCGGCCGACCGCGACCGCTCAGGCGTCCCGCTCGCCCGGTCCGCCGCGTCGGATCTCGACCCACGCGTCCACCTCGTCGCCCGGGTCATCGGAACCCAGAGCGCCCGCACTGCCGTCACCCGCCGTCCGCAACCCCACAACGGTCACCGCCGACGCCGAATCGGCCGACGCGGTCCGCACAACCACCCGGTCCACCTCCTCGCGAATGCCGTCGAGCGCCCGAGCGAGCTCGCCCAGCACCCGGCGGCTCTCGCTCTCCGAGCTGCGGTCCAGTCCGCCGTCATCGAGCACCGAGACGCTCACCCCGCGGCGCCGCGCGTCGAGCACCAGGCGCCGCACCTCGTCGTCGAGCAATCGCCTGCCTCGGATCTCGTCGCGCACCGCCGCCTCGAGCAGGCGGCATTCGCGCCGCTCGTCGTCGGTCAGACCCGGCCCCGGCTGCGCGATGCGCAGCAGCATGTCGGAGGCGAGAGCGCGGGTCTGCTCGAGGCGCACCTCGCGCTCCGTGAGGTGCGCCTCCTCCGCCGCACGCCACGACGCGGCCGCGCGCTCGGCCGCCTCGAGCACACGCGCCTCCGATCCCGCCCGCCCCAGCTCGACGATGAGCAGCTGCGCGATCGCGACCCAGGCGATTCCGCCGACGACGCCGAGGGTGGCGAGCGCGGCGGGACCCGCCCAGACCAGGGTGTGCACGATCAGGAAGCCAACGCCGATCCACGCGCAGATGGCCCGGCGCCGGGCGCAGACGATCGTCATCAGGGTTCCGACGGCGGCGATGTACCAGGTGGAGTAGCCGTTGGAGGCGGCCGGGTCCAAAGATGGCGACACGAGCAGGGGCAGGGCGACGGCGACCACGGCCATCCCGATCGCGACCGGGAGCGCGAGCCGGGTGGTCGATCCGGGCCAGAGGGCGACGACCGTCGCCGCGACGTAGAGCGCCACCGCGACCAGGTCGGCCGCAGTGGCCGGGGAGAGACGGAACGAGAAGAACGCGAGCACCACGTGATAGAGCGAGAAGCCGGCGCCGAGCCCCTGGAGCAGAGGCCGCGGGTACGCGATCATCGCGCACCGCCCGCGTCCGGGCGCCAGGTGAGGACGACCCGCGTCCCTTCGCCCGGTGTCGAATCGATCCGGGCGACGCCCCGGGCATTGTGCACCCGCTCGAGGATGGACAGCCGGATGCCCAGCCGCTCACGCGGCACATCGGCCAGCTGGAAGCCGCGGCCGTCGTCCTCCACCACGATCTCCACCACGCCGTCGCCGAGCACCCCGTGGACGACGCGGTGCACTCTGCCGCTCGGCCCGGCGTGCTGGACGCTGTTAGCGAGGGCCTGGTAGACGGCTCCGAGCAAGGCCTCGGCCACCGAGCGGGGCAGGGTCGTCCGCCGCGGATCGACACCCTCGGCCGTCTCCACAGCGATCTCGGTCCCGAAGGTGGACGCGGCGTGCGCGAGTCGGCGCTGCAAGCGCTCCAGCGGGATCATGCCCTTCGGCGTGTCGGGCTCGTGATCCGGCAGGAGCACTCCGAGTGTGCGCTGAGCCATCGACGAGACGAGAGCACGCTCAGCCGGCGACTCGGCCGACGCGGCGGAGAGGAGGGTGGCGAGCACGTTGTCGTGCACCAGCGCGTCGACCTCGACCCGCTCCACCTCGCCGGCGTGCTGGCGCATCGCGGCCTCGTACTGCTGTGTGGCCGTGGTCTGAGCGCGGTCGACCTGATCGGCCGATTGCCGGAGCACGGTGATCAGCACCAGCATCACGAACCCGACGATGCCGACGTACGCGGCGTCGAGGATCGCGCGAGTCGGCTCCGCTCCACCCCCGGCGGGCAGCACGCGGAGCACCCCGAACAGCACCGTCGTCACGCCGGCGTAGGCGATGGCGACGCGCAGCGGTGCCGCGATGGTGCAGAAGGCGGTGCCGATGGTCATCAGGTACCAGACCCAGGGCGTCTCGCGACTGGCGACCCCGGGAGCGACGGCTGCCGGCCAGGTCACCACCGAGACGAAGACCCCGACGGCGACCAGGACCGCAGTGATCCGGGAACCGCGCCGCAGCACGGCAGTGACGACGGCGCCGCTGAGCGACCCGAACACCAGTACCAGCACCGGCCAGGCGACCTCGGGGCGCAGCAACGGCAGCTGGGCGAGGATCGGCGGGACGGTCTGCACGCCGAAACCGAAGCCGAAGAAGGACACGACCGTGCTGATGATCGTGTCGATCCGCTCGCGCCCGGCGTTCCGGCGGGCGATCGGAGCCTCAGCGCCCGCCATCGCCGTCATCCGGGTCGATGCCCGGGAGGATGCCGTCCTCGACCGCACGCCGCAACAGATCGACCTTCGTCGGCGCGGGACGGCCGATCTCGACGTACTTCTCGCGGATCCGGTCGAGATACTCCTTCGCCGTCGACACCGAGATCTGGAGCCGCTCGGCCACCCGCTTCAACGGCAGGCCCGAAGCGTAGAGGTGCAGGACGTCGCGCTCGCGGCGGCCGAGCACGGCCCGGGCGAAGTCGTCATCGGCGTCGATCGCTGACGCCCACTCCAGATTGTTCAGCACCTCGCCGCGAGCGACGGTGCGGATGGCGGCGACCACGGTCGACATCGGCGACGACTTGGGAATGACCCCGGCGGCACCGGCGGCGAGCGCCTCCCGCACCGCCACCACACGATCGGCAATGCTGTGCACGAGGACGGCGGAGCCGCGCACCTGCCCCCACTTCACGTTGCTGGTGATACTCGACCCGTCGTTCAGGGACAGATCCAGGACGAGCACATCGATCTCGGCACTGCCGATCGTGCACTCGAGCGCCTGCACCGTCTCGGCGGCGGCGATCACCTGCATCCCCGCACTGTGGACGGCAGCGGCGACGCCGAGGCGCACCGATTCGTGGTCGTCCACGATCGCCACCCGCACCCGCGGACCCTCGGCTGCATCATGGTCGGCAGGGAACTCCATCCAACCCATGCTACGCAGGCGCGAGGCCGCGGTCAGTCCCCTTGGCGGACCAGACGCGCGACGGCCTCTCCGTGCGAGGTGTGCGGGAAGAGGTCGAAGCCGTCGAGAGTCGCGAGCTCGTAACCCTCAGCGGTCAGTGCCCCGACGTCGCGGGCGAGCGCCACCGGGTCGCAGGCGACGTAGACGAGCTGGGCCGGTCGCAGCTGCGCCAGCGCCTCGGTGACCGCGCGGCCAGCGCCCGAGCGGGGCGGATCGAGGACGACGGTGGCCGCCCGCCACCGCCCCCGCTCGCGAGCATCGGCCTGGGCGAGCACGTCGCGGAGGTAACGGTCCACCCGGGCTGTCACCGCCCGGGCGCCGACGTGGTCGGCAAGGTTCTCGAGCGCGTGCTCGGTGGCGCGGGAGTCGCTCTCGACGCTGGTCACACGGACTCCGGCTCCGAGGCGGTCGGCCAGAGCGGCGGCAAGCAGGCCCACACCGCCATAGAGGTCGTGGTTCGCCGCATCCGGATCCGCCGACTCCGCATCGACGGCGGCCTGAACGGCCTCGAAGAGCGTGGCGGCCGCTCCGCGGTGCACCTGCCAGAAGCCGGTGCGATCGACCCGGAAGGTGCGGCCGGCGACGAACTCGCTCACCACAGTGCGGTCGCGGCGCGCGCGCTTGTCGGCGGGGTCGTGCACGAGCACCGCGGCGCCCTCGGAGCCGGCGGCGTCCACGAGGTCGACGACGGATCCGGGCGCGAGGCGCTCGCCGAGGGGTGCGACCAGCGACGAATCGGCGGTCGCTAATGGCAGCGTCCGCACCGTGACGACGTGGTGGCTGCGCGCGGCGTAGGGGCCGACACGGCCAGCGTCGTCGACGTGCAGGCGGTTGCGGGTGCGCCAGCCGAGCCCGTGGGAGGCGTCGTCGCCGGCGATCGGCGCGACCTCCACCCCGACGTCGCGGTGGGCGAAGCGGGCGAAGGAGTCGACCAGCACCAGGCGTTTGAGCTCGCGCTGATAGGCCAGATCGGCGTGGCCGAACTCAGCGCCTCCGACCCGCTCCTCGGGACGACGGCCGAGAGCGGCCTCGGGCCAGATGTGCTCGACCCGGTGCTCCGACGCCTCCAGTACCTCCAGGGCCTCGCCGCGCCAGAAGCTGTCGTGCCGCACCTCGCTGATCCGGACCCGGACGCGCTCACCGGGGAGGACATCCGGGACGAAGACCACGCGGCCCTCGTGTCGGGCGACGAACACGCCGCCGTGAGCAACGTTGCTAATGTCGAGCTCGATCTCGGTCCCGAGTGCGTCGTCGGCTCCATCGGAGCGGGCGGATGCTCGGGGCGGGGTCTGTGCCATCCGTCGAGCATCCCACAGCGTGGGCCCGGCCGCAGGGAGCCTTCGTGCGCCTCTACCTCGCCTCCACGTCCCCGGCGCGCCTCGCGCTGCTGCGGGCCGCAGGGATCGAGCCCGTCGTCGTCCCCTCCGAGGTGGACGAGCCCGCGGCCGTCGCCCGCTCCGAGCAGGAGCGGGGCGCGGTGCTGGATGCGGACGCCACCGTGTCGCTGCTCGCGCATGCCAAGGCGCACGCCGTGCTGAGCTCCGAGGTCGATGGACTGGTGCTCGGCGGCGACTCGGCGTTCGTGCTCGACGGGGTCGTCCACGGCAAGCCGCACCAGCCGGAACGGGCCCGCGAGCGCTGGCGGGCTCAGCGCGGACGCACCGGCCGCCTCCACTCCGGTCACTGGCTGATCGACCACCGCGGCGGACGGATCGTCGCGGAGGCCGGTGCGGTCACGTCCGCCGCCGTCACGTTCGCCGCGGACATCGAGGACACCGAGATCGACGCCTACGTCGCCACCGGCGAGCCGCTCGAGGTGGCCGGCGCCTTCACCATCGACGGCCGCGGCGCCGGGTTCATCACCGCGATCGAGGGCGACCCCTCGACCGTGATCGGGATGTCGGTGCCGACCCTCCGCTCGCTCGTGCGCAGTCTCGGCGTCGACTGGACCGCACTCTGGAACCGGTGAGCGCCCGCGCGCCGTTGTGAGGATCCGACGAACGCCCCCCGCTTCTTTGTCGTGAGCCGCGACGGGCCGCGCGCAGGCGCCCCCTAGGGTTAGGAACCATGCCGAAGATTACGAAGGTGCTCATCGCCAACCGAGGCGAGATCGCCGTCCGAGTCATCCGCGCAGCCCGCGACAGCGGGATCGCCTCCGTCGCCGTCTACGCCGACCAGGACCGCGACGCCGTGCACAGCCGCCTCGCCGACGAGGCCTACGCCCTCGGCGGGACCACCAGCGCCGAGACCTACCTCGTCATCGACAAGCTGCT
This sequence comes from Rathayibacter tritici, assembly GCF_001641005.1. Classification (NCBI taxonomy): domain Bacteria; kingdom Bacillati; phylum Actinomycetota; class Actinomycetes; order Micrococcales; family Microbacteriaceae; genus Rathayibacter; species Rathayibacter tritici. The sequence continues at coordinate 2,247,825 of NZ_CP015515.1, forward strand.
CTCGGTGGCCCGCCGCTCCGGCGCCGACGCCGTGCACCCCGGCTACGGCTTCCTCGCCGAGAACGCCGACTTCGCCCGCGCCGTGATCGACGCCGGACTGATCTGGATCGGCCCCGGTCCCGACGCGATCGAACGCCTGGGCGACAAGGTCTCGGCCCGCCACGTGGCCGAGAAGGTCGGCGCTCCACTCGCTCCGGGAACCCTCAACCCCGTCTCGGGCGCCGCCGAAGTGCTCGAGTTCGTCGACCAGCACGGCCTCCCCGTCGCGATCAAGGCGGCGTTCGGAGGCGGCGGGCGCGGCCTCAAGGTCGCCCGCGAACGCGAGGAGGTCGAGGAACTCTTCGCCTCCGCTACCCGCGAGGCCGTCGCCGCCTTCGGTCGCGGCGAGTGCTTCGTCGAGAAGTACCTCGATCAGCCGCGCCACGTCGAGACCCAGTGCCTGGCCGATGCGCACGGCACCGTCGTCGTCGTCTCCACTCGCGACTGCTCCCTCCAGCGCCGCCACCAGAAGCTCGTCGAGGAGGCGCCTGCGCCGTTCCTGACCGACGAGCAGAACGCCGAGCTCTACCGCGCCTCGAAGGCGATCCTGAAGGAGGTCGGCTACCTCGGCGCCGGCACCTGCGAGTTCCTGATCGGCAAGGACGGCACGGTGTCCTTCCTCGAGGTCAACACGCGCCTCCAGGTCGAGCACCCCGTGTCGGAGGAGGTCACCGGTATCGACCTCGTCCGCGAGCAGTTCCGGCTCGCGGAGGGCGGCGCGCTCGACGACGCCGACCCGGCGCCCCGCGGCCACTCCTTCGAGTTCCGGATCAACGGTGAGGACGCGGGCCGCGGCTTCCTCCCCGCCCCCGGCCCGGTGCACGTCTTCAAGGCGCCCGGCGGACCCGGTGTCCGCGTCGACTCCGGTGTCGTCGCGGGCGACGTGATCTCCGGCTCCTTCGACTCGCTCCTCGCGAAGCTGATCGTCACCGGCGATAGCCGCGAGCAGGCGCTCGAGCGATCGCGGCGCGCTCTGGCCGAGTTCGAGGTCACCGGACTGCCGACGGTGCTCCCCTTCCACCGCGCGATCGTCGAGGACCCGGCCTTCGCCCCTGAGGGCGGCGCCCCCTTCTCGATCTACACCCGCTGGATCGAGACCGAGTTCGAGAACACGATCCCGGCCTGGAGCGGCGAGCCCGGAGCGACCCCCGAGGCAGCAGCCCGCCAGAACGTGGTCGTCGAGGTCGACGGACGCCGCGTCGAGGTCACCCTGCCCGGCGACCTCGTCGGCTCCGCCCCCGCGCGCGGAGCCGCCGCGGCCACCCCGAAGCGCCGCGGCTCCTCCTCCGTCAGCACGGTCACGGGCGACTCGGTCGCCTCGCCGATGCAGGCCACGATCGTCAAGGTCGCCGTCGCCGAGGGCGACACCGTCGTCACCGGCGACCTCGTCGTCGTCCTTGAAGCGATGAAGATGGAGCAGCCGCTCACCGCCCACAAGGACGGCACCGTCACCGCCCTCAACGCGGAGGCCGGCTCCACCGTCGCCGCCGGCCACGTGCTCCTGCACATCGTCAGCCCCTAGCCGACGCGGGGAGTGGCCTAGGAGACGATGTGCATGGCGCGGGCGGCGTCCGAGATCGAGCCGGTGAGGCTCGGGTAGACGGTGAAGGCGCGGGCGACCTGGTCGACGGTCAGTCGGTGCTCGACGGCGAGGGCCAGCGGGAAGATCAGCTCGCTCGCCTTCGGTGCGACAATGACGCCTCCGATGACGGTGCCGGAGCCGGTACGCGCGAACAGCTTCACGAAACCGTCGCGGATGCCCATCATCTTCGCCCGCGGATTCGCGGCGAGCGGGAGCTTGTAGATGTCGCCCTGCGCGATCCCCTCCTCAATCTCGCGCTGACTCCAGCCGACGGTCGCGATCTCGGGCTGCGTGAAGATGTTCGCCGCGACATTGCGCACCTCGGTCGGGTTCACGGCATCCCCCATCGCATGGAACACGCCCGTGCGGCCCTGCATGGCGGCGACGGAGGCGAGCGGGAGGAACGTGGTGCAGTCGCCGGCCGCGTAGATGGAGGGGACGCTGGTGCGGGCGACGCGATTGACGCGAATGTGACCCGACTCCGTCAGCTGCACTCCGGCGTCCTCGAGGCCGATACCCGCCGTGTTCGGCACCGAGCCGACGGCCATCAGGCAGTGCGAGCCCTCGACGACGCGTCCGTCCGAGAGCACGGCCTGCACGCCCTTCTCGGTCCGCTCGACGCGATCGGCGCGGGACTTCGAGAGCACGACCATGCCGTTGCGCTTGAACACGTTCTCGATCACGGCGGCCGCGTCGGCATCCTCGCCGGGCAGCACCTGGTCGCGGGAGGAGATCAGGGTCACGCGGGCGCCGAGCGCGCGGTAGGCGGAGGCGAACTCCGCACCGGTCACTCCGGAGCCGACCACGATGAGGTGCTCGGGGACGGACTTGAGGGTGTAGAGCTGGGTCCAGCTGAGGATCCGCTCGCCGTCGGGAGCGGCCGTCGGCAGCACTCGCGGACTGGCGCCGACCGACACGACGATGGTGTCCGCCTCGATGCGGTCGAAGTCCATGCCCTCGCCGCCGGCCGCCGTCGATACGATCAGCGCAGTGGAGCCGTCCAGGCGACCGTCGCCCTGCACGATGCGCACGCCGTGGTGCACCAGATTCGCGCGCATGTCCTCGGACTGCTGACGCGCGAGGCCGAGCAGGCGCTTGTTCACCGTCGCGAGGTTCACCGCCACGTCGGGACGAACCGGCTTGTTCTGCTCCGAGCGGGTGAAGAACTGCACACCGAGGTCGGCAGCTTCGCCGATCGCGTTCGTGGCCTCGGCCGTCGCGATCAGCGACTTCGACGGAACGACGTCCGTGATCACAGCCGAGCCGCCCACTCCGACCCGCTCGACCAGAGTGACCTCTGCGCCGAGCTGCGTCCCCGCGATGGCGGCCTCGTAGCCTCCTGGCCCCCCTCCGAGTACAGCGATTCTCTGCGCGCGCTCGAACTCGTAAGCCATGAGTCCCATTGTCCCCTCTGACTGAGTGTTCACCCAATCGCGGGGTGTCCGAGCGCCCGCGGGAGTCGCCCCCGACCCGGCACGACCCCTCGGTAGGGTGGAGGGATGGCCGACCAGACTCTGCATCCGCTCGACGCTCCCCACGCCGATCCCTTCGAGATCGCGGCCCGTGCCGCCGCACAGATCGCCGAAGCAACGGGTGTCGACAAGCACGACATCGCCCTCACCCTCGGCAGCGGCTGGGGCAAGGCCGCTGACGCGATCGGCGAGACGACCGCGACAGTCCAGGCCACCGAGATCCTCGGGTTCTCGAAGCCGGCCGTGCACGGTCACGGCGGCACTCTGCGCTCCGTGCTACTGCCCACCGGCAAGCGCGCACTGATCATCGGCGCGCGCACCCACTACTACGAGGGTTACGGCGTGCGCCGCGTCGCGCACAGTGTCCGCACCGCCGCCGCGACGGGGGCCTCGGTGATGATCCTCACCAATGGCGCCGGCGGGATCAAGGAGCACTGGACGCCGGGAACGCCGGTGCTGATCAGCGACCACATCAACCTCACCGCCGACTCCCCGCTGGAGGGCGCGACGTTCATCGACCTCACCGACCTCTACTCCGCCCGGCTCCGCGAGCTGGCCCGCGGGACGCGGCCGGAACTCGACGAGGGCGTGTACGTGCAGTTCCGCGGCCCGCACTACGAGAGCCCGGCCGAGGTGCAGATGGCGAAGACCATCGGCGGGCACATTGTCGGCATGTCCACTGCGCTCGAGGCCATCGCCGCGCGCGAGGCGGGCATGGAGGTGCTGGGTATGTCGCTGATCACGAACCTCGCCGCAGGTATCCAGAAGACGCCCCTGAGCCACGAGGAGGTCCTGGAGGCCGGTCGCGACGCCGAGGACGACCTCGCCCGCCTGCTCGCCGGGATCACGGGCGCCCTGTGAGCGCCGACGTCCGAGACCTCGCCGAGGACTGGCTCGCGCAGGACCCCGACCCCGAGACGCGCGCGGAGTTGGTCGGCCTGCTGAGCGCCTCCGACTCCGGTGACGCCGCAGCGCGGGCCGAGCTGGAGGACCGCTTCGGCGCCCGTCTGGCCTTCGGCACCGCAGGTCTGCGCGGCGCGATCGCAGCGGGATCCAACCGGATGAACCGCGTGCTGGTCTCGCAGGCCGCCGTCGGCCTCGCGGACCACCTCCTCGCGCAGAGCCTGGAGCGGCCGGTCGTCGTGATCGGCTATGACGGCCGGAAGAACTCGCGGGTCTTCGCCGAGGACTCCGCCACGCTGATGGCGGGCGCCGGGGTCGACGCGGTGCTGCTGCCGCGCCTGCTGCCCACTCCTGTGCTGGCCTTCGCCGTGCGTCACCTCGGCGCGCACGCCGGAGTCATGGTCACGGCGAGCCACAACCCGCCGCAGGACAACGGCTACAAGGTGTACCTCGGCGGCGCCGACGAGGGCTCGCAGATCGTGCCGCCCGTCGACTCCGAGATCGCCGAGCGGATCCTCGCGGTCGCGCGGGACAGGCGGGTCCCGGAGTTGCCGCGCGGCGAGTACCGGCTCGCGGACGAATCGGTGGTGACCGCCTACGTCGAGGCGACCGCTGCGGTCGGCCGTCAGTCGGCTCCGCTGCGCGTCGTCTACACAGCGATGCACGGGGTGGGCTGGGAGACGGCGCACCGGGTGCTCTCGGCCGCCGGTTTCGACGAGCCGGCCGTCGTCGTCGAGCAGATCGAGCCCGATGCGGCGTTTCCCACGGTCGCGTTCCCGAATCCGGAGGAGGCGGGTGCGCTGGATCTAGCGTTCGCGACCGCGCGCTCCGGCCGTGCCGAGCTGATCGTCGCGAACGACCCCGACGCCGACCGGTTCGCCGCCGCCGTGCCCGACGCGTCCGCACCCGAGGGCTTCCGTCGACTCACCGGCAACGAGGTCGGCGCGCTGCTCGGCTGGCGTGCCGCTGAGCAGGCCCGCCGCGAGGGCCGAGCCGGCGGGGCGCTCGCCTGCTCGATCGTCTCCTCCCCCGCTCTGAGCGCCGTCGCGGCCGACTACGGTCTCGACTTCGCCGAGACGCTCACGGGCTTCAAGTGGATCTCGCGGGTCCCCGGCCTCGTCTTCGGCTATGAGGAGGCGCTCGGCTACCTCGTGAACCCCGGCACCGTCCGCGACAAGGACGGCATCTCGGCCGCTCTCGCCTTCCTCTCCCTCGCCAGTGCTCTCGCCGCGGAGGGACGCACCGTCGATGATGAGCTGGCGGCGTTCGCGGAGCGGTTCGGGCTCTTCGGCTCGGAACAGATCTCGCTCCGGGTGACCGACCTCACCGAGATCGGCCGGATCATGGCCGGGCTGCGGGCGACCCCTCCCACCGCGATCGGCGGGCTCGCCGTCGAGCGGAGCGAGGACCTCCTCGCCACGGGCGGCGCGCTGCCCCCGACGGATGCGCTGCGCTTCTCGCTCGACGGCGCCCGCCTCATCGCGCGCCCGAGCGGCACGGAGCCGAAGGTGAAGCTCTACCTCGACGCCTGGTCGCACGACCCCGACCCCGCCGCCCGCCGCTTCGCCGTCTTGTCCCGCCTCGCCGCCCTCCGCGCCGCCGCCGCCGCCCTGCTCGCCTGACCGCCCCCTGCCAGGGAGCGGCTCAGAAACGACTCAGCCCAGCGCCCTCTCGATCTTCGCCGTGATCTCGTTCTGGTCGAGGTAGTTGTCGATGACGACGACCTCGGCGAAGGTGCGGCCGATGTGGTCGACGAGTTCGCGGGAGGTGAGGATCACCTGCGCGTCGGCGGCGAGCGCGGCGATGGAACTGAGGTCGGAGGCGATGACGTCGGCTTCGAGGTCGAGGGTTTCGAGTGCGCGCTCGGCCCCGAGCTTGAGGATGGCGGAGGTACCGATTCCGGCGCCGCACAGGGTGATGATCTTCATGCGCTTCTTCCGTGGTGCGGGTGGTGCGGGTGGTGCGGGGTGTCGTCGGTGAGGACCGCGTTGATGCTGCGGACGGTGCGGGCGGCGGCGAGCGCGGCGACCGCGTCCGGGCGGCTGAGCACGTCGGCGAGCCCGGAGACGAAGCCGAGGTGACCGTGCGCGCGGGTGGCTGCGATTCCGATGACGACCGAGACCGGGTCGTTGGTGCTGTGTCCGAAAGCGACCGGTTCGGCGAGAGTGACGACGGAGAGGCCGTCGGCGAGCACGTCGTTCCCCGGCCGGGCGTGCGCGAGGGCGAGCCCCGGCGCGATGACGATGTAGGGGCCGAGAACGTCGACCTGCTCGACCATCCGCCGGGAGTAGGCGGCGTCCACCGCCCCGGTGCGTTCGAGGGCGCGGCCCGCCTCGAGCACGGCCTCTCGCCAGGATCCAGCGGAGTGGCGCAGGGCCACCGCCTCCTCGGGCAGGGCGTCCAGCGGCACGCTCAGACCGCCTCGAAGCCGGCGCTGATCGTCTCGACGAGGTCTCGGCGCTCGTCGAGCGGGAGGAACGCGGCGTGGGCCGCGTTGAGCTGGAAGGCCTCGATGTCGTCGAGGTCGTAGCCGAACGCGTCGGAGAGGAGGGCGAGCTCGCGACTCAGGGTGGTCGCGCTCATCAGCCGATTGTCGGTGTTCACCGTCACCCGGAAGCCGAGCTGGTAGAGCAGGTCGAAGGGGTGGTCGATCAGCTCCGCGCCCCACGCGGCGATGGCGCCGGTCTGCAGGTTGGAGGAGGGACTGAGTTCCAGGGCGATCTCGCGGTCCTTCACCCACTCCGAGAGTTCGCCGAGTGTCACGTAGCTCGCGTCGTCGTCCTGGCGCTCGATGCGGATGTCCTCGGCGAGTCGAACGCCGTGGCCCAGGCGCAGCGCGCGTCCGTCGAGCAGGGCCGAGCGGATGCTGTCGAGGCCGTCCGCCTCTCCGGCGTGCACAGTGGCCGGGAAGTGCGCCGTCGCGAGCAGCTCGAAGGCGGCGCGATGGCGCGAGGCCGGGAAACCCGCCTCCGCTCCTACGATGTCGAAGCCGACGGCGCCGCGCTCGCGGTGGCGCAGCGCCAGCTCCGCGATCTCGAGCGAGCGGTCGGCGTGCCGCATCGTGGCGATCAGCTGCCCGACGCGGAGCCGATGTCCCTGGGCCGCCGCTTCTTGGACGCCCTGCTGAAGGCCCTCCTGCACCGCTTCGACGGCCTGGTCGAGTGCGAGTCCTGCGCGCTGGTGCTGCTCGGGCGCCCAGCGCACCTCGCCGTACACGACACCGTCGGCGGCGAGGTCGAGCACGAACTCACGGGCCACGCGCTCGAGGGACGGGGCCGTCTGCATCACCGCGACCGCCGTCTCGAAGGTGGCGATGTAGTCGGTGAGGGACCCGGAGTCGGCGGTGGCGCGGAACCACTCGGCGAGCGCCTCGGGCTCCTCGGCCGGCAGCGGCACGCCCGTCTCGCGAGCGATCTCGATGATCGTCGCGGGGCGCAGGCCCCCGTCGAGGTGGTCGTGCAGCGACACCTTGGGGAGCCCGTCGATGAGGATTCCCTCGCCCGGGAGGAGGTACTCCTCAGTGTGATCGGTCACGGTGCTCCTCACGGGTCGGTGGTTCCCGGACCACCTTAGAGGGTGGGCGACGGCGCTTCACCGAGCGGCGCTTCCCGGCCGACAACGGCGCGACCGAGCCCCTCGGCTCGTCGAATTCCGTTGGGCTCGCGGGACTCGCCAGGTCTCGCGAGCCGAACCCGTTTCTGCGAGCCCACGTTCTCGCCGCAGGACCGGCGCTCAGGCGGAGCCGGTCCCGGTCACGAGACGCGCTCCGCCACAAGGGGCCCACCGTCGAGCACCTCGTCGCCCTCGTCGCCGATCCGGTAGGCGCCGTCCAGCGCCTCCAGGGCTCGCGCGAAGCGCTCCGGCTCGTCGGCCGAGAGCGTGAACAGCGGCTGACCCGCGCGGACCGCGTCGCCGGGCTTCGCGTGCAGGTCGACCCCCGCCGCGTGCTGCACGGCGTCCGACTGACGTGCGCGCCCGGCACCCAGTCGCCAGGCGGCGATTCCGAATGGCAGCGCCTGCTGCTCCACGAGCACACCGTCGCGTTCGGCGAGCACGACGTGGGCCTCTCGCGCCTCGGGGAGGGCCGCGTCCGGGTCTCCGCCCTGGGCGCGGATGACGGCGCGCCAGGTGTCCATCGCCGCGCCACCGTCGAGGGCGCGCTCGACGTCCGCGTCGGGCTGCCCGGCGAGCGCGAGCATCTCGCGGGCCAGGGCCAGGGTCAGCTCTCGGACGTCAGCGGGTCCGCCGCCGGCCAGTACCTCGACCGACTCCCGCACCTCGTTCGCGTTGCCGATGGCCAATCCCAGCGGCACATGCATGTTGGTCAGAAGCGCGGTCGTGCGCACCCCCGCGTCGTTGCCGAGATCGACCATCGCCCGGGCGAGCTCGCGCGAGCGCTCGATGTCGACCATGAACGCGCCGGAGCCGAACTTCACGTCGAGCACCAGGGCGTCGGTCCCCTCGGCGATCTTCTTCGACATGATCGAGGACGCGATCAGCGGGATCGCCTCGACCGTTCCCGTGATGTCGCGGAGCGCGTAGAGCTTCTTGTCGGCCGGAGCGAGGCCCGAGCCAGCCGCGCAGATCACTCCGCCGACCGTGCGCAGCTGCTCCAGCATCTCCTCGTTGCCGAGGTCGGCCCGCCAGCCAGGGATCGCCTCCAGCTTGTCGAGGGTGCCGCCCGTGTGCCCGAGCCCGCGCCCCGAGAGCTGCGGTACCGCCAGTCCGAAGGAGGCGACCAGCGGCATGAGCGGCAGCGTGATCTTGTCGCCGACCCCGCCGGTGGAGTGCTTGTCGACGGTGCGCTTGCCGAGCCCGTCGAAGTGCATCCGCTCGCCGCTGGCGATCATCGCGAGCGTGAGGTCGCGGATCTCGTCGCGTTCCATCCCGTTCAGCAGCACGGCCATCGCGAACGCCGCCATCTGCTCGTCGGCGACGTAACCGCGGGTGTACGCGTCGATCAGCCAGTCGATCTGGGCGGTCGAGAGGGTGCCCCGGTCGCGCTTGGTGCGGATGATCTCGACGGCGTCGAAGGCTTCGACGGGTGTGGAGCGGGTCATGCGGAGTCCTCGGTTCACGAGTGGAAGGGTGTGGTGCTACTGCGCCGCGTAGGCCTCGAGGGTGCGCGGGCCGAACGCGTCGGGGATGACCTCGTCGATCGTCTTCACGCCCGACACGGTCTGGAGCAGCATCCCGTCGGCCGAGTGCTCGACGAGCAGCTGACGGCAGCGCCCGCACGGCATCAGTACGCCGCCCTTGCCGTCCACGCAGGTGAAGGCGACGAGTCGTCCGCCGCCCGTCATGTGCAGCGCGGACACCAGAGCGCACTCCGCGCAGAGCGTCAGTCCGTAGGAGGCGTTCTCGACATTGCAGCCCGAGATCACGCGGCCGTCGTCGACGAGCGCGGCCGCCCCCACGGGGAACGTCGAGTACGGCACATAGGCATGGCTCATGGCCTCGAGTGCGGCGGTGCGCAGCATCTCCCAGTCGATGTCGGTCACGGCGACTCCTCTCACGACTTCAGATACGGCTTGCCGGCGGCCGCCGGTCCGCGGGACTGACCGACGAGGCCGGCGACCGCGAAGATCGTCACGACGTAGGGCAGCATCAGCATGAATTCGCTCGGCACCGGCGAGCCGATGACGCCGAGCACATTCTGCAGGTTGGTCGCGAAGCCGAACAGCAGCGAGGCGAGCGTTGCCTTGATCGGATCCCAGCGGCCGAAGATCACGGCGGCCAGGGCGATGAAGCCGGCGCCCGCGGTCATCTCCTTGCCGAACGCGCCGACCGCGTCGAGCGTGTAGTACGCGCCGCCGACTCCGGCGATCGCTCCGGCCAGCGAGACATTCCAGAAGCGCGTGCGCGCGACGTCGATCCCGACAGTATCCGCGGCCTGCGGGTGCTCACCCACCGCGCGCAGGCGCAGTCCCCACTTCGTCCTGAACAGCCCCCACCAGACGGCGACGATCGCGACGTACATCAGGTAGACGATCACCGTCTGGTTGAACAGCACCGCGCCCACGATCGGCACCTGGCTGAGCACCGGGATCGGCAGCCGATCGAACTTCACCGGCGAGTTGAAGGTCGACGCGTCCGCCGAGAGCACCTGGGAGTAGAGGAAGCTCGTCAGGCCCGTCACCAGCACGTTGAGCACGACGCCGACGATCACCTGGTCGACCAGGTACCTGATCGCGAAGGCCGCCAGCACGAATGAGACCAGGACGCTCGCAACCATCGCCGCGAGCAGGCCGAGCACCGGCTGTCGGGTCAGCGAGCCGACCATCGCCGCGGTGAAGGCGCCGGCGAGCAGCTGCCCCTCGATCGCGACGTTCACCACTCCGACCCGCTCCGAGATGACTCCGCCGAGGGAGCCGAAGATCAGCGGAGTGGCGAGCCCGACAGTCCCCAGCAGCAGCCCGGAGACGGGGAGGGCGGCCCCGGCCGAGGCCCAGACCAGGAACCCGATCAGGAACACCAGGGCGAAGACCGCCGAGAGCCAGAGCGGGATCCGCCGGCCGGCGCGGGTGAGCGCGGCCGCCACGACGGCCAGCGCGACCAGGAGGACCGCGACGACCACGCCCGTGCCCCGCGTCGGGAACGGGATGTCCGGCAGGGCGAAGAAGTCGGTACCCGCGGCGAGGCGGAACGAACTCGTCCCGTCGCGCCCCAGGGCCACGAAGAGGACGACGGCGAGCAGCGCGAAGATCCCGAACGCGATCGGCGCCTTCCAGCTGCGGATCATGATCCGATCGGAGGCGGTGGCAACGGCGGTGCTCATGCGGACGCCTCCGAGGTGCGGCGGGTGCGGCGCGTCGGGGCGGCTCCGGGCGTCGGGAGGCGGAAGATCGCGCGCACCAGCGGCGGTGCGGCGATGAACAGGACGATCAGCGACTGGACGACCAGGACGACGTCGATCGGCACGCCCTCGGCGGCCTGCATCGAGTAGCCGCCGGCCTTGAAGGCGCCGAAGAGGATGCCGGCGAAGAACACGCCCCACGGCCGCGAGCGGCCCAGGAGCGCGACCGTGATCGCGTCGAAGCCGATGCCCGCGTCGATCCCGGAAGTGAAGCCGGTGGTCACCGTGCCCATCACTTGGGCGCTGCCGGCCAGACCCAGCAGGCCGCCCGAGAGCAGCATCGCGAACACGTAGCTGTTCTTCACGTCGATGCCGGCGACGCGCGCGGCGTGCGGATTCTCGCCCACCGCGCGGAACTTGAAGCCGATCGTCGAGCGGTTCAGCAGCCACCAGACGAACACTGTCGCCAGGACCGCGAAGACGAAGCCCAGGGTCAGCGAGTAGCCGGGGCCGAGTAGGGCCGGGAAGACCGCGGTCTCCTTCATCCCGGGCGACTTGGGGTTGTTCGACCCGGGCGCCTGCAGCGCTCCGGGCGTCCGCAGCAGGTACGAGATCAGGTAGAAGGCGACGTAGTTGAGCATGATCGTGAGGATCACCTCGTGCGCGCCGGTGCGGGCCTTGAGCAGGCCCACGAGTCCGCCCCAGAGCGCGCCGCCCAGGATGCCGGCGGCGAGGGTCACCAGCAGGTGCACGCCCCACGGCAGGTCGAAGGAGAAGCCGACCCAGCCCGCGCAGGCGGCGGCGATCAGCATCTGGCCGCGGCCGCCGATGTTGAACAGGCCCACGCGGAACGCCAGTGCCACTCCGAGCCCGCCCGCGATCAGCGGAGTCGCGAACGCCAGCGTGTCGGTCAGCGGCTTGATGCCGTTGGCGAAACCCTCGCGGCGGAGGTTGTACACCGAGCCCTGGAAGAGGGAGGAGTAGGCGCCCGAGACGGACTGCCAGATCGCCTGCAGGGTGTCCAGCGGCCGGGCGAAGAAGTAGCCCGACGCCGCCTGGACGTCCTTGTCGGTCGCGGCGATCAGCACTCCGCCCGCGATGAGGGAGAGCAGCACGGCGAGCGCCGACATCAGCGCGGTGCCGGAGAGGATCTCGCGCAGCACGCGCGAGGCGCCGCTCTCGATCGGGCCGGGGCGCGCCTCCTGACCCGGCTTCTGACCGGGCTCGAGCCCGGTCGCCTTCTCGGTCTCCGCATCGGGATCGACCGCGGGCAGTTGCGCGTCGCTCACGCCGCCGCTCCCTTCTCGGCGGGCGTCTGCCCGGCCATCATGAGTCCCAGCACCTCGCGCGGGGTGTCGGCGGGGACGATGCCGATGATCCCGCCCTTGTACATGACCGCGATGCGGTCGGCGAGCGCCGCGACCTCGTCGAGCTCGGTCGAGACGACGATCACGGGGACGCCGGTGTCGCGGGTCTCGACGATGCGCTTGTGCACGAACTCGATGGAGCCGACGTCGATTCCGCGGGTCGGCTGTGCGGCGATGAACAGGCGCAACTCCCTACTGAGCTCGCGCGCGAGCACCACCTTCTGCTGGTTGCCTCCGGAGAGCCGCCCGACATGGGTGCCGATGCCCTGCGCGCGCACGTCGAACTCGCGCACCCGCTCCTCGGCGAAACGCTCGAGCTCCTTCAGCCGCACACCCAGGCCCTTCACGAAGGGACCCCTATCGCTGCGGTCGAGCATGAGGTTCTCGGCGATGGTGAATTCGGCGACCAGCCCGTCCTCCGTGCGATCCTCGGGCACGAATCCGACTCCCGACTCCAGGACCCGGCGCACGGACAAGCCGTCGAGGCGGCGCCCGTCGAGGGTCACCGAGCCCTCGACCCGCTCCTGCAGGCCCATGATCGCCTCGGTGAGCTCGGTCTGGCCGTTGCCCTGCACGCCCGCAATCGCGAGGATCTCGCCGCGGCGCACCTCGAAGGAGACGTCGTCGACGACGGCCTGGCCAGTGCCGTCGCGCACCGTGAGGTTCGAGACGACCAGGGCCTCGTCGCCCGGCGCCGCCTGCTCCTTCTGCACGGTCAGCTCGACGGCCCGGCCGACCATCAGGGAGGCGAGCTCGGCGTTGCTCGCCGTCGGCGACGCCTCCCCCACGACTCTGCCGAGGCGGATGACCGTGATGCGGTCACCGACCTCGCGCACCTCGCGCAGCTTGTGCGTGATGAAGACGATCGCCGTCCCCGACGCGCGCAGCTGGCGCATGATCGCGATCAGCTCGTCGGTCTCCTGCGGGGTCAGCACGGCGGTCGGCTCGTCGAAGACGAGCACACGGGCGTCCCGCGAGAGCGCCTTGATGATCTCGACCCGCTGCTGCACGCCGACGGGCAGATCCTCGACCAGAGCGTCCGGGTCGACGTCGAAGCCGAACCGGTCCGAGATCTCGCGCACCCGGGCTCGCGCGGCAACGAGGTCCAGGCGTCCGCCGGCCTTCGTCTCCTCGTGGCCCAGCATGACGTTCTCGGCGACGGTGAACACGGGGACGAGCATGAAGTGCTGGTGGACCATCCCGATGCCCGCCTTCATGGCGTCGCCCGGACCGGAGAAGTGCTGGACCGCGTCGTCCAGCAGGATCTCCCCCTCCTCGGCCTGGTACAGGCCGTACAGCACGTTCATGAGCGTCGACTTCCCCGCGCCGTTCTCGCCGAGGAGGCAGTGGATCTCCCCGGGTTCGACCGTGAGATCGATGTGGTCGTTGGCCACGAGCGCGCCGAAGCGCTTCGTGATGCCACGCAGTTCGAGCTTCATGGGACCAATCTAACTTTCGGGTCGCGCCACGATGCGCGCTCGACGGGGACGGACGGTCGCCACGGAATCGATTCGCGCGCCGGAGCAACGACGAGGCCGGCGGGCCCGAGAGATGCTCGGGCCCGCCGGCCTCGTCGATCAGGCGACTAGGACGCCTTCGGCGCCGACGGGGAGGTGACGGTGATCGATCCGTCGATGATGCCCGCCGTGATGGTGTCGAGCTCGCCCTTCAGGTCGCCGGACACCTTCGACTCGAAGTCGTGGAACGGCGCGATGCCGACTCCCGCGTTATCCAGGGTGCCCACGTACGGCGTGGCGTCGAAGTCGTCGGCTCCGGCGGAGCTGGTGACATCGGTCGTGCCGGCCTCGATGCCCTTGAGGATCGAGGTCAGGTACAGATCGCCGCCGTCCGGGTAGGTCTCGTACAGGTCCGCGTCCACGCCGACCATCGCGATGTCCTTGCCGGAGTCGCGGATCGCCTCGATCGCCGACTGGAAGATCGGACCGCCGACGGGCAGGATGACGTCCGCGTTCTGGTCGATCAGCGACTGCGCGGCCGACTTGGCCTCGACGCCCGCTGCGAAACCGCCGGTGAAGGAGCCGGTCTGCGCGTCGACGTCCCAGCCGACGACCGTGACGTCCTTCCCCTTCTGCTCGTTGAAGTACTTCACGCCGTCCGCATAGCCGTCCATGAAGATCGTGACGGTCGGGAACTGCTGGCCGCCGTAGGTGCCCACGACACCGGTCTTTGAGTAGGACGCCGCCGCGTAGCCGGCCAGGAACGCTGCCTGCGAGGTGTCGAAGGTGATCGGCTTCACGTTCGGCAGGTCGATCGTCGCGTCGTCGATGATCGCGAAGTCGATGTCGTTGTTCGCCTCGGCCGCGGCCGAGGTCGCCTCCGCCAGCGCGAATCCGACGGTGACGATCAGGTTGCAGCCCTGGTCGACCAGGCTGGTGAGGTTCGGGGCGTAGTCGGTCTCGGACTCCGACGTGACGGTCTTCGGGGTGACGCCGAGGGCCTCCGAGGCCTTGACGAGGCCGGTGTAGCCGAGCTCATTGAACGACTTATCGTCGAACCCGCCCGCGTCGGAGACCATGCAGGGCAGGAAGCCGCCACCGGCGGCGGCACTGGAGCCGCTCTGCTCGGGGGCGGAGGCGCAGCCGGCGAGAAGCGTGGTGACGCCGAGGGCGGCGAGTGCGCCGAACGCGGCCGTGCGCGTGGTGATAGTCAAGATGTCGTCCTCCAGGAATGCGGCCCTGCGCGACGAGCACAGCAGGGCGTCGATCCTCACACGTTACCCACTATGACAAGCCACTCAGCCGCCTGGACGGTGGCGGTCAGGAAGCGTTACACAGTGTTGATCTTCCTGTGATGCGTGGTGCGCCACCGCAGAGCGGGTGACGTCGGGCGGGTCCTCGTACCTGAGGTCGAGGACGCACCTCGGGGGCGCTGGGCGGGCGGGAACGGCGAAGCGCGGCGCCTCCGAGGGAGGGCCGCGCTTCGGCGGGGTGCCGCGGGGACTAGAGGACGTCGGTGCGGCCGGACAGGCGGAGGGCGTCGACGACGCCCTTGACCTTCTGCGCGTTCTCGGTCGTGGTGACCAGGAGCGCGTCGGGGGTATCCACGACGACGATGTCCTTTACTCCGATGAGGGCAATGGTGCGGTTGCCGCCGCTGACCACGATGCCCGTCGCGGAGTCGGCCAACACGCGCGCATCCTCACCGAGGATGGCGAGGTCGGAGCGGAGCCCGCTCGAGTGCAGCTTCGCGATGGACGCGAAGTCGCCCACGTCGTCCCACGAGAAGTGCCCCGGCACCACGGCCAGCCTGCCCGCCGCCGCGGCGGGCTCAGCCACGGAGTAGTCGATCGCAATCTTTTCCAGGCCCGGCCAGATACGGTCGACCACCGCGCCCCGCTCCGGGGTGTCCCAGGCGGCGGCGAGCTCGAGCAGACCAGCGAGCAGCTTCGGCTTCGCACGGCCGAGCTCCTCGAGGAGGCGGTCGGCGCGAGCGATGAACATGCCCGCGTTCCAGAGGTACTCACCGCTGGCGAGGTAGGCGCGCGCGGTCTCCGCGTCCGGCTTCTCGACGAAGGAGTCCACGGCGCGGGTGTGCGTCGCTCCGTCGATCCCGAGGTGCTTCCCAGTGCGGATGTAGCCGAAGCCGACCGCCGGCTCCGTCGGGGTGATGCCGATCGTTGCGATGTAGCCCGCGTCCGCCGCGACGACGGCCTCGGCGACCGCGTCGTGGAAGAGCTGCTGCCCGCTGATGACGTGGTCGGCGGCGAACGAGCCGATGATCACGCCCGGCTCGCGGCGCTCGAGGATCGCGGCGGCCAATCCGATCGCGGCGGAGGAGTCGCGCGGCTCGCTCTCGAGGACGACGTTGAGGTCCTCGAGACTTTCGAGCTGCTCCTCGACGGCGGCGCGGTGCGCACGGCCGGTCACAACCATGATCCGGTCGGCACCGGAGAGGGGCGCCAGGCGGTCCCAGGTGTCGCGGAGGAGCGTCTGACCCGATCCCGTCAGATCGTGCAAGAACTTCGGGGCGTCGGCCCGGGAGAGCGGCCACAGCCTCGAGCCGATCCCGCCGGCCGGGATCACGCTGTAGAAGCGGTCGAGCGGGGCGCGGCCATCGGTCTCAGGTGATGTCATGTCCGCAGGATACAAGGGAGCCCGAGTGCGACCGTCCGTTCATCCCGGCGCGCGCCGCCGTTCACCCGAGCGCCGTAGCGTCCGGGGCGTGAGAGTCGCGGTCGTCACCGAGAGCTTCCTGCCGTCCTTGAACGGTGTGACCACGAGCGTGCTGCGGGTGCTCGATGAGTTCGCCGAGCGCGGGATCGAAGCGCTCGTCATCTGCCCGGCGGCGGGCGCGCCCGGGCACTACGCCGGGCATCGCGTGGTGGAGCATCCGGCGATCGCCTACCGCGACTTCCCGGTCGGGATCCCCACGCTCGCGCTCACTCGGGAGCTGGCCGCCTTCGAACCCGATGTCGTCCACGTTGCCTCCCCCTTCCTCCTCGGCGCCCGCGCCATTGCGACGGCCGGGCGGCTCGGCGTGCCGAGTGTCGCGATCTACCAGACGGACGTCGCCCGGTTCGCCGCCCGCTACGGCATCCGCGGTGCCCGCGCCCTCGCTTGGCGCATCATCCGGCAGATCCACGCCGGAGCG
Source organism: Rathayibacter tritici (assembly GCF_001641005.1). Lineage (NCBI taxonomy): Bacteria > Bacillati > Actinomycetota > Actinomycetes > Micrococcales > Microbacteriaceae > Rathayibacter > Rathayibacter tritici. The sequence continues at coordinate 2,264,595 of NZ_CP015515.1, forward strand.
GATCTGACCCTCGCCCCCTCCAGCAGCGCCCTCGACGATCTGGCCGCCGCCGGTATCGAGCGCACCGCACTGTGGGGCCGCGGTGTGCAGAGTGAGCGCTTCCACCCGCGCAGCCGCTCCTCCCCCTACGCGCAGGCCGTGCGCGCTCACCTGGGCCCTGGCGGCTCGCTCGTGGGCTACATCGGCCGCCTCTCCCCCGAGAAACGAGTCGAGCGGATGGCGGCACTCACCTCGCTCCCCGGCGCCGAGCTCGTCGTCGGCGGGTACGGTCCCTCCGCCTCCCGAGTGGCCGCTGCCCTGGGGCCGACGGCGCGGATGCTCGGTCGGCTCGACGGCGAGCGGCTCCCCGCCGTCTTCGCCGCGCTCGACGTCTTCGTGCACACAGGCACGGAGGAGACGTTCGGCCAGACGGTGCAGGAGGCGCAGGCATCCGGTACCGCGGTCGTCGCCCCGCACGCAGGCGGCCCCACCGATCTGATCGAGCACGGGGTCGACGGCCTGCTCTACGCACCCGAGAGCGACTCCGATCTGCGCCGCCAGGTGGAGCGGCTGGTGCGCGACCCCGGGCTGCGCGCCCGTCTCGCCGAGGCCGGCCGCCGCCGAGTGCTGCACCGCACCTGGAGCGCGCTCACCGACGAGCTCCTCGTCCACTACGCCGCGGCGGGCGCACCCTCCCTCGCACTACCCCGCAGCTAAGGCTCGCCTAAGCCGCGCCGACCTGCGCGCTCACTTAGAATCGTCAGGCGAGTTTCTCGTCGCTCCCCGCCCCGCCCCCGTCCCTGAGACGCGGGAATCGGTCAGGCCGTCGGAGCACAACCAGGGAGGGTTGTTCGTGTCAGTTCAAACTGCTCAAACCCTCGCACCCCGGAAGCAGGGGAAGATCCGGCGTCCGGCCGGCACCCTGTACCGCGGTCGCGAAGGCATGTGGTCGTGGGTGCTGCACCGGATCACCGGTGTCGCCATCTTCTTCTTCCTCCTCGTGCACGTCCTCGACTCGGCTCTCATCGCGGTGAGCCCGGAGGCGTACAACGCGGTCATCGGCACCTATAAAAACCCGATCATGGGACTCGGCGAGACCGGCCTCGTCGGTGCGATCGCGTTCCACGCGCTGAATGGCCTGCGGATCATCCTGGTCGACTTCTGGAGCTGGGCCACTCGCAACCAGCGCGTACTCTTCTGGGTGGTGATGAGCCTCTGGGTCGTCCTGATGCTCGGCTTCGCACCGCGCCACCTGATCAATGTCTTCAGCGAGGGAGGTGCCGAATGACGACCGTCGCGGCACCGCGGACTCCCCACTCTCCTACCCGCTCCTCCGGCACCAACTGGGAGAAGTGGGGCTGGATCTACATGCGCGCCTCCGGCGTCGTGCTGATCGTCCTGATCTTCGGGCACCTGATCTACAACCTGCTTCTCGGCGATGGCATCAAGGCGATCGACTTCGGCTTCGTCGGCGGGAAGCTGGCCAATCCGTTCTGGCAGTGGTGGGACGTGCTGATGCTCTGGCTCGCGCTGATCCACGGCGGCAACGGCATGCGCACGCTGGTCAACGACTACGCCACCTCGCCGCTGCTGGCCAAGACGTTCAAGGGCGGCATCCTCGTCGCCGTCGTCGCGCTGATCGCGCTCGGCACCTGGGTTGTCTTCGCGTTCGACCCGTGCCCCGCCGGTACAGCGGCCGACCTGCTGCCCTCGTTCTGCGCGGCGTGATCGTGCTGCCGCGGAGCGGAGTCGGCCGCGCGTCGCTCCTACCCCGCGGCTCCCGGACCCGGCATCTCCCCCTCCCATCCCCGTACGACGGAGCATCCACCCCGTGAGCACACCAGGCCACTCCCACACCGGCGCCGACCAGAGCGCCTTCGCGCAGACCGTCGGACCCGACGGCGTGCACTACCACCAGTTCGACGTGGTGATCGTCGGCGCCGGCGGCGCCGGGATGCGCGCGGCCATCGAGGCCGGCCCGAAGGCGAAGACGGCCGTCATCTCGAAGCTGTATCCCACCCGCTCCCACACCGGAGCGGCGCAGGGCGGCATGGCCGCGGCCCTGGCGAACGTCGAGGAGGACAGCTGGGAGTGGCACACCTTCGACACCGTCAAGGGCGGCGACTATCTCGTCGACCAGGACGCGGCGGAGATCCTCGCGAAGGAGGCCATCGACGCGGTTATCGACCTCGAGAACATGGGCCTGCCCTTCAACCGCACCGAGGAGGGCAAGATCGACCAGCGCCGCTTCGGCGGGCACACCCGCGACCACGGCAAGGCGCCCGTCCGCCGAGCCTGCTACGCGGCCGACCGCACCGGCCACATGATCCTGCAGACGCTGTTCCAGAACTGCGTCCGGCTCGGCATCAACTTCTACAACGAGTTCTACGTGCTCGACCTGGTCATGACCGAGGTCGACGGCGTGTCGAAGCCGTCCGGCGTCGTCGCCTACGAGCTGGCGACCGGCGAACTGCACGTGTTCCAGGCGAAGGCGATCATCTTCGCGACCGGTGGCTTCGGCAAGATCTACAAGACCACCTCCAACGCGCACACCCTCACGGGCGACGGCGTCGGCATCATCTGGCGCAAGGGCCTGCCGCTGGAGGACATGGAGTTCTTCCAGTTCCACCCGACCGGCCTCGCCGGCCTCGGCATCCTCCTCACCGAGGGGGCGCGGGGCGAGGGCGCGATTCTCCGTAATGCCTCGGGTGAGCGCTTTATGGAGCGCTATGCCCCGACGATCAAGGACCTGGCGCCGCGCGACATCGTGGCCCGCTGCATGGTCCAGGAGGTGGCGGAGGGCCGCGGTGCCGGCCCGCACAAGGACTACGTGCTGCTGGACTGCACGCACCTGGGCGCCGAGGTGCTCGAGACCAAGCTCCCCGACATCACCGAGTTCGCCCGCACCTACCTCGGCGTCGACCCGGTCGTCGAGCCGGTGCCCGTGATGCCGACCGCGCACTACGCGATGGGCGGCATTCCTACGAACGTGAAGGCGGAGGTCCTTTCCGACAACACGACCGTCGTCCCCGGTCTTTACGCCGCAGGCGAGTGCGCCTGCGTCTCGGTGCACGGCTCGAACCGCCTCGGAACCAACTCCCTTCTCGACATCAACGTCTTCGGCAAGCGCAGCGGGAACAATGCGGCCGATTACGCCACGACGGTGGACTTCACCCCATTGCCGGCCGACCCGGCCGGCGCCATTCGGGACATGCTCACCTCGCTCCGCTCCGCGACCGGCACCGAACGGATCGCCTCGATCCGCAAGGAGCTGCAGGACGAGATGGACAAGAACGCCCAGGTGTTCCGCACGGATGAGTCGCTGGAGTCGGTCACCGACACGATCCAGCGCCTGCGCGACCGGTTCCGCAACATTTCTGTGCAGGACAAGGGCAAGCGCTTCAACACCGACCTCCTCGAGGCCGTCGAGCTGGGCTTCCTGCTCGACCTCGCCGAGGTCGTCGTCTACTCGGCGCGCAACCGCAAGGAGAGCCGCGGCGGACACATGCGCGACGACTTCCCGAAGCGCGACGACGAGAACTACATGCAGCACACGATGGCGTACCTCTCCGGTGACGCCCACTCCTCCGATGCCGGTGACCACATCCGGCTCGACTGGAAACCCGTCGTGATCACCCGGTACCAGCCGATGGAGAGGAAGTACTAGCCATGTCCACCGCTACCCTCGAGCAGCCGCCCGCCGCCCCCGCGGCACCGGAGGCGTTCACCGTCACGTTCATCATCCGCCGCTTCGACCCCGAGGTGGACGCCGAGCCGCGCTGGCAGGACTTCGACGTCGAGATGTACTCGACCGACCGCGTCCTTGATGCCCTGCACCGCATCAAGTGGGACCAGGACGGATCGCTGACCTTCCGCCGCTCCTGCGCGCACGGTATTTGCGGCTCGGATGCGATGCGGATCAACGGCCGCAACCGCTTGGCCTGCAAGACGCTGATCAAGGATCTCGACATTTCGCAGCCGATCTACATCGAGGCGATCAAGGGTCTTCCCCTCGAGAAGGATCTCGTCGTGGATATGGAGCCGTTCTTCGCCTCTTACCGTGAGGTGCAGCCGTTCCTGGTCGCCAACACTCCGGCGCCCAAGGGCAAGGAGCGCGTGCAGTCTGTCGCCGACCGTGCTCGCTTCGATGACACCACCAAGTGCATCCTCTGCGCCGCGTGCACCTCGTCGTGCCCGGTGTTCTGGACGGACGGTCAGTACTTCGGGCCGGCCGCGATCGTGAACGCCCACCGCTTTATCTTCGATTCGCGCGACGACGCGGGCGGGGCGCGCCTGGACATCCTCAACGACAAGGAGGGCGTGTGGCGCTGCCGGACGACCTTCAACTGCACGGAGGCGTGCCCGCGCGGCATCCAGATCACCCAGGCGATCGCCGAGGTGAAGCAGGCCGTCATCCGCGGCCGCGCCTGACCCGCAGCTCGGGCTCGCCAGAACGCGTTCGGCTCGTCGGAATCCTCGGATCCGGCGAGCCGAACGCGTTTCTGCGAGCCGAGGAGCGGGCGGGAGTCCCTCCACAGGCGGCGGAACGGGCGGGCTCTCCACGGATAGCGGCGAGCGGCAGGTGCCTCGGCGGCCGACGGGCAAAGCTCGATGCATGCAGTACGGCGTGCACCACATCGGGTATCTCAGAGCTGTCGGGGTCGACGCCCCGGCGGCCGTTCGGTCGGGGGCGCTCCGGCGGATCCGCCGAGGCTGGTACGCCGGCGCGAACGCATCCGACCAGGAGCTGCGCGCGGCGATCGCCTGCGGGTCGCTGACCTGCATCACGCTCCTCGCCGAGGCCGGAGCTTTTCGACCACCGGATCCACGGCTCCATCTCGCGATCACATCGAGTTCCCGCCCACGAGCGGCGACTCAGCCGGAAGACGTGGTCACCCACTGGAGTCACCGGATCAGCGAGGCACCCTACCGCTCGATCCGAACGACTCGGGAGGAGGCGGTGGGCCACGTCCTCACCTGCCAGCGCATCGAGCTCGCCGTAGCCGTTATCGACTCCTGCCTTCGCCTGCGTCTGATCAGCCCGACCGCTCTCGCAGACGTCCTCAGCCGACTCCCCCGCCGTCTCTCGTGTGTGGCTCGACTCACCGATCCACGCGCCGGATCAGGGCCGGAGTCCGTCACGCGGGTGGGTCTCACGCTCGCCGGGATCGAGTGCGAGTCGCAGGTCGAGATCCCCGGCGTCGGCCGGGTCGATCTCGTGATCGACGACTGGGCCATCATCGAAGTCGACGGCAGGCAGTGGCACGACGACGCGACGTCGTTCGAGCGGGACCGGCACCGGGATCGAGCCGCCGCGGCCCTGGGCTACACGACGATCCGCCTGACCTACTCCGACGTGATGCACCACTGGCCCGCGACGCTCGCGAGCATCCGCGCAGTCCTCGAGCGAGGACGGCCGCGGTGAGCACGCCACTCCTCCCCCTCGGCTCGCGAGAATCTCGTCGGCTCGCCGGACGACGGGAGCCTGACGAGCCGGACGCGTTCGTGCGAGCCGAGCATGCACCCGGGGACGGCACGCGGTCCTACGCTGGGAGGCATGACCGAGGCGGCCGACACTCCCCGCGGGATCCCGGGACTGGTCGAGCGGATCATGCGGACACGGCCGGTGCGGGTGATGATGCACTACTCCGAGACCGGTGGGCCGCTCTTCGCCTCCGGGCTCGCCTTTCAAGCGCTGTTCGCGGTCTTCGCGGCGCTGTTCGTCTTCTTCGCCGTCTTCGGATTCTGGGTGCGCGACGACTCGGTGCTGCGCGACTCCCTGCTCGATCTGGTCACCCGTTCGGTGCCGGGGCTGATCGGCGGGAAGAACGCCCTCGTGTCGGTCGAGGACCTACTCGACTCCTCGATCCTCGGCTGGACCGGTGCGATCGCCGCGACCGGCCTGCTCGGGACGGCGCTCAATTTCCTGGGGAGCCTTCGCCAGGCAGTACGCCTGCTGTTCTCGCTCCCCGGTCCGACCACCCCCTTCGTGCTGCTCAAGCTCAGGGACGCGGGGCTCGCGCTGGTCTTCGGAGCGGTGCTGCTGGTCTCCGCGAGCCTCTCGGTGTTCTCCACATCGCTGGTCGACGTGGCGTTCGACTTCCTCGGGATCGGCAGCGACTCGATGCTCGCGCGCCTGGCCGGCAGCGTGGTCGGCCTGCTGATCATGCTCGCGCTGGACACCGGCACCCTCGCCGGCTCGTTCCGCATCCTCTCCGGCATCTCGATCCCGTGGAAGAACCTCTGGGCGGGATCCCTGCTCGGCGGGATCGCGCTCGGAGCGCTCAAGGTGCTCGGGACGCAGCTGCTCGGCGGCGCGTCCCGCAACCCGCTGCTCGCCTCCTTCGCCGTGCTTATCGGCCTCCTGATCTGGTTCAACCTCGTCTGCCAGGTGATCCTGATCGCCGCATCGTGGATCTCCGTCGGGATGAGCGACGCCGGTATCTCCGCGCGGAAGCTGACTCCGCAGGAGCGCGAGAAGGAGCGGGAGGAGCAGCTCCGCACAGCCCGCCGCACCCTCGCCGAGGCCGAACGCGAGCGACTGAGCGCTGCACTCCCGGACGCCTCTCTCTTCAAGCGACGCCGCCTCGAACGTCAGCTCGCACAGCTCGACGAGGAGCTCGAGCAGCTCGCTGCCTGACCGGCAACACCTCGGTTGCGGACATCGGCGCGACAAACCCTCCCTTCGCGCGTGCCTCCTCTGTCCGTTTCTGTTGACTTTCTCCGCTAACGGGTCTAAAAAGAAGGAAACGCAGATCTGAAGCCGGCAACGGCACCGCGGATCAGGCGCACCACCCACGGCGAGACGACGGAGTCCATATGTACGCACCGGAGCGGCACCAGTCGATCCTGGACCGTGCCCGCATCGACGGGCGCGTCGAGGTCCGTGACCTCGCCCTCTCTCTCGCGGTGACACCCGAGACGATCCGTCGCGACCTCACCAGCCTCGAGAAGCGCGGCCTCCTGCGTCGCGCGCACGGCGGCGCGATTCCGGTCAAGCGCCTGGGCATCGAGCCCGAGGTCGCCGCCCGCGAGGGACACCTCGCCGGCGAGAAGGACCGCATCGCCACCGCAGCGCTGGCCGAGGTCCCCGACGGCGGTTCGATTGCTATCGACGCCGGCACCACCACGGTGCGCCTGGCCGAGTTGCTCGCCCTGGACCGTCGGCTGACGGTCGTCACCCATTCCCTCCCCGTCGCGATGGCGCTCGTCGGTCGGCCGACCATCGAGCTCCACCTCATCGGCGGGCACCTGCGCGGAGTGACGCAGGCCGCCGTCGGACCGTGGGCCGTGCAGGCCATCGCCTCGATCTCGGTGGACGTCGCCTTCATCGGCACGAACGGCCTCAGCCTGGAGCGCGGGCTCACGACGCCCGACCTCAACGAGGCCGTCGTCAAGTCTGCGATCATCGCCTCCGCCCGCCGAGTCGTGGTTCTCGCCGACCACTCCAAGTTCGGCCGGCAGGACTTCGGGCACGTTGCCCCGCTGTCCGCAGTCGACACCGTCATCACCGACACCGCTGTCGACGACCAGCTCGCCGACGATATCGAGTCGGCCGGCCCGGAGGTCGTCCGCGCATGATCGTCACCGTCACCGCAAACCCGAGCATCGACGTCACCCTCTCGACCAGCGGCTTCGCCCTCGGCGACGTCAACCGAGCACACGATGTGCGGCGCGACCCGGCCGGCAAAGGCGTTAATGTCGCCCGCGCCCTCGCCCGCAATGGAGTCGACGCCACCGCGGTGTATCCCGCGGACGCCTCCACCGGCCTCGACCTCTCCGCGATGCTGGAGGCCGCCGGTGTGCGCTCCGCTAGCGCCGCGATCGGCCGCCCGATCCGGACCAACATCACCGTGGTCGACGACCGCACCGGCCGCACCACCAAGATCAACGAGCCCGGGCCTGCGGTCACGGAGGAGGAGGCGCAGGACCTCTCCGCGCTGATCGCCGATCACGTCTCGGCCTCACCCCGCTGGCTCGTCGCCTGCGGCAGCATCCCTCCGGGATTGGGAACGGACTTCTACCCCGCCCTGGGCCGTCTCGCCCGGCACTTCGGCGTCCCCCTCGCCGTTGACACCTCGGGAGCACCCCTGACCGCCATCGTCGCGGAAGGCACGGCCACCCTGGTCAAGCCCAACCTCGAGGAGCTCGAGGAGCTCCTCGGGCGCTCCCTGACGACGGTCGGAGACGTTGTCAGCGGAGCCCGTGAACTCTTGGGGCTGCCGACTGCGCGAGCGCTCGTCAGCCTCGGAGAGCGCGGAGCCCTCCTCGTCACGGCGCACGCGTCGTGGTGGGCGGGCGCCCCCGCCGTCGTGCCCCTCAGCACCGTCGGCGCCGGCGACAGCACACTCGCCGGCTATCTCTCGGCCGTCGACGCCACGGAGGCGGAGCGCCTCGCGACAGCAGTCGCGTGGGGAACCGCCGCCGTCCAGCTCCCGGGCAGTGAAGCCCCGGGGCCCGACTCCCTTCACCTCGACGACGTCACCGTCGTCGAGAACCCCGACCCCACCCTCCCGATTGGAGAACTGAGCGCATGACTGCTCTCACCGAGGCGTCGACGGTCATCGTCGACCTCACCGCCGCCACGAAGGACGAGGCCACCGCGCAGCTCGCGAAGACGCTCGCCGACGCCGGCCGCGTCACCGACCTCGACGGCTTCCTCGCCGACGTCCGCGACCGCGAGTCGCAAATGGCCACCGGCATGCCCGGCGGCATCGGAATCCCCCACGCCCGCTCCGCGCACGTCGTCTCCCCCAGTGTCGCAGTCGGCATCGCGAAGCAGGGCGTCGACTTCGGCGCCCCTGACGGCCCTGCCGATCTGATCTTCCTGATCGCGGCTCCGGATGGCGCCGACCAGGCGCACCTCAAGATCCTCGCCCAGCTCGCCCGCAAGCTGATCCACGAGTCCTTCACCGGGTCCCTCCGTGCCGCCGCCAGCGGCCAGGAGGTCGCGGACATCATCGCCCGAGAGGTCGTCGTCTCGTGAAGATCGTCGCCGTGACGAGCTGTATCGCCGGCATCGCGCACACCTACATGGCGGCCGAGGCGCTCGAGCAGGCCGCGAAGAAAAAGGGCTACGAGATTCAGGTCGAGACCCAGGGCGCTGCGGGCTCCGACCCCATGACCGACCAGACGATCGCCGACGCCGACGTCGTTATCCTCGCCGCCGACCTCGAGGTCCGCGGGAAGGAGCGCTTCGCCGGCAAGCCCACCCTCGAAGTGGGCACGTCGGAGGCGCTCGCGAAGGCCGCCGACGTCATCGACCGCGCCGCCGCACAGGTGCGGAACGCACCCGCCGCGGGCCGCGCCTCCGAACCGCGCTTCGTCGCCGTGACCAGCTGTATTGCTGGCATCGCACACACCTACATGGCGGCGGAAGCTCTGGAGCAGGCCGCGAAGAAGCGCGGCTATCCGATCCACGTCGAGACGCAGGGTGCAGCCGGCTCGGACGAGATGACCGCGGCCGACATCGCCGACGCCGACGTCGTCATCCTCGCCGCCGACCTCGAAGTCCGGGGCAGGGACCGCTTCGCCGGCAAGCCGATCCTCCAGGTGGGCGTCGCCGAGGCGCTCTCCAAGCCGGACGAGGTCCTCGATCGCGCGCTGGCCTTGCGCGGCACCGGCTCGGCAGGCGCACGATCGACTCCGGCCGCGGTTCCTGCCGCTCCGAAGAAGGTCGGCGTCGGCACGCGCATCCGGCAGAACCTGATGACCGGCGTGTCGTACATGATCCCGTTCGTCGCGGCAGGCGGTCTGCTGATAGCCCTGTCGTTCCTCTTCGGCGGCTACCGGATCGTGGACTTCACGGCTCAGCAGATCATTGACGAGGGCTTCAGCGTCGCGAATATCACCGACTGGGCCGGGGTGATGTTCCTCATCGGAAGCGCGACCTTCGCGTTCCTGGTGCCGGTGCTCTCCGGCTTCATCGCCTTCGGCATCGCCGACCGCCCCGGCATTGCGCCGGGCTTCCTCGGCGGAGCGGTCGCGGTCACCGTCGGCGCGGGCTTCCTCGGCGGCCTCGCCTCCGGCTTCATCGCCGGCTACGCGGCCCTCTTCATCTCGCGGATCAAGCTCCCCGCGGCGTTCAAGTCGCTGATGCCCGTCGTGATCATCCCTCTGATCGCTACTTTCATCACCGGATTCCTGATGTTCGTCGTGCTCGGAGCCCCGCTCCGCGCACTGAGTGAGGGCCTGTCCGCGTGGCTCTCCGGCCTCACCGGTGGCAACCTGATCATCCTCGGCATCATTCTCGGCCTGATGATGGCGTTCGACATGGGCGGCCCCGTGAACAAGGTGGCGTACGCCTTCGCGACCACCGGTCTCGCCTCCGTCCCCGCCGACGGCGACCCGAACTCGGTGCAGTTCAAGGTGATGGCGATCGTGATGGCCGCCGGAATGACTCCGCCGCTGGGCCTCGCGCTGGCGACGTCGCTTCGCAAACGCCTGTTCACCGATGCCGAACGGCAGAACGGCAAGGCCGCCTACCTCCTGGGTGCGTCCTTCATCTCGGAGGGAGCGATCCCGTTCGCCGCGGTCGACCCGCTGCGCGTGATCCCTTCGGCAATGGTCGGCTCGGCTGTGACGGGTGCTCTCGTCGCGCTGTTCGGCTCGACCCTTCGCGCGCCGCACGGCGGGGTCTGGGTCACCGGGCTCGTCGGGCAGCCGATCCTCTACCTGGTCGCCATCCTGGTGGGCATGGTCGTGACGGCCGTCTGCGTGATTGTCGCGAAGAGCATCGCGCGCGCCCCCGTGGTCGCCGAGGTGCCCGAGCCCGTCGCCGCGCGGGCCGTCCCCGCCTGATTCCCACCGACCGACCGTCCTGAGCGGTCCCGCCGGCGGCCACCCCCGTGCCCCTCCCCTCTCCGAGGGAGGCGGCGCGCGAGGCGGCCGCCGGCTTCTGCGTTCGCGGCGCGCGCGTGATGTGCAGGAGCCGGTGCAATCAGCAGGAGTCCGTGCCATGTGCAGGAGTCCGCGCGATGTGCAGGAGTCCGTGCCATGTGCAGGAGTTGGTGCCATGTGCAGGAGTTGGTGCGATCAGCAGGCGATCCGAGCGGGTTGCGCGATTGAGCCGGATGAAATGGCGTTCAAGCCACGCATCCCCTGCACATCGAACGGCTCGTGCAGGTCACGGCACCCCACACCGAGCGATGGGCGGTCATCCGCCCTGTCCCCTACAGCAATCCGCGCCATCAGCAGGACTCCGCACGATCTGCAGGAGTCCGCGCGATCAGCAGGTGATCCGCGCGGTCCGGGCGATCCTGCCGGACGATACGGCGTCCGACCCATGCATCCCCTGCACATCGAACGGCGGACGGGAGAGACGGCGCCCCGGGCAGCGCCGCCGGGCCGTCGCCGTCGGTACCCCTTCCGTAGAATGCTGTGGTGACAAGCAGCACCCTCCGAATCGCCTCCGTCAACGTGAACGGCGTTCGCGCCGCCTACCGGAAGGGAATGGGCGACTGGCTGGCCGGCCGCGACGTCGACATCCTTGCCCTGCAAGAGGTCCGCGCCTCCACCGAGGATCTCACCGGGCTGCTCGGCGACGAGTGGGACGTCCTGCACGATGAGGCGAGCGCCAAGGGCCGGGCCGGAGTCGCGCTCGCCTCGCGCAAGCGCGCCACCATCCACCGGGTCTCGTTCGGCGCCGACGACTTCGATTCGGCCGGGCGCTGGCTCGAGGCCGACTACGAGGTCGGCGACCGGTCGATCACGGTCGTCTCTACCTATGTCCATTCCGGCGAAGTGGGCACCCCCAAGCAGATCGAGAAGTACCGCTTCCTCGACGCGATGACGGCCCGCCTCCCCGAACTCCAGGCGCACAGCGAGCTCGCGGTGGTGATGGGCGACCTCAACGTCGGGCATCGCACACTCGACATCAAGAACTGGAAGGGCAACGTCAAGAAGGCAGGCTTCCTCCCGGAGGAGCGCGCCTACTTCGACCGCTTCCTCGGCGCGGAGGGCGAACCCGACTACAACGCCGGCGCCGGCCTGGGCTGGATCGACCTCGGCCGCCGATTCGCGGGCGAGGTCCCTGGTCCGTACACGTGGTGGTCGCAGCGCGGCAAGGCGTTCGACACCGACACCGGCTGGCGCCTGGACTACCAGCTTGCGACCCCCGCGCTCGCCGCCCTCGCCCGCAGCTACGAGGTCGACCGCGCCGACGCCTACGACACCCGTTGGTCCGACCACTCCCCCGTGGTCGTCGACTACGCGCTCTAACCCTCCTTCCTCGCGGCCCCCGCGACCCCGACCCCTCGCGGCTCCCCGCGACTCCGACCCCTCGAGGCCCTTCATGACCCCCAGCACTCCGGGCGCCGCGCCCGTCATCTTCTCCGGCATGCAGCCCTCCTCCGGTTCTCTGCACCTCGGCAACTACATCGGCGCCCTGACGCAGTGGGTCGCGATGCAAGAGGACTTCGACGCATACTTCTGCGTCGTCGATCTGCACGCGATCACGGTTCCGCAGGACCCGCAGCAGCTCCGCGATCGCACTCGCGCGACCGCCGCGCAGTACATTGCCGCGGGCATCGATCCGGAACGGTCCACTCTCTTCATCCAGTCGCACGTGCCCGCGCACGCCGAGCTCGCCTGGGTCCTGAACACCCTGACCGGGTTCGGTGAGGCGAGCCGAATGACGCAGTTCAAGGACAAGTCGGCGAAGCAGGGCACCGAGGCCGCCTCGGTGGGACTGTTCACCTACCCGATCCTGATGGCGGCCGACATCCTGCTGTACCAGACGGACGCGGTCCCGGTCGGCGAGGACCAGCGCCAGCACCTCGAGCTCACCCGCGACCTTGCCGCGCGCTTCAACTCGCGTTTCGGCGAGACGTTCACCGTGCCGGAGCCGCACATCGTGCGCGAGACCGCAAAAATCTTCGACCTGCAGAACCCGGGCGCCAAGATGTCGAAGTCGGCGGAGTCGGATGCCGGCCTGCTCAGCGTGCTCGACGAGCCGAAGGTGACGGCCAAGAAGATCATGCGCGCCGTGACCGACACCGAGTCCGAGGTGCGCTTCGATCGCGCCGCGAAGCCCGGCGTCTCGAACCTGCTCACCATCTACTCCGTGCTCGCCGACCGCTCTGTCGAGTCGCTGGAGCAGGAGTACGCGGGCCGTGGCTACGGGGACCTGAAGAAAGGACTCGTCGAGGTGGTCGCCACGAGGTTCGACCCGATCCGCGCGCGGACCGCCGAGCTACTGGCCGACCCGGCAGAGCTCGACCGTGTCCTCTCCCGCGCCGCCGACCGCGCCGCCGAGACTGCGGAGCGTACGCTCGCCGCGGTCTACGAGCGCATCGGCCTGCTCCGCCGCGTCCGCTGAGCCGACCGTGCTGCAGCTCGCGCTCTTCGACCTCGACGACACGCTCTTCGCGCATGCCCACGCCGTGCGGGAGGGCATCGTCGCGCACGCTGCGTCGCTGGGAGCGGCGTACGCCGCCACTCCGCTCGACCTGCAGCACCACTGGCACCTGCTCGAGGAGGAGCACTACCACCGCTACCTCGCTGGTGAGCTCGACTACGAGGGTCAGCGACGGGCCCGCGCGACAGACTTCGCCGCAGAGGCCGGAGTCGCGCTGTCGCCGGAGGAGGCGAGCTCCTGGTTCCGCGGGTACCTGGAGCACTACGTGGCCGCGTGGACCCTGCACGACGACGCGCTGCCCGTCCTCGACCGGCTCGACGCCGCCGGGGTCCGGGTCGGGATCATCACGAATGGCGTGCTCGATTTTCAACTGGGCAAGATCAAGGGCACGCGCCTCGCGGACCGGGTCGAGCACGTGATCGCCTCGGGTGATGTGGGCGTCGCCAAGCCGGATGCGCGGATCTTCGCGATCGCCTGCGAGCGGTTCGGCGTCGCTCCGGCCGACGCGCTCTATGTCGGCGACCGGCTCGGGACCGACGCGATCGGAGCGGCCGCTGCCGGGCTGCGCGGCGTGTGGCTCGACCGCGTTGGCGGCCCCGAGCACGGCCGCGCGCTGCCGCCGGAAGCACTGGCGCTGGACGTCCGGCGCATCGGCGGCCTCGACGAACTCGACGCGCAGCTAGGGCTGTCCGGGGGCTGAGCGGCACGGCCTCGTTCGCGGCGATCGGCCGGCGCTCACCCGGAGTCGCTCACCAGGAGCAGCCCACCCGCAACTCGCAGAACCGCCCCGTCCTCCGCCCTCGCTGGCGCGGACCTCCCGCCCGGCAGACTCCGCGCCTTCCTCGGAACAACGAAGCGCCCCACCCGACCCGAGGGACGACCAGGGCGCTTCACCGTGAGGGACTGACGTCATCCGCTCGCCGAAGAAGGCGAACGGGGAGAACACGTGCCCGCGTTGTCCGCTAGCCGGACGCGACCCGCTCCCCGAGACGCGACCGCCTCGACGAGCCGACCGCGCCGCGGCAGGCAGGGACTGCCGCGGAAAAAATTACTGCACGTCCTCGTCGACCCAGTCGAAGGTCTTGGTGACGGCCTTCTTCCACAGGCGGTACTGGCGGGCAGCCTCGTCCTGGTCCATCTGGGGAGTCCAGCGCGAGTCCTCCTGCCAGTTCTGGCGCAGGTCGTCGAGGTTCGCCCAGAAGCCGACCGCGAGACCGGCCGCATAGGCCGCTCCGAGCGCGGTGGTCTCGGCGACGACCGGTCGAACGACCGGGACGCCGAGGATGTCGGCCTGGAACTGCATGAGCAAGTTGTTGGCGATCATGCCGCCGTCGACTTTGAGCTCCTGCAGCGGCACACCGGAGTCGGCATTGACCGCGTCCAGGACCTCGCGGGTCTGGAAGGCGGTCGCCTCCAGCGCGGCGCGGGCAATGTGGCCCTTGTTGACGTAGCGGGTCAGGCCCACGAGGGCACCGCGCGCGTCCGAGCGCCAGTACGGCGCGAACAGGCCCGAGAACGCGGGGACGAAGTACGCGCCTCCGTTGTCCTCGACCGTGGCGGCCAGCGCCTCGACCTCAGGGGCCGAGCCGATGAGGCCCAGGTTGTCGCGCAGCCACTGGATTAGCGAGCCGGAGACGGCGATCGAGCCCTCCAGCGCATAGTGCACCTCACCGTCGCCGAGCTTGTAGCCGATGGTGGTGAGCAGCCCGTTCTTCGAGTGCACGATCTCGGTGCCCGTGTTGAAGATCAAGAAGTTGCCGGTGCCGTAGGTGTTCTTCGCCTCGCCCGGATCGAACGCCGCCTGACCGAAGGTCGCGGCCTGCTGGTCGCCCAGGATGCCCGCAATCGGCACCTCGCGCAGCAGCGAGGAGGACTCGACCTGGCCGTAGACCTCGGAGGAGGAGCAGACCTCGGGGAGCATCGACCTCGGAACCCCGAAGGCCTCGAGGATGTCGTCGCGCCACTCGAGAGTCTCGAGGTCGAGGAACAGGGTGCGGGAGGCGTTGGTGACGTCGGTCTTGTGGACGCCGCCGTCGATGCCGCCGGTCAGATTCCACAGAACCCAGGTGTCGGTGGTGCCGAAGAGCAGGTCACCCGCCTCCGCCTTCTCGCGCGCACCCTCGACGTTCTCGAGGATCCAGACGATCTTGGTACCGGAGAAATAGGTCGCGAGCGGGAGGCCCACGATCGACTTGAAGCGGTCCGCGCCCTCGTCGCCCGCGAGTCGGTCGACGATCGACTGGGTACGGGTGTCCTGCCAGACGATGGCGTTGTAGACGGGCTTGCCGGTGGTCTTGTCCCAGACGACCGCGGTCTCGCGCTGGTTGGTGATGCCGACCGAGGCGATGTCGTGACGGGTCAGGTCGGCGCGGGAGAGGGCCTGACCGATCACCTCACGGACGTTGTTCCAGATCTCGATCGGGTCGTGCTCGACCCAGCCGGCGCGCGGGAAGATCTGCTCGTGCTCCTTCTGGCCGGTGGAGACGATCGATCCCTTCTTGTCGAAGATGATCGCGCGGGACGACGTGGTCCCCTGGTCGATAGCGATGACGTAGTCAGCCATGAATGATTACTCCTTCGTAACGGGGGTGGCAGGAAATGCGGCGGCTTTAGAGGACCGGAAGCAGCGCGAGCGAGGCGAGGCCCGCGAGCACACCGCCCACGATCGGGCCGGCCACGGGCACCCAGGCGTAGCTCCAGTCGCTCGAGCCCTTGCCCTTGATCGGCAGCAGCGCGTGCGCGATGCGGGGGCCGAGGTCACGGGCGGGATTGATGGCGTAGCCGGTCGGGCCGCCGAGCGAGGCACCGATTGCAATCACCAGGATGGCGACGGGGAGAGCGCCGAGTGCGGCCAGGCCGCCGTCGCCCTGACGTCCGCCGCCGAAGCCGATGACGACGAAGACGAGGACGAACGTACCGATGACCTCGGTGACGAAGTTCCAGCCGTAGGAGCGGATCGCCGGGCCGGTCGAGAAGACGCCGAGCTTGTTGGCTGCGTCGGGCTCCTCGTCGAAGTGCTGCTTGTAGGCGAGCCAGCAGAAGACGGCGCCGAGGATCGCACCGATCATCTGGGCGAGGATGTACACGAGGATCGAGGCGATGTTCACCGGGACGCCCGAGCCGAATTCGGTCGCTCCGCTGGCGACCAGGCCCAGGGTGACCGCGGGGTTCAGGTGCGCCCCCGAGTTGTACGAGACGATCACGCCGGCGAAGACCGCGAAGCCCCAGCCGATGTTGACCATGAGGGTTCCGCCGTTGAGACCCTTGCTCTTCACGAGTGCGACGTTGGCGACGACACCGCAGCCGAGGAGCACGAGCATCGCCGTTCCCACGACTTCGGCGAGGAACACCACTCCGAGATTGTCCACGTTGACCTTTTCCTTTGGGTAAGACGAACGCGCGCAGGCGTTCGCGGCGGGCTGCGATGCCCGCCGTGTGTGAAGTTATCGGCGCCCTGTCCCAGCGACAAGGAACGGCGCGTGCACGTTTGTGCGTTGTCGTGACGACAGCCCCGGGCGAGGTATTCCTCACTCCGGGGCTGTCGCCGATCGAGCCTCTCGGCCGATCAGGAGGCGGGCACGGCCGTCGGGGCCTGCACCGACGTGCCCCCGACGTCGACGCCGTTGTACTCCTTGAGGTGCGCGATGGTCGCATCCACTTCGGATGCCCGGGTGGCGTCGTCCCAGCCCAGCACGGCTCCGGTGTGCTCGGCGAGCTCCTCGAGGAGTTCGCGGCTCAGGCCTCCGGTGAAAGCGTGGTTCGTGCGGCGCATGACCAGGTCGATCAGGTGCACCACGCTCTCGTGCTTCGCGAGATAGCGGACCTCGCCGGTGGTGAAGTCCTTGTCGAAGTCGAGTGCCTCGTCGTGTCCGTCGACCAGTGCCTCGATGACCTCCTGCGCGCGGGTGCCGTAGCGTTCGAGCAGCTGGCCGGTGCGGGCCGAGGACAGGCCGGAGCGGTGCTGGCTGATCCACTGCGCACGGGACGCGTCGGTGCGCGGGAAGCCCTTGCCACCTCCGATGGGGGTCTTCACGGTCGAGACGCGACGGGTTACGCCGATCCGCGTGAAAACCTCGTTCGAGAGGTGCTCGGACAGGGCACGGAACGTCGTCCACTTGCCACCGACCAGGCTGAGCACGGGCGAGCCGTTGCCGGGCAGGGTCGAGGGCTCGATGCGGTAGTCGCGGGAGACGAATCCGGGCGCCTCGTCGTCGTGACGGGGCAGCGGACGGATGCCGGAGAACTTGAAGACGATCTGCGAGCGGTCCACCGGGATGGCGGGGAAGACGTGGCTGACGAGCTCGAAGAAGTAGTCGATCTCCTCCTCCGTGCACACCGCGGGCTTGGTGGGGTCAGCGTCGATGTCGGTCGTACCGACCATGACGCGGCCCTTGAGCGGGTAGATGAGGACGATGCGGCCGTCGCTGTGCTCGAAGAACATCTCGCGGCCCTCGCAGGCCTCGACCAGCTCGGGGTTGTCGAGCACGATGTGCGAGCCCTTGGTGCCGCCCATGAACGTCGTGCTCGTGCCGAGGGCGGTGTTGGTGAAGTCGGTCCAGGACCCGGAGACGTTGACGACAACGTCGGCTGCGAAGGTGAACTCTTCGCCGGATTCGCGATCGCGCAGGACCACACCCTTCTCGTCGGCGCCGACGGCCTCGACGTAATTGGCCGCGCGGGCCTTCTTGCCACCGATCAGCGCGTCGTGCAGGACGTCGAGCGCGAGGCGCTCCGGCTCGTGCACGGAGGCGTCGAAGTAGGTGGCGGTGTATTTGATCTTCGGATCGAGCTGAGGCAGCTCGTTCAGCGAGCGCTTCCGACCGTGGAACTGGTGGCGCGGCACGGTGCCGCCGTCGCGGGAGAAGAAGTCGTAGAGGGTGAGCCCGACCTTGATCAGCAGCGCACCGCGCTCCTGCGGCTTGCCCGACTTGTGAGTCAGGAAGCGCAGGGGGGCGGCGAGGATGCCCGAGAACGTCGAGTAGATCGGGATGGTCGTCTGCAGCGGCTTGACGTAATGGGGAGCGATCTTCAGCAGGCCGTTGCGCTCGTGCACGCCCTCGTTGACCAGACGGAACTCGCCGTTCTCGAGGTAGCGGATGCCGCCGTGGATCATGTGGCTGGAGGCGCTCGAGGCACCGGAGACGTAGTCGCCGCGCTCGACGAGGGCGACGTCGACCCCGTTCAGCGCGAGTTCGCGGAAGGTCCCGATGCCGTTGATTCCACCGCCGATGACCAGGACCGTGGCTCGGGGGTTGTCGCGGAGAGCAGCGACGCTCTCACGCAGAGCGGAGTTTCCGGGAGTTCCGTCGGACTGTGCCACTTCGTACTCGCCTTCGTGTCGTAGGGGTGTCGTCGAGGCCCCCGCGCTAGCGTGCACCGAAGAGATGGACGATTGATTTCGCGGAGGAATACAGCCATCCTTGACCCGACAACACATCCGGTCAAGACGGCTGGAAATCCGTGCAGGGAGTGGTAATGACCCCGGTGAGACCGGTCGTCGAACTCGACGAGACGACCCACGCGACCCATCCAGACAAAACGCGCGACGCGCTGCGGGCGGCACAGCTCTACTACATGCAAGACCTGACGATGGACGCCATCGCGCACGAGCTGCACACGTCGCGCTCCTCCGTCTCGCGCCTGCTCTCGCACGCCCGCGCGACCGGCCTGGTCGACATCCAGATCCGCTCCCCTCTCGACCGGGCGAGCGCCCTCTCGGCCGAGGTGCGCGCGCACTTCGACATCACCGCGCACATCGTGCCGGTGCCGGATCACACCAGCGAGATCGACCGGCTGGAGCGGGTGGCGCTGTCCGCGGCGCGGATCCTCGGGCAGTTCATCGACTCCAACATGATCGTCGGCATCGCGTGGGGGTCGACGATGAGCGCTATCAGTCGCCACCTGATCGCCAAGGAGACGCACAACACGCAGATCGTGCAGCTGAACGGCGCGGGGAACACCGAGACGACGGGCATCAACTACTCCAGTGAGATCCTGCGCCGTTTCGGCGACGCGTACGCCGCGAAGGTGCAGCAGTTCCCGGTGCCGGCATTCTTCGACGACCCGACCACCAAGCAGGCGGTGTGGCGCGAGCGCTCCACCCGTCGGGTCCTGGAGCTGCAGCAGCGGATGGACGTGGCGCTGTTCGGGCTCGGGTCGCCGTTCGCCGCAGTCCCCTCGAAGGTGTACATCGGCGGTTACCTGGAGCCGAGCGACTTCACCTCGCTCAGCGGCTCGGGCGTCGTCGGCGACGTCGCGACGGTGTTCTACCGCTCCGACGGCAGCTGGGACGACATCCCCATGAACGAACGTGCAAGCGGCCCGGACCTCTCGACCGTGCGTCGCGCGTCGCGCCGGATCTGCGTGGTGGCCGGCGCCTCCAAGCTGCCGGGCCTGCGCGGCGCCCTCGCCGCCGGCTTGATCACCGACCTCATCCTCGACGAGGGCACCGCCCGCGCCCTCATCTCCGGCTGACGCACCCCGTCCCGCTCCCTCCGCGAGATGCCACTTGTGCGGCATCCGCTCGGCGTGTCGTCGTCATAAGAGGCATCTCGCGGGGTCGGTCACACGGCGAGGGCGCGGCGGACGCGGGCGACGGTCGCGTCGGGCGCGAGGAGACCGGAAGCGCGGACCCGGACGACTCGGTAGCCGAGCGCCTCGATCGCTTCGATCCGGGCAATGTCCCGCTCGTATTGCGCCCGGTCCGTACGGTGCTGATCACCGTCGTACTCGACGACGACGCGCTCACGTCGGTAGAGCATGTCCACTCGGGCGACGAAGAGCCCGTCAGCATCGAACAGCTCCACGTTCAGCTCCGGTTCCGGAAGTCCGGCTCGCAGAAGCAGTAGTCGCAGCAGTGTCTCGCGCGGGGATTCCGCCCCTGACCTGACCCAGCCCACCGCCTCGCGGGCCAGGCGACCGCCCCGCCCGCGGAAGCACCGGGCGCGCTCGGCCAGGATCGTGAGGTCGACGCGGAGCCCCCGACGGGTCCCCTCCTCGTCGGGCAGAACGAGAGCGTCGCCGAGGACGACGAGTTCGTCGAGAGTCCTGGACGCGGCGAGGTGGCAGAACGTCGACGCCGGATCGGCCGTCGGATAGGTGGCGTGGACGACCGTGACCGCCTCGTCCCAGAGGTGGTGCGAGCGGACGCCCACGCGACGCGCGGCGCGCATCGGCGGGGCGACCGCGACGTCGAGCGCAGTCGTCGCTGTCTTCCTCCGATCCGGCAGACCCAGCAGGTGCGCCGCCGTGCCGTGCGAAAAGAACTCCCCCGGCCGCATGACAGCCGCGAATGCAGTGATCCGCTCGTCGAAGTCCAGCGGCTCCACGACCGCACGTGCACCACGGAAGACGGCGACCGGATAGTCCCGGACGAGGCCGTGCCGCGACGCGCCACTCGTCGACGCGTTGACCACTCCGGAATGCTGCTGCTCACTCATGCCCGCAGGGTCCCCCATCCGCCACCCTCCCCGCTCGAGTTCTCCACAGCCCCCGCCGCGAGATGCCACCTATGACGAAGACACGCCGAGGAAAGGCCTCGTAAGTGGCATCTCGCGAAGGAGGGGGGAGGGCGGTTAGGGCTCGCGGGCGTGGGTGTCGAGGAACTCGTAGACCTCGGCGTCGTCGATGCCGGGGAAGGTGCCCGAGGGCAGAGGCGCGAGCACGTGCGCGTGCAGGCGGGCGCTCGGCCAGGCGTTGCCGTCCCAGCGCGCGGCGAGATCGGACGGTGCGCGCCGGCAGCAGGATTCGTCGGGGCAGCGGGAGAGCTCGCGGCGGTCGGTGTCGCGGCCGCGGAAGAAGCGGGCCTCGGCGAACGGGACGCCCACTGTGATCGAGAACTCCTCCGTCGCGGTCGTGCCGGTCTGCGACGCTGACCAGAAGGTGCCCGCCGGCGTGTCGACGTACTGGTAGTACTCGGTGGTGCGGTTCGTGCGGGTGAACGCCGAGCGCGCCGACCAGTAGCGGCAGACGACCTGGCCCTCGACAGCTCCGGTCACATCGGTCGGCAGCGGCAGCCCGTCGTTCTCGTACGCCTTCTGGATCGAGCCGTCGCCGAGGACCCGCAGGAAGTGCATCCGGATGTCGAGGTGCGAGGTGAGCAGGTTGGTGAAGCGGAGCGCCGCCGCCTCGTGGGTAACACCGAAGCCGTCGCGGAAGTCCTCGACCGAGATGTCCCGCTCCCGCTTGGCCTCCTGGAGGAAGGCGACGGCCGGCTCCAGCGGCATCAGGCAGGCGGCGGCGAAGTAGTTGATCTCGAGACGCTGGCGGAGGAAGTCGGCGTAGGTCACCGGCCGCTCGTGGCCGAGGAGGCGGTGCGCCATCGCCTGGAGCGCGAGCGCCCGCAGCCCGTGCCCGCCCGGGATCGAAGCGGGCGGGAGGTAGATCCGACCGTTCGCGAGGTCGATCACCGAGCGCGCCGAGTGCGGCAGGTCACCGACGTGGATGATCTCGAAGCCGAGATGCCGGGCCATCTTCGAGACGGAGCTGTGGGTCAGCGCTCCCCCGCGGTGCCCGACCGTGCGCAGCATCTCTCCGGCCACCTCCTCGATCGCGGGCAGGTAGGAGTTGCGCTCGCGCAACTGGAGCCGTTGCGCCGTGTTCGCCCGGCGCGCTTCCTCCGGGGTGGCGCTCGCCTCGCT
Source organism: Rathayibacter tritici (assembly GCF_001641005.1). Taxonomy (NCBI): domain Bacteria; kingdom Bacillati; phylum Actinomycetota; class Actinomycetes; order Micrococcales; family Microbacteriaceae; genus Rathayibacter; species Rathayibacter tritici. The sequence continues at coordinate 2,286,570 of NZ_CP015515.1, forward strand.
GCGACGGCGGGCGAGTTCGCGGTAGACGCCGAGGAACGCCTCCAGCACGGGAGTGGTCAGCCCCTTGTTGACCTTGAACTCCGGCAGGCCGAGCGAGCGGTACAGCGAGCCCTTCTGCACGCGGGCGAGCTCGATCTCGAGCGCGGCCCGCTCGCTCGGCGGCTCGTCAGAGAGCAGGGCCGCCAGCTCGACGCCGAGCGCGGCGGCGAGGCGCTGGAGGAGGGAGAGCCGCGGCTCGCGTCGGCCGGTCTCGATCAGCGACAACTGGCTCCCCGAGACATCCACCCGCTCGGCGAGCTGCCCGAGGGTGAGTCCGCGACGGGTGCGGAAGTGGCGCAGGCGCTGCCCGAGCAGCACGGCATCCGAGCCGGCGGCGGGGGTTGAGGGATCGGTCACGGCGAGCTCCAGCGATCGGTTGTGACGAAAGCGCAAAAATGACGGTTCTTGATGCCCTTTACGCCGGGAATACCCCTCGATCCTCCTCCATCCTGGCTTGAGGCGCCACCGAGCGCCCCTCCCGGCCTCGGCCGGCGACTCCCCACCCCCGTCGACGACGACCACCGAAAGCGGAGCCAGCATGAGCATCTTCAGCAACACCGTCCGACTCGAGCCGAGCACCATGACCGCGCCGACCGCCGTCCCCGCGCCCGTCGTGCCGCCCGCGCCCCTGACCCTGCGCCGCTGGGTGCGCGAGACCGCCGCAATCCTCAAGCCCGACGCGATCGAGTGGAGTGACGGCTCCCCCGCGGAGTGGTACCGCCTGACCGAGCGGCTCGTCGCCTCCGGCACGCTCCTCCCGCTGAACCCGGAGTGGCGGCCCGGCTCGTTCCTCGCCCGCACCGACCCCGACGACGTCGCCCGCGTCGAGGACCGCACCTTCATCTGCACGACCGATGAGGCGGATGCCGGGCCCACCAACAATTGGCGCGAGCCGGCCGCGATGAAAGCCGAACTCGCTCCGCTCCTGGACGGCGCGATGCGCGGGCGGACGATGTACGTCGTCCCGTTCTCGATGGGCCCGGTCGGCGGGCCGCTCTCGCAGCTCGGAGTGCAGGTCACCGACTCGCCGTACGCGGTGCTCAACCTGCGGATCATGGCGCGCGTCGGCTCCGAGCCGCTGGCCGCCTTCACCGAGGACACCGTCTTCGTGCGCGGCGTGCACACGGTCGGGCAGCCCCTCCGTGACGCCGACGGGGTCGCCCGTGCCGATGTCGCCTGGCCGTGCAATCCGGTGAAGTACATCACGCAGTTCCCCGAGACCCGCGAGATCGTTTCGTTCGGCTCCGGCTACGGCGGCAACGCCCTGCTGGCGAAGAAGTGCTTCGCCCTGCGGATCGCCTCGGCGCTGGGTCGCGAGGAGGGCTGGCTCGCGGAGCACATGCTGCTCATCCGCATCGTCTCCCCCGAGGGGCGTCGGTACCACGTGGCTGCGGCGTTCCCGAGCGCGTGCGGCAAGACCAACCTCGCGATGATGCAGCCCGCGATCCCCGGCTGGCGCGTCGAGACGCTCGGCGACGACATCACCTGGATGCGCCGAGGCGAGGACGGGAGGCTCTGGGCGATGAACCCCGAGACCGGATTCTTCGGAGTCGCTCCCGGCACCGGAAAGAGCTCCAACCCGAACGCCGTCCAGACGCTCTGGGGCAACACGATCTTCACCAACGTCGCGCTCCGCGAGGACGGCGACGTGTGGTGGGAGGGCCTGACCGACGAGGTCCCCGAGCGGCTGACCGACTGGCGCGGGCAGCCGTGGACGCCCGCATCCGGCACCCCCGCCGCGCATCCCAACTCGCGCTTCACCGCGCCGGCCGTGCAGTGCCCGTCGCTCTCCGCCGACTGGGACGCCCACGACGGAGTGCCGCTGGACGCGATCGTCTTCGGCGGCCGCCGAGCGAGCAACGTGCCTCTGGTGACGCAGGCCACCTCCTGGCAGCACGGCGTCTTCCTCGGGGCGACCATCGCCTCCGAGAAGACGGCCGCCGCGGAGGGCACGGTCGGCGAGCTGCGCCGCGACCCATTCGCGATGCTCCCCTTCTGCGGCTACAACATGGCCGACTACTTCGCGCACTGGCTGGCGATCGGCGCCGAGCTGGGCGACAGGGCGCCCGCCGTGTTCCAGGTGAACTGGTTCCGCAAGGATGCGAACGGCAACTTCCTCTGGCCCGGATTCGGCGAGAACGCGCGGGTGCTCCAGTGGCTCGTCCGCCGGGTGGAGGGGCTGGCGGAGGCGCGGCACAGCCCGGTCGGCGACCTACCGCTCGCGATCAACACGCACGGGCTCCCACTCACCGCGGCCCAGAAAAAGGAGCTGTTCTCCGTCCCGGTCGAGGCCTGGCTCGCGGAGTGCGCGCTCACCGAGGAGTTCTTCGCGCAGTTCGGCGACCGGCTGCCGCCCGAGCTGACCGCCGAGCTCCAGGCCCTGCGGCTGCGCCTGCTGGCCGAGAAGCTGCCGCTGGCGGCCTGACCCCGAACCGAGCCGGTTCCGGCCGGACACCCTGTGGCCCGCGGGGGCCGCTCCCACTCGCGCGGACGGCCGGCGCTAGGGTCGGAGCGTGAAGCTGCCGATCCTCGTCCTCAACGGCCCGAACCTGAATCTGCTCGGCACCCGCGAGCCCGAACTCTACGGCTCGGACACCCTCGCCGACGCAGAGGCGCTCGCTGCCGAGGCCGCTGAGCGCCACGGCCTGGCGATCGAGGCTTTCCAGAGCAGCTCGGAGGGCGCGATCATCGACCGGCTGCACGCGGCGCGCGGCACCGCCTTGGGGGTGGTGCTCAACGCGGGGGCCTACACGCACACCTCGATCGCCATCCGCGACGCCGTGCTCGCGACCGAGCTGCCGATGGTCGAGGTGCACGTCAGCAACGTGCACCGGCGCGAATCGTTCCGGCAGCACTCCTACCTTTCGGACATCGCGGTCGCGGTGATCGTCGGGGCGGGCATCGCGGGCTACGGCTACGCGGTGGACGTGCTCGCGCGAGCGGCGGATGAGCGATGAGCGGGCTCGGACGCTCCTTCGGCAGCTGATCCTCGTGCGGCTCGCGGCCCGCGCACCCGAGTGCGTGATCGCGTCGCGCTCGTCAGGTCAGCTTGCCGCCGAAGCGCGGGACGATCGTGATTCCCGTTCCTTCGAGTTCGCGCCGTAGCTCGAGGACGATCCGGTCGCCCTCCTCTTCCCAGGTGCGTTCGACGTCAGGCGAGTCGAAGCCGCCGTCCCAAGGGCGTTGATCCTCCCACACCTGATACCACGCCGTGATCCTGTCTTCGAGCTCCTGGCTCGCACCGAGCTCGGTCGCCGTGGGGGTGATGTTCTCCACCTTCGACGCCCAGAGACAAAAGGAAGCGGTTAGGTCGGGGAAGAATCGCACTTCCCGGAAATTATCGTTCATTCAGCAAATCTCCTTTTTCTGGGGGAAACTGGTAATCAAGCGGTCGCTATCACTCGCCCAGGCGGAGCGTACTCTAAAGGAATACACGCGCTCTCCGGAATTGACACGATAGAAAATGACCTCACTCACCGCGCAACGACTCTTATTGACAGTGTTTCCACCGCGGAACTCAGGATAGCGAATGGCCTGCCCCGTGGAGAAGGACATCAGATCGTCCCAGGACTCCATCCGATCGTTCCTCGGATCCCAACCCGCCGCTCGCGCCGCGTCGAATTCATCCTGCCAGTTCCGCTCGTGCTCCCCCCGGATGTGCATATAACCCCACCCAGTCTTCGCCCCGCCGGTCCCACACTTCAGTCTGACGTCCTGGGATTCCCCGTCCCACCAGTGCACGTATTGCGCGAACACGTCGTCTTCATGGTTCAGGCTGAAACAGCCAAACCACTGGTTCCAGTCGATCAGCTGCGGCGTCGCGTCGCCGCCCTGTCCAGAAGACCGGTCGGGGAGGCCGGCGGTCGCCGCGGCGATGTCAGCAGGGTCGGCCGGAGTCAGAACGCCGTCGATCATGACTCCGATGCGCACTTCGCCACTCGTACTGTTCTCGTCCGCCACTGCGGCTGGAGCGAGAAGACCTCCTACCATCGCGATCGACGCGATGTGGGCAAACAACTTTGATCGAAACCCCTGACTCCACCTTCGATTTCCTTCACTACTGTCGCTGTCCGGTGACGAGCACCGCGCAGCGGCGACCATACAAAGAAGGTAGGAAAGAATCCTGTTTTCGATCCAGAAAAGGCGTGAAAGAACTCACACCGATGCGGCCGGTGTGTCATGCACACCGACAGGGTCAGTGCGCGCAGTCGGGCGCTTGTGGCTTCCTCGACCGCGGGGACGCCCTCGGCACACGCCGTCCTCCCCGTCCCGGGGTGGAGGCCGACTACCCTCGGAGGGCGCCGCACCGGCGCGAGTACCGAGAGCACGAGGAGAAACGAACGTGAGCATCATCGCCGCCGCAGACGGGTCCGCACTGGGCAACCCCGGCCCCGCCGGCTGGGCCTGGTACGTGGACGACGAGCGCTGGGCCGCGGGCGGCTGGTCGCACGGCACGAACAACATCGGCGAACTCACCGCGGTGCTCGAGCTGCTGCGGGCGACCGCGCAGGAGGAGGAGCCGCTGCACATCCTCTGCGACAGCCAGTACGCGATTAAGGCCTGCACCGAGTGGCTACCGGGCTGGAAGCGGAAGGGCTGGCGCAAGGCCGACGGCAAACCGGTGATGAACGTCGAGATCATCCAGGCGCTCGACGAGGAGCTGCGGGGCCGAGCCGTCACCTTCGAGTGGGTGAAGGGGCACGCGAACCACCGGATGAACGAGGCCGCCGACGTGCGCGCGCGAAACGCCGCGACCGCCTACCAGCGCCGGCAGCCCGTCGACACGGGCCCCGGCTGGCCGACAGCAACGGCACCGGGCGCCCCCACAGCTGGGGTCATCGCAGATTCCACGACCCTCTTCTAGCCGGAGACGACTATGGTTGCGCTGCTCAATATCGAAGGGGTCGGTCATGACCAAGGAAATGAGGGAACGTCGTCCACGTCGTTCCCTTCTGGTAATTTTTGCGTGTAGCGCGCTGTGCGCTTCGGTGTTCGCCGGGGGCGGGCCGGGGGCGGCTGCGGAATCACTTCAGAAGGGGCCGCAGCCGACGGTTCATTCACAGCAGGCTTTTGCTCCAGAGGGCAACTTCACGTCGAAATGGACTCGTGCGGATGCCCGCCAAATCAAGCGCCTCTCAGACCCGTCTGCCCCGCCGAGGGAGAACTCCATGCCGACATCGTTGACGATGCCGACCGTTCCACAGGACTTCCCAGACATGTCGAACGGAAAAGTTTGGGTGTGGGATACGTGGCCCCTGGCGGACGAAAACGGGAACCAGTATTCCGTGAACGGGTGGGAGATCATTTATTCGCTCGTCGCTGATCGCAGCATCCGCTTCGATGACCGTCACACTTCCGCCAAGATCGGGTACTTCTACCGTCCAGCGAATCTTCCCGAGTCCGCAAGGCCGCAGAATGGCGGTTGGACCTACGGCGGTCTCGTCTTCCGCAACGGAGTGACGGATCAGATCTTCGCCGACCGGTCCTTCAGCCAGCAGACCCAGTGGTCAGGCTCCGCGCGCATATCCAGGGATGGTCAAGTCAACCTATTTTTCACCGACGTCGCTTTTTACCGGGATGGCGCCGGTCGGGACATCAAACCCTACGATTCCCGTATCGTCCTGAGCGTGGGTCACGTCCAGGCCGACGCTTTCGGTGTATCGTTCAGCGGATTCGATCAGGTGCAGCAATTGCTCAATCCCGACGGTTCTTTCTATCAAAACGCGCAACAAAACCGCTATTACAACTTTCGCGATCCGTTCACCTTCAAGGATCCAGCACACCCTAACGACACATACATGGTATTCGAGGGGAACTCGGCCTTTTCTCGAGAAGCGGCTCGATGCACGAAGGACGATCTCGGCTATGGGGCTGGTGATCCTTTCGCCGAGAGCGTTGACGCGGTAAACGCGTCTGGTGCCACCTACCAGATCGGTAACATCGGATTGGCGAAGGCTAAAAATGAAGCGCTGACCGAGTGGGAGTTTCTGCCACCCATCCTGTCGGCGAACTGCGTCACCGATCAGACCGAGCGCCCCCAGTTTATTTTCAAAGATGGAAAAACATATCTCTTCACCATCAGTCATCGTCAGACGTTCGCCTCGGGGATGGACGGTCCGGAGGGTGTCTATGCTTTCGTCGGCAATGGTATCCGGAGTGATTTCCAACCATTGAACGGTGGTTCCGGACTTGCGCTCGGAAACCCCACGAACTTGAATTTTCCGGCTGGCAGGCCGTACTCACCCAACGACAATCAGCCGGCCGGCGAGTTTGAGGTGTACTCACACTACGTCATGCCGGGCGGGCTCGTGGAGTCGTTCATCGACTCCGTGGGAACGAGTAGTCATTTCTCGCGTGGTGGCACCCTCGCTCCAACGGTGAAGATCCAGGTCACCGGGATGAATTCGACGGTTGACTACTCCTATGGAAACAATGGCCTTGGTCAGTGGGCAGATATTCCTGCCAATATGCATTTGTTCATCTGGGGAGGGCGGTCCTGGATTGTTTCGGACGAAGACCTGCAGCAGATAAGGTCTTCCGTCGGCTCGCAGTTGGAGGATTACTTCCAAGGAAAGCCTGTTGCACCGGAGGTGAGAGAGACTGTAGAGCGCTTCATCGCGGAGCACGGCCGCTAGCCTCAGGCTCTGGAAGCTGGGTGAGTGGAGCAGAGCCTCGTCTCCGTCGTGGGCCAGGTCGCTGATCGGAGATTTCCTGAGTCGGACCGGGTACTCGATCCGCTACCAGAACGAGCGATCGCTCACCTCAAGAACTGGCGCAGAACCCTCCGGTGTCGCTCTGGATCGTCGCACCGGCGCTCTCTCTGGCTGACGAGAAACGTCCCTCTGGCTGACGAGAAACAGGGCCCTGCGATCGGTGACGCCGGTCGCAGGGCCCGGGGCGACAGTCGGACGTGACGTGTCGGAGGCGGCGCCGCCGGTGCAGCCGGTGAGGAGGGCGATCGAGAGCGCGGCGGCTCCGGCAAGGGCTGCACGCGGGAAGCGGCGGCGGCGAGTGGCTGCGACGAGCCGTCAGCCCTCGTGTCTCGGCGACGCGTCAGGGCAGGCGCAGCAGGCCCGTCGCAACCAGCTCGCGCACCCGAGGCAGCACAGAGTCGGTCAGCTCCTCCTCATCGACCTGCAGGAGCGAGGCGACCGCCGCGACAATCGCCGCCGCCGACAGCTCGCCGTCGCAGGCGCCGACCACCGCCGCGAGTGCCGTATCGACCTCCTCGACCCGGGCGAAGCCTCCGCCCTGCCGCAACCGCAGCACGGTCGGATCGTCATTGCCCGGCCAGTAGTGCCGCTCCTGGGTCACATCTCCCGCGACCACCAGCGCGAGGCCGGCCAGAGCGCGGTCATCAAGGCCGGAGAGCGTCTCGACGGCGTCCAGGCACGCTGCGAGGTGGCCGCCGAGGCCCGCGGTCGCGACCGGGCCGGTGATGCGCTCCAGCCGGCGGATCGGCGGGCGCGGCTGTTCGGGCAGTCGCAGCGTGACATAGCCGAAGCCGACTCCCGTCACTCCGCGCCGCTCGAAGTCCGTGAGCCAGGCGTCGACCAGGGCGTCGAACGCGGGGCCTCGTGTCGTGCCGCCGTCCCGGATCCAGGTCTCGGCATAGACCGCCGGATCCTGGCGCTCGCGTTCCACCAGCCAGACGTCCAGCGGTGACGCGGTACCGCCCATCCAGGCGTCGAGCCTCGCGGGCTCCGCCTCGAGCGCCTGCTCCAGCGGGCTGCGGGCATCGGCGAGCCAGCCGTCGATCCGGTCGAAAGCGTCCGCGCGCTCGCGGTACTCCCAGTTGCCGAGGAGCTGCGCGACGCCGCCCGGCACCAGGTGCTCCGCCGCTCCGAGGATCACCCGGCGCACGATCTCGTCACCCTCGAGGCCGCCGTCGCGATACTCGTAGGACGGCACACCCTCGGCACGCGGAGTGATGACGAACGGCGGGTTGGTGACGATGTGGTCGAACCGCTCCCCCGCGACCGGCCCGTAGAGGCTGCCGAGGCGGAACTCGATGTTCTCGATCCCGTTGAGCGCCGCGGTGAAGGAGGCGAGCGCGAGCGCCCGCTCGGAGATGTCGGTCGCGACCACCTGCTCGGCGTGACGGGAGGCGTGCAGCGCCTGGATCCCGCAGCCCGTGCCCAGATCGAGGACACGGCCGACGGGACGCTGGATCATCAGCCCGCTCAGCGTCAGGCTCGCGCCGCCGACCCCGAGCACGTGGTCCTCGTCGAGCGGGCGGCCCAACGCGAGCTCGCCGAGGTCGGACACGATCCACCAGGACGCGGCGCCGCGCTGGTCGAGCACGTCGTAGGGCCTCAGGTCCAGGGCCGCGGTGACGACGGCTCCGGCCTCGACGCGCACCAACCCGAGTTCCACCGCGCCCTCCAGCGCGAGGGCGCCGAACGCCTCCTCCGCATCGTCGGCGGGGACGGGATCGGCAAGGAGGAACAGGCGGGCGAGGGTGGCCAGCGCGTCGTGGTCGCCGCTGCGAGCGAGGGCACGGCGGGCGGGGACGCGGTCGCCCCGGTGCAGCGCCTCGTCCGCCTCGTCGCCCCAGAGCCCGCGCACGGCGTCGACGCCGTAGCGGGCGCGGGTCAGGTCCTCGCGCAGGAGGGCGATACGGGCGCGGTCGAACGGATCTGCGGAGGGCACCGCTCCATCCTCCTGCACGCCGCTCGTCCACCGGGGCCGCCGCGGCCGTACGATCGGAGTCATGCCGCTGACCGGAGAGTACGAACCCAGCACGTCCGAGTGGGCCCGCGAGCAGGCGGAGCTCTACGAGCGGACCGGCGGAGCCGAGGGCAACCTCCTCCGCGGCCGCCCCATCATCGTCCTGACCACCGTCGGCTCGACAAGCGGGAAGCTCCGCAAGACCGCGCTGATGCGGGTCGAACACGACGGCGAGTACGTGGTCGTCGCGTCCAAGGGCGGCGCGCCCGAGCATCCGGTCTGGTACGGGAACATGCTCAAGGAGTCGCACGTCGAGCTGCAGGACGGGCCGGTGAAAAAGGACTACACCGCGAGCGTCCTCGAGGGCGAGCTGCGCGAGGAGTGGTGGGAGCGCGCGGTGGCTGCCTGGCCGGACTACGCCGAGTACCAGACGAAGACCGAGCGGCAGATCCCGCTCGTGCTGCTGACGCCCTGGTCCTGACTCCCCGGCCGGCTCTGGCCAGCGCGAACCCGCGCCGCGTCTCGGATCCGCGCCGCGTCCCAGACCCGCGCTGCGTCCCAGACCCGCGCCGCGGCTCGGACCCTCATCGCGGCTCAGACCCGCGCCGCGATGAGGTCAAGCACCCGCGGGTGCGAGAGCAGCGCGAAGTGGCCGACCACCGAGACCGCGATGTTCTCGTGCGCGCCCGCGAGCCGACTGCCCCCCGGAATGTACTGGTCGCGCATGCCGTAGATCGACGTGATGCGCGCGTCGGCCTCCCGCTCGGCGAGCAGGCGACGGATGAGCGGGCGGTGCGGCGCGAACTCCCGGAGCGCCCGTGCCGGGGCGATCCGGGCGAGCGACGAGCCGTTGAACGGGGTCGAGACGGCGATCATTCGCTCGATCCGCCGCTCCTCACGGTCGTCGACCACCATCATGTGCTTGCCGATCAGGCCGCCCTTGCTGTGCGCCACGACGACCACGCCGCGCAGATCGTGCTCGCGCAGGTAGTCCTGGCCGAGGCTCGCCGCGGCGGCGATCGGCCGCGTGTTGTAGCCGAGCGCGGGCAGCACGTGGATCGGGTGCCCCGCCCTGTGCAGCCGCTCCGCGATCGGCCGGAGGAACTGCCACGTCTCGTAGATCCCGGGGATGAGCAGCACGGGGGCGCCGTCGCCGGAGGTGTACCGCGAGACGTCCCAGCCCTCGCGCAGGTGCACGAAGCGGGAACCGTAGGCGTAGCGGTAGTCGCGGAGGTAGGCGCGCCGAATCGACGTGGAGCGGCGGCGGGCGGAGTCACGCGCCGTCATGCGCCCGCTCCAGCGCGGAGCCGTCGAACCAGAGGAAGAGGCGAGCGGCGCCCATCGGAGTCTCCCTTCGGCGCAGACGGTCTCCGCGGCTCCCTCAGTGTGCCGCGCAGGCACCCGCCCCGCGACGGCTCACAGCGGGTTGACGCCGAACGCGGTCGCGAGCTTGTCGATCTTCTTCGCGCGGCCGAGGCGCGGCAGGTCACTGCCGTCGCGGATGACGCGCCCGCGGGCCTCGAACTCCTCGAGGAAGTCGCGGGCCCAGGCGACATCGGACGGCGTCGGGCTGATGACCTCGTTGATCACGGCGAGCTGCTCGGTGTCGAGGCAAAGCTTGCCGGTGAGGCCCAGCGAGACGGTGAGCGCCGACTGCTCGCGCAGGACGGGGTGGCTGTTCGAGACGGTCGGTCCATCGATCGGGCCGGGCAGGTCGCCGATGCGGGAGGCGACGACCAGGCGCGAGCGCGGGTACGCCATCGCAAGGTCTTCGGCGCTGGTGCCGGTGTCGCGGCGGTAGTCGCCGCTGCCGAACGCGAGTCGGAAGGTGCCGCGGGCGCGGGCGATCGAGACCGCCTCCTCGATGCCGAGTGCGGACTCGACCAGAGCGAGCACCGGAGTGGCACCGCCGAGGCGGTCGAAGGTCTCGGTGACGTGCTCGGCGGCCTCGGTCTTGGCGAGCATGACACCGGCGAGGCCGGGCAGACCCTTCAGCGCGTCGACGTCGTCGGACCAGAATGGTGTGGAGTGGTCGTTGATGCGGACCCACGCGCGCTTCTCACCGGTCAGCCACTCGACGACATCGGCCCGTGCGTCGGGCTTGGCCTTGGGGTCGACCGCGTCCTCGATGTCGAGGACGATCTGGTCGGCGCGGGAGGCGTGTGCGTCGTCGAACGTCTCGGTGCGGGTGGCGTTCACCAGCAGCCAGGAGCGCGCGATCTCCGGGGCGACGTCGCGCCCCTTCCGCTTCGCGATGGCGGCGGTGGTGGTCTCAGGCAACGTCACGGTCGGTTCCTCTCGGTGGCGCGGTCCTCGCTCCGCGGGCGCCACCGCTCCATGACGGCGCCGGGGACAAGGGTAGCGGCTCCCGTCGTCGGGTCTCCGGGCGTGCGCTGATGGGGGGGCTGGCGTGCGGCTGCGGGTCCCGTCAGCCGCCCCCCGGGCGCTCCCAGAGGGTGAGCACGACCGTCGGCACCCGCAGCTGCTCACGGGCGACGAACCCCGCCTCCACGAGCACGTCATCCGCCTCGCCCTCGGGCAGCGCCTGCCAGATCCGGTCCTCTCCCGCGAGTGCCGCGCGGAGGGGCTCGCCCTCCAGCAGTGCGTCGGAGTAGCTGCCTGTGTCCGCGTACGGGTGGGCGAAGGCGACGTCGTCCAGGCCCGCAAACGCCTCCGGGTAGGCGGCGAGGGCCAGACGCGGTTGGAGCGACACTGTGCCGGAGGAGCCGAGGAGGACGGCGTCGCCGGGATGAGCTCGCTCCTGGATGGCGGTGGCGAGGGCGCGGAGGTCCTGCCCGGCCGGTTTTCCGGCGGCGGTGCGCATCTGCACCAGGACCGGCAGGGCGGCCGCGATGATCAGAGCGAGGAGCGCGAGGCCCGTGCGCCGGGTCCAGGAGCCGAGTGCGAGCCCGGTGAGGACCGCGAGAGCGGGCGCGCTGGAGGCGACGTACCGCGGCGTGAACATCGGCCCGACGACGAGTGTCCCGAGCACCAGCACCGCCGTCGGCAGCGCGAGCCAGAACAGCAGTGCCGACAGGAGCGGTGTCCGCAGGGCGCCCCGCGCCGCCGCGACCCCGAGCAGGACGACGACGATCACCGCGAGCCACCACGCGGATCCGACGAACGGTTCGACCAGGACCGTGAACGCGTTCACCGGCTGCGAGCGAAGCCAGCCGACCTGCCCGCTCTGCCCGGCCGCCAGCAGCAGTACCGGCACCGCGCTCAGAGCCGAGAGGCCGCTCGCCGCCAGAGCCCGCACGGCGTTCCGGGGCGCGGCCGCCACGGCGAGGGCGACGAACGCCGGCAGCACCAGGACGCAGTAGAGGAACACGGCATTCGCAAGCCCCGCGACGGCCACGAACGCCGCCCAGCGCAGGGCCCCGCCGGAGCGCGCCGCGTGCACGATCAGCACCGCCGCTCCCACCACCAGGGCGGTGACCAGGGCGGAGGAGCGCGCCTCGGTCCCCGAGAACGAGGACCGAGGGAGCACCACCAGCACGGCCGCGGCGAGCAGCGCGGCCCGAGGCCGATCGAACTCCCGCAGCAGCAGCACGACGCCCGCCGCCGCCGCACCCGTCGCCAGGGCGGACGGAGCGCGGACCGCGAACTCCGATTCTCCGGCAACCGCGATCCAGCCGTGCATCAGCAGGCCGTAGACCAGGTGCACCGCGTCCTTCTCCTGCACGAAGGCGAGGAGCTGATCCAGCGGTAGCCGCGCCAGGCGGAGGGTCGCGACCTCGTCGTTCCAGTAGGAGGGGATCCAGGAGCCGACGAGAGTCAGCGCGGTCGCGAGGACGAGGACGACGCTGGCAGGCAGGGTCCGGATCGCGCGCACCCGCCAGCGTAGGCGCCGGGCTCAGCCGGCGGAGCGCTCGGCGATCCCCTTCGCGTACGCGGCCTGGCCGACGTGCTGGCTGTCGTCGTCGATCACCGAGACCAGGCGCACCCCGAGGGTCACCGGCGGATCCCACTGCTCATCAACGACGCGCTCGAGATCCTCGTCGCCGAGCGTGTCCAGGTACGCCAGCGTCCGCTCGTGTACGGCGTCTGCGTACTCGGCGAGCAGCGCGGCGGGAACCGCGGCGAGCGCCGCCACCTCCGCGGGCTCCTGCCCGTAGCCGGTCTCGCCGGGTCCGAACGCTAGGCCGGAGCGGCCGTGGAATCCGTCGGCGGTCCAGACCTGCTCATGGCCGGCGAGCGGGGCGAGGTGGTCGTCCTGCACCCGGAGCAGGTGCCAGACGAGCCAGGCCGGCGAGTTCGAGCGGGCGTCCGCGCGGAACGCGAGCTGCTCGGGGGTGCTGTCGTCGAGGACGGCGTGCACGTTCTCGTGCACCCGGCCGAAGGCGTCGCGGAGGAGATCGATGGCTGCGCTCATACGGCCAGCCTGCCGCGCGCTCGGCCGCGACGGCACCCCCCTCCGCGGGCCTTGGAGGAAGTGCGGAGGCGGGTGCCCGATACTCGGCCCGTGACGTCCGGATCCTCGAACCTGGCGATGAAGCCGTGGCTGACCTCCTACGCGGAGGGCGTGCCCGCCGAGATCGACCCGCCCACCCAGACCCTCGTCGACCTCCTCGACGACTCAGTCGCCCAGTACCGCCGCGGCACGGCGCTCGAGTTCTTCGGCGCCACGACCAGCTACGCCGAACTCGGCGAGCAGGTCGCCCGCGCCGCGGAGGGACTGCGCCGCCTGGGCGTGCGCGCGGGCGACCGGGTCGCTCTGGTGCTGCCCAACTGCCCGGAGCACGTGATCGCCTTCTACGCAGCGCTCCGCCTCGGCGCGATCGTGGTCGAGCACAACCCGCTCTACACTCCGCGCGAATTGCGCCGGCAGTTCGAGGACCACGGCGCCCGATTCGCGGTCGTCTGGAACATGATCGCCGACGTCGTCGCGACGATGCCCGCCGATCTGGGCATCGAACGGGTCGTCTCGGTCGACCTGACGCGCTCCTTCCCGCTCGCCAAGCGCCTGGCGCTGCGGCTCCCCCTGCCGGCCGCGCGCCGGTCCCGCGCGAAGTTGACCGCGACTCCCCGCAGCCGCTCCCTGGTGGCCTTCGCGTCACTCCTGAAGAACCGACGCCTTGCGCGTTCGCACCCGCGGCCCACCCTCGGCGACACGGCGCTGCTGCAATACACCAGCGGCACGAGCGGGACCCCGAAAGGCGCGATCCTCTCGCACGCGAACCTCCGCGCCAACGCGCTGCAGGGCCGGGCCTGGGTGCCGGGCCTGCGGGAGGGCGACGAGACGTTCTATGCGGTACTCCCGCTGTTCCACGCCTACGGGCTGACGCTCTGCCTGACCTTCGCGATCAGCATCGGCGCGAAAGTCGTGCTGTTCCCGACCTTCGACGTCGAGCTCGTGAAGGCCGCCGCGAAGGGGTCGCCACCCACGTTCCTCCCCGCGGTGCCGCCCGTCTACGACGCGCTCGCGCGGGCCTCCGAGCGGAATGAACTCGACCTGCGCGGCATCCGCTTCGCCATCTCCGGGGCGATGAGCCTGCCGGTGGCGACGGTGGATCGCTGGGAGCGCGCGAGTCGAGGGCTCCTGGTCGAGGGCTACGGCATGACCGAGAGTTCCCCCGTCGCCCTCGGCAACCCGGTCGGCCCGACCCGCCGGCCCGGCACGGTCGGCGTGCCGTTCCCGAGCACGACGATCCGCCTCGTCGACCCCGCCGATCCCTCGGTCGACTGCGCTCCCGGCGAATCCGGCGAGCTGCTTCTGCACGGGCCGCAGGTGTTCCAGGGCTACTGGAAGCGGCCGGAGGAGACGGCCGAGGCCCTCCTCCCCGGTGGCTGGCTCCGCACCGGTGACATCGCGACCGTCTCGGGCGACGGCTTCGTGACGATCGTCGACCGAGCGAAGGAGCTGATCATCACCGGCGGCTTCAACGTGTCGCCCTCCGAGGTGGAGGGGGTGCTGGAGTCGCACCCCGATGTAGTGCGTGCGGCCGTCGTCGGGCTCCCCCGCGCCGATGGCGGCGAGAGCGTCGCGGCGGCAGTCGTGCTGCGCGCCGGAACGGCCGTGGACCCCGAGGCGCTCCGCGACTTCTGCCGCCTGTACCTCACGCCGTACAAGGTGCCCAAGCGGGTCGTGCCGGTGGATGAGCTGCCGACCTCACTGATCGGCAAGGTCTTGCGGCGCGAGGTGCGCGAGAGTCTGCTGGACTGACGCGTACCGGTGACGGATCGAGACGGGCGCGGGCGGCGGCCCAGCGGCGAGGAGGACGACATGGCGAGGATCGTGCAGTACGAGCGCATCGGCGGGCCCGAGGTACTCGAGCTGGTCGAGGCACCGAATCCCGTGGCGGGGCCCGGAGCCGTGGTGGTCGCTATCCGCGCCGCCGGCGTGAACCCGATCGAGTGGAAGGTGCGCTCCGGACTGCGCCCGAGCCCGCCGTTCGACGGTCCCCGGCGGCTCGGGTCGGACGGCTCCGGAGTGATCGTGGCCGTCGGTCCGGGTGTGGTGGGGTGGAGCGTCGACGACCGGGTGATCGTCAGCGGCGCCACCGGCACCTACGCCTCCGCGCTCGCCGTCTCCCCCGACGCGCTCGACCCGCTCCCGGACGGACTCGGCTTCGAGGAGGCGGCGGCTCTGGGCATCCCGGCCTCCACCGCCTACCAGGCCGTCATCTCGCTCGGAGTCGCGGAAGGATCGTCGTTCCTGGTCCACGCGGGTGCCGGAGCGGTCGGTCGCGCTGCGATCCAGTTCGCCGTCGACCGGGGTGCCCGGGTCATCGCCACCGCGAGCCCGGCGAACCACGAGGTGTTGCGCGGACTCGGAGCGGTGCCTGTCGCTTATGGGCCGGGACTACTGGAGCGGCTGCGCGCCGCGGCGCCCGAGGGCGTCGACCGCGTGCTCGACGCGGCGGGGACGGACGAGGCCCTGGAGGCCTCGCTCGCGCTGGTCGCGGATCCGCAGCACATCGGCACGGTCGTGGTCGGCGCGCGGGCCGCCGAGCTCGGCATTCGCGCCTGGATGGGCGGGAGTCCCGTGCCGCTGACCGAGGAGGAGCAGCGCCTCCGCCGCGAGGGCGTGCCGCTGGCGGCCCGGCTGGCGAGCGAAGGCCGCTTCTCGGTCGAGATCGGCCCGCGCCTCCCCCTCGAGCAGGCCGCCGAGGCGCACCGGCTCAGCGAGGACGGGCACGTGCGCGGGAAGATCGTGCTCGTGCCGTGAGCCGGGTCCGATCCCCGCGCCGCCCGTCTCGCCCACCGCGTTCACCGCTTCCACCGCTTCCACCGCTTCCACCGCTTCCACCGCTTCCACCGCTCTCACCGTCGAGAAGGAGTCCTCGTGTCCACTGACGACACCACCCCCGTGATTCTGGGGGGAGCCCGCACCCCGTTCGCCCGCTTCGCCGGGCTATTCGCTCCCCTGTCCGGCGTCGAGCTCGGCGCCGTCGCCGTCCGCGGGGCCCTCGACCGCTCGGGCGCCTCAGCTGCCGACGTCGACGCGGTCGTGCTCGGTCAGGTGATCCAGGCGGGAGCCGGCCAGGGACCGGCCCGACAGACCGCCGTCCTCGCGGGCCTGGGCTGGGACGTCCCGGCGGTCACGATCAACAAGCTCTGCCTGTCGGGCCTTACCGCCGTCATCGACGCCGCGCGGATGATCAGGCTCGGCGAGGCGCAGGTCGTCGTGGCCGGCGGGCAGGAGTCGATGACCAACGCGCCGCACCTCCTGCTCGCCTCCCGCTCCGGTCTGGGCGTCGGCGCACGTCCGCTCGAGGACGCCCTGCTGCATGACGGCCTGCTCGATCCGTTCGACGGGCGTCTGATGGGACGGGTGACGGACGATGGCACCACCGCGCGGGGCATCCGCCGCGACCGCCAGGACGCGTTCGCCGCGCTGTCGCATCGGCGAGCCGCGCAGGCGCGGGCGACCGGCGTACTCGCCGAAGAGAGTGTGCCGGTCGCGGTGCCGCAGCGTCGCGGTGCGGATCTCGTCGTCTCGGCGGACGACGGGATCCGGGAGGACAGCACCGTCGAGACGCTCGCTCGCTTGGCCCCCGCGTTCTCGCCGGAGGGCACGATTACGGCGGGCAGTTCGTCGCCGATCACCGATGGAGCGGCCGCTCTCGTGGTCGTCTCGCGCGGTTGGGCCCGGGAGCGCGGGCTGCCGTGGCTCGCGACGATCGCCGAGCACGGCCAGGTCGCCGGGCCGGACAACTCCCTGCACTCGCAGCCGTCGGCCGCGATCCTGCAAGCACTCGGCAGGCGCGGAGCCGCGGTGACGGATCTCGACCTGATCGAGATTAACGAGGCGTTCGCGTCGGTGGTCCTGCAGTCGGCGGACGACCTGGGCGTCGCACCCGAGTCGATCAATCTCGACGGCGGGGCGATCGCGCTCGGCCACCCGGTGGGCGCTTCCGGCGCCCGACTGGCCCTGCACCTGGCGCTCGCGCTGCGCCGCCGAGGCGGGGGGCTGGGCGTTGCCGCACTCTGCGGCGGCGGCGGGCAGGGCGAGGCACTGATCCTCGAGGGCTGAGCGCACCGGTCACCGTCCGCGCAGGGCATCGAGCCCCCGTCCTCGGGGGAGAATCGCCGCACCCAGGAGGGGCAGTGCCGTCATCAGCGCGAGCATCGCCGTCGCGTCCGTCGCCGCGAGCCGGAGCGCCAGCGGCGACCACGGCAGGAGCACGACCGCCGCGCCCAGTCCGGTGACGACGCCGACCCCCGTGGTGAGGGCTGCCTGCACAGCGAGCATGAGGAGCAGGCGCCCGGTCGAGAGGCCGAGGCTGCGGTAGAGCGCGATGTCGGCGCGCTGCGCGAGCCAGGAGGCCGCGAGCCCGAGCGCGCAGAGCAGGGTGCCGAGGAGTGCGCCGATTCGGGAAAGGCGCCCTTCGACCTCCGCGTCGAGCGCTCCGATCCCGCCGAGGGCGGGGGCGATCGGGGCGGCGGTCGTCTGGAGGTCGGCCGGGAACCAGGAGGCGGCGAGTGCGCCGACCGCCGCGGCCGCGCCCGGCTCCGCTTCGACGAGGCACTCCTGAACGGTTCGACCGGCCGGCTCGACCACGACCAGCGCCCGATCGGCGAACGGCAGTCGAGGCGAAGGGCCGGCGATCTGGTCCACCCGCGTCTGCGCCGCCGGATCGCCGTCGACGAGCCCGACGACGAAGCCCGGACCGAGGAGGCCGGCGCGCTCGGCGAGCAGCCGGCCCGCCACAGCTGAGGCCGGCAGGTCGGTTCTGAGGGCGTCGCCCGGCCAGAGGACTCGGGGGAAGCCGGCCGTCACCTGCAGCAGCGAGATCGCCGATCCGTCCGCGTCGTGGATGGTGCTCGTCGCGATCGTGCCGCCCGCCGCGACAACTCCCTCGACCCCGCGCAACTCCTCGCACCTCGCTGCCGGGAGTGGCCGGCGCTCCGCCGCGGTGATCGAGACCACCGTCGCACCGTCGGTGACGAGCGCCGCGGCCTTGGCCTCGAGTGCGCCGATCTCGACGGAGGTGAGGGTCGGCACCAGCAGCCCGGCCAGCAGCGCGGCAACGGCAGCGAGCAGGCCGGGCCAGGGGCGCGCACGGGCGTTCCGCGCCGCCTCGGTCACGACCGAGTGCGCTCTGAGGCGTCTCACCGCGGTTCACCGCGCTCGAGTAGTCCGTGCTCACGTGTTGTGTGCTCGCGTACTTCGTGCTCGAGCACTCCGCCGTCGAGCAGCACCGCCCGATCGCACGCCGCGGCCACAACCGGATCGTGGGTCGCGACGATCACTGCCGCACCCGTCGCCGTAGCGCCGAGAAGCGCCCGGATCACGAGCGCGCGCGACTGGGGATCGAGCGAGGCGGTCGGCTCGTCCGCGAGGATCACCTCGCTGCGGGCGACCACCGCGCGCGCCACCGCGATCCGCTGCCGTTCCCCTCCCGACAGCTCGTGCACCGGCCGGTCGCGCAGCCCCGCCACCCCGACCGCGAGCAGCGCACGGTCCGCCTCCGCCTCCGCCTCCCGTCGCCGTGCGCCCCGCGCAAGTGCGCCGAGCGCTGCATTGTCGAGGGCCGTCCGCCGAGCGAGGAGAGGAGTGGACTGGACGATCCAGGCGATCCGCTCCGGCGGCACGGTGCGGATTCGACCGGAATCCGGGCGGAGCTGACCGGCGAGTACCGCGAGCAGCGTCGACTTCCCGGCGCCCGAGGGACCGCAGAGCGCGACCGCCTCGCCCGCCGACACCGAGAGCGCCACGTCCTGCAGGACCGGGCGGCCACCGAACACCACCCGCACAGTGGACGCCTCGATCAGCATCGACGACTCTCTCGCTGCGGCAGCTCGGAAGGTAGTGGACGCCCCGGTCAGCACGGCGGATCCCCGGTGCCGGCGGCCACCAGTACCTCATCCCCACTCGCCAGGTCTCCCGAGACGGTTGAACGGCCGAGCGAACTCGACTCTACAGCGACCTCGCGCCGCTGCGCCGCGCCTCCCGCCGCGCGCGCGAGCACGCAGGTGCCGTCGGTGCCAAGCGCCGCGCTCGGGACGACCACGGTGCCCGCTGCGGCATCCGCGACCAGCACCCCGTCGGCCCGGGCCCGGTCGTCCGCGACGAGCCGCTGCAGATCGGCGAGTCCGGACGCAGCGATACTGCGCCGGTCCTCCGACAGCGGCAGCGCCGTGCCGACGATCTCGAGCCGCTCGCTCTCGGCCGCGGTAGTCGCCTCCTGCACGCCCGTCGCGCCCCCCTCGCCGGCGTCGGCCGTCGTCACCGCGTCCAGGACGGCGGAGGTCACGGCCGGCCGGGTCGTGGCGAGGGACTGTCCGGGCGCCGGTGCGAGCGCGCCGACGTACAGGGCGGAGGTCGCGATCGTCACCTGGCTGCTCGGGAGGTACACGAGCCATGCCGGGTCGAAGGTCTGCAGGTCCGCTGTCCCGGGCACTCCGAGGGAGTGAGCGAGCTCCCGGACCGCGCGCAGCGTGGGCACCGTGAACCGGTGGGAGTCGGGCGCGTCGAGGTCGAGTCCGCGTAGCAGCTCGTTGAGAGCCGCGGCGTCATCCCCCTCGTCGCCGACCCGCAGCTCCGTCGAGAACGGCCGCTCAGAAGCGACGGCCATCCGGTCGATCCCGGCGATCGTCGCGATGATGTCCCCGCTGCGCAGCACGGCTCCCGGACTCGCGCTCGACGCCTCGACCACCCCGCTCCAGGCCGGCGCGTAGAGCTCGGGCGCGGCGGCCCGACTCAGCACCACTCCGACCGTCCTGCGCTCGTGCTCCGCGCCCGGCTGCACCGGAGCCCAGACGTCGACCGGGGGTGCGAGACCAGCGGACGCGGTGGAACGCTCGAGCAGCACGAATCCTGCCACCGGCAGCACGGTCCAGGCCACTAGTCCGAGCGCGAGCAGGGTCCGGGCAGCGATCACCGAGCCGCGCCGGAGCCGAGCCGCCCAGTGCCGTTCCACACCGCTCATGATCAGTACCCGGCCGTGAGGGAGGGCAGATCCGGGTAGAGGCGTGCCCCTTCGTGCTGCACGCATTCGAGCACGGCGTCCCCGTTCTCCTCACCGACCGACTTCACGAACTCGGCGATGACGTCGGCCTCCGGTGCGGGGTCGAGCCCGCGGGCGTGAAGGCAGGCGGACGTCGCCTCGACCAGGGGCGGATCCATACTCTGCGGCTGCGACAGTTCGTAGGCCTTGGCCACGCTCGTCCAGTGCACGGCGTTGCACTCGTCGATGTCGGCGAGAGCCGCGGACTGCTCGCGGCTGCCGAAGTCGGAGCTGAACTCGTAGCGCACCCCGTCGACGGGGCTGACGACGGGACCCTCGACCGTGACGCCGTGCTCGGTCAGACACGACTCAAGACGGGCGAACGCCTCGTCGTACTCCTGGAAGGTCACCGCGCCGTCCTCGAGTGCAGCCTGCTGCTGGGCGTGACCCGCTTCCCCCTCTTCCTGGGCGAGGGCGCGGATCTGCGCGGCTCCCATCGGCTGGCCCGGTGTCGGCACGGCAGGCGCGGTGGAGCAGCCCGCGAGTGCGGCCGCGGCGAGGACCGCCGCGACCGCACTCTTCAGTGATCGACTCACGTCGACCGCTCGTATCCGCCGTTGATGGTGTGGTTGCCGTGAACCGTCGATCCCGCAGGCTTGTCCATCGACGTGCTCACGTTCCCCACGCTGTAGGCCCAGGGGCCCACCTTCGCGTCGGCGATGGGCCGGGCCCCGGCCGTCTTGTTGCCCCAGCAATAGCCGTCGAACGAGGTGAAGGCATTGGCCCGGTCGTTCTTGGCGTCGCTGCGGTAGTAATAGGTGCCGGAGTTGCAGCCGCCGCCCGGCTGGACCTGCGACTGACCGGACCCGTAGGCGAGAGCCGGCGTGGCCGTCAGCCCGGTGAGGAGAGCCGCCGCGGCGACCCCCAGGAATGCTGCTCTCCGTGTGTGTCGGAACATGATCCTCCTTTCGTGGAGCGGGACCGTCCCGCTCCTGAATGGGACGACCCGACGTTATCTCGCGTTCGCACATCAGTATGGCGGAAACTGGCCCCGATCCGTCCGAGCTGCACAAAATGGCCACAAATTGACCCTGTGGAGGAGCATTTGCCCCCCGGCTCGGCGTCAGGAGCCCGTCGGTGCCTCCGACTACGCTCGCGGCATGAGCATCCTGAGCGCTGAGGGCCTCGCCTTCGTTACCGAGCGCCACCTGGCGACCCTCTCCACCCCCGGCCTCCAGGGCCGCCTGCACGTGGTCGCCGTCGGCTTCACCTACGAGGACGGGGTCGTCCGCGTCATCACCTCCCGGGAGAGCCAGAAAGTGCTGAACGTGCGGCGCGGTGGCACCGCGACCGTCAGCCAGGTCGACGGCATCCGCTGGCTGAGCCTGGGCGGCCCCGCGACCATCGAGGAGGAGCCGAACGCTGTGCAGCATGCCGTCGAGCTCTACGCCGCGCGCTACCGCACGCCGCGGCCCAACCCCCTCCGCGTCGCGATCCGTATCGACGTCGACTTCGCTCTCGCCTCCTCCGGACTCCGCGCGGAGTAGCTGGATGACCCACGGTGACGCACTGGGCGGGGGCGGTGTACTCTCCTCTCTCCGTACCTACCGCTACGCGCGCCTCTCCCTGGTCGCGGCCGTGGTACTCCTCGGAACCGGCCTCGCCTGGCACTTCGCCACCGGCGGCCCGCTGCGCTCGATCAGTGCCTCGTACTACACGCCGATCCGCTCGCTCTTCACCGGAGCGCTCGTCGCAGTCGGCGTCGCGCTGGTCGTCCTCGCCGGGAGGAGCGTGCGACGCTTCCTCTTACTGTTGGCGGGCATGACGGCGCCGGTGATCGCTCTGGTGCCGGTGCCGCTCACCTCGGAAGAGCTGCGGCGCCTACTCGGAACGGCCTGCCCGGGCGGCGCGACGGCGTGCCTTCCCGACCGGGCCGCAAAAGAGGTCGCCGCGTCCCTGCCCGCCTACCTGATCACCGCCGCCGCTGTCCTGCTGACCTCGGTGGTCCTGCTCGCGCTCGACCGGGTTCTGGACCGCTGGGCGCTCGTCCGCACCGGGATCGCGGCCGCTCTCCTGATCGCGCTGGCCGGATGGAGTACGTTCCCATCCTTCCTGCGCCTCGGCCACTACGCCGCCGCCGGACTCTTCTTCTTCCTGATCGCCATCACCGCCGGCATTCACGCCGCTGCTGTGCGGGAGGAGGGGGCCTCAGGACCAGGGACGCCCCGCTTCTACTCCCGCTGCTACGCCGCCCTCGCGGTGCTGATCGCCGCGGTCGACGCGACCCTGATCGCCCTTCTCCTCAGCGGACGCGGCACGGAGCTGCTGGGCGAGCAGTGGCTCCTGCTCGGCGAGGCGCTCGCGCTCGCCCTCTTCGGAGTGTTCTGGGTCTTGCAGACGGTCGAGAACTGGGACCGCCCCGACGCGCTGCTCCTCGCGCGGCGGTGAAGGGGCAGGAGGAGGCAGTCCCTGCGGACCGCGTCCTCCTGCTGGCCTCACCGAATCAGCGTGAACGACGGGCTCCGACCGTCGTTGCCGGCGGCATCGTAGGCGTGCGCTACCAGGGTGTAGCGACCGTCCGGGTATGTCCACGACTCCAGCGTCAGACGCCACGAGCCGTCACTGGCCTTCGTCGCATCGCCCACTTTCGTCGTGCCGCTCCAGAAGCTCAGGCGAGTCGTGCCGACGGCGTCCTTCGACGAGGCGACGAGCGTGACCGAGCCGCGCACCGTTGTACCGCTGGTAGGAGCCGTGATCGCGACCACCGGCGCGGTGGTGTCGCGCGCGGGAGTCGGACTGGGGCTCGACGTCGGACCCGCGCCGAGGTCCCAGGCATCCCAGAGCACGTCGGCGATCAGCGCCTGGCCCGCCACGTTGGGGTGGAACCAGTCGACAGTCGTCGAGAGCTTGTCGAGCCCGACGGGTGTCGCTGACAGCGCTCCACCATCCCAGACGCAGCCGTTCGACGTCGCTGAGCACGCCGCCGCGAGACTGCGATTGAACTGTGCCGATCGCTCAGCTGCGGCCGCGACCGACGCCGAGTACGCCGTGCCTGTGAGCGCCGCACCAGTCTCGGCGTCGACACCTCTCGTGGTGCTGCAGACACCGGCTTGGGCCCAGATCAGCGCTCCGAGAGTCGGCTTCACGACTTTCCACTCGCCCGTCACGTTCGGCATCGAGGAGACGAGCACGGTCGCTCTCGGCCACGCCGCCGAGATCGAGCGCATGATCCCAGTGGCTGAGGAGGCGAAACCTGCCGCAGACGTCATCGCGTACCCGTCAGCGGCGCTCGGCTCGAGCGTCAGCGAGCAGAGGTCGTTCCCGCCGATCAGAAGGGTGACGACGTCGGGCTGCTCGCCCGCCGCGACCGCCGCGGAGATCCGCGACGTCACTCCGCTGATGAGGCTGCCCGACTTCGCGTAGTTCGCGGTCCGCACGGACGTCGTCGAATCCGCTGCCTCCAGTCTGGACGCGATTGACTTGACCGCGCTCGCAGAACCCGTCGCCCAGGAGTTCTCCGCGCAGTCGCGGTTGATCCCGCAGGTCGTTGCGGCCCGCGTGACCGAGTCGCCCAGCGCGAGTACCGTGCGCGTCTGCGCCGCCTGCGCCGGCTGAGCGATGACGAGGCCGCCGAGCAGCGCCAGCGCTGCCACCCCGACCCCGGCCATCCGTCGTCCTGATCGTCCTGCTGTCTTCCCCATGTCTGTACCGTTCCCGAGTGTCGTAGAAGTGGAAACGCGAGCCGAAAGGGCCGCGAGCGCCGAGCGTATGTTCGGCGTTCTGCTCGCCAAGCGCGGCGGAGAACGGCTCCCGCTCAGCGGACCCCGTACGGGGGACTCCGGGCGCGATCCAGGGTTAGAACGCGCCAGAATTGCAGGAACGAACCTCCACCAGCATCACCGCGACGCTCAGCCCGTTACCCGCGCCGATCAGCAGCACGCGGTCACCGACCGACAGCACCTTCCTCTCGACGAGATCGGACAGCGCCAGGATCTGATCGCTGACCCCCGTGTGCCCGATCGAGCGTCCGTACTCCCAGCAGTTCGCCTCGGCGAGGCCGCCGAAGATGTCCTCGTACACACTCGCGCTGATGCCCCTGCCCACATTCGGGTAGACGACGAACCGCGCCGGCCGTTCGAGAAGGGGAAATCGAGCCAGGAGGCGTGACCGCAACGACCCGAGGGCCTGCGCGAAGACGGACCGAATCCTGTCGTCGCCGTACTGGCGAAGGTATGCACGCTTCGCCGAGCTGACGTCGTAGTCTCGGCCCGGCTCCTGCCCGTTCTCCTCGCTCGGCTGCTCAAAACGGTAGAGCCGTTCGAGCTCGCTGCCCTGCTCGACATCGAGGTGGAGGATCTCGAGCGGACCCGGGCGAGGTGCCAGGACGACAGCGGAGGCCGCATCACCGAACACGGTGCCGCTGTCGGAGGACCAGCGTTTAAACAGCGACCCACCGAAGCGGTCCGCGCCGATGATGAGCGCCGCAGAACGCGGATGCAACCGCAGATGATCCGCGGCGATCCGCATGGCAACGAAGGCTGCATTGCAGCCCTGGCTAAGCGAAAAGGCGAGCGCCGCCGAGCTGAGCTGGAGTTCGTGGTGGGCGAAGCTCGCCGGCGGCCAGAGCGTCGTGTGACCGTGACGGTGAATGGATGTCCACGCCAGCCAGTCGACGGTATCCACGTCCACCCCCTCCAGAGCGCGCCGCGCCGCCGTCACACCCATCTCCGCCGGGAACGCCGCGGGTTCTACGGCGACGCTGGTGAAGTCGTCCTTGTCAGCACGCTGTGGGTCGTAGGAACCTGCCTCGACGGCGTTCCGCACGGTCTCTCGACTAGTGGGCAGCCACGTCCCGAGTCCGAGGAGAAAGAGCCTGCTGCGATCGCCCTGTTCCGGCCAGGCGCTCATGTGGTCTCGAGCGCCTGCATCAGGTCGTCGAGAATGTCGTCACCGTGCTCGAGACCAACGGACAGCCGGATGAGGTCGAGTGGTATCGGGGGTGTTCCCGGCGTCGCGACCACCTGCCGATGCGTACCGATGGCGGGGATCGTGGCGGTGCTCTTCACTCGGCCGAGGTCGTTCGCCCGCCATACCAGCTTCAATCGATCGAACACCCGAGTGGCTGCCGTGATTCCGCCGACCGGGCGGAAGCTGAGGAGGAAACCGTACCGGTGGACGAGGTCGGCCTCGTCTCCGCTGTCGACCAGCACCATCTGCCGGGCTAGCTCGTGACTCGGATGCGATGCCAGCCCTGGATAGAACACGTCGGCGACACGATTCGACGTCTGGAGCTGTTCGGCAATGGTCAACGCGGAGCAGGACATCGCATCGACCCTGCGCCGGAGGTCCCGAATTTCATTCAGGATCATGAATGCAGTGAAGGGACTGAGGACAGCACCCATATCCCGCACCGGCCCGCGGCGGAGATAGTCCGCGAAGTCCTCGGCCACCGACGGGTCCGCAACAGAGGACGTGATGCCCCGCCTGGCGACCACGGCGCCGGCAAGGCTGGTCCCACTGGCGCCCGCTGCTTTGCCCAGCGCGTGGACGACGATGTCTGCTCCCAACCCGAGCGGACGCATCAGAGCCGGCGTGGCCAGTGTCGCGTCGATAATGAGAGGAGCGCCGGCATTATGCGCGATAGCGGCGAGAGCGGGGATATCGACGAGGGAGAGTAGCGGGTTGGCGGGAACCTCCGCGTAAACGAAACGCGTGTGCTGGTCGATTCGCGCAGCCCACTCCTCGGGGGAGGCGTTCTCCGGGATCCACCGTACCTCGACTCCCCTCTCCTTGGCATAGCGTTGTGAGAAGACCATGAAGGTCGCTCCGTAGCAGGCAGCGGAGGCAACGATATTGAGGGGCCCGTTCGGCGACACCGCGAGGAAAGGTGACGTGGCGAGCGTCACGGCAGCCATTCCGGACGGTGTCGCGACCGCTGACACTTCGCCGTCGACACAATAACCTTCCAGAGCAGCGACCACGGCTTCGAGGGTGCGAACGGTCGGATTACCCAGCCTGCTGTAGATCCACCCGTCCGTCTCACCCGAGAGCGCCGACTCCATGTCGGCCGCTGACGAGAAGTGCTGGGCGGTCGTGAGATAGAGCGGAGGGATGATCGATCCCTGATTCCGTGCCGCCTCGTCATGTCCGTAGCCGGCAGAACTAGCCAGGGTATCAAACCGCATTCCCGTCGTCATCGTCTTTCACCGCCTGCACCGACCGCAGACAGTGCGTGACGGTCGGCATCAGCTTCCTCGATTCGACGGAGAATTTCGGCCGATCGGATGGAGGTGAGACTCAATGACCCGCCGTCGCCGATTCCGTGACTTCGCTCGCACAGGCCGTTCAACGCGACCACCCCCGAAACATCGTGCGGGGCGTTCGCGAAGCGGACAGCGTACCCGCGGTCGACCTGGAGAGCTCCGAGCGCGGGCTCCTGCCACTCTGACAGGCCCTCCAGCAGCCCGATCCTCGGCAGATCTCCGGGAGTTGATCCGGTGGTGACGAAGCCCGTCGCCAGCACGACGAGATCGAACAGGGCGCCCTTCACCTCACCCGTCGCGTGGTTCTCGAGTATCAGACGCACACCGCCGGACTCGTCGGCTGCCGCCTCGACGACCTCGGTCAACCGATGCAGCTCGATCTGCTCGCGCCCGCGGAGCTTGTCGTAGTACATCTGCCGGTAAAGCTCTTCCAACACGTCCATGTCGCACGCGCCATAATTAGTCCTGATGATATCCCGATCTATCCGCTGTTTTACTTGTGCAGAGGCGTGATAGTACATGTCAGTGAATTCTGGGAAGAACGCCTCGCTCATGAAGGGGCTAGTGTCCTTCAGCGGGAAGGCGTATCTGCGCATGATTGAGTGGACCGAGATGTCAGGATACGTCTTCGTGAGGTGAAGCAGGATCTCACCTGCGCTCTGGCTGCTCCCGACCACTGCGACTCTACTGTCAGGCCCGAGTCCGGCGAGTACCGGTGTGGTTCTGGTCCGATACTGTGCTTGATGAACGACTCGGTCCGTCTCCAGCCCCGCGAACTGTTCCGGTACATTCGGCTCCCGGCCGGTGCCGACGACCACGTGCCGCGCGTGATAGTGATTCCCCGAAGTAGTGACGATGTGGTAAGCCCCTCCCCCGGGGACGGTCTCGTCGTAGGTGAGCGTCTGCACTCGCCGATTGCAATGAAGGCGGTTGTCGAACTGCTGCGCCACCCACTGGATGTACTGTGCGTAGTCGGGCCGCAGCGGCATCAACATATCCATGTTGAGATGGGAGAACAGGAGCTCGTTTTCAACCAAATAGTTGAGGAATGTATATTTGCTTCGAGGATTGCGGGGCGTGACAAGGTCTCGGTACGGGATGTTCTGGATATTCGAGTAGGTGTCGAGGCTGATCTCGAAAAGCATTTCCTCCTGCCAGATCGGCGTTTCCGAAGCCTCGAGGAATAGCCAGTCCTCGTATCTACCCGATTCTTCGAGCGCAATCGCCAGAGCGATATTCGATGGCCCGAAACCGATACCAATGATGTCGTGTACGTGCATCCTTTTTTTCCTCCTCATCGCAGCTCCGCCTCGTGCACGGACGTGGCGTACTACCGGGCGAGCGCGCTACCGGACGAGCGCGTCGGTCGACGCTGATCAATTCGTGGTGTCGAGCACCGATACGTCCGAGGGTCCAGCGTTCTTCTCGCGCTTCTTCGGACCACGGAGGCAGGCAACGATGGCGAGCGACATCGCACACGAGACGCTTCCCGTGTACAGGATGGGCTCGTAGCCGCCGACGTGGTCGTGCAGGACCGCGCCGACCTGGCTGCTCAGTGCGGCACCGACTTGATGGACGGCCCACAGCACCCCGAGCAGCAAACCGCGGACCCGCGCAGGGTAGGACTCGACGATCCACACCGTTGTCGCAACGACGGTCATCAGGTAACTCGAACCGAAGACGACTCCAAAGAACTGGACCACGACATCGTTGGGACCGACGGCGAGCAGCAGAACTGCCGAGCCACGAAGCAGGTAAGCGGCAAGCAGGACGCCTCGAACGAACCCGCGATCGCAGAGAAGGCCGGCGATGAAGGCACCGATGATCTCCGTCGATCCGATCAGGATCATTGCGCTGGACATCGCCGTCGAGGTCACCCCATGATCGGCCATATCGGGCATGAGGTGAACGTCGACGAATGCCATCGTGGCACCGCAGGCCATGAAGGCGAGCGCGAGCGGAGCGAACGGCACGCTCAGCGCCGCTGTCATTCCCCGGAGGCGACGCTGAGGTGAGTCCGACACCGAGCGCGCCGCCGGTTCGACGATGCGAACGGTGAAGGAGAGCGGGAGGAAGACGACGATAAAGACGCCCCCCAGGACGAGCATCACGGACTGCCATGTCGTGACGCTCTCCAGCCAGATCCACAAAGGAACGAGGAGGATGAAGCCGAGGGCGGTCCCATTGGTCAGGAGGGCGTAGAAAAAACCTCGCCGCTCGGGAGGAAAGGCGCGATCGGCGAGCACACCGATCGGGATGTACGAGAGCGACGCGTAGCCGATCGCCCCCAGCGTTCCGTACAGCACCGCGAGAAGCACAAAGTTCTGAGCGAAGGACAGGGAAACGAACATCCCGGCCGACACGACCAGGCCGCTGCGAAGGACCACCAGTGGACCGAGCCGGTCCGAGAGCACACCGACGATCGGCGAGGCCACCGCGATGGTGAGGGCGAACATCGTCGTCGCCAGTGCGAACGCACCTCGGGGCTCGCCGTACGACTCGGCCATCGGCTCGAAGTAGACCTGCACGGTGTTTTTCAACGACGATCCCATCACGGAGATGAGGACCGCGACGCCTGTTATCCACAGGACCGACCGCGCGAGCCGACCACTCGGAGCGTTGTCCATCGTGACTTCCGACATGCGAACCTCCTGACGTCCAGCGGGGATTGAGAGGGAATCAGACGACTCCGGGTCGATCGAGGGTCTCTTCCTGGCCGACGTTCAGCGACCCTATCCCCTAACCCGACGGATGCTCGCGTCCGCGTTCGGGTGACATGGAGCGTCAGTCGCCCACATGCCGCTCAGCGTCATCGACGCGCCCGGGCCGAGGTCGTCGGTCGAGTGGACACCTCGTGATCCGCGAGGAGGCACGGCGCACCACCACGACGCCGGGGCCTGCCACCCTTCTGGTCGGGCAGACGTCGGTATCGTTGAGCGCACCTCACCGAGACCGCTGCTCACGAATCGTCGGCACTCAAGTTTCCGCTGATTGCTGGAGGACCGCGACAGGAGTGAGTCCTACTCCGGTACACCGGCCCCCGCGAAGACCCCACTCTCGAAGCGCTTTCAAGGCGCGAGCAACGGTGACCCCCCTGCGCTCGGAACGGTCACGGAGACCGGTCCGACCAGCCCGACCCAGCCAGGGAACGTCGGAACCTCCCGTCATCGTCGACGAGTATTCCTTCTGGGCCAGACGATCATGTCGGAGTGGATGCCGCGCAACCGCCCTTGGCTGACGTCAGACGAATGCTGAGATTACCCTCGGCCAGGAGGAACGCAGGGCCACCTCACGTCCGACCGACCACAGCGGTCAGGCTCTACTTCTTCGGCCCCACAGCCGGGAGATCGGTGATGCGGTAGCGCGCTCGCCGCGACGCATCGATATAGGGTCGGAAGGCCGCCCGGAGCTTCTGTCGGTTTCTCGGAGAGAGGTCAATCTCGTAGACGTCGTCGTCGATCGAGAACTGCACCGTCGAGCCGTCGGGTGCGAGCACGCCGTCGAGATCATCAACAAGGGTCACTTTGATTGCCACTCCCCCAGTGTGCGCTAATGATGGGGCTGGACACAATTCGCCGCGGCATAGGCCGCCGAGCGCGCCAAGCGAGCACTGCGACCGGCTCATCAGCGAGAGTGGCCCTCTTCACCCTTTGGGGGGTCGAATTCCCACGGATGCCCGGCTGGGAGCCCGATACGGTCGAGCAGCGCCTAGCCTCGCACGGCAGGCGGTTACCGACAGGCCCGAAACGCACAAGACCCGCTCAGAAGAGCGGGTCTCGCGCCGAACATTCTTCGGCACTCGCTTGCGCGGATGAGCCGAAGAAAAACACTCTGGTGGATCCGAGGGGATTCGAACCCCTGACCTCTTCATTGCGAACGAAGCGCGCTACCAACTGCGCCACGGACCCGTGCCTCCCGAGCCGTCACCGGCCCGAACAACTCGTCCACATTAGCACGGCCGAGCGGGCACCCTGCCTCCGCGTCAGGCTCCGCGCCTGCGCTGCAACGCCTGGTCGAGGTCGATTGCGTCGACACCGTCGACGACGCCCATCGAGGCGAAGCGGGAAGAGGGACGGTGGGCCTCGGGAGCCGACGCGGCGGCCCGCGGGGCACGCAGCGGGGCCACCTCGGGCGCGTTCGCGGCGGCGCGCTGGGCGCGCTCCGCCTCCGCCGCCGCCGTGCGCAGCCGCTCGACGGCGTCGATCGAGGCCATCGCCGAAGCGGCGACCGTGCCGCGGGAGAGGTAGAGCGGCTTCGGCAGCGGCCTCGGCGTCCAGCTCGCGCGGTCCTCGTCGAACTCCTCGGAGGCCGTGTCCGCCTCGTCCTCCGCGAGTTCGGCCTCGAAGACCTCGGCGCGGCGCCGCTGGGTCGCGGCGGCTGTCGGCACGACCGCGGCCGGAGCGGCGGTACGGCGGCGACCGGGCGCCAACAGGATCAGCGTGCCAAGGCCCGCGACCAACAGGAGCAGGCCGACAAGCGGCACCGCCCCCGTGCCGCCGAACGGCAGCATCACGAGCCCGACCAGCGCGGCGACCACGCCGACCAACACGGTCAGCGCGGCTCCCTGACGCCACCGCAGGGCCGAGGGCCCCGACCGTGTGCTCCGCCGTGCGCTCGCGGCCGCCCGTCGCAGCGCCTCGCGCGCCGCCTTCTCCGCCTGTGCCAGCTCCATCGTCTGTGCCTTCTCTTCGGCTCGTCGTCGTGTCTCGGTCACCCGGAGCCGGCGCTGCTGCAGCGCCACCTCGCGGGCTGTCGCCTCCGCACGCACGTGCTCGGGCACCTCCGCGGTCTCGGCGAGGATCCGCAGCGTCTGCTGCAGCCTCACCGCGTTGCGCTCGGTCGCGTTGTACGACCGTCGGCGCATCCACGTGGGGATCAAGTAGGCGACCCACAAAACAGCGGCGAGCGCCCAGACGACGCCCCCGCCCAGCCAGTCGCTACTCATGCGGACAACGCTAGGAGTACCGGGTACTTCCATCCGTCATTACGGGTAGGTGTGTCCGTGTGAATCGCGGATCAGGCGGGGCCCGGTCGGAGGGACACCGGCGCCGTCGGAGGGGCCGGAAAGCCCGGAGCGGCGAGACGCGCGGAGATCGACGTCACTCGGCACGCCGACATCGGATGGGACCTGCCCGTCCAAGAAGCGGCGGAGCACTCCGCGCGGCACCTCCTCCGCCACCAGCGCGAAGCAGAAGTGGTCGCGCCAATCGCCGTTGATGTGGATGAAGCGGCGCCGCAGGCCCTCGTAGCGGAAGCCGAGCTTTTCGACCACGCGCAGGCTCGGCCGGTTCTCGGGACGGATGCAGATCTCGATCCGGTGCAGGCTCAGGTCGAGGAAGGCGTGGTCGGCGGCAAGAGCCACGGCGAGCGGAGTGATGCCGCGGCCGGCAAAGCGCTCGGACACCCAGTAGCCGATCGAGCCGGACGACAGCGAGCCGTAGCCGATGTTCGAGATGTTGAGCTGCCCGGCCAGGTCGCCGTCCCAGTCGATCAGGAACGGTACTCCCCCGCCGGCGCGCGCGTTCTGTTGCAGCGAGCGGATGCTGGCGCGCACGTCGAACGCGGCGCCCCCGCGCGGGTCGGACGCCTCCCACTGGCGCAGCCACGATCGGTTCGCGATCAGCTCGCGCTCCAGAGGACGGGCGTCGCGCACGCGGATCGGGCGGACGGTGACACGACCCTCGGTGAGCGTCGGGATCGGGAGCGGCATGATGCGACCCTACTGCTCCGCCGCGCCGCAGGAGGGGACTGGACTCTGCGGCCGCCGGTGCTCTCGCCGGATGCAGGAACGGACGGGATCCCCAGCCGCAGCAGGGGGTCCCGTCCGTCCGACGCGGCGAACGAGTCGGGGCTCAGAGCCCGGCGACGAAGTCCTTCAGCCACGGCTTGAGGTCGGTGCCGAGGTCCTCGCGGTCGGAGGCGAGCTGCACGATCGCCTTGATGTAGTCGAGCTTGTCTCCGGTGTCGTAGCGGCGGCCGCGGAACACCACGCCGTAGACCCCGCCGAACTCGGCCGGGTCCTGGGCCATGCGCTCCAGCGCGTCGGTCAGCTGGATCTCGCCGCCCTTGCCCGGGGCGGTGTGCTCGAGCACGCCGAACACGTCGGGCTTCAGCACGTAGCGTCCGATGATCGCGAGGTTCGAGGGGGCGTCCTCCTTGGAGGGCTTCTCGACCAGGCCGGTGATCCGCACCACGTCGTCCTCGTCGGTTGTCTCGACCGCGGCGCAGCCGTAGAGGTGGATCTGGTCGGGGTCGACCTCGAGCAGCGCGACGACCGTGGTGTCGCGGCCCTCGGCGACCTCGATCATGCGCGAGAGCAGCGGGTCGCGGGCATCGATCAGGTCGTCACCGAGCAGGACGGCGAAGGGCTCGTCGCCGACGTGGCGCTGTGCACGGGCGACCGCGTGGCCCAGACCCTTGGGCTCGCCCTGGCGGACGAAGTGGACGTCGGCTAAGTCGCTGGCGTACTTGACGTGCTCGAGCTTCTTGTCGTCCTTCTTCTTCGACAGGTTGTGCTCGAGCTCGGGCACCGAGTCGAAGTGGTTGGCGAGCGCATTCTTATTGCGCCCGATGATCACGAGCACGTCCTGAAGACCGGCGTCCGCCGCCTCCTCGACCACGTACTGGATCGCCGGCTTGTCGACGACCGGCAGCATTTCCTTGGGGATGGCCTTGGTCGCCGGCAGGAAGCGGGTGCCGAGGCCGGCGGCGGGGATGACGGCTTTGCGGATTCGAGTGCCCATGGGGCGTCATCTTAGCGGCGGTGGAAGTCGCGGACGTTTCGCGCCAGAACCGGCACCAGAGAGCGCCGAACTCCGTTCCGAAATGCTGCGAGAGCGACGTCCCTCAGCGCCCCGCTCGCACGGCTCAACCGAAGGCCCGGTTCTAGACTGAGCGCATGCCAGCCGACATCACGCATGAGAAGCGGGCGCTGCGCGCCGAGCTGCGCGAGCGCCGCCGCACGCAGACCTCGACCGCCCGCGAACAGGCTGCGGAGCAGATCACCACCCACCTGATCGAGCTCGCCACCCGTCTCGGCGCCCACTCCCTCGCCTGCTACCTCTCCGCGGCAGACGAGCCGAGCACCCGCCCGTTCCTGGGCTGGGCCGAGAGCCACGGCATCCGCGTCCTCTTCCCCATCTCGCGCCAGGACGGCCTGCTCGACTGGGCCGTCGGCGATGGACACACCGAGACGCAGGGCCTGTTCGGCATGCCGGAGCCGGTCGGTCAGCTGCTCGGACCGATCGCGATCAATGACGTCGACCTCATCGTGGTTCCAGCCGCGACCGTCGATCGGCAGGGGATGCGGATGGGCTGGGGCCGCGGCTACTTCGATAAGACGCTGGGCTCGATGGAGAAGTGCCCGCCCGTCTACGCCGTCGTCTTCGACAGCGAGCTCGTCGACCGGGTGCCCAGTGAGGTTCACGACCAAGCCGTCGATGGAGTCGTCACTCCCTCCGGCATTGTCGACCTGCGCCACTGACTCGTCTTCTTTCTCCCCCACTCGCCTCCGAGGAGCCCCCCTGTGCCGACCTACTCCTACCGCTGCACGCAGTGCGGCAACGCCTTTGACATCCAGCAGAAGTTCACCGACGACAGCCTTACCGAGTGCCCGAGCTGCCAGGGGGCACTGCGGAAGGTGTTCAGCGCGGTCGGCGTGACCTTCAACGGCTCCGGCTTCTACCGCACCGACTCACGCTCGGGCGGGACGTCGGGCGACGGCGGCTCGGGGTCGTCGGGATCGGAGTCGTCGGGATCGGGGTCGTCGGGATCCGGGACGTCCGATTCGTCGTCCGGAGCGTCCGGTGCCGGCTCCTCCGGTTCGGGCTCGTCCGGCTCCGGCTCGTCCGGCTCCGGCTCGTCCACGTCGTCGTCCTCAGGATCCTCCGGCTCCTCTTCCTCCGGCGTCTGACCCGTCACCCACCACCCGGCCCGAGAAACGGAACGACCATGATCAACGGCTTCAAGGAGTTCGTCCTCCGTGGCAATGTCATCGACCTGGCTGTCGCCGTCGTCATCGGCGCAGCCTTCACCACGATTGTGAATGCGATCGTGACGGGCATCTTCAACCCCCTCCTCGGCGTGATCTTCGACGCCTCGTCACTCGACGCCCTCACCTGGACCATCCGCCCGGGCGAGAACGGCGACGACCCGACCGTCCTCGCCTACGGAGCGGTCATCTCGGCCCTGATTCAATTCGTGATTATCGCGTTCATCCTCTACTTCGCATTCGTCCTGCCGATCAACCACCTCAAGAACGCCGCCTTCGCCAAGAAGGCCGCCGACGCCTCCACTACCGACGCCAAGGCCCCGACCGAGCTCGAACTCCTCGCCGACATCCGCGACCTACTCGCGAAGAACAGCGCGAGCTGAGTTGTTCTGTCTTCTTCCGCCGAGGCGCAAGAAGACCGCAGTCGACTTCCACACACGGGCGCGTTCCACAGAGCGTCCCGCGAACGGCGCGCCCGAAACGCTGACACGCGTTTCGTTTAGACACCTCCACCGTTCTGTCTTCTTCCGCCGAGGCGGAAGAAGACCGCAGTCGACTTCCACACACGGGCGCGTTCCACAGAGCGTCCCGCGAACGGCGCGCCCGAAACGCTGACACGCGTGTCGTCCAGACACCTCCACCGTGGGGAGACCGAGCGGGCCGCGAGGGTCAGTAGTGCGGCGGAACGTCCTGGCGCAGGCGGGTATCGTTCGGGCCGGTGTCGGGTCGCGCAGGTGTCGCGGCGGGGTCTGCGGCCGGAGCGTCGTGCGGGGACGGGTCGGTGCCGGGCTTCGCGGGGAGCGTCGCCCGGCGGCCGCCGCGAGTACGCCGCAGCGGCCGGTCCTCACCCGCGGGAGCGTCCGGATCCGGCGCCACAGTCAGTCGCGCGAAAGCGGCTCGACGGGCTGCGTCTCGCCCGACGCAGGAGCAGCAGCGACTGCGGCGACACCGGGAGCGGCAACCGACTCCTCACCCGTCGCGCCGATCAGCCCGGCCACCCGCGCGGCCACGGCCTCGGGGTCGGCGAACAGCTCGAAGTTGTGCACCCGCAGGTAGTGCCAGCCCAGCCGGCGCAGCAGCTCCGGGCGCAGGCGCAGCGACACTCGCAGGCTCTGCGTGCTCACATCGCGATCGGTCTCGACCACCACGGCCCGAGTCCCGTACGCGGCGACCAGCGCGAGCTTGCCCTTGTGCCCGATGTTCACCCGGAGGCCGCGGCGCTCCAGGCGCGCGGCGAGATCCACCAGCATCGGCTCGGAGTAGTCGTCGCGGTCGCTCGGCTGGACGCGATCCTCCGCCTCCTGCAGCACCTGGGCGAGCGCGACCATGCCATAGCGCATGCGCGACTCGTCGATGTCGCCGGGGCGGAAGCACGAGACGATGTCCATCGACCGACGCGCGCGGGTCATCCCGACCGCCAGCAGGCGCTCTCCGCCCGGCTCCGCGAGCGCACCGAAGTTGGAGAGCAGACGGCCGTGCGGAGTACGACCGTAGCCGATCGAGAAGATGACGCGGTCGCGGCTCTGCGCGACCGACTGCTCCAACGTCACCACGGTGAACGGCTCGGGTCGGTCGCCGAGGATGAAGTCGCTGAGGTCGGCGCGCTTGGCGAACGCCGTCAGCACCGCCTGCTGCACCCGTACCGCGTGGCGAGGGCTCGCGGTGATGACCATCAGCGACTCCCGCGGACGGATCACGGCGTGCTCGAGCACCAGCTCGACCACCTTCGCGACCTCGGCGTCGACCGACTCGACGGCTCCGGAGTCGTTCTCGGGCATGCCGTGCCCGCTCGCGATGTAGTGGAAGCGCAGCGAGTCGTGCCCGAGGAACGACCCCGCCCACGGCAGCGCGTCGAGGCGCCCGCCGTAGAAGCGACGGTTGACCAACTCGGCCAGGTCCTCGCCGCCCGCGCGGTAGCTGCGGGTCAGCGTGACGGTGTTCAGCAGCTCGCCGAGGCGGGCGAGCGCCGACTGTGCGTGCAACGCTTCGACGTCGGTGCGCGATGCGGTCGAACCGAACTCGGGCGTCTCATCGACGCGGAGGCCGAACGGGGTGGGCGTCTGCGTGACCGGGTCGCCGAACGCGACGACCTGCTTGGCGCGACGGATCGCTCCGACGTTCTCGGCCAGCGTCGTTGCACCCGCGTCGACGAGGAACACCGCGTCGAAGGTCGTCTCGGTGCCGATACGGTGCACCTCGTACGGCGAGGCGAGCCAGGCCGGAGCAAGCACCCGCGAGAGGTGCGGCGCCGCCTTCTGCAGCTCCTGCGGCGTCGTCGACGACTCGGTGCGCAGCAGCGCCCGGAGCGCGTCACGCTCCTGGGGCCAGTCGACGAGCCCGATCTTCCAGGTCTCCGAGAGCTTCCAGGCGAGCAATTCCGCGCTGGAGGCGGCGTGCGCCTCGTCGACGAGCTTGAAGTCGGCCTCGAGGCGGTCGAGCACGCCGGTGTTGCCGCCGAGCAGCGCACGCTCGTCGGTCAGCATGATCTCGAGCGCCGAACGCCACCAGGCGAGGTCGAGTTCCCCCGCGACCAGCTCGGCCGGCACGTGGCGGCGCGAGAGGTCGGTGAGCAGCGGATCCAGGCCCCAGTCGCGCAGGGTCGCCAGGAGGGTTGTGCGCTCCTGCAGGTTGGCCAGCACCTCGCTGTCCTCGGCGAGCCCCGAGATCATCGACGCCAGCTCCGCGAGCGGAAGGGAGGCCAGCTGGAGGTTGGTGCCTCGACGGCCGAGCGGCTCGTCGAGGCGGCTCAGCTGATCCGTGACTGCCTGGTAGGCGACCTGCACGTCGGCGACGCCGACCGGGACCTCGGGGATCGTGCCCGCGACCGCGTAGCGCTGCCACAGCGTCCGCTGTTGCTGCACCCGGCGCAGTGCCGCGTTGAGGTCGGTCACGTGCGCTCCGGGGCGCAGGTACTCGCGGGCGAGCTTCTTCAACCGCCGCCGGTTGGTCGCGGACATCTCGGTGGCTTCGCGGCGCGGGGAGGTCGCGACGATGAGGTCCTGGATCGAGCGGTCGAAGACGGCCGGCTGGAACTTGTCGAGAGTGTCACGGACGTCCTGCAGCAGGCGCAGGTAGATGCCGAGCTCGGCGACCGACTCGAACGGGCGCATCCGGGTTTGGCCGATGACGTCCTGAC
Source organism: Rathayibacter tritici (assembly GCF_001641005.1). Classification (NCBI taxonomy): domain Bacteria; kingdom Bacillati; phylum Actinomycetota; class Actinomycetes; order Micrococcales; family Microbacteriaceae; genus Rathayibacter; species Rathayibacter tritici. The sequence goes on from NZ_CP015515.1 coordinate 2,324,064, forward strand.
CACGGTCGAGCAGGCGCGGCAGGTCGCGCAGGTGCAGCCGCTTGGCCAGCTCGTGCGCGATCTCGGCGTCGGCGGTGGAGTCGAACTGCGCACCATACCAGGGCGAGTCGCCCGGGCCGAACCGGAATTCGCCCAGGCGCGCGGACTCGATCAGCATCCGCGTCGCCTCGGGGCGGCTGTGGGCGAGGGCGGTGACGCAGCGGCGGTCCAGGCGGGCGGCGGTCGAGGGAGGCGTGCGCAGCTGCGAGAGGCGCGCCAGCTCTTCGAGGGCTTGCAGGGCCGAGACGCCGAAGCTCTCGTCGCGGCGGGAGAGCGCACCGCGGTAATCGAGCAACACCTTCCGTAGGCGCAGGAGCGCGTCGTCGATCTCGCTGACCGAGGGACGCGCGGCCTTCTCGTTGCGGCCGATCGACTGGATGAGGTCACGGCGCAGCGTGCGCGGACCCACCGCGATGCCGCTCAGGCCCGCCGAGAGCAGGCGCTGGTGGATGCTGTCCAGGCTCGAGCGCCGGGCGCTGACGACGAGCACGCGCTTGTGCTGAGCTGCCAGGGCACCGATGGCGTTGACGATCGTCTGGGTGCCGCCCGTGCCGGGGAGGGTCTTCACGACGAGCGAGTTGCCGGCCGCGATGTTCGCGATCACCTGCTCCTGCTCGGCATCGGCGTCGAGCAGGAGGGTGTCGGTCGCCGGCGGCCGTTCGTCCTGCGGGATGATCGACGCCACCTTCTGCGACTGCTGCAGGGCGCGCTTGGCAGCCGGGTTGCCGGCGACCGCGTCCAGCACCGGGTGCTCGAGCATCCGGGCGTCGCGGAGCATGTCGCCTGCGACGTCGGCGAAGCTCGACACCACGAGGCGGGGGTGCACGGCGAACCAGGGCAGGTGCGACGTCAGTCCGCGGAGCTGGTCGATGACCGGCTGCGGCTTGAAGACGCCGTTCTGCACGGCGAGTTCGACGAACTGCTCCGGATCGATGGTGATGCCGAACTGCTGCTTGAGGGCGCGCGCCAGCTGCGGGTTGAAGTAGGGCTGGCCCTTGAGCTTGAGTTCGAAGTCGCGGCCGTAGCGACGGATTGCGAGCGGTCGTAGCAGCACGGGAGCAGTGAACTCCGTGTCGCCGGCGCGCCACTGGGCGAGGCCGATCGCGAGGTGCACGCCCTCGATACCGCGGACCGAGCGCAGCTCGATCCCCTTGTCGGTGATCGCTCCTGCCGCGATCTTGGCCGTGCGCAGGGCGAGCTCGTCGCGGATGAGCGAGGAGAGCAGCGTGGTCTTCCCCGAGATGAACGGGGGCAGCCCGCCGGGGTGAGTGGTCGAGAGCTCGATGCGGGTCCGGGGCGAGTCGACGAAGTGCAGCAGGGGCGATGGACCGCCCACCCCGGCGAGCTCGTCGCGCCACGACTGCCAGACCGGATCGGCCACGTTGCCGCCCTGGTAACCGGCCTCGCCGCTCGTCACCTGGACGGGAGAGGTTGCCGTCGGGGAGAGCCGATGAGCGGACGCCTCCCCCTGGTCACCGGACTCGGGTGAGGTCGCCACCGGTCCGGCTCCTGGAGAATCGTCGACTCGTTGCACACGGATACCCTAAACCGGGGACCTCTGAAAGGCCGTAGCGACGCGGGTCGGTGGCGGGCTCACGAGGGCCAGTCGGCGAGCGGCAGGACGGTCTCCACGCGCCGCTCCTCGCCGACCACACGGATCCGGCTGCTCACCTGGTCGTGCCCGCAGGCGACGGCGACCGCGGTCATGACCAGCGCCGCGTGGTCGCGGGTGAGGTGGCCGAAGGCGCTGCGCAGGTCGACGGCGCGGCCGGTGGCGAGCGACACCGCGATGCGGGCGACCGCCTCTTCCGAGAGGTCGAGGAGGCAGGCCTGCTCGGCGAGGACCGCGAAGTCGATCCGGGGCGCCGCGGCGGTGGCCGGACCGCTCGTCCACGGGTGTTCGGGGCGGAGGCAGCCGGCGCGCACGAGGAGCTGCTCGGCCGCCCGCAGGCCGGGACCGGCGAGGACGGGATTCACGCTGCCGACCGCTCGGCACGGCGCCCGGCGGCGCGGGAAGAGACCGACACGACGGCCACGAGCACGCAGGCGACGCCGGCGATCAGAGGGGTGAGCCAGCCGAGGACGCTCACCTCGTCGACATCGGTGCCGAAGTACTGCCAGTGCGCGATGGCGAAGACGAAAAGGGAGAAGAAGCAGAGTGCGATGCCCGTGAGCGCCGACACCAGGTCGGCGGGGCGGACGAGCGGCTCGCGCTCGACCTCGGCGATCGGCGCGAGGTCGGAGGCGGCGGGGGCGGCGGCAAGGGGCTTCTCGAGGGTCGCGGTGGCGGTGTGCTGGGTCATGTCCCCGATGGAACCAGCCCCGAGACGTCCTCGGCATCACTCGCTGGCATGACGTCACGAGCCGAACGGATGGTGGCGCGTCGGCCGCTGGTCGCGTCACGTCGACGCACGGCCGGCGGGTGTGCTCAGGCAGGTCGGCGCCCGAGCGACGACTGGAACCGCAGCAGGTAGCCGTCGGGATCCGCGACCACCAGCTGCCGCACGCCGGCCTCCTCCGCGCCGATCCGGTACCAGTGGGTCTCGAGCGGCGAGAACAGCACCGTCCCGGCCTTCGCGAGCGCCGCCGCCGTCCGGTCGGCGTCTTCGACGTGCAGCTGCAGGTTCATCCCACGGCCGAGTGGACGCTCCAGCGGCCCAGCGATCCAGTTGCGTCCCCGCCCCGCCTCCTCCAGCATCACGTGAGCGGTGCCGAGCACGAGGTAGGCGAAGCCCTCCTCGGGTCGCGAGTACCGGATCCGGAACCCGCAGGGACCGCACCAGAACGCGAGGCTGCGCTCGAGGTCGGCGACGAGCAGCTCGGGGACGAGATCGGGATCGGCCATGCCGACGATGCTCGCACGGAGGACGCCCCAGAGCTCCGGGCCCGCGGACGCCCGTGGCTAGGGTCGCCGGATGCGCAGCGATCACGAGCCTCCCGGTCCATCGCGCTCCTCGGGCCGTTCTCCACCGTTCTGGCGATCGCCATCGCGGTCGCGGTCCGGCTGCGGGCCCGCTCAGAGGCGGCGAACGACGCACCCGAGCCCGCGCGCCCCGGTGACGCACTCGCGCGGAACGTGTCGCTCGTCACCGCGGGCTCCCTCATCGCGCTCTGGCTTGTCGGGGCGGTGAGCATGCTGCGCGACGAGGCCCTGGTCATCTACCTGATCGGCGGTCCGGTCATCGTCGGCGCGCTGATCTCGATCGCGGCGAACGCGCTCCTGATCTTCTCGCCACGAGTGGCCAGAGGCAAAGTGCGCGCGGTGCGCTCGCGCCTGCCGGGGTACCGGTGGATCGTGGCGCTCTGGACCCTGGCTCCTGCGTCCTGGATCCTCTTCGCCGCCACCGGCCGAGTCTGGGTGCCGGAGGACTGGCTCTCCTGAACCGGCGCTACGCCTCCGTGCTCGCGGGGCGCTGGGTGCGGCCCGGGAGCAGGAGCAGGCCCGAAACGCCGACGACGATCAGGAGGATGGCCGCGACGGTGACGAAGGAAGCCAGGGCCAACACGGGCATGATGATCGTCAGCACGCCCGCGATGACGGAGGCGATGCCCGCCGCGATGGGCAGCCAGGCCGGCCCGGCGACGGAGCGACCGCTGGCGATGCTCGAGACACCGTCGAGGATCCAGCCGGCGCCGATCACCAGGCCCAGCACGCTGAGCGACTGGAACGGGTTCGAAAGGCAGAGGATGCCCGCGGCCAGGATCAACGCGCCCAGCAGACCGGCCAGCCAGCGCACGCGGGCGTCGAGCCGTGCGGCGGTGAACGCCAGCAGCAGGCGGAAGACGCCCGCGGCGATCAGGTGGATGCCGAAGACGATGGCGACGGTCAGCAGAGTCGGGCCGGGGATCAGCACGGCGATGACGCCGAGCACGATCGCGATCAGCGAGACGGCGATGATCCACCAGCGCTCGACGGAGGTGCGGGACATCGTGGGCGCGGCGGTCTCGGACATGGCTGTTCCTTCGCGTCGGGGAGTGCGGACCCTTCGACGGTAGGGCACAGGGGCGGGGTGGCGCTGGGCCTTGCGCGTCGGCAGCTGACTGCGCAGCCGACAGGCCGGGCCTCCCGGGTCAGCGGCGCGAGCCGGTGTGCGCGGCCGCTCGGTGCCTGCGCACACTGCGCACCACGAGCGCCAGCAGCAGCACGCCGATCGCGCTGTAGATGATCGCGTCGAGGACGCCCGCGTACTGGTCGACGAGGTCGTACTGCGTACCGAGGGCGGCGCCGAGCCCGATCAGCAGGCCGTTCCAGACCCCGGATCCAAAGATCGTCAGCCCCGAGAACACCAGCAGATTCATCCGCTCGGCGCCCGCCGGGAGCGAGATGAGGCTGCGCACACCGGGAATCAGGCGGCCGACGAGCACCGCCCAGGTGCCGTGACGACGGAACCAGCCGACGGCCTTCTCGAAGTCCTCGCGGTCGACGAGCGGGAGCTTCGAGAGCAGGCGGATCGAGCGCTCCGTGCCGATGCGGTGCCCGAGCGCGTAGAGGACGAGGCCGCCGAGGTAGGCGCCGAGTGTCGCGGTCACCACGACCAGTACGAGGTTCATCCGCCCCTGATGCGCGAGGAATCCGGCCAGTGGCAGCACCAGCTCGCTCGGGATCGGCGGGAACACCGTCTCGATCAGCGTCAGCAGGCCGACGCCGACCTCGCCGAGCGAGGCGATTACCCGTGCCGCGACGCCGACGAGTCCGGAGAGTTCGTCGATGCTGTCGGAGGAGGAGGCGGTCGCCGCGGAGGCGAGGGCGAGAGTCGCGATCGTCATGACTGAGAAGTTACTCAGTCCGCGAGGCGGTCGCCTGGGAATCCGATCGCCGGCTCGGGGTGCCGGCGAATCTGCGTGCCGGTCGGCGAGTTCATGCCGGCGCGTCTCAGGGGTGGCCGGTGAGCACGACCGTGTCCGAGCCCTGCAGCCGCACCTCGACGGACGCGATCTCGGAGAGCGGCAGACCGGTGGCCAGGCTGGGCTCCATCGTCGTCCCCGGCGCACTGGTCCACGAGCCGACGGCCTCGGTGTCGCCCGAGGTGTCCGTGACGTAGAGGACGTAACCGGCCGACCCCGCGTACTGCTCGGCCGTCTCCGCCCAGCTGCAGTCCATGTCGATCCGGGTGCCCCACTGCTGAGGGACGAACGCCACCGAGGCCTCCACCGGGACGCCGGGCGCGGCGGCGAGCGAGACGGTCGAGGCGGTGGTTTCGACCGGCGGGAGCGACGAGCCGATCGCGAGCGGCAGCGCGACAGCCGCGGCCGCCGAGACACCCGCGGCCGCGAGCACGAGGCCGGCAACGCGCACACGCGTGCGCCGGCGGACGGAGTCGGCGGCCGCGGCGAGGCGTGTCAGCAGCGCAGCGGGAGCAGGCTCCGCGCTCTCCTCCGGCTGATCGATCAGGCGCAGCGCCTCCTCCTGCGGGAGGTGGGCGAGCAGTCCCGGCAACGGCATGAACTCGGCCAGGGCCTCGCGGCAGGCGGGGCAGGCGCGCAGGTGCAGCTCGTAGGCGCGGCGGTCCGCGGCGGTGAGTGCTCCGAGAAGGTAGGCGGCGTCCCAGTCGCGGAAGGCGTCGCCGTGTGTGGCGTCGGAGGAGGGGTCGTGGCTCACAGCTCCGTCACCCCCCGCTCCTGCAGGGCGAGCTTGAGGGCGCGCATCCCGTAGTACATCCGGGACTTCACGGTCCCCGGGGCGATCTCGAGCAGCGCGGCGATCTCGGTGACCGTGCGCCCGCCGTAATAGGCGTGCACGATCACGGCGCGGTGGTCGTGGCTGAGGCCGCTGAGGGCGTCCGAGAGCAGCCAGGCGTCGAGGACCTGGTCGGTGCGGTCGGCGGTCGGGCGCTCGGGAACCTCGTCGGTGCCCAACTCCCGCGCATACCGGGCGCTGCGCCGGTCGTCGATGACGAGATTCCGCGCCACGGTGTAGAGCCAGGAACGGGCGGCGGCCTCGCCCTGCGCGAGGATCTCGGGGTGCTTCCAGGCGCGCAGCAGCGCCTCCTGCACGACGTCCTCCGCCATGTGGCGGTCGCCGGTCAGGCGCAGCACGAAACGCCAGAGCGCGCTCGAGTGCTCATCGTGCAGTGCACGCAGCATCTGCGCCTGATCCTCGGACATCTCCACCTCTTCCTGCTCCAACGTAACGGCGCCGCGAACGGTTCAGCGAGTCACCGCGAGTCAGCGAGTCGGCGCGCGTCAGCGGCTGAGCGCGAGCCGGCGGGTTCGCGCGAGCGGGCGCACTCTGGTACTCCGGAGTCGATGACTTTTCCCGATGCCGACGACGCCGCCCGGGTGCGTGCCTTCCTCCGTGACAACCGCTCCCGGATGCTCGACGACGTCCGGCACCTCGTCATGATCGAGAGCCCGAGCGATTCGCCCGAGGCGCTCGGCGAGCTGCACTCCTTCCTGGTCCACTGGGTCGGCGAGCGGCTCGGGCACGACGCCGACGTGCAGCACCAGCGAGCACAGGACGCGCCGACGGCCACCAGCTGGACCGTGGCGGCGAGCGACGGCACCCGTCCGCACCGCGGCATCCGTCCGTTCGTGGCGCTGCTCGGCCACTATGACACGGTGTGGCCGCTGGGCACCACCCGATCCTGGCCTTTCTGCGTCGAGGGCGACCGGTTGAGCGGACCGGGCAGCTACGACATGAAGGCCGGGCTGGTGCAGATGGTGTGGCTGGTGGTCGCGCTCCGGCACGCCCGGATTCCGCACCCCGCGATCCGGCTGGTGATGAGCGGGGACGAGGAGGTCGGCAGCGCCGCCTCCCGCCCGTTCCTGGAGCGGCAGTGCAGGGGGGCCGACGCGGTCCTGGTGTTCGAGGGCGCGATCGGCGACGCGGTGAAGACGGCGCGCAAGGGCATCGGACGATTCGTGATCGACGTCGTCGGCGTCGAGGCGCACGCCGGGGTCGAATCGGAGAAGGGGGCGAGCGCGATCCACGAGCTCGGCTCGCTGATTCCGCGGGTGCTCGCGATTGCGCGGGCCGAGGAGGGCACGTCGGTCAACATCGGCGTGGTGTCCGGCGGATCCCGCGTCAACGTGACGACCGCGCGGGTGCGCCTGGAGCTGGAGGCGCGGATCCGCGGCGCGGCCGAGGCGGCGCGGGTCGAGTCCGAGCTCGAGGCGCTCGCCGCCGCCGATCCGCGCATCCGGCTCGAGGTCCGCGGCTCGTGGGAGCGCCCCGTCTTCGAGCGGACCGCCTCCGTCGCCGCGCTCTACCGCCGGGCCGAGCGGGTCGCGAAGCGGATCGACGTACCGCTGCGCGAGATCGCGGTCGGCGGAGCGAGCGATGGCAACCTCGTCGCGGCGCTGGGTCTTGCGGTGCTCGACGGACTCGGTGCTCCGGGTGAGGGGGCGCACGCGCGCAGCGAGTCGATCGGCATCGAGGGCATGCTGGAGCGGACGGCGCTCGCCGCCCTGCTGGTCGCCAGCTTCAGCAACGAGCACTGAGCGACGAGCACCGAGTACCCAGCAGAAGGATGAGCGGATGACTGTGTACGAGTCGCGCCCCGTGGGCGTCGTGATCGAGGCACCGGCCGCGGAGGTGTACGCCTTCGTGTCCAACCCGGCGAACCTCCCGCGCTGGGCGGCGGGCCTCGCCTCCTCCGCGCTCGACGAGGTGGACGGACGCTGGTTCGCCGACTCGCCGATGGGGCGGGTCGAGGTGCGCTTCGCCCCGCAGAACCCGTTCGGCGTCGCGGACCACGAGGTCACCCTTCCGGACGGGACGATGGTGGACAATCCGCTCCGGGTGCTCGCGAACGGGGACGGCGCCGAGGTGGCCTTCACCGTGCGGCGGCGCCCTGGCATGAGCATGGACGAGTGGGACGAGGACTGCGCCCGGGTCGCCGATGATCTGGAATCGCTCCGGCTGCTGTTCGAGCGCGACGCGCTGTAGGTTCGGTGCAGCTGCGGCGCAGGGCCGGCACCCGTGAGAACGAGGACGCAATGACCTCCCCCGATCGTCCGAGCACCCGCCCCGCCGGCGGCATCGAGCTCAACGGCCTCGACACGATCCAGGAGTCGGAGCGGCACGGCCGCCCGCGCGACCTGTTCTGGCCGTGGTTCGCCGCGAATGTGTCGGTGCTGGGGCTGAGCTACGGCTCGTTTCTGCTCGGCTTCGGGCTCTCCTTCTGGCAGGCGACCCTCGTCGGCGTGATCGGAATCGTCGTCTCGTTCCTCTTCTGCGGGCTGGTCGCGGTCGCAGGCAAGCGCGGCTCCGCACCGACGATGGTGCTCAGCCGGGCGGCCTTCGGCGTCGACGGCAACCGCCTGATCTCGGTGATCTCCTGGCTCCTCACAGTGGGCTGGGAGACGGTGCTCGCCTCCCTCGCGGTGCTCGCGACAGCGACGGTGTTCGAGGAGTTCGGTTGGGACGGGGGCGTGCTCACCAAGGTGGTCGCGCTGATCGTGGTCGCCGCGCTGATCGTGGTCGCCGGGGTCGCCGGCTTCCGCCTGATCATGCGGCTCCAGCTCGCGATCACGATCGCCACCGCCGTGCTCACTGTGGTCTACATCGCTCTCGTGCTCGATCGGATCGACCTCGCTGCCGTCGGCGCCCTGCCCGCCGGCTCCGCCGCCGCGGTCATCGGCGGCCTGGTGTTCATGATGACCGGCTTCGGGCTGGGCTGGGTGAACGCGGCGGCCGACTACTCCCGCTACCTCCCCCGCGGGGCGCGCACGAGCGGTGTGATCGCCTGGACGACGATCGGCGGAGCCGTCGCACCCGTGCTGCTCGTCGTCGTCGGCCTGCTCCTGGCCGGCTCCTCGAAGGAGCTCTCCGACGCGATCGCCGCCGACCCGATCGGCGCGCTCGCCGGAATCCTGCCGACCTGGTTCCTCCTTCCCTTCATCGTCGTCGCGCTACTCGGCCTGATCGGCGGAGCGGTGATGGACATCTACTCCTCGGGCCTAGCGCTGCTGAGCACGGGGCTGAAGGTCTCGCGTCCGCTGGCCGCCGGGATCGACGGCGTGCTGATGGTGCTCGGTGCGGTGTACGTCGTGTTCGTCGCGGGCGATTTCCTCGGCCCGTTCCAGGGGTTCCTGATCACGCTCGGCGTGCCGATCGCGGCCTGGCTCGGCGTCTTCCTCGCCGACCTCCTGCTCCGCCGCCGCGACTACGACCAGGAGGCGCTCTACAACTCCCGCGGCCGCTACGGGAGCGTCTCGGCGGTGCCGGTCGCGCTCGTGGTGGTCGGCGCGGTCCTCGGCTGGGGACTGGTGGTCAACTACTCCCCCGGCTTCGAGTGGGAGGGCTACCTCTTGGGGCCGCTCGGCGGCCGCGAGGGCGACTGGGCGGGCGCGAACCTCGGCGTCCTCGTGGCGCTCGTGATCGGCTTCGCGGGCACGCTCGCGCTCTCGCGCGGGGCGGTCCGGCGCCAGGAGGCCTCGGTGTGAGCCTGCTCGTCGCGATCGACCTGCAGCATGTCTTCGCCGACGCGGATTCACCGTGGGGCTCGGCCGAATTCGCGCGCGCCGTCGAGGGGACGCGGCGCCTGCTGCCCGCGTTCGGGGAGCGCGTGGTCACCACCCGCTTCGTCGCACCCGAGCAGCCCAGCGGCGCGTGGATCCCCTACTACCGCGAGTGGCCGTTCGCACTCGTGCCTCAGGACGACCGGCTCTACGACCTCGTGGACGGGGTCGAGGGGCACCGGACGATCACCGCGACGACCTTCGGCAAGTGGGGGCCGGAACTCGAGGCGGAGCTCGATGACAGCCGTGAACTGGTCCTGACCGGAGTCGCCACCGACTGCTGCGTGCTGTCGACGGCGCTTGCCGCAGCGGATGCCGGGGTGAGGGTGCGGGTCGTGGCCGACGCCTGCGCGGGCGCCTCCGAGGCCGACCACCGGCGGGCGCTGGACGCGATGGCGCTGTACGCGCCGCTGATCGAGGTGACGATCCTCGACGTCGTGCTGGCGGAGGGACGGAACCGAGGCTGAGAACAGCGCATACACGCGCCAGCGGCCGACGGACTTCGGTTCCTGGCGGCCCCGCGTCGCGGGGGACACCCGCCACCCGGCATGATGTCGGCATGTCCTCCACCGACGAGCGCGTCAGCGCGGCATCTCACATCCTGGTCATCGGCGAGGCGCTGATCGACATCGTCGAGCGCGACGGCAGCGCCACGGAGCACGTCGGCGGGTCTCCCGCCAACGTCGCCCTCACCCTCGCCCGCCTCGGACGATCCGCAACCCTCGTCACCGACATCGCCGACGACGAGCGCGGCCGCCGCATCCGCGCGCACCTCGAGGCCTCAGGAGTCGAGGTGCGGCACGGTGACGCGGCGCGCACCTCCACCGCGCGGGCGGTGCTCGCCGCGGACGGCTCGGCGCGCTACGTGTTCGACCTCGCCTGGAACCCTCCGGCCGCCGATCCCAGCGGCGCCGCGCACGTGCACACCGGCTCCATCGCGATCTTCCTCGAGCCGGGCGGATCCGCCGTGCTCGAGCTGCTCGAGGCCCTGCCGGCCGGAGTGACGGCGAGCGTCGATGCGAACATCCGCCCGGCACTGGTCGGGGCCCACGCCGGGGCGCTCGCCCGCTTCGAGCGGGTGGCGGCCGCCTGCGAGGTCGTGAAGCTCAGCGATGAAGACGCGGAGTGGCTGTACCCGACGATGCAGCTGGACGAGGTGCTCAGCCGCCTGCTCGCGCTCGGGCCGCAGCTCGCGGTCGTGACGCGCGGAGCGGAGGGACTGCTCCTGGCCTCAGCCCTCACCCGGGTCACCGTGCCCGCCGCGCAGATTGTCGTGGCCGACACGATCGGCGCCGGCGACTCCGCGATGGGCGCGATCCTCGACGAGGCGTTCCGCCAGGGACTCGGCGCGGCGAACGGCCCGGTGCTCGACGGCCCCGCCCTGCACTTGATCGGTCGCCACGCGGCGCAGGTCGCCGGCATCACGACGTCACGCCCCGGCGCGAACCCGCCCACCCGCGACGACCTCTGAGCGGGGCGGCTGCAGCGCCCCTCCGCCGATCCCTCTGGTGCTCGCGGCATGACGCGGAGATACTGGGCGGACCTCGACGGAAAGGCGCGCCGTGCCCACTTCACTGACCCCCTACATCGGCTTCGACGGCTCCGCGCAGGAGGCGATGGAGTTCTATCGCGGCGTCCTCGGCGGCGAACTCACCTCGAGCCGCTTCGGCGACGTCGGGATGAGCGAGGACCCGGCCGATCAGGACCGGATCATGCACGCGCAGCTCGTCACACCCAGCGGGATGATCCTGATGGGCTCCGACTCCCCCTCCTCGGGCCCCGCCGAGACGGGCGCCCGCATCACGATCGCGCTCTTCGGGGACGACGACGCGGAGCTCAGCGGCTACTGGGAGGGCCTGGCCGAAGGCGGCACGGTCCTCGAACCGCTGGTCGCCTCGCCGTGGGGCGATCGCTTCGGGATGCTGGTCGACCGCTACGGCGTCGGCTGGATGGTGAACATCGCGGCTCCCGCGGCCTAACGCTCCTCCACAACCGCGAATCTGGACATGGCCTCCCCAGGTCCGTCCACCCGTCCCGCTCGTCGGCGCAGCAGGCGCAGAATGGAGGGGTTGCCCCGTCTCCAGGGGCCGCCCCACCTCTCACAAAGGCTGCAGATGACGATCACGCTCGGGTACAAGGCATCGGCGGAGCAGTTCGGCGCGCGCGAGCTCGTGGAGCTCGCGGTCAGCGCCGAGCGGCACGGCTTCGAGAGCGCGGTCGTCTCCGACCACTTCCAGCCCTGGCGGCACACGGGCGGCCACGCCCCGTTCTCCCTCGCCTGGCTCGCGGCCGCCGGCGAGCGCACCTCCACGATCCGCCTCGGCACCTCCGTGATGACTCCGCACTACCGCTACAACCCCGCCGTCATCGCACAGGCGTTCGGCACGCTCGGCGTGCTCTACCCCGAGCGGATCATGCTCGGAGTCGGCACCGGCGAGGCGTTGAACGAAGTCGCCACCGGCTACCAGGGCGCCGGCGAGCAGACCTGGCCGGACTTCAAGGAACGCTTCGCCCGCCTGCGCGAGGCGGTCCGCCTGATGCGCGCGCTCTGGGCGGGCGACCGCGTCACGTTCGACGGCGAGTACTACTCCACCCACGAGGCGTCGATCTACGACAAGCCCGAGAACGGCGTGCCGGTCTACATTGCGGCGGGCGGCCCCGTCGTCGCCAAGTACGCGGGGCGCGCCGGCGACGGCTTCATCTGCACGTCGGGCAAGGGGATGGAGCTCTACACCGAGAAGCTGCTCCCCGCGGTCGAGGAGGGCGCGGCGGCGGGCGGCCGCGACTCCTCCACCCTCGATCGGATGATCGAGATCAAGCTCTCCTACGATCCCGACCCGGCTCTCGCGCTTGAGAACACGCGCTTCTGGGCGCCGCTCTCGCTCACTCCCGAGCAGAAGCACTCGCTGACCGACCCGGTCGACATGGAGCGCGCCGCCGACGAGCTGCCGATCGAGCAGGTCGCGAAGCGCTGGATCGTCGGCTCAGACCCGGAGGAGACGGTCGCGCAGATCAAGCCCTACGTCGATGCGGGCTTCACCCACCTGGTCTTCCACAGCCCAGGCGACGACCAGCAGCGCTTCTTCGACAGCTTCGAACGCGATCTCGCGCCGCGGTTGCGCGCGCTCTGACCTCCCGTCCCACCCCGATCCCCTCCGGAAGGGCCGCTCCCGCATGACCACGGCCACCCTCCTCGCCCGACTCGACCGCGGCGAGCCGCTGACGCGCGCGAGTGCCCAGACCCTCCTCGACGCCCGCGGAGCCGACCTCGACCTGCTCCTCGACGCCGCCGGTCGCGTGCGTGACGAGGGACTCGCCCGCCGCGGACGGTCGGGCATCGTCACCTACTCGCGCAAAGTCTTCGTCCCGCTGACCAAGCTCTGCCGCGACCGCTGCCACTACTGCGTGTTCGTGGAGACCCCGGGCGGGCTCGCGGCCAAGCGCGAGTCGACCTTCATGGAGCCGGAGGAGATCCTCGAGGTCGCCCGCGCCGGAGCCGCGCTGGGTTGCAAGGAGGCCCTGTTCACCCTCGGCGACCGCCCGGAAGACCGCTGGCCAGTCGCCCGCTCCTGGCTCGCCGAGCACGGCTACGCCTCGACGCTCGAGTACGTGCGCGCGATGGCCGTCCTGGTGATGAGCGAGACCGGCATGGTCGCGCACCTCAACCCCGGCGTGATGTCGTGGGCTGAACTGCAACGTCTCCGCCCGGTCGCCCCCTCGATGGGCATGATGCTCGAGACCACGGCCGAGCGGCTCTGGTCCGAGAAGGGCGGCGTGCACTACGGCTCGCCCGATAAGGACCCCGCACTGCGCCTGCGCGTACTCGAGGATGCGGGCCGCAGCCGCATCCCCTTCACTACCGGCGTGCTGCTGGGCATCGGCGAGAACGCGGCCGAGCGGGCCGACGCCCTCTTCGCGATCCGCGAGTCGCACGAGCGCTGGGGTCACGTGCAGGAGTGCATCGTGCAGAACTTCCGCGCCAAGCCGCGGACCGCCATGCAGAACGAGGTCGACCTCGAGCTGCAGGAGTACGTCGCGAACGTGGCCGTCGCCCGACTCGTGCTCGGCCCCGATGCGACGATCCAGGCGCCGCCGAACCTCACCGACGAGCAGGAGCTCGGGCTGCTGTTGCGCGCCGGGGTCGACGACTGGGGCGGTGTCAGCCCGCTCACAGCCGACCACGTGAATCCGGAGCGCCCCTGGCCCCACATCGACGACCTCGCTCGGCTTTCCGCGGCCGCCGGCTATCGACTGCACGAGCGGCTGACCGCGCACCCGCAGTACCTCCGCGACTCCGACACCTGGATCGACCCCCGCGTCGCTCCCTACGTCACCGCCCTCGCCGACCGCGAGACCTGGCTCGCCGACGAGGCGGCACCGGTCCTCCCCCGGCCCTACCGGGAGTCGCTCGACGCGCCGCCCCGGCCCCTCGCGCCCACCCTCGGCCCGGTGATCGCGCGGGCACAAGCGAGCCCGGCCGGACTCGAGGACGCCGACTATCTCGCCCTGCTCGCGGCCGACGGCGACGACCTCGACGCTCTCGCCGCGCTCGCGGACGACCTGCGCCGCGAGGCGGCCGGCGACGAGGTCTCGGTCGTCGTGAACCGCAACATCGACACGTCCCTCTGGGGTGCCGGCGGACTCACTGTCGAACGGTTGGAGGAACTGGCCGACGAAGCCGTCGCGCTCGGCGCCACGGAGCTCTGCCTCCAGGGCGCGATCGCTGCCGAGCACCCGGGCGACGACCTCCTCCTCATCGTCCGGACCCTCGCGCAGCGGCAGCCGTCGCTGCACCTGCACGCCTACCGACCCGCGGAGATCCTCGAGGTCGCGCGCCGCACTGGTCGCACCCTGCCCGCGATGCTCGACGCCCTGCGCGAGGCGGGCGTCGACTCCGTGCCCGGCACCGCGGCGCGCATCCTCGACGACGACGTCCGCGCCGTCCTCAGCGAAGGCACCGACCCGAGTGCGGCCGACTGGCGGGAGGCGATCACGGCCGCGCATCGAAGCGGCCTCCGTTCCACCTCGACGATGGTCTACGGACACGTCGAGACGCCGCAGCAGCAGCTCGCCCACCTCCGCACGCTCGCCGCGATCCAGGACGAGACGGGCGGGTTCACCGAGTTCATCGCCATGCCGTTCGTCCCGGCGGAGGCACCGCCCGCCGTTGTGCGCGCGAGCCGCGGCGGCCCGACCCTCCGCGAGACCCGCGCCGTGCACGCGGTTGCCAGGCTCGTCTTGCACGGCCGCATCGCACACGTGCAGACCGCCTGGACCAAGCTCGGGCTGCATGCGGCGCAGATCCTCCTCCGCGGTGGAGCCGACGACCTCGGTGGCCTGCTGCTCGACGGCGCACTCCGGCCCGAGGCGGGAGCGGAGGCGTACCGCTCGCTCGACATCGCGACCGTCGCCCGCCTCAGCGGTGAGATCGGCCGGGGCTGGCGCCAGCGCACCACCACCTACGGACTGGTCGCCCCCGAGCGCGCCCTGCAAGCATCGCCGACGGTGACGGCGGGTCCGCAGCGGCTGCGCCTGCCGCTCCGCCACACCCGCCGGGTGTCATGACGCAGTCCGAGTACCTCCGGCGCCAAGCCGAGCTGGTCCGGGAGGAGCGCATCGAGGCCGCGGGATCCGCAGTGCGTCTGCTGAGCGCCGGCCCCGAGGGCTCCCGGGCGGTGCTGCTCCTGACGGGCGTCGGCCGCGGCGCACGGAGCGACACCGCCCTGCTGCTGCCGATGCTGGCTCGGCGGCACCGGGTCGCCGCACTCGAACTCGTCGACCTCCGCGACCCGTGGCTCGACGGCCCCGCCGCCGTCCGTGCCGCCCTCGACGCGCTCGGAGCCGACGAGGCCGTGCTGATCGGCCACTCCCTCGGCGCCGCCGTCGCCCTCGCCACCGTCGATGATCGGGTGCGCGCCCTCGCCCTCGTCGCCGGCTGGCTGCGCCCTACCGAACGCCTGCTCCGCACCGCGCGGCTCTGGCCGCAGCTCCTGCCTACAGCGCAGGAGGAGGCCGCCCTCCTGCTCGCCCTCCTCCGCTCCGACACCCCGTCCTCCCCGTGGGACGCCGACGCCGCGCGGATGCTCGCCGCCTCCGCGCGCGCCGAGGTCGTCCAGGCCGCCGCGCGCTGCCGCGTCCCCGCCCTCATCGTCGGCTGCTCCGGCGACGCCGTCGTCGGTGTCGACGGTCCGGAGGCGCTGCTCGGCGCGATCGACGACGCCCGCTACGCCGTCGTCGACTCCGGTCACGCCGTCCTCGCCGAGCGCCCGGCGGAGCTCCTCGCCACCCTCGAGCGCTTCCTCGCCGACCCGCACCGCGATCCGCCCGGCAGCGTCCTGGCCGCGATGAGGGTCTGATGGACGTCGACGTCGTCGTGATCGGAGCCGGATTCGCCGGCCTCGGTGCCGCCGTGCGCCTCGAGCGACGCGGCGGCACCTCCTTCGTCGTACTGGAACGCGCGGAGCGGATCGGCGGCACCTGGCGCGACAACGTCTATCCGGGCGTCTCCTGCGACATCCCCTCGCACCTCTACTCCTACTCGTTCGCCCCCGAGGCCGACTGGTCGACGCTGTACGCCCCCGGAGCCGAGATCCAGGCCTACCTGGAGCGGGTCGTCGAGCGGGAGGGCCTCGCGCCGCGGCTCCGGCTGGGCACCGAGGTCCTCGAGGCGGTCTTCGACGAGCAGTCGCAACGCTGGCGGGTGCGCACCTCGAGCGGCGACTACTCCGCTGCCGTCCTGCTCGTGTGCGCGGGACGCCTTTCCGAGCCGCGGCTCCCGGCTGTGCCGGGGCTCGACAGGTTCGACGGGCCGGCCTTCCACTCCGCGCGCTGGCGCGAGGACGTCGACCTCGACGGGGCGCGCGTCGGGATCGTCGGTTCGGGCGCCTCCGCTGTGCAGATCGTGCCGCACCTCGCGGAGCGTGCGGCCGAGGTGGTGCTCTTCCAACGCTCGGCCCCGTACGTCGTCCCGCGGCGAAACCGCGCCTACCCGCCGCAGGAGCGCCGCACCCTCTCCCGCGCGCCCGGAGCCCTCTCCCGCCTCCGCGAGCAGCTGTTCTGGCGGGCCGAACTCGGCTTCGCCGGCCGGGTCGCCGTCCCCGAGGTGATCGATCGGCTCCGGGCGGAGGCGCTGGACCACCTGGCCGAGCAGGTCGCCGATCCCGAGCTGCGCGCCGTCCTCACGCCGAACTACGAGATCGGCTGCAAGCGGGTCCTCCTCTCGGACGACTACTACCCAGCTCTCGCGCAGCCGCACGTCAGCGTCGTCCCCGGCCCGCTGCGGCGCGTCGAGGCGGGCGCGGCCCTCGGCGATGACGGCGTCCGGCACGAGGTCGACGTCCTCGTCTTCGCCACCGGCTTCCTCTCTACACGGCCGCCCTTCGCCCGGCGGATCCGCGGCCGCGACGGTCTGCTCCTCGCCGATCGCTGGGCCGACGGGATGGCGGCCTACGAGTCCACCGCGGTGCACGGCTTCCCCAGCCTCTTCGTCGTCAACGGCCCTAACGCGAGCCTCGGCCACAACTCCGCCGTGCACATGATCGAGACACAGATCGACTACGTCCTGGCCGCCCTCGACCACCGCGACGCCGCCGGAGCGGAGGTCCTCGAGGTCACCGCCGAGGCCGAGGCCGCCTCCGTCGCCCGCCTGGACTCCCTGAGCGCTGACACCGTCTGGACCAACGGCGGCTGCGAGAGCTGGTACCTCGACGAGAACCGACGCCTGACCCTGCTCTGGCCCGACTTCGCCTTCGCCTTCCGCGAGGAGCTCGGCCGCTTTGACCCCTCCGCCTACACGCACTGACGCGCGCTCGCTATCGTGACCGCATGACCGACCGCGTGCTCGCTCCTGAACCGCCCGCCGACGGCGCGAAACCGACGGGCCCCGCCTCCTACTTCCCGAGCATCGAGAAGACCTACGGCCGCCCCGTCCAGGACTGGCTCGACCTCGCCGACGAACGCCTGCGCACCGAGCCGCACCTACGGGTCGTCACCTGGCTGAAGACCGAGCACGGCCTCGGGCACGGCCACGCGAACGCGATCGTCGCGTACGTGCGGGCCGCCCGCGCCTGAGCCCCGCGCCCCTGCGCCGTTCGCCCCTGCGCCGCCGACCTCGAGCCCGCATCCGAGCCGGTCATCCGCACAGGCTAGGCCCGTCTACCGCCGCGAGCCACCCGTCGTCGCCGTCCGCGCCACCCGGGATAATCAGGGAATGCGCGAAGACGACGATGTCGATCTGGTGATCGACGCGTGGGCCGGTGCCCTGCCCGAACTCGATTTCGCGCCGCTCGACGTCGTCTCGCGTCTGCGTCGGCTCAGTCCGCGCGTGCAGGAGGTGCGGCGCCAGTCCTTCGCCGTCAGCGACCTCGCCCCGTGGGAGTTCGAGCTCCTCTCGCTGCTGCGCCAGCGTGGACCGGGCGGGATGACCCCCTCGGCGCTCGCCACGCACCTGGCCCTCTCCAGCGGTAACCTCGCCAGCCGCGTCGACCGGCTCGGAGCCCGCGGGCTCGTGGTCCGCGAGCAGAACGCCGCGGACTCCCGGAGCAAGATCGTCTCGCTCACCCCGCGAGGCTCCAAACGCGTCGACGAGGCGATGCGCAACCTGGTCGCTGCTGAGAGCGAGGTGCTGGCCGATCTCGACGCCGCACAGATGTCGGTGCTGATCGAGTGCCTGCGCCGGATCAGCGACACCCTCGACCGGCTGCACTGACCCGATACGCCCGCCGAGCCTGAGAAATCAAGCCCGTTCGGAGAGATCACTACCGGTCGTAGCGTGACACCAGCACGGTCGAGGCGTCAGCCACCTGTGCGGATGATCGCGAAAGCGGAGAGCACCATGACACAGATTTCTTCGATCCAACCCGCGCGATGGAGCCGGAACGGAGTCAGGATTGTCGTCGTTCCCGGAGCGGAGCTGCCCCGGTTCCGACTCGAGATCGACCCCCGCCTGACCAGCGCGCCGTCCCTCGTCTCCACCGGGCCCTTCTCCAGCGTCGAGGAGGCCGAGCGCGCAGCGGAGGCGGCCGCGAACCTGCTGGGGGCGAAGATCCCGGCCTGATCCGGCCCTCAAACACCGGCCCCGGCAGCGTCGCGCCCAGAGCATGGGCCCGGGCGTTGAGCGCTCCGGCGCTACGTTCGAGCGACGACCCCGCTCTCCCCCTCTTCGTGGGTGCACGCGGGTCGCCGACCGGTCGCGCTGGTCCGTCTCATCGTCGCGGCGGCTGCCCTCATCGCCGTGATCGCGACGGCCGTGCACACCGAGCTGCTGCCGTTGCGCGAGGAGAAGTCTGTACTGACGGGACTCGTTCTTTGGTCATCATTTCAGGGACAAACGCTGCACGTCGCCCCTAGTCTCATGACCGACGGTTTCTCACCGTTGCACTCCTAGAGATTGGTTGATCATGCGCCTGTTCCCGTCCCTCCGTCGACACGCCAGGACCCGCCGCGCGCGGGCTCTTGCCGTCGGCGCAGCCGTCGCCCTCGCTGCCGCTCTGGTCCCTGCACAGGCCGCCAGCGCCTGCGCTCCGCACACCCTCTCGGTGGTGAGCCTCGGCGACTCGATCACCCAGGGCTACGCGACCTGTGGCTCCTTGGCGGACTGTCCCAGCAACAGCTGGGCCACCGGCACGAACCCCGAAGTGAACTCGTTCGCCACACGACTGGGCGCGGCGCGTCCCGGCACGCAGATCACGACCGCGAACTACTCGCACAGCGGCGATGTCCTCGCGCAGGTCCCCTCGCATGTGGATGCCGCGGTCGCCGCCGGTGTGCATGCGGATGTGGTCACCCTCCTGATCGGCGGGAACGATCTGTGCGCACCCACGAACGCCGTCGCCGCCGACGGATACACGATGACCCCGGCCGACGCCTTCCAGTCCGCAGCGTTCTCTGCGATCACTCGCATCCGCACCGCCTGGCCCACCGCCCACATCGTCCTCTCGTCGACGCCCAACATCGCCGCCGAGTGGTCGGTCGTCAAGAACGGACCCGGAGGTGTGATCTGGCCCGCCGCCAACGCCTGCCGGACCACCCGCGGAGTCGGCGCCGATGGCAGCGCGCTGAACAGCACGGCCGCGGCCGCCTCCGTCAAGGCAGCCGCGACGCGGACTGAGCAGTACAACTCCGCCCTGCAGCACGCCTGCACCCTCGACGGCCCGCTCTGCGACTGGGACGGCGGTGCGCTCACCGCCGCCCCCATCACCGAAGACGTGATCAGCACGGTCGATGACTTCCACCCCAGCGTCGTAGGCCAGGCGAAGATCGCCGCTATCCAGTGGGGCGCTTCGGACTTCGCGAGGTAGCTCCGATCGGAGCGGCCGCTCACGCGTCGAGCGGCCGCTCCCCCTCGCGGCGGCGACGCTGCTCCTCGGCGAGCCGCGCATAGTGCGCCTCCTCGCGCTCGAGATCGGCCAGCTGCTCCTCCGTGCTCTTGGGAGCGGGCCGGACCACGATCGGCGGCGGCGCCTGCTTCCGGCGGCGGGGCACACGGCCGCCGGGAACGAACGAGCCGCCGTCGCCCCGCTTCCACTCGTGGCCGAGCAGGAACCACAGCGAGACGCCGATGATCGGGAGGAAGAAGATCAGCAGGATCCACACGATCTTCGGCAGATTCCGGACGACGTTGTCGGGCTGCCGAACGACGTCGACCAGCGCGAGAACGGTCAGGACGATGACCAGCAGTGAGAACACGACACCCATGCAGACGAGGGTACGACGCCGCCGACTCCGCGCACCTCGTGCAACCCCCTTCGTCCCACGCCTTCCTCGACCGGGCCGTTCGGTGCACACCGGCGGCTCCGAGGAAGGAGCACCCCCTGCTCGGTCGACTCAGCGCTGCACGTGGCAGCGCCGTCGCCCTCGTGATGATCTCCGTATTCGGGGTCGCGTCGTTCTCCCTCCTCCTCATCGCGTCCACCCACCCCGGACTGAGCGCGAAGGGCGGACTCTGGTGACGTGCGCGCAACCGAGGCGCAGCCGTCAAGCAGAGGGCGGCATCGCACTGATGCACGCCTTTCCCCCTCGGTGCCGTCGGCCCGCCCCGTCCCCCTCCGCTCATGACACCATCGGACGATGACCGAGACGCCGCCCGCTCCCGCCCGGACCCCGACGAAGCGGCGAGTGACGACCGCCCGCCTCGCGCTCCTCGCGGGCCTGGTTCTGGTCCTCACCGGCCTCGCCGCACTCGCACTCGTGCCGGCGCAATACGCGACCCTCAGCGCCCAGGGCTTCGACGACCTCTGCCGGGGGAGCCTCGGCGGCGTCCCTCCCGAAGCCGGCCAGCTGGTACGCGGCTTCTGGTCGTGGTGGCCCCTCGGCGCGGCCTGCGAGTGGACGCTGCTCGACGGCACGACCGTTGTTGACCGCCCGGACTGGTCGACGACCGCCGTGGCGATCGTCGGCGCGGTGCTGTTCGTGCTCGGAGCGGCCCTCGCGATCGTGTCGCCGTTCCTCCGCCGCCGGGCCGCTCCGGCTGAGACCGCCTAGCGGTCGAAGAGGTCGCCGAGTCCCGGCAGTGGGAAGTCCGAGCCGAACTCCGACACCTGCTCCCCGAGCCCCGACAGGTGCTCGCCCGCGCCGGAGACGAACTCGCCCGCACCGCCGGTGATGTCACCGAACTCACCCAGGTCGCCGAACCCGCCGGCCAGGTTCTCGAAGTCCACTCCGAGGCCCGAAGCCTGCGCCAGGAGCGGACCCGCGACGCTGCTGATCACCGCGCCACCGGCGACCGCCGCAAGCAGTCCGCCCGCCGCTCCGAGCCCGATGCCCGCCGCGGCTCCGACGCCCGCGCCCGCGAGGGCGCCGCGGGTCCCCGGCTTCGAGAACATGTTTTTCAGGAATCCCGGGTTGTTCGCCTCGCCCCGCGTGGCCGCGCGCGCGAGGTCGTCGGGGGCGGAGGATCGCGGCTGCTCGTTCGCGGGCAGCTCGTCTCGGAGGCGCGCCTCCACCTGAGCGCGCTGCGCCGGCGTCAGCTTCGCGAACGCATCGCGGTGCACCTGCTCCAGCTGCTCCGGGTCGGCGGTGCGGAGGAGGTAGTCGTCGCGCGCGATCGCCGCGCGGTCCTCCTGCGTCACCACAGGCTGATGCCCGGGCCGGGCGTCCTGAGGGCGGGCGGAGGAACGCGGCTGCGCGGATCCGTGCGGCGGCTGCCCGGTCCGGGCGTCGCCCGTCACCCTGTCGGCGGCCGTGCGCACCAGATCGCGCCAGTCGGTCGTTCCGCCCGAAGACGATCCACCCTTGGAATCGAGCGCCTTCGACGCCATGCCGAGAACGCGCTTGAACATGCTCACAGATAACCTTCCGTCGAGTACCAGCCTCGATCATGGCGGAGTCGTCTGGGCGAACGCCCGCGAGCGCCCCTCCGGCGCCCGTGAGAACCCGAGGAGGGCTACGCGGACATGCTCTCGAAGCACGTCGTCGCAGTCCTACAGGTAAGTGCCGAGCATCGCGTGGGTGCGGAGCACCGCGTAGCTACTGACAACGCCCAGAAAGAGTTCCTCGTAGGTGAAGTCTCCCGCCCCCGGGTTGCTTCCCCGGTGATCGAGCAGGCCTGCTACCTACCCGGGGGGAGGCAGCTGTCTTAGGCCGAACGGTCTTAGTGGACGGCACCGATGTTCCCACGAGAACCGCGAAATGATGCCCGATTTGCCAAAGTTCTGACCGCTTGTTAGGCGTCGCCCGCAGAGTCCACTCGAACACCGCACGAGGAGCCATCCGGAACGACGGCCTCACCTAGAAACTCCGCCAGCACTTCGACACCCACCGACCGGATCCGGTCGACGCGAACACCCGCCACATCCGCACAGCTCTCGACTCGCTCCCGAAGTATCAGTCCGAACTGATCCGGCTCATGCTCTGGGACGGCTTTACCCTCCCCGAGGCCGCGACAATCCTCGGAGTCAGCGAATCGACCGCACGCGGCCAACACCTACGAGCCACTCTCCGACTTCAAGCCGTCCTCCGACCACGCGAACACCATCGAGGCCCCACCAACGAATGAGCAAGCAACAGACGTCGATACCGACTTGCGGGCGGCGACTCCAGCACCCGATGGATCTGTGAACGCGTTCATCTGCTGGACCGCCGCCGGCGTGGTCACCGTGCTCGCCGCCGTGGTTCTGATGTTCAGCAGCTTCATAGTGGCTCTGGGGATCACGGACGCGGATCCATCCGAGGGGGCCATCGCGATCGGCGCCGGCGGGGTAGGTGCCGTCATCTCGATTGTCGTTGCCGCTGTCGGTGGGTACGTCGCTCCCCGGAGGCTTGAGCTGCCCAACGTTTCCTGGACCAGTTGAATAGTTGTCTACGCGGCGAGGTTCTCGGTGATCCATGCCTGCTCGGCTTCGTTCGGGGTCCGATAGCCAAGCCCCGAGTGAAGTCGTTGTTGATTGTAACGCAGTTCGATGTACCGTGTCACGTCGCGGATCGCTTTCTCTCTTGTCGGATATTGAGGCTTATGCAAAATACGATTGATCGAGATGGATTTGCGCGTGTCGGTCACGAATAACACCGGCTAATCCGCTTTGATTGAAGAGCAGCCTCTAACAGAAACTCTTCGCAAAGGAACCAGCCGGTGCGCACACAGTCTACTACGGGAATGACGGCCGAGCACTACGCGATCCTCGCCGAACGGATCGAGAACGAGTTCATGTGGCGTCGGCGGCGAGGACGTCCGCGCAGACTTTCCCTCGAGGGAGCATTGCGGGTCACTCTTCTCTATTATCGCCAGAATGTGACCGAGCAGTTGATCGCTGATGTGGTCGGTGTCAGTCAGTCGACCGTGTCGCGAACGATCGCGTCGGTTGAGGCGATGCTCAATGTCGTGATAGACGACGAGCAACCGGACGTCGAGGCCGCGCTCCGCGGGACAACGGCCGTCATCGACGGCACGCTCCTGCCGTGCTGGTCCTGGTCGGACGCGCCAGAGCTGTACTCCGGGAAACACATGACCACGGGGCACAACTGCCAGGTCCTCGCCGATCTCTCCGGTCGGTTGATCCACATTTCGGATCCGATCGCGGGCAAGCATCACGATGCCCACGCGTTTCGAGAAACCGGGTTGGCCGACACCGTTAACCTCTCGAACACGCTGGCCGACAAAGGCTATCAAGGAGGCTTATGCAAAATACGATTGATCGAGATGGATTTGCGCGTGTCGGTCACGAATAACACCGGCTAATCCGCTTTGATTGAAGAGCAGCCTTTAACAGAAACTCTTCGCAAAGGAACCAGCCGGTGCGCACACAGTCTACTACGGGAATGACGGCCGAGCACTACGCGATCCTCGCCGAACGGATCGAGAACGAGTTCATGTGGCGTCGGCGGCGAGGACGTCCGCGCAGACTTTCCCTCGAGGGAGCATTGCGGGTCACTCTTCTCTATTATCGCCAGAATGTGACCGAGCAGTTGATCGCTGATGTGGTCGGTGTCAGTCAGTCGACCGTGTCGCGAACGATCGCGTCGGTTGAGGCGATGCTCAATGTCGTGATAGACGACGAGCAACCGGACGTCGAGGCCGCGCTCCGCGGGACAACGGCCGTCATCGACGGCACGCTCCTGCCGTGCTGGTCCTGGTCGGACGCGCCAGAGCTGTACTCCGGGAAACACATGACCACGGGGCACAACTGCCAGGTCCTCGCCGATCTCTCCGGTCGGTTGATCCACATTTCGGATCCGATCGCGGGCAAGCATCACGATGCCCACGCGTTTCGAGAAACCGGGTTGGCCGACACCGTTAACCTCTCGAACACGCTGGCCGACAAAGGCTATCAAGGCACCGGAATGGTCACACCAATAAAGAAGAGGCCAAGCGAAGAACATCTGCCAAATTACGCCAAACACCACAATCGCTTCGTGAACACCCACCGCTACGTGATCGAGAGAACAATTGCTAGCATCAAGACCTGGCGGATATTCCACACCGACTACCGGCGGCCACTGCGCACCTTCCGAGATGCCTTCAACGCCGTCCGCGGACTCATCTTTTTCACTCGGCAAAAAACCAATTTTGCATAAGCCTCATTGAGTGCGATTGCAGCGCTCGTTCTTCAGTGTTCCGTTGAATGATTCGGCCCACGCGTTGTCCCAGCAGACTCCCGTCCGGCCCATCGATTGTCTGATGTCGAGCTTCTTCGCGAGTTTCCCGAAGTCGGCGGAGGTGTAAACGGAGCCGCGGTCGCTGTGGAAGATCGTTTTCGCGGCCCGGTTCGGCTGGTTCCTTGCCGCCATTTCGAGAGCTTCGCTGACGAGTTCGGTACGCATGTGGTCGGCGAGGGCGTACCCGACGACCTTCTTTGAATAGCAGTCGAGGACGGTCGCGAGGTAGACCCATCCTTCCCAGGTGCGGATATAGGTGATATCACCGACCCATTTGCAGCCGGGTCGGTTTGTGGTGAAGTCCCGCTTGACGAGGTCGGGGATGTCAGTCGGATCGCCTGGGGTCGTGGTCACCGGCCGCCAGGGCTTGGGCTGGCAGGGTTCCAGTCCTGCTGCGCGCATGAGCCGGCGGACGGTCTCGTGGGCGACTGGACGGCCCCACCGCGCCAGCTGCGCGGTGATGCGGCGGTAGCCGTAGGTGCCATCGGAGGCCTGAAAGGCTGTTCGGATGAGTTCGGTGATACCTATACGCCATTCAGCGGTTGCGGAGGTCTTGCGATCGCGCCATTCGTAATAGCTAGATCGATTGACGCCGACCGCCTGGCACAGTCCGCGGATTGATAGCGTGCGGCTGGGGTCGCGTTCTTCGCGGCGAATGAGTTCGAGCTTGGCGGCTAGCGGAACTTCTTCGCGAAGAACGCGGATGCTTTTCCCAAAAACAGGTTTTCCTCTTCGAGTTCGCGGACCCGCCGTTCGAGTTCCTTTATTCGCGCCCTGTCCTGAACGGTCAGTTCTTCTTCGCCGCCGGCACTGCTTCGGCGATGCGCAGCCACCCAATTAGTGAGGGTCTGCGGAACCAGTCCGAGCTCTCGAGCGACGTCCGCGACGGATCGCGACCTATCAATCACCTCGCGCACTGCCTCCACGCGGAACTCCGGAGAATACTTCCCACGGGAACTGGACATCCCGGGCCTTCCTTTCGGTCATCGCGGTAATCCTACCAATTCCGCGGTGGTCCAGAAAGAATGGGGCACCTCAGCTCTCGCGTCGGCCTGTTCTCGTCGCGTGGCTTCCAGCTGTAGTGAGTGCCCTCTGGTGCGGGATCGCTATCGGCCTTTTTCCCGTCCTGCTCGAGAACGTCGTCTTTCCGCCGTCGTTGATCCCAGTGCCGATGAGCCAGCCGCTCCTTTTCCAAGCGTTGATTCTCACGGCCGGCGCCATCCCGGCTGGAGCGGGGTTGCTGGTGATCAATCTCGTGTTCCGCGTGCTCAAAGCCCGCCGGGGCCGAGTCGCGACCCACACGAGAGGTGGCGCTCCCAACGTCGAGAGTCAGCACCGCTCGTGATCCACGGCGACGGAGGACAGGAGATCAGCCGGCCGATCTGCGGCGTCGGCTCAATGCCCAGACGAGCGCGCCGGCGAGCAGCACCGCGCAGGTCAGGCCGGCGACGTGCACGACGAGCGACAGCGCCCCGTTAGCGGGGAGTAGGAAGCCATACGGCACCCACCCGTCGGTTGCTCCGCGAACAAGCACGACGATGACCCAGATGATCGGGTAGGGCAGGAGCACCCACAGCCGACGCCAGGAGAGCGGTCCGCAGTCAGCGGCGACGGTCCAGTCGAGGAGGACGAGCGCGGGAAGCACCAGGTGCAGGACGGCGCTGACCCAGGGCGGGGCCGAGCCGGTCCCGGGAACGAGGGTGTTGTAGATCACGGCGACGACGATCAGGTAAGCCGTCGATGCGCCACGGACGTAGCTCAGCCACACCGGAGTCGGACGGCGGGCAAGCGCGACCGATCCCGCGACGATCAGCACCGCGCTCGCGAGGAGGCTGGTCTGGTTCGTGAAGTAGCCGAAGTAGTCGAACGGATTTGAATCGCCGACCGCGATGCTCAGCGCGTAAGTGTGGAGGATCACCGCGATCGCCGCTGCACCGACGGCGACGCGAGCAGCGCCCACGAATGGGCGGGTCGATGCCAGGGAACTCATCGGGCCAGCCTAGGACCCGTCGGGGTTCCTGTTGGCCTGCAACAATCACTCCCCCTTCGTAACGGCGCTGAGTATCTCAGGCCGAGACGCGACCACGAGGAAAGCGGCGACGTCCCTAAGTCTGAGCCAGTGGGGACGTTCTCGAAAGTGCGCAGCACGGTCGCGGTCGCGGCATGCCTGGTGGTCGTGACAAGATGCACGGCGCAACCTGCACCGCCGGCAAATCAGTGGGCACAAACTTTGCGCCACCCTACGCGTCCGAGGAGTAATCGAGGAGCGATCGACCACCTTCGAGCCCTCGAAACGGTACTGACCCATCGCACAATCGGGAATGCTGCCGGTCTCGATTCTACCGCGGCCGACAGCACGGGCACCATCTGACAAAAGAAAATCGATGCTAGAAGACCTTCGACGCGACTACCGCATCTTCTTTAGCACGACTTGCTTGGCCGGCCGCGCGTCCCTCCTGGCAATCAAATCGTGCACCAGCCGCACCGCCCGCATCACGCTGAAGATGACAGAGAAGACAAGAGTCAACGGCGCTGAGAATCCAGTGAGCGCATTGGAGTACAGCCACGAAGGCACACTTGAAACCAGGCCATTTGGCTATCGAATCCAGCCGACACAAGATCCTCATACGCTTTCCAGACTCTTTGAGGAATTACTTGCGGCGTTTGAAAGCCCTTCTCGGCGTAAAGTCGGATACGCTGAAGGTCGCCCACCATCAGTTCAATCATGCGCAACTCCGGGACCTCAGCTGTAGGATATTCCCGAAAGCTGATTAAGGGCGCCTGGACCGCCCAGGCCACCCCCGCCCATTGACGTTCCGCAGTCGCAAGAGCTCGGCGTTTCGCGGACGTCGAGCACGCCATCCACCTCGTCCTCGACGTCACCATGGAGTGCGCCACCCAGTACGAACGCGCTCCCGATTACATCAGGCGCCTCTTGAACCAGGTCTTCTTCGAACGGGTCCTCGTGCACACGGACGAGACGATCACGGCTGAACTGAACGAGCCGTTCGCAACGATCACGTCGCAGGCGGTCCGGGCCAGTGCACACGAAAAAAGCACCACTCCTAGGAGTGGTGCTCGGACCCGTACCAGCCTCTTGGAGGCCAGCGACGGCGCAAACGCGCCGATTTTCTGTGGCAAGGGTCTTAGTAACGACACTGCGGTGCACCTATCTGCAACTAATCAAAAAAGATGGGAGCGCGCGCTGGTGGCTGCCAGGACCGAGATCAACAGGGGTAAGGAGCCAGAAAAGGCCGCTCCCCCGGTTGGTGTGCGGGCCCTCCGTCAGCGTCAGGTGCGGCTGTCCGGCGAGCAGAAGGCCAAGCTGGCGGCTGAGTACGCGGCCGGTGGGAACATCCGCCAGCTCGCCACGTCTTGGGGCGTGAGCCGCGAAGCGGTGCGCTCGGCCCTCAGGCAGCAGCACGTTCCGGTGCGTCAGGTTGTGCTGACGGAGAGGCAGCTGGAGGATGCGGCGTCGCTGAAGACGCGGGGCTGGTCGTTGAACCGGCTCGGTGCGCTGTACGGCGTCGACCCGAAGACGATGAAGGCTCGGCTGCAGGCTCGGGTGGAGCGAACGGAGTGAACCAAGTAGCAGGCTCGCTGCCGTCAGGCATGTAGCCGGGCTGATACGCCCTTCTGTCTGACAAACGCACTTACCGCACGGACGAACATTTTCTTGTCGATGCGCTGAGCAGTGGGCGCGACCGGCGCGTCGCTCGATGCCCTCCCGCGCCCTACAAATCGTGTTGCTCGCTTCGGAGCGTGAGGCATAGGCCGGTCGCAAGGTGCGGTGCCGGCGGGTCGCTTCCGCACGCTGAGCATCTGTCACGGCACCGATGAGCGGCTCACGCGGCGCCAACTCAACCTCAGCGTTGGCAGCTCATCCATCGCATCCGAGGAATGAGTCCTGAGGAAGCGCCACAGCAGATGGCGTCTCCTGAGCACGCCCAAAGAACTAACGGCAGTAGCTAAGTTGGACGCCACTTGCCATGATGGTCCCCAACTCAAACGTCGCCGAGAGAGATGAGACATCGATGTCACCGCTTGAACTCCACGAAGCCATCGGCCTGAGGCTATCCTCCAGCCGCAGTGGGTACGGCAACGCTCTGGCGTCGCTAGCAACCGCGCTCGGACCCGAAGACCTCGCCGCGAATGCCGCGTGGTTCGACCACGACACCAAAGGTGAGTCATCAGTCCACGTCAGGCTTATAACATCGACCGCAATATTAACGCTCGATCACGACTTTTCCTTTGACGGAGCGCCCGTTGCGCGAGTCATAGCGTGGACGAGCGTTCACGAGTTGAACGTCATCGCGCGCTCGTTCGACGATCCAACCGCCGTAAATCTCTGGCTCGAGGGACCCGTTGGTCGAATCGAGTTCGCAGGCGAAGCATCGCCAGCCAAGCTTGAGGCGTGCCTGCTCGCAGTTCGCAAATTTCTCCGATAGCTGGACTGGGGTCACCCTCATCGCAAAAGCGCGACACAACGCAGCGAAAGCCACGTCTTCGAAACGTGCATGGCTCGTGAGACCGCTCCGCTTAGGGCGGATGTCGACTAGTAGATGTCCACCCGCCCGTGCAATTCGATGAGGTTCAGAAGCTCATTTACCGTCTCGTGGCCGCTGAGCTCAGGGGTGGCCTGTAAAAGCTTCGTCAGCTCGTCCAGCGGATTAGCCGCAAGCCACTGGAAGCAGATCAGCATTCTAACGGCAGCATCGATTCTTCGCTCTATAACAGCGAGCTTCACAGCGCGCTCCAGTGACCCTTGAAGCAGCGGGTCAACTGCCATTATTGACCAAAGACTCTGCCCGAGTCCTCCGCGGCTCCAAGCACCGCCCTCGACGTCAAGCATCTCCACCTCATGCACGAGTGCAACCAGCTCGCCGGGCGACCACCGCAGCGCTTCTCTCACCCTGGACTTCACTGGTTCAGAAATCCAATTCGCAGGGGTCCAGAAAATGTCGGGGTGCGACGTGACGTGAGCGAGTGCAGTCAGTCCGGACGCGAGACTTTTACCGCGGAGTCCGGGCAGGAGTCGGCGTAATAGGATCATTGGCTCCGGATCATGTCGTCCGAGAGTCCAACAGGCGGCAACACCTCGCGCGCGAATCTCATCATCGGTGGAAACCAATTCAAGAAACGACGAGGATCTACTTACGTTTAGATATTGCTCAATCTCGTAGACGAAATTGTCAAAGTTATCTTGATTTAATGTCTGTGCGGTTTCAACTTCAGCAATTCGGTCATTTTGGACTTCGAAGGCAAAACTCTGCGACGAGCTTGTCACCATGGACCGCGCACGCTGGCTGAGATTGACCCAGCGAAGCATCTTATCCTCCGGATCCCACGTCATACCCACGATAGTGAGTGTGGACGAACGCCAGTATTCCCAGTCCGCCGGTGACGCAGGTATTACCCACCTTCCACGACGAAGGTAGCTCCGCCCGCCTTTGACTTGCACCCCAACGATTGCGCCGGTTAGCTGACCCTTTCGAGTTATGTCAACGTTCAGATCGCGCCCGTAGTCCGCGCGGCCATCAACCTCATCCACAACTAATCCATTCGCCTCGAGCAACGTCCGAATGGCGTTGATTCCTCCACGTTCAGAGACATGGCCGACTCGCAGCCTTTTGCCGACAGGTTCCGAAGTGGTCTCCATGCGTCGCACGCTACCGAAGCAACACGCTGGGAGCTACCTCGAGCCACGCTTCTGCGCGGGTGGCCAGCCGAGCTCGCCGTACTCCTCGCGTCAGCACCACTCCTGAGCCTGATGGCCGCCTACGTGAAGCCTTGGGGGGCGCAGATCGTCGAGCAGGACGAGGCCCCCGCCACCTGCCTCCAACTAAGCGGTCGCTGGCTCCCCAGACCCCGAAGACCCAAGCGCGCGCAACGAACCACCCGCGCAACCTGCCCCCTCGTGGGCACTAGGTTGGGTAGGTACCAGTCAGGCTACGAGGGTAGGGAACGATGGGGATCTCAGCGATTAGAGTGCGGCAGTGGTTGCCGGAGTGGGATGAGGTTCCGACGGACTCTTCGAAGTTTCAGTCGCCCCCACCGCGCGAGTTCTACCTCACCTCCATGCGCGCATCGCAGCTCAGAATGAGCTGCCCAACGTTTCCTGGACCAGTTGAATAGTTGTCTACGCGGCGAGGTTCTCGGTGATCCATGCCTGCTCGGCTTCGTTCGGGGTCCGATAGCCAAGCCCCGAGTGAAGTCGTTGTTGATTGTAACGCAGTTCGATGTACCGTGTCACGTCGCGGATCGCTTTCTCTCTTGTCGGATATTGAGTGCGATTGCAGCGCTCGTTCTTCAGTGTTCCGTTGAATGATTCGGCCCACGCGTTGTCCCAGCAGACTCCCGTCCGGCCCATCGATTGTCTGATGTCGAGCTTCTTCGCGAGTTTCCCGAAGTCGGCGGAGGTGTAAACGGAGCCGCGGTCGCTGTGGAAGATCGTTTTCGCGGCCCGGTTCGGCTGGTTCCTTGCCGCCATTTCGAGAGCTTCGCTGACGAGTTCGGTACGCATGTGGTCGGCGAGGGCGTACCCGACGACCTTCTTTGAATAGCAGTCGAGGACGGTCGCGAGGTAGACCCATCCTTCCCAGGTGCGGATATAGGTGATATCACCGACCCATTTGCAGCCGGGTCGGTTTGCGGTGAAGTCCCGCTTGACGAGGTCGGGGATGTCAGTCGGATCGCCTGGGGTCGTGGTCACCGGCCGCCAGGGCTTGGGCTGGCAGGGTTCCAGTCCTGCTGCGCGCATGAGCCGGCGGACGGTCTCGTGGGCGACTGGACGGCCCCACCGCGCCAGCTGCGCGGTGATGCGGCGGTAGCCGTAGGTGCCATCGGAGGCCTGAAAGGCTGTTCGGATGAGTTCGGTGATACCTATACGCCATTCAGCGGTTGCGGAGGTCTTGCGATCGCGCCATTCGTAATAGCTAGATCGATTGACGCCGACCGCCTGGCACAGTCCGCGGATTGATAGCGTGCGGCTGGGGTCGCGTTCTTCGCGGCGAATGAGTTCGAGCTTGGCGGCTAGCGGAACTTCTTCGCGAAGAACGCGGATGCTTTTCCCAAAAACAGGTTTTCCTCTTCGAGTTCGCGGACCCGCCGTTCGAGTTCCTTTATTCGCGCCCTGTCCTGAACGGTCAGTTCTTCTTCGCCGCCGGCACTGCTTCGGCGATGCGCAGCCACCCAATTAGTGAGGGTCTGCGGAACCAGTCCGAGCTCTCGAGCGACGTCCGCGACGGATCGCGACCTATCAATCACCTCGCGCACTGCCTCCGCGCGGAACTCCGGAGAATACTTCCCACGGGAACTGGACATCCCGGGCCTTCCTTTCGGTCATCGCGGTAATCCTACCAATTCCGCGGTGGTCCAGAAAGAATGGGGCACCTCAGAAGCCTCTCCGACGTCCACCAGCGCGATGCGTCGGGGGTGACTCCGCGCTCACAGGACACCTCCGTGCAGCGGTCACTCGAGGAGGACCGCACCTCTGAGATCCGACGCTACATTCACGTCGGTTACCCGCTTTCGAGCATGGGAAAACGGCAGTTGGACAGCGGTGAGCGCCGTTCACTTCGAAAGCCCGGGTGGTTGCCCACGGCGATAATTGCGAACGTGGTGCCGCCCGGGGACAAGCGGGGCTCGAGCCATCTTGCCACCGATGACGCCGTCTCGGTCGAAATTGACGGAGACAACAACGCAAGAATTGAACTTCCGAAGTCCTGGACACCAAGCAAGTGGCGCCCATTAGGCGCGCATCCGCTTGAGATTATCGACGGCCAACATCGCCTTTCCGCATTCGACGAAGACGGAAGCGACGACTTTGAAGTTCCAGTGGTGCTGTTTGTCGGCCTCGACTTCTCCTGGCAAGCGTACCTTTTCTGGACAGTGAACATAAAGCCGAAACGCATCAACGCATCTCTCGCGTACGATTTATATCCCCTCTTGCGGGAGCAGGACTGGCTAGAGGCCGGAGAATCACTCAACGTCTATCGCGAGACTCGTGCGCAGGAGCTTGTCGAGTCGCTCTGGGGCGATGCGCGGAGCGTTTGGTACGACCGTATTAATATGCTGGGGCAAACTGGCATGAAGGCGCAGCGGCCAGTTACCCAGGCCGCATTTGTCCGCTCGTTGACCACAACCTTCGTTCGCCCGTTCCGCGGCAACAAGGGATTTGGAGGACTATTTGGTGGCGCTGCAAATAATTCGGGGCTTAACTGGCCGCGCGGTCAGCAGAGTGCTTTTCTAATCTTTGCTTGGCAAGCACTGGCAGAGGCAGTTTTTAATGACCGACACATCGAATGGGCATTAGATCTCCGCCGTGCCGGCGAAGTCCTAGTTGAACCGGACGATCCCCGCAACGATCCCGCCTTCAGTGGTGAAACAAGCCTTCTTGCTTCGGACCAGGGCGTTCGCGGCTTCCATATGGTCCTAAACGATCTGGCATACCTGGGTCAGATCGAGCTGCAGCTTGCAGAGTGGCGTATCGATGAGGATATGAAAGTTTCCCCAGAGAGTCAACTAGACGAGGCCATGGAGACGCTGAGTTCGAACGAAATCGGCCGGTTCCTAACGGAACTGGGAGGCTTATGCAAAATACGATTGATCGAGATGGATTTGCGCGTGTCGGTCACGAATAACACCGGCTAATCCGCTTTGATTGAAGAGCAGCCTTTAACAGAAACTCTTCGCAAAGGAACCAGCCGGTGCGCACACAGTCTACTACGGGAATGACGGCCGAGCACTACGCGATCCTCGCCGAACGGATCGAGAACGAGTTCATGTGGCGTCGGCGGCGAGGACGTCCGCGCAGACTTTCCCTCGAGGGAGCATTGCGGGTCACTCTTCTCTATTATCGCCAGAATGTGACCGAGCAGTTGATCGCTGATGTGGTCGGTGTCAGTCAGTCGACCGTGTCGCGAACGATCGCGTCGGTTGAGGCGATGCTCAATGTCGTGATAGACGACGAGCAACCGGACGTCGAGGCCGCGCTCCGCGGGACAACGGCCGTCATCGACGGCACGCTCCTGCCGTGCTGGTCCTGGTCGGACGCGCCAGAGCTGTACTCCGGGAAACACATGACCACGGGGCACAACTGCCAGGTCCTCGCCGATCTCTCCGGTCGGTTGATCCACATTTCGGATCCGATCGCGGGCAAGCATCACGATGCCCACGCGTTTCGAGAAACCGGGTTGGCCGACACCGTTAACCTCTCGAACACGCTGGCCGACAAAGGCTATCAAGGCACCGGAATGGTCACACCAATAAAGAAGAGGCCAAGCGAAGAACATCTGCCAAATTACGCCAAACACCACAATCGCTTCGTGAACACCCACCGCTACGTGATCGAGAGAACAATTGCTAGCATCAAGACCTGGCGGATATTCCACACCGACTACCGGCGGCCACTGCGCACCTTCCGAGATGCCTTCAACGCCGTCCGCGGACTCATCTTTTTCACTCGGCAAAAAACCAATTTTGCATAAGCCTCTGGGTGAGGAGCTAACGAGTTTTGATTGGAGAAACTCTCGAGCCAAATCCCTGACTAAAGCCGAAAGAGAAAGTAAGCAGGCACTGCGGGGTACCGGCGGGTACAACGTGCTTCGAGAACGAATGTTCGATCACCTCGCCGCCTCAGGCCACACGTTCATTGCGAATCTCGCTCAGAAAGCACTGGATTATCGAGATGCCTGATACGCACCAGGTGGACAGTCAAACCCAGACCTCAGGCGCAGGCACGTCGACTGACCTCCCGAAGCCGCAGCCATGGGAGAGCTGGACCGGGACCGAGCTAAACGCGATTGACAACGTCGTGAAGAACGCTCGTCCTGACGAAGTCACCAATGCGTTCGCGAGGCTTATGCCGAACTTTCCTCGTTCAACGTGGCTCGAAGATGGTCATCTTCTTGGGAATGGCACAAAGGTCGTGAAGAAGCCACCTTATGCCGAGGACGTATCAACTGCGATCGCAGAATACGCCGCCGCGTCGGTCCCACTACACGCGTCAGATGCGTGGACCTATTTCGGGCGCGCCATGCATGCTATAGCGTCCGGCAGCATCGAGGTCGCTCAGCACTTGCTCTATTACAGTGAACTTCGCGCAATGCACGCGCTTCTTTTTCGTCACGGTGTGGTTCTGCTTAGAGCGTTATTCATAAGGTCTGATTCGGGCGTGTCGTTCCGAGGCATCGGCTTCCCATTCGGGAGAATAGAAGTTCCAAAGCTCGCTATTTTCGGAACGGGAAGCCGATGCGGTACGACTCTACTACAGGCCTGGATGCGGAGCAATTGACGGAGCTGATCTGTCGGATATGGCAGATTGTCACGGGGAGGGGTGAGGTTTCGGGACGCCCGGTGCTGCTGAACATTCGCGAGCAGGTCGTTATGACCCTGATCTTATTGCGGCAGAACGTGAACCAAGCGACTATCGCGGATATGTTCGGTGTGTCGCAGCCCACGATTTCTCGCGCATATCGGCGGATCGTCCCGCTGATCGAGCAGGCCTGCTGTTTGTCGGGGGTGTGTTTAAAGACGGCTATCCAGGGCCGAGTGGTCCTGGTCGACGGCACCGATGTTCCCACCGGGAACCGCGCCGTGACGGGGAGAGCGAACTACTCCGGGAAGCGACACCGTCAAGGGCTGAACGTGCAAGTTGCCTCGGACGTGAACGGTAACTTGCTTTGCGTGTCCGATCCGACCCCCGGCGCTCGGCACGACCGAGCGACCATCAGCCTGTGTGGATGGGAACCGATTCTCGATAATGCCGAGTGGATAGCGGACCCAGCGTACGTCGGAACCACCGCAGTCACTCCCCGGAAAAAATTTCACCACGGACAACATGATGACAACACACGTACAGCCAACCGATACATCTCCTCCATCCGTTCGGCGGTCGAAAGATGCATCGCGCACTGGAAGAACTGGAAAATCCTCAAGACCGGCTATCGCGGACGTCTTACAGAACTTCCCAACCTCATTCGCACCGTCACCCGCCTCGAACTTTACCGACTCGGCTGGTAAATGCTTATGAATAACGCTCTTAATAAGCAGAACCTTAGTCTTACGACGTCCGGTGCAAAGTCCATACCGTTTCCGAACTCGGCCAGTTCGGTCGCGGGCAACGCGCACCAAGCGATCTGGGTGCTGTTCAGGCACTGGACAAAGACAGACACGGCAACGCGCTTCTACGCGGAATCATTGCAGCTCCGTGGAGAGCCGTTAGGCAAGTGGGTGGCCGAAAGGCCGATGCCTTCCTCGCTGAAGTCTACAATTGCCCCGATCATGGAGCAGTGGGGAATGGACGTCGCTCGCTTCTCCCACGACCGGGAGCTCCGAAACCAACTTAGCTACAATCCGACGCGGTTGAAACTGACCACCACTGGAGTCACTCCGGCTTTCGTCAGCGATCTCTATCAGCAGGTCTGGATGCTCCTCGAACCTGTCCCATCCAACGCTTTCGAAAACCTTGACCAGTACATAATGCGAGACGCCTTCGAACGGTTCTCCGCTCGGGATCCGAAGGATAAGAAGATTCGAGTTCCGCTCGAGTATGACTCGATGAACCAGTATTGGGTCGATAAGGTCCTCGGAGCAGGCGCGGGTAATTCCGTTGCGGACTTCCTTGATGATCCGGCTCAATGGCCAAGTCCAGCCATACTCCAGAGCGCCTCGCTTGACCTTACTTCTGAGAACCTTGCGCGTCAGCTGACGGGGATGGTGGGACGCGCCGTAATCCTTCTACGGATGGCGACTGGTGCGACAAGGGATCTCATGATTGGAGCTGGGTGCTCGACGGACAGCGTCCACTTTTGGCTGAACGACATGCTGACATTGCACGGCATTCGGGTGCCTGCGGGCACACCGAGGAGTTTCATCGATCTCTACGACGGAATTAGTGCTCTAATCGACGAGCTTGGCCTGATCGACGACGAAGATGATCCAGCGGAGATGGCTGTGGTTGCCGAAGAACTCGCCGAACAACTACACATTCTCTCCGGCTTTGAACGAGTTGCCGCGTGGGCTGTAGCATAGTCCCCTTGTGGTGATCATTTGAAGTATATGGGCTCAAAATCCGGCATGCTCGCTGGCGATCTGGGAGAGTTACTCGACGAAATGAGCCCCCGGTCGGGCAGATTCGTTGACCTCTTCGCAGGGTCGGGTTCGGTATCGCGGTATGTTGCGACGCGTTCTGCTGTTCCGGTGGTCGCTGTTGACTTGATGCATTTCAGTAGAGCTTTGGCGGGTGCCACGATTGAGCGAACACAGGCATTAGACGCAAGTCGCTTGTTCGCGCGCTGGAAATTGAGAGCCGATCTGTTCTTATCTGAACACGCGGAACTTGCGCGGGTTGCCTCGTCCTTCAGTCAGCCGGACGAGGCTGACTCGGTGGAACAGGGTCGCCTTCTTTGTCGAATGCCACTCGATGGAGCTTTCATCTGGTCCGACTACGGAGGATACTATTTCTCGCCACTGCAGGCCCTCCACTTATCGGCACTCTATATAGCCATGCCAGTTCGCGCGCCGCACCGGACAGTAGCCCTTGCAGCACTGCTTCGAACGGCATCGCGTGCCTCAGCGTCGCCTGGACACACTGCGCAACCTTTCCGGCCAACTGAACGTTTGCTGCCACATATCCGCTCGTCGTGGCGGATCGACATTATGTCTGAAGTGCAACGTCAGCTTGACGCCATCGCGCCTATCTCCGCGTTGGTTAGGGGCAAAGCAACGACCGGTGACAGCGTCGATTTTGCGGATAACTACGCTCGTCCTGGCGACCTCGTCTTTTGCGACCCCCCATACTCCGACGCACAGTACGGGCGTTTTTATCACGTACTTGAGGGTATTGCGCGCGGCGGGTGGGAGGGCGTTTTCGGCGCCGGACGAGCACCGGTCAACAGTGATCGCCCATCATCCGATTTCAGTAGAAGAACACAGGCGGTGAATGCAACCGGGAAGCTGCTCACGGCCCTTGCGGCCAACCAAACGACTGTCCTGTGGACGTACCCAGAAGGCGTGCGCAGCAATGGCCTCACTGTTACCGATATCCGAATGTTGGCTGAGCCGATTTTCAAGGTTACTGAACTTCGAATTCCGATGCGCCATTCAACACTTGGTGGCTCGGAAGTGAATCATAAGGATCGACATGGTCGACGTGATTTGCACGAGGTTCTCTTCAGGCTGGAGTCGAGGGCCTAAGGCGGCTACTTGCGCGTTCCACGGCCGAGCAACGCTAGCTTCGCTATAATTTTGGGGAAGGTGCTCAGTGGGTTGGTTCCGATCTGCAATGGGCGACTGCGGCAAGCGGAAGCGTCGAGGACACAGTGCACAACCTCGACGACACCACCGGGACGAAGAGCTTGTACGGAAGGATCCGCTTCCTCCGAGGGGCTAGGCGAAGTAGCCGCTAGGGTCTTCGGCCAGACCAGCCGCCCGCGCGCTGCCCGCCCCGGCTTCAGCCAGGGCGGGCAGCGCTCTTCTGCGTTGGATCACCGACGAGCGAGAGCGGGCCGGCCGGTGCCTCGCTGCGGGTAGGCTCGCGACAATTCAGAGGAGACGCGTACATGGGTTGGCTCCGCTCACTCTTCGGCACCGGCGACAAGCCCGAGTACATGGGCCCTGCTTCCCACGCGCCCGACAATACGGTGTCGGCACCCTCTCCCTTACCCGCAGTCCCTCCTCTCATTCGCCTGACGACCACCTCAACCACGGGGTGCAAAACGACGGCCGAGATCGATCTGTCGGCTGCGTCCGAGAAGATGCTCCCTCGATCGAGGACATGAAGCGGGAAATCGCTGCGGCCGACCGCCAGCGGCGGGAGGTTGCCTAGGTTTATCGGGTTCAGGGAGAACACGTCACGGAGCGGATCGACGAAATTCAGGCACTTCGGCGTGCAGACCAGTACGACGGGGCGAGCGAATGAACGAGAGCGAGGGGCGCGGCCGGGCGTGCCGAGAGCGTGGAATATGAACGCTTCCCGTCGTCCCTGTACCCGGAACGAGGGACGATCTGCGGCAAGAGGGCACGGTCGCGGGGCTCGACACGATGTCAGTGGTTGCTAGTAGATCTTAACGGAGACGCTGAACTGACTCGGAAGGAACCCCTCTTATGCCACTCACTGAACAGCACATTGAGACCGGCCGCATACTAGACGATGCGTTCGCAGACGGACTTACTTACTACCGCCTCGACGAAAGCCATTCGTCCTACGTGCCGTGGTACTCGCGTTGCCTCAGCGCGTTCGCCCTTACTCTTGGATCAAATCCAATTACGTATGCAGGAGTCGGGCACACTACCGAAGAGCCGGACCATCCCTGCTTAGTTGTCTTCACTCGACGTAGCGTTCACCTTATCGAGACGTCGGCGGCCGTAGAAGGAAAAACTGCGACGGTGGTTACTGCTCCCATTGATTCGCTGGTCACGCACAGCCTCACGGTCACTGCTGGAATCACCGCAGAACGACGCGCTGCACGCAGTTGGCCGGGCGAACTTGTCGCAAGCTTCAAGTTCGACGGGCTTCCTGAGTTCACGATTAATGACCCTGGATCAAATCCCTACGATCTCACAGAACCTCCGAAAATCATGAAGTTTATTCAGGCCCTCTGAGGGTCTCCCGAAGCCGCGCATCCGGGCTTGAGCTTGTGTGCCAGTCCGATTCAATGTAGCGGTATGTCGAAATTAGACTCGACGAGAAGCTAAGTAAATCACCGCGCTGTATACTTACGCGGCGGCCGGATTGATCCAAGCCCCCCCCCCCCCCCCCCCCCCCCCCCCGGCGTTGCTGTTCATCGTTCCGTTTCGCGTGGCAGCGCGAGCTCCCTCGCGGACATCTCCTTAAAGGCGGTGGCTATACAATGGATTATCGGAAGACTCGCTCGTTCCGGCTTTGTGTTGTCCGTGGATCGACTTCAGAGCTTAAGCCCATAGCATCAATTGCCATCTCTGCCGATGGCGGCATCATGGTAGCGCCCGTCGCGGTCAGCGAGGCGGGTTGGTGGTACGGGAAGGTCCGGCACGCCGAATCAAGTGGTCATCGAGATTTCCGACACACAGAGGAGCGACCTAAGCTTCACTACCATCGTTCGGGGTGGGTCGCTGCTTCGTTGTCGGGGCGAGAACTAGAGCGCAAGTGGATGCACTTTCCACGCGTGGACACGAAGGGACGCTCTCAACTGCTGTCGATAGTAGTCGCGCGGCCTTGGGCTCTCGCTTCGAGCAGGGGCCCCTTGCGTAAGGGCGACCTTCTTGTGATTGAGAAAAGGTGGCCACAATCGATGGCATTCAGCTTCTCACTCATCACGACGTCTCCTGATCAACAGATTGAGCTACATCCCGATCTGCCGAATATGGGGCTCGTTCCTGGTGACGACAGTCAGTTCCTGATCGACATGTCGATGTTCAGGCCTAAGACCGCGCTGCTCGGTAGAGTGAAGATTTCGCACGAACCGACATACGAGATGCCTGGCATAGCTGTGGCAGCGGTTTCTTGGAGTCCTGCGATACGTCCTGAAGATACTCCGGCGTATGCGCTCTTTTCAGATACGATGCGAAGCCCTGCTGTATTCAGGGATGTAAATCTACCGGGAAAACGGGAGATGCGGGTGCTAAACGAGTCGGGCGAGATCTTGTTGGCTCCCATGGCGGAGCACTTCAGGCGGATAGGACCGGTGTTGAGATGATCCACCAGATTGTTGAAATCGCCCGTCAGGTCGTAGAGGATCTCCTTGCGGCGCCGAGGATCCAAAACCCCGCAAGTATGCGCACCCCGAAAAGGTCCAGACCTGAACGAGTCGCCAACTCGTCGGTTGCTCGTTCAACCGCGCTGCCCGCCCCAGCTTCGGCCGGGGCGGGCAGCGTCGTTCTGCGGTCAATCTGCCACTCACGCAAGAGAGCCGGCGGGTGCTTTGCCGCGGGTAGGCTCGCGACAGTTCAAGGGAGAAGCGCGCATGGGTCGGTTCCGCTCACTCTTCGGCGGCGGCGACAAGCCCGAGAACATGGGCCGGGCTCCCTCCGAGCCGGACTCCGCGGTGCCGACAGCCTCTTCCCCACCCGCAGCCCCACCAACGATCCGCGTGACAACTACGTCGACCACTGGGCGTGAGACGACAGTCGGGGTCGATCTGTCGGCTGCGTCCGAGGAGCCACTCCTCTCGATCGAGGAAATGGAGCGGGAGGTCGCTGCGGCCGAGCGCCACCGGCGGAGGGTAGCCTAAGCCTCGAAGGTTCGGGGAAGCAATTCTCGACGTACGTAGACGAAATCCAGGCCCTTCGACGTGCGGAGCAGCACGAGGAGACGCTCGGGCTGCTGTTCGAGTGCATACCTCAAGAGCAGGACGCAACGCTACGCGAACAGCCAAAGTCCCTACCTGGGGAATCCGTCCGCGGCTCGAAACCTCGTGCCCGTTGGCGTTGGCCCACTCCCGAATCGCCTTGAGACGCTGGGGGTCGCTCCTTTTCGCCGCCGAAGAGGAGCTCGACTGCTGGGCGACCCCACCCCGAACCTTCCGAGCGCCGTCGATGTAGGGCGCGAGCGCCTTCTCGAACTTCTTCGAGTTCTCAGCCGAAAGGTCGATTTCGTAATTGGCTCCGTCGAACGAGAAGCGAACGGTGCCACCATTCTCGTCGAGTGCGGTACCGTCGAGGTCATCAACGAGGGTGACTTTTTGCGCCATGAGTTCCTCCAGTAGAACCGTATATCTTCACCTGAACAATACGGGCTTCGCCGGTCAAAGTTCAAACTCGCCGCGGTGACGCCTTGCTTGTCCCCTCAAAGACGAACCTTCCGTCTGTGGAACAGCGGAATCGCCCTCCTGGTTTCAAAAGATCCGATTCGTGATGGGCGCCAGGGCTGCCC
Organism: Rathayibacter tritici; assembly: GCF_001641005.1. Lineage (NCBI taxonomy): Bacteria > Bacillati > Actinomycetota > Actinomycetes > Micrococcales > Microbacteriaceae > Rathayibacter > Rathayibacter tritici. The sequence continues at coordinate 2,365,507 of NZ_CP015515.1, forward strand.
TGTTACTCACCGTCTCCGGGCGCAGAGCAAGTTCTGCGGCGCAAAAGACCAGCCACTAGCGCCGGCTGACCTGCGTCCGTTCCTCGCCCACCGGCGGACACTTCAGCTTGGCTCCGCTGATCCCCTGGCAGCCGTGTCTCAGCGCACACGTCCGCTTTACCCTCAGGCATGGCGTACGTACCGATCGTTCCCGATGGCATGCACCTCGGAACCTCCCGGCTTGTCGATGGTGCTGTCGTCGGGCATCTATTCGACGACGAGACCAACGAGCTGAAGGGGCACGCTGCGTGGCATTCGGTCGACGATTCTGACGCCGCGGACTCAGGCAGAGGATGGTCGGGTACGCGGGCAATGGCTCTGTGCCCGTCTCCCCAACGTTGTTTGCCAGCGGTCGCCAAGCACGTCCCATCGAAACCCTTCTAAGTTTGCACCGCCGGAGCCACTGGCAGCGCCCGCTGAGGATTGGCCCTAACGCTGCGCACAGATAGGCGTCACTCTGTGCCTCTTCAGTTCAAGAGAGCGCCGATCCTTCCATCCGCCACGCGCCGCATCCGTTACGTCGTGCGGTCGACGTCGTGAACTCCCGCCATTGATCTTTCAGCGAAAAGCCCCACAGGTCGGAGAAGTGCACCCGAAAGGACCGCAATAAGGCCCACCACCAACCAGCCCACAGGACCCGCTGTGAGCACGAAAGCTGTCATTAAGATCGGACCAACGGTATCTTGTGCGGTTGCACCAAGAGCGAAAACGCTTTGGTACTCGCCCTGAGCCCGCTCAGGAGCGAGAGCGAAAGCCATCCCCCACCCCGAAGCCGACGCCCACAACTCACCAAGAGTCAACGCTGCAACCCCTACCACTAGCGCGACTGACGCCGGAGCACTTCCCAGGCCCTCAGACACCGCGAACGCACAGCATGCGGCAAGTAGGGCGACCCCCGCCAGACTCGCAGACCTCGCTGCACCAGAAATCGTCTCGGAACCCCGGCTAAGACGGACCTGCAACAGGACGCAAAGGACAGTATTCGTCACTGCCAGCAGACCAATGATGCCGCGAGGAGCACTGGTTGCAGTGAAAATCCAAAGTGGAAGCCCTACCGCAAATATACTCGCATGAATGCTCAGCACGCCCTGAAGCCCGGTGACGGCCAGGAACGGTAGATCCTTTAACGCTCCTCCAAACCGTCGCTTCTCAAATACCGCCGGTGCCGAACCCCCTCGAATCAGCATCGTGAGCGTGCCGACCGTGGCGAGCGCTACCGCATTCCCACCTACCAGAATCACGTAAACAGGGGCACTGTCGACTTGAATTACGATACCCGCCACCAACGCACCAATAGACGCACCGATGTTGAAAAGAACCGCCAAAAACGCTCTCGTACTAACACGAGACGCCTCGGGAACGATTTGTCCTACCATTGCCTGACGCGCACCCTGGCTTCCGCGTTCCGTGATTGCTAGCAATGCCACCACAACCAGGAACACAATGAACGAGTGGACAAACATGTACGCCAGGTAGAGAGCGGCACTAACAAATGCACAACCAGCGACCACCTGTTTAGCTCCAAGGCGGTCTGCAGCAAGCCCTACTGGAACACTTGCGAAGAAGCCAACTAAGCCCGCAAGCGACAGCCCTACGCCGACCTGCGTTGCGGCAAGCCCCGAGTATCGAGTGAAGAAGACCGCGGAACCGGTTATAAAGATGCCTAGGCCGATTGCATGAACGAACGTACTAACAGATAATAGCCTGACCGATCCGGACGACTTAGCTACGAGAGCCCAAGAGCCTCGGAGACGCAGAAAAATGTTTGCCATCATCCCCCCGACACTGCAGTAGAGAGGCTGACTCGACTGCCGCTCACCAGCCTAGTATCCATTCCTTCTAACGAACGGTAGTCAACGCCATCGACAAAAACCGCGACAAATCGCTGGACGGCGCCCGTCGCAGTAATCAAGTAACTAGATGCATCGGGGAAATCCGCGCACAGCAATTGAAAAAGCTCGCGCAAGTCAGACGCGGAACACCGTAGCTCCTCAGGTAGGCCAGCAATAGTTGACAATGCGCCATTCACGCGAACAGCCACCAAGATATTATTATGCGCCATGATGAACTCCTCCAGTCCCTAATCAACCTTGATCCGACCCCGCATTGACCAGGGGCAGGCCGAGACGGTGCCAGGAGTTAATTCCCCCAACGAGGCTGCTTCCCTCGACCCCAAGGGCGCGGAGCAACTTTTCAGCTTGCAGCGACCGTTTCCCCGTCAAGCAATAGAGCACCACCTTAGAGGGAAGACCGTCAGCGGTAGCTTCTCGTTCACGAATTACCGTGAGCGGAACATTGACCGCACCTTCTATGTGACCCTCGTTCCACTCACTCGTCTCCCGCACATCCCAAAGCTCAAAGTCCTCCAAGCCGAGTTCCCGATCCATAAGACGACGACTCAACGCAAAGCCATCCAACGCGTCCGTCGCGTTAGCCCTACCGCCCGGCGCAACTTTACAATATGCTCCCGCTCCCCCCACGAAACCCGCAGTGCGACTGGCTCCGCAGCCCTCACAGTCTGCTCGCTTATCGAATAGATTCACCTCAGTCTCAGCCGTCAAAGCGTTGTACGTCAGTACACGCCCGCTAAGCCCCTTGCCCACCCCCAGAATTAGCTTCATTGCCTCCGCACACATAACAGACCCCACAATCCCGCAGACAGCACCAAAAACCCCGCCTTCGGAACAGCTCGGGGCTAACTCAAGCGGGGGCGCCTCTGGATAAAGACACCTGTAACAGGGACCGTACGCGTTATCGAAGACGCTCACCTGACCTGAGAATTGGAAAACCGAACCCCAAATACTAGGTATGCCCAAGGCAACGCAGGCATCACTAATCAGAAAGCGAGTTTCGAAATTGTCAGATCCGTCAATGACAACATCGTAATCTTCGAAAAGCCTTAACGCGTTCTCGGCGTTTAGCCATTCATCATGCCGAATCACACTCACGTGAGGGTTGAGTCTCAAAAGCGCCTCGGCGGCAGAGGCCACCTTCTTCTTCCCGATGTTTTCCGTCCCGTGGACCGTCTGCCGCTGGAGGTTAGATAGAGAAACCGAGTCTCCATCTAGTATGCCAATCCGGCCGACACCTGCGGCAGCCAGGTACTGAAGCACGGGTGACCCCAGTCCGCCCGCACCGACCACGAGAACCCGCGCCATCTTTAACTTGTTCTGTCCAGTCAAGCCAACGCCCGGAATCAGGACGTGCCGCGAATAGCGAGCTGCCTCATCCGCTGACAGTGGATTAGTAATAATATCACCAGTCATACTTTCCCTACCCTCCCTCTTTACCATGAGTCAGCCATGTCACGGTCTCGCCCCAGCGCAATAACTCCCCGCCAACTATTAGGAGGAATGCGCCTCCGCAGCACATCAGCTACAGAGGCTTATGCAAAATACGATTGATCGAGATGGATTTGCGCGTGTCGGTCACGAATAACACCGGCTAATCCGCTTTGATTGAAGAGCAGCCTTTAACAGAAACTCTTCGCAAAGGAACCAGCCGGTGCGCACACAGTCTACTACGGGAATGACGGCCGAGCACTACGCGATCCTCGCCGAACGGATCGAGAACGAGTTCATGTGGCGTCGGCGGCGAGGACGTCCGCGCAGACTTTCCCTCGAGGGAGCATTGCGGGTCACTCTTCTCTATTATCGCCAGAATGTGACCGAGCAGTTGATCGCTGATGTGGTCGGTGTCAGTCAGTCGACCGTGTCGCGAACGATCGCGTCGGTTGAGGCGATGCTCAATGTCGTGATAGACGACGAGCAACCGGACGTCGAGGCCGCGCTCCGCGGGACAACGGCCGTCATCGACGGCACGCTCCTGCCGTGCTGGTCCTGGTCGGACGCGCCAGAGCTGTACTCCGGGAAACACATGACCACGGGGCACAACTGCCAGGTCCTCGCCGATCTCTCCGGTCGGTTGATCCACATTTCGGATCCGATCGCGGGCAAGCATCACGATGCCCACGCGTTTCGAGAAACCGGGTTGGCCGACACCGTTAACCTCTCGAACACGCTGGCCGACAAAGGCTATCAAGGCACCGGAATGGTCACACCAATAAAGAAGAGGCCAAGCGAAGAACATCTGCCAAATTACGCCAAACACCACAATCGCTTCGTGAACACCCACCGCTACGTGATCGAGAGAACAATTGCTAGCATCAAGACCTGGCGGATATTCCACACCGACTACCGGCGGCCACTGCGCACCTTCCGAGATGCCTTCAACGCCGTCCGCGGACTCATCTTTTTCACTCGGCAAAAAACCAATTTTGCATAAGCCTCACAGAATCAAAATCTAGCGCTTGAATAGACTGCTCGTATCGTTGCAGCCAGGCAATCGGCAGCCTCAATGCCTGGAGGCCGGCAAGCACAGACGCGTATCCGCTCGCCGAGGAGCAGGAGATCTGCATCGCTCCAACCGCATAGCTCTTCGCCAGTTCAAATCCGTCGTAGTCCTCGAGTAAGCCCGAAAACTCCTCCATTGCGGCGGACAATGCGTGCGCACCTTGGCCCCGTCGGACGTCCATTTCGAGCCCAAAAGTCGAGTAGCCGAGGCTCGGATCAAGGAAAGCTCTAGGGGCATATGCCAACCTCTCAGTTTCTCGCAACCGCCGTGTCAACCGACTCAGCGGAAACCCGCCAAAAGCTAAAGCGCCGATTTGAACAGCCGCGTAATCGCGGTGTCCTCGGCCGACTGTCGCGCAACCAACTCGGACCATATCCTGGACAAGTGACTCGTCGCTCTCATGAATGATTCCACTTTCGGGCTGATGCACACTATATGGAGCGAGCCCGTACGGCGGAGAAGCCCGCAGCAGTCGCTTGAGGCCCTCAATATCCGCGGCCGATAAGGAACCAACCACTGCGAGCATAACATTTTCGTCAACCAATGCGGCCGAAAGCTCCTCTACAAGGCGCTTTCCCGACAGCGTTCGGACATCGCTATCGCTGCTCCTCCCAGCATGGACTGAGTCAAGGAATCGCGCGCGTACAGAAGTCATCGGACTGACTTCCGCCTTCTCGTGGATCGCCGCGACCCGATCACGGGCAGATAACGCCTCATCAATATCTGCGATTCTGACGCGGAGTGCACTCAGGCTCGCACCGACGACCTCCCTCAGATCATCGGGCAGGCACGACAATCCGACTACGACGCGGTCTGGGCGATGCTCAACGACCGCCGTGGCCCGCCCCGCGAGAGCGACCTTTAGTCGTTGCTCGACAAGCATCGCGAGCACAGCATGAATATGTGGTGCACGCAAAGACGCCGTGAAACGCGGCGCAACCACTACGCGGACGTGCGTTAGATCGCCCCTCCGATTGAGAATCAGGAGGCGCGCAGTACCCGCGCCGTCACCGATGAGCGCCTCCGTACGCGACGTCAGCTCCTCAACGTCCATCGCCATGATCCCTCAGACCTCTGCTTGCCAGCCATACTCGTGATCCTCTTGCAAGAAGCCGCGCAGTCTGTGCCACGGCCTCGTATGGCGTCTTCATGAGCAACTTGCTCATTTCCCACTGGTGATTTGCATTGCCAAACAGCGCGCTGCCGACAGCGGTCCACGACGCGACACTCAGAAGGTTGTCGAGATCCACGAGAAGGGCCATCTGCGCTTCACGCTGGGCGGCCTGCACTGAGTGCCGGAACCCAGGGTCGTCCGGGAGCGAATTCAAGGCCGCCTGTACCTCGCGCACGAGGACTTCAGGCGACGACCCGGTTGCACACTCGAGGTCTACCGCAACAAGTCCTGGCCCAACCTGATCGAACGGACTTCCATTCCTACCAGTACGCCATCGTCCTCTCCCCAGGATCCGCGCATCGTCTGCAAGGAGGTGCGTAAAGCTGTCGAGAACTTCAGTAAGCAAGACCGCGCTGACGTACGCCGGCAGGCCTTCAAGCGGCCCGGGCACCTCGAAGCCGATCGCCACCCGATCTGCATTGGCGACGGAGTCGTAGCGCGATCCCGTGCGCGACACTAGCGGCGGTTCTGCCTCAGCATGAACCGGTCGACTGACGTCTCGATCGCCAAACTCAATTGGCATTATCGAGGCGAGATCAACAGAATCTACATCTCCTACAATCGTGAGAGTCGCAGAGCTGGCGTCGTAGGCGCTCCGAAGGAAGTTCTCTATCACCGGGCGCTCAATGGCACTGATCGAGCGCACATCGCCATAGCCATTATGCGAGTTCGTGAAGGTCTGATACATCAGCTCCGGCAGCTTGAACATAATTAGACCACCATGAGGGCGCTGAGTGACATTACGATCAATCTCTGCGGCGATGATAGCGACCTCAGCCTCAATACGCCGGGAGGAAACGTCATGTAAGGAGGCTTATGCAAAATACGATTGATCGAGATGGATTTGCGCGTGTCGGTCACGAATAACACCGGCTAATCCGCTTTGATTGAAGAGCAGCCTTTAACAGAAACTCTTCGCAAAGGAACCAGCCGGTGCGCACACAGTCTACTACGGGAATGACGGCCGAGCACTACGCGATCCTCGCCGAACGGATCGAGAACGAGTTCATGTGGCGTCGGCGGCGAGGACGTCCGCGCAGACTTTCCCTCGAGGGAGCATTGCGGGTCACTCTTCTCTATTATCGCCAGAATGTGACCGAGCAGTTGATCGCTGATGTGGTCGGTGTCAGTCAGTCGACCGTGTCGCGAACGATCGCGTCGGTTGAGGCGATGCTCAATGTCGTGATAGACGACGAGCAACCGGACGTCGAGGCCGCGCTCCGCGGGACAACGGCCGTCATCGACGGCACGCTCCTGCCGTGCTGGTCCTGGTCGGACGCGCCAGAGCTGTACTCCGGGAAACACATGACCACGGGGCACAACTGCCAGGTCCTCGCCGATCTCTCCGGTCGGTTGATCCACATTTCGGATCCGATCGCGGGCAAGCATCACGATGCCCACGCGTTTCGAGAAACCGGGTTGGCCGACACCGTTAACCTCTCGAACACGCTGGCCGACAAAGGCTATCAAGGCACCGGAATGGTCACACCAATAAAGAAGAGGCCAAGCGAAGAACATCTGCCAAATTACGCCAAACACCACAATCGCTTCGTGAACACCCACCGCTACGTGATCGAGAGAACAATTGCTAGCATCAAGACCTGGCGGATATTCCACACCGACTACCGGCGGCCACTGCGCACCTTCCGAGATGCCTTCAACGCCGTCCGCGGACTCATCTTTTTCACTCGGCAAAAAACCAATTTTGCATAAGCCTCAAGGTGACGCGGTCAAGCTCCCTTTCTATAGCTAACCCAAGTCCCCTGCGCGGCAGTATGTGAGTGAACTGGGTATAGTCGAGCGAAGTGCGCGCGTTAGCTCGCCCTCCCATCGCAAACACGGCATTTGTCGAATTCTCGCCAAGCGAGACTGGGCTGCCAAGCAGGTGCTCAGCTAAATGCGCAATGCCCGAGAGCGGCTCGTTCCTGCACCCTACCGGGATATGCAGACATGTCGCAATTGCGGGAGTTCCCTCGATCCTCCGCAGAATTACGCGAAGTCCGCCCGGACCGACGAAGCTTTCCGCCTCTGCGACGGTACTCACGACGCCTCTCTAAGGCGCGAATAAAGGGCCATATCGCGCCACGCACCATCACGCCACTGCGCGCGACGAAGAATCCCTTCCTGGCTGAAGCCAGCGGACGTCAGCGCCTTCCTCTCATGCACGTTGTGCTCATCGGTGTACGCTTGAATTCTTTCAACGCGGGTATGACGAAATAGATAGTCGACTAACAGTTGGTGTGCAGCCGTTCCGATTCCTGAGCCCCTGTGGCCCTCGTCTATTCCGACTGCGATGGTCCAACAGGTCGACGATGAGCGCCCCCATCTACTCGAAAACCATTCAACTCTTCCGACCTGTTCGTTTCCAAGTCGAACTGCCAGCATACCCCCCTGATCACCAAGCAATCCGTCCGACATGAAGCGGGCGCGGACCTGCGATAAATCCGTGAACCCGAACCACTGAAACTCCCCTGTGCCGGCCGGAGAAAGGACGGCTTTCTCGAATCGCACCAGCGCAGAGTCATCCATCGGTATCAGCTCTATTTTCATAGAATTTCTCGTACTCCCTAAAATGTCTGTCACCACGGCCGAGCCTCTCGCCAGAAGCTCGGGACGCGCCAACCACGTAAGTCTCTATATTTCATTAACCACATTTCAGCGAAATCTACAAGAGAGCGCATATCGACCAGCGTTCCCTGAGTACGTCCCACTGGGCGAGTTTGAGCGCAACCAGCTGCCGATCGGTGATCCGCCAGGAAGGACGCGCCTATGGGATCAAAGTCTCCCTCCCAAACAACGACTTCATCATACAATCTCCACGTTGTCGGCTCCTCGACGCTCGTGCGGGGCAGCGGGACTAACCATCCGCCGGCCATTCTGCCCGCGTATGCCGCCCTATACTCGGCGAGGTGAAGGCTTGTGCACGTCTCCCATGACGTGCCGATCATCAGGATATTCGCCCGCAGATCGTAGAGGCGTCCGAGGGGGCTCCTTTCTCCCATACGCAGCGCAAAGGGGTGCGCATCAACGAGACCCGCTGCGGCTCCTTTAGCGGCGAAGGACGTATGCGGGTGGCGCGATCGTGCGACGCCGGACCGCCGGCGGAATAGTTCCGGCACGACGCCAAGACGCCGCCCGCAGGGCGTGCTCCAAGGATTGAAACTGATCGACGCGGCACACTCCTCGATGCTCCGTCCTTCGAGCCGCGTTGCGGGCCAAGTTGAGGGATGGTTTAGCTGCGGACTGAACGCCGGCACGACCAACGCCGACTGCCTCGTTCTATCCTCGAGCATCGACAACAGAGCATTTGCTCCTCCCTCCACCAACCCCATCGCAGTAAGTGAGGTATGAATTATCAATGGTCGCAAAGGATCGATATCAAACTGATCCATCTGCGCCTCAAGCTGATTAAGGCTTATAAGGCTCACGCCGCGCAGCCGCCGTTCTCGATGCTCGCGAGGACCCATTCGTACCACGCCGATAGATTCTGCGGGCGTAGGAGTGGGTGCGCCTCATCACGGAAAATCACGAGTTCTGCATATCCGCCCGCCGCACGATGATGTCGATGAAGTGTCAAACTTTCCTGTACTGGCACCAGGTCATCGTTCAACCCGTGCGACAAGAGGATCGGTATCGAGGCTGGAACCTCGTGCGCGTAGACGCTTGATGATTCGTAGATGGGCAGCGAGTTTTGTGTGGATCCGAACTCACGCGCCCATTGCCAAGAGACGTCGCTCGCGTCGGCAACTCTTGCTAAATCCAGAGGTGCTGCATGCGCAACGACCATAGAGGCCCCGAGCTCCCTTGCCGTCGCGAGTGCTAAATAGCCTCCAAAGCTGCCACCCATCAAAATCAGCTTACGGTCCCCTAAGGCAAGCTCTCTTCGTAGCGCTGCAACATCCCGGGCGGCACGACCCGCCACACCGTCGCGCCAATTCCGCCAACCAGCCTGCACCGCAGCATCTCCGTAGCCGAGGGACATCGGAGGGTCACATAGCGCCACGACGTACCCAGCGGCAACAAACGGCCACGGGTTCCAGCGCCACGACCAATTTGACCACGTCTTCATTGGACCGCCGTGGAACAGGACAATGAGCCCCTTCGGTGAACCGCTCGGAGAACAAACCCACATTCCCGTCTCTACCGAGCCCGTCCCTGAGCCCTCTGCATGGATACGAAAGTGGAACTGACCGCCGGTAAGTATCGTTTGTCCAAGATCGACACTCGGGATCGCGTCGCCCCTTGCCCAGGCTTCAACGGTCCCCACTTGAAGTGTCGGTGGAAGGTTCGGTGACGATACGATTGCAGCCAGCGTTTCACCGCCAATTGCGGCATCCAAGATGGAATGTGCCGCCGGAATCTCGAAATCGTGCGCGGCTGGTCCCCTTACAAACAACCGTCGAGCTCCGCGCAGGTCGCCTATCGTGAGAAACTTTCCGCTGCTTGGTTGCGCTACAGGAGCATCCCATTCCGGACCACGAGTGACCAACTCAAAGCCAGCAAGGTCTGTAGTGACGACAGCTAGGCCTTGCCACGGAATGTCCGACGTCTTTACCGGGCGACGGGTGGCCAAACAGCCGATGAGCGTGCTGGCACGATTGCCGCATGGGAGGCTTAGGTCATATTCTCGGAGGTAAACGTGTCCTATCCCGCCATCAGCCCGATGGACGGTCAGTCCGAAATTCTTGGTACCATCCTCGTTCGACCTAACAGACCCGAGAACGAGACATCCTCCCGCGAAGGACGCCTCACCCGTCATGATTTCGTCGCCGATATCGACCCGAGAGTGACTCCACGATCCTACCCGCAGGAGCCAAACCGCCAGCCGTCCGTCGGCTCGCCGTGCAGAACCGATCGATGCGTCCCGTTCAAAATGGATGGCCGAGGTCAGATCGAAAGGACTTCCTTTCCCGCCGCGAAAAGGCTCCCGCACAATTGCCCAAACGCGTTCATCGCCGTCTGTGATAAGCCCCTGCACTCGGCCTGGGAGCGTTACTACTTCTCGGCGCACTCCCTTCGCTGAGCGCACAAAGAGCACGGAACTGCCGTTTCGATTACGTGCATAGAGAACATCACCGACACTGAGAGGCGTCGCATAGTCGGCCTCAACCGACGCGCCGATCGACCAGACCAAATTGTCTCTCGTGACAGAAACCACGGACGATGTGAAGCGATCCGTTCCTGGAATGTCTACACGAACTAACACCCGCTCGTCTTCGGCCGAAATCACAGAAGAAAGCCGAACTGCGTCGCCCGCACTCCTCACTACCTCGCTCGGCCGGTGTTGCACATTCACTTTTGCCTCCAAGAACTAGATGTCGCGATTCGACAGAGGACCCTAGGATTCATCGCGGAGGCGTGCCGCAAAGCTTCGGAAACCTCGAGGAAGCCTCGATCGTACGCCTCCACTTCGAATGCGCGCTCGGAGTCGCAGCCCCATATCTTCCACAGCCAGTCCTGAATATCAGCGCGTGACACAGCTGTCCCATCGTCCAGCCCTCTGCACAAGCTGATCAACTGGCAGACCTCAGCAACGTCAAGCCCGCGGACTATCTCCTCAGGCACGTCCATGAATGTGAGGTTACCGGGAGGAAGCCGAAACGTTCGCGCAAGAATACGTTGCGCATGCGACCATCCTCTGCTGGACGGCGACTCCTCTGTAAGACGCCATCCGGCAAGACTAACCTCGATGTCGGAAACTATTTCGCCCGCTCCACTGACTGCCGTTACGTAATCCAGGTACCTCCCGCCAAAATCGGGAAGTGCGATTTGTAAGGTCCGGAGAACCTGATCCGCGGTGAAGTCAGTTCCTTGCCAGCGCGCGAAATTTAGCCTCGTGCGCGTGTCAAATGCCGACGCGTAAGGCCGGGATAATCTATTCGGCTCTTTCTTGGCAAGAGTTTGGAGATACTCCATCCCACGCGCTGCATCCATACGCTTCACGTCAAATTGATCAACGTAGTCCAGCACAGATTCAAGTGCCTTGGAAAGAGAAGATTCTTCCACTGCAGCCCGGAGCGCTCGATCAGTTCTTTCGGTGAAGTGAATGTCGCGCGCAACTTCGCGCACAAATATTTCTTCCGCCGACGTCAACTCTCCGCGTTGCGAAAGGTCAGATGCCGCGGTGTCAATCGAGACCAGCGCTCGGGTCAGTGCTTTGGCCGGGTCGGAGGCAGAATGCACGAGGCTCACCTCCGAATCATCCACAAAATGGCCGCTCCGGTAGCCGTTGAATACTCTGCCGACGCCAATCATTCCGAACTCGTGCAACTCCGCCGCGCGAAGCGCACCAATGCTGCCCGCACCGATCACGCGCACCCCTGCATCAATCGCTGAAAGGATTTCTTTATGTCGGAGGGGCGCGGTCTGCTGGTAGAGCCCGTCGACAACGAGTACTGAATCTCCTTCTCGAAGGTCCTCTGCGTAGAAGTCCCCCAACTTGACGGGTGGGCGGAACTCCACGCCTGCAGGACGGAAATTCCTCGGCATGGATGGACCTATATAAACTATTTTCCGCATTGGAAAATCCGCTCCTCAGTTGGGCATGGCCACGGAAGCAGCGGGCAGCAGCCCAGGCGCAATCGTTTGAACCACCTTTATGGAATCAGCCTTGTTCGAGAGGAGTACCTCCAGCACTGGCATGCTCGTCTCCGCACTAATCCGCGCCACAATCTCGCTCACTGACAATTCTGATCGAAGCTCGACTGGGCTCTCACTGAGGACTGGAAAGCGTTCGAAGTCCAAGGGTCTCGACGCGCGTCGGTACGAGTAGTCCCTTGCACGGATATCATCACGCAACCCACTGATCACGGACGTTCGCGACTGGAACGCTTCCAATACCGCCTTCTCAACCGCTTCGAATACGTCACACGCTGCTGCAGAACCGGCGAAGATTTGAGGCATATCAGGCGCTGTCAAGTAGGTCGCTGCTACCCAGTAGCCCGCAATCCCTTCCTTACAAAGCGTCACAACCGAGAGACCATCATCCTTCACCCGCCTGATCAGGTCCGCCACAGCGGATCCGTAGCGGTCGGCGTCAAATCGGAAAGGGCTTTTACCCAACTCGAGCCAACTTGCCAGCGCGTGCCTCTCGATCAACTCTGATAAAGCGTGTCGTCGCGCGGCCTCGACATCAAACCCAGCAGCCACGCCATTACTAGATGTCACAAATGCCGCCTGGTGACGCGCTCTCCGAACTACTCCCCTCAGCCCGCAGGCAAGAAAAGGAACGTACGTCCACTCGCCAGTTGCAAGGTCTCTTGCCTTCGTCCAATCGAGAGGAGTGTGAGCGGTGACGAGGGCCATCATGCGGCGCGGTAGGTCTTCGACGTCATAAGCAAGCGAGAGATCTCGCGCCGGTTCATCCCTCAGCGCGACCCTGCTGAACTGTTCAGCCGCGTCCGCCTCGACTGACTCCATAACCGCCGATATCCAGGCGGTCGTTTCCGAGAATCCTTTGCCTGCGCTAACAGAAAGCGTGGTAGCACGCGGCCTGACGGCAGAGTAGACCGGCACCCCTGAGACGTCGAGTCCGGTTAGCCTCGCCACACGGGATATGCCATACCTTGGCAGGAGCGGAAGAAGGGCGGCTTTGGTTGCCTCATTTTTGTTCTGGGAGGCAACCAAAGCCTCATACATGCTAATAATCTCTACAGTTCTGCTGGCTCAGATCCGGTGAAGCTTCCTGAGGGTCGATGCTGCCGCCGCTACATGCGAGGACGCTGAAGAGCCAAGCGATTCGCCTAGCCGGCGTCTAAGGCCCTCGATTCGGGACGCTAAGGACTCCAAACGCAGCCCCTCCTGATCATCCAGCGATGACTCCTCGGCTAGAAACTCGGCGAGAACCACCTGAGCAAGATCAATAGCAGACGGCTCCTCAATAGTGATGGCGAGATGAATCGAGTTGCCGTCGCGGGCCGTCGCGTAGTGGGGAGCCCCATGAGGCATGTAAAGCACGTCACCCGCAGTCAATGTCGCCTCTACCCTATACGTCGGGTCGATTTCTCCCTCATGAAGAGTGGAGGCGCTAGTCGAGTTCTCGTGCAGCTTGCCTACAACCCAGTCCTTCTTTCCGGCCAGCTGCAGGACGAGAACATGGGCACCGTCGGTGTGTGCTTGGATGGCCGTCTTGTCGGGTGGACTGAGAAACACGAATGCCTCGAGACCACCATCAAAATGAGTCTCCATAGCCTTCACTAGTGTGCGAATTCTGGGGTGCCAGTGCTCCGCTTGGTTAAGCTTGAAGGTTCCTCCAGCGCGGAAGTCGGCCCTGATCTGCTCGGGGTTGATGAACCCAGGCAGGTCCTTACCTACCACCTTCTTGGGCCGCGTTATATCGGTCATCGCAGACCGGATGCCTTCGTTGAACATCGTGAAGTAGGGCCGGTGCAAGAAGCCCTTGTCGACTTCCTCCCAGATCTCGTCCTCTGTAAGAAGAGCTTCAATATTAGACGGAGCGCGCCAGATAATCGGTTGGCGCCCCCACTTCTCCTTGAAGAAACTGTCCACGTCGCCCACGATGTCCGAGAGCGTTGCGGCCGTTTCCGTTGTCAGAGCCTTAGATGCCGACATAGCTATCCTACTTCCTTCCGCGTCCTGAGGAGAGTCGTCTCAACCCATTCATCATCGCTTACCGTCTTTGCATCGAGCGCGATCGCATCGAGAACCGCCTGTGCGCGCGCCGTGAGCTCCAGTCGATGAAACCCGTCGACGAGTTCGGGGTGGCGGGCCGCGAAGATATCGATCAGTGACTCGGTCAGGTCGGCAGCGGTAGGCTCCGCCATCGTGAAGGTCAGGTGCATCGACGGACCATCGACGGCACGAGCTACGTGAGGCCATCCGTGCGGTAGATAGAGGACGTCACCTGGCTCCATAACAAAGCTATGGGTCGGCTCTAGCGTGTCGACATCAAGTCCTGCGTTCGACTTGATCTGGTCATCTGAGGCATAGAGGTCCCACGCCTTCTTTCCCTCCAACTGTATCGCGAGGACGTGCGCGGCATCACGATGAGGCAACATGCCGCGTCCCGACTCAGGAGTCCAGAAGACGTAGCTACTCACCGCCGTTGGAAGCCCGGCCTCGAGTTCACTACGGATTCGGCGGGTGGATGCATGCCAATCGCCAACCTGATTCAGCTTGAGAGACGCCCCCTGAGCCATCGCTTGAGAAATGGCGGAGTAGTCTGGATAACCAGGACGCTGCTGGCCGATGACGTCACGAGAGGTCGTGTAGGTCTCCGTCGGTGGCTGCCTGCCATCCTTCAGGAGCGTGAAGTATGGCCATCGAAGAAGACTCGCCTGCAACTGCTGCTCGATCTCCGTGGTGCTCACGAAATCGGCTGGATCGACAGCGTTCTTCCAGATTACGTGAAACTTCTGCCAGTTATCCCGTAGAAACTCCGGATCGACAATTGACAAAGGGAGGTTAAAATGAGGCTTATGCAAAATTGGTTTTTTGCCGAGTGAAAAAGATGAGTCCGCGGACGGCGTTGAAGGCATCTCGGAAGGTGCGCAGTGGCCGCCGGTAGTCGGTGTGGAATATCCGCCAGGTCTTGATGCTAGCAATTGTTCTCTCGATCACGTAGCGGTGGGTGTTCACGAAGCGATTGTGGTGTTTGGCGTAATTTGGCAGATGTTCTTCGCTTGGCCTCTTCTTTATTGGTGTGACCATTCCGGTGCCTTGATAGCCTTTGTCGGCCAGCGTGTTCGAGAGGTTAACGGTGTCGGCCAACCCGGTTTCTCGAAACGCGTGGGCATCGTGATGCTTGCCCGCGATCGGATCCGAAATGTGGATCAACCGACCGGAGAGATCGGCGAGGACCTGGCAGTTGTGCCCCGTGGTCATGTGTTTCCCGGAGTACAGCTCTGGCGCGTCCGACCAGGACCAGCACGGCAGGAGCGTGCCGTCGATGACGGCCGTTGTCCCGCGGAGCGCGGCCTCGACGTCCGGTTGCTCGTCGTCTATCACGACATTGAGCATCGCCTCAACCGACGCGATCGTTCGCGACACGGTCGACTGACTGACACCGACCACATCAGCGATCAACTGCTCGGTCACATTCTGGCGATAATAGAGAAGAGTGACCCGCAATGCTCCCTCGAGGGAAAGTCTGCGCGGACGTCCTCGCCGCCGACGCCACATGAACTCGTTCTCGATCCGTTCGGCGAGGATCGCGTAGTGCTCGGCCGTCATTCCCGTAGTAGACTGTGTGCGCACCGGCTGGTTCCTTTGCGAAGAGTTTCTGTTAAAGGCTGCTCTTCAATCAAAGCGGATTAGCCGGTGTTATTCGTGACCGACACGCGCAAATCCATCTCGATCAATCGTATTTTGCATAAGCCTCAATCACTCATGTATTGAGCTCCGTCTCGCGATTCATCGATATGAACGATGGGGGGGGGCCGACGGTTTAATCCGCCGACCCCCTCACTACTATGAGGCTTATGCAAAATTGGTTTTTTGCCGAGTGAAAAAGATGAGTCCGCGGACGGCGTTGAAGGCATCTCGGAAGGTGCGCAGTGGCCGCCGGTAGTCGGTGTGGAATATCCGCCAGGTCTTGATGCTAGCAATTGTTCTCTCGATCACGTAGCGGTGGGTGTTCACGAAGCGATTGTGGTGTTTGGCGTAATTTGGCAGATGTTCTTCGCTTGGCCTCTTCTTTATTGGTGTGACCATTCCGGTGCCTTGATAGCCTTTGTCGGCCAGCGTGTTCGAGAGGTTAACGGTGTCGGCCAACCCGGTTTCTCGAAACGCGTGGGCATCGTGATGCTTGCCCGCGATCGGATCCGAAATGTGGATCAACCGACCGGAGAGATCGGCGAGGACCTGGCAGTTGTGCCCCGTGGTCATGTGTTTCCCGGAGTACAGCTCTGGCGCGTCCGACCAGGACCAGCACGGCAGGAGCGTGCCGTCGATGACGGCCGTTGTCCCGCGGAGCGCGGCCTCGACGTCCGGTTGCTCGTCGTCTATCACGACATTGAGCATCGCCTCAACCGACGCGATCGTTCGCGACACGGTCGACTGACTGACACCGACCACATCAGCGATCAACTGCTCGGTCACATTCTGGCGATAATAGAGAAGAGTGACCCGCAATGCTCCCTCGAGGGAAAGTCTGCGCGGACGTCCTCGCCGCCGACGCCACATGAACTCGTTCTCGATCCGTTCGGCGAGGATCGCGTAGTGCTCGGCCGTCATTCCCGTAGTAGACTGTGTGCGCACCGGCTGGTTCCTTTGCGAAGAGTTTCTGTTAGAGGCTGCTCTTCAATCAAAGCGGATTAGCCGGTGTTATTCGTGACCGACACGCGCAAATCCATCTCGATCAATCGTATTTTGCATAAGCCTCTATGCTTCGTTAATCTGGCTCATGATCATCATCGGCGCATCGTATGCCTCATCGCTTGCGTAGGCAGCGACCTTCGACGGGTCAACGCCTCCCTCACCCGCAGCGCGAGCGAGCGACGGAGCGGCCACGATGTCCGCGTCGTTCAGAGCCGAAAGTACGTCTTTCAGTCCCATGTTTTCTCCTTTTCTCTTAGTGTCCCCGATTTGGGGGCACATCGATCGGTCGCGACGACTAGGCGCGACCATGGTCGATAGAGTACGGCTGATGCACGTGCGCCATGTTGTTTCACGCCGGACCATGCGGTCGCCTAGCAATTCTTGAATCACTAGGGAGGTCGCGCAAGCGCAAACCGCTATATCTCGTCGATTCGCTTCGAGCCGCGCGGCGGACGCATACCTTCTAATAGCCTTCCCCCTTAGCCCGAATGTTCCCACTCTTCATCCCGGGAAACATCGGTTAGCTTTGCATGCTGCCACAGAGCGCGAAGGCTCGCAACCTGGCGCGCTCTGCAGCCCGTACCGGGCCTCTTTGCCGACCTATAACATGGAGGGTAACGCGCAGGGCTGCACTACGTCGCGACGGGACGCGCCGCGGTCTTCGGCGGCCGTTGGCTCTCGTGAACCTGGTTTTCTACGTAGAAACGAGTCGGGAAAACCTCAGGAGCAGGCGTCGTATGCGTTCTTGAGTGCGTGCGGTGTTCATCGTCGTTTCTGTGAAACGCAGGCTTACGCTGATTCGCGTCGATTTGCGTCGTGCATTTCAGATTTGCGGAATGCTCGGATAGTGGCTCCTGCGTGGGAAGCCTTGGCCCGATCTGACGCTGTCGGAGGCGTTGGCGCCGTGGTGTAAACCGTTCGCGATCCACGATCCCGCCAAGTTGACCGTGAATCTCACCATCGCTTTCGCGCTGGGCGGCGATGCGCTGACCGACATCAGTGTGCACCAACTCACGCGCTATAAGCTATTCATTCAGTTTGACTGGCACCAATAGAGCCGCGGAAGGAGGTAACCGACCGCGACCTCGTCCCTCCCTCACGCCTCTGCGATCAGTTTGCAGCGTCGAACGCGTCCATTACCTCCTGCGGGATGCGTCCGCGGCTCGACACCCGGTAGCCATTCGCATTCGCCCACTCCCGAACCGCTCTGAGACGCTCAGGGTCACTCTTGCGCGCCGCTCCGGAGGAAGGCGCTGCGAGACTCGCAGCCCGCACCTTCCGCGAGTTCAACACGAACTTGTCTAGCGCCTTATGCAGCTTTGAGGTATTGTCGGCCGACAGGTCGATTTCGTAGTTGCTGCCGTCGATGGAGAACCGAATGGTTCCTCCGTCGTCGTCGATCAGGCTGCCGTCGATGTCGTCGACGAGCGTTACTTTCTGGGCCATTGAATCCTCCGGAGTCAGTGTGGCATTGTCACCTATGGCTGATACTAGAGACGCGTGGGAACCATCACAAGCCAGAATCGTAAAACCTAGCGGTCGAAGGGCGGATGATTGCCGAGTCGTTCTCGTCTACTTTTTCGGTCCGACAGCCGGCAAGTCTGTGGTTGTGTAGCGCGCCCGGCGGGAGGCATCGATGTAGAGACGGAATGCGGCACGGAGCTTCTGTCGGTTCTTCGGCGACAGGTCGATCTCGTAGGCTTCATCGTCGATAGAGAATCGGACGGTAGATCCGTCTGGGATGAGCAGACCGTCGAGGTCATCTACGAGGGTAATTTTCGTTGCCACTCCTCCAGTGTGCGCGCATCGCGCGCCAAGCTCAATGTGCGACTGAGCCACCTGTCCATTCCACTGCGCGAGCATCGGGAGGGAGTGGCGACGAGTTTGCCCGCACATCGATCTGGAGACTGCATTCCCGCGGATTCGCCGCCGGCAGCCCGACACGGTCGAGCAACGCAGGACCCACATTGCCGGAAGGCCAACGGGTGCGTCACCGGCAGCCGAACTCAGCAGGTCCAGCCAAAATTGAGGTACGGCTACCCCGCTCGCCGCGTTCGAGGTTCGACCGCTAGACCGGCCCACACCCCAGTAGCAACGAAGACAGCGACTAAGACCGTCCTGCCACCACTCTGCGGGGTCACAGGGGCCAGATCGGCGAGCGAGTCCCCTTGTCGACGGAGCTTCCGCCTTCCTCCACAGGAGCCTGCCGCGACCGCTTCCCCTGTCGACGGCGTTCATGGCGCCCCTGGTACTGCTGGCCGAGTAGCGTCACGGCATGAGTGATGAAGAAGAACTCGAAATCGCTTGCCCCTGCGCCTCCTGCAGAGTCGGATTGGCGCCATGGTGGATGTCCACCGTGTCAGCGCCGCCGAGCGGCTTTCCCGCTGGTGGCGCGCGGCGAGCGTCCGGACCGCGTTCTGACTACACTCCGGGGTGAAGAATTCCCAATGAACCTGGATCGTGTACGCGGGATGCGCGGCCGCGCTGACCGGTTGGACAGTCGCTGCTGGCCTGTGGTCATTCTCGAGCTGGACGGGCACGGCGACGTCCGTGATCCTGGCGGCCGCGATCCTCACCCTTGTGAGCGCAGCGGTCCGGTCCTTTCGCGGGACTCGTCCCCCCACGAGAGGCTGATGCGCTCGCCGCGCCCGTAGTCGTGCCGGCGACAGTCCAATTTGAAGTGTTGACGACGCGCGGTCACCCACTGATCCCGTCGAGGGCTGCCCCAGCTCGTGCACCGTTGTGCATGGGGAGGCGACGGAGCCTGATGATCGCTGGCATCTCAGCACGACGGATTATGCGCCAAACGCTCAGCTGGTGCGGATCTTCGACGCCGCTGGAGCGGCACACCGCTCGAGCTGTACCGCTGAGCTTGAGGTGCACCTCGATCAACACGACGCTGACGAAGACACATGGGTAACCATCGGGCCCGGTACCGAGCGACACAAGATCCTGAAGATTGATGTCGAGGTCGCGACCCAGCTCCATCAGGTGCATGACGAGATGTTGCGGCGTCTCCAGCGGTACTGCAGAGACAGGTCGGTTGAGGCGCGGCGAACCGGAGCGCTCGCCAGCGTAGGACCGTCATACAGGATCAGATTTTCGCGCGGTCATGATCGCACTCCCCCGGCGTGCAGCACGGAGCGACAGCTAGCGAGCCTCCGAGAGCAGCTCGATTGGGTCGCGACCGATCGAGCCGGCCATCTTCTCGACCGAGCGAAGGGTGAGGTTGCGCTCCCCTCGCTCGACACCGCCCATGTAGGTGCGGTGGACGCCGAGCTCGTCAGCGAATGCTTCCTGGCTGAGACCGAGAGATTCGCGGTGGCGGCGCAGGTTGCGTCCGAAGACCTTCTGCAGCTCACCTTCCACGTCATCGAGCCTCGTGTGGTGCTACTTGAAGGTCTACATACTTATGAGTAGCATCACAGCCACGGCGGGCCAGACGGGCAGGCCTGGAGGCGCGAGGCGGGGTGATGAAATGAGCGGTGGCGACTTCGTTGGGGCGATGAACCCGACTACGCGGCTCTGGCGGCGAATGCGCTTCCAGCGTCTGCTGAAGACACTTCGCTGGCGAGGGTCCACACGAAAGTGACCTCCGCCTTCGGAAGCAGCCAGCCCGGGACATCGAGCGAGATCTCCCGGGCTGCAGTCTGTTCAGGGAGCCTGGAGATCTGCGGACGCTGCGCTGCCGAGACCAGGTCAGTGACGCTCATGTGGGCGATGTCCGTATCGGTGTAGTCCATGGTGAGCGAGAGGCCCTTCGTTGGCTGGGCAATCGCGACGAAGAGGCGGTGACCGCTACGTGGCGTGATGGTGCGGTAGACGTGGCGAATGCGGACCATGCGACCGTTTTGGACCGCGTCGTCGCCGACCGCGACGGAGTAGGTCTGGCCGGCCTTCCGGGCGCTACGCCGGATCTTCTTCTCTTCGCCGTCGACGCTGAATTGCAGAAGTTCAAAAGCATCCCGGCTGCTGGCCTCGAAGCCAGGACGAGGCGTCATGAACCAGGTCGACGTCGATGGGATGTCCGAGACCAGTTCGTGGAACTCATCACGGTCTGAGGTGCAGGCGAAGCGCTGGACGGGACTGCTTGGGATGACCGAGTACTCCCAGGTGACCGTTACGGCGAACCGAGGAACACCTACGGTGTTCCTCTCCTCTGTAGAGGAGAGCCGGATCCGCACATCTACGTCGTGCCAGCGTTCCGGTGCGCGGACGACGGTGTCGCGGAGGTCAGCGTAGATCTCACGTGCGAAGGCTGGGTCACCGAGGCGCAGGCCGAGGGCGTTGGTGGCTAGATCGTCAAGGAGCGCGGGGGTGGCCACGCGGCGAAGATCTTCTGGACTGGAGGCGAAGCCACGAACTACGGCGTCGGTGAAGTCCGGCGCTGAGTCAGCCAGTAATCGGCGCACGCGCGCATCATCGCGCGCTTCTTTTTCGCGCTGAGTCCAAAAGTCGACAGCCACACTTATCAGTCCAGTCACAACGAGGGCGTCAGCCAACCCGCTGAGTACAACAATGACGAACCTTGGAGCAAGCTGATTCATCTGTATATAGTCAGCTATAAGCAAAGTCGCGAACCCAATGCACGCGACAAAAGCCGCAATAATGGCAACTTTAAGCTTGTAGATCTTTGCGAAGACATCAGCAATCATTTGTGTCTATTGTGACACACTTTATGCTTTGCGTAAACCGGGGCATTGTTGGTACAGAGAGGACTGAGGTCAAAGAGGACCAGTTGTCCCACTCACGACTTTGCCCACCAACGTTTCTTCTTTTTTTGTTTACTCGTCACTGTTTCATTAGCGTAATCTAACGCTTCGCTCGATACGTTATTCAAGATGTTCTTAGCATCCAGATCCTGAACCTTAGAGCGTTATTCATAAGGTCTGATTCGGGCGTGTCGTTCCGAGGCATCGGCTTCCCATTCGGGAGAATAGAAGTTCCAAAGCTCGCTATTTTCGGAACGGGAAGCCGATGCGGTACGACTCTACTACAGGCCTGGATGCGGAGCAATTGACGGAGCTGATCTGTCGGATCTGGCAGATTGTCGCGGGGAGGGGTGAGGTTTCGGGACGCCCGGTGCTGCTGAACATTCGCGAGCAGGTCGTTATGACTTTGATCATATTGCGGCAGAACGTGAACCAAGCGACTATCGCGGATATGTTCGGTGTGTCGCAGCCCACGATTTCTCGCGCATATCGGCGGATCGTCCCGCTGATCGAGCAGGCCTGCTGTTTGTCGGGGGTGTGTTTAAAGACGGCTATCCAGGGCCGAGTGGTCCTGGTCGACGGCACCGATGTTCCCACCGGGAACCGCGCCGTGACGGGGAGAGCGAACTACTCCGGGAAGCGACACCGTCAAGGGCTGAACGTGCAAGTTGCCTCGGACGTGAACGGTAACTTGCTTTGCGTGTCCGATCCGACCCCCGGCGCTCGGCACGACCGAGCGACCATCAGCCTGTGTGGATGGGAACCGATTCTCGATAATGCCGAGTGGATAGCGGACCCAGCGTACGTCGGAACCACCGCAGTCACTCCCCGGAAAAAATTTCACCACGGACAACATGATGACAACACACGTACAGCCAACCGATACATCTCCTCCATCCGTTCGGCGGTCGAAAGATGCATCGCGCACTGGAAGAACTGGAAAATCCTCAAGACCGGCTATCGCGGACGTCTTACAGAACTTCCCAACCTCATTCGCACCGTCACCCGCCTCGAACTTTACCGACTCGGCTGGTAAACGCTTATGAATAACGCTCTTAGTCGCCCACTCGAATCCCATTACTTTAAGATTGAAGTTTGGAAATAGCGTGAGGAGCTCGGGGGAGATCAGAATTCCAACTAGCGCGACCGCAAATCCTAATAGGGTAGCCGAAGGCTGAGCGCTAACACAATTGCTGACAACAGACACGGACACGTCTTGATTATCAAGGCCGAAGTGAGACGTGTCGCGCGTAGTTTGATGTGAACAAACTTTAGCAGCGATTCCAATCGTCTGCGCTGCGTACAAAGCCAGAAGGACAAGCACGCCACAAGCCGCAACAAACGCGAGGAAGTTCGTAAAGAATCGAGTGAGCTTTCTCCTCTCCCACGCCTCCCTAGGAGAATAATGCTCTCCTACGTTCATTCGAGAACTGAAGGGATTCGAGGCTCCCTAAGCGAGTGCATAGCGAGTGACAGCAGAGCGAGATCGGACCTCTCGATCGCCAGCGCTAACACAAAGGTCCCGGCAAAGACTTGACGACGACGTCGCTCACTAAGGGAGCGGCGCCTCTTCTTTTCTCGCCGCGGGAGTCGCGAGGTCCTTGCGACGATTCTTTTGTGTTGAGCGCACCATTTTGCGACGAGCTGCTCAAAGTCAAGCTCTCGCTGGCCCGCGACAAGGTACTCAAGGATCTTTATTTGTGACCTGGTTGGCGCGTCCAGTTCGTCAGACACGTACATCGATCTCAGGTTGCCAAATTCTTTTCTACTCAGAGCGTTATTCATAAGGTCTGATTCGGGCGTGTCGTTCCGAGGCATCGGCTTCCCATTCGGGAGAATAGAAGTTCCAAAGCTCGCTATTTTCGGAACGGGAAGCCGATGCGGTACGACTCTACTACAGGCCTGGATGCGGAGCAATTGACGGAGCTGATCTGTCGGATCTGGCAGATTGTCGCGGGGAGGGGTGAGGTTTCGGGACGCCCGGTGCTGCTGAACATTCGCGAGCAGGTCGTTATGACTTTGATCATATTGCGGCAGAACGTGAACCAAGCGACTATCGCGGATATGTTCGGTGTGTCGCAGCCCACGATTTCTCGCGCATATCGGCGGATCGTCCCGCTGATCGAGCAGGCCTGCTGTTTGTCGGGGGTGTGTTTAAAGACGGCTATCCAGGGCCGAGTGGTCCTGGTCGACGGCACCGATGTTCCCACCGGGAACCGCGCCGTGACGGGGAGAGCGAACTACTCCGGGAAGCGACACCGTCAAGGGCTGAACGTGCAAGTTGCCTCGGACGTGAACGGTAACTTGCTTTGCGTGTCCGATCCGACCCCCGGCGCTCGGCACGACCGAGCGACCATCAGCCTGTGTGGATGGGAACCGATTCTCGATAATGCCGAGTGGATAGCGGACCCAGCGTACGTCGGAACCACCGCAGTCACTCCCCGGAAAAAATTTCACCACGGACAACATGATGACAACACACGTACAGCCAACCGATACATCTCCTCCATCCGTTCGGCGGTCGAAAGATGCATCGCGCACTGGAAGAACTGGAAAATCCTCAAGACCGGCTATCGCGGACGTCTTACAGAACTTCCCAACCTCATTCGCACCGTCACCCGCCTCGAACTTTACCGACTCGGCTGGTAAACGCTTATGAATAACGCTCTCAGAGGTGAGGCCTCTAAGCCACTCCCGCTGAGTTCCGCCGATAAATCTTCGGCGATACGACGCAACACATACTCGCTCTTCTCAAGAGGAACCAAGAAGCCGAGTCCACCGTCAGCACGAGTGTGAATCTCATGGAGTGCCCGACGCTGGAATTGAGACTGAAGACTAAGGAGCCTCCGTTGGGCGGTTAGACGAGTTTGAGACGGGGACATCGAGATGCCTCTTTCAGGTGATGGTGCCGCTGACCAGAGCCTCTAACCTATCAGCACCACCAGTGAATCCGATGAAGGAGATGAGGCACCGCGTGTCCCGACTACGTAAAGGCGCAGTCGTCTAACCCTTTGAGGCATGGTTGCCCAGCATACGCAAACGGGCGGAACGCTTGCTGTTCATGTTCTCCGCCGTCTCAGGAGCCAATGCACCCTCAGCGCCGACAATCGCTTCGAGCCGCTCCGCAAGGAGAGAAATTATCTCCTCTAAGCCCAAGATCGCAACTTGCCAGTCCCCTGGCTCGAGAATAGCCCCACGCCGCCGCCTGAGTTCCAGTCGCCGCATACTAACGAGACTCAGCGCAAACGTCTCAAACCACTTTTCGAGCTCTGCCAACCCCTCAGCAGAGACGAGGAAATCTAGTGATTCTGAAGAAAAATACTCGCGCAAAACAAGATCCGGGTTTTGCGCTCCGGACCTAAGCGACTCAAGTGCCTCAATTGCGTGGTAACGATGTCCAAAATCTTCCGACTTCTCAGCCGCCAGGCGCTCGTGCGCTACCGCTCGTAGGTTGCTCATAAGGAAAAACACCTCGCTGCGAGGAGGACCGCGTCGCGGCCATTCAGAGGGGAACTGGGAGAGAATTGATCGGGATGGTCTTTCCATTCCACACCAGTATTACATGGAACCGTGATCCGGTCAATGGCCACCGATACTCCCCCTTGTGTTGGACTTAGAGCGTTATTCATAAGGTCTGATTCGGGCGTGTCGTTCCGAGGCATCGGCTTCCCATTCGGGAGAATAGAAGTTCCAAAGCTCGCTATTTTCGGAACGGGAAGCCGATGCGGTACGACTCTACTACAGGCCTGGATGCGGAGCAATTGACGGAGCTGATCTGTCGGATATGGCAGATTGTCACGGGGAGGGGTGAGGTTTCGGGACGCCCGGTGCTGCTGAACATTCGCGAGCAGGTCGTTATGACCCTGATCTTATTGCGGCAGAACGTGAACCAAGCGACTATCGCGGATATGTTCGGTGTGTCGCAGCCCACGATTTCTCGCGCATATCGGCGGATCGTCCCGCTGATCGAGCAGGCCTGCTGTTTGTCGGGGGGGTGTTTAAAGACGGCTATCCAGGGCCGAGTGGTCCTGGTCGACGGCACCGATGTTCCCACCGGGAACCGCGCCGTGACGGGGAGAGCGAACTACTCCGGGAAGCGACACCGTCAAGGGCTGAACGTGCAAGTTGCCTCGGACGTGAACGGTAACTTGCTTTGCGTGTCCGATCCGACCCCCGGCGCTCGGCACGACCGAGCGACCATCAGCCTGTGTGGATGGGAACCGATTCTCGATAATGCCGAGTGGATAGCGGACCCAGCGTACGTCGGAACCACCGCAGTCACTCCCCGGAAAAAATTTCACCACGGACAACATGATGACAACACACGTACAGCCAACCGATACATCTCCTCCATCCGTTCGGCGGTCGAAAGATGCATCGCGCACTGGAAGAACTGGAAAATCCTCAAGACCGGCTATCGCGGACGTCTTACAGAACTTCCCAACCTCATTCGCACCGTCACCCGCCTCGAACTTTACCGACTCGGCTGGTAAATGCTTATGAATAACGCTCTTAGGCGCAATATTAGTGACTCGCCGCGCCACGCGTCAGCATCGAAATCGTTGAACTAGAGCCCTAGGCGCACAATTTCTGCGAGTATTCGTCCCTGACGCATGATTCTTGCACACGACGGGTGCTTCGCGCTACGCAAGTCCCAGAAGCATCAGCTCACGAGCTCCAGGTGAGCCCTCGCGTCGCTGCGGCTGGTCCTCTTCGTACTAGACGGTGAGGGCAGGGAACTGCAGTCGACTACGGAGCGTCCCGTGCCGGATCGCACGGCGTTGCGGAACGTCCTTGGTCGACGGGCTCACCCACATCAGACGATGCTCGGCGCTCCCAACGCCATCAGAAGACCCAAGACCACCAACCGTCTTCGGATCGTGCTCTCACTATATTTCCGACGTCGTAATAAGGCTATGTACTGCTTTCGCTCCTTTTCGGAAAGCGCGAGGACATCCTTGTCGCGTTCAACTGCCCATTCGAACCAGTCCTGTAGGTCGGCCCAGTAGGCGCGGGCGGTGTTGTAGCCGTAGTTGAGGAGCAACGCTTCGCGTCGATCGATGAACTCCTGCCAGCGGAGCGGAATCTCCGGCGCGAACATCATCGCGTTGTCTGGGTAACGCTCGCGGCTGTCCATGCCTTGAAGCGTACAGCCTGTTATCACGCTTGTGCTTTGTGCCTGGTCAGACGATGTTTTAGGTTCGGTTCACCGCAGTCGGGGTAGCCGTACCAGGAGCCGATCGATCCGCACGGCGGATTAGGTACCGGCAATCTGTCGCCGCCGCAACGCCACACCTCAGTGAACGCTGACCTCCTTGGCTACTTCGACGTCGGTTCATCTGTACATGTCAAGCGAAAGGACCACCATGTCTTGGCCCAATCAACATCGCGCCAACGTCGCCGCGTTGTGCGTCGTGCTGCTCGGAACGCTCACGGGGTGCTCTACCGGTTCCGCCTCTCGGACGGAGTCGCTCCAGAATTCCCAGGCGAGGTCGCTCGAATGCCCGGCCGGCACCGCCTTCAACTCGTTGGACGCGCTCGACGGCTCCGGTTCATCCCGCGACGCCGATCTCCTCGAAACGCGATGGGGCGCGGTCCGTGCGCACCTGACTCAGGCTGCCGTGTGCGGCGGTCACGCGCGAGTCGTCGTGGGTTCATCGTCCTCTGCGACCTCCGTGATCCTGCTGGACGCGGATCTTGAGCCTGCTGGAGCTACCGAGAACGCTCGGCTGCGCGGGGTCGAAGAGCTGGTCGACGACAAGCTCGCGGAAGCGCAGGAAGCGTACGAGGCGGCGCTGCCGGGGCTCGATACGGGTGGGACTGACATGACCGCGGCCTACTTCGCCCTCGCCGACTACATCACAGAGCGAGACAGCCTCGGTGGTGAACAGGTGTACAGCGTTCAGGTGGAGACCGACGGGATCCAGAACGTGGGCGTGGACCTCAGTGACCCGACCTTGAACGCCGAGGCGGCCGAAGCCCTCGCTTCGTCCGTCGCACTGCCGCAGCTCGACGAGCGGGTTTCAGTGACCTTCCTCGGTGTCGGAAAGGTGGCAGGCACGGAACAACCGTCGACCGAGTACGTCAACGGTCTGAAGGCGTTCTGGTCGGCGACGTGCGATGCGACCGGCGCCGGGTCGTGCGCGGTCCTAACCGACTTCGGCGGAGGCACCCAGTGAGCCTCCGAGAAGTAGTCGTCGGATCCTCGTCCGAGTTCGAGCAGGCCGCTGACTTCGCCGACGGTGTCGCGCTGCAACGGATCGATGAGGCCGTCGCTATCGCACGACCATCCATGATCGCCCAGACGTACGTCGAGGAGGAGTACGACGCGCTGTCTGGGGCACAGACGCCGTCGTGGGCGGCCAGCGGCGAGGCAGCGTCCCGTGAGGACGATGTCGGCGCCGCAGGTCTCAAGTACCCGGCGGAAAAAGCGCGGGACGCAGCGGTCGGCAATGATGTGGTGCTCGCAGAGTCCCGTACGCAGCTCACCACTGCCAGGCAGGCACTGGCGCCTTTCGTCCGGCGGAAGCCGCATGCGGGCCAGTGGTATGTCGGGTGCTGGTTCGGCTTCGTCGGTGGCGACGTCGCGGGGATTGCCGGTGCGGCCATCTACTTCGGAGAGATCCCGGAGCTGGCGGTCATCCAGGCCGTTTCGGTTGGGCTCGCTGCGGTGTCGGCTGGCTCGGTGGGCGGAGATCTCCGCGATCTCCGCCTCGCTGCCAGACGGGAGAAGGATGCGGAGGCTTTGTCTCTAGATCTGAAGCCCTACAGTCATCTTTTCACTGGTATCGACCCTGGTGCTCGTTTCGTGAAGCTCGCCGGTGGGATGGCTGGGTGCGTGGCGGCGGCCATCACAATCGGAATCTTCGGTTTGCGTTCGAGTATCGAGGGGCCGCTCGCGGGGCTCATCTATGGCGGGTTCGCGCTCGCGGTTGCGGCCGGTTCGTTCCTTAACGCCTGGGCCTACTCGGACGAGGTCGCCGACCTCCTTGGCTCGTTTGAGCAGCGCTACGAAAAGGAGCTGAAGCGTGCAGCACGCCTCAGTAGCGCTCGGTCGCTCGTGCAGCACGCCGAGCATGAGCGGCGCGCTCAGTCGCTACGGGACGAGCACAGGGAACGCGGGAAGGCCGCGGTCTTCTCCTACGCAGCGCTCAAGGCGCGGATCCTGCGCCGCAACCCCGGCGTCGTCGGGCACGGCCGTGCAGCCGAGCCGGTCGGGCGAGTCCATGCCGCCGAGAAGGACGGAGGGCGTCCGTGAGCGTCATCGGTCTGGCCACTTCGCAGCTCGCGACTGCGCATCTCGTTCGTCCCGGCCTTCACTCGTTCGGAAGCGGTGCAGGGCGGCCTCCACGTGGGCCCCGCATCCGGCTCGGCCATCCGGGTGGGCCCTGTCGTGGTAAGTCCCTGACCATCGTGATTGCCGACGACTCCGGCTCCGTAATTGGACCGGCCGGCGTTGACCCGGTCTCGAACCGATATCAGGAGTGCAAGCTCGCCTTCCGCCGCATTGCGTCGGCCGGCGTCGGGCGCGACGAACTCGGGGCGGTCCTGCACTTCGACGTCCCGACGTCGGGAGACGTGCCGCCGGTGCGAATGACCCAGGTCGGGTTGCGCCTCATCGAGCACGGGTTGCGCACTCCTCTCGATGCCAGGGGCAGTTCGGTCCTCGGGCCATCGCTTCGGGCGGCTCGACTCCTGGCAGTAACGCGGCCGCAGCACCTGGCGACGCTCGTGGTGCTGTCGGACTTCGAGCTATTCGATCCCGAGCCGGCAGAGACGCTTCGTTGCCTGGCGGAGTTCCCCGGCGGCGTGCACGCGGTGGTCCTCGGTGGTGGTGGCCCGACGGACGCCGACTTCGGTGGCAACACCCTCGTCACTCGGATCTGTTCCGACGACGAGCCCGGTGCGGTTGCCCGTGCGGTGCTCGCGTCGCTCGCGAAGCACCGCCGCCGCTGACCCGGCGGTGCCCGTAGCAGCCGTTTTCCACAGGGTGTTGTGAAGAAAACGTCAACGGCTGTGGATACCACTTTGGTCACCCCCGCTATCTGAAACGCGGCTTTCTCGTCGCTTACATTCCGCTGAAGTTCAAGTCTTTACGAATCTTCACTGATGCTTCGTAATACGGGGTAGATCGCGGCAGTCAAGCGTAAGCGGTATTTGTCGCGCCGAAATAGTACTCATCCCCTCTTGAAAGGAGACTCTTCCATCATGTCTACAGATACGCCCCAGAAGTTCTCGACGATCCTGGCTGACCCGCCGTGGAATATCGAACAGACCGGACGCCTCGGTGCCGCCCAGCACTACACCCTCATGAGCCTGGACCGCATCAAGGCGATGCCCGTCGAAGCGCTCGCAGCAGAAAACGCGCATCTCTGGCTGTGGGTGACGAACGCGACGCTGGAGCACGGCTATGACGTGATCCGCGCTTGGGGCTTCACCCCGCGCTCACCGCTCACCTGGATCAAGCCGCGCCTCCTGCTCGGCAACTACCTCCGTAACGCCACCGAGCACCTTCTCTTCGCCACGAAGGGCAAGGCGCCGGTGCGGTACAAGTCGCAGCCGACCTGGATGTTCGCACCACTGCAGGCGCACTCCCACAAGCCCGAGGAGCAGTTCGCCGTCATCGAGCGCATCTCGGGCGGCCCGTACCTCGAGCTGTTCGCACGCCGCCGCCCACCGTCCAACGCCGACTGGTCCGTCTGGGGAAACGAAGTCGACTCCGATATCTCGATTCCGGGCTACCTCGTTCCGTCCGACCGGACTCCGAAACAGCAGAAGTTCGCGCCCGTGAAGGGAGCGAAGTAATGAGAGGGAAGCAGTGAGGCTTATGCAAAATACGATTGATCGAGATGGATTTGCGCGTGTCGGTCACGAATAACACCGGCTAATCCGCTTTGATTGAAGAGCAGCCTCTAACAGAAACTCTTCGCAAAGGAACCAGCCGGTGCGCACACAGTCTACTACGGGAATGACGGCCGAGCACTACGCGATCCTCGCCGAACGGATCGAGAACGAGTTCATGTGGCGTCGGCGGCGAGGACGTCCGCGCAGACTTTCCCTCGAGGGAGCATTGCGGGTCACTCTTCTCTATTATCGCCAGAATGAGGCTTATGCAAAATTGGTTTTTTGCCGAGTGAAAAAGATGAGTCCGCGGACGGCGTTGAAGGCATCTCGGAAGGTGCGCAGTGGCCGCCGGTAGTCGGTGTGGAATATCCGCCAGGTCTTGATGCTAGCAATTGTTCTCTCGATCACGTAGCGGTGGGTGTTCACGAAGCGATTGTGGTGTTTGGCGTAATTTGGCAGATGTTCTTCGCTTGGCCTCTTCTTTATTGGTGTGACCATTCCGGTGCCTTGATAGCCTTTGTCGGCCAGCGTGTTCGAGAGGTTAACGGTGTCGGCCAACCCGGTTTCTCGAAACGCGTGGGCATCGTGATGCTTGCCCGCGATCGGATCCGAAATGTGGATCAACCGACCGGAGAGATCGGCGAGGACCTGGCAGTTGTGCCCCGTGGTCATGTGTTTCCCGGAGTACAGCTCTGGCGCGTCCGACCAGGACCAGCACGGCAGGAGCGTGCCGTCGATGACGGCCGTTGTCCCGCGGAGCGCGGCCTCGACGTCCGGTTGCTCGTCGTCTATCACGACATTGAGCATCGCCTCAACCGACGCGATCGTTCGCGACACGGTCGACTGACTGACACCGACCACATCAGCGATCAACTGCTCGGTCACATTCTGGCGATAATAGAGAAGAGTGACCCGCAATGCTCCCTCGAGGGAAAGTCTGCGCGGACGTCCTCGCCGCCGACGCCACATGAACTCGTTCTCGATCCGTTCGGCGAGGATCGCGTAGTGCTCGGCCGTCATTCCCGTAGTAGACTGTGTGCGCACCGGCTGGTTCCTTTGCGAAGAGTTTCTGTTAGAGGCTGCTCTTCAATCAAAGCGGATTAGCCGGTGTTATTCGTGACCGACACGCGCAAATCCATCTCGATCAATCGTATTTTGCATAAGCCTCAATGTGACCGAGCAGTTGATCGCTGATGTGGTCGGTGTCAGTCAGTCGACCGTGTCGCGAACGATCGCGTCGGTTGAGGCGATGCTCAATGTCGTGATAGACGACGAGCAACCGGACGTCGAGGCCGCGCTCCGCGGGACAACGGCCGTCATCGACGGCACGCTCCTGCCGTGCTGGTCCTGGTCGGACGCGCCAGAGCTGTACTCCGGGAAACACATGACCACGGGGCACAACTGCCAGGTCCTCGCCGATCTCTCCGGTCGGTTGATCCACATTTCGGATCCGATCGCGGGCAAGCATCACGATGCCCACGCGTTTCGAGAAACCGGGTTGGCCGACACCGTTAACCTCTCGAACACGCTGGCCGACAAAGGCTATCAAGGCACCGGAATGGTCACACCAATAAAGAAGAGGCCAAGCGAAGAACATCTGCCAAATTACGCCAAACACCACAATCGCTTCGTGAACACCCACCGCTACGTGATCGAGAGAACAATTGCTAGCATCAAGACCTGGCGGATATTCCACACCGACTACCGGCGGCCACTGCGCACCTTCCGAGATGCCTTGAGGCTTATGCAAAATACGATTGATCGAGATGGATTTGCGCGTGTCGGTCACGAATAACACCGGCTAATCCGCTTTGATTGAAGAGCAGCCTTTAACAGAAACTCTTCGCAAAGGAACCAGCCGGTGCGCACACAGTCTACTACGGGAATGACGGCCGAGCACTACGCGATCCTCGCCGAACGGATCGAGAACGAGTTCATGTGGCGTCGGCGGCGAGGACGTCCGCGCAGACTTTCCCTCGAGGGAGCATTGCGGGTCACTCTTCTCTATTATCGCCAGAATGTGACCGAGCAGTTGATCGCTGATGTGGTCGGTGTCAGTCAGTCGACCGTGTCGCGAACGATCGCGTCGGTTGAGGCGATGCTCAATGTCGTGATAGACGACGAGCAACCGGACGTCGAGGCCGCGCTCCGCGGGACAACGGCCGTCATCGACGGCACGCTCCTGCCGTGCTGGTCCTGGTCGGACGCGCCAGAGCTGTACTCCGGGAAACACATGACCACGGGGCACAACTGCCAGGTCCTCGCCGATCTCTCCGGTCGGTTGATCCACATTTCGGATCCGATCGCGGGCAAGCATCACGATGCCCACGCGTTTCGAGAAACCGGGTTGGCCGACACCGTTAACCTCTCGAACACGCTGGCCGACAAAGGCTATCAAGGCACCGGAATGGTCACACCAATAAAGAAGAGGCCAAGCGAAGAACATCTGCCAAATTACGCCAAACACCACAATCGCTTCGTGAACACCCACCGCTACGTGATCGAGAGAACAATTGCTAGCATCAAGACCTGGCGGATATTCCACACCGACTACCGGCGGCCACTGCGCACCTTCCGAGATGCCTTCAACGCCGTCCGCGGACTCATCTTTTTCACTCGGCAAAAAACCAATTTTGCATAAGCCTCAGTATGTCCGAGAAGAAGAACGACTCGTGGCTTTCGAGCGCACTGCGTGGAGCCGTCGTCCTGTGTGGAATCGCCGTGCTCGTGTCGATCGCCGCCCGGCTCCTGCTCGAGGTGTGGTGGATCGTGATGATCGTCCTCGCGGTCGGGCTCGGCCTGTGGCTGCTCGTGCGCTTCATCCGCAGGAACGACCTGTGACCCAGCCGAGCAGCGAAACGAGCAGGCAGGCGGAAGGTGGGCGGAATGGCCGGCCGTAAGCAGAAGCCGGGCACGTCGGCGTCGAGTCAGGTCCGCGTGCAGCCGATCTGGAATCAGCCGATCGACCGCCGCAAGTTCGCCCGCGCCGTCATCGCGCTCGTCCTCTGGCAGATGGAGCAGGACCCGGCGAAACGGCGCCCAGCCGCCGACGAGAACTCGACCGACAACTCCCGGATGGACGGGGCATCGGATGCGTAGCGCTCCCCCGCTCATTTGGCGCGAGGTGCACTGGCAGCGTCCCTTCCCGATTGATGCGGCGATGGAGTTGCTGCAGCGGATCGCGACCGAGCCTTCGCTCGGCGCGGTCCGCCTCGAAGCCCGCGCCAGTGCCGCCGGGATCCGCTGGCTCATCGGTCTCGAGAAGCCGCAGATTGGCGTCGGCACGTTGATGGTCAAGCAACTGACCGGCGCCCGCCTCACCGCGCCCATCGGTCCCCGCATCGCTGTCCTCAGCGCCGGCCGCATCCGGCTTCGCCACCCCGCGCTCAGCCTCACCACCGAGCGGATCGGCGCAATCACGCGATCGGTGCTGGCGGCTCTCGCTCAGGCCAATCGAGACGGCGACAAGCTCGTGGTGCAGATCGTCCTGGGTGCACGGCGCGGGCCGCACCTTGTTCCGGAAAGGGTCGAGGATCCTCGGAGGGCCTGGTGGCAGCTCCTCTGGGGTAGCGCGCAGGCGCCGACCGAGGTCCGCAGCTCGCTGAAGCAACGCGCCTCTCAGCATGGATTTCGGGTCGAGATGCGCATCGGTGCTGCCGCTGCGACTCTCGAACGGCGGCGGTCCCTCCTCACGTCCCTGTTCGGGGCGCTGCGCGTCGCCGAAGCAGCCGGAACCCGACTGCGTCTCGACGGCCTGTCGCCGGGCTCCTTCAACGCCGCTCGACGACCGGGAAGCTACCGACTTGCCCTGTCGGTTCCGGAACTGTTGCCCCTTCTGGGGTGGCCGCTCGGTGACGGGCCGCTGCCCGGGCTGCCCGCCGAGCACCCACGGCTTCTGCCCGCGCCATTTGGCCTCAAGGACGGTGGACGAACCTTCGCTGCCACCACGGCTCCCGGGGTCGTTCAGTCGGTCGGGATCCCGATCCAGGACGCGGCGTTCCACACGGTCCTGCTTGGTCCGACTGGGTCCGGCAAGTCCACGGCGCTGCTGTCGCTCATCGTCGCCGATATGGTCGCCGGCCGTCCTGTGCTCGTGGTCGACCCGAAGGCGGACCTCGTCCGAGACGTCCTCGAGCGCATTCCCGAGCACCGACGTGGCGACGTCGTCGTGATCGACCCGCTCTCTGACCGGCCCGTCGGGATCAACGTCCTCGCAGGGGCGAATCGGAGCCCCGAGCTGGTCGCTGACTCGCTCATGGCAGCGTTGAAGGGGATTTTCGACAACTGGGGTGTCCGTTCCGAGGACGTCCTTGGCTCCGCCCTGCTCACCCTCGCCCGCACCCCGGGAGCGAACCTACTCTGGCTCCCGACACTGCTCACCGATCCGACGTTCCGCCGCAAGATCACCAGCCGCATCGACGACCCACTGGGTGTGAGTGCCTTCTGGGCCCGGTACGACGCGCTCACTCCGCAGCAGCAAGCCCTCGAGATCGGACCCGCGATGAACAAGCTGCGCAGCTTCCTCATCCGCCCGGGCATGCGGAATGTCCTCGGTCAGTCCGATTCCTACTTCGACCTCTCGGAGTTGTTCACGAAGAAGAAGATCGTGCTGATCTCCCTCAACAAGGGCCTGCTCGGCCCGGAGTTCGCGCGGCTCCTCGGTTCCCTCGTTGTCGGTTCGCTCTGGCCGATCATCCTCGGGCGCAGCGCCCTCCCTCAGGAGAAGCGAACCATCGCGTCGCTCTACATCGACGAAGTCCAGGACTACCTCGCCCTCCCCGCCTCGGGTGATCTCGCCGATGCGCTCGCGCAGAGCCGGTCCCTCGGCGCCGCCTGGCACCTCGCCCACCAGTACCGAGACCAGCTTCCGACCGCCATGCGTTCTGCGATTGACACGAATGCCCGCAGCAAGATCGTCTTCGGCCTCGAGCAGGCAGATGCTGCAGCGCTCGCCAAGACCACCCGCGAGCTGAGCGCCGAAGACTTCCAACTCCTACCGGCCCACCACGTCTACGCGAACCTTCGGCAGCAAGGCCAGCAGACCGGCTGGTTCTCTGCCTTGACCCAGCCGCCACCGCCTGTCGTGTCGGATGCGATCGAGATCCGCCAACAGAGTGCCGCGCGCTATGGACGGCCTGTCAGCGAGATCGACGCAGCGCTCCGCCGCGACCTGCACCTCGACCACCAGACCGAGACCGCCTCGCACGAACCGAGCACCGAGCCAGTCGGACGAAGGAAGCGCCCATGACTCTCGTCTCATCGACCTCTGAGCAGAGACTCCTCGGCAGACTCGTCGCTCCCCTGAACGTGCCTGTACTCGCCCGCAGTTCCGCCCTTGTCGCTCACCTTCTGGCTACGACTCACCCACCGTTCCGGTGGGTACCGGCCCGTCGCCCAGGACGGCACCTATGAGCGGCCGACGAAGACAGACCGGGGCAGAGCCGAGGCCGACCGAACAGGAGCAGGCCGTCCTCCGATTCCTGCTCGAGCAGCGCTACGCCACCAGCAGGCAGCTCGCCCGAGCAGCCCGCGCCAGGTACGGCAGCGACCGTTCCGCGGCGCGCCAGACCAACCGACTCCTCCAGAAGCTTGGAAGCGTCGGCTTGCTGCACGTCCTCCCGCGCACAGTCGGCGGACAAGCACGCGGCTCGAGCGCCGGCATCTGGACCATCACCAACCGTGGCGCCAGGGTCGCCGGTGGCGGAGAAATCGACTCGCAGCAGCGGAAGAAGCGGTACCGACGCGATCAGGACCCGTCTCTGACGTTCCTCGAGCACACCCTCGCCATCTCAGAGCTCCGCGTTCAGCTCGCCGAACTTGAAGACGCCCACGACCTCAAGGTCGAGAGCATCACCCCGGAACCTGCCTGCTGGCGTCCCTACCTCGGCTCGGCCGGCCAGCGGATCTTCCTCAAGCCCGACCTCGCCGTCATCACCAGCACCCCCGACGGGTACGAAGACCACTGGTTCCTCGAGGTCGACCTCGCCACGGAAAACCCCGCACGCATCGTCGCCAAGTGCCGCCAGTACCAGCATTACCGCCGCAGCGGTCTCGAACAGCGACGAACCGGGGTCTTCCCCGCCGTCATCTGGATCACCCCCACCACAAGGCGACGCGACCAACTCGCCCATCGCATCACGAGCGAGGCAGACCTCGACGACCAGCTCTTCACCGTGATCAGCCTCGACGAGTTCCAATCGCTGCTGCGCACCGGCGCCTCCAACTACAACACCAGAAAGGACCACAACCATGAGGCTTATGCAAAATTGGTTTTTTGCCGAGTGAAAAAGATGAGTCCGCGGACGGCGTTGAAGGCATCTCGGAAGGTGCGCAGTGGCCGCCGGTAGTCGGTGTGGAATATCCGCCAGGTCTTGATGCTAGCAATTGTTCTCTCGATCACGTAGCGGTGGGTGTTCACGAAGCGATTGTGGTGTTTGGCGTAATTTGGCAGATGTTCTTCGCTTGGCCTCTTCTTTATTGGTGTGACCATTCCGGTGCCTTGATAGCCTTTGTCGGCCAGCGTGTTCGAGAGGTTAACGGTGTCGGCCAACCCGGTTTCTCGAAACGCGTGGGCATCGTGATGCTTGCCCGCGATCGGATCCGAAATGTGGATCAACCGACCGGAGAGATCGGCGAGGACCTGGCAGTTGTGCCCCGTGGTCATGTGTTTCCCGGAGTACAGCTCTGGCGCGTCCGACCAGGACCAGCACGGCAGGAGCGTGCCGTCGATGACGGCCGTTGTCCCGCGGAGCGCGGCCTCGACGTCCGGTTGCTCGTCGTCTATCACGACATTGAGCATCGCCTCAACCGACGCGATCGTTCGCGACACGGTCGACTGACTGACACCGACCACATCAGCGATCAACTGCTCGGTCACATTCTGGCGATAATAGAGAAGAGTGACCCGCAATGCTCCCTCGAGGGAAAGTCTGCGCGGACGTCCTCGCCGCCGACGCCACATGAACTCGTTCTCGATCCGTTCGGCGAGGATCGCGTAGTGCTCGGCCGTCATTCCCGTAGTAGACTGTGTGCGCACCGGCTGGTTCCTTTGCGAAGAGTTTCTGTTAAAGGCTGCTCTTCAATCAAAGCGGATTAGCCGGTGTTATTCGTGACCGACACGCGCAAATCCATCTCGATCAATCGTATTTTGCATAAGCCTCCATGACTGATCCAGAACGCCCACGAACGCCAGAGAACTCTTCGCCTGAGGATGAGGTGCCCCATTCTTTCTGGACCACCGCGGAATTGGTAGGATTACCGCGATGACCGAAAGGAAGGCCCGGGATGTCCAGTTCCCGTGGGAAGTATTCTCCGGAGTTCCGCGTGGAGGCAGTGCGCGAGGTGATTGATAGGTCGCGATCCGTCGCGGACGTCGCTCGAGAGCTCGGACTGGTTCCGCAGACCCTCACTAATTGGGTGGCTGCGCATCGCCGAAGCAGTGCCGGCGGCGAAGAAGAACTGACCGTTCAGGACAGGGCGCGAATAAAGGAACTCGAACGGCGGGTCCGCGAACTCGAAGAGGAAAACCTGTTTTTGGGAAAAGCATCCGCGTTCTTCGCGAAGAAGTTCCGCTAGCCGCCAAGCTCGAACTCATTCGCCGCGAAGAACGCGACCCCAGCCGCACGCTATCAATCCGCGGACTGTGCCAGGCGGTCGGCGTCAATCGATCTAGCTATTACGAATGGCGCGATCGCAAGACCTCCGCAACCGCTGAATGGCGTATAGGTATCACCGAACTCATCCGAACAGCCTTTCAGGCCTCCGATGGCACCTACGGCTACCGCCGCATCACCGCGCAGCTGGCGCGGTGGGGCCGTCCAGTCGCCCACGAGACCGTCCGCCGGCTCATGCGCGCAGCAGGACTGGAACCCTGCCAGCCCAAGCCCTGGCGGCCGGTGACCACGACCCCAGGCGATCCGACTGACATCCCCGACCTCGTCAAGCGGGACTTCACCACAAACCGACCCGGCTGCAAATGGGTCGGTGATATCACCTATATCCGCACCTGGGAAGGATGGGTCTACCTCGCGACCGTCCTCGACTGCTATTCAAAGAAGGTCGTCGGGTACGCCCTCGCCGACCACATGCGTACCGAACTCGTCAGCGAAGCTCTCGAAATGGCGGCAAGGAACCAGCCGAACCGGGCCGCGAAAACGATCTTCCACAGCGACCGCGGCTCCGTTTACACCTCCGCCGACTTCGGGAAACTCGCGAAGAAGCTCGACATCAGACAATCGATGGGCCGGACGGGAGTCTGCTGGGACAACGCGTGGGCCGAATCATTCAACGGAACACTGAAGAACGAGCGCTGCAATCGCACTCAATATCCGACAAGAGAGAAAGCGATCCGCGACGTGACACGGTACATCGAACTGCGTTACAATCAACAACGACTTCACTCGGGGCTTGGCTATCGGACCCCGAACGAAGCCGAGCAGGCATGGATCACCGAGAACCTCGCCGCGTAGACAACTATTCAACTGGTCCAGGAAACGTTGGGCAGCTCAGGACTCCGCACCGACCGCGCAGGAACTGCGCGAGGACCCGGGCTTCGTTGCCGAGTTCTCGACGCTCGCTGAGGCCATCGACGCGATTGTCGATGCTCTCGGCTGGGACCCCGAGCTCATCCCCGACCACGACCCGGGCAGACCTGACCCGGTGCTCGAGATGCTGTACCGCGACGTGTTCGACGTCCGCGAGTACCCCGACCGCGTCCTCATCTACCGACACCACCACTAACCGCTCCCGCGCGCTGACCAACCCCGGAAGCAGAAAGGAGGATCTCCATGACCTCACCAGAACACGAAACACCCCACGAGCAACAACGACCGAAACACCGCCGCTCAGAAGCAGAGGAAGAGATCGCCCACCTCTTCCGCAACCGACCCGACTGGGAAAACGACCCCTACATTGCCCGCGCCGCCCGCAACCACCCGGGACCATTCGCCGCTTTCCTACTCCTACCTCACACCGACGTTCAATCTCCGACCCTGGCCACCGAGTTCGCTGACATCTTCTACGCCGAGTACGACAGCCTCGACGAAGCCATCGATGACTACATCGACCTGCTCGGCTGGAACGACGGCCTGGAAGTACTGCAGAAGGAGGCTTATGCAAAATACGATTGATCGAGATGGATTTGCGCGTGTCGGTCACGAATAACACCGGCTAATCCGCTTTGATTGAAGAGCAGCCTCTAACAGAAACTCTTCGCAAAGGAACCAGCCGGTGCGCACACAGTCTACTACGGGAATGACGGCCGAGCACTACGCGATCCTCGCCGAACGGATCGAGAACGAGTTCATGTGGCGTCGGCGGCGAGGACGTCCGCGCAGACTTTCCCTCGAGGGAGCATTGCGGGTCACTCTTCTCTATTATCGCCAGAATGTGACCGAGCAGTTGATCGCTGATGTGGTCGGTGTCAGTCAGTCGACCGTGTCGCGAACGATCGCGTCGGTTGAGGCGATGCTCAATGTCGTGATAGACGACGAGCAACCGGACGTCGAGGCCGCGCTCCGCGGGACAACGGCCGTCATCGACGGCACGCTCCTGCCGTGCTGGTCCTGGTCGGACGCGCCAGAGCTGTACTCCGGGAAACACATGACCACGGGGCACAACTGCCAGGTCCTCGCCGATCTCTCCGGTCGGTTGATCCACATTTCGGATCCGATCGCGGGCAAGCATCACGATGCCCACGCGTTTCGAGAAACCGGGTTGGCCGACACCGTTAACCTCTCGAACACGCTGGCCGACAAAGGCTATCAAGGCACCGGAATGGTCACACCAATAAAGAAGAGGCCAAGCGAAGAACATCTGCCAAATTACGCCAAACACCACAATCGCTTCGTGAACACCCACCGCTACGTGATCGAGAGAACAATTGCTAGCATCAAGACCTGGCGGATATTCCACACCGACTACCGGCGGCCACTGCGCACCTTCCGAGATGCCTTCAACGCCGTCCGCGGACTCATCTTTTTCACTCGGCAAAAAACCAATTTTGCATAAGCCTCAAGGAATACGGCGTCTCCCCCGACGAGGTGCAATGGAACCGCGCGGCCATCGAATACCGCTTCCGTGACTTCGTCGACATCGTCTACTACCGAGACAAGGTTTACACCTTCCACAGCTAGCAGCATTCCCCATATCAATCATTCACCGGGTGGGCAGAAAAGAGAACGAAGCATGACAAAACCAGAACAACCGCACCACCCGGAAGACCACGAGCTGCGACCTCGGGAGGGTGTGGACACCCACGACCGGGCGAAGGCAATGACCGCCTTCCTGCAGGTCTTTCGCGCTGATGCCGACCCCCGCACCTTCGACGCAGAGTTCGAGGACAGCTTCTTCGGCGAGTACCCAAGCCTCCGGGCCGCCCTTGACGAGCACATCAATGGACTGGGCTGGCGCGCCGCCCTGACCCAGCTCCGCCAGGAGCAGGGCATCGCCGACCACGACCTGCGCTGGAACTACGAATCGCTCGAGATCCAGTTCCGCGAGATCTTCGACATCGTCCACCACGCTGACCGGGTCTACGTCTTCCACAAATGAGAGACGATTTCACGCCAGCGACAGGACAGGACACCGACGCATCCGTAGCAATTTCCGCAACACCCGCCGACCGGGGGTGGGGACTTGGCGATTCGGAAGCTCATCGGGCAGCGGAGCAGAAAAGACTCGACTCTGCGCGCGTTCAGAGCGTTAATCAGAGCGCTATGACACTCTCACCGCTTCTCGCCAGCCCTACCCTGAGCCCTCAGCCGGTCGCCCCCGACCCACTCTCTGTGATCGGCGAGATGCTGACGCCGAAGGTCGCGGTCCTATACCTGCGCGTTTCGACTGCGCGGCAGGCGCAACGCGGTGACGAAAAGGAAGGCTTCTCGATCCCCGCGCAGCGCGAAGCGAACCGAAAAAAGGCCCAGTCAATGGGCGCCATGGTCGCGAAGGAATTCGTCGACCGCGGAGAGTCCGCGAAGACAGCGAATCGTCCAGCGCTACAGGAGATGCTCGAGTACATCCGCGAGCACTCCGTGGACTACGTCGTCGTGCACAAGGTCGACCGCCTCGCCCGCAACCGGGAGGACGACGTCGAGATCATGAAGCAACTGACCGCCGCGAACGTCGCGCTGATCTCGGCTACGGAAAGCATCGACCAATCGCCGTCTGGTG
The DNA here is from genome assembly GCF_001641005.1 of Rathayibacter tritici. Taxonomy (NCBI): domain Bacteria; kingdom Bacillati; phylum Actinomycetota; class Actinomycetes; order Micrococcales; family Microbacteriaceae; genus Rathayibacter; species Rathayibacter tritici. Next base: position 2,407,075 of record NZ_CP015515.1, read on the forward strand.
CACTTCTTCACGGCATCATGTCCTCGATCGCCGAGTTCTACTCGCGCAACCTCGCGCACGAGGTCACCAAGGGCATGACGCAGAAGGTGCAGAAGGGCGGGACCCCAGGCCGGGCTCCGCTCGGGTACCTGAACGTCCGCGAATTCGACAGCGACGGACGCGAGAGCCGAACCGTTCGCCCAGACGCTGACCGCGCTCCGCTCATCACCTGGGCCTTCCATCGCTACACCGAGCCGAGCGTCAGTCTGTCGCAGCTCGCGCTCGAACTCGCTCAGCGTGGACTCACCACTCGACGAACTCCGCAGGTACCGTCGCGAGCGCTCACCGACACGGACCTCCACAAGATCCTGACCAACTCGTACTACCTCGGCCTGGTCTCGTTCTCGGGCGCGACCTACGCCGGCAAGCACGAGCCCCTGATCGATCAGGAGACGTGGGACAAGGTGCAGGACGCGCTACAAGCCCGTCGCTCCGGCGAGCGCAGGCGGCGCCACGACCACTACCTCAAGAGCACGGTGTACTGCGGGAACTGCCACAACCGGCTGATCGTGCAGATGACGCGGTCGAAGTCGGGCGAGATCTACCCGTACTTCTACTGTTCCGCGCGTCAGGCAAAACGCAACGTCTGCACGCAGAAGGCGGTGCTCATACACGTGGTGGAGGACAAGATCGTTGAGGAGTACCAAAAGCGTCTCCGACTCGACCAGATCGCCCGAGACGACCTCAAGCGGCTGTTCCACGACGAGTTCGTTGCCACCCGCGGCGACGCCGAACGGCAGCGCGCGCAGATCACGACCGACCTGGAGCGACTCGAACGCGAGCAGCTCCGACTTCTTCAGGCCCACTACGCAGACGCGATCCCGCTCGAGTTGTTCAAGAAGGAGCAGGACCGCATCCGCTCCGAGCGCACGACCGCCGAGCGCGACGAAGCTCGCCTCACCCAAGACATCGCCGACGTCGAGCACGCCGTCCAGATCGCTCTCGACGTGACAATGGAGTGCGCCCGCCTGTACGGCAGTGCACCCGATCACATCAAGCGGCTCTTCAACCAGGTCTTCTTCGAGCGGGTCCTCGTCCACACGGACGAGACCATCACGGTCGAACTGAATGAGCCGTTCGCGACGATCACCTCGCGGGCGGTCCAGGCGAGCGCGCACGAAAAAAGCACCACTCACAGGAGTGGTGCTCGGACCCTTACCAGTTCCCTGGAGGTCGAGATCGGCGCCGAAACGGCGTTTTTCTCTGGCAAGGGTTTTAGTAACGACACTGCGGTGCCCCTGGAGGGACTCGAACCCCCAACCTGCTCCTTAGGACGGAGTCGCTCTTCCATTGAGCTACAGAGGCTGGCCGAGCCAGTGTACCCGCCGCGCCCCGCCGCCCGCCGCCGCTCGCGAAGCGCGCCCGCGTCCCTGCAACCTCAGCCCTCGATCTCGGCCCCTCTTGACAGCGGGCCCGCTCGGCTTGCATGGTTAGTCACATAACCAACCAACCACCGAAGCCCGCCCCGGAAGGATCCCGCGTGGACGACTCCCGCCCGCTCTTCCTGCAGATCGCCGAGCAGATCGAGAACGACATCATCGCCGGCGCGCTGCCGGAGGAGTCGCAGGTCCCGTCGACGAACGAGTTCGCAGCGTTCCACCGCATCAACCCGGCCACGGCCGGCAAGGGCGTGAACCTGCTCGTCGATGACGGGGTGCTCTACAAGAGAAGAGGGATCGGGATGTTCGTCGCCGAGGGGGCGCTCGGCCGACTGGTGGAGAAGCGCCGCACACAGTTCCGCGACCAGTTCGTCGCTCCGCTGCTCGCCGAGGCCGCCAAGCTCGGCCTCAGCACCGAACAGATCGCCGACATGATCAGAGAAGGAGGATCGCGATGAGCGCGGTCATCGAGGTTCACGACCTCAGCAAGCACTACGGCCGGATGCGCGCCGTCGACGGCATCGGCTTCGAGCTGGAGGAGAACCGGATCCACGGCCTCCTCGGCCGCAACGGCGCGGGCAAGACGACGCTGATGTCGCTGCTCACCGGGCAGGAGTTCCCTAGCGGAGGCGAGATCCGGATCTTCGGGCAGAAGCCGCTCGAGAACGCATCCGTCCTCTCCCGCACCTGCTTCATCAAAGAGAGCCAGAAGTACCCCGACGACTTCACGGTGAAGCACGTCCTGCGCAGCGCCCCGTGGTTCTTCGACGGCTGGGACGAGGCGTTCGCCCGGGAGCTGGTCGAGGACTTCCGCCTGCCCATCGACCGCAAGACCAAGAAACTCTCCCGCGGGCAGCTCTCGGCGATCGGAGTCATCGTCGGGCTCGCCTCGCGCGCTCCGCTCACATTCTTCGACGAGCCGTATCTGGGTCTGGATGCCGTCGCCCGGCAGATCTTCTACGACCGCCTCCTGCAAGATTTCGCCGAGCACCCCCGCACGGTCGTCCTCTCCACCCACCTGATCGACGAGGTCAGCAACCTGCTCGAGCACGTCCTCGTCGTCGATCAGGGCCGCCTCGTCGTCGACAGTGACGCGGAGGAGCTGCGGGGCGCCGCTGCGACGGTCACCGGACCTCGGCAGGCGGTCGAGTCGTTCACCGCGAACCGCGAGGTCATCGGCCGCTCCACCCTGGGCAGCCGCGCCTCCGCCACGCTCCCCCGCCTCGACGCCCTCGGACGCGACCAGGCCCGCCGACACGGGCTCGACCTCGAACCCGTGCCGCTTCAGCAGCTCGTCGTCCAGCTCACCACCGGGAAGGACTCGGAATGACCGCCCTCACCGCCGCCCCCTCGCGGCACAGGACCGCCGCCGGACGCCTCGGCAGTATCGTCCGCCTCCACTTTGCGAACCCGGCCACGATCCTCTACACGCCGCTTGCGATTCTGATAGTGATCTTCCTTAGAGCGTTATTCATAAGGTTGTTTACCAGCCGAGTCGGTAGAGTTCGAGTTTTGTGATGGTGCGGATGATGGCGGGGAGTTCGCTGAGGCGTCCGCGGTAGCCGATAGCCGATAGCCGGTAGCCGGTAGCCGGTAGCCGGTAGCGATGATTTTCCAGTTCTTGAAGTGGGCGATGCACCTCTCGACTGCGGATCGGGTTCTGGAGATTTCCCGGTTCGATTTCTTGGTGTTGTCGTCGAGGGTGGTGCCGTGGGGTCGTTTGCGGGGAGTGGTCGCGGTGGTGCCGATGTAGCCCGGGTCGGCGATCCAGTCCGTGTCATCGAGGATCGGCTCCCAGCCGCAGAGCGCGAGAGCGACACGATCATGACGGGCGCCGGCGACAGGGTCTGACGCGGCGAGGAGGCCGCCGTCCAGATCTGCGGCGATCTGCACATTGAGGCCTTGTCGGTGCCGCTTCCCGGAGTAAGTCGACCGACCCGTTTTCGCGCGGTTCCCGGTGGGAACGTCTGTCCCATCGACCAGGACGACACGGCCTCGGACAGCTTCTTCCAGGGAAATCCCTGAGAAGCAACAGGCTTGCTCGATCAGCGGAACGATGCGCCGGTAGATCCGCGAGACGGTGGCTTGGGAGACGCCGTGCAGGTCCGCGACGGCGGCTTGGTTCAGGTTCTGTCGCAACAGCAGCAACGTCAGAATGACCTGCTCCCGCAGGTTGAGAAGCGCGGGGCGGCCAGGCAACGATGGACGCCCGGACAGGACCTGGAATATCCGAGCCACCAACTCCGTCACCTGCCCAGAGGTCAAACCTGTAGTAGAGTCATAGCGCATCGACTTCTCGCTTCAAGAATGGTGTGTAGGAACTTCCATTCTCTTCTGCGAGAAGTCGATGTCTTCACTGCGACACGCGTGAAACAGGCCTTATGAATAACGCTCTCAGGTGCGGGTATTGGTGATATCACCGACCCATTTGCAGCCGGGTTGGTTTGCGGTGAAGTCCCGCTTGACGAGGTCAGGGATGTCAGTCGGATCGCCTGGGGTCGTGGTCACCGGCCGCCAGGGCTTGGGCTGGCAGGGTTCCAGTCCTGCTGCGCGCATGAGCCGGCGGACGGTCTCGTGGGCGACTGGACGGTCCCATCGCGCCAGCTGCGCGGTGATGCGGCGGTAGCCGTAGGTGCCATCGGATGCCTGAAAGGCTGTTCGGATGAGTTCGGTGATACCCACTACGCCATTCAGCGGTTGCGGAGGTCTTGCGATCGCACCATTCGTCATAGCTAGATCGATTGACGCCGACCGTCTGGCACAGTCCGCGGATCGATAGCGTGCGGCTGGGGTCGCGTTCTTCGCGGCGAATGAGTTCGAGCTTGTCGGCTAGCGGAACTTCTTCGCGAAGAACGCGGATGCTTTTCCCAGAAACAGGTTTTCCTCTTCGAGTTCGCGGACCCGCCGTTCGAGTTCCTTTATTCGCGCCCTGTCCTGAACGGTCAGTTCTTCTTCGCCGCCAGCACGGGTTCGGCGATGCGCCGCCACCCAATTAGTGAGGGTCTGCGGAACCAGTCCGAGCTCTCGAGCGACGTCCGCGACGGATCGCGACCTATCAATCACCTCGCGCACTGCCTCCGCACGGAACTCCCGAGAATACTTCCCACGGGAACTGGACAACCCGGGCCTTCCTTTCGGTCATCGCGGTAATCCTACCAATTCCGCGGTGGTCCAGAAAGAATGGGGCACCTCACCTTCGACGAGGCGTCCCTGGGCTCGACGTTCGGCGGCGGGGCGTCCTCGGTCGCGGGCTCGGTCGCGGGCGCGTTTGTCTTCGATGTCGCAGATCGCGAGCCAGAGCAGCTTGATCACGGCCGCGTCATTCGGGAAGTGTCCGCGGTTCTTCGTGACTTTGCGGAGCTGGAAGTTCAACGACTCGATCGCGTTAGTCGTAGAGATCACCCGGCGCACCTCGGGCGGGAACGCGAGGAACGGCGTGAACCGCTCCCACGCGCTCTCGAACACCGCTGCCGCGTGCGGGTTCGCGCGCGCCAGCTCTGACGTCGTGAACGCCTCCAGCGCGGTCCTGGCGGCGTCCGCGGTCGGCGCTTGATAGACCGGCTTCAATGCGGCTGCGACGGCCTTGCGCTGCCCGTAAGCGACGAACCGCACGGCATTGCGGATCAGGTGCACGACGCAGGTCTGGACCATCGAGTCCGGCCAGGTCGCCTCGATCGCTTCCGGGAACCCCGTCAGCCCGTCGCAGCAGACGATGAGCACGTCACGGACGCCGCGGTGCGCGAGTTCCGCGCAGACCGACGCCCAGAACTTCGCGCCCTCGGCCTGCTGGACCCAGATCCCGAGAACATGCTTGATGCCGTCCATGTCAACGCCGACCGCGAGGTGCGCGGCCTTGTTGCGCACGTGCCCGCCGTCGCGGACCTTCACGATCAGAGCGTCGAGGTAGATCACCGGATAGAACGCCTCCAACGGCCGCGACTGCCAGGCGAGGACCTCGTCGGAGATCTCATCGACGATCTTCGAGATCGTCTCGCGCGAGAGCTCCGTGCCCACCGTCGCGGCGAGGTGATGCTCGATATCGCGGACAGTCATCCCACCGGCATACAGCGACACGATCATCTCGTCCAACTGCGACAACCGCCGGCTGCCCGTCGGGACCAGCCGAGGCGTGAACGTTCCCTTGCGATCCCGCGGGATCCGCAGCTCAACGTCGCCGACGTTCGTGGCGACGGTCTTCGGGAACGACCCGTTCCGGGAGTTCTCGTGAAACGCCGCGTCCGGGTCGCCCTTCTCGTATCCGACGTGCTCGGTCAGCTCCGTCTGCAACCCCCGCTCGAGCCCGGACTTGATCAGCTGCTGGATCAGCCCTCCAGCGCCCTCCAACTCGATCTCGCCCGCGTCGATCTTCGCGAACAGGTCATCCATCACGCCCGACTCGACCAAACGCGCAGCGCCCGCCTCCTGGGTCCTGCGCCGCGCTTCACGTGACACCCTATCGATAGCCAACAGAGTCATTCCTTCCATCAGGAGGCCCACTCCTTACACACACCATCAGACACGCTCACTCATCGATGACCACTCTCGCGTCGCTGTCGCCTCCCACGTCGCGTCCGGTGAAACCACGGAAGGCGCGCTGGCCGTGGTCCGCAAAGGGATCGCTGCGCGCGGAGTACCCCGGAAACTCCTCTCCGATAACGGTGCCGCGCTGAACCCGACCCGGCGCGGCGTCCGCGGCCAACTCGTCGACTACGTCACCGCGCTGGGCGTCGAAGCGATCACCGGGAAACCCGGGAAACCAACCACGCAGGGCAAGAACGAACGCTTCCACCAGACCCTGTTCCGTTGGCTCGACAAACAGCCCCTCGCCGCAACCCTCGACCAGCTACAGACGCAGGTCGATGAGTTCGATGACATCTACAACACCCAGCGCGGACACCAAGCCCTTCCCGGCCGGATCACCCCGCAACAGGCATGGAACGCGACCGACCCCATCGAACCGCCCCGACCCGCTCCCGCCCCCGACCTTCCCCAGCCGCTCACGAACACCTCGGGAACCGCGACCAGAACCGTCACCGCGAACGGCGTCATCGGAGTGGCCAGCACCCACGTCAAAATCGGCAAAGCCCACGCCAGAACGACCGTCCACGTCACCTGGAACCTCGACGCCATCACCGTCACCGACGCCCACGGCACCCACCTCGGGACCTTCCCCCGACCCCCCAAAGGCACCCGCTACATCGGCAACGGCAAACCCCGCGGCTTCATGGCCACCCACACACCGTCACCGATGTCCCGAGACACCAACCGTCACCCATGTCCCGAGACACAACCGTCACCCATGTCCTGAGACATCACAGCAGGCTCCCTCGACCGCCCGGGGTTCCCTCGAGGGGCGCTAGGGTCGTCCGGTGGGCAGCTACACCGATCTTGTGAAGACCCCCGGGGTGGGGCGCATCATCCTCGCGCAGCTGACCGCGCGCTTCCCGTTCGGGATGCTCTCGCTCGCGTTCCTCCTGCACGTGGAGCGGGTGCACCACTCGTATGCGGCCGCCGGCCTGGTGCTCGGCTCGATGTCGATCGGGCAGGCGATCGCGGGGCCGCTGACCAGCCGCCTGATGGGTCGGCTCGGGATGCGCCGCGTGCTCACGATCACCCTCGTGGTCTGCGCGAGCGCGATCATCGCGATGGCCGTGCTGCCGCTCGAGGTGTGGCAGTTCGTGGTGATCGGCTTCATCGCGGGCCTCAGCATGCCACCCGTGCAGCCGGCCGTGCGGACCATCTACCCCAAGATGGTGACCAGCTCGCAGCTCACTCCGCTCTTCTCGCTCGACGCCTCCGCCCAGGAGATCATCTGGGTGCTCGGCCCGGTGTTGGCCACCGTCATCTCGATCCAGGTGTCGACGGTCGCGGGCATCCTGACCGCCGCCGCGTTCCTGATCGGCGGCGGCATCTGGTTCATCGCCTCGCCCGAGGTGGGTCGCGTGCGCATTCCGCGCTCCAAGCGCCGCCTCGGAGTGGTGCTGACCAAGCCCCCGGTGCTGCTGGCGACGATCGTCGGCTTCCTCCTGATCGGCGCCTGCTCGGCTGTGGAGGCGGGCGTCGTCGCGGTCTTCGGCGAGGGCGGAGTCGAATCCGGCGTCGTGCTCGCGGTGTTCGCGGCGGGCTCCCTGGCCGGCGGACTCGCGCTCGGCCACATTCCGATCAGCCGGTGGGCGACGGCGCGGCGGATGCTGATCGTCACGGTCGGCATGGGCCTGGCGGCCGTCTCGACCGACTTCTGGTGGCTCTGCGTCACCCTCTTCCTCGCCGGCATCGGCATCGCCCCCGCTCTCGCGGCCCTGTTCGCGATCACCGCCTCCAGCGTGCGCTTCTCGGACACCGCGGAGGCCTACGGCTGGGTCGGCACGGGTCAGCTGATCGGGGCCGCGCTCGGCTCCGCCATCGCCGGGGTGCAGATCGACCAGGCCGGTCCAACCGCCGCGATCCTCGTCGCCGCCGCGTTCGCGCTGGTCGGCTTCCTGGTGCCGCTGCTCGGCCGCCGCTACCACCCGGACCTGCGCGGACGTGACGCCAGCCCCCTTCCCGACACGGAACCCGTCACCCTCCCCTCGTAGGGCGACATCCCGTTGTCCGCCACCCGTGGGCCCCCTAGTGTGGGGCCCCACGGCTCGGGAGGACGATGGCATGGGGCTGCGGGAGGACGCGGAAGAACTGGTGCGCGAGCACCGTCGCTCCGCTGCCCGCACCGACCTGCTCGACCCGTGGTCCGACCCCGAGAGCCCCGAGTGGTGCACCGAGCTCGCCGCCGCTCTCTGGCAGGGCTCGTTCCGGCCCAGTCCCGTCTATTTCCGCCGTGAGCAGTCCGCGCATGCCTTCCGCGGCCCGCACTCGATGCGTCTGCACCACCTCGGCTACGGCTGGCAACTCACCGCGCACCGGGAGCAGCACGGGGTGCTCGCCTCCGAGACAGCCGTCGTCCTCGAGACCGGCTCCCTCTGGCGCGGTCTCGGCGTCGGGCACCGCCCGGTGCGCGCACGTCGCGGCCGAGCCGGGGTCGAGGGTCTGCAGGCGGGTCACGACGTGCACTTCGCCGTGCGCGGCATCATCGAGCGGAGCGACGTGGCGCGTGCCGAGCGGCGCCTCCTCTTCGGGGTGGCCGGTCTCGCGGCGCTGATCGAGGACGGAGTGCGCGTCGGAGCGCACGGCGAGCTCGCCTGGAACGTGTGAGCCCACGTGTCAGCATGGGGGCATGAGCGTCCCCCTGATCCCCCTCAACGACGGCCGCGCGATCCCTCAGCTCGGGCTCGGCGTCTACAAGATCGGCGACGAGGAGGCGGCCCGCACGGTCGCCCTCGCCCTGGAGGCCGGCTACCGCCACGTCGATACCGCGACGCTCTACGGCAACGAGCGCGGCGTCGGCGCGGGTATCCGGGCGAGCGGCCTCCCCCGCGAGCAGGTCTTCGTCACCACGAAGGTCTGGAACGATGACCACGGGTTCGACGAGACTCTCGCCGCCTTCGACCGCAGCCTCGAGCTGCTGGGTACCGACTACGTCGACCTCTACCTCGTGCACTGGCCGATCCCCTCTCGAGACCGCTACGTCGACACCTACCGCGCGCTCGAGCGCCTGCAGAGCGAGGGGCGGGCCCGCTCGATCGGCGTGTCGAACTTCGCCGAGGAGCACGTGCAGCGCCTGCTCGAGGAGACCGGCGTCGTGCCCGCGATCAATCAGGTGGAGTTGCACCCGAGGCTGCCGCAGGAGGAGCTGCGCGCCTTCGACACCGCCCACGGCATCGTCACCGAATCCTGGTCCCCTCTGGCCCGGGGGCGGCTGCTCGGCGAGCCCGCGCTCGCGCGCGTGGCGGCGAAGCACGGCGTCTCGCCGGCGCAGGCGGTCCTGCGCTGGCACGTGCAGCTCGGCGTCGTGGTGATCCCGAAGTCGGTGACTCCGGAGCGGATTCGCGAGAACCTCGACGTCTTCGACTTCACTCTCGACGAGGAGGATCTCGCGGTGATCGCGGGACTCGCGACCGGCGAGCGCACCGGCCGCGACCCTCGGTTCGATTGAGGCTCTAGAGACGATGCCGGCGGGCAGCGCCGCGGCACGGCTCCTACCGACGTGACGCCTACGCCGACGACGCCCTCGTGCGAGGGCCGTTCGACCTCGTCGTCGGCCACTCGCTCGGCGGAGCGGTCGCGGTGCGTGCCGCTGCCCGCGACCGCGGCTGGGCGCGGCGCCTGGCGCGACAACCCCACTGCGACCCTCGCGATGCTCCGCGAGTGGGCCGAGAGCCCGGCGACGGTGTGAGCGCAGACGCCGTGTTTCGAGCGGATGAAATCTGGCAGGGAGGGACTGGGCGGATCTCCTTCCTGTGAATACCCTCGCAGAAGACGCGATTTTCTCCCAGTCTTCAGGGAGGAACCCGTCCGGACCGCCGACGCGGCGGCCCGTTCTCGAGGAGAGGGAGCCCCAGTGGCGCGAACCACCACGAACACCCCGAGCGGCCGTCGACGCCGCTCACTGATCGGCTCGAGCGCGATGATCGGTGCGGGCGCCCTCGTCGCCGGTCTCGCCTTCGCCCCGGCGGCGAACGCCGTCGAGCCGGTCGCCTTCGCCGCCACCGTGACGGTCGACGGCATCATGACCCACCTGGAGGCGCTCCAGGCCATCGCGGACGCCAACGGCGGCACCCGGGCGATCGGCACTCCGGGCTACGAGCTGAGCGGGGAGTACGTCGAAGCGGTCCTCGCATCCGCCGGTTACACCACGACCCGCCAGGACTTCACCACCTCGACCCAGACGATCGATGCCTTCACGCTGACCACCGGCACCGGCGCCGTCGGCACCCCGATGGAGTTTACTCCGTCGACACCCGAGGGCGGCGTGACCGGCGAACTGATCGCACCCGTCGATCCGCTGGGCTGCAGCGCCGATGCCTGGACCGGACTCGACGCCACCGGCAAGGTCGCGCTTGTCAGTCGCGGCTCCTGCAGCTTCCTCGAGAAGTCGATCGCCGCCGGTGCCGCGGGCGCCTCGGCGATCCTGATCTACGACAACGCCCCGAGCGATGCCCTCAACGGCACCTTCGGCGCACAGGACGAGGCCGCGGTCCCCGGCGTCGGACTCACCCAGGCCGAGGGCCAGGCGCTCCTGGCCGCCCTGCCCGCCAGCGTCTCGGTGCTGATCGAGCAGACCACCACCGAGGTGGCGACCTTCAACATCGTCACCGAGACCCCGGGTGGCGACCACGACAACGTGGTCATGCTCGGCGCGCACCTCGACAGCGTGCCCGCCGGCCCCGGCATCAACGACAACGGCTCCGGATCCGCGACGCTGCTCGAGACGGCCGTGCAGCTGGCCGCCGCGGGCGAGACCACCAACGCGGTCCGCTTCGCCTGGTGGGGCGCCGAGGAGGTGGGCCTGGTCGGCTCGTACACCTACGTCGACTCCCTGTCGGAGGAGGACGCCTCGACGATCGCGACCTACATGAACTTCGACATGGTCGCCTCGCCGAACTACGTGATTTCCGTGTACGACGCGAATGAGTCCACCTACGAGGCTCCCGTGGAGGTGCCGGCCGGCTCGATCGCGACCGAGAAGGCATTCACCGACTACTTCGACTCGATCGACCAGCCCTGGATCGACACCGCCTTCGACGGTCGTAGCGACTACGACGGCTTCATCTCGGTGGGCATCCCGTCCTCGGGAGTCTTCACCGGCGCCGACGACGTCAAGACGGAGGAGGAGGTCGCGCTGTTCGGCGGTACCGCCGGCATCACGCACGACCCGAACTACCACTCCGCCGCCGATGACATCGACAACATCAATCAGGAGGCGCTGGGCATCACGTCCAAGGCCATCGCGTTCGTGACCGCCTCGTTCGCCGCGGACACCTCCGCGATCGACGCCGAGAAGAACCCGACCACGCCGACTCCGGAGCCCAGCGCGACTCCGACCGCCGGGCCGCCCGTCCCCCCGATCGCGGAGCCGACCGTCCCCCCGACGACCGCTCCCACCACCGCGCCGACGAACGCTCCGACGAACGCTCCAACCCCGGGCAGCACGCCGGCGCCGGTCGCCCCGCACCCCGGCGGACGCCCGCCCCTGGCCTCGACCGGAGCCGACATCGGGCTGCCGCTGGGCCTCGGCGCCCTGCTGGTCGCCGGCGGCATCGGCGGGCTCCTGCTCGCCGCGCTGCGCCGCCAGCGCGCCGAGCGCGGCTAGCCGCCACCCCGGAGCCGTCCGGCCGTCGCCCTGCGCGACGTCCGGGCGGCTCCGTCGTTCCCGCCGCCTCTGCTTCCCAGACGCTCACGAACGGAAGGACTCCCTCATCGTTCCCGATCTCATCGTCCTCAATGGCGGCTCCAGCTCGGGCAAGACCACGATCGCCCGCTGCCTGCAGACGCTCCTCCCCGACCCCTGGCTCCGCTTCTCCATCGACGATCTGATCGACGCGCTTCCGCCGAACCTCGACGGTCGGGACGATGCCGGAGTGTCCTACGCAGAGGACGGAGAGGTCGAGCTCGGCGAGGACTTCCGTCAGCTCGAGGCCGCGTGGCTTGCCGGTCTCGTCGCCGTGGTCCGCTCCGGAACCCAGATCGTGCTTGACGACGTCTTCCTGGATTCGAGCGTCTCGCAAGCACGGCTGCGCAGCCATCTGGAGGGACTGACCGTGTTCTGGGTCGGCGTGCGCTGCCGCGCCGACGTAGCGACCGCCCGAGAGGCGACCCGCCGCGACCGAACCCCCGGCATGGCCGCCCACCAGGCCGAGCGGGTCCACCTCGGCGTCCACTACAACCTCCAGGTCCACTCCGACGACCACTCCCCCCTCACCTGCGCCCGCCGCATAGCGGCGGCCCTCCCCCTCCCTCCCCACCCCCACCCCCGCGAGGGAACCCCGAACCGTCGAGACCGCCTATTGTGATGTCTCAGGACATGGGTGACGGTTGTGTCTCGGGACATGGGTGACGGTTGGTGTCTCGGGACATCGGTGACGGTGTGTGGGTGGCCATGAAGCCGCGGGGTTTGCCGTTGCCGATGTAGCGGGTGCCTTTGGGGGGTCGGGGGAAGGTCCCGAGGTGGGTGCCGTGGGCGTCGGTGACGGTGATGGCGTCGAGGTTCCAGGTGACGTGGACGGTCGTTCTGGCGTGGGCTTTGCCGATTTTGACGTGGGTGCTGGCCACTCCGATGACGCCGTTCGCGGTGACGGTTCTGGTCGCGGTTCCCGAGGTGTTCGTGAGCGGCTGGGGAAGGTCGGGGGCGGGAGCGGGTCGGGGCGGTTCGATGGGGTCGGTCGCGTTCCATGCCTGTTGCGGGGTGATCCGGCCGGGAAGGGCTTGGTGTCCGCGCTGGGTGTTGTAGATGTCATCGAACTCATCGACCTGCGTCTGTAGCTGGTCGAGGGTTGCGGCGAGGGGCTGTTTGTCGAGCCAACGGAACAGGGTCTGGTGGAAGCGTTCGTTCTTGCCCTGCGTGGTTGGTTTCCCGGGTTTCCCGGTGATCGCTTCGACGCCCAGCGCGGTGACGTAGTCGACGAGTTGGCCGCGGACGCCGCGCCGGGTCGGGTTCAGCGCGGCACCGTTATCGGAGAGGAGTTTCCGGGGTACTCCGCGAGCGTGTCTGATGGTGTGTGTAAGGAGTGGGCCTCCTGATGGAAGGAATGACTCTGTTGGCTATCGATAGGGTGTCACGTGAAGCGCGGCGCAGGACCCAGGAGGCGGGCGCTGCGCGTTTGGTCGAGTCGGGCGTGATGGATGACCTGTTCGCGAAGATCGACGCGGGCGAGATCGAGTTGGAGGGCGCTGGAGGGCTGATCCAGCAGCTGATCAAGTCCGGGCTCGAGCGGGGGTTGCAGACGGAGCTGACCGAGCACGTCGGATACGAGAAGGGCGACCCGGACGCGGCGTTTCACGAGAACTCCCGGAACGGGTCGTTCCCGAAGACCGTCGCCACGAACGTCGGCGACGTTGAGCTGCGGATCCCGCGGGATCGCAAGGGAACGTTCACGCCTCGGCTGGTCCCGACGGGCAGCCGGCGGTTGTCGCAGTTGGACGAGATGATCGTGTCGCTGTATGCCGGTGGGATGACTGTCCGCGATATCGAGCATCACCTCGCCGCGACGGTGGGCACGGAGCTCTCGCGCGAGACGATCTCGAAGATCGTCGATGAGATCTCCGACGAGGTCCTCGCCTGGCAGTCGCGGCCGTTGGAGGCGTTCTATCCGGTGATCTACCTCGACGCTCTGATCGTGAAGGTCCGCGACGGCGGGCACGTGCGCAACAAGGCCGCGCACCTCGCGGTCGGCGTTGACATGGACGGCATCAAGCATGTTCTCGGGATCTGGGTCCAGCAGGCCGAGGGCGCGAAGTTCTGGGCGTCGGTCTGCGCGGAACTCGCGAACCGCGGCGTCCGTGACGTGCTCATCGTCTGCTGCGACGGGCTGACGGGGTTCCCGGAAGCGATCGAGGCGACCTGGCCGGACTCGATGGTCCAGACCTGCGTCGTGCACCTGATCCGCAATGCCGTGCGGTTCGTCGCCTACGGGCAGCGCAAGGCCGTCGCCGCCGCATTGAAGCCGGTCTATCAAGCGCCGACCGCGGACGCCGCCAGGACCGCGCTGGAGGCGTTCACGACGTCAGAGCTGGGGCGCGCGAACCCGCACGCGGCAGCGGTGTTCGAGAGCGCGTGGGAGCGGTTCACGCCGTTCCTCGCGTTCCCGCCCGAGGTGCGCCGGGTGATCTATACGACCAACGCGATCGAGTCGCTGAACTTCCAGCTGCGCAAAGTCACGAAGAACCGCGGACACTTCCCCAACGACGCGGCCGTGATCAAGCTGCTCTGGCTCGCGATCTGCGACATCGAAGACAAACGCGCCCGCGACCGAGCCCGCGACCGAGGACGCCCCGCCGCCGAACGTCGAGCTGAGGGACGCCTCGTCGAAGGACAAGTCGTCACGAATTGGAAGAAGGCTCTCGAGCAGCTCTCGATCGCGTTTCCCGAACGAATCCACCGCTACCTCTAAACCCCCGAGGACCACGCACTTACACACACAACTTGACAGGCTCTACTCCGCGCGCAGCGATCCCTTTGCGGACCACGGCCAGCGCGCCTTCCGTGGTTTCACCGGACGCGACGTGGGAGGCGACAGCGACGCGAGAGTGGTCATCGATGAGTTGGAAGATCACACACGTCCGGCCGCCCGTGAGCGCGTATTGGGTGGCGTCGAGTTGCCAGAGGCAGTTCGGCGCCGGATACACGAATCGGCGATACGCGGATCGGGGCTTCTTCTTCGGCTCGGGCACGATCACTCCGGCCGCCTGGAACGCTCGCGCGAGGGCTGCCCGCGACGGCGCTGCAAGACCCAGCTGCACCATCCGGTCGTGGACGCTGATCGGACCGTGGTCCAGCCCTGACTGCTCCAGCGATGCCCGCACGCGAATCGCTTGCTCGATCACAGCTTCCCCTGTTCTCGTGGGCGATGTCCGGGGTCGACGCGAGCGCGGGGCGAGCGCCTGGACCGGGCCCTCGTCCCGAGCATGCGCGCGGATCGCGTAAAACGATTTCCGGCTGATCCCGCACTCCGCGCAGAACGCTGTCACCGCGCCCCGCGGAGCGTCCTGTGGCCACTGAACGATAGCGAGACGAACGGACGAGGAGATCGGGGTGACAGCAGCCATCCCACGATCACGACCGAAAGAACCGTCACCACCAAATCCGCCAAACCGTCACCGATGTCCTGAGACAGAACCGTCACCCATGTCCCGAGACTTCACAGTCGAGACCGCCTATAACAGCGGGCTCCCTCGACGGTCCGGGGTTCCCTCGCGCGGGCGGCAGGGCTACCGGCGGCCGGGGACACGGTGTTCACTGGGCGCATGCGAGCCATCTGGAAGGGCGCGATCACCTTCGGCCTGGTCAACGTGCCGGTGAAGATCTACAGCGCGACCGAGGACCACGACATCCCCCTGCACCAGGTCCACGACAAAGACGGCGGCCGGATTCGATACCAGCGCAGGTGCGAGATCTGCGGCGAAGTCGTCACCTTCGACCACATCGACAAGGCCTACGACGACGGCGAGCGCACGGTGGTGCTCTCGAAGGACGAGTTGAAGGCGCTACCCGAGGAGCGCGACCGCGAGATCGACATCGTGCAGTTCGTGCCGAGCGAGCAGGTCGACCCGATCATGTTCGACCGCGCGTACATCCTCGAGCCCGACTCCTCGTCCCCCAAGGCCTACGTCTTGCTGCGACGCACCCTCGAGCAGACGGACCGCACCGCGATCGTCGAGTTCGCGCTGCGGCAGAAGACCCGGCTCGCCGCGCTGCGGGTGCGCGGCAACCTGCTGATGCTGCAGACCCTGCTCTGGGCCGACGAGGTGCGGGAGGTCGAGTTCTCGTCGCTGGCGGGGAGCACCCGGATCGCGGCGCGCGAGCTGGACATGTCAGCGCACCTGGTCGACGCGTACTCCGAGGACTTCGACGCCGCGAAGTTCCACGACGCCTATCAGGAGGAGCTGCGCACGCTGATCGACGCCAAGATCGAGCAGGGCGACGCCCTCGACACCGCGGCAACCTTCGGCGAGGCTCCGGGGGAGGAGGGCGGCGGCGAGGTGCTCGATCTGATGGAGGCGCTCCAGCGCTCGGTCGAGCGCAGCCGCGGAGCGAAGGGGGCAGCGGAGTCACCCGCGAAGGAGGCTTCACCGCCGTCACCACCGAAGACGCCTGCGAAAACTCCCGCGAAGAAGAAGGCGGCCGCAAAGGCGGCTGACACGGTCGAGGAAGGTGCAGCACCCGCGAAGAAGCGGCCGACGAAGAAGGCCGCGACGACCGAGAAGGCCGCTTCCTAGGCCGGCCGGGCTTGCCGCCGGATCCCGCTGCTGGCTAGGCGCGCTCGTCCACCCGGCCGGGAGCGTCCGTCCCGTCGACGTCGAGTATGTCGGCGGCGTCCACGTCGTCGAGGTCGACCGCGACCGAGCTGACCAGCGCGAGTAGCGCCTCCGCGTAGGCGTTCTCGGCCGCAGCGGCCTCGAAGGTCCGTGGCTGCCCGCCGAGTTCGACCTCGACGACGAACCGCAGCTGCGGCTCCGTCACCCGGCGGAGGGAACGGAACGTCCCGCGGAGCAGCTCCCGCAGCTGGTCCTCCCGCGGCAGCCAGAGCGAGTCCTCCAGCGAGACGGAGTCCAGGGCCCACTCCGTCGTGCCGTTAAAACCGAGGACCGTCCCGGTCGGATACTCGTGGGCCTCGATGGTCATGTCACTGACGGTGAAGACATCGCCGTCGAAGCCTTCCCGCTCGATGCGGAAGTGGTCGCCGGTGACGGGCGTCCAGCGCGCGCCCGCAGTGCGCAGGGCGCGGGCCAACTCGAAGGAGATCATCGGATGAGTGTGACGCGCGAAGCCGCGAACAGACCGCGAGTGCTGCCCTTCTCAACCGAGCCTTGTAAAGTCGCTCCGGCGAGAAGGAGAGCGAAAGGCAGGGCGATGTCGGACACGATCGGACCCGACGGCGCGCGGGTGGTGTCGGAGCGGATCATCGATCTGATCGTGGCGACGCGGGAGCACCTGGACGGTGTGCCCGGCCCGACCGCCGCTGATTCGATCGGCGTGGATTCGATCGGGTCGGCCGTGGTCGCGGGCTCCGCGGTCGGCTTCGACATCTGGGCTCCGCACGGAAGCACCGCCGCCGCGGACGCTGCGCTCGTCGCTCTCTACTGGGAGTCGCTCGGGATGTCGGTCAGGATCGCCCGCGACCGCCCCCTCCCCGTCGTGCACGGCACCGGCGGACCGGTGGACCGGGCCAGCTTCCGGACCGGGAACCTCTTCGGTCTCCACGGCCTCTACGGCGTCGACGCGGTGGCGCCGTGCGGTCCGGATCGGGCCTGACCGCACCCGGCGCACGCCCCGATGTCGGTGGATGAGTTTACGTTCATGAAATGTCCGGTTCACAGGCCGGGCACCCGCACTGCATTGCGTGACCATGCGTGCCCCTTCTGGGGGTGTGCCGGCCGCACCGCGCGGCGACGACGCTGCGACCGCTCTTCCGAGCGGCGATCGAGAGGACCACCATGCCCGACTCT
This sequence comes from Rathayibacter tritici, assembly GCF_001641005.1. Classification (NCBI taxonomy): domain Bacteria; kingdom Bacillati; phylum Actinomycetota; class Actinomycetes; order Micrococcales; family Microbacteriaceae; genus Rathayibacter; species Rathayibacter tritici. The sequence goes on from NZ_CP015515.1 coordinate 2,424,531, forward strand.
CCCACCCCGCCCGACCACCGACGCAGGCGCCGGCTCGGCCTGGCAGCCCTGACCGGCCTGGCCCTGGCGGCCACTGCGCTGGTCGCGACTCCCGCCACCGCCGCCCCCTCCGGCGACGAGCTGGTCATCAGCGAGATCTTCGCCCGCGGTGGCTCCGCCGGCGCGGCGTTCAGCAACCGCTACGTCGAGCTCTACAACCCCACCGCGGCCGAGATCGCCCTCGGCGGGCTCTCGATCCAGTACCGCTCCGCGACGGGCGCCGCGAATCCCACCACGACCGTGCCGCTCACCGGCTCCGTCCCGGCGGGCGGCCACTTCCTGCTCGCGGGCGCCAGCAACGGTACAAACGGAGCAGCCCTCCCCACTCCCGACCAGAGCGCGAACGGCCTGAACATGGCCGCGGCCGGCGGCACCCTCTTCCTGGTCGAGGGGACCACCGCGCTCGTCGCTCCGCCCACCGGCGCCGCCGCCCAGCCGGACTCGGTGCTCGACCTCGTCGGCTACGGCACCTCGAACACGTTCGAAACCGCCGTCGCCACGGTCCCCTCGCTCACGCAGACGATCGCGCGTGCGGACACCGCCACCGGCGACACCGACGTCAACGCGACCGACTTCGTGCTCGGCGAGCCGACCCCGCAGACCGCGGGTACCGGATCCACGCCGCCGACGACCCCGCCCACCACTCCCCCGACGACCCCGCCCGCGGAAATCCCGGCCGTCTCGATCGCCGACATCCAGGGCACCCAAGACGCGTCGCCGCTCGTCGGCCGCACCGTCACCACCTCCGGCGTGGTCACCGCGCGCTACCCCTCCGGCGGCTACAACGGCTACGTGATCCAGACCCCCGGCACCGGCGGTGAGAGCACCCGCACTGCGTCCGACGCCGTCTTCGTCTTCTCCTCCGCCTCCGTCGGTTCGGTCGAGATCGGCGATCACCTGCGTGTCACCGGCGCGGTGGGCGAGTACAACGGATTGACGGAACTCACGCCGACTTCGGCCGCGTCCGTCGTCACGCTCGACGCCGCCGCCGCTCCGGTGCCCGCAGCCGTCTCGCTCCCCCGCGCGACCGCCGAGCGCGAGGCGCTCGAGAGCATGCTGATCGCTCCGCAGGGGGCCTACACCGTCACCGACACCTTCGATCTGAACAGCTTCGGCTCGGTCGGCCTCGCCGCCGGCACGTCCCCGTTGCTCACGCCGACGGAGGTCGCGCGTCCCGGCTCGCCGGAGCTCGCCGCCGTCGTCGCCGACAACGCCGCCCGGGCGGTCACGCTCGACGACGGCGCCTCGATCAACTTCCTCGGCGCCGCCGCGAACAAGGCGATCCCGCTGCCCTACCTCACGCCGACCGAGCCGATCGGCGTCGGCGCTCCGGCGAGCTTCTCCCGCCCTGTCGTCCTCGACTACCGCAACGGCGGCTGGGCCTTCCAGCCCACCACGCAGCTCACGGCCGACAATGCCGACGATGTCCAGCCCGCGACCTTCGCGAACACCCGCACCGCAAAGCCCGAGGCCGTCGGCGGCGACCTGTCGATTGCATCGTTCAACGTGCTCAACTACTTCTCCACCACGGGAGACTCGATCAGCGGCTGCACGTTCTACACCGACCGCGACGGCGACCCCGTCACCGTCAACGGCGGCTGCGACGCGCGTGGAGCGGCCAACGCCGACGACCTCGAGCGCCAGCAGGCCAAGATCGTGACCGCGATCAACGCCCTCGGCGCCGGTGTCGTCTCGCTCGAGGAGATCGAGAACTCGGCGAAGTTCGGCAAGCCCCGCGACGAGGCCCTCGCCACCCTCACCGCCGCACTCAACGCGGCCATCGGCTCCGAGGTCTGGGCCTACGTCCCCTCCCCCGCCGCGCTCCCCGCACTCGCGGACGAGGACGTCATCCGCACCGCCTTCATCTACAAGAAGGCCGTGATCGAGCCGGTCGGCGAGTCCGTCGTGCTCAACGACACGGTGAATTTCTCGAACGCCCGGAAGCCGCTCGCCCAGGAGTTCCGCCTGATCGGCGACAGCGCCAGCGAGTTCGTCGCGATCGTGAACCACTTCAAGTCGAAGGGCTCCGGATCGGGTGCCGACGCCGACCAGGGCGACGGCCAGGGCGCCTCGAACGCGTCGCGCGTCGCTCAGGCGACCTCCCTCGTCGCCTTCGCCGACCGCCTGGGCACCGACAAGGCCACCGAACTCGTCTACCTGCTCGGCGACTTCAACGCCTACTCGCAGGAGGACCCGGTGAAGGTCATCACCGACGCCGGCTACATCGACCAGGGAGCGAAGGACGACACGTACTCGTACTCGTTCGACGGCGCGGTCGGCTCGCTCGACCACGTCTTCGTCTCTCCCGCCGCCGACAGGACGGTCACCGGGGTCGACACCTGGAACATCAACAGCGGAGAGTCCGTGGCACTGGAGTACAGCCGCTACGACTACAACGCGACGATCTTCTACGACACCTCGGCGTACCGCTCCAGCGACCACGACCCGGTCGTCATCGGCCTCGACCTGCCCGAGACCGCTCCGGTGACCATCGACGTCGCCACCACGGCGTCGACCAAGCGCCTCGCGGTGTTGCGCACGCTGACCGTCTCGGCGGTCAACAACGGGCCCGAGACGGTGTCGATCGAGATCACGACGGCCTACGGCTCGAAGACGCGGAAGTCGGTCAAGCCGGGCCAGTCCTTCACCGTGAAGACCGTGACCGTGCTCAAGCCGATCAAGGCCGGCACGGCGACCATCGAGGTCACCGCGCCCGACGGCACCGAGCGCATCTACCAGCAGGCGTACCGCGGCGCCTGATCCCGCGCGACCCCTGACCTCGACGAGCCACGGCTCCTAGAGTTCGGGGATGCCCGAGGGAGACAGTGTGCACCGTCTCGCCGCCCGCCTCAGACGGGCGGCGGACGGGCGCACCGTCCTCGACGGCGAGTTGCGCTCCGGGGACGCGGCCGGCACGTCCCTCGCCGACCTGCAGATTGTGGAGCACGACACCCACGGCAAGCACCTCCTCACCCGCTTCGCCGGCGGGTCGACACTGCACACCCACCTGCGTATGCAGGGCTCCTGGACCGTGACCACCCCCGGCCGCGTCGTCCCCCGGTCACTGCAGAAGAACGTCCGCGTCCGCCTCCGCCTCGACGACGGCTCGACCGTCTGGGGCATCGACCTCCCGGTCGTCCAACTCCTCCCCACCCGGGACGAGTCCCGCGCCATCGGCCACCTCGGCCCCGACCCACTCCGCTCCGACTGGGACGCCGACGAGGCCGTCGCGCGCCTCTCCTGGATCCCGGACCGGCCCGTCATCGCCGCGCTCCTCGACCAGCGCTGCCTCGCGGGCCTCGGCAACCTCTGGGCCAACGAGGTCTGCTTCCTCCGCGGCGCCTGGCCCTGGCGACCGATCGGCTCCCTCGACGTCCGCGCCCTCGTCGCGACGGTCGCGCGGGGCCTGCGCGCCTCCGTCACCGTCCCCGGGATGTTCCAGACCACCACCGGCGACACCCGCCGCGGCGAGAGGCACTGGGTCGCCGGCCGCGCCGGGCGTCCGTGTCTGCGCTGCGGCGTCACGATACTCGTCCGCGAGGAGGTGCGCGACGACCCCGAGCAGCGCCGCACCTGGTGGTGCCCGCACTGCCAGCCGGAGCCGGCGGGCGGAGAGGTTAGCGCCTGCGATGACGCCGGAACGCCAGTACTCCGAGGGAGATAATCGCGAGGACGATGCGGGTGCCGCGACCGCGCCGACCGGGATCGGGGTGGTCCCGATCCGTCGGCGGGGCCCCACCGGTGATCGCGAAGTACCGAGCAGAGAGGTAGCGGAGGTGACGCGCACTGATGACAATGGACTCGGCCTCCAGGTGTCGGACCTCTGACGCGTCGGGCGGCTGAATCCACAGCGGTGAGACGAGGGCACGAGCCAGCTCCTCGCGGACCCCGGGCACGACGACGGCGACGGCGATCACCACGACGAGCGGGACGATGTACGACACGGTCGTCGCGGCCAGGACCACACTCGTCTCGCGGAACGTCGACAAGCGTCGCGTCGGCCGGTGCTGCTCGCGAAACGTGATGAAGAGGAATCCGGGGAGCAACAGCACAAGCAGGAGAAGAATGCCCGTGACGGTGGTGGGGATCATGCCATCTGCTTCCTTCACGCGGCGCCGTGAGCAACAATCTGAGTGTCAGTGTTTCATCGACGGGAGGAAGACCGCGTGCCGAGTCGTGTTCCGACGCCACCGCAACCTCGACCGATCCGTGTCAGGGAGGGCCAGCAGGTCGTCTCCAATCCCAAGCCGTTCCGAGCGACTCCCGTTTCGCTGGTGCCCAAGCCCAATCCGCGCCCGCGATAGGTGCCCGCACGGCCAGCCGGAGTCGGCGGGCGGCGGAGCCGGGCGTACCGGCTGCGGGCCCGCCTGCGTAGGCTGACCGCATGACGAACGAATGGGGAACTCCGGATCCGTCTGCGCGCCGCGACCGGTCCGCGGAGGTCGTTCCGGGCGCCGAGTCCGGCGAGGCGGTCGAGCCCGATCGCGTCGAGGACGCCGAGCGCGCACTGGCGGTGCGCGAGGTCAAGCGGCGCCGCGACTTCCTGGGGTCGGTCGGCGGCTGGGCGAGCGTCTCGGCGATCACCACGGCCGTCTGGGTCGCGTCGGGCGCCGACGGCTACTTCTGGCCGATCTGGCCGATGGTCGGCATCGGGATCGGCGTCGTGGGCCAGGCCGCGTCGATATGGGGGCCGACCCGCAAGGAGATCACCGAGGCGGACATCTCCGCCGAGATGCAGCGCCGGGAGAAGCGCGCCCGCTGATCAGTCCAGTCGGCCTACTGCACTCACGCGCACGACGGCCGCACCCTGCTCGTCCGACTCCGCCAGATCGACCGTCGCGGAGATCCCCCAGTCATGGTCGCCCGCCGGGTCGTCGAGGATCTGCCGTACCCGCCACTGCGTCGGCTCCTCCGTGATGAGGAGCATCGCGGGTCCCCGCGCGTCAGGCCCAGTGCCGATGCGCTCGTGCTCGTCGTAGTAGTCGTCCAGCGCCGCACCCCACGCGTCGGCGTCGAATCCGGCGGCCGCATCCAGCTCGCCGAGCGCCTCGTGGTCGTCGAGCGCGGCGAGCGTCACCCGGCGGAACATTTCGTTGCGCACCAGCACGCGGAAGGCGCGGTGGTTGGCGGTGAGACGGCGCGGAGCGGGCGGCACGATCGACTGGTCCGCCGCGTGCAGCGCCGGGTTGACCAGCTCCTCCCACTCGTCCACCAGCGAGGAGTCGACCTGGCGCACCAGCTCGCCCAACCACTCGATCAGGTCGTGCAGCTCCTCGTTCTTCAGCTCGTCGGGGATGGTCTGCCGGGCCGCGCGGAACGCGTCGGACAGGTACCGCAGCACCAGTCCCTCCGAGCGCGAGAGCTTGTAGAAGGCGGTGTATTCGCCGAACGACATGGCCCGCTCGTACATGTCGCGCACGACTGACTTGGGCGAGAGTTCGAAGTCCTTCACCCAGGGCTGCGCGGCCGTGTAGGTCTCGAAGGTCGCCGCGAGCAGCTCCTCGAGCGGCTTGGGGTGCGTCACCGACTCGAGCAGCTCCATCCGCTCCTCGTACTCAATCCCCTCCGCCTTCATCGCCGCGACCGCCTCGCCGCGGGCTTGGAACTGCTGGGCGCCGAGGATCGGGCGCGGATCATCGAGCGTCGCCTCCAGCACCGAGATCACGTCGAGCGCGAAGGTGGGCGACTCGGGGTCGAGCACGTCGAACACGGCGAGCGCGAACGGCGAGAGCGGCTGGTTCAGCGCGAAGTTCGGCTGCAGGTCGACGGTCAAGCGGATGCGCATCGCGCCGTCCGCACCGACGCTCTGCTCGATGACGCCCGCCTCCCGCAGGGTGCGGTAGATGCCCAGCGCGCGGCGGGCGAGCTGCAACTGGCGCTGCCACGGCTCGTGGTTGTCGAAGATCAAGGCGTGCACGTTCGCGTAGGCGTCGCCGCCGCGGGCGATCACGTTCAGCAGCATCGCCGAGGTGATGGTCATGTGCGAGGTCAGCGTCTCGGGCTCCGCGTCGACGAGCTTGCGGAAGCTCGGCTCGCCCCAGCTGACGAAGCCCTGCGGCGCACGTTTGGCGACCCACTTCCTCCGCTTCTTCGGGTCATCGCCCATCTTGTCGAGAGCCTTGCGGTTCTCGGACTCGTGCTCGGGCGCCTGCACCACGACCGTGCCCGCTGTGTCGTAGCCCGCGCGGCCGGCGCGGCCGGCGATCTGGTGGAACTCGCGGGCGGAGAGCTGGCGCAACCGGGTGCCGTCGTACTTGGTCAGGGCGGTGAGCAGCACCGTGCGGATGGGGACGTTGATGCCGACACCGAGTGTGTCCGTCCCGCAGATCACCCGCAGCATCCCCTGCTGCGCGAGCTGCTCGACCAGTCGGCGGTACTTCGGCAGCATGCCCGCGTGGTGCACGCCGATCCCGAGCCGGAGGAGGCGCGAGAGCGTTTTGCCGAAGGCGGTGGTGAAGCGGAAGCCGCCGATCACCTCGGCGATCCGGTCGCGGTGCTCGCGAGTGGCGATGTTCGCGCTGGTGAGCGCCTGCGCGCGTTCGAGGGCCGCGGCCTGCGAGAAGTGCACGACGTAGACGGGCGACTGGTTCGTCGCGAGCAGCTCCTCGATGGAGTCGTGGATCGGCGCGATCTCGTAGAAGTAGTGCAGCGGCACCGGACGCTCGACGCCGGTGACCCGGGCGGTCTCGCGGCCGGTGCGGCGACTGAGATCGGCGGCGAGCGCCGTCACATCGCCCAGGGTCGCCGACATCAGCACGAATTGAACGTGCGGGAGGGTGAGCAGCGGCACCTGCCAGGCCCAGCCGCGCGCCGGATCCGCGTAGAAGTGGAACTCATCCATCACCACCTGGTCGACCGGAGTGTCCGCGCCGTGCCGGAGCGCGAGGTTGGCCAGGATCTCGGCCGTGCAGCAGATGATCGGTGCGTCAGCGTTGACCGAGGAGTCGCCGGTGACCATGCCGACGTTCGAGGCGCCGAAGACCTCGACCAGCGCGAAGAACTTCTCGGAGACGAGCGCCTTGATCGGCGCCGTGTAGAAGCTGCGGCGTCCGGAGGCGAGCGCGGCAGCGTGCGCGCCGATCGCGACCAGCGACTTCCCGGTGCCGGTAGGAGTGGAAAGGATGAGGTTCGAGCCGGAGGCGATCTCGAGCATCGACTCGTCCTGCGCCGGGTAGAGCGGCAATCCCCGCGACTCGGCCCACTCCGTGAAGGCCAGGTACACCTCGTCGTCGTCGATCCGCCCGTCCGCGTCGGGCGTCGGCATCCGGTCGAGCAGCGTCGAGGTCATCCCCCCATCCTCCCAGCCCGCGCCAGCCCCCGCCCCCGGAACCTCGCGCCCCGGTGATTCGTCACGACCGGTCGTCATTCCGCTCGTGTGACGACTCTTTGCGACGAATCACCGGGTATCGGCGCGGGGATCGGTCGGAGAGGGCGCCGTGGGCGAGCGCGAGGACGCGGTCGGCGTCGGCGAGGACGGCGGGGTCATGCGAGACGCAGACCACGCTCGCACCGCGTTCGGCCTCCGTGCGCAGGACCGCGCGGATCCGATCGGCGCTCGCGGCGTCCAGGCCGGTGGTGGGCTCGTCCAGCAGGAGCAGATCCGCTCCGCGGGCGAGCCCCTGCGCGAGCAGCGTGCGCTGCCGCTGGCCGCCGGAGAGCACCGCGAAGCTCTCACGGGCGAGGCCGGTCAGCTCCATCCGCTCGAGTGCGGCCGCGATCGCCCCGGCGGCTCGGGCGTCGCTCCGGCGGAGGCGGCCGAGCCTGCCCCAGGTGCCCACCGCCACCACGTCGCGCACCGTCACCGGCAGGCGGTCCGGGATCGACGTCCGCTGAGGCACGAACGCGATCGCCCCGGTGACCTCGCGCGAGCCCTCGGTCAGAGGCCGAACGCCAGCGATCACCTCCAGAAGCGTCGACTTACCGGCGCCGTTGGATCCGGCGATCGCGGTGAGGGAGCCCGCGGCGACGTCGAGGTCGAGGTCCGCGAGTGCACGGCGGGCGCCGAAGTCGACGCGCGCACCGCGGAGGCGGATCGGGGGCTCGGGCAGGGGCGGGACATCCATCTCGACGAGCGTACAGGAGTGATAACCGTTCTCATTATCGTGTACGGTCGGGCAGCATGCCCCACGCTCTCGTCGGACTCCTCGAACCGTTCGCCCACGACTTCCTCCAGCGCGGCCTGCTCGGCGGCGCCCTCGTCGCGGTCCTCTGCGGAGTCGTCGGTACCTGGGTCGTCATCCGCGGGATGGCCTTCCTCGGCGAGGCACTGGCCCACGGGATGCTCCCCGGCGTTGCGCTGGCGACGGTGCTCGGTGTCCCGGTGCTGATCGGAGGAGCGGCGAGCGCCGTCGCCATGAGCCTGGGCATCGCGGCCCTGCAGCGGCGCGGACGCCTGTCCTACGACACCAGCATTGGTCTGCTGTTCGTCGCGATGCTGGCGCTGGGAGTCATCGTGATCTCGCACTCGGGCAGCTTCGCCACGGATGCGACCTCGATCCTTTTCGGCGACATCCTCGCGATCACCTCCGTCGACATCGGTCTGCTCGCCGCAGCGGCCGGAGTCGGCCTGATCGTCGCGGCGGCGTTCCACCGTCCGCTCGTCGCCCTGGCGCTGGACCCGCGCATCGCCGCGGTACTCGGTCTCGGCCCGCGCTCGGCCCAGGCGGTGCTGGTCGGCCTGGTGACCCTCGCCGTCGTCGCGTCCTACCAGGCGGTCGGCTCGCTGCTCGTCGTGGGGCTGCTGCTGGCTCCCGCGGTCGCTGCCGGTCACTGGACCACCCGCATCCCGACTCGGATGGTGCTCGCCTCGATCCTCGGCGCGGCCTCCGTGCTCGTCGGCCTGCTCGTCTCCTGGCACGCAGCGACAGCCGCGGGCGCCTCGGTCGCCGGCACGGCCATCGCGATCGCGGCCGTCTCCTGGTCGGTCCGCGCGGCCACCTCGGCCCTCGCCTCCCGGTCGAGCGCTCCCCTGGCGGCCGCATGAGGCCGCCCAGAGACCGCCCCGCTCCCCGTCGAAAGGACTCCGTGCACTCCCGTACTGCCGCCTCCACCCTCCTGCTGGGCGCCCTCGCACTCGGCCTGGCCGCCTGCTCGACCGATCCCGCCGCACCGACCGATCTCGCCGCACCGGCCGCAGGGGACTCCGGCCACGGCGCGATCGCGAACGCCGCCGAACTGGCCGAACCCCGCCTCGGCCTGACCTCGATCGACCCCTCCGGTGCCGTCTCGCATCTCGATCTGCTCGACGAGAGCGTCAGCGCCCTCGGCTCCATCGGCGAGCCCGCCGCGATGACGACCGACGGCCGCTACCTCTTCGCGCAGACCGCCGCGGGCGTCGAGATCATCGACAGCGGAGTGTGGACCTGGGACCACGTCGACCATTTCCACTACTACCGCGCGGATCCGCGCCTGGTCGGTACCGTCGAGGGCGCGGGGACGGCGACCGTCGCCACGACGAACCTCTCGACGAGCGGCGGCACGGGCCTCTTCTTCCCCGACTCCGGCGAGGCGGTCCTCCTGGACACGGAGGCCCTGTCGCGAGGCGAGATCGTCGAGCGGTTCCGAAGGGACGTCGAGCCCGGACCCGGGATGGTCGTGCCAGTCGGCTCCTCCGCCCTGGTGACCGAGGGCTCCGGATCCGCAACGGACGTCGTCGGCTACGACTCGGACGGCGAGCCGACCGGCCTGCGCGAGGCGTGCCCCGATGCGGCCGGCACGATCACCACCCGCGTGGGCGCCGTCATCGGCTGCTCCGACGGCGCCCTGCTCGCCTCCGTCGAGGGCGAGGGACTCGTCATCGAGCACATCCCCTACCCCTCGGGGACCACTGCCGCGCCCGCCACCGCCTTCGCGAATCGGGAGGGCCGCCCCACCGTCGCGGCCCTCGCCGGGGAGCACGGCATCTGGCTGCTCGACACCCGCGACCGCTCCTGGAGCCTGCTCCCGGCACCGACTCCGCTAGTGCAGGTCACCGCGGTCGACGATGCGGACGACACCGTGCTCGCCCTCGCCGCCGACGGCCGCGTCCTGGTGCTCGACGGCGCCGACGGGGCGGTCCTGGCCGAGACGGCACCCCTCGTCGCCCAGTCACTGGCGACCGGGGCCCGGCCTGTCCTGGTCGCCGACCAGCAGCGCGCCTACCTCAGCGCTCCTGCCGAGCGGAGGCTGCACGAGATCGACTACGCGGACGGAGCGCGGATCGCCCGCAGCTTCGAGACCGCCTCCGAGCCGGCTTTCGTCGCGGAGACGGGACGATGAGGCGCCGCTGGGCGCTCGCCTGCACCGCGGCAGTCCTCCTCCTCTCGGGCTGCGCCACCGCGGAGGAGGACGACCGAGCACTCGTGATCGTCTCGACGAACATCCTCGGCGACGTCGTGGGAGAGCTCGTCGGCGACGAAGCGCAGGTGCTTACCCTGATGAAGCCGGACGCGGATCCGCACTCCTTCGAGATCTCGGCGCAGGAGGCGGCCCGCCTCCGCTCCGCCGACCTCGTCGTCTCGAACGGGCTCGGGCTCGAGGAGGGCCTCCAGCAGCACCTCGACGAGGCCTCGGCCGCCGACGTGCCCGCCTTCATCGCCGGAGACGTGATCGACGTCCTCGACTACAGCGAGGGCGACGCCGAGGGGAGCCCGGACTCGCACTTCTGGACGGACCCGGGACGGATGCTCGACGTCGTCGACGCCCTCGGCCCCGTGCTCGCGGAACTCGACGGCATCGATCCGACGGTGCTCGCCGAGCGGACGGCCGCGTACCGCGCCGAGCTCGAGGACCTCGACTCCGAGATGACCGCGGTCTTCGCCGGCATTCCTGATGAGCGCCGAGCGCTGGTCACCAACCATCACGTCTTCGGGTACCTCGCCGCCCGCTTCGACTTCGACGTCGTCGGCGCGGTCGTCCCCGGCGGCACCACCCTCGCGGCACCCTCCGCCTCCGACCTCGCCGACCTCGTCGACGCCGTCGAGCAGACCGGTGTCCCCACGATCTTCGCGGAGTCCTCATCCCCCGACCGCCTGGTCCAGGCGCTCGCGAGCGAGGCCGACATCCGCGTGGAGGTGGTCGAGCTGTTCACGGAGTCCCTGACCGGACCCGAGGGCGGCGCTCCCGACTACCTCGCCATGATGCGCGTCAACACGCAGCGCATCGCCACCGGGCTCTCGCCCTGAATCCGCACACCCACCACCAGGAAGAAGACACACCCATGCAGAACCCCCACCTCCGGCGGGCGGGCCTCGGCCTGATCGCTCTCGGCTCGATCGCGGTCCTCGCGGCCTGCTCCTCGAGCACGCCCCCCGCCGCGGAGTCCTCCGCCACGAGCACGACCGCAGCCGCCGGTCCCCGCGTCGCCGTCGCCTACGAGGGCGGCATTCTCGTCCTCGACGGCACGACCCTCAAGACCGTCGCGGACATGGACTCCGAGGAGTTCACCCGCCTCAACCCCGCCGGCGACGGCCGGCACATCATGGTCACGATGAGCGAGGGCTTCCAGCTCCTCGACACCGGCGCCGGCACCACCGGCGAGCCGGAACTGACCGGCACGGTCTTCCCCGCGGACACCCCGGGCCACGTCGTCCGCCACGCCGGGAAGACCATCCTCTACGCGGACGGCACGAGCGACACCACCGTCCTCGAGACCGCCGACCTGGCCACATCGAACGGCGCGCCCGAAACCGAGACGATCCCCGGAGTCCAGGCCCACCACGGCGTCTCGATCGTCCTGGAGGACGGCACCTTCCTCACGACGGTCGGCACCGCTGACGGACGCACCGGGATCGAGGTGCGCGAGGCGTCCGGCGCCGTCACGGCCACGAACGACCAGTGCCCCGGCGTCCACGGCGAGGGCACGGCCGAGAACGAGGTCGTCGTCTTCGGCTGCGAGGACGGCGCCCTCGTCTACGACGGCGGCGAGATCACCAAGCTCGACGCACCCGACCAGCCGTACGGCCGGATGGGCAACGCCTGGGTGAGCGAGACCAGCCCGATCGTCGTCGGCGACTACAAGGACGACCGCGACGCCGAGGGCTACCTCCTGAACCGCGTGGCGGTGATCGACACGGCCGCGAAGACCCTCGACGTCATCGATCTGCCCGACGGCGTCGAGTACACCTTCCGCGGTGTCGCCCGAGGCCCCGATGATCTGGCCTACCTGATCGGCTCAGACGGCGCGATCCACGTGCTCGACCCCGAGACCGGGGCGCTGACCGCCGCCTACCCTGTCGTCGAGGCGTGGGAGAGCCCCGTCGAGTGGCAGGACCCGCACCCCGCCATCACCATCGCGGGCGACATCGCCTACGTGACCGACCCGGCCGCCGACAGCATCCACGCCGTCGACCTCGTCACGGGCGAGATCGTCGCCACGGGCGAGCTCGACGTGACCCCGAACGAGATCGCCGTCGCCGCGAGCTGACGAGCTGACGAGCTGCGGGCAGGAGGGGCGGGAACCACTCCGCCCCTCCTGTTCACCTCCACCGTGCAGGATCACCGCATGACGACCGACTTCGATCTCGACCAGGTGGTGCGCGACGTGACCGCGAACGTGCGCAAAAAGTTCCCCGACCACTCCGAGGAGCAGGTCGCGCCGCTGGTGCGCGAGGAGCTCGCCGGGCTGCAGGACCGGCCCGTGCAGGACTACCTGACCGTGCTCACGGAGCGGGCGGTCAAGCGCCGACTGAAGCGCGAGGCGCGCGGCGAGTAGCCGACCTCGGGCGAGCGCCCGCTCGATGCTCGCCCGCAGCGCCGACGCCGGGCGCAGCGATCCCGCCGCCTCAGCGTCGACGAGCGCTTGCGCGTCGGCCGGGCTGTGCTCGCGGTACCACCGGTCGACCAGGACGCCGTGCTGTCGCGCACGCCGACCGTACCGGAGTCGGGCAGGAGGCGGACGACGCGGCACACGGCGAGCAGGCGGGGCATGCCGACATGGTGCCAGGAGGAGGCGCGCCGCGTGTGCGGCGCGACGGGGCGTCACCGAGAAGTGCCCCGCGACACAGGCGCGCGGACGGTTCGACCGAGCGGGCGGTCCCGCTAGCGTCGGCGCCCGACCAGCTGCGTCAGTGCGCGGCGGCCCAGGAGGAACACGGCCAGCACCACGGCAGTCACGATCACGAAGCTCCACTGCACGCCCTGGCCCGAGGCGATCCGGAGCAGCATCCCGCCCGCCACGGTCACCGCCCAGACGACCAGCCCCGTGGGCACGATCCGGTCCGGCGCCCGCCACGAGCGCGACACCGCCCAGGCCGCGAGGAGCGCGACGAGGAACGGCCAGAGCGTGCCGAGCAGACCGAGCAGAGCCGACCCCTCCTCGTGGCTTCGCCGCCCGATCAGCACGAACACCAGGACGAGCACCGCATCGAGCGCGAGCGCGAGCCCGGCGCGGCGGGTCACGCCGGCTCCGTCACGAAGTCGATCAGCTGCTCGACTCGGCCCAGCAGCGCCGGCTCCAGGTCCTGGAAGGTGCGCACCCGGCCGAGGATGCGCTGCCAGGCGCCCGCAATATCCGCCTGCTCCTCGTGCGGCCAGCCGAGCGCCTCGCAGATGCCGTGCTTCCACTCGATCCCGCGCGGGATCTCGGGCCAGCGTTCCAGGCCCAGCCGGTCGGGCTTCACGGCCTGCCAGACGTCGATATAGGGGTGGCCCACGACGAGGACATGGGCGCCGTGCGGGCCAGCCGCGACCTTCTCGGCGATGCGCGTCTCCTTCGACCCGCGCACGAGGTGGTCGACGAGCACGCCGATACGACGCCCCGGCCCTGGCCGGAACTCGCGGACGAGTTCGTCGAGGTTGTCGACGCCCTCGATGTACTCGACGACGACCCCCTCGATCCGCAGGTCGTGGCCCCAGACCTTCTCGACCAGCTCGGCGTCGTGCCGCCCCTCCACATAGATGCGGCTCGGCAGCGCGACCCTGGATCTCGCGTCCGCGACGTGGAAGGACCCGGAGGCGGAGCGAGCGCGGCCGAGGTTGGCGTCGCGCTTGAGCCCGGGCGCCTTGAGCGACACGGGCTTCCCGTCCAGAAGGAACCCCGGACCGAGCGGGAACACGCGGACCTTGCCGAACCGGTCTTCCAGCCGCACCATCCGCAGCTCCACGCCGAGCACGGCACCGACGAAACCGGAGGCGACCTCCTCGACCACCAGATCGCGCTCGGCCTCGACGACCGCCACCTCGACCCTGCCCCGCGCCCGCCAGTCCCCCGCGAGCACGTCCTGCCCGTACCTGTCCTCGTCCATCGCACCGAGGGTAGCCGGAGGCGCGCCCGCCGCCGGGCGGACACGGCGCGTGCGCCTCGGCGCTCTCCTCCGACGACACCTTCTGAGGGTTGCGCACTTTTGTCGTCCTCGTTACTGTGACCGGCACGTGACACTTCTTCGCCTAGAAAGGGGATCACGCATGGACGCGCTGACCGAACGGGCCCGAGCACCGAAATCTCGGACATGAGCAGCAGTATCAGTTTCCGCCGCGTCACTCAGCGGTTCGCAGCGACGACCGTCTTTCAGGACGACAGCTTCGAGTTCCGTTCGGGGCTGACGTTTCTGGTCGGACGCAATGGTGCAGGCAAGTCCACCCTTCTCCCTGCCGGGCGCGCCCGAAGCCGACCGCTCCCCCCGAGTGTGACCCGCGGGGCCTGCCACCCCTCGACAGGTGGGTAGGCTGACCGGACAGCACGTGCTCCGGGGTCGGTGAGAATTCCGAACCGGCGGTGACAGTCCGCGAGCCACAGCCCCTCCCGAGGGGCGGTGGTTGACCTGGTGGAACTCCAGGACCGACGGTGAAAGTCCGGAGGAGAGGCAGCACGAGCGTCGCGCATCATCGCGCGATGCGCAGCGACGGTGCCCGCGCACCGTCGATCGAGACCCCGGAGTTCGGCGACGAACGGAAGACCGGGAATGACGATCGACTACGAGCACGCGATGCGCCGGGCGCTGGCGCTCGCCGAGCGCGGGCCCTCCCGCGGACCCAACCCACGCGTGGGCTGCGTGATCCTCGCGCCCGACGGCACAGCGCTGGGCGAGGGCTGGCACCGCGGCGCCGGTACCGCGCACGCCGAGGTCGACGCGCTCTCGCATGTCGCGCCCGGCGCCGCCTCCGGAGCCACGGCCGTCGTCTCGCTCGAACCCTGCGACCACACCGGGCGCACCGGCCCGTGCAGCCGCGCCCTGATCGAGGCCGGCATCTCGCGCGTCGTCTACGCCGTGGCCGACCCCGGCGAGCGCTCGGCTGGCGGCGGGCGCACCCTCCGCGCGGCAGGCGTCGAGGTGATCGAGGGCGTACTCATCGAGGAGGGCGAGCAGTTCCTGCACCCGTGGCTCAGCGCGACCCGCCGACGCCGCCCCTCCGTCACGCTGAAGTGGGCCTCGACGCTCGATGGCCGCACCGCGGCCGCCGATGGCAGCAGCCGCTGGATCACCGGCGCGGCGGCCCGCCAGCGTGTGCACGAGCAGCGCGCCGCGCACGACGCGATCCTCGTCGGCACCGGCACCGTCCTCGCGGACGACCCCGCACTCACCGCCCGCGGCGACGGTGGCGAGCTGCTGACTGACCAACCGGTGCCCGTCGTCGTCGGCACCCGGTCCATCCCAGCCGGCGCCCGACTGCACGCGCACCCCCGTGCCGCGATGTTCGAGCGCACTCACGACCTCGCCGCCGTCCTCGGGCGCCTCTACTCCGCCGAGATCCGTAGCGTCTATGTCGAGGGCGGGCCGACGCTCGCCTCCGCCCTCGTCGCCGCCGGGTTGGTCGATGAGTACCTCGTCTTCCTCGCACCCGCCCTGCTCGGCGGCCCTCGACTCGCGCTCGGCGATCTCGGCGTGACGAGCATCGGCGACGCTCGACGCCTCTCCCTCCGCTCGGTCGAGGTCCTCGGCGACGACCTGCTCGTGATCGCACGCCCCGACGCCCTCCCCGCGGGCGGTGCCGGGACCCCGGCCCGCCGCCCCCACGCCCTGCAGATGGAGACGCACTGATGTTCACCGGAATCATCGAGGAGAGGGGCGTCGTCACGGCCGTGGAGCCCGGCACCGACGCCGTCCGCCTCAGCATCCGCGGCCCGCTGGCCGTCGAGGGCGTGCGCCACGGCGACTCGATCGCGGTCTCGGGCGTCTGCCTCACCGTCGTCGAGCACACCGACGAGGGCTTCACCGCCGATGTGATGGCGCAGACCCTGCGGATGTCGACGCTGGACGGCGTCAGCGTGGGCGACCCGGTGAACCTCGAGCGCGCTGCACTGGTCGGCGACCGGCTCGGCGGGCACATCGTCCAGGGCCACATCGACGGCACCGCGACGCTGCTCACGATCACCCCGGGCGAGGCCTGGCGGGTGCTGCGCTTCTCGCTGCCGGCGGGGCTCGCTGCGCTGGTGGTCGACAAGGGCTCGATCGCGGTCGACGGCGTCTCGCTGACCGTCTCAGCGATCAGCCCCGCCGCGGAGCCGGAGCAGTGGTTCGAGGTCTCGCTCATTCCCGAGACGCTCGCCGTGACCACTCTGGGAGCACGCGCGATCGGCGAGCAGGTCAACATCGAGACCGACGTCCTGGCCCGACACGTCGAGCGGATGCTCGCGCTGCGCTCCGTCGCAGAGGCCCACTCGTGAGCCTCGCGACCATCCCCGAGGCCGTCGAGGCCCTGCGTGCCGGCCGACCGATCATCGTCGCCGACGACGAGGGCCGCGAGAACGAGGGCGACGTCATCGTCTCGGCGCAGCTGGCCAGCCAGGAGACGATCGCCTGGATGGTCCGCCACTCCTCCGGCTTCATCTGCGCGCCGATGACCAACGAGATCGCCGACCGCCTCGCACTCCCGCTGATGGTCCTCGAGAACGAGGACCCCCGCGGTACCGCGTACACGCTCTCGGTCGATGCGGCCGATCGCCTCTCGACCGGGATCAGCGCGTCCGACCGCGCACACACGCTCCGGGTGCTGGCCGACCCGGAGGCGACTCCCGCCCGCCTGAACCGACCCGGGCACATCCTGCCGTTGCGCGCCGTCGACGGCGGCGTGCGCGAGCGCGACGGGCACACCGAGGCGGCGGTCGATCTGATGAAGCTCGCCGGTCTGTACCCCGTCGGCGCGATCTCCGAGATCGTCGCGGAGGACGGAGAGATGATGCGACTGCCCGGCCTGATCGCCCTCGGCGAGCGCGAGGGCGTACCGGTGACGACGGTCGCGGCCCTCCTCGCCTACCTGCAGGAGTTCCACTGCGACACCGAGGTGCCCGTCGCAGTCTCCGTGCCGGAGAGCCCGCGGGTGAGCTTCGAAGTCGAGACCACGGTGCCGACCAACCACGGCCCGTTCCGGATCCGCGCCTACCGCGATCGACAGACCGGAGCCGACCATGTCGCGATCCTCGCCGGTGGCGTCACCGCGGGACTACCCGCACTGGTGCGCGTGCACTCCGAGTGCCTGACCGGCGAGGCGTTCGGCTCGCTCAAGTGCGAGTGCGGGCCGCAGCTCGACGCCGCCCTCGACACGATCCAGCGGGACGGAGGCGTCGTCGTCTACCTCCGCGGCCACGAGGGCCGGGGCATCGGCCTGATCAACAAACTCCGCGCGTACCGCCTGCAAGAGGACGGCCTCGACACTCTCGACGCGAACCTCGCGCTCGGACTCCCCGCCGACGCCCGCGACTACGGAGCGGCGGTCGGGATCCTCGAGGACCTGGGCCTCCGCGAGGTGCGCCTGCTCACCAACAACCCCGAGAAGGTCCGCCAACTCACCGACCGCGGCATCGTCGTCGCCGAGCGGGTCCCGCTCGTGGTCGGGATCGGCGCATTCAACGAGGGCTACCTCGAGACCAAGCGCGACCGGATGGGCCACGCTCTGGACAGCGTCCTCGACCACCACCCCCTCGACGCCGGGATCTCCGGCCTCGCCCTTGACGCCGGGCTCTCCGGCGCCACCACGAAGGAGTAGCAATGGCCGGTAGCGGCGCCCCCACCACCTCCCCCCTCGACGGCTCGAACCTGCGCGTCGTCGTCGTCGCGGGGACCTGGCACGAGCAGATCAGCGACGGTCTGATCGCCGGAGCGAGCCGGGCCCTCGACGAGGCCGGCGCCTCCTGGTCGCTCGTGCGCGTTCCCGGCTCGTTCGAGCTGCCCGTGGCCTGCAAGGCGGCGCTGGAGGCGGGCGCCGACGCGGTCGTCGCGCTCGGCGTGATCATCCGCGGAGGCACGCCGCACTTCGAGTACGTCTCGGACGCCGCCACCTCCGGGCTCACGACCGTGTCGATCCAGACCGGCAAGCCGGTCGGCTTCGGCGTCCTCACCCTCGACACAGAGCAGCAGGGCATCGACCGGGCCGGCCTTCCCGGCTCGAAGGAGGACAAGGGGCGCGAGGCGGCGGAGGCGGCGGTCTCGACCGCGCTGCTCCTGCGCTCGCTGCGGGGCTAACCGGCTGCGGGGAGGCCCGTCCTGCGCCAGAGCGCACACGAGCCTGGGAGAACTCGGACTAAGGTGATCGGGTCGTCACAAGCGACCCCTCTCCTCCCCTCGCCCGGCGGCCCGCGACGCCCGACCGACGCCCCGCCCCGCCGGCTCGAGGGGAGCCGCCGTTCACACGGAGCGCCTCCCACATGTCTTCTCCCACTGTCTCCGACGCGCCTGCCGCCGCCCCGCAGAACTCCCGCGGGCGCGTGATCCTCGCGAGCCTCATCGGCACGTCGATCGAGTTCTACGACTTCTACGCCTACGCAACCGCCGCCGTCCTGGTCTTCCCCGCGCTCTTCTTCGCCAACGACGACCAGGCCACCGCGCAGCTCGCCTCCTTCGCCGTCTTCGGTGTCGCCTTCATCGCGCGCCCGATCGGATCGATCATCTTCGGCCACTTCGGCGACCGCATCGGACGCAAAGGCACCCTCGTCGCGTCCCTGCTCACGATGGGCGTCGCGACCTTCCTGATCGGCTGCCTGCCCACCGCGCTCACGCCGGGGTGGGACTTCCTCGCTCCGTTCCTGCTCGTCGTGCTGCGCTTCTGCCAGGGCCTGGGCCTGGGTGGCGAATGGTCAGGAGCCGCGCTGCTCGCGACCGAGAACGCGCCCGCCGGCAAGCGCGCCATCTACGGCACGTTCCCGCAGCTGGGCGCGCCGATCGGCTTCATCGTCGCCAACGTGCTGTTCCTGGTGCTGTCGAGCACTCTGGACGACGAGACATTCGCCGCCTGGGGCTGGCGCGTGCCGTTCCTGGCGAGCGCCGTGCTCGTGATCATCGGCCTGTACGTGCGGTTCAAGCTCGTCGAGACTCCCGCGTTCCAGAAGGTGGTCGAAAAGGGCGAGGTGGCCAAGCTGCCTCTGGCTCGCGTCTTCGTCACGAGCTGGCGCCCGCTCATCCTGGGCACCTTCATCATGCTGGCGACCTACGTGCTCTTCTACCTGATGACCACGTTCACGCTGACCTACGGCACGGCGCCCGCCGACGGCGCCGTGCCGGGCCTCGGCTACAGCCGCAACGACTTCCTGATCATGCTGATCGTCGGCGTCGTGTTCTTCGGCGTGTTCACCCTCGTCTCCGGCCCGCTCGCCGAGCGCTTCGGACGTCGACGCACGCTGCTCACGGTGACCGCGGCGATCATCGTCTTCGGCCTGCTCTTCGTGCCGCTGTTCAGCGCCGGCTTCGCGGGCGCGATGGCGCTGCTGGTCCTCGGCTTCACGCTGATGGGCCTGACCTTCGGCCCGATGGGCGCCGTCCTACCCGAGCTGTTCCCGACCAACGTCCGCTACACCGGCTCGGCGATGGCCTACAACCTCGCGTCGATCCTCGGAGCGGCACTCGCGCCGATCATCGCGGTCGCGCTGTGGAAGGCCGCGGCCGGTAGCACCGTGCTGGTCGGCCTCTACCTCAGCGCCGCGGCGGTGCTGACGCTGATCGCGCTCCTGCTCTCCACGGAGACGAAGAACGCGTCGTACCACGACAACATCTCGTAAGTCTCTCCGCTCGAAACGGCCCGTCGGTGTCCCCCGGCGGGCCGTTCGCGTTCCCGCCGCACCAGCTCGCCCGCTGGCGGCCTGCTCGCAGCGATCCCGGGGCAGAATAGACGGCGATGAGCACCACCACCTCCCGGCGCGGCGGCCGACGACCCTCCCGCGACGACGGACCCCGCGCCTCCTTCTCGCAGCTCGTGCCCTACCTCCTCGAGCACCGCGGCATCCTTTCGGTCGTCGTCGTACTGAGCCTGTTCGGGGCGGCGGCGAGCCTGGGCCAGCCCCTCCTCGTCGGCCAGGTCATCACCCGCGTGCAGTCCGGGCTCGACCTCGGGCCGCTGGTCTGGGCGCTCGTCGGCCTGGTGGTCGCCTCCGGGCTCATCTCGGGCTTCGCGCACTACCTGCTCCAGCGCACGGGCGAGGGGATCGTGCTCTCGAGCCGACGCCGACTCGTCGCACGGCTCCTGCGCCTGCCGATCCGAGAGTTCGACGCGCGCCGCACCGGCGACCTCGTCTCGCGCGTCGGCTCCGACTCCACGCTCCTGCGGGCGGTGCTGACTCAGGGGCTCGTCGACTCGATCGCCGGCTCGCTGGTCTTCGTCGGAGCGATCATCGCGATGGCGGTCATCGACTGGGTGCTGCTGCTGATCATCGTGGTCGTGGTGGCGGTGGCCCTCGGGCTGGCGCTGACCCTCGGCCGCGGCATCCGCACGGCCAGCCGCAAGGCGCAGGAGAAGGTCGGCGACCTGGCCGCCGCCGTCGAGCGTGCGATCAGTGCGGTGCGCACGATCCGCGCGGCCGGAGCGACCGATCGCGAGATCGCGGTCGTCGACCAGCACGCGACCGAGGCCTACCGCCTGGGCGTCCGCGTCGCGCACATCTCGGCCCTCGTCGTGCCGGTCGCCGGGATCGCCCTCCAGGTCGCGTTCCTCGCCGTCCTCGGCGTCGGCGGCTACCGCGTCGCGTCCGGAGCGATCGACATCGCTCAGCTGATCTCGTTCATCCTCTTCCTCTTCATGATGGTGATGCCGCTGGGGAACTTCATCGGCGCGATCACCTCGGTGAACTCGGCCCTGGGGGCCCTCGGCCGCATTCAGGAGATCATCGACCTGCCGATCGAGGGCGACGGCGACGCCAGCTCCGGCGGATTCGGCGCGGGCGTCGCGGAGGAGGCGATCTCGTTCGAGGACGTGGTGTTCTCGTACGAGGAGGGCGCTGTGCCCGCTGCAAAGGGCGCCGTGCTCGCTGGGCAGGGTGCCGTGGAGGAGCGCGACCGGACGGTCCTACGCGGAGTCTCGTTCACGGTGCCGCGCGGCAAGCGCACCGCGCTGGTCGGCCCGTCGGGCGCGGGCAAGAGCACGATCCTGGCCTTGATCGAGCGCTTCTACGACCCGGAAGCCGGCGTCGTCCGCCTCGGCGGTGTCGACATCACGGCCATCGACCGCAACGCCCTGCGCGCGCAGATCGGCTATGTCGAGCAGGACGCTCCTGTTCTCGCCGGTACCATCCGTGAGAACCTCGTCCTCGGCCGCCCCGACGCCGACGATGCCGAGTGCCTCCGCGTGCTCGAAGCCGTCAATCTGACCGACGTGCTCGAACGCAATCCGCTCGGCCTGCACGCACCCGTCGGCGAGAGCGGAGTGATGCTCTCGGGCGGCGAGCGCCAACGCCTGGCGATCGGCCGCGCGCTCCTAGCGGCCCCGCCGATCCTGCTCCTGGACGAGTCCACCTCGAGCCTGGACGGCCTGAACGAGCAACGGCTGCGCCTGGCGATCGACGCGGTCGCCGAGAACCGGACCCTGCTGGTCATCGCGCACCGCCTGTCGACGGTCGTCGACTCCGACCGCATCGTCGTCCTGCAGAAGGGCGAGGTTGTCGGAGTCGGCACTCACTCCGAACTCGTCGAGTCCACCCCGCTCTACCGCGACCTCGCGAAGCACCAGCTCCTGGTCTGACGCCCCGTTGCTCCGGGCGGGCGACAAGCGGCGCAGTCTCGTGACCCGCCTCCGCCGTGGTGCCCGGTGGTCCCTCGGCGGCTCAGCGCGGCGGCAGCCGCAGCGCGCCGTCGAGCCGGATGGTGTCGCCGTTGAGCATTGGGTTCTCGACGATGTGCCGCACGAGCGCGGCGAACTCCTCGGGGCGGCCGAGGCGGGCCGGATGGGGTGTGGCGGAGCCGAGCGCCTCCCGCGCCTTCTCCGGCAGGCCGGCGAGCAGGGGCGTGTCGAAGGTGCCCGGTGCGATCGACACCACGCGCACCAGCCGGGCGGCGAGCTCCCGCGCGAGCGGCAGCGTCAGCGCGGCCACGGCTCCCTTCGACGCGGCATAGGCCGCTTGCCCGATCTGCCCCTCGAAGGCGGCGATGGAGGCGGTCGTCACCAGCACACCGCGCTCGCCGTCGATCGGCTCCCGCTCGGCGATCGAGGCCGCCGCGAGCCGCAGCACGTTGAAGGTCCCCGTCACGTTCACGCGCACTACCTGCTCGAACTCCTCCAGCGGCAGCGGCCCGTCCCGTCCGAGGAGCCGCCCCGGTGGGGCGATGCCGGCACAGCTGACGGCGATCCGCAGCTCCCCTGCCGCCTCGACGGCCCGTGCGAGCGCGTCGGAGTCGAGCACGTCTCCCGCGATCAATCGCACCGACGCGGGCAGGCTCGCCGCCTCGACGGCCCGCGGCAGGTCGAGCACGACGACTCGGGCTCCCGCGAGGGCGAGCGCGCTCGCAGTTGCGGCCCCGAGTCCGGAGGCGCCGCCCGCGACCAGCGCGGATGTCCCGTCCAGTCGCACGATCAGCCCTCCGCGGCTCGGGTCGGCTCGCCCCCGGGCACCACGGTGGGCTCACTCCCGGAATCACCTGCGCTGTCGCTCCCGGGCTCACCGGTCGGGTCGGTTCGCGGCTCGCCGGTCGAGTCTGTCCCCGGCTGGGGAGACGCGAGCGCCTGGGCCGAGCAGTTGGTCAGAGTCGAGTCGTACGCGTCCCGGGCACGCTGCGCCGCAATCCGGTCCTGGTCGTCGGCGAGGGGGCTGGCGAGCGGCGGGCGCTCCCCCAGGCCGTAGCGGGCAAGGCAGTCCGTGATCAGGCGGGCGATGCGCGCTGCGTCCTCTGGATCGCTCGAACTCGACGACGTCGGTTCGGTGGTCGGGACGGTGCTCGACTCCTGGACGGCGTCGTCGGGCACGTCGGCAGTAAGGCCCGTGCAGGCGGTGAGACCCAGGGCGAGCGCGGCGCCAACGATCAGCGCGATGGGCGGGCGGAGCCTCGTACGCGGGAGCATGGGCGACCTCGTTCGTGACCGGTGCGGTCGGGATGCGGGCGAAGGTGCGGGCGGGACTGCGGCCACGGTAGCGCAGTGACCGAGCGTCGTCAGGGGTGGGCGCGCTCTCCCGACGACTGTCACCCCCAATGGGGCACAATGTCCTGTTCTACGAGGGATCGGCGAGCGCCCACATCCCGACCGCGGCGGCCGCCGCGACGTTGAGCGAGTCGATCCCGTGACTCATCGGAATCTGCACGGCGACATCGGCCGCGGAGAGCGCCTGAGCGCTGAGCCCCTGACCCTCGGTGCCGAGCACCAGGGCTACCCGCTCCGGGGCACGGGCGGCGAATTCCCGCAGCGGCACAGCCTCCGGTGTCAGCGCCATCGCCGCGATGGTGAAGCCCGCCCCGCGCAGGAGCCGCTGCGTCGACTCCCAGTCGCCGACGCGAGTCCACGGCACCTGCAGCACGGTGCCCATGCTGACCCGGATCGCGCGGCGATAGAAGGGATCGGAGCAGCGCGCCGTGACGAGCACAGCGTCCGCTCCGATGGCTCCGACAGAGCGGAAGATCGCGCCGACGTTGGTCGGATCGACCACGTCCTCGAGCACGACGATGCGTCGAGCGCCGGCGAGCAGCTCGGCGGGATCGGGCAGCTCGGGCCGGTCCACGGCCGCGATCAACCCGCGGTGCAGGGTGTACCCGGTGAGCTCGGCCAGCAGCTCGCCCGGGCCGGTGAAGACGGGCACATCGAACGCACCGACCAGGCGCTCCGCTTCTGCAGCCGACCCGCCGAGAGCGAGCACCGATCTCGGCCGATGGCCGACACTGAGCGCGCGCTCCAGGACGAGCGCCGACTCCGCGATGTAGAGCCCGAGCGGCCCGCGGGCATTCTTCAGCGCAACGTCCGTGGCGTGCGCATAGTCGCGAAGACGCGGGTCCTCGAGCGTCGTGATCTCGATGCGCTCCATGTGATCAGACGAACGGATCGGGGGTGAGCGTGTACTTGGTGCTGAGGTACTCGTGGATCCCCTCGAGCCCGCCCTCGCGGCCGAGCCCCGACTGCTTCACCCCGCCGAAGGGTGCTGCCGCGTTGGAGACGACGCCGACATTGAGGCCCATCATCCCGGTCGCCATCCGCTCGACCATCCGCTGGCCGCGGGCGAGATCGCGCGTGAAGACGTACGAGACGAGCCCGTACTCGGTGTCGTTCGCGAGCGCTACCGCCTCGTCCTCGTCACCGAAGGGCACGATCGCGAGGACCGGTCCGAAGATCTCGGTGCGGAGGATCTCGCTCCCCCGATCGACCCCGGTGAGAACGGTCGGCTCGTAGAAATGGCCGGGCCCGTCGAGGCGGCTCCCTCCCGTGCGCAGGCTCGCACCGCGCGCGACCGCGTCGGCCACGAGGGAGGCCGCCTTCTCGACGGCGTGCTCATCGATCAACGGACCGATGCTCACCCCGTCCTCGGTGCCGCGGCCGATCCGCAACTCGTTCACGCGTTCGGTGACCCGCGCGGCGAACTCCTCGGCGATCGACTCGTGCACGAAGAAACGGTTTGCGGCCGTGCAGGCCTGGCCGATGTTGCGGAACTTGGCGAGCATGGCGCCCTCGACGGCGCGATCGAGATCGGCGTCCTCGAACACGACGAACGGCGCGTTGCCGCCGAGCTCCATCGACGTCCGCAGCACGTTCTCGGACGCCTGCTGCAACAGCGTTCTCCCGACCGGCGTGGAGCCGGTGAAAGAGAGCTTCCGGAGCCGGGGGTCCGCGAGGATCGGAGCCGAGACGGCCCCGGCCGACGAGGTGGTGATCACGTTGACGACACCCGCGGGCAGCCCCGCCTCGGCCAGCAGAGCCGCGAAGGCGAGGGTGGTCAGCGGAGTGAGTTCGGCCGGCTTCACGACGACCGTACAGCCCGCTGCGAGGGCCGGGGCGATCTTCCGGGTCGCCATCGCGAGGGGAAAGTTCCACGGGGTGATCAGATAGCAGGGGCCGACCGGGTGCTGCGAGACGATCATCCGCCCGCTGCCCTCGGGCGAGACGCCGTAACGGCCCGTGATGCGCACGGCCTCCTCGCTGAACCAGCGCAGGAACTCGCCACCGTAGACGACCTCACCCCGCGCCTCCGCCACCGGCTTGCCCATCTCGAGCGCCATCAGGAGCGCGAACTCCTCGGTGCGCTCCTTCAGGAGGTCGAAGGCCCTCCGCAGGATCTCGCCGCGCTTCCTCGGCGCGGTCGCCGCCCACGCGGGCCCGGCTGCGACCGCGGCGTCGAGCGCACGGACACCGTCCCCCGGGGTCGCATCGGCGATCGAGACGAGGACCGCCCCCGTCGCCGGGTCCTCGACATCGATCGAGCCGCCGCCGGACGCGTCCACCCACTCACCACCGATCAGCAGCTGCGTGGGAATGCTCGCGAGCAGAGCGGTCTCGGCGGCGCTAGCGGCGACGGAATCAGTCACGGGAGGGAACCTTTTCTTCGGATCGAAGCGCGGAGACCGCGCGGAGAGGAGCTTTCCGTCCTCCAGTGTAGGTCGGGACGTCCCACCGCGAGCGAGGTCCTGGCCCGTCGTGAGAACTCCCGCGCCGCCAAGCCCTGTGGAGGGAGATCTCCCTCAGCGTGAGCGCTCGACGCGGACCCCCGCCTCCGTCAGCTCGCGCAGCGCCGCCGCACTCGCCTCCTCAGAGACGCCCGCCACCAAATCACTCAACACCCGGACCTCGAGCCCCGCCCGGCGCGCATCCAGTGCCGAGGCGCGGACGCAGTGATCCGTCGCGAGTCCCACGACGTCGAGTTCCGTGATGCCCCGGTCGGCGAGCACGGCGTCCAGCGCCGCCCCCTCCTGCGTCGCACCCTCGAACGCGGAGTAGGAGGGACGGCCCTGGCCCTTGAGGATCTGCACGTCGATGTGCGCGGTGTCCAGGCCCGGGTGGAACTGCGCCCCTGTCGTGCCTGCGACGCAGTGCACAGGCCAGCTGTCGACGAAATCTGGCTCCGTTGCGAAGTGACCACCGTTGTCGGAGTGGCCCTCGTGCCAGTCGCGCGAGGCGAGCACCGCGGCGTAGCGGTCCGGGTGCGCCGCGAGGTACGCGCTCACGCCCTCGGCGACGGCCGTGCCACCGGTGACGGCGAGCGCACCTCCCTCGGTGAAGTCGTTCTGCACATCGACGATGAGGAGTGCGGTGGTCATCGTGGTCCTTCCGAGACGAGGAGGTGGTGGTCGACGCCGCTTCGAATCACGAGTCGGACAACGCCCCGCCGCAGCGGTAGACGCCGGTGACCAGGGTGTCGATGGCCGTCTTCGCCGAGTCCGTGACGTCGCCGAGAGCGTAGATCGCGAAGGTCAGCTCGGTGCCGTCCGCCGCGGTGATCACGCCGGCGAGGGTGTAGCCCGTGTCGATCCAGCCGGTCTTCGCGCGCACCGCCCCGTCTGCGGCAGCGTTGTCACCGGCGAAGCGGTCGGCGTAGGACAGCGACCCTGTCCGGCCGGACACCGGCAGGCCGTCGAGGAGAACGCCCAGCTGCCCCTCGCGGGCCTGCACCCTGCGCAGCAGCTCGGTGAAGAACGCCGGGGCGACCGCGTTGTCGTCGCTGAGACCGGAGCCATCGACGAGTGTGATGCCGGACGTGTCGACTCCGTATCCCGCGAGCCCCTGGAGCACACCGGCCTGCTCCGCGCCGAAATCGCTGCCCGCGCCCGTGCGGATCGCGACGAGCCGCGCGAGCATCTCGGCGATCGCGTTGTCGGACACCAGCAGCATCTGCTGCACCAGGGTGCCGACCGGGGCCGACTCGACCGTCCCGAGCACGGCGGCACCGGCGGGCGCGGTCCCGGTCGAGATCGTGGGCGCGCCGCTCAGTTCGTCGGCGAATGCCTGGCCCGCGCGGCCGACCGGATCGGTGCCGCGCTCGGAGGTGGAGGCCGCCGGATCCTCGCGGTCGCCGTCCACCTGGAGCGACGTGATCTCGGGCATGTACCCGTCGACCTGCTCCTTGCGGTTCCAGCTGGGCTGCCATGTCTCACCGGAGTAGAGGGAGGAGTCGAGCACGAGCGACGTGATCGACGTGCCGTCCGTCGAAGGGTCGGCGTCCCAAGCGCTCTCGACCTGCGCCGCGAGGTCGTCGAGATGCGCTGCCCCTGCGTAGGTGGACTCCTGCCCGGTGGGCAACCGGCTCAGGGTGAGGTCGCCACCGCCGACGAGGACGACGCTCCCCGGCGCGCTCCCGCGCACCACCGTGGTGGCAATGCGCGCGTCGGGCCCGAGCACGGCGAGTGCCGACGCTGCCGTGAGGATCTTGAGAGCGGAGGCGGTGCGGGACGCCGTCGCGCCCCCACGGTCGAAGAGCACCTCGCCCGTCGCGGCGTCGACCACCCGCGCCTGCAGCGAGCCCAGTCGCGGATCGGCCGCGAGCCCTGCGACGGAGCAGGTGCGCAGCGCCTCACCTGCTTCGGCGGCGCTTGGCCGCGCCGTGGCGGTCGGACTCGGAGGAGCGGTTCGAGCCGCGGCCACTGCCACCACCGGCGCGTCCGGCTCCGTGGCCCTGCCCACTGCCGTACCAGCGCCGAAGGCAGCGATACCCAGCACGGCGGCGAGGAGCACCGCGGCGATCGCGAGGAGGCGGCGGCGAGGCGGAGTGGCGATCATCACGACCAGGCTAACCGGCTGCGACCTGGGCGTCGCAGGTCGGGCGACACGGAGCCCGAGGACACGAAGCCCGAGGACACGGAGCCCCGGCAACACGGAGCCGCCTGTGGGAATCGAACCCACGACCTTCTCATTACGAGTGAGACGCTCTGCCGACTGAGCTAAGGCGGCGTGTACGTAGGGCCGGAGCCTCGGACACGATTAACCAGCATAGCCTGCTCGCGCACCCTGGAGTGAATCGGGCCACTGCCCCGCCGGGTGGCGCCCGGAACGCGCCCGAGACCGCCGCGGCCCGCTCAGGCCAGCGCACCGCGCAGCTCCTCGAACGAGCGGGCGATTCGGCCGGGCAGCGCCTCCTTGCCGTCGTGATCGACCCAGGCCGCCCAGGCGTGGCGCACTGCGGCCAGACCGAGGAGAGTCAGCATCCGCGCCCGGCTGCGGACGCGCTCGACGTCATCGTCCTGGTGGCCGAGGCGCTCGACGACCAGCCCCTCGATCGCGAGCTCGAACTCGCGCATCCCGGCGATCTTGAGCCCCACGAGGTGGGGATGCTCGCGGAAGAGTGCGCGCCGGAGGACGTGCAGCTCTCGGTCCTCCTCGAACGGCTCCTCCATCGCCGCGACGAAGACGACCTGGAGATCATCGAGTACCGTGCCCCGACCGGCGACGAAGGCGGCGGCGGTCTCGTCGGCGATTACGGGGAGACCGCCGACCAGCGCGTCCTCCTTCGAGGCGAAGTAGTTGAAGAACGTACGTGTCGACACGTCGGCGGCACGCGCGACGTCCTCGATGGTCACGCGCTCGGGACCGCGCTCGCTCGCGAGGCGCAGGACCGCGATCTCGATCGCCCGACGCGTGGCGCGGCGCTTGCGCTCGCGGAGCCCGAGCTGCTGCATGCACTCCTGCTCGGTCAGCACTGCGGGTCCTCCTTCGGAACGGTCCCCTCGAGCAGGTACGCGTCGACCGCGTCGTTCACGCACGAGTTCGACTTGTTGTAGGCCGTGTGGCCCTCGCCGTCGTACGTGACGAGGTGACCGGCGGCGAGTTCACCCGCCAGGGCCTGGGCCCAGACGTAGGGGGTCGCCGGGTCGTTCGTCGTCCCCACGACCAGGATCGGTGCCGAGCCCTCGGCGGTGATCGGCGCGCGCGACCCCTCGAACGCGGCCGGCCACTGGCTGCAGAGGATGTCTCCGTAGGCAAGGTAGCGCCCGAGCGTCGGCGCGGCCTGCTCGAGGGCCGCCTCGTTGGCGCGCATCGAGGCGGTGTCGGCGTTGTAGGAGTAGTCGACGCAGTTGATTGCGAGGAAGGCCTCGGTGGTGTTGCTCGAGTACTGCCCGTCCCCGTCGCGTCCGTTGTACGCGTCGGCGAACTGGAAGGCGATCTCGGGGTCGCCCCTGCGCACCTCGGCGAGCATCCCGCTCAGCGATCCCCACGCGGTGGCGTCGTAGAGCGGGTAGACGATGGACGTGAACAACGTGTTCGCGCCCAGCTCGCGGCCATCGGAGGCCCGGATCGGCGACGCCTCGACGTCCTCGAGCATCCGGCCCAGCTGGGCCGCGCCCGCGTCGACCGTGCCGGTGAACGGGCAGTCGGCCGAGCGGAGGCAGTCGGCCAAGTAGGCGCGCAGGGCGCTTTCGAAACCTTTCGCCTGTTGGAGCGCCGCGTCGAACGAGGTCGCCGCCGGGTCGATCGCGCCGTCGAGGACGAGACGCCCGACCCGCTCGGGGAAGAGCCCCGCATAGGTCGCGCCGAGGAAGGTGCCGTAGGAGTAGCCGAGGTAGTGCAGCGTCTCGTCACCGAGAGCTGCGCGCAGCACGTCGAGGTCGCGGGCCGCGCTCGTCGTGCCGACCTCGCCAAGAAGCGGACCACTGCGCTGCTCGCACGCGGACGCGAACGCCGCGTCCGACGTGCGCTGCGCCTGGATCCACTCGTCACTGCCCCGTTCCCCCGGCGTGATGTCGTAGAGGTAGGAGTCGAGTCCTGCGGCGTCCACGCACGAGACCGCGGTCGAGGCCCCCACTCCGCGGGGGTCGAAACCGACGACGTCGTAGCGGGCCGCGAGCGCCGAGTCGACCGCGTAGTCGGCGCTGTCCCGAATGAGGTCGGCGCCCGAGGCACCCGGCCCGCCCGGGTTCACGAGCAGTGATCCGAGTGCAGGACCCCGCGTCGCGGGGCGGCGGACCAGCGCAATCGACGCGGTCCCGCCCGACGGGTTGTCCCAGTCCAGCGGCACGGTCGCGTCGGTGCAGAGGGCGCCGTCGCCGCAGTCGTCCCAGACCAGGACCTGGGAGTAGTAGGGCTCGAGACCGGCTGCGACGGCCTGCGGCTGCGGGGAGGAGGTCCGCTCCACGCTCGGTCCGGGTGCGAAGCAGGCGGTGAGGAGCGACGCGGCCGCAATGATCGCGAGCACGGCTGCCGACCGGCGCCCCCTCCTCACGCGGCCACCGGGCGCCGAGCGGCGACCACGAGCAGGGCCTCGAGAGCAAGGACCGGGGAGACATTGGCGTCGATGCGCTGCCGGGCGGTCGCGATCGCCTCGAGGACGGCGAGAGTGCGCTCGGGCAGAGTCGACTCCGCGAGGGCCGTCATCTCGGCGCGGACCTCTTCGTTGATGACGCCCCCGGGCGCTCCCAGCTGAAGGCGCACCACGTCGCGGTAGAGGGAGAGGAGGTCGACGAGGATCCGGTCCAGGCCGTCGCGGAGGCTGCGCGTCGCCCGCCGCTTCTGGTCCTCGTCGAGCGCTCGGAGCTGCGAGCGGAGCTGCGCCGGCACGGTGCCGCCGGGCTCGACGCCCAGCGACCGCAACGCTTGCTGCCGCTCGACCTCGTCGCGCTCGATCGTGATCGCCTTGGCGTCCTCGGTCGCGACCTCGATCATCCGCGCGGCGCCGAGCACGGCGTCCGAGACTCCGCGCAGGCGCAGGGCGATCCGGAGGGTCTCTTCCCGCCGTTCGCGGGCGTTCGCGTCGGTCGCGAGACGGTGCGCCATGCCGATGTGACTCTGCGCCTGGCGGGCGGCGCGCTCGGCGGTCTCGGCGTCGACACCGTCGCGGCGTCGGAGCAGCCCGGCGACGTCCGCCACGCTCGGCACGCGCAGGCGCACCGAGCGCACGCGGGAGCGGATGGTGGGGAGCAGGTCGGCCTCGCTCGGGGCGCACAGGATCCAGACCGTCCGCTCCGGCGGCTCCTCGAGCGCCTTCAGCAGGACGTTCGAGGTGCGCTCGCTCATCCGATCGGCATCCTCGATGACCATGACGCGATAGCGCGAGACCGAGGGCGAATACTGCGAGCTGCTGACCAGGCGGCGCACTTCGTCGATCGAGATGATCACGCGTTCGGTCGCGAGCACCGAGAGATCGGGGTGCGAGCGGGCCGCGACCTGGCGGCAATCGGGGCACTCACCGCAGCCGCCCCGCCGGCAGAGCAGGGCGGAGGCGAAGGCGTAGGCGAGGTTCGAGCGCCCGGACCCGGGCGGGCCGGTGAGGAGCCAGGAGTGGGTCATCGACGCCGACTCGCGGCCGCGGCCGTCCCGGGGCGCGGCCGCGTCGTGCAGGGCGTCGATGGCGTGCTCCTGCCCGACGAGCTGGCTCCAGACGGTCATGCCACCAGGCTAACCATGAGTACCGACAGCGGACGGACGCTCGAGCAGCGCCTCGACGCGGGAGCGAATCTCGGCCGCGATCTCCTCGATCGGACGTGAGGCGTCCACCACGAGAAACCGTTCCGCATCGCCCGCGGCAATGGCCAGAAACCCCTCGCGGACGCGTCCGTGGAACTCCGCCTTCTCGGCTTCGAGCCGGTCGAAGCGGGTGCGGGCCGCGTCGAGCCGGCCGCGTGCGACGGAGGGGTCCAGATCGAGCAGGACACTCAGATCGGGCCGCAGGTCATGGGTCGCCCACTCCGAGAGGCGCCGGACCTCGACCGCGTCGAGCACCCGGCCCGCACCCTGGTAAGCAACCGAGGAGTCGATGTAGCGGTCCTGTACGACGACCTCGCCGCGCTCGAGCGCCGGACGCACGAGCGTGCCGATGTGCTGGGCGCGGTCCGCGGCGTAGAGCAGCGCCTCGGCCCGGGGGGCGATCTCGCCACGGTGGTGCAACACGATCTCGCGGATCTGCACGCCCACCTCGGTGCCGCCGGGCTCCCGGGTGCGGACGACGGTCTCGCCACGCGAGCCCAGCCACTCCTCGAGCAGCCGGGCCTGCGTCGTTTTGCCCGCGCCGTCCCCGCCCTCGAGGGTGACGAACAGCCCCGTCACGACTCGGTCGCGTCCGTCGCCTCGGGGGCCGCCGACGCCGCCGCGCGGCTTGCGGCGGTCGCGCGCGCCGCGGCAGGCTTCTTCGCGGCGGTGGTCTTGGCCGCCGTCGTCTTCGCGACGGGTTTCTTCGCGGCAGTCGTCTTGGCGGCCGTCGTCTTCGCGGCCGGTTTCTTCGCGGCCGTCGTCTTCGCGGCCGTCGTCTTGGCGGCCGGTTTCTTCGCCGGCGCGCGCTTGGCCGGAGCCTTCTTCGCCGGACCCTTCGCCCGCTTGTCGGCGAGCATCTGGACCGCGTGCTCGAAGTCGATCTCCTCGATCGTCATGCCCTTGGAGATCGTGACATTGGTCTCGCCGTCGGTGACGTATGCGCCGAAGCGGCCGTCGCGGATGCGGATCGGCTTGCCGCTGACCGGGTCCGCCTCGAACTCCTTGAGTGCGCTCGACGCACGCCGTGCCCCGTACTTGGGCTGCGCGAAGATCTCGAGCGCGCTCGGGAGGTCGACTTCGAAGATCTGGTCCTCGCTCGTGAGCGACCGGCTGTCGGTGCCCTTCTTGATGTACGGGCCGTAGCGGCCGTTCTGCGCAGTGATCGGCTCCCCGCTCTCGGGGTCCTCACCGACAGTCCGCGGCAGATCGAGGAGGCGCAGTGCCGTGGCCAGGTCGATCGACGCGACGTCCATCGACTTGAACAGAGAGGAGGTGCGCGGCTTGACGACCGCGGGCTTCTTCGCGCCGCGCTTCACGGGTGCAGGTTCGACGACCTCACCCGTTGCCGGATCCGCCGTCGTCTCGGGCTCGGGGTCGATCTCGGTCACGTACGGGCCGAACCGGCCGTCCTTGACCACAACCGTCTTGCCGGAGTCGGGGTTGCTGCCCAACACGCGGTCGGTCTGCACCGGGGCGTCGACGAGCTCCTGCGCCTTGGCGGGGGTGAGTTCGTCGGGGGCCAGCTCGAGCGGCAGGTTAACGCGCCGGGGCGTCTCCTGCCCCTCCTCCTGCGCGACCTCGAGGTAGGGCCCGTACTTACCGATGCGCAGGGTGATGTCGTCGGTGATCCGCACGGAGTTGATGCTCTTCGCGTCGATTTCACCGAGGTTGTCGACGACGTGGCGGAGCCCCGGGTGGGTACCTCCGCCGAAGTAGAAGCGGTTGAGCCAGGAGACGCGGTCCTCCTCGCCACCGGCGATTCGGTCGAGGTCGCCCTCCATCTCGGCCGTGAAGTCGTACTCGACGAGGTCCGAGAAGAAGTCCTCCAGCAGCCGCACCACCGAGAAGGCGATCCAGTTGGGCACGAGGGCTGTGCCGCGCGGAGTCACGTAGCCGCGGTCCACGATCGTGGAGATGATCGAGGCGTAGGTCGAGGGACGGCCGATGCCGAGTTCCTCGAGCGACTTGACCAGGCTTGCCTCGGTGTAGCGCGGGGGCGGGGACGTCTCGTGACCCTTCGCCTCGACCTCGGCCACGACCAGCTTCTGGCCCACCTCGAGCGGAGGCAGCTTGGCGTCCTTCTCGTCGCGGGCTCCGTGGCGCTCCTCGTCGCGGCCCTCCTCGTAGGCGAGCAGGAAGCCGCGGAAGGTGATGACGGTGCCGGAGGCGGTGAACTCGACGGTCTGCGCGATGTCGCCCGCCGGCTCGGCGAGGAGCGTGACCGTGGCGGTCGAGCCCTTCGCGTCCGCCATCTGCGAGGCCACCGTACGCTTCCAGATGAGTTCGTAGAGGCGCAGGTCGTTGCCGCGGAGGGTGCCCGAGAGCTGGTCGGGAGTGCGGAAGGTCTCGCCCGCTGGCCGGATCGCCTCGTGCGCCTCCTGTGCGTTCTTGTTCTTGCCGGAGTAAAGACGCGGCTTGTCCGGGACCGTCGCCGCGCCGTAGAGCGAGGCCGCCTGGGTGCGCGCAGCGTTCAGCGCCTGCTGCGAAAGCCCGGGCGAGTCGGTCCGCATGTAGGTGATGAAGCCGTTCTCGTAGAGCGACTGCGCGACGCTCATCGTCTGGCGCGCCGAGAAGCGGAGCTTGCGTGCCGCCTCCTGCTGAAGCGTGGACGTGGTGAACGGGGCGGCGGGGCGCCGCGAGTAGGGCTTGGACTCGAGGTTCGAGACACGCACCGTCGTGGCGGGGTCGCGCAGCGCGACGGCAAGGGCTTCGGCGGAGGACTCATCGAGGACGGTGACATCGCCCTTCAGCTCTCCGCGGTCGTCGAAGTCGCGACCGCTTCCGATCCGTTTGCCGTCCAGCCGCGCCAGGCGCGCGTCGAATCCTGCCGCAGCGTCCGACTCGGGTGCGAGCACGGTCGCGAGGTCCCAGTAGCTCGCCGAGACGAAGGCCAGGCGCTCGCGCTCGCGGTCGACGACGAGGCGAGTCGCCGCCGACTGCACGCGTCCGGCCGAGAGCCCCGGGCCGACCTTGCGCCAGAGCACGGGGGAGATCTCGTAGCCGTAGAGGCGATCGAGGATGCGGCGGGTCTCCTGCGCGTCGACGAGCGAGGTGTCGATGTCGCGCGTGTTGTCGCGTGCCTTCTGGATCGCGTCCTTCGTGATCTCGTGGAAGACCATCCGGTGCACGGGCACCTTGGGCTTGAGCTCCTCGAGCAGGTGCCACGCGATGGCCTCGCCCTCGCGGTCCTCATCAGTGGCGAGGTAGAGCTCGTCGGCATTCTTGAGGGCACGCTTGAGATCGGCGACCGTTTTCTTCTTCTGGTCGGAGACGACGTAGTACGGCTCGAAGCCGTTGTCGACGTCGACGGAGAACTTGCCGAGCGGGCCCTTTTTCAGCTCCGGCGGGAGGTTTTTCGGCTCGATGAGGTCGCGGATGTGACCGACGGAGGCGAGCACCTCGTAGCCGTCGCCCAGGTACTGGGCGATGGTCTTGGCTTTCGCCGGCGACTCGACGATCACCAGCTTCTTCGTGCCGGACACAGTTCTCCTTGATTGGTGCTGTCGGGTCGGACGACCAGTGGTCCGACATCCCCTGCTGCGGGGAGACGGTGCGCGGCGACGTGGTGCGGGGAACGGCGACGCGTCCCCATCGGCGGGGCCGCCCGACAGGCACACCATACACACTGACTCCGGGCGTCCTGTCCCCTCGCCGGCCCTGGACCCCAGGAACCCCGGGACAATACAGGCCACGGCCTCCGCGTCGCCTGCCTGGGCCACTGGGGGTGGGGTGACGCGCGGCGCCGATCGGCGCATGATGAGGCATGGCAACGACGCACACCACCACGACCTCCGCCTATACGGCCAAGCTCCTCGACGGCCCACTGGAGGGGAAGACCCTCCGCCGCGGGTACGGCGACGACTCGGCTCCCGCCGCGCGCTTGGAGATCCCCGGCACCCGCGCGGGTTCCCGCTACATCTACCTCCTCTCCGGCGGTCTCGAGCATGACGAGGGGTCGGGCGCCCTGCCGACCGCTGCCGCGTACCGCTACCAGCGCCTCAGCTCCGACTGAGGTACCCTCGCGCAGGACGCCCGGCTCATGGGGGCGGCCCCGCCCGCGACCGCGCGGTGAAGGTGAGAGAGAGCGGCTCCACGGCAACCGCCGCCTCGACGCTCGCTCCGCCTCCGTCGATCGTGCAGAGGCGGAGTTCGGCGCTGTTCGCGCGAGCGACCTCCGCCGCCCGCCCGCACGGGTCGCCGGCGAGCAGTCCGGACGCGACGTCCGCGGCGGCGAGCGCCGACGCGTCCGCCGCCGCCACCGCCCGCTGATGCCCGACGACTCCGCCGCAGCCGGCGAGCACGGCGGCCGTCACCAGGATCGTGCCTGCGACAACCCCGACGGCGACGACCGCGGCCGATCCCTGGTCCCCGTCGCAGATCCCGCGAAGCGCCGGGCGCATCAGCCGCCCCCGCCCAGTGCACAGGACCGGACCGAGACCGGGAGCGACAGCGTCGGCACGGGGTGCAGGCGAGCCGCGACGTCGACGCAGACCAGTCCGTCCTGCTCCCCCGTCGAGACGGACGCCCCCACCACGCGGGCGAGCGGCACGCCGGGGTCGTCACCACGCGCCGCGGACCGAGCGGCGTCCGCCGCGGCGTCGACGAGCCGGATGTACTGCGCCGAGGCCGCCACCGACCCCAGGCACAGCGCCAGCACCACGACCACTGCCGGGAGCACGAGGGCGAGCTCGGCCGTGGCCGACCCCTGCTCCGGCGCGAGCCGCGCCCGCAGGAGCGAGAGAGCTCTCATCCCGCTGCGGTGAGCGCGCGGGTCACCAGATCGGTAAGGATGCTCCGCACCTCGTCGCCCTTGAGGATGACCACCAGCAGCCCGGCGAAGCCGACGGCAGCCATCGTCGCAATCGCGTACTCCGCCGTCGCCGACCCCTCCTCCTCGCTCAGCACGCTGAACCCCTTTCTCCCGCGCCAACGCCACTGGTCGTCGTAGCCGCCCAGCGAGAGGTGGCCGCAGACTCCTGCCTGTGACGCGACACTCCCGCCGCTCGCCGGGCCGGGGCTCCGCCCTGCCCGGCCACTCCCCGCACCGGGGCCCCGGCGGACCCTCCCGCTCCGCGCGACTCCCCCACTGCTGATCGCCGTGTCGCTGCTCATCTGTCCTGCTCCGTTCTGCCCCGCTCCGTGCCCCCGTCCTCCGAGGATCGCGCACCAGTGCTCCCGCCGGGGCGGCTGTCGGCCGATCTGTGGATCACAGCGGGATCCCGCCCCTGTGGAGGAGCCGTTGACCGCCTCACGCCGCGACCGAGAACGTCGAGAGCAGCACCGAGACGACCATCGGAGCCACTCCGAGCAGGAGGAACGCCGGCAGCACGCAGACCCCCAGCGGCAGCATCAGGGTCACGCCGAGCCGAGCGGCGCGCTCCCGCGCCCCGGAGGACGCCCGAGCCCGCACCAGCGCCGCCTCGCTCCGCAGCAGACGGCCTGCCGGGACGCCCGCCGCCACCGACAGTGCGAGCACCGGGTCGGCGTCGGCCAGAACCCGCTCATCAGCGTCGAGGCCGCATTCGGCGAGCGACGCCAGCACCCGGGCGCGCGACGAACCGATCGATCCCCCGCCGGCCAGCGCGACCGCGAGGAGGTCGAGGGCGAGGCCGGGCGCCGGATCGTCGGGGAACGCCCGGTGCACGAGCCGCCGCGTCCAGGCGTGCGCGCCTGCCATCAGCCCGGCGCCTCCGACCAGGCAGACCAGACCCGGCACTGTCCCGAGGAGCACGCCCACCACGTCGAAGCCCAGCAGCCCACCCAGACCCAGTGCGGCGAGCGGCAGAGCGCCCACGACCCGCCCCGTCGCGGCGGGGCCAGCCAGAGCCACGGCGATGTCCCGGCGCGCGCGGGCCAGCTCGCGCAGCGACTCCGCCAGCTCGCCGAGAGCGCTGACGACCGGCGCGCCGGAGTCGGCGGCCACGCGCCACGCAGCGGCCAGCGCCGCCCACGCTGTCGCTTCACCGGCATCCGGTGCAGGGGCTTTCCACCGGGCCGGGCGCCGCCGCCGGCCGCCCCGCCGCGAGGCCGGGACCCCGCGCAGCAGCGCCTCGGTCACGTCGCCGCCGCGCGCGGCCTCCTCCGACACCGCCCGAAGGAGCCGCCGTCGCCGCGCGTCGCCGCGGTCCGCACCCTCCGCAGCCGCGAGGTACGCAAGTGCCGACGCCGGAGCAACTCCCGCCGCGAGGAGCACAGCCAGCCGGTGCACCACAGCTGCGACCTCGTCCAGGCCGTCACGGCCTCTCACCCGCCCGACCTCGATGAGCTCGGCAGCGTCCCCCGCTCGACCCGCAGCCGCCCGTCGCCATCGAGCGCGAACGTCCCGGACGCCGCGAGCCGCCGCCGCCCGCCGCGTCGTTCGAGGTGCAGCACCAGGTCGATCGCGCTGACCGTCTGTCGGGCGGTCGCCTCGGGCCCCAGACCCGCGAGGACCCCGAGCGCTTCGAGCCGCGCGGGCACGTCCTCGAGCGAGTTCGCGTGCAGGGTGCCCGCGCCTCCGTCGTGCCCGGTGTTCAGCGCAGACAACAGCTCGCGCAGCTCCCCGCCGCGGCACTCCCCGAGGACCAGACGGTCGGGTCGCATCCGCAGCGCCTCCCGCACGAGCCGATCCAGGCCGATGGCTCCGGCGCCCTCGAGATTCGGCTGCCGCGCCTCGAGCGACACGACGTGCGGGTGCGCCGGCCGGAGCTCGCCGACGTCCTCGATCGCCACGATCCGCTCGGTGGGCGACGCGCAGCCGAGCAGCGCACCGAGCACGGTCGTCTTCCCTGATCCGCCCGCCCCCGAGATCAGCAGGTTCCAGCGCTCGCGGACCGCGCGGCGCAGCAGCCGGACCCCGTCCTCGTCCAGCATCCCCGCCGCCCGCAGCTCCGCGAGCGTCCAGGAGTCGGCCCGTGGGACCCTCACCGAGACCAGCGCTCCCCCGGTCGCC
Source organism: Rathayibacter tritici (assembly GCF_001641005.1). Lineage (NCBI taxonomy): Bacteria > Bacillati > Actinomycetota > Actinomycetes > Micrococcales > Microbacteriaceae > Rathayibacter > Rathayibacter tritici. The sequence continues at coordinate 2,462,983 of NZ_CP015515.1, forward strand.
ACCGGCGGCAGCACGACGTGCACCCGCACACCGTGCCGTAGCCGGACATCGACGCAGGGGCTTGCTTCATCGACGTGCCGCCCGCCGGCCGCGACCAGCGCCACCGCGAGCCGCCGCGCTCCTGGTGCGTCCAGCGTCCACTCCGGCACTCGCTCCGCACCATTGCCGCGGTCGACCCACAGGCCCGCGCCACCGTTCACGAAGAGGTCGGTCACTGCGGGATCGGCGGCGTGCGGGGCGAGCAGCCCGAGGGCGGCGGCGGCCGGGCGTACCGGCGTCGAATCACGGCGGTGCTCGGGTGGGACGAGGGGGACGAAGTCAGGGCTCATCCCCGCACGGTAGAAGCCGCCGCCGCCCGTCAGGGCGTCGAGGCAGTCGATCGGAAGAGAGACGCGCTCGTCCGGACCTGTGGAGGAGCATCACGAGCCGCGCTCGCTGCGCGGAGGCCCCTCGGACGAGGAAACGCCCCCGCGAGCCGGGCTCGAGCGGGGGCGTTCGTCCACCGTGATCCGGCGGAAAGAAGGGGGCGGCACCCATTGGGGGGAACAGGTGCCGCCTCGGCGGCGCTGGATTGGGGGGAATCGCTTGCGCCGCTGGGCCGAAGTTCATTCGGCCGTATGTAACTGTAGGGGACGGACCGCGATTCGCCAAGTCCGGATGCGGTTCTCTGCGAACTCTTATCCGAAGCCCGCCGGACACTCAGCTTCACGAACCCGACCGTGAGCGTCGGAGCCGAGCGATACGGTAGTTCGACGCCGACCGCGCGGGCCGGCGAACGTCTCACTCGCGAAGGAGCGAATCGCAGATGTCCACTCCCCCCGATGCCCCGGCCGCCGACGGGAACGCCATCGACAGTCTCCTCCACGAGACCCGCCGGTTTCCGCCCCCGGCCGACTTCGCCTCCGGGGCGGTAGCGACCGCCGCGCTCCACGACGAAGCCGCGGAGGACCGCCTCGCCTTCTGGGCCGCCCGCAGCCGCGAGCTCCTGCACTGGCACCGGCCCTTCACCCGCACCCTCGATTGGAGCGCGCCGCCGTTCGCGAGGTGGTTCGACGACGGCGAGCTCAACGTCGCCTACAACTGCCTCGACCGGCACGTGCTCGCCGGCCACGGCGACCGCGTCGCCCTGCACTGGGAGGGCGAGCCCGGCGACTCCCGCTCCATCAGCTACGCCGAGCTCACGGCAGACGTGAAACGAGCCGCGAATCTCCTGACCAGCCTCGGCATCCGCGCCGGCGACCGCGTCGCGATCTACCTGCCGATGATCCCGGAGGCGGTCATCGCCATGCTCGCCGTCGCCCGGCTGGGCGCGGTCCACTCCGTCGTCTTCGGCGGCTTCAGCGCCGAGAGCCTGCGCGCGCGCATCGACGACGCGGAGGCGAAGCTCGTCATCACCGCCGACGGCGGCTGGCGCAAGGGCGCGGTCTCGCCCCTCAAGCCCGCCGTGGACGCGGCGCTCGCACTCGAGGGCGAGCACAGCGTGCAGCACGTCCTTGTGGTGCGTCGCGGGGGCAACGAGGTCGCGTGGCACGAGGGGCGCGACCTGTGGTGGCACGAGGAGGTCGTCGCGGTCGACGCCGACCACGTCGCGAAGCCGTTCCCGGCCGAGCAGCCCCTCTTCATCCTCTACACCAGCGGCACGACGGGGAAGCCGAAGGGCATCCTGCACACCAGCGGGGGCTATCTCACCCAGGTCGCCTTCACGCACCGCGCCGTCTTCGACCTGCACCCCGAGACCGACGTCTACTGGTCGACCGCGGATGTGGGCTGGATCACCGGCCACAGCTACGTCGTCTACGGCCCGCTCGCGAATGGGGCCACCCAGGTGATGTACGAGGGGACCCCGGACAGCCCGCACCCCGGCCGCTGGTGGGAGATCATCGAGAAGCACGGCGTGACGATCCTCTACGCGGCGCCCACGGCGGTCCGCTCGTTCATGAAGCTCGGCCGGCAGATCCCGCAGCGCTTCGATCTGTCGAGCCTGCGTCTGCTCGGATCGGTCGGCGAGCCGATCAACCCGGAGGCGTGGATCTGGTACCGCGACGTCATCGGCGGCGGCCGCACGCCGATCGTCGACACCTGGTGGCAGACCGAGACCGGCGCCATCATGGTGTCTCCGCTGCCGGGCGTCACCACGCTCAAGCCCGGATCCGCCCAGGTCGCTCTGCCCGGGATCTCGGTCGACGTGGTCGATGAATCCGGACGACCGGTCGGCGCCGACGAGGGCGGACTCCTGGTGATCACTGAGCCGTGGCCCGCGATGCTGCGCGGCATCTGGGGCGACCCGGAGCGCTACGTCGAGACCTACTGGTCGAAGTTCGGCGACCGCTACTTCGCCGGCGACGGTGCTCGCCGAGACCGGGACGGCGACCTCTGGCTGCTCGGACGCGTGGACGACGTCATGAACGTCTCCGGCCACCGGTTGTCGACGGCCGAGATCGAATCGGCGCTCGTCTCGCACCCGGTCGTCGCGGAGGCGGCGGTCGTCGGCGCGGCGGATGAGACGACCGGCCAGGCCGTGGTCGCGTTCGTCATCGCGAAAGCGAGCCAGGCAGAGGCTCTCGTCGACGGGCACGACGAACTCGAAGCCGCCCTGAAGGCGCACGTCGCCGAACACATCGGAGCGATCGCTCGCCCGAAGCGGATCTTCGTCGTGCAGGAACTGCCCAAGACACGCTCGGGCAAGATCATGCGTCGGCTGCTGCGCGACGTGGCGGAGGGACGGACCGTGGGCGACACGACGACCCTCGCGGACACGCAGGTGATGGCCGTGATCAGTTCGGCGATCGCCGCGGACTGACGACGGGCCTTCGGCGACCGCCGCTCCTCCCGCCACCGCATCGGGCGGGAGAGGAGCGGCGGCTGCGTCAGTCGAACGCGACGATCAGCTCGACCTCGACCGGAGCGCCGAGCGGCAGCTGGGCCACGCCCACGGCCGAGCGCGCGTGCCGACCGGCCTCGCCGAACAGGTCGCCGAGCAGCTCCGAGGCGCCGTTGATCACGCCGGGCTGACCGGTGAAGCCCGCGGCCGAGGCGACGAATCCGGTGAGCTTCACAATGCGCGTCACGCGGTCCAGCGAGCCGATCGCGTCCGCGACCGCCGCGAGCGCGTTGAGCGCGCAGGTGCGGGCGAGGTCCTTCGCCTGCTCGGGCGACACCTCGGCGCCGACAGTGCCCGTCAGAGGCAGGGCGCCGTCGACGAAGGGGATCTGCCCGGCCGTGTAGACGAGGCCGCCGTGCACGACCGCCGGGACGTACGCGCCGGCGGGAACCGCCACCGCGGGCAGCTCGATGCCGAGCTCCGCGAGCCGCTCGGCGATCACGCGCCCGCCTCGGCGACGGGGCGCTTGAGGTACGCGACGAGTCCGCCCTCGGGCCCGGTCACGATCTGGACCAGCTCCCAGCCCTCCGACCCCCAGGTGTTCAGGATCGCCGTGGTGTTGTGGATCATCAGCGGGGTGGTGATGTACTCCCAGCGCGGGACGGACATGGCTCTCCTCGGGTGCGGCCGGTGCGGGACGACTGCTGAGCGCCGCGCGTCGGCGGGATGAGCGCCGCGGCTCGTCCGAGCGCGGCGACTACGCTGATTCTACGTCGGGCCAGGGTGGGACCAGAGTCGTGAAGACCATCGGGGGCGCCGTCGGAGGCGCGATCGGCATCGTCGCGATGAGCGTCGTCGCGAGAGTCCTGGTGGCCGCCTCGCTGACGCCCGCGATCGCGCTGAGCGGCATGGCCGCCGGGAATACGGTCCAGATGTTCGACAACCTCCCCGAGTACCTCGAGATCGGGGACCTCGCCGAGAAGAGCAACGTCTCTGCGAAGGACTCCTCCGGTGGCGACGTACTGCTGGCCTCTTTCTCCGCGCAGAACCGGGTAGAGGTGGGCTGGGACGACATTTCGCCGTTCGTCAAGGACGCGGCACGGCGCGCGCCGCGGCGACGACGGCGATGGGCGGTGACGTCCAAGGCGGTTCCTCGATCACGCAGCAGTACGTCAAGAATGTGCTCGTGATCACCGAGCCCAGTACCGGCTGCCAGACTGCCGGAGTAGCGGCCTTCGGGGCGAGCCAGGACGAGCGCGACGCGACCTTCAAGCGCGGGCGAACGTTAACATCGGCAGCGCGAGCGTGTCGGTCGAGGTCGGCACCGGCCGCATCCTCGCGATGACCCAGAACAAGGACTACTCCAACGATCCGGATCTGACCGGCGCCACGTCCACAAGTGTCAACGACAACGCCGACTTCGGCTACGGCGGCTCCTCCGGATTCCAGGTCGCTTCGACCGACAAGGTGTTCACTCTCGCCGAGTGGCTGCAGGAGGGGCACTCGCTCGGTGAGAGCGTCGACGGCACCCGCCGCGCGTACACGACGTTCCGCGACAGCTGCGAGCCCGACGGGGTCTACTACGGCAGCGAGCCCTGGAATCCCGGGCATGACGAGGGCGGCAATGGAGGAGTCACCACGGCGCTCCAGGCCACCACCGGTTCCATCAACACCTCCTTCGCCGCGATGGCGCAGCAGCTCGACCTCTGCGGCATTCGCAACACCGCCCTCGCGATGGGCGTGCACCGCGCCGACGGCACCGAACTCCAGAAACTCGCGCCCACCCTTCTGGGCACCACCCCGGTCGCGATCGACCGCATCGTGGACCGCACGGGCGCCGATATCGCCCCGCCCGCCTCGGAGTGCAGCCAGGGCATGTCGGCGGAGGTCGCCGCGACCGCCGGGTACGCGCTACAGCAGGTGGTCACCGGAGGAACGGGGGCGCTCTCCGCCCCCCGCAACGGAGTTCCGCACATCGGCAGGACCGGCACCCCCGACAACGCGCTACACACCTGGATTGTCGGCGCCAGCACCGACCCCGCCGGCTCCCGCCTCTCGAGAGGGGCCGAGGTCACCCTGCTGATGAGCGCCCGCCCCGCGCCCCGTGGTTGAGCCAGGGCGCCACTGCCGGGAGCGTCCGGCAGAATGAACGCGGTCGCGCTCGCGGCCGACCCGCGAGAGAAGGACCCATGACTGGACGCAGCAGCCGCCCCCTCACCACCGCCCTCGCGACCATCGCCGCCGCCGGAACCCTCGCGGCTGCCTGGGGCATCGGCATCGAGCGGACGCTGTTCACCGTCCGCCGCACCTCGTTCGCGGTGCTGCCCGCGGGTGCCGAGCCGATCCGCATCCTGCACGTATCGGACCTGCACATGGCCCCCTGGCAGTCGAAGAAGCAGGAGTGGGTCCGCTCGCTCCTCGCGCTCGCGCCGGACATCGTCGTGGACACCGGTGACAACCTCGGCCACCGCGACGGCGTTCTCGGCATCCGCCGGGCCCTCGAGCCCTTCGCGGGGATCCCCGGCGCCTTCGTGAACGGCTCGAACGACTACTTCGGCCCGCGGATCAAGAATCCGCTCCGCTACTTCCTTGGTCCCTCCACCAATCCGAAGCAGCACGAGGCCGACCTCGACATCGAGGGCCTCACCGGCTTCTTCTCCGGCGGACTCGGCTGGATCGATCTCAACAACCGCGCCGAGAGCATCACCGTGAAGGGCACGCGGATCGAGTTCTTCGGCGTCGATGACCCGCACATCGGCCTCGACCGCATCGACCTCGTCGCCGGTGCCGTGGACGAGCTGCGCGGCTCGGAGGACGGACCGGCGGGCGTCAGCATCGGCGTCGCCCACGCGCCCTACCAGCGCGTCCTCGACGACTTCGTCGCCCGCGGAGCCGAGGTGATCCTCGCCGGACACACCCACGGCGGCCAGGTCTGCGTCCCGGGCTTCGGCGCCCTCGTCACCAACTGCGACATCCCGCGCGATAAGGTCGCCGGCTCGACGACATGGGACAGCGGACGGCGCAGCGCCTACCTCAACGTCTCGGCCGGAGTCGGCACGTCGATCTACGCGCCCGTGCGCTTCGCGTGCCGCCCCGAGGTGACGCTCGTGACGCTCACTCCCCCCGCCGCTCCCTCCGCCGCTCCCTCCGCCGCTCCCTCCGCCGCTCCCTCCGCCGCTCCCTCCGCCGCTCCCTCCGCCTGACAGGGATGTCCGACAGCGCCCCGGAAATCGGCTACTATTGTCGAGGCTCGTGAGCGGTTCTCCGTGACGAGCACGCCGGGGTGTGGCGCAGCTTGGTAGCGCGCCTCGTTCGGGACGAGGAGGTCGTGGGTTCGAATCCCGCTACCCCGACCGGTGAGAAGCCCGGCCAGGATCGATGATCCGGCCGGGCTTCGTCGTTTCCAGGCCGGGCTGCCTCGCGGCTCGCGAGCCTACGGAGTCGCTTCCCGCCTCCCCGCGACCCTTGACGTCTTCTCCCGCGCCTCTCACAGTGTCCCCCTGCGCCTCCCGGCCCTATCCCAGGGGCCACAGGTCAGACTGAGCTTCCGCCGCCGTCGTCGCCTCTGCCCGACGCCCGACGAGAGGAGCACCGTGACTCGGTCGCTCAGCCGCCTCACCCTCGCCATCGGCGTGCCCTACCTGATCGCACTCGCGATGATCGCCTTCTGGCCGACGCCCGTCGATAGCGGGATGAGAGGCGACCTCGGCCGAGTGGGCTCGTGGTTCTCCCGGCACCATCTGCCCCGGGTCGACTACGCCTTCCTCGAGGCCAGCGCCAACATCGCCCTGTTCGTCCCCCTCGGCCTGCTCCTCGCGCTCAACCTGCGCCCCCGGTCGGCGTGGATCGCGGTCGTCGTCGGCGCCCTGGTGAGCTCGCTGATCGAGACCGGACAGCTGCTCTTCCTCTCGTCCCGCTTCGCAAGCCTGCAGGACGTGGTGATGAACACCTCGGGAGCCCTGCTCGGTGCTCTGGCCGGGGTTCTGCTGCGGATCATCGTCCATGCGCAGCGACGCCGGAGGGCTGCCGAGCGAGACGACGCTTTCGCGCACATCCCCCTCCGCGGCACCTCCGGCGTTGTGGCGGATCAGCCGAGCCGCGTGCTCTGAGAGCGCGGCCGACGGCCCGGGCGGGTCAGCGACCGAGGCCGCGGTACTCCCAGCCGGCTGCGCGCCAGGCCGCGGGGTCTAGGCAGTTGCGTCCGTCCACGAGGAAGGTGTTGGCCACCTTTTCAGCGGCGGCAGCCGGATCGAGGGCGCGGAACTGCTTCCACTCCGTGACGACGACCACGGCGTCGGCGCCGGTCAGGGCCTCGTCGACGTCGCTCGTATAGCTGAGCTCGGGGCAGCGGCGGCGCGAGTTCTCGATCGCCTCCGGGTCGGTCGCGACCACCACGGCGCCGAGGTCGTGCAAGCGCATAGCCACGTCGAGAGACGGCGAGTCACGGATGTCGTCCGACTCGGGCTTGAACGCTAGGCCGAGCACCGCGACTCGGCGCCCCGTGACGGACCCACCGAGGCCCTCGGTGACGAGATCGACGACACGCTGGCGGCGGCGCAGGTTGATCGCGTCGACCTCCTTGAGAAAGGCGACTGAGCCGCCCACACCGAGCTCGTCGGCTCGCGCGGAGAAGGCCCGAATGTCCTTGGGGAGGCAGCCGCCGCCGAAGCCGATGCCGGCATTGAGGAAGCGGCGGCCGATGCGCACGTCATAGCCGATCGCGTCGGCGAGCTGTGTGACGTCGGCACCGGTGACCTCCGCGATCTCGGCAATCGCGTTGATGAACGAGATCTTGGTGGCGAGGAAGGCGTTCGCCGAGACTTTCACCAGCTCGGCGGTGGCGTAATCGGTCACCACCAGTGGGGTCTCGGCGGCGAGCGCGGTCGCGTAGACCTCGTCGAGGGTCGCCTTGGCCGCGACTCCGGCTGCGCCCTCGGGCACGCCGTAGACCAGGCGGTCGGGGCTGATCGTGTCCTGCACGGCGAAGCCCTCGCGGAGGAACTCGGGGTTCCAGGCAAGGGTCGCGCCGGAGGAGGCGATCCGCTCGGCCAAGCGCGCAGCGGTGCCGACGGGGACGGTCGACTTGCCGACCACCAGGGACTCGGCGCCGAGGTGCGGCAGGAGGCCGTCGATCGCCGAGTCGACGTAGGTCATGTCGGCGGCGTTCTCGCCCGGCTTCTGGGGCGTGCCGACGGCGACGAAGTGCACCGCGGCACCGGCTGCGTCAGCCATGTCGGTCGAGAAGCGCAGGCGGCCGGAGGCGACCCCGGAGGACAGCAGCTCGGGTAGGCCCGGCTCGAAGAACGGCGCGGTGCCGGCGGCGAGAGCGTCGATCTTCTTCTGGTCCACGTCGATGCCGATGACGTCGTGGCCGAGTTCGGCCATGGCGGCGGCGTGGACGGCACCGAGGTAGCCGCAGCCGATGACAGAAAGCTTCACAGGGGGTCTCCGAATCGTGACAGGCTCGTGTCGCGGTCGCGACGGTGAGGAGGGAGCGATGTGATGCGGCGAGGCGTCGGCGCGCCGGTGGCGCGCGACTACCGCCGCGCCAATGCTCTCAGATCACGGGAGACGTCGGCGACAGCGGCCGAGATCTGCGCGGCGACGCGTTCGTGCACGGCCTCGCTCCGGCCGATCGGGTCCTCGATGTCGTCGCCCTCACCGCGCGGGGCACGCCCACGATGGGCGGCGGCCAGCCGCACGACGGCGCGGAGTCGCGCCGCCGGATCCTCGATGGCCGGCAGCGGCACTTCACGTACCACGAACGGGAGTACTCGCGCGAATTCGAGCAGAGTGAATCCGCGGAGCAGGAGCGACGGGAAGCGCCGGGAGGCGTCGACCAGGTGGTCGCGGGTCATCGTGAGCAGAAGGTCGGCCCCGCCGACGACCGCCTCGTCCAGCACAGCACTGGTGTGAGCGGCCGGGTCACCGCCGTGCTGCGCCGAGAAGCGCGCCGACATCGCGTCCATCGGCAGCCCGGCGCGGGTCCGCACTCCGGCGCTGGTGAACGCGAAGAGCGGACCGCCGTTCGGGGAGGTCGCATCGCCGAGCGCAGCGCGCAACAGTTGTTCGGCCATCGGCGACCGACAGATGTTTCCGGTGCAGACGGACAGCACAGTGAAGACCGGGGCGGCGGAGGCGGCGACCGGCTCGTCCGGTCGCCAGCTCCGTCGTGCGGGGCGGGCGGAGTCGTCTCCGGACAGGATCATCGCGGAACGCTCAGGCCGAGGTCGGCGCGGGCTCGGCCTCGACGGCCGTGTCCGGGCGGGCGCCCGATCGCTCGGAGCCGTAGTAGCTCGTGTAGTAGTAGCCGTAGCCTCGGCCGACCTGACCGCGCGCGGGCACACGGTTGAGGATCACGCCGAGGGTGTGCCCGCTGACCCGCTCGAGGTTCTGGATCGCCTTGCCGAGTTCATCCGTCGTCGTCTTGCCGGCCGAGATCACGACGAGCGCACCATCGGTGCGGGCGGTGAGGATGGCGCCGTCGGTCACGGGAAGCAGCGGCGGTGCGTCAACGATGACGATGGCTTCGCGGGCGATCTCGTGCAGAAGGATGTCCATCCCGTTGGAGCCGAGGAGCTCGGACGGGTTCGGCGGGATCGAGCCCGCGCCGAGCACCCAGAGGTTGCCGGAGGGGCCCCACGGCTGCAGGACGTCCTGCAGCTCGGCCTTGCCGATCAGCAGATCGGTCAGGCCCACACCGGGCACGAGGCCGAAGGACTTGGCGACGGTGGGCTTGCGAAGATCGCCGTCCACCACGACGGTGCGCTGACCGGACGCGGCGAGGGTGACTGCGAGGTTCGCGGTCACGGTCGACTTGCCGTCAGAGGGCAGCGGGCTCGTCACGACGATGATCCGCGGCGGGCTGTCGATGTTCATGAACTGCAGGTTCGTCCGCAGCTCGCGAAGGGACTCCGCGAGAGCGTGCTTGCCGTCGGCCTTCACATAGTCCGTGGTGTCGGCCTCGGGGACGATGCGGTTGGTCTCGCTCAGGCGCTTGTCGACGGGGAGGGTGCCGACCACGGGCAGATCGAACAGGCGCTCGACCATCTCTGCGGTGCGAATGCGACGGTCGAGGGTGTTGCGGACGAACGCGTAGATCAGGCCGAGCACGAGGCCGACGAGCGCGCCGACCGCGAGGACGAGGCGCAGATTCGGGAACGCCGGTGCGGACGGAAGTGCGGCGGTCTGCAGGACGGTGAGGGTGACGGTGTCGCCCACTCCCGTCTCCTGGTTGACCTGCTGCACCTTCGTGGCGATCGCCGAGACCCACGCGTCGGCGAGCTTCTGCGCGCCCTCCGGCGTGGAGGCGGTGGCGCTGACCTTCATCACCGGAGCGACGGTGTCGGGCTGCACGGTGATCGCCGAGATCAGCGTGGCGGGCGAGACGTCGAGCCCGAGGCTGTCGATCGCGATCTGCGCCACATCGCGCGAGGTGGCAATGGGGATGTAGGTCGCGAGGTTCGACTTGGCGACCGTCTGCGCGATCTGCTGGGTGTAGATCGCTTGGCTGTCATCGCTGCCCCCGCCCCCGGTGGCGACCGAGACGAGACCCTGCGAGTCGGCGACGTAACGCGGCTTCTGCGTCAGTGACCAGCCGAAGGCGACGAGGGTACCGAGGAGGATCGCCGCAACGATCGGGATCCAGTGGTCACGAAGCAGCCGGAGGACGTCTCGAAGTTCCACGGAGTCAGATTCCTTCGCTGGTACGGATCACGCGGCGGACGCCGTGGACATGTTCTTCCGAAGTCTGGCACAGGGCTCCATCACCCTCGACGCGAGGCGCGTCATACGTGCCACCCGTCGGGGGTGAGCCTCGGAGAAGTCCCTCTCGTGATAACGCGGAGGCCCTCGAGCTCGACCAGGGCCGCCTCGACCACCGCCGCGGCATCGACCCCGGGAGGCGGCGGACCGGCCTCGTCGAGCACTGCGGCGACGAGGCCGTCGACGTCCACTGCGCTGCCGAGGTGCCGCCAGACAAGCGGCCCGATGCCGGAGAGACGCACGAGGGTGTCGTCGCAGAACACCAGGAGCTGTCCGTCGGGAAGGGCGACCGCGTCGTCGGCGGGAGCGCGCCGGACCGAGCCGGGGCGCGCCTCGTGGAGCGGTTCGAGCGGCAGGGCGACGACCTCGCTCCAGATCGTCGGAGCCGGGGCGCCGAGAGTGGCGAACACCTCCTCGACCCGCGGCACGACGCTGTCGGCCTCGGAGTACACCAGACGCCGGACGCCGCCGAGACTGGTCAGCCTGCGGACGAGGTCGGTGATCGGGCGCGGACGAGCCGAGAGGTAGGACGTCTGCGGCACGAGGTCCTCGATCGCCTCCATAGGGTCGACGTGCTCGAGGAACGGGGCCCCGACTCCGTCCCGACGCTCGAGCAGGACGACTCCCGCGAGCCGTAGCGGTGCCTTCGGGACCGGCAGCAGTGAGAGGGACGCTGGGGCGACCTGGGCCTTGGGCGCGGAGCCGGTCAGTGGCTTCACCGACAGCGGCTTGGGGTACGGAAGGACGCGGCCGTCGGCGGCCACTGCGACGGTCTCGTCCGTCACGTAGCCGAAGCGGAGGCCGAGCGTCCGGGCGATCGTGGTCTTGCCGGTGCCCGAGGCGGCCACGAAGGCGAGCACGCGGCCGGAGTCGTCGGCGATCCCGCACGCGTGCAGCATCAGCAGGTCGCCACGCCGCGCGCCGATCGCCTCGACGGTGAGGGTCGAGGTGAGCGACTCCTCCAGCTGCGCGAGAGTGGTGCTCGAGACCCGCGGCGAGTCATCGAGCGGGGCGGAGGGAGTGACGGCCACCTCGGCGAGGACGTCCCGCGCCGCGCCGTCCGGCTCCGCGGCGCAGGACGCCCAGCTGTCGGCGATGCGCGCCGCGTCTTCATCGCTGACGCCGTCGCCGAAGACGACTCGGAACGGGGTCTCGAGTATCGAGAGGGACAGTGTGCGGGGCTCTCGGGCCCTGACGGCGGCGATTAGTACGCTCCGTCGCGGGCAAGCACAGCGCGCGCGGTCTTGAAGAGGATGACGATGTCGCCGGTCATCGACCAGTTCTCGACGTAGTAGAGGTCGAGACGGACGGTGTCCTCCCACGAGAGGTTCGAGCGACCGCTGACCTGCCAGAGGCCGGTGATGCCCGGCTTCATCAGGAAGCGGCGATGCACGTGCTCCTCGTACTGCTCGACCTCGCGCGCCAACGGCGGCCGGGGGCCGATCAGCGACATGTCGCCGCGGAAGACGTTGAGGAACTGCGGCAGCTCATCGAGGCTGAAGCGGCGCAAAATCGCACCGACGGGCGTGACGCGCGGGTCCTTCGCCATCTTGAAGAGGATCGAGTTCCCCTCGGCGCGCTGCTGCGAGGCGAGAGCGTCCAGACGGGCTTCGGCGTCAACAACCATCGAGCGGAACTTGAGCATTTCGAACGTCGCTCCGTTCAGACCGATGCGCTCCTGGCGGAAGAGCACCGGCCCCGGGCTGGTCATGGTGACCAGAGCGGCGACGACCACGAGGACCGGCGCGCTGAGGATGATCAGCATCGTCGAGGCGAGGATGTCGAACAGCCGCTTGGCGAAACGCTGGCGTCCGTCGAACCGCGGGGTCTCCACGTGGATCAGCGGCAGACCGGCGACCGGGCGCGTGTGGATGCGGGGGCCACCGATATCGGTGAGGCTCGGCGCGACAACCAGGTGCTCGCGCCCCGGCTCGAGCGTCCAGCTGAGCTCGCGGATCCGCTGCGGAGCGAGCTCGTCCGAACTGGTGACGACCACGGTGTCGGCGCCGGTGGCGTCCATCACCGCGCGGACCCCGTCGATCCCGGTGAAGCTGTGGACCGCGAGGCCCGAGAGCTCCTGCTCGCTCTCCAGGGCGGCCGCACCGCCGACCGACGTGGAGACGGCGCCGACGAGCTTGTAGCCCGCCTCGCTGCCGCGGCGCAGCTCACGCGCGGTGTGCAGGACACTCGCGCGGGAGCCGAGCAGCACGACCTGGCTCGAAAAGCGGCCCGAGCGGCGCTGTCGGGTAAGCCACGAGCGCCAGACCAGACGGCCGACGCAGATGAGCACGATCCCGGCGGGAAACGCCGTGATGATGTAGCCGCGCGCCAGCAGTATCTGCAACAGGTAGGCGATGATCGCGACGATGCCGAAGAGCCAGATCGACGCGTCGACCACGCGGCGGTACTCGACGTAGCCGGTGCCGACGATCCGCCGGTCACGGGTGTCGAAGACCTGAAGGGCGAGGAGCCAGCCGACCGAGAGGGCGACGGACACCCAGGTGTAGCTGACGGCGATGTCTGCGGGGTTCTGGAAGCCCACGTCGGAGTTGAGGTTCAGGTCGAACCAAAAGAGCTGCGTCCCGAAGACGGAGAGGACGATCGCGACGATGTCCGTGATCAACAGCCGTCGCCGGTAGTCCTGCTCCCACGACGGTCGACGTTTCGGCGATGTCCCTTGCGCCGTCATCGATTTCCCCGACCTTTCCTGCTGCTCCGAAAGGCGTACTTCCGTTTCCGGTGTTGTCACGTCGCCAGGCTACCTACTTCCTCGTTTCCGATGGGTGTCGGCCAGGCGAGAGATGCTCCTCAGGTTAGCCGCGGAGCCGACCGCGGCTCTCCTGGAGGTAGCACGCGCCGCACAGGGACTCGTAAGTGACCGCCGCTCCGTCGATTGCGACCTGGTCACCGTCGAACACGAAACGGCCGTCGACGACGCGCCCGTTGAAGATCGCTTTGCGCCCGCACCGGCAAATCGTCTTCAGCTCCTCGAGGCTGTGGGCGATCTCGAGGAGCCGTCGGCTGCCCGGGAACGCGGCGGTGCGGAAGTCCGTCCGGATGCCGTAGGCCAGCACGGGGACGTTCTCGAGGATGGCGATCCGGAGCAGATCGTCCACGTGCGACTCGGGCAAGAACTGTGCCTCGTCGACGAGGAGGGCGCTGACATCGCGCGCCGACTCGGCCAGGACCCGGGCCCGCGCGGCGGTGAAAACGGCCACCGGATCGCCGTCGGGCTCGAACAGGACGTCCACCGAACGGGTGACACCCAAACGCGACACGATCAGCTCGTCACCCTTCGTATCGACGGCGGGCTTGGCCAGCAGCACCCGGTGGCCCCGCTCCTCGTAGTTGTGCGCGGCCTGCAGGAGCGACGTGCTCTTCCCGCTGTTCATCGCGCCGTAGCGGAAGTACAGCTTGGCCATCAGGTCTCCTCGAGGTTGGTGCGGAGGAGACTCCCCCGTGGCGAGTGCGCGGCGCTCACGGGAGGAACCCGTCCTCGCCGGCTCGGCGGATCAGATCGGCGCGCCGGCTCGCGGGGCGGCCGACGGCGACGTATTTGCGGCGCACGCGCTGTAAATACGTCTTGGCAGTCTCGAACCGCACATTCATCTTCGCGGCCACCTCCGGCGTGCTCGAGCCGGACGCGTACAGGCGCAACGCCTCCAGCTCGCACGCGCTCAGGCGAGGGCGCTGTTGCGCGGCGACCCCGGACGGCAGCGGACGCCACTGCGCGGACGAGAGGTCGGCGGAGCGCATCTCGAGAGCGGCGCGAGTCTGCTCCATCACCTCGGCGATCGGACGCGACTTCGCGAGGTGACGGACGGCTCCGGCGCGAAGCGCGCGCTCGTGGACCTCGTCGTCCTCGCTGTCCGAGAGCACAACCACAGCGGCGCCCGCGGCACGGCAGGTACGGATCCGCGCTTCGATCGAGATCGGCTCGCGCAACTCGGTGGCCATGACCACCACCTGAGTGGGGAACACGTCGCTCGTGACGAGATCGAGCCAGGTGCACGCGGCGACGACGACCTCGAAGTCCGGGGCGTGCGAGCGGATCCACGCGCCGCTCTCGGCGAGCTGGTCCTCGTCGGGGTCGAGCAGGCCAAGGCGGACCGGGCGCGGGCCCGTGTCGCGAGCGCTCCGGGCGCAGGAGCCCGAGGGCTCACCGGAGCGGGTGATCATGCGGACGATCCTAGCCGCGGCCTGCTGCGCCACCGGCTCAGAACAGCGTCGGCTGCCCGACGCCCGGCAGGATCGCGGCGCGCTCGGCACCGAGCTCGCCGACGAGCAGACCGTCGTGCTCGAGGGAGCGGCGCTCACCACCGAGGGTTCGCAGGGTGCCGAGCGAGCCCAGCGCAGAGGAGCGGACCGATCCGGTCGCCGGATCCTCCTCGCCGCGCTCCAGCCGGTGTGCCCGCATCAGCGGGCGCATGCGCTCCGACAGCCAGCGGCGGTACTCCAGCGGGGCGTAGGCGGCGCGGCCCGGGTAGAGGGAGCGGTAGCGGTCGACGAGCTCGGGGTGCTCCTGCGCAAGCCACTGCAGGAACCACTCCTTGACTCCGGGCTTGAGGTAGAGGGTCGAGTACATGATCGTGCTGGCGCCGGCCTCACGGCAGGCTCGGAGCGATTCGTCGAGGTGCGCGCGGGTGTCGGTCAGGAAGGGCAGGATCGGCATCAGGAACACCGAGCACTCGAATCCCGCCTCCCGTGCCGCGGTGACCGTTGCCAATCGAGCCGCGGCCGTGGGCGCCCCCGGCTCGACGGAGCGCTGAAGTTCCTCGTCGTAGACGGCGATCGAGACACCGAGGTCGACCGGAACGTGCTCCGCGGCCTCGCGGAGAAGCGGCAGGTCGCGCCGCAGCAGGGACCCCTTCGTCAGGATCGAGATCGGGGTGCCGGAGGCAGCGAGCGCGGCAATGATGCCCGGCATCAGCCGGTATCGGCCCTCGGCGCGCTGGTACGGGTCGGTGTTGGTGCCGAGGGCCACCGGGTGGCGCTCCCAGCTCGGCTTGGCGAGCTCCCGCGTGAGGACCTCGGCGACGTTCACCTTCACCACGATCTGCGAGTCGAAGTCGCGCCCGCCGTCGAATTCGAGGTACTCGTGCGTGGGCCGAGCAAAGCAGTAGGTGCAGGCGTGCGTGCAGCCGCGCATCGGATTGATGGTCCAGCCGAACGGCATCTTCGAGGAGGTGTGCACCCGGTTGAGTGCCGACTTCGCGAGCACCTCGTAGAAGGTGATTCCGTCGAATTCCGGCGTGCGCACTGTCCGCACCAGATCGGTGAGCTTCACCAGCCCGGGCAGCGCGGCCTCGTCGGCCGTACCGATCGACTGCCCGTTCCACCTCATGCAGCTATTAGAACATACGTTCGAACGACGCGCACGCAGTCAGACCGAGGCGGAGAGTTCCAGCGTCTCGGCGGTCGCGCTGACCGTCCGCTCGGCCTTCTCGGGCGCATCGTTGAGCGTCGAGCCGTAACTCGGCACCAGTGCGCGGATGCGCGGCTCCCAGGCCTTCATCCGATCGGGGAAGCACTTCTGCACGATGTCGAGCATGATCGGCACGGCGGTCGACGCTCCGGGCGAAGCACCGAGCAGCCCGGCGATCGTGCCGTCCCCCCCGGTGATGACCTCGGTGCCGAACTGCAGCACTCCGCCCTTCTTCTCGTCTTTCTTCATCACTTGGACGCGCTGGCCGGCCGTGATCAGGTACCAGTCCTCATCGCGGGCGGTCGGCAGGAACTCGCGCAGGGCCTTCATCTTCTTGCCGCGGCCGGCGAGCACCTCGCCGATCAGGTACTTCATCAGGTCGAGGTTGTCGCGGGCGACCGCGAGCATCGGGCCGATGTTGTGCGGCCGGATCGACAGCGGCAGGTCGAGCCACGAGCCGCGCTTGAGGAACTTGGGCGTGAATCCGGCGTACGGACCGAACAGGAGCGACGACTCGCCGTCGACGACGCGCGCGTCCAGATGGGGCACTGACATCGGGGGCGCGCCGACGGCCGCCTTGCCGTAGACCTTGGCTGTGTGCCGGGCGACCAGCTCCGGGTTGTCGGTGCGGAGGAACTGCCCGGAGATGGGGAAGCCGCCGAAGCCCTTGATCTCGGGGATGCCGGACTTTTGCAACAGATGCAGCGCGCCCCCGCCGGCGCCGACGAAGACGAAGCGGGCGGTCACTCGCTGGGGCGTCCCGCCAACGAGCTGCTTGAGATCGAGGCGCCAGGTGCCGTCCTTCTGGCGGGTGATGTCGGTGACCTCGCGACCAGTGTCGAGCGTGCCGCCGTGGGCGACGACGTAATCGAACAGCTGGTGCGTCAGCGAGCCGAAGTCGACATCGGTTCCGGCCGGCATGCGGGTCGCGGCGTAGGGGCCGCCGCCCGCCGGCCGCTGCTCCATCAGCAGGGGCGCCCACTCGTGGATCGTCGTGATGTTCTCGGTGAACTCGATGCCGGCGAACAGCGGCTGGTCTTTGAGGGCCTCGTAGCGTTTGCGGAGGTACTCGACATTGGCTTCGCCGTGCACGAAGGTCATGTGCGGCGCCGGGTTGATGAAGCTGGACGGCTCACGGATGTCGCCGGACTCGACCAGGCTCGACCAGAACTGGCGCGAAATCTGGAACTGCTCGTTGATCTGAATGGCCTTCGCCGGGTCCACGGAGCCGTCGGCCGCCTCGGGCATGTAGTTGAGCTCGCAGAGGGCGGCGTGACCGGTGCCCGCGTTGTTCCACGGGTTCGACGATTCCTGCGCGACGTCGCCGAGGCGCTCGTAGGCGGCGATCGTCCAGTCGGGCTGCAGCTGGGTGATCAGGGCGCCCAGAGTGGCGCTCATGATGCCCCCACCGATGAGGGCGACGTCGACCGGTTCCGAGGAGTTCACGAGAGACGAGTTTACGCTCGCCCAGGCGCGCCACGGCGGGGAGAGGGCGGACGCGCCCATCAATTTCACGACTTTTCCACGCGGGAGGGGCGGCCGGACTCAGCAGCCCCTCCCCCGCGGATCAGGAGACGGGCTGCTTCGCCGCAATCAGCTCCGCGATCTGTACGGCGTTCAGGGCTGCGCCCTTGCGCAGGTTGTCATTGCTGATGAACAGCGCCAGGCCACGGCCCTCCGGAGCGCCCTCGTCGGCGCGGATGCGGCCGACATAGCTCGGGTCCGTGCCCGCGGCCTCCAGCGGAGTCGGTACCTCGCGCAGAACGACGCCGGGCGCCTCAGCCAGCAGCTCGCGCGCCCGCTCGGGGCTGAGAGCTGCGGCGAACTCCGCGTTGATCGAGAGCGAGTGGCCGGTGAAGACGGGCACGCGGACGCAGGTACCGGACACCAGCAGCTCGGGGAGCTCGAGGATGCGGCGGCTCTCGTTGCGGAGCTTCTTCTCCTCGTCGGTCTCGTTCGAGCCGTCCTCGACGAGGTTCCCGGCGAAGGGGATGACGTCGAAGGCGATCGGGGCGACGTACTTCTCGGGCGCGGGGAAGGCGACCGCCGAGCCGTCATGCACCAGGTCGAGCAGGTGCTCGTCGGCGACGGCGGCGCGCACCTGACCGGCCAGTTCGTTCGCTCCGGCCAGCCCGCTACCGGACACGGCCTGGTAAGTGCTGACGATGAGGCGGGTGAGCCCGGCCTCGCGGTCGAGGACCTTCAGGATCGGCATCGCGGCCATCGTGGTGCAGTTCGGATTCGCGATGATGCCCTTCACCGCCTGGTCGATGGCGTGCGGGTTGACCTCGCTCACGACCAGCGGCACCTCGGGGTCCATCCGCCAGGCGCTGGAGTTGTCGATCACGGTGACGCCCGCCGCAGCGAAGCGGGGCGCCTGAGCGCGCGAGCCCGTGGCTCCGGCGGAGAACAGGGCGATGTCGAGCCCGGACGGATCGGCGGTCTCGACGTCCTCGACCACCACGTCCTCACCGCGGAACGGCAGGGTCGTGCCCGCCGAGCGGGCGGTGGCGAAGAAGCGGATCGACGCGACGGGGAACTCGCGCTCCTCGAGGAGGCGGCGCATCACCTTCCCGACCTGGCCGGTCGCGCCGACGACGCCCACGTGGAGGGGGGTGCTGCTCATGCTGTGCTCTTTCGTCCGTGCGGCGCGGGCCGCTCGTGGCGGGGGGATCGAGGGAGAGGGTACCGGTCGGGTCGGCCGCCCGGGAGGAACGGCCGGATCGAGACGGGGGTCGGCCGTCAGCGCCCGGTACCGGCGTAGACCACGGCCTCGTCCTCGGCATCGAGCCCGAAGGCGGTGTGTACGACGCGCAGGGCTTCGTTCACAGTGTCGGCGCGGGTGACGACCGAGATGCGGATCTCGCTGGTCGAGATCATCTCGATGTTGATCCCCGCCTCGTAGAGGGAGCGGAACAGCTTCGCCGAGACGCCCGCATTGGTGCGCATGCCGGCGCCGACAAGCGCGAGTTTGGCGATCTGGTCGTCGTACTGGAGCGATTCGAAGCCGACCTCGTCCTTCTCGGCGTCCAAAGCCTTGAGGACGGTCTGGCCGTCGGCCTTGGGCAGTGTGAACGAGATGTCGGTGCGTCCGGTGGCCGCGGCCGAGACGTTCTGCACGATCATGTCGATATTGGAGCCGGTCTTCGCCACGATCGTGAAGATCTGCGCGGCTTTTCCGGGGATGTCGGGGACGCCGACGACGGTGATCTTCGCCTCGTTCAGGTCGGTGGCGACTCCGGCGATGATGGGCTCTTCCACGGCTTGTCCGTTCTGCTCGGCGCCGTCGGTCTCGGCGTTGTAGACGATGGTGCCCTCGTTGGGGCTGAAAGAGGAGCGCACGTGCAGCGTGACTCCGTGGCGGCGGGCGAACTCGACGGCGCGGATGTGCAGCACCTTCGCGCCGGCGGCGGCGAGCTCGAGCATCTCCTCGCTCGTGATGCGGTCGAGCTTTCGGGCCTTGGTAACCACGCGCGGGTCAGCGGAGAAGACTCCGTCGACATCGGTGTAGATCTCGCAGGTGTCGGCACCCAGGCCCGCGGCGAGCGCGACGGCGGTGGTGTCCGAGCCGCCGCGGCCGAGGGTGGTGATGTCCTTCGTGTCGCGGTTGAAGCCCTGGAACCCGGCGACGATGACGACCGCGTTCTCATCGAGCGCCGCGCGCAGGCGGACCGGTGTGATGTCGACGATGCGGGCAGCGCCGTGCTGCGCATCCGTGATCATGCCGGCCTGGCTGCCGGTGAAGGAGCGGGCCTCGAAGCCCATGCTCTTGATCGCCATCGCCAGCAGCGCCATCGAGATGCGCTCGCCCGAGGAGAGCAGCATGTCGAGCTCTCGGGGCGCTGGGAGGGGAGTGACCTGGTGGGCGAGCTCGAGCAGGTCGTCGGTGGTGTCGCCCATTGCCGAGACGGCCACGACGACGTCGTTGCCCGCCTGCTTGGTGGCGACAATGCGCTTCGCGACCCGCTTGATGCTCTCCGCGTCAGCGACGGAGGACCCGCCGAACTTCTGGACGATCAGGCTCACGTGCTGCTCCCGGGTCAGTGGCTGGAGGGCCGTCGCGACCCGACGGGCGAGTCTACCGGTCGCCCGCACTCCGGGCCGGTCACGTGAGTGGTCGGCGGTCGCGTCAATTCTCGACGAGGCGGCGGCCCTCGAAGGCACGGCCGAGCGTGATCTCGTCGGCGTACTCGAGGTCACCGCCGACAGGCAGACCCGAGGCGAGTCGGGTGATGCGGATGCCGAGAGTGCTGAGCATGCGGGAGAGGTAGGTCGCGGTCGCCTCGCCCTCGAGGTTGGGGTCGGTCGCGATGATCACCTCCTGCACCTCGCCGTCGGCGAGGCGTTGCAGCAGCTGGCGGATGCGGAGCTGGTCGGGGCCGATGCCGTCGATCGGGCTGATCGCGCCGCCGAGCACGTGGTACAGCCCGCGGAACTCGCGAGTGCGCTCGATCGCGGGGACGTCCTTCGCCTCCTCCACGACGCAGATGACCGTGCGGCTGCGACGCGGGTCGCGGCAGATCCCGCAGGTCGCCTCCTCCGCCACGTTCCCGCAGATGTCGCAGAAGTGCACCCGGTGACGCAGCTCCAGCAGAATCTCGGCGAGGCGGGTGACGTCGAACGTCTCAGTCTGCAGGATGTGGAACGCGATGCGCTGGGCGGACTTGGGGCCGATGCCGGGGAGTCGGCCGAGCTCGTCGATCAACTCCTGGACGATGCCTTCGTACATGCGGTCGCCTCCTCTCGAGTGGGGCGGACGGGGGTGGGGCCGGCGGGACGGAGGATGCGGCTCACGCGCCGGTCACGCGGGGGCCGCGCGGCGTGTGGGGCTGCTCCTCGATGAACTGGGCGCCGAGGATCTCGCGCACGACCGCCTCGCCGTAGCGCTGGCGGCCGTCGGCGGTGGCCGATCGGGTCGTGCGGGTGGCCGGACGCGGTGCGGGAGCCGGACGCTCGGCGACGGGGGTCGGGCGCACGGGGGCACGGGGCTCGGGCGCGGTGGGCTCGCCGGGGGGCGCGACCGTCGCCCAGGAGTCGGGCATCGGCGGCTCGACCGGGGGCATGTCCTCCTCCGGCGGCTCCTCGTCGAAGGGGGGCTGCTCGGCGGAGGGGGCGGCGGACGAAGAAGGGGCGGACGAAGAAGCGGCCGCGCGCTCGGGCTCCGCGGCCGCGGCGGGCGCCTCGACGGGTGCGGAGGGGGTCGCGGCCTCTGCCGCCGGAGTCGGGTCGGCGGGGATCGCCACTGTGGCCCAGCCGTCGGAGTCGGGCGGAGCCGCGGCTGCCGGGGCGGGTGCGGCCGGCGCCTCGACGGCGGCGCGTTCGGCCTCGGGAGCGGCGGCTCGCGGCTCGACACGGGCGATGTACTTCACCCGCAGTCCGAGAACCTGCTGAATGGCGTGCCGCAGGTGCTCGCTGACTCCGGGCTGACCCGCGGTGCCTGGCATCTTGAACGACTCGACGTCGTTCTGGCTCGGGAAGGACAGGGTCAGCACGTCGTCGTTGAGGGCGCGTACCTGGGCGGTGTAGGCGACCAGCCAGGCGGTCATCTTCGCCTTCTGCACGACCTCGAGGATCTCGGGCCAGGTGTCCTTCATTCGCTGGAGGGTGACCGCGCCCTCGGTCGCGGGCTCGGGCGCCTCGGGCACCGTCTCCTCGGCCGCCGTCTCCTCGGGCGCCTTCACCGGCGGTGCGGCGACGGTCGCGGACGCGGTAACGGGCGCCTCCGTCCGCGGCGCGGCAGCGATCGACTCGGGTACCGAGCCCGGAGCGGCGGCGTGCGAGGCGTGGTGGGGCTCCGGCGTGCGCGACGGCTCGGGCGACCGAGGCGCGGTCTCGGCGGAGGGACGCGGTGCGGCGACGCGACGCGGACGCTCCTCCTGCGCCGGAGCGGGCGCGATCCCCGCACCGGTGCCGTGCACCAGGGTCCGCGCGATCATCAGCTCGAGGTGCAGGCGCGGTGAGGTCGCACCGGTCATCTCGGTGAGCGCGTCGTTGACCACATCGGCGATGCGCGAGAGCTCGGCCAGGCCGAGCGCCCGCGACTGCCCGGCCATGCGGTCGAGATCGTCCTGCGAGACGCCGCGCAGCACGGCCGAGGCCGCGCCTCCGGTGGCCGCGACGACGATCAGGTCGCGCAGCTTCTCGAGCAGGTCCTCGACGAAGCGGCGCGGATCCTGACCCGTCTGGATGACGCGGTCGACCGCTCCGAACGCCTCGGCCGAGTCGCGCTCGGCCAGCGCGTCCACGACCTCGTCGAGCAGGGCGCCGTGGGTGTACCCCAGCAGCGCGACGGCCCGCTCGTACTCGACGGTCTCGGCCTCGGAGCCGGCCATCAGCTGGTCGAGGAGAGAGAGGGTGTCGCGGACGGACCCGCCGCCCGCGCGGACCACGAGCGGCAGCACGCCCGCCGCCACGTGCACGCCCTCGCGCTCGCAGAGCGACTGCGTGTAGTCGAGCATCTGGGCCGGCGGCACGAGCCGGAACGGATAGTGGTGGGTGCGCGAGCGGATGGTGCCGATCACCTTGTCGGGCTCGGTGGTCGCGAAGATGAACTTCACGTGCTCCGGCGGCTCCTCGACGATCTTGAGCAGGGCGTTGAAGCCCTGCGGCGTGACCATGTGCGCCTCGTCGAGAATGAAGATTTTGTAGCGGTCGCGTGCCGGGGCGAAGATGGCGCGCTCGCGCAGATCGCGCGCGTCGTCGACTCCGTTGTGGCTCGCCGCATCGATCTCGACCACGTCGAGCGACCCCTGGCCCTCGCGGCTGAGCTCGACGCAGCTATCGCAGACGCCGCAGGGAGTGTCGGTGGGGCCGGTGGCGCAGTTGAGGCAGCGGGCGAGGATGCGCGCCGAGGTGGTCTTGCCGCAGCCGCGCGGACCACTGAAGAGGTACGCGTGGTTCACGCGGTTGGTGCGCAGCGCGGTCATGAGCGGATCCGTCACCTGGGACTGGCCGATCATCTCGGCGAACGTCTCGGGCCGGTACCGGCGATATAGGGCTGCTACCACCCGACCAGAGTAGCCGCGACCTCCGACACCGGAGCCGGGCGGCGGAGACCGGTACCCGCGTAACCTCGGAGGCGTGCCTCCTGCGCCGCCGCTCCCCCGCTGTGATGCGATCGTGCTCGCCGGCGGACGGGCGACCCGGCTCGGCGGCGCGATCAAGCCGCTCCTGCCGCACCGCGACTCCACCCTCCTCGGCACCGCCCTCGCAGCCGTTCACGGCGCTGAGCGGCGAGTCGTCGCCGGACCGCAGGCCCTCGCGTCGGCCCTCGACGGCGCCGAGCACGTCCAGGAGGATCCCCCGTTCGGCGGCCCGGTCGCGGGGCTGGCCGCCGCGCTGCCCCTGCTCGACCGGCCCGACGCTCCGGAGTGGGTCGTCGTGCTCGCCGCCGATCTCGTCGCGCCCGGTCCCGCGGTGCAGCGGCTGCTGGAGGACGCGGCGAGCGCCGTGCAGGACTCCCTTCTGGCCGTCGACACCGACGGTCGCGCCCAGCAGCTCCTCGGCGTGCACCGGCGTCGATCGCTCGTCGACGCGCTCGCCGCGCTCGGCGATCCCCACGGCGCCTCGGTGCGCGCCCTCCTCCGCGGGCTGCCCCTGCGGCTCGTCAGCGTGCCCGCAGGCTCGACCGACGATGTTGACGCGCCCACCGATGCGCTCCGGCACGGGATCGACCTCTCGGGCCCGCTCGGCGCACACTGAGCGGATGGACGACACCTTCGACTCCGACGCCGCAGGCTCCGCTTCCGCAGGCTCCACTACCGCAGGCCCCGACGACACCCGCCCGACCGAGGAGATCCTCGCCGCCTGGTGGGCCGAACTCTGCGCCGCTCTCGGCCTCGGCGCGGTCCCCATCGACCCGGACGCTCTGCTCGCGCTCGCCGGTCGCGCGGCGCACACCGTGGTCCGGCCCGCGGCTCCGCTCACGACCTTCCTCGCGGGCTACGCAGCGGGCCTGAGCGGTGGGAGCCGGGACGCGCTCGACGCCGCGCTCACGACCTCGCACCGCGCGGTGGACGAGCGCTCGCACGCGTCCTGAAACGCTACTCCCCCGCGCTCTATCCGGCTCCAGACTCCTGGCGTACGGTTCGCCAGAGCCCCGACGTCGCGGCTGAAACGAGCGGCGACGCGGGACTCCCGCGGCCGAGCGCGCCGCGGACCGCCACGTGAAGGAGCACCGCATGTCAGGCAACAGAGCCGTCGCCTACAAGTCCCCCGGAGTGGTCGAGGTCATCGACATCGACTACCCGACCTTCGAGCTGAAGGACGGACCAGGCGTCAACCCGGCGAACATCGGACGGAAGCTGCCCCACGGCGCGATCCTCCGCACCGTGTCCACCAACATCTGCGGCTCGGACCAGCACATGGTCCGCGGCCGCACCACGGCTCCGCCGGACCTCGTACTCGGCCACGAGATCACCGGCGAGGTCGTCGAGGTCGGCCCCGACGTCGAATTCGTCAAGGTCGGCGATATCGTCTCGGTGCCCTTCAATATCGCCTGCGGCCGGTGCCGCAACTGCAAAGAGCGCAAGACCGGCATCTGCCTGAACGTGAATCCGGACCGCCCGGGCAGCGCCTACGGCTACGTCGACATGGGCGGCTGGGTCGGCGGGCAGGCCGAGTACGTGATGGTCCCCTACGCCGACTGGAACCTGCTGGTGTTCCCGGACCGCGACCAGGCGCTCGAGAAGATCCTCGACCTGACGATGCTCTCGGACATCTTCCCGACGGGCTTCCACGGCGCGGTGACCGCGGGCGTCGGGGTCGGCTCCACCGTGTACGTCGCGGGGGCGGGTCCGGTCGGCCTCGCTGCGGCCGTCGGGGCGCAGCTGCTCGGAGCGGCCGTCGTGATCGTCGCGGACCTCAACGAGGAGCGGCTGGCGCAGGCGCGCTCCTTCGGCTGTGAGACGGTCGACGTCTCGAAGGGCGATCCGGCGGGCCAGATCGAGCAGATTCTCGGCGTGCCGGAGGTCGACTGCGGAGTGGACGCGGTCGGCTTCGAAGCACACGGCAACGGCGCCGACTCGGGGACGGAGGCGCCAGCGACGGTACTCAACTCGCTGATGTCGATCACTGCGGCGGGCGGCGCCCTCGGCATCCCCGGCCTCTACGTCACGGGCGACCCGGGCGGAGTCGACGAGGCGGCCCAGGAGGGCTCGCTCTCGATCCGGCTCGGACTGGGCTGGGCGAAATCGCTCTCCTTCACCACGGGCCAGTGCCCGGTGATGACGTACAACCGGCAGCTGATGATGGCGATCCTGCATGACCGGGTGCACATCGCCGACGCGGTGCAGGCCACGGCGATCAGCCTTGACGACGCTCCTCAGGGGTACGCCGATTTCGACAAGGGTGCCGCGAAGAAGTTCGTGCTGAACCCGAACGGTTACCTGGGCTGAGCGACGGGCCGGGTCGTGCGCGGGCCGGGTCCCGCGCGGACCCGCCCCGAGCCCCGGGAGAATGGACGGGATGAGCGCGCACCGGCACGAGGCGATCGACTGGGACGAGGCCAGGCGGATCGTGGGCGAGACCGTGGCGCGCTCGGGGGTCGCGACCGTCCCACTCCTCGCCGCCCGCGGAGCGGTCCTCGATCACGACGTCGCGGCGACCCGGCCACTCCCGCACTACGACTCCTCGGCCATGGACGGCTGGGCCGTGCGCGGCCGCGGTCCCTGGGCGCTTGAGGACGGCACCGCCGCACCGATCGTCACCGGCGCAGTCGTTCCCGACTGGAGCGACGCGGTGCTGCCGTCCGAACAGGGCGAGATCTGCGAGGAGGTGCTCACGGCCCGGGCACCTCTCCCACCCGGCCGCCACCTGCGGCGCGCGGGCGATGAGGCTGCACGAGGGGCTGTCCTCGTCGGTGCCGGAACCCGCCTCACTCCCGCGCACCTCGCCCTGCTCGCGGTCGCCGGAGTCGACGCGCTCGATGTCCGCCTGCCCGCCGCGGTCGACCTCCTCCTCACCGGCGACGAGGTCGACACGGAGGGGATGCCGCCCGCGGGCCGGGTGCGCGACGCCTTCACGCCGCTGCTGCCCGCGCTCGTCGAGCTCTCGGGCGGAGACGTTGGGGAGGTCGTGCGCCGCGGCGACGATGAGGACGCGATCGCCCGGACGCTGCTGACGGGCTCAGCGCCGATCCTGCTCAGCACCGGCGGGACCGGGCGCTCCCGGGTCGACGCGGTGCGTCGCGCCCTCGGGACGGTCGGGGCGCTAATCCTCATCGACGGCGTTGACATGCGCCCCGGTCACCCCACGATGGCGGCCGTACTACCGGGCGGGACGCTGGTGATCGCGCTGCCGGGCAATCCGCTCGCCGCGCTCCTCGCCGCGCTCTCCTTCCTGCCGTCGGCGCTCGACGCGGCGTCCGGCGCCGTCCCCCGCCCGCTGCACCGCGGCGTCCTCGCCGAACCGCTCCGCCGCCCGGGGACGACGGTCCTCGTACCCGTCTCCCGGAGCGAGGACGGCTGGCGGGCGGCGGCGGGGATCCGCTCGCACATGCTGACCGGACTCGCCGCGTCACAGGCGGTCGCCGTCGTGCCCGCCCCGGGAGCGGCGGCGGGTGACTCCGTGCGCCTGCTGCCGCTGCCCTGGTGAGCCGTTACGCCGCAGGCTCGAGGCGGATCACCACCGACTTCGAGGTCGGCGTGTTGCTGATCTTCGCGGTCGAATCCAGAGGCACGAGGACGTTCGTCTCGGGATAGTAGGCGGCCGCGCACCCGCGAGGGGTGTCGTAGGCGACGACTCTGAACGACTCCGCCCGCCGCTCGACCCCGTCGGGCCACTCCGAGACCAGGTCGACCAGCGCACCGTTCGCGAAGCCCAGCTCGGCGACGTCATCGGCGTGCACGAACACCACGCGCCGCCCATCATGGATCCCGCGATAGCGGTCGTCCTTGCCGTAGATCGTGGTGTTGAACTGGTCGTGCGAGCGCAGGGTCTGCAGCAGCAGCCGCCCCTCGGGCACTCGCGGGTATTCGAGCGGATTCGCGGTGAAGCGCGCGAGCCCGGAGGGGGTATCGAAGCGGCGCGAATCGCGCGGGGGGTTCGGGAGGACGAACCCGCCGGGCACGTCGATCCGGGCCTCGAACCCCTCGAAGCCGGGCACCACGTTCGCAATGTGCGAGCGGATGCGGCGGTAGTCGTCGCGCAGCCCCGACCAGTCGACCTGCGGGACGTTCTCGCGGCCGGCCAGCAGCCGCTCCGCGATGCCGGTGAGGATCGACACCTCCGAGCGCAGCACCGGACTCGGTGGGCGCAGGCGGCCGCGGGAGGCGTGCACCGCGCTCATCGAGTCCTCAACGGTGACCCGCTGCTCGCCCGAACGCTGCACATCCGAGTCGGTGCGGCCCAGGGTCGGCAGGATCAGTGCGCGGCGGCCGGTGACCACGTGCGAGCGGTTGAGCTTGGTCGAGACGTGCACGGTCAGCGCGAGCGAGCGCATCGCCGCCTCCGTCACTGCGCTGTCCGGCGTCGCCCGGGCGAAGTTGCCGCCGAGCCCCACGAACACGCGGGCCTTCCCGTCGCGCATCGCCCGGATCGCGGCGACCGTGTCGGTGCCGTGCTCGCGCGGGGAGGAGAAGGAGAACTCGCGATCGAGCGCGTCGTGGAAGGAGTCCGGCATCCGCTCGAAGATGCCCATCGTGCGGTCGCCCTGCACATTGGAGTGACCGCGCACCGGGCACACGCCCGCGCCGGGCTTGCCGATGTTTCCGGTCAGCAGCAGCACGTTGACGACGTCCTTGAGCGTCGCGACGGAGTGCGCGTGCTGCGTGAGGCCCATCGCCCAGCAGACGACGGTGCCCTCGGACGCTGCGATCAGCTCGGCGACAGTGCGGATACGCGCCTCGTCGATCCCGCTCGCCCGCTCGATCTCGTCCCACTCGACCGCCCGCAGCCCGTGCAGATAGTCGCCGAGGCCGCCCGTGCTCTCTCGGATGAAGGCGTGGTCGAAGACGTCGCCGCGCTCCTCCTCCGCCTCGAGCAGCGCCTTGCCGAGGCCCTGGAACAGGGCCTGGTCGCCGCCGAGCCGCACCTGGAGGAAATGGTCGGCGAGGGCGGTGCCGTCGCCGAGTGTCCCCCGCACGGTCTGCGGGTTCTGGAAGCGGAGCAGGCCCGCCTCCGGCAGCGGATTCACGGCCACGATCGTGCCACCGGCGCGCTTGGCGCGTTCCAGGGCGGTGAGCATCCGCGGGTGGTTCGTGCCCGGATTCTGGCCGGCGACGATGATCAGCGGCGCCCGCTCCACGTCGCGCAGGCTCACCGAGCCCTTGCCGATCCCGATCGTCTCGGTGAGCGCGGAGCCGCTGGACTCGTGGCACATGTTGGAGCAGTCGGGCAGGTTGTTGGTGCCGAAGCCGCGAACCATCAGCTGGTAGACGAACGCCGACTCGTTCGACGTGCGACCGGAGGTGTAGAAGATCGCCTCGTCGGGGCTCGCGCACGCGCGCAGCTCCTCCGCCACGAGATCGAGCGCCTCGTCCCAGCCCACAGGGCGGTAGTGGGTGGCGCCCTCCTCCAGCAGCATCGGCTCGGTGAGCCGACCCTGCTGGCCGAGCGCGAAGTCGTCCCACTCCTCCAGCTCCGAGACGGGATGCGCGGCGAAGAATGCCGACGTGACGGTGCGCAGCGTCGCCTCCTCGGCGACGGCCTTCGCCCCGTTCTCGCAGAATTCGGCGACGTGGCGCTTGTCGCTCTCGGGCCAGGCGCAGCCCGGGCAGTCGAAGCCGGTCTTCTGGTTGACCCGCAGGAGCGTCTCGGCGCTGCGGAGCGGACCCATCTGCTTCAGCGAGATTTCGAGAGCGTGAGCGACGCCGGGGATGCCGACGGCCCGCTTCTTCGGGGACCGGACGGAGAGGCGGCTCTCGTCGATCGGACTCTCGCGGGGCTCGGCGTCATCGACCATTCCTGCATCGTACGTCCGCGCAGTGGCAACGCTCTCGGTTCTCGGTGGAAGGATGACCCTCACCGCCTGAGGAGAGCCATGAGCCGCAGTGTCGCCCGCACCCGCCTGATCGCCGTCCGCGCCGACGATCCGCCCCGCCGTCGCGAGGACGTGCTGGCCGTCGAGGAGCCGCTCGAGATCCGCGTGGGCGGGCGCCGCTTCAGCGTGACCATGCGCACGCCCGGTGACGACTTCGACCTCGTCGCCGGGTTCCTCGTATCGGAGGGAGTGCTCACGGAGGCGGAGCAGCTCGCGGCCATGCGCTACTGCGCCAGCGGCTCCGGGCCGGGCGAGAACACCTACAACGTGGTCGACGCGAGCGTCCGCGGCGGACGAGAGGCCGTGCTACTCGAGCGTGAGCGGTCGGTGTACACGACGAGCTCGTGCGGAGTCTGCGGGCTCGCGTCGCTCGAGGCGGTCGCCACGGACTCGGCGTGGAGCGTCGCGGAGGACGAACTGCACGTCGAGCGAGCGCTGGTGGTCTCGCTCCCGGACCGGCTCCGCGAGGCGCAGGCGGTGTTCGAGCGGACCGGCGGCGTGCATGCGGCGGGGCTGTTCGACTCCGACGGCGCGCTGCTGGTGCTCCGGGAAGACGTGGGGCGGCACAACGCTGTGGACAAGGTAGTGGGTTGGGGGCTCCGGGAAGGGCGGCTGCCGTTGCGCGGGACGCTGTTGCAGGTGTCGGGGCGCGCCTCGTTCGAGCTGGTGCAGAAGGCGGTGATGGCGGGCGTCCCGCTGCTCGCCGCGGTCGGCGCCCCGTCGTCGCTGGCCGTCGACCTGGCCCGAGACAGCGGCCTCACCCTGATCGGTTTCAGCCGCGCCTCCGGCTTCAACCTCTACTCCGGCGACGCCCGCCTGCTGCCCTGACCCCGGCTCTCGATCCGCCGCGGCGCCGCGGCTTCTCGACCAGCAAGAGGCGATCCAGCGTCCGGCAGAGGGCCGCTGCCCGGAATCGCGTGCGAGCGATTCCGGGCAGCCTGACGCGACCCGCTCTACGGAACGCAGCCCTTCGAGAAGCCGACCGCGGGTCGTGGAGCGGCGTCGCCGCTACACGACCGACAAGGACTGCCGGGCGATCTCCAGTTCTTCGTTGGTGGGGATGACGAGGACGGCGACGCGGGAGTCGTCGGTCGAGATCCGGCGGGCGCCGCGGTCGGTGGAGGTGTTGCGCTCCGGATCGAGTTCGATGCCGAGGCCCTCGAGGCCGCGGAGGGCGCCGGCGCGGACGGCGGCGACGTTCTCGCCGACTCCGGCCGTGAAGACGACGGCGTCAACGCGGCCGAGCTGGGCGTAGAAGGCCCCGATGTAGTGGCGGAGGCGGTGGTAGTAGACGTCGAGTCCAGCGCGGGCCTGCTCGTCACCGGCCTCGGCAGCCTGCTGGACATCGCGCATGTCCCCCCGTCCGGTGAGGCCGAGTAGTCCGCTGCGGCGGTTGAGGAGGGTGTCGAGCTCGTCGAGAGAAAGGCCTGCCTTGCGGGCGAGGTGGAAGACGACGGCGGGGTCGAGGTCGCCGGAGCGGGTGCCCATCACCAGGCCTTCCAGCGGGGTCATCCCCATCGAGGTCTCGACGGAGATGCCGCCGTCGACGGCGCAGGCGGACGCTCCGTTGCCCAGGTGCAGGACGATCGTCTTGAGGTCGGAGCGGCGGCGGCCGAGGTAGGCGGCGGCGGCTTCGGAGACGAACTTGTGCGAGGTGCCGTGGAAGCCGTAGCGGCGGACGCGGTGCTTCTCGGCGAGCTCGGCGGGTAGCGCGTAGGTCGAGGCCGCGGCGGGGATGGTGTGGTGGAAGGCGGTGTCGAAGACGGCGACGTGCGGGACCTCGGGGAACACCTTCTGCGCCGCCTCGATGCCCTCGAGGTTGGCGGGGTTGTGCAGCGGAGCTAAGTCGGCGAGGTCCTCGATGTTGATCTTCACCAGGTCGGTGACGACGGTCGGGTCGAAGAAACGCTTGCCGCCGTGCACGACGCGGTGGCCCACGGCGACCGGTGGGAAGGCGTCGAGGCTCGGGCCGTGCTCGCCGAACGCGCGGATCATCGCATCGAAGCCCGCGGTGTGGTCGGGGATCGGCGCCTCGATCTCGAACGACTCCCCGTCGCGAGTGTGCTTGGTGCGGCCGACGTCCTCGCCGATCCGCTCGACGAGGCCGCTCGCGAGCGTCTCCTCCGTGGTCATCTCGATGAGCTGGTACTTGAACGATGACGAACCGCTGTTGATGACGAGGACGACGGACATGAGGGGACTCCTGGGGGATCGGGGTCGGCAGGGGCGGGTCGGCGGCGCGGTGGCCGCTAGCGCACGACGGGAATGGCGGCGGTGGGCGGAACGATGGCCTGGGTCGCCGCCTGGATTGCGGTGATCGCGACGGTGTTGACGATGTCTTGCACGAGCGCACCGCGCGAGAGGTCGTTGACCGGTTTGCGCAGGCCCTGGAGGACCGGCCCGATGGCGACGGCGCCGGCCGAGCGCTGCACGGCCTTATAGGTGTTGTTGCCCGTGTTGAGGTCGGGGAAGATGAACACCGTCGCACGGCCGGCGACCTGGGAGCCGGGCATCTTCGAGGCGGCAACCGCCGCATCCGCCGCCGCGTCGTACTGGATGGGGCCTTCGACGAGCAGGTCGGGTCGGCGCTCGCGCACCAGCGCCGTCGCTGCGCGGACCTTCTCGACGTCGGCGCCGGCTCCGCTCTCGCCGGTGGAGTAGGAGAGCATCGCGATGCGCGGGTCGATGCCGAACTGCTGCGCGGTCTCGGCGGAGGAGATCGCGATGTCGGCGAGCTGCGCCTCGGTCGGGTCGGGGTTGACCGCGCAGTCGCCGTAGACCAGGACCCGGTCGGCGAGCGCCATCAGGAACACACTGGAGACGACCGAG
This sequence comes from Rathayibacter tritici, assembly GCF_001641005.1. Lineage (NCBI taxonomy): Bacteria > Bacillati > Actinomycetota > Actinomycetes > Micrococcales > Microbacteriaceae > Rathayibacter > Rathayibacter tritici. Next base: position 2,494,801 of record NZ_CP015515.1, read on the forward strand.
ACGCCCGGGCTGGTCTTGATGATCTCGAAGCCGGGGCGGATGGTGTGCGCCGTCGTGTGTGCGGCTCCGGAGACCATGCCGTCGGCCAGGCCGAGCTGCACCATCATCGTGCCGAAATAGGAGACGTCGGTGACCGTGTCGTAGGCGTGGTCGTAAGTGATGCCCTTGTGCGCGCGGATGCGGGCGTACTCCTCGGCGAAGCGGGCTCGGTGCTCGGGGTCGAGTGTGCTCAGCACGCGGGCGCCGTCGAGGTCGAGGCCCAGGCCTGCCGCTCGGGCGCGGATCTCGGCCTCCTCGCCGAGGATCGTCAACCGGGCGATGCCGCGCTTGAGCACCGTCGCGGCGGCACGGAGGATGCGGTCGTCTCCGCCCTCGGGCAGCACGATGTGGCGGTCGGCGATGCGCGCGCGCTCGATCAGGCCGTACTCGAACATCAGCGGGGTGACGACCTCGGAGCGGCCCACGTCGAGCAGGGTGAGCAGCTCGACGACGTCGACCGCCTCCTGGAACAGGGCGAGCGAGGTATCGCGCTTGCGCGGCGAGTCGGCCGCCAGGCGTCCGCGCGCGGCGGTGACGCGGACGGCGGTGTCGTAGGTGCCGAGTTCGGTCATCACGATCGGCACGCGGCTGTCGACGCCCTCGATCAGCCGGACGATCGGCTCCGGCAGCTCGAACCCGCCGTTGAGGATGATGCCGGTAACTGTGGGGAACGTACCGGAGGCGTAGGCCATGATCACGGCGAGGACGACGTCGGGGCGATCGCCGGGGACGATCACCACGCCGCCCTCGGTGAGACGCGGGAGGACGTTGACCATCGACATGCCGGCGATCACCACGCCGAGCGCCTCGCGGCCGAGCAGCTCCGGGTCGCCCGCGACGACGACTCCATCGACCGCCTCGACCAGGCGGGACAGGCTCGGGGCGACGAGGAACGGGTCCTCCCGGATGGCCCACACCGGCACCGAGGCGGGGATGCTCTCGCGGATCGCCGCCATCGCGTCGGCCGCGGTGGCCGGATCGGCGCGGTTGGCGATCACTCCGATGAGGCTCGCGTGAGCCGTGCGCAGCTCGACGGATGCGAGCTCGGTGATCTGACGCATCTCCTCCGGTGTGCGCGCGGGCGCCTGGCCGAGCTGTTCGCTGTGGGAGGGATCGCGGCCGGTGAGCACGAGCAGGACCGGCGCGCCGAGGTTCGCGGCGATGCGGGCGTTGTACCCCAGCTCGGTGGGGCTGCCCACGTCGGTGTAGTCGGAGCCGAGGATCACGACGGCGTCGCACTGCGCCTCGACGCCTTTGTAGCGCTCGACGATGCGCGAGAGGGCCGCCTCGCCGTCGGCGTGCACGTCCTCGTAGGTGACGCCGATGCAGTCCTCGTAGGCGAGGCCGGAGTCGGAGTGGCCGAGCAGCATCTCGAGCACGTAGTCGGGCTCGGAGGTGGAGCGGGCGATCGGACGGAAGACACCGACCCGCTGGACCTGACTGCTGAGCGCATCGAGGACGCCGAGGGCGACGGTGGACTTGCCCGAATGACCTTCGGCGGACGAGATGTAGATGCTCTGAACCATCGGGACCAGCCTAGCGAGGGGGTCCGTCCGCCTGGCTGGGTAGAGGCCAGCGAGGGGAGTGCGTGCGCATGTGCGGGCTGTGGAGGAGCATTCGCCAGGGGCGGCAGCAGCCCGGTGAAGCGACCGCAGCACCCCTGTTAAAGAGGAGAAGACCCCCCGCGCACCCGCCAGAGCCCGGTTACCCTTGCTGCGTTTCCGCCCTGGGGGAGTTGGCCTGGATGGCGCCACGCGGGGAGCCAGGTGACAGTGTAACCGACGACGCGCGCCGCCGAGCGCGGGGCTCCGCGGGCTCGTGGTCAGCGCGCGGCTCCGACACCGGCTAGTATCGATGAGTCGCGGCTCCGGTCGCGCCAGGAGGATTCGCCTAGTGGCCTATGGCGCACGCTTGGAAAGCGTGTTGGGTGAAAGCCCTCGGGGGTTCGAATCCCCCATCCTCCGCGAACGGTGTCCGTAGCTCTCGCCAGCACGGGCACCGTTTCTGCGTTCCCGAACAGCTCCGCCGAGCGCGGGCGGCACAGCAGGAGCCACAGTCGGTAGCTTCGCATCGCCTACGAAATGGAGCGTCGAGCACACTGGTCACCCAGCATTTCGGCCACGGCTCGCTGCAGCGACTTGATCGTGCGCTCGTAGATCGTCAGCGTCCCCGCCACAGACGTTCGCCCCAACGGCTCCGAGACCACCCGCAGGTTCACGCCTGCGCTGAGCAGCGTTGTCGCTTGAGTGTGGCGCCCCTCGCGACAGGATCGCCGGGCAGACCCGGTCTTCTCCGCGACTGAAGTAGCTAACGCGATCAAAGATCTTGCTAAAGCGGGCGTCTCTACGAAGGACATCCTCGGCGATGGGGTTTCCCGGAGCGGTTGCTCTCGCGTCGGCTGGCTCGCTGGATGTCTCGGATGCTGCGGAGACCGCCGCGACGGCCATGACTCAGTTCGAGCTTGAAGGTTCCGAGGTTCCGCACATCGCGCCGCTCCGTCCGCTTACGCGGACAACCTGGGGCCGATCCCCAAGCTAACCGTGGCCTCGCTGCTTACGCGGACGGCGGCATCGAGTCGTACGCGATGGGTGGGTTCCCGACGGGCATCTACAAGGGCCGAGCCGGGTCGATCTACAAGTTCGCGGAGCCGGAAAAGCGCTGAGCGGATTTCATCTCCGGCCGACCCGGGCAGGAGCGCCGCAACCTCGCCCCCTGGGAGGCGGCAGGCGGACGGCTCGGAGCATTCGGCGGAGAGCGCTACGCGAACGGCGGCACCATCGACGCCCGCGTGCTTGCACCGACGCCCGCGCACTACAAGACGAGCAACACCTACGGCTGGAAGACCATCGCGCCGGTCTTGCAGATGAACGGGCCGATGTACGCTTACGGCCCAACGAGGCACGCGACAACGATCACGAGGAAGCAGATGCAGGGCGCTCACCCTCTTTCGACCACTAGCACCACCCGCCCCCGAGGTCTGTAGGGTCAGACTTGTCGATCTCGGGGATTTTTCGCGTCCGGAGGACGATCGGACGGACAGGAGAGCCAGGCATGATCGTGAACGAACCATACATCTGGGGCGATGCGGAAGTGACATACCCGGACTGGTCTGGAACGGCGCAACTCGATCAGAGACGCACCGGACCTCAGCTTGAGGAAATCGTCGGCCTAGATCCCGATGTGTGGTTGATCCTCGGCATTGACATCGGCGGCGGTGAGACCGACCATGAGTTGCATGTGGTAGCTGTGCGCGTCGCTGACCTCCCCGATGACGGCAATGTGGTCCCACGGCTCGCGGCAGCTAGCGGGGGCGAGATTCCCGCTGTCTACATCCTCGTCCACGGCGCTGACCCCTACGCGGTGCTCAAGGTCGTCACGCACGCGTTCGAGCTGCACCTGCGCACGAGAAGCACACGCGCTTACCAGATTCGCATCGGCGAGTTCTCCAACAGCTACCCCGGCAGGGACTAGCTTGAACGTTTTCATAAGCCCGATTGGCGCGTATCGCTCGAAAGGCATCGGCCCCTCGTGCGAGAGAATAGAAGCTATCAAACGTCACTATTCTCGGGACAAGCGGCCGATGCGCTGCAACTCTACTACAGGACTTGATTCGGAGCAGCTCACGAAACTCGTTTCCCGAATCTAGCAGATCACGCGGTCTCGCGCGATGTCGACGGGACGAGTGGCGATCCTGAATCTGCGGAAACAGCTGCTTCTGGGACTGGGCATAATAGCTATGACCCAGCCCCAGAAAACAGATTGCCGCACCTTCGGCGCTGTTCGACCGCTCTAGACCGCATGGAACCTAGTAGGTGTTCCAATACGCCTTCTCAACGTTCAGGAGCGAATCGGATGTCGAGGCGCGCGCCCAGATACCCCTGATCTGAACGTCCTGGTAGCAGTCGTTGGCGATGGTGCCGTCGCATACCGTTGCACTGTGCGTCTTCGACTCGTGGTAGTAGTTCGAGTAGGCTCGATCGTGCTCGTCACCCCACTGCCAAACGCCTCCACCAACGTTTTCAACGTGAGTTGCTGCGGAAGCTGCTGTAGCTGGAGTCATTGCCAGGAAACCGACAACAACGAGAGACGCGACCAAACCCTTTGTCTTCTTACCCATTCGTATCCCCTTCTTCGATGAATCGAAGGTGATTCCCCTCGCGCATTTAATCTAGCAGAGCTATACTGCTCCGCGCAAGACCACCCGGCATGCGTATGAAAACCACATTCGGGCGAGCCGGGCCATGGGTGCGTCGAGCAGCCCAGCACGGCGATTGCTCCTCGCACCGTGAGTACCGGCTTACCGAGCTTTAAAGTACTTATATAGCCGATTCTGGTTCGTAAACATCACGCCTGCCGAGCTTCCCAGAAGCGCGAAACTCGCTGCCATGACGAGGTCGCGCAAAAAAAGTTGTGCGAAAGTGAAAAAAAGGCCAGCGCTGACCAGCATGGTAAGTAATAAGGCGATCGCGGAAGCAACTACCAGGGCAAAGATAATACTCGCCCCGGTTTCAACCACAATAATTGCTAGCAAACCCCAGCGGCTGATCCCGATCTCAAGGGAAGAGGCAAACTCAACGCGCCGCAATCCGCTCGCCAGGACTAGCCCAAGAAAGGATGCCAATGCCACGAACAACGGCGCAGACTCTGTGGCTCGACTTTCGAACAGTGCCGGAGCGGGATTTACGCGGCCTAATGAGCTATTTAGTTGACTCACGTCAATCGCTGTTCCAGCAGTACTCGCTTCGAGCGTGACTGTTGATCGCAGCAGTTGAAGGGAATCTCCCGAATTGGGCCAGTTTTCGGCCCAGCATTCGCTAAAAGAGGAACGGCTAGAAATGGGGACGAGGACCGCATATCTGAGGTCCGACCTTCGCCCGTCGTTAGGATAGGAGTAAACGCCAGCAATGCGCGCAAGTCCTTCTGTCGAGGGGAACGAGTCGCCCGCTACCACGCCGAGAGTCTCCGCAACGTCCTGAGCAAGAAAAATTCCGCCCGGCATATCACGATCGATTTTCGGCATTAGGAGGTGAATAAGAGAAGGAGATACCTCGAAAGTCGGAAGGGCTGAATTTGGCAATGCTGACGCGACAATATTTGTATCTGCGGGCCGTATCGCGCCGGCTGAGAGTTCAGTGCTTCCGTTCAGGGACTCGCACTTCGCCCCAGATATTCCATTTTCAACGGAAATGGTTTGTACACTCGCACCCGCGTTATGGAATCTATCCGCGTCACGGATCAACAAGGAGATGGTCGAAGCATCTATCGTGAATCCGGTAGCAATCAGCGCCGCCAAGAAACCTCCTACTAAGAGTGTTCTCGAGGTTCCGCTTACGATGTTCCGCCAGGCCTCGGATAAAATTGATGATGCGCGCATCACGTATAATCACCCAGACGAATTTCCTTGGAGCAGCTATCGCGGGTAGCGGGATCGTGCGTCGCGATTACGACAATGGTGTTTCTGCCGGCCAAGTTTATCAAACTAGTGTTTACTGCGTTGGCGGTTCGAAGATCGAGTTGCGCAGTTGGCTCATCGACTAGGAACAAGTCGGGGGCTGTTGCCATTCCTCTCGCGAGCATGAGCCGCTGAGCCTCTCCGCCGGAGAGTTCCTGAAAAAGACGATCGCCTGCGGCATGAAGACCAAATCGCTGCAGTTCAGCTCTCGCCAATTCTTCTGCGCTATTTCTACCGAATCCCCTCGCTAGAAACGGCTGGACAACGTGATCTAATGCTGTACGTCGAGATACGCCGTGCGGATTCTGGAAGACCCAGGCTTGCGTCTCGATGCCGGTCCATTCGACTTCACCGACCGTCGGCTTCTCCCGATTGGCAATGATGGACAGTAGTGAGCTCTTTCCGGAGCCAGAGGGTCCAGTAAGAGCGTAGGTCTCGCCGGCGACGAGGGTGGTGCTTAGGTGGCAAAAGAGAAACGCGTTGTCTACGAAGGCTTGACCCACGTCATTCAAAGCAACTTTGATCATGGAATGCAAGGAGTCTGTTTGGCGGGCGTGATGTAAATAAGGTTCCGTTCTAATTCTTCGACCGGCTGGATTAGTGTGAAGCCGAGTTGACTTGTGATTATTTTTACCGGTACGGAGGAAAGTTCTGTCGTCACGCAGCCATCGCTTCCGTTGAGATCATGAATAGCGCTAGGCGGAATGCTCAGTGCTTTGATCGGCTCCTTTAGGTGCGACGAGAAAGAAATTCTCGTTTCGCTCGCTTCAAGACTCGCGTAGGCTGCGGATCCCTGAATTGCTTGAAGCAGCGGAAGGTCTTGTTGAACTCGACCGCTTGACAGCTCGAACTCTTTTCCTTCAATATTGATCACCCGGGCGCCCGGTAGACCCTCATCTGGTGAGGCTGTGAGGCTCGCGGACTCAATTGTGGGCGGTAGCGACGCAAGACTAGTGCCCGGAGCAAGTTGTCGACCGAGCGCGCTGTCGCAGGACGCGACCGCGCTTGGTGTTGAGGGAATCCACACAATTATCGATTGGTCGAAAGACCCATTGTCTGGCGGCGGGGATGCCTCGATCTCTTTGAAGGCTGTTCGCAGTGCTCGGGAACCGGTGCTGTCCCACGTCGCATCTTCACTTAACGAGTATCCGAGGCCTTGTAGCGCTATTTTTACGGCGCGGACATCGTCGCCTTCATCCCCTTGTGAGAAGTTCCGCCAGAGGGGCATAGTGGTTGCGAGGTTCAGGAGCCGTTGCCCGTCAAGGGCGAAGTTGCTCTTTCCCGACTCCAATCCGGCGCCAGGCCTGCAATCGAGTTCAGTAATAGTACCGCCGCGGTTAGTAACGATATTGGTCGGGGGCGAGGTAGCTAGTTGCAGGTCCACCTCCCGCTCATCGGTGATTTCAGATGCGCTTGCGAAAGCGGTGTCGATTGTTCGCGCTGGGCTGAGTTCGATGGGCGGTTCGATCGAAGTTGTCAGAATGCCCGCGGTTAGTCCTGAGCAGAATATGGCGATCCCCGCGGTAGCAATGACAGATTTCGAGACCTTGAGCCGCTTACGCACTCGCATTAGCGTTGTTCGTTGGTGCCCGTTGAAGCGTAGTTCAAAGGATCGTCGCTGCAACCTTTAAACTCGTCGGTATCCACCATTCGATCTAAATCGACACCGTTTGCATAGTCGGCCGCCGTGTATGTCTTGTCGACGATTTGGACCTGCTTTAAGCAGTCAACCATGATCTGCGCCTCGTCAAGCCGAGTTGGGTTGCGTTCCATCGCGTCACGGATAGCCAAAATTGTAATGCCGTTCTTGGCGCTGCATGCCTGAATTTTGTCTTGTGAGACGTCGTCTGGGTTGGCGTAATTGAGGCGACCATCCGCGGCAAAACTTGCGCTCAAACCGAGTTCAGCCAAGCAGGACGTAATTTCGCCTTGGAAGTATGCGTACTCTTGGTCGCTAATTACTTCGTCTTCGAGCGCAAGCTTCTCGACCTCTGATTGCGCGTCGGCGAGGGCTGCGTCGAACAGGTCAGAGTACGGACCGCTGAATTTGCCACTTGACGCCACTGGTATATTCGCCTTGGGCCCGACTTCTTCGACGATTCGAGAGCATCCCGCGAGAGCAAAACCCGCGAAGATAGACGTGATGACGACGAGTTGGATTTTCTTCATGAGATTGTTTCCCTCGGGGCGGTTCGACGGAGATTAAGTTGAGATTTAGTCGAATCTTAATTTTTTGATTGTGGCGTTGCATCAAACCCCCGAAATACCAGTCAGGTTGAGCTCCGACCGAAGTGTTAATGCTTAAGATAGCGGAACTATTGCTCCTTCGCAAGGATCGTCTACTTAGAGCGTTATTCATAAGCATTTACCAGCCGAGTCGGTAAAGTTCGAGGCGGGTGACGGTGCGAATGAGGTTGGGAAGTTCTGTAAGACGTCCGCGATAGCCGGAGGCTTATGCAAAATCCCCTCGCACACCCAGCGAACGAGCCTCTGACCAGGGCTTTTGTGAAGCCCTACCCGAATTTTGCATAAGCCTCCCGGTCTTGAGGATTTTCCAGTTCTTCCAGTGCGCGATGCATCTTTCGACCGCCGAACGGATGGAGGAGATGTATCGGTTGGCTGTACGTGTGTTGTCATCATGTTGTCCGTGGTGAAATTTTTTCCGGGGAGTGACTGCGGTGGTTCCGACGTACGCTGGGTCCGCTATCCACTCGGCATTATCGAGAATCGGTTCCCATCCACACAGGCTGATGGTCGCTCGGTCGTGCCGAGCGCCGGGGGTCGGATCGGACACGCAAAGCAAGTTACCGTTCACGTCCGAGGCAACTTGCACGTTCAGCCCTTGACGGTGTCGCTTCCCGGAGTAGTTCGCTCTCCCCGTCACGGCGCGGTTCCCGGTGGGAACATCGGTGCCGTCGACCAGGACCACTCGGCCCTGGATAGCCGTCTTTAAACACACCCCCGACAAACAGCAGGCCTGCTCGATCAGCGGGACGATCCGCCGATATGCGCGAGAAATCGTGGGCTGCGACACACCGAACATATCCGCGATAGTCGCTTGGTTCACGTTCTGCCGCAATAAGATCAGGGTCATAACGACCTGCTCGCGAATGTTCAGCAGCACCGGGCGTCCCGAAACCTCACCCCTCCCCGCGACAATCTGCCATATCCGACAGATCAGCTCCGTCAATTGCTCCGCATCCAGGCCTGTAGTAGAGTCGTACCGCATCGGCTTCCCGTTCCGAAAATAGCGAGCTTTGGAACTTCTATTCTCCCGAATGGGAAGCCGATGCCTCGGAACGACACGCCCGAGTCAGACCTTATGAATAACGCTCTTAGAGCGTTATTCATAAGCATTTACCAGCCGAGTCGGTAAAGTTCGAGGCGGGTGACGGTGCGAATGAGGTTGGGAAGTTCTGTAAGACGTCCGCGATAGCCGGTCTTGAGGATTTTCCAGTTCTTCCAGTGCGCGATGCATCTTTCGACCGCCGAACGGATGGAGGAGATGTATCGGTTGGCTGTACGTGTGTTGTCATCATGTTGTCCGTGGTGAAATTTTTTCCGGGGAGTGACTGCGGTGGTTCCGACGTACGCTGGGTCCGCTATCCACTCGGCATTATCGAGAATCGGTTCCCATCCACACAGGCTGATGGTCGCTCGGTCGTGCCGAGCGCCGGGGGTCGGATCGGACACGCAAAGCAAGTTACCGTTCACGTCCGAGGCAACGTGCACGTTCAGCCCTTGACGGTGTCGCTTCCCGGAGTAGTTCGCTCTCCCCGTCACGGCGCGGTTCCCGGTGGGAACATCGGTGCCGTCGACCAGGACCACTCGGCCCTGGATAGCCGTCTTTAAACACACCCCCGACAAACAGCAGGCCTGCTCGATCAGCGGGACGATCCGCCGATATGCGCGAGAAATCGTGGGCTGCGACACACCGAACATATCCGCGATAGTCGCTTGGTTCACGTTCTGCCGCAATAAGATCAGAGTCATAACGACCTGCTCGCGAATGTTCAGCAGCACCGGGCGTCCCGAAACCTCACCCCTCCCCGTGACAATCTGCCATATCCGACAGATCAGCTCCGTCAATTGCTCCGCATCCAGGCCTGTAGTAGAGTCGTACCGCATCGGCTTCCCGTTCCGAAAATAGCGAGCTTTGGAACTTCTATTCTCCCGAATGGGAAGCCGATGCCTCGGAACGACACGCCCGAATCAGACCTTATGAATAACGCTCTTAGAGCGTTATTCATAAGGTCTGTTTCGCGCGTGTCGCTGTGAAGACATCGACTTCTCGCGGGAGAGAATGGAAGTTCCTACACACCATTCTTGAAGCGAGAAGTCGATGCGCCATGACTCTACTACAGGTTTGACCTCTGGGCAGGTGACGGAGTTGGTGGCTCGAATATTCCAGGTCCTGTCCGGGCGTCCATCGTTGCCTGGCCGCCCCGCGCTTCTCAACCTGCGGGAGCAGGTCATCCTGACGTTGCTGCTGTTGCGACAGAACCTGAACCAAGCCGCCGCCGCGGACCTGCACGGCGTCTCCCAAGCCACCGTCTCGCGGATCTACCGGCGCATCGTTCCGCTGATCGAGCAAGCCTGTTGCTTCTCAGGGATTTCCCTGGAAGAAGCTGTCCGAGGCCGTGTCGTCCTGGTCGATGGGACAGACGTTCCCACCGGGAACCGCGCGAAAACGGGTCGGTCGACTTACTCCGGGAAGCGGCACCGACAAGGCCTCAATGTGCAGATCGCCGCAGATCTGGACGGCGGCCTCCTCGCCGCGTCAGACCCTGTCGCCGGCGCCCGTCATGATCGTGTCGCTCTCGCGCTCTGCGGCTGGGAGCCGATCCTCGATGACACGGACTGGATCGCCGACCCGGGCTACATCGGCACCACCGCGACCACTCCCCGCAAACGACCCCACGGCACCACCCTCGACGACAACACCAAGAAATCGAACCGGGAAATCTCCAGAACCCGATCCGCAGTCGAGAGGTGCATCGCCCACTTCAAGAACTGGAAAATCATCGCCACCGGCTACCGCGGACGCCTCAGCGAACTCCCCGCCATCATCCGCACCATCACAAAACTCGAACTCTACCGACTCGGCTGGTAAACAACCTTATGAATAACGCTCTTAGGCGTTTGAGGTGCCCCATTCTTTCTGGACCACCGCGGAATTGGTAGGATTACCGCGATGACCGAAAGGAAGGCCCGGGATGTCCAGTTCCCGTGGGAAGTATTCTCCGGAGTTCCGCGTGGAGGCAGTGCGCGAGGTGATTGATAGGTCGCGATCCGTCGCGGACGTCGCTCGAGAGCTCGGACTGGTTCCGCAGACCCTCACTAATTGGGTGGCTGCGCATCGCCGAAGCAGTGCCGGCGGCGAAGAAGAACTGACCGTTCAGGACAGGGCGCGAATAAAGGAACTCGAACGGCGGGTCCGCGAACTCGAAGAGGAAAACCTGTTTTTGGGAAAAGCATCCGCGTTCTTCGCGAAGAAGTTCCGCTAGCCGCCAAGCTCGAACTCATTCGCCGCGAAGAACGCGACCCCAGCCGCACGCTATCAATCCGCGGACTGTGCCAGGCGGTCGGCGTCAATCGATCTAGCTATTACGAATGGCGCGATCGCAAGACCTCCGCAACCGCTGAATGGCGTATAGGTATCACCGAACTCATCCGAACAGCCTTTCAGGCCTCCGATGGCACCTACGGCTACCGCCGCATCACCGCGCAGCTGGCGCGGTGGGGCCGTCCAGTCGCCCACGAGACCGTCCGCCGGCTCATGCGCGCAGCAGGACTGGAACCCTGCCAGCCCAAGCCCTGGCGGCCGGTGACCACGACCCCAGGCGATCCGACTGACATCCCCGACCTCGTCAAGCGGGACTTCACCACAAACCGACCCGGCTGCAAATGGGTCGGTGATATCACCTATATCCGCACCTGGGAAGGATGGGTCTACCTCGCGACCGTCCTCGACTGCTATTCAAAGAAGGTCGTCGGGTACGCCCTCGCCGACCACATGCGTACCGAACTCGTCAGCGAAGCTCTCGAAATGGCGGCAAGGAACCAGCCGAACCGGGCCGCGAAAACGATCTTCCACAGCGACCGCGGCTCCGTTTACACCTCCGCCGACTTCGGGAAACTCGCGAAGAAGCTCGACATCAGACAATCGATGGGCCGGACGGGAGTCTGCTGGGACAACGCGTGGGCCGAATCATTCAACGGAACACTGAAGAACGAGCGCTGCAATCGCACTCAATATCCGACAAGAGAGAAAGCGATCCGCGACGTGACACGGTACATCGAACTGCGTTACAATCAACAACGACTTCACTCGGGGCTTGACTATCGGACCCCGAACGAAGCCGAGCAGGCATGGATCACCGAGAACCTCGCCGCGTAGACAACTATTCAACTGGTCCAGGAAACGTTGGGCAGCTCAGTTATGGGGTGCGGTGCACCTAGTCGGTGTCCATCACGTCGTCGTCCTTCTCGGAGGGCATTTTGTCTTCCCGTAGGTAGACGCCCTGCGCAATTTTGCGTAGCTGGCGAACGGCCGAAGTCGCCAAAGCGACGAGGATAAACAGGAAAAGCAGAACCACTGCGCTTGCGATTTCGTTTATCATATTAGCCGCTCCCTTTCTGGTTGCTTATGTTCTGAGTCACGTTATCATGCTACGCCGGCGTGGCGGTGCACTTGCTCGGGCCGCACCTAATGCGGCTCTTCGGACTTCTGGTGGGGCCGGGGGTGACGCGCGGGGTCGTGTCGTGACGGGCTGAGGCGGACTGAGGCCCTGAGGATCAGTAGCGACCAAGCAGCTCTTCCCCGGGAGTCCTCGACCCGTGCCCGATGTTACGAGGTGCGCCGCTGCGTGCCCATCTTCTATTGTCTACTGTGATCACTGCGATGCGCTCGTCGGCCTCGGCGGCCTCGGCGGCCTGCGCGCGGTGGCCTTCGAACGCCGTGTTGATGGCGTGCTCGTGATCGATGTCGAGTCGCCGGCGGGGTGCCCGGGTGCGGGCAGGTCGCCGAGTCTCGAGGGCGGAAGGCGCTGGTATTGGTTGATGCGCCGATGGGTGCGGCACCAGTTCGGGGGCAGTGGCGCAAGCGCCGGTTCCGGTGCGTCGACGAGGCGTGCCAGCGGAAGGCGTTCACGGAGAGTGAATGTTTGCCCAAAATGTACAATCGAGTTGGTGGTACTGCCTGTTCGCTTCGAGCAGTCGAAGGCCTTCTGAGCTGCACAACGTTTCCTGGACCAGTTGAATAGTTGTCTACGCGGCGAGGTTCTCGGTGATCCATGCCTGCTCGGCTTCGTTCGGGGTCCGATAGTCAAGCCCCGAGTGAAGTCGTTGTTGATTGTAACGCAGTTCGATGTACCGTGTCACGTCGCGGATCGCTTTCTCTCTTGTCGGATATTGAGTGCGATTGCAGCGCTCGTTCTTCAGTGTTCCGTTGAATGATTCGGCCCACGCGTTGTCCCAGCAGACTCCCGTCCGGCCCATCGATTGTCTGATGTCGAGCTTCTTCGCGAGTTTCCCGAAGTCGGCGGAGGTGTAAACGGAGCCGCGGTCGCTGTGGAAGATCGTTTTCGCGGCCCGGTTCGGCTGGTTCCTTGCCGCCATTTCGAGAGCTTCGCTGACGAGTTCGGTACGCATGTGGTCGGCGAGGGCGTACCCGACGACCTTCTTTGAATAGCAGTCGAGGACGGTCGCGAGGTAGACCCATCCTTCCCAGGTGCGGATATAGGTGATATCACCGACCCATTTGCAGCCGGGTCGGTTTGTGGTGAAGTCCCGCTTGACGAGGTCGGGGATGTCAGTCGGATCGCCTGGGGTCGTGGTCACCGGCCGCCAGGGCTTGGGCTGGCAGGGTTCCAGTCCTGCTGCGCGCATGAGCCGGCGGACGGTCTCGTGGGCGACTGGACGGCCCCACCGCGCCAGCTGCGCGGTGATGCGGCGGTAGCCGTAGGTGCCATCGGAGGCCTGAAAGGCTGTTCGGATGAGTTCGGTGATACCTATACGCCATTCAGCGGTTGCGGAGGTCTTGCGATCGCGCCATTCGTCATAGCTAGATCGATTGACGCCGACCGCCTGGCACAGTCCGCGGATTGATAGCGTGCGGCTGGGGTCGCGTTCTTCGCGGCGAATGAGTTCGAGCTTGGCGGCTAGCGGAACTTCTTCGCGAAGAACGCGGATGCTTTTCCCAAAAACAGGTTTTCCTCTTCGAGTTCGCGGACCCGCCGTTCGAGTTCCTTTATTCGCGCCCTGTCCTGAACGGTCAGTTCTTCTTCGCCGCCGGCACTGCTTCGGCGATGCGCAGCCACCCAATTAGTGAGGGTCTGCGGAACCAGTCCGAGCTCTCGAGCGACGTCCGCGACGGATCGCGACCTATCAATCACCTCGCGCACTGCCTCCGCGCGGAACTCCGGAGAATACTTCCCACGGGAACTGGACATCCCGGGCCTTCCTTTCGGTCATCGCGGTAATCCTACCAATTCCGCGGTGGTCCAGAAAGAATGGGGCACCTCAGCCCTCCGGCACGGGGAGACGGAGCCCCCGAATGGCACTTTCCGTCGCAAGTTCCCATTTGCTCGGGTGGTGACGACCCCGATGCTTGTCCCACAGCCATTTGGGAGGATCAGCACACACGAAATGGTTGAGAGCCTCCTCATGCGAGGCGTCGGCCAGTACCCACGTGGGCTCGCTATCGACCAGCGTTCTTCCGAGCGCTCAGGCGCCGACGGACCGCGTCGACCTTCGCAGGGTCGACGGTTTTCCTGCCGATGCCCTGGTGGAACGCAAGAGCAAGGTCTGCGCGTTCGGAGTCGCTCATGCCGTCGTTTGCATCGGCGGCGGACCCTACTTTGCCAGTTCGCTTCAGTGTCATCACGGGAACCATCTCCTGACCCTAGCCGCTGAGCCCGCGCACCCGCTGAGCTGAGTGGCCCTAAGGCGGGGGTAATTTCGAGCTTCGAGCGTTATTCATAAGGTCTGATTCGGGCGTGTCGTTCCGAGGCATCGGCTTCCCATTCGGGAGAATAGAAGTTCCAAAGCTCGCTATTTTCGGAACGGGAAGCCGATGCGGTACGACTCTACTACAGGCCTGGATGCGGAGCAATTGACGGAGCTGATCTGTCGGATATGGCAGATTGTCACGGGGAGGGGTGAGGTTTCGGGACGCCCGGTGCTGCTGAACATTCGCGAGCAGGTCGTTATGACCCTGATCTTATTGCGGCAGAACGTGAACCAAGCGACTATCGCGGATATGTTCGGTGTGTCGCAGCCCACGATTTCTCGCGCATATCGGCGGATCGTCCCGCTGATCGAGCAGGCCTGCTGTTTGTCGGGGGTGTGTTTAAAGACGGCTATCCAGGGCCGAGTGGTCCTGGTCGACGGCACCGATGTTCCCACCGGGAACCGCGCCGTGACGGGGAGAGCGAACTACTCCGGGAAGCGACACCGTCAAGGGCTGAACGTGCAAGTTGCCTCGGACGTGAACGGTAACTTGCTTTGCGTGTCCGATCCGACCCCCGGCGCTCGGCACGACCGAGCGACCATCAGCCTGTGTGGATGGGAACCGATTCTCGATAATGCCGAGTGGATAGCGGACCCAGCGTACGTCGGAACCACCGCAGTCACTCCCCGGAAAAAATTTCACCACGGACAACATGATGACAACACACGTACAGCCAACCGATACATCTCCTCCATCCGTTCGGCGGTCGAAAGATGCATCGCGCACTGGAAGAACTGGAAAATCCTCAAGACCGGCTATCGCGGACGTCTTACAGAACTTCCCAACCTCATTCGCACCGTCACCCGCCTCGAACTTTACCGACTCGGCTGGTAAATGCTTATGAATAACGCTCTTCGTCAGATTTCGATGCTCGAAATCCTCTCATCGTGGTGCCCGCCGACGATTGATCAGTCGGCGATGCGCCCCAGCCATTCGTCGAGCAGGAGGCGCTCCCCCGCACTCAGGCGCTCGATCGCGGGAAGCGCCGTGCGCAGGGCGACGGCGTGCGCGACGACCGCGCGAGCCGCGGGGTCGGTGGGGCCTGCCTCCGCTGTGGTGATCGCCGCGAGGACGGACTCGCGGGAGCGGGACGAGAGCTCGTCGTCGGGGTCGGCGAGGGCGGTCAGGGTGAGGGTGCAGCCGAGCGCGGCTGCTTGCAGCAGGCGCGAGGCGCGCTCGATGTCGACCGTGAGGCGACCGGCCTCCGCGACGGCGCGGACCGCGTCGAGGAGGACGCCCCGGGACAGGCGCGCCGCTTCCGACTCCTCCCCCGGTCGCGCGGTGAACATCAGCGCGTAGAGGTGCGGTTCGGCGAGCCCGAAGGCGACGTGGTGGTCCCAGGCGGCGCGGAGGGCGTCGACGGGGTCGGTCGGTGCCTCGCTCCGCTCGAAGTCGGCGAGTGCCGAGGCGAATCCGGCGGCCGCCGCGGAGTCGAGGAGCCCGCGCAGGTCGCCGAAGGTCCGGTAGATGGTGGGCGCCTGCACCCCCGCCGCCGCACTGATAGCCCGCGTCGACACAGCATCGCGCCCGCCGTCGGCCAGCAGCTCCACCGTCGCCCGGAGTATCCGCTCCCGCGTCGTCCCGCTCGCACTCACGCTACCGACGCTAACACGACCCCGTTAGCGCCTCGTGTCGAGGATCGGCCGGGGATCGTCTCAGCCGTGTCAGCGTCGTCGTGCGGTCCCGAAGATCCCGCGCACCACTTCTCGCAGGAGAGTCCTGCCTGCGCTCGAGCCCAGGACCTCCTCGACAACGGTCTTGTCGCGGCGGGTGGTGCGGGTCCCGCGCGAGGTCGGTGTCGTGCGCCTCCTGGAGCGCTCTGCGGCCTGGTCGGCGGCGCGTTCGGCGGCGATGCGCTCCTTGGCGCGGCGGGCGGCGTCCGCGGCGTCCTCCTTCGCACGGCGGGCGTCGTCGGCGGCCTGCTGCTCGGCGGCAGCGCGGGCCTCCTCGGCCTCGGCGGCGGCGTCGAGCCGACGGGTGAGGATCTCGCGGGCGGAGTCGCGGTCGAGGGCAGTGCCGTAGCGGGCGAGGAGCGGGGAGCGCTGGACGCTCGCCTCGCGGTCGGCCTCGGGAGTGGGCTTCATCGAGCCCAGCGGTGCGCGCAAGCGGGTCCAGGCGACCGGGGTCGGGGCGCCGCGCTCGTCCATCACCGTCACGATGGCCTCGCCGATGGGAAGCGCCTGCAGGACGGAGCCGAGGTCGTAGTCGCTCTCGGGGTAGGTCGAGACGGTCGCGCGGAGGGCCTTCGCGTCGTCGGGGGTGTGCGCGCGGAGCTGGTGCTGCACCCGGGAGCCGAGCTGGGCGAGGACGTCGCTCGGCACGTCCTTCGGGGTCTGCGTGACGAAGACGATGCCGACGCCCTTGGAGCGGATCAGGCGTACGGTCTGCGTGATCGCCGCGAGGAAGTCCTTCGACGCGTCGCGGAAGAGCAGATGAGCCTCGTCGAAGAAGAAGACGAGCTTGGGCTTGTCGAGGTCGCCGACCTCGGGGAGGTCGTTGAAGAGGTCCGCGAGCAGCCACATCAGGAACGTGGAGAACAGGGCCGGGCGGTCGGCGACTCCGGGGACCTCGAGGAGGCTGACGATGCCGCGCCCGTCGGGGGCGGAGCGCAGGAACTCGGCGGTGTCGATCTCGGGCTCGCCGAAGAACACGTCGGCGCCCTGGTCGGCGAACGCGATCAGCTCACGGAGGATGACTCCGGCGGTCGCTGTCGAGAGTCCGCCGAGCTCGGCGAGCTCCGCCTTGCCCTCGTCGCTGACGAGGTAGGTGAGCACGGCACGGAGGTCGGAGAGGTCGACCAGCGGGAGGCGGGCGCTCTCGGCGTAGTGGAAGACGAGGCCGAGGCTCGACTCCTGCGTGTGGTTGAGGCCGAGCACCTTCGACAGCAGAAGCGGTCCGAAGCCGGTGACGGTCGCTCGGACGGGGACGCCGGTGCCGATGCCGCCGAGCGCGAAGTACTCGGCGGGCGCCGCCTCCGGCCGCCAATCCTGGCCGATACCGCGGGTGCGGGCGAGCAGCGCGTCATTCGCGGTGCCGGGGGTGGCGAGGCCGGACAGGTCGCCCTTGATGTCGGCGGCGAAGACGGGGACGCCGTGGGCCGAGAGCTGCTCGGCGAGCACCTGCAGGGTCTTGGTCTTGCCGGTGCCAGTCGCGCCGACGACGAGACCGTGCCGGTTGAGCATCCCGAGCGGGATGCGGACGGGGACGTCGATCCGAGCGTCGCCGTTGACGAGGGCGCCGAGTTCGAGGGCCGGGCCGGCGAAGGCGTAGCCGGTGCGCACGGCGTCGACGGCGCTCTCGGGGAGCGGGCCGGGGGCGGGGGCGGCAGGCGCCGCATCCGCAGTAGCTGCGGGCGCGTTCAGAGCCGCGGCCGCGGCCTCCGCTCGCGCGAGCGCTTCGGCGGCCTCGGCCTGCAGTCGGCGAGCGGCGTCCAGGGCCACTCGCGCCTCGTCCCGCGCCGAGGCGAGGGCGTCGTCGTCACTCATGGGCTCAGCCTAGGGTCGCGGCGGCTCAGTCCTCGCGGACGTGCCAGGACTGGCCGTAGCCGCCGTCGGCCTCGGGCCGGGCCATCAGTTCGAGGAACGGGTCGG
This sequence comes from Rathayibacter tritici, assembly GCF_001641005.1. Taxonomy (NCBI): domain Bacteria; kingdom Bacillati; phylum Actinomycetota; class Actinomycetes; order Micrococcales; family Microbacteriaceae; genus Rathayibacter; species Rathayibacter tritici. The sequence continues at coordinate 2,512,895 of NZ_CP015515.1, forward strand.
CGCGGAGCGCCTCCGGGCCGAGCACTCCGGTCCCGGTCCAGGCGCCGGTCGCGAGCAGCTCCAGCGCGATCACCGGGTTGAGCGCCGTCTGCCAGACCACGCACTGGGTGCCGTACTCGGCCATCGTCCACTCGTTGTCGCTCACGTGGTAGAGGTACACCTCGCGGTGCGTGCCGTCCTTCGCGCCCGAGACGAACAGACCCGCGCAGGTCTTGCCGGTCATCCGCGGGCCGATGCCGGCCGGATCGGGCAGGGCGGCGGCGACGACGTCCCGCGGCGAGACCCGGACGGGGCCGCCGGCCGAGCGGACCTTCAGGGGCTCGGTGCGGTCCAGGCCGAGGAGGTGGAGGGTGCGCAGGACGCCGATGAACTGCTCACCGAGGCCGTACTTGAAGGTGACCTTCTTCGCGTCGAGCCAGCGCGGCATCAGCAGCACCTCCTCGTGCTCCACGTTCACGCACTCGACCGGGCCGATGCCCTCCGGGAACTCGAACACCTCCGGCTCCGAGAAGGGGGCGGTGGTGTACCAGCCGCGATCGCGCTCGAAGACCACCGGCGGGTTCAGGCACTCCTCGATCGTGGTCCAGATGGAGAAGGAGGGCGCGAAGATCTCGCGGCCGTCCTCGTCGTGCACCACCAGATTCGCGCCGTCGCGCACGCCGAGCTCGTCGATCTCGTCGAAGAGGTGATCGGAGGCGTAGCGGGCGAAGACGTCGGAGAGGCCGGGCTCAACGCCCATTCCCACCAGGGCGAGGCGGCCGCGGGAAGACCACTCCTCCGATGCGGCGAACTGCTCGTCGCCGAGCATCACGCCGGTTCGCTCGTGCGGAGCGTCGGGATGGGGCGTCGACAGGCTCATCGCCATGTCGAGGTAGTCGGCCTCGGCGGCCAGGGCGCCGGCGAAGATCGCGGGGACGAAGCGCGGCTCGACCGCGTTCATCACGTGGGTGGCCCCGTGCGCCCGGGCGACGGTCTCGACGTTCTCGGCGTCGGAGGCGTCGATCCGGGCGGCGACGAAGCGATCGTCGACGCCGTGGCGCTCGGCGATCCAGGCGACGGTGCGCTCGGCCCGGTCGAGGTCGTAGTCGCAGACGATGATCTGCTCGAAGAAGGAGCGGCGGGCGGCGATCTTGGCGAAGGCGTCGCCGACGCCGCCGGCGCCGACCAGGAGGATTCTCATGGGGACACCGTAGCGACGGATCGCGTCGTCCACCACGCCGAGTACCGACGAGATCGGGGCACGGAGTCTCGTGCGGCCACCGGATCCGTCATCACCGCACCTCCTCGCCCCGTTCGAGCAGGCGGAGGAAGCCGGAAAGCCGCTCGAGGCCGATCAGCGAGGTGGGCAGCGAAGCGGCGAGCGCCGGAGAGTGCACCAGGTAGGCCGCCCATTTCGCTCGCGAGATCGCGACGTTGAGCCGGTTGGGCAGGAGGAGAAACTCCAGGCCGCGGGGCACGTCCGCCCCGGAGGACGCGGCGAGCGAGACGATCGCGACCACCGCCTCGCGACCCTGGAAGAGGTCGACGGTGCCGACCGGCGTCTCGTCGAGTCCTGCGGCGTCCAGGGCGGCACGGAGGAGCCCGCCCTGAGCGTTGTAGGGGGCGACGACGATCACATCGGCCGCGGTGAGACTCCGCTCGCCGTGCTCGTCGACCCAGGTGCGGCCGACGAGGGAGAGAGTGATCTCGACCACGCGCCGCGCCTCGTCCGGCGAGGAGGTGGTGTCGCCTGCGTGCTCCACCGGGACGGAGTGCAGGCCAGGCACCACTCCCTCGAGCAGGCGTTCCTCGGGAGCCCGCGACCGCAGGGCGCCCTCGTAGGAGAGCTCGGAGACGGCGGCGGCGAGCGCCGGGTGCATCCGGTGGGTCTGCGCGAGGAAGTAGCCGTACTCGGCCGGGAGGACGTCGTGCCCGTCGGCGAGCCAGCCGAGCGCCGACTCGTCCACTGGCTCGGGGTGCGCGCCCTGACTCACCTGCGGGAGTTGCTGCGGGTCGCCGAGCAGGAGCAGGCGCTGCGCGGAAACGGCGGACGCGATCGTCGGCGCGAGCGAGAACTGGCCGGCCTCGTCCGCGACGAGCAGGTCGAGCGAGCGGCGGGGGACGGTGACGGGGTTGGCGAAGGTCCAGGCGGTGCCACCGATGACGCAGCCGCTGCCCTCCTCGAGGACCGCGGTGAGCGCCGCCGCATTCTTCACCGGAGCCCAGAGGGCGGCCTCGAGCGCCTCGGCGGATGTGCCGGCCTTGGGCACCTTCGCGACCCGGGACGGATCGACTCCGCGGCCGACGACGGCGCCGAGCACGTTCTCGACCACCGAGTGCGACTGGCCGACCACGCCGATCCGCCAGCCGTACTCATTCACGAGGCGCGCGATGACGTGCGAACCGACGTAGGTCTTCCCTGTGCCGGGCGGACCCTGCACGGCGAGGGTCGCCCGTTCGAGCCCGAGCAGCGTGGTGACGACCGCGCCGATCACGTCGTCGCCCTGCACCGGAGCAACGGAGGCGGGCGGCACCCGGCGCAGGACGTCGAGCGCCGGGTCGGGCAGCATCGCGGGCAGAGCGTCGAGGACCTCGCCGCCCCACTCGGCGATCGCCTCGGGCTGAGGTGCGGCGCGAGGCGGCGGTGCCGGAGCGAGGGCGACGGGGGCATCGTCGTGCGGGTCCTCCCCCACCCTGAGGCCTTCCTTGAGGAGCAGGACGATCCGCTCCCCGTCGTCGTCGACCGCGAGGATCTCGGAGCGCTCGGATGCGCCGCGCAACCCCGGACCGGGCGAGGGAGCACCCGGCGGCGGCGGGGCCTCGTAGACGAGGTAGGGCGAGGAGCCGACGCCGAGCCGGCTGCCGGGAGCGAGGCGGCCAAGGATCCGCAGCTCCCGCGACTGCGTGCGCGCCCGCGGAGGTTTCGCCCAATCGCGGACGACCTCGACCCGGTCGATCATCACGACGTCGCGGGTCTCTGCCCACTCGTCGAGCGGCTGGCGGAGGCGGTCGAAGTGCTCCTGCCAGAAGGTCTTCGCCTCGCGGCGGTGGTAGTCGATCGCGGCACCGGCGAGGGCGAGGGCGCTCTGATCCGGTGTGCGCTCGCGCGGCTCCACGCCCTCGACCTGGGCGAGCAGGGCGACGGCGACCGGGTGCGGCTCGCGCGGCACAGGGATCTCGACCTCGAGCAGCGGCGGGAGCTCCTCGCGCGGCGGGGCAAGCGCCAGCAGCCAGTCGCGCAGCCGCAGAGTGGAGCGGCAGTCGTAGGCGTTGTACTCGGCAACGAGGTCGAGCCGGCGCTGCCCGTCGGCCGTCTCGACGGCCAGCGCAGCACGCGCCTGCACGTACATCTCGATGCTGTCGGCGGCGTTCGTCACGCCCGCCGCATCGCGTTCCTCCTCGCCCATATAGAGGGGCTCGAGCTTCTTCAGGGAGTAGCTGCGCGAACCCACCCGGAGCGCCCGCCGCACGACGGGGTAGAGGTCGACCAGGACGCCCTCGCGCAGGAGCGCGTCGACCTCCTCCTCGCCGACCCCGTGCCGGAGCGCGAGCGAGAGCAGGTGGCTGCGCTCGTAGGAGGCGTAGTGGTAGACGTGCATTCGCGGGTGCTCGGCGCGGCGGGCGCGCAGGAGCGCGAGGAAGTCCAGCAGCGCCCGCCGCTCGGCCGCGAGGTCGTGCGCCCAGAGCGCGGTGAACCGCTCCTGGTCGTCGACCATGCCGAAGAGATAGTCGAGGCCCCACTCGCGGTTGTCCTCGGAATACAGCGGGTCGCCCTCGAAGTCGAAGAAGAGGTCGCCCGGATCAGGCGCGGGTAACGCGGCGAGGACGGAGGCGTCGATCACCTCGACGGCCGGGACGGGCGATGCTTCGGAGCGCCGTTGCAGCCGCGCCTGGGCTCGCAGAGTCTCGAGCGTACCCGCGCCCAGCCCGGGGACGGAGCCGTCGTGTTCGGCGAGCGCGTCGAGGGTGCTCACTCCGGCCGCCGCGAGCTTCGCCCGCTGGTCGAGCCGCATCCCGGCGACAAGGATCGGATCGCGGTGGACCTGCACCTCGGGAGCGCAGACGGAGCAGCGCCCGCAGGAGGGGTAGCGCGGGTCACCCCACGCGAGCGGCCCGTCGTCGGCGAGGCGTTCGGCGAGCACGGCGCGGAGCCGGGCGCGCTGCACCCGCTGGACGGGGGCGACGACGGCGAGCTGGTGGGTGGTGACGGAGCCGTCGCCGAGCACGAGGTGGACCTGCTCCCCCACCCGGATGCCGCGCGCCTGCATCTGCTCGGCGTAGGCGGCGAGCTGCAGCAGCGCGGGGATCTTCGCGTGCCGGGCGAGCTTGGTGTCGTAGACCTCGTAGGCGCCCTCGGCGGTGCGCAGGAGGAAGTCGGAGAAGCCGAGGAACTCGCCGTCGAAGAAGGTGGCCTGGTAGAGCACATCGACTCCGGCCCGCATCGCCGCGACCGCGGCCTCGGCCGCCGCAGGGTAGTCGGCGGGCTCGGGGCGCGGGAATTCGAGGACCTCGTGCGAGCGCTTCAGCTCGGCGAGGAAGCGGTGCTCGTGCTCATCACCGAGAGCGGCGGTGCGCGCGAGCATCCCGTCCTTCTCGGCCTCCAGGCGCGGAGCGCGGCCCAGCAGGGCGTCGAACCGGCGGAGGACGGCCCACTCGCAGGCCGCCCAGTTCGCCAGGTCGGTGGGGCTCGTGACCACGCGGCCGGATTCCAGGTACACGCGACTCCCTCCGTGACCACCGGGCGGCGATCGCCTCCAGGCTAGGGCGACCCACCGACACCGGAACCGCCCGCGCGGGGCGCGTGGCAGGCTGGGCGGATGACCCGCGCGCGCTTCGAGATCATCCCGGCCGAGGACATCGGCGAGCGGGCGATGCGGGCGTTCCCGGATCCCTCCGCCGTGACGCTGACCGTGACGAGCCTGCCCAAGCACGGAACGGGGCGGACCGTGGACTGCGCGGTCGAGCTCGCCGGGCGGGGGTTCCGCGTGGTGCCGCACCTCGCGGCACGCAACGTCGAGGGCCGCGGCGCGTTGGAGCGGGTGCTCGGGCGGATGGGTGACGCGGGGATCGACGAGGCGTTCGTGATCTCGGGCGACGCGACCTCGGCGGCCGGCTCCTACTCCACGAGCCTCGAGCTCCTCCGCGACGCCCGCGAGATCGCGCCCGGGCTGGCCCTGGACATCGCGGGGTACCCCGAGGGCCACCCGCACCTCTCCGACGAGAGCATCGAGCGGCACCTGCGCGAGCGCACCCCCTTCATCCGCTCGATCGTCACGCAGATGTGCTTCGACGTGGACGCCGTGGTGCGCTACGCCGACCGCCTCCGCGCGCAGGGGATCACGGCGGATCTGTGGGCGGGCGTGCCGGGGCCGGTCGAGCGCTCGCGGCTGCTGACACTGGGCGCACGGATCGGGGTCGGCTCCTCGCTCGGATTCCTGCGACGGAGCACGTCGGTGGCCGGTGGACTCCTCCGCGGCCGCCGCTTCGATCCGTCCGCTTTCGTCGCGCGCCTGGAGTCCGCGGCCGGCGAGCGCCTCGCGGGCCTGCACGTCTACACCTTCAACGAGCTCGACTCCCTCGCCGCCTTCGCCTGATCGGCGCCGGTCTCTCCTCGCGAGACGCCGCCCGTCACGCCCACGCCCGGCCTCGCGCCATCAGCTCGCGCGACGGATCCAGATCGGCGGATGCGGGAGCTCGGCCTCGGAGCGGAGGCGGCCGGCCAGGGGTGCCCAGACCACGAGGGCCACGCCGATCCCGAGCAGCAGGCCGCCGACGGTGTCGCTCAGCCAGTGCGCGCCGAGGTAGGTGCGGCTCGCCATCATCGCCACCGTGGAGAGGAAGCCGGCGATCCAGACCCACAGCAGCGGGAAGACCAGGGCCAGCACCATCGCCGTGGTCGCGGCGTTCGCGGTGTGGCCGGAGGGGAACGAGCCGTAGTCGCTGGTGACGAGCATGTCGGCGGGGCGGGCGCGGCCCACCAGCTCCTTCACGAGCTGGGTGGCGCCGACGCTGACGAGTGCCGCGATCGCGTAGTAGAGCGCTGCCCACCGCCTCCGGAACACGAGCAGCACGGTGACGATGCCCAGCGGGATCAGCGTCGTGCCCACCAGGCCGGCGCCGACGGTGTTCATGACGAGGGCGGGGATGTCCCAGGCGGGCGAGCGGTGCTCGACGATCTCGTTCATCCACTCGACGTCGAAGCGGAAGGCGGACGTGGGGCGGAACGCGATCAGCACAGCCAGGAGCACCGTGAGCAGGAGGGCGAGCGAGGCCGAGATCAGCGGCCAGCGGCGGGAGACCCGGTGCGCGGCCTCCTTCGTGAGCAACCGCGCAACGACGTCGTCGGAGGGCACCTGCTCCCGCATCCGCTCGCGCTGGACGGCGTCGGGACGCGCTGTTGCGGGCTCGGTCGACACATGGTCGCGGCGGGAATCCATCCGGACATGATGCCGTCACCTCGCGTTCGCGCGTGGGGGGTTGCGGCGGACGGAGCGGCTTCGGCTCGTGGAACCGTGTCCGGCTCGTGAGAAGTAGCGGTTCCCGCGAGCCGGAACGGATTCTGCGAGCCGAAAGGTGCCGGGAGGCGGGGCAGCGCCCGGCGTCAGACGGGGTGGAGCGGGGTGGCGATCGGGTCGGCGAGCAGACGCTCGAAGGCGAGCTCGGCTGCGCCGAGCATCAGCAGATCGGCGCCGAGCTCGGTGCGGACGATGCGCACGGAGTCGAGCGCGACGCGGAACGGGCCGCCGCGGCCCAGCCGCTCCTCGAGGAACCCCGGCGCGACGCCGATCAGCGCGCCGAGGAAGCCGCCCAGCACCACGAGCTGGGGGTTGAACACATTGATCACATTGCGCAGGGCAACCGCGAGGTGACCGAGCTGGCGCTCGACTTCGGCCCGGACGGCCGGATCCTCCGAGGCGGCGAGCGCCTCCTCCAGCCGCTCGCCCTCGTCGAGGCCGAGCACGGTGAGCAGCTCGGCGCGCCCGACCTCGGTTTCGAGGCAGCCGACGGCGCCGCAGTGGCAGTCGATCCCCGCGCTGTTGACCAGGGTGTGGCCGATCTCGCCCGCGTAGCCGTCGATGCCGTGCAGCGGCGCGCCGCCGATGATGACGCCCGCGCCGACTCCGCTCGCGCCGCCGTTGAGGTAGACGAGGTGCGAGACGTCGCGACCGGCGCCCAGCACGCTCTCGGCGAGCGCGCCGAGGTTGGCGTCATTCGCCGAGAGGACGGGCAGGCCGGTGGCCTCGGCGAGCATGCGGGAGAAGGGCTCGTCGTCCCAGCCGAGGTGGGGACCGACCCGGACGAGACCGTCGGCGTCGCGCACGAGGCCCGGGACAGCGACGCCGATGCCGACCGTGCGGGTCTGGTCGGGGAGCTCCGCCAGCAGCTCGGCGACCGCCTCGGCCGCCAGGCGTGCAGCGGCCTCGGCGGTGGGCACGGAGGCGGAGCGGCGGATGCGGCGGCGCACGGTGGCGTCCACGCCGACCACGGCGACGGTCACAGCGTCGATCTCGGGGTTCACGGCGAGCGCGACGACTCCGGGATCGGCCTCGACGACGGGGCTCGGCCGGCCGACCTGGTTCGCCGTGGCGGGCTCGCGTTCGCGCACGATGCCCAGCTCGACCAGCTCGCTGACCAGGGCGGCGATGGTGGAGCGGTTCAGGCCGGTGAGGCGCGTCAGCTGAGAGCGGGAGCGGGGGCCGCCGCGATGCACGAGGCGGAGGATCGCCGAGAGATTGTGCCGCCGGACGCGGTCGAGGTTGTTGCCGCGCGTCGAGTGGTCGGGCATACCGCGGTCTCCTCTGCTTGCGGGGGTCAGCCTAGCCGCGGGGGCGGCGGCGGACGGACCGGCGGCGCACTCAGACCGCGACCCACCCCCACGTCCCGGCCGGCCCGTTCACCGTCACCTCACCTCGCGAGCGCGTCACCGTGAACACCGTCTCCTCCCCCGTGTCGTGCGCGACGACGCGCACCGGCGTCACTCCGTCCGGCCCCGGGAACACCCGCAGCCGCAGCCCGTCGAGGTAGTCGTACTCGGCCGTGTCTTCGCGCGCGCCCACCGGAATCACCGCGCCCTCACGCACATACAGCGGCAGTGAGTCGAAGCCGTGCATCTCCCGGCGCCACTCCCCCGTCGACGCGATCCTCTCGCCCGTCCACCAGCTGGTCCAGGTCCCGCGCGGCAGGTAGAACTCGACCGTGCCGTCCTCGGTGAACACCGGAGCGACGAGCAGGTCGTGGCCGAGGAGGTACTGGGTGTCGAGGTGGGCGGCATTGCGGTCGTCCTCGAACTCGAGCGCCATCGCCCGCATGATCGGGACGCCGGTGCGGGCCGCCTCCGCCCCCGCCGCGTAGAGGTAGGGCATCAGCGAGAGCTTCAGCCGAGTGAAGAGGCGGGTGATCTCCACCGCCTCCTCGTCGAACGCCCACGGCACGCGCACCGAGGACGAGCCGTGCAGCCTCGAGTGCGAGGAGAGCAGGCCGAACGCGAGCCAGCGCTTGAACACTCCGGGGTCGGGCGTGCCCTCGAAGCCACCGATGTCGTGCGCCCAGAAGCCGAACCCGCCGAGCGCGAGCGAGAGCCCGCCGCGCAGGGTCTCGGCCATCGACACGGCGGAGGAGGTGTTGTCCCCGCCCCAGTGCACCGGCAGCGACTGCCCGCCGACAGTGGCGCTGCGGGCGAAGAGCACGGCCCGGCCTTCGCCGAGCTCCTGCTCCAGCACCTCGTGCACCGCGCGGTTGTAGAGCTGGGTGTACCAGTTGTGCATGGCCTCGGGGTCGGTCCCGTCGGCCCAGGCGACTCCCTCGGACGGGATCCGCTCGCCGAAGTCGGTCTTGAAGGAGTCGACTCCCTGGCGCACGAGCACGCGCAGCTTCTCCTGGAGCCAGGCGGTCGCCTCCGGGTTCGTGAAGTCGATCAGGGCCATGCCGGCGACCCACAGGTCCCACTGCCAGACGTCGCCCGAAGCCGTGCGGAGCAGGTAGCCCTTCTCGCGACCCTCGGCGAACAGCGGCGACGCCTGGGCGATGTAGGGGTTGATCCAGACACAGGTGTGCAGACCGCGCGCGTGCAGGCGGGCGAGGACCCCCTCCGGGTCCGGGAAGGTGCGCGGGTCCCACTCGAGGTCGGTCCACTGGAACTCGCGCATCCAGAAGCAGTCGAAGTGGAACGCCGAGAGCGGTAACTCACGCTCCGCGAAGCCGTCGATAAAGGAGTTGACCGTCTCCTCGTCGTAGCTCGTCGTGAAGCTGGTCGTCAACCAGAGCCCATAGCTCCAGGCGGGCACGACGCGGGGGCGGCCCGCGAGGCCCGTGTAGCGGCGCAGCACATCCTTCTTCGTCGGGCCCTGAATCACCAGGTACTCCAGCGCCTCGCCGCCGACCGAGAACTGCACGCGCTCGACCGCCTCCGAGCCGATCTCGAACGAGACGAGGCCGGGATCGTTGACGAGCACGCCGTAGCCGCGGCTGGAGAGGTAGAACGGCACGTTTTTATAGGCCTGCTCGGAGGAGGTGCCGCCGTCGGCGTTCCAGACATCGACGCTCTGGCCGTTCTTCACGAAGGGGCCGAAGCGCTCGCCGAGCCCGTAGACCAGCTCGCCGACACCGAGGTCGAGCTGCTCGTGCAGGTAGGCGGCTCCGTCGGGTCCGGTCAGGTACCCCTGCGCCTTGTGCCCGGAGCCGGTGAGGCGCGTGCCGGTCGAGGTGTCCCAGAACTCCAACGACCACGGAGCGCCCTGCGCGATGCGGACCTCGAGGTCGCCGGTGCGCAGCACACCGCCCTCCTCGATGACCTCCGCCACTCCGACGTCACCCTCGACCAGCTCGAAGCCCGGCCGCGTCGCCGTGCCGCGCCAGTGCTCGATGCGCACCCGCGCGACTCCCTCGGCCGGTGAGGAGAGGGTGACGGTGAGTGCTGGCCGGTTGAGCACATCGCCGCGGCCCTGGATGACGCGGGTCGGGGCAATCACCTCGAGCGAGGAGCCGTCGGAGCGGATGTCGTATGCCTCCTGAGCGAACAGGGGCGTGAATCCGGCCCGCGTTTGCCAGAACCCGTCGGTGAACTTCATGGGGTGCCTTTCGATGGCGCGCCGACGGGATCCGAGCGAGGACCCCGCAGGCGGTGGAGGGAGAGAGGCTACTTCACCGCGCCGGCAGTGATGCCGCGGGTGAGGGTGCGCTGGAAGATCAGGAAGAAGATCAGCGTCGGGAGCAGGCCGAGGAGGGCGCTCGCGCTGGTCGTGGTGACGTCCATGATCTTGTCGCCCTGGAGGCTCGAGATCGCGATCGGCACGGTCTGCGTCGCGTCGCTGACCAGGAAGACCAGCGGGATGAGGAACTCGTTCCAGGTCCAGATGAAGAAGAAGATCATCAGGACGGAGAGAGTCGGCCGCGAGATCGGGACGATCACCCGGGTGAGCACCTGCCACTTCGAGGCGCCGTCGAGAGCGGCGGCCTCGAGGATCTCCTTCGGGAAGGTGCCGTAGACGCTCGAGAGCAGATAGGTGCCGAACGCCGACTGGATCACGGTGAAGATGACGATGACGGAGAGCTGGGTGTCGTAGATCCCGACCGCCTTGAACATGTAGTACAGCGGGTAGAGCAGGGCCTCCTGCGGGAGCATATTGGCCAGCAGGAACAGGACGATGATCCAGCTCCGACCGCGCACTCGGCCGATCCCGATCGCGTAGGCGTTGAGCACCGAGAGGGCGACGGCGAGGATCGCGACCGAGCCAGAGATCAGGATCGAGTTACCGAGCTTTTCGGGGAAGTCGACGCGGCTCCAGAAGGTCGAGAGGCCATCGAAGGAGAGACCGGTGGGGAAGGCGAGCGGGCCGTTCGCCGAATACTCCGCGGGGGTCTTGAACGAATTGAGCAGAATCAGCAGCACGGGGCTGATGATCACCAGTCCGATCACGACCGCGACCGCGAGGATCACCCAGTCGCCGACCGTCCGCTTGCTGGCTCCCTTCGCCGGCGTGGGCGGACGGGTGGACGCGAGGTCCGCGTCCCCCGTGCCGGCCTGAGTGAGGGGCAGGGTTTCGATGGCCGACATCAGCGGGCTCCTTCGCTGCGCTCGACGCGCTCCTGCGCGCGGATGAACAGCACGGCGAGGATCACGATGACGATCGTGAGCGCGGTCGCGATGGTGGCGCCGTAGCCCACCTGCTGCTTCTGGAAGAACTCGGTGTAGGAGTAGTAGGAGGGAACGATCGTGGAGTCGCCGGGCCCGCCGCGGGTCAGCGCATAGATCGGGCCGAACACCTTCAGTGCGGCAATGGTGCAGGTGAGGGTGACCACGAAGATTTCGGGGCGGATGATCGAGACCGTGATCCAGCGGAAGCGCTGGAACCAGTTCGCCCCGTCGAGCTCGGCGGCCTCGTAGAGCTCCGGATCCACCCGCTGCAGCGCCGCCATGAAGATCACGACCGGATAGCCCAGCTGCACCCAGATCATCACGACCATGATCGAGAGCATCGCCGTGTCGGGCTTGCCCAGCCAGTCGTGCGACAGGGAGCCGAGGCCGACCGCCTCGAGGATCGAGTTCAGCGCACCGCTGTCGGGTCGCAGGATCCAACCGATGACGATCGCGGCGATGACGGTCGGCAGAATCTGCGGGAGGTAGTAGGTGGCGCGGAGAAAGCTCGCCAGCCGCCCGCCGAACTTCTTGCCGACGAGGTCGAAAAGGATCGCGGCGAGCAGGAGGCCGAGGATCGTCGGCACGATCACCATCGCGATGATCATGTAGACCGAGTTCAGGAACGAGGTCCAGAACTGGTCATCGCCCATGAGCTCGACCCAGTTGTCGAGGCCGATGAAGGTCGGCGGCTTGATGCCGCGCCAGGACGTGAAGCTGATGTAGACGTTCCAGACCAGCGGGATCAGCACGATGAACGTGAAGAGCACGAACCCCGGGATCAGGTAGAGCCAGTAGCCGCCGGAGCGCTTCTCGCGGGGCGGCGTTGTGGCGCTCTCCGCGCGACGAGGTGCTGTCGTCGTCATAGGTACTCCTCATTCGGACGGATTCGTGGGTTGTCCTGCCGCGAGATGCCACTTACGACGGGGTACGACGGCGTGTCGCCCTCATAAGTGGCATCTCGCGGAGGGGAGGGGGCGGGGTGGCGTTACTTGATGTCGGCGACTCCGTCGTCGTAGGTGGACTGGAGGTCGGCGAGCATGGCGGACTGGTCGGAGGAGCCGTTGATCAGCTCCTGGGTCGCGGCGACGAGGTCGTCGTAGAAGGTCGCGGTCGGCCAGTCGGGGTAGAAGGAGAGCTGGTCGCCGGCGACGACCGTCTTCCACTGCGAGAGCAGCGCCTTGCTCTTCTCGTCCGTGATGGCGCTCTCGTCGACGACCAGCGGGATGCCTCCGTTGTTGCCGATGAGGTTCTGGATCTCGGGCCGCATCGTGATGTCGATCCACTTGTAGGCGAGATCCTTGTTCTTCGCCGTCTCCGGGATCACCCAGTGGTTGCCCGCCGAACCCATCGTGAACTCGGCGCCCGGGAAGAGGAAGGTGTCCCAGTCGAATCCGGTGATCTCGGTCGTGAAGCGGCCGAACCACCACGAGCCCGAGAAGAAGATCGGATACTGGCCCGAAATGAACGCCGTGCCCGCGTCCTCGGCCTTCAGCCCGGAGGCGTCGGCCGAGAAGTAGCCCTTATCGACGTAGGTCTTCAGCTGATCGGCGGCGTAGCTCCATGCCGCGTCCTCGAAGTCGACCTCTCCCGTGTAGGTCTGGTAGTCCGTGATCCAGGAGCGGTCGGCTTTCAGCAGCGCGAGCTGGTAGAAGAGCTGCTGCAACGGGTACTCGGCGCCGGCCTCGGCCAGCGGAGTGATCCCCTTCGCGACAAAGGCGTCCAGGACAGCCGTGAACTCCTCGTAGGTGGTGGGCACCTCGAGGCCGTTCGCGGCGAAGGCGTCCTTGTTGTAGTACACGAACGTGAATTCGCCGTAGTTGGGGATTCCATACCAGGAGCCGGACCCCATGATCCCGTTCTCGTCGTACTTCGCGGTGGTCTGCAGGGCGCCGGGGATGAGCGAGTCCCAGCCGTAGAACGAGACCGCCTCGTCGAGGTTGGTGAGAAGGCCCTGGCTCGAGAGGAGCCCGCTGGTCGCGTTGCCCTTGTTGTATTCGACGACGTCGGGCGCCGAGTTCGAGTTGAAGATCTGGCTGGCTCCGGTGCGCAGCTGCTCGAAGGCCTTGAATTCGTAGGCGATCTCGGCGCCCGTCTCCTGCGTGAAGATGTCGCGGGCGGCGAGCCAGGCGATGCCGCGGTCGCTGTCGGGCGTCTCGAAGTCCCAGAGGGTGAGGGTGCGGCCGGCGCCGTCGACCGTGGTCGACAGTGCCTCGGAGCCGGCGTCGGAGCCGCCTCCGGAGCAGGCGGTCAGCGCGAACATCGCGCTGAGGCCGACTCCGCCGGCGAGCAGGTTGCGCCGGGTGAGACCGGCGGTCGGGCGGTGGAAGGCGGAGCGGGATCGGAGCGTCATTGCGGTGGTTCTCCTTCGAACGGTGCGGTGGTGCTGCGGGGGGTGGAGCAGGGAGGGCTCTCTCGCGCGAATGGTCGAAGCGTTTCGACAGTGCGGACAGTGCGGACAGTGCGGACAGTGCGGCCAGTGGTAGTCGGTGCAGAAGGGAGGAGGAGGACTAGAGGGCGGCCGGCACGCGAGCGCCGGACGGGACCGCCGACACCGCGGCGCCGGTCGGAGCGACCGCGAGGGACCCGCGGTCGACGTAGGAGGGCGGAAGCAGCTCGACTCCGACGGTGCGGCCGGAGTCGATCTGCTCGAGGGTCCGCGCGACGGCCGCTCGGCACATCGCGTCGAACGGGAGGGGAAGGCTACTGGTGGGCACGGGAAGGTCGCCCCCGTCATAGCTGGCGCACGCGGCCAGAATCGACAGTTCGCCGGGCACCGAGAGGCCCCGCTCGAGGACCCGCTCGATCGCCGCCTCCGCCACGGGCTCGTTGCAGTGCAGCACGAGGGCGGTGGGCGAGACGGGGGCGGCCAGGATCGCGTCGATCGCGGCCGACGCACTCGGGCGGCCGAGGTGCGGGCGCTCGACGGCGATCTCGACTCCCAGCGCCGCAGCCTCGGCGCGGAATGCCTCGTCGAAGCGGCGGACGAAGCCGGCGTTGCGATCGGTGTACGACTGCGGGTGCTCGAGCAGCCCGAGCGAGCGATGACCCAGATCGGCGAGTCGACGCACGCTCTGGCGGGCGGCCTCGGCGAAGTCGAGGTCGACGCAGGCCAGATCGTGGGAGTCGGCAGGCACTCCGATGAAGGTGGCGGGCACGCCCGCCGCGCGGATCAACTCGGCGCGGTCATCGTCGTCGTCGACACCCATCAGGACGATGCCATCCACGAGCGAGGACGAGGAGACGCGGCCGATGCCGCTGGAAGCCTCGTCGGTGACGAGCAGCAGCACGTCGTAGTCCGACTCCCTGGCCCGCTCGAGCACCTCGGTGACGAAGCGCATGTGGGTTGGCAGGTGCAACTCGCCGCGCATCGGAGCGGAGAGGGCGAGGATGTGGGTCCGCGCGCCGGCGAGCATTCGGGCCCCGGCGTGCGGCCGGTAGCCGAGCTGGCGCACCGCGTCGTCCACGCGCTGCCGAGTGGAGGCGGCGATCGATCTCTTGCCGGAGAGGGCGTAGGAGACGGTGCTGATCGAGACTCCGGCAGCGCGGGCCACGTCGTGAATGGTCGCCATGATTCCTCCTGCCGGACGTCGTCGTCGGTCGCGGCCGAGCTTCGAAGCGCTTCGACCGGTGGTGCTCGAGCGACTGTACGCACAGTCGAAGCGCTTGCACAAGCGCTCGGCGGACGGGTCGGGCGTTGCCGGAGGCGTTGCGCCCCTCCGCTCGCACGGGATATGTTGGAGCCAACAACAATTCGGCGACGTCGCCGGAAAGGATTCGGATCTCATGTCCCTGACCCCCACCCGCGCTGACAAGTTCTCGTTCGGCCTCTGGACCATCGGCTACAACGGGACGGACCCGTTCGGCGGCCCGACCCGCGAGCCGCTGGACGTCGTGCACGCGGTCGAGAAGCTCGACGAGCTCGGCGCCTACGGCCTCACCTTCCACGACGACGACCTGTTCGCCTTCGGCTCCACCGACGCCGAGCGCCAGACCCAGATCGACCGCCTCAAGGGTGCACTGGAGTCGACCGGCCTCGTTGTGCCGATGGTCACCACCAACCTCTTCAGCGCCCCGGTCTTCAAGGACGGCGGCTTCACGTCGAATGACCGCGACGTGCGCCGCTTTGCGCTGCGCAAGGTCCTCCGCAACATCGACCTCGCCGCCGAGCTGGGCGCGAAGACCTTCGTGATGTGGGGTGGCCGCGAGGGCGCCGAATACGACTCTGCGAAGGACATCCGCGCGGCGCTCGAGCGCTACCGCGAGGCCGTCAACCTGCTCGGCGACTACGTCACCGACAAGGGCTACGACATCCGCTTCGCCATCGAGCCCAAGCCGAACGAGCCCCGCGGCGACATCCTGCTGCCGACGCTGGGCCACGCGATCGCCTTCATCGACTCCCTCGAGCGCCCCGAGCTGGTCGGCGTGAACCCTGAGGTCGGTCACGAGCAGATGGCGGGCCTGAACTTCGCGGCCGGCATCGCCCAGGCGCTGTACCACGGCAAGCTCTTCCACATCGACCTCAACGGCCAGCGCGGCATCAAGTACGACCAGGACCTCGTCTTCGGTCACGGCGACCTGCACAACGCGTTCGCACTCGTCGACCTGCTCGAAAACGGCGGCCCCGGCGGCGTCCCCAGCTACGACGGCCCGCGCCACTTCGACTACAAGCCCTCGCGCACCGAGGACGAGACCGGCGTCTGGGACTCGGCCGCCGCGAACATGCACACCTACCTGCTGCTCAAGGAGCGCGCCGCGGCCTTCCGCGCCGACCCCGAGGTGCAGGAGGCACTGGCCGCCGCGAAGGTCGCCGAGCTGTCCACCCCGACGCTGAACGAGGGCGAGTCGTACGACGACCTGCTCGCGGACACCGCCTCGTACGAGTCGTTCGACGCCGACGCCTACCTCGGCGGCAAGGGCTTCGGCTTCGTGCGCCTGCAGCAGCTGGCCACCGAGCACCTGCTCGGCGCCCGCAGCTGACCAGCATCCCCTGATCCCGCGGTCCACCGCGGGACCCCCTGAGACGGACGAGATCCCCTGCCCCGGCACGGGATCTCGTCCGTTCTCCTGCATCCGGAACCGGCCACCCACGCGCCCGAACCCCCCAACGAAAGAGGACAGTGATGACGCTCGTCGCAGGCATCGACTCGTCGACCCAGAGCTGCAAGGTGGTCGTGCGCGACCTCGACACCGGCGCCGTCGTGCGCACCGGCCGGGCGAGCCACCCCGACGGAACCGAGGTCGATCCGGCCGCGTGGTGGGAAGCGCTGCATCTCGCCCTCGCCGACGCCGGCGGACTCGACGACGTCGCCGCGATCTCGGTCGGCGGGCAGCAGCACGGCATGGTCGTCCTCGACGAGAACGGCGCCGTGATCCGCCCCGCCCTGCTCTGGAACGACACCCGCAGCGCCCCCGCCGCCGCCGCGCTGATCGAGGAGCTCGGTGCCCAGGCCTGGGCGGAGCGCACCGGATCGGTGCCGGTCGCCTCCTTCACCGCCACCAAGCTCCGCTGGCTGCGCGACGCCGAGCCCGAGAACGCCGCTCGCGTCGCTGCTGTCGCACTCCCCCACGACTGGCTGACCTGGCGCTTGCTCGGCTACGGCCCCGACTCCGCCCGCGGACCGCAGCTCGACGCACTGACCACCGACCGCTCCGACGCCTCCGGCACCTCCTACTGGGGAGCCGACGGCTACGACCTCGACCTGCTCGAGCGCGCCCTCGGCCACCGCCCGTTCCTCCCCCGCGTGCTCGGCCCCTCGGAGGAGGCGGGCCGCACCGAGAGCGGCCTCGTCGTCGGCCCCGGCGCGGGCGACAACGCAGGAGCCGCGCTCGGCCTCGGCGCCGGACCCGGCGACGTGGTCGTCAGCATCGGCACGAGCGGCACCGTCTTCGCGGTGACCGACGACCCGGTGCGCGACCCCTCCGGGACCGTGGCCGGCTTCGCCGACGCGAGCGGACGCTTCCTGCCGCTGGTCGCGACGCTCAACGCCGCGCGCGTGCTCGCCTCGACCGCGACCCTGCTCGGCAGCGACTTCGACGAGTTCGCCGCGTTGGCGCTCGAGGCGGAGCCGGGCGCGGGCGGTCTCGTGCTCGTCCCGTACTTCGAGGGCGAGCGCACTCCGAACCTGCCGGACGCGACCGCGAGCCTGCACGGGATGACCATCGCCTCGACCACACGGCCGAACCTGGCCCGCGCGGCGATCGAGGGCATGCTCTGCGGTCTGGCCGACGGCCTCGACGCGGTGCGCGCGCAGGGAGTGGAGGCGCGCCGCATCCTCCTGATCGGCGGGGCCGCACAGAACCGCGCCGTGCAACTTGCGGCCTCCCAGGTGTTCGACGTGCCCGTGCAGGTGCCGACGCCCGGCGAGTACGTGGCCGACGGCGCCGCCGTGCAGGCTGCGTGGGCGCTGACCGGCTCGCGCCCGGCCTGGGCGGTCACCTCGGTGGCAGAGCCCGCTCCGGATCACCGCCCGGTGATCCGCGAGCAGTACGCGGCTGCCCGCGCCTGAGGCTCGGCCCCGGTCCTCATCCAGGGCCGGGGCCGCGCCGCAAGCCCCCGTGAACGGGGAGCAGAATCGCGCTACTCTCATTACTCAGCCAGCTGACTAATGGAGGAGCGACATGACCGCCACCCGAAGCACCGACCGCATCCGGCACTCCGTCGTCGCCGCGAGCGCGGTGCTCGCCCTCCTCGGCTCGTTCATCGGATCCGGCGCGGCCGGCGGCACGCAGATCCAGGACGCGGCCGGTGGAGCGCTGACCGCCTCCTCCACTCCTGTCGCTCCCGACGGCCCGGCATTCGCGATCTGGAGCGTCATCTACACCGGCCTGATCGCCTACGCGATCTGGCAATTCCTTCCCTCGCAGACCGCCCGCACCCGCCACCGTCGCCTCGGCTACTGGGCCGCGGCGAGCCTGCTCCTCAACGCGGCGTGGATCCTGGTCGTGCAGGCCGGGTTCCTGACGCTCAGCGTCCTCGTGATCGCCCTGCTGCTCGCGGTCCTCGCCCGCATCTTCGTGATCCTGCGCACCACCCGCTCCGCCGGAGGAGTCGACGCGATCGTGACCGACGGGACTTTCGGCCTCTACCTCGGCTGGGTGTGCGTGGCCACGGCGGCGAACGTGGCGGCCGGGCTGGTCGGCGCGGGGGTCGGCAGCGCCGACGGGCCGGGAGCCGCAGTCTGGGCGGTCGTCGTACTGGCCGTCGCCGCACTGGTCGGGCTGCTCCTCGCCGTCACCGGCCGCGGTCGCCTCGCTCCGATGCTCTCGCTGGTCTGGGGGCTCTCGTGGGTAGCCGTCGGCCGTTTCGCCGGCGAGCTCGTCTCGATCCCCGCCGGGATCGCCGCGCTGGTCGCCGCCGTGGTCGTCCTGGCGGCCACTGTCCTCATCCGCGTCGCGGCGGACCGACGGGCCAGCGCCTGACGCCTGCATAACGAAGGCCGAGCGGCCGGAATAGCCCTCAGGACGAGGATTCCGGCCGCTCGGCCTTCGTTATGACGGTGATCAGGTGATGAGCGTGTCGACGTACTGGCGGTTCTGGTCCATCCAGGCGGCCAGCGCGGCGGAGCGGTTGCCCGAGCCCTTGAACAGCGCGTTCTCGAGCGAGGAGAGCGTCTTCGAGTCCATCCGGAAGTCGCGGATCCAGCGGCTCATCGTCGGATAGTTCGCGTCGAACGCGGCCGAACCGAACGAGTGGATGCCCTCCGCGCGGCCGAGCAGACCCTTCGGGTCTTCGAGGTCCTTGAGCGGGAACGCGTCGTACGCCCAGTGCGGGCGCCAGAGCGTGACGGCGATGTTCTCGCCCGCGGCCGTCGCGGTGGAGAGCTCCTGCAGCATGGCCGGGGTCGACGAGGTCAGGTAGTCCATGCCCTTCAGTCCGTAGCCCGGGATGACGTCCTCGGTGGTCGTCTTGTTCAGGCCGGAGCCGGGCTCGATGCCGACGAGGCGGTTCCCGACGACTCCCGGGTTCGCGGCGAGGTCCTCGATCGAGTCGATCGGGGCACTCTCATTGACCGCGATGGTCAGCTTCGCCTCGTCGTTCCACGCGCCGAGGTCGACGATCGAGTCGCCGTACTTCTCGACGAAGCTCGCGTGCGTGAGCGGCAGCCAGGTGTCGAGCGCGAGGTCGTAGTCGCCGGTCGACAGGCCCTGGAAGCCGGGAGCGACGTCGGCGCTCTGCAGGGTGACGTCGTAGCCCTGCTCCTCCAGTACCGCCTCCCACAGAGCGGAGACGGCGATCCCCTCGTCCCAGCCCTGGAACACCGCGAGGGTCACGTCGGGGCGGTCGCCGTTCTCGACGGAGGCGGCGGTGGCGGGAGCGGCGAGGGCGGCGGCACCGAGAGACGCGACCAGGCCGATCGAGACGACGCCGACGGCGGACCGGGTCGCCACCACGGCTCGCCGGTTCTGCGCCCGGGCGGCCCTCTCGGGTGAGGGCGATCCCAGTGCGCCGGTCATCCGGTCGAGGACGACGGCGAGGATCACCACCGAGATACCGGCCTCGAAGCCGAGCGCGACGTCGATCCGGTTGAGACTCGCCACCACGTCTCCGCCCAGGCCGCCGGCGCCGACCATGCCCGCGATGACGACCATCGACAGCGCGAGCATGATGACCTGGTTCAGGCCCGCCAGAATCGAGGGCAGCGCGAGCGGCAACTGGATCTGTCGCAGGATCCGCCAGTTCGACGATCCGAACGCCTCCCCCGCCTCGACCAGCTCGGGGTCGACCCCGCGGATGCCCAGTTCGGTGAGCCGCACCCCCGGCGCCATCGCGAACACGATCGTCGCGACGATGCCCGGCACGACTCCGACCCGGAACAGGATCAGCGCGGGGATCAGGTAGACGAAAGCCGGCATCGTCTGCATCAGGTCGAGCACCGGGCGCAGGACAGCGGAGGCCGTGCGGTTCCGTGCGGCGAGCACGCCCAAGGGCACGCTCAGCACGATGGCGATCACGGAGGCGACCAGCACCAGGGCGAGCGAATCCATCGCGTTGTCCCACTGGTCGACCCCCACGATCACGAGGAGCCCCACGGCGGTTCCGACCGCGAAGACCCAGCCGCGGACGGCGTAGGCGAGCACGGCGAGGAACGCAACGACTACCCAGAAGGGAGGCGTGGCGAGGACAAGATCGACGCCGGAGTAGAGCGCGCCGAAGACGGTCCGCAGCAGGTCGAAGACGGGCTGGAACGTGTGCGTGAGGACGTCGACAGTGGCCTCGGCGAGGGCACCGAGCGGGAGACGGACGCCGAGGTCGGTCATCGTGCACCCCCGTCCGCAGCGAGCACCGCGTCGTCGACCGGGCCGCCCGTCGCGTGCAGGGTCGCGGTGACGACCTCGGTCGAGACGGTGGCCGGCGGCTCGATCACCGGATACTCCCCCGTGTGCGCGGGCAGGTTGCCCAGCGCCGCGAGCAAGGTCACCCGTGGGATCGCTCCGAGCAGCCGCCCGTCGGCGTCGACCACAGCGACCGGCAGCGTCGACTCGACGGCCGGCGCGATCACCTCGCAGAGCGCGGTGTGCGGGCCGACGGTGACGACATCGGAGCTGAGCACGGCCGACAGGTCGCCGGAGCTGCGGCGCACCTGCTCGATCACGTCGCTGTCGCGCACCGTGCCCAGCAGGCGGCGGCCGCTGCCGACCACGAAGGCGGCCGAGGTCTGCAGGTCGCGCATGCTGCGCAGTGCCGCGCGGGGTCCGGCGGCGAGAGTGACCACGGAGCGAGCCGGTTCCATCACGGCGGATGCGGTGAGCACGCGGGCGCGGTCGACGTCCTGGACGAACTGCGCGACGTAGTCGTTCGCCGGGTCGGTGAGGATCTGCTCCGGAGTGCCGATCTGGACGATGCGGCCGTCGCGCATAACCGCGATGCGGTCCCCGAGCAGCATGGCCTCATTCAGATCGTGAGTGATGAAGACGATCGTCTTGCCGAGTTCGTGCTGGAGCTCGATCAGCTGCTCCTGCATCTCGCGCCGGATCAGCGGATCGAGCGCCGAGAAGGCCTCGTCCATCAGCACGATGCCGGTGTCGGCCGCGAGCGCCCGGGCGAGGCCCACGCGTTGACGCATGCCTCCGGAGAGTTCCCCCGGTGTCTTCTCGTGCCAGCCGGCCAGCCCGGCGCGCTCCACCGCGAGCATCGCACGCTCCCGACGCTCGGCCGCCGGGACGCCCTGGATCTCGAGCGGGTAGGCGACGTTCTCGAGCACAGTGCGGTGCGGGAGGAGCGCGAAGTGCTGGAACACCATCGACACCGACGAGCGGCGCACCCGGCGCAGCTGCGCCCCGGAGATTCCCGTGATGGACGAACCCTCGATCAGGACCTCGCCGGCCGTCGGCTCCTGGAGCCCGTTCAGCATGCGGATGAGCGTGGACTTGCCGGAGCCGGAGAGGCCCATCACGACGAAGATCTCGCCGCGGCGCACGGTGAACGAAGCGTCGATCACGGCGGCCGTGCCGAGCCCGGCGAGCTCGTTGCGGTCGACACCGTCGCCGAGGCGCCGGACGACCTCGTCGGGCCTGCGGCCGAACACCTTGAACAGGTGGCGGGCCTCGAGCGCGGGAGTCTCCGGATCCGCGCCCGCTCCGCGCTCGCTGAGGATCTGCTGGTTCTGTTGCACGTACACTCCGTCGGCGCGCTGGGACGATGCCCTGCGCTCATCTCGTGGTGCCGGGTCGGGAGCGTGGGACCGCAGCGTCGAGCCTCCGCGGGCATCCCGCCGCTGTGTGCGGCAGCGAAGGGAGGCGAGTGCGTCCGAGGCGGCCTCGGGGCCGCCTCCGCTCCCGTTGACCGTACGTTCGCGACGCGTCTGGGGGACGCCGTGCGAGCGCGGACCGGTTCATCGGGGTCCGTGAGGACCGCCGACCACCGTAGCCGGGGAGCACTGACGTAGCAAACGTCGGACAATTGGGAGGTGGTGTCCGGAGGGGTCGTACCGTGCTCGCACGGCGTCCAGGAGCTGGTCGGAGGCGCTTTCCCGCGCATCGCACGATCGTGACCCGGGTGGCGCGGGCGGCGGCGCTCGCGCTCAGACCGTGGTCTCGCCCGCCGGGCCGGAGGGCGCCGTCGCGCCGACCGGCTGGCTCTGCCAGGAGACGAGCGCCGTTGTGCGGGCCCGCGGACGCTGCGAGCATGGGCGGAGGAGCCTCCGACGGCGAGGCGCACACGCACGGGACGGACGGACATGGCCTCCGACGACGGTTTCTCGAAGGACGAACGCGCGGCGATGAAGGAGCGCGCCGCCGAGCTGCGGGCGGAGGCGAAACGGCAGAGAAGCGCCGATAAGGCCGACGCCGACCGGAAGGATGCCGAGGCCGCGATCGCGGCGATGACCGACGCCGAACGCCCGATCGCGCAGATGCTGCACGAGGTCGTCGGCGAGACCGCGCCCGACCTGCTGCCGAAGACCTGGTACGGCTTCCCCGCCTACGCCCGCGCCGACGGCAAGGCGATCGTCTTCTTCCAGCCCGGCGCGAAGTTCGGCACCCGCTACTCCACCCTCGGCTTCCAGGACAGCGCACAGCTCGACGACGGCACGCTCTGGCCGACGGCGTACGCGCTCACCTCCGCCGATGACGAGACCCGCGCAGCCGTCACCGAGCTGGTGCGCCGCGCGGCCGGGGACGCCTGAGACCGTGGCCCACGTCTACGACGAGATCGAGGAGAGCCTGACCGCCTGGATCCGCGAGCAGCCGATGTGGTTCGTCGCCACCGCGCCTCTCGCCGCGGACGGGCATGTGAACATGTCCCCGCGCGGACACGATTCGTTCTCGATCCTCGGCCCGCGGCGGGTCGGCTGGGTCGACTACACCGGCAGCGGGGTCGAGACGATCGCACATCTGCGCGAGAACGGCCGCGTGTGCCTGATGTTCGCGTCATTCGGGCCGCGCCCGCGCATCGTCCGGCTGCACGGCACCGGCACGGTGCACCTGCCGGGGACGGCGGCGTTCGCCGAGGTCGCCGCGCAGCATCCCGAGCACCCGAGCACTCGCGCGGTCGTCACCGTCGACCTCACCCGCATCAGCGATGCCTGCGGGTGGGGCGTGCCGATGATGGAGCCGGTCGGCGAGCGGGACCTGCTCCTCCCGTAAGCCCAGAAGAAGGGGCCCCACGGGATGGCCGAGTACCGGGCCGCACACAACGCGGTGAGTATCGACGGGTTGCCGGGCTTCCCAGCGGAGTGACCGGAGGGGACGGAGACGGCGGCGGCGCGTCCTTCGCAGGGCGCCGCCGCCGCCTTCCCGCGTCACCTCACCGGGCGCAGGTTCACCGAACTATCCGGGAGCGATACCGTATTCGCTGCCGATCTCCTCAAAGATGTCCGCGGCAGGCAGGTACTGCTGCAAGTTCACGTGCGCTCCATTCCCTTTTCTCTGGGAAATACCGTAGAAGTTGCCCTGCTGACTGATTATCGGCGCGCCGGAATCACCGTCGTCCATGGCCAACGCGTTGGTGGAGCGGGCGATCACTCCCCTTTCGTCTCCCCAGTCCCAGGGTCTGTTCGGTTCCGACACCCAGTTGCAATTCACACTGCTGACGCCGCCGCTCGAGCAGAAACGCTCACCCGGGGCCGGGCTAGCTGGCGGCAGCATCCGCACCGGAGCCTCGCGCTCCAGGGGACCCATGATGACCTGTCCCACCGCGCGCGGTCTCGGCGTGGCGCCACCGACCATGCAGCCATAGCTGAAGCAGCCCCGAGAGGGCACATCGGGCGGAACCTGCACCAGTTCCACGTCGTCGACATCGGACTTCCAGGTGACGGATCCGATCACGGCGCCATTCATGGTGAACTGCCCCCCGATGTGATCATTACAGTGCTTGGCAAGGACAAGATATCGAGTCGCCGCCGCGACGGGCGAAACGCGAGATCCCGCTCCATATCGTTTAAGGACGGCCCCGACCGTGCAACCGAACCCCTCCGAGTCGACCACGTAGCTTCCCGCGACGATCGGTGTCCGCAGTCGGACCGGCACTTCGGCATCAGCGGGTGGCGCGGAGGCCACAAGTGACGTGAGAACCAGGAGGGCACCCACGTGCGCCAGCGATATTCTTCGACGGCGGACGGATCCGGGGAATCGAGGACGATGTACCATCTTCATCACTTTCTTCTTGCGATCGTTCAGCGCAGCGCGAGCGACACATCACTCACCGCTGTCCGACCGACGTGACTCCCAGAATCCGGGCGCTCTTGACGAGAGTCAAACCCCAGTGGAAATCGACCGAGCGAATGCTCCGCCTGAGACGAAGACTAAGCGACAAGACTGCACCGCTTCTCGCCACAGGATGAGTCTTCTTGCACTCTTCCACGACTGCGGGGAAAGGGGTGGCCGGAGGGCATGGAGACGGCGGCGGCGCGTCCTTCGCAGGGCGCCGCCGCCTTTCCCAGCCTTCCCGCGTCACGTCACCGAGAGCGCAGGTTCGCCGAACTATCCGGGAGCAATACCGTATTCGCTGCCGATCTGCTCGAAGATCTGCTCAGCGGGGATGTACTCCTGTAGGTTCGGGTACGGCCCGGTCCCCCCTCTCGTGTGAATACCGTAGAAGTTGCCCTGCTGGCTGATCACCGGCCCGCCGGAATCACCACTGGTCATTGCGATCGCATTGAGGGTGCGGGCGAGCACTCCCCTCTGGCTTCCCCAGTCCGCGGGTCTATTCGGTTCCGACACCCAGTTGCAATTCACACTGCTGACGCCGCCGCTCGTGCAGAAACGCTCACCCGGGGCCGGGCTAGCTGGCGGCAGCATCCGCACCGGAGCCTCGCGGTGCAGGGGACCCATGATGACCTGTCCCGCAGCGCGTGGTCTCGGCGTGGCGCCACCGACGAAGCAGCCATAGCTGAAGCAGCCCCGAGACGGGACATCGGGCGGAACCTGCACCAGTTCCAGGTCGTCGGTGGGCGAAATCCAGGTGACGGCTCCGATAGGAACGTTATTGATGCTGAACTCCGAGTCGATGTGGGGCGCACAGTGCGCGGCCAGGACGAGATATCGCGTCGCGGCAGCAACGGGCGAGACCGCGGATCCCGGTCCGTACCGCTTCAGGACGGCCCCGACCGTGCAGCCCCGCCCCGCCGAGCTGAAGATGAAGCTTCCCGCGACGACCGGCGTGCGTTCTCTGAGGGGCACCTGCGCGCTCGCGGGTGGCGCGGAGGCCACGAGCGAGGTGAGAACCAGAACGGTGCTCATCAGCCCCAGGGGCAGTGTTCGGCGGCGGAGAGATCCAGGGGGTCGAGCACGACGTGTCATCTTTAGTCGCTTTCTTTTTGTGAACGTTCGGCACAGCGCGAGCGGAAAAAGCACACCACTGCGCAAACGACGTGGTCCCCAGAATCCATGCACTCCTGACGGAGAGTGAAGGCCCAGTGGGAACCGACCGAGCGAATGCTCCGTCAACGATGAAGGCTAAGCGAAGAGACTGCATCGCTTCTCACGAGCGGATGAGTCTTCTTGCACTCTTCCACGACTGTGGGAAAGTGGCGTCCGCGCGAACGGGAGTTCCCTGCCGCCGTTCAACCGCGTGTCGGCGGCCGCCGAGAAGAACCTCTCCTCACCGGACGGCCAGCACCGGCCGGATCCTCGGCACTACCCAGGGGCGATACGGTAGTCGTAACCGATCTGCTCAAAGATCACTTCGGCCGGCAGATACTGCATGAGGTTCGGATCGAGAAAGCGTCCTCCCCGCTGCACGATGCCGTAGAAGTTGCCCTGCTGGCTGATCACCGCCCCGCCGGAATCCCCGGCCTCCACTCCGGTGGCATTGGTGGAGCGGGCCAAAAGCCCCTCCTGCGAGTGCCAGTATGCAGGTCTGTTCGGTTCTGACACCCAGTTGCAGTTCGTGTTGGTACTGCTGCCGCTCGTGCAGAACCGCTCACCCGGGGCCGGGCTTCCCGGCGCAAGCATGGACACTCGTCTCTCATTGTTCAGGGGGCCCATCACGACCTGTCCCATCGCTCGCGGTCTGGGCACGCGATCGACGAAGCATCCGTAGCTGGGGCAGGCCTGCGGAGGGGGAATGTCGGGCGGGACCTGCACCAGTTCCACATCATTGGTGCCCGACATCCAGGTGACGGATCCGATCACCGCGCCGTTCATCGTGAACTGGCTTCCGATGCGGTCCGCGCAGTGCTTGGCCACGACGAGATACCGGGTCGCAGCGGCGATGGGCGAGACGTAGGATCCCGCTCCGTATCGCTTGAGGACGGCCCCGACCGTGCAGCGCCCCTCCGAGGTGAGCACAGTACTCCCCGCGACGATCGGGGTCTGCAACCGGACAGGTACCTGCGCGTTCGCGGGCGGGGCGAAGGCGCCGATCGCGCTGAGCGCCACAACGGCGGCCATCGAGGCGAGACTGGTTTTTCGGCGACGAGTGCCGGTGCGGAGGCGGTCACGGTGAGTCATGCACGTCCCTTTCTCTTGACAATCGGTCAGCAGCGAGGCTTATGCAAAATTGGTTTTTTGCCGAGTGAAAAAGATGAGTCCGCGGACGGCGTTGAAGGCATCTCGGAAGGTGCGCAGTGGCCGCCGGTAGTCGGTGTGGAATATCCGCCAGGTCTTGATGCTAGCAATTGTTCTCTCGATCACGTAGCGGTGGGTGTTCACGAAGCGATTGTGGTGTTTGGCGTAATTTGGCAGATGTTCTTCGCTTGGCCTCTTCTTTATTGGTGTGACCATTCCGGTGCCTTGATAGCCTTTGTCGGCCAGCGTGTTCGAGAGGTTAACGGTGTCGGCCAACCCGGTTTCTCGAAACGCGTGGGCATCGTGATGCTTGCCCGCGATCGGATCCGAAATGTGGATCAACCGACCGGAGAGATCGGCGAGGACCTGGCAGTTGTGCCCCGTGGTCATGTGTTTCCCGGAGTACAGCTCTGGCGCGTCCGACCAGGACCAGCACGGCAGGAGCGTGCCGTCGATGACGGCCGTTGTCCCGCGGAGCGCGGCCTCGACGTCCGGTTGCTCGTCGTCTATCACGACATTGAGCATCGCCTCAACCGACGCGATCGTTCGCGACACGGTCGACTGACTGACACCGACCACATCAGCGATCAACTGCTCGGTCACATTCTGGCGATAATAGAGAAGAGTGACCCGCAATGCTCCCTCGAGGGAAAGTCTGCGCGGACGTCCTCGCCGCCGACGCCACATGAACTCGTTCTCGATCCG
This sequence comes from Rathayibacter tritici, assembly GCF_001641005.1. Classification (NCBI taxonomy): domain Bacteria; kingdom Bacillati; phylum Actinomycetota; class Actinomycetes; order Micrococcales; family Microbacteriaceae; genus Rathayibacter; species Rathayibacter tritici. The sequence goes on from NZ_CP015515.1 coordinate 2,540,163, forward strand.
TTCGGCGAGGATCGCGTAGTGCTCGGCCGTCATTCCCGTAGTAGACTGTGTGCGCACCGGCTGGTTCCTTTGCGAAGAGTTTCTGTTAGAGGCTGCTCTTCAATCAAAGCGGATTAGCCGGTGTTATTCGTGACCGACACGCGCAAATCCATCTCGATCAATCGTATTTTGCATAAGCCTCAGCGAGTGATCGGCACGAGACACACCCGCCACTGTCGGGCTGAGGCGATTCCCCGACAATCGGCCTGCCCGGGATGAGGGAATAACGAGACATCGGGATTCTACGGAGCAGGTGCTCTGTCTGCGACAAAGCTATCCGAGTCGTCCTGCCCGTTCACCCCCGGTCGGTGAGTCTTTTCGCACTCTTCCACGACTGCCGGGGATCCTCCTTTATTCCACCGCAGTTCATCATCGCTGCACGCTGCTCATGCTCCCCGATCGCGGAGCCCTATCGGCGCAAGAGTTCGCGGCACCGGGACGCCGTCGGCCCGCAGCGCCTCCCGCAGCGCCCGAGCGGAGGGGAAGCCGGCGCGCCCGGCGGCGTCGTCCAGGGCGATGCCCGGGTGCGCTTCGAGCAGGCAGCGGGCGGTGCGGAGGCGTTCGCGCCGGATCACCTGGCGCGGAGTGAGGTCGCGCGCGGCGAACGCGGCCTGGAGCCAGCGTGAGGTGATGCTCTGGCTGGCCGCGAGCGCTGCCACGTCGAACGTCGGGTCGGTGCAGGATCGGCGGATCTCGGCGAGCGCGCGATCCGTGATCGTCGTGGGCGGCGGCTCGTTCGCCTCGACCATGACCGCCGCGACGAGGTTTTCCAGCGCCGTGCGGGTGAACGGCCAGGTCGTCGCTCCGCCGTCCTCCCGTGAGGCGAGCATCGCGTTCGCCAGGCTGAGCAGCCACGGTAGAGAGGCGAGGTCGGCTCCCAGCGCCTGCAGACCCTCGATCGGAGCGACGCCGTAGCGCTGCGGGAAGGACTCGTTCACCCGCAACTCGATCGACCCGACCGAGTGCTCCACCTCGATGCAGGTCTCGCCGTCGAGCGCGTCGAGGAACGCCTCCCCCTGCCCGACCTCGATCGTCGTGGTCCCTCGGGTGGCGCGGATCCTCCCCTCGACCACCAGGCTGATCGCGCTTCCGCCTCCGCCCCCACGCCGAGTGAGGCGGGAGGCGTCGTGCCAGAGCCGTCCGACGGCGAAGCTCTGGCTCCGGATGACGTCGCCGCCGGCTCGCACGCGCGGAGAGTCGCTCGTCACCTCGTACCCGAGCGCCGCCAGCCACCGTTTCGCGGACTCCCCCTGCACGGCCACACGGCGATCGATCGAATCGGTCTCCCCTGGTCGACGCAGCACCCGGTCCCCTTGCTTCCACAGCGCCGGATCGGCCGAGCGCCTCCTCGATCTCGCCCTATCGCCGCAAGCGTCGCGCGAAACGAACGTGAACACGACGTCCCAACGACGCGGACGCGAAGTGGCGGCGCGGTGCGGGGCGCCGCGAGGAGGGTCGGAACGGCCACGAAGGGCCTGCTTCTGATGCGAGCACCCGGTGATGATGAGACCGACGAAGGCATTGATCGGCAGCGTTGCCGTCTCCCCTTCGATCCCCACGACAAGCCCGACACGTCCCACTTCGGCCACCGCGACTCCAGCTAAGCAAAACTTGACAACCGAAGCCCGGCCGCGTTTATTAACCTGACTGGGCTACCGCAGGGTTCGGTCACGAACCACGCTTGACGACGCCGCCGTGAGTTGGCGCCTGATTGGCCACCGATCCTCGGGCTCTTTGGTTCTCTCGTCGTCACCTTGGGACTTATGCGAAATTCGATTGATCGATGGTAAATCGTGCGTGTCGGCCACGAATAGCACCAGCCGGTCCGCTGTGATTGAAGAGCAACTTCCACCAGAAACTCTTCGCAGAGGAACCAGCCGGTGCACAAGTAGACTACTACAAGAATAACGGCCGAGCAATACGCGATCCTCGTCGAACGGATCGAAAACGAATTCATGCGGCAGCGACGCCGAGGGCGGACACGCAGCCTCTCGCTCGCCGGAGCAGGTGGCCTCTGCGGTCGTCTCGCCTGGATCTCCGACCCCGTGGACGGACACCGGGACGACATCGCAGCGCTTCGCGCCAGCGGCACGTTCGAGGGCATGAATTCAGAGAACTGGTTTGGCGATAAAGGCCACATCGGCCTAGGAATAATACCTAGGCCGACAAAATCCCGACCGCGACACCCTCGAATGGGAACGCCGATTCACTGAAGACGTGATCTCGACCCGCTACCAGATCGAACGAGCGATCGCCCACCTGAGGAACTGGCGAATCCTCCACACCGACTACCGACGCCCCTTTCCCACCTTCACCCAAATAATCTCCGCGGTCGTCGCACTCGACTTTCGCGAAAAGCCGCGTGAATAAGGCTCCCAGCCCTCAGTGCGCCTCGAGGATCTGACGGCCGACGCGGGTCCGCTCGAGGCGAATGGCCAGGCGCGAAGTGAGCGCCCGTTCGGCGAAAGCGGCTCATCGTAATTGAGGGTGTAGTCGGGGTCTGAAGCCGCCAGTTTCGAGCAGGCTGCGGGCGATGTAGTTGGTGAGGTTGCGGAAGCCGAGGGCGGACCCTCGGAGGTGTTCGAGGCGGCCGTTGATCGCTTCGGTGGGGCCGTTCGATGTGCCGGGGCGGTCGAAGTAAGCGAGGATGTCGGCGGCGCGGGCGTTCATCGTGCGGCCGAGGGTGACCAGCTCTTTCAGGGCTCGTGGGACCTTGCCGCTGATCGAGTCGATCAGCGCTTGCATCGCCGTCTTCCCGGCGGTCCGATCCGGGTCGCGGTAGGCGGCGATCATGCGTTGATAGATGCCCCAGGTCGCCTCGACCTCGACGTGCTCGTCGACCGCGAACACCGTCTTGAGGCGGGCGTGTTGCTTGTCCGTGAGGAGGTCGGCGCCGGTGTGCAGGGTCCGGCGTGCCGAGTAGAGCGGGTCTCTGGAACGGCCGCGGTGCCCCGTCGACTGTTGTTGGACGCGTTGCCGGCAGCGGTCCAGGGCGTCGCCGGCGAGGCGGATGACGTGGAACGGGTCCATCACCGGAACCGCGTCGGGCAGTTCTTCCGCGGTCGCGGTCTTGAACCCGGTGAACCCGTCCATCGCGACGACCTCGACCCTCGCCCGCCAGGTGTCGGGTCGGTCGGCGAGCCACTGCTTGAACACGGCCTTCGAGCGCCCCTCGACCATGTCCAACAGCCTGGCAGGCCCAGTTTTCGCGCGGATCGGAGTGAGATCGATGATCACCGTGACGTACTTGTCTCCGCGGCGCGTGTGGCGCCAGACGTGCTCGTCGACACCGATCGTGGTCACGCCCTCGAACCGGGTCGGGTCATCGATCAGGACCCGTTTCCCCTCGGCGAGAACAGCCGCGTTCGCGGTATGCCACGACACCCCGAGGCCGCCCGCGACACGGGCGACGGTGAGGTGCCCAACGACGAGGCCTTCCAGCGCCCACCGCACGCCGCGGCGGGAGAGCTTCGCCCGCGGCTGCGCGGCCTTCGTGATGTCTTGTCGCCAGATCCGGCCGCAGCCCGTGCATGCGTAGCGGCGCACCCGGACCAACAGGGTCGTGGGTCGCCAACCGAACGGTTCGTGCGCGAGACGCCGCGTCACCGTGTCCCGAGGCACGCCCTCCGCACCACACTTCACGCACCACGGATCAGGGTCAACAACCCGACATTCCAGCACCGCCCGATCGGGCGCAAGATGCTGCCCGACAACACGAAGGCCGAGCTCGTCCAGGCGGCAGAAGGTCGTGAGATCAGGGTCGTCGAAGGTAGCGTGAGACACGTCGAGGTCTTTCTGATGGCTGGCGTAGGAACCTCCATCATCGGAAGACCTCGACCCCACTCCCGGCCACGACGCGCCGACCCCACACTCGTACGGCTACACCCTCAACTGCGAAGAGCCGCGAAAGCGGCCTGGAGCCAGCGCGGCGTCATCCGCTGGGTCGCCGCGAGGGCTGTGACGTCGAAGGACGGATTGGTGCAGGAGCGGCGGATCTCCTCCAGCGCGCGATCCACGATCGAGTCGGACAGCGGCTCGTTCACCTCGACCAGCACTGCCGCGATCAGGTTCTCGAGCGCCGCGCGGGTGAACGCCCAAGTCATCTTGCGGCGCTCCCGCGGGAGGCGAGCGTCGCATGGGCAAGAGAGAGCAACCACGGGAGGGAGTCGAGGTCGGGACCGAGCCAGTGCAGCCCGTCAGCCACCGAGACGCTGTAGCGCCGCAAGAACGATTCGCTCACCCGCAACTCGATCGAGCAGACCGAATTCTCGACCTCGACCGTCGTCGCCCCGTCGAGCGTGCCGATGAAGCCCTCCCCCTTGCCCACCTCGATCGACGTCGCTCCCCGCGTCACCCGGGTCCGCCCCTCCACAACCAGACTGGTCGCACTCCCACCGCCGCCGGCCCGCCGACTGAGAGCGGAGGCGTCGTGCCAGAGACGCGCGACCGCGAAGGTGCGGCCCCGGATGACGTCGCCGCCCTCCTGCATCCGCGGCGACTCGCTCATCACGTCGTAGCCGAGACCCGCCATCCACTGCATCGCGGGCTCCCCGTGCACGGCACCGCGGCGGTCCACCGACTCTGCCTGTCCTGGATTGCGCAGCACTCGGCACTCCTGCCCTCAGGGCAGCCGATCGGCCGCGCGCCCCCTCGATCACGCCCCATCCTGGCGAGGGATGCAGGGGGCGGACGCGAACGCGAAGTCGTGGCGATGTCGATCCGAACGCAGCCGGGCTGCCGGGTGTGCTTCGGGGTCATGTTTTCGAGCCCGGACTGTCCTCACGACACGTAGCGGCAGACGCGCCAGCGCTTTCCGGCCGATATTCGGGCCTGAGAGTGCTTCGGGCACGGAGCACTGGCAACACTGCCTCTTGTCCGTACACATCCAAAAGAAAGTTCGAGCATCACATGCCAAAGAAGACCCGCGACGTGATCGTCGCTTCGTCCGACTGGACCGTTCCTACCGCCGATGGCGTTCACCGCCGCACGATCGTGAAGGGCGCCGCCTGGACCGTTCCAGTTGTGGCCGTTTCGATCGCTACGCCGGCTGCTGCTGCGTCGAAGACGCCGACCCTGGCATTTACACAGAGCTCGTACAAGGGAACTGCCTGCCAAACCATCACTGGCGTTCAGGTCAAGCGCACAACGGATGGCACCACCGCAGATCCGGGCAAGACCGTGACGGTGACGTTGAAGGACGGTTACACCTTCGCTAACGGAACGACGACTTACTCCGGAACGACTGATGCCAACGGCCTCATTACGCTTCCGGACATCAAGGTGCCGTCCAAGGGTGGCGATAGTACTTTCGCTGCGAAGTCAGACACGCTGACCACGAGCGCCCCGGTGTCGAGCACTGCAACTGCAAAGACGGGCATCTACAGCTACAACACGAGCACCAAGGCGGCCGCTGGTCCGATCAAGGAGTCTTCGACGGCGACTTCCATCGAGACCGCCGGGCTCAACTACGTCTCCCAGAACAAGGATGGTTCTCTACGGTACGCTGACGGAAATGTTGTCCCCGGCACGGAGAGCGGCGTCATCGTCGGAGCAGATCTCGTCGCCACCCGGATTGAGAGCGGGGCGGCGGTATTTTACTACAAGCGATCCGATGGCATCTACTCGTATAACAACACCACTAAAGAGACCTCGGGTCCCATCCCAGATTCATCGACTGCCACGTCGATCAAGGCCGTCGGTACCAATTTCGTCTACCAAAACGAAGATGGATCGATTAGGACCAGCGATGGAAAGATAATCTCTGGCACCGATAAGGATATGGTCGTGGGGGCGGACCTGGTCGCCATTCGTGTAGAGGGCGGCTCGGCCATTGTCTACTACAAGAAGACCGACGGAATTTACGCCTACGACACGACCACGAAGCAGACATCGGGTCCTCTCGGCGACCCGAACACTCCGACATCTGACTCGAAGAACGCCAAGTCGATTACGGTCGTCGGAGAGAACCTTGTCTATCAGAATGAAGATGGTTCCTTGTGGTTTAGGGATGGTAGCCCGGTCCCTAACACGGACAAAAACGTCGTTGTTGGAGCGGACCTTGTTACCATTCGCGTGGTCGACAACGAGGCGATCGTCTACTACAAGAAGGCCGACGGTATTTACCAGTACAATACCACCACTAAGGTAACGAGTGGGCCTATTGATAACTCGAAGACCGCTAAATCGATGATCACTGACGGTACCAACTTCGCCTTCCAGAACGAAGATGGAACGATTCGCTTCTCTGACGGCAAAATCATCCCTGGTACCGAGACCAACGTTGAGGTAGGGGCGGATCTGTACGCGTACCGCACGGAGGACTCCGCAGCAGTTCTGTACTACAAGAAGTCGCCTGCCTGTGCATAAGGTGGTCTAAGGATGTCTGTTAGCATTCAGTCGAATGCACAGTGGTTATGTTGCGCAAGAAGATATCAGCGCAAGTAACTAAACCAAGAAGAAGGTCGAGTTCCCGCCGTGGAACTCGACCTTCTTCTCGTTCGTCGCGAATCATGCAATCCCCCCTCACTCCTCCCGAGCGCCGGGGATGGAACAAAGTAATGGTGCGTTGGGACGACCGGATGGTCCAGGTTGAGCAGTGTTCGCAGGGGCGGCGTTTTGTGAATGAGTAGTCAATGCCATAGATCGATACTCCCGCACGCTCCGCGAAATTGTTCGTCGTCAGCCTTGCGCCGACTCCGGCACGGGGCTACCTCGTCGCTCAAGTACTGCGTGTGTTGGATCGGTACCACTCACCTTTAGCACCTCTTCATTGATGATAAAGCTGAGACTTAGAGGCTTATGCAAAATTCCCTGGCGCGCCCAGCGAACAGGCCTCTGACCAGGGGTTTGGTGAAGCCCTACCCGAATTTTACATAAGCCTCTTAGAGCGTTATTCATAAGCTCTGATTGGCGCATGTCGCTGTGAAGGCATCGGCTTCTCGCGGGAAAGAATAGGATTTCCTACAATCTCTATTTCTCGGAGCAAGAAGCCGATGCGCTACAACTCTACTACAGGACTTGATTCGGAGCAGATCACGGAACTCGTTTCCCGGATCTGGCAGATCATGCAGTCCCGCGCGACGTCGACGGGAAGAGTGGCGACCCTGAATCTGCGGGAACAGATCATCGTGACTCTCGTGCTGGTGCGGCAGAACCTGAACCAGATGGCGGTCAGTGACCTGGTCTGCGTCTCACAGCCGACCGTGTCACGGATCTACCGCCGGATCGTCCCGCTGATCGAGGAAGCGTGCTGCCTGTCCGGTGTAGCTCTGACCGAGGCCGGGATCGGTCGGGTCCTTCTGGTCGACGGCACGGACGTGCCGACCGGGAACCTCGCCAGCGCGTGGGGGAACTACTCCCGGAAACGCCACCGGCAGGGCCTGAACGTCCAGATCGCGTGCGACCTCGACGGCGGCTTGTTGTGCGTGTCAAACCCCGTGCCCGGCGCCCGACACGACCGGGCCGCGATCACGCTCTGCGGCTGGGAACCGATCCTCGACAACGCGGAATGGAGAGCCGACCCCGGATATCAAGGCACCACCGCAACAACACCCGCGAAGAAACCCATCGGGCGAGAACTCGATGACAACACGAAAGCCAACAACCGAACCCTATCGACAACCCGCTCCGCCGTCGAAAGATGTACGAACTTTCTTTCGGGTGTATACGGACAAGAGGCAGTGTTGCCAGCGCTCCCCGGTCAAAGCACTCTCAGGCCGGAACAATGACCGCTAAGCGCTGGCGCGTCTGCCGTTATGGGTCGCAAGGGCGTGCTGGGCCCTCAGCAGGCGCCGCCGGGCGGCTGGCCCCCGCGAGGGCGTCAGGTCGGGGCCGTCAGAGCTTCGTGGGCGCCTCCGTTCCCTGCATCGAGAAGACGATCGACGGGACCGACCGGACGCGGGATTCAGGAGACACGCGATCGAGCGAGCGTCCTGAATGCCCAGGCCTACGTGCCGCCAACCGGGGCGAGGCGGACTCGGTCCGTCGCCGCATTCGCATGAAGCGGGAACCAGAGGGTCAGCAGCGGGCAAGCCTCAACGACGACGCCCCCAGCCAATGTGCGTGGCTGGCGAAGCCGTCCGGATCCGTTCCTTCGCAGCTCTTCGGGTCAGACCTGACGCCTCAGCTCCCGGTCGCTGCTCCACTTGGCGCGGGTGCATGCGTCTACGGCGGTGGCGCGGATCATCGCCCTCCCGGGCTCCCCAGACCGCTCGATCTCCACCGCTCGCGGCGCGCGCCGCCGTTGGACATGAACCCTCGCCGCTGGCCACTCGACCGAACGTGCTGCAGAACGGCGGGAGCCGGTGACCATCGATCGGACCGGAGTGCTGCCCAGGGAGGACTCGGGCATGGATCAGCGAGCCCGGAGCATCGTGTTCGTTATGGCGGACAGGCTCCCCGGTGCGGGCCTCCACCTGGAAATCCGATTCAGGCGGCACCGGACCAGGACCGCGTCACCCTTGTCCCGAGCAAAGTCGTCACACGCGCATCAAACCTGGTTTCTTCCCGCAAGGAAGGACCTGAGCTGCCCAACGTTTCCTGGACCAGTTGAATAGTTGTCTACGCGGCGAGGTTCTCGGTGATCCATGCCTGCTCGGCTTCGTTCGGGGTCCGATAGTCAAGCCCCGAGTGAAGTCGTTGTTGATTGTAACGCAGTTCGATGTACCGTGTCACGTCGCGGATCGCTTTCTCTCTTGTCGGATATTGAGTGCGATTGCAGCGCTCGTTCTTCAGTGTTCCGTTGAATGATTCGGCCCACGCGTTGTCCCAGCAGACTCCCGTCCGGCCCATCGATTGTCTGATGTCGAGCTTCTTCGCGAGTTTCCCGAAGTCGGCGGAGGTGTAAACGGAGCCGCGGTCGCTGTGGAAGATCGTTTTCGCGGCCCGGTTCGGCTGGTTCCTTGCCGCCATTTCGAGAGCTTCGCTGACGAGTTCGGTACGCATGTGGTCGGCGAGGGCGTACCCGACGACCTTCTTTGAATAGCAGTCGAGGACGGTCGCGAGGTAGACCCATCCTTCCCAGGTGCGGATATAGGTGATATCACCGACCCATTTGCAGCCGGGTCGGTTTGCGGTGAAGTCCCGCTTGACGAGGTCGGGGATGTCAGTCGGATCGCCTGGGGTCGTGGTCACCGGCCGCCAGGGCTTGGGCTGGCAGGGTTCCAGTCCTGCTGCGCGCATGAGCCGGCGGACGGTCTCGTGGGCGACTGGACGGCCCCACCGCGCCAGCTGCGCGGTGATGCGGCGGTAGCCGTAGGTGCCATCGGAGGCCTGAAAGGCTGTTCGGATGAGTTCGGTGATACCTATACGCCATTCAGCGGTTGCGGAGGTCTTGCGATCGCGCCATTCGTAATAGCTAGATCGATTGACGCCGACCGCCTGGCACAGTCCGCGGATTGATAGCGTGCGGCTGGGGTCGCGTTCTTCGCGGCGAATGAGTTCGAGCTTGGCGGCTAGCGGAACTTCTTCGCGAAGAACGCGGATGCTTTTCCCAAAAACAGGTTTTCCTCTTCGAGTTCGCGGACCCGCCGTTCGAGTTCCTTTATTCGCGCCCTGTCCTGAACAGTCAGTTCTTCTTCGCCGCCAGCACGGGTTCGGCGATGCGCAGCCACCCAATTAGTGAGGGTCTGCGGAACCAGTCCGAGCTCTCGAGCGACGTCCGCGACGGATCGCGACCTATCAATCACCTCGCGCACTGCCTCCGCGCGGAACTCCGGAGAATACTTCCCACGGGAACTGGACATCCCGGGCCTTCCTTTCGGTCATCGCGGTAATCCTACCAATTCCGCGGTGGTCCAGAAAGAATGGGGCACCTCAACCAGGGCTTCCCGACGATCACAACTGTTGTCGGGTTCACATCCATTGGCCACCCGCAACCCTGGAGAATTCTCGGACATCTTCCTGCCTTGAGTGGAAGTTCCCGCTCGGTCCCCTCCCGCCACTTCCGGCAACCTCGCCTCTAAACCCGGAAGAACCGCCTCCCCGGCGGCCCATGCTCACAACACTGCTCGATGTCCATACCCACATCGACAGAAAGTTCGAGCGCACCGTGCCGAAGAAAACCACAAATCCAGCCATCTTCTCCTCCGCTGACTGGACCATCCCCACCGAGGACGGCCTCCACCGCCGCACCATCGTCAAGGGCGCCGCGTGGACCATCCCCGTCGTCGCCATCTCTGTGGCGACGCCGGCCGCCGCAGCATCCGACACGCCGACCATCGCGTTCACCAACGGCCCCTACACGCTGAATGCCTGCGGAACGCTGAAGGACGTCACCGTCAAAGCCACCACTGATGGCACCACGCCGGTCGCGGCCGGGACCATGATCAGCGTTACTCTCCCGGAAGGCCTCACCTGGAGCGACGGCACTACCGGAACGAAGTCGTTCCCGGCAGACGGTAGCGGCCAGGTCACTCTGTCGGGCATTCGCAGTACGACGAACTACAACGAGACCGTGTCCATGAAGGCAGCCCAGGGTTCGACACGTACAACAGCTCCCGTCAAGATCCAGAATGCGACGGTCGCGGTGGCCTTCCGAGGAGGCACCGGGATCGCGCCGGACGACTCCTACCAGTCCGTTCCCGCCGACTCGAAGGTCATCGGGGACGCCTACTACTTGGCTCCGAACGGTGACCTGTACGAAGGAAACAAGGTCGTCGCCACGGGTGTCAAGACCGCGAACTTCGTCTATGCGGACAACAACACCTACCGCCTGTCCTGGACGACGGCCACCAGCTCGTTCCGCGAGGGTACCAACCTGAAGCGTGAGGAGTTCACGAAGGTCCCGGACGGCGCCACTGCTCTCGGCGACGGTTTCTACCTCACCTCCGACGGTAACATCTATCAGGGCAACACCCTCTACAAGAGCGGCGTGACCTCGGCGCACTTCGACTACGCAGAAGACAACGTCTATCGGCTTAACTATGTGACCGACAAAGGCGCGTTCCGCCAAGGCACCAACCTGGCAGAGCAGGAGTACACCAACGTGCCCACCGGTTCGAAAGCTCTCGGCGATGGAGTCTTCCTTGCCGAGAACGGTGACCTGTACAGCGACAACAAGGTCTTGGACACCGGCGTGAAGTCCGCTGTCTTCAACTACACCGACGATAGCGTCTACCGCATCAACTGGACGACCGAGAAGGGCGCGTTCCGCCAGGGTACCAACCTCGCGAAGGAGTCGTCCAAGAACGTCCCCGGCGGTTCCACCGCGATCGGCGACGGCACGTTCCTCGCCTCGAACGGCGACCTCTACCAGTCGGACAAGGTCTACCAGAAGAACGTGACGTCCGCCGGATTCACCTTCATCGAAGGTGGCGGCTACCGCCTCACCTACGTGACGAAGAAGCCGACCTGCGCGTAAGCAGCAGAATATTCGATCACGCGGCCACAACTTCGTGATCGAAGAACGGTACAAGAAGGCTGGTCCCTCCTGAAGGGGATCAGCCTTCTTCTCTGCTCCGCTCAAGCAAACCGATGGATCCCTGTCCTCCGCTCGCCCCGGGGACGGCTCGGTCTTCGCCGATCGATTCACACCGCACTCGGACTACCCGGAGGAGAATCACCTCTCACAGGGAACACTTCACCTCATACCGAGGGATGCCGCTGGTGTCACCCGACAGGTGGAAGCCCACGTCGAGCGCTCCGGCACCTCCAATGGGCCGACCGAGGCGATCAACGAGGGAGTGGCGCCCGATTCGATCGGACGCCACTCTCCTTGCGGCTTCGACGATCAGCAGCTCTGGTTATTCGAGGTCACGTAGTTCATGTAGAGACCATCCTTCGAATCGTAAGCGATCTGCGATGCAGACGTGACTCCGGTGGCGATGAGCTCTCCTGCGTTGTAGAGCTTGCCGTCGTTGGTCAAGAACATCGACTCTCCCAGCGCGGTGGCATCCTTGAAGCCTGACGCCTTCTTCGTCGACGTGCCGGTCGAGTCGCCGGACTTCCTGTAGTAAAGGTAGACGTCGCCCGTGCTCGTGACGTAATCCATGTAGATTCCGTTCGCGCTGTCGTACGCCAGCTGAGAAGCGGACGTGACATCGGTTGCGATAGTCGTGGTGGCGGAGACGAGATCTCCGGAGGAAGTGAGGTAGAAGTTGTCGCCGAGGGCAGTGGCGCCCGTCTTGCCCGTCGTGACAGAGCTGCTCGAGCCGGTGGTCTGGTCGCCCTTCTTGTAGAACTGGCGGACCTCCCCGCTCTTCGTGACGTAGTCGATGTAGATCGAGTTATCTGAGGCGTAATTGACCTGAGAAACGGACGCGACATCGGTGCCGATGGCCTGCGAGCTGAAGTAAAGAGCCCCGGCCGACGTGAGATAAATACCGTCACCATAGGCGGTGGCATTCTTCTCATCCGACTTCGTGAGGCTGCTTGCTCCGGTTGTGTTGCCCGAGTCCCTCTTGTAAATGCGGACCTCGCCGCTCTTCGTCACGTAGTTGAAGAACATATTGTCGGCCGAGTCGTACTCGACCTGCGAGACAGAGGTGACGTTCGTTCCGATCACCTCGGGAGAGCCCGACGGGGCTCCGTTGAGGAGCTGACCGTCCGACGTGAGGAAAATCTGATCACCGTAGGCCGTAGCACCCTTATAACCAGCGCGGATGAGGCTGCTTGAGCCCGTCGACGCTCCAGGAGCGTGATAGTACCGGCGCACGGCGTACGCCGTCGAGGTCGCAGGTGCCGAGCCGGAAAGCGAGTCCGAGGTGGCGGTGAAAGTGGTCGACTTCTCTCCGGTGGGCACCTTGATGTTCGGAAGGGTGATGAGGCCGGAGCTGTCGGTGGTGGCGGAATAGGTGGTCGTTCCGTCGGCGAAGGTGAAGCCGTCCTTCAGGGTGACGGTCACGACCTTTCCCGCGTCGGCCGTCGTGCCGTCGGTCGTGCGCTTCACCTGGACGCCCGTGATCGTTTCGCACGCGTTGCCGCTGTACGAGTTCTGGGTAAATGCCAGCGTCGGCGAATTCGACGCCGCAGCAGCCGGCGTACCGACGGACATCGCCACAACCGGAACGGTCCAAGCGGCGCCCTTCACGATTGTGCGGCGGTGGACGCCATCGGCGGAGGTAACGGTCCAGTCGGATGAAGCGACGATGACGTCGCGGGTTTTCTTCGGCATGAGATGCTCGAACTTTCTTTTCGGGTGTGCATTCGGACAACAGAGCGCCCGATCACCCGAGCGCCTCCTCGATTCCGCCCTATCGGGGCTAGCGCCGCGCGAAACGTACGCAAACACGATGTACAGACGACGCCAACACGAACCGGCGCCTCGACCGGACCCGTGTCGAGCGCCACCGCCAGGCCTACGCGGTCGGATTCCGATCCGCCCTGCTTGTCGCCTGCTCTTCGGGCCGGGGTGGACATCGACGCGAAGCACGAGGGACGTCGACGCGAAGGGGACAGCCCGATCCCGTGGGCGGCTTCTACCCCGTGGAGACACTCTTCTCTGTCCGATCCGCAGAGAGAAAGCGCACCAACCGCATGACCAAGAAGACCCGCGACCTCATCATCGCCTCCTCCGACTGGACCATCCCCGCCGAGGACGGCGTCCACCGCCGCACCATCGTCAAGGGCGCAGCGTGGACCGTCCCCGTCGTCGCCATGTCCGTGGCCACACCGGCCGCCGCAGCATCCGACTCGCCGACACTCGCCTTCACGCAGGCGAAGTACACCGGCACCGGCTGCGCCACCATCACGAGCGTGCAGGTGAAGCGCACGACTGACGGGACCACCGCGGACCCGGGCAAGGTCGTGACCGTGACCCTCAGCGACGGGTACACGTTCGCAGACGGCACGACGAGCTACTCCGGGACGACAAACGCGAACGGCCTGATCACTCTTCCGGACATCAAGGTCCCCGCGAAGGGCGGCGACAGCAGCTTCGGCGCGTCGTCCGACACGCTTTCCGCGTCGGCACCCGTCTCGAGCACCTCGACGTCATCGTTGTACCGTCGGAACCTCACGACCGGCTCGGTCGACGGACCGGACACGGTCCCCGGCGACTCGACTGTCGTGGGTAACTACGCGTCCCTTGCTCCCGACGGCACCCTCCACGAGTTCGACAACGCGACTGCGGTAGCAAAGAAGGTCACGTCGGCCGTCAGCCAGGTGGGAAACAACGGAAACCGCTACGTCACGTACATCATCGGCACCACCCTTTACCGGAAGAACCTCAACACGGGGACTTCCGACACGACGGACACCATCCCCGCCGACTCCACCGTCGTCGGCAATACCGTCTCGCTCGCCCCGGACGGTACCCTGCACCAGCTTGGCGAGAAGACTGCGATCGCCACCGGCGTCACCTCTGCCCTGGCAGAGATCGGCGGTAACAACGGGACGTACGTCACCTACATCGTCGGAACGAGCCTCTACCGGAAGACCCTGAGCACGGGGGCCGTCAGCGATCCGGACACCGTCCCCAAGGACTCGATCGTGGTCGGAAATACCGTCTCACTCGCTCCCGACGGCACCCTCCACCAGCTCGGAGTGACGACCGCGATCGCGACCGGAGTCACGTCTGCAGTCGCCCAAATCGGTTCGAACAATGAGACCTACGTCACCTACATCGTCGGGACGAGCCTCTACCGCAAGAATCTGAGCACGGGGAAGGTCGACACCTCGGACACCGTGCCCGCGAATTCGACCGTCGTCGGAAACCTCACTTCCCTTGCCCCCGATGGCACGCTCCACCAGCTCGGCACGACGACGGCAATCGCCACCGGTGTCACCTCTGCGGTCGCCGACATCAATCCCGCGAACAATGATTCCTACGTCACCTATGTGAAGCCGGCCTGCTGAGGACGATTCGATCCGGAGCGTGATCACTCAATCGGTCGGCTTGGAACGCCGAAGGACCACTCCGTAGAACCAGCTGACCGCTACCACCACAGATCAGTGGGGGCCGCCGAACCATCCCGGTTCGACAGCCCCCACTTCTCCATGTCTACGGCCTTCTCTTCCGCCAGCGGGCATCGGCGGCGAGACGGAGGTCGCCGTCACCCGAGAGAACGGCCATGCCCTGCCGAGAAGCCGCTCGGCTGTCGCTTCTTCCCGACTTCTCTGCGGAATCGTCCCGATCACCGCCTCCACGGTTCCGCCGACGCGTGTCCACCGCGAACCATGAGGGCCGTCCGCATTCGACAAGCCCTGGAGGCCCTATGAACGACTCGACCCCCCGCACTCCCCGCGAGATCCGCATCGACGACGGCTGGACCATTCCCGCCGAAGACGGGGTCCACCGCAGAACCCTGGTGAAGGGCAGCGCCTGGACCGTCCCGGTGCTGGCCCTGTCGGTGGCGACCCCCGCCGCAGCAGCCTCGGGCTCGCCCACCCTCGCCTTCACGCAGTCCTCCTACAGCGGCAAGGCCTGCGGCACGATCACCGGGGTGCAGGTGAAGCGGACGACCGACGGCAGCACCGCCGACCCCGGCAAGGTCGTGACCGTGCGGCTCGCCGACGGCTACACCTTCGCCGACGGCTCGACCACGGTCTCGCGCACGACCGGAACCGACGGCCTCGTCACACTCCCGGACATCACGGTCCCCTCAACGGGCGGCGACAGCGCGTTCAAGGCGGCCTCGGACTCGCTGACAACCTCCGCGCGGGTCTCGTCGACCGCGTCGGACAAGACCGGGATCTACCTCTACGACTACAAGAACAGCGCCAAGGACAGCACCGGTCCCATCAAAGATTCGGCGAAGGCGATCAAACTCATCTCCACTAACGGAGGCGGCGCCTTCATCTACCAGAACTCCGACGGCTCGCTCCACACCAGCGACGGCGGAATCGTCAAAGGCACCACAAGCGGAGTCGACACCGGCGCCGGCCTCGTCTCCATCACCAACGAACTCTACTGCTACAAGAAATCCGACGGCATCTACTTCTACAACTACAAGACCGGAGCCACCAGTGGACCGGTGAAAGACTCCTCGGACGCGATCAAACTCATCTCCACGAACGGAGGCGGCGCCTTCATCTACCAGAACTCCGACGGCTCGCTCCACACCAGCGACGGCGGAATCGTCAAAGGCACCACAAGCGGAGTCGACACCGGCGCCGGCCTCGTCTCCATCACCAACGAACTCTACTGCTACAAGAAATCCGACGGCATCTACTTCTACAACTACAAGACCGGAGCCACCAGTGGACCGGTGAAAGACTCCTCGGACGCGATCAAACTCATCTCCACGAACGGAGGCGGCGCCTTCATCTACCAGAACTCCGACGGCTCGCTCCACACCAGCGACGGCGGAATCGTCAAAGGCACCACAAGCGGAGTCGACACCGGCGCCGGCCTCGTCTCCATCACCAACGAACTCTACTGCTACAAGAAATCCGACGGCATCTACTTCTACAACTATAAGGACGGCTCGACCAAGGGTCCGCTCGACTCCTCGGCAACGGCGCAGACGCTCATTTCGTCGAACGGAGGGGCCGCCTTCATCTTCCAGAACACGGACGGCACTGTCCGCACCAGCGACGGCAAGATTGTGCCCGGTGCCGCCTCCGATGTCGACAAGGGTGCCGACCTGGTCTCACTCACCGCCGAACTGTACGCCTACAAGAAGTCCCCCGCCTGCAGCTGACGGGAGCGCGCCTATCCCTGCTGAGACGAGCAGCGCACGGACATCAGCGCGGCGGTCGGGCCACAGCGCCCGGCCGCCGTGCTGCCGTTACTTCTCCCGGATGCTCCGCCACAGCTGAACCACCCCGATGCTCCCGGGACCCGTCGCAGCTCCGAACCTATTCGCAGATGGCCGCGGCGAGCTCCGGATCCGGGTCTTCGCTGAGCACGATGATCAGGGCCTCGAGAGCCGCCTCCGCCTGCTGCCGCGCGCCGGGTCTCGGCCGTCGACGCGCGGCGGCACCGGCGGCTCGGAGCAGCTCGCGGTGCGCCTGGAACACCTGGTCCTCGCTGTGCACGGTCGCCATCAGGTGCCGGATGTCGGTGAAGTAGCGGTAGAGGCTCCCGATGGAGACACCTGCCCGCTCCGCGACGTCGCTCGTCGCCGGCCAGGCACCGCGATGCTCCCGCACGAGTTCACGCGTAGCGTTCACGAGCGCATCGTAGGTGTGCCTCGCCCGGGGCTGTAGGGGGGTGATGATCGAATCACGCTCAGTCGTCGTCACGATGTCGAGCGTGCCTGAATCCGGGACGTCGTGCGCGCGGTGGCGCCATATGCAGGAGGACCCGCACCCCCTCACGCGGCGGTCGCGGACGGCGGAGCGGATGGCGTTAGCCGCTCCGGTTCAGGTCGATCGCGCGAGAGGCGGTGCGCAGCGCCCGCAGCGAGCGGAAGCCCGACAGTGCTGCGACCCTCTCCAGCTCGACGGCGGACGGCGAGCGCCGACGATCCAGCATCCGACGAGCCGCGGCCACTCGTTCGCGCCGGATCTCGGTGAGAGGAGTGCTGCCGATCGCGGCGAACGCGCGATGCAGTAGCGCGGGCGAGACGGCGAGCGCGGTGGCGAGGGCCGTCACGCTGAAGTCCGCCTCCGCAGCGCGGCGGCCGATCGTCTCCCGAGCCCTGCGCAGGAGTGCGGCGTAGGGCCCGGCGACCTCGCTGCCGTAGTCGGCGCAGCGCAGCGCCCCTCCTGCCGCCGCCTCGATTCACGTCTCTGAGGTGCTGCCACTCGGAGCAGTCGATGCTCGAGGCGATCGTGAGGGTGAGGGAGCTCGCGCTCACGAGGAGGCGCAGGGTCCCCGTCTCGGCCGAGATGCGGGTCGGGACGGTGCCGTTCTCGACCGCGTACCGGCCGGTGAACCGCTCCCCCAGCTCCACCTCGACAACACCGTAGGGTCCGACGCTGCGCAGCTCCACGCGGCAGTCCCGCGGCATCGCCAGCGCGTCGCCCTTGTCCAGGTCCCAGCTCTCCGCGCCCCGGGTGACATGCACGCCCCCGTCCACCACGATCAGCAGCGCTACTCCGCTCCCGCTCGAATGCCGGATGAGCGACGGGGCGTTGTGATAGAAGCGGCCCAGCGAGAA
This sequence comes from Rathayibacter tritici, assembly GCF_001641005.1. Taxonomy (NCBI): domain Bacteria; kingdom Bacillati; phylum Actinomycetota; class Actinomycetes; order Micrococcales; family Microbacteriaceae; genus Rathayibacter; species Rathayibacter tritici. The sequence goes on from NZ_CP015515.1 coordinate 2,558,186, forward strand.
TTCGTCGATGACGACCCAGTCACCCACGACACGCAGATTCGACGACGTGACCGCAACGCAGTAGTTCTTCGCGGCCAGCCACTCCGCGGCCTCCTCCCGGACGAGGGACATTCCGCTCTCCCGCCGGACGTCGTGACAGGACGGCATTCGGACCTCCGTGCGGCGGATCAGGACAGAGCAGCCGTTCCGGGTGCTCCCCTCATGATGCGCAGGCCGCGACGGCCGCCCCCGCGAGAGGGCGCCTCGCTACCGGATCCTCTCGGAGAACGACCCGGATCCTCTCCGATCGGCTTTCCAGTTCCTTCGCGGCGCCGGAGTATCCCCACGATGTGAAGCGTCCTGATCACCGAGCACATCGGAGTACTGCATGAAGAAGCCGACCACCACCCGCACCATCACCCTGAGCGAGGGCTGGAGCATCCCCACTGAGAACGGAGTCGGGCGTCGGACCCTGGTGAAGGGAGCCGCCTGGGCTGTCCCCGCGGTCGCCGTCACCACCGCCACGCCCGCCGCCGCCGCCTCCGGATCGCCGACGCTCGCCTTCACCCGGTCCTCGTACAGCGGGACCGCCTGCGGCACGATCACCGGGGTGCAGGTCAAGCGCACGACCGATGGAACGACCGCGGACCCGGGCCGCTCCGTGACGGTGAAGCTCGCCGACGGCTACACCTTCGCGGATGGAAAGACCTCCTACACCGGGACGACCGGCTCCGACGGGCTCATCACGCTTCCGGATATCTCGGTCCCGGCCCGCGGCGGGAAGAGCACCTTCGCGGCGACGTCGGATTCGCTCTCGGCCTCGGCTCCGGTCTCGGCCGACCCCTCCGCCGACAGCGGCCTCTACGTCTACGACGCGGGCTCGGGCCAGACCTCCGGGCCGGTGAAGAACTCGGCGGACGCGATCAAGGTCGTCGCCGTCAGCACCTCGGCGGACCTCGTGTTCCAGAACTCGAACGGCACGATCTACGGCGACGACGGCACTGCCCAGAAGGGCACCGATTCCGGCGTGGACACGAAGGTCGACCGCGTCTCGATTCGGACGAACAGCAATGCCGAGGTGTGGTTCAAGAAGTCCGACGGGCTGTACAAGTACGACGCGGGCAGCGGCGCTGTCTCCGGACCGGTCAAGGACTCGGCGAAAGCGATCAAGGTGATCTCGACGTCCGGGCGGGGGTCGCTCGTGTTCCAGAACTCCGACGGGAGCATCCACGGCGACAACGGCGCAGTTCAGACGGGCACCGAAAAGGGAGTCGACACCGGCGCCGACCTGGTCTCCATCCGCACCGTCGACGGCCAGGACCAGGTCTGGTACAAGAAGTCCGACGGCCTCTACGTCTACAACGCCGGCACCGGAAAGACCTCCGAGAAGCCCGTGGCGAATTCGGCCGACGCGATCAAGATCATCTCCCGCTCCGGGTCTGCGGCGCTCGTGTTCCAGAACTCCGACGGGAGCATCCACGGCGACAACGGCGCAGTTCAGACGGGCACCGAAAAGGGAGTCGACACCGGCGCCGACCTGGTCTCCATCCGCACCGTCGACGGCCAGGATCAGGTCTGGTACAAGAAGTCCGACGGCCTCTACGTCTACAACGCCGGCACCGGAAAGACCTCCGAAAAGCCCGTCAAGGACTCGGCGGACGCGATCCGGATCGTCTCGAGTCCCGGATCAGCGGGACTCGTGTTCCAGAACTCGGACGGGAGCATTCACGGCGACAACGGCTCGGCGCAGCCGGGGACGGCCTCCGGCGTCGAGACAGGAGCGGATCTGGTCGCGATCCGGCTGATCAACGGTGCCCACCAGGTCTGGTACAAGAAGTCGCCGCCCTGCAAGTGATGCTGATCACCGCGATTCCTCCAGCGCTGCTGTAGCGCCGCGCGGCGTCGCTGTGACTGCGGCTGCCCGCCCTTGTCGTGGTGGGCAGCCGCAGCCGTCCCCTGTCGCCGCGGGCGCTTGCCCGTGCCGAGGAGCGCGTTCTAGCGTGGAGGGATGTCGGATGCGAAGGAACGGGCCGCCCGGTACCGGGTCAGCGGCGCGGTCGGGGAGGAGCCGGAGCAGCCCGTCTTGCCGGAGGACCCGAGCGAACGGGCGGTGTTCGTCGAGACGGCGATCCAGCTCGCGATCCGCCGGGGCGATGTCGACGATCTGCCGGGCTCGGGCAAGCCGCTGCCGGACCTGGGCGCGGCTCACGACCCGGACTGGTGGATCCGCCGCAAGATCGAGCGCGAGAACCTGACCGGGATCGGCCCGGCCGCCTTCCTCCTCCGCTCCGAGGACCGCACGCTCCACGAGCGGCTCGACCGCCTGCACCGCGAGGACGAGGTGCGCGCCGAGCTCGCCGACTTCAACACGCGGGTGATCGAGGCGCGGCGGCAGCTGCTCGGCGGACCGCCCGTCGTCACGCCGCTCCGGGACGTCGACGCGGAGGTCACCGCCTGGTCCGAGCGCCGCGCCGCCCGCACCGCGGCGGCCCTCGCGCGCGCTGAGGCCGAACCCGAGCGCCGCCGCCGGTGGTGGTCGCTCCGGCGCTAGTCGGACTCCGACTACCTCGCAGCCGAGGCCGTCGCCGCGTCAGGGTCGACACGCGCGTGCCCGGCGTGGATCTGCTGTCCGACGGTGTGGTGGAGCGTGCCTCCGTCTACACCGTCACCGCGTGGCAGCTGGCGACCGGACTGCGGCTGCTGCGCCGTCCCCGGAGGGCGGTCGGCTCCACCGCTCCGGCGACGTGATCACCGCTCCTCGCGTCGCTGTGTCGAACGCGGCCCTGCGTGCGGTGAACACGATGGCGGATCATCCGCTGCCCGCGATGCTCCGCGAGGGCCTGGTCGCGACGGTTGCGAGCGACGACCCGCCCTACTTCGGCGGCGACGTCGACGGGAATGACCGCGCGCTGGTGGAGGAGCTGGGCATGGACGACGCGCAGCGGCCTGATCACCACCGGCGTGCTGCACCTCGGACGCTGACCCTTCAGCGGTTGTCGCGGCGGTAGCGAGCCTCTCGGCCGGCGATGTGCAGACCGAGTCCGGAAACCCCCGCGGCGAACGCGACGAGCACAGCGACGAACGCGATCTCCTCGCCCGCTCCGACGGCGACGGCGAGTCCGATCAGCGCGAGGGCGACCACCACGGCTCCGACGATCTCCAGCACACTCCATCCGGTCATAGCCCCAGCGTGCGGGCGTCGCGGTCCGACCGCAAGGGGAGAGCGAGCGCCCGACCCCGCAGGAACCACGCTCGCCCCGCGCCCGCACCCGCACCTAGGCTCGACCGCGTGACCGCCTCCGCCCCGCACCCCCACCCGCAGCCCCGACCCCGCGACGTCGTCGGCATCATCGGCCTGGTGCTCGCGATCGTGCTCGTCCTCGCGCAGGTCGCGCGGACGGCGCTCACCACCACCGTCCCGGTCCTCGCGTATCGGGGCGGCCTCGACACCACCCAGATCGGCGCGCTCTTCGCCGCTCTCGGAGTCATGATGCTGGTGCTCGCGACCGCGACCGCGCTCGTCGGCGTGATCGGCGTCGTGCGCCGGGACCGCCCGCGGCTGCTCTCGGCCATCACCCTCGGTGTCGGCGCGAGCGTCGCAATCGTCGAGCTCGGCGCGCTGGTCGTCCCGCCCCTGGTCGGCCTCTCGCTCCAGTCCTGACCCGCGCCACGGGCCCCGCGGTCGAGCCCGACCGCCCGCCGCGATACGCCAGGATGGACCCATGACGACACGCGTGGACGGCCTCTTCGTCTACCCCGTGAAGGGTCTGACTCCGCAGCCCCTCCCCTGTGTCGCGCTCACGGCCGGCCGCGGCGTCCCCTTCGACCGCACGATCGCGCTCGCCCGTCCCGGCGGTGCCTACCGGCCGGGGATGCGGCACGGCATCTCCAAACGCGAGTACTTCGTGCTCGTCGCCGAGGCCCGCCTCGCCGGCCTGAGCACGCACCTCGACCCCGAGAGCGGCGTGCTCACGATCGATGTCCGCGGGCACCGGGTTCTCACCGCCGATCTCGGCACGGAGGAGGGGCGCGCCGCGCTGCGCTCCTTCGCCGCCCGCGTGCTCGACCTGCCACCCGGCGTCGAGCCAGTGATCGCACAGGACGAGGGTCGCCGCTTCACCGATTCCGCCCGCAGCTCCGACGTCGAGATGGAGTACGTCTCGCTGATCAATCTGGCGAGCGTGCGCGACCTCGCCGATCGCGCCGGCCGGAGCATCGACCCGCTGCGGTTCCGCGGCAACATCCACCTCGAGGGGCTGCCCGCCTGGAGCGAACTCGATCTGCTGGGGCGCGAGCTGACCGCGGGCGGATTGCGGTTGCGGATCACGAAGGCCACCGAGCGATGCGCCGCGACCGAGGTCGAGCCGGGCACCGGACGGCGCGATCTGCCGGTGCCGCGGCTGCTGCACGACACCTACGGCCACGAACTCCTCGGCGTCTATGCGGAGGTCCTCGACGGCGGCACGCTCACTGTCGGCGACGAGCTGGTGCTCCGTGGCTGAGCTGCGACTCGTGGTGGCCGAGCGGGAGGCGCTCACCTCGGCCGTCACCCGCTTGGTCCTGCGCAGCGCGGACGACGCGCCGCTGCCCGGCTACTCGGCCGGCGCGCACCTCACGCTCACCACTCCGTCCGGTGATCGCCGCAGCTACAGCCTCGTCGAGCCCGGATCCGCGCAGCCGCCGCAGTACACGATCGCGGTCCGCCGCGAGCCGGAGGGCCGGGGTGGATCCCGGAGTCTCCACGACGACGTGCGCGTCGGCGACGTGCTCGCCTCCGCGCCTCCCGCGAACACCTTCGCGCTCCAGCCCGCCGCCCGGTACCTCCTGATCGCCGGCGGGATCGGCATCACCCCGATCCGCGCGATGGCCGCCGAGCTCCGCGAGCGGGGCTCGGCCGTGCAGGTGGTCTATCTCAGCCGCACCCCGGAGGACACCGCCTGGCTCGACGAGTTCTCGGCCGACGGCTCCCTCGTGCACCACAGCTCGGTTCACGGCCGGCTCGACCTCTGGCCGCTCGTGGCCGAGCCCGACGAGGACGCCCGCGTCTACTGCTGCGGTCCGTCCGCCCTGATCGACGACGTCCTCGCCCTCACCGTGCACTGGCGCCCGAGCCGGATCCACGTGGAGGACTTCGCGGGCGTCGACGCCCTCGGCGGCCGGGCGTCCCCCTTCACCGCTGTCTGGGAGCCGACCGGCGCCGCCGTCGAGGTCCCGGCCGACCGCTCGCTCCTCACAGCGCTCCGCTCCTGGGGGATCGATGTCGATTCCTCCTGCGAGTCGGGCACCTGCGGCACCTGCCGCCTCCGCCTGGTCCGCGGCACGGCGGAGCACCGCGACCTCGTGCTGACCCCCGAGGAGCAGCGCGACTGGATCATGCCGTGCGTCTCGCGCGCCGCCGACGACGAGCTGGTCGTCGGCCCGGAGTGACGCGGCCGGGCGGACGCTGCACAGCGCTCGCGCGGACGCGAGCACGCGCGGCGGCCGAGCGCACCCCCTCGCCCGACGCGCCACCGCTGCCTAGGCTCGTGCCGTGACAGCGGAGACGGACGTGCTCGTGGTCGGCGGCGGTCCGGTCGGGCTTCTGCTCGGCGCGCTCCTGGCGCGGGACGGAGTCGGCGTGCAGGTGTGGGAGCGGCGTCCGGCCGTGCCGCACGGCTCGCGGGCGATCGGCATCCACCCGCCCTCGCTCGACGCATTCGCCGCCGTCGGCGCCGATGTGCCCGTGCTGGCCGAGGCCACCCGCGTCCGCGAGGGCGTCGCGCGCAGCCGCGGGCGCACCCTCGGCACGCTCTCGTTCGCGAGCGCCTCCGCGACGCATCCCTACGTCGTGACGCTCGACCAGCACCGCACCGAGGCGATCCTCCGCGAGCGGCTGGAGGCGGCGGCTCCGGAGGCGCTTCGCCCCGGACTCGCGCTGACCGGCCTGCTGCGCCGTGGCTCCCGGGTCGAGGTGACCGGAACCGGGCCCGGCGGCGAGCCGGTCTCGGTCTCCGCCGCCTTCGTCGTCGGCGCGGACGGCGCTCGCAGCACCGTCCGCGAGCTACTCGGGATCCGCACCACCGGCCGCGACTATCCCGACCGTTACGTGATGGGCGACTTCACCGACCCCGAGCCCGCCGGTCTCACCGGCACCGCGCTGGTCGACGTCGGCCCGGCGGGAGTGGTCGAGTCGTTCCCGCTGCCGGGCGGGAGGCGCCGCTACGTCGCGCTGAGCGGCCCCGACCGCTCACTCGGTGCTCCCGCGTGGCGGCCGGAGGAAGCCCCCGACCAGGAGGCGGCGCTCGCCCTGGCCGTCACCGTCCGCGACCGGACGGGCGCCGAGGCCGATCCAGCGACCTGCACGATGCTCAGCGGCTTCGGGGTGCGGCGTCGCGAGGCCGAGCGGATGGGCGTCGGCCGCGTCGTCCTCATCGGTGACGCCGCTCACGAGATCAGCCCGATCGGCGGGCAGGGTATGAACCTCGGCTGGCTCGACGCCGCAGAGCTCGCTCCCCTGCTCGCCGGTGCCGTCCACCGCGGCGAGGGCGGACCCTGGCCCGACTTCGCTCGGCGCCGCACCATCGCGGCCCGTCGCGCGGCGCGTCAGGCGGAGGCGAACATGGCGCTCGGACGTCCGCTCGGTGTGCTCGCTCACCGCGGCCGCGAGGCGTTCCTCCGCACGGCGCTCGCCCTGCCGACCTCGGATCTGCTCGCCCGCGTCTACGCGATGCGCTGGTCCTGAGCGGCGGCCCGGCCGTTCAGCCGATCAGTCGCGCGCCCGCAAGCCCGAGCTCGACCACCAGCACCAGCGACGCCGCGATGACCAGCCGGAACAGCGTCCGCGTCGGCGGCCCGGTCAGCACCAGGCGGATGCCGGCGGCGGCGAGCACGATCACCGCGAGCGTCCCGAGCACCGCGAGCACCACTCCCGTCCCGCGCACGGGCTGGTCGCCGACGAGCTGACCGCCGAGCACGAGTAGCGCCGCAACCACCAGAGAACCGAACGCGACCACTCCCGAGAGCCGCAGCCCGAGACGGTGCGGGAATCCGCGAACGCCCGTGGCCTCGTCGTCGACCAGGTCGGGGAGCACGTTCGTGCAGTGGATCGCGATGCCGAACACCGCTCCGGTCGCCATCGCCCACCAGGCAGGGAGTCCTCCGTCGCCCGCCGCGACCGCGACCACCGGCAGCAGCCCGAAGGCGACCACGAACGGAGCGACCGACCAGAGCGTGCGCTTGAGCCCCGCATCGTAGGCCCACCCCGCGGCGACCAGCACCAGGTGAGCGATCGCGGCGACCGGCCCCAGCAGCAGCGAGACCAGCACGGCCGCCGCTGCGGTACCCAGGGCAGCCCCGCGGACCGTGCCCACGCCGATCAACCCCTGCGCGACCGGCTTGTCGGTGCGCCCCACCGCCCGATCGCGGTCGGCGTCGATCCAGTCGTTCGCCAGCCCGATCGAGAGCTGCCCGAGCAGCACGGCGAGCGCCACCAGCACGACCAGCCCGAGCGGATGCCCGGACGCTGAGGCGATCACGGTCGCCAGCACGGTGACGGTCACGGTCGGCCCGGGGTGCGAGGAGGCCAGCAGGAGTCGCACCCGGGACGTCATCTTGCCAGCCTACGGTCGCCGCGGTGCTGCTGGGCGTCAGCCTCGTCGCGAGCGCCGGGCCGCACGGTCGGCGAAGGCGTCCAGCGCCCGGATGACGTCGTCGGCGATCCAGAGCCGGTTCCGCCGGTACGAGTTCGCAGTGCGCAGGACGCCGACCTCGGTGAGTGCATCCAGAGCGCGGTAAGTCCCCGCTGCGGAGATCCCAAGCCGCTCGGCCACCAGGGTCGAGGACAGCACGGGCTGCTCGAGCGCGAGGTCCGCGACACGCCTGGCCGAGTGATGCGGGCGCAGGCCTCCGATCCGGTCGATCCACCCCGCACGGACCTCCTCGAGGTCGGCGACGAGGACGCGACCGTTGCCGACAGCGAAAACCGAGGCGGCACTGAAGGCGAGAACCATGGCGTCGGCGTCGCCCTCACGGTAGGCGCCGAGCGCTGCGTAGTAGGCGTCCACATCGTGCAGGAGACCGGCGGAGATGGGGATGGTCAGCGTCGTCGTCAGGCGCGCTGCCCGGAGCATCGCCTGGACGAGGGCGCGGCCGGTCCTGCCGTTGCCGTCGGGGAACGGGTGGATGGTCTCGAACTGCGCGTGGGCGAGTGCGGCGTGCGTCAGGGCGGGGACGTCCGTGCGGGCGACGAACGCGATCAGGTCCTCGATCGCCGACTCCACCCGCTCATGCCGAGGAGGGACGAAGGCAGCCCCGTGGGGGCTGACGCCGGATCCGCCGATCCAGACCTGCTCGTCCCGGTAGCGGCCGGTCAGTTCGGGGCGGTGATCGGCCAGCAGCGCGGCGTGCAGGTCGATCACGCTTCGAGAGTCGAGGCGGTCCGCGAGTGCGAGGGCCGCCTGCAGGGCGCGGACGTTGCGGACGATGAGGGACGCGTTGCCGCTGTCCCGCTCCCCGATCTCAGTCTCCGCGATCGCCCGCGCACCGCTGGTGAGGTTCTCGATCTGCGAGGACGACGCCGATTCGCTGCGGAGCAGGATGGAGGCGAACGGGAGCAGAGAGAACCCGACCTCTGCGTCGAACCGAGTGAGCAGCGCCGATGCGTCCGCCGCCTCGGCGACGACGGCCGGACTGATCTCGACCGGGACCTCCGCGAGCAAGGGCGGGACAGCCGCTTGGTACTCGCCCCTGCTGGCCTCCCACTGTCGTCGCGTGAGGAGTTCGCGGGGCGTCTTCGACGCCCAGGCTAAGGTCTCGTAGTGCACGGGCGGCCATTCGCTCATGAGAACAAGGGTAGTTCTTACTCTCACTTGCAGCCAGAAGTGAGAACATGGCTTTCCTTACTCTCACTTCTGGGCAGAAGTGAGAACAACGACGTCGGCACGCTCGCTCCTGGCGAGGAGAGAGGACGCCTGTCGCGTTCTCGCTGCGGCCCGCGCTTTCAGGGTCGGCGCGCGGTGTCCGCATCCGCCCGTACCGGGAATGGCCCGGCCTGGGGCAGGGTTGCACCACCCGGCACCCCGACTCAGGAAGAAGGCCTCGTGGACCTCGTGCACTGGCTGTTCGACGCGCAGATCGTCCTCGGCGATCAGACCGTGCTCTGGCGGGAGGTCATCGGTAACGTCTTCGGGCTGCTCAGCGCTCTTGGCGGGATGCGGAGGAAGGTCTGGGCCTGGCCCGTCGGCCTGGTCGGCAACGTGCTGCTGTTCACGGTCTTCATGGGTGCCCTGTTCGGCACGCCGAACCCCGTCACCCTGCTCGGCCAGGCCGGGCGGCAGGTGATGTTCATCCTGGTCAGCATCTACGGCTGGTACCGGTGGACGCACCGCCCGGACGACTCCGCGACCCTCATCGAGCCGCGCTGGGCGTCCTGGCGCACACGCGGCCTGCTGGTGCTCGGCATGGTCGGCGGCATCGCGGTGCTGACGCCCGTGTTCCGCGCGCTCGGCTCCTACGAGCCGGTCTGGAGCGACGCGTGGATCTTCGTCGGCTCCGTCCTCGCCACCTACGGAATGGCCAAGGGCTGGGTCGAGTTCTGGCTCATCTGGGTGGCGGTCGACCTGGTCGGCGTGCCGCTGCTGTTCTCGGCCGGCTACTACGCATCCGGGCTGATGTACGTCTTCTACGGCGCGTTCACCCTGGTCGGCTTCTTCGTCTGGATGCGGCAGGGCACCCGCCCGTCCGCCGCTGCGGTCACGGTCGGCTAGCTCTCGCCAGGAACGGACGCCATGTTTCCCGAGGACAGTGCCGTGCTCGACTGCTGGTTCGCGCCCACGCCGAAGTCGGCCTGGCCGATACCCACTCCACAGGTGCACATGCGGCAGGGCAGAGGCTCCGTGCTGACCGGCCGATCGCCTGCACGTCTGATTGGATGTGCAGATGACCGAGGACCTCGAACCAGCCGCCGAGCTGTTCAAGGTGCTCTCCTCGTCCTCACGACTGCGCCTCTTACGGGCGCTCGCGGCCGAACCATCGACGGTCGGGCACCTCGCCGAGAGCACCGGGCTCTCGCAGCCCCTCGTCTCGCAGCATCTGCGTACCCTCCGGGCCGCCGGTCTGGTCGCGGTCGAGCGAGTCGGCCGCGAGGCGCACTACTCCGTCGCCGACACTCACGTCAGCCACATCGTGGACGATGCGGTGCGGCACGCTCTCGAGAGCTGACCCGCCCGGGACCTCGAGCAATTGGCGCGCCGCAGACCGAGGATTCTTCGTTATATCGGCCTCGCTCGGAGGCACGTAAAGTGTGCTCACACGCGCCCGCGGACGGGCGAGTCGCCCGCGAGGGCGCCCCGGTCCAGCGTCGGAGGCGCCGATCACAGAGAGCCGCGGTGCCCCGATGCCGGAAGACAAGCCCGCGTCGCGGGCGCCGAGCATCTACGACGTCGCCCGCGCCGCCGGGGTCTCGCACCAGACGGTCTCCCGCGTCCTGAACGACCATCCCAGCCTGCGCGCCGAGACCAAGAAGCGCGTGCTCGACGTGATGGCCGAACTCGACTACCGCCCCAACCTCGCCGCGCGGGCGCTGGTCACCAGCCGCACCCGCACGATCGGGGTGCTCTCGTCGCAGAGTCTGCAGTACGGCCCCGCGTCGAGCATCCAAGCCATCGAAGTCGCGTCGCGCGACGCCGGATACCTGGTCGTCACGGCGAACGTCGACGGCACGGACGGCGCGTCCATCCAGGCGGGAATCCGCCACCTGCTCAACCAGGCCGTCGAAGGACTCGTGGTCGTGGCCCCGCAGATCCGGGTGTTCGACATCCTGTCCGGAGTTGCGCTGCGTATCCCGCACGTGACCCTGCAGACGAGCGAGGACGACCGCGACGACGCACTCTACGTCGACCAGATGGCGGGCGCCCGCATCGCCACCGGCCACCTGATCGACCTCGGACACACCGAGATCGTGCACCTCGCTGGACCGCAGGACTGGATCGAAGCGGAGGCGCGGATGCGCGGCTACCTCGCCGAACTCGATCACCGCTCTGTCCCGCTGCGCCCGCCGATCCTGGGCGACTGGAGTGCCGAGCGCGGGCACCGCGTGGGCCTGGAGCTCTCGCGCTTCATCGACTTCACCGCGGTCTTCGCCGGCAATGATCAGATGGCGCTCGGGCTGATGAGCGCGTTCCACGAGCGCGGCGTCCGCGTCCCCGAAGACGTCAGCGTGATCGGCTTCGACGACATCCCGGAGGCGGCGTTCTACTGGCCGCCGTTGACCAGCGTCCGCCAGGACTTCGTCGAACTGGGACGTCGGTGCGTGGCCGCCCTGCTCAGCCTGATCGAGGGCGGGCGGCCGGAGGCGGGCGCGCCCATCGCGCCGCAGCTGGTCGTGCGCGGGTCCACGGCCGTTCCCCGCTCGGTCAGCGCCCGCGCCGCTCGCGCCTGATCGGCGAGCCCCGCGCCCGTTACCGAGTCGAGACGTCAGCGTTGACACGAAGGGCACCGGCGGGGCTAGCATGACGCAATGTGATCGCTCACATGGCATCACATCTCCGCCCCGATTCCGAGGGCGGCCCTGCATCCACTGCATTCAATGACGAAGGAATCACAGTGACCACAATGAAGCGCGCTCTCATCGCCGGTATCGCCGGCGGAGCGATGATCCTTTCTCTCGCCGCCTGCTCCTCCGGAACCGGTGGCGGCTCGGGCTCGGGATCCGGTGACGGCGGCCTCGTCGGCGTCGCGATGCCGACCAAGTCGTCCGAGCGCTGGATCGCTGACGGCAACAACGTCAAGTCGCAGCTCGAGGAGGCCGGTTACCAGGTCGACCTGCAGTACGCCGAGGACGACATCCCCACTCAGGTCTCGCAGCTCGAGAACATGATCACCAAGGGCGCCAAGGCCCTGATCGTCGCGTCGATCGACGGCACCACGCTCACAAGCGTCCTCGAAGAGGCCAAGGCCAACGACATCCCCGTCATCGCCTACGACCGCCTCATCCGCGACTCCGAGAATGTGGACTACTACGCCACCTTCGACAACTACAAGGTGGGTGTCCAGCAGGCCACCTCGCTCCTCGCGGGCCTCGGTCTGACCGACCTCACCGGCGCGAAGGCCGCCGCCGCCCCCGCCGGACCCTTCAACGTCGAGCTGTTCGCCGGAAGCCCCGACGACAACAACGCCACCTTCTTCTTCAACGGCGCAATGGACACTCTGAAGCCGTACATCGACGACAAGACCCTCGTGGTCAAGTCCGGCGAGACCGACTTCAACACCGTCGCCACTCTTCGCTGGGACGGCGAGGTCGCCCAGAGCCGCATGGAGGACATCCTCACCAAGACGTACTCCGACGGCTCCAAGGTCCAGGGCGTCCTCTCGCCCTACGACGGCCTCAGCCGCGGCATCATCTCGGCTCTGACCGACGCCGGCTACACCGTCGGCTCCGACTTCCCGATCATCACCGGTCAGGACGCCGAGCTCGACTCCGTCAAGGCGATCATCGCCGGTGAGCAGTACGCGACCATCTACAAGGACACCCGCGAACTCGCCAAGGAGGCCGTGACGATGGCCCAGGCCGTCCTCGAGGGCACGGAGCCCGAGGTCAACGACACCGACACCTACGACAACGGCAAGAAGGTCGTCCCGTCCTTCCTGCTCGACCCGGTCATCGTCACCAAGGACCAGATCCAGTCCGTCCTCGTCGATGGCGGCTACTACACCGACGCCGAAGTCAACGGCTGATCCGAACGCGGCCCTCAGCGGGGCGATCTGCGGCGTTGTCGTCGGTCGCGATACCTCCGGTATCGCTCCCTTCTCCGCCTTTCAGCTCACCCCGCTGAGAACCGCGGGGACGGTTCCGGGGACGGAAACGGTCTGAACTCGCGTCACCTGCGGTGACGAGCACACTTGCGCCGGGCCTCCGAGAGGGGGCCCGGCTCTACGAAGGAAGGGAGGCGGCGTGACTACGAACATCCTCGAGATGCGCGGCATCACCAAGACGTTCCCGGGCGTAAAGGCGCTCCAGGACGTCACGCTCAACGCACAGCGCGGCGAAGTCCACGCAATCTGCGGGGAAAACGGCGCCGGTAAGTCGACGCTGATGAAGGTCCTGTCGGGCGTGTACCCGCACGGCACCTACGAGGGCGACATCGTCTTCGAGGACGAGGTGATGCAGTTCGCCAGCATCCGCGACTCGGAGGCGAAGGGCATCGTCATCATTCACCAGGAGCTGGCGCTCAGCCCCTATCTCTCCATCGCGGAGAACATCTTCCTCGGCAATGAGGTGCGCGGTTTCGGCGGTCTGATCGACTGGAACAAGACCAACCAGGAGGCCGCATCGCTGCTGGCCCGGGTCGGTCTGCGCGAGAACCCGACCACCAAGATCCTCGACATCGGAGTCGGAAAGCAGCAACTCGTCGAGATCGCGAAGGCGCTCTCCAAGCGGGTCAAGCTGCTCATCCTCGATGAGCCCACTGCGGCCCTGAACGACGAGGACTCGGACCACCTGCTCGACCTGATCCTGCACCTCAAGGAGCAGGGAATCACGTCGATCATCATCAGCCACAAGCTGAACGAGATCAAGAAGATCGCGGACACCGTCACGGTCATCCGTGACGGCAAGACCATTGAGACGATCGCGCACGACGACGTCACCGAGGACCGCATTATCAAGGACATGGTCGGCCGCGACCTCGACCATCGTTACCCGGACCACACTCCGCACATCGGTGAGGAAATCCTGCGCGTGGTCGACTGGACGGCCCACCACCCTCAGGACCCGAACCGCGTCATGGTCGACAAGGTCAACCTGACCGTGCACCGCGGCGAGATCGTCGGCATCGCGGGCCTCATGGGCGCCGGGCGCACCGAGTTCGCAATGAGCCTCTTCGGCCGCTCCTACGGCAGCCGCATCTCGGGTCAGGTCTTCAAAGCCGGCAAAGAGATCAAGATCCGTAACGTCTCGGAGGCGATCGCCCACGGCCTCGCCTACGCCACCGAGGATCGCAAGCACTACGGCCTCAACCTGATCGACGACATCAAGCGAAACATCTCGCTCGCCTCGCTCGACAAGGTGGCCCGCGGCGGACTGGTCGACGACAACCGCGAATTCGAGGTCGCCAACGAGTATCGCGGCAGCATGAACATCAAGTCGCCGACCGTGCTCGCCAAGACCGGGAAGCTCTCCGGCGGTAACCAGCAGAAGGTCGTCTTGTCGAAGTGGATCTACTCCGACCCGGACGTCCTCATCCTCGACGAACCCACCCGCGGCATCGACGTGGGAGCGAAGTACGAGATCTACACCATCATCAACCGGCTCGCGGCGCAGGGTAAGGGGATCATCGTCATCTCCTCCGAGCTGCCGGAACTGCTCGGCATCTGCGACCGCGTCTACGCGCTGTCGGAGGGCCGGATCACGGGCGAGCTGCCCATCGCCGAGGCGACGCCCGAGGCGGTCCTCACCCTCATGACTCAGGAGAAGCAACGATGACCGATCTGCAGAACGAACCGTCCACCGCGGCGGGAGCGCAGGTGAAGCCCACGGAGAACGCCTTCACCAAGCGCCTCAGCCACGTGCTGGGCGACCTCGGCAAGAACGGCATCTTCATCGCCCTGATCGTGGTGGTGCTGCTGTTCGAGGTGATGACCGGCGGTATTCTGCTCCGCCCGCAGAACATCTCCAACCTGATCGTGCAGAACGGCTACATTCTGATCCTCGCCATCGGCATGGTGATGGTGATCGTCGCCGGGCACATCGACCTCTCGGTCGGCTCGGTCGCGGCGTTCGTCGGAGCGATCTCGGGCGTCTTCGCGGTCACCATGGGTCTCCCGTGGTGGCTGTCGATCGTCCTCTCCCTCTTGATCGGCGCGGCCGTCGGAGCGTGGCAGGGCTTCTGGATTGCGTACGTCGGGATCCCGGCGTTCATCGTGACGCTGGCGGGCATGCTGATCTTCCGCGGTCTGGCGCTCGTCGTCCTGGGCAACGCGAACATCGGCTCCTTCCCCACCGAGTACCGCGCGCTGGGCAACGGCTTCCTCACCGATCTCTTCGGCGAGACCGAGCTCGACCCGCTGTCGCTCGTCATCGGCGCGCTCGCGATCGTCGCCTTCACCGTGCAGTCCGTGCGCACCCGCCGCGGCCGGCAGAAGTACGCGCAGAGCGTCGAGCCGGGGGCCTGGTTCGTCACCAAGCTCGTCCTGGTCGCCGTCGTGATCGGCGCCTTCTCGTTCGCGCTGGCCACCTTCAAGGGCATCCCGGTCACCCTGATCGTGCTCGCCGTGCTCGTCCTGATCTACGGCGTGGTCATGAACCGCTCGGTGTTCGGCCGTCACGTCTACGCCATCGGCGGCAACCTGCACGCCGCGGAGCTCTCGGGCATCAAGACCCGCAACGTCACGTTCTGGCTGTTCGTCAACATGGGTGTTCTGGCGGCGCTGGCCGGGCTCGTCTTCACCGCGCGGCTCAACCTCGCCGGACCGAAGGCTGGCGACGGCTTCGAGCTCGAGGCCATTTCAGCCGCGTTCATCGGCGGTGCGGCCGTCCAGGGCGGCGTCGGCACCATCGGCGGTGCGATCATCGGTGGTCTGATCATCGGCGTCCTCAACAACGGCATGTCGATCATGGGTATCGGCATCGAGTGGCAGCAGGCGGTCAAGGGCCTCGTGCTCCTGCTCGCGGTCGCCTTCGACGTCTACAACAAGCGCCGCTCGGGCGGACGCTAGGCCCTGCGGTCGTGCCCGATTGGTCGCGGTTCCTGCCGCTGAGCACGGGGCTCTCGGTCGACGAGACTGGTGTCAGCAACGACTGGCGCCCCCTCGTCGCCGAGAGGCTCGACCGCCTCGCCGTCCTGGCCCCCTCCCCCTCCACTGCGGAGGGAGAGGTGGCCAGTCGCGTCTCTCGGGACGCCCTGCTCGGAGACCTCATCGTGCGGCTCTCGAGCAGCACCGGCCAGCGCCTCGCGACGCGGATGGGCGCCCGCGAGGCCGCCACCCCTCCCCCGCCCGCCGATCTCGCGTCGGCCCTGGCCGCTCTCGCCACCGCTCGCCGCTCGGGCGAGGGGCCCCGATCGGTCGCCGAGCTGGTCGAGGTCGTCCGTGTCGAGCTCGCCCTTTCTCCCGCGCCGGTCCCGCTCTCATCTCGCGTCACCGGGGCCGTGGCGCTGGACCGCCTGCAGCGCGCACCGCTCGCGATCCGCGCCGCCGTCCGCGGGCGAACCCTCGCTCCGACCGACGCCGAGTGGGAGCTGGGGTCGGGCCCCGCCCTGCGCGTACCGACCGACGGGATCCTCCGCTTTTTGCTCGGGATCGGGCCCTTCCCGGCAATCGCCCCAGGCGACGAGATAACTCCGTAAGCGAGCTGATTGTGGTGGGGGTGGGGCCATGAGCAAGAGACGCTCGCACAGAGATCGCTCGCATCACGACGGGCCGAAAGCATTGTGCCATTTTTTCCCGCTACAGTGGACCGCGGCGAGATAAAATGGCACAATGCTTTTCATGAGTAGCCGCACGCTGTCGCATTGCGATATTCTCCCACTTCGCGGGCTCGTCGACACACTGCACTCTCTTTTGCTAGCAGAAGTTGTCGACGACCATACGGTTGGAAGAATCCGTGTCTCGCTGACGGAAAGCGGGCCTGTGCCAGGGGGACAATACCGATTCTGCCGATATAGATATACGACAAGGAGGACACCGCACTCCGGATGGGAGCCTATTCATTGACGAATCGCTCACGAGCCAAGATTCTCACATGCAGAACTGCGAATACCACGCTCGCGCTAACAGAAAGCGCAACGGCAACCATATAGGCTAAGTTGACAGAAACTAACTCGGAGACCAATCCACCAATTCCATCCCCTATAGGAATTCCGATCCCAAGAGTGAGCAGTCTTCCGGCAATAGCCACCCGTCCCTGTAGACGATCCTCCGCAAGACTCTGACGCAAGGAGGCAGCGCCGACAAAGACGACCACAAAAGGAACTGCCCACACCCCCATGAACACAATCAGCGTTAATTGCGACGTTGCCAAAACCACGCCTACCAAACAGATAGCCGCAAGTAAGAAAGCAGCTGAACAGATGAACGCCGAGTTCCGAGCGAACTGAACTTTCGTAAGAACCCAAGACCCGAGGACCGACCCTAGAGCGATCGCTGTATAAACCTGAGCAACGACCGAAGCGCCCTGTTCGGGTCCATAACGCACTGAGATCAACACGATGAGTTGTCCGAGGATGAGGCCTTCTGAGAGAGCGAAAAATAACGCTGCTGCCGTTGTCTGCGTTACTAGGCGAGTCTTCCATACAAAGACAAAGCCGGAAAAGACGGCTGGCCAAGTCAGCTTTTCCCTCGGCTCCCTCGTTGCAGGGTCGAGACGGCCACGAATAGACCAGAGCAAGAATGCGGAGCCCACCATGGCGAAGGCTTCTACGAAGAAGACGTCTTCGGCGCTTATCCTTCCGAGGGCTATTCCTGCAGCCAAAGGCGCCGCGATCTCCACTAGTGCAGCAGATCCCGAGACCAGTGCGTTTGCCCGCTGCAATTGTTTCACTCCTACGATCGTCCACAGAGCTCCCGCGTTCGCGGCATCGGTTGCGACAAACAAGACATTGGTCGCGACCAGACCTGTAACGAGAAGAGGAAGGCTGAAGCCGTCAAGAAGGATAGCGAGCGGTATTGTGGCTAAAACTAGCCCCCGAAAAAGATTGCATATGACAAGGACGGGTCCGCGCGGCCAGCGATCGACTATGTGGCCGACAGGTATGCCAAAAGCGAAATAACTCACTCCGCCGATTCCTGCGACAAGGCCAGTGATGGCAGCGGAGTTGGTAGCGGTGTAGACGATCACGGGAACGACAAGTGTGGTTGCTGCCGCCCCCGCAATCGAGATCAGTCTCGCCATCAAGTAGATTATGAAAACGACACTGCGAGCCACGGGTGCTGAAGGTGAGGCGTCTGACGTCAACTCAGGGGCGGACTGACTTCAGATATCCGACTCGGAGTAGCGTTTGGACAAGCGCCACCGCCGCAGAATCGCCAACATGGGCACTCAACTCCGCCACGGTGATGACGGGATCTCGTTGAAGGATTTGAAGAGCAGGAATCGCACGGTCGTCCATGCGAAAAGTGCGAAGGCCCACTTTTACGTCTACCTTGCCGTCCCGAGCATCTTCAATGACAAGGGCGGCCTGCCCTTCGGCTCTCACTAGACTGGTCAATTCGCCGAGGGAAGCTTCGGACTCCGCCATAGCCTCAAAGAAATTGATGTGTCCTGTACCGATCTGATTCGAGGCAGTGACGATCGCTCGCTTCGACATCGTCGATAGATCTAAAGAATCGAGCTTGAGCACAAGCCGCTGGACGGCGCGACTGAGCACTTCGGTCACGTCGTGGGCCCGTGATTCGTTTAGCGTCGGCTGTTCGGAGAACGATTCATCGCCTTCGGTAACATCTTTCACTATGTCTTGAAGAAGTTCGGAGAGCGAGCGCGGCTTAGTAGTAACAGAGAGATGAAACGACATCTGGTCGACTGATGACGCGACATGCGGGGTGCCCCAGGGAAGGTATAATACATCGCCTGGATTCATAACGAATTCCATCGTCGGCTCACCCAATGAGGCTTATGCAAAATACGATTGATCGAGATGGATTTGCGCGTGTCGGTCACGAATAACACCGGCTAATCCGCTTTGATTGAAGAGCAGCCTCTAACAGAAACTCTTCGCAAAGGAACCAGCCGGTGCGCACACAGTCTACTACGGGAATGACGGCCGAGCACTACGCGATCCTCGCCGAACGGATCGAGAACGAGTTCATGTGGCGTCGGCGGCGAGGACGTCCGCGCAGACTTTCCCTCGAGGGAGCATTGCGGGTCACTCTTCTCTATTATCGCCAGAATGTGACCGAGCAGTTGATCGCTGATGTGGTCGGTGTCAGTCAGTCGACCGTGTCGCGAACGATCGCGTCGGTTGAGGCGATGCTCAATGTCGTGATAGACGACGAGCAACCGGACGTCGAGGCCGCGCTCCGCGGGACAACGGCCGTCATCGACGGCACGCTCCTGCCGTGCTGGTCCTGGTCGGACGCGCCAGAGCTGTACTCCGGGAAACACATGACCACGGGGCACAACTGCCAGGTCCTCGCCGATCTCTCCGGTCGGTTGATCCACATTTCGGATCCGATCGCGGGCAAGCATCACGATGCCCACGCGTTTCGAGAAACCGGGTTGGCCGACACCGTTAACCTCTCGAACACGCTGGCCGACAAAGGCTATCAAGGCACCGGAATGGTCACACCAATAAAGAAGAGGCCAAGCGAAGAACATCTGCCAAATTACGCCAAACACCACAATCGCTTCGTGAACACCCACCGCTACGTGATCGAGAGAACAATTGCTAGCATCAAGACCTGGCGGATATTCCACACCGACTACCGGCGGCCACTGCGCACCTTCCGAGATGCCTTCAACGCCGTCCGCGGACTCATCTTTTTCACTCGGCAAAAAACCAATTTTGCATAAGCCTCAATGTTTGCGGATCTAGCGCGTAGCCGGCCGAGGGGCGCGGGATGATGGTTTCCCAAACGCTCCATTTCTTCTGCCCATAAAGCTGGATGACAAAAACTTCGGTACTGTCCAGATGGGGCGCGAATCCTTGAACTCGACCTCCGGGGGTCAGGAACGACACCACGTCGCTTCGGCAACCAAGTGTTCGGGACAAAGAGGCTTATGCAAAATACGATTGATCGAGATGGATTTGCGCGTGTCGGTCACGAATAACACCGGCTAATCCGCTTTGATTGAAGAGCAGCCTTTAACAGAAACTCTTCGCAAAGGAACCAGCCGGTGCGCACACAGTCTACTACGGGAATGACGGCCGAGCACTACGCGATCCTCGCCGAACGGATCGAGAACGAGTTCATGTGGCGTCGGCGGCGAGGACGTCCGCGCAGACTTTCCCTCGAGGGAGCATTGCGGGTCACTCTTCTCTATTATCGCCAGAATGTGACCGAGCAGTTGATCGCTGATGTGGTCGGTGTCAGTCAGTCGACCGTGTCGCGAACGATCGCGTCGGTTGAGGCGATGCTCAATGTCGTGATAGACGACGAGCAACCGGACGTCGAGGCCGCGCTCCGCGGGACAACGGCCGTCATCGACGGCACGCTCCTGCCGTGCTGGTCCTGGTCGGACGCGCCAGAGCTGTACTCCGGGAAACACATGACCACGGGGCACAACTGCCAGGTCCTCGCCGATCTCTCCGGTCGGTTGATCCACATTTCGGATCCGATCGCGGGCAAGCATCACGATGCCCACGCGTTTCGAGAAACCGGGTTGGCCGACACCGTTAACCTCTCGAACACGCTGGCCGACAAAGGCTATCAAGGCACCGGAATGGTCACACCAATAAAGAAGAGGCCAAGCGAAGAACATCTGCCAAATTACGCCAAACACCACAATCGCTTCGTGAACACCCACCGCTACGTGATCGAGAGAACAATTGCTAGCATCAAGACCTGGCGGATATTCCACACCGACTACCGGCGGCCACTGCGCACCTTCCGAGATGCCTTCAACGCCGTCCGCGGACTCATCTTTTTCACTCGGCAAAAAACCAATTTTGCATAAGCCTCATTGAACGCGAGAACATAAGCTTCCACGTCATGCCGAGATCCGCCGGCAGGGCTCACTTTAACAAGTTGCGTCCCCAGTGGTCCGGTATCCTGAAATCCCGTGACGCCGAAGGAGCGTTCGAGAATGGTAGCGAGATCGCTTAGACTCACCGGGCTTCCGCTGAAATCTCTATGGGTTCGTCGCTTTGCAAATGCTTCATCGATTTGCATTGATAGCGGGGGTCGGAGCCGGGGGAGATAAAGACGCGCAGCTTCCGGGTAGCTCTTGACTCGAGCGGGCTGTTCGCGCTGCCCGAAATTCTGGGTAATGTCGGAAGCTCTTTCTGAGCGGAAGGCGACAAATCCGACGTCTAGAGTGGCGTGATGAAATGCGAGGGCATCGGGGCCGAACGCTTCGGCCCATTTACTTCTTGTCTGATTGGCGGTGGTTGTCTCTTCTACGAATCCGAACTTGAGAAGAACATCAAGGAGACTCTTGATGGCGAGTCGATTGTCTTCGGGATACTCGGCGAGGAGGGCTTCGAAGTCAACAGGCCTCGCAAGCCGGTTGATAAGGGCTAGGACGTCACCCGTGACAGCGAGTCGGTCTCTCGTTCCGTGATTGCTTAGAACCGCTTTCCCGTTATCCCATCGGACGGTCAGGTTTGTGCTCTGGATTAGCGCCATGATCGCCCCGCGCGGTAGTGAGTATGATGCGGGGCGGACGTAAGCGTCCGCCCCGCTGATTCGGAATCGTCAGCTGATGTTCGCCAGTGCGACGAGTTCCGAAGCATCTGCGATCAGCTCGATGTCGAGATCCATGTCTTTATTCATTCGATCACCTCCTTTTTCGTGGGTTTTGCTTACTCGCCCCGGTTGGGTCGGTCGATCATGTGATCGAGGTCGGATAATGAGGATTCCGCATACACCGTGCGTTGATATTAACCGAACCTCCAGCTTCTTGCAACCACAGTTAAGCCCCCTAAGGAAGGGGGATGTGGGGACATCGTGTTCCTCAAAACCCCGCACCGCCTGCACGTCACGCTAGCTCCCGACCGCACCGCCCGCGTCCGCTGAAAGACGGAGCCGCTGCACGGGGGCCCACTCGGCTCACTGCGGGCCCCGCGCTGACCGCGGCGCCGGCTCCTGCTTTACCGAACCTGCGGCTTCCGTCTCTCAGGGAACGAGGTCGAGCCCGGTCTCTCTCGCGAAGCTCTCGAGCGCTGCATCGAGGACGGCATGCGACAGCGGCTCGTGGAAGTCGGGACGAGGCGGCAGAGCGTCTGCTGCGCGCTCCCACAGCGAGATCGACCGGGCGGCGGGCAGGTTGGAGGAGGCGTAGAGAAGGCCGTCGATGTCCGGATAGGTCTCGTAGACGGCCACGGCCCACTTCCGCGCTGCCCCCCGGGAACCGCTGGAGATCGCGGCGTTGCCCCCGGCGAGGGTGATCCAGCTCGAGTCCGCGAGATCGAGCAGGGACAGTGCGCGCCGAGGCCGCATCGTGACGAAGTAGGGGTCGTCCTTCGAGCGCTCGATGACTCCGCGATCGCGGAAGCACTCGACGAGAGCCGTGCGCAGGGCGGGCATCTGCCGACCGCGGGCGTCCGGGAGCGTGGGGGCCACGTACATGACGCCGTGATCGGGATGGTGCCCCTGCGGAAGAGGGTGGTGGTCGAACCGCGACCCGGTCGGCCCGAACGACCGGAACCGATTCCAGTCGATCGGGTGCGGGCCTCCGCGTGGGTAAATCCGGCCGACGGTCACGTCGGTTCCGAGACGCCGCACGTGGCCGACGGAGAGAGCGGGAAACCTGGACCGGTCGGGGTCCGGCAGCCGCTCGCTCACGGAAGTAGGAAGCCGTTCGTGAGCACCTCGACGGCTTTCGCCGAGTCGCCGCCGCTCGCGAGCCAGTCGCGCGGACTGACCGGCCCGCCCTCGAGCAACAGCTCCTCCGAGGGCTCGGTGACGATGCGGAACACGGCGAGAGGGTGCGCATCGTCCGGTATCCTCCGCGCAAGCTCGGTCCAGCCGGGAAGTTCATCGGACTGCGTGAACTGGAACTCCGGGAAGCGGTGCGGGGTCTGCCCTGGAAATGCGTACAGAGTGTGATCGGCCGCTCGCTGCCTGACGCGGCTCGTGCTCACCTGCAGAAGAGCGGCGACGTCGGAGGTGCTGAGCGACCGCCCGCGAAGGCCGGCCCACGCCGCTTGCGACCGTATGGAAGCACGCTCTTCAAGCGGCGGCATCTCTCCAACGAACGATCCCGCCGCTCGGAGCGCCGCCTCCTGCTCCCGCGTCGCAATGCCCGAGGTCGCCCGCGGCGCCGCCGTCGCCGCGTCGGCGATACCCTCGATCAGCTTCAGAACATCCGCTCCAGAACTCTCGACGCGACGCAGGGCCGCGGTGAGACGCGAGAGCCCGGGCACCCGGTCGGCAGCACCGGCGAGCAGCTCCTCGAGCGCGGCCAGGCTCGAGCTGCGTCCGTGATCGTTGACTGCGAGGGTCATCGCGCCTCCTAGCGCTCGCTAACGGAGCTAGCCTACGCCAGTCTCACGGCCGGACGACAGAACGGCTCCGGACGACAGAACGGCTTTCGACGACCTCGCCCGGGAGAAAAGACGTGGCGGAGCCGCCGGGACGCGTGTCTCAGCCTCTCGCCGGTCACCTCGATCGCACGCCGCGCCCCGCACTCACTCCTGGGCGAGCGCCACTGCCACGACGAGCGCCGAGTGCACCGCCGGCTCCGAGACCGCGAAGTAGCGGCTCGATCCCTCGATCCACGCCTCCGTGGCGCCCTCGCGGGTGCGGAAGCGCACGGGCTCGACGCTCGAGGTGCCGCGCCCGTCAGCCTTCGCGACCGCTTGCGCGCGCAGATCGGCGAGCACTTGCTCCGCCGTCGTCACGCCCGCGGTCACCCGGTCGCGGACGCTCCGGGTGCGCGCCGCGTCGATCCCGACATCGCGTCCCCTCGCCAGGGCCGCCACAACCGCGCCCTCGCAGTGCGCGATACTGATCCGCATCCGCTTCAGGCCCCGGTGGTCCCCGCGGAGCACCGGGCGCCCGTGCGGGCCGGAGCAGCGCTCGCAGCGCGCGTCCACCGCGACCGCCAGCGGATCGATCCCGAGCGTCTCCGCGGCGAGCTCGCGCACGAGCACCCGGCCCAGGAGGAAGCTGTCGCGGACCTCGCGCCGCCCTGTCGCCTCGTAGCGCAGGCGCTCGGCCAGGGTGAGCAGGCGCAGCATCCGGTGCCGAGCGGAGTCGAGGACTTCGGGCCGCGCCCAGCGCAGCTGCACGTCGTCGGTAGCGAGAAGAGGGAGTCCGGTCATGGCCCGGACGTTACGCGCGGCGGGCGACATCGGCGTGACGGGAGGGTGGCCGGAGGGGAACGGACGGCTGTTGACTGGGAGACGTGCAGACCTTCCTCCCCTACCCCGACCTCCACCGCAGCCTCCGCGCCCTCGACAGCAAGCGGCTGGGGAAGCAGCGCGTCGAGACGCTGCAGGTGATGCGGGCGTTGACCGTGCCCGGGTACGGCTGGCAGAACCACCCCGTCACGCGGATGTGGCGGGGGTACCGCCCCGCGCTGATGGCTTACCAACGCGAGACCTGCGCCGAGTGGGCACGGCGCGGCTTCGTCGACACCTGCCTCGCGAAGACGCAGGACGCGCTCGCGGCCGTGCCGGAGGACCTCGCCGCCTACCTGGCCGGCGACTACCCGCTCCCGCCGTGGTTCGGCGACGAGCGCCTGCACCGCTCCCACCGCTCCCAACTCCTCACGAAGGACGAGGAGCACTACGCGCCGCTGTTCCCCGATACACCGTCGGGGCTCGACTACGTCTGGCCCGTCGGAGCCTGAGCTCGGGCGGCGGGTAGGCGCAGGAAAGGGATTGCGATGAACGCGAGGAAGCCGAGCGCGTCAGACAGGGCGCCCGTGGGCGCTGTAGCGGCAGCGCGCTGCTGCGGGGCCGGCACGGTCTGCGGTGCCGTCCCGTCGGTCGGGCGGGGATCAGAGGAGGCGCTCGCCATGCGGACGGCCTAGGAGAACGCACTCCCCGGATCCCGATCGGCGTGTCTGCGGGCCTCCAGTGTCCTTTTCCGGCCCTCCGGCGTCTCCTCCCGGCCCTCCGGCGCCCGGTCGGGCCTTCGTCTTCCGGGGCTCTCGGGTTAGTCTGTCGAGATTGACCTGCCGCAGAAAGCGGTCAGGGCGTCGGCCGCGGTCGTCGCAGTATCCGGGGGGATTCGCGAAGGAGAAAGTGTGGCGTCCGAAAGAAGGACCACCGGAAGCGTGATCAAAGCGATCGCCGGCTTCCTGGGCATGAGCGTCGTGGCCGGAGTCCTCGTGACCGCCACCGTCACCCCCGCGGTGGCACTCGCGGGAGTCGCAGCGAACCAGTCGATCGGCGTCTTCGCCGGCCTCCCCGACTACCTCGAGGTCGACAAGCTCTCCGAGAAGAGCAACATCTACGCGACCCGATCGGACGGGTCGTCGCAGCTGCTCGCCTCCTTCTACGTCGAGAACCGGGTCGAGGTGCCGCTCGACCAGATCGCGCAGGCCGCCCGCGACGCCGCCGTCTCGGGGGAGGACCCCCGCTTCTACGATCACCGGGGGGTCGACCTCCCCGGCACCCTCCGCGCCGTCGCGCAGACCTACGTGCTCGGCAACGACGTGCAGGGCGGATCCTCGATCACCCAGCAGTACGTCAAGAACGTGCTCGTCGAGAAGGCCGTCCGCAACATCACGGACGACGGCGAGCGTGCCGCCGCGATCGACGAGGCCACCCGAACCTCGCCCGAGCGCAAGCTCCGCGAGATGAAGCTCGCCATCGGCCTCGAGAAGCAGTACACGAAGGACCAGATCCTCCAGGGCTACCTCAACATCGCGTTCTTCGGAGGAACCACCTACGGTCTCGAGTCCGCCGCGAACTACTACTACGACACGACGGCCGCGAACCTCTCGATCGCTCAGGCCGCGAGCCTGATCGCGATCGTCAACAATCCGTCCGTCCTGAGGATCGACCAGCCCGACAACGCCGACAACGGCGCGGCGAACGGCTACGCCCGCAACAAGGACCGCCGCGACTACATCATCGGCAAGATGCTCAACGAGGGGAAGATCTCGCAGGCGGACCACGACAGCGCCGTCGCGACGGCGATCGAGCCTCGTATCACCCAGCCCAGCACCGGATGCTCGACCGCCGGCAACGCGGGCTTCTTCTGCGACTACGTCACCAACGTGCTGAAGAACAACGAGATCTTCGGCGCTGACGAGGACACCCGCTGGAGCAACTTCCGCCGCGGCGGCCTCGACGTGTACACGAGCCTCGACCTGGACCTGCAGAACGCGGCGCAGAAGAACCTCGACGCGCAGGTCCCGCGCACGATGTCGAACTTCGACGTCGGAGCGGTAGTCGTGAGCGTGCAGCCCGGCTCCGGCCGCGTGCTCTCGATGGCGCAGAACAAGACCTACTCCCAGGACCCGGAGGTGCTGGCGGAGGATCGGAGTGCGACGAGCGTCAACTACAACACCGACTTCGCCTACGGCGGCTCCGCCGGATTCCAGCCCGGATCCACCTACAAGATCTTCACGCTGATGGAGTGGCTCAAGGAGGGGCACAGCCTCAACGAGACCGTGGACGCTCGCGTCCGCTCCGACTGGGGCACCTTCGAGGACAGCTGCAATGCCGACGGCACCTGGTCCGCTCGGGGCTGGTCACCGAAGAACGACGAGGGCGGCAACGGCGGATTCTGGACGGCGGCGTTCAACACGAAGAACTCCGAGAACACCGGCTTCGTCGCGATGGCGAAGAAGCTCGACCTCTGCTCCATCAAGGGCACGGCCGAGTCGTTCGGCGTGCACCGCGCCAACGGCGAGACCCTCGGCGAGAACGGATCCGCGGTCCTCGGCACCGAGGAGATCGCTCCGCTCACGATGGCGTCGGCCTTCGCCGGCATCGCCGCGGGCGGGACCGTCTGCGACCCGATCGCGATCGACAAGATCGTTGATTCGAGCGAGACCTCGCTGCCAGTCCCGGGCAACAACTGCCGCCAGGCGATCGAACCGAACGTCGCCGCCACCGCAGCGGTCGCTCTCCAATCCACCTTCGACGGGGGAACGACCACAGAGAGCAACCCTCGCGACGGCACTCCCCTGATCGGCAAGACCGGAACGACCGACAACGCGCTTGCGACGTGGATGAGCGGCGCGAGCACGAAGGTCGCGACCGTCGTCGGCGTCGTGAACGTCAATGGTTTCGTCAACCAGCGGAACGTCACGTTCCCCTCCGGCCCCGTGGCGCGCGCCCGCCACCGCATCTGGATGCCCTATATGCAGGTGGCCGACGCCAAGTATGGCGGCGATGCGTTCCCGAAGGCTGACGGCTCGCTCCAGATGGAGCCTAAGGCGTCCGTCCCCGATGTGGCGGGACTCAGCGTCGCCGACGCGAAGGCGAAGCTGGACTCCGCAGGATTCGGCCTGATTGAGGGCGGCTCCGAGGCGAGCGACGCGGCGGCCGGCACGGTCACCCGCGCGACCCCGTCCGGCAGCGCGGCGCCGGGATCCGCGATCACCGTGTTCACGAGCTCCGGCAACCAGAAGACGGTGCCGACCGTGACGGGCCAGGGTCTGGAGGCGGCGAAGAACGCGTTCGGAGCCGCCGGCTTCACGAAGATCACGCTCGCCTGCGCCGAGGACCCGAAGGCACCAGACGCCGGACAGGTCACCGGGCAGGAGCCGTCGGGCGGCTCCCCCGTCGCAGCCGACGCCACCCTCAGGGTGACGATCAGCGCGAAGAAGTGCCCCTGACCCACACCTTCGGCTCGTGAAAACGCGTCCGGCACGCGCAGATCCTCGGATCCCGCGAGCCGGACGCGTTTCTGCGAGCCGAGGAGGGCGCTACTAGCCGCGACCCCGGATCGCTCCGACGATCGCGACCGTCGCGAAGTAGACGATCAGCGCCAGGACCCCGAACGACGCGAGCGCCCCGCTGGCCTCGGCGTAGGGCCGCCGCGTGTCCGTCATCGTGCCGGGCATGACGATGTCGAGGGCGAACAAGCCCACCGCCAGGCCGAAGCAGACCAGGCTCAGCACGAGCAGCGCCCGGACCGCCTTGCCCACGGGGTCGTAGTAACGCGGGTGTGACATCGTGCCTCCGGTTCTCGTGCTCCCGTGTCTATCCCGCCCGGCTCCCCCTGGCAACCCGCGCTCCTCCCCTCGGTCGCATCCCTCCCCCTCCGCGAGATGCCACTTGGGTAGGCGACACGCCGGGCGAAGCGGTCCCAAGTGGCATCTCGCGAGGCGCGGACGGCGGGGGCGGCGGCGGTTATGCGGGCAGCGGGAGGGAGGCGGCCGAGGTCACCAGGAGTTCGCCGGCGATGGCGTCGACGCGGAGTGCGCCTCCATCGGCCACTTCGCCGCTGACGAAGAGGTCGGCGATCCGGTCGTCGACCGAGCGCTGCACGAGCCGGCGGAGGGGCCGGGCGCCGTATTGCGGCTCGTAGCCGTTCTCGGCGAGCCAGTCGACGGCCGCCTCCGTCACCTCGAGCGTGACCTCACGGGGAGCGAGACGTGTGCGCGTGGTGTCGAGCACGGTGCCCACGATCTCCCGCAACTGCTCGCGGCCGAGGCGGCGGAACAGCACGATCTCGTCGATCCGGTTCAGGAACTCGGGGCGCATCGCCTCGCGGAGTCGGCCCATCACGCGATCGCGCAGGTCCTTCTCCGATGCGAAGCCCTCAGCCGACGCGTCGCTCTGCGCGACGAAGCCGAGCGCACCCGATCGCGAGGCCAGGAACTCCGAGCCGAGGTTCGACGTCATGATGATGACCGTGTTGCGGAAGTCGACCGTGCGGCCCTGCCCGTCGGTCAGGCGGCCGTCGTCGAGGACCTGCAGCAGCAGGTTGAACACGTCCGGGTGCGCCTTCTCGATCTCGTCGAAGAGGACCACCGAGTACGGGTTCCGGCGCACGCGCTCGGTGAGCTGCCCTGCCTCGTCGTAGCCGACGTATCCGGGAGGGGCGCCGACCAGTCGCGAGACCGTGTGCCGCTCGCCGAACTCGCTCATGTCGAAGCGGATCACCGACTGCTCGTCGGCGAAGAGCGAGCCCGCGAGGGTGCGCGCCAGCTCCGTCTTACCCACGCCGGTGGGTCCGAGGAAGAGGAACGAACCGACGGGCCGCGAGGAGTCACCGAGTCCGGTGCGACTGCGGCGGACGGCGCGGGCGACCGCGGCGACCGCGTCGTCCTGGCCGATGACGCGCTGGTGCAGCTCCGACTCGAGGTGCGCGAGGCGCTCACGCTCCCCCTCCGTCAGCCGCGACACCGGGATTCCGGTGGCACGAGCGATGACCGCCGCGATGTCGCTCTCGCCGACGACCGCCTCCGCGGGGGCACTGCCGGTGGCCGCCTCGAGCTCCGCCTGCACTGCGGTGATCTCGTCGCGGACACGAGACGCCTCCTCGTAGTGCTCGGCCGAGACGGCCGCGTTCTTCTCGACCTCCAGCGTCGCCAGACGCTCGAGCAGCGCCCCGGTGTCGACACCCGCGCCCAGCTTCAGGCGGAGGCGCGCGCCGGCCTGGTCGATCAGGTCGATCGCCTTGTCGGGCAGCACGCGGTCCGTGAGGTACCGGGCCGAGAGCTCGACGGAGGCGCGGAGGGCCTCGTCCGTGAAGCGCACGCGGTGGTGCTCCTCGTAGGCAGGGCGGAGGCCGTGCAGGATCGCGACCGCGTCCTCGATGCCGGGCTCGCCGACGCGGACCGGCTGGAAGCGCCGCTCCAGGGCCGGGTCCTTCTCGATGGTGCGATACTCCTTCAGCGTCGTCGCGCCGACCAGGTGCAGTTCGCCGCGGGCCAGCCGGGGCTTGAGGATGTTGCCCGCGTCCATGCCGCCCTCGCCACCGCCGCCCGCACCGACGACGGTGTGGATCTCGTCGATGAAGACGATCAGCTCGCTGGCGTGCGCCGCGATCTCGTTCATCGTGCCGGTGAGGCGCTCCTCGAAGTCGCCGCGGTAGCGGGTGCCGGCCAGCATGCCGGGAAGGTCGAGCGAGATCACGCGCTTGCCGCGCAACTGCTCGGGGACCTCCTCCGCCACGATCGCGCGGGCCAGGCCCTCAACGATCGCGGTCTTGCCGACGCCGGCCTCGCCGACCAGCACCGGGTTGTTCTTGGTGCGGCGGCTCAGAATCTCGACGGTCTGCTCGATCTCGTCAGCGCGCCCGATCACCGGGTCGAGCCGGTCCTCGCGGGCGAGAGCGGTGAGGTCGGTGCCGAACGTGTCGAGCATCGGAGTGTCGGAGGCGGGCTGTGGCGCCTCCTGCTGCTGCACGTCGGCCTCGCGCATGCCCTGGGTGAGGGCTTCGGCCGTGACGCCGGCGCGGGCGAGGACCTGCCCGGCGGGGGCGTCCTGGCCGAGCACGAGCGCGAAGAAGAGGTGTTCGGGCTCGATGTAGGTCGATCCGCTGGACCGGGCGACCTGGTAGGCGTGGAACAGCGCACGCTGTGCGCTGGGCGTGATGGTCGCCGCGTTCTGCGAGGCGTAAGCGTCGTCGGCCTGCGGGAGGCGCGCCTCCGCGGCGGTGGCGATGGCGGCGGGGTCGATGCCGATGCGGCGCACGGCCTGGGAGACGGTCTCGTCGTCGATGATCACGCGGAGCACGTGCAGGGCGTCGAGCTCGGTCTGGCCGCGCTCGAGTGCGAAGCGTCCTGCGGACTGCAGGATGCTGCGGGTACGGGCGGTGAGGAATCGGCTGAGGTCGATCGACCGCGCCGCGCGGGCGCGCTCACCATCGAGGTAGCGGGCGAGGAAGTCGTCGAACGAGCTCGGTCCGGCCTCACTGTCGTTGTCGGGCACCAGTCCTCCTGGGGAAGTTGAGTCGGTTACGCTCAAGTCCAACGCAGGGGTGCCGTTCCTATTCCCGCCCCTCCCCCCGCGAGATGCCACTTCGGTACACGACACGCGGCGGCGGGCGTACCGAAGTGGCATCTCGCGGGAACGGGAAGAGGCACGGACCTGGGGGTCCGTGCCTCTCTGCGCCGACGCGCATTTCTCCGGGGTGGGAGCTCTAGGGGACGAGGTAGCCCGCCGCGCGGAACAGCCCGTACCACTCCGGCCGCGTGAGCGGCAAATCGGAGCCGAGAGCCGCATCGCGCACGCGCTGCTCGTTCGTGGTGCCGAGCACGACCTGCATGCCCGCGGGGTGGCGGGTGATCCAGGCGGTGGCTATGGCGATCGCGGGGACGTCGTACTTCCCGGCGAGGCGATCGATCGCGGCGTTCAGCTCGGGGTAGGCCGGGTTGTCGAGGAAGACACCGGTGAAGAAGCCGGCTTGGAACGGAGACCAAGCCTGGACGGTGATGTCGTTCAGGCGGCAGTAGTCGAGGATGCCGGCGTCGCGCATCACCGACTGGTCCTCACCGACCATGTTGGACGCAACGCCCTGCGCGATCAGCGGCGCGTGAGTGATCGAGAGCTGCAGCTGGTTCGCCACGATCGGCTGGTTCAGCGACTTCTTCAGCAGCTCGATCTGGTAGGGCGTCTGGTTCGAGACGCCGAAGTGCTTCACCTTGCCGGAGGCCTGCAGCTCGTCGAACGCGCGGGCCACCTCGTCGGGCTCAACGAGGGCGTCGGGCCGGTGCAGGAGGAGGACGTCGATGTAGTCGGTGCGCAGCGCCTTCAGCGAGCCCTCGACCGAGGCGATCAGGTGCTCGTACGAGAAGTCGAAGTACGGGCCGTCCGGGACGATGCCGGCCTTAGTCTGCAGGACGACCTGCTCGCGCTCCGAGGGCGTGAGCGGCATCGCCTCGGCGAAACGCTCCTCGCAGCGGTGCAGCTCGCCGCCGTACACGTCGGCGTGATCGAAGAAGTCGATGCCGGAGTCGCGGGCGGCGCCGACCAGTCCGCGGATCGCTTCGTCGCTCATCTCGGGGATGCGCATGAGGCCGAGGACGACGTTCGGGGAATCGACACCGGAGTTGCCGAGGGGGACGTGCTTCACAGGGAGTGCTCCTTCGTTGGATACCTCGTCCACGGTAGGCGCCACGACCGGGCGGCGTCCAACAGGGGGCGCTGGTGCAATTCATCGGGCGGAGTGGTGAATCGGCGAGGCCATCCGGTTCACAACGCAGGATGGATGCGAGCAGAGGCGCGACTCAGGCCGGTCAGCACGGGCGCGGGAGCGATCCTTCCTGCGTTGTGCACGCCTTGCCGCCCTTGCTGGCCGGTGGCAGGCTGCCACCATGCCGATCGAGGTCCGCCGCGCCTCCGTCTTCGCCGATGTCGCCGCGGTCGTCGGCCCCAAGCGCCCGGACGCGAGCGTGTGCTGGTGTCTGAGCTACCGCCTCCGCTCCTTCGCCGAGAACCGCGCACTACTCCGTCCGGCCCGCGGCGAGCGAGTGCGCGCGCTCGTCGCGGAGGATCCGCCGCCAGGCGCCCTCGCCTACGACGGCGACGACGTAGTCGGCTGGGCGGCCGTGCACCGGCGGGCTGACACGAGTTACTCGACGAACCGGAAGATCCCGCACGTCGATGACCTCGACGTCTGGACTGTCTGGTGCATCCGCGTTCGCCCGGGCTTCCGCGGGCGCGGCATCTCGCATCCGCTGCTCGAGGGGGCGGTCGAGTTCGCCCGGGCGCACGGAGCTCCGGCAGTGGAGGGGTACCCCGTCGACAACGCGGGCGCGAAGGTCGATCTCACGATGGCGTACGTCGGCACTCGTGCGCTGTTCGAACGCGCCGGCTTCACGGAGGCAGCCGACACGACGTCGGTGCTGAACGGCTTCCCGCGGATGGTGATGCGCCTGCCTCTCCGACATACCACGACGATATGATGCGGTCGTGATCCTCGACCAACTCCCCCTCGGCGCAGTCCTCAGGCGCGCCCGAGAGGACGTCTCGATGTCCCAGACGGCACTCGCCGCCGCCGCCGGCCTGCGTCAGCCGAACATCGCCGCGATCGAAGCCGGCGCACGCCGTCCGAGCCCGGAGCTGTTCGAGCGGCTCCTCCGAGCCGCCCGACTCCGCCCGTCGATCGCTCTGGAGTACCTCGCCAACGACGTCCGCCAACTCGCCGCAGAGCACGGCCTCAGCGATGTCCGGGTGTTCGGATCGGCGGCCCGGGGCTCGGACGACGAGCGGAGCGACATCGATCTGCTCGTCGCGGCGGATCCCTCTGTCGACTTCCTCCGACTGGCCGCGTTCCGCGGTCGAGCCGAGGCGCTCCTCGGTTTCCCGGTGGACGTCGTGATCGACAGCGCGGACGACGACATCGTGGCGGCGATCCGCCGCGAGGCGGTCCCGCTGTGACCGGGCCGGACGAGGGAGGGACGACGCAGGACCGCTTCACCGCCCGCCCCCGACGCCCCGCCGAGGACACCGACAAGCGCTCCCGGCTGATCCTCGAGGCGGATCGGCTTCTCTCCCGCCTCGATCGTGCCGCGCGCGACGGCGAGGATGAGTTCATCCGCCCTGTGTCGGACAGCAGGGACATCGGCGCGCTCGCCCTGATCACTCTCGCCGAGTTCGTGCACCGCGATCTGCCCGCCGCCGTCGTCGCGCAGCTGCCCGGCGACGCGGTCGAAGGACTGCGAGCCACGCGGAACATCGCCGCCCACAACTACGCCGCCCTCGACAACGAGCGGTTGTGGACAACCGTGACCGTGCACGCCCCGGCGCTGCTCCACACGATCCGAGCAGCGCTCCTCGACGGCTGACCGTCTCGCCGCCGTCCTCGGGAACGAGGAACGGCCCCTCACCCGCGAGGGGAAGGGCCGTTCGCCGCGGAGGACCGGACGAAGTGTCGGCGCCTAGAAATCCCAGTCCTCGTCCTCGGTGGTCACGGCCTTGCCGATGACGTAGGAGGAGCCGGAGCCCGAGAAGAAGTCGTGGTTCTCGTCCGCGTTGGGCGAGAGGGCCGACAGGATCGCCGGGTTCACGTCGGTCGCCTGCTTGGGGAACATTGGCTCGTAGCCGAGGTTCATCAGCGCCTTGTTGGCGTTGTAGTGCAGGAACTTCTTGACGTCCTCGGTCAGGCCGAGCTGGTCGTAGAGGTCCTGCGTGTACTGCGCCTCGTTGTCGTAGAGCTCGTAGAGCAGCGAGAACGTGTAGTCCTTGATCTCGTCGCGCTTGGCCTGGTCGACCCGCTCGAGTCCCTTCTGGAACTTGTAGCCGATGTAATACCCGTGCACTGCCTCATCGCGAATGATCAGGCGGATGAGGTCGGCCGTGTTGGTGAGCTTGGCGCGCGAGGACCAGTACATCGGCAGGTAGAAGCCCGAGTAGAAGAGGAACGACTCCAGCAGCGTAGAGGCGACCTTCCGCTTCAACGGGTCGTCGCCGCGGTAGTAGTCCATCACGATGGACGCTTTTTTCTGCAGGTTCGGGTTCTCCATCGACCAGCGGAAGGCCTCGTCGATGTCCTGGGTGTTCGACAAGGTCGAGAACACCGAGGAGTACGACTTGGCGTGCACCGACTCCATGAACGCGATGTTCGTGTAGACAGCCTCCTCGTGCTGGGTGATGGCGTCCGGGATCAGCGAGACCGCGCCGACGGTGCCCTGCACGGTGTCGAGAAGGGTGAGCCCGGTGAACACGCGCATGGTGAGCTGCTGCTCCTCGTGGGTCAACGTGTTCCACGACTGGATGTCGTTGGAGAGCGGAACCTTCTCGGGCAGCCAGAAGTTGCTCGTGAGGCGGTTCCACACCTCGACGTCCTTGTCGTCCTGGATCCGGTTCCAGTTGATGGCCTGGACGGAGTCGACGAGCTTGAGCTTCTCGGGGGGAGTCATGATTCCTTCTCGCTACTGCGGATGGGTGATGCGGGTGAGAGAGGGCTCTACAGCATGCATGAGACACACTGGTCGAGTTCGGTGCCCTCGAGTGCCAGCTGGCGGATGCGGATGTAGTAGATCGTCTTGATGCCCTTGCGCCAGGCGTAGATCTGGGCGCGGTTGACGTCGCGGGTGGTCGCGGTGTCCTTGAAGAAGAGGGTGAGCGAGAGGCCCTGGTCGACGTGCTGCGTCGCCGCGGCATAGGTGTCGATGATCTTTTCGTAGCCGATCTCGTACGCGTCCTGGTAGTACTCCAGGTTGTCGTTCGTCATGAACGGCGCCGGGTAGTAGACGCGGCCGAGCTTGCCCTCCTTGCGGATCTCGATCTTCGACGCGATCGGGTGGATCGAGGACGTCGAGTTGTTGATGTACGAGATCGATCCGGTCGGCGGAACGGCCTGCAGGTTCTGGTTGTAGATGCCGTGCTCCATGACGGAGGCCTTGAGCGCACGCCAGTCGTCCTGGGTGGGGACGGCGATGCCCGCGTCGGCGAAGAGGCGGGCGACGCGCTCGGTGGCCGGCGCCCACTCCTTCTCGGTGTAGGTGTCGAAGAACGCGCCCGAGGCGTACGTCGAGTCCGCGAACCCCTCGAAGGTGGTGCCGCGCTCGATCGAGAGGGTGTTGGAGGCGCGCAGGGCGTGGAACAGCACCGAGTAGAAGTAGATGTTGGTGAAGTCGATGCCCTCCTCGGATCCGTAGTGGATCCGCTCGCGGGCGAGGTAGCCGTGCAGGTTCATCTGGCCGAGGCCGATGGCATGCGACTTGTCATTTCCGTCCTCGATCGAGCGGACCGAGGCGATGTGCGACTGGTCGGACACCGAGGTGAGGCCGCGGATCGCGGTCTCGATGGTGCGGCCGAAGTCGGGCGAGTCCATCGTCAGCGCGATGTTCAGCGAGCCGAGGTTGCAGGAGATGTCCTTACCGACCTGCGCGTAGGAGAGGTCCTCGTTGTAGGTCGTCGGAGTGTTCACCTGCAGGATCTCGGAGCAGAGGTTGGACATGTTGATCCGGCCCTTGATCGGGTTCGCCCGGTTCACCGTGTCCTCGAACACGATGTAGGGGTAGCCCGACTCGAACTGGATCTCGGCAATGGTCTGGAAGAACTCGCGCGCCGAGATCTTGCTCTTCTTGATGCGCGGGTCGTCGACCATCTCGCGGTACTTCTCCGAGAGGGAGATGTCGCCGAAGGGGATGCCGTAGACGCGCTCGACGTCATAGGGCGAGAAGAGGTACATGTCCTCGTTGTTCTTCGCGAGTTCGAACGTAATGTCGGGCACGACGACGCCGAGGGAGAGCGTCTTGATGCGGATCTTCTCGTCGGCGTTCTCGCGCTTGGTGTCGAGGAAGCGGAGGATGTCGGGGTGGTGCGCCGAGAGGTAGACAGCTCCCGCGCCCTGGCGCGCTCCGAGCTGGTTGGCGTAGCTGAAGCTGTCCTCGAGGAGCTTCATCACGGGGATGATGCCCGAGGACTGGTTCTCGATCTGCTTGATCGGGGCACCGGCCTCGCGGATGTTCGAGAGCGAGAGGGCGACGCCGCCGCCGCGCTTGGAGAGCTGGAGCGCGGAATTGATACCGCGGGCGATCGACTCCATGTTGTCTTCGATGCGGAGCAGGAAGCACGAGACGAGTTCGCCGCGCTGAGCCTTACCGGTGTTGAGGAAGGTGGGTGTCGCGGGCTGGAAGCGGCCGGCGACGATCTCCTCGACGAGGGCGGTCGCGAGCGTCTCGTCGCCCTGCGCGAGGCCGAGAGCGGTCATCACGACGCGGTCCTCGAAGCGTTCGAGGTAGCGCTTCCCGTCGAAGGTCTTCAGCGTGTAGGAGGTGTAGTACTTGAACGCACCGAGGAAGGTCGCGAAGCGGAACTTCTTCGAGTACGCGAGGTCGTTGAGCTGCTGGATGAACTCGAACGAATACTGATCGAGCACGGCCTGCTCGTAGTACTCCTTCTCGACCAGGTAGTCGAGTCGCTCCTTGAGCGTGTGGAAGAACACGGTGTTCTGGTTGACGTGCTGCAGAAAAAACTCGCGAGCGGCCTCGCGGTCCTTCTCGAACTGGATCTCTCCATCCGGGCCGTACAGGTTCAGCATCGCGTTGAGCGAGTGGTAGTCCATCTGTGCGGCGTCGCGGGGAGCGTCGATCACTGCTGCGTCCAAAACGAGTCCAATCCTTCATCGACGGCGCGGACGTCGTCGGGTGTTCCGAATACTTCGAAGCGGTAGAGGTGCGGTACCGCGCATTTGCGGGCGATGATGTCCCCGGCGAGGCAGTACGCCTCGCCGAAATTCGTGTTGCCGGCGCCGATGACCCCTCGGATCAGGGAGCGATTGCACGGATCGTTGAGGAACCGGATGACCTGCTTGGGGACCGCGCCTGCGCCGTTGCCGCCGCCGTAAGTGGGGAGGACGAGCACGTAGGGCTCAGAAACGTGGAGGGTGTCGAGCGCCGCTCCGTCCCGCCGGGCGTGGAGCGGAATCCGCTGCGCCGGCCGCCCGAGCTTCTCGACGAACCGGTGCGTGTTCCCCGAACTACTCGAGAAGTACACCAGCCCGCTCATCCGCCCTCCCTCGTTCATCCGCTTCCCGCCGACCCCCCTCTGAGGTGCACGGGTGGTGAGTCGCAACGCGGAGAAGGAAGCCGTAGCGGCGCTACGGCGCCCGCCGACAACGCCGCGAATCGCCGCCCGTGCGCCTTAGAGGGTCGCGATCTTGTCGGGGCGGAAGCCGGACCAGTGATCATCGTCCGTGATGACGACCGGCGCCTGAAGGTAGCCGAGGGCCTTCACGGCCTCGAGGGCCTTCTCGTCGACGGAGAGGTCGAACACCTCGTAGTCGATGCCCTTGCTGTCGAGGGCGCGGTACGTCGCCGTGCACTGGACGCAGGAGGGCTTGGTGTAGACCGTCACAGCCATGTGTGTCGCCTTTCGGAGGGGAGTGTTCCGGTGCCGCTCCGCGGCCGGTGGCCCGGGGTTCGGGCGGGGTCGGGGAGGAGGTGGTGGGAGGAGCAGGAGGAGGTTCAGGGGGCCGGTGGAGCTCTCGCTCCGACCCGTTCGTCAATACTACATATAGTGGGGGGCCCGGCGTCAGCCCACTAGACGTAGTAGTTACAGCCGTGTAGTTATCCACCGGTTCCTCCCCCGTTCATCCACAGGCCGGAGCCCGTGGAACCGCGCAAGGACGCGGATCGGGACGAACCATCCACAGCTGTGGATGAGACAGATCCGTTCCCTGGGTACAACGCCGTGCGGCGTGTCGGCATGCCCGGAGAGTACGCCCGACCACCGACACCGATGGGAAGTCAGAGCAGGCGCGCAGCCCACACCCTGGCGACGGCGCCGAGGAACCGGACCGGGTCTGCGAGCGCCGCGGAGGCCGAGCCGGCAGCCTCCGTCAGCGACCCTGCCGCGGAGAAGCCGGTGGTCGGTGCGGTGATCGCGCCGGCGACGAGCAGCGCCCGCGCACCGGCCGCCTCCGCGAGTCCGAGGACGTAGGAGGGAACCTTGCCCGCCGCGGACTGGGCGTCGAAGCGCCCCTCCCCCGTGATCACGACGTCGGCGCCGGTGAGGAGCGCCGGAAGCCCGACGGCCCGTCCGACAGCGTCGGCGCCAGGGGCCAGCCGCGCACCCCAGGCGAGCAGCCCGAATCCGGTGCCGCCCGCCGCTCCGGCTCCCGGCGCGTCCGGGTCGGCGTCGAGGTGCGCCGCGAGATGCCGGAGGCCGCCGTCGAGCCGAAGCACATCCTCGGGCCCTGCCCCCTTCTGCGGCCCGAAGACGCGAGCCGCTCCAGAGTCGCCGAGCAGCGGAGCCGTGACGTCGCTGAGCACGACGGCGCCCCCGAGCGGCAGCGGCCGGAGCCCGCGCAGGTCAACGCCGGTGAGCTCCATCAGTGCCCCACCTCCGTCGCCGAGGTCGTGACCGGAGAGGGTGGTGAAGCGGGCGCCGAGCTCGCGCAGGGCGCCGACGCCACCGTCGGTCGAGGCGCTGCCGCCGATCGCGAGCAGCAGCGAGTGCGCTCCTTCATCGAGCGCGGCGGCGATCGCTCGTCCGAAGCCGCGGGTGTGGGCGGTGAGTGGGCGGAGGGGATCGAGCAGGCTGATTCCGCTCGCGGACGCGAGCTCGACCACGGCGGCGCCGTTCGGCAGCAGCAGCCAGTCGGCGTTGACCGGGCGGTCATCGGGGCCGGGAACGACGGTCGAGTGCCGCTGCGCTCCCGACACAGCCAGCCCGAAGGCCTCGACCGTGCCCTCTCCGCCATCGGCCATCGGCGCGAGGACGACCTCGTCGCCCGGACGCTCGGCGCTCCACCCCTCGGCGAGCGCCCGCGCGACCTCGACCGCACTCGCGGACCCCTTGAACGAGTCCGGCGCGACGACCACCCGGAGCGCGCTCATCCGCCCAGTGTGGCAGGAGGCGGACGATCAGCTGCGCAGCTCCCGAGCCGGATCGACGGCCGCCGATCTTGCGGCAGGCACGCTCGCCGCGACTCCCCCGACCAGCGCTCCCAGCAGCGGTCCCTGCCAGAGGACCGCCACCGTGACGACGGGAGACCAGCCCTGCCCCGTCGAAATCGCGAGGACGACCCCGATCCCGAGCGCGGTGCCGAGAGCGCCGCCGAGGAGTCCCGTCATCGCGCTCTCGAGGACGAAGAGAGCGCCGATCGCGGTGCGAGATGCTCCGAGTGCCCGGCGAAGACCGATCTCGGCCCTCCGCGAGCTGACTCCGCTCCACGCGGTAGCGAATGCACCAAGCCCTGCCAGGACCAGCAGCACTGTCCCCGTCGTCCGGACCAGTTGCTCGAGCTGAGCGTTGATCCTGCTGCGCAGCTGCGTGAGATCGGCGGTCGTCTCAGCGTGGAAGGTGGTCGGAACAGCCGGATCCAGAGCCGTGGGAGCGATGTCCGCGACCGCCCTGGCCAGCCCTGGTTCGGTCGAGGCCAGGAGTATTCCCGGCTGGGTTCCCGTCGAGATCATGGTGACCGCCTCCCGGCCGATGACGATCGCCCGGCTCAGGTCGGCAGCGGCCGGGCCGACAGCGGTGATGGCGCCCACGACGCTGAAGGATCTGCCCCCTATCGAGAGGGTGGCTCCCTCGGCCCCCGGAACGATGCCGAGCCGCTCCGCCGCCTCCGCTCCGACGAGAGCGATCCGACCGGAGACCGGCTCCGGAGCCGAGAGCAGCCCACCAGCCGACGCCGGCTCCGTCGTGATTCCCAGGGCTCCCACCGCGTCGGCCCCGAGGGCGACGACGGAGACGTTCTCGGCGCTGGGGTCGAGCACCGCCTCCGGAGCCCGCTGGACCGGCGCGCGAAGACCCGCGACGTCCCAGCGCAGCCCGACGTGCAGGACGCCCTCGACGCCCGCAAGGCGCTCAGCGTCTTCTTCGGTCACGTCCCCGCTCGCTCCGCTCGACGTCAGCCGCACGAGGTCGCCGGCAGCACTCCGGACCGTGTCATCGACCTGGCGCGCAGCCGTCACGGCGAGCGCGTCGGCGGCGACGAAGCCGCCCGCCCCGATCGCGACGATCGCGACCGCGACCAGCGCTCGTGCAGGTGCGGCGAGCAAGCCCAGCACGGTGTCCGCGATCAGAGCGCGCACGCGGTGCCGACGCGCATCGCGTGATGGAGCAGGAGGCGGGGAGGCGGCGGCGCTCTCGTCCGCTAATGCGTCCGGACCCTCGAGGCGTCCACGCCGCATGGCCAGGTTCCGATCGGCCCGAGCGGCCAGCCTCGTATCGTGGGTGACGACCACGAGCGCGAGGCCGCCCTCGCGCAGCGTCTCGAGGAGGCCGACGATGCGGTCGCCGGTTTCCTCGTCGAGGCTCCCCGTCGGCTCGTCGAGCAGGAGGACGCTCGGCCGGTGGACCAGAGCGCGAGCGATCGCCACGCGCTGACGCTCTCCTCCCGAGAGCAGGTCGACGCGCGCGTTCGCCTTATGAGCGAGCCCGACCGCGGCGAGAGCCTCGGTGATCCGCTCCGTCATCGCGTCTTCGTCGATCCGCCCCGCATGGGCACCGACCGCGATGTTCTGGGCGGCGGTGCGGCCCGGCAGCAGGTGGGCGTCCTGGAAGACGAAGCCGAACCGCCGAGCGCGGAGCTCGTCACGCTGCCGGTCCGCCATCACCGCCGTGTCGATCCCATCGACGAGGAAGCGGCCCTCGCTCGGGCGGTCGAGTAGGCCGAGGATGTTCAGGAGCGTGGACTTCCCGGATCCCGAGGGTCCGGTGATGGCGACGAACTCACCGCGGTGCACGACGAGGTCGACCCCGCGCAGGGGGTGGTTGTTCACGTCGAAGCGGCGCTCGACTCCGGAGCATTCGAGGACAGGCACCGGTCAGCCGATCACGACGGTATCGCCGACCGAGAGCGCGGGCTCGCCGTCGAGCAGCGCCCAGCCGTCCGCGACTACGCGGACCTCGATGTCGACCCGCTGGCGGCCGTCCGGCCGGTCGACGTCCACGAAGCTCGTGGCGCCGTCCTGCCGCAGTGCGGTGGCCGGAACGGCGATCCGCTCGGCGCCGCGGTCGCCGAAGGTCACGGTGACGGATGACCCGGCAGCGAGGGAGGTCCGCGTCTCGGCCGAGACGAGGACGGTGACGTCGTGCCCGGGAGCCGACTTGTCGACCGCGGGCTTGAATGGCCCGATGCTCTCGATCGTCCCGGTCGCGTGCTTGGTGGAGGCGGGATCGACGATGGACGCGGCAGCGCCGACCGCGAGGGAGTCGGCGGAGGCGACGTCGACCCGGGCGATGACGCGGTCGGGCGGCACCGTCCAGGTCATGACCGTGCCGTCGCCAGGGATCACGGAGTAGAGGGACGGCGCGGTGGCGACGGTGAAGTCCGACCGGTCCAGGTCGACGATCTCACTGAACGGCAGGCGGCCGCCGCGCGGGCCGAGCACGGTGGTGGTGGGGGCCGGCGTCGGCTGCGTCCCGCTCGGCGCTGCCGAGGGGAGCGCTGAGGCGGGAGCCGCCGAGACCACGTCGGGCCCGCGCTGCGCCCGGTAGCCGCGGTCCTCGTAGAAGGCCGCCAGGGAGGCGACGGTCGCGGAGTCGTAGGTGTCCTCCTCCGAATCCGCCGCGTAGCCGAGGCCGGCGAGTGCGCCATTGAGGGCGAGGACGTCCTCGCCCTCGTCGCCCTGGGCGAGATCCCGATAGTGCGGTCCGTCGATCGCCAGGGCGAACACGGGCCGCTCCGCTACGGCGAACAGGAGTGCGCCGTCGACCACGGCCGAGCCCACGCCGAGCGGCGCCGCCGTGATCTGCGCGGCCGCCGCCCCGGAGGGGGCGACGGCCTGGACGCTGACGGCCGTGCTGCCGCCGACCGTGCCGAGCGCCGACGGAAGCGGCAGCGTGCGCTTCTCGACCGTGCCCGTCGTCGTCAGCGTCCGCTGCGCGTTGCCGAAGGCGGTCGCGTCGGGGGCACGCAACGCCTGCCCCAGGAGGAAGGCGGCCGCCATCGCGCCGATCACGGGGACCAGCACAACGACGATCACCCAGGGGCGGGGACGGAGTCGGAGCGTCGGGCCTTCGTCAGTGTCCGCCGTGCTCACTGATCACCTTCTCCGCGAACGCGACCCGCTTATCCGTCTCCTTCTTGTCCTCCACCAGCGCCGCCTCATTCTCGGCGATGAATGCCACCTGATATGCGGCGACCACATCCACGAACGTCTGCGCCGCACCCGTCGACGACAAGCACTCCACCTGATCCAGCGCAGCACGGGTACCCGCCTCACTGTCCGCAGCATCGGCGATCTTCGGAGAGGTCACCGCCCGCTGCTCGTCCAAGGCATAGCCCTTCCCGGACAGGCAGGCGCCGAACTCGGACTGGGCGTGCGCCCAGATGGGGTCGTCGCTCGCCCAGCTCCAGGTCGCCTTCCGACCCCGCTCGTGAATCGACTCCTCGGGCGTCCGGTAGCTCAGCGACGCGATCTCCTCGCTTCTGCTGTCGACGCCGACGCACTGTAAAATCGCGCGATGCGTCTTATCGGAGTACAAGGCCTCGTTGTGCTGACGTGCCTCGGCGAGCGCACTTGGCGCCATCCCGAGACCTCCTTGCAGCGCCCTCGCCTTCGTCCACACGCCGAAATACTTCAGCGACCACATGGTGGAGGGCGGATAGTCGAGCACGTTCGGGAAACTCACGTCGTAACCGGCCGCGCGAACGCAGTCCTCTGCGAGCAGGTCCGACCCCCGTTCGAGCAGCTGCCGCTCGTGCGCGTTCGGTCCGTACTCGTCCAGCGGCTCCTGCACCGTCTCCGTCGCCTCCTCGAGCACAGCGGCATTCGGCACGAACTCGATCGACGACGGCTTATGCACACCGTCATCTGCGCCGGACGAGCATCCACTGAGCAGGAGCAGCGCGCACCCGAGCGGGAGGATACGAGCACGCATCATTCGTCCGCCGTGATGCTCGAAGTTCGGTCGTTCCACGAGTGACCGACATAGCTCATTGTCACGACGTTATTGAAGATCTGCCCCTGCTTCTTGTCGTCCTCCCAAGCGCAGTATCGCCCATCACGGCAGAACTTGGTCTGCTCAGTAGCATTCGCCGGAGCGACGCCGACCGCTACGACCGAGGAGGCGGCGAGCAGCAGCGATCCGACGATGGGAGGAAAGAGAGGGGGTGAGGTCATTCAGGGAGGTTCCTTCCGGATGGTCTGTTGACGAATCCGAGGAAAGCAGAAGTCGAGAGGTCGTCGCCTGTCCCGGCGCGAAACGCCGCATACGCGAGAGACGCCGCTCAGGCGAGGGAAACCCGGCTAGACCAGGACCTTTGCGCTTCTATCAGCGTGAGAAACTGCTCGTCAATCGTCATAACACGCCAACAAATTACGTGCAAACCGTCGCGGCTACACCCGATCGAGCGCCCGCGCCCGTCGCCGGGTCACGGCCCGCAGCTCCGCCTCACGCTCCGTCGAGCGCCTCCGCCAACCGTCGCGCCACAGCCCGCAGCTCCAGTTCCGATCCGCGCACGCGCTCCTCGAGGCCCGCTGCGCGCTCCGCGACCACGGCCTCGGACTCCGCCGCCCGGTCCTGCCCTTCCGCGATCGAGCCGCGGAGCTCGGCCACGACCGCACTGAGCTCGTCGAGCCCCGCGCGCAGCCCCGCAGCTTCCTCGCCCAACGCTTCTGTCTCGGCCCGGGCGGCGTCCAGCTCGCCGCGCAGCCCGGCCGCCTCGCCGCGGAGCCCGGCTGCCTCGCCGCGCAGCCCGGCCACCTCATCGCGCAGGGCCGCGGTCTCGCCGCGCAACTCCTCCGTGCGCAGCCGCGCCTGCTCGAACCAGGGCGAGACCAGCCGGTACACAGCGTCGCGGAGGGCGAGGCCGCCGCGTCCGAACCGGGTCGGCGCGGCGGCCGGGTCCTGGAGGAAGTCGTGGTCA
This sequence comes from Rathayibacter tritici, assembly GCF_001641005.1. Lineage (NCBI taxonomy): Bacteria > Bacillati > Actinomycetota > Actinomycetes > Micrococcales > Microbacteriaceae > Rathayibacter > Rathayibacter tritici. The sequence continues at coordinate 2,601,926 of NZ_CP015515.1, forward strand.
CTGGTCATCGTCGGTATCCCGTCCGGAGAAGCGGCGGTGGAGCACGTCCATCGCCCGCTGATCCTTGTCCATGATGTCTGCCTCGAGAGTGGTGTCGGCGACGCGCTCCGCGAGGCCCGGCCGGAAGCGGCGCTCGAGCGAGGCCTCGATGAGCTCGACCGAACGCTCGAACGAGAGCGGTCCGCGGGCCGCCTCCCGGCCGCGGCGGCCGAGCGCCTCGAGGTCGATCGCCCCGGTCGTGACGTCGCGCATCGCCGCGAGGAGGGCAGGTGCGGAGCGGGTGATCTTGATGCAGTCGACGCCGTCGATGAGGAACTCCGCGACTCCGCTGGCCGCCGTCACGATCGGAACGGCGCCCGCGGCTGCGGCTTCGACCGGCGCGACGCCGAACGCCTCGCCCGCCCAGGTGGGGAAGAGGAAGGCGTCGGCGCGCCCGTGTGCGGCGAGCACCTCGGCGTGCGGTGTCGCTCCGTGGAACTCGACCACACCAGCCAGGCCCGCCTCCGCCGCCCGCGCGCTCCAGCAGGCCACATCGCCGTCGCCGTAGAGGTCGACGCGGAAGTCGCGCGTCTCCTCCGCGAGCGCCGCGGCCGCCTCCAGTACCAACCCGACGCCCTTGTGCTCGCCGAGTGACGCGGCGAAGGTGAACCTCGTGATCCCGCCCTCGCGGTAGTGCCTCGGCTCGGCGGAGTCGCTCGGTACGCTCACTCCGCGACCGATCACCTCGACCTCGCCCAGCCTCAGGCCGCCGGCCTCGATCGAGTCGACGAGCGATCGGCTGACGGCGACGATCTCGCCGCGGTCGAAGTGGTCGGGGGCCTGAGCGCCGTAGACCGCGAGCACGCGCTCGGACAGCCCGTCGACCAGGGCGTTCGGGATGCGGTCGCCCAGGTTCCACATCCACGGTGCCTCGACCGTGCGCAGCAGGTCGATCAGCGCGAGGCCACCGAGGCCGAGCAGGTTGAACGCGACCACGTGCGTCGGCGCGAACTCGCGCAGCTCCTCCAGCAGGATCCGGGTGTTCTCGAAGCGCGAGACGGCGCTCTCGTGGTGCATCAGCTGGGCGACCTCACCGCCGGTCCGCGGCAGCGGGAAGTAGGTGCGCAGGCTCAGCGTGCGGTGCAGCTCCACTCCCGAGGGCTCAGGAGGAAGATAGGTCGGCGTGGTCAGCACCCGCACGGTGTGGCCGCGGGAAGCCATCGCCTCGGCTACTCGCGCGCAGGTCATCTCGTAGCCGCCGAGCACCTGCGGGGGGTACAGGTTGCTCACGAACAGCAGGCGCATCAGGCCCCGACCTCCCGTGCTGCGGCATCGGCCGCGATCACCGCGGTCACCTCCGGGGTGTACGCGGCGCGGACCTGGCGGTCGTTGCCCCCGTCCCAGTAGTTGACGAGGTAGAGCCCCGACTGCTGGGTGCGCGGCACGAACGGGAACAGCTGGGCGCGCGGCTCGATCTGCGCGATCCGGTAGCCGGCGTCGACGGCGCGCACGTGCAGCCAGATGTCGTCGGCGTCCGGAGCGATCTCGCGGAACGCGTCGCCGTGCGCCGCGATCTCGCCGAGCAGGGCGCTGGGGAGCAGCTGACCCGAGACGGAGGTGCCGAAGACGTCGGTCGCGGCAAGGGTGTCGGCGACCGGCGTCCAGCTCGTGTAGGGCGCGACGGCACCGTCGACGACGCCCACTCGGTGGGCGCGATAGCAGAGCACGGTCTCGCGGGGGTAGCGGGAGCGAGCGTCGAGCAAGCCACGGAGCCAGGTGCGCGGGTAGACGATGTCGTCGTCGGAGGTGACGAGGTCGCGCTCGCCCGCCCGGCCGGAGAGCAGGTGCGGGTAGTACTTCGTGTGCACGCGGTAACCGTCGACCAGGCGGATCTCGACACCGCGGCGGCGCAGGCGGCGCAGCGGCGCGGGCAGGTCGGCGTGCAGGGCCGGGTCGTCCAGCCAGAGCACCAGGCGCGCGGGCCGGGCCTGACCGCGGGCGATCGACTCGAGCGCCACGTGCACGCGCTGCAGCCTCTCGCCGTGAGTGGTCATCGTCACGACGACCTCGCCGGCCGGATCGACCGCGGAGCGGCGCGAGAAGCGGTTGGCGAGCGAGAGGAGCAGCAGCTCGAGGCGGAGGGCGGGCGACGGGTGGTCGATCGGCCGGGCGGCGACCGCGGCGGCGCGACGCTCCGCGAGGCGCTGCTGGACGGAGTACCGGACCCGGGCCACTCCGCTCAGGTGCGCGCGGGGGCGGACTCGACGGCCCAGCGCGGCCAGGCGCGTGCGGGGGCGGACGCGCCGACCGATGGCGGCGAGAGCGGGATGCATCAGTCCAGGCTAGCCGGAGCACCCTGAGCGGCAGATCTCCGTCAGAGCTCATCGACGACAACGGAGGCCCGCACGGGGACGGTCCCGAAGCCGCTCAAAGCGGTGGCAGTGGCGCGGAGAGGTGCTGCGCTCGATCCTGTCAGTGGCGGAACCGAGCGCAGCACCGAGACGTCGTGCCCTACTTCTTCGGCAGCGCCGCCGCCAGGTCGGCGATCAGGTCGGACGAGTCCTCCAGGCCCACCGAGAGCCGCACCAGCGACTCCGAGACCTCCAGCGGCGTGCCCTTGACCGACGCGTGCGTCATCTCGCTCGGGTAGCCGATCAGCGACTCGACACCGCCGAGCGACTCGGCCAGCTGGAACAGCTCGGTCGACTCCGCGAACTTCCGAGCCGCACGCGGGGTGCCGAGCTCGAGCGAGAGCATCCCGCCGAATCGCGACATCTGGCGCTTCGCCAGCTCGTGGCCCGGGTGACCCGGCAGACCCGGGTAGTGCACGGCCGTCACCGCCGGGTGCTCCACCAGGAACTCGGCGACCGCCTGCGCGTTCCTCGAGTGGCGCTCCATCCGCACCCCGAGAGTCTTGATGCCGCGGACCGTGAGCCACGCGTCCATCGGGCCGGAGATCGCTCCGACCGCGAACTGCAGAAACGCGATCTTCTCGGCGAGCGGCCCGGAGCGCAGCGCGAGCGCGCCGCCGACGACGTCCGAGTGGCCGCCGAGGTACTTCGTGGTCGAGTGCACGACCACGTCGGCACCGAGCGCCAGCGGCTGCTGCAGAGCGGAGGAGGCGAAGGTGTTGTCGACGACGACGATCAGGTCGTGCGCGTGGGCAAGATCGGCGAGTTCGGCGATGTCGCTGATCGTCATCAGCGGGTTCGACGGAGTCTCGACCCAGAGCATCTTGGTCTCGCCGGGGACGATCGCTCGCTGCACCTCGCGCAGGTTCGCCATGTCGACGGCCGTGTTGCGCACGCCCCAGGCGCTGTGCACCCGGTCGATCAGGCGGTGGCTGCCGCCGTAGGCGTCGTTGCCCAGGACCACGTGGTCGCCGGGAGCGAGCGCGGCGCGCAGCAGGGTGTCCTCGGCGGCGAGTCCGGAGGAGAAGGAGTAGGCGACGTCGGCGCCCTCGAGCGAGGCGATCAGCTCCTGCAGGGAGTCGCGGGTCGGATTCGCCGAGCGGGCGTACTCGTAGCCGCCACGGAGCCCGCCGATGCCGTCCTGAACGAACGTCGAGGTGAGGTAGACGGGCGGCACGACCGCGCCGGTGGTCGGATCGAACTCCTGGCCAGCGTGAATAGCGCGGGTGTCGAAGTGCTGCTTCTTGGGCATTGAGCGGTCTCCCTGGGTCGGAGGTGCGAGGTCGACGGCCGTCAGGCCGTGGCGTAGGTGAGGAGGTCCTGGCGGGTGATGACCGCGACGGGTTTGCCCTCGTCGGTGACGAGGAGGGCGCTGCGCTCGCTGAGCGCCGCGCGGGCGGCGACGATACTCTCGCCCAGTCCGATCAGCGCGAGCGCGTCGCCGACGCACTCGCCGAGCGGGTCGTTCATCGAGGCGGAGCCGGTGAAGACGCGGTCGAGAAGCTCGCGCTCGTCCACCGCTCCGACGACCTCGCCCATCACGACGGGCGGCTCGGCGGTCAGCACCGGCAGCTGCGACACTCCGTACTCGGTCATGATGCCGATCGCGTCGCGGACGGTGTCGGTGGGATGCGCGTGCACGAGCGCAGGCAGCTCGGCCTGGCTGCTCGCCGCCCGGGCGCGGAGCACATCGCGGACGGTGCCCTCGTCGCGCATCTCGAGGAAACCGTAGGAGCGCATCCACCGGTCGTTGAAGATCTTGCCGAGGTAGCCGCGTCCGCCGTCCGGCAGCAGCACGACGACCACGTCCTCGGGGCCGAGCTCGGCGGCGGCCTTGAGCGCCACCGAGACGGCGAGCCCGCTCGATCCGCCCACGAGCAGGCCCTCCTCGCGGGCGAGGCGGCGGGTCATCGCGAACGACTCAGCGTCGCTGGAGGCGATGATCCGGTCGACGACGCTCGGGTCGTAGGCGCTGGGCCAGAAGTCCTCGCCGACGCCCTCGGTGAGGTAGGGCCGCCCGCCGCCGCCCGAGTAGACCGAGCCCTCCGGGTCGGCGCCGATGATCTGCACGCGGCCCTCCGACACCTCCTTGAGGTAGCGCCCGACCCCGCTGATGGTCCCGCCCGTGCCGACTCCGGCGACGAAGTGGGTGAGCCGACCGGCGGTGTCCCGCCAGATCTCGGGTCCTGTGGTCTCGTAGTGGCTGAGCGGCCCGTTGAGGTTGGCGTACTGGTTGGGCTTGAAGGCGCCGGGGATTTCGCGGGCGAGGCGGTCAGAGACGGAGTAATAGGAGGCGGGATCCTCCGGAGCGACGGCCGTCGGCGTGACGACGATCTCCGCTCCGTAGGCGGTGAGGACGCTGCGCTTGTCCTCCCCCACTTTGTCCGGCAGCACGAAGACGCAGCGGTAGCCGCGCTGCTGAGCGACCAGGGCGAGCCCGATCCCGGTGTTGCCACTGGTCGGCTCCACAATCGTGCCGCCCGGCTTCAGCAGTCCGTCACGCTCGGCGGCGTCGATGATGCGGGTCGCGATGCGGTCCTTCGACGAGCCGCCGGGGTTGAGGTACTCGACCTTCACCAGCACCGTGGCCTGCACGCCGGCAGCGACCGGGCCGAGCTTGACCAGCGGAGTGTCGCCGATGAGGTCGAGCACCGAATCGGCGTAGGCCATCCCGGTGTCCGGACGTGCGGGCAAAGCGCGGTCCAGGGTCATTTCGCCAGCGTACCAACCGGGTCGGGGCGTGTGACGGGGTCGGTGCATGCTCTCGGTGAGGTCGCGGGAGGGAGTGCCGCGCGCCGTGTCCGTGCCCTATCGTGGGGGTCCGCGAGCGCCGCCGTCGACCCGGAACGGACCCCGAATGACCTCACCGATCGCCGCACCGCCGCGGCGTCCGGGCGACATCCCTCTCCTCCGCCTGCTCGGTCCGGCGCTGGTCGCCGGAGTCGCCTACCTCGACCCGGGGAACGTGGCCAGCAATATGACGGCGGGCGCCCGATTCGGCTACCTCCTGGTCTGGGTGGTGGTGCTGGGCAACCTGATGGCGTGGCTCATCCAGTACCTCTCGGCGAAGCTCGGCCTGATGACCGGCCGCAGCCTGCCGGAGCTGCTCGGCGACCGGCTCCGCGGCCGCTGGGGACGCCGGGCCTACTGGCTGCAGGCCGAGACCGTCGCGATGGCGACCGACCTCGCCGAGGTGATCGGCGGAGCGATTGCGCTGAACCTGCTCTTCGGACTGCCGCTGCTCGCCGGTGGGCTGGTCACCGGCGCGGTCTCGCTGGTGCTGCTGCTCGTGCAGACACGGGGCGGGGCGCAGCCGTTCGAGCGGGTGATCACGGGGCTGATGGTACTGATCGCGGTCGGCTTCACGGTCGGCGTCGTCGTCGATCCGCCGGACGCGGGCGCCACCGTCGCCGGTCTTGTACCGCGGTTCGAGGGCTCGGAGTCGGTGCTGCTGGCGGCCTCCATCCTCGGTGCGACCGTGATGCCGCACGCGATCTACGCGCACTCCGCGCTCGCCCGCGATCGCTTCGGCCACGTCGAGGGCGTCGGAGCCCGCCGGAGGATCCTCGTCGCCACGCGGATCGACGTCACCATCGCGCTCGCCATCGCCGGCACCGTGAACCTCGCGATCCTCCTCCTCGCCGCCCACTCCCTCGCCGGCGTCGCCGGGACGGACAGTCTCGAGGGCGCGCACGCAGCCATCGGCGCGGCGCTCGGACCCGTGGTCGCGACCCTGTTCGCGGTCGGCCTGCTCGCCTCCGGTCTCGCCTCGACCTCGGTCGGCGCCTACGCCGGTGCCGAGATCATGCACGGGCTGTTGCGGGTGCGGGTGCCGCTGGTCGCCCGCCGGCTGGTGACCCTGATCCCGGCGCTGCTCGTACTCGCGATCGGCTTCGATCCGACGCGCGCACTGGTGCTGAGCCAGGTGGTGCTCTCGTTCGGTATCCCCTTCGCGCTGGTGCCGCTCGTGATCCTCACCCGCGACCGACGGCTGATGGGCGACCAGACGAACCGCTGGTTCACCACCCTCGCCGCCGCCCTGGCCGCCGTCTTCCTCATCGTGTTGAACGGCCTGCTGCTCTGGCTCACTTTCGCGCCCTGACCCACCCCCGATCGTCCGTGCCGATCGGGGAGCGGGCGGCCCGGCTTCCCACGGCTCGCAGTGATCCGATCCGAAGCCTGTCTCGTTATCCTCTGAGAGCGCCTCTCAGGCGCCTGCGCCCGCCACCAGGCGCCTTCCACCCTCAGAACGAGAGACGCCGCCGTGCCCAAAGACACGATGTCCGCCAAGAATCGCGCCCGACAGGAAAAGCTCGAGGCCTACAAGCGAGAGCAGGATCGCCGCAAGCGCGGCTCCCGCATCTGGATCTGGTCACTCTCGGCCCTGGCCGTTCTCGCGGTCGGCGGGATCGTCGCGGTCACCGTCTTCGGCAACCAGCAGATCGTCGAGGCTCGCCAGATCGACGGCCTGCAGACCTTCGAGAACGACGCGACCCACGTCGCCGGCGCCGTCGAGTACCCGCAAACCCCGCCGGCCGCCGGACCCCACAATGCCGTGTGGATGAACTGCGGCGTCTACGACCAGCCCGTCCCGAACGAGAACGCGGTCCACGATCTCGAGCACGGCGCGGTCTGGGCCACATACGACCCCGAGCTGCCACAGAGCGAGGTCGACGCGCTGATCGCCGCCATGCCGGACACCTACTCCGTCGTCTCCCCCTACGAGGGCCTCGACTCCCCGATCGTCCTGAGCGCCTGGGACGCCCAGGTCGCCCTCGACTCCCCCGACGACCCGCGCCTCGACGCCTTCGTCGAGCGCTTCTGGCAATCCTCGAGCGCCCCCGAGCCCGGCGCCCCCTGCACCGGAGGGATCGATGCGCCCGGCAAGCAGTAGGGGTCGGATCCTCGTCGCCGCGGTCGCCGTGGTCGCTCTGCTCCTCGGCGCGGCCGGCGGGTACCTCTTCGGCGCGCTCGCCCCGTTCGCCTCTGCGGCGACGCCCTCCAGCACGAGCGCGGAGGCAGGCTTCGCGCGCGACATGCAGGTGCATCACCTGCAGGGCGCCGAGCTGGCGATGATCGCCCAGGAGCGCAGCACCGATGACGACGTCCTGACGGTCTCGAAGGACATCCTGCTCACCCAGCAGCAGCAGGCCGGGCAGCTCTTCGGCTGGCTGAACGCGTGGGGCCTGCCGCAGGCCGCTCCCGAGCCGTCGATGACCTGGATGGGCCGACCGACCCTGGCTGGTGCCGCCGACGCGCACTCGTCGATGGGGATGGGCACCGAGGACGGCGTCGTGCCTGCCAACATGCCGGGCCTTGCCACCCCCGACCAGATAGCGTCTCTCAGCAACGCCTCGGGTCGCGGCTTCGACCGGATGTTCCTCGAACTGATGATCGCCCATCACCGCGGCGCGATCGACATGGCGGATGCTCTTCTCGCGCGCAGTCGCGTCGCCGTCGCGACCGACTTCGCCTCCTCCGTTGTCACGGCTCAGGAGGCCGAGATCTCACTGATGGAGCAGATGCTCGCCGACCGTCCGGCGGAGTGACCACCTCCGTCGCGCATAACGTCAGCTGAGAGCCGTCCTCATCCACCATCGTGGATGAGGAGTGCTCTCAGCTGACGTTGTGCGCGTCGACAGTCCCCTGCGCTGACGGGATCGGCCCGGGCTGAGTGGAACCACCTTGCTGTGACCGACAGCTGACGGTTGGATGCTTCAATCGCCCCCAGTATCAGGGGCGCTCGACCGCCGCGAGGAGTACCCCATGACCGACCCCAGCCCGTCCGCCACCGTCTGGCCGCCGCCCCTTCCGCCCGTGAAGGCGAAGATGCGGAGGCGGGACCGTCAGCACCGCCGGGTTCCGCTCGTGGCCCTGGTGTGGGCGTGCGTCGGCGCCCTCCTCGTCGGCACAGCGATGGGCGGCGCGAGCGGCGCCTCCGACACGACCGAGCTCGAGGAGCAGCTTGCCGCCGTGCAGCAGCAGCTGTCGAGTGCCGAAGACTCACTCGAGGAGCAGACCGATGCGCTCGCCGAGGTCGACGCGAAGCGCAGCGCCGCCGAGGCGTCAGCAGCCGGCCTGCAGCAGAAGGTCGACACGATGACCGCCGAGGCCGCCACATCCACCACAACCCTTGCGAGCCGCGACGCCCGGATCGCCGAGCTGGAGTCAGCAGCCAAATCCGCCGCCGCCACATCCGCCGCCGCTCCAGCCGCCGCCGCGCCCGCCGCAGTACCCAATGGGGGCGGCTCCGTGTCGTACGCGAACTGCGGCGCGGTTCGCGCGGCGGGCGCCGCACCGATCCGCACGGGCGACCCCGGCTACAGCCGCAAGCTCGACCGCGACGGCGACGGCGTGGCCTGCGAGTAGGCCGACCGGCGACGGCGCAGGACGCTCAACCCTGCAGGGACGACTCCGTCTGCTGCGCGTAGAGCGAGGCGTAGAGCCCGCCGAGGCCGAGCAGGTCGCGATGACTGCCCGACTCGACGATACGGCCGCCCTCGACCACGTGGATGACGTCGGCTCCGACGATCGTCGAGAGCCGGTGGGCGATCGCGATGGTAGTCCGGCCGCGAGCCGCGTCGTCGAGGGCGGTCTGCACGATCCGCTCAGAGACGGTGTCCAGCGCGCTGGTCGCCTCGTCGAGGATGAGGACCGCCGGGTCCTTGACAAGCACGCGCGCGATGGCGAGGCGCTGCTTCTCGCCTCCGGAGAGCCGGTAGCCGCGCTCGCCGACCAGAGTGTCGTAGCCGTCGGGGAAGGACATGATTGTCGCGTGGATGTTCGCGGCGCGGGCGGCCGCCTCCAGCTCCTCCTGCGTCGCGTCGGGGCGCGCGTAGCGGAGGTTGTCGGCGATCGTCGCGTGGAACAGGTAGGTCTCCTGGCTGACGATGCCGATGTGGGAGACGAGCGACTCCTGCCGGAGCGCGCGCACGTCGGTCCCGGCGAAGCGCACCACTCCGCCAGCCACGTCGTACAGGCGCGGGACGAGGTACGAGATCGTGGTCTTGCCCGCGCCGGAGGGGCCGACGAAGGCGACGAATTCGCCCGGCTCGATCGAGACAGAAACGTGGTCGAGGGTCGGCCGCGCGTCCTCGGCCTGGTCGGGATAGCGGAAGACCACGTCATCCAGCTCGACCCGGCCGAGCTGGCCGGCGACGTCGCGGGCGTCCGGTCGGTCGCTGATCGCGGGGCGCAGGTCGAGGTACTCGAAGATGCGGGCGAAGAGGGCGCCCGCCGTCTGCAAGTCGAGCGCAACGCGCATCAGGCCCAGGAGCGGCCACATCAGGCGTGCCTGCACGGTGGTGAAAGCGACGACGGTCCCGGCGGTGACGGTCGTGCCGCCGAGGATCAGCCAGGCGGCGGCGAGATAGACGATCACGGGGATGACCGAGAGGAAGATCTGCACCATCGCGAAGAACCACTGGCCGGACATCTGCTGGCGCACCTGTAGCTGGATCTGCCGGCCGTTCTCGTCGGCGTAGCGCATCACCTCAGACTCCTGACGGCCGAAGCTCTTGGCCAGCAGGATGCCCGAGACGCTCAGCGTCTCCTGCGTGATCGCCGTCATTTCGGACAGCGACTCCTGCGTCTTGGTCGCAATGCGGGCGCGTACCTGGCCGACGCGGCGCTGGGCGATGACGAGCACCGGAGTGAGGACCAGGGCGACGATCGTCATCTGCCAGGAGAGGAGGAGCATCGCGACGACCGCCGCGATGACCGTCACCGTGTTGCCGAGCACGCTCGAGACCGTGTTGGTGAGCACAGTGGCCACACCGCCCACGTCGTTGGCGAGGCGGGACTGGATGACGCCGGTCCGGGTGCGGGTGAAGAAGCCGAGTTCCATCGCCTGAAGATGGCGGAAGAGGCGGATGCGCAGCTCGCCCATGACCGTGTTGCCGACGGTTGCGGTGAGGTAGGTCTGCCAGACGCCGAGGATCGCCGAGAGCGCCCAGACCAGCACCATCACGCCGACCAGTTCGAGCAGCACGGGGAGGTGGGGACGTCCATCGGGCGGGAAGAGACCGCGGTCGAAGGCGAGCTGGGTCAGCAGCGGCGGCACGACCGTGAGGGACGCACCGGCTAGGACGAGGATCACGGTGAGCGTCAGCTTCGGCCGGTGGTCGCGGAAGAGTCCCGCGATGCGTCGGAGCAGGTCGTCCACCCGGGGTGCCGCCGCGTTGATCTCGCGCTGACTGTCCGGGTCGCTCCTCGAGATCCTCCCGCCGCGCGCCCCGCCGCGCATCCCGCCGCCTGCCGCGACGTCACCCATCCTGCTCACTGCTTGACCCTAACGCCGCTGGTTGCCGCGGTCCGAGGCTTCCGCCCACGGCGAAGTCGTGCAAGCCCTCCCGCCCGCCCGCTCAGCCGCCGCGTCTCGATACACCGCGTCCCGCGCCTACTCGACCACCGGAGGAACCCCTCCCCTCTCTTGGCGGCCGCGACAGGCGCCACCACACAACGAAGGCCCGGGCCCTGCGCAGCAGAACCCGAGCCTTCGTTCGTGCACCCCACCCCTCCATGCACTACCGACGGCCCGCGGGGGCGACGTGGGCAAGGCGGAGGAGGAGAGCTGTAGCGGAGCTACCGCCGACGACGACAACGCCGCCCACGGCACCCCCGCGGGCCGTCAGCCCTTGGTGGCGCCGGCGAGGAGGCCGCGGACAAAGAACCTCTGGAGAGAGAAGAACACGATGAGCGGCACGATGATCGAGATGAACGCCCCGGCGGTCAGCAATTCCCACGACTGGCCGTAGGAGCCGGTGAGATCTTGCAGCGCCTTCGTAATGGGCAATCCCTGTCCGGAGGTGAAGACAGTCGCGACCAGCAGGTCGTTCCAGACCCAGAGGAACTGGAAGATTCCGAAGGAGGCGATCGCGGGAACGGCGAGCGGCAGCACGATGCGGAAGAAGATTTGCCCGTGGCCGGCGCCGTCCACGCGGGCCGCTTCGATCACTTCGCCCGGGATCTCGGAAATAAAGTTGTGGAGCATGAAGATCGCGAGCGGGAGGGCGAAGATCGTGTGCGCAATCCACACTTTGGCGTAGGAGCCGTCCAACCCGTTCACTCCGAGACCGGGGAGGATATAGAGCCCGCCGATGCGCAGGCCGTCCGAGAACAGTTGGAGCAGCGGCACGAGTGCCATTTGAATCGGCACGATCTGGAGCGAGAAGACGAGCACGAAGAGCGTGTTGCGGCCCTTGAAGTCGATCCAGGCGAACGCGTAGGCCGCGAGGCTCGCGATCGTGATCGGGATCAGAGCCGCGGGCAGCGTGATGACGAGCGAGTTCACGAACGCCTTGCCCAGCGTCAGGCTGTCGCCCGAGTTGAGGGCATTCGCGTAGTTGTCGAGCGTGAAGCCGGGGTTGGCGAAGATCGTCCACCAGCCGGTCGTCTTGATGTCGTTCGCGGGGCGGAACGACGAGATGAACAGGCCGAGGGTCGGGACAGTCCAGATGACGGCGATGATCAGCGCGGCGAGCGTGGCTCCGCGGGATGTGGTCGCCTTCTTGACCTTGCCGCTGGCCGCCTCGATCCTCGATTCGCCGCGGGCGAGCGCGCGTTCGGTGGTGCGGTCGACCGGGACTTGAATCGGAGTGGGCGTGACGCTCATCGGATCTCCCTCTGCTTAGCGAGCTGGCGGGCGTTGTAGACGACGATCGGGAGCACCAGCAGGAACAGGATGACGGCGAGGGCCGCGCTGTAGCCGCTGCGGGCGCCGAGCTGGAACTGTCGGACCATCTCGAAGGCGAGGACCGTGGTGTCGGAGCGGCCGCCGGTCATCGCCGAGACGATGTCGAAGACCTTCAGCGACGCGATCGAGATCGTCGTGAGAACGACCACGATCGACGAGCGGATGCCCGGAACGGTGACGTTCCAGAAGGACTGCCAGGCGCTGGTGCCGTCGAGTGAGGCTGCTTCGAGCTGCTCGGACGGAACGCCCTTGATCGCGGCGGAGAGCACGGTCATCGCGAAGCCGGCCTGGGTCCAGATCAGCACGATGACGAGGAACAGCGTGTTCCACGGCTCGAGTCCCAGCCAGTCGACCGGCGGGGCACCGAAGGCGGTGAGGATGCCGTTGAGCACACCGATCTGCTCGCCCTGGCGCACGTCGTAGAAGAACTTGAAGATGATCGATGCGCCGACGAACGAGATCGCCATCGGCATGAAAACCAGCAGCTTGAAGAACTTCTCGCCGCGGCTCTTGTCGATGAAGACGGCGTAGGCGAGGCCGATAGCGGTCGCAGTGATCGGGGCCAGGAGCACCCAGACCACCGTGTTGAGGAAGGCGGTGAGGCCATCGGGGCTGGTGAAGACCCAGATGAAGTTATCGATGCCGGCGAATCCGGACCCGTCATTCTTCATGAAGGCGTTCATCGCGGTGGTGATCGTCGGGTAGATCAGGCCGATCAGGATGAAGAAGGCGGCCGGCGCCATGAAGGCGATGAGTTGCAGTCCGTAGCCCGCGCCTTTGCGGGACCGGAAATCGAGGAGGAACAGCGCACCGCCGACGACGGCTGCGACGACCGCGACCCAGAGGACGGAGTTATACAGGCCGAAGACCAGCAGGAGCACCACCGGCAGGAGCACGGTGACCGCGAGCCGGAGGATCGTGTAGCCGGTGCCGCGACGGGGCGCGATCTCGACGAAGAAGAGGATCAACGCCACCACAGCCGCGAAGGCCAGGAGGATGAGCGGGATCTGCGCCAGCGGCGGGAGCCCCGCCAGCCATTGGAAGAACCCCGAGACAGTGATGGGGGACATGGACGCCCTTTCGAGTGCGACTCTGGACTCAGGAGGGGCCCGGTCCCCGGGATCCGTGGATCTCGGGGACCGGGCCGTCACAGCAGAACCGCCACTCGGGAGCGGCGGCTCTGCTCCGCTGCTAGGAGGTGTAGCCGGCCTGGATCTCCTCGAGCGCCTGGTCGGTGCTCGTGCCGTCGATCCAGTCGACGATTCCCTTGAAGAAGCTGTCCGAGCCGACGGCCTTCGGCATGAGGTCGGACGCGTCGAAGCGGAACGTGGTGTCCGGGTTCTGCAGGATCGCGATGGAGTCCTTCAGGACGTCGCTGCCCGCGTTGGCCGGGTCGAGACCCTTGTTCGCGGAGATGACGCCGCCGAGCTTGACACGGCTGTTGGCCCAGTCGGCGCTCGAGAGGTACTCCTGCACCTTGGCGGTGTCGGCGTCGTTCGAGAAGGCGGCCACCATCTCGCCGCCGCCGGTGACAGCCTGGGCGTCGTCGGCGTTGACCGGCGGGGTGAGGAAGGCCCACACGTCGCCGTCCTCGGCCACCTTGGCGCCCGCGGAGGTGAGGAAGCCCTCGAAGAACGAGGCCTGGTGGGTCAGCGCACAGGTGCCGTTGGCCATGTTCTGCGCGACGTCGCCGAATGCGGTGGAGTTGATCGACTTCACGTCGCCGTAGCCGGCATTGACGAGAGTCGGGTCGAGGAGGATCGAGCCGACGGAGTCGAACGCAGACTTGATCGCGGGGTCGGTGAACTGTGTGTCACCGGCGACCCAGGAGTCGTACGTGTCCGGGCCGGCCTCGCGGAGGACGGCGTCCTCGATCCAGTCGGTTCCGGGCCAGCCCGAGGCCTCACCGGAGTTGAAGCCTGCGCACCAGGAGGGGCCGCCGGTCTTCTCGGCGATCGTCTTGCCGAGCGCCTGCATCTCGGCCCAGGTCGTGGGGACGGAGACGCCCCACTCCTTGAACTTGGCCGGCGAATACCAGATGTAGCCCTTGACCGATGCCATCAGCGGAGCACCGTACTGGGTACCGTCGACCTGCCCGTACTTCTGCCAGTCCTCGGACCAGTTCTCTTTAACATTGGCGAGCGCGCCCTCGGGGAGCTTCTGCACCTTGCCCGAGGCGACGGTGTCGGCGAGCAGGCCCGGCTGGGGGAAGATCGCGAGATCGGGGGTGTCGCCACCCTGGACCTTGATGCCGATCTGCTTCTCGAACTCCTTGTCGCCCGTGTACTTGATCTCGATGTTGTTCTCCTTCTCCCAGTCCGCCCAGGACTGCTCGAGAAGGGTGGCCTCGTCGCCGTTGATGGTGCCGTAGACATTGACGACGCCGTCGGCGGTGCCGACCGTGCCGGCCGAGCTGCCGCCGCCGGCGTTCGGGTCGTTGGGGTCACTGCTGCTGGAGCAGCCCGCGAGTGCGATGCCGACCGCTGCCAGAACGGCGACCGGGACGGTGATACGGCGGTGCAGGGATGACCGCATACTTCCTCCTCATTGAGTGGTGGACCAGCCGAGGGGGCCGCTCCCCGCCGACGGGATCGGGGGGCTGTGGCGGCTCGAAGCGTGTGCCGCGTCGACTCGGGTACTGGTGATGGCGACGCCCGGAGGAACTCCGCGCGAATCACCGGTTTCGTGGGGGTGGTCTCCCACGGAGGGAAACCTTTCCACACAATCGATGAAAGCACAACATCAACGATAGAGCGCTCTCTGAGATAACGATTCGACGTCAGAACGGCGATCTCGGCATCCCGCGGAGCTGGACATCTCTCTCGGCGCGACGCCCAGCCCGCGCTCGGGGTATAACTTCCTGGAACCGTTTCCAGCACCGACGCCGGACGGTCGGGAGGAACGTCGTGCCAGGCATCGAAGAGGTGGCCGAGCTCGCAGGAGTATCGAAAGCGACGGTCTCGCGCGCGCTCAGCGGCCGCGGCTACGTCTCGGCCGGGACGAAGCAGCGCGTCGAGCGGGCCGCCACAAGCCTGGGCTACGTCGTCTCGGCCAATGCCTCGAGCCTGGTGACAGGCCGGAGCAACAACATCGCCGTGATCATCCCGATCATCAACCAATGGTTCTTCGCTGGGATCATCGAGGGGATCGAACGCGCGCTACTCGCCGCAGGCTACGACCTCCTGCTCTACAACATTGATAAACACCTCGACGCCCGCCGGAGCGTGTTCGAGTACTACCTCGTCCGCAAGCGTGTCGACGCGATCGTCGCTGTCACCCTCGAGATTTCGCCGCACGAGACGGAGGCGCTGCTCGCCCTGGGCAAGCCCATCGTCGGCATCGGCGGCGAACTTCCCGGCATCCCCACCTTCAGCATCGACGACATCGCCGCGTCTCGGCTCGCGACGGAGCACCTGCTCTCGCTCGGCCACGAGCGGGTCGTCCACATCGGCGGGCTCGCGGAGGAGGAGACGGACTTCCACGTGCACACCCAGCGCCGCGACGGCTTCCGCCGAGCGCTGGCCGCCGCCGGACTCGAGCCGGGCGCGCAGGACGTGGTGCACACCACCTTCGACATCCCGGGCGGACACCGCGCGGGTCGCCAGGTCCTGGGCGATCCGCGGACCCGGCCGACCGCCATCTTCGCCGCCTCCGACGAAATAGCGATCGGGATCATCCTCGCGGCGCGGGAGCTCGGGCTCTCGGTGCCCGAGGACGTGTCGGTCATCGGGATCGACGATCACCCCCTCGCCGAGCTCTTCGGGCTCAGCTCGATCCGACAGGATCCGTGCCAGCAGGGCGAGCTCGCGGTCGCCCTCGTGCTCGACGCGCTGGCTGCCCTCGGCCGCGGCGAGGCTCCTCCCCCGGCTCGGCACACGCTCATCCCCGCCTCGCTGGTGGTCCGAACGAGCACGTCGGCGCCGCGGGGAGCGAGAATCGGAGCATGAGCGACACCGACTCCGGCTCCCCCCACGTCCGCGACGACCCCGAGCAGTCCCGCTTCGTGATCGAGGTCGACGGCACTCCGGCCGGCTTCGCCGCCTACACCCGGCGGGGCGACGAGGTAGTGCTGACCCACACCGTCGTCGACGACGCCTGGGAGGGCCAGGGGCTGGGCAGCATCCTCGCGCGCGCGGCGGTCACCGCGATCACGGTGGCGGGCGACACAGTCGTCCCGCGCTGCCCCTTCATCGCAGCGTGGCTGAGCAAGCACCCCGACGTCGACGTGCGGGTTCGCTGGCCCGAGGTCTGACCTCACGCGGGCGGCGTCCTGCTCCCGATCTCCTGGAGCGCCCAGGTGTTGCCGTCCGGGTCGGCGAAGTACGCGTACCTCACACCGCCGAGATCCTGGATCTCGCTGACCTCGAGCGAGCGGCCGGCCAGCTCCGCGCGGACGACAGCGATATCGTCGACGACCAGGTGCAGCGAGCGGACGAGGCCCTCCTCGGGCCCGGGCCCCATCCCGCTGCCGACCATGATCGAGCAGGCCGAGCCGGGAGGGGTGAGCTGCACGACGCGCATCGCCTCGGAGGGCCGCACGTCGTGGTCGAGGTGGAAGCCGAGGACCTCCGTGCTAGAAGGCCACCGCGCGGTCGACGTCGTTGACGGGAAGGGGGACGAGCTCGAGTCGCATCTGCACCCGCCCAGTCTGGCGCGCGGAGGACTGGGGCGGGAGGGGCGTCAGTCGCGGGGACCGACGACGAGTCGATCGTGCATGATCTCTACGGCTCGCTCGAGGACGCGGCGGTCTTCCGGGGTGAGATCGGAGAAGATTGGCGTGAGCGCGTCGCCGAGGTCGGTGCGCCACGCAGTCAGCGCATCGGCTCCGGTGGGAGCGAGGCGGATCTGCCACGCGCGCGCGTCGACAGGATCCGCGATCCGATCGAGCCAGCCGGTCTCGACGAGGTTCTTCACGATCTTGGTCATCGTGGGCTGCGAGACGCGGCTCTGCGAGGCCAACTCGCCCAGACGCATCGGACCCATCGAGAGCAGCACCGACAGCGTGCGCCACACAGCCTGCGACTCCTGGTTGCCGGTCGCCTGAGCGGCTAGGCGGGTGATCCGGTGCGTCACCGAGACGAAGTCGCTCAGCAGTTCGCTGAGCGAGACCTCGCTGGGCGGGACGTCGCGGGCGGGGAGCCCAGCGAGCAGATCGGGAGCAGTCACGCTTCGATCCTAAAGGCGCGGGGGATTCGACGACCGGGAATGGCGCAAGGCGCCGCCTCCGATAGAGACGGCGCCCTGCGCCTACAGGCGGACCTGCGTCACCCTGGCAGGCGGCCGACCGGAGCCGGTACCCGCGACGGGAGAAGGAACTTACTTGACGGTGACGGTCGCGCCGGCGGCCTCGAGCTGAGCCTTGGCCTTCTCGGCGGCCTCCTTGTTGACGGCCTCGAGGACCGCCTTGGGGGCGCCGTCGACGAGCGCCTTCGCCTCACCGAGGCCGAGGCTGGTGAGGGCGCGCACCTCCTTGATGACCTGGATCTTCTTCTCGCCGGCGCCCTCGAGCACGACGTCGAACTCCGTCTGCTCCTCAACCTCTTCGGCGGGGGCGGCCGGTCCGGCTGCACCGGCAACGGCGACGGGCGCCGCTGCGGTGACCTCGAAGACCTCTTCGAACTTCTTGACGAACTCCGAGAGCTCGATGAGCGTGAGCTCCTTGAAGGCCTCGATGAGCTCGTCCTGCGTGAGCTTTGCCATGATTTTTCTCCTTGTTTTTCTTTGTCTACGAACCGCGCGCGCACTGCTTCCCCGACAGGGAAGACGTCAGCTCGCGGACTCCTGCTTCTCGCGCAGCGCCTCGACCGTGCGAACGGCCTTCGAGAGCGGAGCGTTGAACAGATATGCGGCGCCGAACAGCGAGGCCTTGAAGGCGCCGGCGAGCTTGCCGAGCAGAACTTCGCGGGACTCGAGGTCGGCGAGCTTGCCCACCTCTTCTGCGGTCAGCGGGTTACCGTCGAAGTAACCGCCCTTGACCACGAGGAGAGGGTTTGCCTTGGCGAAGGCACGCAGCGACTTCGCGACGGCGACAGGGTCGCCGTGCACGAACGCGATGGCCGAGGGGCCAGCGAGCTCGTCGTCGAAGGACGAGATACCGGCGTTGTTCGCCGCGATCTTGGTCAGCGTGTTCTTCACCACGGCGTAGGTTGCGTGCTCACTGATGTCCTTGCGCAGCGTCTTGAGCTGAGCAACAGTGAGACCGCGGTACTCGGTCAGCAGAACGGCCGTCGAGCTCTGGAACTTCTCCGTGAGTTCGGCAACCGAGGCTTCCTTGTTCGCCATGGCTACTCCTGTGAATTCTCGTGCCGGTAGCCCGAAGGCAGGCAAAGAAAAAAGCTCCGGCACAGGGGCACGGAGCTTCGGGATCGCGGTGAGGCGGAACGGAACTCTTGCACCTGCGCGGGCCATTCGCTTCGCGAATCCTTCGTCCGGTGGCGATCCGCGAGGCCTGGGCCCTGCTCGTGCGCACACCGGAAACCGGCGGTCTTTGGCTCCGGGAAGAATACGACAGTGCGGCGCGCGGGCGCAAGTCGAGGCGGAGGCCGGTCGTCCGGGATGCTGGAGGCATGACCGGTCCGTCTCCCGATTCCGCCCGTACCGTCGACTCCGCGATCGCCTCGGTCGAGGGCGAGCTCAGCACCCTGTTCAACCGCGTGCGCGCGTCGATGCGCTCCTGCGCCGAGCGGCTCCACTCCGAGCTGACGCCGCTGGGCTACAAGACGCTGTCAGCGCTCGAGCGCCGCGGACCCGTGCACTCGGGCGTGCTGGCTGAGCTGCTCGAGATGGACAAATCCGCACTCAGCCGCCAGATCACGGCGCTGGACCGCCTGGGCCTGCTGGCGCGCACGCCGGACCCGCGGGACGGCCGCGCCACGATTCTGTCGGTGACGCCCGCGACCGCCGAGCGCCTGCGCGAGATCCGCAGCTCCAACCAGGCACTGATGCACGAGGAACTGCGCAACTGGGACCTCTGCGAGGTCGAACTCTTCGCCTCCCTTCTGCACCGGATCAACGACCTCGACTTCTAACGCCTAGCATTCCCTCGGATCGGGGACAATCGCCGGACGCAACCCGATCGACTGCGTAAATTCGAAGGCGATGGATCCGCACCCCTCTCCTTCTCTCCCGCACGACGTGAACAGCGCGCTCGCGTACGCGCGGGGGTTCGGCGATGACGCTCCCCGCCCCGGCACCGGGCGCACCGCCGAGCTGCACGATCTGCTGCGACGCCTGGCCCGGCACGATCTCGGCGTCGCCCGCACCGTCGAGCCGCACCTCGACGCTCTCGCGATTCTCGGCGAGGCAGGGCTCGCTCCCGCAGACCTCGGCGTCTCCGCGGACGCGACCTGGGGGGGTCTTCGCGGCCGAGGGCGGCGCGGATCCGCTCGTCGCGCGCGGGAGCGGCGGGAACTGGCTCCTCGACGGCCTGAAGCCGTGGTGCTCGCTGGCCGACCGCCTCGACGCCGCGCTCGTGACGGCGCACGTGGGCGACGCCTCCGGGGAACGCCGGCTCTTCGCCGTGGCGTTACGCGACGAAAGCACCGTTCCGGAGGCGGGCGCCTGGCACGCGCGCGGTCTGACGGAGGTGCCCAGCGGCCCGGTCCGCTTCTGCGGCGCCCGCGCGATACCCGTGGGAGCCGCCGGCTGGTACCTCTCGCGGCCCGGCTTCGCCTGGGGCGGGATCGGCGTCGCCGCCTGCTGGCACGGCGGAGCGCTCGGAGTCGCCGCCACCGTCGCCGCAGCCCGGCGCGAGGACCCGCACCTCCTGGCGCACCTCGGTGCGATCGACACGGCGCTCTCGGCGGCACGCCGAGCGCTGGATGAAGCGGCGGCGCTGATCGACGCGGGAGAGGCCGACGGCGCCCGGGGCTCACTGCTCGCCAAGCGCGTGCGCGCGAGCGTCGCCGGGGCCGTGGAGGAGATCCTGCTGCGCGCAGGGCGTGCCCTCGGCCCGGCGCCGCTCGCCCTCGACGCCGAGCACGCCAAGCGCGTCGCCGACCTCGCGCTGTACGTCCGCCAGCACCACGCCGAGCGCGACGACGCCGCCCTCGGTCGCGCCGTGCTCGCCTCGGGCGAGGCGGCCGACTGGTGAGCCGGCCCTTCGACGGACGACTCGAGGGCACACCTCTCGAGCACTGGAGCGCGGACGGCCGACGGGACCGCCTCCCCGAGCTGACCCTGCCCGAGGAAATCGGACGAGTGCTGGTCGTCGTCGCGCACGCCGACGACGAGACCCTCGGCTGCGGCGGGACGATCGCGCTGGCCCGTCGGCTCGGCCTCGCAGTCGACGTCCTCATCGCGACCGACGGGGCCGCGGCGCACGGCGACCGCGACGCGGGCCTCGCCGCCGAGCGCCGCCGGGAGGCCCGCGCGGCGCTGGCGGAACTCGGCCCGGATATCGGGCTCGCGTTCCTCGAGGTGCCGGACTCGGCGACTCCGGAGCACCGCGAGTGCATCGCCCGGGAGGTGCGCGAGCGCGCGAGCGGAACACCCGGCTCCGTGCTGCTGCTCTCGACCTGGACCGGCGACGGGCACCGCGACCACCGGATCCTCGGCGAGGTCTGCGCGGACATCGCGCACGAGCTCGGTCATCCGCTGCTCGCCGCACCGATCTGGCTGTGGCACTGGGCCGTGCCGGAGGACCCGGAGGTGCCGTGGGACGCCCTGGTGCGCCTCCGCCTCGACGACGAGCTGCTCGAGCGCACTCGCCGGGCCCGCTCCCGCTACCCCAGCCAGACGCGCCCCGCGCCCGATGGGACCGCAGCAGTTCTGCATCCGCTTTTCCTGCGCACCTTCGCCGGCGACGACCTACTGGTGAGGATCACGTGAGCTACTTCGACGAGCTCTACGCGCGGCACGAGGACCCGTGGGGCTACACCAGCCGCTGGTACGAGCAGCGCAAGCGCGCGCTGACGCTCGCGAGCCTGCCGGAGCAGCGCTACGCCTCGGTGCTCGAGATCGGCGCCTCGATCGGCGTCCTGGCCGAGGCACTGGCGGGCCGGGCCGACCGCCTGCTCGCGATCGACGTCTCGGCCGCCGCCGTCGAGCGCGCCGCCCGTCGCCTCGCTCCGCTCGAGCACGTGCGGGTCGAGCGCCACGACATCACCCGCGGGGTCCCGGCGGGTCCGTTCGACCTGGTCGTGCTCTCGGAGGTCGGCTACTACCTCGGCGACGCGCTCCCCGACGTGCTGCGCAGCATCCGTGACGCCCTCGCCCCCGCCGGTGAGCTGGTCACCGTGCACTGGCGGCATCCGATCGGCGGGCTCGCGCTCGACGGCGATGCGGTGCAGGCCGCGGTGGCCGCGCTGGGCCTGCACCGCCTCGCTCGGCACGAGGAAGAGGACGTCGTCCTCGAGGTGCACGCCCGAGACTCCCGCTCGGTCGCCCGCAGGACGGGGCTGGTGTGAGCCGGCTCGAGCAGGTGCTGGTCGTCGTGCCCGCGCGCGACGAGGAAGCGCGGATCGGTGAGCTGATCGCTTCGGTGCAGGCGAGCACGACCCACCTCGCGGACGGGGCGCCCGGCATCGGGGTGCGTCTCGTCGTCGCGGCGGACGGCTGCTCGGACGCGACCGTTCAGCGCGCTCGCTCCGCCGGGGCGGACGTGCTGGAGCTTTCTCGCTGCGGAGTCGGCGCCGCCCGCTCCGCAGGGATCGCTCATGCCCTCGCCTCCGTCACCGCGCCCGCCGAGCAGGTCTGGATCGCCAACACCGACGCCGACACGGTTGTGCCCCGCGACTGGCTGGCCGCCCACGTCGAGCACGCCCGCCGCCACGACGCGTTACTCGGCACGGTCCGGCCCGATCTGGCCGATCTCTCCCCCGCGGCCTACGCGCGCTGGCGCGAGGTCCGGGCGCGGGAGGAGTCGATCGGTAGCATCCACGGGGCGAACCTCGGCGTCCGAGCGAGCGCGTACCTGGCCGCGGGCGGGTTCGGGCAGGAGCCCCTGCACGAGGACGTCCTGCTCGTCGAACGACTGCGTGCGAGCGGCGCGCGGGTCGGAGCGACAGACCGCGGGGAGGTCGTCACCTCCGGTCGCCGCGACAACCGAGTCGAGGGCGGCTACGGCCGCTACCTCCACGCTCGCTTCGCAGCCGAGACGTCTTCGGCCTGCGGCTGAACCGGCTACACGCGCACGCGGAACACGATGCAGGGGGGCCCTGTCAATGGTCGGGCCTCGGTTTGTCACGGATTGCGCAGGAGAGTCAAATAGGTGTCGAGCACGGCCCTGTGCTCTCCGATGGAAGGGTCACCGCATGAATCCCCGCCTCGTCCTGCTGGCACTGGTCGCCTTCGCCGCCTACGTGTTCGGCGCCCGCGCCGGCCGCGGCCGCTACGAAGAGCTGCGCCATCTCGCACTCGGTGTGTGGAACGACCCGGCCACGAAGAAGACGCGCAAGAAGCTCAAGAAGACCTCGAAGCGCGAGGCCAAGCAGCTCACCGCCATCGCGAGCAAGGCCCGCGACAAGGTGCAGCGCCGCCTCCGCTGACCACCGCTTCCACGACTCAGAAGACGTCGGTCCACCGGCGTCGTCGCTCGCATCGGAACGGCCGACCGAGCACGACATGAAGGAGAAACATCATGGGCATTATCAGCTGGATCATCCTCGGCCTCATCGCCGGGGCACTCGCCAAGCTCATCCTCCCGGGCAAGCAGGGCGGCGGATGGATCATCACGATCGTCCTCGGCATCGTGGGCGCGCTGCTCGGCGGCTTCCTCAGCACCCTGTTCGGTATCCAGGACGCCGTGAACGGCATCAACATCGTGAGCATCATCGTCTCCGTCGTGGGTGCGATCGTCGTCCTCCTCATCTACGGTGCGATCACCGGCCGCAAGTCCCGCGCATAACCCGCGCTCCCCCAAGGCCCTCGGCACTGTGTGCCGGGGGCCTTCGCCGTCCCTCCCGGCGAGGGATGCCTCCGCAAGGGGTTGATGCCGGGAGCAGTGGGGGGTGGACTGGAGGCACGATGGCGCGGCTTTACGGCGCCCTCGCCCCGACGAAAGGACGTATTCGCTGATGAGCGACGACACCGTAACGGTCCCCACCAGCACTCTGAACAACGGCGTGGAGATCCCGCAGCTGGGCTTCGGCGTGTTCCAAATCGATCCCGCCGAGACCAAGGATGCAACCCTGACGGCCCTCGAGGTCGGCTACCGCCACATCGACACGGCCGAGATGTACGGCAACGAAGCGGGCGTCGGCGAGGCTGTGCGCGCCTCCGGCCTCGACCGCTCCGAGGTCTTCGTGACCAGCAAACTCAACAACGGCTTCCACGCCCGCGAGGACGCGCTCGCCGCGATCGACACCACCCTCGGCGAGCTGCAGTTCGACTACGTCGACCTCTTCCTCATCCACTGGCCGCTGCCGAACGTGGGGGA
Source organism: Rathayibacter tritici (assembly GCF_001641005.1). Classification (NCBI taxonomy): domain Bacteria; kingdom Bacillati; phylum Actinomycetota; class Actinomycetes; order Micrococcales; family Microbacteriaceae; genus Rathayibacter; species Rathayibacter tritici. The sequence goes on from NZ_CP015515.1 coordinate 2,625,387, forward strand.
CTACCTCGAGACCTGGAAGGCGATGGAGGAGATCTACCGCAGCGGCAAGGCGAAGGCGATCGGTGTCTCCAACTTCCAGACCAACCACCTCAACCGACTCCGCGCCGAGGCAACCATCGTTCCGGCCGTGAACCAGATCGAGGTGCACCCCTACCTCGTGCAGCAGGAGCTCCGCGCCTACGGCATCGAGCACGGCATCGCGACCGAGGCCTGGTCGCCGATCGCGCAGGGCCTCGTGCTGGAGGACGACACCATCACCCGCATCGCGCGCAACGTCGACCGCAGCCCGGCGCAGGTCGTGCTCCGCTGGCACATCCAGCGCGGCGACATCGTCTTCCCGAAGTCGGTCACCCGTACGCGGGTGGAGGAGAACTTCGCGCTCTTCGACTTCGAGCTCGACGACGAGGCGATGACCGACATCACGGCGCTGGACCGCGGCCACCGCACCGGGCCCGACCCTGACACCTTCAACATGATCCCGAGCTGATTCTCCGGCTCGCGGAACGACGTCCGGCTCGCAGGAATCCACGGATTCTGCGAGCCGGACGTGTTTTTGCGAGCCGGATGATCAGGGCTGGCGGGAGTCGCGCCAGGAGTGCTCGGGGGCGTAACCGAGCACCTCGCGAGCATGGTCGATCGAGAGCAGGGTGTCGTTCGTCCCGAGGTCACCGCGCAACTCGACGCCGGGGAAGACCTCAGCCACGAGCTCCGCATTGGGGCGCGACATCACCGTGTCGGCCGCGGCGATGATGAAGCGGTCGAAGCCGGTCGTCTCGGCCAGCAGCGCCTTCTCGACCGCCTGCGCCCCGTCGCGGCCGTCGATATACCCCCACAGATTCCACTTGCGCAGGGTGGCATCGGAGTCGAAGGACGCGAACTCGGCGTAGTCGGCCTCATCCATCACGTTCGAGAAGCGCAGACCAGTGATCTTCAGGTCCGCGTGCCAGCGGCACAGCTCGATCGCCATCTGCTCCTCGAGGTGCTTGGTCAGCGAGTAAACCGACTCCGGACGCGCCGGGTACTGCTCATCGACGGGGATGTAGGGCGGCGGCACGTCGAACGGCAGGCCGAGGACGGTCTCGCTGGACGCGGAGACGACGTTGCGGATGCCGGCGCGGATCGCTCCGTGGAGCACGTTGAACGTCGCGATCATGTTGTTGTGGAAGGTGGCGACGTTGGGGACCAGACCTGGCGCGGGGATCGCGGCGAGGTGCACGAGCGCGTCGATCCCGTCGTACCGGTCGCCGACGGCCTGCAGGGCGTCTACGACCTGACCGCAATCGGCGATATCGATACGGATGAAGCCCTCGCCGCGATCCCCCGCGCGGTCGAGGGTGAACACGTCGTGCCCGGAGGCGCGGAGGCGGGTGACGACGCTGCGGCCGAGCTTGCCGGATCCACCGGTGACTGCGATTCTCATGCTCGCACGCTAACGGCCCCTGCCGTGGGCGGCGAGGGGTGGCGGATCAGCCGCGCGAGTGGAGCGAGATTCCGCCGCCGACCTCGGGCGTGGTCTCGTCGGCGACGAGCTCGGTCCAGCGACGGAGCACCGCGGCACCGGCCGCGTCGTTCACGACTCCATCGACGACGATCACCGGATAGGGCTTCTCGGGCACACCCTCCGCCGGCCGTACGTCGACGTGGGCGACGTCGTAGGCGTGCTCGAACAGCCAGTCGGCCATCGCGTAGTCGCTCCGGGAATCGCCGACGGTGCGCCAGCGCTGCGGGATCGCGCCGGTCGCGCCGAGCAGCTCGACGGCGCGCTGGGCGCCGAGGTCTTTGCCGAGGCGGTTCGACTCGATGTCGGTCGAGATGACGGTCGGGTCGATCCGGAAGTCGACCGTGCCCTCCTCGTTCGGGTAGCGGATGCCGCGGCGTTCGACTCCGAGGCCCGCGGCGGTCATGATCTGCAGCGCATCGGCGTCGAAGACGAGCTGACGCTCGAGGTAGTCCTCGTTGGACAGGTCCACCAGCTGCTCCGCGGAGACCATGGCGCGCTTCGTCTCATCGAAGAAGACCAGATCGTCGTAGTCGGAGCGGATCATCCGCTCGAGGTCGCGGACGACCGGCGCGGGGATCGCCAGCGACTCATCGACGATCGGCTCCGAGGTGCCGCGGTAGTCGACGGTGAACCAGACCGCGCCCTTCTCGCAGATGCAGACGATGCGCGCCTGGGCCGAGACGCCGCGCTCGAGGAGCGCGGGCAGCACCCGCTCGCGCAGGAACGCATCGGAGCGGCCCGTGTTGAAGACGATCGGAATGCCGGCGTTCGCGAGCGCGACGAGGTCGTCGGCGATCTCGGGGACCGAGATCCTGCGTGTGACGGGGCTGGCGATGGGCCCGTCGACATCGAGGAGCAGGCCGAGGGAAGGGAGTGTGGAAGTCATCGCGCCCATTCTGCCGCGCCGGGGCTCTTCGCGTCGGGAGATGCCGCGCGATCGCCTTCCCGGACCCGGCCTCGCGGGCCCTCCGCGAGATGCCACTTATGACCGGCCTCGCCGGCGTGTCGACGTCAGGAGTGGCATCTCGCGAGGGGGCGAGGACGGGGCGGGTCAGGAGGTGGGGAGGACGAGGGTGCGCTGGGCAGTGGTGCCGTCGGGGGCGCGGACGGCGAGGGTGATCAGGGTCTCGGAGTCGCGGCAGTCGGCGGTGACGGCGGTGTAGTCGGTCTCGGCGAGGTCGACGGGGTCGCCGCCCGTCGCGTCGGTAGTGCCGACGGCGAGGCGAGCCGAGGCACCTCCGCTCGTCTCCCAGGACAGGGACAGCGGGACGGTGGCGGTGCGGTCGCCGTCGCAGTCGACGGAGGCGGGAGCGGCGGCGAAGGTGACGATGGCGGGAGATGCGGGGGCGGATCCGGCTGCCGGGGCCACGGCGGACGGCGACATGGCGGGCGTCGAACCCGGGGCGGCGGATCCGTCGGAGGCCGCGGTGGAGGTCGGGGCGGTGGAGGCGGGAGCGGCGGCGGGCGCTTCGGAGGCGATGCCGGCGGACGCGGTGCCTACGGACGGGGCTCCGTCGTCGGCGGGCCGCAGGAGCAGCACGATCGCGAGGACGACGGCGACGAGTCCGAGGGCGGCGACGATGATCCCTGCGGTGCGGGTGGAGCGGGACGGCATCGGTCCTCCTGGTGGCGGTGCGGGACAAAGGGACGGGGAGGGACCGGGCGGCCAGCGCCCGCTCCCTCCCCGCGGTGAAGGCTAGGCCTCCTGGTCCTCGCGGCGGCGGCGACGGGCAATCAGGAGCGAGCCGATGCCGACGGCGAGAGCACCTCCCGAGAGCAGCAGCCAGGAGCCCGTCTCCACTCCGGTGGAGGGGAGTCCGCCGGGTCCGGTCGGCGCGGGGATCGGCGCGGCCGTAGCGGTCGGGTCGGGGGCCGTGGTCGGCTCAGGACCGACCGTGGGCTCCGGCGTCGCCGTGGGCTCGGGGGACATGGAGGGCTCGGGAGACATGGAGGGCTCGGGAGTCGCGGTCGGCTCCGGCGAACCGGTCGGCTCCGGCGAATGAGTCAGGGTCGGCTCCGGCGTCGGTGTCGGCGTGGGCTCCGCGGCCCCCGGCAGCTCGACGGCCGCTCCCTCCGGCGCCACGGCGAGCAACGCCCGGGCGATGTCGCTGAACGCCCCGACCGGATGGTTGCGGAACACCGGCGAGGTGCCGAAGAGGAAACCCTCGGTGCCCGACTCCGTCGAGAACGAGACGGCCGAGGCTTGCCCAGCCGCGTCACTCCGCGACTGCCCCTCGGAGTCGACCCAGTGCCCGGCGACGAACGTGCCCTCAGCGGAATAGCTCTGCTCGACGGCGACCGAGTCGTCGAAGCCGGCGAACCACAGCGCCGGCGAGACGAACGCGGTGTCCTGGGGGTAGTCGCCGAGGACTCCGCCGGCGGGCGTCTCGACCGAGACGATGCCGTTGGAGCCGCGAGTGCCGGTCTGCGCGGTGAGTGTCGCGAGGCCGAAGTCGGCGACGAACGCCGCTCCTGCACCGCCGCGACCGACCACATCGCCGCCGCCCGCGAGGAACTCCTCGACGACGGCGCGGCCCGCGGCCTGCTCCGGGGTGAAGGAGAGGGCGCGTCCGACGTAGAGCACGTCGGCGCCCTCAAGGGTGGCGGTGCCCGTGCTGAGCGCGTCCGGATCGACGGCGACCGCGTCGGCGAAACCGAGCTTGGCCAGTGCGTCCCGGTCCTCGTTCGTGCCGGAGTAGGCGACGCGGAGGGCGTCGAGCGCCTTCCCGTCCTCGGCGCGCACGCGGTCGGCGGTGGTCGCGGTGAAGTCGACGCCGAAGACGGCGGCGGCTGCCTCGGCGGCGGTGAGTCCCGCAGCATCGGCGCGGAGGGCGACGGTCCCGTCCTCGAACTGCTCGACTGCGACTCCGTCGGCCAGCAGCGCGTTGAGTGCCTGGTACTCCAGGACTCCGCGCGGCTCGAAGGCCAGGTAGTCGGCGCCCGCGGGGACGGAGCCGGTCGGCGCGATCGCGGTCACCGGCTCCAGGCCGACGACCGGGAGCGGGTCGCTGGTCGATCCGATCGCGTGCACGTCGGCACCCCAGAGGAGCGACAGGCTCCAGGCCGAGACGTCGTACATCTCGGGCACGCGGCTCGAGATGTCGCTGCCGTCGGCAAGGAGGACGTTGGCGAGGCCCCGCACCGACTGGTGCATGTCGACCAGGTAGGTGCCCGCGGGGTAGGACACTCCTCCGACGCTCGTCGCGGCCGTGGTCCGCGAGACCTCGACGCCGTGGGCGAGGAGCTGCGCGACGAGGGTCTCGGCGTCCGAGACGGAGCGCTGCGTGCCGTCGACGGGGATGACGTAGGCGCGCGGGTACTCGGTCGTGTAGACGTCAGTCTCGTCCCAGATCTCGGTCCACTCGGTCGGCGTGCCCGCTGGCAGGTCGGCCGCGGAGACGTCGGCCGGGATCTCGACGGCCGGAGCGCCGGTCGCACCGCGTTCGAAGATCGCGACCTGGTTGCTGAGCAGGGCGTCGCGGTTGGCTTCGATGTAGTCCACGGAGGCGTCCATGACGATCCCGGCGACCTCGACGTCGATGTCCGCGTTGGCCTGCCCCTGGGCGACCTCCTCCGGGGTCTCGTTCGCCGTGCGGCCGAGCGGCAACTCCACCGTGTTGGTGATCGCGCCCTGGAAGGCGACGTACTGCGGGGCGAAGATGGGCGGCCAGTCGTCCCAGCCCGCGCGGATGTCGCGGTAGGGGATCAGGATCGTGCCGGTGTTCTCGGCGGTGGCGCTGCCGTCCTCGGCGAGGTAGGTGTTGCCCGGCACGTCGGCTTCGACCACGCGGCGCTCGATCTCGAGCGCGGTCGCGTAGGCGTGCGGGAGGAACAGGTCGTACTCGTAGTTCTCGCCGTGCGGCGGGCCGCAGGGCTCGACCTGCAGGATCCCGGTGTAGCCGTGGATATCGATGAAGTACGTGGGCTGGAGGACGCTGGAGAGGTCGCGGATCACGGCCGCCTCGCTGGTCGCTCCGGTGATCATGTCGCGGTTGGGGTCGTAGCCGGCCGCGACGGCGCGCTGGCCGAGGGCCCGGCCGTCGGGGTTGTTGGTGACGGTGAAGTAGAGACGGTTGCCCTCCAGCAGCGCCTCGGTCGCGGGGTCCTCGGCGGTGGCGACGCCCTCGATGTACTCGAGGATCGCGTCGCTGCCCTCCCACTCGTTGCCGTGGATATTGCCGTTGAACCACACCGGGACCTTGTAGTCGGCCATCAACTCGGCGTCGGCGGCCGCGGCGGCAGGCTCGTACTTGAGCCGGTCCCGCCACTGGGTCTGCTGGGCCGTCTCCGCCTCGGTCTCCGCGGCGGTAACGGTCACCAGGTAGATGTCGCGGCCGAGGCCGGATTTCCCGACGACCTGGGTCGAGACGCGGTCGGAGCGGGCGGCGAGCGCGTTCAGCTGCGGCGCGATGGCGTCGTAGGGAGTGACTCCGCGCAGGAGTGAGGCGTCGGTCGGGTCGACGGGAACCTCGGTCAGCGGAGTCTGCTGCGGGTAGCTGGTCGGCACGGTGATCGGGGCGGACGGCGGACGCACGAGGTCCACGCGGGTGTAGTCGGCGGGGGCTGCGGTTGTCGCGGTCGCCGGCGGGGCGACCAACAGGCCACCGGTGGCGAGCGCGAGCGCGGCGCATCCGGAGGCGAAGGCGGTTCGAGATCTCAAGCGGAGTTCTTCCCTTGTCGAGGCGTGACGGAACGGATCGGGCCCCCGTCGGCGTCTGGACCTCCGAATCGGATGTGAACCCTCTCAGGAAGATAGAGGTGTCATGTTTCCGTCACATGTCGGCTGAGTTGCCTTCGCGAGATGCCACTTGAGTACGCCTCGCCCGGCGTGTCGCGTACCCAAGTGGCATCTCGCGAGGGGGTTTGAGGAAGAGGGAGCGGAGGAGGGGGGCGGCGAGGGCGAGGACGGAGGCGAGGGAGACGCCGACGGTCACCGATGTGAGGGCGCCGCGAACGGACTGGCCGAGGAAGCTCTCGCCAAAGCCGGTGGTCATCGTCGAGACGGTGTCGACGGGCCCGAGCCCGGTCAGCAGGCCGATCGCGGCGGCGCCGACGGCCAGCGCCAGCACCGGATTGAACCGGAACCGCACGATGGAGACGACGACCACGACGATCGCGAGGGCGACGACGCCCAGGGTGTACCACTCGGGCATGACGACCTCCTCCGCCCGCAACTGCGCGTGCCGTCACGCCCTAGAGGGCCCCCCGCGCACTCCCCGTCCGGGCCGGGGCCCTAGCGTGAACGCATGGCACTAACGCTCCCCGAACCCCGACTCCCCTCCCTCCTCGACTCCCCCGTCCTGCGCTGGGGGGTGATCGCCCCCGGCTCGATCGCCGGCTCGTTCGTCGAGGCGCTGCAGAAGCACACCCGGCAGCGCGTGGTCGCGGTCGGTTCCCGCTCGCTCGAGCGGGCAGAGCGGTTCGCGAGTCGGTTCGGGATCGAGCGGGCCTCCGCCGGCTACCAGGCCGTGGTCGAGGATCCGGAGGTGGACGTCGTCTACGTCGCCTCGCCGCACTCGGAGCACGCCCGTCAGGCGCTGCTCGCGATCGCCGCGGGGAAGCACGTCCTGGTTGAGAAGCCGTTCGCGCCGACTCCTGGCGAGGCCGAGATGATCGTGCACGCCGCGCGCGACGCGGGCGTGTTCGCGATGGAGGCGATGTGGATGCGGTACCTGCCGCACATGGACGTGGTGCGGCAGCTGCTCGCGGACGGGGCGGTCGGCGCACCCGCCGTGGTGACAGCCGACTTCGGTGCGGCCTTCGACTTCGACCCCGCCAGCCGCATCTTCGACCCGGCGCTGGCCGGCGGCGGCCTGCTCGACGTCGGCGTCTACGCCTCCTCCTTCGTCTCGATGGTCGCGGGCACCCCGCAGAGCACCGTCGTCGCCGGGAGCCTGACGTCGACCGGCGTCGACGCGACCGCGACGATCGTCGGCAGCCACGCGCATGGCGTGCAGTCGGTGGCAACGTCGACCGTGCTTGCGGATACCCGCCATGCGGCGAGCGTTGCGGGCCGGGCGGGCCGGATCGATGTGCACCCGTCGTTCTGGATGCCCAGCGGCGTGACGCTCACCCGCGGCTCCGAGAGCGGATCGTGGACGGACGAGTCCCCGCTCCAGGGTGGGCAGGGCCTGGCGTGGGAGGCGCTGCACGTCGCGCAGTACGTGTCGGAGGGGCGCACGGAGTCGCCGCTGCACCCGCTCGACGAGGTGGTCGCCGTGGTGCGCACGCTCGACGACGCGCGCCGTCGGCTGGGCGTCTCCGTCTGAGGGCGGCTGCCGCCGGCCTCCGTCCGATGTGCAGGGTTTTGCGTGCTTTGCAGGGGTCTGTGCGATTCGCAGGGGATGGTGCGATTCGCAGGGGATGGTGCGATTCGCAGGGGACGGTGCGATTCGCAGGGGATGGGCTGCGTTCGCAGACGGTTTGCTCGCAGGATGGGGCGTCCGGCCCGGATGCCCTGAAGATCGCACACAGTCCTGCAGATCGCACGGTCCCCTGCACAGCGCACGGTCCCCTGCACAGCGCACAGCGTCCTGCACATCGCGCGCGTGCTCAGCCCGCCGGCAGCTCCACCCGGAAGCTCGTGTGCCCCGGCTCGGACGTGACGAGCACGCGCCCGCCGTGGGCGTCGACGACCGCCGCCACGATCGCAAGTCCCAGCCCCGTCGATCCGGTAGTGCGCGCCCGCGAGGAGTCGCCGCGGGCGAACCGCTCGAACAGCACCGGCATCAGATCCGGGGCGATCCCTGGGCCGGAGTCGGTGACCGTCACCACCGCGATCGGCCGCCCGTCCGACATCTCCTCGGCGAGGGCCGCCACCACGCGCGTTCCGGGAGGTGTGTGCACCGTCGCATTGCGCAGCAGATTAGCGACCACCTGGTGCAGTCGGAAACCATCGCCGCGGATCTCGATCGGCTGCTCGGGGAGCTCGAGGTCCCACTCGTGGTCGGGGCCGGCGGCATGGGCGTCCGAGAGCGCCTCGATCATGAGCAGGGTCAGGTCGACGGGCTCCTTTTCGAGAGCGCGGCCCTCGTCGAGGCGGGCGAGCAGGAGGAGATCCTCGACCAGTGAGGTCATCCGGGTGGCGGCCGATTCGATCCGGTCGAGGGAGTAGGCGGCCGACTCCGACAGCTCAGTGCCGCCGCGGCGGGGCAGCTCCGCGTAACCGCGGATTGCGGCGAGGGGGGTCCGCAGCTCGTGCGACGCGTCGGCCACGAACTGCCGGACCTTGTTCTCGCTCGCCTGCCGCGACTCCAACGCCCCGGTGACATGGTCGAGCATGCGGTTGAAGGCGGCGCCCACGCGGCCGACCTCGGTGCGGATGTCGGCGTCCTCCTCCGGCACCCGCTCGACGAGCTCGACATCGCCGCGATCGAGCGGCAGCTCGGCGACCCGTGTCGCCGTCGCCTCCACCCGCTCCAGCGGTCGCAGAGCCACGCGGATGATCGCGGTCGCGACCAGGGCGACCAGCAGCATCGCGAGCAGCACCACCACCACGACCACCCAGGCGAGGGAGGCGAGCGTCTCGGCCACCTCGCCCAACGGGACACCGACGACGACGATGGAGCCGTCGATCACCGCCGCGCGCACGCGGTAGGTACCGAGGCTGCCGGGCAACTCGATCGTCACCTCGTCGCCCGCCGCGGCGACCGCCGCCGCGAGCACGGAATCGGCGGTGTCCGAAAACTGCCTGCAGACTCCGTCGGCGTCGACATAGGCGCCGATGAAGGAGCCGTCGGAGTCCCGGACGGCGGTGATCGTGCTGAGGTTCTGGCTCGGGCCGCTACCGAAGGCTGCGCTCGGGCAGGTCGTTGCCCGGTTGATCACGCTGAGCCCGCCGAATCCGCTCGGTCCGTCGAAGTCCTGGAGGCGCTTGAGCGACTGGTTCAGCGACGTGTCCGTACTTCCGTAGAGGATCGAGCGCGCCGAGAGCACGCTGACCGCCCCCACGACACCTGCCGTCACCGCGACGAGCGCGACCACGGCGACGACCATCCGCCGCCTCAGCGTCCACGGCGCGCGCAGGCTGCCGCGGGAGCGGCGGAGTGCGGATCGGGTCGCGAAGTCGCCGAGCGTGGGGCGGCCTCCGAGACTCACTGGTCGGCGGGCTTCAACAGATAGCCAGCGCCGCGGACGGTGTGAATCATCGGCGAGCGGCCCGCGTCGACCTTCTTGCGCAGGTACGAGATGTAGATCTCGACCACGCTCGACTTGCCGCCGAAGTCGTACGACCAGACGCGGTCGAGGATCTGTGTCTTGCTGAGAACGCGACGAGGGTTGCGCATCAGGAAGCGCAGCAGTTCGAACTCGGTGGCGGTCAGCTCGATCTCGTCGCCGCCTCGGCGCACCTCGTGGCTGTCCTCGTTCAGCACCAGATCACCGATCACGACCTCGGGGTCGTCGGCGTCGTTCGCGAGCAGGGTGCTCCGGCGGATGAGGCCGCGCATTCGGGCCACCAGCTCCTCGAGCGAGAAGGGCTTGGTCACGTAGTCATCGCCGCCCGCGGTCAGCCCCGCGATTCGGTCGTCGAGGGCGTCCTTGGCGGTGAGGAAGAGCACGGGAGTCTCGCTGCCGTCGGCGCGCACCCGCTGGAGCACCTGGAGGCCGTCGATGTCCGGGAGCATCACGTCGAGCACGATCACGTCCGGCCGGAACTCGCGGGTGATCGTGATCGCGGCGCGGCCCTCGGCGGCGGTGCGCACCTCCCAGCCCTCGTAGCGCAGCGCCATCTGGAGCAGGTCGGTGAGGGTGCTCTCGTCGTCGACGACGAGAACGCGGATCGGAGTCCCGTCGGCGCGCTTGAGGCGGGTGCGCTGCGCGGGGGCGAGATGCTTCGAGGGTGCCGGGGTGCTCATAGCTCCAGTATCGGGAGTTTCCTATGGACGAGCTATGACTCTGTGATGCCGTCGCTGTGGGCTCCCGATGCGCCGTCGGCGGATCTGCGGCGAGTGCCGTCACCAGCACCGAGACCGTGAGCGCTCCCGCGCTTGTCTGCGACGGACGGCGTTCTGCCGCAGACGTGGCGAAACGGAGCGACGTGAGCGAGATGAGTATCAGAAACCCGACACCATTCCTCTCGCGCTGAGTAGTAGGACCTCAAGGAGTCGCCAAGCATCTGCTCGACGAAGCGGAGACACTCCGGAGAATCCGTATCGGACACGACACAGAGCTGGTGGACATCAGCACTACACCCTGGCTGGGGGTAGAACGAGCTTGTACTGCCGGTCCGTGGATTGCTAGCGTACCCGGGAAAGGAAGCGTGAAACGTCGATCTCCTATCGCCGTCGGTACAGCCGTTGAACTCAAAAGGCTTTTCTCTCGGAATAACTCCGAGAGAGCTGGTGAAGCGAGGACTTGACGATCAGGTCGGCTTACTCCTCGACCACTACATCCATAGTCAACCTTCGGGGGAGGCCTGAAGCAGGTGAATCCGCTCATGAATCACGTCCACGCCACCCTCACATCGGCGGAAGATCACGACACGATCCCCTTGTCTCTCGACGATACAGAAGCTGACAATTCTAGCGGTCGAGGTGATCGCATGCCGCCTGCCTCGCAGAACCACTCTCACGAGAGTAGTCATCGTGCCAACGTCGCGTCGTGACTCTTCGTCAGCGCCTGAAAATCAGGACTGAATCCAGGAGCACTTGCCCGGCCTTGTCGCCGCGCCCGCACTGGGCTGGCCGTGGTCGACTCCGGATGTCTGGACAGCGTTTACACACAGTAGAGGAGCTACCAGCGTGACGGATCGATTAAAGGGCCCCGTCTGGATGAAGGTACTGGGAGCGTTTCTCCTGCTGAGTTTCGGCGGTATGGTCGCCCTCGCAGTCGTTCTCGTTGATGCGATAGGCGCAGTGCCAGCCACCCTCACGATGCTCGCCGTCGGACTGGTGCTCACCACCGCGACAGTTCGCATCGATGTCACCGATCACATCGAGCTGAGCTGGAGGGCGAACGCGACCGGGTTGATCCTCGGGAATCGCCCTGCTCTCCTCCTGCGTACTCGCGGCAATCGGGAGTACGTGGTGCAGTGCCGTCACCCGGAGCGCGTCGCCGACCTCATCCACGCTCGGATGGGTGCTCGATGACTGCTGGTTCACGGACTGTGCAGCGAGGAGGAACAGCAGAGTCCACCGCCGCCTCCTGGCCGACCATCGCGGTCTTCGTGCTGGTCGCATTCGGACTGGCCTGGGCGGTGGCGCTCCCGCTGTGGATCACGGGAAGCGGACTGTCATCGGAGCTCACCACAGTGCTCGTGCCAGCGATGATGTTCACACCCCTTGTCGCGACGCTGACGGTCGTGTTCCTGCAACGACAGCATGCGACCGGCGCGGTGCTGCGGCGACTCGGGATCTGGCCACTGTATCCGCTGAAACGAACAATCGGATTCACGGCCCTGGCCGCGCTCCTCGTCCCCGTCATCCTCCTTGCAGGGATCGGACTCGCCGCAGCACTGGGCTTCGTCACACTCGATATCGTCCATTTGTCAGGATTCAGCGCTGCCCTGGAAGCCGCCACTGGGGGACCGCTTCCCGTGCCGGTGTGGGCGATCGCGACACTGCAACTCCTCAGTATCCCGATTGGTACCGCAGTGAACTCGGTACTCGCCTTCGGGGAGGAGGTCGGATGGCGTGGCTGGTTGCTTCCCGCACTGCTGCCCCTCGGCACCTGGCCTGCACTCATCATGACCGGTGTGCTGTGGGGCGCTTGGCACGCACCGATCATCCTGCTGGGCTACAACTTCGGCGAAGCGAACGTCGTCGGCGTCGGTCTGATGATCGTTGCGACAACCCTGATCGGCGTGCTTGTCGGGTGGCTTCGGATAAGGAGCGAATCGCTGTGGCCAGCGGTCTTCGCTCACGGCGCACTCAACGCGGCCGGCGGGCTTGTCACCCTCTTTGCCGCACAGGGGGAATCCGTCGACCCGATCCTCGCAGGTCCGCTCGGCGCCGGATCCTGGATCGCCTTCACCATCGTCCTGATCGTGCTGGTGCTCACCCGCCAGCTTCCCCACCGTCGGTCGACGCTCGGAAAGGGGAGCAGCGGAAGCCGATCCGCCCCTCTCACTCCGGATCGGCGTTGAGCTCCTCCGGGTCGATCGCCGCGGTCCGCGCATACCCGCGGACCCGGCGGTCGATGAAGGTCGCCACCCAGAGCAGCACGCCGATCACGAGCAGCACCCCCGCGATCCCGTACTGGGCCGTGTCGCGCCCGGACGTGATCGGCAGCACCAGGTAGATGCAGGCGATCGCGCCGAGTACCGGCAGCACGGTGGGGGTCCGGAAGTGACGGTGCTCCACCGGCTGGCGCCGCAGCACCAGCACCGCAACGTTGACGATCGCGAACACGGCGAGCAGGAGCAGCGACGTGGTCCCTCCCAGGAGCACGGCGATGGGGTCGGCGGGGTCGCGGGACACGTAGGCGGTGAGCAGCAGCGCGATCACGGTGGTGAAGAGGATCGCGGCCCAGGGTGTCCTGCGTCCGCGCAGCACGTTCTGCAGGAACGGCGGCAGCACGCCCTGGCGGCTCATCCCGTAGAGCAGACGGCTGGCCATCATCATGTTGATCAGCGCACTGTTCGCCACGGCGAAGAGCGAGATGAAGGGCAGGAGCGTCGAGATCGGAAAGTCGGGCGCTGCCGCCTCGACCACGGTGACGAGCGGAGTGTCGTTGCCGGCCAGCTCCCCCACCGGCACGATCGCCACGGCGAGCGTGGACACCAGCACGTAGACCACGGCGGTGATGCCCAGGCCGGTGAGCATCACCCGGGGGAAGATGCGGCTGGGCTCCTTGGTCTCCTCCGCCATGTTCACCGAGTCCTCGAAGCCGACCATCGCGAAGAAGGCGAGCGAGGTCGCGGTGCTCACAGCGAGCAGCAGCGACTTGTCTTCCGGCGCCTCGAACGCGACCACCCGCGAGAAGTCGGCTTGCCCTCCGAAGACCGCGAAGAAGCAGACGACAATCACCAGCAGCAGTCCCGAGAGCTCGATCAGGGTGAGCACGACGTTCAGCCCGACGCTCTCGGCGACGCCGCGCAGGTTGACCAGCGCGATGCAGGCCATGAAAATCAGCGCGATGCTCAGCCGCGTCCCCGCGCCGTCGCCGAGTCCGAAGCCGATCGCGAAGTTACTCGCGAACGCTCCCGACGCAGCGGAGGCCGACGTGATCCCGCTCGCCATCACGGTGAAGCACACCAGGAAGGTGACGAAGTGGATTCCGAACGCCTTGTGCGCGTAGAGGGCCGCCCCTGCCGCCTGCGGGTACTTCGTCACCAGCTCGAGGTAGGAGCAGGCAGTCACGGTGGCGACGACGAATGCGATCACGAAGGGGAGCCACGCGGCCCCGCCCACCTCGGCCGCGACCTGCCCGGTGAGGGCGTAGATCCCGGTGCCGAGGATGTCGCCGACCACGAACAGCAGCAGCAACTTCGGGCCGAGCACCCGCTTGAGCTCGGGTGGGGCGGCGGTCTCTCTCGTCGCGGTCATCGTCGGCCCTTCCGTTGCGGATGAGCGCGAGCCTACGACCGCGGACGCCGCCCGGGAAGGGCCGCCTGCACCTGGCCGACGAGCGAGCGCGGGAGGCGACCTGCCCGGATGCTGCCCCGGCCGCTTCCCGCAGCTCGCTCAGCTCGTGTGCGCCCCCAGGAACGCGAGCGCGCGCGGCCACGCGTCGGTCGCCGCCTCCGCCTGGTAGGTCTGCTCGTTCGCGTCGTTGAAGAAGGCGTGGCCGGCTCCCGGGTAGACGACGACCTCGACGTCCTTGCCCTCGGTGGCTTCCCGGATGTGAGGGACCTGCTCAACGAGCGGAGCGTCCCGGTCGCCCAGGAATGCCAGCACGGGCACCTGCAACGCGCCGAGCTCCTCCGCGGAGGCGGTGACATGACCGTAGAACGGCACGGCCGCGGCCAGTCGGGGCTCAGCGAGCGCGAGCGCCCAGGAGAAGGTGCCGCCGTAGCAGAAGCCGGTGACACAGACGCTCGTCGCGCCCTCCTGCCGCAGCAGCCGCTCGACGAGGGCGCGGAGGATCGCGACGGTGCGCGTTGCGTGCTCCGGAGTGAAAACGGGGGCGAAGAAGGTGCGCAGCTCGACCTGGCGGGGCAAGCGCCGCACCGGGTGGTCGTAGTCGGCGCGCTGCTCCTCGTCGAGCTGCTCGAGCAGGCCGCTCTCGGCCAGCAGCTCCGGCGCGACCACGCTGTAGCCCTCGGCCGCGTACCGGTCAGCGACCGAGCGGATATGCCCGTCGACGCCCCACACCTCGTGGATCAGGATCAGCGCTCGGCCGCCCTCTCCGCTGCGGTACACCGGTACGTCGTGCTCGGCCAGGGTCCAGGTCTCATCGCTCGTGGGCATGACGGAACCCTAACCCCGGGCCCGGGGCGAGAGGGCCGAGGAACCGGACTCCGAGCTGTGCAGCTCCGCCACGTCGTCCGTCGCGCTGGGTCAGCAGCACGCAGGAGCCGACGGCCGCCGCGGTCATCGCTCCGGAGGGGGCGTCGACGCGGGCGGCGCCGTCAGGATGTCGTCCCACTCCAGCGCGCGCTCGAAGCGGAAGCCGTGCCGCTCGTAGAGGCGACGGGCGTCGCTGCGCTTGAGAACGTCGAGACGGAAGGGCAGGCCCGGCCGCGCCTCCTCCCGCATCACACGCCGGAGCACGGCACCGCCGACCCCGCGGCCCTGCGCTTGCGGGGCGAGGTAGAAGTGCTCGATCCAGACCGCGTCAGCCTCGACGCGCGCCGCGATGCTCCCGGCGAACGCGCCGTCGAGCTCGATCACGCGGGTGAGTTCGGGGCGGTAGCCGTCGAGGAAGCGGTGCCGAACGCGGTGCGCGTCGTCACGGCCGAGGGTCTCGAGAGACGGCCGCATCACGACCGCACGCAGCTCCGCGATCATGTCGGCGTCCTCCGGGAGTGCCGGTCGGAGCGACCAGACCGGCTCAGCGGCCACGGGGCTTGCGGGTGCGCCGCACCGCAGGCGCCGGCGTCTTCGGCCGGGCCGGCTTCTTCCGACCGCCTCCGGCCCTCTCGGCCTTCTCACGCGCCTCCCGCGCTCGTGCCTTCGCCGCCTTCGCGCGGGACTCGACCTTCGGGGTCGCGGCGGTGCCACGGGTGGTGTTCGCGCTGCGGCCGCGGACCACGCCGATGAAGTCCTCGACGTCGTCGCTCTTGTCCTCGGTCACCCAGGCGAGCCGCACGCTGGAGGGAGCGACACCGGTCACCGGGACGACGGTCACGTCCTTGCGGCTGTGCACGCGCGCCACCGACTGCGGGACGATCAGCACGCCCACTCCGGCCGCGACCTGCTCGACCGCGTCGTCGAGGCCGGCCATACGCGGCAGCGGGCGCCGCGAGCCGTCGGCGACCTCCTCGGCGATCACCGCCCACTCGGGCACGTTCGCCGGCTCCTGGAGGAGGTGCTCGCCGGCCAGCTCGGCGACGTCGAGCTCCTCCGCGGCCGCCAGAGCGTGCTCGCGGCCGAGAACGGCGACGGGCTGCTCGTCGTAGAGGTGGATCGAGCTGAGTGCGGCGGAGGAGACCTCGCCGCGGATGAAGGAGAGCTGCGCGCGGCCATCCAGCAGCGCCTCCTCCTGCTCGCGCTCGGCGACGACGGTGATCCGCAGCGGTAGATCGCTGCGGCGCTGCCCCCAGACGCGGGTCCATGTGGTGGGGGTGACGCCGGGCACGAGGGCGACGGCGAGGGAGGGGCCGGCGCCCGACCCCCCGTCGGGCCACTCCTGCGCCTCGGGAGCAGCCTGCGGGTCGTCGGTCTCGGGCTGCTCGCTCATGCCCTCAGGGTAGGTGCTGCGGGCCGCGCCGGTAGGGTTGCCGAATGGCCAAGGCGACACAGACGATGAAGGCTGCGACCGCGGCGAAGAAGCTGCAGGTCTACCTGCCCGCGACCCCGGAGGAGTTCCAGGAGTCGGCGATCACGCGCGAGCAGTACGACGAGCTCGTTGCGAACCCGCCCGCCTGGCTCGTGCAGCTGCGCGAGGAGGGGCCGCACCCCCGCTCCGTCATCGCCTCCCGGTTGAACGTCTCGATCTCGGGCCTGGCCCGCGGTGGCGTGACCGATGCCCTGACCACTCCCGAGATCCAGGCCCTGCTCGACGAGGTCCCCGAGTGGCTGCGCGTCGAGCAGAACCGCTACGCCGAGGTCCGCCGCGAGCAGGCGCGCCTCACGTCCGAGCGCGCCGCCAAGTCCACCGCCTAGCCCCCTCCCGCCGCGAGGGGAGGGCGGGGGCTACCGGATGGGTGGCAGCCTAGGTCTTCTTTTCCTTGCTCATGCGGCGATTTCCGTCCTGTCGTCGCCGGCGGGAACGCTCACCCAGGCGCCCGTCTCGGCCGCGTCGAGCACGGCGTCGGTGATGCGCGCCGCGCGGAGGCCGTCGGCGAAGGTCGGCAGACCCTCCACGTCGGCGCCCGCCACGGCGGCGTAGGTGTCGCGGGCGAAGGCCGTGAAGGCGTCCTGGTAGCCCATCGGATGTCCGCTGGGCACGATCGAGAGCCGTGCCGCGTCGGGCGCGAGGATCGACGCATCGCGCGGCACCAGGACGGCGCTGTCGCGCCGGCCGACCCACAGCGTCTCGGGCAGTTCCTGCTCGAAGCGCAGCGACTCCTCCAGCCCCGAGACCTCGAGCACCAGCTCGTTGCGGTGCCCAGCGGTGACCTGCGAGACGAGCAGCGTGCCGACCGCGCCGCCCTCGAGCCGGACGATCGCGCCGGCCACGTCCTCAGTGGTGACCGGGCGACCGCCGCGCTCGGCGTGCACGGTACTCGTGATCGCGGCGAGCGAGTCGATCCGCTCGCCGGTGACGAATTCGAGCAGGTCGACCAGGTGCGAGCCGATGTCGCCGAAGGCGCGCGAGCGGCCGCCGGCGGCCGGGTCCACGCGCCAGTTGTCGTCGGAGGCGCCCAGCAGCCAGTCCTGCAGGTAGCTCCCGCGGACGGTGACAAGCCGACCGGTCTCGCCGGCCGCGACGCGGGCGCGGGCCTCCCGCACCATCGGGTGGAAACGGTAGGCGAACGGAACGGTCGCGACGACTCCTGCGGCGGAGGCGGCTGCGGCGAGCGCCTCCGCCTCCCGCACGGTCGCGGCGAGCGGCTTTTCGCAGACCACGTGCTTGCCCGCCTCGATCGCGGCGAGCGCGAGCGCGGCGTGCGTGGCGTTGGGCGTGCAGACGTGCACGAGGTCGATGCTGTCGTCCTCGATCAGGGCCCGGGCGTCCGGGTAGGCGCGCTCGATGCCGAGCTCGGCCGCCGCCCGCTCGCCTTTTTCGGGGCTGGAGGAGGCGACGCCGGCGAGCACCGCTCCGGCACTTCGGGCCGCGCGGCTGTGCACGGCCGCCATGAAACCGCCGCCGAGCACCCCGACACGCAGAGGCGCGGGCATCAGGAGAGGGTCGCTTCGGTCGGGTCCCAGCTCTCGGGGAGGGCGGGGCGGGGAGTCGCGGTGCTGGCGACGAGGATCTTCTCGCCGGTGTCGGCGGCCTCGAGGAGCGAGAGCATCACGTCGGTGACGTGGTAGGCCAAGCCTCCGGAGGCGGCTTCTGGGCGGTCGGCCCGGATCGCGCGGGCGAGCTCGAGCACGCCAGCGCCGCGGGAGGCGGTCGAGCCGATCGCCGCGATGCGCTCCGGCTCGGCGGACCCGCGCCGGTGCAGCATGAGATCGCCGTCGTGCATGTTCGGGTCGGGGAGGACGAGGGTGCCCTCGGAGCCGTTGATCTCGACGAAGCCGGTGCGCGGCAGGCTCGACTCGAAGCTCCACACGCCCTGGGCGGACGCTCCGGATTCGAAGCGGAGCAGCCCGCCGATGTGCGTGGGGACGGTCACCGGGAACTCGGTGCCCTCCTTCGCGCCGGAGCCGATGACGCGGTTCGCGCGGGCCTGGGACGAGACGGCGGTGACGCTCTCGACCGGGCCGAGGTTCTGCACGAGCGTGGTGATGTAGTACGGGCCCATGTCCAGCAGCGGCCCGCCGCCCTCGGCGAAGAAGAACTCCGGGTTCGGGTGCCAGGACTCCGGGCCGGGGCCCTGAAAGAGGGTGAGGGCCGAGAGCGGCGTGCCGATCGCTCCGCTCTCGATGATGCGCTGCGCCGTCTGCAGGCCCGCGCCGAGGAAGGTGTCGGGAGCGCTCGCGACGCGCAGCCCCTTCTCCTCCGCCAGGGCGAGCAGCTCGGTTCCGCTGACGCGGTCGAGCGAGAAGGGCTTCTCGGTCCAGACGTGCTTGCCCGCCTCGACCACACGGCGCGCGACCTCGACGTGAGCGGCGGGAATCGTGAGATTCACCACGATCTCGATGCCCTCGTGCGCGAGGAGGTCCTCGACGCTGCCGGAGGCGGGGACGCCGAACGCCTCGGCCTGGGCCTTCGCGCGCTCGAGATCGATGTCGGCGACGACGAGAACCTCGAGGTCCGGGAAGACGGTGAGGTTCCTGAGGTATTCGGTGCTGATGTTCCCGGCGCCGATGACGCCGACGCCCACGCGGCCGGTGCCGCTCATGCGCCCAGCCCCGAGACGTAGCGGTGGGCCGACTCGAGGCCCTCGAAGATGTCGCCGGCGTACGCGTCGAATTCGAGCACGGGCAGGGCCTGCGGAGCGGCGGCGAGGATCGCCGGGACGTCCATCGCGCCCTCGCCCGCGGGCACTTGCTCCTGAATGTCGGCCGAGACCGGCCCATCCTTCACGTGCAGGAAGCGCACCTGGTCACCGAGCCGGCCGAGCACCTCGACCGGGTCGTCGCCACCGACCGCCGCCCAATAGGTGTCGAGTTCGAGCACCATGCGCGGGTCGAGGAGGCCGGCGAGGTGCTCGAAGGCGCTGCGGCCGTCGATCCGGTTCTCGAACTCGAAGGCGTGGTTGTGGTAGCCGAGCACCAGGCCGCGGGTGGCGGCGGAGTCGACCAGCGCGTTGAGCTCGTCGGCAATGCGTGCGACCTCGTCGGCGGTGCTCCAGCGGGTCGGATCGACGAAGGGGTCGATCACGGTCTCGACGCCGAGGGCCGCGGCTGCGTCAAGGATCTCGTCAACGGTGGCGTCCCCCTGCGGGCCGAGGAGGCGCGCGTGAGCGCTCGGAGCGCGCAGTCCGCTGGCCGGAAGCGCCGCGCGGTAGGCGTCGGCCAGATCGACGAACCCGAAGAGTTCGACCGTGGTGAAGCCGATCCCCGCGAGCCGGTCGAGGGTGGCCGGCAGATCGGCCGCGAGCGGCTCGCGCACCGAGTACAGCTGAACAGAAAGGTCTGGGCGTGTGGCCACCGGTGGGGCTCCTGATCGACGGTGAGAGGTGTATCTCGAACCCTACGCGGACTTTTGCTCATGGACAAGCAAAACTCGGCCGTAAGGACCGCCAAGTCGCGCCTCCACCGCACAGAAGGAGGGGCGCTGTGGTTAACTCTGGCCATGTCCCCGCGCCGCCGCACCACCGTCAGCGCGGTCGGTGAGCTGCTGCTCCTGCTGGCCGACGGGGCGCCCCGGACACGGGCCGACGTCGTCGCCGAGACAGGCCTGCCCCGCGCGGCCGTCTCGGCCCAGCTCGACGTGCTGACCGCCTCCGGCCTCATCGCCCGGCAGGACGACGCCCCATCCTCCGGAGGCCGCCCCGCGGCCCGCGTCGCCTTCGACGCCCGGGCGCGCAGTCTCCTCGCGATCGACCTCGGCGCCGCCCACGCCGTCATCGCCCTCACCGACCTCGACGGCACGGTCCTCGCCCGCCGCCGCGAGATCATCGCGATCGCCGACGGACCCCTCGCTGTCCTCGGCCATGCCCTCGACGTCGCCGCCGCCCTGCCCGAGCACACCGCCGAGGCCGGCCCGCTCGCCGGAGTCGGCGTCGGCGTCCCGGGCCCGGTCGAGCACGCTACCGGACGCCCCGTAAAGCCGCCGATCATGCCCGGCTGGGACCGCTTCGACATCCCCGAGTTCGTCGCACGCCGTCTGCCGGTACCCGTCCTGGTTGACAACGATGTGAACCTGCTGGCCCTCGGCGAGCACGCGGACCACTACGCCGATGTCGACGATCTCCTCTACGTGAAGGTGTCCACCGGCATCGGCGCAGGGATCGTGAGCGGCGGCGCTCTGCAACGCGGAGCCCTCGGGGCCGCGGGCGACCTCGGGCACGTGCAGGTCCCCGGCGACCGCGGCGAAGCCGACCTGGAGGCGATCGCGAGTGGCTCGGCGATCGCCCGGCGACTCGCCGACGCCGGGATCGACGCCGCCAGCACCTCCGACGTCGTCACCCTGCTGACCGACGGGGACCCGACCACCGTCGAGCTCACCCGCGCGGCCGGTCGCGACATCGGCGAAGTACTCGCCACCTGCGTGAACCTGCTCAATCCCTCCGTCATCGTCGTCGGCGGCAGCATCGCCCAGGCCAGTCACGAGGTCCTCGCCGGCGTGCGCGAGGTGGTCTACCGCCGCTCCCTGCCGCTGGCGACCCGCTCGCTCGACATCGTGCAGGCCGCGGCCCAGGGCGGAGGCGTGCGCGGCGCCGCCCTGATGGTGCGGCGCCACCTGCTCTCCCCCACGCACGTCGACGCCTTCCTCGCCGCCTGACCCGTCGCTGCGCGCCGATCGATCCGCACGAGAGGTCCCCCGGTCGGCGTGCCGATTCGACCGGGCGCCGCAGGGAGCAGACAATGAATCGGTGCCCGACCTGCAGCTCTCCTTCCCCTGGGAGACGCAGCCCGTTTTCACGGACGCCGAGCCCCCGCATCTCCGGAGGGTCGTCGCCGACTCCTCGGACCGCATCGCCTGGCTCCGCGCCCGCTCGCGCGGCATCACCGCCACCGACGTCGCCCGCCTCTCCTCCCCCGCCGCCATCGGCAAGGCCGCGCTCGACAAGCTCTACGGCACCGGATTCGGCGGCAACGCCTTCACCGAGCACGGCCGCGCCCGCGAACCCGAGATCGCGGCCTGGGTGCGCAGCGAGCACGCGATCGAACCGAGCAGCACCCTCTTCCACGCCAGCCAGGAGCGACGCCACCTCGCGACCCCCGACGGCATCGGCCTGCGCGACGACGGCCGGCTGGAACTCTGCGAGATCAAGACCACGACGAAGCCGTGGCGCAGCATTCCGCGCCACTACCTGCGGCAGGTGTTCTGGCAGCAGTACGTGCTCGGGGCCGAGCGCACACTCGTCGTCTGGGAGCAGCACCGCGACTTCGTGCCGATCGAGGGCGAGCCGAACGCCCGCTGGGTCGACCGCGACGAGGACGAGATCCACATGCTGGTGCGCCTGGCCGGGATGCTGATGGCCGAGCTGCACGAGCGGACGCGCGCGCGGTGACGGTCCTCCTCCTGCACGGCCTGGGCGGCGACCGCTCTCAGCCGCTGGGGCTGCTGCGCTCGGCCCTACCCGCCGGGAGCGAGGTCATCGCGCCGGACATCCGCGCCCACGGCGCGTCCGACCTCCTCGGCGCGGCCGGCGACTTCGCCCTCGAGACGCTGGCCGACGAGGTGACCGAGGAGGTCGTGCGGGCCGGAGCCGCGCACAAGCCGCTCACAGTGCTCGGCATCTCGATGGGCGCCGCGATCGCCCTGCGCCTGGCCGTGCGCCGGGTGCTGCCGATCGACCGCGCCGTCTTCGTGCGCCCCGCGTTCACGTCCGAGCCGCTGCCCGAGAACCTCACGGTGTTCCCCGTCATCGCGCAACTGCTGCACGACCACGGCGCGAAGCGCGGCGAGCGGATGTTCCGCGCATCGGGCCTGTTCGCGCGTGCCGCCGCGGTGTCCCCCGCGTCCGCGGAGGCGCTGACGCAGCAGTTCCGCTCGCCGCAGGCCGCGGAGCGCGCGGTCCGCCTCGCCGAGATCCCGCGGAACGCCGCCTACCGAGACTCCGCGGAGCTGGGCGAGGTGATTGCGCGCACCCTGGTCATTGCGGCCGACCGCGACCCCGTCCATCCGGTCGAGGTCGCGCAGGCATGGGCTAGAGGTCTTCCGGACGCGAACTGCGAGCGGGTGCCGTCGCGCGATGCGGGCCTCGCAGCCCAGCAGGACCGGATCCGCGGGCACGTGCGCGACTGGCTCGCTCGACGCTGACGTCCTCGAGAGCGAGCACCAGGCCGACGGACGCGAGCCACAGCACCGCGATCGCCGTCGCCACGAACTCGAGCGTCCCACCCAGCCGCAGCCAGACACGCAGCAGCGACAGAATCCCGCCCGTCCCGGCGACGACCGCCACTGAGATCCCGGCCGCGAGCGAGAGCCGCGCGAGCACCGGGCGCCCCCGCACCGTCGCCAGCTGGAGCATCGCCGCGCACGCCGCCGCGAAGCCGAGCACCGCCGCAGAAGTGTGGACCAGATCCTGCCAGCGGAACGCGGGGCCGACCGGGAGCGGGCAGCCGGCCGTGCAGGTCACCTGCGAGGCGAGCGCGAAGCAGGCAGCGGCCAGGAGGATCGCACCGGCCGGGCGGAGGGCGGGCAGCAGCCGTGCGCGCACCGGCCACGCTCCCGCACCGATCAGCGCGCCGCCCGCCGCGACGAGCAGCAGGGCGGCCTCGAAGGCTCCGGCCGTCGGCAGATCCGGTGCGCCCATCTCGCTGACGTAGACCCAGCGGCTGGTGCCGATGCTGATCCGTGCCGCCAGGAGGACCGCGAGTCCCGCCAGAACCAGGAGCGCGCCGCCGAGGAGGAGGGAACGTCGGCGTCGCATTCCCTCATCGTGCCAGATCGGGCGCCGCGTCCCCGCTCGGCAATCTTCTCCTGAGGGTGACACCCCCGTAACAGCACCGACTCATTGCCTCGGTTGACTGGTCACGGCGTCGGATGCGGGGAATCGGGGGCGCCGTCCTCGGCCCTGCTCCACCCGTACGCCTCAGTGACACGGAAGGCGACGATGCACACCAGCGCGCTCGGACACGGTCTTGCGATCGGCGAGATCCCGGAGGAGGAGGTCCTCCCCGACTCGATGACGGCAGCGGTGATCGACGCGCCGGGCGACGCGTCCGCTCTGCACCTCGCGACTGTGTCGACCCCCTCCGCCATCAACGCGGAGTTCCTCGTGAAGGTGGTCGCTGCCGGCGTGAATCCTCTCGACGCGAAGACACGGGCCGGGCAGGGGGTCGCCGCTCAGATCGCCTCCTATCCGGCCGTGCTCGGGCACGACTTCTCCGGCGTCGTCGTCGCGAGCCCCTACCCGGCGCATCCGCTGCGGCCGGGCGACGAGGTGTACGGCTTCGTGATGGTGCCCCGTTACTCCGGCTCCTACGCCGAGTACGTCAGCGTGCCCAGCGTCTCGCTCGCGCGGAAGCCGTCCACGCTCTCGCACGTCGAGGCGGCCGGTGTCCCGCTCGCCGCCCTCACCGCGTGGGGGATGGTGGTCGAGCTCGCGAAGGCGCACGAGGGTCAGCGGATCCTGATCCACGCCGGCTCCGGCGGTGTCGGCCACTTCGCCGTGCAGTTCGCCGCGTACTTCGGCGCCTCAGTGATCGCGACGGGATCCACTCGCAACGTGCACTGGCTGAGCGAACTCGGCGCCGCGCAGGTGATCGACCATACGACCGAGCGCTTCGACGAACTGCTGTCCGGAGTCGACGTGGTGATCGACCTCGTCGGCAATGTGCACGACGACACCGGCTCTCGTTCGCTGACGGTCCTGCGGCCCGGGGGCCTGATCGTGAACGCGCCGACCGGAAGCTGGCCCGGGTTCTTCGAGGAATCAGCGGAGGCGGGAGTGCGCGCCTCCACCTACCGCGTCGCGCCCGATGGAGCGACCCTCGGCGTGGTGTCCCGGCTGCTGGAGTCGGGGGACGTGCGGGTCTTCATCGACCGCGTCTTCCCGCTCGCCCGCGCCTGCGAGGCGCACGAGCAACTCGAGACAGGGCACACCCGCGGCAAGATCGTCCTCACCGTCTCCGAGTGCTGACCGCCCGTCCTCCCCGCCGCGAGATGCCACTTCGGTACGCCCCGCCCGGCGTGCCGCGTCCCTCAGCGGCATCTCGCGGAGTGGGGAGGGGGCGCTCGAGGACGTCGTCGTCCTCGAGGCGGTCGCCGACGAGGAAGCGCTTGCGGCCGACGACATCGAAGCCGTGCTTCGCGTAGAAGCGCTGGGCGCGGGCGTTCTCCTCGTTGACGCCGAGCCACACGCCCGCGGCCCCGTGCGCCTGCGCCTCCTCGAGGCTCGCGGCCATCAGGGCGGCCGCCGCTCCGGAGCCGTGCCTGCCGGGGAGGAGATAGAACTTGCTGAGCTCGACGGTGGGACGCAGCCGGATCGCCGCGACGACGTCGGCGTCGGTGGGCTCCCCGCGCACCAGCATCGCGTAACCGGTCAGCGCGCCGGACTCGTCGTCGACAAGAAGTGAGCGGAGCGGGTCCGCGAGGTGGTCGCGGAAGCGCTCGACCGAGAGGACCGTGCGCACGAACTCGGCCTTCGCCTCCTCGGTGGTGTGGGGCGGGCAGGCCAGCGGGAACGTCGCCGCGGCCAGCTCGGCTAGGGCGGCGGCGTCGGCGGGAGAAGCCCGGCGGACGGTCACGGGCGGCGTGGCGGAGCGGAGCGGCGGATCACGGGTCCAGTATGCCGGGACGACGAAGGAGGGGGCCCGCCGAAGCGGACCCCCTCCTCACGTGAGCGCGTGCGCTCGGCTCAGGCCAGGACGTTGACGTCCAGCGGGATGCCGGGGCCGAAGGTCGTCGAGACGGCGGCCTTCTGGATGTAGCGGCCCTTCGAGGAGGACGGCTTCAGGCGAAGGATCTCGTCGAGAGCCGTCGTGAAGTTCTCCTGGAGCTGCTCCTCAGTGAACGCGGCCTTGCCCACGACGAGGTGCACGTTAGCGTGCTTGTCGACGCGGAACTCGATCTTTCCGCCCTTGATCTCGGTTACGGCCCGGGCCACGTCCGGGGTCACGGTGCCGGTCTTGGGGTTGGGCATGAGGCCGCGGGGGCCGAGCACCTTTCCGAGACGACCGACCTGGCCCATGAGCTCCGGGGTTGAGACGGCGGAGTCGAAGGAGGTGTATCCGCCCGCGACCTTCTCGATGAGCTCGGCGCCACCGACCTCGTCGGCACCGGCGGCCAGCGCGGCCTCGGCGGCCGGGCCGGTCGCGAACACGATGACGCGGGCGGTCTTGCCCGTGCCGTGCGGCAGGATGACCGTGCCGCGGACCATCTGGTCGGCCTTGCGCGGGTCGACACCGAGCTTGAGGGCGACCTCGACGGTGCTGTTGAACTTGGCGGAACCGGTCTCGCGGGCGAGCGCGACAGCTTCGTCGGGGCTGTAGAACTTGCCCTCTTCGAGCTTGGCCGCGGCGGCCCGGTAGGCCTTCGACTTCTGTGCCATGTTGTTTCTCCTTGAAACGAGAATGTGGTTCTAGAGCCTGGCGGGCTCTCCCACGGGGGTGATGGAGTTCTGGTGGTGTGCTGCGATCCCATCGAGGGGTCGCCGTCACGACTCACGGTCTGCCGCTGCGGAGGCGCGCTTATAAGCGCGCGGCTGCCGCCGTGGAGTAGCGCGATGCGCTACTCGACCGTGATGCCCATCGAGCGGGCGGTGCCGGCGATGATCTTGGCCGCTGCCTCGATGTCGTTGGCGTTCAGGTCGACCTGCTTCGCCTCGGCGATCTCGCGGACCTGGGCCTGGGTGAGCTTCGCGACCTTCACGGTGTGCGGGGTCGAGGAACCCTTGGCGACGCCGGCTGCCTTCTTGATGAGCTCCGCCGCGGGCGGGGTCTTCAGCACGAAGGTGAACGAGCGGTCCTCGTAGACGGTGATCTCCACGGGGATGACGTTGCCGCGCTGCGACTCGGTCTGCGCGTTGTACGCCTTGCAGAACTCCATGATGTTGACGCCGTGCTGACCGAGCGCCGGACCGATCGGGGGCGCGGGGTTCGCCGCGCCGGCCTTGATCTGGAGCTTGATCAGGCCGGTGACCTTCTTCTTGGGGGCCATTCTGATTCCTTTTCTCAGGGTTCGAGCAGTCGGGGGCTCCCGACCGCTCTCCCGCGCATCCGACGGTGCCGGATCGCGGTGGAGGAGGGTCGTCCGGCGCACGCACTGATGGGGCGCCGACACGAAAACCCGTCCGAGCTTACACCAGCCCGTCCGTCGCCGAGCGTCCCCTCCGCAGGGACCCGTCCGATGTGCAGGGAGGTGTGCGATCTGCAGGAGATCTCGACCATCGGCGGATGGCTCAGTGGAGGAGAGCGCTCCCCCGCGAGAATCCCCGGCACATCGAACAAGGGTTACCACGGAGACCCACGGCTACCGCATCGACCCACGGCGACCGCGCGCGGAACGGTGAAAGCCCCCTCCGTCACTGCGGAGGGGGCGTTCACCCGGCGTGCGGGCAGAGCGTCAGAGCTTGGTGACCTGGTCGAACGACAGCTCGACCGGGGTCTCGCGCTCGAACAGCGAGACGAGCACGGTGAGCTTGCCGCTCTCGGGCTTGATCTCGCTGATCGATCCGGGAAGACCCGCGAACGAGCCCTCCTTGATGGTGATGGTCTCGCCGATCTCGAAATCGACCTCGGCCGGAAGCACGCGCTGCGCCTGCTTCTGGCCCTTGGCGCCGGTGCTCTTCGAGGGGGCGACATCCTTGATCTCCACGAGGCTCTTCAGCATCGTGAACGCCTCCTCGAAGCGCAGCGGGGTCGGATTGTGGGCATTGCCCACGAAGCCGGTCACGCCGGGAGTGTGGCGAACGACCGACCACGAGTCCTCGTTGAGGTCCATACGCACCAGCACATAGCCGGGGATGCGCACGCGGGTGACCATCTTCCGCTGGCCGTTCTTGATCTCGACCACGTCCTCCATCGGGACCTGGACCTCGAAGATGTAATCCTCAGCCTCGAGCGAGACCTTCCGGTTCTCGATGTTGGACTTCACGCGCTTCTCGAAGCCGGCGTAAGAGTGGATGACGTACCACTTGCCCGGCTTGCCGCGCAGTTCGGTGCGGAAGGCCTCGTACGGGTCGATGTCTGCCAGGTCTTCACCTGCGGACTCGGCGTCCTCGGCAGCAACCTCGGCCTCGTCCTCGACCGCCTCGAGGGCCGCTTCGGCCTCCTCGACGGTATCGATGTGCGAGGCCTCGTCGACGGCGGAGTCCGCCTCGGGGTCCTCAACCGGGCCGATCGCATCCAGCGCTGCCTCAAGATCGGAGGCGAGGTCGGCCTCGGACTCGTTCTCGTCGACGATGCTCAGCGCACCCTGCTCGGCGGGCTCGACGGCGTCCTCGGCCTGCGACTGCGTGTCGCCCTCCTGCTCCTCCTCGACCTCGGACGACTGCTCGGCAGCCGTCGCCCAGTCGACGTCGTCGCGGTTTCTGTCAGACACTCGTCACAACTCTCTCTCGATCGATCGGTCGCACCTCTCGGGCGCGTCCCGCTGTCGCCGGCACCCTCCGCTCGCGCGGCCCGGATGCTCTCGGGTCAGGCGGCGGGTGTGCCGAACACGTAAGTCACGGCCAGGGCGAACACCCAGTCGAGGAAGGACACCAGCGCCATCATGATGACCACGAAAATCAGCACGACCACGACGTAGTTGCCCAGCTCCTTGCGGGTGGGCGTCACGACCTTCTTCAGCTCGGCGATGACCTGCCGAATGAAGAGGGCGATGCGCGCGAACGGATTGCGCCGCGCTGCTCGCTGCTGATTCGCGATCGCGACGACGTCCTCGCTCGGCTCGTCGACTGCTTTCCCGGCCACCTGCACGCACCTTTCCCGCACCGGAACCTCCGGTGTGGCCGGCCGCCCGTCATGAGCGGCCCTGGACCGATGACCGCAACGTCGCGGGGACCGCGTGCGACGGGCATCGATGTGCAGGGCGGACAGGGCTCGAACCTGCAACCTGCGGTTTTGGAGACCGCTGCTCTACCAATTGAGCCACCGCCCTATGGATGCCGTTGCGAGCATCCGAGGAGGAGACCGACCCGCCGCCCGACCCGCCGCGACCCTCGAGGGCGCTGCGGATGGAGGCAGAGATCGACTACCTCGGATGAGTGTACGTGGACCCGCAAGGCGTGTCCAGCCGAGCCGCGGGGCGCCTCTAGGGCTCGTGCGCGCGCAGGATACGCTGGCCGTCGTGTCCTCCACCACGCGCATTTCCACCCGCATCTCCGCCATCGCCGAGTCCGCCACCCTGAAGGTCGACGCTAAAGCGAAGGCCCTCCAGGCCCAGGGCCGCCCGGTCGTGTCCTACGCCGCAGGCGAGCCCGACTTCCTCACTCCCGAGCACATCGTCGAGGCCGCCTCGGCCGCCGTGCTCGACCCGCGGAACTATCGCTACACGCCCGCCGCGGGGCTCCCGGACCTCCGCGAAGCCATCGCTGAGAAGACGGCGCGCGACTCCGGATGGGCCGTCGACCCGTCGCAGGTGGTGGTCACCAATGGCGGCAAGCAGGCCGTCTATCAGGCGTTTCAGACCCTCCTTGACGACGGCGACGAGGTCCTGGTGCCCGCCCCCTACTGGACCACCTACCCCGAGGCGATCAAGCTCGCCGGCGGCGTGCAGGTGGACGTGTTCGCGGGCGCCGACCAGGGCTACCTCGTGACGGTCGAGCAGCTGGAGGCCGCGCGCACCGAGCGCACGAAGGTCCTCCTGTTCGTGTCCCCCGCCAACCCGACCGGAGCCGTCTCTTCGGCCGAGCAGACCCGGGAGATCGGCGAATGGGCCGAGGCGCACGGCCTCTGGATCATCGCCGACGAGATCTACCAGAACCTCGTCTACGCGACCGGCGACCAGGACGACGCGAGCCCACTCGAGCGCGCGACCTCGATCGTCGAGGCGGTGCCGGCTCTGCGCGACCGCACGATCCTGGTGAACGGAGTCGCGAAGACCTACGCGATGACGGGCTGGCGCGTCGGATGGATGGTCGGCCCGGCCGACGCGATCAAGGGCGCCGCGAACCTGCAATCGCACCTCTCGAGCAACGTCTCGAACATCTCCCAGCGCGCGGCCATCGCCGCCCTCACCGGGCCACAGGAGCCGGCCGAGGAGATGCGCCTCGCCTTCGACCGCCGCCGACGCACCATCGTCGCCGAACTGAACGCCATCGACGGCATCGACTGCCCCACCCCCGGCGGCGCGTTCTATGTCTACCCCGACGTGAACGGACTGCTGAACCGCACCTGGAACGGCACCACGCCCACGACCTCCCTTGAGCTCGCCGACCTCATCCTCGAGCAGGCCGAGGTCGCCACCGTCCCCGGCGAAGCCTTCGGACCGAGCGGCTACCTCCGCCTGTCCTACGCCCTCGGCGACGACGCGCTCCTCGAGGGCGTGCACAGGCTGCAGAAGCTGTTTCGTACCGATTAGCCGATCTCCTCCCGCGTCGTCGATCGGCCGCGGTCGGCCGAACGCTCCTCTGACAGGTGACGGGGGCCTGGCATCTCGGGGCGGAGAGGGCAAGAAGGGGGCGGAAATCGGGGATCACTGTCGCCGGAGGGGTGCGACAGGGCACGCTGTGGAGATGAGCGAAGACCACGCCGTCCGAGTCCGCGATCTGCGGAAGGACTACGGCGGCGCCCCAGCGGTCGCGGGAGTCTCTTTCGACATCCACCGCGGCGAGACCTTCGCTCTGCTCGGTCCGAACGGCGCCGGCAAGTCGACGACGATCGAGATCCTCGAGGGCTATCGCGACCGCTCGGGCGGCGAGGTCTCGGTACTCGGCGTCGATCCGCACCACGGCGATCTCGCGTGGAAGGCGCGGCTGGGCATCGTCCTCCAGTCCAGCGGCGAGTCGGGCAACGCGACGGTTCGCGAGCAGATCGCCCACTTCGCGAGCCTCTACCCGCGGCCGCGCGATGTCGACGCGACCATCGAGGCGGTCGGGCTGACGGCGAAGGCGCGCTCGCGCATCGGACGCCTCTCGGGGGGTCAGCGCCGTCGCGTGGACGTCGCCCTCGGCATCATCGGCCGCCCCGAACTGGTGTTCCTGGACGAGCCGACCACCGGCTTCGACCCCGAGGCACGCCACTCCTTCTGGGACCTCATCGCCCTGCTCAAGAGCGAGGGCACAACGATCCTGCTGACCACGCACTACCTCGACGAGGCGGCCCGCCTGGGCGATCGTGCCGCCGTGATCTCCGGCGGGCGCCTGCTGGCTCTTGGGCCGATGAGCGCGATCGGAGGGGACGAGGCGCGCATCCCGATCGTGCAGTGGCAGGAGAACGGGGTGCTCCAGCGTGTGCGCACAACGGAGCCGGCACGAACAGTTGCCGAGCTGCACACGCGGATCGGGGAGCCGGCGGCCCTCGAGGTCCTCCGCCCCAGCCTGGAGGACATCTACCTCGACCTCATCCGCGAAGACCGTGACGCGGTCGACCTGATCGGAGAGCCCGCGTGAGCGCCGTCGCCACCCGCCCCCGCACGCTCCCGACCGGACCTGGGCGCACGATCCGCCTCGGACTCGCGCGAGCCCGCTACGAGGTCCGCTCCTACTTCCGCGCCCCGGACCAGGTCTTCTTCACCTTCCTCTTCCCCGTGCTGCTCCTGACGATCTTCTCGGTGGCATTCGGCGACAACGCGGTGATGCAGGCGAATCCGCAGGATCCAGGCATCCCGATGGCCGAGTACTACGTGCCGGGACTCGCGGCTGCCGGGATCCTGCTCTCGGGAGTGCAGAACCTCGGAGTCGACATCGCGGTGGAGCGCAGCGACGGCACCCTCAAGCGCCTCGCCGGAGCACCTCTGCCGGTGTTCAGCTACTTCCTCGGCAAGTTCGGCCAGGTCCTCGTCACGAGCCTCGCGCAGACGGTGCTGCTCCTCGTCGTCGCTGCGACCGTCTTCGGTCGAGCTGCCCACTGATGGTGGACGCTGGGCAACCTTCGCCTGGGTTTATCTGGCCGGAGTCGCAACGTCCGCGATCCTGGGCATCGCCGTTTCGGCCCTGCCGCGCTCCGGCAAGAGCGCGACGGCCGTGATCGTGCCGCCGCTGCTCGTGCTGCAGTTCATTTCGGGGTCGTACCTGTCGTTCACGACGTTGCCCGACTGGCTGCAGAACACCGCGAGCGTCTTCCCGCTGAAGTGGATCGCTCAGGGCATGCGTGCCGTGTTCCTGCCGAGCGGATTCGAGGAGGCGGAGGTGAACGGTTCCTGGGATCTCGGGGGCGTCGCCCTGGTGCTCGGGATCTGGCTCGTGGTCGGACTGATCGCCTGCCGCTTCGGCTTCCGCTGGATCCGCCGCGACAGCTGAGGCCGCGGGACGCCGCACGGCTCAGACGGAGGTGCCCACGACCACGGGCTCGGGGTGCAGCAGCACGCCGAACTCGGCGAGGACCCGGCCCTGCACATAACGGGCGAGCTCCGCGATCTGCTCGGCTGTCGCTCCGCCCCGATTAGTCAGCGCAAGTGTGTGCTTGCTCGACACGGCGGCGCGCGAGCCGGGCAGGGCGAATCCGCGGGAGACGCCGGCGTGCTCGATCAGCCACGCGGCGCTGAGCTTGACGAGCCCGCTGGCACGGGGAGGCACGGGGAGGCCGACGGGCGCTCCCGCCTCGACCGCCGCGAGCGGGGTGATGACGGGGGCTTGCGCCGTCGGCTCGACCGGCCAGCGTGGCGCCGTGAGCGGTAGGCCGTCCGCGAACGCACTCGTGACGAGGGGGTTGGTGAAGAAGGAGCCGGCACTCGTGGTGTCCGGATCGTCAGGATCGAGCACCATGCCCTTGCCCGCCCGCAACGCGAGAACCGTCTCGCGGACGCGCGCGAGCGGCACCCGCGCACCGAGCGGGACTCCGAGCGCCGACGCCAGCTGCCCGTACGCGACCGGGGTACCGTCGCCGGCGGCGCCGACCTCCTGGAGCGCGAACTCGACCGCCAGCACCGCGCCTCGACGGCCCTGCTTGATCGCCGAGGTGCGGTAGGCGAACTGCAGCTCCTCCGCCGTCAGGCGCACCGGCTCGCGGGCGCCCTCGTCGAGGAAGTCCACGGCGACCAGGGTGTCGGAGAGTTCCTGGCCGTACGCGCCGATGTTCTGCACCGGCGACGCTCCGACCGTGCCGGGGATGCCGCTGAGAGCCTCCATGCCCGCCCAACCGCGCTCGACGGTCGTCGCGACGAGACCGTCCCACGACTCGCCCGCCTGCACCCGCACGAGCACGCGCCCCGGCTCCTCCGAGGGGAGCCGCTCGATCCCGCTGGTGCGCACGCGCACGACCGTACCCTCGACTCCGTCGTCGCCGACGAGGAGGTTGGAGCCGCCGCCCAGCAGCAGCCACGGCTCGTCGCCGGACCACAGGGCCACGAGAGTGTCGATCAGCTCGTGCTCGGTGGTCGGCTCGACCAGGCGTCCGGCGGGGCCGCCGACGCGGAGGGTGGTGAGGGCGGAGAGGTGCGGCGCGGAGCTCACGCGAGTCGGACCCGCGCCTGGGCCTTGCCGAGAACGGACTGGCCCTCGACCGAGACGGTGAGGTCGACGCGGGCCCAGCCCTCCTCGGCGTTCAGGACGCCGACCTTGGCGACGACGTCGATCGCGACGCCCTCTCGGGGATCGACCACGACGGGGCGGGTGAAGCGCACCTGATAGTCGAGAACACGTCCGGGGTCGCCGACCCAGTCGACGACGACCTGCACCGCTGTCCCCATCGTGAGCATGCCGTGCGCGAGGACGCCCGGCAGGCCCACCTCGGCGGCGACGTCGTCGCGGTAGTGGATGGGGTTGAAGTCACCCGAGGCGCCGGCGTAACGCACCAGCGTGCCGCGGTCGATCGGGAAGCGGCCCTCGGCGACGATCTCGCCGACGCTCACTCCGTCGAGGGTGGGGAGCGCTGTGCTCATTCGTCACCCCTGACCACGAGGGTGGAGATCGCGGTGACGACGTGCTCGCCGCCCGCGTCGACCATCCGCGATTCGGTGGTCACCATCGAGTGCGCTCCGAGCGTCTTGATGCTCGCGACCGAGAGGGTCGCCGTCAGCTCATCGCCCGCGACAACGGGCCGGGAGAGGGTGAATCGCTGATCGCCGTGGACCACGCGGCGGAAGTCGATCCCGCCGTCGGGCTCGGCGAGCAGCTGGGCGAGCGTGTACTCCTGCACGACGACGGCGAAGGTGGGCGGAGCGACGAGGTCGGGGTGCCCGGCGGCGCGGGCGGCCTCGACGTCGTGGTGCAGGCGGGAGGTCGCGGAGACGGCGCGGGCGAACTCCCGCACCTTCTCCCGCCCCACCTGATAGGGCTCCGTGGGCGCGAAGACGCGCCCAACGAGTTCGGGGTTCACTGGCACCCGGCCATACTAGGCGCTGCCGTCGCGGTGCCCCCCGCGGCCCCGGAGACGGCCCTGGGGCCGCCCTGAGACCACCCTGAGACGGCCCCGAGAGGCATTCGAGTATGGCCACCGCCAATTTCCCACCCGAGTATGGCTGACCGATGGCCGAACTTCTTCGAAGCTGGCGGACATGTCGACACCCACACCAGAGCGCGACTGGGCGACGTACGCCCGCGAGCTCGGCACCAACATGCACCGGGCCCGCATCGCCAAGGGTGCCAGCCAGGAGAAGATCGCCCACGCGGCGGGGCTCGCGGGCTACACCTACCAAAAGTTCGAGAAGGGCGAGTCGAAGCCGGGGTCACCCGCGAATCCGACACTGCACACGCTGCTCGCCCTCTGCGAGGCACTGGAGGTCGACCTGATGGATCTCCTGCCACCCGACCCGCCGCGCTCCTCACAGAGCCTCGAGTAGCCGCAGCACCGCGCCGGCCAGTCTCGCCCCCGCGCTGAGGTCGAGGTCGACCTCGCCGATTCCGTCGGCCTCGAGGCGGAGCCGGTCCTCGCCGGACGCCCCGGGGCGGCACAGCGACAGGTGCACCGTCCCGGCCGCGGCCCCACCTCCGCCCGCCCAGAGCACCACGGGGAGCGAGCGCGCCACCGAGCGGTGCAGCCGCTCCCCCACCGCGACCATCTCGTCGTGCTCGCCCGCGCACCAGCGCGGGCACCCCTGGTCGTTCCTGCCGTCCATCCGTTCCTCCACGTTCCGCACCCCTTGGTCGAGGAGACCAGCCCACCAGGCGGTACCGACATCGAGGTCCCGCCAACCCCCGATCACGCCCGGGGTGTGGACAGGAGACGGTCCAGCGCACGCTGTGGAGGAGCGATGACAGGATCCCACACCAAAATGGTGCCTCTCGGATTTCGGCGCGAACCGTCGTCGGGGCCTCAGCGGTGCCCGATCACCCAGGTCGCGATCGCGGTCGTCGCGCCCGCGGCGACCACGCCGTGCGCCCGCTCGCTACGGCGCGCTGAAGCGGGGGAACCTGCTCGGACTCCCGATCCGCTTCCTCTTTTCTTCTCGCTGCTCACCGTTATCACCGCCGCAGCGCCCGTCCCGGTGTTCGGCGAGCTGATCACCGACCCGATCGAGACCGTCGAGCGGATCGACACCCGGCTCGCCGTACTCCTGGGCGGGCTGACCTTCATCATCGCCACCCTCGGCATCCGCGGCGCGCTGATCGCCTACCTCGACGAGGACCTCGAGCACGACAGCGGCGGCTCGACCGTCTGATCCGTTTCCAACGCAGGAAGAATCCGCTCGCACCGCCCGGTTCTCGCCGACCCGGGCACCCTCGACGAAATCCTTCCTTCGTTCTGAACAGGAACCGAGGAATCACCCTGCGCATCGCCCAAGCGGCCGTGACGTGGCCTCGCTCGTCGGCCTCCCCGCGAGCGGACCTGAGCGGTCAAGCGGGTCCGAGCGGTGGAGCGGGTCCGGGGGTTCGGGCCGATTCGAGCCGACCTGCGAGGATCGGGGGATGAGCGTCCTCCGCGATCTCGGCCTCGGTGCCCGCCTCTTCCTGCGCGGATTCCGCACCTGGGTCCGCTCACCGCGGGCGATGCTCCTCGGCGCGATTCCGCCGCTGATCGTCGGGCTGCTCTTCGTCGGCGTGCTGCTGCTGGTGCTCACACGGGTGCAGGACACGGTGATCGCGCTCACCCCGTTCGCCGACGGCTGGGAGGAGGCGACGGCGTCCACCGTCCGCCTGCTGCTCTCGATCGCGGTGGTGGGCGCGGTCATCGCCCTCGGGGTGGTCCTGTTCGCTGCGGTGACTCTGCTGGTCGGTGATCCCTTCTACGAGCGGATCTGGCGTCGGGTCGAGGACGACCTCGGCGGGGTACCCGACGAGCACGAGAGCGGCTTCTGGCAGGGGATCGGCCGCGCGCTGCGCGACTCCGCCGTGCTGGTGGCCACTTCGCTCGGGATCGGCGTGGTGCTGGTGCTGCTCGGCCTGGTGCCGGTCGTGGGCTCAATCGTCGGCCTGGTCGCCGGCGCCCTGGTCGGCGGGCGGGCGCTCGCGCTCGAGCTCACCGGGTTCGCGGGCGACGCCCGGGGCCTCTCCCTCGCAGAGCGTCGGCGCCTCCTCCGCGAGCACCGTGCCGTCGCGCTGGGATTTGGCATCGCCGTGTACCTGGCTTTCCTCATCCCCGGAGGCGCGGTCATCGCCACTCCTGCCGCGACGGCCGGCGCGACCCTCCTGCTCCGGACCCTGCGGGGCGAGACGACCGAGCGGCCGGCCGCCTGACACCGCTTGGCCGCCGCCCGGCCGTCCCCTAGACTCCCTGCGTGCACACGTCGATCCGAAGCCCCAGGTGGCCCGCCTTCTAGGCGGACCGACGCGCAGACCCCCTCGCACGCGACCGCCTCCTCCGGGCGGTCGTTCTGCTTGTCAGGGCCCGGGTGGGGCACGACCCGATTCAAGGACCACGATGACCTCGCTCCTCTCCCGCATCCTCGCCTCCGACGGCTCCCTGCCGTTCGCGGTCGTCCTCCGCCAGGGCCGCGACGCCGTCGACGTATTCACCGGTGATGTGCTCGACGTCGAGGGCCTGGCCGACATCCCGCTCGACGGCGACGACGTGCTGACCCTGGTGCCGTATCGGCAGGTACGCGAGCGCGGCTTCGCGGCGAAGGACGACGGAGCACCGCTGCGCAACCTCGTGGTGCGCGAGCGCGAGAGCGTGCCGCTCGCGGACGTGTTGCGCCTGCTGCCCGAGCGGGAGATTCCGGTGCAGGAGCGGGGCTTCGACGTACCGGACGACGAGTACGCCGACATCGTCCGGCGGGTGATCGAGCACGAGATCGGACGTGGCGAGGGTGCCAACTTCGTGATCAGCCGCGCCTTCGTCGCACAGACCGACGCTCCCCCGATCGAGGCCGTGCTGGCGTGGTTCCGCCGCCTGCTCACCGACGAGTCGGGCGCGTACTGGACCTTCGCGATCCACACTCCCGGTGTCGACGGCGCGCAGACGGTCACCGCCGTGGGTGCAACGCCCGAGCGCCATGTCTCGGTGCGGGACGGCGTCGCCATGATGAACCCGATCAGCGGCACCTTCCGCCACCCCGCCGCAGGGCCCACCGGGGAGGAGGTGCTCGCGTTCCTCGCCGATGTGAAGGAGAGCGAGGAGCTCTTCATGGTGGTGGACGAGGAGATGAAGATGATGAGCGCGGTCTGCCCGGAGGGCGGCCGCATCCTCGGCCCGTTCCTCAAGCAGATGTCGCGGCTCAGCCACACCGAATACCTGCTCGAGGGTCGGACCGGTCTCGACGTGCGGGAGGTGCTGCGGTTGACGATGTTCGCGCCCACCGTCACCGGCTCGCCGATGGAGAACGCCTGCGCCGTGATTGCCGAGTACGAGAAGGAGCCGCGCGGCTACTACTCCGGCGTGCTCGCCCTCTTCGAACCGGAGGAGCACGGCTACACGGTCGATGCGCCCATCCTGATCCGCACCGCCTATCTCCGCCCCGACGGCCGCCTCACCGTGCCCGCCGGTGCCACCCTGGTGCGCCACTCCACTCCCGAGGGCGAGGTCTCCGAGACGCGCGCGAAGGCGTCCGGCGTGCTGTCCGCCCTGGGCCTGCTGCCGCACCGCGACGTGCCGCCGGCGATCGACCTGAACGCGCAGCCGGGCGTGCAGGAGGCGCTCGAGGCGCGCAACGAGCGGCTCGCCTCGTTCTGGCTGCGGCCGCAGGCGCCCGAGCACATCGCCGGTCTCACCGGGCACACCGCGCTGATCGTCGACAACGAGGACCAGTTCACGACGATGCTCGCCCACCAGCTGCGCCACCTCGGGATGGAGGCCCGAGTCGAGCGCTGGTCGGAGGTCACCGACGTGCTGAGCGACGACCTCGTCGTCTTCGGCCCCGGCCCCGGCGATCCGCGTGACGACTCCGAACCGCGGATCGCGCACCTGCGCGAGTTGATGACCGCGCGCCTCGACGCGAAGCGGCCGATGCTCGCCGTCTGCCTCAGCCACCAGATGCTGTCGCTCCTGGCCGGGCTCCCGGTCGAGCCGCTGCCCGCGCCCCGGCAGGGCGTGCGGCTGGCGGTGGACGTGTTCGGCGAGGACGCGGCGATCGGCTACTACAACACCTTCTCCTCCATCGCCCCCGGCGTCGCGCGCACGCCCCGGTTGGGGCTCGAGGTCTCGGTCGATCCCGAGACGGGCGTCGTGAACGCTCTGCGCGGCGAGCACGTCGCCTCGGTGCAGGGGCACCTGGAGTCGGTGCTCTCCTCTGACGGCCTGCGCACCCTGGAGCGGCTGGTCCGCACCGCAACGGCGCAGCCCGCCCGCGCATGAGCGAGGTGCGACTGATCGCGTCCCCGGCCTACTCGGACGAGCTGCAGGTGGCGGTGGCGGCCAGTGTGCGCGCGGCGGCGGAGGCGGCGCGCGGCTGGTTCGGCCGCGGCGACAAGCTGGCGGCGGACGCGGCCTCGGTGGCGGCGATGCGCGCAGTACTGGCCGAGGCGCCGTTCGACGGGGTCGTGGTGATCGGCGAGGGCGAGAAGGACGAGGCGCCGATGCTGGCGAACGGCGAGCGCCTCGGCCGCGCCGCCGCTCCCTCCTGTGACGTGGCCGTGGATCCGCTCGACGGCACCCGGCTCACGGCGGAGGGACTGCCCGGCTCCGTGAGCGTGATCGCGCTCGCCCCGCGCGGCACGATGTTCAACCCGCGCGACGTGTTCTACATGGACAAGCTGGTCTGCTCGCACGCTGGGCGGGGCGCTGTTTCGCTCGACCTCGCACCGGCCGAGAACTGCGCACGCCTGGCAGCGGCACTCGGGAAGCGGGTGACCGAGCTGGTCGTCGTCGTGCTCGACAAGCCGCGGCACGCCGGGCTGATCGCTGCGCTGCGCGGAGCCGGAGTCGCGCTCGAGCTGCGCGGCGAGGGTGACGTGTCGGTCGCGATCGAGGCGGCGGATCCCGCAGGACGCGTCGACCTCGTCCTCGGCATCGGCGGTACTCCGGAGGGAGTGGTCGCCGCGTGCGCCGTCCGCGCCCTCGGCGGCGTAATGGAGGGGCGCCTCGCCCCGCAGACCGCGGCCGAGCGCTCGAACGCCCTGGCCGCGGGCCACGACCTCGACCGCCTGCTGACGCTCGAGGACCTGGTCGCCTCCGACGACGTGCTCTTCGCGAGCGACGCGGTCTGAGCCTTTCCTCGGTCTGAGCCTTTCCTCGGTCTGAGCCTTTCCCCGGTGTTTGCGAAACGTTTCGCAGACCGCCGAGGCGCGGTCGCGGACCCTGGCGGCTCCCTCGGGGGTCCGCGACGGCGGATGCCCCGGTCGGGGGCATGAGGAAGCGCTCGTGCGCCGATCCGGCGCGCTCACCGGATGCCGGACTCGTCGTCGAGACCGGGATCGCCGGTCATCCACGGATCAACGGTCGGCCCGCACGGCGGTCGTCAGGCGCCCGCGTGCGGCCGGAAGTGCAGTCGTGAGACCGATCCTCCTGGCAGCAGGCGCGGCGGCAGCAGCTCGACGACCCGGTTCTCGTCCTGCACCCGGTCCTGGCTCAGCCGGCGCCCGAGGAGCTGCGCGGCGTGCGCGGCGATCGCCCGCGTGGGCTGCTCGATGATCGTCAGCCGGGGGATCGTCGTCTGAGCGACGTCGACCAGGTCGAACCCGATGACGGAGATGTCGTCGCCGAGCCGCAGCCCCGACTCGTTGATCGCAATCAGAGCGCCGAGCGTCAGCTCGGAGTTCGAGCAGAACAGGGCCGTCGGACGCGGGCGGGCCGTCAGAAGCCGCACCGCGGACGAGTGACCCGTCTCCACCGAGAGAGGACCCTCGGTGACGGCCACTGAGACGGCGTCGCCGGCCGCTCCCACGGTCTCGGTCTCGGCGATGAAGCCGTCGGCGCGCAGACGCATCGTCGAGACGGAGCGGTCGCCGCCGATGAGCCCGAGGCGTCGATGGCCGTGATCGAGGAGGTGGCGGGCAGCGATCGCGCCGGCGCGATGGTTGTCCAGGAACACGCCGTCGGCGTCGAGCCGCGCCTCCCAGTCGATCATGACGACCGGGATCCTCCTGGTGGCCTCCTCGAGAGGCTCCACGTCGTGTGCGGACGGGACGGCGATGATTCCGTCGACCATTCGACTGAGCAACAGCCCCACCGCATCGTCCTCGGCGCGAGGACTGGACGCGACGATCACGCTCATGCCCTCGCTCCGCAGCGCTTCCTCCACTCCGGCGATGATGTGCAGGTGGAACTCATTGTCCAGCGCCGGTAGGAGGACACCGACGATACGGGACCGCTGACGGCGCAGGCCCGCGGCGAACGCGTTCGGGCGGAAGTCCAGAGCCTCGACCGAGGCCTGGATCGCCGTCCGATTGGCCTCCCGCAGGGTCCCGCCATTGAAGTACTTCGAGATCGTTGCCAGCGAGAGGCCGGTCTCGCGTTGGATGTCCTTGTAGCTCGCCATGGCGAACCACCTCCTCCGGAGACTTCCGATCCGTTGCGGATCCTGTGCAGTGCGCCCGCGGTCGCTGACGTCGGGATCTCGAACAGGATCCCACGAGCAGTCACGGGTCCGCGCGTCCTGTGCCGCGGCTGTCGCTTGACGACCCCGCAGGACCGGCCTAACATCGCTTCAACCAAAGCGTAACGTTTCGTTCTGCGATGCGCGGGTTGAGTCGGACTCCTCTGGTCAGCAGAGGGAGTCGGGTCGCCGCGGCATCCCCCGTCCGATCGGTCACACGTCTCAAAGGAGAGCACATGCAGTCACACAGATCAATCCGCCCGACGCGGAGCGCTGCCCGACGCGGCGGTGCCGCACTCGTGGCCGCGGGAGCGGCCGCCGCACTCCTGGCGGGCTGCTCCGCGGGATCCAGCGGATCCGGCGTCTCCGGCATGGACGGCACGACGGTGAAGATGGGCACCTGGATCGGCGGGCAGAGCGACCAAGACCAGTGGTCCGCCTACGTCGACGCCGGCGAGGCGGCGGACCCGTCGGTCTCCGTCACGTTCTCCGGCCCTCCGATCGGCGACTTCTACACCAAGCTGCCGACCGTGATCCGGGGACGCGACGCGCCGTGCATCGTCACGCTGCAGAACGGCCAGGTCGACCCGTACGTCGCCGGGCTCGAGCCTCTGGCCGATCTGGCCGAAGCCGCGGGAGTGGACTTCGACGACTACAACTCGGCCATGATCCAGCAGCTGAGTGTCGACGGCGAGGTCTATGCGATCCCCTACGATGCGGCGCCCCAGGTCGTCTACTACAACAAGGAACTGTTCGCGGCCGCCGGGGTCCCGGATCCGGCGCTGGACTGGACGTCTGACGACTTCCTGGCCGCCGCGAAGGCGACCACCAAGGACGGTGTCTGGGGCTTCGCCCTCGGACAGGGCATCACCCCGGTGACCTCCCTGATGTCCGCGAATGGAGAGAACTACGTCTCGGACGACAGCGTCGCCGACCTGGAGAACG
Organism: Rathayibacter tritici; assembly: GCF_001641005.1. Lineage (NCBI taxonomy): Bacteria > Bacillati > Actinomycetota > Actinomycetes > Micrococcales > Microbacteriaceae > Rathayibacter > Rathayibacter tritici. Next base: position 2,666,494 of record NZ_CP015515.1, read on the forward strand.
CCGACCTCGTGAAGCGCTTCCAGTGGTACGTCGATCTGGCTGCCGAGCAGGGAGTGGCCAAGCCGCTCGAGGCATCCGGCGGCAGCTTCCCGGACATCGACGCCTTCAGCACCGGTCAGGCCGCCATGAGCATGAACGGTCTCTGGGACCTCCCGCACGAGCAGGAGGTCCTCGGCGAAGACGTTGTCGGGGTCGCCACAGTGCCGAGCGACGACGGGAACTCGAGGGGCTACGTCGGTGGCACCGGATTCGCGATCACGAAGACCTGCGGCGACAAGGCGGCGGCATTCTCGGCGATCAAGGCGATCACCAGCGCCGAGGCGATGCAGAGCGTGGCCACGTCACGCGCGACCGTGGTCGCCCGCCCCGACAGCCTCGACGCCTGGGCGGAGGCGATCGGCTCGGAGCAGACGGCTGCCGTCGTGAAGCAGCTGCTGGACAACTCCTTCGCGACGCCGACACCGGCCAAACTCAGCCAGCTCAACACGCTGATGACCCAGTACGAGTCCGACGCCTTCTCGGGCAAGGCCAGCGCGCAGGAGGTTCTCCAGCAGGTCGCCTCGGGTCTGAGCCAGTGACCACCGCAGGTCTCCAGGACTCCGGCTCGAACAGTCCGAGTCAGGTCGCCCCCGTGCCGGTCGCACGGGGGCGACGCCCCTCCGGCGGCTCACCCGCGTGGGTCGGCTGGATCTTCGTGCTCCCGGGACTGCTCGGATTGCTGATCTTCATCGTGATCCCGATGATCGCGTCGCTGGTCCTGGGGTTCTCAGATTCCACGCTGCTCGGCGGAACGCACCTGACGGGCCTCGAGAACTTCGTGCGCCTCGTCAATGACCAGCAGTTCATCGCCAGCATCGTGGTGACGACCGTCTTCGTCGTCGTCTATACGCCGCTCAATATCGCGATCTCGCTCGGGATCGCCCTGTGGCTCAAGACGAGGCTGGCGGGGAGCAGCTGGCTCCGGGTCGTCTTCCTGATCCCGGCGCTGTCCCCGATGGTCGCGAACGCCGCGGTATTCCGGCTGATCCTGCAGCGGGACGGTGCGGTGAACGGCATGCTCGGCGCTGTCGGCATCGGACCCGTCCCGTGGCTCAGCGACGGGAACTGGGCCCTTGCGACAGTCATCATGGTCTCGCTCTGGCAGTCGTTCGGCTACAACATGATCATCATCGGAGCCGGCCTCGACTCGGTGAGCCCGGACGTGCTGGCCGCGTCCCGCATTGATGGGGCAGGGCCGATCCGGCGACTGTTCTCGATCAATCTGCCGCTGATCAGTCCGGCGCTGTTCTTCACCACAGTGCTGACGGTCATCGGCGCCTGGCAGACGTTCGCTCAGTCGTACGTGATCACCGGCGGCGGACCAGGCAACAGCACCACGACAATCATGCTCTACCTCTACCGGACGGCCTTCACCTACGACCAGCTCGGCTACGCCTCGGCGATCGCCACCGTGCTGTTCGCCATCATCGCCGTCTTCACACTCGTCCAGCTCTGGGGTCAAAAGAAGTGGGTGCACTATGACTAGTCCGGCCTCGATCGGTGTGAGGACCGTCCTCTCGACCGCGGCTCCGGCTTCGGCTTCGGCTCCGGCTCCGGCGACCCGCCGGAGGCGGCTGCGTCCGTGGGCCTTCGCAGCCAACACAGCGCTCGCCTGGGCCGTAGCGCTGATCTTCTCCTTCCCTCTCCTCTGGACCTTTTTCACCGCGCTGAAGCCGGCGAACGAGGTGTTCGGGCAACAGATCGAGTTCATCGGCTCGGAGGTCCTCTGGTCGAACTTCGTCGACGCGTGGGTGGAGGTCGACTTCGGTCGTCTCCTGCTGAACAGCCTGACCGTCGCGCTGATCTCGACAGCTCTGAGCGTCGTCATCGCGACGCTCACCGCTTTCGCCTTCTCGCGTCTGCGCTTCCCCGGGCGCGACGCTCTGTTCCTCCTGTTCATCATCACGCTGACACTGCCCATCGAGATCGCGGTGATCCCGCTCTACCTGGGATTCGACTCCGTCGGGCTCGTGGACACGTGGACGGCACTCATCCTTCCGGGTCTGTTCGGGGCCTACGGCACCTTCCTTCTGCGGCAATTCATGCTGCAGATCCCCGCCGAGCTCGAGGAGGCGGCGAAGATCGACGGAGCCTCGACCGGGCGGATCCTCGTCAGTGTCATCATGCCTCTGGTCCGCCCAGCGCTCTCGGTGTTGGCGATCTTCTCCTTCCTCGGGAGCTGGAACAGCTTCCTGTGGCCGCTCATCATCCTGAACAGCTCGGAGAAGTGGACGATCCCGATCGGTCTCGCAGGCTTCTCGGGTCAGACCGGTACGCAGTGGCAACTCCTCATGGCGGGCTGCGTGCTCACGATCATTCCGGTGGTCATCGTCGTCGCAATCGCGCAGAAGCAGCTCGTCGCCGCGATCGGAGCCGGTGCTTTCGGCGGTCGCTGAGCCAGGGAGCGAAGTGGCGCCGGATCATCCGATCCGGCGCCACTTCGCTGGCCGCTCCCGCCTATCGCGCTCCGGAACGCGTCCTACTCGGTCGCATCGAGCGCGATCTCGAGCACGGCGGCACCTCGGCGGTCGAGCGGCACCGAGTCGCCCGCGGCGTACGTCGCTCCGGTCACGAGGTCTCTCGCGGGCGCCGGCGTCGTGACTGACGTCGCAGCCGCGGACCAGTTGGACAGGAAGACGACCCGCGAGTGTCCGGTCGTCCCCGTGCTGACGCTGACCGAGTCGCCCGCGTGCCACTGCGACTTCTGTGTGTCCGGCACGAGCCAGCGGCCGATGCTGCGGCCGAGCGCGGGGTTGGGCACGGTGCCGACGGAGGAGACCCGGCCCGCACCGAAGGCATGGGTGGTCACCGCCGCGTCCGCCTCGAGCTCCGTCGGCTCGTACCGGAGCAGGACGTCGGCGTCGTCGACCTCCAGCACGTCGACCCACTCCGTCCCCGCGGCCCCCTCCTCCAGCGCCAGGTCGCCCTCCGCGTGCACCATCATCGGCGCATCGATGTTGGAGTACTCGTCGTAGTGAACGCCGGCGGCGTCGGTCAGGAATGCCGGGGCGACCGCGAGGCGCGCACGGGCCAGCTCGTCGGCGTAGCCGGTCCGGATGCCGAGGACGAGGTGGCCACCCGCCTCCGCGTAGGCCCGGAGGTGCTCGAGCATCGCGTCATCGGCGACGTAGACGGCCGGGGCGATGAGCACGGGGTAGCGTCGCACGAGCTCGGTGATGTCGGACGCGACGAACTGGCGCAGATGCTGAACCCGGATCTGCGCGCCGGCCTCGAAGAGCCCGCGGTAGAACGCGTCGAAGATCGTCAGGTAGGCGCGCGAGTCCGGGGATCCGTCGGCCCGCGCCAGCGGCGGGGTGAACTCGAACGACCACTTCGTGTCAGTGGAATAGAGCATCAGGACGTCGGCATCGGGCTCGTACTCGTCCAGCGCCGGGCCGAGTGCCTTCAGCGTCGCGCCGAGATCGGCGACCTCGCGGTAGATCCTGCCCGGTTGCTGACTGTGAGGGAGCACCCCGCCCCAATAGGTCTCGATTCCGAAGTGCAGCGTGTGCCAGTGCCAGTACTCGATCATCCGGCCTCCTCGGGCGAGCAGGGCGAGCGCAGCCTGCTTGATCTGGCCCGGGTACGGCGGATGGTTCGTCCACGAGCCATTGATGGACTGCGCGTTCGTCTCGGTCACGAGGTACTGCGTCTGGGCGGAGGAGAACGCGCGGTCGCCCCACTCGAACAGGGCCCACACGCCGGTCCCCCACCACGGCCTCTCGCGAGGGACCTCGGCGGTCGCATCGAGGTCGCCCTGCATCTTGTAGTAGGGATTGCCGGCGACGACATCGAGCGGAGCGACGATCTCGTCGTCCGAAATCTGCGCCTGGGAGTACGCGATGCAGGTCGTGACGAACTGGTCCTCCCTCGCGTACTCCCGGACGAGGTCGGCCTGCCAGGCGATCAGCTCGTTGGCCAGCGTGCTCTGGAAACGACGCCACTCCAGCTGGTACTGGGGCATCAGGTTGCCGTCGGGCCGCCACAGATCCGCCCAGTCGGACAGGCGGTGCGACCAGTAGACAAGGCCCCACTCGCGATTGAGGTCCTCGACGGTGCCGTAGCGCTCACGCAGCCAGCCGACGAAGCGCTGGAAGGTGTGCTCGTTATGGGGCAGGTGATTCCCGGGCTCGTTGTCGACCTGGTACCCGATGATCGCCGGATGGTCGGCGTACCGCGCGACGACTTTCCGCGCGATCCGGTCGGCGTAGAACCGGTAGGCGGGGTGGCTCTGGTCCATCTCCTGCCGGGCGCCCCACCCCATCCGGACTCCGGTCCGGGACTCGGCGGCGATCTCGGGGTGCAGGCGCTGCAGCCACGGCGGAATCGCGTAGGTCGGGGTGCCGAGGATGACGCTGATCCCCCGGGCGTGGGCGGCGTCGAGGACCGGTTCGAGCCAGTCGAGGTCGAACACGCCCTCACGCGGCTCCCACGTCGACCAGACGGACTCACCCACGCGAATGACGGTGAAGCCCGCCTCCGCCATGAGATCCAGATCCCGCTCGAGCACGCCCTCCGGCTGGTACTCCACGTAGTACGCGGCTCCGAAGAGGACACCGGAGAACCGGGGGGCTGCAGGCATCATCGACCTTTCCATCCAGCGACACACGAGGCAGTGGCGCAAAGCGAAACGATACGCGCTGAGCGGTCGCCGCTCAAGAAGGCGCGTCAGGCTCAGCGGTCGCCGCTGGGGGTGACGGATGTCATGGCTCAGTGGTGACGGAAGGCCGAGGCACGCGGGCGGGCGTCTCAGCAGGCTGAGGACATGACCTCGACCGACCTCGCCCTCCAGGCGACCGCCCTCACCAAGAGCTTTGGCTCCGTCGCCGCCGTCGCCGGGGTGGACCTCACCGTCCGACCCGGGGAGATCGTCGCCTTCCTCGGCCCGAACGGCGCGGGCAAGACCACGACCATCGACATGCTCCTGGGCCTCTCGATCCCGGACGCGGGCGAGGTCCGCGTCTTCGGGCGGGCGCCGCGCACCGCGATCGCGCACGGACTCGTCTCGGCAGTCCTGCAGACCGGGGGCCTGATCAAGGACCTCACCGTGCGCGAGACTCTCGAGCTGACCGCGAGCTTCTTCGCCGACACCCGGCCGATCGGCGAGGTACTGGAGCGGGCCGGCATCGCGGAGCGGAACGGGTGGCTGTGAGATCCGACACTCCCGAGCGCCGAGGAGAGCGACACGACGCTCAGATGCCGAGCGTGAACCGGCCACAGCTCTGGACGTGCAGCACCGCGAGGGCGCGTGCCACGAGCTGTCGATCAGCGCACAGCCGGCCCCTACTCGTCGTTCCGCCGATAAGGTGATCCGATCGACTTCGTTGCAGCAGGTCCCCTCGCATCGAGCGCGGCCACTCCAGCATCCGAGGTCAGCCAAGAACCGGGTGGAGGAGGGGAACCGAGATCATGACCACCGCGATCGATGTCGCCGCCTACGTCGCCAACGCTGCGAACGTCCCCCGTGGGGACAGCATGAAAATCCAGAAACTGGTCTACTTCGCGCAGGCCTGGCATCTGGCGTGGACCGGTGGACCGATCTTCGACGAGGAGTTCGAGGCCTGGCCGAAAGGGCCCGTCGTTCGATCGGTTTTCCGAGAGAACCGTTACGCGTCCCTGCCCGCCCGCGTGGAAGTGAACGACGACGTCCGAGCGACGCTGGATTCGGTGCTCGACTTCTACGGGCACCGGGGCTATGAAGAACTGGTCGAGCTCACGCATGTCGATGCACCCTGGATCGACGCACGTCGCGGCCTCGATGTAGACGAGCCGTCTCAACGGATTGTGAAGCGCAACACCATGCTCGACTTCTCTTCGAGCAGGGCGATCAAAGGCGGCGACGTGCCTGAGCGGCGGGCCCACGTCGAGAACGCCGACACCGACGAGACAGGCTCTCTCGCCCGGAGCGTGATCGACCGCTGGAAGGAAGGTCTCGCGCTGCTCGCGAACAAGTGACCCTGTTCCTCACGGTCGATCAGGTCATCGCGCTGCACGGCGACAGAGATGGCGCGGCTCTGATCGACCGGGGCAAGCTCGAGGCCGCGGTCCCGCGACCTCAGGCTTCCTTCGGAGCGACGTTCTTGCATGCGACGGTCTACAAGCAGGCCAGCGTCCTTCTCCACGGCATCACGCAGGCACATGCCTTCCTCGACGCGAACAAGCGTACTGCCTGGGTGGCCAGCATCACTTTTCTCGAACTCAACGGCGTGCGCATCATCGACCTCGATCCTCACTCGAACCGCAGGACAGGGCGAGCACTGCGGCGCCGATGTCAGAGCGTGAGACAGCGCAACGGAGAAGGCCCCGGCTCGACGCGTGAACCGGGGCCTTCTCGCTGTAGCGGGAGCGGGACTTGAACCCGCGACACCACGATTATGAGCCGTGTGCTCTAACCACCTGAGCTACCCCGCCGCGCGTTCTTCGCAGGCCTGGCCTGCGGGGAACGGAGCCCCCTGTGGGAATCGGACCCACTACCTCTTCCTTACCAAGGAAGTGCTCTACCAATGAGCTAAGGGGGCGCACCTGCGGGCCGAACAGCCTCTTTCGGGGCGTGCCCGCGATTTGGCACCGTTAGACCCTAGCACCTCCGCGGAGCGTCGCTGACCGCGGGAGGCCTGCCCCCGCGGTCACCGGCCGGACTCTACGCTCGGCTCGCCTCGTCGAGGGCCGCAAGCTCCTCGGTGCTCAGTTCGAGGGACGCCGAGGCGACCAGCGCGGGCAGCTGCTCCATCACGCGGGCGCTCGCGATCGGAGCGACGACGCCGGACTGCGAGCGGAGCCACGCGAGCGCGACCGTCGCCACCTCGGCTCCGTGCGCCTCCGCCGTCGCATCGAGGGCCGCGAGCACCCGCCGGCCGCGGCCGTCCAGGTAACGGGCGGCGCCATCGGCCCGTGGACCGTCAGGGGTCGAGCCGTCGCGGTACTTGCCGGTCAGGAATCCGGAGGCGAGGGCGTAATAGGGGACGACGGCCAGCCCCGCTTCGCGCGCGAGCGGCAGCAGGTCCGCCTCGATCCCCCGCTCGACGAGGTTGTAGTGCGGCTGCAGGGCGACGGGCTTATGCAGCCCCTCCTCGCCCGCGACGCGCAGCCACTCGGCGATGCGCTCGGCGCTGAGGTTCGACACTCCGATCGCGCGGATCAGGCCCTGGTCGACGAGCTCCGAGAAGACGGCGGCGATGTCGGCCATCGGCACGGCTGCATCGTCGAAGTGGGCGTAGTAGAGATCGATCCGGTCGGTGCCGAGCCGCTCAAGGGAGGCGCGGGCGGCCGCGCGCACAGTATCGGGAGCGAGACCGGTGAACTGCGGGTGCCGACCCACTTTCGTCGCGATCACCACGTCGTCGCGGGAGCCCGAGCGCTGCGACAGCCACTCGCCGATGATCGTCTCGGACTCGCCGCCCCTGTTACCGGGCACCCACGCGGAGTAGGAGTCGGCGGTGTCGATGAAGTCGCCGCCGGCGGCCGTGTAGCCGTCGAGGACGTCGAAGGAGGTCTGCCGGCCCGCCGTCCAGCCGAAGACATTGCCGCCGAGCGAGAGCGGGAACACGTCGATGCCGGAGTCGCCGAGCGGTGCGCGGGTGAGGGAGGAGGATGCTGCGCTGTCGATGGTCATTCTGTGATTCAAGACCCGCCGCGAGCCTCGATCGATCCCCCTCCCGCGCATGCGCGGGAAGGACTCAGGCTCTCAGCGCCGCGGGTAGTCGGCGTAGGCGAAGCGGGTGGAGTCGGGCGCCCATCCGGAGACGTTAGTCGTGCCCTGCCCGCCGTGGAGGCGCTGGAGCACGCGCCCGGGCTCTCGGGTCTCGCGGGCCTCCAGCTCGAGCAGCCGCAGCTCGACGTCGACGTTCTCCGGGTGTCCCGTCGTGCCCGCCGGGTAGGAGAGGTAGAGCAGGTGAGCGCCGTCCGGTGACTCGTGAGGGAACCAGTCGACGGTGGCCGACTCGACCAGCCGCGTGAGGCCGGAACCGTCGAGGCCGATGCGGAAGAGTTGCGCGCCTCCTCCTGCCCGCTCGGAGGTGAACACGAGGGTGTGTCCGTCGGCTGAGACGTCGACCCCGTCGTCGGCGGAGGCGTCGTCGGTCAGCGCGGTGAGGGCGCCGCCGCCGGCCGACATCGTGTAAACGTCAGTCCGCCATCCGCCGGAGGCGTCACCGCCGCCGATCACCGCGAGCGTCGCTCCGTCCGGCGAGATGCCGTGCAGGTAGTGCTTGAAGCGGACGCCCTCGCGCGCGGTCGTCAGACGCCGGGCGGGAGCGGAGCCGTCGAGCTGCACCGCGTAGAGGTGCCCGTCGCGTGCTGAAACGTACGCGACGCCTCCGGACGGAGCGAGCACGTGGTCGTTGTTGAGCTCGGCCGGCACCCCGGCGAGCGGAATCGGTTCGAGCTCGGCCGGGCCCTCGAGCGGCAGCCGAAAGAGGCGGCCGTCGCCGTTCACGATCAGCGCCGCCCCGTCCGGAGTCCAGTTCGGCGCCTCGACCAGGACCGAGTCGGACTCGAAGACGGTCCTCGGCTCTGCGGTCGCGAGGTCATAGACGCGGAGACGGCAGAGCTGGTCGGGCAGGAGGGAGCGGGCCATGCCCCCACGCTAGGGCCCGCTCCGATCGCGACGGCTCTGGTCAAGCCTTCCCGCACTCAGCTTCCGCCGGAACGCCCTCCGTTATTCTTGGTCCACGAATGCGCTGGGTGAACCGTGGGAGGAACATGTGATGCTCCTCATCCTGGTGATCTCGTTCGTGCTGGCCGTCGTCACACCCTGGCTGGTGGATCGCTTCGGCCCGACGACCTTCTATGCGCTGGCGCTCGTTCCGGCCGGCAGCTTCGTCGCCACCGCGACCGCGCTCCCCACAATCCTCGACGGCGGTGAGATCCGCGAGACGGTGCCGTGGATTCCCGCTCTCGACATCGCGCTCTCCTTCCGGCTCGACGCGCTCTCGATCGTCCTCGCCCTCGTGGTCAGCGGAGTCGGCGCCCTCGTCCTGGCGTACTGCGCGTCGTACTTCAGCCGCGACGAGCCCTCGCTCGGGCGCTTCGCGGCGCTCCTGTCTGCGTTCGCCGGAGTGATGTACGGCCTCGTCACGGCCGACGACGTGATCATCCTCTTCGTCTTCTGGGAGGCGACGAGCGTTCTCTCCTACCTCCTGATCGGCCACTACAGCGGGCGCAAAGAGAGCCGGGGTGCCGGACTTCAGGCGCTGCTGGTGACGACACTCGGTGGCCTGGCGATGCTGGTCGGCATCGTGATCCTGATCGTGCAGGCCGGTACCACCAGCCTCTCCGGGATCGTCGCCGCGGCTCCCTCCGGGCCGATCGTGTCGACGGCGCTGGTGCTCGTGCTGCTGGGCGCGTTCTCGAAGTCGGCGCTGGTCCCCTTCCACTTCTGGCTGCCGGCCGCGATGGCCGCCCCGACGCCGGTCAGCGCCTACCTGCACGCGGCCGCGATGGTGAAGGCGGGGATCTACCTCGTTGCGCGCCTCGCGCCGGGCTTCGCCGACGACTCCGTCTGGCTGCCGGTGGTGGTCAGCGTCGGCGTCTGGACCATGCTCGTCGGCGGCTGGCGCTCGCTCCGCCAGTACGACCTCAAGCTCGTGCTCGCGTACGGCACCGTCAGCCAGCTCGGCTTCCTCACCGTCGCCGTGGGTTTCGGCTCGCGCGACGCGGCGCTGGCCGGTCTGACGCTCCTGATCGCCCACGCGCTCTTCAAGGCGCTACTCTTCCTCACCGTCGGGATCATCGATCATCGCGCCGGCACGCGCGACCTCCGCAAGCTCAGCGGTCTCGGCCGACAGGCGCCCGTCCTCGCCGCGGCCGCGCTGATCGGTGTGCTCTCGATGGCCGGCATCGCGCCGCTGCTGGGATTCGTCGCCAAGGAAGCGGTGTTCACCAGCCTGATCTCGGCGATCGAGCAGGGCTCGTTCTGGGCGTGGGTCGCGCTCGTGGGCCTCGTGCTCGGCTCGATCCTCACCGTCGCCTACTCGGCCCGCTTGTTCTGGGGTGCTTTCGCCCGCAAGAAGGGCCTCGAGGACACGCACCTGCACGCCGAGCCGTGGACCTTCACCGCCGCTTCCGTGCTGCTCGCCGCCGCCAGCGTGATCGGCGGGCTCGCCGCCTCCGTGCTCGACCCGCTCGTGGCCGTCTCCGCCGACACCCTCCCGTCCGCGGCGCCCGACGCGGACCCGCGACTCGCAGCCGCGGCGGAGGCCTCGGACCACGGCGGCTACCACCTCGCGCTCTGGCACGGCTTCGAGCCCGCGCTGGGTCTGAGCGCCCTCGTGATCGCGGTCGGCCTCCTCCTCTTCGCCAAGCGCGTCGCCGTCGCGCGTGCCCAGTCGATGCTGCCCAACCGGATCGACTCCGCCGAGGGCTACTGGGCCACGGTCCGCTGGCTCGACCGCGTCGCCAGCACGGTCACCGAGTCCGTGCAGCGCGGATCGCTCCCCCGCTACCTCACGGTGATCTTCGCGGTCTTCGTACTCGGCGTCGGCGGTGCGGCTGCCCTGAACCGCACCTGGCCCGGCGATCTCGTCTTCTGGGACAGCCCGGGACAGCTCGCGGTCGCGGCCGTGATGATCCTCGCGGCGCTCCTCTGCGCGATCGCGCGCAACCGCGTCGCCGCCGTGCTGCTTGCCGGGGCCACCGGCTACGGGATGGTCGCCCTCTTCGCCCTGCAGGGCGCCCCCGACCTCGCCCTCACCCAGGCGCTGATCGAGACGGTGACGCTGGTGGTCTTCGTCCTCGTGCTGCGCCGCCTCCCCACCCGTATCGCCGCGAAGCACCAGCCGATGCGCAAGCGGCTGCGTGCCGTCATCGGCATCGCGGTCGGAGCGGTGATGGCTCTCGCCGCCACGATCGCCCTCGGAGCCCGGACCGCGACGCCGATCTCGGCGGAGCTGCCCCGGCTCGCCTACGAGGAGGGCAAGGGCCGCAACATCGTCAACGTCCTGCTGGTCGACATCCGCGCCTGGGACACGATGGGCGAGATCTCGGTGCTGGTCGTCGTCGCTACCGGAGTCGCGAGCCTGATCTTCCTCTCCAGCAGAGCCGGAGGTGCACCCCGCCTCGAGGCGCAGGGCGCGGGCGACCGCCGCGATCGCGCGATGGACCTGACCGCCTCCTCCGACGACTCCGAGCGAGAGGGCGACCGCGGCTCCTGGCTCGTCGCGGGACGCACGCTCCGCCCCGAGAACCGCTCGATCGTGCTCGAGGTGCTGGTGCGCTTGCTGTTCCACCCCGCGATGATCGTCTCGGTCTACCTGCTCTTCACCGGCCACAACACCCCGGGCGGAGGCTTCGCGGGCGGACTGCTCGCCGGCCTCGCCCTCGTCGCGCGCTACCTCGCCGGCGGCCGCTTCGAACTCGGCGAAGCCGCTCCGATCGACGCCGGCAAGGTGCTCGGGCTCGGCCTCTTCTTCGCCGTCGGTACCGCTGTCTCCTCCCTCGCCTTCGGCCTCGAGGTGCTGGAGTCGAGCTGGCTCGACCTCGAGGTGCCGGTGCTCGGCGAGCTCCACCTCGGCACATCCACCCTCTTCGATATCGGGGTGTACCTGATCGTGATCGGCCTCGCCCTGGACATCCTCCGCAGCCTCGGCGGCGAGGTGGACCGTCACGGCGAGGAGGCCGAGCAGGGCTCCCCCTCGGGCGACGGCGTGACGCACTCGACGGACAGCACCCCCGGCCCCGGCCAGGGCACCGTCGACGGACTCGAGACCACACTCCCCACGGGCTCCACCGTCATCGGCGGACCAGGCCGGGGGGACGGCACGTGAGCATCACCCTCGTCCTCGTCGTCGTGATGGCGGTGCTGTACGCCGCGGGCGTCTACCAGATGCTTGAGCGCAGCCTCACCCGGATCCTGATCGGGTTCCTGCTCGTCGGGAACGCGACCAACATCCTCATCCTGCTGATGGCCGGCCGCTCAGGCATCGCGCCGTTCGTCTCCGACGACGGCCGCTCCTACGAGCAGATCGCCGCCGAGATGGCCGACCCGCTGCCGCAGGCGCTGATCCTGACGGCGATCGTCATCACCTTCGGAGTGTCCGCCTTCCTCCTCGCGATGATCTACCGGCGCTGGCGCCTCGCCAACGCCGACCAGGTGGAGGACGACGAGACCGACGCCTCCGTCCGCGAGGACGCGGCGGGCATCTCGGCGCAGACGACCGCCGATGACCGGGCGCTCGACGTGCTGCTCGAATCCAGCGACGAGGGCACCGCCGCCAAGCACGGGGAGAGCGCCATGACCGATGACAGGAAGGAGGACCGATGAACGCCCTGATCCCGCTCGTCGTCACCCTCCCCCTCCTGGGAGCGGCCGTCGCGCTGATCCTCGGCCGCCACCGGCGCGCGCAGATCACGGTGAACATCGTCACGCTCTCCACTGTGCTGGTGATCTCCTCGGTGATGCTCGTTCTCGTCCTCACCGGCGACGGAGGCGGCAACGCCGTCTACGTGGGCGGCTGGGAGCCGCCGTGGGGCATCGTGCTCGTCGTCGATCCGCTCGCCGCCCTGATGCTCGTGATCACCTCGATCACGCTGCTGGGCGTCCTGCTCTTCTCCGTCGGCCAAGGCCTGGTCGACGGCAACCGCGAAACGCCGGTGACGATCTTCCATCCGACCTACCTGATCCTCTCGGCGGGCATCCTCAACGCCTTCGTCGCGGGCGATCTGTTCAACCTCTACGTCGGCTTCGAGATCCTGCTCGCCGCGAGCTACGTGCTCATTACCCTGGGCGGCACTGCGCCGCGCATCCGAGCCGGCACGACCTATGTGGTCGTCAGCCTGGTCTCGAGCGTGTTCTTCCTCTCGGCAATCGGCCTGCTCTACGGGGCGACCGGCACCGTCAACATGGCGCAGCTCTCGATCCGGATCGCCGAGCTCCCCGCCGACGTGCAGCTGGTCCTGCACGTGGTGCTCTTGCTGGGCTTCGGGATCAAGGCGGCCGTGTTCCCGCTGTCGTTCTGGCTCCCGGACTCGTACCCCACGGCTCCCGCTCCCGTCACCGCGGTCTTCGCCGGGCTGCTCACGAAGGTCGGCGTGTATGCGCTGATCCGCACCGAGACTCTGCTCTTCCCAGGCGGCAGGCTGAGCGACGTCCTGCTGGTGGTGGCGCTCCTGACACTGATCGTCGGCATCCTCGGCGCGGTCGCGCAGGCCGACATCAAGCGGATGCTGTCCTTCACACTGGTCTCGCACATCGGCTACATGGTGTTCGGGATCGCGGTGGGCACCCCGGCCGGTTACGCCGCGACGATCTTCTATGTCATCCACCACATCACGGTGCAGACGACGCTGTTCCTCGCGACCGGTCTGATCGAGCGGGTCGGCGGCACCACGTCGATCCTGCGCCTGGGTGGGCTGCTGAAGGCCTCGCCGCTGCTCGCGCTGCTCTACTTCATCCCCGCGATGAACCTCGGCGGTATCCCGCCGTTCACCGGCTTCCTCGGCAAGGTGGGGCTTTTCGTCGCCGGCACGGAGTCGGCCGTCGACCAGCCGTCCTGGCTGATCTGGGCCGTCATCGCCGCCGGGGCCGTGACCTCGCTACTGACGCTCTACGCGGTCGCCCGCGTCTGGAACATGGTCTTCTGGCGCCGCCAGGAGGAGGTGCCCGGCTACGAGTCCCCCCTGATCGACCAGCTGCAGGAGGACCCGCACGACACGGGCAGCATCCGCACCCGTCACTCGCCGCCGATGATGGTGCTCGCCACCGCGGGCATGGTCGTGGTCGGAGTTGTACTCACCATCGGCGCCGGACCGCTCTACGACGCGAGTGAGCACGCCGCGAACGCGGTCGCCGATCCCGCGACCTACATTGCGACCGTTTACCGCGAGTCGTCCTTCGGAGAGGAGGGGCCGCGATGAGCCCCCGCCGCCGCGTCGACATTTGGAACCGCGTCGCGATGTTCGCGACCCTCGTCGGCATCTGGGTGCTGCTCTGGGACGACGTCTCGGTGCTGTCGATCGTCACCGGCTTGCTGATCGCCCTGCTGATCACGCGGGTGTTCTACCTGCCGCCGGTCGAGTTCTCGAACCGCATCAATCCGTGGTTCGTGCTCCTCTTCCTCCTGCGCCTGCTGGCCGACATCGCGGTGGCCTCGGTGCGCGTGTCCTGGCAGATCCTGACGCTGCCGGTCCCGGTGCACAACGCCATCGTCGCCGTGCACCTGCGCAGCCGCTCCGAGGGGATGCTGGTGTGGACGACCGAGGCCGTCTCGCTCGTGCCCGGTTCCCTCGTGATCGACGTCGACCCGCAGCTGAACGTGCTCTACCTGCACGTGCTCGGCGTGACCCACGACGAGGGCGAGCGGATCGAGGAGGTTCGCCGCACGGTGCTGCGGACGGAGGCGCGCATCGTCCGCGCTATTGGCTCCCGCGAGGATGTGCAGCGGGTGAGCCGGCCGCTCGAGGCCGGGGCGGGGGCGGTCCGGTGATCGACTGGCTGTTCTGGATCCTGGTGCCCGTATTCGGTGCCGCGTGCCTGCTCGCGCTCGTGCGCATCCTCCGCGGGCCCTCGGTGCTCGACCGCGTGGTCGCCGCCGACGTGCTTGTCGCGACGATCATCTGCGGGATCGGCGCCGAGATGGCCGTCAATCACCATGCGCGGACCCTGCCCGTCGCGCTCGGACTCGCGCTCTTCGCCGTCTTCGGCTCGATCAGCGTCGCCAAATTCATGGCCAACCGCGAGGAGGACTGACATGGACCTGTTCTTCGACGTGCTCACCGCGGTGCTCCTACTGGTTGGCGCCCTGCTCTCGCTCGTCGCGGCGATCGGGCTCATGCGCTTCGACGACCTGCTCTCGCGGATGCACGCGGGCACCAAGCCGCAGGTGCTCGGCCTGATCTGCGTGATGCTCGCGGTCGCCATCCGGAACCCCGGCTTCGCCGCCGCGGGGACGATCGTGCTGGTGATCGGCTTTCAGCTGCTGACCGTGCCCGTCTCGGCGCACATGGTCGGCCGCGCTGCCTACCGGGCCGAGGCCGTCTCGCCGGGGTACCTGGTCGCCGACGAGCTCGCGGAGGCGGTCAGCCGCGCCGACGAGCAGGCCCGCGCGACCGGCCCCGAGACAGGGCACGCATCCGAGGAGCGGGCGCGGACCTCCTCCTCGCCGCCGCCCGAGGATGAGGACGGCCCGACCGCGACCGCCTAGGCAGCGAGGACGAGCTGCACGAGCGCCGCTCCGGTCAGACCGCGCAGGGCGACACCGCCGATCGCGAGCGTGGCCGCGATCAGGCCGACGACGAGCAGCACCAGCAACGGCACCACCCAGAGCAGCGCCCGGCGGCGCCGCGCCCGGGCCTCATCCGGCGTCTCCTCCATCACCCATCGACTGTACGGGACAGCGGAGGGGACGCCAGCGGCCCGTCGGCGGTGCCCGATAAACTGAGCACCATGACCCTGGACTCCGCCCTCTCCGGCGCGCCCGAGAACGTCCCCGGCCCCTCCTCCCAGGCCGAACACCACCGGGGATCCGAGTGGTGGCGCACCGCCGTCATCTACCAGATCTACCCGCGCTCCTTCGCGGACGCGGACGGCGACGGCATCGGCGACCTGCCCGGCATCACGTCGCGGCTCGAGAGTCTCGCCGAGCTGGGCGTCGACGCAATCTGGCTCTCGCCCTTTATGACCTCTCCGCAGAAGGACGCCGGCTACGACGTCGCCGACTACTGCGACGTCGATCCACTCTTCGGCACCCTGGCCGACTTCGACGCCATGCTCGCCCGCGCACACGCCCTGGGCATCCGGATCATCGTCGACCTCGTCCCCAATCACTCCTCCAGCGCTCACCGCTGGTTCCAGGAGGCGCTCGCGTCTCCCGCGGGAAGCGCCGAGCGGGGGCGCTACCTGTTCCGCGATGGACGCGGCGAGTCGGGAGAGCTACCCCCGAACAACTGGGAGTCGGTCTTCGGCGGCCCGGCGTGGACCCGTGTCACGGAATCCGAGGGGAACGCCGGCCAGTGGTACCTGCACCTCTTCGACACCTCGCAGCCCGACTTCGACTGGACGAACGAGTGGGTGCGCGAACGCTTCCGCGGAGTCCTGCGTTTCTGGCTCGACCGGGGAGTCGACGGCTTCCGCGTCGACGTGGCGCACGGAATGATCAAGGCCGAGGGGCTGCCCGACTACACGCCGCCTACGGACAGCGGCTCGATGGGCGCAGTGGCGCCGGCCGATGGGGACGAACCCGTCACCGCACCCTACTGGGCGCAGGACGGCGTCCACGAGATCTACCGGGACTGGCACTCTCTGCTCGCCGAGTACCCGGACGACCGGGTGCTCTGCGCCGAGGCGTGGGTGCAGCCGCTCTCGAAGCTCGCCCGCTGGGTGCGCCCCGACGAGATGCACCAGGCCTTCAACTTCGCCTACCTCGAGACCCCGTGGAGCGCGCGCGCCCTCCGCGACATCATCGACTCCTCCGTCGAGGCCTTCGCCGCAGTCGGTGCCCCCTCGACCTGGGTGCTGTCCAACCACGACGTCGTGCGCCACGCCAGTCGCCTCGCGCTCACCGCCGACAACCCGCAGGGCTACGGCATCGGCCCTCGCTCGCCCGGGCTGCCCGACCCGGCGCTGGGCCTCCGCCGCGCCCGCGCGGCCACCGCGCTGATGCTCGCGCTCCCCGGCTCCGCCTACGTCTATCAGGGTGAGGAGCTCGGACTGCCCGAGGCGATCGACCTGCCCGACTCGGCGCGTCAGGATCCGACCTGGTTCCGCACCGGCGGCGAGCGCTACGGCCGCGATGGCTGCCGAGTGCCGATTCCGTGGGAGGCCGATGCGCCCGCGTACGGTTTCAGTGGCACTGGTGACTCCTGGCTGCCGCAGCCCAGCGACTGGGCGCCACTCGCTCGCGACCGCCAGCGAGGAGTCGCGGGCTCGACGCTCGAGCTCTACCGCTCCCTGCTCGCGGTGCGCCGAGCGGAGGACCTGGGCTCGGGCCACGTCGAGTGGCTTCAGGGCTATCCGGAGGACGTGGTGGCCTTCCGGAACGGCGGCGTCACGGTGATCGCGAACCTCGGTGACGCCCCGGTCGAGCTGCCCGTCGGTTTCGTGGTGCTCTCGTCCGAGGGGCTGCACGAGCCGGCGCTGCCCGCGGATACGACGGTCTGGTTGCGCACGGAGTAGCCCGAGCGTTCGATCTGCAGGCGCGCGGGGTAGCCCTGCGTCAGGGTTCAGCGCCCGGCGTTGGCCTGCAGCCAGAGGTACGAGTCGACCTTCGTCACGCCATCCAAGCGGATCTCGAAGTGCAGGTGCGGTCCGGTCGACATGCCGGTTGTACCCACCAGGCCGAGCAGCTGGCCGACCTTGACCGGGTCGCCCTCGTTCACGGCCGCCGTGCCGTGCTGCATGTGTGCGTAGACGCTGGAGACGAGCTGCCCGTCGATCTCGTGGTCGACGATCACGTGAACGCCGAGCGAGCCCTCGCCGTCGATCACCGTGCGCACCACGCCGTCGGCAATGGCCTGAATGGGCGAACCGTCGCCCGGGTTGAAGTCCGTCCCGCCGTGATTGACCGAACAACCCGCGCAGTTGCGGTAACCGAAGCGGTCCCCCACCGGCACGCCCACCGCGAAGGGCCACTGGATCGAGGCGTTCGGGTCGTTCGTGAAGCCGGCGTCGGAGGTACGGACAATGTCGGCCACGTTGGTCTGGGTTTTACGCTCGTGCACGCCGAAGCCGTCGCGGGCGATCGTCGCGGCGCTGACCTCACCCGCCACGAACGACTGCGCGCCGCGTCGAGAATCGGCACCGAACGGGACGGTCAGGCTCTGAGCCTGCACGTCCTCCGCGGTCAGCAGCGACGTGGCCGGCAATGAGGTCGCCGCCACGATGGCTGCGACGAACGAGAGCGCGGCGAGTCCACCGATCCTGGCACGGCGCACGGGGCGGAGCGGGGCCGAGCGCGGGGCGGACACGGGTGCTGGGGCACTGCGGACGGAGGCGACTCGGCGCTCGGCCTCGCGCAGCTGATCTGGTGTGGGGGCACTGAGGCCGCCGCTGGACATGCTCGACAGCGACACGTCGGCCGCGAGGGCCAGGGCGCGCTCTCGCTCGCGGATTTCGCGGCGGGACAGCGGTGGAGTCGATTCGCCGGGGGTCGATGCGGAGGCAGCGGAGGCAGGCGAATCGGGGCTCACGAAATCGAGATCTTTCGTCGGGGGCAGGGGACGAGCGGCCCTCCGGAGAGGACACGCCGCGCGGGTCCGTGAGTGCAACCTGTGCGAACATCACGAATGCATAAAGGATAACCATGACGACCGCTCTCCGGCCAGAGCCCGGCCCCGACAGGCGCGTTCATCGCCCGCCGCTCGGCGATCCGCGGTGCGGAACTGCGCCGAGGGGAGTCCTCACGCAGGAGCGTTGCGTAGCCCGACGGCGGAGAGCGGTTACACCTCGTCCGCGCGCAGTCGGCGCAGCACATCCTCCAGCTCGCCGAACAGCGGATCCGGTGCAGCGATGAGCAGACCGGATCCGAACGGCGCACCGTCCAGCCCCGCCACTCGAGCCCCCGCCTCCTGGGCGACCAGGGCCCCCGCGGCCAGGTCCCAGGGGTTCAGCCCTCGTTCGTAGTAAGCGTTCAGCTGCCCCGTCGCCACCGAGCACAGGTCGAGGGCCGCGGAGCCGATGCGACGGATGTCACGCACCGAGCCGAGCAGCTCCTGCACCACCGCACCCTGCCGCATTCGGCGGCCTGCGTCGTAGCCGAACCCGGTGCCGAGGAGCGCGAGCGAGAGCGAGGTCGGCGCGACGACCCGCACCGCGACGCCGTCCCGCTCCGCGCCTCCGCCACGGCTCGCCGTGGTGACCTCGCCCGTCGCGCCATTGACCACCGCACCGGCGAGCGCCGTCCATGTGGCCGGATCAGGCTCGCCCTCGACCACGGCGATGCTGACCGCATAGGACGGGATGCCGTAGAGGTAGTTGACGGTGCCGTCGATCGGGTCGACCACCCAGGTGAGGCCGCTCGTCCCTCCGCTAGATCCCGACTCCTCTCCGAGGAATCCGTCATCCGGCCGCGCCCGGGCGAGACGACGGCGGATGAGCTGCTCGACCTCGCGATCAGCGGCCGTCACCACGTCCTCGGGAGAGGACTTCAGCGCGGCGATCTCGACTCCATCCTGCCGCCGCTGACGGGCGAGCTGTGCCGCCTCGATGGCGATCGATCGGGCAATGGCGAGGAGAGGGGCGTGATCGCTCATGGCACCAGCCTAGGCATCGGTCCCGTCGTGGCGAGGTGAGCGCCCGATCGCCCTCACCGGGGTCGCCAAAGCCGAGTGCGGCCGGCGCTGCCCCCGGGGCGGTCTTCGCGCTCGCCCGCGACCACGCGGCGACCGAGGACGCGATCCGCCGCTCGGGCACGGACCGGTCAGTCCTGCGCTGCAATCTCTACCACGGCATCCTGCCCACGATGCTCGCCGAGGACGGCACGATTCGCGGTCTTGGAGCCCAGGGCCGGGCGACCCCGGGGATTCGTCGACACGGCGAACGCGTCGCGCGGCCGAGGGAACGCGCCGGACTGGCAGCATGACGCGCGGGGCAGCAGCTCGACCGCGACGGCAACGGGCGAGCGCCGCTCTCGCTAGCCGGATTCCCGGGGCGGGAGGCGCAGGGCTGAGGGCGAGGGCCTACCGAGCGAAACGCCCCGGTACACGGAACGCCCCGCACATCGGTTGATGTCGGGGCGTCACCTCTGTGGCGAGTGAGGGATTCGAACCCCCGAAGGCTACGCCGTCTGATTTACAGTCAGATCCCTTTGGCCGCTAGGGTAACTCGCCATGGCGCACCCGACCGCGTAGTCACAACCGGAGGCGCTCAGCAAGGATACCCGCGCGACCGGCGGATCGGAAATCGGTACGGCGCGGATCATGCCGCTTCCGCCGCGTAGCGGGACGCCGCCTCCGCGACCTTCCCCGCGTAGCTTGGGGCCGGATTGTAGGCGGCGATCGCCGCCCGCCAACCCGACTCGGTCGAGAGATCACCACCAGCGTCGCAGAGGTAGCGCGCCGCCGTCACCGCCTGCTGGTCCACGTTCTGCGGGTCCCAGCCGCTCGACGCCCACAGCATCCAGGTCGTCGGGATGATCTGGAGCGGACCCATCGCCCGGTCGACCTCCGCGTCGCCGTCGAGCGCTCCGCCATCGTTGTCGGGGACCGTGTCGAATCGCGTGCCATCCAGGCGAGGGCCGTATATCGGCTCGGTCGGGCGACCGTCCTCGCCCAGTTCGCCGCCGTCGATCGTGCCATGACGGCTCTCGACGTAACCGATGCCGGCCAGGGTCGCCCAATCGAGACGACAATCGGGATCGACGGACGATATGAGCAAAGCCGTGCCTGCGTAGGCGGTCAGGGCGCGCAGGGGGATCCCACTCCTCTCCGCCGCCGTGGCGAGCCAGGTCTCGTCGGTGAGGAGGCGTACCGGGGTCTCCGTGGCCTGCTCGGGATTCTGCAGGACGATCGGATCCGCCGCGACGGGGACGGCCGCCACTGGCGGGACCGTGGACAACCCCTCCTCGACCGTCAGCGCGGGGGGCCGCTCGCCGCAACCGGCGAGAAGGAGACCGACGAGCGGGACGAGGACGAGAACGGGAAGGCAGCGCACACCCCAGGGATACCAGCTGCGCCTGAGGCGGGGCCCCGCCGAACCGGAAAGCTACACTCGCAGCCATGGCAGATTCAACATTCGATGTCGTCAGCAAGATCGACAAGATGGAGGCGGACAACGCACTGAACCAGGCCCACAAGGAGGTCGAGCAGCGCTACGACTTCAAGAATGTCGGCGCGTCGATCGCCTGGAGCGGCGAGAAGATCCTGATCAAGGCCAACACCGAGGAACGGGCGAACGCCATCCTCGACGTCTTCCAGTCGAAGCTGATCAAGCGCGGCATCAGCCTGAAGAGCCTCGACGCGGGAGAGCCGTTCGCGTCGGGCAAGGAGTACCGGATCGAGGCGACCCTCAAGGAGGGCATTGATCAGGAGCACGCGAAGAAGATCAACAAGCTCATCCGCGACGAGGCACCGAAGTCGGTCAGATCGCAGATCCAGGGCGACGAGCTCCGCGTTTCCTCGAAGAGCCGCGACGACCTCCAGGCGACCATGACGCTGCTGCGCGGGGCCGACCTCGAGCTCGACCTCCAGTTCGTCAACTTCCGCTGAGCAATGGCGCACTCGGGAGCACGCGCGTGACTGTCGGCGTCGACGAGCCGGACCGACGCGGCCGCATCGAGCTCGACCGGGAAGGCTTCGACCTCACCGGCAATCCCGACGTCGTGGTGAAAGAGGTGACCCTCCTCTCGAGTCACTGGTACGTCCTCCGCACCACCCGCTTCGAGTACCGGCACCGGGACGGTAGCTGGACGAGCGAGGAACGCGAGACCTACGACCGGGGCAACGGCGCGGCCGTCCTGCTCTACGACGCGGAGGCGCGCACGGTCGTCCTCATCCGGCAGTTCCGCTACCCCGCCTACGTGAACGGCGATGTCGACGGGATGCTCCTCGAGGTTCCCGCCGGCCTCCTCGACGAGGACGGACCCGAGGAGGGCGCGCGTCGGGAGGCGTCGGAGGAGACGGGTCTCGAGATCGGCCGGCTTGAGCACGTGTTCGACGCGTTCATGAGCCCGGGGTCGGTGACGGAAAAGCTGCACTTCTACGCCGGTCGCTACCGGGCGGGCAGCCGCGACGGCACCTTCGCGGGACTCGCGGACGAGGGCGAGGACATCGAGGTGGTGGAACTCTCCTTCGATGAGGCACTCACTCAGATCGGCGTGCAGATCGTCGACGCGAAGACGATCATGTTGCTGCAGTGGGCGGCACTGTCCGGTCCGTTCTCCCGCTGACCCCGCGGGCCTCGTCCACTCGATCGTTTCCTGCGCGACCTCATCGCCCACGGGACGTTCTCCCGACTCTGCAGCGACGGCAGGCTCACCGCACATACTCGGCGAGTGCCCGCCCGGTCAGCGTTCCGGACCCCGCCAGCTCGGCCGGAGTGCCCTCGAACACCACCGTTCCCCCGTCATGGCCGGCTCCGGGACCCACATCGATGATCCAATCGGCATGGGCCATCACTGCGCGATGGTGCTCGATCACCACGACGGAGTTCCCCGAGTCGACCAAGCGATCAAGGAGCCCGAGCAGAGTGTCGACGTCGGCCAGATGGAGCCCCGTTGTCGGCTCGTCGAGCAGATACACCGATCCGGACGAGGCCATGTTGATTGCAAGCTTGAGCCGCTGGCGCTCGCCTCCGGACAGCGTGTTCAACGGCTGGCCGAGCGTGAGGTAGCCGAGCCCGACGTCGACGAGGCGGGCGAGCACGGGCTGCGCCGCCCCGGCCGCGAAGAACTCCGCGGCGTCGACGATCGGCATCGAGAGCACCTCGTGGATGTTCTTCCCACGCAGACGGTACTCGAGCACCTCGGCGGTAAAACGCTTGCCCTCGCACTCCTCGCAGACCGACGAGACTGTCGCAGCGGGACCCAGCTCGGTGAAGATCATCCCGGCGCCCTTGCACACCGGGCAGGCGCCAGCGGAGTTGGCGCTGAACAACGCCGGCTTCACTCCGTTCGTCTTCGCGAACGCCGCACGGATCGCGTCGAGAACGCCGGTGTAGGTGGCGGGGTTGCTGCGCCGCGAGCCTCGGATCGGCGACTGGTCAGCGACGACCACCCCAGGTCGACCCGCGAGCGAGCCGTGCAGAAGGGACGACTTCCCCGAGCCGGCGACGCCGGTCACAACCGTGAGCACGCCGAGCGGGACGTCGACGTCGATGCTGCGGAGGTTGTGAGTCGCAGCGCCGCGGATCTCGACGGCCCCCGTCCGACGGCGCACCGACTCCTTGAGCGGTACACGGTGCCCGAGGTGGCGGCCGGTCAGCGTGTCCGACGCGCGCAGACCCGCCACCGTCCCCTCGAATCGCAGCTCGCCGCCGTGCGCGCCGGCACGCGGACCGAGGTCGACGACGTGATCGGCGATCTCGATGATCTCGGGCTTGTGTTCGACCACGAGCACGGTGTTGCCCTTGTCCCGGAGGCGGCGTAGCAGTTCGATCATCCGCGAGACGTCGTGCGGATGCAGGCCCGCCGTCGGCTCATCGAAGACGTAGGTTACATCGGTGAGGCTCGATCCGAGGTGCCGCACCATCGTGACTCGTTGCGCCTCGCCTCCCGACAGAGTGCCCGACTCGCGGTCGAGCGACAGGTAGCCGAGCCCCACCTGCACCAGCGCATCGAGCGTGCCGAGGAGCGTCTCGACGATCGGAGCGACCGAAGGAGTTTGCATCCCACGGAGCCAGCCGGCGAGGTCAGTCGCCTGCATCGCCGAACACTCGGCGATGGTACGTCCGGCTATACGCGACGCGAGGGCAGCCCGGGTGAGGCGCCCGCCTCCGCACTCGGGGCAGACGGTGAAAGTGGCGACGCGATCAGCGAAGGCCCGAATGTGCGGCTGAGCCGCTTCCTTCGCGAGGTACAGCCGAGTGACCTTCACCAGAAGACCCTCGTAGGTCATGGTCATGCCGGCGATGGCCATTCGTGTCGCCGGCCGGTGAAGGAACGCATCCATCTGCTCCGCCGTGAACTCGGCGATGGGCACATCCGCCGGATAGAGACCAGACCCGGCGAGACCTTTCCAGTACCACCCGCCCACGGCGAAGTTCGGAATCGCATCGAGAGCCCCGCCCTCGAGCGACTTCGAGCGGTCGATCAGCGCATCCAGGTCGATGCTCGACACCCGACCCGTGCCCTCGCAGCGCGGGCACATCCCCTCGGGCACGTTGAACGAGAAGGCTCCGCTCGTGCCTGCGTGCGGGTCGCCCATCCGACTGAAGAGGATGCGGAGCATCGTGTACGCATCGGTCGCCGTCCCGACCGTCGAGCGGGCGTTCGATCCCATCCGCTCCTGGTCGACGACGATCGTGGCCGACAGCCCGTCGAGCGACTCCACGTCGGGCCGAGCCGGCGACGCCATGAACTGCTGCACAAAAGCGGAATAGGTCTCGTTGATGAGGCGCTGCGACTCCGCCGCGATGGTGCCGAAGACCAGCGACGACTTGCCCGATCCCGAGACACCCGTGAAGACGGTGATGCGGCGCTTCGGGATGTCGACATCGATCCCTCGAAGGTTGTTCTGACGCGCACCTCGCACCCGGATGATGTCGTGCGGTGCGGCCGCGGTCATACTGTCTCCATCCTGAGCGGTGCCCGAAGCATAGAGGAGACGCGCGATATCCGCGCCGAGGCGGCAACGGCCCCCCGAACTGCTCCGGAGGGCCGACGTCGAGCGGATCAGTGGGCGATCGGCTCCGCCCGCGAGATGGCGATCATGTCCTCACGCGGCACAACCTTGACGCGGGCGCGGCCCTCGGGCTCGCCGAGCCCCATCTCGTGCTCATCGAGCCGATGCCAGCCGTCGAGGTCTGTGTACGCGATCTCCCGCTCCTCGAGCAGGGCGACGACCGCGGCCTCCTCGGGATGCGCGGGCGTCCACCAGGACGCCTGGTCGTTGAGGACGTGGGCAACGGTCTCCATTGCATCTGACTTGGTGTGCCCGATGAGGCCGACCGGTCCCCGCTTGATCCAACCGGTCGCGTAAACGCCGTGGACCAGCTGGTCCTCGTCGTCCAGGACCTGCCCCTCACGGTTCGGGATCACTCCGCGCATCTCGTCGAACGGCAGACCGTCCAAGGGTGAACCGAAGTAGCCGACCGCGCGGTAGACCGCCTGCACGGGAACCTCGCGGATCTCACCCGTGCCGCGCACGCCGCCCTCGCCGTCGGGCTCCGTGCGCTCGTAGCGGATCGCACCGACTCGCCCGGATCCGTCATCAACGAACTCGAGCGGCTTGGCCCAGAAGTGCAGGTGCAGACGACGCGAGGCACTGCCGACCTCGCGGGTGCGCCACTGGTTCAGCACCCGATTGATGACCATCACCTGCTTGTTGGTCGCGATCGCCGCCTCCGAAGCGGGGTCGAGATCGAAGTCCTCGTCCGCGACGATCATGTCGACGTCGCGCAACTCGCCCAACTCGCGCAGCTCCAGCGGAGTGAACTTCACCTGCGCGGGGCCGCGGCGGCCGAAGACGTGCACATCGGTGACAGGCGACGCCCGCAAGCCCTCATAGACGTTCGGTGGCACCTCGGTGGGAAGGAGGTCCTCGGCGTGCTTCGCCAGCATTCGCGAGACATCGAGCGCCACATTGCCGTTGCCGATCACCGCGACCGACGAGGCCTCGAGGGGCCAGGTGCGCGGCACATCGGGGTGGCCGTCAAACCAGCTGACGAAGTCCGCCGCACCGTAGGAGCCCTCCAGGCCGACACCAGGGACGTCGAGAGGGGCATCCCGGACGGCACCCGTCGCGAAAATCACGGCGTGGTAGTGGCGCTTCAGATCCTCGAGTGTGATGTCTGTCCCGAAATGCACGTTGCCGAAGATCCGGATGTCACCGCGGTCGAGCACCTCCCGCAGAGCCGTAATGATCCCCTTGATCCGCGGATGATCAGGCGCAACGCCATACCGGACCAGGCCGTACGGCGCCGGGAGATGCTCGAACAAGTCGATCGAGACGTCGTACTTCTTCTCGGCTTTGATCATGAGGTCGGCGGCATAGATGCCCGCGGGCCCCGCGCCGACGATGGCCAGCCTGAGCTTGGTCATTGCGTTCCTCCTGCCGGGGCGCCTGCGCGCAACTCCGGTCTCATTCCCGCGGCGCAGGGCGCGCCGCGACGTCAGGGTCAGCCGTTGCGCTCAACGACGGTGTCAGCGAAACGCGTCAGCGCCCTACGAACGGAGCCGTCGGGCAGCGGAGCGAGAGCAGCGACAGCCTCATCGGCCCACCGGTGGGCCTCGGCGAGAGTCTGCGCCGTGACCTCATGATCGCGCAGCTGCGCGATGGCGTCCGAGATGTCGGCGCGCTGTTCCTCCGTGTGCGCAATCTCGTCGTTCGCGCGGCTGACATAGCTCTCAATGCGCTCAAGCAGGACAGCGGCCACACGGTCCGACGATGCCCGCTCGCGCAGGCGAAGAATCGGCAGCGTCGCCACACCCGCGCGGATGTCCGTGCCTGGGTTCTTGCCGGTCTCCTCCGGCTGAGGCGAGAGGTCGATCACGTCGTCGACGATTTGGAAGGCGACGCCGATCTTCTCGCCGAAAACGCGCATGGCCTCCTCGTACTCCTCAGACGCCTCGGAGAACGCGACACCTGTGCGACCGGCCGCGGCAATGAGCGAACCCGTCTTATCCGCCAGCACCGAGAGGTAGTGCTCAACCGGGTCCTCGCCGTCGCTAGGACCGACGGTCTCGTGCAACTGGCCGAGGACGAGCCGCTCGAACGTATCCGCCTGAAGCCGGATCGCCTTGTCCCCGAGCTCAACCATCAACTGGTTCGCGCGGGCGAAGAGCAGATCGCCCGTGAGAATCGCAACGTTGTTCCCCCATACGGTCTGCGCCGACGGAACACCGCGTCGCTTCTCCGCCTCGTCCATGACGTCATCGTGATACAGCGACGCCAGGTGCGTGATCTCGATCGCCTGCGCGCCGAGCAACACCTGCGGAGTATTGCCCCGCCCGAGGGACGCCGCCAGGAGGGTGAGCATCGGACGGACACGCTTCCCCCCCGCCTGGAGAAGGTACCGGGTCGACACGTCGGCCACGGCATCCGCGAAAGACAGCTGACGAACGAGCCCCGCCTCGACCTGCTCGAGCCCCGCATCGATCGACCGCGCGAGCGCACGATCCGACGAGGAAGAAAAGATACGCTCGGAAAGGCCCAGCTGCGCCGTCAACGACGGGCTGCGACGAGCGACAGGCGCAGTGGCATTCACAGGGAAACTCTAACGTCTCGGGCTGTACGGACCCCGGCCGTCATCGACTCGCTGCAATCGGCTTGACGCCGCGGTGGAGAGCGACGATCCCCGCGGTCAGGTCGCGATAGGCGACCCTCTCGAATCCGGCAGCGCGCAGCCAACCCGCGACAACGGTCTGCTCGGGCCAGGCGCGGATGGAGTCACCGAGGTAGTCGTACGCGGGATTGTTCGACGACGCCAGGCGCACGATCGCGGGCATGACCCTCGACAAGTAGAAGTCGTAAGCAGCGGCCAACACAGCGAGCGGCGGAGTCGAGAACTCGCAGACCACGACGCGACCACCCGGCCTGAGCACCCGCAGGAACTCGGCCAGCGCCGTCCGCGGCTCGGCAACATTGCGAAGACCGAAGGAAATAGTGACGGCGTCGAACGACTCGTCCTCGAAGGGAAGATCCATCGCATCGGCCTGTACGAAGTCGATCCGCTCCTGACCAGCCTGACGACGACGGCCAACCGCAATCATCCCGGGGGAAAAATCTGCGGCGACCACGTCAGCCCCCGACCGCGCAAGCGAAGCGCTGGACGTTCCGGTACCGGCGGCGACATCCAAGATCCGTTCACCTCGCGCCGGGTTAACCGCCCGAGTCGTCGCGATCCGCCAGAGCCGGTCGTTGCCAACCGAGAGAAGGCCGTTCACCAGGTCGTAGGCAGGAGCCACAGTGTCGAACATCGAGGCGACCTCATCGGGCCGCTTGGTGAGGTCTGCCTTCGTCACGATCCGCAAGTGTACGGCGAGACGCGGAACGACGGCTGTGCATCCGCCGTCCCGCGCCCGGTCGACGCGCTCCCCTCAGGGAAGCGCCGGGGCCGCCCCGCTCCGCCTCGCGAGACGGCCCCGGACCGGATTACGGTAGCAATGGACCCCTCCGCGACGGCTCACTAGGCGTAGGACGTCTCACGTTCTGGCGCGGGCGTACTCTGCTGAGGTGATGCTCATCGGCGCCGGGGCCCTCCCGCTGCACGTGAAAACAACGCCGCTGGACTCCCCGCAGGCGCTCCTCCCCCTCTCCGACCCGAAACGGCCCCTGCTCTGGCAGCGCGAAGGCGCAGGACTCAGCGGACGAGGCGAAGTGCTGCGCCTCGAGTTCTCCGGACCAGACCGGCTTCGAGAAGCGGCATCGACATGGCGCATGCTGTGCGACTCGGCGCTCGTGCAGGACGGCGTCGGCCTGCCAGGGACGGGCCTCGTCGCCTTCGGTGCGTTTGCGTTTTCGGAGGGATCGACCGCGACGAGTGTGCTCATCGTGCCGAGAACAGTGATCGGAACGCGGGACGGACAGTCGTGGCTGACTCGGATCGCGGTCGCTGGGGCGACGTTCGCCGAGGCACCCAGCGAACAGCCGTCGGGGGAGGACTACCGGGTGCCGCTGGCGCCCGGCGCGATGACGCCGGACAGCTACCGTGCGGCCGTGAGGAGCGCCGTGGCGGCGATCCGAGCGGGTGAGCTGTCGAAGGTGGTGATTGCGCGCGACCTTCGGGGCCAGCTTCCTGCTGAGGCGGATCTACGGCGGCTACTGGGATCTCTTGCCGACGGATATCCGGAGTGCTGGACATTCGCGGTGGACGGATTCCTAGGAGCGAGCCCGGAAACCCTCGTGGCTGTCGACCGGGGAACGGTTTCGGCGAGGGTGCTCGCTGGTACTGCGGCGCGCGCAACTGACGCGAACGCCGACGACGCAGTAGCAGCCGCGCTCGTCGCAAGCACGAAAGACCGCTCCGAGCACGCGTTCGCGCTCGCCAGCCTGATGCGCGAGCTGAAGCCGCACACACGCGAGCTCACCGCCGACCCTGTACCCTTCCCACTTCGGCTGCCGAACCTGTGGCATCTGGCAACCGACGTCCGGGGCGTGCTGGGCGACACGTCGACCGCCCTGGATCTCGTGAGCGCCCTGCATCCGACCGCAGCGGTCGCAGGCACGCCGACCGATGACGCTCTCTCGCTGATCGGCCAGCTTGAGCCATTCGACCGCGGTCGCTATGCGGGGCCGGTCGGTTGGATCGATGGCAGCGGCGACGGTGAGTGGGCTGTGGGCCTTCGTAGCGCTGAGATCAGTGCGAAGGGCTCCCTCACGGCTTGGGCGGGAGCCGGTATCGTCGCCGACAGCGATCCGGAGTCCGAGCTTGCCGAGACGCGCATGAAGTTCCGTCCGATCCTCGATGCTCTGAGCTGAACGCCGCGTCACGCACGCAGTGGGCAGGCGGAACCTGCTCCGCACGCCCCTCTTTCGACTTAGCCGGCGGGATCGCCAGGCTTCTCCGGCATCCCCGGTGGTCGCCCTGGAAGAACCGGTGGTCGTGTCGTCACGCGCCGGCCTGTCGGTGTGGTCCAGTCGGCGGTACCGTCCGGGTGCAGAGAGTAAGTCCATCGGTCGCCGTGTCGTACGTGATGGTGCGGGACACACAGCGAAGCGAGGTTCGCGGGCGTGGTCTCTCCGCCGTTGCGCCATTCGATGGTGTGGTCCGCCTCCGTCGACGACGCCGACCGCGTGCATCCCGGGAACCTGCAGGTCTGGTCGCGGAGCTGGATGAGCTGCCGCATCCTCGGTGGCGGGAGGCGGTAACGTCGTCCGACGGACACGACGGCTCCCGTCGTGTCGTCGGTCAGCACGGGGGTGAAGGACGTGTCGTCATTGATGAGCGCTCGCGCGGCGTCTGCGGGGATCGAGCCGTAGCCGTCCAGCTCGACGGGTGCGTCGTCGGCCCCCGCAGCGGTGCTGGCCGCTAGCGTCAGGCGCACGTCGGCGCGGACTCCTCCCCCGGAGGTTCCGACGCCGCTTTCCTCCGGCGTGGTTCCGGCTACGTCGCCGTTGCACAGCAGGTCGGCCCACGCGTCGGCGCGCAGCTGCGCCAGTGTCCGCACCTCACCGTCCCCACCTCCGGCGTCGCGGAGATCTCGTGCTATCCGGTCCAGTCGCGCGAGCGCACCTATCGCTTGAGGAGCGGGGACGTGTGCGCAAACGGTCGCCATCCCGTCGATCTCGGGTGTTAGCCAGACCCGGCGGTCCTCACGAGCGCGGGCGTGGCGCTCTATGATCGGTTCCTCGTGCAGTTCTTCCCGTAGTCGGGCGAGTGCGTGTCGCAGCTGTGTCGGCGTCATCGTGGCGGCGAGGTCGACCGCGCGGTCGTCGAGGGCCGCCCGTGCACGTTCGGGGAGGGACGCCGCGACCGCGCAGATCATCTGCCCTGCCTCCCAGCGCATCCGGGCATCGGCGAGTGCGGTGCGCGTGCGGGGTAGCTCCTCGATCAGGAGTGTCGCGTGCAGCAGTTCTCGGGCGGCGGCCCGCTCGGAGATGCCGAGGGCCACCGCGAATTCGGCTCGGACCGAGCGCTCGACGAGCTCGGTCGAATCGGCGCTGACCGCGGTGGAACCGCGCGCGAAGGCCTCCGGGCAGGTGAGAGCTGCGCGGTGTCCCGCGTGCAACGCCTCCGCCCCGGACAGGAGCACGGGCGAGGCGCTGCGGGCGAGCGCTGCCGCGCGGTCTCCGAGCGTCCGGACCTCTGCCCGCACGGTCTGTTCGTCAGCCATGTATCGAGCGAAGCAGGGTCTCGGGGTCCCGGGCTCCGGACGTCGCATTCTCCGGACAATCCGCCCCGCGGACCGCCTGTGGAGGAGCCTCCGCCGGATCGTCCGATCCGCCGGGCGCATCGTCCGTCCTCGCCCACCGATCGTCTCGGACCGTCAGCGATCGAGCCGGATCTCCACGATCCCGGGCCCGTCGCCCGGCGAGGTCAGCGCCTGCTCCAGCTCGCCACGGGCGGCCACGCGACGGTGCCGCCACCCGTAGGCTGCGGCGAGCGCTGAGAGGTCTGCATTCTGGGGCGTGAACTGTACGCGGTCGAACGCGTCGGGGTGTGAACTCAAGGCGACTTCGAGTCCGTCGAAGATGGTGCCGCCGCCGTCGTTCACGACGACGAGCTGCACTCGCGGCCGCAGCTCCCCCGGCGGGAGGAGGAGCCCGCCGGCCTCGTGGAGCAGGGTGAGATCGCCGAGAACGGCACGGGTGACGCCGACTGCTCCCTGCGCGCCGGACTGGGAGGCGACCGCGATGCCGAGAGCGGTCGAAACCGTGCCGTCGATGCCCGCGAGGCCGCGGTTGGAGTGTACGGTGATGCGCTTCCCGGGCAGGGTCCGGTCGGCGAGGCGGATCAGCCGGGAGGCGCCGAACAGGAGCCGGTCGTGCGGCCAGGTGACCCTCCAGACGGCGGCGACGACAAATTCGCGGGTGAGGGGAGCACGGACGGCGGCCAGAGCGTTGCGCGCATAGCCTCGCCGGTCCTTCAGCGACGTCGATCCGGAGTCGGGCACCTCGTCCAGCGCGTCCGGATCGGCCAGGAGAGCGCGGCTCGCCGCCACCCACGATCCGGCCCAGGCGCGTTCGCGTCGCTCGGGGCGCGGCGCATCCTCGGCGCGCGTGACGTCGATGCCCCTGACCCGGCGCGCGCGTCGGCCCGGGTTGTAGAACTGTTCGCGCGAAGGATCCACAACGATCACCTCGACGTCATCGCGGCGCAGCAGTTCCGGCACCTCGCGGGAGAGCGTCGGGTGCCCGAGGACGATCGCCCGGCGGATCCGTCCGCCGAAGTCCGGCTCGCCGAGCAGGCGCTGCCAGGCGACCACGAGCTGCGGTCCGAAGCGCGCTCCCGAGGACACCTCGGCAAGCAGCGGCCAGTCGCCTGCGCGGGCGATCTCCTCGGCCTGCTCGCCGGCTTTATCGCCTGCGATGACGACCGTGAGTGGTTCGTCGGGTCCAGCCGTGAGGACAGCCGAAACGGTCGCCTGGCGGGAGGACGGCAGTGCGACCGGCTCGATTGGAGAGATGTCCGGCAGGGCGGAGGAGAGCGGGTCGCGGAACGCGAGGTTCAGGTGGACCGGCCCGCGCCGCGCGGCCGTAACGGCCCGGTCGGCGAGTGAGTGTGTCTCCTCGCGCTTCATCGCTTCGCCCGGAGCAGCGACGTCCTCGAAGAGCCGCACCGCGCGCCCGTAGAGCTCGCGCTGCTCCGTGGTCTGGTTCGAGCGGATACCGCGGAGCTCGACGGGTCGGTCAGCCGTCAGCACGATCATCGGCACGTCCGAGGCGTCGGCCTCCAGAACGGCCGGGTGCAGGTTCGCGGTGGCGGTGCCGGAGGTGGTGATGACGAGCGCGGGCAGCCCCGACTCGAGGGCGAGTCCCAGGGCGAGGAACCCCGCGGAGCGTTCGTCGATCCGCACGTGCAGGCGCACGTCACCGCGAGTCTCCAGCTCGGCCGCGACCAGGGCGAGTGCTTGGGAGCGGGAGCCCGGGGCCAGGACGATGTCGTGGACGCCGAGCGCGACGAAGCGGGTGAGAAGGTCGACCGCGAATCGGGTGGAGGGGGCGACCGGCCTGTGCTCAGGCATCCCGGCGGCCGGGGCCGTCGGCCTCGCCCTGCTCGTCCATGTCGGCGAGGTCGCGCTCGAGTTGAGCGATGCGCTCGGCCTGCAGGCGCTCCTCCTCGGGGTCGCGCTCGGTGCGGAGAGTGCCGAGGAAGTCGGGGTCGTCGTCCGGGGCCGTGTAGCGGCGGCCGGCGGCGCGCTGCTTGCGTGGCCGGCCGATCCAGAACCACAGGCCGGCACCGACGACGGGGAGGATCAGGACGACCAGGAGCCAGGACCACTTCGGAATCGCCCGCACGGCGTGCCGGTTGCTCAGGGCGACGTCGATCACGGTGTAGACCGTGAAGACGGCGAGGGCCACGAGCAGGCCGATGACGAGGCGGATCATGGGATTGAGTCTACGTCCGGTACCCCCGTCGGGGAGGGCCTGCACGGATGCTGGACAGGAGGCTCCCACGGTGCTCACGGAACTGTGTGGAGGGGCCGACGTACACTGTCTCGGTGAAACTGAGCCGCGCGGTCCTCGTCTACTCGCTCCTGCGCCTGGCGATGTTCGCCGCCGTCTTCGTGCTGGTGTACCTGCCGGCGCGGACGTTCGTCGATTCGGAGCTGACCGCCGCGGTCACCGCGGGCTTCGTCGCCGCGATCGCGAGTCTGTCCCTGTCCTACATCCTGCTGCGGAAGCCGCGCGAGCGCATCGCGGAGGCGATCTACGAGCGCCGCAAGGACGCCCCTCGCACTCCGACCGACGACGACATCGAGGACGCCGCGGTCGATGCGTCTCGCGATGAGCGCTGACCGGCGCTGACCCTCTAGAACGCGAGCGCCGCCCCGAGGATCACCGCGTAGGCGAGCCCGCCCAGGCTGGTCAGCTGCAGCGCCAGGATGAGTTCCTTCGCCGTCTTCGCCGTCAGCGTGATCAGGATGGACGGCAGGATCATCAGCAGCACGAACAGCGTGAGCCACGCCAGCGGGTAGAACAGCGCGAGGATCACCGCGATTGCGAACGGGATCAGCACGAACCCGGTGTAGATCGCCCGAGAGACTGCGGGCCCGGCGAGGACCGCGAGGGTGCGCTTTCCCGAGAGGCGGTCGGTCGGGATGTCGCGGATGTTGTTGACCATCAGGACCGCGCAGGCGAAGAGTCCGGCCGCGACCGCGCCGAGCCAAGCCTCCTGGTTGGTGCGGCCGATCTGCACGAAGGTGGTGCCGACCGTGGCGACCAGCCCGAAGAAGACGAAGACGAAGAGCTCGCCGAATCCGAGGTAGCCGTAGGGTCGGCGACCGCCGGTGTAGAACCAGGCGGCGGCGATCGCGGCCGCGCCGACGATGAGGAACCACCAGTGTCCGGAGAGAACGGTCAGCACGAGGCCTGCGACGGCGGCGATTCCGAAGAAGACGAGGGCGACGGTGAGTACCTGCTTCGGCTTCGCCGCTCCCGAGCCGGTCAGCCGTGAGGGGCCGACGCGGTTGGCGTCGGTGCCGCGAACACCATCGGAGTAGTCGTTGGCGTAGTTGACGCCGATCTGGAGTGCGAGCGACACAGCCAGGCAGAGCAGGGCGCGC
Organism: Rathayibacter tritici; assembly: GCF_001641005.1. Classification (NCBI taxonomy): domain Bacteria; kingdom Bacillati; phylum Actinomycetota; class Actinomycetes; order Micrococcales; family Microbacteriaceae; genus Rathayibacter; species Rathayibacter tritici. The sequence continues at coordinate 2,700,285 of NZ_CP015515.1, forward strand.
ACCCAGTGCCAGCCCTCATCGACCACCTGCGTCGCTCCGGTGCCGATCAGCACGGGAGCGACGGCCAGCGGGAGCGTCCGGAGCCGGGCGCCGGCGATCCACTCGCGGGGCCCTGCGGGCTTCACAACGACGGCGCGCGGGTTCCCCCCGGGGCGGCCGCTGCGGGACTTCTTCTTGCGACTCGTACTCGACACGGAGGGAATCCTACCCACCGGCTCATCAACGCCCGGAGTGCGTCAGAGCTGCGCGGCGAGCCGCTCGAGGGCGCGGCGGTCGGGTTTGCCCGAGGCGAGGAGGGGGATGGCCGCGACCGGCAGCACTGCAGCGGGGGCGGCGGCGCGACCCAGGTGGCCCGTGACGAGGGTCCGCAGATCCGCGAGCGCAGGTGCCTGCTCCGCGGTGACCACGACCGGGACCTCGCCCCACTGCGCGTCGGTGCGGCGCACGACGACCGCGTCGGCCACGGCAGCCTCACGCAGCACCGCCTCGACGGCGTCGAGAGAGATCTTCTCCCCGCCCGAGACGATCACGCGATCGAGTCGTCCGGTCACCTGGAGGCGTCCGTCGATCATCGTGCCGGCGTCGCCAGTGCGGTACCAGCGCTGTGCGTCGCGGTCAACGAAGGCTGCCGCGCTCCGCTCGTGGTCGACAGTACCGTCGTCGGCGAGGTAGCCCTCGGCGAGGGTTGGGCCTCCGAGCAGCACCTGCCCGTCGTCGACCCGCATCCGAACGTCGTGCAGCGGGAGGCCGTCGTAGACGCAGCCGCCCGAGGTCTCGCTCGAGCCGTAGGTCAGGCGGATGTGCGCGCCGAGCGCAGCTGCCCGGTCTCGGAGCGGCTGCGGCGTCGCCTGGCCGCCGATCAGGAGGGCGTCGAACGAGCGGAGCGCCTCGGCCGCGGCGGCATCGCGTTCGGCCACGTCCAGCAGTCGCGCGAGCTGCACGGGCACCAGCGAGGAGTAGCGCCGCTCCCCCGCCGGCATCGTCCGAGCGAGCGCGAGGAAGGCGGCCGCGTCGAAGCCGCCGGCCGGGAGGACCACCGGGTCCGCCTCCGCCGTCAGCGACCGGACCAGGACCTGCAGCCCCGCGACGTAGTGCGTCGGCAGACAGAGCAGCCACCGCCCCGGGCCGCCCAGCTCGGTGAGGGTCGCGGAGGCGCTGGTGAGCAGAGCGGCGGTCGAGAGGGCGACCCGCTTCGGTGGGCCCGACGAGCCGGAGGTCTCGACGACCACGGCGATGCGCTGCGGCACGACAGCGTCGGTCGAGGCGGGGGCCGCGCCCGGAGCGGAGAGGCGAAGAGCCGGTCCGCTGCCGTCGAGGGCCGCGCGGAGTGCGATGAGCACAGCCTCGGGACCCGCATCGACCCCGACCAGCGGGCGGGTCACCGACGCACCGCCCGGCTCAGAACTGCCACGGGAACGGCGACCAGTCGGGTTCGCGTTTCTCGAGGAAGGAGTCGCGTCCCTCGACGGCCTCGTCGGTGCCGTAGGCGAGGCGCGTGGTCTCGCCCGCGAAGAGCTGCTGGCCCACGAGGCCGTCGTCCACCGCGTTGAAGGCGTACTTCAGCATCCGGATGGCCGTCGGCGACTTGGTGAGGATCGTCTCAGCCCATTCCACCGCCGTCGTCTCGAGCTCGGCGTGCGGCACGACCGCGTTCACCGCGCCCATCTCGTAAGCCCGCTGCGCGGAGTACTCCCGCGCGAGGAAGAACACCTCGCGGGCGGCCTTCTGCCCGATCTGGCGGGCGAAATAGGCGGAGCCGTAGCCGGCGTCGAAGGACCCGACGTCGGCATCCGTCTGTTTGAAGCGCCCGTGCTCGGCGGAGGCGAGCGTGAGGTCGCAGACCACGTGCAGCGAGTGCCCGCCTCCCGCGGCCCAGCCGGGGACGGCCGCGATGACCACCTTCGGCATGAAGCGGATGAGGCGCTGCACCTCGAGGATGTGCAGGCGGCCGTTCCGTGCGGAGTCGATGCCCTCCGCGGTCTCGCCGTCGGAGTACCGGTAGCCGTCGCGGCCGCGAATCCGCTGGTCACCGCCGGAGCAGAACGCCCAGCCGCCGTCGCGCGGGCTCGGGCCGTTGCCGGTGAGGATCACGACGCCGATGCGCGGGTTCGTCCGGGCGTCCTCGAGAGCGCGAAACAGCTCGTCGACCGTGCGCGGCCGGAACGCATTGCGCACCTCGGGCCGATCGAACGCAACGCGCGCGATGCGGCCGGAGCGGTCGTGGTGGTAGGTAATGTCCTCGAGTGCGTCGAAGCCGTCGACGGCCGCCCAGCGGTGCGCGTCGAACAGTTCGGAGACCTGCGTGCTCATGCCTCGACCCTACTGATCCGGACCGCACCGATCCGGGCCGCACCGATCCGGACCGCACCGATCCGGACCGCACCGATCCGGACCGCACCGATCCGGGCCGTCGGGCGTTTCGACTCCCTCACCTCCCTCCTCCCTCCGGACACGCGGAAAGGGACCCCGCGTCAGCGGAGCCCCTCTCGCAGTGGTGCTGTTACTTCGCGGCAGAGGTGGTGCGGTTCTCAGCCGACACCATCCAGGCGTACTGTTCCAGGCTCTGGATGATTGAGTGCAAAAGGTCCGCGCTGGTCGGGTCTTCCTCGTCGACCTGGTCGTGCACCTCGCGCATGGTGGCGGCGGTGTTCTCGAGGCGAATCGTGACCAGGTCGACCGTCTCGGCCGTGTCGATCTCGCCGTGGGGGTACTCGGGGAGCGTGGTGGTCGCGGCGACGGTGTCGCTGCGTCCATCCGGGATCCCGTGCAGGGCGCGCATACGCTCAGCGATGTCGTCGCTGAATTCACGTGCGGCTTCAATGATCTCGTCGAGCTGCAGGTGGAGGTCGCGGAAGTTCTTACCGACGACGTTCCAGTGGGCCTGCTTGCCCTGGACGTGGAGCTCGATCAGGTCGACGAGGACGATCTGGAGGCTGTCGAGCAGCTCCTTCGAGGCCTTGAAGCCCTTCTCGGCGTTCTGACGGCGGCTGGTCTTGGCACCGGAGCCCGCAGGGGCTTCGACATGGCGTTCGAGGGTGGTGGTCATGGACCGTTCCTTTCTCTTGCAGTGCCGGGGACGGTGTCCCGTCCCCGAGTCTGGCTTCTTCGGCTGGACGGCGTCCGCACGCGCGAGGTACGTGCGCTGGACGGGGTCCGTGGTTCGGGGATCAGATCGTGGCGACGGATCCAGAGTCGACGCGGTAGTTCGAGCCGTTCACGAAGGAGGCGCGGTCGGAGCAGAGGAACGCGATCACGGCAGCGACCTCCTCCGCCTCGCCCCGGCGCTTGAGCTCCAGGTACGGCCGTTCCTCGTCGAGGAACGAGGCGATCGCCTCGTCGAGAGAGGTACCCCTCTGGTCGGCGCGCCGGCTCATCATCGCGTCGGTCATCGGAGTGCGGATGAACGCCGGCGAGACCGTGTTCACCAGCAGGCCCTCCTGCGCGTAGGAGCGCGAGAGGCCCTTGGCGAAGGCGAGGACGCCCGCCTTCGCGGCGCAGTAAGGCAGTTCGTCGTCGTAGGGCTGCACGGCGTCCTCGGAGGCGGTGAGCACCAGGCGGCCCCAGCCTCCGGAGCGGAGGTCGGGGAGGAACTCACGCACCAGCCGCACGGGCCCGAGCAGGTCGACCTCGAGGGTGCTGGTCCAGCCCTCGTCGTCGATCTCGTGGAAAAGGCCCTGCGCCCCCGTCACTCCGGCGCACTGCACAAGAATGTCGATCTCGCCGACCGACTCGGCGACCCGGCGGTGCAGCTCGGCGAGCTGATCGGTCCTGGTGACGTCGGCGGCGAAGGCGTGCACGCGCCCCTCCGGAGCATCGAGCCGGGCCGCTGCCTCGTCCAGAGTCGCCTGGTCCTGATCGGAGATCACGACGGTCGCACCCTCGGCGATCAGGAGCTTCGCGGTGGTCCAGCCGATTCCGGAGTCGCCTCCCGTGACGAGGGCGGTGCGGCCGGTGATTCCGAGGTCCATGCTGAGGTGCTCCTGGTGGGTACGGTTCGAGGGACGGGTACGGTTCGAGGGGATGCCTCCGGTCTACGCTCCCCGGCTCCGACCCTCAACGGGTTGCGCGGAGACCGCGGCCGGGGTTACGTGCGGCCGACCTTCTCCGGCGCCAGCTCCTCGATGGTGATGGCCGCGTTGATCAGCGCGAGATGACTGAGTCCCTGCGGCAGGTTGCCCCAGAAGGCGAGGTCGTCGACGGCGATCATCTCGGACATGATGCCGACGTCGTTGGGCACGGTGGCCACGAGCTCGTCCATCAGAGCGACCGACTCCTCGTGGCGGCCGACGCAGGCCAGGGCCGAGGCGAGCCAGAACGAACAGGCGACGAACGGATGCTCCTCGCCCTCCATCCCGGAGTAGCGGAACAGCAGCGCGCCGCGGCCCAGCTCCGTCACCAGGGCGTCAATGGTCGAGATCATCCGCTCGCCGCGCTCGTACCCGCTCGGCGCGTGCAGGAGCACCGAGGCGTCCAACTCCTCACTGCCCGGGTACATCACGTAGGAGCCGAGCTCCTGGGACCAGCAGTGCTCCTCGATCCACTCGCGGATGCGGTCGCGCTCGAAGCGCCACCGGTCGGGGCTGCCCGCCACCTGGCCGAGCTCGGCGAGGTGTACGGCCGCGTCCAACGCCTGCCAGCAGCCCATCTTCGAGGAGGTGTAGTGCCGCTCCTCCTTCAGCTCCCACATGCCGGCGTCGCGATTGCGCCACAGGTCGCAGGTGGTGTCGGCGACGCGGGCGAGGAGGCGTCCGGTCTGGATGTCGAGGACGTTGCCCTCGTCGACGTAGATGCGGCAGATGTCGAAGAGATCGCCGAACACGCCCAGCTGCAGCTGGCTCTGCGCCCCGTTGCCGGAGACGACCGGGGCGATACCGGCGTATCCCGGGACGTCGAACTCCTCCAGCTCGGTCGGCATCGAGCCGTCCAGACCGTAGAAGATGTGCAGGTCCGGGCCGTGGTCTTTGATCGTGCGCAGGAGCCAGGAGAGCGCGGCGTGCGTCTCCTCGCGCAGGCCGAAGCGGACCAGCGCATGCACCGTGTAGGCGGCATCGCGCACCCAGGCGAAGCGGTAGTCCCAGTTCTTCCCGCCGTTGGGCGACTCCGGGAGCGACGTGGTCGCGGCCGCCGCGATCGCCCCGGTGGGCGAGTAGATCAGCAATTTGAGCGCGAGGGCGCTGCGCTGGACCGCCTCGGACCACGGACCGTCGTAGGAGAACTCCCCCGACCAGTCCTGCCAGCTGCGGATGGTGCGGTCGATACCGCGGTCGACGTTCTTCGCGACCGGGAAGTGCAGCGGCTCATCGTGCGTGGCCGAGACGACGAGAACGTGCCGCACGGCGTCCTTGCCCGCGGTCACCACGAAGGATCCGGTCAGCTCATCGCCGGCACCGGAGGGCGCTTCCTCGCCGTCCGGCCCGTGCTCCAGGCCGGTCACGCCGATGGTGATGTCGCCGGCGCGGATGAGCGAGCGGCCGTCGGCGTTCTGGATCCACGGGGAGAACCGGCCGAGACCGGTCCCGGGGCGCACCGCCCAGCGCATCCGCACCTCGCCGTCGACGCCGTCCACGCGGCGGGCCAGCTCGGCCCACGGGAGCCGGCCGGCGATCCCGGTGACGAGCGCGTCGGTGACGCGGACCGTGCCGAACTCGGTGGTGAAGGTGGTCTCCAGGACGTTCGTATCGGGGATGTAGGTGCGCGAGACCTCTGCAGGCGCCTCGGGGGCGAGTTCTACGCAGCCGCCGGATTCGGCGTCGATCAGCGCGGCGAAAGCCGGAGTGGAGCCGAGGTCCGGGACGGGCATCCAGTCGACACTGCCGTCCTTCGCGATCAGGGCGACCGTCCGCCCGTCTCCGATCGCGGCGTAGTCGCGCAGGGGCCTGGTCGAGCGGGGTGCAGCCATTCCTTCACCGTAGAGCGCAGGCGGTACCCGGATGTGGGCTTGCGGGCGGACGGGCTTGCTTGTAACGCGCGCTCAGGTCGTTGCGACGCCGCCGTACTTCGCGAGGCGGTCGGTGAACGCGCCGCGATCGCCGTCCTCGAGGATCCCGTTCGCGTACCCCGCGAGGAACGCGCCCTGCGGCTCCGGCGAGAGGCCGACTCCGTCCAGCATGTCGGCCACCCGACCGCTGGGGTCGGCGTCGAGGTCCACCAGGCCCAGCTCGATCGCCGGCACGAGGTCGGCGGACGAGCGTGCGGTGACCACCCAGAGGGCGGCCGAGGCCTCCTCGTTGGAGAGATCGCCGTCGAACTCGTAGCCCACGTCCGACCACTCATCAGGGGTGTCGGCGATCTCGATCTCGTCGAAGCCGAGAGGCGCGAGCGCCGCGGCGAAACGGTCGACCACGGCCTGCTTGTCGGCGTCGGTGGAGACGTCAGCGACAGAGTACTCGGTGGCCGAAATGTAGTCGTAAAGGAGCGAGCGGCCGCCGTACGCGTTCTGCGACTGCTCGTAGTACTCGTCGTCGGCCGAGGTCCACTCCTCGGGGACGGCGCTCTCGACGGCCGCGACAGCTTGCTCAGCGCTGGCACGAACCTTCTCGGCAGAAGGCTGCCCGAGGATCGTCGCGGCGTCCCCGTCCTGGTACCCCGGGTAGTCGTAGAGAGGATCGGACGGGTCACCGCTGCCGAAGGGGTCGTCCGACGAATCGCCGAACGGCTTGGCGGGAACGCTCGGCGACTCACTGCCGGAGGCGGAGTCGAATGCGCTGCCCACTCCGATGGCGAGGAGAGTGCCCAGCACGCCGGTGTAGACGACGCCCACGAGGATGCTCGTGCCGAGCGCGATCCAGGCACCGGTGCCGAGCGGGCGGTGGGAGGGCACGGAGCCCTGCGTCGGGCCCGGGGCGGGCGCCGGCGGCGGGCTCATCAGCATCTGGCTCATCGCACTCCTTGGGGCTCCAACGGCAGCCCCGTCAGTCTGTCACCTCTGCGGGCCGCCGGTGCAGCGGTGTCGGATGCGTGCACGTGCGCACGGCCGGCCGGTGGACAATATCCGGATGGACGATGTCGTGCCCGCCTCCCCGCTCCCCTCCCTCGGCGAGATCGATGCGGGACTCCGCGTCGTCGCCCTGCCGCTGCGCACCCGCTTCCGCGGCGTCGACCACCGCGAGATCGCGCTCGTGCGCGGCCCGGAGGGCTGGACGGAGTTCTCACCCTTCCTCGAGTACGGCGCCGAAGAGTCTGCCGTCTGGCTCCGCGCCGCGATCGACTACGGCTGGAGCGAGCAGCCCGCCGCGCTCCGGGACCGCATCCCCGTCAATGCGACGGTCCCGGCCGTCGCGCCCGACGAGGTCGCAGCGGTACTCGAGAGCTACCACGGCTGCCGTACCGCGAAGGTGAAGGTCGCCGAGCGCGGCCAGACACTCGCCGACGATGTGGCGCGGGTCGTCGAGGTGCGCCGCCTGCTCGGCCCGGAGGGACGCCTCCGCGTGGACGCGAACGGCGGCTGGAACCTGGATGAGGCGGAGCACGCCGTCCACGCCCTCGCCGAATCCGATCTCGAGTACGTCGAGCAGCCGTGCGCGAGCGTCGATGAACTGGCCGAGCTGAGATATCGCGTGAAGTACATGGGCATCCCGATCGCCGCCGACGAGAGCGTCCGGAAGGCCGCGGATCCGCTCGCGGTCTCTCGGGCGGGCGCTGCGGACCTGCTGGTGGTGAAGGCGCAGCCCCTCGGTGGCACCCGGCGTGCGCTCGCGATCGTCGCCGAGGCCGGCCTGCCCGCGGTCGTCTCCAGTGCGATCGACAGCTCGGTCGGACTCGCGATGGGCGCTGCCCTCGCCGCAGCTCTCCCCGAGCTGCCCTTCGACTGCGGCCTCGGCACGGCCTCCCTGCTCGCGGCGGACGTGACGGAGCGGCCGCTGCGGCCGGTCGACGGCGGCATCCCCGTCGGCCGCGTCGAGGTCTCGGAGGCGCTCCTGGCTCGGTACGCGGTGTCGCCGGAGCGCCTCGCCTGGTGGCGTGCTCGGCTCCGCGACGCTCACGCGCTGCTCTGAGGGCCGGTGTCGGACGCCGTAGCGGGCGAGCGGCAGAATGGATTCACCGACCGCCGCGCTGGTCCCCGGTAACGTCACCGCCGTCGCGGAGGCCACCGCCTGGCACGATCTGACAGCCGCGACCGAGGTCGTCGCGGCCGACGGGGACCTCACGCTCGTGCCGCTGGACTCAACGAGGCGCCACCTGATGCCGGAGGAGCACCGCCCCGTGCTGCTCTCGTCGTCCGACCCGCTCGCCCGGGCTGTCGGGCAGGCGCTGGACTACTGCTTCGACTGTCACGTGGGCGGTTTCCCCGCACGTCCGGCCTCGCCGTCTCCCCCCTCATCCGGCCACCGAGACCTCGATCAGCACGCTCCGGCGAACCACCCCGCCCCGCCCGACCGCGAACCGAAGCCCTCCACCGAGCGAAAAACGTCTCCCTCATTGGTCGGCGGGGCCTGGTGGGGCCGTCGGGCGTAGCAGCGCTACGGTCGTCGCCGACAACGCCGCGAGCGGCCCCACCAGGCCCCGCCGATTACATGCCGGTGTCGAGGCCGGAGTAGGCGTGGAGCCCCTTGAAGAACACATTGACGACGCCGAAGTTGAACATGACGGCGGCGAAGCCGACGATGGCGAGCCAGGCGGAGGGGGTACCACGCCAGCCGCGGGTGGCGCGGGCGTGGATGTAGCCGGCGTAGATGGTCCAGATGATGAAGGTCCAGACCTCCTTGGTGTCCCACCCCCAGTAGCGGCCCCAGGCCTTCTCGGCCCAGACGGCGCCGGCGATGAGGGTGAAGGTCCAGAGGATGAAGCCGATGATCGTGACGCGGTAGGCGAGGTTCTCGAGTGTGGCGGAGCTGGGCAGTGTGCGCAGGAAGCTCAGGAGGGAGCGGGGGCTGTCGCCGGCCGTTTCGCGGCGGGCCTGGAGGAGCTGGGTGACCGAGAGCGCGAAGCCGAGGGCGAAGAACGCGGTGCCGAGGATGGCGACGAGCACGTGGATCACGAGCCAGTACGACTGGAGTGCCGGCGGGAGCGGGACGACGGCGACGTAGTAGTTGACGGTCGCGACTCCGAGGAGCACCAGGACGAGTCCGGTGATGAACGCGCCGAGGAAGCGGAGGTCCCAGCGCAGCTGCACCACGAGGAAGACGCCGATGATGATGAGCGTCCCGGTCATCGAGAACTCGTACATGTTCGCCCACGGGACGCGTCCTGCGGCGACGCCGCGGAGGACGGTTGCGGCGAGGTGCAGCACGAAGGCGAGGAGGGTGAGGGAGAACCCGATGCGCAGGGTCGTGGAGCGCTCGGGGGCTCGGTGGACCTCGTCCTCGACTCGGGTGCCGATGCGGGAGAGGGTCGCGGTGCGTCCGGAGGCGATGGTGGCCTTACCGCTGGCGCCGCGATCGGCGGCGGCCGCGGAAGCGACGCGCTCCGCTTCCTGCACGACCTCATTCGACTCGCCGTCGGCCAGGGAGGCGCGACGAGCGAGGTCGATCGCGAAGAAGACGAACGCCATCGCGTAGATACCCATGGCGGAGGAGAGGCACAGCACCGAATACTGCGAGAGGGTCGCGATCACCTCCCCAGGCTAATCGCTCGCGGCCTCCCCCGCCCCTTCGCGGTTGCACAGACTCGGTCCCTGCCCAGCCGCGAGCGCCTGTGGAGGAGGATGTGACCTCCCGCCCGGAGGGACGCTCAGTCGAGCGGCGCGTGCCGATCGGCGACCGTCCGCACGGCGCGCACGAGCTGCGGATCCTCGCCGCGGGCGAGCCCGGCGTATTCGAGGAGCAGCCCGCCGTCCTCCTGCCTCGTCGCCTTCACCCACACGCGGCGGCGCGGCACGAACAGCGAGGTGAGCAGGCCCGCGAGCACAAGGATCGCGAAAAGCAGCACCCAGCCCTGGGTCGCGTCGTGGTGGATGTCGAAGGAGGCGAAGCGCTTCACGCTGTCGGTGCCGATGCGCGTCGGGTCAGCGCCCGTGTTCTCGAAGGTCACGCTGCCGAGCCCGTTCGGGAGCTCGGCCGTGTCACCGGGCTTGAGCGTGATCGGCGCGACTCCGGTGGTACCGCCGGTGAGCCGGGTCAACGAGTCCGTGTTGAGCACGTAAACGGAGGTCGGCACTCCCCTGTCGAGGCCGAGGTCGCCCGCGAAGACGTTCAACGAGAGAACGGGGTACTGCAGGTCGGGGAAGATCGAGGTCGACGCCCCGGAGGCCAGAGTGTCCTCCGTCGGGTAGAAGAAGCCGGTGAGGCCCAACTGCTCCGAGAGCCCGTCCGGCACCTTGACCACTCCGACCGAGGTGAGATTGGCATCCTGCGGGAGGAAGGGCACGGAGTCGGTGAAGATCGCGCGGCCGGAGGGATCGCGGACGGTGATCGTCGGGGCGTAGCCGTTGCCGAGCAGGTAGACGTTGGTGCCGCCGATGCCGAGCGGGTCGTTCACCTTGATGGTGCGCCCCTCGGTGGCCCCGCCGCGTTCGGACGTCGTGACGTTCGCCGTGAAGTCGACAGGCTGGCCGAGCGCCGACTGGTTCTGCTCCTCGTACCTCACGTCGAGGCTGTCGAGGGTCAGCTGGTACGGGTCGAGCTGGCTGGAGTCGAAGAAGCGGCCGGGGTTGAACGAGTCGTAGGCCGCGAGGTTGTTGGCGAAGCCCTGCGAGCCCTCGACCAGCACCCGCTGCCCGCTGTAGCCGAACCCGCCTCCGACGCCGACGGCGACGAGGATGCCGACCAGAGCGGAGTGGAAGACCAGGTTGCCCGTCTCGCGGAGGTAGCCGCGCTCGGCCGAGACACTCGACCACCGGCCTCGCGGGTCGTTGTAGCGCTCGACGCGGTAGCCCGCGCGACGCAACACCGCGTGGGCGGAGGCGACGGCGTCCTCCTCTGTCGCGCCCTCCACCTCGCGGATGGTGTAACCGGCGAGGCGCTGCAGGCGCGCGGGGGTGCGCGGCGGCCGCGAGCGCATCGCCTGGAAGTGGTGGCGGGTGCGCGGGACGATGCAGCCGATCAACGAGATGAACAGCAGCAGGTAGATGCTCGAGAACCAGGCCGAGGTGTAGGTGTCGAACGCCTGCACCTTATCGAGCACGGGCGCCAGATCCGGGTTGTCAACGAAGTACTGCGTCACTCCATTGGGGTCGGAGGAGCGCTGCGGCACGAGCGATCCGGGCACCGCCGCGATCGCGAGCAGCAGCAGCAGGAACAGCGCGGTGCGCATGCTGGTGAGCTGGCGCCACATCCAGCGCAGCCACCCGGTGACGCCGAGCGCGGGCTGCGTGACGGTGCCGTCGGAGTCGTAGTGGTCAGCGGGACGGAACGACGCGTCGGTCTTCTCCTGCGTCGCCTCATCCGGGCGGCGCGTGCTCTCCCCGGACTCAGATCGCCGGCTGGAAGCCATCGATCACCGCCGAGAGGGAGCCGTAGACGAGAGTGTTCCAGATGCCCGTGACCATCAGGACTCCGATCAGGACGAGGGCGGCGCCGCCGAGGATATTGATCACGCGGATGTGGCGCTTCACGAAAGCGAGCGTGCTGGTCACCCAGCTGAAGCCGAAGGCGACGAGGAGGAAGGGGATGCCGAGTCCGAGGCAGTAGACCAGGGCGAGGAGCGCGCCGCGCCAGGGCGAGCCGACGCCATAGCTGAGGGCGAGGATCGAACTCAGCGTCGGGCCGAGGCAGGGCGTCCAGCCGACCCCGAAGACAATGCCGAGCAGCGGCGCCCCGATCAGCCCGGTCGCGGGGCGGATGCCCGGGCGGAGTGTGCGCTGCAAGAACGAGAACTGCCCGATGAAGACCAGCCCCATCGCGATCACGACGAGGCCGAGGACGCGGGTGATCAGGTCGGTGTACTGCGTCAACCAGAAGCCGACCGTACCCGCCGCCGCTCCGTACAGCACGAAGACGAGCGAGAAGCCGAGCACGAACAGCAGCACGCCGAGGACGACCCGGCGGCGGCCGCGGGCGGCGCGCTCGTCGGCGTCGGTGAAGCCGCCGACGTAGGCGAGGTAGCCGGGCACCAGTGGGAGGACGCAGGGCGACGCGAACGACACCAGTCCGGCCAGCAACGCGATCGGCACGGCCAGCAGAAGCTGTCCGCTGAGGACGATCTCGCCCACGCCGCTACTCTCCCTCGGCGAGAGTGTCGCCCACGAGCGTCGAGAGGATGGACGCCTCCTGAAGCTGGCCCAGGATGCGCGACGCGACGCGGCCCTCCTTGTCGAGGACGAGCGTCGTGGGAACGGCGTTGGGCGGGACGGTGCCGGTGAAGGCGAGCTGCACCGAGGAGTCGGTATCGACGATCGAGGGGTAGCCGAGCCCGAAGGTCTCGGCGAAGGCAGCCGCGGTGGGCGCCTGGTCGCGCACGTTGACGCCGACGAACGAGACGCCCTTGTCGGCGAAATCGGTGTTCACCGTACCGAGGTCGGCCGCCTCGGCGCGGCACGGGGCGCAGCTGGCGTACCAGAAGTTGACGACGACGACCCGCCCGACGAGATCGGCGGACTCGATGCTGGCACCGGTCTCGTCAGTACCCGAGAAAACGATGGGATCGTCGCGGTCAGCGACGGCGATCTCCGTGACGGTGCCGTCGCCCGAGATGTAGCCCTTGTTGCTGCCGTTGCGGTACTGCTCGGCGAGCGGATCCTTGGTGCAGCCCGTCAGCGCGAGCGCGGCGACCAGCGCGACGGCACCCGCGGCACGCAGGCGCTTCGTCCGCCGCATCAGACGGCTCCGACATCGGTGGCCAGGCCCTGCAGGCCGGCGGCGGGGTCGGCGTAGCCGACTTCGATGAAGCCATCGCCGCGGCGTTCGAGCGTGGTGATGCTCGACAGGGAGCAGCGGCGCTTGCGCGGATCGTGGAACAGACGCTCGCCCGCGAGGGCGCGGTGCACGGTCCAAATGGGGAGCTGGTGGCTGACGATCGCGGCGTCGCCCTCGGCGGTGCTCTCCCACGCCGACTCGATCGCGGCGTACATCCGCGCCGAGATGGAAAGGTAGGGCTCGCCCCAGCTGGGCTCGAAGGGGTTGCGGAGCCACGGCCAGTGCTGGGGGTTCCGCAGGGCGGAGTTGCGGGCGGAGAGAGACGTGCCCTCGAAGAGGTTGCTCGGCTCGATCACGCGCTCATCAGTACGGATCAGGAGTTCGAACGCCTGTGAGATCGGCTGAGCTGACTCCTGCGTGCGCTGGAGGGGCGAGGCGATCAGCGCAGTGATCGGACGCTTGCGCTCGAGCAGATCGTCGGCGGCGGAGCGGGCCATGCGGTGGCCGAGATCCGAGAGCCGGAAGTTCGGGAGTCGCCCGTAGAGGACCCGGTCGGGGTTGAACACCTCGCCGTGCCGCACGAGATGGATCTGATCGGCAACCACGAGCGTCAAGTGTACGGAACGCGGCGTGGGGGCGCGCCGGGAAAGGGTCGCCTGGGCCGCTCCCGAGCGGCGGCTCACCGGCGCGCAGACACCGCCGCCGAAAGCCCCCGCACGAGAGGTCCAGGCAGGTGCCGCACGAGCGCCATCGGGATGGCGAACCGCCACGACGGCACCGAGACCACCACCCCGCGCGCGACGTCGCGGAGGAACTCCTCCACCACTGCATCGGCGTCGAGCCAGAGGAAGGAAGGGATGGAGGAGGTGTCCATCGCCGCCCGCTCGTGGAACTCGGTGCGCACCCAGCCCGGGCAGAGCGCGGCCGAGCGGACGCCGGTCCCGCGCAACTCGACGGCCAGCGACTGCGCGAACGCGGTCGCCCACGCCTTCACCGCGGAGTAGGGGCCGAGATGCACGAAGCCCGCGACACTCGACACGGTGAGAATCGCGCCGCGGCCTCGTGCCGTCATCGCCTCCGCGGCCGCGCCCGAGAGCACAGCGACCGCGCGCACCATCACCTCGAACGCGTGGTCCTGCGCGGCGACGTTCGGCTCGGAGAACGTCCCGTCGATCCCGAAGCCGGCGTTGTTGACGAGGACGCGGACGGGCCGCGCCGGGTCGACGAGCCGTGCGCGCACGTGCTCCACCTGCCCGCGGTCGCCGAGGTCGGCAGGCAGGACCTCGACGGCTGCGGCGCCGAGCGCGTGCAGGCCCGCCGCCGCCTCCCGGAGGCGCTGCTCGCTGCGGGCGACGAGGACGAGGCTCCAGCCGCGGCGCGCGAACGCCCGAGCGAAGGCGAGCCCGATGCCGGAGGACGCGCCGGTGATCAGTGCGGTGCTCATGCTGCGACGCTACCCGCCGCCGCTCGACCAGACGGGGCCCGTGCGATTCGCAGGAGAACGTGCGATTCGCAGGAGAACGTGCGATTCGCAGGAGAACGTGCGATTCGCAGGAGAACGTGCGATTCGCAGGGGATCGACCCGCCTCCGGTGGGATCGTCGAGCAGAATCGCGACCGGAGCGCGGATCCCCTGCAGATCGCACCGTCCCCTGCAGATCACACCCCGGCCGCGTCGACCCGCGCCCGGTCGCCGACCCCGCGCCCGCCCTACAGCCCGCGAGTAGACTCCCCTACCGTGACCGACGAGACCCGCCTCCCCCGAACCACCGTCAAGAAGCTCGCTGCGCTCGAGGACGGACCCGTCCGCGTCTCCGGCTGGGTCGAGACCGTGCGCGACCAGAAGAAGGTGCAGTTCGTCGTCCTGCGCGACGAGTCCGGCGCCGTTCAGCTGGTGAATCCGGCCGTGCGCGAGGCAGTCGCGGGCGATGACGCGTCGGCCGAGCGCCTCGCGATCACCGAGGCGATCTCGGGCCTGGCCCAGGGATCCTTCGTCACCGTCACGGGCGCGCTCAAGCACGACGAGCGCGTCAAGCTCGGCGGCATCGAGGTCAAGCTGGAGACCCTGGAGGTCGTCACCGCCTCGATCCCCGAGGCGCCGATCGCGCCCGACTCGGGCATCGACAAGCGGATGGACTGGCGCTTCCTCGACCTGCGCCGCCCCGAGCAGAACCTGATCGCCCGCGTGCAGACCACCTTCGAGCACGCACTGCGCACCTACTGGATCGAGCACGACTTCATCGAGATCCACACTCCGAAGCTCATGGCGAGCGCCTCGGAGTCGCGGGCCGAGCTCTTCGAGGTCGAGTATTTCGAGACGAAGGCGTACCTCTCGCAGAGCCCGCAGTTCTTCAAGCAGATGGCGCAGCCGGCGGGCTTCGGCAGGGTCTTCGAGGTCGGGCCCGCCTTCCGTGCCGACCCGAGCTTCACCTCCCGGCACGCGACCGAATTCACGAGTGTCGACGCCGAGGTCTCCTGGATCGACTCGCACGAGGATGTCATGGAGCTGCACGAGCAGCTGATGGTCGCCGGCCTCACCGCCGTCGTCGAGAAGCACGGCGCCGAGGTGAAGGCGCTCTTCGACATCGACCTGACGGTCCCGACGACACCGTTCCCGCGCATTCCGCTCGCGGAGGCCAAGCGGATCGTCGCCGAGCGCGGCTACGAGGTGCCCCGCGCCGACGACGACATGGACCCGGAGGGTGAGCGCCGCATCGCGGCGTATGTGCAGGAGGAGTTCGGGCACGACTTCGTGTTCCTCACCGACTACGCGTCGAGCATCCGGCCCTTCTACCACATGCGCCGCGAGGGCGACGGGACGATCACCAACAGCTACGACCTCATCTACAACGGCGTCGAGATCTCGACCGGAGCGCAGCGCGAGCACCGCGTCGACGTCCTGATCGAGCAAGCGCGCGATAAGGGGCTCGACCCCGAGGAGATCGAGTTCTACCTCGACTTCTTCCGCTATGGAGTCCCGCCGCACGGCGGCTTCGGCATGGGTCTTTCGCGCGTGATCATGCTGATGCTCAACCAGGCGAACCTCCGCGAGGTCACCTACCTCTTCCGCGGCCCGACCCGCCTGCTGCCCTAGGCAGCATCGACCGAGGGAACCCCGACCCGTCGAGACCGCCAGATGTGATGTCTCAGGACATGGGTGACGGTTGTGTCTCGGGACATGGGTGACGGTTGGTGTCTCGGGACATCGGTGACGGTGTGTGGGTGGCCATGAAGCCGCGGGGTTTGCCGTTGCCGATGTAGCGGGTGCCTTTGGGGGGTCGGGGGAAGGTCCCGAGGTGGGTGCCGTGGGCGTCGGTGACGGTGATGGCGTCGAGGTTCCAGGTGACGTGGACGGTCGTTCTGGCGTGGGCTTTGCCGATTTTGACGTGGGTGCTGGCCACTCCGATGACGCCGTTCGCGGTGACGGTTCTGGTCGCGGTTCCCGAGGTGTTCGTGAGCGGCTGGGGAAGGTCGGGGGCGGGAGCGGGTCGGGGCGGTTCGATGGGGTCGGTCGCGTTCCATGCCTGTTGCGGGGTGATCCGGCCGGGAAGGGCTTGGTGTCCGCGCTGGGTGTTGTAGATGTCATCGAACTCATCGACCTGCGTCTGTAGCTGGTCGAGGGTTGCGGCGAGGGGCTGTTTGTCGAGCCAACGGAACAGGGTCTGGTGGAAGCGTTCGTTCTTGCCCTGCGTGGTTGGTTTCCCGGGTTTCCCGGTGATCGCTTCGACGCCCAGCGCGGTGACGTAGTCGACGAGTTGGCCGCGGACGCCGCGCCGGGTCGGGTTCAGCGCGGCACCGTTATCGGAGAGGAGTTTCCGGGGTACTCCGCGCGCAGCGATCCCTTTGCGGACCACGGCCAGCGCGCCTTCCGTGGTTTCACCGGACGCGACGTGGGAGGCGACAGCGACGCGAGAGTGGTCATCGATGAGTTGGAAGATCACACACGTCCGGCCGCCCGTGAGCGCGTATTGGGTGGCGTCGAGTTGCCAGAGGCAGTTCGGCGCCGGATACACGAATCGGCGATACGCGGAACGGGGCTTCTTCTTCGGCTCGGGCACGATCACTCCGGCCGCCTGGAACGCTCGCGCGAGGGCTGCCCGCGACGGCGCTGCAAGACCCAGCTGCACCATCCGGTCGTGGACGCTGATCGGACCGTGGTCCAGCCCTGACTGCTCCAGCGATGCCCGCACGCGAATCGCTTGCTCGATCACAGCTTCCCCTGTTCTCGTGGGCGATGTCCGGGGTCGACGCGAGCGCGGGGCGAGCGCCTGGACCGGGCCCTCGTCCCGAGCATGCGCGCGGATGAGCCTGTCAAGTTGTGTGTGTAAGTGCGTGGTCCTCGGGGGTTTAGAGGTAGCGGTGGATTCGTTCGGGAAACGCGATCGAGAGCTGCTCGAGAGCCTTCTTCCAATTCGTGACGACTTGTCCTTCGACGAGGCGTCCCTCAGCTCGACGTTCGGCGGCGGGGCGTCCTCGGTCGCGGGCTCGGTCGCGGGCGCGTTTGTCTTCGATGTCGCAGATCGCGAGCCAGAGCAGCTTGATCACGGCCGCGTCGTTGGGGAAGTGTCCGCGGTTCTTCGTGACTTTGCGCAGCTGGAAGTTCAGCGACTCGATCGCGTTGGTCGTATAGATCACCCGGCGCACCTCGGGCGGGAACGCGAGGAACGGCGTGAACCGCTCCCACGCGCTCTCGAACACCGCTGCCGCGTGCGGGTTCGCGCGCCCCAGCTCTGACGTCGTGAACGCCTCCAGCGCGGTCCTGGCGGCGTCCGCGGTCGGCGCTTGATAGACCGGCTTCAATGCGGCGGCGACGGCCTTGCGCTGCCCGTAGGCGACGAACCGCACGGCATTGCGGATCAGGTGCACGACGCAGGTCTGGACCATCGAGTCCGGCCAGGTCGCCTCGATCGCTTCCGGGAACCCCGTCAGCCCGTCGCAGCAGACGATGAGCACGTCACGGACGCCGCGGTTCGCGAGTTCCGCGCAGACCGACGCCCAGAACTTCGCGCCCTCGGCCTGCTGGACCCAGATCCCGAGAACATGCTTGATGCCGTCCATGTCAACGCCGACCGCGAGGTGCGCGGCCTTGTTGCGCACGTGCCCGCCGTCGCGGACCTTCACGATCAGAGCGTCGAGGTAGATCACCGGATAGAACGCCTCCAACGGCCGCGACTGCCAGGCGAGGACCTCGTCGGAGATCTCATCGACGATCTTCGAGATCGTCTCGCGCGAGAGCTCCGTGCCCACCGTCGCGGCGAGGTGATGCTCGATATCGCGGACAGTCATCCCACCGGCATACAGCGACACGATCATCTCGTCCAACTGCGACAACCGCCGGCTGCCCGTCGGGACCAGCCGAGGCGTGAACGTTCCCTTGCGATCCCGCGGGATCCGCAGCTCAACGTCGCCGACGTTCGTGGCGACGGTCTTCGGGAACGACCCGTTCCGGGAGTTCTCGTGAAACGCCGCGTCCGGGTCGCCCTTCTCGTATCCGACGTGCTCGGTCAGCTCCGTCTGCAACCCCCGCTCGAGCCCGGACTTGATCAGCTGCTGGATCAGCCCTCCAGCGCCCTCCAACTCGATCTCGCCCGCGTCGATCTTCGCGAACAGGTCATCCATCACGCCCGACTCGACCAAACGCGCAGCGCCCGCCTCCTGGGTCCTGCGCCGCGCTTCACGTGACACCCTATCGATAGCCAACAGAGTCATTCCTTCCATCAGGAGGCCCACTCCTTACACACACCATCAGACACGCTCGCGCGGATCGCGTAAAACGATTTCCGGCTGATCCCGCACTCCGCGCAGAACGCTGTCACCGCGCCCCGCGGAGCGTCCTGTGGCCACTGAACGATAGCGAGACGAACGGACGAGGAGATCGGGGTGACAGCAGCCATCCCACGATCACGACCGAAAGAACCGTCACCACCAAATCCGCCAAACCGTCACCGATGTCCTGAGACAGAACCGTCACCCATGTCCCGAGACTTCACAGTCGAGACCGCCAGAAACACCTGGTTCCCTCGACGGTTCAGGGTTCCCTCGCGTCAACGGCGGAGGCGACTACCGCGAGGCCGGTCAGTCGCCCTGCGTGTGCGTCAGCGGTCCACCGATGAAGAGATCGGTGTTCTGTCGACGGCGGCGCAGCACGAACAGGACGACTGCGCAGGCGACGAGCGATGCGGCGACGGCGCCGCCGCCGATCATCAGCGCGGTGGTCGGCGTGATGCCGGCCGGTCCGGCCGAGGCGACCGTGGTGATGAACGTATTGCGCGCCGCGCTGATAGCGGTGCCGCAGACCTGCTGCGCCTCCCACGGCGCGGCCGTGGCGCCGCTGGGGCGGTACGAGAGCGTCACGGCCGCCGTGCGGTGCGACTCGCGGCCGAAGGCGACCATGCAGTAGACGGAGGGATCCGGATCGGCGACGACCGTCTCGCCCAGGGCCAGCTCGGCCCAGCCGAGGGAATCGGTCTGGACGGCGACGTCTCCCGCGGCCAGATCGGCGCGGTCGCCCGTCGTTCGGAAGGCACCCACGGCGACCTCCTCGTCCGGCTCGAAGCCCCAGACCGCGCCGCGCGGCGCCTCCGTGCTGCCGTCGCCGAGGTCGCGAGGCTCGAGCAGGAGGCCGTTACCGGAGGAGGTCGCGAGCCGGAAACCGACCTTGGCGAAGGAGCCCCGGTCACCGCTGAGGTCGACGGTGAAGGCTCCAGACTTGGTGATCAGCGCGGTCGGAATGGTGGCGGTGCCGCTCCCGGCCTCGAGCGTCACTGGTGTCTTGGTGCCGTTCGGATCGCGGAGGACCGCCGAGACGCTCTCGCCACTCGCGAAACCGGTGTACGAGAAGCCGACGCCGTAGAAGCGAGCGAGCTCGACGGTGAGCGACTCCGGATCGACATCGGTCGCGCGCGTGAGGAACACGGAGGCCGAGGCGACTCCGGCCGCCGCGGGCTGCGCGCCCTCGGTGGAGCTGGCGAGCGCGGTGCGTCCCGGGGCGGAGGCGGTGGGAGCGGCGCTGCCCGCGTCGGCGGAGGCGGTGCCGCCGGACGTGGTGGTGCCGCTGGCGGTGCCGCCGGACGTGGTGGTGCCCGAGGTACCACTGCCGGAGGTGGTACCACTGCCGGAGGTGGTACCACTGCCGGAGGTGGTGCCGCCCGAGCCGCCCTGCTGACCGCCGCCCGTCGTTCCGCCCGTGGAGGGCCGGCTCGTCTGCACAGGCGCCGGCTGCTCGGGTTGGACGGGTGCCGGATCGACGGGCGCGGGCTGGACCGGTGCCGGATCGACGGGCGCGGGGTCCTGAGGCGCGGGATCGACGGGGGCGGGCTGCTCCGGCTCCGTCGGCCCCTCGGGCACGCCGGGCACGGGCTGCTCCTCGGGCACTCCGGGGATCGGATCGGAGCTGCCGTCTCCCGGCTCCTCGGGGTCCTCGGGCACTCCCGGGACCGTCGTCCCAGCAGGCTGCTCGACGGTGGTCGAGACCGTCGAGCCGGAGGGCGCCGCGACCGCCGCACCGGGCAGGGCCAGACCGAGGACGAGCGCCGCGAGAGCGAGAACGGGCAGGGCGAGTCGGCGGGGTGACGACATGGCGGGTCCTTCCTCCGCGGGCGACGATCTGCGTCCGCGCACGGAGGAATGCGCTCCCCCCGTAACGAGGGTACGGGCCAGAGGCGAGCTATCGCGAGGATTCCTGTCCCCCATCAGAGGTACGTCGCAGCCGCGCTCCCCTCCGCTCAGCTCAGCGGACGCTCACCCGATTGCACGCAACGCCCGGCGCAGACGCTCCGGATCCACCCGCCAGAACGTGTGCACGCGCCCGTCGATCAGCACCACCGGGATCTCCTCCATATAGCGCTCGTGCAGCTCCGAGTCATCGAGGATCGACACCTCCGAGACGGCCACCGCGACCTCGTCGCCCAGGTCGGCCAGGACCTGCTCGATAACGGTCCGTGCGTCGTCGCAGAGATGACAGCCCGGCTTACCCACGAGCGTCAGCTCCACGTCCACCATACGGTCAGTGTACGGCGACGGCTCCGAGAGGTACGCAGACGCAGACGAGCGCCCGACCCCGGAAGGGCGGACGCTCGAGACGGAAGAGGCGCGAGCCTACTTCTTGTTGCGACGCTGGTGGCGAGTCTTGCGAAGCAGCTTGCGGTGCTTCTTCTTCGCCATACGCTTGCGACGCTTCTTGATGACAGAACCCACGAAGACCTCACAACGTTCAGGGGGTCGACCGCCCGACGGGCGGCCGCTTACGAAAAACTGGCTCCCGCGAGCTTACACGACGCAGCGCCGGGCAAGTCCCGGCCCGTCGCGCCCATCACTTGCGCAGGCGCAACGCCTCCGCCACCTTCGTCGCACCCTCGCTGACCCCGCGCTGAATGTCCTGCACCACCGTGCTGACCTGGTGCGTCCGCTCGGCGAGGGCACGGCCCAGCGACTCCGCTCGGGCCGCGGTCGGGGCGTCAAGCAGCGCGCCGGCCGCCTCGTCTTCGGCGAGGAAGGGCAGCAGCCAGTCCTCCACATCCGCCAGCGGCCCGTACTCGAGCGTATAAAAGCGGTGCTGGCCGCTCTCGCGCACTGTCACGAGCCCGGACTCGCGCAGCACCTTGAGGTGTTTCGAGACGGTGGGCTGACTCAGTTCGAGACGCGCAACGATCCGCGAGACACTCATGCCCTCGGTTGCGCCCTCGCGCCGCTGCTCGAGCAGCAGGGCGAGGATGTCGCGGCGCGTGCCGTCCGCGATCACCCCGAAGATGTCAGCCATGCCCCCAGGCTAGTCAGCGCCGCGGTCACGCGGCACCGAGCGGGTAGCATGGCCGCGATCGAGTGGAGGATCCGCCGTGGTGGTTCGGCAGCAGTTCCGCAGCCCCGTGGGCGTCTCGCCCGTCTCCCCCTGGTCGGGATTCGAGCGGGCCCGCGACCTGATCGACGACTTCGCCGGACGCTCACCGTCCCGCTTCGCGATCCTCATCTTCTCGGCACTCGTGCTCGTGTTCACCCTGCTGTTCTCGCTCCCCGTGTCGAGCACCACCGACACCGTCACTCCGCTGCACGACGCCTTCTTCACCGCGATGTCGGTGATCTGCGTGACCGGGCTCGCGACGGTGGACATGGCGACGCACTGGTCGGCGTTCGGGCACTCGATCATCTTCATCGGCGTCAATATCGGTGCGCTCGGTGTCCTGACCCTCGCCTCGATCATGGGCCTGGCGATCTCACGCCGCCTCGGACTGCGCGCGAAGCTCATGGTCGCCAGCGACTCCAACCCGCTGCGGATCCACTCTGGGCCGGTCGCCGAGGGCCAGGCCGTGCGCCTGGGCGAGATCGGCGGCCTGCTCGCCACCGTCGCGATCAGCGCCGCCGCGATCGAAATCGTCGTCGCGCTGCTGCTGTTCCCGCGGATGCTGATCGACGGCATCCCGATCGGCGAGGCCGTCTGGCACTCCTTCTACTACTCTGCAATGGCCTTCACCAACACCGGCTTCGCGCCCAACGCCGCGGGCCTGACACCGTTCGAGGACGACTACTGGTTTCTGGGGATCCTGATGGTCGGCGTTTTCCTCGGCGCCATCGGTTTCCCTGTGATCTACGCCTTCTCGCGCGGCTGGAGACGCCCGCGCAAGTGGTCGGTGCACGTCAAGCTGACGCTGGTCACCTCCGTGATCCTGCTCGTGGCCGGCGCAGTCCTCTACATCGTGCTCGAGTTCGACAACCCGAAGACCTTCGGCAGCTTGGACGCGGGAGACACCGTCTTCCAGTCCTTCTTCCTCTCGACGATGACGCGCTCGGGCGGGTTCTCGACGATCTCGGTGCCCGACCTCAACGGGTCCAGCCTGCTCGTGACCGACATGCTGATGTTCATCGGCGGCGGGTCGGCCTCGACCGCGGGCGGGATCAAGGTCACCACCCTCGCGATCCTGTTCCTGGCCGCCTTCGCCGAGGCGCGCGGCAACAACGATATGGAGGCATTCGGGCGTCGGATCCCCAACGACGTGTTGCGCCTGGCCGTCTCGGTCGTCCTGTGGGGAGCGACGACGGTCGCCGTGTCCTCGGTCCTGATCCTGCACATCACGAAGGCCTCGCTCGATCACGTGCTCTTCGACGTCATCTCCGCCTTCGCCACCTCCGGACTGTCGACAGGGCTGACGGCCGAGCTGCCGCCGTCCGGGGCGTACATCCTGGCGCTGACGATGTTCATGGGCCGCGTTGGTACCGTGACTCTCGCCGCTGCGCTCGCCGCCAGCCAGCGGAGGCAGTTGTTCAGACGACCGGAAGAGAGGCCCATCGTTGGTTGACCGCATCAGGTACGACGCCCCGGTGCTGGTGATCGGCCTTGGGCGCTTCGGAGCAGCCACGGCCGGCCAGCTCGACCGTCTCGACCGCGAGGTCCTCGCCATCGACGCCGACGCCGGGCTCGTGCAGAAGTGGTCGGAGCGGGTCACCCACGCGGTGCAGGCTGACGCACGCTCCCTTGACGCTCTCGCGCAGATCGGCGCGCAGGACTTCCAGGTCGCCGTCGTCGCGGTCGGCTCCTCGATCGAGGCCTCCGTGCTGATCACCGCGAACCTCGTCGACCTCAAGATCCCGCAGATCTGGGCGAAAGCGATCTCGCGCTCGCACGGCAAGATCCTCGAGCGGATCGGCGCGAACCACGTGATCTACCCCGAGGCGGAGGCGGGCGAGCGCGTGGCGCACCTGGTCTCGGGGCGCATGCTCGATTTCATCGAGTTCGACGACGACTTCGTGCTCGCGAAGATGTACCCGCCCAAGCCGATCCGCGGTCTCACCCTCACCGAGTCGGGCGTGCGCCGCAAGCACCGCGTCACCGTCGTCGGCGTCAAGAGCCCCGGCAAGCCGTTCACCTACGCGACCGAGCAGACCGTCGTCTCCAACCACGACCTCATCGTCGTCAGCGGCACCCCCAGCGACATCGAGCGCTTCGCCGCCCTCGGCTCCTAGCCCCCTCCCCTCCCCCTCCGCGAGATGCCACTTACGCACGCCTCCTCCGGCGTGTCGCCCTCACAAGTGGCATCTCGCGGGGAGGGGCGGAGGGCAAAGGAGCGGGGTCAGGAGGCGGCGAGCTCGCGGGCGCGGGCCAGGGCGGCGTCGGTCGCGCGGGTGAAGAGCGCGGCGAGGTCCGCCTCCTGCAGGACCGCGACGGCCCGCTCGGTGGTGCCCTTCGGGCTCGTAACACGGCGGCGCAGCTCAGCGGGCTCCTCGCCGGAGTGGGCGAGCAACTCGACGGCGCCGCGGAACGTGCCGATCACCAGAGTCGACGCCTGCTCCGACGTGAAGCCCTTCGCGAGCGCGGCGGCGATCAGCTCCTCGATCAGCAGGAACACGTAGGCCGGCCCTGATCCCGAGAGTGTCGAGAGCGCGTCGAGCTGCGACTCCGGCACCTCGACCACCTCGCCGACCGTCTCGAACAGGCGGCGCACGAGCGCCAGGTCCTCGTCGCTCGACCGAGTTCCCGCGCTGAGTCCCGTGACGGCACGGCCGACGACCGCGGGAGTGTTCGGCATCGAGCGGAGCACGGCAACCGACGCGGGAAGGTGCCGCTCGAACGTCGCCACCGTCACTCCGGCCGCGACGCTGACCACCACGGCGCCCGGAGCGAGCGCGTCCGCAATGTCGTCGAGCAGATCGGGCACCAGGTGCGGCTTGACGGCCACGAGCACGATCGCCGCACCCTCGACCGCGCGCCGGTTGGCCTCGGTGTCGTCGCCGGTGGCGAACGCGGTGACCACGGGGTGGCCGTCCCAGGCGGCGGCCTTCGCGGAGTCGCGGTTGGTCACCCGCACGCCCCCCTCGACGCGCACGCCGGGATCCAGCAGGCCCGTCAGGATCGCGCCCCCCATCGAGCCGAGGCCGAGGACGGCGATGGACGGGAGCAGCACGGGCGCATCGATCACGCCGCTCATCCTACGAACAGCCCCGCGAGCAAGGGGGTCCGGGGCCGGTCCGGGCCTCGTAGGATGGCCCGACCATCCAGCGGCGAGCCCGAGGAGACCACGTGAGCGCATCCGGAGGCGGCACCGCGATCATCGCGGCACTCGCGGCCAACCTCGGCATCGCTCTGACGAAGTTCATCGCCTGGTTCTTCTCCGGATCCGCCTCGATGCTGGCGGAGGGGGTGCATTCGCTCGCCGACTCCGCCAACCAGCTGCTCCTGCTGCTCGGCGGCCGTCGATCCAGGAGAGTCGCCGACGAGGAGCACCCGTTCGGCTACGGACGCGAGCGCTACGTCTACGCCTTCGTCGTCTCGATCATCCTGTTCTCGGTCGGCGGCGTCTTCTCGCTGTACGAGGGCATCGAGAAGATCGCCGAGCCGCACGAGCTCGACAACGCCTGGCTGCCGATCCTGGTCCTGGTGATCTCGATCTGCCTCGAGGGCTACTCCTTGCGCACCGGAGTGAAGGAGTCGAACCGGGTCCGCGGCTCGCAGTCGTGGCTCCCGTTCATCCGCCGCGCGAAGGCGCCCGAGCTGCCGGTCGTGCTACTCGAGGACGTCGCCGCGCTCACCGGCCTGACGTTCGCGCTGCTCGGAGTCGGGCTGAGCGTGATCACGGGCGATTCGGTCTACGACGCGATCGGCACGATCATGATCGGCACCCTGTTGATCGTGGTGGCGATCGTCCTCGGCGTCGAGACGAAGAGCCTCGTGGTCGGCGAGGGGGCGACTTCCGCCAACGTCGCTTCGATCCGCGCCGCGCTCGAGGCTGGGCACGATGTCGAGCGCGTGATCCACATGCGCACCCTGCACCTCGGGCCCGACGAGATCCTCGTCGCCGCGAAACTCGCGTTCCCGGCCGCCGACACCCTCGGGCACGTCGCCGCCGGGATCGACGCGGCGGAGCAGCGCGTCCGCGAGGCGGTCCCCGCGGCGACGACGATCTACCTCGAACCGGACGTCGACCTCGGGCGGACGGCGACGGTGCCGTCCCGACCGGCCGAGTCGAGCGCCGCGACTCCGACCGCCGCGCCGCCGGCTGCCACCGCGCCGGCACCGCACGAGAGCGCCTGACGTGCGGCGGGCACTGGCGATCGTCAACGAGCGCGGTGCCGGGCTCGGCGCGCTCGAGCCGATGCTGACGGCCGAGGGCTTCGTGGTCGACGCCATCGCCGGGACGGATCTCGACGCGATCGACATCCTCGCCCCCGACCTGGTCATCACGCTCGGCTCCAGCGCCGGCGTCTACGAGACCTCGCGACACCCCTTCATCAACCCCGAGATCGCCCTCCTGCAGGACCGGCTGCACCACCGCCGTCCCACCCTCGGCGTCTGCTTCGGTGCGCAACTGATCGCGTCGGCCCTCGGTGAGTCAGTGCACCCCGGAGCGACCCGCGAGGTCGGCTTCCGCTCCATCGTGCTCACGGAGGCGGGCGCGCGCTCCCCGCTGCGCCACCTCGCCACTGTCGACGTCATGCAGTGGCACGGCGACACCTTCGCTCTGCCGCTCGGAGCCGCACTGCTGGCCTCGTCGCCGGCGGGCGAGGTGGAGGCGTTCGCGGTCGAGGACTGGCTGCTCGCCGTGCAGTTCCACCCGGAGCTGACCGGCGCGATGGCGGCGCAGTGGCTCGAGGGCGACGGGGAGTATGCGGGAGCGGCGGGCTACGACGCGGCAGTTCTCGCTGGCGACCTCGCGGTCGGCCGGTTCGAGCGGATGCACGCGGCGACGCGGCTCGCACTCGCCGAGTGGCTGCGCGCTCCGAGCGGAGGGCGGTCGCCGTCAGCGGCGCGAGGCGAAGAAGTCGAGCAGTAGCCGCGAGCTCTCCTCGGCACGCACCCCGGGGTATACCTCGACCACGTGATTGTGCCGGCGGTCGCGGAGGAGGTCGTGCACCGATCCCGACGCCCCGGCCTTCTCATCCCATGCTCCGAACACGACCCGCTCGATCCGTGCCGCGAGGATCGCACCTGCGCAGAGCACACACGGCTCCAGGGTGACCACCAGTGTGCAGCCCTCGAGATGCCAGTCGCCCCGAGCCTGGGCCGCCGCGCGGATCGCGACCACCTCGGCATGGGCCGTCGGGTCCCGGCGCAACTCCCGCTCGTTGCGCCCGAGCCCGAGCACGGCGCCCTCCGAGTCCAGCACCACCGCGCCCACCGGGACGTCTCCCCAACCGCAGGCCCGACGCGCCTCGTCGAGAGCCAGGCCCATCCACTCGTCGGAGTGCGGGGGGACGCGCAGATCGCTGTCGCGCATCGCTCCCCCCTCCCGCGGTCGCTGCCCCGCTCGGGCCGGTCGGTACGACCGCGGCCAGTAGATTGAGCTTATGCGCGTCCACGTAGCCGACCACCCGCTGATCACCCACAAGCTCACCGTGCTTCGTGACAAGCGCACTCCCTCCCCTACTTTCCGTCAGCTCGCCGAAGAGCTGATGACGCTCCTCGCCTACGAAGCCACCCGCGGCGTCCGCACCCGCACCGTCACCATCGACACTCCTGTGACGCAGACCACCGGCCTCGCGCTCAGCGACCCGCAGCCGCTCGTCGTCCCGATCCTCCGCGCAGGTCTCGGCATGCTCGAGGGCATGGTCAAGCTGATCCCGACCGCCGAGGTCGGCTTCCTGGGCATGGCGCGCAATGAGGAAACCCTCGAGCCGACCACGTACGCCGAGCGACTGCCCGAGGACCTGTCGAATCGGCAGTGCTTCGTCCTGGACCCGATGCTCGCGACCGGCGGCTCGCTCATTGCCGCCATCCAGTTCCTCTTCGACCGCGGGGCCGTGGATGTCACCGCCGTCTGCCTCCTCGCCGCCCCCGAGGGTCTGGCCGCCGTCGAGAAGGCCTTCGGCGACCGCGACGTGACCATCGTCCTCGGCTCCCTCGACGAGAAGCTCAACGAGCTCGGCTACATCGTGCCGGGCTTGGGTGACGCGGGCGACCGCCTCTACGGTCTGGCGGGCTGACCCCGCGGGCTGCGGAGCCCGCGTCAGGCACCTTCCGCTCGAGCGGCCCGGGCCCCGGTTCCCCTCGCCCAGCCCTGAGCCGCGTTCCGCGCCAGATCGATCGCTGTCCTCCGTGCGTCTCTATTCTCGTGACATTCACTCACGAAGGAGGCGCGATGGAGTTCCGTTTCGACGACGCGACGGCCGACGACCTGGCGAAGACTCTGCGCAACGCCAGCGATTCGCTGAGGGATCACGGAGTCGCCTGGAGCGGCGCGATGGGCACGGCCGTAGAGCACTTCACCGGCCCGTACGCCGATCTGTTCCGCACCGCCTGCATCGTCGGCTCCGAGAACCGGGTCGGCCTCTCCCGGTCGCTCTGGGACCTGGCCGACCGTATCTGCGAGACGTCGTACGCCGCTCAGAAGGAGCGGGCTCGCATCGCCGCACTCGAGGCCTGGAACGTGCGCGAGGCCGAGCGGGAGCAGCGCCGACGTTCTCATCCGCTCGCCGGCCTCGGCGTCCAGCCCGACGAGGGGATGCTGGTCGATCCGCGTCCGTCCGAGGACCGGATTCCTGCGCCGGTCATCAACGCCGGCTTCGCGATCCAGGAGCCGCCGCGAACGACGACGCAGCATTCGGGCCCACTCGGGCACGGCAGGACCTCCGCCGACCCGGACGATCTCGTCGTCTACGCATCGACGGCGCGGGCGTTCGGCGCGCTGATGCAGGAGCGGCTGACCAGCGTCCGCGCCTCCTGGGCGTCTTTCACGGACGCGTGCTCCTGGGTCCCGATCGAGAACTGCACCTTCCTGAACGCCTTCGAGCGCTTCGTGACCGTGAACGGCGAGGAGGCCAGTTGGGTCGAGGCGATCGCCGACGCATTCCGCGCGGCCGGGGGTGGTTCGCTCTCCTCGCCGGGTCTCGATCTCGCTCGAACCCGGTTCGCTCCCCCCACCGATCAGGCGCTGCGCGCCATCCTCGCGTCCGTCCCCGCGGGAGACCTCGCGGCGATGCTCGCGGCGTCGCCCGCTCTGGCCGCGCAGATCCAGAGAATGCCACCCGCCGTCGTACACGAGTGGTGGCAGAGCCTTGACCCCGCAGCCGACTCTGTCGATCCGTTCTCGTCCCGCCAGCACGAGCTGCTGACGGCGCTGCCGCTGGTGATCGGGAATCTCGAGGGCATTCCCTACGGTGCCCGGTCGGTGGCGAACGCGTTCCGCCTCGAGGCGGAGCTCGCGAGCCTGACCGCCGAGCGGGACGCCCTGCGCGCGATCACTCCGGGCACGGGCAGTGCCGACGCTGTGGGGCCGGCTCTCGCGGACATCGAGCGACGACTCGCCGTCCTCGCGAACATTCACGATTCCCTGGCGTCGTTCGAAGGCCGGAACCCCAGGTTCCTGATCTCGCTGACCGACGACGACCCGCCCCTGGCCGCGGTCTCGATCGGCGACCTCGACACCGCGACCGACGTCACCTACGCGGTCCCCGGGATGGGGCAGACGACCGCGACGACGACCGACTGGACGAGAGCCTCGCAGAACCTGCAGTCGCTGCTGCCGCCGGGGCACGCGGTCGTCGCCTGGATCGGCTACGAGACGCCGCCCAATCCGATCGGCGTCGACCTGGACATGTCGGTGCTCACTACGGACGACGCGGTCGCAGGCGCCACCCGCCTCGCCGCCGCTCTCGGCGGACTCGCCGCCGTCCGCGGGGACTCGATCCCCCACCCGAACGTCGTCGCGCACTCCTACGGCAGCACCGTCGCCGCCGTCGCGGCGACCCGACCGGACGTGCAGCTCGGCTCCCTGATCACCCTCGGCTCCGCGGGGCTCCCCGACTCTGTCGACAACGCATCCGATCTTCACGCCGACGGCGTCTACGCCGGCCAGGGCCGCCCCAAGTTCCCCGGAGAGAACAGCAGCGGCGACGAGCTGGCCTATGTGGGACGGGGGGGCGAGTGAGGATCACCATGTGAATCCCGTCCTGCCGGGGTTCGGAGCCCACGTCTTCGGAGTCGAGAACGGTGGCGACAACGGTCGGCCGGTCTCGGCCCACGGGGCGGTGGAGAGCGATACGGGCGACAGGGCGGGGTACTTCGACGTGAAAACGGAGTCACTCAACAACGTTGCCCGGATCTTGCGAGGCGATCTGGACTCCGTGACTGACTACGTGCCGCTGGGGCCCACAGAGTTGCAGAAACGGGTAGGAGAGCTTGTTGATGGCGACTAAAGCTGAGAGAAGAAGTGGCATCGTTGCAACGGGCGGGCTCGCCGTCGTCCTGCTCCTGACGTCAGCCTGCGCAGCCGAGAATCCGGAGGAACCGACACCGATGACCACCACGACACCTACCGAGGGACGAGCTTCGATTATCGCGTTCGTTAAAGACACCACCCAGCAGCTCGACATCACGGGCTGGTGGCCCAAGTCCGGCGGCGCGGCACCCGACAGCTGCGGACTCGGCGGCGGAGAGAAAGGAGCCAGCTACAGCTTCGACCATTGGGCGCCCCGCGAAACCGATCCCGCCGGCGACGCCCGAAAGGTTGCCACCTACTGGGAATCCCTCGGCATGAGCGTCCGCATCGCCGACTCCACCCCCTGGCCCACCGTCTACGGAGAAGGCGGCCCCGTCCTCCGCGCCGACTTCGACACCCATTCCGCCGAAGACACCTATCGGGTCGGCGCCGTCGCGCGCTGCGCGCCCGGCGACGCCATCGCCCTGCTCAAGGAGGACAACGCGCAACGCGCCGCCGGAATCGTCGTCCCCGGAGACGAAGGCACCATCCCCCGCTGGGACCCGAAGAAGAAATACACCC
This sequence comes from Rathayibacter tritici, assembly GCF_001641005.1. Classification (NCBI taxonomy): domain Bacteria; kingdom Bacillati; phylum Actinomycetota; class Actinomycetes; order Micrococcales; family Microbacteriaceae; genus Rathayibacter; species Rathayibacter tritici. Next base: position 2,730,717 of record NZ_CP015515.1, read on the forward strand.
TCGAGCCCGTCGCACCCGCGGAACCCGCAGGATGACGCGTACATCGGCGCTGGCGACAGCCGTCGCGATGCATCGCGGCGCGCCGCCTCCGCGCACGGACGTGTTGACGCACGGCACCAGCCTGGGCTTTACTGTCGAGCATGACTGACACCCTGCACGCCCTGACCTCCCTCGAGGCCTCCGGGAATGCCGGCATGATGATGGCCGGTGGCCCCGTCATGTGCTGTCGAATGTGTGCATGAGGAACTGACCTCGCCGGATCCCCGCATCGCCTCCGCCCGCTGATCCTCTCGATCAGCTGAGCGTCGCAGGCGCGGACGATCCCCTGGATGCCCTGCATCCGTCTCTGCCGTTACCGCGCTTCGCGGATCGGCTCGATCGCGCACACCCGGATCCGCCCCCACGGACACTCGTCCCGGATCCGACCAGCCAAGGACTCGTCATGACCCTCCTCCACCCCCGCACCGTCCCCACCACCGCCACCACAGGCGCTCCCCGCCTCCAGCCAGTCGGCGACCCCCCCGCCGCACCCCGCCTCCGCGCCGTCCCCCAGGGGACGGAGGCCCGCGGATTCGCCCTCTACGTCGGCATTGACGAAGCCAAGGCCCGCGCCGCCGGAGTCGACCTCGGCCGCCTGGTCGACGAGCTCAAGCGCATTACGGCCCAACTCGCGCCCGACGCCGAAACCTACGCCTCCGTTGCTCTCGCCCCGCAGGGCGTCGGCGGCCGTGACGTCGACGTCGTCCGCCTCGCGCTCCAGGATCCGGCCGCCGTTGCCAAGCGCCGCGCGGACGCCGAACCCGACCTCGATCGGGCGCCCGGCGGAGTCGTCATCGACATCTCGCGCAAGCGCGTGATCCTCGACGACGAGACCACCGCCCTGACGTACAAGGAGTTCGAGCTTCTCCAGTACCTCGTGCTCCGCGAGGGCCGCACCATCGAGCGCGCCGAGCTCATCGCCTCGCTCTGGGGCGCTGCCGACGACGACGCTCCGAACGAGCGCACTATCGACGTCCATGTCCGTCGGCTCCGGGCCAAGCTCGGCCGCTACGAGGAGATTGTCCGCACCGTCCGCGGCGTCGGCTACCGCTTCGATCGCCACGCGGACGTCGCCATCCGCTACGCGTCGACGCCGTCGCCAGATCTGTTCTGACGCGACCCCGGCGCGGCGGGCAGCTACTGGAGGGGCTCAGAGAGCTCCCAGCAAACAGGTGGTTGCGCCGTTACCCGGCCGTTATATAGTTCAGATGCGTCAACCGTTTGCTGTGGCGGAGAAGCGCGAAAAGTGATTGCAGGACACTCTTGGTGCAAGGGAAGGAAGGCCGGCCGCTCGCCTCAGCGGTCGGCCTTCTGTCGTTCCCGGGCGACCATCTCCTCCTCAGCTGCGCCTGAATGCCCGCGGCGTAGGCTGTATGGCGTCTGGATGTCAGGGAACCGCTTCCTTGGCGCGACGAAGGAGGACCAGTGGGGTCGAGAGAGGCCGTCGCTGCGTGGGAGGCGCTCTTCCGCGCCCAGGTCCACGTGATGCGTGCCCTGAGCACCGAGTTCCCCTCGCGGGAGATCTCGATGAATGAGTACGACGTCCTCTTCAACCTCACTCGTCAGCCCGAGCGGCGCGCACGCCTGCGCGACCTGAACCGGCACGTCCTGCTGACCCAGCCCAGCGTCAGTCGGCTGATCGACCGGCTCGCCGCCCGCGGCTGCGTGGAGAAGAGCGAAGACCCGGCGGATGCGCGCGGCACGATCATCACCATCACCGACGAGGGCTACGCGCTCTTCCGGCGCGTCGCGCTCACCCACATGACGACCATCTCGGAGCAGGTCGGTGGTGCACTCAACGAGGACGAGCTGCGGCAGCTGACCGCGCTCTGCGACAAGCTCCGCGACGGCATCGCCACCTCCTGATCCGCCTCGCTAGCACGGGCTGCAGCGCCCGACCAGGTCTTCGCCGGGGCGCGGGATTCGCGGATCATGGGGGTCATCATGAGTGACGCCTCCCCCACCCTCGTCTGGCTCCGCGACGATCTGCGCCTGGCCGACAACCCCGCCCTGCGCGCCGCGGTCGACCGGGGCGGCGAGGTCGCGGTCTGCTACGTGCTCGACGAAGAGTCGGCGGGGATCCGGCCACTCGGGGGCGCTGCCCGCTGGTGGCTGCACGGCAGTCTCGCAGCCCTCGCCGCCGACCTGCAGGAGCACGGAGCGACGCTGATCCTGCGCCGAGGACCGGCGGAGGCCGTCATCCTGCAGCTCGCCGACGAGATCGGTGCCGGAGCCGTGCACTGGAATCGTCGCTACGGAAAGGCCGAACGCACCGTCGACGCGGCGGTGAAGGAGTCGCTCCGCGACGGCGGACGCGAGGCCGAGAGCCACCAGGGCTCCCTGCTGTTCGAGCCGTGGACGGTGCAGACCGGCGCGGGCGGCCCCTACTCCGTCTACACGCCCTTCGCGCGCGCCTGCCGCGCCAAGCAGACGCCGCGCGCGCCGCTGCCCCGCCCGCGCTCGCTCGAGGGCTACGCAGGCGACGTCGCCTCCGACTCCCTCGACGACTGGGAGCTGCTGCCCACGCACCCCGACTGGGCCCAGGGCCTGCGCGAACGCTGGACGCCCGGCGAGAAGGCGGCGACCGACCGGCTGCGCGCCTTCCTCGCCGAGCAGCTCGACGACTACGCCGAGGGACGCGACCAGCCCGCCGAGGACGCCACCTCGAATCTCTCGCCGCACCTGCGCTGGGGCGAGGTCAGTCCGTTCCAGGTGTGGCACGCGCTGGAGGAGGCGCACGCGAAGGGGCTGCACCGCGGCGATGGGAGTGACCGGTTCCTGTCCGAGGTGCTCTGGCGGGAGTTCTGCTACCACCTGCTGTTCCACTGGCCGGACCTGGCGACCGCGAACTTCGACACCCGATTCGACTCGTTCCCGTGGGGCCGCCCCGGCGAAGAGGCGATCGACGCCTGGCATCAGGGCCGCACCGGCTACCCGCTGGTCGATGCCGGAATGCGCGAGCTCTGGCGCACCGGGTACATGCACAACCGCGTTCGGATGGTGACCGCGTCGTTCCTGATCAAGAATCTGCTGGTCGACTGGCGGGTGGGCGAGGACTGGTTCTGGGACACACTCGTCGACGCGGATCCGGCCAGTAATGCCGCGAACTGGCAATGGGTGGCGGGCTCCGGAGCCGACGCGTCGCCGTTCTTCCGAGTCTTCAACCCGGTCACCCAGTCGAAGAAGTTCGATCCGGCCGGGGTGTACATCCGCCACAATGTGCCCGAACTGGGCGAGGTGGAGGGCGCCGCCGTGCACGAGCCGTGGACGCTCGAGGACACGCTCGCTGGCGGTCCTGACGCCTACCCTGCACCGATCGTCGACCTGAAGGAGACACGGGCTTACGCGCTCGACGCTTTCGCTCAGATCAAGGGGGCTCCACGCGACATCACGCCGCGCGGAGGCGACTGATCCACGCAGATCAGAGCTGGAGGGACGGGTCGGTGAAAAAGCCCGACGCGGCGAGCGCGTCCTCGGCACGGCCCTGCGCGCGTAGATCGCGGGCAGGAATGCCGACGAGTATCGCTCCGTCGGGTGCATCCTTGACCACGACGGCGTTCGCGCCCACGCTGACATCGGAGCCGAGCATGACCGGGCCAAGAACGACCGCGCCCGCCCCCACGACCACTCGATCACCGAGCGTGGGATGCCGGCGCTCGCGCCTGGCCGACTTCCCGCCCAGCGTGACGCCGTGGTACAGCATGCAGTCCTCACCGATCCGCGCGGTCTCCCCGATCACCACTCCCATGCCGTGGTCGATGAAAAGGCGCCGACCGATGGTCGCACCGGGGTGGATCTCGACTCCGGTCGCCGCCCGCGCCGCCTGGCTGAGCAGCCGGGCGGGCAGGCGCAGACCGCGCCGCCACCAGGCGTGCGCGACACGGTGCACCCAGATCGCGTGCACGCCCGGGTAGGCGAAGACGACCTCCACCGCGCTGCGGGCGGCGGGGTCGCGCTCCTGGGCGGTGCGGACGTCCTCGCGGAGCCGGGCGAGCACTCCGGGCGCCTCCGGCCCGGATAGGACGCGGCGCTCCGGCCGGCGGTCCCGTCCGGGGCGGGGCGTCCTGCCGTGGTTCGAGGGTTTCAGCTGCGGAGGTCCTCGTAGAGAACGGTAGAGATGTACCGCTCGCCGAAGTCGCAGACGATGGCGACGATGGTCTTGCCGGCGTTCTCGGGGCGCTTCGCGACCTCGAGCGCGGCCCACATGATCGAGCCGGAGGAGATGCCACCGAGGATGCCCTCCTGTGCGGCCATCTCCCGGGCCACCCGCACCGAGTCCTCGAGCGTGACGTCGATGATCTCGTCGTAGACCTCACGATCGAGGATCGCGGGGACGAAGTTGGCGCCAATGCCCTGGATCTTGTGCGGACCGGCGGTCCCCTGGGTGAGGAGCGGGGAGTCGATCGGCTCCACTCCGATGATCTGCACACCGGGTTTGCGCTCCTTGAGCACCTGTCCGACCCCGGTGATGGTGCCGCCGGTGCCGATACCGGCCACGAAGACGTCGACCTCGCCGTCGGTGTCCTCCCAGACCTCCTCGGCCGTGGTGCGGCGGTGCACCTCCGGGTTGGCGGCGTTCTCGAACTGGCGGGCGAGGATGGCGCCGGGAGTGCTGTCGACGATCGCACGGGCGCGCTCGACTGCACCGCGCATGCCCTCGCTACCGGGAGTCAGCACGATCTCGGCTCCGTAGGCCCGGAGGAGGACCCGGCGCTCGACGGACATCGTCTCGGGCATCGTGAGGATCACCGAGTAGCCGCGGGCGGCTCCGACCATCGCGAGGGCGATGCCGGTGTTGCCGCTTGTGCCCTCGACGATCGTCCCGCCGGGAGGCAGTTCCCCCGAGGCCTCTGCCGCGTCGATGATCGCGACGCCGATCCGGTCCTTCACGCTGTTCGCCGGGTTGTAGAACTCGAGCTTCGCCAGGACCGTTGCCCGATCAGCGCCGTCGAGGCGGTTGATGCGGACGAGAGGTGTCCTGCCGACGAGCTGGGTCACGTCGTCGTGAATGCGTGCCATGATGTGCGCTTTCTGCTGGGGCGGGCGACCGGGGCCCCGGAGCCGTCGGTGGAACAGGTGCTGGAGCGCCCACCGGGCAGGCGCATCCCCCACGATACGGATGCAGTGACTCCAGGTCAGCACCTCGGGCGCGCCCCCTCGTGCACATCGCCCGCCAGCTCGCATCTCCACCGGGAGGAGGACGCCGCCCGGGCGCGCGCGTCACGTACCATGAGCGCGGGGGATCGCGCGACTGTTCGCGAGGCTCTCGCCACCCTCCCCCCTGCATCTCCGCGGCCGCTCGCCGCGTCGAAAGGACGACCCTCCATGACGCTCCCCACTGCATCCCGCCGCTCCGTCCGGCCGCTCGGGATGTCACTGCGGGCAGTCATGGGCTTCATCGGGATGAGTGCTGTAGCGGGTGTCCTGATCACCGTCGGCGTCACTCCGGCCCTCGCGCTGACGGGCCTCGCCACGAGTAACACGATCGGCATGTTCCAGAACCTGCCCGGCTACCTCGACGTGGGCCATCTGATGCAGCGCACCAACATCTACGCGAGCAACGGCACGACCCTGCTCGCCTCCGTCTACGACCAGAACCGCGTCGAGGTCGGCTGGGACGACGTTGCGCAGTCCGCGAAGGACGCCGCCGTCGCCGGCGAGGACCCGCGCTTCTACCAGCACGGAGGCATCGACCTCCAGGGGACGCTCCGCGCGATCGCCGTCACGCTGGCGGGCGAGGACCTCCAGGGCGGTTCGTCGATCACGCAGCAGTACGTCAAGAACGTCCTCGTGCAGAAGGCGGAGTCGATCCCCGACAAGGCCGAGCGCGCCGAGGCCTACGACGAGGCGACCGCGCCGACGCCGGAGCGCAAGCTGAAAGAGATGCGGCTCGCGATCGGGCTCGAGAAGGAGGCGTCGAAGGACGACATCCTGCTCGGCTACCTCAACATCGCCCTCTTCGGAGGCACGGTGTACGGCATCGAGGCCGCGGCCAATTACTACTACGGCATCCCCGCGAGCCAGCTCTCCACCCCCCAGGCGGCGGCGCTGCTCGCGATCGTGAACAACCCGGTGAAGTTCAGCTTCGACAATCCGGGCGATGAGACGAACGGCGCCGCGAACGGCTATGCCGCCACCAAGGAGCGTCGCGACTACATCCTCTCGGAGGAGCTCAAGCACGGCCGAATCGACCAGGCCGCGTACGACGCCGCCGTCGCCGAACCGATCACCCCGAACATCACCGAGCCCTCGACCGGCTGCACCACGGCCGGGGACGCCGCCTACTTCTGCGACTACGTGCTCAACGTCCTCCGCAACGACACCGTCTTCGGAGCGAGCGACGATGAGCGCTACCAGCGCATCCGCCAGGGCGGCTTCGACGTCGTGACAACCCTCGACCTCGACATCCAGCAGGCCTCGCAGGCGGCGTTGAACGCCTACGTTCCCTCGGTGGACCCGCGCTTCCAGCTCGGCGCGACCGCCGCCTCCGTCGAGGCCAAGACGGGCCGCGTGCTCTCGATGGTGCAGAACACGAAGTACAGCCAGGACGAGCAGTTCCTCACCGCCAATCCCGGCTACAGCGCCATCAACCTCAACGTCGACCTCAGCATGGGGGGCGGCTCCGGCGTCCAGACCGGATCGACCTACAAGGTGTTCACGCTGGCGCAGTGGCTGAAGGCGGGGCACACGATCAACGAGTCGTTCCCGTCGCCGACGTCGGGGTTCGGCTCCTACGCCAAGAAGTGCAATGTCGAGAGCGGCTACTACCAGGGCGAGCGGTTCGCACCGAGGAACGACGATCCGTCCGAGGACTCCTCCTCCATGACGGCGCTCGAGTCCACGACCAATTCGATCAACACCGGCTTCATGGGCATGGCCAACAAGCTCGATCTCTGCGACATCCGTACGACCGCCGAATCGTTCGGAGTGCACGGCGCGAACGGCAAGGAGCTCAGTAGCGGCCCGGCCGCCGTCCTGGGTACCAACGAGATCGCCCCGCTCACTATGGCGAGCGCGTACGCGGGCATCGCGAACGATGGCACGACCTGCGACGCCGTCGTCATCGACCGGATCACCGACTCCGACGGAGCCGCTGTCGCCACCCCCGACTCGAACTGCCGAGCATCGGTGACTCCCGAGGTCGCTCGCGGTATGCAGTACGCGATGCAGCGAGTGATGACCTCGGGTACCGCCACCGCCTCGAACCCCCGCGATGGCATCGAGCACATCGGCAAGACGGGGACGACGGACGAGGCGGCCGACGTCTGGACCGCCGGCGCGAGCAGGGCGGCCTCGCTCGCCGTCTGGGTGGGCAGCATCAAGGGCTTCGACAACCACACCAAGCAGAACCTGCGCTTCACGACCATCACCGGCGAGTCGGGATCGATCAAGGCCTCGAACGCCCGCCACGCCATTTGGAAGCCGATCATGACGGCGCTCGATCAGAAATACGGCGGCGACAACTTCGCCGATCCGCCCGCGTCGATGCTCGCCAACTCGCCGCGCGGCGCGACCCTCGCCGAGGTGCCGGATGTGACCGGGAAGACCGTCGCCGATGCGTCAGCCACCCTGGAGGCTGCGGGCTTCGTCGTCGGCATCACGGAGCCGGCCGCGTCCGCCAAGATCCCCGAGGGTTCCGTGCTGACGACCACGCCGAGTACCGGCAAAACGGCTCTGCGGGGCGCGGTGATCCCGTTGCAGGTGAGCACGGGGAAGGCGCCGATCAACCCGGACGACATCATGGACGTTAACGGCGACCTACTCCCCTAGGACGCGCACGGTTGAGAAGGGGCCGATCCCACCAGAGATCGGCGGCTCGGAGCAGCCGTTCGTGACGAATCGGGGGTGTCCGCCTGAGGACCGGCTCCCAGTGTCGCGGGGAGAGGCGCGTGCTCTTCCGCCTCCCTCGCGAGGGGCCCAGGATGGAAGGACGACCCTAGCGGAGGAGCACGACGTGGGCATCGCGGAACCGTTCGATCTCGACGACCACCGCCGTCATGCGCCGGGAACCCTGCGCGAGCACTTCTCGGTGCGCGAGTTCGAGGAGGTGCCGCTGGATCGCGAGGCGATCGTCGCCACCGCGTACCTGCACGCAATCGAGCACGCCGCTCTCGCCCGGGTGCTGCCGATCGCCCGCGCCCATCCCGACGCCCAGGTCCGCTCATTCGCGACGGTCTGGGCGGCCGAGCGGCACCGGATCGCCGACGCGCTGGGCGACGTGCTCGCAGCCTCGCCGCAGATCCGCGGCATCGACGTCCGGCCACCGGAGCCGACCGTCGAGTCGCGCCCACTCGTGAACCGCGTCGCGGCCGCCCTCCCTGGTCCGATCGCGCTGGCGCTTGCGGTGGATGCGCGAATCGCGATGCACAGCTACCGTCGGCTCGCCCGGCTCTCGCTGCACCCCGAGATGGAGCGCCTCGCCGAGGCGATCATCGGCGTCCTGGAGCGGCAGGCCGACTTCTTCACCGTGCACGCGGCGGAACGTCTGGGCCGCCCGCTGCCCCGCCGCGTGCTGGCGGCGGGCCTGTTGGCCGTGCTGCGCCTCCCGATCGGCGAGGCCGACCTGCCCGAGCCTCTCGCCCGCGAAGGCCGCGAACTCGTGTTCGGTCGGGACGACGGCGGACTGGACGGGATCGACGCGGGGATCGTCGCCGCCTTCGCGCTGCCCTGCACAGCGGCCCGGCGGCTCGTGCATCCCCACCGGCCCGTGTCGATCCGCGCGGCACACCGCTTGGGGCGCCTGGCCTCCGACACCCGCTTCGCCGTCGCGACCCTGCTGGAGCAGGTGCGGGAGTAGCGCCCGCGCTCAGCCCAGCAGCTCGCGCACGTCCTCGGCGGTGATCCCGCCCGTGGCAGCGGCGCCGTCGTCGGACATGACCGCCGCGAAGAGCGCGGCCTTCGCCTCCTTGAGGGCCATCACCTTCTCCTCGATCGTGTCCTTCGCCACGAGCCGGTAGACCATCACCGAGCGGGTCTGGCCGATGCGGTGCGCGCGGTCGACGGCCTGCGACTCCGTGGCCGGGTTCCACCACGGGTCGAGCAGGATGCAGTAGTCGGCCTCGGTGAGGTTGAGCCCGAAGCCGCCCGCCTTGAGCGAGATCAGGAACACGCCCGCCTCACCCGAGCGGAACCGCTCGATGACCTCGTCGCGCTTCTTCGTCGCTCCGTCGAGGTAGGCGTACTCGATGCCGGCCGCGTCGAGCCGGCCGCGGACCCGGCCGAGGAACCGCGTGAACTGGCTGAAGACCAGCACGCGATGACCCTCGCCGAGCGCGTCGCCCAGCAGCTCGTCGAGCAGGTCGAGCTTGGTGGAGGGGACGCTCTCGTGCGCCTCGTCGACCAGCGCCGCGTCGAGGGCGACCTGGCGCAGCACCGTCAGCGCGCGGAAGATCGCGAAACGGTTCTTCTCGAAGTCGCCGATCAGGCCGAGCACCCGCTGCCGCTCCCGCGCTAAATAGGTGTCGTAGACCTTGCGCTGCTTCGGGCCGAGCTCGACCTCGAGAGTCTGCTCCTGCTTGGGCGGCAGCTCCTTCGCGACGAGCTCCTTGGTGCGCCGCAGCATCAGCGGGCGGATGCGCCGCCGCAGCTGCGAGAGCTTCTCGCTGTCGGCCTCGCGCTCGATCGGCTTCTGGTAGAACTCGACGAAGCCGGCGGGCGAGGGGAACAGGCCCGGAGCGACGATCGACAGGAGCGACCACAGCTCCATCACGTTGTTCTCCATCGGCGTGCCGGTGATGGCGAGCTTGAAGGGAACGTCGAGGCGGCGCGCGAGCTGGTGCGTGGCCGACTGGCGGTTCTTGACGAACTGCGCCTCGTCGAGGAGGAGCCCCGACCACTGGATGCCCGAATACGACTCGTAGTCGAGCCGGAACAGGGCGTAGGAGGTGACCACCAGCTCCGCCTCGCCGATGACGCTCGAGAGCGCCTTCCGCTTCTTCTTCGACGTCTCGTCGATGCCGACCACGCGCAGGTCCGGGGCGAACCGCTTGGCCTCGCCGACCCAGTTGGGCACGACGCTGGTGGGCGCGACAACGAGGAACGGGCGCGGCGAGGTGCCCGCCTCCTGGGCCGCGGCGCGCTGCTCCTGCATCACCCGGCTGACCAGAGCGAGGGACTGCACGGTCTTGCCCAGGCCCATGTCGTCCGCGAGTACGCCGCCGAGCTGGTTGTCGTAGAGGAACGAGAGCCAGTCGTAGCCGAGCTGCTGGTAGGGCCGCAGCTCGACGGCGAAGCCCTCGGGGAGGACGCGGGGCTCCAGGGCACCGGTCGCGGTGAAGCCGGAGAGGCCCTCGACGGAGCGGCGCCAGGCGGCGGCCTGCGCCTCCACGACGCCCAGTTCGACCAGCTCGTCCCAGAGTGAGGACTGGAAGCGGCTGATCCGCAGGGTCTCGCCGGGGTCGTCCGAGAGCTCTCGGGCCTCGGCGATCAGCTCGCGAAGTCGGCCGAAGCGTTCGTCGTCAAGGGCGAAGTAGACGCCGCTGGGCAGCACCATGTACTCGTCGCCGCGGGCGAGGGCGAGGAAGATCTCGGCGAGCGGGACCGCCTCACCGTTGACCGTGACCGAGATCTCGAGGTTGAACCAGTCGCGGCTGTCGGGCTGAGCGACGGTCTGCACGGCAACCACGGGAGCCGTCTGCGCCTCGCGGTACTCGACTCTCTCGCCGATCTCCTCGATCTCGACCGTGCCGAGCTCGTGGAGCCGCTCGACCTCGCCGGCGAGGAAGCCGACGGTCTGCATGCCGCGCAGGTCGAAAGTGGGGCGTAGGCGCCTGCTCGACGGCGAGACCAGTGCGGGGGTCGACTCCGGGTCCAGGCCCGCGCCGACGAGGGAGTCGAGGATGCGCTGCTCGGCGTCGAGGTCGCGGTAGCCGGCGTCCTCGCCGACCCGGAGCGGCAGCCGCTCGGCGTCGACGCCGCGCGCCCCCTCCACCGCGTAACGCCACCACCACGAGCCGCGCAGGCCCGCGCCCTCCGTGTGCTCGAGGGTGAGCCCCAGCCGCGGCTCGGGCACGGCGGGCGCCTCGAAGGAGCCGTCGCGGGAGACGATGTCGAACAGGCGATGCAGCCGCTGGTAGTGCTCGGTGAGGAAGGCCGATTCCTCGGCCATCGGGATGCGGATGGCCTCGCGGCTCCACAGGAACGTGCGCGCCGAGGACAGCAGCGGCGCGGCGAACGGGATGAGGGTGACCGGGCGGGCACGCAGCTCATCGCCCCCCTCCCAGGTGTAGAGGCCGACGGCCGGGTCGCCGATGAAACCGAACTCCTCGGGGGCCGGGTGGTCACCGATCGCGACGAGCGAGCGCAGCTCGAGGCCCGCAGGGGTGCGTGTGACGTCGATGGAGGCGGTGGCCGTGGTGTCGAGGATCTTCAGCGGCGTCTGGTCGCGATCACCCATCACCAGGCCGATGCCCGCGCGGACGGCGCCGTGCAGGGCCGCCCAAATCGCCTCGCTCCGGCACTGGTCGAGGTAGAGCCAGGTGTCGGGCGAGTAGTAACTGGAGGCGCTGTGGCCGGTGAGCAGGCCCTGCATCTCGCGGACGACGTCGATCTGGCGCTCGTCGTAGTCGTGGCTGTAATGCAGGTACCCGAGGTCGCGCCAGCTCGCGCCGGTGCGCACCCAGCGGTCGCGCTCGCCCATCCGCACCGGGCGGACGCCGAGGCGCGGGCGCGGCTCGGGCGGCGGGCGGTAGGAGTTGTAGCGGCCGGGCGGGCGGCGCACGGGCTCGCCGGGCAGCAGCTCGAATTGCAGGCCCAGCGGGATGCCGGTCCGCGAGCGGTCGGCTCCGGCGAGCAGCGGAGCGAGTGCACTGCGCCACTCCGGGACCGCGTCGACGGCGGCCTCACCCGGGAACGGGCCGGCCACTCCGCCCTCGCGCTCGCGGCGCAGGGCCTCGATCAGGACGGCCGCGACGTGCTTGCACTCGCGCTTGACCGGGCAGCTGCAGGCGCCGCCGAGCAGGCTCCAGTGCTCGCCCTCGTCGCGCAACTGCACGCTCACCGCGTAGGGCAGCCGACCGGATCCGCGGACCTGGCCGAAGAGGCGCGTTCTGCCGCCGAACCACTGCAGCTCGCGGACGCGTCCCTCGTCGGCGTAGGCGGCGCCCTTCTCGAACGCGGCGGTGCCGACGAGTGCGCGGATGTCCTGCTCCCAGAAGGGCTCGTGGCCGGCGGTCACCGACCCGGGTGCGGCCGACGGCAGCACCTCACCGGGGGGACTCTGGCGGGCCATGAACCTCACGCTCTCCGCGCTCGAACGAACGCATCCGCCTATTCAACCCGATCCCGGGGACGCGGCGGGCCGCTGGGCGGGATCTCGGAGGACGCACGGCCGTCCCTACGATGGAGGAATGCCCCGTCTGGCCGTCGTCTCGGCGCACACCTCCCCGCTCGAGCAGCCCTCGACGGGCGACGCGGGCGGCATGAACGTCTACCTGGCGGCGATCCTGCCGGAGTTGGCGGCGCTGGGCTGGGAGGTCGAGGTGCTGACCCGTGGCGAGGGCGTGCGGATGCTCGCACCCGGCGTGCGGGTGGTCGGCGTTCCCGTGCCGCCGGGCGACAAGTACGCGCTGGCCTCCACGGCGCCGGAATTCGCGCGCGCCGCGGCGGGAGCGGACGTGGTCCACTCCCACTACTGGGTGTCCGGGCTCGCCGGGATGCTCACCGGGCGGCCGCACGTGCACTCGATGCACTCCAGTTCGCTGGCGAAGAACGCCCGGCTCGCTCCGGGAGACGTCCCTGAGCCGCCGCAGAGGATTGACGCGGAACACTCGGTGCTCGCGGCGGCCGACGCGATCGTGGTGGCGGGCGCCTCGGAGCGGAAGGACGTCGTCGACGGGTACGGCGCGGATCCGGCGCGGGTGGTCGTGGTGCCGCCGGGGGTCGACGCACGGTTCCGGCCGGGCGGGGGCGAGCGCTCGGGAGTCGTCCTGGTCGGGCGGGTCCAGCCGCTCAAGGGGCAGCTGCTCGCGGTGCAGGCACTCGCAGCGATGACGCCGACGGAGCGGCCGGTGCTGCGGCTGGTCGGTGGGGCGGCTGCGGGACGGGAGTCGTACCTCGATGCGGTGCGCGCCGCCGCGGCTCCGCTGGCCGACCGCGTGCTGATTGAGGGGCCGGCCGACCGCGACACCGTGGCTCTGCGGCTGCGCAGCGCGCGGCTGGCGCTCGTGCCGTCGGCGGCCGAGACCTTCGGGCTGATCGCGCTCGAGGCGGCGGGTAGCGGGACGCCGGTACTGGCACGACGCACAACCGGCCTCATCGATGCGGTGCGGGAGGGCGCGAGCGGCGTGCTGCTCGCGTCCGACTCACCCTCAGCGTGGGCCGCGGCGATGCTCGACCTCCTGCGCTCGCCCGGTGACCTGGCGCGCCTCGGCCGCGGCGGCGTGGACTGGGCCGCCACCCACTCCTGGCCGGCCGCCGCCGCCCGCCTCGACGCCCTCTACCGCCGCCTGCTGGCGCACTGAGGGAACCCCGACTCGTCGAGGGAGCCAGCTCCTGCGGGTTCCCTCGACGGCTCGGGGTTCCCTCGATGGTGGGGGGCGGCGGGGGTGCCGGGGTCGAGGCGGGCGCCGCGGGTGGAGCGGTACCAGGGGGCGAGACGGTCGGGCGAGACGGCGACCATCGCGGCGCCCGTGAATCCGGCGTCGTTGCCGAAGCGGGCGGGGACGATCTCGGTACCGATGTCGAGGAAGCGCGCGAACTCGTCGAAGACGTGCGCGGCCGCGCCACCGATCACGAACAGCTGCGGCGAGAGCAGCATCTCGAGGTGCCGGTAGTAGACGCCGAGACGCCCGGCCCACTCCTCGAGCGTGATGCCCTCGCGCCGGACGGCGGAGAAGCCGACCTGCGGCTCGAAGTCGGGGCCGTCGATGTGCAGGTGGCCGAACTCAGAGTTGGGGATCACCACACCCTCATGCACGAGCGCCGTACCGATGCCCGTACCGAGAGTGGTCAGCAGGAGCAGGCCCTCCCGGCCGCGCATCGCGCCGAATTCGCGCTCGGCGACGCCCGCCGCATCCGCATCGTTGACGACGACGACGTCCACTCCGGTCGCCTCCGACAGCAGGGCCTGCGCGTCGAGGCCGACCCAGCGCTCCGAGACGTGGGTGGTCTGGCGGACGACGCCGCCGCGGACGATGCCGGGGAAGCCGACACCGACGGGCGTGCCCGCGATCGGCGAGACATCGCGGACGATACCGGCGATCGCCGCGGCGAAATCTTCGGGCTCCTTGCCCAGCGGGTTCGCCACAGCGAAACGCCGGGCCGCACGCTCGCCGGTCGTGACGTCGACGAGCGAGGCCTTGATCGACGTCCCCCCGATATCGACGCCGACGGCGAAACGCGGGAGGAGGCCGTCCTGGGGCTGGGTCACGGATGCTCCGTCTGCAGTGGTGGCGAGTCGGGGACTCGGGAACGCGGTCGGCTCGCCGGATCCGGGATCACGACGAGCCGAAGGCGAGTCTACGATCCGTCAGGTGCGCGCGCGCTCCGAGAAGGCGCCGAGGACGTAGTCGATCACCGGCCCGTAGAGGTGCACGGCTAGCCCGTCGTCGATCGGCACGACCACCTCGATCGAGCCCTGTGCCTCCGCGACGAAGACCGCGGGGTCGTTGCAGTCGGCGATCGCGATGACCGGAAGACCGCGTCGGCCGGCCGCGCCCGCAAAGCCGTGGTCGGCGATCACCAGGTCGGGGCGGACGCCGAGCTCGTCGAGGCGGTCGAGCAGCGCGTCCATCGGCTCCGGCGAGTGGGTGTGCTGGAGCCCTCCCCCGCGATAGACGCAGGTCACCCCGCCGGTGCACCACAGGGCCTGATGCTCGTCGGTGAGCGGGACCCGGATGCCGTCGGGCGCGGCGAACGGCAGGGCGTTCACGTCGATCACGCGGGCGCCCTGCTCCGTCGCGGCGGCGGCGAAGCGGCGGTAGACGTCCATCAGGGTCGCGGGGTGCGCGGTGGCGAACAGGAGCAGCGCGCCCTCGCGGACGGCGGCGGCGAAGCGGTCGCGGTAGCGGGCGAGTCCCGCGATCGTCAGGCGGGCGTCGATCCGGTCCTGCCCGCTCTCGAAGGAGGGATCGGTGCTGATCCCCACGCGCTCCCCCATCAGGGCGAGCAGGCTGTCGAGCGTCCAGTGCTCGGCGACATCGACCCCGTAGAGGTGAGCGGGCTCGCGAGCGGCGAGACGGCGCAGGTTGCCGAGGTTGGACGCGCGGCCGGTGAGGACGTCTCCAGCGAGGAGGGAGGAGTCGAGGTAGGCCTCGAGCTCGGAGTCGGGCAGCGGCATGCGGGACCTCTCGACGGGGAGCCTCCAGGCTACGGGGAATTCACGTCTTGACAGTCGATCCGTCGCCGACATATCGTTACTACATCGCCGACAGATCGTGAGCAGTCGCTCCCGACGGGCGAACGGATTCGATCGACAGAGATCCCCCACGACAGAAAGCAGCACACCCATGAACCCCAGGACCTTCTTCTCCGACGACCGCCGCGACTCCTGCGACGGCGACCACTCCACCCGCCAGGAGCACCCCGGCCAGCGACGCGGACCCGGCGGTCACGGCCGCGGCTTCGGGCCCGGCTTCGGCTTCGGCCCGGGCTTCGGCCCCGGCTTCGGCCCCGGCTTCGGCGGCCCCTTCGGCCGCGGCGGAGGACGCGCCAGACGCGGCGACGTCCGCGCGGCCCTCCTCTCCCTCCTCGCCGAGAAGTCCTCGAACGGCTACGGCCTGATCAAGGCCATAGCCGAAAAGACGAACGGCTCGTGGCGCCCCAGTCCCGGCTCCGTCTACCCCACCCTCCAGCAGCTCGTCGACGAGGGCCTCATCACGGCCGTCGGCGAGGGCCGCGGCACCGAGTACCAGCTCACGGACGCGGGTGGAACCTACGTCCGCGAGCACGCCGACGAGCTCGCCGCGGCCTGGGAGGCGACGCCCGGTGCGAGCGACGCCGACCGGGCGTTCATCGAGAACGTCGGCAAGCTGATGGGTGTCGTTCAGCAGTTCCGTGGAGCGAGCGAAGCCCAGCGCGCCGCCGCCTCTGCGAAGCTCGACGAGACCCGTCGCGCGCTGTACCTCATCCTCGCCGACTGATCACGACCGGCTGACCAGCCGGACCCGGGACGGACGGGACGCCCCGCAACGTCAGCTGAGAGCACCTGTCGCGCGTCATCGTGCGCGACAGTCCTTCTCAGCTGACGTTGTGCGTCGGTCTCCGGGGCGGTACGAGGCAGCGAGACGGGCCAGGCCCTCGTCCAGGCTCACCGACGGGCTCCAGCCCAGGTCGGCGCGCGTGCGGCGCTGGTCGAACCAGTGCGCGGTCGAGAGCTGCTCGGCCAGAAAGCGCGTCATCGGCGGCTCATCGGCGCCGGGTCGCACGGCCCACACGCGCTCGACGAGCGAGCCGGCAGCCCGCGCGACGCCCGCGGGGACCGACCACCGCGGCGGTTCGACTCCCGAGGCACGACAGATCCCGGCCAGCAGTTCGGCGACAGGCCGGGGCTCACCATTAGTGACGACGTAGGAGCGGCCGTGCACCTCCTCCGCGCGCCCGAGAGCGGCGACGATCGCCGAGGCGGCGTTGTCGATGTACGTCGAGTCGATCAGCGCCTGCCCGTGGCCGAGCAACGGCAGCCGGCCGGCGCGGGCCCGCTCGACGATGCGGGCCACGAGCTGGGTGTCGCCCGGCCCCCAGACCAGATGCGGGCGCACGGCCACCACCGAGAAACCCGGCGCGTCGGCCGCGAGGGCCAGCAGCTCGGCGCGGGCCTTGGTGCGCGCGTAATCGCCGCGGGCCCGCTCCGGATCGGCGGGCTCGGCGTCCTCGCCGGTGATCGAGGAGCCGGCGTGGGCGACGGAGGGCGACGAGATCTGGACGAAGCGAGTCGCTCCGGCGCGGGCGGCGGCGGCGAGCAGGCGGCGGGTCCCGTCGACGTTCACGCGATCGAAGTCGCCCGGGTCGCCCGCGAGCGAGACCTTCGCGGCGAGGTGGACGACTCCCTCGCAATCGGCGACCGCCTGCTCCACCGCGCGCGGATCGGTCAGCGAGCCCCGTGACTCCTCGACGCCCGCCACCCCGGAAGGCCTGCGCTGGAAGGTCCGCACGTCGTGGCCC
Source organism: Rathayibacter tritici (assembly GCF_001641005.1). Classification (NCBI taxonomy): domain Bacteria; kingdom Bacillati; phylum Actinomycetota; class Actinomycetes; order Micrococcales; family Microbacteriaceae; genus Rathayibacter; species Rathayibacter tritici. Next base: position 2,747,856 of record NZ_CP015515.1, read on the forward strand.
TGGGCGACGAGGCCCGCGGCCACCGCGCCTCCGAGCAGCCCGCTCGCGCCGGTGACCAGGACCCTCACGGCGCCACCATCCGGCCGCCCGCCAGCACGCCCTCGGCCCAGCGCGAGAGCGCGGCCCGGTCGATCTTCGAGTTGTGGCGGATGTCGGTGGGCAGCGCCGGAACGACGAGCACCGCGGCGACCCGCCGGCCCACAGCCGAGCGGACCTCGGCCGCGAGCGCCTCCTCGGCCAGCGCCACCCGTCGAGCGCCCGAGCGCAGCTCGACCACGGCGACCAACTGCGCCACTCCGCGTGGCCCGGCACCCACGACCGCGGCGCGCGCGACAGAACACACCCGCGACTCGATCCGCTGCTCCGGACCCACCGGCGTGACCACTCCCTCCGGCGTGACCACGACGTGCGGCATCCGCCCCTCGACCCAGAGCCGGCCTGCGGAGTCGATCCGCCCGACATCGCCGGTGCGGTGCCAGCGCTCGCCGGCGACAGCGCCGATGCGCGCGGCCCGATCGGTCAGCCAGAGCCGCTCGTAGTGGTCCTCGACGTGCCCCGCAGAGACGACGATCTCGCCGGTGACGCCCACGATCTCCACCGGCTCGTCGGCGGCCCGACCGTCCGCGTCCAGCGGGGCGATCCGCAGTCGTACGCCCGCGGCGGGCACCCCGACGCAGACGCCGCCGCGCGGATCGTCGTCGGACGCCGCCTCCCGGATGCCCTCGAGCGCTGCGTCGGTGAGCAGCAGCGCCTCGGTCATGCCGTAGGGGGTGCGGGCGGAGGCGTTCGGCATCAGCGCCTGCGCCTCGCCGAGCAGTCCCGCCGAGACGGGAGCTCCGGCCGACAGGAAGGTGCGGACACCGGCGAGGGCGCGGTGGTCGTCGGCGCCCAAGGCTTCGGCGGTCGCCACGACGTTCGTCAGGGCTGCGGGAGAGAGGAAGAGCACGGTCGCGTCGACCCGGGCGGCGGCCGCGGCGACGGCGGTCGCGGTGAGCGTGCGGGGCGCGGTGACGTCCATGTCCGGCGTCGCGGATCGCGTGCCCAGCGCGGGGCCGAGCAGGGCGAACGGGGCGAAGCCGGCGACGAGCCCGGTGCCCGGTCCGATGCCGTACTGGCGGGCGAGCGCGTCGCGGACGCCCGCCAGCTGGCGGTGCGTGTAGACGACGCCCTTGGCGGGTCCGGTCGAGCCGGAGGTGAACAGGATCGCGGCCACGGCGTCGGCGGCGGGAGCCTCGCCCAGCGCGGCCGGGTCCGCGGCCAGCTCGGCGCGACCAAGCTCGATCAGCTGCCCGAGCGAGGTGTCGACGCCGAGAGCGGCGGCGGAGGCGCGCGGCAGCGTCTGCGTCGAGACCCGCCCGCCCGGCCAGCGCAGCGCGCGCGCGACTGTGAGCCCGGGCAGGGCGCCGACCACCAGATCCGGCCAGGCGCCGCGGACCGCCCGGGTGAGGCCGCGCAGGCCCAGACCCGCGTCGGCAACGACCACGACGGCTCCGATGCGCAGGCACGCGTAGAGCAGCGCCGTCAGATCGGCGCCGGGCGGCACGAGGAGCGAGACGCGGTCGCCCGGAGCGACGCCCGAGGCGCGGAGCCCGGCGGCCAGCTCGCGGACCCGCCGCGAGAGCAGGCGCCACGAGACCGAGCGGGGCCCACCGCCCCCGGGCGGCGCCATCTCGACCAGGGCGAGGGAGTCGTCCTCGGCGTTCCGATCCAGGTGCGCCCACAGCGACTCGACCGGCGCACTCGGGCGGCGGACGTCGGGGGCCGGGTTGCCGCCGAAGGGCTCGTCGCCGTCGGCGAGGTCGCCCAGCCAGGTGAGGACGGCGGACGCGTAGTCGACGTCCTCGGCCAGCAGATGACCCGCGCCCTCGAAGCGGTGGACCTGTGCGTGCGGGAGGCGGTCGACGAGGTCGTCGAGGTAGCGGTCCGAGAAGATCGGATCGAGCGGACCCCACAGCATCAGGGCGGGGGCGGTCAGGGCGCGGACGCCCTCGGCGATGCGCTGCAGCTCGGGGTCACTCGGGTGCGCGGAGTCGACGGGGATGTCGGCGACGAAGCCACCCACTCCCCCGCGGCGCGACGCAGACCGGTAGGGCGCGCGGTATCCCTCCTTCACAGCGGAGAGCAGCGCCGGGTGACCCAGCGCGAGAGTCGTCTCGAGGAAGGCCGGCGTGCCGACCGTGGACGCGCCGAGCACGCCCGAGGCGAGCGCGAGCCGCAGCGGAGCCGGGATCGGCGCGTCGGCGCTCTGGTGGACGGCGGTGTTCAGGAGCATCGTGGCGCGCAGCAGCTCCGGGTGGTCGACCGCCCAGCCCAGCGAGACGACTCCGCCCCAGTCGTGGCCGAGCGTGACCACGTCGTCCAGCCCGAGCACGTCGGTGAGGTTCGAGAGCTCGCGCACGCGGTCGGCGAGCGGATGCAGTGCACCGGTGCGCTCGGAGAAGCCCATCTCGAGCTGATCGACCGCGACCACCCGCCAGGCGGGCCCACCGCCGCGGGCTGCCTCGAGAGTGGCGGCCGCGAGCCGACGCCAGAGATACGACCAGGTGGGATTGCCGTGCACGCAGAGGATCGTGCCGACCGGCTCCACGCCGAGGGCGTCACCCGTGTCCAGCAGGTGCCAGCGACGGGAGACGCCCTGCGCATCCGGAGCATCGACGAGACGCGACCACGCCGGATCGAGCCCGTCGAGCCCGGTCGGAGGCAGCTGCGCCGCGGCCGTGGCGCCGAGCGCTCCGCGGATCCGCTCGGCCGGGTGGGCGCCGGTCACCAGGCGATCTCGAGCATCGCGGTGTTGATGCCCGAGCCCACTCCGATGAGCAGAACCCGGTTGCCGGGCTGCAGGGTCTCGGCCTCCTGGGCGAGGGTGATCGGGATCGACGCCGGGCCCACGTTGCCGAGGGTCGGGTAGGTCGTGGGGACGCGGCTGCGGTCGATGCCGACGGCCTTTACCAGCGCGGCGGTGTGCACATCCGACACCTGGTGCGTGATGTAGCGGTCCATCCCGGTCCAGTTCCAGTCGCGGGTGGCCTCCTTCCATGCCGAGAGCACGAGCTCCATCCCGCCCTTGAGCAGCGCCTTTGCGTCGGTGAACATGCCGTCGACGCTACCGATGCACAGCTCGTTGAACTGGGTCGCCGCGCGCGTGATGCCGCCGAGGATGCGGTGGCCCTTGGGGTGCTCGTCGGCCGGGCCGAGGACGGCCGCCGCGGCGCCGGAGCCGAGGGTCAGGCTCGCGAACTCGCTCATGAAGTCCTTGCGCTTCACTCCTTCACGGCTGAGGCGCTCAATGGTGTTGACCTGGATCTCGTCGGCGTCCTCGCCATCGATGATGAGTGCGTAGCGGATCTGGCCGGAGTCGATCAGCTGCGCGGCGAGGGTCATACCGTTGACGAAGCCCAGGCACGCATTCGCGATGTCGAAGTTGATGGCCGAGGAGGGCAGACCCAGCCCGTGGTGCAGGCGGACGGCGACCGAGGGCTCGAGGTGCTTGCGCGTCACCGACGTGTTGATGATCAGGCCGATCTGGTCGGCGCGCACTCCGGCCTCAGCGAGAGCCCGCTTGCCGGCGTCGATCGCAGCTCCGTCGAAGCCCTGCTCGGCGCCCCAATTGCGGCGCTCGTGCACGCCGGCGACCCGCTGGAGGAGGCCGGTGGGGAGCCGGAGGCGCTTGAGCGCCGGAGCGAGCCGCGCCTCGATCTCGGCCGAGGTGGTCACGCGCGGAGCCAGCGTGGTCGCGACGGAGAGCAATGCGACGTTGCGGTGCGTGGTCGTTGCGTTTCCGTCCAACGGAACTCCCTATCGAGTTATCGATCCTGGCATGTGCCTCCGTGATTTTACGCTGTCGTTGAGACAGCACTTCCTGAATGCCGGCGGGGCGGACACAGAATGTGTCCTCGGGGGCTTCGAAGTGCCTGCATGTCTGCAATGACGGGCGACAAGCCGGCGGGCCATACGGCGGGCACGGTGTCAACCACCCCTCTGAGCGGCGCCGTGCGACTATCGGGCTCGCGAAATAGCGTTCGGCTCGCCGTTATGCGCGATTCCCGCGAGCCGAACCGATTCCTGCGAGCCGGAGGTGGGTCGTCAGGTCCCCATCGCCCACGGCTCCCGATCGCCGCGCAGGCGGGCCGCGAGCGCCATCGCCTGTTCGTCGGTGAGCGTGGCGACGTAGTCGACGACTCCGCGGCCCCGGCCGAGCCGCTGCAGCACCGCCGGGTCCGAGGTCGGTCGTCCCCGCTCGTCCACGGGCAGCCAGTCCGGGTGGTCGGCGCGCAGGCGGAAGTAGCCGTCGGTCGCGAGCTCGATCAGGTCGAGCAGCTTCTGCGGCGCCCGCGAACCGTCGCGCGGATCCGCCAGCCATGCGTCGAGGTGCGTCACCAGCGTCTCGAGCACCTGCGACTGGCCGCGCTGATAGGTGGCGAAGTCGGGCCGGTCGATCACGAAGCGGGTGTGCACGAACTTCAGCACCGCCACGTCGTGCCAGGCGTCCGGGAGCAGCGAGAGGTGGCCCGAGCGGACGTTCGGCTCGGCGAGCACCAGCACTGAGCGCTGCAGCCGACCGATCCAGGAGGAGACGAACGCCTCGATCGCGCGTTCGGTGCGGGTCGACCCGTCGAACGGGAGCGCGAGCAGCCCCTCCACCAGCTCGGCCGACACCCGCTCGACCGAGGCGCGAAAGTGCTCGTCGCTCGCGATCCACGGGTCGCGGGCTACCAGCCTTCGGCGCAGCATCTCGAGCGAATGGCCGGGTGCCCGCGCCCACAGCTCCTCCGCGTCGAGGGCGGCGAGCGCGTTCTGCTCACGGAGGAACGCACGGAACTCGACCGCGACCGCCGCCTGCTGGAGCACGCCCGCGCGGTAGAAGTCGTCCAGGTCGTGCAGCGAGTAGGCGATGTCGTCGGCGACATCCATCACCGAGCACTCGAGGGTCTGCTGCCAGGGGGCGATCGCGGCGAAGCCGGAGCGCGCGTCGAGGAGATCGTCGAGGTCGAGCGTGTAGGCCGAGAATTTGGGCGGCGCGGTTTCCCAGCGGCTCGCGGTCGAGCCGCGGGGCAGCTCGGTCGGGTCGGCGGAGTCGATGTCGGGCCGGTGCACCGTCCGCCCCCACGGGTACTTGAGCACAGCGGCGCGCGAGGCCGCCGTCAGGTTCAGGCCCACCTCCACCGTCTCGCAGACATCGAGCTCCGAGAGGATCCGGAACGACTGCGCGTTGCCCTCGAAGCCCTCCGCGAGTCCTAGCCGGTCGCGGGCGAGGCGGTCGAGCGCCTGCTCGCCGAGGTGGCCGAAGGGAGGGTGGCCGAGGTCGTGCGCGCTCGCGGCGGCCTGCACGACAACGGGGTCGCAGCCACCGAGCCGATCGACGAGCTCACGCTGTGCGGGGTCGGTGGTGGTCAGCTGCATCGCGATGGCGCGCGCAACGGCGGTCACCTTGATGGAGTGGGTGAGCCGATTGTGCACCACCTGACCGACGCCCGAGGGCGAGATGACCTGGGTGACCGCGGAGAGGCGGGCGAAGTAGGGCGAGAAGCGGATCCGCTCGAGGTCGACGCGGTACTCGGGGTACTCCTCTCCGGTCGAGAAGCGGTCGACAGGCTCGGGGATGCGCCGGTCGCGGCGGTGGTCGTGCGGGGCAGTGACCTGCAGGGCCGTCGTCTCGGGGCGTGCCGGCTCGTTCATGGGCCCACCCTAATCAGGCGCGGGATGAGACACCGCCTCCGTCACTGAGGTACCGCGGCGACGGCGGTGTCCCGGCGATCCAGGGGTGTCTCGGCGGGCGGCCCGGCTCACGCAGCGGGCATGCGGGGAGCGACGGCGAGATGCACGGCCGCGGCGACGACGGCTCCCAGGACGTAGGCGGCGATGTCGAGCCACGAGAACGTGGTGCCGACGACGAGGGCGAGCGGCGCCCACAGTTCGACGAGCCGCGAGGCGACACCGATGGCCTGCAACTGCTCCATCGCGATCGACCAGGCCAGCGCGATCCCCGCCGCCGTCACGCCCGGAATCCGCGGCAGCAGCACAGCGACCAGCAGCGCCACCAGGACGACGTACGCCACTCCCCCCGCGATGTCGGCGAGAAGCCCCGTCAGCACGAAACGCAGCGCGAGGCCAAGGCCCAGCACGGCGAGAGCGGCGAGGGCGAAGCGCAGGCGCACCCGCATCAGGCGCGCTCTCCGAGAGCCCGCCGCAGCCGGTCGAGCGCGAGGAGGAAAGAGCGATCATCGGCGACGCGCCACCCCAGCGGACCCGGCGAAGCGACGACCAACGGGATCAGGACCGTGCGCGGACGGCGACGCGCGGCAATCGCCTCCGCCACGGCGCGGGCGGCGGCAGACCCTGCCGGCACACTCCCCGGAGCGAGCACGGCGAGAACGACGGCGCGGACCCGGCGCGCGCCCGCGGGCGACGTCCCCACTCCGACCGAGACAATCCGCTCCCACTCGGCGATGCGGAGTCCGTCGGCGCGCTCGGCGGCGAGCTCCACGCCGTCACGGCCGACCGCCAGCACAGAGGCGGCGTCGCCCGGGGCCGCCGCGGCCGGAGCAGCGATCCGGCGCAGTGCCCGCGTGAACTCGCGGGTGTGCAGCACAACGAAGCCCTCGGTGACGTCGGCGAGCGCGACGAGGCGGCGTTGCCGCTCCGGAGCCGCCTGCCGCATCCGGGGGCGGAGGGTGGCCGGGAGCGCACCGACGCGCAGCATGGAGCCGAGCAGGGCGGTCGGCTCGAACCGGACGCGCGCGGGGAGAGGGACGGACGGCGGCGTGCGGCTCGAAGGAACGCCCCAGTGCGGCGTCGATGCGGGGTCCATGCCTCGCCTCCTCTGCTCGTGCGGCGGTTCCTCCCGCCCGGACGATTCTCGCCCCTGCGCTCTCCCGCCTTGCCGCGAAGTCCTGATCGGCCTATCATGTAGGTACCCCCGGGGGGTATTTGAGCCGCCCGGTCGCATGATGCAGGAGGACTTCATGAGCACCAGGATCGACCTCGGCCTGACCGCGAGCGGCTCGACGGGCGGCTGCGCCTGCGGAGGCGGCGGGGCGTGCGCCTGCGGTGGCCACGGGAGCCATGAGCACACCACGACACCCGCCGCTTCCGTGCAGAGCGTCGGAGTAGCCGGCATGACCTGCGAGCACTGCGTCCGCAGTGTCACGGAGGAACTCGCCGCCTATCCCGACGTCTCCGGCGTCGACATCTCACTCGTGCCCGACGGCGTCTCGACCGTCACCGTCAGCTCCTCCCGTCCGCTCGGCCGCGAGGAGATCGCCGCCGCCGTCGCCGACGCGGGCTACCGGCTCGCACCCCTGAGCTGAGGTGGGTGAAACGGCCGGCACTCCGCTCGAACTGGCCATCGGAGGCATGACCTGCGCCTCCTGCGTCGCCCGCGTGGAGCGACGGCTCGACGCTCTGCCCGGCGTGCACGCCACCGTGAACCTCGCGCTCGAGCGGGCAACGCTGACGCTCCCCGAGGGTACGAGTCCCGCCGACGCGATCGCCGCCGTCGAGGCCGCGGGGTACAGCGCGACCCTCCCCTCCGCTCCGATCGACACCGCCCCCGCCGACGACGACGCCACCCGCGACGACACCGAGCGCCGCGCCCTGCGCACCCGTCTGCGCGTCTCAGCGCTGCTCGCCGTGCCCGTGGTCCTGCTCTCGATGATCCCGCCGCTCCAGTTCGCGAACTGGCAGTGGCTATGCCTCGCGCTCGCCTCACCGGTCGCCGTCTGGGGCGCGCTCCCCTTTCACCTCAATGCCTGGCGGGCGCTGCGACACGGCTCGACCACGATGGACACGCTGATCAGCCTCGGCGTGAGCGCGGCGTTCGCCTGGTCCGTCTGGGCACTGTTCCTCGGCGACGCCGGCCGGCCCGGGATGAGCATGCCGTTCGAGCTGCTCGGCAGCCGCTCCGGGCACGACGAGATCTACCTCGAGGTCGCCGCCGCCGTCCCCGTCCTGGTGCTGGCCGGGCGCTACCTGGAGGCGCGGTCCAAGCGCGACGCCGGTGCGGCGCTGCGGGCGCTCCTCCGCCTCGGCGCGAAGGACGCCGTGCGCGTCACTGCCGACGGGCGGGAGGAGCGGGTACCCGCGTCTGCGCTCGCGGTCGGCGACCTCCTCCGGGTGCGCCCTGGCGAGACCGTGGCCGCCGACGGCACCGTGCTCGAGGGCTCGAGCGCCGTCGATGCGAGCATGCTCACCGGCGAGAGCGTCCCGGTGGAGGTCGGGCCGGGCTCGTCCGTGACCGGCGGAGTGCTGAACGCGCACGGACTGCTCACCGTCCTGGTCGACCGGGTCGGCTCCGAGACGACGCTCGCCCGGATGGGCCGCCTGGTCTCCAGCGCCCAGGCCGGCAAGGCGCGCGTGCAGCGGCTCGCCGACCGCGTCTCCTCCGTCTTCGTCCCGGTCGTCGTGGTGCTCGCCCTGGCGACCCTCGTCGGCTGGCTGATCGCCGGCGCCGACCTCGCCGCCGCCGTCTCGCCCGCCGTGGCGGTGCTAGTCGTCGCGTGCCCGTGCGCGCTGGGCCTGGCCACTCCGACCGCCGTTCTCGTGGGGACCGGCCGCGGCTCGCAGCTGGGGATCCTCTTGCGCGGGCCGGAGGTGCTCGAGGCCGGCCGCCGGATCGACACGGTGGTGCTCGACAAGACCGGCACGCTCACCACCGGCACCTTCCAGGTGGTCGCGGCCAGCGACGACGAGAGCCTGCGGATGCTCGCCGCGCTCGAGCGCGGGTCCGAGCATCCGCTGGCCGCCGCGATCGTGGCCGGGGCCGCTCACCTCGACGTCCCCGAGGCGACCGGTTTCCGCGCGAGCGCCGGCTTCGGCGTGCGCGCCCGAGTCGAGGGCCGCCTGGTGGTCGCCGGTCGGCTGCGCTGGCTGGAGGAGCAGTGGGGCTTCGCTCCGGGAGACCTCGCCGAACGCGCCGAGCGGGCCAGCATCGAGGGCGGTACCGTCGTCGGCGTCGGCTGGGACGGAGAGCTACGCGGCTTCGCGGTACTCCGCGACGAGCCGCGACACGAGGCCGCCCGCACCGTCCGCGCCCTGCGCGAGCGCGGGCTGCGAGTGCTGATGCTCACCGGCGACAATCCGCGGGCCGCGCGGGCGGTCGCCTCGGCCGTGGGCCTCGACGAGGTGATCGCCGAGGTGCTGCCGGAGGAGAAGCTGGCCGTGATCGAGCGGCTGCGCGCCGAGGGCCGCCACGTCGCGTTCGTCGGGGACGGCGTGAATGATGCCGCAGCGCTCGCCGCCGCTGAGGTGGGGATCGCGATGGGCACCGGATCGGACGCCGCGATCGAGGCGAGCGACATCACTCTCGTCGGCGACGACCTGAGCCGCGTGCCCGACGCGCTGCGCCTGAGCAGCCGCACCCTCGGCGTGATCCGCGGCAACCTCTTCTGGGCCTTCGCCTACAACGTCGCCGCGATCCCGCTCGCGATGTCCGGGCTCCTGGGGCCGCTGGTGGCCGGGGCCGCAATGGCGTTCTCGAGCGTGTTCGTCGTGCTGAACAGCCTGCGACTGCGATCGTTCCGCTGAGCCGGGTGTGCGGTGCGGGGTTCCCTCGGCGGCACTCGTGACGACGTGCCCGCGGGTGGCGAGGGTGAGCGCGCCGCCGCCGCGGGCGGTCGGATCGGCGACACCGGCGACGACTCCTTCCTGTACCAGCGCCAGTTCGACGATCTCGACGGGTCCCACTACTCCCCGTTCTGGAGGAAGCCGGACGCCGCGACGGCGGAGTGAGGAGCGGACGCGGAGCGCTGGCGCCTGGCGCGCGCCGCTCCCCCGGCATCCGCCTCCTCGCCGACAACCCGGTCAGCGCCGACCGCTACCCGGGCGGCTCCCACCAGCGAACGGATCGACATCGGGGAGCTCACGCGGGTCAGCCGAGAAGGAATCCTCTCAAGCGGCGGCCGACGAGAAGCACCGCCCGCCCCTCGCGCCTTCCGGATCGGCGTGATTGGCTGGCCCGATGAGAACCGAGACCCGCCAGGGCGTCCCCCTCCTGATCGTCGACGACGATGGGGGCGCGCTCTCGACTCCGGAGGACGCCATCGCGCTCATCGGCGAGACCTACGGGAGCGACGTCGAGACGATCGTGGTCCCCGTCGGCCGGCTCGACGCCGAGTTTCTGCACCTGCGCTCCGGGATCGCGGGCGAGTTCGTGCAGAAGCTCGTCTCGTACGGCAAGCGACTTGTGATCCTCGGCGACGTGACCGGACCCGTGGCGGAGTCGAGTGCGCTGCAGGCGTTCGTCGCCGAGTCGAACCGCGGCGACCACCTCTGGTTCACCGCCGACCTCGACGCGCTCGACGCCCGCCTCCGCGGCTCCGGCACTGCGACCGAGCCCGGCGCCGACGGCGGAGTGGAGCCGACGCCCGGCCCTGCCCGCTGACGCCGATGGTCCAGCCCGCCTTCGCCCGCTGATGCCCCTGCTCCTGCCCGGCCCCGACGGCGCACCACCCTCGCTCGGCGGACCGGTCCGCCTCCTCCTGCTCGCCGACACCCACCTGCCGAAACGGGCGACGACTCTCCCCGACGAGGTGTGGCAGGCGATCGACGAAGCCGACCTGGTCGTGCACGCGGGCGACTGGGTCGACGAGGCGACCCTCGACGCACTGGAGCAGCGAGCGCCGCTCCTCCTGGCCGTCTGGGGCAACAACGATCCGGAGTCGCTACGCGCCCGCCTGCCCGAGGTCGCCCACGCGCGCGTCGCCGGGCTCGACCTCCGTGTGGTGCACGAGACCGGGCCGGCAACCGGCCGCGAGATCCGCGCCGACGTCGCCTTCCCGGGCGCCGACGTGCTGATCTTCGGCCACAGCCACATCCCCTGGGACTCCGTTTCGCCGGCCGGTCTGCGACTGCTGAATCCGGGCTCCCCGACGGATCGGCGGCGCCAACCTGCCTGCACCTTCCTGACCGCCGTGGCCGAGGACGGTGCCCTCCGCGAGGTGCACCTGAGTTTGCTTCCGCAGCGGGCACGAACCATTCGCGGCGGCGGCGCAAGGGGGTCACAGAGCCGTGAGGTCGGCCTAGGCTCACCTGAATGAGCAGCTCACACGACCACCCCGACTCCGCGCACCTGCGCCCGGAGGGTCTCGACGACGCCACCGTGGCGGCGCTCGGGAAGCTCTCGGAGGCGCTCGAAACGGTCGAGCCCTCCCGCGGTCTGCTCTACGGCTTCCACCGTCTCACCGGCTCGGCCGATCTCGCTCTCGGGGAGGCTGTCGACGCCGGCGGCCGCCGCCACCACGAGGCGCGTCCGGAGTTGGCCTCGTGAACGCGGTCATCCGGATGCACGCCTCGTCGCTGCGGGTCAAGGCGGTCACGCCGGGCCGCGGCGGCCGCGACACTCCCCCCGAGCCCGAGACGACCGTGCGTCGCACGACGCTCAGCATCGACGGCCGCCGCTTCCTCCTGTCCATTTCGCTCGACACCGAGGAACTCGAGAAGCGCCTCGTCGACGCCGTGCGCAACCGCGGCGACATGGTGAGCTTCACGGTCGCGGGCGAACGCGAGGTCTGCGTGCTGGTCTCCCCGGGCGTTGCCGTCATCCTCGAGCACGAGGACGTCGCGGTCGAGGATCCGGACGCCGAGGACGCGCCGATCCTGTACGACGACGTCGAGTACCTGACCTGATCCGTCCGCAACCGAGATCCAGCGAGACCCTCCGCCGGTCGGACGGGCCGTCGGCGGCTCCGGAACCTCGGCAACGGACACCGGTCGCCTCAGACCGCCCCGGTGCTCGCCCAGAGGTGGAACGCCGCGTGCGCGCGGTGCGGCCGCCACGCCTGCGACGCGGCTTCCGCCTCCGCCGCGCTCACCCGCCCGAGCGCCTTCCGCAGCACGAGGTCGCCCGCGGGGAACGCGTCCGGATCGCCGAGGAATCGCAGCGCGAGATAGTCGGCGGTCCACGGCCCGACACCCGGGATCGCGAGCAGGAGGCGCCGCTGCTGGGCCAGGTCGCCCTCGCGGTCGAGCACCGATCCCGCGGCGAACGCCTCGGCGACGGCCCGCACGGTCCGCGCGCGGGCGTTGGTGATTCCGATCGCCGAGCGCAACGCCTCGAACTCCGGAGCGAGCAGAGCGGCAGGAGTCGGGAACGCCAGCAGGCCGCGCTCGCCCGGGACGCCGAAAACTGCCGCCGTCCGACCGCCGAAGGTGCGGGCGGCGGCGACCGACACCTGCTGGCCGAGCACCGCCATCACCGCCGCTTCGAACGCCTCCGGGTACTGCGTCGCCCGCAGCCCCGGCCGGGCCGCGACCGCGCGCGCGAGCAGCGGATCGCGGGAGAGCTCGCGGCCGATCGCCAGCACGTCGGAGTCGAGGTCGAACCAGGCGCGGACGACCGACGCCGCCACAGCCAGCACATCCGGGTGCGCGGTGACTCGCAGCCCCGTCTCCATTACCTCCAGTGCGACCGCGTGCGCAGCACCGTCAAGGGTGAGCAGGCGCTCCAGGCGCCGGCCGTCAGCGGAGACCCGCTCCACTCCGGGTAGGGCGTGGTTGCGGAGGAGGTTCGCGACGCCCGCGATATCGAATGGACCACGGGCCGGCAGGTCGAGGGAGCGGGTCGCGTTCAGGGGAGCAGCACCACCTTGCCGCGCGCGCGACCCGACTCGACGAGGGCGAGCGCCGCCGCTGCCTCCCGCAACGGGAAAGCTGGGCCCAGCACGACCTGCAGCTCGCCGCGTCCGGCCCGCTCCAGCAGTCCGGGCCGGGCCGCGTCGCGCAGGGCGGTCCCGGAGTCGGCGCCGGGTCCGCCGCCGAGCAGGAGGATCCCGCCGAGACGAGCGGCGTGCTCGAACCCGGCGATGGTCGCGATGCGGGAGCGGTCGGCGACGACGTCCACGGAGGTGTCCAGGGCCTCGTCCGTGCCCGCCGTGTCGAGCGCCGCGTCGAACCGTCGGTCGCCAGGGCTCGCACACGATCCGCCAACCCGGCGCCGTAGCGGAGTGGCTCGGCACCGAACCGGCGGACGACGTCCTCACCGCGCTCGCTCGTCGTGCCCAGCACCCGCGCGCCACGGGAGACGGCGAGCTGCACCGCGAGCGTGCCGACGGCTCCGCCTGCCCCGTGCACGAGAACAGTGTCCCCTGAGCAGACCCGCGTCGCCTCGACGAGATGCTCGGCGGTCGTCCCCGCCAGCAGCAGGCCAGCCGCCGCCGCCCAGTCGAGCCCTCCGGGCTTGGGCAGCACCGCGCTCGCCGGCGCGACCATTTCCTCCGCGTATCCGCCGGAGACCCGGAACGCCACGACCTCGTCGCCGACACGGATCGGACCGAGCGGACCCTCCGGCTTCTCGCCGACGGCGGTCACCACTCCGGAGACCTCGCTGCCCGGACGCACCGGCACCCGGCCGCGCCCGAACATCCCGCGCAGGAGCTTCGCGTCAGCCGGATTCACGCCCGCCGCGCGCACCGCGATTCGCACCCGCCCGAGCGCCGGCTCTCCCGGATGGACCTGGACGGCGCGCAGCGCCTCCGGCCCGTCGAACCCCTCTGCCTGCATCGCGACAACCATGCGCCCCGCCTCCGTTCCCGGCGCCGACGCGCCCGAGCGCGACGCTAGCAGCCGCCGCCCGCCCGGCCCTCCCCGTCCGATCTGCAGGCCCCCGTTTAATCTGCAGGCCTCCGTACGATTCGCAGGCCCACGTCCGATTCGCAGGCCCACGTCCGATTCGCAGGGCTCCGTACGATTCGCAGGACTTCCCCGGGCTCTCGCGCCCATCCGGCGGCGCAACAGCCCACCTCTGACGAATCCCCTGCAAACCGCACCTGCCCCACCGCAGTCGCCGGAGTCGGCCCAGCAGGCGCAGGTGCGATGTGCAGGACCCGGCGCACTTCGGCAGCGCACGAGGCGGCAGGATTGGCCACTCCGCAGCAATCCCCTGCACATCGCACGCCCGCCACTCCGGGCGGAGAACGCGCGTTCCCGCACCGCATAGCATGGACGGATGTCCCCGACCCTCGACGAGCGCCCTCCCCGCGAGGCGATCCTCGCGGCCGCCGACCGCCTCTACTACGAACGCGGCATCCAGTCGGTCGGGATGGACGAGCTGCGCACCGCCGCGGAGGTCTCGCTCAAGCGGCTCTACTCCGTCTTCCCGAGTAAGGAGTCGGTGATCGTCGCGGTGCTGCACGGCCGGCACGAGCAGTGGACGCTCGGCGTGAGCGCCAGGGTTGCCGCGGCGAGCGGACCCCGCGGCAAGCTCCTCGCGATCTACGATTTCCTCTTCGACTGGTTCTCGGAGGACTCGTTCCGGGGCTGCGGCTTCATCAATGCTTTCGGCGAGCTGGGATCCTCGAACCCGGCGGTCGCCGAGATGGCGCGCGAGCACAAGGAGTCGTTCCAGCGGTTCCTCGCGAGCCTCGCGGAGGACGCGGGAGGCGGATCGGAACTCGCCGCGCAGCTCGCGATCCTCGCGGAGGGCGCCCAAACCACCGCGGCCATCGCTGGCACCCCCGAGGCCGCTCTGCACGCCCGCCGCGCCGCCGAGATCCTCATCGACGCGGAGACACGCACCGCCTGATCACCCGCGAACCCCACCCGCACGCCCACTCACTCACCGCGTCCTCCACACCGCACCCTCCTACTTACAGGTGAGGGTCGAGGCCCCCCCTCCAACTCCGACCCCCGGTCAGACTCGCACCCCTGCCCGGCTCAGCCCTCCCCGCCCCCGGGCGGTCCGACCACCAGGAGCGCCGCGAACACCACAGCGACCAGTGCGAGCACGATCACACCCGCGAGCACCGGTCGCCCGAGGGCCCAGCGGAGGAGGCGGCCCGTCGCACGCCGGTCGCGCGGGTCGTCGCTCACGGAGGTGCGCCACGGCCCCTCCAGCAGCCCGCGGCGCTCGACGGCGCGCTCGAGCAGGACCGTCGCGGACGGCACGACGGCACTGGCCACCGCGAGCGCCGCCGCACCGGCCGTCCAGCGCTGGTTCACCGCGAGCACGAGCGCCGCGGCTGCGTAGGCAAGGAACGCGAAGCCGTGAATCGGTCCGGCGACGCTCACCGGCCAGTCGCCGGCTCTGATCGCGTACTTCAGCAGCATCCCGACGATCAGGAGGGTCCAGGTCAGTGAAGGTGAGCGAGCGCATCGGCGGCCTGAGCGCCGACCTCGGCGACCAGGCGCTGGTCGCCGGAGCCGAACCCGTCGGCGGCGGGGTTGCTGCGGTCGAAGTATTCGAGGACGAGGAACGCGCCGCCGCCACCGGGTAGCTCGCCCTGGTCGAGGACATCGACCACGCTGGCGTGACGGGAGTCGATCAGCAGGCGGATTTCACGCTCGCGTCGAGCGCGTTCGTTCGGGGTGTCGGAGAGGTCGCGGTGCACCGAGACGGCCGCTTCGCGGGGGAGCAGATCGCTGGCGCGGTAGACGCTCGCGCTGCCACCCTCCCCCACTCGCTCGAGAACAAGGTAGCGGTCGACCAGAGGGGCCCCGAGCAGCGGATCCATGCTGTCCGTGGGGAGCGACTGCAGACGGGCGAGTTCGTCAAGCACGTCATTCCCTTCGACACTCACTATCCAGCACGTCTCACGAGCAGTTCATTGGTAGAGGTGTTCACCGGTGCGGACAACCACCCCGAGGGAGCGTGGCTTACCTAGATGTTCTTGCTACACGTCTGTCTAGACTGTTCCACATGGATGAGGTCACGCTGAAACGAACCGGGGCCTTCTGGTACTCGGATGAGGCGACCGAGCCCGGAGCGGTGGAGGTCCTCGCCGCGATGCGCGCCTTCCACACCGCCGAAGCTGCGATGCGCCGTAGGACCCGCGGATCGATGGGCATGGGCGAGAACGACCTGCTCGCCGTGCAGTTCTTAATGCGCCGCCAGCAGAACGGCGTACACGTCAGCCCCAAGGACCTCGCCTCTTACCTCGGCATCTCCTCCGCCTCGACAACCGTGCTCATCGACCGGCTGGTCAAGAGCGGGCACGTCGTGCGCGAACCCCACCCGAGCGATCGCCGCGCTCTCCGCATCGTCGCGACGCCCACGTCGCACCGTGAGGTCCGCGAGACCCTCGACGCCCTGCACCACCGCATGCTCGAGGCCGCCGAGACCTTGAATCCGAGCGAGGCCGGCACCGTCATCCGCTTCCTCCTGACCATGCGCGATATTGTCGAGCGCCCCGCTGACAGCACACCGATCAACGGCACGCAGGAACTCGTGGACGAACCGATCAGCGACGACGCAGACGGTGTTCTGGAGCAGCGCCGCGCCTGACATTGGCTCGTTTTCCTTCTTCTCCGGACATTCCCGCCGAGGGGCTTTCTGTGGTGTGCCCGATCGGCGCAGAATCGAGCTACGGACGTCGATGGCCAGAAAGCGCAGTCTTGATCGAACATAGCTAGCTCAACTAGTAGACAGCGTGTCTAGCGATATAAAGTGACGGACGTCAGCCACCCGCACGCCAGATCGGAGAACATCATGGGCACCATCCTGTACGGAACTCCCCCCGCCGCCATCGAGGTCGAGGACCGCGCCCTCGCCCACCTCCAGATCGTGATCATCAACAAGTTCCGCCGCGATGAGCGCTTCCTGCTTACTCTCGACCCGAGCCCTCACGCCGGTACCGGGCGCCGCGGCGTGTGGATGCACCCGACCATCCCGATCCAGTTCGAGTTCAAGGGCAGCCGCCAACCCACCATCAACCCTGAGTGGGTCGAGGCTCTGATGGAGCGTGCCAACAGCGGCGCAGGCCTGCGCATCGTGCCCGAGCCGACGAGCGCCGCAGCCGTCCCGCTGCGTCGCGCCGAACCCGCCGCCTGACATTCCGCGCCTGAGTCGCACCCGATCAGACTCCCGCTGCCTGCTGCCGACACGACCCGTTTCCCCGCCAGGGAGGCGGGTTCCGTCGTTTTTCGGCACACGAAGAGCCAGAGAGCGCGCTCGCAAGAGGTTGACATTCCGCGCCACGATCAGGAGCTCCGTCCTACACTGCTCCTGCGGCACAGGATCGTTTCGGCGGGCTCGGCCCTGCTGCCGCACGCAGAACCGGCCGCCGGTCGCTCGAGCCCCCCTCTCGCGCGACCGGCGGGCGGCTGCGCGGCGCAGCCGAAGCGCCGACCGCGAGGTCCGCCAGCTCCAGGAGCGGCGAGATGATCCACGGTACGAGCGGCCACGGCACCAGCGAGGACAGGGTTCGTCCGGGCGACGTCTTCTCTGCCGTTGTCGGGAAGGAGAGCGAGCAGTGGCGAGTCGTCGCCGTCCTCGGCATCCGTGTCCTCGCCGAACGCGTCACCGGCGGACACCGCCGCAGCTTCACCCTCCACTTTGTGCGTCACCAGCTCTCCCCTGCGGCGCGGGTGACGAGCGGGTAGTGCCGCGGGCGGAGTCCCGCTGATGCTCCCCGCTCTCCCCAACATCAGGACGTACTTGTCCACTTGTCATCCGCGTCCGAATCGGCTGCACCCCCTGGGCTGAAGGTGACTCACCGAAGCGGAAGAGGAGGTAGACCATGCGCATAACGCACGTCACAGCAAGCAACTGGCGAAACTTCACGTCTCTCGACTTCCCGATCGACAACCGGCTTTTTGTCGTCGGCTCACTATGCATCAGGCAAGTCGAATCTTCTCGATCTATTTCGCTTTCTGGGAGACATTGCGGCGACCGGGGGCGGCCTCACCTCGGCGGTCGAACGCCGCGGCGGCATCAGCAAAGTTCGCAGTTTATTCGCTCGCAACAATCAGGGCGGCCGCCTCATCATCGATCTTCGGCTGAGCGATGCGGAGGACGAATGGCGATACCGCCTCTCGATCCGGGGAGAAAGAGGAGGTCTGAATCGTCCCATCGTCGATGAGGAACTCGTTGAGAAGAATGGGGTGGAGCTGCTTAAGCGGCCTCAACTCGAAGACGAGACCGACGCCGTCCGGCTCACTCAGACCCATCTCGAGCAGATCGCCGCCAATCAATCATTCCGCGCCCTCGCCGACTACTTCGGGAAAGTGCAGTATTTTCACCTCGTACCGCAGATCATCCGCGACCCAGCTCGTATCGGCGGAATCACCAGTGACCCCTACGGCGCAGACTTCATCGCCCAGATGAATGCGGTGCCGACGGCGACGAAGAACGCCTGGCTGAGATCTGAGACCTCCGCACTCGTGAGCCGATGACGCCCCGGGGACCGACCGAACTCGGGCGCGCCAATCGACCCTCGTCGTTTCACCAGCACGCGCAAAGCCCGCGTCCCCACGGGAATCGCGCTACTGCTCTCCACAGACGGCAGAGAAGCGGCTACGGGATCAACCGCTCTGCGCGAGAGCGGTCGAAGAGAGCCGTGAACGAGTCGACGGTGCGGTGGTAGCTGCTGAAGCCCGCCAGGCGCGACTTGCCTATGTCGGTGACGACCTCGATCTGCCGGCCGAGATCGGCGTCGGTATGCCACCACGAAACGACGCGGGCCAGATCCGACTCGACCAGGCCACGCTCTTCTACGAGGCGCTCCCAGACCGGCTGAGCATCAACCATCTGCTGCTCGAGCGGTTGCGCTACCTCGCCGGGACCGACCGGCTCGACCCCGAAGTACTCGGCGATCCGCGTCCACATCCAGCGCCAGCGGAAGACGTCGCCGTTGACCACGTTGAAGGCTTCGTCGCGGCCTGCCTCCGACGTCGACGCCCAGAGCATCTGCTCGGCGAGAATCGTCGCGTCCGTCATATCGGTGAGGCCGTTCCACTGCGTGAGCGAGCCGGGGAAGACGAAGGGCGTGTTCTCGGCGCGGTGGATCGACGCTGCGACGGCGAGGGTGAGGCCCATGTTCATCGCGTTGCCGACAGCGTGCCCGATGACCGTGTGGGAGCGGTGCACCGACCAGGTGAAGCCCGCTCGATCCGCCGCGGCGAAGAGCTCGTCCTCCTGTGCGTAGTAGAAGTTCGGCGCGTCCAGGCGCTCCTCCTCCTCATGGAACGGAGTGTCCGGCATGGCGCCCTGACCGTAGGCCTCGAACGGGCCGAGGTAGTGCTTGAGGCCGGTCACGAGTGCAACGTGCTCAACCGGAGCATGGGTGAGAGCCGCGAGCAGGTCGCGGACCATGCCGCCGTTGACCGCGATGTTCTCCTCCTCCGTCGCCTGCCGCGACCACGCGGTGAAGAAGACGTGCGTGGGCCGCTGATCGGCGAGCACGCGAGCGAGCTCCTCGGCTGAGCGCAGGTCGGCGGCGAGCGGAGTGACGCCGGGGCGGGCGTCGATCGGGCGGCGCGAGAGGGCGGTCACCGGCCAGCCCTGCTCGCTGAGCAGGTCGACGAGGGCGGAGCCGCCGATGCCGGTCGCACCGACGACGAGGGCGTTGCGGGAGTCGGACGGGGAGACGGGTGTGGAGGAGGGCATCCCCAGGGCCAACAGCGCACGGCGTGTGGCATTCCCGGCGGTCGGTGTCAGCCGGTGTGCCTGCGGTGCGTCACGGAGGGACACGGGACGTCATCGTTCGACACGGGCGACACGAGGAGAGGGCTGCTCCCTTACCGTCGAGCGCGAGCAGCCCGGACGGGCGCAGCGGTGAGGAGCAGACGATGACGGCGACCGAGGTGCGGGCCGTGCCCGCCGTGGACTACGAGGAACTGGCGGGGCGTTTCCGGCCGCTGTTCGCCGAGATCGCGGAGGGAGCGGCGGCGCGGGAGAGCGCCCGGGAGCTGCCGGTCGCGCAGATCCGTGCGCTGGCGGAGGCGGGATTCGGCGCGGTGCGCGTACCGGTGGAGGCCGGCGGGGCCGGCGCAAGTCTCCCGCAGCTGTTCCGTCTGCTGACCGAGCTGGCCGCAGCGGACTCGAACATCCCGCAGGCGCTCCGCGGCCACTTCGCGCTCGTCGAGGACCGGCTGCTCGCGACGGACGGGACACGCGAGCGCTGGCTCCAGCGCTTCGCCGGCGGGCAGCTCGGGGGCAACGCCTGGACCGAGATCGGCACGGTCGCGGTCGGCGACGTGCTGACGAAGGTCACACCCGTCGAGGGCGACCCGACGCGCTTCACGGTGACGGGCACCAAGTACTACTCCACGGGGAGCATCTTCGCCGACTGGATCGACACCTTCGCCCAGCGAACCGACACCGGGCAGAAGGTGATCGCCATCGTCGACGCGCACCAGAGCGGAGTCGAGCACGCCGACGACTGGGACGGCTTCGGCCAGCGCACCACCGGCTCGGGCACGAGCACCTTCACCCGGGCGGTGGTCGCGGCGGAGGACGTGATCGACTTCGACACCCGGTTCCGCTACCAGACCGCGTTCTACCAAGCGGTGCTGCTGGCGGTGCTGGCCGGTTCGATCGCAGGGGCCGAGCGCGAGATCGCGGCAGAGGTGCGGAACCGGACGCGGATCTTCTCCCACGGGAACGCCGACTCGTTCGCCGCGGACCCGCAGATCCTGCAGGTGGTGGGGCAGGTCTCGGCGGCCGCCTACGCAGGAGCGGCGATCGTCGAGCGCGCGGCGATAGCGCTGCAGCGCGCGCACGACGCGGCACTCGACGGCGATGCGGCCGAGGACGAGCGGCAGAACCACCGCGCCGAGCTCGAGACGGCGCAGGCCCAGATCGTGCTGACGCAGCTGGCCACCCGCGCGACCTCGGACATCTTCGACGCGCTCGGCGCCTCCGGAGTGAGCACGAGGAAGAACCTCGACCGGCACTGGCGCAACGCCCGCACGGTCGCGAGCCACAACCCGTGGGTGTTCAAGGCGCGGATTGTGGGGGACCACGCAGTGACCGGCGCGCAGCCGCCCCGCGTCTGGGCGATCGGCGCGGGACCGAAGCGGTAGCCGCAGCGGATCGCCACCGCCCTGCTCCCCTGCGCGGACCCGCTCACCGACGTCTCGGGCGTGGTCGGACAGCGGGCGATCCCCGATGCGGAGTGGCCGAACCGGCGCGACGCACTGCTCGCCGACGGCGTCGCCGCCGTGGACTCCGCCGCTCCGGGCTTCCCGGACGGCCCGCACTCGCCCGACGAGAGCTACCCTCGGATTCTGGGCTCGGTCGTGCGCTCTCGCGGACGCTGGCACCGCCGAAGGACGCGCGCGGGAGATGGTGCGAACCGAGGCGGAGCAGGTGGTCACCGTCTTGTGGAGTGCCCACCGTCACGCCGGGACGCCGGCGCGCCTGCCCGACGTCGACCCGACGCCCGGACCCTTCGAGGGGCGCTCCCGGCGGGGCGACGCTCGGCCGGCGTCTGACCGGGACGCTCGCGACGACGCGGCCGGACGTCGTCGCGATCGCGCGGACCGCTCCCGTCCACCGACCGTTCACCTCGCGACAGGATGCGGCGAGGGCTCCGGCGCTGCCAGGCTGGGCGGATGACTCCGCAGCCCTCTCGCCTCCGACCCTTCGGCCCGTCAGGTGCCACCGTCACCCGGCTCACCCTCGGCACCTCGTGGCGGCCCGAGCGCGTCGCCGACCTCGACCGGGTGCCGGCCCTCGAGCGCGTCCTCGACTCCGACCCCGGCTCCCGGCCCGTCTCGGTGATCGACACCTCGAATGAGTACGCGGGCGGCCACAGCGAGCGCCTGATCGGCGAGGCGCTCGAGGCGCGCGGCGGAGTCCCCGAGGGCATCACCGTGGTCACCAAGCTCGACCGCGATCCCAGCACCGGCAGCTACTCGGCCGAGCGGATGCGGCGCAGCCTCGACGAGAGCCGCGAGCGCCTCGGGATGGACGTCCTCCCCCTGCTCTACCTGCACGACCCGGAGCGCATCTCCTCTGACGAGGCCTTCGCGGAGGACGGCCCCGTCCGCGCGCTCGTGGCGATGAAGGAGCTGGGCGTCGCCCTCTCGATCGGCATCTCGGGCGGCCCCGCGCCGATGCTGCGCCACTACGTCGACACCGGGCTGTTCGACGCGGTGATCACGCACAACCGTTTCACGCTGGTCGACCGCTCGTCCGAGGAACTCATCGATGCCTCCGTCGACCGCGGCGTGACCGTGGTCAACGCGGCGGTCTACGGCGGAGGCGCGCTCGCGCGCTGGCCCGAGCCGGTCGCCTCCTACGCATACCAGCCCGCGCCCCGTGAGATCGTCGACGCCGTCGCGGCGATGGGAGCGGCCTGCGACCGGGCGGGTGTGCCGCTCGCCGCCGCGGCGCTGCAGTTCTCGACCCGCGACCCGCGCGTGACGACGACGGTCGTCGGCGCCACCTCCGCCGAGCACTACGACTCGCTCGTGGCCGACGACGCGCTCGAGATCCCCGACACGCTGTTCGAGGAGCTGGAGTCGCTCGCTCCGCCGAGCACCGCCTGGCAGGACGCGCCCGGGTCGACCTGGCCGCGCTGACCCGGGCATAGCCGGGCTCTACGCCCGGTTGGAGCACGTGACCCCCTCCGCGAGATGCCACTTACGCACGCCTCCCCCGGCGTGTCGCGTACCTAAGTGGCATCTCGCGGAGCAGCACGACAGGAGAGACATGACCGACACTGCACTGTTCCAGCCGCTGACTCTGCGCTCGAGGACCGCCCGCAACCGCCTCTGGGCGGCGCCGATGTGCCAGTACTCGGTGGAGGCGCAGGATGGCGTGCCCACGCCGTGGCACCTCGTGCACCTGGGCTCCCTCGCGCGCGGCGGAGTCGGCGTCGTCATCGCTGAGGCGACCGCGGTCGTCCCCGAGGGCCGGATCAGCCCCTGGGACACCGGTCTGTGGAGCGACGAGCAACGCGACGCCTGGGCGCCGATCGTCGACTTCGTGCACGGGCAGGGTGCGCTCGCGGGCGTGCAGCTCGCCCACGCCGGACGGAAGGCCTCGACCTACCGCGAGTGGAGCGGACGGGGCTCGGTCCCGCTGGAGGACGGCGGCTGGCTGAGCCTCGCTCCGTCGGCCGTGGCGTTCGACGGCTACGCACAGCCGCGGGAACTCTCTGCGGCGGAGCTGCCCGACATTGTCGACGCATTCCGCTCCTCCGCCCGCCGCGCCGCGGATGCCGGCTTCGATGTGATCGAGCTGCACGCCGCGCACGGCTACCTGCTGCACCGATTCTTGTCGCCGCTCTCCAACCGGCGCGATGACTCTTACGGCGGCTCGCTCGAGAACAGGGCGCGCCTGCTGCTCGACGTCGTCCGCGCAGTCCGGGCCGAGATCGGCGAACTCGTGCTGCTCGTGCGCTTCTCGGCGACCGACTGGGCCGAGGGCGGCTGGACGCTGGACGAGACGATCACCGTCTCGGAGTGGGCGCGCGCCGAGGGCGTAGACCTCTTCGACGTGTCCACCGGCGGTCTCGTGCACGCGAGCATCCCGGTCGCTCCGCTCTACCAGGTGCCCTTCGCACGCGACCTGCGGAAGGCGACGGGTGCGCCCGTTGGAGCCGTGGGACTGATCACCACGGCGGAGCAGGCAGAGGGCGTCATCACGAACGGCGACGCCGACGTCGTGCTGCTCGCCCGCGAGCTGCTCCGCGACCCGAATGCTCCGGTGCGGATGGCGCACGACCTCGGCGCGCCGCTCCCGGTGCCACCGCAGTACACCCGCGCCTGGCGCTGAGCCCCCACCGCGAGATGCCACTTGTGTGGACGCGTCACGGCGTGTCGCACGCACAAGTGGCATCTCGCGGAGGAGTGCCCCGGCGGAGAGCGGTTAGCTCTCGGCGGGCTCCTCGGGAGTGTCCTCCTCGGGGTTGAAGTGTGAGTCTCCGGAGACTCCTACCGCCAGCCCGTCCTTGGAGTCGGGGATGGTCTCGTCGTCGCCGAGACCGTTCGCCTTTTTCTCGCCGTCCGACGAGGCAGGTGCATCCGTCACCGCTCAGGCCTCGACGTCGCCGCGCCAGGCACCGTCAGGCGTGCCCTGCTTCTCGATGTACTCCTTGAAGTTGTTCAGGTCCTTCTTCACAGCGTGGCTGCCGGCGCCGACGAGCGAGCCGAGGGTCTCGAGGAAGCCCTTCGGCTCCCAGTCGAGCTGCACGGTGACGCGGGTCTCGGTGTCGGAGAGCTTGTGGAAGGTGACGACGCCCGCGTGATCGGTCTCGCCGCCGGTGCTGTTCCACGCGACGCGCTCGTCGGGGTGCTGCTCGGTGATGTTCGCCTCGAACTCGCGCTCGACGGGGCCGACCTTCACCTTCCAGACGGTGAGGGTGTCGGTGACCTGCTGGATCGACTCGACCTCGTCGAGGAAGCGCGGGAACTCCTCGAACTGGGTCCACTGGTTGTAAGCGACGGACACGGGGACGGTGACGTCGACGGTCTCGATGATCTGCGGCACGGTGGTGCTCCTTGCTGTCTCACTCGGTGTGCGGCGTTCCGCTGCTGCGGTCGTCACCTCGACGTTAGGCGGGAGACCCCTGGGAGCGCACCGGGTTGCGGACTGCTTCGAACGTGGTAAACGCTGCGCCGCTCCGGGCCTGTGCGGTGAGACACCGCCCGGCGGGTGGAGGCGGAGGCGCCTCAGCCGTCCTGGGGGTCCCCACCGAGCTGGCCGATGACGGGGAGGGGGCCGCCGTCGTCAGCGCCGGTCCGGCGCCAGCGAGCGATCGCGTTGCCGAGGTGGTAGATCACCAGGGCCGCGCCGGCTCCGAGGACGATGCCGCCGAGCTCGAAGCCCCCCGACGAGAACGAGAAGCCGGCGATCGCGATCACGAGCGAGACCGCGGCCGTGTACTGGTTGACCGGGCGCGAGAAGTCGACGCGGTTGTCGATCCAGATCTTGATGCCGATCACACCGATGAGGCCGTACAGCGCGGTGGTCGCGCCGCCCAGGACTCCCGCCGGGATCGAGTTGAAGACAGCGCCGGCCTTGGGCGAGAGGCTGAGCAGGATCGCGGTGATACCCGCGACCCAGTAGGCGGCCGTCGAATACACCCGGGTGGCGGCCATCACTCCGATGTTCTCGCCGTAGGTGGTGGTTCCGGAGCCGCCGAAGGCACCCGACAGCGTGGTGGCCAGGCCGTCGGCGATGAGCGCACGGCCGGTGCTCGCGTTGGCGGAGGCGTCGGTCATCGTCGCGACTCCGCGCACATGCCCCACGTTCTCGGCGATCAGCACGAGCACGACCGGGAGGAACATCGCGATGCCCGACCACGTGGATCCGGACCCGAAGTCGGGAAAAGTGAACGGCGGCAGGCCGAACCAGTCGGCCGCGCCGACCGTGGAGTAGTCGATCTCGTCGCGCACGAGCGCCACCACGTAGCCGATGAGCACACCGAGGAAGATCGAGACGCGACCGAGAAAGCCCCGCAAGAACACGCTCGACAGGATGATCGCGGCAAGCGTGATCGTCCCGGTAACCGGCGCTTTCTCGAAGCTGGTGTAGGCGGTCGGAGCCAGGTTGAAGCCGATCAGCGCCACGATCGCGCCGGCCACCACGGGCGGCATCAGCCTGTCGATCCAGCCGAGGCCGACGACCTGCACCACGACACCGACCGCGGCGAGCAGCAGCCCGACCGCGACGACTCCGGCGAGCGCCGACCCCGTCCCTCCGACCGTCGTCGCCGCCGTCACCGGCGCGATGAACGCGAAGCTCGAACCGAGGTAACTGGGCAGCCGGTTGCGGGTGACCAGGAGGAACAGCAGCGTGCCGACACCCGAGAAGAGCAGGGTCGTGGCGACCGGGAACCCGGTGAGCACGGGCACCAGGAACGTCGCTCCGAACATGGCGACGACGTGCTGGATGCCGATCGCGACGGTCGCGGGCCAGCTGAGCCGCTCACCGGGGGCGACGACGGCGCCGGGCTCGACGGTACGGCCGTCTCCGTGCAGGGTCCAGATGGGCATGGGGCTCCTCGGCGGGAAAGGAAGGCGGGGGTCGGAGTTCACAGTAGCGAGGGGCCTGGCCTCCCCGGAGCCCTCGTCCTACGATCGGGCCATGCACTCCGGCGGCTGTCTCGACGAGGCGGAGTACTGCGCGCACCTCGAGGAGTGGGCCGCCCGGGTCCGCGCCTCCTTCGGAGATCTGCCGCTGTGGGCGGTCTGCGGCTGGAGTGGTCGGCGCCTGCTCGGCGAATGGATCTTCTCGGGCGCACCGCACGGCCTGGCGTTCCTCGGGGCCGGCGCGGTCCGCGGTGGGTCGGGTCCCTCCGTCGAGACGCGGACGACCCTGGGCGATCCCCGCCGGGACGTCGCGCTGCTCTGCGGCCGCGAGGAGTCGCCGGTCTCGTTCGTCCGCCCGGAGGCGCTCCCCGCGCCGACCCGCATCGCCGAGATCGCGGTCGACGGGGAGCAGGAGCCGTTCGAGGTCTGGGAGGGCGACGGCGCCGTCCGCGCGGCCGCCTCCGTGCGCGGGCACGTGCTCACCCTGGAGTGCCGCGGCGTCCGGCTCGACCGGCTCGCGCTGGCCGAAGTGGACGACATCGAGCCGTTCGTCGCGGGCTGGCTCGAGGACGCGGGCGCCTTCGGGCGCTGACGGGTCGCTCGCTCCTCTGCTCCGCGGTCCTCCTCGGCCCCGTCACCGCGCGGCGCGCCGGGCCCTGGCGAGCGGCACCCGGCACCGAGGAGGAGCATGGAGGCATGCCAACTCCTCTCGCGGGCCCGGAGCGCTTCGCCGCTCTCGCCGCCGCGATCGCCGACCCCGTCCGCCGCTACCTCTGGCGCCGCACCGACGAGGCTCAGGCCGACGACGTCCTCGCTTCGACCCTCGGCGTGCTGCACCGCCGGTGGGACGACCTCCCGGACGGCGACCCTGTCCCGTGGGCCATCGGAGTCGCGCGGCTGCAACTCCAGACCGCCCGGCGGGTGCAGCGGAGGCAGGTGCTGCTGGCGCAGCGGGTCGGCGTCGTCGATCCTCCGCAGGTACACGACGAGGAGGCGTCCGATGTCGCCGCCCGCCTCGCTCTAGCCCGGGTCCGCGAGGCCGATGCCGAGCTCCTCAGGCTCTGGGCGTGGGAGGGGCTCGACATCCGCGGCATCGCCGTCGTGCAGGCCGAGTCAGCGGAGTCGGTCGCGATGCGCCTGGACCGAGGGCGGACGGAGTTCGCCGAGCTTCTCGCCGGCCAGGAGCGCAGCTCATCGACCGAGGACCCGCGCTCGGTGCTGCACACCATCGACCCCGCCGCGACGCTCCCCCCACTCGCTCCGGTCGAGCTCGCCGCTCATATCGCGGCGGCAACCGGCGGGCCCGGCAGGCAGGAGCCGTCGACGTCGGTGTATCGCCGCCGTTCCCCGTGGCTCACGGTCGGCGTGGGAGCGCTCAGCACCGCGGCGGCCGCGTCGCTGCTGCTCCCCTTCGCCCTCGGTATCGGCGGCACATCGAGCACGTCGTTCCAGCTCTACAGCACCGGCGGACCGGGCGCCGTCTGCTCACCGGTCACCGCGGAGGCGCTCTCCCCCGCCCAGGTCGCCTTCCGCGCGGAAGTGCGCGGCATCGACGGCGCGGTCGTCACCCTCCACGTCCTCGACCGCTACGCCGGAGAGGTCGGTGACACGGTGACGCTCACGCAGGCCGCCGAGTCGGCCGTCGACGGCGCGCCGATCACCTTCGAGAACGGTGTCGACTACCTCCTCGCGGCCGACGGAGACACGATCCTCACCTGCGGGCTCAGCGGTCCGAGCTCACCGGAGCTGACCGCGCTCTACCGGGAGGCGTTCGCACTGCGCTGAGAGGACATCGCAGACGGGTGTTCACCGGCGGGGGAATCGCAGCCGGAAGGAATCACAGCCGGGCGCTCGCCGCAAGGGGCTCCTGCGGGGCGAGGATCCCGTCGCAGGCTGAAGGTACCGATCCTTCTGGAGGCAAATGATGTTCTTCCACGTGCAACGACTCATCAACGACATCGAGCAGGACGAACCGGATCCGGCCGCCGCCAACGCCCTGCAGGAGGGGCTCGGCGGGCAGTTCGGCGAGATGCGCACAATGATGCAGTATCTCTTCCAGGCCATGAACTTCCGCGGCGCCGACGCGAAGCCCTATCGGGACCTGATCCAGGGCATCGGCACCGAGGAGATCAGCCACGTCGAGCTGATCGGCACGACTATCTCGCGCCTGCTCGACGGTTCTCCGCGCTATCAGGGGAAGCCGACGGATCCGCTCGACACCCCGGGCGCGGGCGGCGCGACACCACTCAGCATCGCGCTGGACACAAGCAATATCCACCACTACCTCGTCGGCGCCCAGGGCGCACTGCCCGTCGATGCGGCAGGCAACCCGTGGAGCGGCAGCTACGTCTACAACTCGGGCAATCTCGTGCTCGATCTGCTCTATAACCTGATGCTCGAATCCACTGGCCGCCTGCAGAAGTGCCGCATCTACGAGATGACCGACAATAAGACCGCGCGCTCCACCATCGCCTACCTGATCGTGCGCGACCAGGCGCACGAGAACGGCTATGCGAAGGCGCTCGAAACACTCGGTGTCGACTGGAAGAAGACTCTTCCCATCCCGAAGACGAACGCCGAGAAGTTCCCCGAGGTCAAGAAGCTCGTCGACCTCGGACTCCAGAGCAAGCAGTACACGTTCGACCTCGACGGCGCGTCGGAGGCGGGGAAGATCTACCGCGGAGCCTCGCCCTCGAATGATGGCACGGACCTCGAGTCGAAGGAGCAGGCGCCCGAGGGCGTCCCCTCCGTTATCGCACCGGAGCGCTTCGAGGAGTTCTCGCCGGGCCTGGACCCCGAGCTGCTCAAGCTCATCCAGACCACAGCCGAGATGGAGCTCGACGAGATCAGCTCCTTCTACGGACCGACTGCGAAATGACTGGTCGGGCCCCGCGTGCAGACGCTGCGCGGGGCCCGATCCGTCGTGCCGACAGGAGGCACGCATGCCGGCGTTCCGGCTCCTCGCCCCGCTGCACACGAGCGGCGCCGCTCTGAAGGACCTCGTCGGCCCAGGCCTCCGACTCCTCGGCGACGGCGGTGCCCGCGTGACGAGCGTCACCCTCGCCCACCGCGAGATCCGGCCGGGAGCGCTTTTCGCCGCACTGCCCGGTCGCCACGCGCACGGATCGAGATTCGCCGCCGCCGCAGCCCAGGCGGGAGCCGTCGCGGTGCTGACCGACGACGACGGGATCGAGGCGGCACGCGCCTGCGGACTCCCCGTCCTGGTCAGCCCCGACCCCCGCGCCGCGCTGGGCGGGATCGCCGCCCGCGTTTACGGGTCCGACCGCACTCGAATGACGCTCCTCGGCGTGACCGGCACCAACGGCAAGACCAGCACCGTGCACCTCCTCGACGCGGTGCTCCGGCAGCTCGGCATCGTCTCGGGCCTGAGCTCCACCGCACAACGCCGCAGCGGCGACCACGTCGTGGCCAGCCGCCTCACCACGCCCGAGGCTTCGGAGCTGCACGCGCTCCTCGCCCGGATGAGCGAGGACGGGGTCGAGACGGCCGCGATCGAGGTCAGCGCCCAGGCGCTGGTGCGCTCGCGGGTCGAGGGGATCGTGCTCGATGTCGCCGGATTCACCAACCTCAGCCACGACCACCTCGACGACTTCGGCGACCTGGACGAGTACCTCCGCGCGAAGCAGCGCCTGTTCACTCCTCTGCGCAGCCGCCGCGGTGTCGTGGTCGTCGACACGGAGGCGGGACGCCGAGTCGCCCGCGAGGCCGCGATCCCGGTCGTCACGCTCTCGACAGACGGCGACTCGGACTGGCTGATCGACGTGCTCGACACCTCGTTCGACCGAACGCGGTTCCGACTCGCCTCCCGCGACGGCTGGTCGATGACCACCTCCGTCCCCCTGCTCGGACGCCACATGGCCTCGAACGCGGCGCTCGCGCTGGTGATGCTGATCGAGGCGGGGCACGAGCGCGACGGGCTGGCGGCGGCCGTCGGCTCCGGGATCGACGTCACCGTACCCGGGCGGACCCTGCTCGTCTCGGGTGCCGACGGGCCGCGGGTCTACCTCGACTTCTCACACACCCCCGACTCGGTCGCACATACCGTCGACGCGTTGCGCGAAGTGACTCCCGGGCGAGTGCTCGTCATCCTCGGGGCCGACGGCGACCGCGACCCGAGCAAGCGCGCGCCGATGGGCCGGGCGGCGGCCGAGCGCGCGGACCTGGTGATCGTCACCGATCACCACCCGCGCTTCGAGGACCCCGCGCGCATCCGCCGTGCCCTCGTTGACGGCGCCCGCCGCGTCGAGCGCTGCGAGGTGCGCGAGATCGCGGAGCCGGCCGACGCCGTCCGCGCCGCACTGCGACGGGCGGGCCCCGCCGACTCCGTCCTCTGGGTCGGCCCCGGCGACACCGACTACCGCGTGGTGGGCGCCGTCGACCTGCCCTACTCCCCCCGCGCCGACACGGCCCGTGCCCTCGCCGAAGCGGGCTGGAGCGTCGACCTGCTTGACTGACCGAGTGTTCTCGACCCTCCCGGTGCGTCGCATCCAGGCCCACCCCGAGCACCCCCTCGACCTCGCGCAGTGGCCGGCGACGCTCGCGCCTGTGCGGCAGGTGCTGACCGAGGGCTGGGACCTCGGCGCGGTCACCGTGATCACCGGCGAGAACGGCTCGGGCAAGTCGACGCTGCTCGAGGCGGTCGCCCTCGCCTACGGCCTGAACGCCGAGGGCGGCTCGACCGGCGCGATGCACCGCTCCCGCGTCTCGGAGTCGGACCTGGCCGAGCACCTGCAGCTGGTGCGCGGAGCGGGCGCCTCGAAGCGCGGCTTCTTCCTCCGCGCCGAGACGATGCACGGCTTCTTCAGCTACCTCGAAGACGTTGGGATCGACGGCGGATACCACGAGCGCAGCCACGGCGAGTCGTTCCTCGACATCGTGATGAAGCGCTCACGGATCCGCGGCCTCTGGCTCCTCGACGAGCCGGAGTCCGCGCTCTCCGTCTCGGGGTGCCTCGCTCTGATCGGACAGCTGCGCGACCTGATCGCCGGCGGCTCCCAGGTCCTGCTCTCCACCCACTCGCCGATCCTCGCCGCCCTCCCCGGAGCCGACCTCTACGAGCTCGACGAGACCGGCCTGCGCGACTGCCGCTACGACGACCTCGACCTGGTGCGCACCTGGCGCAGCTTCCTCGATCAGCCGGCCCGCTTCCTCCGCCGGCTGGAGTAGCTCGGCTCCAGGTTCCGCCTCGTCCGCCGCTCCGAGAAGGCTCGCTCGGCCGATCGCGTTCATAACGAAGGATGAACGTCGGCGGCGCCGGGTGTTCTGGCGGATCCGCGGGCGCACGGATGAAGTCTTCCTGAGTTGTGAACGCGATTAGGCCGCTGCCTCTTCAGAGACCACCCAGCCGGCTCCCTCGAGCCGCTCCAGGATCGAAGAGACGCCGCCGGCCGTGCGTCCGCTGGGCTTGATCACGGTTATGCCCCAGGTCGCGCCGTCGGAGTCGGAGAGCGTCCGGAGGAGGTCAGCGGTGGCGGGACGAGATGCTGGAGTGCACAGGAGGGATGCTCTCCAGGCAGGAATGGACGCGTAAACGCAGACCAAGCAGCCGCATAGGCAATTCCACTCTGCGGATTCTCGAGTGCCTGCCAACCCCTGACAGACTCCGCAGATGACCGAGTTCAACCCCGCAGTGTTCCCCGACTCCACCCCCGCTGTTCCGAAGAAGACGGGCAACGGGCTGGGCCTCGCCTCCCTCATCATCGGGATTCTCGCGCTGGTTGGCGCCTTGATCCCGATCGTCAACTACGTCTCGGGATTCCTCGCCTTCATCGGACTCGTCCTCGGCGTCATCGGTCTTTTCCTCAAGGGCCGCTCGCGGGGCACAGCGATCGCCGGCGCCGTTCTCAACGCTGTCGCGCTCATCCTCTCGATCATCCTGGCGATCGTCTACACGGCAGGATTCGCGAGCGGCGTCTCGGACGCGATCGCCACTGCGCAGGCCGAGAGCTCCGAGGCGGCCGCCGTGCCGCGCACCCTTGTCTACGAGGTCAGCGGTACCGCGACCTCGGCGTCGATCACCTGGTCGACCTTCGACGGAACAACCTCCGGCTCCGAGCAGGCGACCGGCCAGGTGCTCCCTTTCACGAAGGAGCTGCAGGTCCAGACCGGCGGTGACTTCACCTTCCAGAGCTTCACTCTGTCCGCTTTGAACGGCGTCGACGACGAGGGCGACATCAGCTGCCGCATCACCCTCGACGGCGAGGTCGTCGCCGAGCACACCAGCACCGGCGCCTTCGCATCCGCGCTCTGCACGGCCACCCCGGAGTAAGCGCCGTGCGGAAGCCTTTTCTTGCGATGCCACTCGTCGCGGCGACCCTCGTCATAACCGCCTGCACCGCCACCCAGCCGGCCGCGGCCACTAATCTCTCGGAGGTCTTCTCCGCCGGCGAGGACGACCTCCTGAACGGAGGCTCCCCGGACCCCGCAGGGGTGCATGGCGGCCGCTTCAACTCGCCTCGATCTGACGAGACGGACGCTGACACTTCTCGACAACTCCTACTACCACTGGCCGAGCGAGGTCTCCGAGCAGCTGGAAACCATTCGCAGCTCCTTCCTGGCGGAGTTGTCCACACTCGACACGATGGCCAACTCGACTGACTTCCGGGACGCCTACTACACGACCTTCCCCGAGGCGACGGCCGAGCAGCAGAGCGCGGGGCAGGAGGTCCGCTACGCGCTGGGCATCGATGCAGACACGGTCGCCAGCTGCGTCGGGCACGAGAACGGGGTCGACATCCTGACCGCCGAAAAAGAGAAACGGGAAGCGACCACCTAAGACCTAAGCTGTTCCACCCCGGCGCCCGGCGCACCGCGAAAACAGGTGCGCCGACCGTCTCGCTGCCAGCGGGCTTCACCTCGACGGGTCCGGCGGCGGGTCTCGAGCTGGCGGCTCCGCGTGGCGAGGACGCGACGCTGCTGGCCATGTCGTCGACTCCGAGCAGGCGCTCCGCACCGCGTCGCTCCGTCTCGACGCCCGTCTTCGCGATCGCCGGACCGGCGCCTGAGCCGACCGCGACGCCGACCGTCCTGCTGGTGGAGCCGACTTCGGAAGTGTTGGCCCAGCCCGGGGCCGCCCTCGCGCACACGGGCGTCGCGCGGACGACCGGTCTCGCTGCGCCGGCCCTCACCCTCCTTGCCAGAGGGGAGGGTGCCGTCGTTGTGACCGTCCGACACGAGTCCGCTCACCGGTAGGCCGGAGCCCACACGCACAACGTCAGCTGAGAGCAACTGTCAGCCACGATGGTGGATGACAAGCACTCTCAGCCGACGTTGTGCGCGTCAGTAGCGTCGACTAGTGGCGGAACATCCGCGCCGTCGTCTCGAAGAGCCCCTTCACCGGGCGCTGCTGCTCGCCCTGCTGGGCGCCGAGGACGATGATGACAGCGGTCAGCACGGGAATCGCCCACTGCGTCACCTTCTGCACACGGAGGGCCGTGGTCAGTTCCTGCGAGTTCTGCGGCGACGCTTCGGTCACGCCGGGGGCGCCCTCGTCGGCGTGCTTGGCCTGCGTCGCTCCGGCGACCGCGGCGACGACGGAGGCGGTGCCGGCCAGGCCGGTGACGATCGTCTTCACAACGGTGTTGGTGCGGCTCTCGCGCTGGTTGCTGAGACGGGTCTTGTTGGCAAGGATCAGGCCGATACCGCCGACGCCGTGGGCAGCAATCGCGGCGAGCTGCACCGGGGTCCAGCGCGCCCAACCGTTCGAGGCGAGGCGGAGGCGCTCCGCAGGATCGGACGAGGTGGACGCGGCGCCGTTCAGGCCGACTGCGCCCATCAGCGAGCCGCCGAACCAGGCGGCGGCTCCAAGGTCGTGGAGACTGCGGACGAGGGTGTTGCGGGAGGGCATGGGTCCTCTTCTCTGCCGGGTGCGAGCGCCGGCGGTGGTCGGCGGATGCGAACTCCTCCGACGCTACGCGCGCCCCAGAACGGCGCACGGGGCTTGACCTCTCCCCCTTCGACGCGATCCTCTGAGTGCCGTCCTCTCCGGCACGCTCCGCTCGTCTTTCCGGCGCGCTCCGCTGGAGGTATTCGATCGACCCGAGGAGCCCTGCAATGCCCACCGACGACGACAAGCGGACGACCCGTGACGAGTTCCACGACGCCGTGAACATGACCGCGAAGGAGCTCGAGGATTGGCTCGACACGAACGAGTCGAAGAAGGTCGGGCAGAAGCCGGAGGGCGGCGGCGAGTCGGTCGGCCACGAGAGCGGGCGACGCATTGTCGAGCTGCTCGGCACGAAGCAGGCCGACCTCGACGACGACGACTACGCGCACATGACGAAGGTTGTCGGCTACGTCCACCGGCACGCGAAGCAGCGCCCCTCTGGCGACGTCACCGAGACGAAGTGGCGCTACTCGCTGATGAACTGGGGTAACGACCCCCTGAAAGAGTGACTCGGCGCCTCCCCGGAAGTCGTCCGGGGGAGCTCGTGGTGCAGATGTCGGCATGATGGACCCGTGGAGACTCTCGACGTTGTGGCCGCAGTGATCATTGATCGTGGCCGAATCCTCGCGTGCCGACGGCGCGTGGGTACAGCCTCGGGCGGTCTCTGGGAGTTCCCGGGCGGCAAGATCGAATCAGGAGAGTCGGCTCAGGCAGCACTCGCCCGGGAGATTCGCGAAGAACTGGGCGTCTCTCTTGAGGTGGAACAAGTACTCACAGTAGATGAGACACAGGTCGGTGCTCTCCGAATTCGCTTGCAGTGCTTCAGAGCCGCCCTTCGCGATGCTCGCCCCGACGAGAGCACCGATCACGACCACCTTGTCTGGCTCTTGCCGAGCGAACTTCCCGGGCTTGACTGGGCGCAGCCTGATCTGCCGGCGGTTCGTCTCCTGTCGTCTGCGGAGCGATGAGGTCGAAGTATGTCCACTTCCGCGCGCCCGGGAGGCAGTGACACCTGCCGATGAAGGGAGAATCACACACGTCCGGGCTGACCGGAATGCTTGTGAGCAGCAGGGTTTCTCGCTCTTGGTGACCTTCCTCGCTGCGCGTCGCCCGATATCGTCCCTTTTCCTCTCCGCCTGCTTGACCGCTGAGATCGAGATCTTCATCGATCTGGTCGGTCTGCTTGGCGGGCTGGTCATCGCCGGGCTCGCGGTCGTCGCAGGGGCCGGCCGCGACGTCGTCGGCCGCGGCGCCCGGCGCGACGGGGGCTCGACGGGGAGCGGCGCGGTCGGCTCAGCCCGGTGCGGGACGGTCGGCTGAGCGGGCAGGACGCTCGGGCCGGCAGGGCCGGTCGGGTCCGGCTGCTCCTCGGGCACTCGGGAGGGGCGCTCCTCTTCGGCCGCGCGCCGTTCGGCCTCGCGCCCTTCGGCCTCGCGGCCCAGGTGTCCCCGGGGGTATCCCGCGTGGTAGCGCGGATCGATGCCGCTCTCGTCGACTCCGCCACGCCCATCAGGGGAGCGCTCCGCTCCGGTGCTCTGCGCCATGCCGATCCCCCGCCCCGTACGGTCGAGCCATAAGGTCGCAGGTCCGACCGGTCCAGCGAGACCGCGACGATCGCGAGCGCGGTTCAGCGGATCGGCTCGGTCGTGCGTGAGGGGAGACTCACGATTCCCGCTCCGAGCAGCAGCACGACGATCGTCACCGCCGTCAGCGCAGGCCAGCCGCCCGCGTCGACCGCCAGACCGAGGAGCCAGCCGCCTGCGGCCGAGCCCGAGTAGAACGCGATCGTGTAGACCGCACCCGCATGTCCGCGGAGCGCCGGTGCCGCCCGGGCCCCCGTCCAGGCCGCACCTGTTGCGTGCAGGGCGAAGAATCCCGCCGTGAAGACGAGAAGGCCCGCGATCACTACGGCCACGATCTCGGCGAGCATCACCAGCAGTCCCAGAATCATCAGAGCGACGCCGATCCGCATCACGAGCCGAGGGCCGATGCGGGGACTCCATGTTCCGGCGAGCCGGGAGGACACTGTTCCCGCGAGATAGGCGGCGAAGAGGAGCGACACGAGCGCCGGTGCGAGCGCGAACGGCGGTGCCTCGAGCCTGAACGCCAGGTAGTTGTAGACGGCGACGAACACTCCGACCGCGAGGAACGTCTGCACAGCGATCGCAACCAGCATCGGATCGCGGAGCACCTGTGCCGTCTTCGTGCGCCAACCGCCGGGTACCGTCTCGCGCGCGCCGCCCCGCGGGGTCAGCACCGCGAAGGCGATCGCCGCCGCGGCGCAGACCGCCGTCACGACGAGCAGGGCGCTCCGCCAGCCGAGCGCCGCCGCGAGCGGACCAGCGAGGAGGCGACCGGCGGCGCCGCCGATCGTGGTCCCGGACACGTAGGCGGTCGCCGCCACCGTCGCTCCGGAACCTCCGACCCGGTCGTGGATGGCGGCCACGGCGAGTGCCGGCACGGCGCCGAGCGCCGCTCCCCCGAGGAACCGCAGGACGAGCAGGAGCTCGAAGCCGGGGGCGACGCACGCCAGCAGTGCCAGGACGACCGAGGTGAGGACCGCGATGCGCATGGATTCGAGCCGGCCGATCCGCTCGGCCACCGAAGCCCACGGCAGCACCGAGAGCGCCAAGCCCAGCGTCGCGGCCGACACGGTAAGCGCGGCATCGGACGCGGCGAGGGACCACTCCTGTGCGAGTTGCGGGAGGACGCTCTGGACCGCATAGAGCTCGGCGAACGTGGCGATTCCGGCTGCGAGGAGGGCGATCGTCAGTCGTCGCTGCGAGAACGGAGCCGCGGCGCGCGTCGATCGGGTCCGCGCTCCGGTGCTCATGGATTCGACCGTAGACCGTCCATAGATGCATGACTAATGTCCTTTCTCCTGCCATTCACGTGTTCTGGACATATCTCGACTGAGGGTGGGAGGCGTGTCAGACGATTGGCCCGCAGTCCTCCGCCTCCTCCCCGTGCTCGTAGCGGTGGCGCAGACCGGAAGCGTCACCGCCGCGGCCGTTGAGCTCGGTGTCCCGCAGCCGACGGCGAGCCGGTCGCTTGCTCGCCTGTCCAGCCTGGTCGGCACCCCCTTGGTGCGCCGCGCCGGCCGCGGGGTGATCATGACGGAAGCGGGGACCGGGCTCGCCGAGGCCGCCCAGGACGGCATGGCGCTCATCCGAGCCGGACTCGCTGAGGTGCGCCAGGCCGGGGACGCCGAGCACGGACGCCTCGGCCTCGCCTTCCAGACACTCCTCGGGGAGAGCTTCGTGCCGGATGTGATCCGCCGCTTCCGTCGACGGTGGCCGCACGTAGGCTTCGGTCTTCGGCACGGCTCGCGCGCCCTCTGCCTGCGGACAGTGGCGAACGGCGAGTCCGAGCTGGCGATCATCGCGGATCCACCCGATCTTCCCGGCACCACTACGAGGACCCTCTACACGGAGCCGCTGCTCGCGGTGGTGCATTCCCGGCGCTCGCGGATCGCTGCCGCGGCTCCCCTGGCCGACGAGGCCTCCGCCCCTGCCGCGATCGACCGGCCGCTGGAGTTCGAGGACGCCGCAGAGCGACTCGACTCCCGCGCTCGGGGAGGCTGTGGCCCGCTGGTCATCCGCATCCCCGCTGCTCCACCGTGCGCGTGACGTCCGACGGAGGGTCCGCCTGCACCAGATCGCGTGGACCGATGATCCGGCGGAGCCATGCCGACCGTCGTGATCGTACGAGGGCACGGCGCCATCGGGGGTCGGTGCGAGCCAGTCGGTGTGGATCGAGCGGACGGTAGCCGCCGTCGGTGCGCTCCTCGACCAGCACGCCGTTCGCACCGGAGCGGTGCAGCCGCCGAGCGGGTTC
The DNA here is from genome assembly GCF_001641005.1 of Rathayibacter tritici. NCBI lineage: Bacteria > Bacillati > Actinomycetota > Actinomycetes > Micrococcales > Microbacteriaceae > Rathayibacter > Rathayibacter tritici. The sequence continues at coordinate 2,785,291 of NZ_CP015515.1, forward strand.
CCTCTCGGGGTGCGGATGACCGGTGCGGGTGCGGAGCTGATGCTCGAGCTGCTCGGGATCCCGCGCCCACCAGGTGCTGACGCCGACGCGTCCGTCGGGGAGCGGGAAGCGCTCGGTGATGCGGTAGGGAAGGGCGTGCTCGGTCATGTGGTGGTGCCTTTCGAGGTGGTGGTTCGGGGAGCCCGGGCCGCGCTGAGGCGGCCCGGGCTCCGGTTCACGAGGTGCGGGTCGAGCGTCGGCGCCGGGTCTTCAGCGCGCCGCCGATGAGCAGCAGGACCCCCGCTGCGGCCGCGACGGGTCCCGCCGCCGCTCCTGTCGAGGCAAGGACCGTCGGCACGAGTCCGACCGGAGGAACCACCACCTGCGCGCAGCTCGCGCCGCCGTCATCTGCGCACGGGTGCAGGACCGTCGTCGGCTCGAAGCCCTCCGGAACCTCGCTGAGACGCGCCCGGTTGGGGATGGTCCACGCATCGACCCCGTCCGCGACGCGGCCGGTCACCGTCAAGGTGGTCGATGCTCCGGCCGGAAGCGTCAGGTCCTCGATCGAGAGGTCGGACGAGGCCGGGCCACCGTCCTGCGAGATCGTCACGTCGCTCAGGTGCGCGAGCTCGGGGACGTCGGTGAGCGTCAGCCCTTCCGCGGGTCGCGCTCCGTCATTCGCGACCACGATCCGGAACCCGGCCCGCCCGCCGTGGTCGACGCTCTCGTCGAGCGCGGTCTTCTCGAGCGAGAGTCGGCCCTCGACAGGCGGCACGGGGATCTCGGCGCAGGAGGAGGATGCGTCATCGGCGCACGCGTTTTCGACGGTCGGCGGGTCGAAGCCCTCGGGCTGATGCGTGATCGACACCCGGTTGGGCAGGGTCACGGCCTCGTACCCGTCGGCGACCCGTCCACTCACGTGCAACGACACCTGCCCGCCGGCAGGGATGTCGAGACCCGTGACCGGCTCCTCGGCCGGCTGCGTCCCTCCAGCCCCGTCCTCGATGCTCGGCTCGATCAGGTGGTCGAGCGTCGGCACATCGGTCACCGTCACGTCAGTCGCGTCGATCGACCCGGTGTTCGCCACGACGATGTCAAAACCGGCCGTACCGCCGTGCTCGGCGCTCGGCTGCGATGCGGTCTTGCGGAGCAGAAGCGATCCGTCGCCCACGACGTGCTGAACCGTGGCGCACCCCGTGGCGTCGATCCCGGTTTCGGGCTCGGCGTGCTCGAAGGGCGCATCGGCGAGGCAGGCAGTGTTGACGAGGGCATCGTCTCCGGCGCCGGTCACGACTACGTCGAAGGTCAGCTCGGCGGTCGCTCCGACCGCAAGCCCACCCGCGGACCAAGAAAGACGGCCTGTCGCCGGGTCGACTGACGCAGAACCCTGCGACGCACGAAGGGAGTCCGCGTCGAGGTCGGCGTCATCGAGCACGCCCTCATCGAGGTAGTCGACGACGGCCGCATCGGAGTAGTCGCCGGATCCGTCCGAGGTGAGGGTCACCCGGTAGGGGATGCGGGCTCCGGGCAGCAGCGGTGTCGCGGAGTCGACCGAGGAGGACTTCGCGATGGTCACGTGCGGCGCGAGCGGGTCGAGTCGCACGACTGCGACCGCTCCGTCAGAGCCGAAGGCCCAGTCGTCGATCGCGCGCAGGTCGCCGTAGGAACCGTGCACCGAGTCGTTCTCGTTCGGGGTGCGTCCCTGACCGGAGTCGTCGCCCTCCCAGCGGTGAATGCCGCCGGACGAGTCGGCGCCGTTCTCGCCGGACGTCGCCGCAGCGGTGCTCGAGTAGCGGTCCGCGTTCGACTCGGCGAAGAGCGAGTCGTCCCAGTGCACCGTCGACGAGCCGTCTCCGCCGCCAGTGGAGCGCACCACGGAGACTCCTCCCGCCGAGGACTCGGCGTCGACCCGGGTGAAGTGGAACTCGTTCGTCCGCCCGACCGACGCGCGGAAGCTGATGCCGGCCTCGGCGATGTCGACCCCTCGCCCCTGCGCATCGCGACCATCCCAGTCGACCGAGAAGGGTCCGGTCGTGCCCGCGATGCGGGTGAGGTGAACATCGCGCTCGCCGTCGTAGGAGCCATCCCCGTCGGTATCGACGTCGACGACGAGGGTGCCCGGCTGGGTCCCGAGGACACCCGTCACGGCCCCCGCGTTGGAGCCCGCCGAGGAACGGCGAAAGGCGAGTTCCTCGATCGTCGGCTCCCGGTAGGCCGGGGCGATCGATTCCGGCAGATCGGATGACGGCGGATCGAGGAAGAGCTTGTACGTCTGCAGCCCGTCGATCCCGGAGCGCCCGGACGCCTGCACGTACTGCGCACCGATACCACCTGCCTCGGTCGACTGCGGCATGGGGACAGAGAGGTAGGAGGGATCGGACGACCCGACGCGAACGTTGCCCTTGTTCGTGGCCTGGAGCGTGGAGGCGACTCCGTCGTAGCCGCGCAAACCGAGCTCGTACCGGGCGCCCGTCTCGGTGACGGCATGGAGAGTGAACGAGGAGCGCCGCTCCTCGGGTGAGGCGTAGGACTCCTTCGCCCCGGACTGGATCGCGTAGGACGTGGACCACACCCGGCCGGCCAGCGCCGCACCCTGAGCGTCCTCCACTCCAATGCTCCACGCGAGGTTGACCGGAGCGGTCACGTCGTCGTCCGACACCTGGACCTCGAAAACTCCCGTCTCGGTCGCGACGAACGTTCCTCCCGCGGAGACGGATGGTGCCGCCCCCGCCGCGAAGTCCTGCTCATCGAGGACTGTGCCGTCGGGGGCCGTCACCCTGGCGGATCCGCCTCCGGTTTCGCCCTCACCGGCGCCGGAGCCGCCTTTGAGCGGATGCAGGTCGACCCGCAGCGTCTCGCCCTTCTGCACCCAGGCCGAGACGGTCGTCACTCCGGCGTTTGTCGAGCCGCCCTGCAGCAGGGTGTTCTCGATTGTCGTATGCGCAGTGGCGGCGGCCTGAGCACGCGGCGGCGCGAGACCTCCGCCGAGCAGGCCGCCGACGAGCACGCAGCCCACTGTCGTGCCAACCAGCGCCCGTCTCATCCGCGCTCGAGGTCGTCCGCGCTCGCCCCGCCCCGACAGTTCCGTTCGACTCATCTGATGTCCTCTCCTCTGCCTGCCGAACGCTGTGCGTCGGCGGCGACCGTTCAGCCCCACGTCAGGAGAGTATTGCTCGGGTCAGTGTCGCGACCGCGGGGACGAGGTGATCATCGGATAACGGCGCGAGATGAAGCCTGTGGAGGGACGAAGCGGCGCGCCCGCGGTCTCGGCGGCGCAGCAGGGACGGTCGCCGCTGGAAGCGGTGCGCGGCCGACGACACGGCGGCAGACCTGTCGGCGTGCGCCGCAGACAGCGCGGAGCCAGGCTCGACGGCGTCGACAGAAGGCAGTCCCGCGGAAAGCGGTTCAACCGTCGATCACTCGGGAAAACGAGAACGGCCCGCCGAAGCGGGCCGTTCTGCTCTGTCTCAACCAGAGTGCGCCCGGAGGGATTCGAACCCCCAACCTTCTGATCCGTAGTCAGATGCTCTATCCGTTGAGCTACGGGCGCAGTCCATTGCGTGGCACGGGGGCGCACGCAACGAGGTACCACTATACATGCCCCGATCCCCCTTTGCGAATCGGTGGTGGCCCGCTGGGCGGCTCCTCCCGAGACACCGGCCCGGCGCCCAGACGCCAGCCCCGCCGAGGCGTCTCGGCGAGCACGACGGCGCCTGGCGGACACAGCCTCCGCACGGCGTACCGTTACCTCATGGAGGCCGCCGCGATCGAGCTCGTGAGCTTCGTCGTCTCTCCGCTGCACCGTTACGAAGGCCGCCCCGCCGAAGGCCCGATCCCCTCTGAGGGGAACGAGCAGCCCGAGCGGATCGAGATCCGCGCCGGCCTGGGCATCGTCGGGGACCGCTTCTTCGCGCAACGCGCGCACCGCACCGCCGCCGTCACGTTCTTCGCCGTCGAAACCCTCGAGCACATCGCCGCCGAGCTCGCCACGGGGCCCTTCGACCCCGCCGACACTCGACGCAATATCATCGTCCGCGGCGCCGACGTCGATGCGCTCGCCGGCCGCACCTTCGCGATCGAACAGGGCGAGGAGCGGATCGAGTTCCAGGGCGGGCGACCGGCGAACCCCTGCGCCTGGATGGACGTCGTGCTCGCGCCCGGGGCGTTCCGGGCGATGCGCAGGCGCGGCGGCGTCCGGACGTCGCCCCTTACCAACGGCGTCCTCCACAGCGGCCCGGCACGGCTGATCCTCCACAGATCGGACGACATGCTGATCTGAGCCCCGCGGCGACCGCCTAGGCTCACACCGTCCAGCACCCCGAATAAAGGAGGCCCTCGTGCTCCGTCCGAGCGACCTCCTTCCCACGCTGGCAACGACGCTCCGACGCGGCGTCCGCGACGTCTTCGCGACCACGCGCTCGCGCGGACGGGATCCGCACCGTCGCACCCGCAGCACCGACGTCTCGGTCCAGCGCGTCCATCACCGCGATGTCTGGGCCAGGGTGAGCACGGTCGGGCGCGACGGCGAGCGGACGTTCGTGCTCGTGCCGGGCATCGGAGTCGCGGCCACCTACTTCGAGCGGCTCGCGCCCGCCCTCAACGAGTTCGGTCCCGTTCACGCCCTCGATCTGCCGGGCTTCGGTGGCGTGCCGCACCCGGTCGACGCGCGGCGCATGGGCATTGGCGACTACGCCGAGCTGGTCGGCGCCGTCATCGACGAGCTCGGTCTGGATGATCCCGTCGTCCTCGGCCACTCGATGGGTACCCAGGTCGTGGCCGAGCTCGCCGCCCGGCGGCCCGAGCTGACCACCATCGTCCTCCTCGGCCCCGTGATGAACCGGCACGAGCGCCGCATCCCGATCGCTGCCCTCCGCTTCGCTCAGTCGAGCGTCCGCGAGCCGCTGAAAGTCGCGATCCTCGCGGCCGGCGCCTACCTCCTCTGCGGACCGCGCTGGTTCTCGAGAGTGCTGCCCGAGATGATGCAGTACCGGATCGAGGACACCGTTCCCCGCATCCGTGCGTCCGCCCTCGTTATCCGCGGCGAGTTCGACCGGCTCGTGCCGCGCGAGTGGGCGGAGGAGATTGCCCACGCGATTCCGCACGCGCGGGCGTGGGAGATCCCCGACGCCTCCCACTCCGTGATGCACGCGCATGCGGAGGAGGTCGCGCGGCTCTGCGTCGAGCATGCGCGCGCACCGCAGCCCGACCGTGAGGAGGCGGCCTTGCGCCGCTATCCCGACGCGGAGATCGACCGCGCCGAGGAGGACGCACCGACCGAGGACCCACTCGGCGCGATCCGGGGCCGCATCACCGAACTCGCCGGCATCCTCGTCGACGACGACTCTCTCATCGCCGAGGGCAAGACGCTCCACGCCGAGGCGAGCGACCCCGCAGCCCTGCACCAGGTCGCTCCCGATCCAGGCGGCGGCGAGCTGGTCGAGGGCGGCGGACCCACACGACGCGGACCGACACCGGGCGGACCCGCACCGAGCGGACCCGCACAGGTGGACGGCCGTGGCGGCTGAAGCCCAACCGTCACGACTCCGCGCCCACGATCTCCTCACGGATGCGGCGCAGGTCCTCCGCGAGCGCCCCGAGCAGGATCCAGTGCTGCGGGTGCGGAGTCGTGATCACAAGGGGGGCCGTGAGGGCAGGCAGCTCGTCAGTGATCGCCTCCGGTTCCGGCACCGCGACCGAGGACTGCACCAGCAGTCGCAAGTCGTGGGCAGCCCGATGCAGCTGCACAGCGATGTCGGCGATCGTCGGCTCGGTGACCAGCTCGTCGTCGTACAGGTCATGCACCGTCCGTGTCATTCCGCGCACCCGGGTCACGATGCGTCCGAGGCGCGGCACGACCGAGTGGAGAGCGAGGAGCCGGTCGCGGTGAGCGGAGCGGCGCGGATTGAGCCGCAGCGACTCCTCGCCGGTCGCGATCGCCTCCTCAGCCTTGCTCTGCATGGTCTGCAGGAGTCGCGCGTTGATCAGCAGCTCGTCGAGCCGACGGCGTGGAACAGGTTTTTGGAGAGCGTCGGCGAGGTCGTCGAGCGCGGCCGCGAGCTGAGCCGTGAGGTCGCCGAGTGCCCGCTCGGCCGGCGCGAGCACGACCGGGGGGACGATGAGGACGTTGATGACGAGTCCGACCGCCGCGCCGAGAAGCGTCTCGAGAATGCGGTCGAGCGCATAGTTCGGCGTGACCGCGCCGACCGAGAGCACGAGCATCGCGCTGATCGGGATCTGCACCGCGGAGGCGGGAGTCAACCGCACGACCCACCCCACGGCGATCGCGGCCACGATCGCGAGCAGCACGATGATGCTCTCACCGCCGAACACGGTGCCGATCACCGATCCGACGATCACCCCGATGATGACGCCGACCGAGCGCTCGAGTGCCTTCGAGAACGACTGGTTGATGCTCGGCGCGACGACCAGCAGGGCCGCGATCGCACCGAAGACCGGGAGGGTCCCGGGGAAGACGACGGCCGCGAGAAGCCAGGTGACCGCCGTGGCCGCCGCCGTCTTGACCAGCTGCAGCACCGGCGGCCTGGTCGGCACGGTGAAGCTCGAGGTCAAGCGCATGGGTCCACGGTAGCGAGCGCCCGACTCAGCGCGACACGCTGTCTCACCTGCCCGCGGACGCCTCGACGCCGGCAAGCACCGCGCGAAGCGAGCGGGGCACCTCCGCCCGCAGATCCTCGGGAACCCCCGACAGCCAGAACCGGCTCGACCTCGAGCACCTCGGGGAAGGCCTGGTCGACCAGCAGGGTGACGTGAACACCAGGAGCGAGGTGCTCGACGGCTGGACCGCGGCGGAGCAGGAGGAGACCTCGCCTGTCGATCGCATCCTTGGTCGGCGTCCGCAGCGCGAGCGCGACGCGGAATCATCAAGCGCGGCTCTCGATACAGCGTCCGCTGCCGTGCCGTCATAGCATTCTTGACGACACAGTGGCCGACGGTCGACAACTCCTGAGAAGGCCTTCTCGAGGAAGCGAAACTCGTCAACCGCATCCGACCGCGTCGGCGGCACACGAGACAGTGGTGCCGTCTGACCCCCCTGCTGACGCCTGAGGCCCCCTACTTCCGCATAAATCCGGGGAAGTAGAGGGCCTCACAGTGGCGGTACCGGTGGGATTTGAACCCACGGTGGACGCAAGCCCACACATGTTTTCGAGACATGCTCCTTCGGCCGCTCGGACACGGTACCGGGGTCGAGTGTACGCGACGGCCCGAAATCGCGCCAATCGATCGGAGCGACCGCGGTCAGGTGGGGAGCAGGAAGCCGAGCACGCGGTCCCACTCCGGGATCGCGAGCAGGTGGCCGCGGCCGGGGACGACCTCGAGGCGGGAGTCGGGCAGGCGGGCGGCGTACCACTCGGCGTGGAGTCGGCCGGCGACCGCATCCTCGGCGCCGTAGAGGAGGAGGGCGGGCGAGGCGGCCGCCTCGACGGCGAAGCCCCAGTCCTGCACGCCGTAGCCGACGAGGTCGGCGGCGATGCCGAGGGCACCCTGGGCGACGGCGCGCTCGAGCATGCGCCCGAGGCGCGCGCGGACGCCGGGGGTCTCGAGCACAGCGGCGTCGGCGTTGCCGGAGGCGAGCATCCCCACCAGCGTGTCGACACCGGGGGCCGACCCGAATGCGGCCTCGAGGGTACGGGTGAGCGAACGGACGGCCTCATCGAGCGGAAGGGCGGCGAGGCGCGCGAGTTCGACACGATTCTCCTCGCCGACCCACGGCACGGCGTCGTCGGGAGCGGGCGTCCCGATGACAGCGACCCGCTCCACGAGGCCGGGATAGTTCGCAGCGAGCGCGAGGGCGACACGCCCGCCCGCCGACCAGCCCGCAGCGGCGATGGAGGCGATGCCGACACTCGCGAGGTACTCGGCGATGTCGGCGGCGGCCTGCTCCGGGCTTGCGCCGGCGCCCGCTCCGGCGGGGTCGAGGTCGGTGAGGAGCGAGGAGGCGCCGTAGCCCGGGCGGTCGAACGAGAGCAGGCGCACGCCCTGGCGCGCCGTCGCCTCGGGATCGGGATCGAAATCCGACGAGCCGGGCGCTGGATGCGCCAGGACGACGACCCGATCACCGCCCTCGGGACCAGACCACCGCACACCCAGAGGGCGGCCGGACTTGAGGACGTGGACTGTCGAGGGCATGTCGTCAGTCTCGCGCAGACCTCCGACACCGGGTGGGGCGGCGCTCGGGGCGGCGCGATCTCCGTGACGCGATCGTCGGCTGCCCGACATGATGGCGGCACCGCTCCTCCACAATCTGGCTCGAACACCGCCTCTCCACAGACCTGGCGCGCCAGACATCCGACGTCGGTGGTCGGGACTACTGTCGAAGACATGTTCGAACGAGCGGCAGTGCCGGGGGTCCCCCGTAACGTCCTGCTCGTCCCCGCCCTCCGCCCGAAAGGACCTCATGGCCTCCTCGAAAACGCGCACCGCCGCGTACCGCTGCTCGGAGTGCGGCTGGACGACCGCCAAGTGGGTGGGCCGCTGCGGCGAGTGCCAGCAGTGGGGTTCCGTGATCGAGAGCACCGAGCGCACGGGCCTGATCCGCGCTGTCGCCGCAGTGGTTCCGCCAGCGGGGCGCGTCGCCCGGCCCATCACCGAGATCGAGACGACCTCGGCGGCACACCGCCCCACGGGGGTGGGCGAACTCGACCGCGTGCTCGGCGGCGGGATCGTCTCGGGCGCGGTCGTGCTGCTCTCGGGAGAGCCCGGCGTCGGTAAGTCGACCCTGCTCCTCGAGGTTGCGAGTCGAGCCGCGGCCGAGGGCCAGCGCGTCCTCTACGTCAGCGCGGAGGAGTCGGCCGCTCAGGTCCGCATGCGGGCCGAGCGCACCAATGCCATGCACGACAGCCTCTTCCTCGCGGCTGAGACCGATCTCGCCACCGTCCTCGGCCAGATCGACGAGGTCCAGCCGGACCTGCTCATCGTCGACTCCGTGCAGACCGTCGCGAGCGACACCGTCGACGGCCTGCCCGGAGGCCCGAGCCAGGTGCGGGAGGTGGCCGCGACGCTCATCCGCGTCTGCAAGGAGCGTGCGCTCCCCCTCGTGCTCGTCGGACACGTCACGAAGGACGGCTCGATCGCGGGGCCGCGCCTGCTCGAGCACCTGGTCGACGTGGTCTGCCACTTCGAGGGCGACCGGCAGACGGCGCTGCGCTTCGTCCGCTCACTGAAGAACCGCTTCGGCCCGACGGACGAGGTCGGCTGCTTCGAGATGACGGCCGAGGGCATCGCCGAGATCCCGGACCCGAGCGGCCTGTTCCTCAGCCGCACCCGCTTCCCTACCCCGGGCATCTGCGTCACGGTCGCGATGGAAGGGCGCCGAGCGCTCCCCGTCGAGATCCAGGCGCTCGTGATCGCGAACGACGGTGAGCACCCCCGCCGCGTCACGAACGGGGTCGACGCGTCCAGGGTCGCAATGATCCTCGCGGTCCTCGAACGCCAGGCAGGCATCCCCCTGCGGCGCTGCGACGTCTACGTATCGACCGTCGGCGGCGTGAAGCTGATGGAGCCGGCGGCGGACCTGGCGATCGCGGTCGCCATCGCCTCCGCCCACGCCTACACACCGTTGCGGCCCGGGATCGCAGCGTTCGGCGAGATCAGCCTCTCGGGCGACATCCGACCCGCCTCCGGGGCGAAGCAACGCGCCTCGGAGGCGACCCGCCTCGGGCACTCCTCGCACCTCGACTCCAGTGCCTTCACCCTCTCGAGCGCGATCACCCACGCGCTCGTCCCCGTGCCCGAACGCATCCAGCAGGAGCGGGTTCCTGCCCGCTGACCGGCGGGCGGACGGGCGCCGACCCTGCTCACCCGCGCCTCTCGGTCCACGCCGTGACCGCCGGCGAACCGACCGCCCAGGACGACCCTCGACGCACATCCAGGCGGACGGCACTCGGGAACCTCCGTCGCGCCTCCGCCTACACGCCGCCCCCGCCGCCTCCGCCGCCACCCCCGCCCGAGCTGCCGCCGCCACCCGCGCCGCCGCTCGACGAGCTCGACGAGGACCCGACGTAGCTCGACGCCGACGACGAGAACGACGACACACTGCCCGCGAAGGCCGCCGCGTGGAAGCCACCCGATCCCGAGTACCAGACGGGATCCTCGCCGGTGCGCTCGTAGGCCGACGCGAGCTCGGCCGACCATTCCTTCTCGAGCCCGAACAGCACGGCCCACGGCAGCAGCCGCTCCGTCACCTCCACCACCTCGACCGGCCCGACGGAGCGCCGGTTCGCCCCGCGAGGCGACTGCACCATCGCGAACCGGTCGGCCTCGGCGAGGCGGAGATAGAACTCGAGCCCGCGCAGGTGGTCGCGCAGCTCCGCTCCCACGGCCGTGAGCGGCACCCTGGACACCAGCACCACCCCGACGATCCCCGCCGCGAGCCCCACCACCAGCAGCACCAGCGGCAACGGACCACCGAAAGATCGGGTCAGCAGGACGATCGCGCTGACGAACACGGCCAGCACACCGAGGAGCAGCACCGCGACCACGGCGACACTCCCACCGACCGTCCCCGGCCGCCTCAGCCCCGCCTCGGTCACTCGCTTGCCGAGCGCCGTCTGGAACGCCGCGACCTCCTTGCCGAACTCCCTGTCCTTCCCCGAGAGCACGCGCACCGCACCCGGCACCCGGCCGACGGCAAGGTCGAGGAAGCGGCGGTCGTCGGAGGAGACGGGTCGCGGCCGCTCGGCCCGTCGCGGCGGCGTCGTGGCCGGGTCGAGGACCCGCACAGCGTAAGCGGGCTTGCGCCCGTCCCCCGTCTCCTCGATCCGCACGAGACCACGGACCGCGGCGTCCAGCAGGCCGGCCGCGGGCGCCCTCGTCGTCCTCCGAAGCAGCGCCGCCGAGAGAAACAGCCCCTGCTCCGGCGGGTCGTACTCGGCCACGATCGCCGACCGGCCCGGAGCGTCGCGCAGCACGGTGCGACGTCGCCGCACCGCGAACCCGAGGGCGACCAGCACCAGGGCAAGGCCTGCGAGCTGCACCCACGACCAGCCCGAGGCGACGTAGCGGTCGTCGCGCGGTGTGAAGGTACCCGGCGCGAAGCCGATCGCCACGCTCACGTTCTCCCCCGGAGCCAGCGACTCCCCCACCGCCGTGACGACCCCACCGTCGCGGCCGATCGAACACGGTGTCGTCGAACCGTCCGGCCCGCGAGAGCAGCTCACCGTCCCCGTCGCGGCAGAGGCCAGCGAACCGGCGAGCTCGACCCGGACGTCGTAGCGGTCGAACGGTTGACGCCAGGCCGTGCCGTTCACGTCCCAGTAGAACTCGTCCTCGCCGCTTCTGGTGCCGGAGCCCGGAAGGGTCGTGTTGTGCTGGGTGTAAGTGAAGACGTACGTCTGACTGCCGCTGACGAATTCGTCCGCCGCGCTAGTGACGAGGAGGAAGCCGTCCTCGCGCTCCGTGTCGATAGGGCGCGGCGATCCATCGCCGTCGGTGACGGACACCAGATCGAGGTCGGTCGGGTGCCCCTCGTACTCGAGTGGGATCGCCCGCTGCATGCCCCGGTTCTGCGAGGGCGGGAAGTCGGCGACGAAGGTCTCGACGGTGCTCAGGATCGAGTGGCCCTCTGCATCGCGGTCGAGGCGGAAGTCGGCCGAGTACTGCGAGAAGCGGAAGTCATCGACCCCGGCGCGCACGACAGAAGCCACGGGCTGAGCCGCCACGGGCTGAGCGGCCGCGCCCGCAACCAGGAGGGGAACGGCGAGAGCGAGTACCGCCGCTCGCCTCGCGATCACCACCGCCCGGCCGGCCGAGGCGGACAGGATCGTGCCGAGCAGCCCGCACATGGCAGTGATGCTACGCCGCACCGCTCATCCGACACGTCCCCCGGGCGGACTACTGAAGCAGGAACTGCGTCGGCGACCCCGAGGCGATCCCCGCGACCGACACCGACAGATTGTAGGCCGCGCCGCCCGCGGCGACCGCCTCGCGGCCACCCGAGCAGGTGTCGGCGGAGGAGCGGGTGCGGTCCCAGGTCAGCCCGCTCCCCGTCACCGAACGGCCGGCCTGGAGGAGCACGGAGAGGTCGGCGGCGCCGGTCTGGCAGTCGGTCGAAGTCCAGATCTGCTCGGAGCCGCTGGTGATCGTGAAGACCTGCGTGCTGGTGCCCGCGTCGATCACGCAGTCGGTGCTCGAGGTGTTCGTCAGTGAGAGGGAGAGCTGCGGATCCTCGCCGGGCGCGTAGCTCGTGGCATCGGTGACCGCGGTCACGGCGACCGAGTCGGCCGTGCAGGCCGGAGCCGCACCGGGCGAAGCGCCGGGCGAGCCGCCGGGCGAGCCATCGGGCGAGGTTGTCGGGTAGAGCGTCGGCAGGGCAGCAGTCGGCGTGGAGCTCGACTCGGCGTCGGACGCGCCCATCCGCGGAAGCATCGAGAGGAGGACCGCCAGGCCCGCGACGATCACGACGAGCGCGAGCAGCGCGGCGGCGCGGCGTCGCCGGTAGACCCGGGAAGGCAGGCGGCGGGGCGGCGGAGTCACCGGGACAGGCTACGACGTGCCGACGGTCACAGCGTCTTCAGCATCCGAGTGTTGCCGAGCGTGTTCGGCTTGACGCGGGCGAGGTCGAGGAATTCGGCGACTCCCTCATCAGGTGAGCGGAGCAGCTCAGCGTAGACATCGGGATCGACGACCTTCTCGCCGATCGGCTCGAAGCCGTGCCGGGTGAAGAAGTCGACCTCGAAGGTGAGGCAGAACAGGCGCTTCAAGCCGAGCGCGCGGGCATCGTTCTCGAGGCGCTCCAGGATGTGGTGGCCGACCCCCTTGCCGAGCCAGTCCTGCGCGACCGCGAGGGTGCGCACCTCCGCGATGTCGTCCCACATCACATGCAGCGCTCCACAGCCGATGGCGGTGCCGTCGCCGTCCTCCGCGATCCGGAACTCCTGAACAGCGCCGTACAGCACCACGCGGTCCTTGCCGAGGAGCACACGCTCGTTCACGAGCGGCTCACTCAGCTCCTGGATGAACGGGACATCGCTCGTGCGCGCCCGGCGCACCGGGTACTTCCAATCAGCCACCCGTCCAGCCTAGGGGCGCGGGACACCGACCCCATCGCGAGGCGCCGCCGTACGAGCGGTGTCTTGCTACACAGGGTGATCTCGACCGCAGCGGACCCGGGAACGACGCCGTGCCCGCCCCTTCGCGAGAAGGGACGGGCACGAATCGGTCGGGACGCCGCTACGACATCAGGTCGGGCGTCGCCGGGCCGGCCGTGGCCGCTCCGGTCGATGCACCGGCGCTGATCGAGATCAACCGCGGAGTGGTGGTGAACACGAAGCCGTTGTCGACGAAGTCCACGTGGATGTGGTCGCCGGCACCGAGCTCGCCGTGCAGGATCCGCTCGGACAGCTGGTCCTCGATCTCACGCTGGATGGCGCGGCGCAGGGGGCGTGCTCCGAGGGCCGGGTCGAACCCGACCTCGATCAGGCGCTCCTTGGCCGGCTGCGTCAGCTCGACTGTCATGTCGCGGTCGAGCAGGCGGTCGCCGAGGCGCTTGATGAACAGGTCGACGATCTGCAGCAGCTCGGGCTTGGACAGCTGCGGGAAGACGATGACGTCGTCCACGCGGTTGAGGAACTCGGGCTTGAAGTGCTTCTTCAGTTCCTCGTTGACCTTGCCGCGCATCCGGTCGTATCCAGTCGCGCTGTCGCCCTCGATCTGGAAGCCGACGGGACCACCGGCGATGTCACGAGCACCGAGGTTGGTGGTCATGATGATGACGGTGTTCTTGAAGTCGACGACACGGCCCTGACCGTCGGTCAGGCGCCCCTCCTCCAGGATCTGCAGGAGCGAGTTGAAGATATCCGGGTGCGCTTTCTCGATCTCGTCGAAGAGAACCACGCTGAACGGCTTGCGCCGCACCTTCTCGGTGAGCTGGCCGCCCTCTTCGAAGCCGACGAACCCGGGAGGGGCGCCGAACAGCCGCGAGACGGTGTGCTTCTCGCCGTACTCCGACATGTCGAGCGAAATCATCGCGTTCTCGTCGTCGAAGAGGAACTCGGCGAGCGCCTTGGCCAGCTCGGTCTTTCCGACGCCGGTGGGGCCGGCGAAGATGAACGAGCCGGAGGGGCGCTTGGGGTCCTTCAGGCCGGCACGGGTGCGGCGAATGGTGCGGGAGAGTGCCGCGATGGCCTCCTCCTGACCGATCACGCGCTGGTGCAGAGCCTTCTCCATGAAGACGAGCCGCGAGGACTCCTCCTCGGTGAGCTTGAACACCGGAATGCCCGTCGCCTGGGCGAGGACCTCGGCAATCAGGCCCTCGTCGACCACACCGGTGGCCTTGACGTCGCCTGACTTCCACTGCTTCTCGAGGCGCAGGCGCTCACCGAGCAGCTGCTTCTCCTCGTCACGGAGCGAGGCGGCCTTCTCGAAGTCCTGGTCCTCGATGGCGGCCTCCTTGGCCGCGCGGACGACGGCGATGCGGTCATCGAAGTCGCGCAGCTCCGGCGGTGCCGACAGGATCGAGAGGCGCAGGCGCGCGCCGGCCTCATCGATCAGGTCGATCGCCTTGTCGGGGAGGAAGCGGTCGCTGATGTAGCGGTCCGCCAGGTTGGCCGCCGAGACGATCGCGCCGTCGGTGATCGACACCTTGTGGTGCGCCTCGTAGCGGTCGCGCAGTCCCTTGAGGATGTTGATGGTGTGGGGCAGCGACGGCTCCGCGACCTGGATCGGCTGGAAGCGACGCTCAAGCGCTGCGTCCTTCTCGAAGTGCTTGCGGTACTCATCGAGCGTGGTCGCGCCGATGGTCTGCAGCTCACCGCGGGCGAGCAGCGGCTTGAGGATGGAGGCGGCGTCGATAGCGCCCTCCGCGGCCCCTGCGCCGACAAGGGTGTGGATCTCGTCGATGAAGGTGATGATGTCGCCGCGGGTGCGAATCTCCTTCGTGACCTTCTTCAGGCGCTCCTCGAAGTCTCCGCGGTAGCGGGACCCGGCGATGAGCGAGCCGAGGTCGAGCGTGTAGAGCTGCTTGTCCTTGAGCGTCTCGGGCACGTCGCCGCGCACGATCGCCTGGGCGAGGCCCTCGACGACGGCGGTCTTGCCGACGCCGGGCTCGCCGATCAGCACGGGGTTGTTCTTGGAGCGGCGGGAGAGGATCTGCATGACCCGCTCGATCTCCTTCTCGCGCCCGATGACCGGGTCGAGCTTGTTGTCGCGCGCCGCCTGCGTGAGGTTGCGTCCGAACTGGTCGAGGATCTGCGATCCTCCCTGAGGCTGCTGCTGCTCACCGCCCACGGCGACCTGCTCCTTGCCCTGGTAGCCCGAGAGCAGCTGGATGACCTGCTGGCGCACGCGGTTCAGGTCGGCGCCGAGCTTGACGAGCACCTGGGCCGCGACACCCTCGCCCTCGCGGATGAGGCCGAGCAGGATGTGCTCGGTCCCGATGTAGTTGTGGCCGAGCTGCAGCGCTTCGCGCAGGGACAGCTCGAGGACCTTCTTCGCCCGAGGCGTGAAGGGGATGTGGCCGGTCGGCTGCTGCTGCCCCTGGCCGATGATGTCCTGCACCTGCTCGCGCACTGCATCGAGCGAGATGCCGAGGGATTCGAGCGCCTTGGCGGCTACTCCCTCACCCTCGTGGATCAGGCCCAGCAGGATGTGCTCCGTGCCGATGTAGTTGTGATTGAGCATCTTGGCCTCTTCCTGGGCCAGGACGACGACGCGCCGCGCGCGATCGGTGAATCTCTCGAACATGCTGTCACTCCCTACGGAACCCGCAGGGGTGGGCTCCGATACGTCGACTGTAGCCAGCGCTCCCCTCGGTGCGGAGGGCTGTTCGCCCTGGGCGTGCAGTAGGCGAGGAAGACGAGTGTCCGGCCGGCGGAACCGGCAGGAAACGACACGTTTGCGGCGGCAGAAGAGTTTGCGCCACGATGACTGAGCGCCCTCGCAGTGAGGGTGCCTCGACACTCTCTGAGGACGCACCACGTGACAGCACACCCACGCCCCTTCCGCGCCGCGGCCGTAGCCGCAGCAGCGCTCGGTCTCCTCCTCGCCACCGCGGCTCCGGCGTCGGCCGGTTCGAACGTCAGCGAGGACATCCTCCAGTACAACGGCGGCGGGATCACCGTCGACGCGGGCCCCGCCTACGCGGGCTACGACGTCTTCGTTCAGTCGCAGACGCCCCGCTCGGCCACCCGCTCGGGCGGCGTCTGGACGGTACAGAAGGCGTCATTGGACGCCGAGGGCTCAGCCCGAGTCGTCAACCTGGCCGGCCCGGTGAACCTGTACTTCTTCAGCCCGAGCGCGGTCAAGCCCTCGCTGGAGCTGCCGCCGGCGAACGCGACGGCGGCGATCTACCGCGGCCAGGAGGTCGAGTACACCGTCGACCCCGCCGCCGGAACCGCTGTCCTCGAGGGCGACGTGCCGACGGCTGTCGCGCCTGATTTGCGCGACTACCAGTCCTCCATCATGCCGTTCACGCCCGCCGATATCGCGCCAGCGACGTACACGAAGGGCGAGCCCTTCGACCTCACCTTCTCGAACCTCTCCTGGGCGACCGAGAACGATCTGGACGGGCTCTCGACCAGCGTGGTCATCTACTCCGACCCGACCACGCTCGGCACGCCGACGATCACCGACGCTGCCGTCACCCAGACCATCGGCGCCGAGTGGACGACGGATCCGCACACCGTCGCCCTCATGGACTCCTACGGCCGGATCCTCGCCGTCGCGACGCTTGACGGCGGGGCGACCGCCGAGGAGACCCCGGCCGCCACTCCGGCCGAGACGCCCGCGGCCGCGGTCCCTGTCGTCGACACCGGCTCGAAGCCGACGTCGGCCCAGCCCCACCTCGCCGAGACCGGAGTCGAGGCGGGCGGTCTCGCCCTCGTCGCCTCCGCGCTGCTCCTGGCTGGAGCCGGCGGACTCGTGATGGCGCGTCGCCGCCGCGCGAGCGCCTGAGGCTTCGGAACGTGACTGAGGGAACGGGCGGACCGGGGAGCACCTCTCCCGGCTCGCCCGTTCCTGCGCCCGGCCCGACGAGCACCAGGCGGATCCTCGCCGCGGTCGTCGTCTCGGTGCTCGTCCCGGGGCTGGGGCACCGCCTCCTCGGCGCACGCCGGTCGGGCACGACGCGCCTGGGCATCGCGGCGGCCGCAGTCGTCGGCGTCCTCGTCTTGGGCGCCCTGATCGCCTCCGACCCGTCCCTCCTCGTGCGACTGGCCACCGACCCTGCCGCTGTCGCCGTCGCCGGCGGTCTCGGGGCCGCGCTCGGCCTCTTCTGGCTCTCGGGCCCTATCGCAGCAGCGTTCCTCGCCCGTCCTCCTCGACAGGCGCGAGCAGCGCTCGCCCTCGTCACCGCACTCGCGGCGGCCCTCCCGCTCGCGGGGACCGCCTGGTGGACGTCGACCGCTGTCGCTCAGCACGACCTGCTCACGTCCGTGTTCGCCGCGGGCCGAGGTCCGGTGCCGGTCGACGGACGCTACAACATCCTCGTGATGGGTCTGGACGCCGATCCGATCCGCGACCAGATCCTCCTCCCCGATTCGCTCACTCTCGTGAGCATCGACGCCGTCACCGGCCGCAGCGTCCTCTTCGGCATTCCGCGGACCGCGTCGAACTACCGCTACCCCGAGGGGTCCGCCCTGGCCCGGGCTCTGCCCGAGGGCACCCGGTGCCTCGTCGGCTGCGGCGTGAACCACCTCTACCAGTACGGTGCGACGCACCCGGAGCTCTACCCGGACGACACGGATCCGGGCGCCGCAGCGATGCGCGACGCCGTCGAGGGATACACGGGCCTGCCCGTCTCCGCCTCCGTCTCGATCCGGATGAGCGGCTTCATCGACCTCGTCGACGCGCTGGGCGGAGTGTCGGTGATCAACACCCGCCCCGTGCTGCGAGCGGGAGTGCCCGATGACGGCAGCGGACGTCCGGTCGAATACGGGCCGCCGATCCCCGCCGGTCTCCACCATCTCGACGGCTCCGAGGCCCTGTGGTTCGCCCGATCGCGGGTGAACACCTCCGACGCCGACCGCTCGGAACGCCAGGCCTGCCTCCAGGCGGCGCTGTTCCGCCAGGTCGACCCGCTGAGCGTCCTGACCCGCTTCACCGCGATCGCGCGGTCCGGCTCCGAGAACGTCGCGACCAGCCTCCCGACGAGTGCTCTCCCATCCCTAGCCCGGCTCGCGGAGGCGGCGCGCACGCACCCCTTCGTCCGTGTCGAGCTCGGAGAACCGCTGACGCTGCCGGAGCAGCCCGACACCGCCCTGGTGCAGCGCACAGTCGCGACGGCGATCGCAGGCGGCGACGATCCCGATGCGCTCCAGATCAACGTTCCCGACCCGGAGACGCCGATGAGCGGACCCGCGGTCTCGTCACCGCCGGCCGAGGCGGCTTCCGAACCGGCCTGCACCGTTCCCTGACCCGTCGAGGGTCCATGCGAAGGCATACACTTCCCGCATGAGCAACCTGGAGGAGCATCCCGACGAGCTCTCCGTCGCCGCAGAGCCGGCCCTGCACGCGCCCGGCGCGGTGGAGATCCTCACGGCGCGGCTGGTCCCGCTCGGCGGTCCGCGCGCTATCGAGGTGCGCCGCACCCTCCCCCAGCGCTCGCGCTCGACCATCGGCGCGTGGTGCTTCGCGGACCATTACGGCCCCGTCCGGCTGGGCGAGGAAGCGGGGATGGACGTCCCACCGCACCCGCACATCGGCCTGCAGACGGTGAGTTGGCTCTTCGAGGGCGAAATCGAGCACCGCGACAGCGTCGGCAGCCGGGCCGTGGTGCGGCCGGGCGAGCTCAACCTGATGACGGCCGGGAGCGGCATCTCCCACTCCGAGGTCTCGACCGGCTCCGCCCCGGTGCTGCACGGGGTGCAGCTCTGGGTCGCGCTGCCCGAGGAGGCGCGGCTCATCGATCCGTTCTTCGAGCACCACCGCGGCGTGCCCGTGCCGCTGACCGGTGCGCTGGTGCGCGTCTTCATGGGAGCGATGCTGGGCGCCTCGGTGCCCGCGAGCACTTTCACTCCGCTGGTCGCCGCGCAGATCGACTGTGAGCCCGGCGCCCGGATCGAGCTGCCGGTGGAGGAGGCGTGGGAGTACGGCGTGCTCGTCGACGCGGGGCCGGTGTCGGTGGAGGGCACCGAGATCCCGCGCTCGGATCTCGCCTACCTGGCGCCCGGCCGTTCCCGACTGGGGCTGACGGCCGGCGCCGAGGGCGCGCGGGTGGTGCTGCTGGGCGGCGAGCCGTTCGCCGAGCAGCTGGTGATGTGGTGGAACTTCGTCGGCCGCAGCCACGACGACGTGGCCGCCGCACGCGAGCGCTGGCAATCGGACGTGATCGCCGGCGCCAACCCGACGGGTCCGTTCGGCACCGTCGACGGCTACGACGGCCGCGCGCTCCCCGCCCCCGTGCTGCCGACAGTGCGGCTGAAACCCCGCCGCCGGATCTGAGCCGGATCCGGAGCCGGAGCGTCAGGACCCGTCGGACTCCTTCTTCTTCGCAGCGGCGGCAGCGGCGGCCGCGCGGTCGGTGGCCTCGGCGCTGTCGCGGAAGGCGCGCCGTGGATCCTGCAGCGCACTCATCGGCGAGAGATCGCGCGGAGTGACGGCGTCGACGAGCCAGCCCGAGATGATCCGCCACTTGCGGTCCAGGGTCGGCATCGCCGCTCCATGGTAGGCGCGGTGGGCCAGCCACGCCGGGAGGCCGCGGAGTTTCACTCCCTTGATCAGGCCCGCACCCTTGCCGATGCCGTACTCGGCCACCGTGCCGACGGAGGCGTGCCGGTACTCCTCCACCGTGCCGCCGGTGAGGTCGGCGATGATGTTGCGCGCCACCAGCTTGGCCTGCCGGACGGCGTTCTGCGCGTTCGGCGGGTAGTAGGCGGGCTGCTCGTCGGCGGTGAGATCCGGCACCTGCGCGCCGTCGCCGGCTGCCCAGGCTCCGCCGACCGGCTCGCCGTCCTCGCGGATGACGCGCAGGCGGGCATCGGCCATGACGTGGCCCTTGGGTCCGCGCGGGGCGTCGGTGGCATCGAGGATCGGGTTAGGCTTGACGCCCGCGGTCCAGACGATCATCGCGGTCGGGATGCGTTCGCCCGACGAGAGCTCGACCACACCGTCCTCGCAGGTGGGCATCGTGGTCTTCAGGTGCACGTGCACGCCGCGCGAGCGGAGGTGGTCGAGCGTCCACGACGAGAGCTCGGGGCCGACCTCGGGGGTCACCCGATCCAGGGCCTCGACCAGATGCCAGGTGACGTCGCCCATGGAGAGCGAGGGCTGCACCGCGAGGGTCTTCCGGCTGAGGTCGAGCAGCTCGCTCAGGGCCTCGACGCCGGTGTAGCCGCCGCCGATGAAGACGAAGGTGAGCAGGCGGCGGCGCTCGGCCGGGTCGGTGGTCAGCGCGGCCTTCGCGATGTTCTCGATGACGCGGTCGCGCAGGTGCGCCGCCTCCTCCACCGTCTTGAAGCCGATGCCGTGCTCGGCGAGGCCCGGGGTCGGGAAGGTGCGGGTGACGGCTCCGAGTGCGAAGACGACCTGGTCGAACTCGATCGTGCGGGTCGTGCCGTCCATCGCGGCTACGGTGGCGCTGCGCTCGGCGAGGCTCACACCGGTGATCGCGCCGCGGACCACTCGCGTGCGCTTCAGTGCGGAGACGAGCGGAACCGTGACGTGACGCGGTTGCACATGTCCACCGGCGACCTCGGGCAGCAGCGGCTGGTACGTCATGTAGGGGTTCGGCTCGACGACGGTGACGTCGATCGGCGCCTCCCCCCGCCGCTTCTCCAGCCCCCACGCCGTGTACAGGCCGACGTAGCCCCCGCCGAGGATGAGGATGCGCGTCGTACGGGATGCCGTCATGTCCGTTCCCTTCTCGAACCCGGCGCCGGACAGGCGGAGCCGGATAGTACTGAGGACGCTCTGACGCTACGCGCGCCGCGGTGGCGCGCACAGGGACTTGCGTGGCGCGGCGGGTCGCGACACTCTCCGCACCTCGGCCAGACCCGCCGCGGCCGCCGACCGCTCAGCCCACCTCGCGCCCGTCCGGCTGGAGTCGCCTGCGGTACTCGGATGGCGACAGACCCGTCTCGGTGACGATCGCGCGCCGGAGCCGGTCCGGCGAGGTGAACCCGGTGTTCCGGGCGATGTCCGCGAGCGGGATGTCCTCACCGGCCGCTTCGACGAGGCGGAGGGCGTTCCTCGTGCGGACGCTCTGCAGGAGGTCGCGCAGGGTGGTGTGACGCTCCTCGGCCACGGCTCGTTGCAGAGAGCGGAGGCTGACCCGGCAGCGCTGCGCGATCACGCTCGGGTCGAGCCGCGGGTCGGCGAAGTCGGCGAGGACCACCTGCACCGCCGCCTCGACCATGTCGCGCGGGCCCGGCCGGCCGAGCGCGTCGTCCTGCCGCTCGGCGCCGAGGACCCGGCCGAGGCGCAGCAGCGTGCCCTGGAGGTACTCCGCCTGCCCCGCGTGGTCGATATCGAGGTCGGCGAGGAACGCTCGGAGCAGGGTCCGCGCGGTTGCCGTGACGGGTGAAGGCGGTAGACGCCGCGACGCCTGATTGCGGTGCATCCGGTCACCTCCGATCTCGTCGATGCAGAGCACGAGGAATCGCACCGGCCGCTCGGCCTGCAGCACCACGGGCTCCTGCTCGGAGAGGGCGAGCGCACCGTCGCTCACCACGACGACGCCCGCCTCGGCCTCGACCGTGAGCGCCCCTTCCATCGGCAGCACGAACACGGAGACGTCGCCGCCGGCACGATCGCCAGGCCAGCACGCCGAGAACGCGGTAGAGGCCACGTGCAGCACGCGCACGCGATCCACCGAGCCGACCAGAAGGTCCATCCGGAACCCCTGCGGCGGCTCGGCCGTCAGATCGAGCGTGCGCCGCACCGAGGCCAGCCCGTCCGCGCCGCGCAGGCGCACCGAGCGCACTCCCGTGCCCATCGGCACGCTGACGGGGTTGAGCAGGGTCGAGCGAGGGATCACCGTGACTCCGTTCCTGATGCGGAGCCCCCTGCGCCGCGCAGCGAGCCTACAAGATGTGAGGCTTGCTCGCGACATCCGTTGTGGGGGTCTACTGCAACGCGGAGGTGAGTCGCGCCAGATTGTCGAGCAGGGTCGAGCGGAGCGGCTGCTGCCGCCACTCGCGCAGAGTCAGCTCCCGGGAGTGCTCGCGGTAGTCCTGCTGCACCTGCCGCAGGTCCTCCACGAACTCCGAGCCGCGCACCATCAGCGAAACCTCGAGGTTGAGAGTGAAGGAGCGCATGTCCATGTTGCTCGAACCGATCACGGCGACGTCCTCATCGATGGTGAAGTGCTTCGCGTGCAGGATCGTGGGCTTGCGGTACATCCAGATCCGCACGCCCGCCGTCAGTAGCGTCTCGTAGTAGGAGCGCTGCGCGTGATAGACCACTGCCTGGTCGCCGATCTCGGAGACGAAAAGCTCCACGTGCACGCCCCGCCGGGTTGCCGTCGTGATCGCGTAGAGCATCGCCTCGTCCGGCACGAAGTACGGGCTGGTGATGATGATCGACTTCTGCGCCGAGTAGAGCAGCGTCAGGAACAGGCGCAGGTTGTTCTCGCCCTCGAACCCCGGCCCGCTCGGCACCACCTGGCAGTCGATCGTGTCGCGCTGCTGCAACGCCTCCATCGGCTCCGACTCGCGCAGCAGCAGTTCGTCGGTCTCGCTGTACCAGTCGGTGATGAAGATGGCGTTGATGCCCTGCACCACCGGCCCCTCCAGGCGCACCATCAGATCGTGCCAGTGCAGGCCGCGGCGGATATTGCCGCGCTTGTTGTAACTGGAGTCGACGACGTTCTGCGACCCCATGAATGCGGCGTTGCCGTCCACGATCAGCAACTTGCGGTGATTGCGCAGGTCCGGCCGCTGATACTGCCCGCGCCACGGCCGCACGGGCAGCATGTACGACCACGTCGCGCCCGCCCGCTCGAGTGCGCGCAATCGACGGTGCGTCCCGCTGTAATAGCCCGGTACGCGGATCGACGCGATGTGATCGAGCAGGATTCGCACCGTGACGCCGCGGGCCACGGCGCGGTCCAGGGCGTCGAAGAAGGGCGCCGTGGTCGAATCGGCGGCAAGGATGTAGAACTCGCAGTGCACATAGCGGCGGGCCCGATCGATCTCGTCCGCCATTGCTCGGATGGTCTGCTCGTAGTCGCCCTGGAGGCGCGCGTCGTTGCCGCCCACCAGCGGCATCGCGCCGAGGTTGCGATTGAGGGTGACCACCGACTCCAGCCATTGCGGCCACGGGTGCTCCCGGGCGACCCGGTCGATGCCATCCGTCGACTCCAGAATGAACCGGTTGATCTCCTGCTGCTTCCGGCGGCGCTTCCGCGGCAGCCGGTAGCTCCCGATGAAGAGGAAGAGCAGGATGCCGAGGTAGGGGATCAGGAAGATCGCCATCAGCCAGGCCAGGCCCGTCGTGGGGCGGCGGTTGCGGGGAACGACGATGACGGCGATCACGCGCACGACGAGTTCGACGACGACGGCCGCGATCGGGAGGATCACCGCCCAGTCCGGTGCGCGCACCGCGCCTCCTCGTTCGTCGTGCGGAGCCGTTCAGGTGGCGCGGGAGGCACCCGTGCGGCGGCGGTGGTCAGGACACGTCGCGCGGCGGCAGGCCGCGGCGTTGACGCTCGCGGGCCTCGATCCGGTCGTAGGCGCGACGCTCGTTGCGATCCGAGCGCAGGACGGCGCGCATCACGAACCAGAAGATGAGTCCGACGGTGATCGTCGGCACGAGGGCCCACAGCCCCTGGTTCCACAGCTCCCAGTCCATGCGGCGATCCTACCCGCGGCATCGGCGCGGCAGCCGCGTGCCCGGGGACTCGTGCACGCAGCGGCCTTCGCAGGCGCTGCCGGCTACTGGCTCTCGACCGACTTGTTCAGCGCCGCCGCGTCCGAGTTCAGACCCTCCAGCTCCGAGCGCAGGCGGTCGTAGACGGCGATGTCGGCGTCGATGGCGGCCCGGGTCGCGTCGAGGGCCTGACTCCGGGCGAGCAGATCGGCACGCTCGGCCTCGAACGCGGCGGTCGATCCGAAGCCGCCGCTGTCGGCCCGGGAGTTGAAGCCGTCGATCTCGACATTCAGCGCGTCGTACTCGGCAGTGTTCGCAGCGATGCGCGCCGTCAGATCGGCGTACATGGTCTCGATCCGGGACACCAAATCCTCGATGCGGTTCTCGAGGTCGGTGAAGACCGCCTCGTAACGCGCGTTCAGCGCAACGACGACGGAGCGGTCATCGAAGAACTCGGCGTAGTGCTCCTCCAGCGCCGGCGGCAGATCGGCCACCTCGGTTCCGAGGATCGAGTGCAGCTCGTTCACGCGCTCGCCGAGTCCCCCGGTGCGGTAGAGCTCGAGGCGCTCCGCGATCGTGCCGTCCTGCGGAAGGGTCGCGTAGACGGCCTCGAGCTCGTCGCCTAACTCGGCCTGCTCCTGCGCGTCGAGCCGCACCCACGCGGCGTGCAGCATCTCGTGCGCGGCCGTGACGTCGCGGACGCCGTCGAGGTCGGGGTTGGTGACGTCCGAGATGTAGATGCTGGTGCCGGTGTAGCAGCCGAGCACGATGTCGTCGGACGCGCCGTAGCCGCAGCGGTCATTGAATCCGGTGGTCGGCTCGACCGACGGGCTCGACGCGTAATAGAGGGCCCGGCCCCGCTCGGACATGGCGGTCCGCTCGGCGAACCCGGCGATCGTGGCGTCGGGCGTGAACGCCTCCGCTGCCCGCCGGTCGGCGAGGGCCCTGCCGACGTCGCCGGAGGAGGTGAGGGCGTTCGCCGCGACGACGGACCCCACTCCGAACTGCGCGATCGTGAGGACGACGGCCGCTGTCGTCGCGACGATGCTCGATGCCCTGAACATGTGTCCCCCTCGCCGAGCCCGGAGGCCGCCGTCGTGGCTGCGCCGTGATGCCGCACGGATGGAGTCGACACGTGCGGCGCCTCTGCGTGCTCCACCCGAAGGGTGGAGTCCACCGACTGCGACCCTACGTGACCAGCGGGGCATAGGATCACCTTGAGGATGCCAAAACCGGCTATCCCGCGCCATGTGCTTTACTACACGAGCTTACGTCGGCTTTGCTTGCCGCTTGGGATCACCTCAGGCGCGGTCGCATCATTCGACACCTCAGGGTCGGGCCGTCTGCGCTCAGAAGCAGCGCATCGGCGGCGGTCCCGAACATCATTCGGACACTATGACGAATCATGGGGAGTGATATGCACGAGGAGACGCGCGAGGCACGGGCCGACCGTGAGGTCCTGCCGGAGACGGTCATCGAACTACGGTCGTTCTCGAAATCGTTCGGCGATTTTCCTGCCGTGACTGACGTGAGCCTCGACGTTCAGCGAGGCGAGGTCCTCGGCTTCCTGGGACCGAACGGCGCCGGGAAGACGACGACCATCGAGTGCATCGTGGGACTACAACGTCCGTCTGCCGGGACCGTCCGAGTCCTCGGTCTCGACCCCGCTCGCGACCGGGACGAGATCACTCGGCGAGTCGCCGTGCAGCCGCAGTCTGCGAGCCTCTTCGATACGGTGACCGTCCGGGAGACGCTCGAACTATTCGCTTCTTTCCACGAAGCCCCACGTCAGATCGAGGACATCCTCGCCGAGATCGACCTGACCGCTCATGCGGACGAGCGCGCCAAGAAGCTCTCTGGCGGTCAGACCCGACGGCTTCTGCTCGGTGTCGCACTGGTCGCGGATCCCGAGGTACTCGTCCTGGACGAACCCTCCGCCGGGCTGGACCCCGCGGCCCGGCAGGCCCTCTGGCGGGTGATTTACGGTCTCCGGGACCGAGGGACGACTGTAGTGCTCTCAACTCATCACATGGACGAGGCGACCTCCGTCTGCGACCGCGTCGCGATCATCGTCGGAGGCCGTCTCATGGCGCTCGACAGCCCGGATGAGCTGATTCGTCAGCGTGCGGGCACAAGCGACCTTGCATTCACTACCGCGCCGACGACGACCGACGAGCAGATCGCCGAGACGCTCCATGGTGTGCCGTTCGAATCGGAGAAGGTACTCGGCGGAGTCCGCGTGCGCATCCGTACCGATGACCCGGATGAACTTATCCGCCGCATTACCTTCGATCGGTCCCTCCGTGCGCGCGAACTGACTGTGCGACAGGGCAGCCTCGAGGACATCTTTCTCGAACTCGCGGAGCTTCCGGACGACCGGCGACGAAGCGAGCAGCAGGACGCGACGAAAGGTCGGCAATCATGACACAGGCGATCACCACCGGGCGGCGGAGCCGACGGTCTGAATTAAAGCAGCTCACTTTGCTGAGCACGCGCGAATTGCTGCGGAACGTCAAGACGATCGTCGGGTTGACGTTCATGTTCTTCTTCTTCCTGCTCCTCATGATGGGGATCGACTTCGTCGTCAATGGCGGACGTCCAGCCCCGATTGTGTCGGTGGCTGCGGGGCCACAGGCGGCCTCAGTGGTGAGGGCGCTGGAAGACCGAGGAATCGAGGTCCGCTCCATTGACGCGTCCGACGAGGTCACAGCCACGATCGCTATCGAGGATGGCCAGGGTCACATCGTCCTCCCCTCGAGGAAAAAACCGGCATGGAAAGAACTCGTCGCCGCGGTGCACTCGGTCGGCGTCCCGACGTCGCAGATTGCCGTCACCGATGCCTCGGGGTCGCCTGAGACCGACGTCCTGCGGGTCAACCTCGCGGCAGTCCTGGCGATGGGGTTCATGGCGATCGCGTTCGTGGGCACGTCGGTGCCCCTCGTTGCGCTGCGTCAGCGCGGGACGTTACGTCTGCTCGGGACGACGCCTGTGCGCCGGATGTCGTTCATCCTCGCGCAGAGCCCCGTCCGATTCGCTCTCGGGATGGCAGAAGCCCTCGTGATCGTCGGAGTCGCCTGGACGCAAGGATACGTCGAATCGTTCTCCATTGTCAGACTGTTCGTCACACTCGTCCTGGGGCTCGCGATGCTCTTCGCATTCGCCTACCTGCTGGCCAGTCGGTCGTCGAATCCGGACCTCATGACTCAGATCACGGGGTTTCTACCGGTCGTCGTGATCCTGACGTCAGGCAGCGTGATACCGATCGATGTCTTCCCGGACGCCGTCCGATCCGTCACGTACGCCTTCCCTAGCACGTGGTTCATGCAGGCGGTTGGCGCGGATCTTGCGGGGACCGCGCCATTCCTTCCTGTCTCGTGGCTCTGGCTAATGATGGCGGCAATTGGAGCGGCAACGGCTTTACTCGCTGCTCGGCTCTTCGAGTGGAACCAGGGGGACCTGTGACCAGCTCACCTGGGCGCAAACACAATCGGAGCCAGGGCATGACGATGCGTCATGACATTCACCAGGACGAAGCGCTCGGCACCGAACTGCTCCGGGTGAACTCGCTCGTCTCCGATGAGGGCGGTTTGATCAATGCCGTTCAGCAAATCACATCCAATAAGGACCCCTTTGCGATCTTCACCGCCACGCTCGGCGCACTCGAGCGACTGCAAAAAAACATCAGAGTAGCTCCCGGCTCTAAGGCTGGCATCGAGCTTGCAGGCAGCGGCGGCGGAACGAACCGCCAGCTAGCTAGAGCTATTGCCATCGTCGAGGCCGTAGAACGGTACTCGAGTTGTGTACCGCCCACCGATCTCCATTGGGCGAGCGCAGCGGAGCTAGGTCGCGAAGCGGTAGACATCGGGAGCCTGCCACGCTGCAGTGCCACCGAGCTGGCCGATTCACGATGTCCGGTCCGCCCTTTCGATTCGGCGGAAAGGATCCGTTGGACAACCGCTTGGTCCTCGAGACGGCAAGAACTCCTGTGGATCCCCGCAACTCTCGTCTGGATGCACCTGGAGGCGCTCACGGCGAGCGAGCGACTGACGGTCCCTATTTCCACCGGGTGCGCGGCACACACCGATCCTGCGCAGGCCCTACTTAACGGAGTATGCGAGGTTGTCGAGCGTGACGCGATCGCTTTGACATGGCTGCTGCGCCTGAAGCTCCCGGAAATCGACCTGGTTGACGCACCTGCACATGTACGAGAGGCCGTCGCCGTCGCAGACTCCTCCGGGAGGCGGCACCGTTTCTTCGACGCAACCACCGACACCGGCATCCCGACGATCTACTGCGTCGACACGGACGAGGAATCTCTAACGCTGCGCCACGTTGTGATGTGTTCCACTGAGCTGGATCCGGCCCGGGCAATTGTCAAAATCGTCCGAGAGATCGCCTCGTCCCGCATCGCTCTCGAAAACGCCGGCCCCGCTCCCGCGGACATTGCAGATTTTCACTCGGTCACCGACGGTGCTCGCTTCATGGGGCATCCCGACCGCGCCGCGGCCTTCAGCTTCCTACTCGACGACGACCGCCCTCGGATCCCGTTCTCGTCGGTCGCGAATCTCGACCAGACCGACCCGAAGGCCTCACTAATCGCCGTCGTAG
The DNA here is from genome assembly GCF_001641005.1 of Rathayibacter tritici. Lineage (NCBI taxonomy): Bacteria > Bacillati > Actinomycetota > Actinomycetes > Micrococcales > Microbacteriaceae > Rathayibacter > Rathayibacter tritici. The sequence goes on from NZ_CP015515.1 coordinate 2,813,638, forward strand.
CACGACTGCAGGAAGCCGGCTGCGACGTGCTGAGCATCGACATCTCCACTGTTGAAGCGCAGACCGTCGGTCTGACAGTAGTTCGAGTCGTCGTCCCGGAACTCATGCCACTGTCTTTCGCGCATCGCGCGCGGTACCTCGCACATCAGCGACTACACGACGTCGCGCATCATCTCGGGCGAGGCGCGCTTGACGAAGCCGATCTGAACCCGTATCCGCAGCCCTTTGCGTGAAGGTGAGCCACCATGCTGAACATCCATCTCATGGGGACGGGACCGTTCGCCGACGCTGTCGCCACCCGACTGCAAGGACCGGCGTGCGAGCACTGGGACGGCTCCCGCGGAGTCTACGACTCGACGAACTGGCCTCGAGCGCGGGCCCGTGTCCTCATCAGCGCCGAACGGGACAACTCAGCAGAGCAGCACGTCGAGGACGTGGCCTGGGGCACCCTGCAACCCTGGATTCCCGTTCAGCTCGAAGCTCGCGATGTACGGGTCGGACCAGTCGTCACGCCTGGCAGAGGTGCATGCCTCCGGTGCTTTGACCGCAGACAGGAACAGCACGGTCGGCGAAATCACACCGACCTCGAACTTGACAAAGCGCCTAGCACCGGGATGCCGTTTCGAGGGTACACGCCGGCCCATGCCGCAATGGCCGCAGCCGTGATCAACACCATCACAGCGTCAGACAAGGCGCTGACGGAAGCGGCGTCGAAGGTCTGGCGTTTCGGATTCTCGGAGCTTTCTGTACGGCAAGCGGTTGTCATTCCCGTAAGCGGTTGCAGCAGATGTGACTCACTCGACAGCGCAGGGCGCCGATCGGCGCGTTTATCAAGGTTTTTCGCCTTCTAGACTACCACTCTTTGCTAGATCGTTCTATATTCGACGAGCTATCCTTTAGGGTGCGCGGAACTGATAGCCTCTCTCACAGAATCCTCACGGCAAAAGGTCTTGCGGCCACCACAACTGCCCTAATAGCTTCCATCTAGGACATCGATCCTCTCGGACTTCACTAGTCGCCAAATGTGAAGTCTGACGAAAGGTGCCGACCAAGGTAAATAAAACAATTACGGAGGTAATCAAATGAACAAGGTAATCGATCTAGTGTCGGTGGAGGAGCTTTCGGTGGAGGACCTCCCGCAGGCGATCGCCCCGGGGGCGAGCAGTGCTGGAACCGTCGGTACTGTCTCGAGCGCAGGAAGCTGCGCCGGAACGCTCAGCAGCATCAGTTCGTATAGTAACCACTGATCTACTGGGGCGGACAGCTCATCGCTGTCCGCCCCTCATCGGACGAATGAATACAGACAGAGGCGCGCGTGACACAGATTTCTAAGGGCAACGGCGTCACTCAGGTCCTGCGCCTCACCAATGGAGTAACGCGTAGCGTTACTGTTGACCATCGGCTCCTTCTCCGGACGCCCGTCGGGCATTTCATCGCTGTGCCGAAGGGATGCGCGCCGATAATCGACCGGCTTGAAGAGGGCTGCTCTTTTGACAGCCTCCGCGCACTTATCCTATCCGGGCATGATACGACCATCGGAAAGCCGCACGCAGAAGCCCGTCTGCATGAGTTTATCGAATCGCTTCAGAGTTCAGGATTCATCGATGGAGCCTTCGTGCAGCCGACTCGCGCAGATCGGTTTCTTAGACGCGTCGGCGTCGATTTCCTCGCGCGCCTGGCGGTACCGGTCGATATTGACCGAGTGGCGGACATACTCGCGACGCCGTTGCGCAGAATCCCAATTTTCCTCCTGCTGGTCATCAGCCTATGCGTCTCTTCCGTTGGAATCGCGGCCGGCCTGGGTACAGTTTCGCGGCATCGAAGTGCATTATCGCAACCGCCGTTGTCCACGCTCTGCATCGTCCTCGTCATGGTGCTCCTGCAGTTGGCGATCCATGAGGTCTGCCATGCAGTTGCCATGCGCGCCCAGGGAGTACGGGTCCGAGAGATAGGTGTAGGCTTACTCTACTACTTTGTACCTGTGGCATACGTGGATCGGACGGAGGCCTACACGGTCCAGTCCCGGCCTGGCCTCGTCCTAATTGCTCTTGCTGGCCCCCTTCTAGACGCATCTCTCGTCGGTGCCGCCGCTATCGGTGTAACGGCGGTGGATGGTGATGCTGAACAGATACTGATCTTATGAGGCTTATGCAAAATACGATTGATCGAGATGGATTTGCGCGTGTCGGTCACGAATAACACCGGCTAATCCGCTTTGATTGAAGAGCAGCCTTTAACAGAAACTCTTCGCAAAGGAACCAGCCGGTGCGCACACAGTCTACTACGGGAATGACGGCCGAGCACTACGCGATCCTCGCCGAACGGATCGAGAACGAGTTCATGTGGCGTCGGCGGCGAGGACGTCCGCGCAGACTTTCCCTCGAGGGAGCATTGCGGGTCACTCTTCTCTATTATCGCCAGAATGTGACCGAGCAGTTGATCGCTGATGTGGTCGGTGTCAGTCAGTCGACCGTGTCGCGAACGATCGCGTCGGTTGAGGCGATGCTCAATGTCGTGATAGACGACGAGCAACCGGACGTCGAGGCCGCGCTCCGCGGGACAACGGCCGTCATCGACGGCACGCTCCTGCCGTGCTGGTCCTGGTCGGACGCGCCAGAGCTGTACTCCGGGAAACACATGACCACGGGGCACAACTGCCAGGTCCTCGCCGATCTCTCCGGTCGGTTGATCCACATTTCGGATCCGATCGCGGGCAAGCATCACGATGCCCACGCGTTTCGAGAAACCGGGTTGGCCGACACCGTTAACCTCTCGAACACGCTGGCCGACAAAGGCTATCAAGGCACCGGAATGGTCACACCAATAAAGAAGAGGCCAAGCGAAGAACATCTGCCAAATTACGCCAAACACCACAATCGCTTCGTGAACACCCACCGCTACGTGATCGAGAGAACAATTGCTAGCATCAAGACCTGGCGGATATTCCACACCGACTACCGGCGGCCACTGCGCACCTTCCGAGATGCCTTCAACGCCGTCCGCGGACTCATCTTTTTCACTCGGCAAAAAACCAATTTTGCATAAGCCTCTATATATCACCGCCGAGCTCCTCCTTCTCATAGCGAACTGCAACCCGCTCTTCCGATCTGATGGCTACCATGCACTTGAGGCGGCATTTGGAATGATGAACATCCGCTCCCGCGCCTTCACAATCATAACAAACACCGTCCTTCGAAAAAGGCAGCCTGCCCATATTCGCTCATTGCCATTCTCCAGTCGCATCGGCCTACTTGCGTACGCGCTCGGAAGCATCGTCTACCTTATTGCAATGCTCGTCAATCTTTCGTATACCATCCTGCTGGCCGTCTTCGGAGTACAATCATGACTGCAGCACACCTTGCTAAATTCGTATCTCATAGGGTCGCCGCTGTCCCGGCGTCCGTCCTTGATTTGGAACAAGTCCTTTCTGCTTCGCAAATCGACGATGTTCTCGCACTCCATACGCATGCCGGGTCGCTCCGCACGGAGGTCGCTCAAAGGATCCATGATGCCGTTCCGACTTCCTCGGCCGAAGCTCGTCGAGCACTTCTCGCTCTTCGCCGAGACCTTCACAACGACAGGGAGGCGAGGGCCGACGGACGGACAGCTGCCGCAGACTTCGGCATCGACTTGCACCATGCAGTCACGGCGAGCGCGGCTGCAAAACTGGCGTTAAGACTGCTGGACCAAACCGCAAAAGCAGATAGTGCGCGTGCTGAGAATTGCCTCCGCTCGCTTTTCCGAAACGGAGATATCGACGACGCGCTGCGGCTCGTTGCGCCTGGCTTTCACAGATCAATCGACAAAGCCGCTCCTGCCGGAAGCAAACGCAGCAGATCCGCACTGGCGTTCGCCTCACGTGCCGCGCTAAAGCCGAGCCCATTGTCTACCCTAGCGCGTACTGCTGTCACCGGATCCGACCTTACCGGACGAACCGCTGGACTTAGCCCAATGATAGCAATGCTATTTTTCGACGCACTCATTCGCCGTCAAGGTGCTCTCCCAGCAATCCGCTTTCGGTCGACATTTAGTCAGGACGATGGCCGCATCATCGCGAGCCCGGAGACAAGCACCATGATCGACGGCACAGTCTCCTTCACGCGGCGAGCACTTCAACTCTCTGACGCTGATGTTGAAGCCCGGGCGTTAAGCCAGTGGACAGGGGGAGATGAGGGTGAACTCCTCGGACTCGCCGGTGATGGCGGATGGCCCCGAGTGGAACGGTGGATTTCGGCTACGGCGATCCAGGCGTGTATACCATGGGAGGCCGATACTGAACGCCCCGAAAACGTGCTCGGAAAGCTCATGATGAACAGTCCTGCTGGTGATATTGCTGAAGCGGGAGTTGATCTCCTTGAGGTAGGCCGACAGGCGGAAGAGGTGGCATCGCTTTCCGGTGAAGCGCGGTCAGAGGCCGTCGAGGCGGTGTCGAGGAGACTTGAGCGAATCGCCGATGTGGTCGGTGTGATACTCCCACGCTGTCGGCTCATCGATGAAGACGCCGGTTGCGCTCCGCCCCACTTCGTCCCGTTAAGTACGGAAGAGATCACGGTGCTCGACGAGGCAATTCGACCGACGCTGTTCCGGTCCCGATTGTACGATCTGCTCCTCGACGCCTTCCTGGCCGAGTACGGCTGCGGAGGAGCCGCGATCGATGTAATAGGATTTTTGACCTCGTGCTCGCTATCCACGCACTTCCGTCGCCAAATGCGAGGGGCCAAAGCAGCGGACAGCGGACCCGACGCACACACGAATCGAGAAACACTTGCAGTCGGCGTTACCTCGGCGCCTCCCAGCGCGTCGATCTTCCTGCAGCGGACACCTGAAGACCAGAACGGCAACCTCGTCGTCAATCAGATCATGCCTGGACTCGGGGCGGTCGTCGCACGGTTTACCGCGCTGGGTGATGGGCCCGAAACGCTCCGTCCGGCGATAGCGTCGTGGGTCGCGGAGGCTTATCCCGATGTGACCGACTGTCGAGCTCTGGTTCCGGGCGCCCGTGTGAACGCTCTCCAGCGCGCTGCGACGGCGGTCCTGCCGGTCTTGGACGGGGACGACCTCCGCCAAGCGCTCGCGCAACTCATCCTTCGACATGACGTCGAGCACAATGTTCTCGAGTTCACGCGCCCAGACGGGCAACCCGTCGCTCCGGTTCCACTCGGCATCGTTCCAGCATGGACGTTCGAGGGTCCGGTTGCTCTGTTGATGACGCTCCTCAACCCGTGGATCGACGGGACGACGATGACAAGGGAGTCTCACCCCGTGTTCCGAGCCCGTCGTTCGCACGACTTGATGAGGGAGCCGCGCGTTACATCGGGCACCGTCGTAACGCATCGAGAAACGTGGCGAGTTCCAGCTGACAGCGTGCCAACCCGGGGGAACGACTCGATTGGACGGTTTCTCATGCGGCTGCACTCATGGCGAATCGAATTAGGCCTGCCGGAGGAGGTGTTCGTTCGGGTCCACGGTGATGACCCCTTCGATTCTGCGACGCGTAAACCACTCTGGCTTCGCTTCACGAGCTGGCATGCGGTCAGCGCAGTTTGGGCGCTCATTCCTGGGCGGAACAGCCTCGAAATTCAGGAGTGCGTCCCCACTCGCGCCCCGAGCTCTCCTACGATCGAATCAGTAATTACGATGCACTGGGAACGACCGGGGAGATCAAACTTGGGCCGTGACGGGCAATCCTCTAATAGAGAAAAGGTAGCACCGTGAGCGCAACATGGACGTACTGGCGAGCTTACGCGACAGCTGCAACAATCGATCACACAGTGCTCAGACTCCGCAAATACATCGAACCGATCGTCGATCTCAACGAGCGCTGGTTCTTCGTCCGATACACCGACCTACGCGGGCTACACGTCCGCTTCCGCGCACTGACCTCAGTTCGTCGCGCGGACGAGTTGCATTCGTCCCGAAATCAAGTCGGCGCGCATATCGAATCCGACCTCTACGAGCCCGAGTTTGGAAAATGGGGTCGCGCCAATGCCGTCGTGGCTGCCGAGAAAGCTTTCCATGTCTCCAGCGAATTGGCTGTCGAGACGCTTCGCGCAGCAGAAGACCGTCTCGTAACTGCAGCGCTGACCTTTAAACTCGTCCTCGCTCAGTTGGTCCCGGATCTCACCATTCGCGCCGCGATGCTCAAGACGCACGCCTTATGGTGGCTCGCCGACGCTCAAAACGCCGGCGTGCAATTTGAGGCGGCCCTCGCTCACGCTCGACTCCGAGCCAGTACCAATATGGCAAGGCACTTAGATACTCATTCTATCTCGATATCGGCTAAAACTGAGGACCTAATCATGCAGTTTACTCAGGCACTTTCCAACGCAATCGACTTCGCTGGGTTGCAGCATCCACCGGCTTATCATCTCCACCAGCACCTCCACCTCACCATGAACCGTCTCGGACTCGCTCCTGACCAGGAGGCGTCCGCTGCCTTGTACAACCTGGCGCTCCTCGAAGCAGAACGAGAAAACTTCCGATGAACAAGCAACTTACAGCCGCCAGTCTAGACGCAGCCACCCAGTACGACGCACAGTTCCGAATTCCTGCGAGACCGGCTGTCATCTCTGCCGTCCCAACGACGTGGCTCCAGGATGCCTTCGTCATTGAAGGAGCCGTCTCGCGGCGAGTGCTGCGAGGACGCACCGTCCAGAGCTTGCTGCCAGATCTCCTCCCGCTTCTCGACGGATCCCGCACGTGGAACGATCTCGCTGAGACAGCCGCGGTGCCGAAGACAGCCATCCGGCAAATCCTCGGAATACTCTACGCGGCCGGGCTTCTCGAGGAGGGTAAATCGACCGAAACTACAATACCAACTCCCCTTGTCGATTTCCTCAGTAGAACCTTCGATGCCACCCGCCAATACCGATCCGGGCACGAAGCCGCCGCAGCCCTATCGAGCAGCCACGCTGCGATTATCTGCGAGGATAGCGACCTCCGGAAGGCGCTCCTGTCGGAGCTCCAGGAGAATTCAATTACGGTAGTCTCCGTGGATGAACTCCGGGGGGTCAAGCGCCCCCTACTTATTGCTGTCACGAGTAGCCAAGACTTGAGCGTCCTGAGCCGCACCTCTGCTCAACGAAGCGAAGGCATCCCCATCCTCTCGGTCACCTTGGGTGCACAGACCGTTACCGTTGGTCCGGTCAGCTACCCGGACTACAATCCGTGTCCCAGCTGCATCGCTGCCGCATCGCCATCCAGTGATAGCGCGCATAAACTGTCGGACGAGACCTGCACCGTCACGGCGGAGGAGTTGCTTCCTGCACTCATCGCGCACGAGGTGGTTCTCCTTCTCGCCGGAGTCGGGAACGCTCGCTCGATGTCAGAGGCCGTGGTTGTCTCACGAGTTCCGCTTTATACCAAGTTCGAGGTCGTCGTGCGCCGTCCTGACTGTCCGGCTTGCGGATCAACTTCGAGCGAAGATGGGCCCTCTGCTGCATTTGCCTACGAAGAATCGGTGGCGTTCCCTCCTGCTCGCCTCACGAAACCTCGTACTCACCAACAGCATTTCGAGCCTTCGAACATCGCGTTGTCGACGGAACAAAGATCTCATCGTGGTGAGGCGATTCCTCTAAATGTCATTTCGGACTCAAATTGTTGTACCCTCGACGCCTCGGCCATCGCTCAAATCTTATCGAGAGCCTTTGGTCTTAAACCGCCGCACCTGGCACCGCCAGGTAAGGTGCGCAGGTGGGCGCCAACCGGCGGCAACCTGGGGTCTCCACAGGCGTACTTCGCCACGCGCAATATTTGTGGTGTGCCGGATGGTCGGTGGGTGTACCACGGGGACGAATCGATCGCGTACCGAGTGTCGGAATCAACCTGCGCGTCGGACGGGATGGAACTAGTCATCGTCGCTGAACTCTATCGCGTGTGGAAAAAATACAACACGTTCGCCTACCGTATTGCTGCACTCGACGCTGGGGTTGTGCTGGCGCACATAGCCGCAGTCACCACGGGGATCGGTGCGCCAATGACGAACATGCTCGGCTGGGACAGTGCAAAAGTTATCACAGAATATAATCTTGACAAGAAGGAACAGATGGTCGTCGGAATCACGCACATAGGTTCACCGTCGTGACGGATCGCATCGGTATCATGGCCGACCTCCGCGCGGAAACGCAAGAGACCGAGAAAATACTCGCGGGCATAAGGCAGAACGTCGCCGGGAGCATAGACGACGGCGCGCTCGTCCGCGGGATGCGTGACCGGTCGGCGACGATGCACTTTGCACCGAACCCGATTTCACGGAGATCGCTTGAAGATCTTGTTTGGGCCATGAGGTCAATGGATCAAGCTCTTTGGGGAGATCTCGCCGCTGAACTTCAACTCCGCGTTTTGATTGCAAGCCGAAACGTCGAGGATCTAGGCAACGGCCTCTTCGAATACCGGGACGAGGTATTCGAGCGGATCGACCAAACGGAGACGGCCTTGCACATGCGTAAGCTGGTGCTTCAGCCAGAATTCGTCGAGGCATCGGCAATCCTGTTGGTTGTGGGCCCACTCGCGGGAACTCTAGATCGATACGGTGCTCACGGCCATCGCTTACTTCTCACTCGAGGAGGAGCTGCATGCGAAGCAGCGTGGTTGACCGCCGTCGATGGCGGACTCGCAGGTAGCATCTTCGCCGGATTCATCCCGAGCGCACTACGCACGTTAGCTCACATCGACGGGTACCGAGATTTACAACTTCTCGCTCTGGCGATAGGCCACCCCGCATGAGAGGTGCAGTACATCCTCGAGCACGACTTGTGCCCGAACTCCTTCACCCGCTTCGCCTCTCGATAGTTGCCAAAATAGCCGCCTGTCACAGCATCGTTTTCCGCGATCTCCGCGACGTCCTTGAAGTGACGGACGCAACCTTGAGTAAGCACTGTGCGATACTCGAAGCGGCAGGGCTTGTCGCCATCGCTAAGTCATTTGTAGGAAAAACCCCTCGTACACGCCTGAGTATGCGGTCCGAAGGTGATGCCAAATGGAACTGCCACCGCATTGCGTTATGCGAGATAATCGGAGTGGATGTTGAGCCATTTCTGGCATAGACCGGTAAATGTGCTGCTCGTAGTCCCGTCGTGGATCAGCATCCCACCCACATCTCAGTTGTCCGCCGCCGGAACCTCGTTCAAGACGACTTTCGCCGCCGCCCCACGACCCTACTTGACGAGCGGAAACAGGATCGTCTCGCGGATCCCGAGGCCGGTGATCGCCATCAGCAAGCGGTCGATGCCCATGCCCATGCCGCCCGTTGGCGGCATGCCGTGCTCGAGGGCGCGGAGGAAGTCCTCGTCCAGGCGCATCGCCTCGTCGTCGCCCGCCGCGGCCTGGCGGGCCTGCTCCACGAAGCGCTCGCGCTGCACGACCGGGTCGACCAGCTCGGAGTAGCCGGTCGCCAGCTCGAAGCCGCGGACGTACAGGTCCCACTTCTCCACCACTCCGGGGATGCTCCGGTGCGCGCGTACGAGCGGCGAGGTATCGACGGGGAAGTCCATCACGAAGGTCGGGCGCGCCAGGCCACCCTTCACGAAGTGCTCCCACAGCTCTTCGACGTACTTGCCGTGGGTGGGCACGGGCACCTCGACGCCCTCGCGCGCGGCGAGGGTCTGGAGTTCGGCGAGGTCCGTCTGCGGAGTGATCGTGACACCGGCCGCGAGCGACAGGCTCTCGTACATCGAGATGCGGTCCCACTCGCCGCCGAGGTCGAACTCGGTGCCGTCCGCCCAGGTGACCACGTGCGAGCCGGCGACGGCGTGCGCCGCATTCTGAATCAGCTCCTGCGTGAGGTCGGCGATCGAGGTGTAGTCGCCATACGCCTGGTACGCCTCGAGCATCGCGAACTCGGGCGAGTGCGTGGAGTCGGCGCCCTCGTTGCGGAAGTTGCGGTTGATCTCGAAGATCCGGTCGATGCCGCCGACGACCGCGCGCTTCAGGTACAGCTCGGGAGCGATGCGCAGGTACAGCTCCGTGTCGAACGCGTTGGAGTGCGTGGCGAAAGGCCGGGCCGAGGCGCCGCCGTGCATCACCTGCAACATGGGGGTCTCGACCTCGAGGAAGTCGTGGGCCGCGAAGGTGCTGCGCAGCGACGCGTTCACCCGCGCGCGCGTCACAACGGACTCGCGGGCCCGGGGCCGCACGATCAGGTCGAGGTAGCGCTGGCGCATCCGGGTCTCGTCGCCGAGCTCGTTGTGCAGGTTCGGCAGCGGCAGGATCGCCTTCGAGGCGACGGTCCAATCCGACACCCACACGCTCAGCTCGCCGCGCTTGCTCGAGACGACCTCGCCCTCCACGAAGAGGTGGTCGCCCAGGTCGACCAGCTCCTTCCACGCGGCCAGCGACTGCTCACCGACGTCGCCGAGTGAGACCATCGCCTGGATCCGCTCGCCATCGCCCGCCTGGAGCGTCGCGAAGCAGAGCTTGCCCGTGTTGCGCTGGAACACCACACGGCCCGCGAGACCGACGCGCTCGCCGGTCTTCACGTCCGGTTCGAGGCCCTCGTGGCGCGCGCGGACGGCCGCGATGGTGTCCGTGACTCCGACCGCGACCGGGTACGCGCCAGCACCGAGGTCGTCGCCCGCGAGCTCGAGCAGGCGCTCGCGCTTGGCCAGGCGGACGGCCTTCTGCTCGGACGCCTCCTCCTGCGCGGCACGCTCTGCGGCGGTCCGCTCGGAGTCCGTCGGCTGAGGGTCGGCCTGCAGGGCGTCGGTCGGGGCGTCGGGGGCGTCGGGAGTGTCGGCCATAGCGGGTCGCGGTGCTTTCGGTTCGGGGCGGACGGCCGCGATCAGGCGAGCAGGATCGGGGCGTTGTCGAGGAGGCGGGTGGTACCGACGATCGCGGCGACGAGCACGAGGGCCGGGCCGCGGTGGTCGGCGTCGACCGGGAGGAACGTCGCGGGGTTCACGACGACGAGGTAGTCCAGCCTAACGAGCGGTTCATCCCGCGCGACGGCGCGCGCCGCGTCGAGGGCCGCGTCGGCACCGCCGTCGGCCGCTCTCACTGCGGCGGAGAGGAGGCGCGGCAGCGCGAGGCCCGCGCGACGCTGCTCCTCGTCGAGGTAGCGGTTGCGGCTGGAGCGGGCGAGCCCGTCCTCTTCTCGCACGATGTCGACGCCCTCGATCGCGACGGGCAGGTCGAGGTCGCGGACCATGCGGCGCACGAGGAACAGCTGCTGCGCGTCCTTCTGCCCGAAGACCGCGACATCCGGCTGGGCGATGTTCAGGAGCTTGGTGACGACGGTGAGCATCCCGTCGAAGTGCCCCGGCCGCGCGCTGCCCTCGTAGAGCGCGCCGACCTCGCCCGTGACGACCCGCGTGGAGGACGGGCCGTCCGGGTACATCTCGGCGACCCCGGGGGCGAAGACGAGGTCGGCCGCGGCCGCCTCGAGCAGCGCCGTATCGCCCGCGAGGTCGCGGGGGTAACGGTCCAGGTCCTCGGTCGGGCCGAACTGCAGCGGATTCACGAAGACCGACACGACGACGACGTCGGCCAGCTCGCGGGCCCGCTCCACGAGCGCGAGGTGCCCGGCGTGCAGCGCCCCCATCGTCGGCACGAGCGCGATGCGCCGACCGGCCCGCCGCGCCTCCCCCAGCCGCTCGCGGAGGTCGCCGATGCGCTGGATGGTGCTGATCACCCGTCGATGCTACCGGCGGGGCTGCGATGCCCCTGCCTCCGGCCCTCTTCGCAGGGACACCGCGGTGGCTCTGGTGGGAACCGAGCAGGTGGCCGGAGCGAACCAGACGGCGATGGCGGCGTGACGTGGTGCGCTGATCGGCGGGGCGTCTGGGCGGGGCGGGGCGTCTCGGCGAGTGCCGCTCCCTCTCAGCGAAGCTTGACGACGCGCAGCGCGACGACCGAAAGCCACGTCAGCGCCGCCGCGAGCGCGATCGCGGTCGCAACGAGCGGCACGACATCGTCGGCCGTGAGTCCCCCGGAGCCGACGAACGCGGTGGAACCGAGGTTCAGCGCCCGCGTGGCGAGTGCCTGCGGCAGGACGTAGCCGAGCGGGCGGAGCACCGTGGACGTAAGCGCGGCGACCCCGACGACGCAGCCGATGAGGCAGAGGGCGACAGGCGCCGCGAAGGATCGCAGCAGCATCGACAGGAGTGATTGCACGGCGATAAGAGGAAGAGCCGCGACGAGGGCGACGAGCCCCACGACGGCGAACTCCCACGGGAACGGCCCCGCCAGATGGAGGACGACGGTTCCCGAGATCGCGGTACCTGCGACGAGGACCGCCTGCATGACGGCGGTGGGCAGGAGGACAACGGCGATTTTCGCCAGCGAGAGCCGCGAAGCTCCGGCGGCGGACGTCAGCACGAGATTCCAGTTCGTGCCGCGGTGCTCGACGCGCCAGACCGTGGCCGTCAGCAGGCTGATCCCCAGTGAATAGAAGATCAGTCCGTAGAAGAGCACGACCTGCGAGGTGAAGGACCCCCACCCCGAATCGAGCACCTCGGTGTTGTTTCCGAGGTTGATCGTGCCGGTGACGACAGCGAGGATCGGCAGAATCAGAGCGACGATCCAGGTGCTGGATCGTTTGAGTTTCGTGAGTTCAGCGCGAAACATGGGATTATCCTCCGATGCGATCGAGACGGTGAAGTCCCACCGAGAAGGCGGCAGCGGCGAGGATCAGGAACCCGACGATCCAGTCGTAGGGCGCCTGGAGATAGACCACGGCGTCGCCGGACTGCCCGGCCTGCGAGATAACGGCGTAGTACCCCCAGGGAATGACCCGGCTGACGGAAGCAGGACTCAGCAGCGAGAATGCCGCGAGGAACGCGCCGATCATCCCGACTCCTACGCTGACGAGCTGGTTTTCCAGGCGTGCGGCGAGCCAGATGTGCAGCGCGCAGAACGTGATGTCGAGCAGAAGAACGAGCCCGGTGTACACAAGCCAGGGCAGAGGATCGAGGGGCGCGGTGATCCCGACGAGGAGGCCGATGCCGATCACCAGGAGCGTCTGACAGGTGACGGCAGGCGCCAGCAGGAGAGCCAGAGCGCAGAGTTTGGCGCGACAGAGGCTCGACCGGCTGCGCCCGGAAGTGGCGGCGAGATTCCAGCCGGACCCTGAATGCTCGATGTCGGTCTGTCTACTGGCGAGCACGGCTGCGACGATCGGTGAGGTGAGCGCCACGATCATGGTGTAGCTGAGCAGCAGTGTCGGCCAGGGCGACGCGTCCGGATCATCGAAGGTTGCCCGAGCGCCGCCAGAGAACAGAGAGGCGGAGCTGAGGGCGGCAGCAGCACCGACGAGACCGATCAGGAGCGGGATCGCCCGCAGCCGCCGCATCTTGCGGAACTCCAACGCCACGGAGCCCGTCAGCCGTCGTGTCCGTGGACGCGTCACAGGAGACCACCCCGGCCGGTCAGATCCATGAAGACGTCCTCGAGCCTCTGCTGGACGCGACGGACCTCGTGGATCGGGACGTCGGCATCGACGAGGCGCTTGATGAGCGCGGCGGTGTCGTCCTTCCCGTACCCGCTGACCCGAATCCGCCCCCCTGTCGCCACCGCGTCCGGGACCAGCCGAAGGACCTCCTCCGGCGCGGGGGTATCGAGGACGAGGTCAGGCACGGAATGCGCGAAAAGCTGGTCGCGGCTGCCCTGGAAGATCAGCCTCCCTCCGGCGAGGATGCCGAGGACCGAGGCCATTTTGTCGATCTCATCGAGGAGGTGGCTGGAGACCATCACCGTGATCCCCTGGTCTGCCAGGTGGAGCAGGAGTGTGCGGATCTCTTCGATACCCGCTGGATCCAGACCGTTGGTCGGCTCGTCCAGAACGAGGAGGACGGGATCGCGGGCGAGAGCCACGGCGATACCGAGGCGCTGCTTCATTCCGAGGGAATAGTGACGCACGAGCTTGTCCTTGTGCTCGGTCAGTCGCACCGTGCGGAGCGCATGCTCGATCTGCGCGTCGGCGAGGCCGAGCATGTCTCGCACGATCAGCATGTTCTCCCACCCCGTGAGGTGCCCGTACCCGGGAGGCGCCTCGATCATCGAGCCGATCGAGTCGAGCACCTGGCCCCGTCCCGTGCGGGTGAGGGGCTGGCCGAACACCTCGATGGAGCCGGACGTCGGCTGGGTGAGTCCGAGCAGCATCTTCATCGTGGTGGACTTGCCGGAGCCGTTGGGTCCCAGAAAGCCGTAGACCACACCCGATGGCACGACGAGGTTGAGCTCGTCCACTGCCGTATGGCGCCTGAAGCGCTTCGTCAGCCCGTGCGTGGCAATGACTGTGCTCATGCTGCACTCCTGTCCCTGGTCGGCCCTGTCGTGCCGTGATCGGCCCCCTCCCGGCGCCGCGGCATCCAGATTGATATGGCTTCCATCGTCGCGGCGGGAGAACCGATGCGAATCATGCTGCGGGCGGACATGCGACGACTTTTCTCCTCTGATGGTGGGAGATGGGCCGGCGCGGCAGGTCAGCCGGAGGTACTGATGTCGAGGGACGGCTCGGCCCAGCCGAGCCCCCGACGATGTGCCCAGATGACCAGGTGGACGCGGTCGCGCACGTGCAGCTTCGCCAGGATGTGTCCGACATGCGTCTTGACGGTGACTTCGGCGAGGCAGAGATCCCGCGCGATCTCAGGATTCGACTTGCCCGACACGACGTGCTCGAACACCACCCGTTCGCGCTTGGTCAGCGCGGCGAGAGTCGAATCGTCCGGCGGCGCTCCTTCGCTGTCTCCTGCGGCCATTCGCTTCACCAATCGGACCGCGGTACTCGCCGAGGTCGTGAAGGTCCCGCTGTGAGCGGCACGGATCGCCGTGGCGAGCTGCTCGGCAGTGCTGTCCTTGAGGATGAAGCCGACGGCTCCCGCCTGAAGCATGCGGATGGCGTACACGTCACTGTCGTGGGTGGTGAGTCCGAGAATCCGCGTTCTGGGGCTGATCCGCTCGGAGGTGATGACCCGCGTCGCTTCGATCCCGTCCAAGACGGGCATTCGGACGTCCATCAGCACCAGGTCCGGTCGCAGGTCGCGCACACGCTCGATGGCCGTCGCACCATCGACCGCGTGGCTCACTGTCTCCATGTCCGGCTGCGCGTTGACGATGCGGATCAAGCCGTCGCGGACCAGAGCGTGATCGTCCACCACCATCACCGTGATGCGGGCTCTCGCCGCCGTCACGCGGAGGCTCCATCAACGCCCGCACGCAGCGGCCAGCACGCCGTGATCACGAAGACGTCACCGTGCGAGTAGCAGACGCTGCCGCCGTAGAGCTCACAGCGACGACGCATCCCGGTGATCCCCCGCTGCTCACGAAGTGGCGCGGCCGGAGCCGAAGCGATCGGATTCGTCGTGACAACGGTGAGTGTCCCCTCCGCCCAGGCCACCCCCACCCACGCCTGGTCGCCGCTGCCGTGCCGCAGAGCATTGGTCAGAGATTCCTGGACCACTCGGTAGACAGACAGGGACAGCTCCGGAGTCAGCGGCTGCGAGACGCCGACGACATGAAGAGTGACGGTCATCCCCGATTTCGCGAAGCCCTCGACCAGCTCTGCGAGGTCATCGATTCCGGGCGTCGGCAGCGCCGCTGACGCGATCTCGGCGGAGAGCAGCCCACGGATCTCGCGGAGGGCCGAACGGCTCGTCGCGGAGATCGTCTCGAACACGTCGGCCGCCCGCGGATCCGACGTGTCCGCCCTGCCGCTCTCGGCCTGCACCACAACGCTCGTCAACGTGTGCGCGAGCACATCGTGCATCTCGGCGCTGATGCGCTCGCGTTCTTCATACGCGGCCAGCCGGCTCCGGATCGCGACAGTGCGCTCCGAGAGTTCGTGCCGATGGCGGGCGGCGCGTAATGCCTCGACCTTCCGGCGCTCGAGAAGCCCGAGCGCCCACGCCACCACCATGCTGGACGCGACCAGCCCGACGATCGGACTGGCCGCCCCGAGGCTCGACGACGCCCCGACCAGGGCCCATCCGCCCAGAGACACGGCGTAGCCGATTCCCAGGAAGAGGCCGATGGTGCGCGCCTGCTCCGGTGCGTGTGCGGCGACGGAGAAGACGGCGACCAGCAGGACCGCGTCCCCCGGCAGGAGCAGTCCGCCATTGAGGAGGAGGTGGGCCACCGACACCGCTGCGGCCAGCACGGCGAAGACGACCGGACGGGTTCGACGCACGATCAGCAACGCGGCCATCAGTACCGACCACTGCCACTCAGTCCCACCGAGCAGACCCGGCGCGGCGCACACCAGGACGGCGACAGCAGCGACGATCACGTCGCCTGCCCACCACTCAATCCTCGTGTCCCGCACCACCCGAAGATAAGCCGGGCGCCGCGGAAGAGACGCGAAGTGGCGCCCGCTCGCGGTCCGCCTCCTCCGACCGGATGAGGCAAGCACACCGACCGGATCACCCCGTCGCCAGAGATCCCACCATCGGATAGTTCCGACGTACACCCGCGACGTCTTACAGTCGCGGCGCACCCGGAACCGAGATGCCTTCGACAATCAGGTCACTGACGACGGCATCTCTGCAGAGATCGGATCTTTTTTCCCGTCGCTGCGTGCTCGATTCTCCGTGACTCTTCCGGTGTCACGCGGTTCTCGACGTCCGGTCGTCCCGCGCACCCCGCGGCGCTTCGTCGTCGCTCCGTGCGCCCCCCTACCCCTCGGCGAGGCCGAGCGGCGAAAGAAAACGAAGGAAAGGAAGAGATTATGCCCGAGATTCTCGAGAGAGAGGCCACCGTCGTGAGCCCCCACTGGGACCTGACGGCTCGTGCTGGTCACGGAACCAGCCCGTCGGTTCAGGCACAGATCGACGAGGCGTTCGAACGCGTCGTCAGCCCGTACATGGGCAGCAGCGGCTGGATGTGCACACTCACGATCGAGTGCGGCACGGTCGTCTGCGCCTGTCGCTGACGTCATCCGCACGGCGGGCGACCCGGGCCTCGTTCCCGGGTCGCCCGCGATCCTCACCTCAGCGATCGACCCGAAGGCTGGCCCGCCATGCTCCGTCACGAAGATTCTCTCGTCTCCCCGCAGGCGGACGCCTCGCCGGCCTCTCCCGCGTCGGCCGAGTCGCCGGAGATCGCCGCCCTGCGGGTCTGCCTCCTCCAGGCCGCCGCTCTGCGTGAACGCCGACCCGACGGCGGTTCCCTGCACGCAGGCGACCCCTCGATCGTGCGCACCTGGTCGGATCGGGCGCTCGCCCTCGACACGACCCTCGAGAGCTATCTCACCGTTCAGGGCCTCGACCGCGAAGGACTCACCGCGCTCCTCACCGGGGGGCCCTGGTCGCCCCGCGAGCGAAGTGCCGAGTGGATCGACTCGGTCGAGGACTGGCTGATCACGCCCGTGGACACCCCGCGGAGCCCGTTCGGACCGCTGATCGTTGAGGGCACCCGCCTCGCCGAGCTGCCGTTCGACGGCTTGCTCGCCCCTGTCCTGCATGCGCAGCGGGTCCGCTTCGATCGGCACCCCGATCTCGCGCCTGCTGCGCGGACCGATCTCCTCACCGGCCTCGCCGAGATCCTGGCCACGCTGGCCCTGCGCTGTCTGCTCGCCGAGCTCGCGGACGACGACGTCTCCGGAGCATACGCGCGACTGAACACGGCGCTGTCTGCTCCCGACGTCCGGCGGGCGTTCTTCTCCCGCTACCCGGTCCTCGCTCGGGATCTGGTCGCCGCGATCAGCGCCTGGGGCGACCACGTCGAGCGCATCCTCACCCGTCTGAGCAGTGATACGCGGGCACTGAGTGACGCCGGTCTACTGCCGCGCGGAACCGACGCGCTCGAGGCGGTCCACTTCGCCGGCGACGCTCACGACGACGGACAGTCCGTCGCGATTCTGCGGTTCGTCAGCGGCCATCGACTCGTCTACAAGCCGCGGGACTGCGGCGTGTTCACGCTCTACGAGGCGGTGAACGCCGTGCTTGCCGAGGTGCTTGAGCCCGATGCTTCCCTATCCTCGCCCCGCTCCCTCGTCAGGGACGGATACGGATGGGTCGAGTACGTGAAACGTCCGGACGACGCGGCCGGCACTCCTCTGACGCATTTGCGCAAGCTCGGCGGCCTGCTGGCGGTCACCTCTGTCCTCGGAGCCTCGGACATGCATCTCGAGAACGTCATCGCTACCGCAGCGGGCCCGGTACCGATCGACCTCGAGACTCTGATCCAGAACAGAAGTCACCGCGAGAGCGCGATGACGGCGAGCACCCGCGCCATCGACGACCTCAACAGCTCGGTCCTCGGGACAGGCATCCTGCCCGTGCGACTCACTACGGGGGAGAGTTCCAGCATCGACGTCAGCGTCGCCACGGGCGGACTCGGCTCCGAGGGCAGGACGGCCGTGATCCACCAGGTGGTCGGTGCCTGCACTGACGACATGCGCATCAGCGCAGTGGACACGCCGGTCGGCACCTCCCAGAACCAGCCGCCAGGGATGACGCTGGCGCTGGTGCGCGCTCAGAGGGAGGTGGTCGCGGCAGGATTCGCTGAGACCGCTCGAGCGGTGATCCAGCGCCGAGCCCCGATCATCGACCTCATCACGACCGCACCCGCGATGACCGCGCGACACATCCTGCGCGCCACGCGCTCCTACTCGCTGCTGCTGACGGAGATGCGCCAGCCGGGCCGTCTGTGCACCGGCATCGACAGGGACCACCTTCTTCGAAGCCTCTGGACCAGGCTCGCCGACCATCCCGACCAAGCAGAGCTCATCGACGCCGAGGAGCAGTCGCTCCGGCAAAGAGATGTGCCCCTCTTCACCACCGCGCTGGACTCGCGCACTCTCACCGCGCACCACGGTCGGGCACTCTCCGACTACTTCACGAGAACGCTCCGCGATGACGTCATCGCACGCCTCACTGCGCTTAATGAGGCGAGCATCGAGCGGTCGATCGCCCTCATCCGAGAATCGATCCTCGCAGCCACGCCGGGAGAGCAGGAGGACGACGAGGCGCAGGCAGTCACGCCCTCTGCGCGCGGCACGGTCAGAGAGCTCGCGCGGGCACAGGCGGGCCTCCTCGCAGACACCGCGATTCTGGGGGAGGACGACGTGACGTGGATCAGCGTGTGCAGCAGCACGGACAGCACCGGACTGGAGTACCGGCCGGTGGGCCCGACACTCTACGACGGCCTCGCCGGCATCGCGTTCTCTGCGGCCTGCGCGCACCGCGTCGTCCCGCACCTCGGCCTCGACGACCTCGCCGGACGCGCCTCCCACGCCATCGCCGCCATCCTCGACGACTGGAGCGCGTCCCGCGTCTCCCTCCCGATCGGCGCCTTCAGCGGTGCCGCCGGCCTGCTCTACTCGCTCGCCCGACAGGACAGCCTGCTCGGCACTGATCGATACCGGCCGACCCGGTTGGCTGCGATCCGTCGGCTCACCGACGAAGCACGATCCGACACCTTCTTCGACGTGATGGCGGGCAGCGCAGGAGCTCTCGCCGTCGTGACGGCCCTCCCCGAATCCCAGACGGAGGAGGGGCGGACCGCTGTGCGGACTCTAGCGGCACATCTCCTCGACCACGGCGTCGATGCCGGCGACGGCTCGCTCGCGTGGGAGAGCGGAACGGCACGGGTGCGTCTCGGCGGGTTCTCGCACGGTGCCACGGGAATCGGGTGGGCACTCGCCAGAGCAGCGGACGCACTGGGCGACGGGGAGATCGGCGACGCAGCGCTCGCAGCTCTCCGATTCGACGACACGCTCTTTGATCCGCAGCGAGGACGCTGGTTGGACGCCCGCACGGAATCGCTCGAGCAGGGCCGCCTGTTCCCGGCCCACTGGTGCCATGGCACAGCCGGCATCGCGATGGCTCGTGCAGCGTCGGCAGCACTGCTCGACGCGCCCGATCTCCTCGAACGCGCCGTCATCGGAGCAGATCAGACGACCGACGACCGACTGCCCGCCGACGATTCGCTGTGCCACGGTGCGCTGGGGAACCTGCTAGCCCTCCGGGCAGTCGACACGCACGCACCCGGCCGCGTCGACGTCGCGTCCTTCGCCGAGCGCACCCTCGACAGGATCGGACGCTCCGACGCCCGGAGCGGTCTTCCGAGGGGAATCACGACGGTCCGCGGTCTCCTGCTCGGGACCGCCGGTGCCCTCTACGCGCTCTGCCGCGAAGTCGACCCCGATCTGCCGAACGTCCTCCTCCTCGAGTGAGCCGTGCAGAGACACCGCGGTGTGAGGCACCAGTGTCAACCCGACGCGCGGCGCAGCGCGTCGTCGACGGAGGAGCGCACGAGGCTGGAGAGGAAGAAGCCCGGCTTGTCGACGCCGATGCCTGCCAGCAGGCCCGCCGCCTGGTCCACGATCGCGGTCGAGAAGGTGGTGGCGGTCGAAACGGCCTCCGCGTAGGCGGCACGGTCGGACTCCGCCACGGTCACCGGCTCGCCGCCCATCTCGACCACGAGCGCCTGCGCGATCGGCAGCACCGGCCCGGGTGCCGAGACGGCGAAGTAGGTCTCGGCGAGGCGGGCGAGGTCGAGGCTGGTGCCGCTGAACGCCATCGCCGGGTGCACGGCGAGGGGGATGACTCCGGAGGCGAGCGCCGGAGCGAGCACGCCGTAGCCGTGCTCGGGCGCCGTGTGCAGCACCAGCTGGCCGGGCTGCCACCCTCCGGTCGCGGCGAGCCCCGCGACCAGCGCGGCGATCTCGCTCCCGGGGACGGCGATGATCACCAGCTCGCTGCGCTCGACGAGCTCGGGGATCGCCAGCACGGGCACGCCCGGGAGCAGCGCGTCGGCGCGTTCGCGGCCGCTCTCGCTGGTGGTGGCGACTCCGATCACGGCGTGACCGGCGCCGGCGAGCGCGGCGCCGAGCACCGGGCCGACGTGTCCGGCGCCGATGACGCCAACACCCAGGCGTCCGTCGCGGCGGTTCTCAGGCATGCGGTTCTCCCTCCGGAGCGGGCCAATCGGGCAGGGCGGCGGGTCGGCGGCCCCACCGGTGGCTCGCGTCGCGGTCGGCGGCCCGCACCCCGGCCGTCGCGAGGCTGTCGAAGAAGGCGAGTCCGTCGGCTGCGCTCATGACGGGAACGAGCGCAGTGACGGGGCCGGCCACGGTGTGCACCCGCGCCGAGGCCAGCCCCAGGAGGCGCTGGAGCGGCCCCTGCTGGACCCCGACGCTCTGCATCCGCGCCAGGGGCACCACGGCGACCCGCCGCCAGACCGCCCCGCTGCGCAGGATCGCGACCTCGTCCGTCAGCCGGTACCCCGTCCGCCGGAACGAGAACGGGCGAAGCCATACCGCCGAGCGCGGGGCGCGGGTGAAGCCGGCGGCGTCGCGGTGCCGGAGCGCGTCGCCCACGGGGGTCGACTCCGCGCCCTCGCTCGCGCCGGGCAGCAGGAGCCCGAGGACGCGCTCGACGGCTGCGAGGTCGCCGACGGGGAGGATCGTGGTGTTCGGCTCCCCGTTCGCTCCGCGGGAGGCCGCGTGGCCGGCCCGGTCGATCCGCACCTGCCACCAGCCGAACGGACGCCAGAGCAGCGGCTGAGTGATCTCGACGGCGTGGATCCGCCCGGGCGGGATGGTGTCGCTGCTGGTCGAGAGCACGCCGTAGCCGACGCGCACGCCGTCGGGTGTCGCGGCGATCGAGTAGCGGAGCGAGCGCACGAACTGGCGGAGGTAGTAGCTGCCCGAGCCGATCAGGCCCGGCAGGATCGCGAACAGCACGAAGGGCGAGCCGTAGACGGCGACGACCACTACGGCGACGGCCGAGGCGGCCAGGAACAGTGTGAATCCGCTGAACACGAGCGAGCCGAGGAGCCGACCCGCGGGGATGGAGACCACCGAGTCAGGTGACGCGTCGTCCTGCGGCTCGCTGAACTCCTCCAGCCGCCGCGCGAGGAACCCGCCCGCCGAGGCGTGGCCGTCGACCTGCGCCTCCCGCTCGCGCACTCCCGAGGCGAGGCGCAGGATGTCGCGGCGCAGCGCGTCCACCAGCCGCGAACCGAGGTAGGACAGCTGGACGTTCGCGTCCTGCCCCGCGACGCTCACCTCGAGTTTCGCCGCGCCGAACACCCGCGCGAACAGGGGACGCTGCACCGCGATGCCCTGGATGCGGTCCAGCCGCGCCCGCCGGTTGGTGCGGAAGAGCACGCCGGAGCGCACCTCGACGACCTCGTCCGTGATCCGGAAGGTGTGCATCCGCCAGGACAGCCAGAACGCGACGACGGCCACCGCGAGGCCGACCATCACCACCAGCAGCGCCCAGCCCAGCAGCCCTCGGCGCAGCAGCTCATCGACCGGGTCGCCGCTCTCGAAGCCCTCCGGCCCGGGCAGGAACAGCTCGACCAGGCGCTCTCGAAGGTTGGTGATCACGATGCCGAGCACGACCAGGAGACCGATCCCGCCCTTGAGGACGGGGGTCGCCGGGTGGAGGCGGTGCCACTGCCCGTCGGCGAGGTCCGTCTCGACGGTGCGGAGTCCGGTCACAGGCCGGCCCGGCGCGACTCGGCGAGCTCGACCAGGCGATCGCGGAGCTCCTCCGCCTCCGCCTCGGCCAGGCCCGGGATGCTGACGCCGGTCGCCGCGGCGGCCGTGACGAAGCGCAGATCGGCGAGGCCGAGTGCCCGGGCGAGCGGCCCGCGGTTGACGTCGATGAGCTGCATCCGCCCGTACGGCACCGACACGAAACGCTGGAACATGATGCCGCGGCGAAAGAGCAGGTCGTCCTGGCGCAGGAGGTAGCCGTAGGCGCGTGCCCGCCGCGGGGCGACGATCAGGAGGGTGACCGCCAGGGCCGCGGCGGCCAGCATCGGGATCCAGCCCCAGGACACGCCGATCAAGAGCAGCACCACGGGCACGGCGAGCAGGAACGCGCTGGACACGACGGCCGACACGATCTCGACGGCGACGTATTTCGGCGAGACGCGCCGCCACTCCCCCGTGACGTCGAGGCGGTCCCGTCGGCGCCCACTCGCGCGTGCGCGGGTCTGCGGCGTCGCTCCCTCGGGGTCGGCGGACATGGCGTCGTCCTCACTGCCCGCGGCGGTCCGGGCGTCGGCGTCAGGCGTGGTTCACCTCGCCGACGGCGCTGTCGTCGTCGTCGCTCGGCGGGATGGTGCACAGGTGCTCGGCGACCAGGCCGGCCACCAGCAGTACGACCGCCCCCACGATGGTCGCGATGTCCTGCCACACGGAGCCTAGCGAAGGGATCGCGCGGCTCAGCAGGTACACCAGGATGCCGCCGGAAGCTCCGAGCAGCAGCGCGCCGACGTGGCTGGATGCCTTCGCGAGCACCACGACGCGCATCGCACGGAACGGGTCGATGGGCCGCAGCAGCGTGCCCTTCGTCGCGCGGTGAATCGGGATCGCGAAGCCCAGGACGAGTGCGGCGACCACGACCAGAGTGAGCGGCACCGTCAGCGGTGGGATGAGCACCGGGCGGCCCGCGGCCGCGATCGCGAGGTCGAGGAGGAAGCCGGCGACGGCCCCGGCGAGGCCGAGCCCGAGCAGGGTGCTGATGCGGGTGCGCCTCACGGGGTCCTGCTCTCGGGGTCGGTGGCACTGTCGCGGGCCGCGCCGCGCAGCGGCCAGGTCAGCCCGACCGGGTGGTCGGCCACGCGGTCCGTCGCCCGCCCGCGCAGCTCGGCGACGGGTCCGACTCCGGGCAGCACCGCCGCCGGCTCCACGTCGAGCCACGGGTCGAGCACGAAGGCCCGCTCCGCCGCGCGCGGGTGCGGCAGCGTCAGATGCGCGTCGCTCCGAAGCACTCCGCCGAGCACGATCACGTCAATGTCGATCGTCCGGTCACCCCAGCGCTCCTCACCCTCGCCGCGGATCCGGCCGCCGGCGAGCTCGACCGCCGCCGTCGCCGCGAGCAGGTCGTCGGGCTCGAGGACGCTCGAGCCGGTGACCACCGCGTTGAGGTACGCGGGCGCCTGCTCGTCGACGCCCTCGGGCTTCCACACGGGCGACTCGACCACCTTGGATACCGCCTCGATCCGTAGCCCCGGCGTCGTCGCGAGCGCCCGCAGCGCCTCCTCGAGGTGCGCGCGGCGGTCGCCGAGGTTGCTGCCGAGTGCGAGCACCACGTGCCGCACCGGGCGGATCCGCTCCTGCCGCGGCCTCATGAGCGGGCCCTCGTGATCTGCACAGCGACGTCCGCGAACGGCAGCGGAATCGGCGCGTCCGGCTTGTGCACGGTGATGCGGACGACGTCGGCGGCGGCGAAGCCCAGAGCGACCCGGGCGAGCCGCTCCGCGAGGGTCTCGATGAGGTCGACCGGATCGCGGCTGACCGCATCCGCCAGCGCAATCGCGAGTTCGCCGTAGTGCACGGTCTCGGCGAGGGCATCGCCCTGCGCCGCGAGCGCGGTATCGAGCCAGACCGTCGCGTCGATCAGGAAATCCTGACCATTCTCGCGCTCGAAGTCGAAGACGCCGTGATGCGCGCGTACGCGCAGCCCGGTGAGGGTGATGGAGTCGCGCACGGCGAGGGCGGCGGGGTCGATCGCGGTCACAGGGTCTCCTCCTGAAGTCGGGCGGCGAGCGCCAGGGCGCGGGCGGACGAGCGGACGTCGTGGACCCGCACGCCCCAGGCGCCGTGCTCGGCGGCCACGAGGCTCAGCATGGCCGAGACCTCGTCGCGGTCGGCGGCCGGAGCGCCGGCGGGGGCGAACGGAGCGAGGAACCGCTTCCGCGAGTGCCCGACGAGCACCGGGAACCCGAGCGAGACGATCGCGTCGAGCCCGGCCAGCAGAGCCCAGTCGTGCGCGCCGTTCTTCGCGAAGCCGAGCCCCGGGTCGAGCAGGAGCAGGTCATCGCGGATCCCCGCGGCGCGAGCGGCGTCGATCCGGCGCTCGAGCTCGCCGCGCACGTCCGCGACCACGTCGCCGTAGGAGGCGAGCGCGGTCATCCCCGCGCTGTGACCGCGCCAGTGCATCGCGATGTAGACGGCGCCGCGCTCAGCGACCAGCGGCAGCATCCGCGGGTCGGCGAGGCCGCCGGAGACGTCGTTGACGACCACGGCTCCGACGTCCAGGGCCGCCTGCGCAGTGGCGGCACTCATCGTGTCGATGCTCACGCGCACTCCCTCCGCCGCGAGCGCGCGAACGACGGGTAGCACGCGACCCTGCTCCGCCGCGGTGTCGACGCGGGCGGCGCCCGGGCGGGTGCTCTCACCGCCGACGTCGACCAGGTCGGCTCCGAAGGAGGCAGGCCCGTCGCCGGCGGGCCGGGTCAGGTCGAGCCCGTGGCGCACGGCATCGTCGACCGAGAGCCAGTGGCCGCCGTCGCTGAACGAGTCCGGCGTGACGTTGAGGATCCCGAGGAGCGCGGCGCGGCCGGTCGGCGTGAGCTCGGCGACGGAGGTGCCCACGTCACTCCCCCCGCGCGGCGCCGATCAGCGCGATGATCTCGGCGCGGGCGGCCGGGTCGGCGAGGGAGCCGCGGGCGGCGACCGTGACGGTGGAGCTGTCGGTCTGGCGCGGGCCGCGCATCCGCACGCAATCGTGCTCGGCGTCGACCACGACCAGCGCGCCCTCGGGGTCGAGCCCCTGCTCGAGCGCGTCGGCGATCTGCTCCGTCATCCGCTCCTGGATCTGCGGACGCGACGCGACGGTCTCGACCATGCGCGGCAGTCGGCCCAGTCCGACGACCCGCTGGCGCGGCCGGTAGGCGATGTGCGCGATGCCGAGGAACGGCAGGAGATGGTGCTCGCAGACGGAGCGGAAGGCGAGGTCACGCACGATCACCGTCTGATCCACCGGCGACTCCTGACCGCCCTCGACGACCGCGAACGTCTCGCTGAGCTGGGCGGCAGCGTCGGCGTCGAACCCGCCGAAGAACTCCTCGTACGCCTCGGCACATCGGCGCGGCGTGTCGATGAGGCCTTCGCGGCCCGGGTCGTCCCCGATGGCCGCGAGGATCTCGGCGACGGCCGCCTCGATGCGCGCCTTGTCGACGGGCACGCGCGCGCTACGCCGTCGCGGGGTGCGGGTTGATCAGCGGCGGGCGCTTCGGCGCGACCTCGTCGGCGCCCGCGGAGGAGACGCCTCCGTCGGTCGCGGCGGAGTCGATCGGCGCCTTCGCGACCGGGACCGCGATCGGCGGGAGGTCGGATAGGGGGCGCTTGTCGCTCGAGAGCCACTGCGGGCGCTCGTCGATGCGGCGGATGTCCGTGAAGATCTCGGCCAGCTGGTCGTGATCGAGCGTCTCCTTTTCGAGAAGCTCCATCGCCAGGCGATCGAGGATGTCGCGGTTGGCGTTGATGACCTGCCACGCCTCGTCGTGCGCCTGCTCGATCAGCTGGCGCGTCTCGGCGTCGACCTTCTCGGCGATCTGCTCGGAGTAGTCCCGCTGGTGGCCCATGTCGCGGCCGAGGAACATCTCGCCCGAGGACTGACCGAGCTTGACCGCGCCAACATTCGAGGACATCCCGTACTCGGTGACCATCTTGCGAGCGATGGCGGTCGCCTTCTCGATGTCGTTCGACGCTCCGGTCGTCGGGTCGTGGAACACGATCTCCTCAGCGACCCGTCCGCCCATCGCATAGGCGAGCTGATCGAGCAGCTCGTTGCGAGTGGTGGAGTACTTATCCTCCAGCGGGAGCACCATCGTGTAGCCGAGGGCGCGTCCGCGCGGCAGGATCGTGACCTTGGTCACCGGGTCGGTGTGGCGCATCGCCGCCGCCGCCAGAGCATGCCCGCCCTCGTGGTAGGCGGTGATCAGCTTCTCCTTGTCGCGCATGACCCGCGTGCGGCGCTGCGGGCCCGCGATGACGCGGTCGATCGCTTCGTCGAGCGCGCGGTTGTCGATCAGCTGCGCGTTGGAGCGGGCCGTGAGCAGCGCCGCCTCGTTCAGGACGTTCGCCAGATCGGCACCGGTGAAGCCCGGGGTCTTCCGAGCGACGACCTCGAGGTCGACCCCTCCGGCGAGCGGCTTGCCGCGGCCGTGCACCTCGAGGATCCTCTTGCGGCCGAGCAGATCCGGAGCATCGACGCCGATCTGGCGGTCGAAGCGGCCCGGGCGCAGCAGCGCCGGGTCGAGGATGTCGGGGCGGTTCGTCGCCGCGATCAGGATGACATTGGTCTTGACGTCGAAGCCGTCCATCTCGACCAGAAGCTGGTTGAGGGTCTGCTCGCGCTCGTCGTGCCCGCCGCCCATACCGGCGCCGCGGTGACGGCCGACGGCGTCGATCTCGTCGACGAAGATGATCGCCGGCGAGTTCTCCTTGGCCTGCTGGAACAGGTCGCGGACGCGGCTCGCGCCGACACCGACGAACATCTCGACGAAGTCGGATCCGGAGATGGAGTAGAAGGGGACGCCCGCCTCACCCGCGACCGCGCGGGCCAGCAGAGTCTTGCCGGTGCCGGGAGGGCCGTACAGCAGGACGCCCTTGGGGATGCGCGCGCCGACCGCCTGGAATTTCGCGGGCTCCTTGAGGAACTCCTTGATCTCGTGCAGCTCCTCGATCGCCTCGTCGGCGCCGGCGACGTCGCCGAACGTGACCTTGGGCGACTCCTTCGAGACCAGCTTCGCCTTCGACTTGCCGAACTGCATGACCCGGTTGCCGCCGCCCTGCATACCCGAGAGCATCAGCCAGAAGAACGCGCCGATCAGGAGGATGGGGAGCAGGAAGCCGAGGGCCGAGAGGAACCAGTTGGTCTGCGGGACCTCGTCGTTGTAGCCGGTGCTGCCGAGGTCGGCCGCGGACACCGCGTCGACGACCTCGGACCCGCGGGGGGCCACGTAGTAGAACTGCACCTGCGTACCGTTGTCGCCGTCGGCCTGCTTGAGCGTGAGGTCGACGCGCTGCTCGCCGTCGACGATCTTCGCCGAATCGACCTTGCCGCTTTTCAGGAGGTCGAGGCCCTCCTGCGTCGTGACCGGTCGGAAGCCGGACATGGTGATCAGCGAGGAGCCGATCCACACCGCGACGATCGCCAGGACGACGTAGAGGATGGGACCCCGGAAGATGCGCTTCACGTTCATGCTTGTTGCGGGTGCGACACCCGGCACCTTTCTGACGAGGAAATGTGAGTGACAGGCTACCTCCCGCGCTCTGAGCGACGCCCGCGCGTTCGCCGTGGGCTGAGCTGGATGGCGGGGATGCGGCACGCCGCACTGCCGGGGAACGCTGGCACGCGTTTCCCGGTCCGCGTCCTCTTCCTTGCTGGAGCGGCGCGGGCGGTCAGGCGGGCTCGAGGAGGGGCTCGGGGTCGTGGAGGGCGGGGGTCAGGCCGCGGCGGCGGCGGGCGGCGGCCAGCACGGTGACGGCGAGAGCGCCGATGAGCCAGAGCACGAGCACCAGGACCGCGTGCGCGACTCCGATGGTGCCACCGGCGATCAGCGAGCGGAACGCCTCCACGGTGCCGGTCAGCGGCAGCACCCCGTGGACCGCCTGGAAGAAGGCGGGCGCCGTCTGGACGGGATAGGTGCCTCCGGCCGAGGACAGCTGGAGCACGATCATCAGCAGCGCCAGGAAGCGGCCCGGGGCGTCCAGGAGCGCGATCAGCGCCTGATTGATCGCCACGAAGGTGAGGCTCGTGAGCACAGCGACCCCGATCAGCCCGGGCAGGTTCGACGCCTCCACGCCCACTCCGAAGCGGATGACCAGCGCGGCCAGGACACCCTGGGCAACGGCCATCAGCGCACCGGGGAGGTAGCTGCGCAGGGCGATCACCCAGGCCGGCCGCCGGGCGGCGAGGAGGCGGGCGCTCAGCGGGGCGCTCATCAGGTAGAACGCGAGCGCGCCGACCCAGAGCGCGAGCGCCATGAAGTAGGGGGCGAGGCCGTAGCCGTAGGACGGCACACGGTTCAACCGCTCGGCGTCGATCCCGACCGGAGCGGCTGCGACGGTACTGAGCTCCTGCGCCTGCTCGTCGGTGTAGCTGGGGACATCGGCCGCGCCGTCCGAGAGCGTCGTGCCGAGGGTGCGCGACCCGGAGGCGAGCGAGTCGATGCCGTCCTCGAGGCTCTGCGAGCCGGTGGCCGCGTCGGCCGAGCCGGTGGCTGCGGTGTCGGCGCC
Source organism: Rathayibacter tritici (assembly GCF_001641005.1). Classification (NCBI taxonomy): domain Bacteria; kingdom Bacillati; phylum Actinomycetota; class Actinomycetes; order Micrococcales; family Microbacteriaceae; genus Rathayibacter; species Rathayibacter tritici. The sequence goes on from NZ_CP015515.1 coordinate 2,842,556, forward strand.
GGCGGCGAGGTCGGCGGCGCCCGTCGCGAGCGCGGCCGTTCCCGAGGCCAGATCGGCGGCGCCGGACGCCGCGGAGGCGATGCCGGTGGTGAGCGGGCCGACGGCGCCGGAGAGGGTGTCCACTCCGCCCGCGACCGTCGCTGCTGCGCCGTCGAGGGTCGCCGCTCCCCCGGCGAGAGCCTGCGCGCCGCTCTGGAGCCGTTGCGCGCCCTCGGCGGCGGGGCCGGCTCCGGCGGCCAGCGCCGACGTGCCGGTCGCGAGGTCCGACGCTCCGTTCGATACCGTGGCGGCGCCGGCGGCGAGCGCCGTCACTCCGCTGCCGTCGCCGCCGACGAGCGTGGTCGTACCGGCCGCGAGCGTCTGCGCGCCGGCGTCCGCCGCGGCCGCCCCACCGGCGAGCGTGGCCGCGCCCTTCTCGAGGGCGGTCAGCTCGGCCACGCGCTGGGCGTCGGAGAGCGAGTCGTACCGCGAGAGCAGCGAAGCGAGGCCGGAGTCGACACCGGTCGCTCCAGCGGCGAGATCCGGAGTCGCGGCCGCAAGCGCCCCTGCGCCGGTCGCGAGATCCCGGGCTCCGGCGAGCGCCTTCCTCGCCCCCTCGGACACGGTCGCCGACCCGGTGGCGAGCGCCTGGGCACCGGTGGCCGCGGATGCCGCGCCGTCCCGAAGCGCTGAGGTCCCCCCGGCGAGGTCGGCGGCGCCCGAGGCGAGCGTCGCCGCTGCGCCGTCCAGCGTGTGCGCGCCGTCGGCGACCGAGCGGGCACCGGAGTCGAGTTCCCTCGCCTGCTCAGGCAGCCCGCCGGTCCCGCTCGCGATCTGCTGGAGCCCGGAGGAGAGCGTGGCCGCCCCGGTCGCCGCAGCCCCTGCACCCGAGCGGAGGGAGTCGGCACCCGTGGCGAGCCGCGCCGTGCCGTCCTGCAGCTGCGCGAGCCCGACGACCAGCTCGGAGGAGCCGGACGCGGCCGTGTCGGCGCCGGCCGCCAGCTGCGCGGCTCCGTCGGCCGCCTGCTCGAGGCTGGAGTGCACGGTGGTGAAGCCGAGGTAGACGTTCTGGAGGTAGCTCGCGCCGACCTCCTCCTCCAGGGTCTTCGTCACGGTGGTGCCGATGGTGGAGGCGATGGTGCCGACGATCAGGTTCGCTCCGTCGTTCGTCTCGATCGACAGCTTCGCCTGGACGGCGGCGGCGGGGTCGGCGCCGCCGACCGAGGCCACGTCGGTGGAGAAGCCGGCCGGCACCGTCAGCACGGCGAACACGTCGCCCGAGGCGAGTTCGCGCGCCGCCTCGTCGGCGCCGGTCGCCGTCCAGGCGAAGTTCGAGTCGGACCTACTGGCGGTGAGCTCGTCGGCCAGATCGCGGCCGAGAGCGAGCGTCGAACCGTCCGCCGCCGTCGCGCCGGTGTCCTCGTTCACGATCGCCGCGGGCACGGTGCCGAGGTGATGGGTGGGATCGAGGGTGGCCGAGGTCAGCAGTCCCGCGTAGATCAGGGGGATGAGAGCGATCGCAGCGAAAACGACGACGAGGCGCGGGTTCACGGCGCGCAGGGCGCGGCGGAGCGGGGAGGTGGTCATGGTCCTTTTACTTCGTGGAGTGCAGGGCGGCGAGCCGCTGCGACGCGACTCCGGTGACGAGGAGCTCGGCGATGTCGGCGGAGGCCCGGGCGGCCGAGCGGCGGGCGTCGCCGTCCAGAAGCCAGCCGACGACCAGCCAGATGGTGCCGGCGGCGAGGAGGACGGCGAAGCGCTCGACGCGCGCGTGGTCGCCTCCGCCCGGCGCACGCTCGGCGAGGGGCGAGAAGGTGAGAAGCCGCTGGGCGAGGAACGCGACGACCGACTCCTGCACGGCGCGGGCCGTGCCTCCGCTGAGCACCCTGCGGTAGAAGTCGGCGTGCACGAGCAGACCCTCGAGCAGCGCGCGGACGATGCGCGGGACCGCCTCCTCCCAGTCGGCGGGGGCGAGGCCGGTCGCGACGTCGCCGAAGAGCGCGTGCATCCGCTCGATCGCGGCGGCCTCGATCAGCGAGGGGACATCGCCGAAGTGCTGGTAGAACGTGGGTCGGCTGACCCCGGCCGCGGCGCAGAGTTCGGTGATCGAGGGCTGGTGGTCGCCGGGGTGATCCAGAGCGGTGGTGATCGCGGTGACGAGAAGCTCGCGGGAGCGGGCAGGCCTCGGATCGCTCATGGCTCCTCTTCTCCGGCGCAGCGGCGCCTTTCTTGACGGTCGTCAGATAACTTACGACCGTAAAGAAGTTAGCGCAAGCGTCAGGAGGCGGACTCCCGCGGTAGCAGCGTCGCAATCGCCGACGTGTCGATGATCACGGAGTCGCGCGGAGTCAGCCCGGGACTCTTCGGCGTCGGCACCGGCAGGCGCACGAGCAGGGCGCCCGGATCCACGCCGAAACGGCCGGAGCGGGTGCGGCCGATCGGATCGCCGTCCAGCTCGGCGAGCACCGGCTGATCCAGCTCGAAGGAGAACTCGCGACCCGGCCACTGTCGCAGCGACGCGAGCCCATTGCGGTTACCGGTCGCCACGTCCAGCGCGAGGCCGAACCGGCGCCGCAGCAGCACCAGCTCCAGGTCGCCGTCATCGAGCACGGCACCGGCCGCTAACTCGATGTTCGCCACCACCGAGCTGCAATTGCAGGCGAGCACCATGTAGCAGCGCTGAGCAGGCTCACGAGCACCGTCGATCGTGAGCGTCACATCGAAGCCGGCCTTGAACATCGCCGGCGCCCCCGCCGCGAAGTAGGCGCCCCAGCCGACGCGCCTTTTCAGCTCCTCGTCCGTCTTATCCATGATCTCGGCGTCCAGGCCCACCCCGCCCATCACCATGAACACCCGCTCCTCGCCGTCGTCGAAGGTCGCCGTGCCGACGTCGATGGCGCGGTCCTGGCCGAGCAGGGCGATCTCGACTGCCTCGGGCAGCGAGTTGAGCGGGATCCCGAGGTTGCGTGCGAGCAGGTTGCCCGTGCCGCTGGGCAGCAGGCCGTAGGGCAGGCCCGTCCCACGGAGCACGGTGGCGACCGCGCGCACAGTTCCGTCGCCGCCCATCGAGCAGACCAGGTCCGCGCCGGCCGCTAGGGCGGCTCGGGCCGCGCCGACCCCGGAGTCCTCGGGGCTGGTCTCGAACCAGAGCGGCTCGTTCCAGCCGTGGCGGCGCGCGATCGTCGCCACGAGATCCTCCGCGGCGCCGACGTCGTCGAACTTGCTCGGATTGATTACGACGGCCGGCGTGCGCTTCTGGGGTGCCTTCACTCGGTCAGTCTGACGGCAACGGCGAGCGGTCGAGTCTCGCTGACGCCTCCACGGCGAGCACAGCACCGATCTCGGCGGAAAGAGTGGCGGGCAGCGACGGCGGCGCGTCCCAGCGCGGCCCGGCCAGCAGCACTCCGCCGCGCAGGCTGGAGCGCTGGAGTGCGGCGACGCTGCCCGAGACGAAGTCGCTCACTCGCGTGGCGACGGCTGGCGCGACTCCGCTGGTCGTCGCGAGGTCGACGAGGTGCCGGTAGGCGATACCGCCGAACAGGGCGCCGTCCCCCGTGCCCTGCTCGACGAAGACACCGTCGGACCCGAGCCGGTCGAGCAGATCCTCGGTGGTGCGGGAGGCGTGCGCGAGCAGGCGGAGGTCGGGCCGGAGACGGTGCAGAGCGAGCGCGGCGCCGATGTAGACCGCGTGGTTGTAGCTGAAGGCCCAGTCGTCGCGGGCGGAGCCGCCCTCGCGCCCGATACCGTCGGCGATGAAACCGGTGTCGTCGTCGCGCAGGCGCACGTGCATCCAGTCGAAGGCGGCGCGCACGAGCACCTCGCGGCCGTGCGGGCGCAGCCGCTCCAGGTGGGCGCCGAGGATCACGAACGGGCCGTTGGCGGGAGCGTTCTTGTAGTCCAGTTGGCGGCGACGCCAGGCGAGGCTGGCGCCGTGGCGGAGGTTCCAGCCCTTCTCGACGGCGAAGCGCCAGAGGCGATCGGCGCGCTCGAGGAAGCGCGCCTCCCCCGAGGCCTCCCCCAGGCGAGCCAGAGCACAGCCGAGCCACATCATGTCGTCGAAGTAGCCGTTGACGAGGCGCCCGCCGTTGCGCAGGCGGATCGCGCGGTGGATCCGGCGGGCGCGCTGGAGGTGCTGTGTGTCCCCGGTGCGCTCGAAGGCGTCGACGGCCGCGTCGATCGCGTGCGCGAGCCACCAGTAGTTGAACTCGAAATCCGCCCGCAGCGAGGTCGGATAGCTCATGTGGTAGCCCAACAGCGGCACCGCGAAGAGCCGCTCGAGGCTCTCCTGCGCGGTGTCGGCGGCGCTACGCGTAGACGTGCGGGGCGAGGACGGCGACATCGCGCAGGTTGCGGTAGCGCTCGGCGTAGTCGAGGCCGTACCCGATCACGAACTCGTTCGGGATATCGAAGCCCACGTAGGCCACCTCGACCTCGACCTTGGCGGCCTCGGGCTTGCGGAACAGCGCGCAGATCTCGACCGACTCCGCGCCGCGGCTGCGCAGATTGCCCTGCAGCCAGGAGAGCGTGAGGCCGGAGTCGATGATGTCCTCGACGATCAGCACCTTGCGGTTCGTGATGTCGGAGTCGAGATCCTTGAGGATTCGCACCACGCCGGAGGACTTGGTACCGCTGCCGTAGGAGGAGACGGCCATCCAGTCCATCACGACGTCGAGCTTGAGCTCACGGGCCAGATCGGCCATCACCATCACGGCGCCGCGGAGCACCCCGACGATGAGCAGGTTCTCGCCCGCGTAGTCGCGCTCGATCGCGCGGGCCAGGGCGCGGATCCGCTCATGGATCTCGGCCTCGGTGTAGAGGACCTCGGTGATGTCGTCGGCGATGTCGGCTGCTTCCACCCGGCCACTCTACGGGCGCCCGGCCCCCGCCCGCCCTCCGCGAGATGCCACTTACGCCCCCTTCCGTCGGCGTGTCGGGCGCATAAGTGGCATCTCGCGGAGAGGGATTAGGAGGGGTGCGGCGCGGGGGCGAAGACGAGGGTGGGGCCGGAGCGGGTGGCGAGGACGCCGGGGAGGTCGACGCCCCTTTGGCCGTGCCAGTCGGTGACCAGGGCGGCGACGGCCAGGGTCTGCGCGCGCGAGAGCGCGACTCCGAACTCGTTGGCCACCACCAGGCGGATGATGCGCTGCCGCAGCGCCGGCGGGTCGGCCGCCAGCCCGCGCGCGTCCACCGTGACGTGCCCCGCCTCGTCCTGCCCGACCAGCTCGCGCGCCCAGTCCAGGGCGAGCGCGTCCAGCGCGTCGCCGTCCTCCCGCAGCTGCTCGGCCGTGCGCGCCAAAGCCTGCGCCACCCCCGGCCCGAGCTCGTCCTCGAGCACCGGTAGTACCCGGCTCCGCACCCGCACGCGCGAGTAGCGGGGGTCGTCGTTGTGCGGGTCGTCCCACGGGGTCAGCCCCTGGTCGGCGCAGGCGCGGTGGGTCTGCTCACGGCGCAGGCCCAGGAGCGGTCGCCGCAGCGGTCCGCTGACCGGCGCCATCCCGTGCAGCGAGGCGGCACCGGCACCGCGGGCCAGGCCCAGCAGTACCGTCTCGGCCTGGTCGTCGAGGGTGTGGCCCAGGAGGATCGCGGCGGCGCCGGTCGCGGCCCGCGCGTCGTCGAAGGCCCGGTAGCGCGCGGTGCGGGCCGCCGCCTCCGGACCACCCTCGGCCGACACCGTCACCACCTCGCGCAGCACCGGAGCGAGCCCCAGCCCGTGCGCCTGCTCGGCCGCCCGCCGCGCGACCTCGGCCGACCCCTCCTGCAGCCCGTGATCGACGATCACCGCGCCTGCCCGCCGGCCGCCGCGAGGCGCCTCGAAGGCGACAGCCGCCGCGAGCGCGAGCGAGTCCGCTCCCCCGCTCAGCGCGACCAGTACCAGCGCAGCGGGCTCGAGCCCGTCGAGGCTCGCGCGCACCGCCCGCCGCAGATCGGCGACAACGGGAGTCAGGCGGGGGCGATCGGGCACATCAAGTAACGTAATGCCAGCGATCCGCCCCTCCCGTGCGCGCACCCGCGCGAGCGTTCCGGAGGCCGATCCGTCCGCCGATGCGCCGCTCACGGCGCCACCGACTCAAGGAGAGAGCATGGCCGCATACGACGTCGTCGTCGAGATCCCCAAGGGGAGCCGCAACAAGTACGAGGTCGACCACGAGACCGGTCGCGTGTACCTCGACCGCGTGCTCTTCACCTCCTTCGTCTACCCGACGGACTACGGCTACTTCGAGAACACCCTCGGCCTCGACGGCGACCCCGTCGACGCGCTGGTGCTGCTCGAGTACCCCGTCTTCCCCGGCGTGGGCGTCTCGGTCCGCCCGGTCGGCGTGCTCAACATGAGCGACGAGGCCGGCTCCGACGCGAAGGTGATCGTGGTCCCCGCGAAGGACCCGCGCTGGCAGCACATTCAGGACATCGGCGATGTCCCGGAGCAGACCAAGAACGAGATCAAGCACTTCTTCGAGCGCTACAAAGACCTGGAGCCCGGCAAGTGGGTGAAGGTCGACGCGTGGGGCGACGCCGCCGAGGCGGAGCAGATCGTCCAGGACGGCATCAAGAAGCTGGCCGAAGAGGGCCACTGACCCCTCGCACCTACGAAGGAACCCCCTCCCGTCGACTCGACAGGAGGGGGTTCTCTCGTGACAGGAAGCGGCTCAGGCGGCCGGGCGGCCGACCATGCCGGCGGGCGAGCCCCAGGTGTTCCAGATGCGCACGGGCTTGCCGTAGTCGGCGGCCTCGAGGATCTGGTTGTTCCCGAGGTAGATGGCCACGTGGTAGTAGTCCCCGCCGCCGCCCCAGAAGATCAGGTCACCGCGCTGGCGCTGGCTGTAGGGAACGAGCTTGCCGACGCTCGCCATCGTGTTGTACTGATTCGTCGCCGAGTGGGTGCCGATGTAGATGCCCGAGGAGGCGTAGGCCGCCTTGGTCAGGCCCGAGCAGTCCCACTGGTCCGGGCCCATGCCGCCGAGGACGTACTCCTCGCCGAGCTGCGCCATCGCGTACGAGATCGCGTTCTCGACGGCGTTGCCCTGCGGCACCAGGGCCGGAGCGGCCACCGGCTGCGGGAGCGGCTGCGCGGGCTGCTGGGGCGCGGGCTGCGCGGCCGGCTGAGCCGGAACGGGGGCGGGCTGCGGAGCGGCGGGCTGCGGGAGGGACGTGGCCGGGCTGGGCTGGGCTGGAGCGGCGGCCTGCGACGGCTCGGAGGGCTGCTGCGCGGAGCGGGCGGCGGACTGGGCGTCCTCGGCGGCCCGAGCCTGCGCGGCGGCCTGGGCCTCGGCGGCGGCCCGAGCCTGCGCGGCAGCCTGGGCCTCCGCGGCGGCCCGAGCCTGCGCGGCAGCCTGAGCCTCGGCGGCGGCCTGAGCCTGCGCGGCAGCCTGAGCCTGCGCGGCGGCCTGCGCGGCCTGCGCCTGAGCCGCGGCCTCGTCCGCCTGGCGCTTCTGCTCGCCCGCGAGGTACTGGGTCTCGGCCTCGACCGTGGAGTCCTTGAGCAGCGCGAGCTGGGCGACCAGCTCCTTCGACTTCTCCTCCTGAGCCGCGAGCGAGGCACGGGCGGACTCGGCTGCGGCGTCGGCGTCCTTGCGGGCCGCGTCGGCTTCGCCCGAAAGCCGCTGGTGCTCGGCGACGGCCCGATCGGCCTGCTCGCCCAACGACTCCGCGTTCTGCTTGTCGGCGAGGGCGTCGGCGTAGACCTTCTGCGACTGCCCCGAGAGCTGCGACATCGCACCGAGCTGGTACAGCAGGTCGCCCGCGTCCTTGCCCTTGGCGACGAGGCTCGCGGAGAGGTCGCTGCCGGCCGCGCGGGAGAGGTGCGCGGCGAGCAGGCCGGCGCGCATCTTCGAGGTCTGCGCCTTGGCGGAAGCGATGGTCGCCTTGTTTTCGAGATCCGAGACGGACTTCGCGGCAGCGTCGAGGGCCTCCTTGGCTTGGCGCCAGGCCTCGGCCTTCTTCATCGCCGTGATCGACTTCTCGTCGACCGCGGACTGGAGGTTCGCGATGAGGCCAGTGATCGAGTCGATCTCGGCCTGCTTGCTCGCCTCGTCCTTCTTGGCGTTCTGCACGTCGTCCCACGAGGGGTACTTCGCGTCCTCGGCGAGGGCGGGGGTGATGCCGAGGGACGCGGTGACCGCCGTGACCGCGAAGGCGGCGGATATCGCGAGCGGGAGGCGTCCCTTCCAGGCGCGCTCCCGGGGCGCGGGAGTGAAGGTGCGGGCGGTCGTCTGTGCGTCAGCCAAGGGTGACTCCTCGTTGTGCCATGAACGGTTGTGCGTCGACGGCGGAGCCATTGACGCGGGTCTCGAAGTGCAGGTGGCAGCCGGTGGAGGCCCCGGTCGTTCCGACTGCGGCGATCTGCTGGCCCGCCTGGACCTGATCGCCGACGCCCACGTAGATCCCACCGGGCATGATGTGCGCGTAGCCGGTGCTGATGCCGCTCCCGTGATCGATCAGCACCCAGTTGCCGTAGGTCCCGTTGGGCCCGGCATAGGTGACGGTGCCGCTGTGCGCCGCGAAGATCGGGATGCCGCACCCGCCAGCGAGGTCAGTGCCGCGGTGGAAGGACCCTGAGGACCCTCCGCCGGTCGAGATGCTGTCGCGCGGGCCGAAGGTGCCGCTGATGCGGCCGCTGGCGGGTCGAACCCAGCCGGAGTCGCTGACCGCGCTCGAAGAGCTCGCCCCGGAGAAGGCGCTGTAGCCGACACCGCTCGACTCCCGCGCGGCGGCGGCACGCTCGCGCTCCGCCTGTGCCGCGGCCTCGCGCGCCGCCGCCTCCTCCGCGAGGACACGCTGGCGCTCCGCCTCACGGGCTGCGACGCCGGCCTCGTAGTCGGCGATGGTCTTCGACTCGGTGTCGCGGAGCGCGGCGAGCTGCTGCTCGAGCACGACGCTCTGCCGCTGCTGCTCGGCCAGCGCCGCCTCGGACGCCTCCTGTGCCGCGGTCGCCTCGGCGAGCTTTTGCTCGGCGGCGATACGGAGCCGCTCGCGCTCGGCCTTCGCGACCTCAGCCTGAGCGGCAAGGGAGGAGGCGGTGTTGCGAGCCGTGCTGGCCTGCTCGTAGATCGCGGAGGAGCGCTCGACCAGCTTGGTCATGTTGCCGATCTTCGACAGCAGCTGGTCCGCCTGGCCCGCCTGCTGGTCGAGGAAGATGTTGACGGAGAGGTCGGTGCCGGTGCTGCGGTAGAGCTGAGCGGCGAGGAGGCCGGCCTGTTGCGAAGCCTTGTCCGCCTCCCCTGCGCTGGCGGCGGCCCTGTCCTCGAGCTTCGTCGACTCGTCCGAAGCCTCGTCGAACGCCTGCTGCGCCGCGAAGTGCTCATCGCCGCGCTGCTGCGCGAGCTGCTGGGCGGCGGCGACCTGGCCCTGGAGGTCGCTGATGAGCGACGTGATCCGGTCGACCTGAGCGGCCGCCGCGGCCGTGTCGCCCTTCGCCGCCTCAACATCGGCCCAGGTCGGGTAGTCGACCGCCTGGGCGGGAGTGGCGACGAGAAGGCCGGCGACGAGAGCGAGCACCGCGGAGGCCAGTGCCGCACCGCGGAGTCGCCCGAGTCGCGGCGCGCCTTCAGAGCGGGCGGAACGCGGACGGCGCAGGAAGTAGGGCATGGGACCTCGGGGTTGGGGGATCTCCGTCCACGGCGGTGCGGCGCCGGCTCGCGGAAAGAGAGAAAGATCGATTCCGCCCCACCCTAACCGCGGCCCTGCCCGATCTCCTAGACCCGGGTCGACCCCGGACGGGGTGCACACGACCCGCGGAAGCATCGATTTTGCATCCGGGGCCGCGTCCCCCTATGCTTGCGTGTCGGTAGTGATGGGGGTCGGCCGCAGGGTCGCCCCGCGAGCTCCCGGCCCCATCGTTTAGTGGCCTAGGACACCGCCCTTTCACGGCGGCAGCACGGGTTCGAATCCCGTTGGGGTCACGGGTGGGTCCAGTACTACCGGCAAGTGCACCGGCTCGAGAGGGTCGGGGCGTGACAATTCAACAGCCTCGAAGGCAGTATGCTGGTCTTCGCAACGAGGCCCTGTAGCGCAGTTGGTTAGCGTGCCGCCCTGTCACGGCGGAGGTCGCGGGTTCAAGTCCCGTCAGGGTCGCAAAGGGGCCCTTCCGAGAGGAAGGGCCTTTTTCAGGAGATCACCTCTCCGGCGGCGTCTCGCCGCAACGGCTCTGTAGCTCAGTTGGTAGAGCGCACGACTGAAAATCGTGAGGTCACGGGATCGACGCCCGTCGGAGCCACGGGAACCCTCGCCTAGCTTCTACATGGCGGGGGTTTCTTCGTATCCGGATGTGCCCGCGTGTCGGCATCTCCGCGCGCGGAGGCGCCGCCGCCGCTCCTCCTTCGATCGTGACCCGCGCGAACCGCGGCCGCGGTTCCGTCTCGTCTACCGACTCCGGCCGTGCGACATCCGTCCCACCACCGTCCAAGCCGTCGCCGTGGGCTATCGAGTCGGTCTCGACGCCTCCGTGCGAGCAGCCCGGATCCTCTGGAGACTGTGAGGAGTCCTCCACCGAAGCGGACGCGATCGCCTCGCCCCGCCGAGCTTCTCCCGAGCTTCTCCCGAGCGGGGTCTCTTCGTATCCGGAGGCCTTCGCGGGAAGATCGCCGTTCTCCGAGAGTGCGCTCCGGCCGCCGGGCGGGACCTCTTCTCGACCGCAGCACGACCGGGCGTGCGCCGGACGGCGTCCAGGCGGCCTGCGTAGGCTGGCCCAGTCATGGAACCCGCCGCTTTCCCGCCGCCCGATCCCGCGACACTCGCGCCCGACTCCGCGCCGCCGCCGGCATCGTCCGCGCCGGACGCTCTGCGGTTCGCGCCACCGACGGGAGCGCCGTTCGACGCGGCGGACACCGGCCGGCCCGTCGGCGAAATGCCGCCCGCCGAGCCGCGACCCTCCATCGAGGCGCCCTACTCCTCCCTCCTCTACCTGCCCGACCCGCGGGTGCGCTGGGGCCTGCCGACCGCCGTGCTCACGATCGTCGGGATCGTCCTGCCGTTGGCCGTCCTCATCCTGCTCTTCGGATTCGGCGTGCTCCCCTACTCCCCCGTGTTCGCTGTCGCGGGAGCGCTCGCGAGCTACCTCGTCGCGATGATCGTGCCGTTCGCCGCGTCGCGACTGCGCGGGCTGGGCACGATGGCGGCCGACTTCGGTCTGCGCTTCCGCTGGGTCGATGTGCCGATCGGGATCGGGCTCGGCTTGGGCGTGCGCTTCGTGATCCTGGTGGTGCTCGCCGCCTTCGCTCCCTTCCTCCAGGACGCGCAGGGAAACCTCGACATCGACCCCGACCCGCTGTGGTTCGTGCTGAGCTCGGTCCTGATCCCGGTCGTCGTCGCGCCGGTGGTCGAGGAGGTCCTCTGCCGCGGCGTCGTGATGCGGGCGGTGCGCAACCGGATGCTGCGCGGTAGCGCCCGGTCGGCGCGGCCCTCCCGGGGGCTCCGGGTGTGGGCGATGGTGTTCAGCATCGTCGCGTCGACCGCGGTCTTCGCTCTGCTGCACGGGCACCAGATGATGAACCCGGCGACGGTCGTGACGCTCGGCGTGACGACGGTCGTCGCGGGGCTCGCTCACGGCTGGATCGCGACGCTCACCGGGCGTCTCGGCGCGGCGATCGTCTCGCACGCGACGCTGAACGGCTCCGCGGTGCTGCTGCTGGCGCTGCTGCCACTGCTGACCCCTTAGGCCGCGCCCGCCTCACACGTCGTAGGTGCGCGCCCCCGGCAACTCGCCGCGGACCTGGCGGTGCAGGCGCTCCATGTCGGCGTCGAGGGTGGCGGCCGTGCGCGCCGCGCCGGCGAGACCGTCGAGCAGCTCCTGCGGCACCTGCCGGTCGTACTTGTAGTAGATCTTGTGCTCCAGGCTCGCCCAGAAGTCCATGGCGATCGTGCGGAACTGCACCTCAACGCAGACGTCCACCGATCCGCCCGAGAGGAACACCGGCACCTCCACGATCGCGTGCAGGCTCTTATAGCCGTTCTCCTTCGGCTCGGCGATGTAGTCCTTCACGTCGAGCACCGTCACATCGGACTGCGAGGTGAGCAGGTCGAAGACGCGGTAGACGTCGGAGACGAAGCTGCACGTGATGCGCACGCCCGCGATGTCGGTGATCGCGCCGGCGATCCCCTCGAAAGTCGTCTCGCAGCCCTTGCGCTCGATCTTCTCGATCAGGCTGTCGGCCGACTTCAGCCGACTCGTGACGTGCTCGATCGGGTTGTACTCCTGCAACTCGCGGAACTCCTCCTGCAGGATCGACACCTTCGTGACGATCTCGTCCATCCCGAACTTGTACTGGAGCATGAACCGCGCGAAATCGTCCCGCAGGGCGCGGATCTCGGCGACGGTGCTGGCGTCCAGCGCCTCCGCGACGGCGTCCGTCAGCGCAGGGACGGCAGTCGCGGGGTCGGGGATGGGGGATTCCACAGTCGGACACCCTACGCGCGGACACATTCGGACCCGATGGGAAGCGCCCGGCCTAGCCTGGGAGGGTGATCACCGAGCCCCACCCCCTCCGCTTCTGCGCATTCGTCATGAACACCGCCTCCCATATCCAGCACGGGCTCTGGCGCCACCCCGACGCGCGGCAGCACGACTTCGACGACGTGCAGCTCTGGATCGATCTTGCCCGGACGCTGGAACGCGGCCGGTTCGACGCGATGTTCTTCGCCGACGTCGCCGGGCTCTACGGTCCGGCCGACGGCGACTGGGACATCAACGCCCGCGAGGGGTTGCAGCTGCCCAGCAACGATCCGTCGGTGCTGCTCTCGGCCCTGGCGGTGAGCACCGAGCACCTGGGCTTCGCCTTCACGAGCTCGGTGCTGCAAGCGCATCCGTTCGACTTCGCCCGCAAGGTCTCGACGCTCGACCACCTCTCGAAGGGTCGGATCGGCTGGAACATCGTCACCAGCGCGCTGGACGGCGCGGCCCGCAACTTCGGCTACGACCGCCTCGAGGAGCACGACGAACGGTACGCCTGGGCGCAGGAGTACCTCGACGTGGTCTACAAGCTGTGGGAGGGCTCCTGGGATGACGGTGCGCTCCTGCGCGACAAGAGCGGCTCCTTCGCCGATCCGGAGCGCATCCACCGCATCGACCACGTCGGGAAGCGCTACCGCGTGCAGGGGCCGCACCTCTCGGCTCCCTCGCCGCAGCGCACGCCCGTACTCTTCCAGGCCGGGTCCTCTCCCGCGGGTCGACGCTTCGCGGCGCGCAACGCCGAGGCGCAGTTCGTCTTCTCGGGGTCACCGGAGAAGACCCGCGAGCTGATCGAGGACACGCGCTCCCTGGCCGTGGCGGCCGGACGCGAGCGGGGCGTTCCCTCCTTCTACCTGGGCCTCTCCTTCATCACCGGCGACACGGAGGAGGAGGCCCGGCGGGCCGAGCGCGAGATCGACGAGTACCTCTCCTCCGACGCGTTCCTGGTGCACTCGAACCTCGGCTTCGACCCGGCGACCGGCGAGAAGCTCGACCCCGACCTGCCGCTCTCGGCGATCGAGACTTACGCCGGCCAGAGCCACCTGCAGTGGATCCGCGACGCGTCGCCCGACCGCGAGCCGACGGTGCGCGACCTGGCGCGACTCTCGGCGAAGCTCCGCGGCCGCGTGGTCGGCACACCCGAGCAGATCGCCGACCATCTAGCCGGCTGGCGGGACGCGGGGATCGATGGGATCAACGTCGTGAACTGGATCCTGCCGGGTAGCTATGAGGAGTTCGTCGACCGGGTGATGCCGGTGCTGCGCGAGCGCGGCCTCGCTCAGACGGAGTATGCCGAGGGCACCCTGCGCCGCAAGCTGTTCGGCACGGACGAGCTGCCGGCGACGCATCCGGCACGGGTGTTCCGCGGGGCGTTCGCGGCCTCTCCGTCATGAGGGGGACGCGAGGGCGGGTGCGGCTCCGTAGCGTCGGAGGATGATCCAGACCTGGGGTGTCCTGACCGCACTGTACGGAGTGGTCGTGACGGCGGTCGCGATCCTGGCGATCGTGCTGCTGGTGCTGCTGTGCCGCCTCGTACTGACCGCGCGCGAGCACCTGCAGACCTCGACCCGGCTGCGCGAGCTGCAGATCGAGCAGATGCTGCTCGAGAGCGAGTAACGGGCGACACAACGTCAGCTGAGAGTGGGTCTCATCCACGATGGTGGATGACGAGGGCTCTCAGCTGACGTTGTGCGGGACGGTCAGGGCAGAGCGGGTCGCGCGTCCGGGCGCGGCGCCCGCGGGATGAGCAGACCGAGCGCGACGGCGACCGCCGCTCCGATCGCCCCGATCACGAACGTGGTCTCGAAGCCCTGCGGGCTCGGCAGCTGCACGCCGCCGACCGGAACCGTCAGCTGCGCGAGCACGCCAGCGGTCACGGCGGAGGAGAGGGTGGTGCCGAGGGTGCGCATCAGCGAGTTGAGGCCGTTCGCGGCAGCGGTTTCTGAGGCCGGGACGGCGTGCATGATCAGCGTGGGCATCGCAGCGTAGGCGAGGCCGAGACCGACGCCGATGAGGGCGTTGATCACCAGGATCTGCCAGACCTCACTGCCGAAGGGGAGGATCAGCAGGTACGAGACGGCGATCAGCGCGGAGCCGGCGATCAGCACGAGCCGCGGCCCGGACTGCGCCGAGAGGCGGGCGGCGACCGGCGAGGTCGCCATCATCGCCAGGCCGGAGGGCGCGAGCACGAGACTGGCCACGATCAGGCTCAGGCCGAAGCCGACGCCCGAGGCCGCGGGCAGCTCAAGGCGCTGCGGCAGCGTGATCTGCGCGCCGAAGAAGGCGAAGCCGACCGCCACAGAGGCGAGATTGGTGAACAGCACGGCGGGCCGGGCGGCCACCCGCAGGTCGACGAGCGGACTCTCCTGCCGCAGCTCGAACCAGCCCCAGAGGAGCAGAACGGCGATCCCGCCGAGGCCGGAGCCGAGGATCGCGGGGCTGGTCCAGCCCGCATCGTTGCCTCGGGAGACCGCGATCAGCACGCCGCTCAGCCCGATCGCGAGTCCGATCGTGCCGACCACGTCGAAGGTGCCCGGCGAACGCAGAGTCGACACGGGGACGACCAGTAACACGAGGGCAATGTCGACGACGCCAAGACCCGCGGACATCCAGAACAGCACATGCCAGTCGGTGTTCTGCGCGATGACGGCGCTGAGTGGCAGGCCGAGCGCCCCGCCGATGCCCAACGTCGCGCTGACCAGGGCGATCGCGCCGGGGAGCCGGTCGCGGTGCAGGGTGTCGCGGAGGATCGAAATGCCGAGCGGGATGACACCCGTCACGGCGCCCTGGAGGGCGCGGCCGACGACCAGCGTCCAGACATCGCCCGCGAAGGCGCAGACGACCGAGCCGATCACGAGCACGACCAGCGCGGCCACGGCCATCCGGCGCTTGCCATAGAGGTCGCCGAGGCGGCCCGAGACGGGGGTCAGGATGCAGGCGCTCAGCAGTGTCGCGGTGATCACCCACGCGGTCTCGGTGCGGTCGGCGCCGAGCAGGGTCGGCAACTCGGACTGGATCGGGACGACCAGTGTTTGCATGAAGGAGGCGCTCATGCCCGCGAAGGCGAGGACGGCGGTGATGAGGCGCGGATTCGGTGAGCGGGTCAGGGCGCGTCTGTCGGAGTCGGGCACGGCGGTCCTTCACATCGGCGGCGGACGCGCACCCGGACCGCAGCGGCGGGCGGGCCGTCGTCGGCGGGAACGTATCGCTCGGCTCAGCTTTCCTCCGGCTCGGGACACAACGTCGGTGCCGGCGTCTTTGTTCCCGCGGGCTCCTTCCGGCGCGCGCCGGGCAGGACGAGGATGGGCGGATGATCGACATCGAGAGCTGGATCGCCGGCTACGAGAAGGCCTGGGCCACGGACGACGCGGCCGACGTGGCTGCACTGTTCACGGAGGACGCCGAGTACTTCACGGCGCCGCACCGCGACGCCATCACTCCGCGCGACGCGATCGTGGAGTGGTGGCTGGCGGAGGAGGAGCCCGCCGATCCGACGTTCGCATGGGGGCTGGTCGCGCTGACGGAGGAGACCGCGGTGGTGGAGGCGCGCACGGTGTACCCGGGCGACCGGACCTACCTGACTCTGTGGGTGATCCGCTTCGCGCCGGACGGGCGCGCACGCTCGTTCACGGAATGGTTCATGGAGGAGCCGGCCGAGTCCGTGTCCTGAGGGCGGGGGCGGGGGCGTCGCCGGGTGACCGTGCGATGTGCAGGACACCGTGCGATTCGCAGGAGACCGTGCGATTCGCAGGAGACCGTGCGATTCGCAGGGGACTCTCTCCGACCAGGGCGGTCATCTGCGGAGGAGAGCGCTCTCTTCGGCGGAAGTCCTGCACATCGGACCGGGTCCTGCACATCGGACGGGGGCCTGCGCATCGGACGGGGGCCTGCACATCGGACGGGGGCCTGCACATCGGACGGGTACCTGCACATCGGACGGGGGACGGCGGGGTGGACGCGGGCCGGCGGAGTGGCAGCGCCGACGGGTCAGAGCTGCGCGGCGGCGAAGGTGTCGCAGCTGGTGGCGTCGCCCTCGAAGCCCGCCTGGAACCAGCGCTGGCGCTGCTCGGCCGACCCGTGCGTCCATCCCTCCGGGTCGACGGTGCCCGTGGCCTGCTCCTGGATGCGGTCGTCGCCGACGGCGGCAGCGGCGCCCAGCGCGTCCTGGTACTCCTGCGCGGTGACCGGCCGGAGATAGGGCGTCCCGGTGTCGTCGGGCACGGTCGAGGCGTCACCGACCCATGCGCCGGCGAAGCAGTCGGCCTGCAGCTCCAGGCGCACCGAGTCCGACGCGGGGCCGGTGCCAGAGCGGTCCGCCGACTCCATCGCCCCGGTCAGGTTCTGGATGTGGTGGCCCCACTCGTGGGCGAGGATGTACATCTGCGCGAGCGATCCACCCGAGGTGTCGAACCGGGTGCGCAGCTCGTCGAAGAAGTCGGTATCGAGGTAGATCGTCTGATCCGGCGGGCAGTAGAACGGACCGACCGCGGCGCTCGCGCTCCCGCAGCCGGTGGCGGTCTGGTCCTCGAAGAGGTCGACGCCGGTCGGGGTGCGGTACGCGACTCCGAGGGCCTGGGTCGCGGTCCCCCAGTAGCGATCGAGCGATTCAGCGGCGCCCTCGAGGCGGCAGTCGACCTGGGCGTTGGCGTCGGCGCCGCTGTCGCAGGCGACTGCGGTGCTGGTGACGCCCTCGGGCGAGGAGCCGCCTCCGACAAGGCCGCCGAGGCTCGAGAGGTCGACGCCGAGCAGCTGCGACAGCAGCGCGAGCACGATGACCCCCACCGCACCTCCGCCAACCGCGACGCCGGTGGTACGGCCGCGGCGGCGGACCTTGCCGCCGCTGAGCCGGGAGTCGTCGTTGAAGGTCATGCCGTCGAAACTAGCGCCCGCCACGAGGGTCCGCTCGGGCTTGCGATCAGCCCCAGCGGGATTCGCTGGCCGAGCGGATGATCTCCAGCAGCGCCTCGCGCAGGGGGCCGTGCTCGAGGGCGCCGGGGAACATGTCGACCTCGAGGCGGTGCGCCCGGCGCCACGCCTCGCCGCCGGCGTCGGTGAGTGCGACGAGCTGGCGGCGGCGGTCGGAGGGATCCGTCGTGCGCGAGACGTGGCCCTCGCGCTCGAGCCGTTCGATGGTGCGCGACATGGTCTGCACCTCGACGTGCGCCGCAGCAGCGAGTTCCTTCTGCGCGACGGGGCCGGCCTGCAGCAGGTGCAGCACGACCAGGCCCGCGTGGGTGAGGCCGATCTCGGCGAGGGCGCCGTGCCAGGCGTGCTCGACCATCCGGGAGGCGGTGGCGAGCAGCCGGCCGGTGGGCCAGTCCTCCATTCCGGAGGCGTCGTCCGCGCGCATCTGATCAGGGTAGACCCGAGCCCGGAATGCGAGAGCGCTGTCCACCCCGCGCATCCGCATCCGGTGGTCGTTACTGTGGATCGGACCTGCACGCCCCCGTCGAAGGAGCCCCATGCCCACCACTGTGCGCGGCGTCATCGCCCGGTCGAAGGGCGCTCCCGTGGAGCTCGTCGACATCGTCGTCCCCGACCCGGGCCCCGGCGAGGCGGTCGTCGACATCGAGACCTGCGGGGTCTGCCACACCGACGTCCACTACCGGGAGGGCGGGATCAGCGACGACTTCCCGTTCCTGCTCGGACACGAGGCGGCCGGACGGGTCAGCGCGATCGGCGAGGGAGTCAGCCACGTCGCGGTCGGCGACGTCGTGGTCCTCAACTGGCGCGCGGTCTGCGGCGAGTGCCGGGCCTGCACGCGCGGCGAGCCCTGGTACTGCTTCGACACTCACAACGCGACCCAGCGGATGACCCTCGCGGACGGCACCGAGCTCACCCCTGCGCTGGGGATCGGCGCGTTCGCCGAGAAGACGCTCGTGCACGCCAAGCAGTGCACGAAGGTCGACCAGGAGGCGGACCCCGCGGCGGTGGGCCTGCTCGGCTGCGGTGTCATGGCTGGCCTCGGCGCCGCAATGAACACCGGGAACGTCGGGCGCGGCGACTCCGTCGCGGTCATCGGCTGCGGCGGAGTCGGCACGGCGGCTGTCGTCGGTGCGGCCCTCGCGGGCGCCGGCACGGTCATCGCGATCGACCGCGACCCGAAGAAGCTGGCCGCTGCCCAGAGGCTCGGCGCCACCCACGTGATCGACTCGAGCGGCCTCGACGAGGCGGGCGTCGTCTCGGCGGTGCAGGCTCTCACGAACGGGTTCGGAGCGGATGTCGTGATCGACGCCGTGGGCCGCCCCGAGACCTGGCGCCAGGCGTTCTACGCCCGCGATCTCGCTGGGACCGTGGTGCTCGTCGGGGTGCCGACCCCCGAGATGATGCTCGAGATCCCCCTCCTCGACGTCTTCGGCCGCGGCGGCTCGCTGAAGTCGAGCTGGTACGGCGACTGCCTACCCGAGCGCGATTTCCCCATGCTGACCAGCCTCTACCTCCAGGGCCGCCTGCCGCTGGACGAGTTCGTGAGCGAGCGGATCGGGATCGAGGACATCGAGCGGTCTTTCGCCACGATGGCCGGCGGCGACGTGCTGCGCTCGGTGGTGGTGCTCTGATGGGCGCGCGGATCGACCGGCTGGTCACCAGCGGCACCTTCAGCCTCGACGGCGGCACCTGGGACGTCGACAACAACGTGTGGATCGTCGGTGACGACTCCGAGTGCGTGGTCATCGACGCCGCCCACGACGCGGAGGCGATCGTCGCGGCCGTCGGCGAGCGCCGCCTCCTCGCCGTGCTGCTGACCCACGGCCACGTCGACCACCTCAATGCCGTCGACGGCGTGCGGGCCGCGACCGGCGCCCCGGTGCTGCTGAACGAGGGTGACCGGATGCTCTGGGACGCCGTGCACCCCGACACCGCGCCGAGCGGCGCACTGATCGACGGGCAGGTGGTGACGGTCGCCGGCGTCGACCTGGAGGTGCGGCACACCCCGGGTCACACGCCCGGCGCCGTCTGCTTCGTCGCCGAGGCGCTGGGCACGGTCTTCACGGGTGACACGCTCTTCGAGGGCGGACCCGGAGCCACCGGCCGCTCGTACAGCGATTTCCCGACGATCATCGAGTCGATCACCGAGCGCCTGCTGACGCTGCCCGCCGAGACCGTCGTGCGGACCGGCCACGGCGATTCGACGACGATCGGAGCGGAGGCGCCGCACCGCGAGGAGTGGATCGCGCGCGGGCACTGACGGGCGTCCGGGATGTCGCGGCGGCCGGCGGCGCTCAGCGGTGCTGGTCGGACGCGCTCTCCTCGGGAGCGCGAGCGGGAGCGGGAGCGGGACCGTCAGCCGCGCGGGTCCCCCCGTCCCCGGACTTCGCGGGCGCACCGGCAGACGACTCCTCCCGAAGGTACTGCGCCGAGATCACCCGGTACGGCCGCGTGAGCAGCGCTGCGCAGGCTGCCACGATCATGATCACTCCCCCGACGAGGAACACGAGGGCGATCCCCCGGCCGACTCCGTCGCCGAGCAGCCCGCCGAACGCCGACCGTCCGGCGGGCGACTCCATATACGGGATGAGCGCGAATTCGGCGATCGGCGCGATGAGGAACGCGGTCACCGGAGCCGCGGCCGATTCGCATGCCGCGGCGAAGCCGAAGACACGCCCCTGGGTCTCGAACGGCACAACCTTCTGGATCACGGTCTGCTCGGCGGCCTCGATGGCGGGGATCAGCGTCATGTAGATCCAAATGCCGCCCGCGTAGAGCCACCACCAGTCGCGGAGCGTGAAGACCGCGCCGATCAGACCCATCGCCGCCACGAGGAGCAGCATCGTCCGGATCGGGTTCCGCCCGAGCCCGAACCGTGCGACCAGCAGGCCGCCGATGACGAATCCGGTCGCCGTCACGCCGAGCACGACTCCCCACAGCTCGACCGGGAACAACTCGAGCCCGTACGGGTCCATCAGCGCCAGGTAGACGCCGCCGATCAGGTTGTTGAATGTCGAGAAGACGATCAGCGCGAACAGGCCGGTCGCCGCCCGCACCGCGGTGATGCTGCCGCGCAGGTCGATCAGCGGCGCCCGGCCTCCCTCCGCTGCGGGCTTCTCCTCCGGGATGCGCAGGAACAGCAGGTGCACAAGGGCGGCAGCGGACGCGCCGATCGCGATCGCCATCGTCCACCCCATGCCGAGCAGGCCGATGGACAGCCCGCTGAAAACGCTCGTCACCACGAAGGCGAGGCCCTGGACGGTGCCGACCAGGCCGTTCGCGCGGGCGTGCCGCTCGACCGGCACCAGCAGCGTCACGGTCGTGGAGAGGGCGATGTTGCGCATGTTCTCGATCACGGCGCCGAAGAGGATCGTGCCCGAGAACAGCCAGAACCACGCACCGCCGAAGTCGAGCAGCGCGGCCTCGGGGAGGGCGAGATACAGGCCGCCGGAGACGCCGAACGAGACCAGCGTGACCGCTCCGGCGACCAGCATCACCCGGTACTTGCGGTGCCGGTCCACGATCGTGCCGAAGGCCATCGCGAAGATCGCGATGAGCAGCATGTAGGCGCCGCCGATGATGCCGGTCGCGAGCACGGATCGCGTCTCGAGGTACACCCAGAAGGTGAGGGCGAACCAGAGGAAGCTCGTCGTCACGTTCGCGACGGCGGTGTTGAGGAGGATCTGGTGGAAGGAGCGCAGATCCGCCGCGTTCTCGGGTGCGGGTGCGGGCATCCTCTTCCCTCCGCTCGGCAACGGTGCCGTCGACGTCTCAGCAGGACGCGAGCGCCGTCGGAGCCACTGTAGGACCGCGGCGTCGGCGCGTCGAGAGCAGGCGGCCCCCGGCCGACGGCGGCGCCCGTCTCAGGTCGCACGTTCTCGTCGATGACCGGTTCTCACGCTCGCCGTCTCGGATCTCCCGCAGTTCCTCGCCGGATCGACACCGGGCTGTGCAAGGAGTTCTACGAGCTGGCCGGCGAGGACGTCGTCTGGCGCAGGGAGTGAGCGCTGTCGCCATACAGCCGACGGATCAGAACCGGGCCGCCGATTCCGTGCAGGAGCAGGCTCCCGACGATGACGAAGCTGGTGGCCGCCAGGACGTCCAGGCCCTCCTCGGCGGAGAGCGCGTTGACCGCGATCAGAGCGAACACGATCGACGCCGCACCGCGCGGCCCGAGGAGGGCGATGATCAGGCGCTCCTTCCGCGTGGCCCTCGTCCCCAGTAGGGCGATCAGGACAGGAACGATGCGGCCGACCGTCAACGCGAAGAATGCGAGGAAAAACGCCGGCCACCAGTCCCGGTAGCCGGTGACGAGGATGATCGCGGCGATCCCGAACGTGAACCACAGCAGCAGGGTCAGGAACGAGGTCACATCCTCGACCAGCGGTATCTCCACGTGGTCGTCCCACCCGCGACCCCGGGCCAGCCGGAAAGCGATGCCGCAGACGAAGGCGGCGACGAAACCGTTGCCGCCGACCGGGACCGCAGCGGCGAAGGTCAGCACAGGCAGCGCGAGCAGACCGATCCGGATGCTCTGACCGTCCGCCCATCCCGCTGATCGCGCGAGACGGAAAAGCCGCCCGGCGACCACGCCCAGCACGGCCCCGACGACGATGGCGACGAGGCCGGCCGGCGCCGCGGTGAGAAACGCGTCGACGGCGTCGTGTCCGGGCTGGGCCGACCCGGCGGCCAGAGCGAGAGCGGCGAGGAACACCGGTGCGACGAGGCCGTCGTTGTAGCCGCTCTCGATGCTGAGCCAGCGCCGGACCCTGGCGGGGATTCGCGTATCTCGGACGATCGACAGGTCCGGTGCGAAGTCGACCGGTGTCGCGATGCAGGCGATGGCGACCACGACGGGGACCGAGAGCCCGAGGGGAAGGGCCAGACCAACGGCGAGGATGCAGGCGAGGGAGAGCGGCAATGCGATGAGCAACAGCCGCAACGGGACAGCAGTGAGCACCGCGCGAGGGGGGCCCTTGACGTCGACCGCGTCCACGAAGAGCAGGAGAGCGAGGATCACCTCGGCACCGAGAAGAGCGGCGTGCGAGTCGAGGAACAGAACGCTCTCCCCCACAACGAACCAGCCGGCGACGGCACCGAGCAGCGTCATCAGGAGAGGCCCGCTGACAGCGAGTCTCCGCAGCCTGCGGTGGGTCAACGCCCAGACGACGGTGGCTCCGGTCACGAGTAGCAAGGCAGTCACGGACCGACCGTAGTCCGCCTCACGGCACGCGCCAGCGCCGGGCCAGCAGACGCGCCACGACGACCTCCGGCTCGCAGAAACACGTCCGGCTCGCGGAAGGTGTCCACTCCCACGAGCCGAACACGTTTCCGCGAGCCGGAGATGCTCAGCCCGTTACGAGCAGGGGCGTGCCGCGTACGGTGCGCTCACCTGCGTGGAGACAGCCTTCCCCTCGATCGTCGCGGAGGCGGCGACCGTCACCGCACCGGCGGCCAGGTCGGCCTGACGGGTGGTGAAGGCGTGCGACACGGTCTTGCCGGCGGCCACCGAGGCGACCGTCTTCGTGCCGTACGGCGAGGTCATCGTGACCGACACCGTCTCGTCCGACTGGTTGGTCGCCTGCACGGTGAGGATCGCCTTGCCCACGATGCAGCGGGTGGCGGCGGCGGCCGTGACCTCGAGCGCCGGCGCGGCCTCGCCCTCGGTGAAGGCGAAGGTGTCGAGCTCGAACAGGTCACCGGTGGGTCCGGAGTAGCTGAAGTACACGTCGTGCACTCCGGTCGCCCCGGTCAGCGCGGCGCTGACGTCGGTCCATTCGCCGGTCGTCCCGGTCACCGCGACGGTGCCCGCGACGGGTCCGGTCTCGGAGTCGAGGCGCATCGTGATGGAGCCGCCGGCCTGCAGAGCCTTGGCGCGAGCGGTGAACGTCGCCGCTCCGGTGTCGCCGAAGTCGACGGCCGAGAGGGCGGTCCAGTCGCCGTTGTCGAGGTCCTTCAGCACCAGGTTCTGCGTCGCTCCGGCCGTGGGGGTGCCCACCGGCGCGGTGGCGATGCCCTTACTCCAGCCGATGGTCTCGGCGGGGAAGGTGCGGTACGGATCGAAGTCCTTCACCTGGTCGACGCCCTTGTAGTCGCCGACCACCTGCTGCACCGTGCCGTCGGCCGTGAACTGCAGCTCCTGGATGTGCGGGCTGCGGTACCCCTGGGTGGTGTTCCCGTTGATCCGCTTGTTGAGGGTGGGAGCGTGATAGGTGAAGTAGTACTTGCCGCCCAGCTCGAAGACCGACTGGTGGTTGTTGCCGCCGGTGCCTGCTCCGAAGAACTGGCTCTGGTTCGGGAACATCACGCCGGCGTACGCCTCCTTGGGCCACGACATCGGGTCGTCCGAGATCATGTAGCCGATCTCACCGCCGCCCGGATAGCCGGGCACGCGGGTCTGATTGCCGCCGAAGTCGTTGCCGCCGAAGTGCGAGGAGTAGGAGAGGTAGTACTTGCCCTCGCGCTCGAAGACCTGAGCCGCCTCGAAGGCGACGGGCGCATCCACGACCGCGGAGGTGCCCTCGGTCGAGATCATGTCGTCACCGAGCTGGATGACGCGGATGTTCTTCGGGTTGTTGAAGCGCTCGGCCGCGGGGAGCGCGGTCGAGGCGGGTCCGCCTCCGAAGAACAGATAGCCCTGTCCGTCGTCATCGACCAGCGGAGCCGGGTCGAACTTCCACGCGACGTCCTCGGCGCCCGGAGTGGACGCGTTGATGAGCGTGGAGGTGCGCTGGCTGGTCCACGGGCCCACGGGCGAGTCACCGGTGATCACGTTGCTGGAGCCGCCGCCGTTGGCGTAGTAGAGGAAGTACTTCTCGACTCCGTTCACGGTTTTCTTGGCCATGCCCGGTGCCCACGAGTTGCCCGTGAAGGGAGCGACTCCGGAGGAGCCGGCGACCTGGATCTCGCCGTGATCGGTCCAGTTGACGAGGTCATCCGAGGAGATCACGGTGATCTGGTTGATCTTGCCGTAGTCGATCCCCGCCGAAACGCCGGTAGCCGGATCCGGCGAGTAGCCCTGGGTGTCGTTCGTCATGTACATGTACACGCGGCCGTTCTCGACGAAGCCGAAGCCGTCGGCTCCGAACTTCCAGCCGATGAGCGGGTTGTGATCGCCCGGCAGCTTGCCGACGACCTCGATCGTGCGCGAGGCGGGCGCGGGCGGTGCCGCTCCGACCAGTGACACGTCGTCGAGGGTGTAGTCCATCAGGTGCGTCTCGGGAGCCGCGGACGGAGTCGCCGTCCACGGCGTCTCGAAGAAGAGTCGCGTGGTGGCGACGCTCTGACCGGCAGGAACGGTGAACGATCCGCTGATCGTGGCCCACTGGCCCTTCGTCGCGGTGACGCTCGCGAGGTTCGTGTACGAGCCTCCGCCGTAGTGCATGGTGGCGAAGAACTGCTTGGTCGCGGGGCTCGCGGCGGCGTCGTACTTGATCTGCGCCTTCACCTGATAGGTCTGCCCGGCGACGACCTTGCCGCTGAGGTCCTGCATCGCCCCGGATCCGGTGGTGGTGCGGGAGCTGACCTTCGCGGCCGCAGCGCCGGTGCGGGCGTCCGCCGTGGTGGCGATGACTCCGGAGTCGGCGGCGTTGCCGTTGTTCACGAACCAGCTCGCGGTGCCGTTCTCGAAACCGCCGTTGACGACGAGCTCCGTCTCGGCCGCTGTCGAGGTCTGGGCGGCGAACGGCGCCACCAGCAGTGCGGTCAGCGCGGCCGTGGCCAGCAGTCTGAGCCGCAACCGCCCCTGTGGAGCGGTGTCTACGTGTGTTCTCACGGATCCTCCTTGATCGTGTCGTGCAGGAGATCGACGACGAGTGCCGCCGACGGGTTCGGGGCCGGGGGCGGCCGCGCGGGCCGCCCCCGGGGATCTCAGCCGCACGAGGCGGCCGGGTGGGGTGCTCGTACCTCGGTTGTGACGGACTCGCCGTCGACCGTGGCGGTCGCGGTCACCACCACGTCGGCCGCGGGCACCGAGGCGGCACGCGTGCTGAAGGCGTGGCTCGTCGTGGCACCCGGGGCGAGGGCGGCGACTGTCTTCGTGCCGGAGGCGCTCTGCATCCGCAGGGCGACGGGCACGTCGTCGGCGTTGGTCGCCCGGACGGTCACGACGACCTTCCCGGCGATGCAGCGGGTCGCGGCCGCCGCGGTGACGTCGAGCGACGCCCCCTTCAGCGTGCCGAGGCGGGCCAGCTGGTAGCTGAGCGCGCGCTCCGGGGCGTCGATCTGGTTCTGCGATCCCGCGGTGCTGACGGCCTGCGCCTTCGCGAGGACCGACTGGAGGTCGGACCAGGCGTCGGCCGGGTAATCGCCGCCGCGGAGGGTCGCCGCGTGGGCGATCGCCGCGTCGAGCTGCGAGCGGTCCAGCGCCTTCCCCTCGGAGGAGAGGGTGTCGCTGAGGAGGAATTCGTCGACGTCGACATGGCCGCCGGCCGTCGTCGTGGCGTAGCTGAACAGCCCGAGGCGGTGACCCATGAAGTGCGTGAGCTGTCCGTCGAGGGTCTGCGGGCCGACGCGGGAGCCGAGCTTCGTCCAGCTCTTCCCGTCGAGGCTGTAGGAGAAGGTAGTCCACAGCTGCCCGGCCGGGGCCGAGAGCTCGAGGTCGGCCTTGAGGCGCACCTGCGAGGCGTCCCCCAGCGCGGCAGTGGTTCCGGCGAGGAATGACTCGACGGCCGCCTGGTCGAAGGTCGTCGCGAACGGCTGGCTGCGATTCACGACGCCCACGGTGTTCACGCCGTCGACGCGCTTCACGGCGACGTACGAGAAGCCGCGGTTGTAGGCCGCGAGCCCGGCGACGTCACCGTCCTTCATGCCGGAGACGTCGAACGCCGCCTCCGCCGACTGCTTCGGCGCGACGATGCGCTGGGAGAGCGTGTTGCGCGCCTCCTCCAGGTACGTCAGCTCGGGCGAGCCCGAGAGGCGGGTGTGCGCGGCCGTGCCGGTGAGCACCTTCCCGTTGGTGAGGCGGAGCCAGCCCTCGCGCTCGGTCAGCGACCAGTAGCGGTTGTCGGGGGCGTGGTTCCACTGCCAGGGCAGGGCGAGGTGCGAGCCGTTGGGCTCGATCTCGGCCGCGGTCGGGCGCTCGAGGGTGGGCGCGGCTCCCACGAGCGAGACGTCGTCGAGCAGGTAGTCCACGCTCGAGGACGCCGGCTGCGGGTTACCCCACGGCGTCTCGACGGCGAACTTCACGCTGGCGACATTCGCGGTCTCGGGCACCGTGTAGGTCCCCGTGATCGTCGTCCACTGACCCTGCGCGACCGCGGCCGAGGCCATCGTCACCGGGCCGGAGCCGAAGTCGGCGCAGAGGTTGAAGCGGATCGACGCGGGGCCGGTCGTGTACTTCACCTTCGCGGACACGGTGTAGGTCACGCCGCGCTGCATCTTCTGCGCGAGCAGCTGGTTCGGGCCCGAACCGTTGAGGGTGCGGGTGCCCACGCGGAGCGCGGCGGTCCCCGACGCTGGGTCGGTCGTGTGGGCCGAGAGCGTCGCGCCGAATTGGCCGGCCCACGGCGCCGTCCCCGACTCCGCCCCCGGGTTCTGCAGCAGCTGCACGCCGAGCAGCGACGAGTCGTAGGCCGGCGCGGGCGGGATCGTCCACGACTCGTCCTGGTATGCCTTCGCCGGGGCGTCGTTGTCGAAGTCGTCCGAGACGACGATGCTCTTCTGCCGCTCGAACAGCTCCTCCTCGGCGCTGAGGCGGATCGGCTTCGGGAAGCTTCCGCCCACCGGCACCGAGCCGTTCGTGCCGAAGGTCGGCCAGCCGTCCTTCCAGGTCGCCGGGATCAGACCCGGGATGCGGCCCGTCGGGAAGCTGTCGCGGAAGAACATGCCGTGCCAGGCGGTCGAGCCGTCCTCCTTCGCGATCGGCACCAGGCTCCCCTGGGCGAACCCGCTGGAGTTCAGCACGCCCTTGCCCTCGTAGGGGTTGCTGCCGTCGGCGGTCGCGTAGCGGCCCAGCAGCTCGGAGGAACGGAACAGTGCCACCTGGCGGCCCTGGCCAGAGGGCCAGGTGATGATCACGATGTAGTACTGCCCGTCGATGTACTGCACCTGCGCGCCCTCGAACAGCCCGCCGAGGTAGGCGGCGCCCGGGTAGTCGGTGGTGCGGAGGATGTTCGGGTACTCCGCGACGACGGTCGTGAGGTCCTCGCTCAGCTTCACGGCACTGGTCGATCCGGAGCCGTAGAAGATGTACGGAGTGCCGCCGTTGGCGTCATCGAAGAAGAGCGACGGGTCGTGGAAGGCGCGGCCGAGGGCGACGCGCGTCCAGGCTCCGTCCTCGATGTCGTCGGTGGAGTAGAGATACGAGCCACCGAGGTTGTTGGTGTTGAAGACCGCGTAGTAGCGGCCGTCGTGGTACCGCAGCGACGAGGCCCACTGGCCGTTGCCGTAGGAGTTCTGCCCGTTGCGGAGCGAGAACCGGTCGCCGATCTCGAGCCGATCGAAGACGTAGTTGACGATCTCCCAGTTGACCAGGTCGTACGACTTCATGATCGGAGCGCCCGGGCTCAGGTGCATCGTGGTGCTGATCATGTAGTAGATGTCGCGGCCCTCGTCGTTCTCGGAGGCGGGCACGCGTTCGACCGAGACGTCCGGGACGTCCGCGTTGAGCAGCGGCACGGAGTAGGTGCCGTCACCGCGGTCGGTCGAGGTGGACGAGGGCTTCGGCGACCACGGTTCGGCCGCGCCCGCGGGGGCCGCCAGCATCCCCGCCGCGAGCAGCGCGCCGACCGTCGCCGCAGCAACCGTGCGCAGGGTGATCATTCGAAGAGGGAGAGGGTCAGGACGGAGGAGTAGTCGCCGGGTGCGACGTCGGCCTCGGTCTTCAGGGTGAGTCCGGCGGTGACGCTCCACGAGCCGTCGGTCGCGGTCTCCTGCGAGTCGAGCGCGAGGGCGAGCAGCTCCTGATCGGCGAGGCCGACGGCATCGGCGCCCTCGTCCAGAACCGTCTCGACCGGGTCGCCCTCCGAGACGAGCCCGGACTCGCCGCCGTCGACGAGCGCGGGCGTCCAGCCGAGGTGATCGGCCGTGATCTCGTCCTGGTCGCCGTCGCCGGTGAAGGCGCTCGCCGAGCCGAGGACGTACCAGCCGGCGTCGTCCGGGATCTCGTCGGCGGTGCGAGTGTCGGTGACGGTCACGGTGGGCAGCTGCCCGGTGAACTGCCGGATCGTGGGAGTGGAGCCGGTCTCGGTCAGGTCGGCCGTCGATCCGGCGACGGACATCGCGAGGACGCCCGGCTGCTCCAGCTCGGCGATGCTGACGTTCACGTCGACGTCGTCCGCGCCGAGCTCGGTATCGGCGAACGCCGCCGCGGCGGCGACACCGCTGAGAAGGAGGCAGCCGGTGAGGGCGACGCCCGTGCGGGCGAGCAGGGCGGGGCGGGAGATGCGTCGCAGGGTCATGGTGGTCCTCCTCGATCGGCACCGTCGCCGATCAGGTCGAGCGCGCAAGGCGCAGTGGGGGGCGGCGTTGAGGCCGCGACAGAGGGCGGCGCGCGCAGCATCGGAGCAGCGAAGTGATCGCCACCAGCGCACGAGGCGCGCGAGAAAGAACAGGGCGGTCCGTGCGTGGCGGCTTCCACAGCGTGGCCACTCGGACTCCAGCTCTCGATCCCCTCAGCGGTGAGGGGAGGGAGGCTGTCCCGGCATTCGTCGCAGTCGACCGCTGAGTGTTCGCTCAGCTAGTCTTGCGGGCAATGTTACCGGGAACATTCCCGATTGCAAGGACGCATTCCGACGCGACAGAACGGCACGCCCCCTCGTCGTGGCCCCGCTGTGGCGGCCGGAGGGGAACGACGAGGGGGACGACGATGTCCACAGGAGCAGCGCCGGCGGTCCGGGAGCCGACCCCGCCGATGCCCGAGCGGCCAGGGTTGATCGGAGTGCTGTTGGGCGACTTCGAGCCGTTCAGCACCGAGGTGCTGCAGGGAGTCGCCGCAGCCCTTCACGGCACCCGCTTCGACGTGATCGCAAGCAGCGGAGCGAGCCACCGCGAGACGAGCGGATGGGAGCTCGACTCCCTGCGGCGCCTCGCCGACGCGCGGGCCGAGGGGGCGATCCTGGTGACCCCCTCCTCCGTGATCCCCTCCTGCTCCCTGCCGCTGGTGGTCGTCGATCCGCTCACCGCACAGACGGAGCTGCCCTCGGTGGCGACCGACGACTTCGGCGGTGCGCTGCTCGCGATGCGCCACCTGATCGGGCTCGGACACCGGCGCATCGGCCACATCGCCGGCCGCCCCGGCCTGGAGTCGTCGCACCGTCGGGGAGCCGGCTACCAGCGGGCACTCGCCGACGCCGGACTCGCCTACGACCCGGCGCTGGTGCGGGTGGGCTACTACCGGCACGACCCCGCACTCATCGCGGCCCGGGAGCTCCTGGCACTGCCCGAGCGGCCCAGCGCGGTCTTCGCCGCCAACGACGCCTCGGCGATCGCGGTGATCGAGGCGGCGCGGACGCTCGGGATCGCCGTGCCCGAGCAGCTCTCGGTGGTCGGCTACGACGACGTGCCGGGCGCGTCCCGGATCGTGCCGGCCCTGACCACCGTCCGGCAGCCGCTGCACCGCGTGGGGCGCGCGGCGGCTCGAGCAGTGATGACACTCATCGGCGGCGGGGCGGTGCAGGAGCCGCACCTGCTGCTGCGCAACCGGCTCGTGCTGCGCGAGTCGACGGTGGCGGCTGCGGAGGGGGATCTCTCCCCCGCCGTGCAGGCGGCAGGAATACGCTCGGCGCCATGAGTCAGCAGCGCACTCCGGTCACAGTCACAGTCACGGGAGCAGGAGGTGCCATCGGCTACGCGCTCCTCTTCCGCATCGCCTCCGGCCAGCTCCTCGGACCGGATACGCCCGTCCGGCTGAACCTGCTCGAGATCCCGTCGGGCCTCCGCGCCGCCGCGGGCACGGCCCTCGAACTGCAGGACGGCGCGTTCCCTCTCCTCCGCGGCATCGAGGCGACCGACGATCCGGCCACCGCGTTCGACGGCGCGAACGTCGCCCTCCTGGTGGGCGCGCGCCCGCGCAGCGCAGGCATGGAGCGCGCTGACCTGCTCGCCGCGAACGCGGGCATCTTCGGCCCGCAGGGGGCCGCGCTGAACGCGCACGCCGCCTCCGACATCCGCGTGCTGGTCGTCGGCAACCCGGCCAACACCAACGCGTGGATCGCGCGGCGCAGCGCCCCGGACATCCCGGCCGGTCGCTTCACCGCGATGACCCGCCTTGACCACAACCGCGCCGTGGCGCAGCTCGCCGCGACACTCGACGCGCCGGTGGACTCGATCCAGGGCGTCGCGATCTGGGGCAACCACTCCGCCTCCCAGTACCCCGATGCGACCCATGCCACCCTCGACGGGCGCCCCGTGACCGAGCTGGTCGACGCCGAGTGGCTGCACGGGGAGTTCGAGCCGCGGGTCGCCAAGCGCGGCGCCGAGATCATCGAGGTCCGCGGAGCGTCGTCCGCCGCGTCCGCCGCCTCCGCCGCGATCGACCACGTGCGCGACTGGGTCGACGGCACCTCCTGGACCTCGGCCGCCGTCGAGTCCGACGGGTCCTACGGCGTGGAGGAGGGGCTGATCTCCTCGTTCCCGGTGCGCTCCGTCGACGGCGAGTGGCGGATCATCGAGGGCCTCGAGATCGACGCCCACTCGCGCGCGAGGATCGACGAGTCCGTGCTCGAACTGCGCGCCGAGCGCGACCAGGCCCTGGCCTTCCTCGCGCCCTGACCCCTCCCGCGAGATGCCACTTACGCGGGCCTCGACCGGCGTGTCGCGCGCGTAAGTGGCATCTCGCGGGGAGGGGTCAGCGGCGCTTCTCGGGGGTGGGGAGGGTGCCGGCGGTGCGGGCGGCGGCGTACCAGGCGTGCGCTTCCTCCTGGCGCGTCGCCTCGGCGCCGGTCGCGATCGCGGCGCGCACGTGCTCGGGTCCGTAGCCGAACGCGGCGACCAGGTCAGCGGCGTGCGGACGGATGCGGACCAGCAGGCGGTCGATGTAGGACGTCACCGCAACCGCTCGCTGCGAGGACAGGCGGCCGTGGATCAGGTACCAGTCAAGGTGCTTCTCGATCAGGCCGAGCCCGAAGAGGTCGCGGAGCCAGGTGAGGACGGTGCGGGTCCCCGCGTCCTCGATGCCGGCGAGCGCCTGCGTGAACGCCTCCCACTGCAGCAGCTCCGCATGCGCGCGGGCCGCGTCGATCAGCTCGCTCTGGTGCGCGTTGAACAGGCGTGCGGCCTCATCCGCGGGCAGCTTCGACGCCGGACGCAGCCGTGAGGCGATCCCCGCGACCATGCTTTCGACCCGGCCGGTAAGCAGCTCGCGCTGATCGTCCCGCAGCTGGCCGACCGAGCGGGCCGTCGATCCGCGGTCCGCGACCACCTGAGCCAGACGCCGCAATCCGGAGGTGTCGACCGTGGCCTCCGCGACCTGCGAGGCGGCATAACGCGCCAGCTCGGTCGGCTGCGCATCCTTGAAGCGGCGGCCGACATCGGTGAGCAGCCGCTTGGCGACGAGCTGGAGCAGCACGGTGTTGTCACCCTCGAAGGTGGCGTAGACGTCGAGGTCGGCGCGCAGCTGAGTGAGCCGGTTCTCGGCAAGGAACCCGGCGCCGCCGCAGGCCTCCCGTGCCTCCTGGAGTGTGTCGAGAGCGTGCCAGGTCGAGAGCGCTTTGAGGCCGGCGGCCAGGGTCTCGAGGTCCTGGCGCGACTGCTCGGTGTCGTTCGCGCCCGAGAAGACCTCGTCGAACGCCCGCAGCAGCTTCTCGTGCGCGAACCCCGCGGCGTAGGTCGTGGCCAGGCGCGGCAGGAGGCGGCGCTGGTGCCGCTGGTAGTCGAGCAGCACCTCCTCCCGCTCGCCCCCGCCGGTGAACTGGCGGCGCTGGTCGCCGTACGTGATGGCGATGGTGAGCGCGATCTTCGCGGCGGCGACCGAGGCGCCGTCGAGCGAGACGCGGCCCTGCACGAGGGTGCCGAGCATCGTGAAGAAGCGGCGGCCCGGGCTCGCGATCGGCGAGGAGTAGGTGCCGTCCGCGGCGACGTCGCCGTAGCGGTTGAGCAGGTTCTCCCGCGGGACGCGGACACCGTCGAAGTGCAGGCGGCCGTTGTCGATTCCGTTCAGCCCGCCCTTGAGTCCGTCGTCCTCGCCGCCGACTCCGGGCAGAAACACGCCCTGCTCGTCACGGATCGGGACGAAGAAGGCGTGCACGCCGTGGTTCACGCCGTGCGTGACCAGCTGGGCGAAGACGACCGCCGCGCGTCCGTCGACCGCCGCATTGCCGAGGTAATCCTTCCAGGCCGCGCGGAACGGGGTCCGCAGCACGAACTCGCCGTCCTCGTAGGTGGCGGTCGTGGCGATCGAGGCGACGTCGGAGCCGTGCCCGGTCTCGGTCATCGCGAAGGCGCCCGGGATGTCGAGGCTCATGATGCCCGGCAGCCACTTCTCGTGGTGCGGGCGCGTGCCCAGGTGCAGCACCGCGGCTCCGAACAGACCCCACTGCACGCCAGACTTGATCTGGAGCGAGGGATCGGCGGTGACCAGCTCCTCGAAGCCGGCGACATTCCCGCCGTGGTCCGCCTCTCCGCCGAGATCAACCGGGAAGGCGCGGTGCACGCCGCCCTCGGCCGCGAGGACCCGCATCTGCTCCGAGACGCGCAGACGGTGCTCTGTCATCGGAAGGCCGTCGGTGCGGTGCAGCTCGGGGCGAGCCGTCAGGGCCCGGCTGGCGAGGCGCTGCTCGCGCCAGGCGCCGAGCAGGATCTCGCCGAGAGCGGCGACGTCGACGGCGGGGACTCCGTCCTCGTCGAGGCGGGCGTCAACCTCGGAGCCGAGGGAGTCGACCGGTGACGTCGTCGCGATCGAGCCGGAGCGGGAGCGCCGGGGCCGCGTGCGCCCGGTCGCTGCCCGGTCGGCGGCGTCGGCGGCGGAGCGGGGGTGGGGAGCGGTGCTGACCATAATGTTCGTGTCCCTTCGACCGTCTTCGGATCGGGCCGCTCGCGGTGCGGGGGGCGCCGACGGGCGCGGCAGCGCAGGCGGTCCTCGCACGGTAGGTCGCGCGGCGGCGCGGCGGAAACGTTCCGTCGCCGGGACACAAACGCAGCCGGGCGCAGGCGCAAGCGCGTTGTCGGAACTGACCAGGCGGCTTCTTCGCCGCGATCTCGGCCGCTCGGCTCGCAGCAGGGCTGACCGCGACCCCGCCGTCCGTGCCGCGGCGGCATGCGGCTGGATCCCCCCCGGTTTCAGTGATCTGCGGACAGTGCGTGGACGGACCGCCGACCCTACCCGTATTCGTGGCTGACGCCGACCGGGATGCGTCGCCGTCGGAACCCGAAGGTCCGGGACCGCTGGAGGGTGCGGCCGGCAGCGGCGGCCGACGGCGCGGCCGGGCGCGAGATCCTGCGCGACGGAGTGGCGACTCTCGCGCTGCTGCTCCTCTCCGGCTTCGAGGCACTCCTCGCCATGCCCGTCGCCCTGCCGCGGAGCTGGATCCGAGCCGGGGGCTCCCCGCGCCGGGTGGCCGACACAACGTCAGCTGGGAGGGGTTCTCATCGACGATGGTGGATGAGGGGGCGTCTCAGCTGACGTTGCGTCGCTCGTCTCCTGCTGGTGCGGCGGCGCGGTCGGCGGCGAGGGCCGAGCCCGGACTGCGGTCAGAACGCGGGCCAGTGGGGGCGCGTTCGCGGGGCAGTCGGGCAAGTCCGCCGGTCAGTAGGGGCCAGTCCGCCGGTCAGTAGCTGTCCCAGCCAGGCTCCCAGTCGGGCTCGTCCGGCGGCACCCAGTCGTCCTGCGGCGGCTGCGCTGCGGACACCGGCGGACCGGCCGACTCGCGGCCGAACGAGGGCTTCCCGCCCCCGGAGCGCGGGGAGCCGCCACGGCCGGCTGGGGTGCGGCGGGGAGCGGGAGCCTCCTCACCGGCCTGGGGGACGGCGATCTCGGGAGTCTCGCCCGCGACGACGGCGAGCACGGCCTCACCGTAGGTGAGCAGCTTCTTCTGGCCGACGCCGCCGATGATGCTGAGCGCGTCCATCGAGGCCGGCTCGGTCGTCGCGATCTCGCGGAGGGTTGCGTCGTTGAAGACGATGTAGGCGGGGACGGATTGCGCGCGCGCCTGTGCGGCGCGCCACTCCCGCAGCCGCTCGAACAGGGGCTGGGCCTCGCCCGAGAGCTCGGCGACGGTGGAGCGGCCGGAGCGGGAGGACCCGCTGGAGCGCGCGGGCTTCTCGGGCTCCTGCCGCAGCTCGACGGTCCGCTCACCGCCGAGGACGGAGGCGGACGCGGGCGTGATCACGAGGGCGCCGAAGCCGTCGTCGTTGACCCCGAGCAGGCCCTGCGCGAGGAGCTGGCGGGCGACTCCGCGCCACTGGGTATCGCTCAGGTCGGCGCCGATGCCCCAGGTGGCGAGGGCGTCGTGCTTGTGCTGCGTGGTGCGCGGCGTGGTCTTGCCCCGGAGGACGTCGATGATGTGGCCGGCGCCGAACTGCTGGTTGCGCTCGCGCTTGAGCCGGACGACCGTCGAGAGGAACTTCTGCGCCGCGACGGTGCCGTCCCAGGAGGCGGGCGGCTCGAGGCAGGTGTCGCAGTTGCCGCAGGCGGTGCTCTCCTGGCCGAAGTACGCGAGCAGGTTCACCCGGCGGCACTGCACCGTCTCGGACAGGGCGAGCATCGCATCAAGGTGCGCGGACATCCGCCGGCGATGCGCCAGATCTCCCGGCGACTCGTCGATCATGCGGCGCTGCTGCACCACGTCCTGCAGGCCGTACGCGAGCCACGCGGTGGAGGGCAGGCCGTCGCGGCCCGCACGGCCCGTCTCCTGGTAGTAGCCCTCGACCGACTTGGGCAGGTCGATATGCGCGACGAACCGCACATCCGGCTTGTCGATCCCCATGCCGAAGGCGATGGTGGCGCAGACGATCACGCCCTCCTCACGGAGAAACCGCGACTGAGCGGCGGCGCGCACCCGGGAGTCCAGGCCCGCGTGGTAGGCGACCGCGTCGAAGCCGGCCGAGCGCAGCGCCTCCGCCGTCGCCTCGACGCTCTTGCGCGAGAGCGCGTAGACGATGCCCGCGTCGTGAGCATGCTCGCGGCGCAGGAAGTCGATCAGCTGCTTGCGCGGCTCGACCTTGTTGACGATCCGGTACTGGATATTGGGGCGGTCGAAGCTCGAGACGAAGTGGCGGGCGGCGCCGAGGTGCAGGCGCGTCGTGATCTCGCGGTGGGTGGCCTCGGTGGCGGTGGCGGTGAGGGCGATGCGCGGGACGTCGGGCCAGCGCTCGGCGAGCTCGCCCAGCGCGAGGTAGTCGGGGCGGAAGTCGTGGCCCCACTGGCTGACGCAGTGCGCCTCGTCGATCGCGAAGAGGGCGATCCGGCCGCGGGCGAGGAACTGCTTGGTGCCCTCGTTGCCCAGCCGCTCGGGCGCGACGTAGAGCAGGTCGAGCTCGCCGTCGAGGTAGGCGCGCTCGACGCGGGTGCGCTCGCCCGCGTCCTGGGTGGAGTTGAGGAACTCGGCGCGGACGCCGTTCGCACGGAGGGCGTCGACCTGGTCCTGCATCAGCGCGATGAGCGGAGACACGACCACGCCGGTGCCGGGGCGGACGATCGCGGGGATCTGGTAGCACAGCGACTTGCCGCCGCCGGTGGGCATGAGGACGACGGCGTCGCCGCCTCCGATGACCTGCTCGACGATCGCCTGCTGCTCGCCGCGGAAGGACGCGTAGCCGAAGACCTTCTCGAGGATCGCCTGCGCCTCGGCAGACCCGCGGCTCGCCTGCCCGCTCGCCGCGTCGCTCCCGTCGCCGCCGCGGTGCTCCGCCGCGGGGGCGGCGAGCGGCGGGGCGGGGCGGGCTGTCGCGGTGGGCTCTGTCACCCGGGGAACTCTACCCGCCGCCTCCGACGCGGCCCCGGGAGCGGGCGGAACTGTGGAGAGAGGGGAGGGACGGGAGTTGGGGAGGAGGTTTCGGGCGCGAGCCACCGGTGGCGCGGATCAGAGGTCGGTGAGGGTGCGGGTGTCGCCGTTCCAGAAGCGCACGCCGGCGAGGCCTGCGCTGAACGGTTCACCGAGGAGGGGGACGGCCGCGCCGAGCTGTTCGGCGCGCAGGCGGCGGGCGATGCTGATGTGCGGGGTCCAGGCGTCCGGTAGGGAGGTCTCGACGCCGCCCGGAATCAGGCGGGTGGCGCGGGCGTGCAGCGCGTCGAGGGCGGGTGAGCGGACGACGCCCCAGGCGAGGACGAAGCGGCCGGCGTGCGGGAAGAGGAGGACGGCGCCCAGGTCGACGGTCGTGGGCAGCGGGCCGAGGGAGCCGGGCTCGGGGGCGGTCAGCTCCGCTCCGGCGACGAGGGTGAGGTGGGGGCGGTTGCTGTCGGACGTGTGCAGCGCGAGGCTCGGGATGCCGGCCGCCTCGAGCGCCTCCCACTGACCGCGGACACGCGCGTCCGACTCCGGATCGAGGAGGACTTCGACGCTGCGCATCCCCTCATCCTGCCGGTCCGCTGCGCGCGAAGGCCTTCGGTCGGGCGTGCGAGTGTCCAGAAGTTGTCGCACTCGGTGGTCGAGTGCGACAACTTTTGGATCCTCGCGGGAGCGGGCGGGAGCGGGCGGGAGCGGGCGGGAGCGGGCGGGAGCGGGCGGGAGCGGGCGGGAGCGGGCGGGAGCGGGCGGGAGCGGGCGTCAGCCGATCGTCACGAGGGCGGCGAACAGCTCGGGCGCGCGGCGATCGACGATGCGGCCGCCAACACGGACGCCGATCAGCGCGAAGACGCCGCCGAGTACGACGGCGGCCGCCAGCCCCAGCAGGCCGAGGGTCGTGTCGCCGCCGATCAGCGAGATCGCGCCCAGGACGATCGACGGGAGCGCCAGGAGCCCGGTCGCGGCCATGCTCCCCAGCATCACCACGCTCGAGATCATCCCCGAGCCGGGCGGCGTCTTGAGCGGACTGTCCCCCGGCGCCGGCACCGGGTAGACCACCAGGGACGAGGCGACGCTCGACACTCCGAATCCGCTGAGCACGAGCGCCAGCGCCATCCCCAGCACGGCCGGGATCGCGTCGGCACGCCCCGCGTACAGCGCGGTGCCCACCGCCACGACGATCACCGCCGGGACGCCGATGATCGCGGCGGCGAGGACGCGACCGGCGCGGTCGGCCGACCCCGTCACTCCGGAGCTGACGTGCGCCGCCCAGGCGGTGCCGTCGTAGGACACGTCGGCGCAGAGAGTCACGCCGAAGATCAGGCCGACGAGCACAGCCGAGAGCAGCACGAAGGTGTCGCCGCCACTGCCGATCGCGGAGTAGAAGACCGCGAGCACCACCACGGCAGGGATGACGAGCAGGCCGCGGCTGTAGCGCGGGTCACGCCACCAGTAGCCGAGCGCTCGGGCGGCGACGGCGCCGGTCGGAGTGCCGGGGAAGCGGCCGAACAGGCCCAGCCCCGCGGATCCGGAGGCGGAGTGCGCGCCCGACGCGGCCGGCTCGGCGAGAGCATGGCGCAGCGCCCGCGCCCAGGCCCAGACGAGGACGGCGAGGGTCGCGAGCCCGATCAGCAGACGCGCGATCGCCGCGACCCCGTCGCCCGCGACGACGGAGCCGGGGACGGCCCAGATCGCGCCGAGCGGCGACCAGCCGAGGGCGTTCGCGATGACGGGGAGGACGTCGAGACCGTCGCGGATCACGGTCGTCAGGCCGACGAAAAGCGGACCGAGCAGGATGACGACCACGAGCACGACGCCGCCGACCACCTCCCGGTAGCGGCGGCTCGAACCCAGACCCGTGGTGAGCGCGCCGATGAGCCGGGAGGCGACCACGCAGGTCGCGACGCCGATCACGGCCGCGACGAGGCCGGGCAGGATGCCGATCGGCCGACTCCACCAGGCGGCGGCGGACACGAGCGCGCCGAGCGCGGTCACGACGCCCGGAATGCCGGCGAGACCCGCGGCGGCGAGCCCGAGCAGGAGGGTCCGCAGCGGGATCGGGAACGTTGCGAGGGTGGGCAGGTCCAGGCTCTGGTCGGAGCCGGAGACGAAGATCGGCCCGAGCACCCAGCCCAGGATCAGCGCGGAGCCGCCGAGGACGATCGCGACGCTCGCGAACGCCGGATCCGTCCCTCCCAGCGCGATCAGCCCGGCCGCGACCAGACCGAGCACCCCGATCGCGTACAGCCCGCCGAGGACGACGCCGATCAGCTGCCAGACGTTGCGCGTCAGCGCGTTGCGCAGCAGGAGCAGCCGCAGCCTCAGGAGATGCGCAACCATGCCGGTCCCTCCTGGTGGGTGCGGCCGCCGACCAGCTCGACGAAACGCTCCTCGAGGCTGGAGCCGGCGCGGACCTCCTCGAGGGTGCCGGAGGCGAGTACGCGACCGTCGGCGATGACGGCGACCCGGTCGCACATCCGCTCGACGAGGTCCATCGAGTGAGACGAGACGATCACGGTGCCGCCCGAGGCGACGAAGCCGGTGAGGATGTCGCGGATGTTCGCCGCAGACACCGGATCGACCGATTCGAACGGCTCGTCGAGCACCAGGAGGCGCGGGGCGCGCACGAGTGCGCAGGCGAGCGCGATCTTCTTGGTCATGCCCGCGGAGTAATCGACGACGAGGGTGCGGTCGGCCGGATCGAGGCCGAGCAGCGCGAGGAGATCACCCGTCCGCTCGACGACGACCCCCCGCTCCAGCCCGCAGAGCAGGCCGTAGTAGGTGACGAGCTGCACTCCGGTGAGGCGGTCGAACAGCTTGACGCCGTCGGCGAGGACACCGATCAGCCGCTTCGCTGCGAGGGTGTCCTTCCAGACGTCGACCTCGTGGATGGTGACGACGCCACTGTCGGGGCGGAGGAGGGCCGTGGCCATCGAGAGGGTCGTCGTCTTGCCCGCTCCGTTGGGGCCGACGAGGCCGAAGAAGGAGCCGGCGGGGACGTCGAGGTCGATGTCCTTCACGGCCTCCTTGTCGCCGAAGCGCTTGCGCAGGCCGCGGATCCGCAGGGCGACCTCGCCGTGGCGACCGGAGGCATCCGGAGCAGCCCAGGCGGGGGCTGCGGAGTCGTGGCGCTCGGGTGCGGTGAGCTGGGTGTCCGTGCCGTCCTGGGGAATGCCGGGGGGCGTCGTTCCGTCCATGGGAGTCCCTTCCGGGCCGCGGTGGGCGGCCGCTCCCCCAGCCTAGGCAACCGTTGCAGCCAGGGCGTCCGCCCATCGGAGGAGACACGGCATCCCCAACGCGGCGTCCCCGCAGCCGGCGACCCACCTACGCTGGCAGTATGCCCACCCTCCTCCTCGTCCGGCACGGACGCACCACCGCGAACACCGCGGGGATTCTCGCCGGACGCACCGCCGGAGTGCGGCTCGACGACGTCGGCCGGACGCAGGCGGCGCGCACGGGCGAGCGGCTGGCGGCCCTCGATCTCGCCTCCGTGCTGTCGAGCCCGCTGGAACGCTGCCGACAGACCACCCGCTTCGTGCTCGACCGGCAGGCGACGCCTCCGCCCATCGTGATCGACAGGGGTATCACCGAGTGCGACTACGGCGACTGGTCGGGGCGCTCGCTCCGCGACCTCGCGACGGAGCCGCTCTGGGCGACGGTGCAGAACCAGCCCTCGGCAGTGGTGTTCCCCGGCGGCGAAGCGATGCTGGCGATGCAGGCTCGGGCCGTGTCGGCGATCCGTCGGCACGACGCGACAGTGGCGCAGGAGCACGGGGCAGGAGCGGTGTGGACTGCGGTCAGTCACGGCGACACCATCAAGGCGATCCTCGCGGACGCCCTCGGGATGCACCTCGACCTCTTCCAGCGGCTCAGCGTGGGACCGGCGTCGGTGTCGATCATCCGCTATGGATCGGGGCGGCCCGACGTGATCGCGATGAACACGGAGGCGGGGGATCTGGGGTGGCTGCGGACGGCCGCGCCCGCGGCGGATGCAGCGGTGGGGGGCGGGGCGGGGCACGAGGAGAGGGGGTGACGCGCGCAGCCGCTGCGGAGGCGGGCGCTCGTACACTGGAGACATGCCTCCGATCGTGCACGGATTCGACTGGCCCGATCGCGTGGTCGTGGGAACCGTCGGCTCACCCGGTTCGCGCTCCTTCTATCTGCAGGCCAAGACCGGACCCCGTGTGGTCAGCGTCGGCCTCGAGAAGCAGCAGTCGGCCCTCCTCGCCGAGAAGATCGACGAGATCCTCGACCAGCTGATGACCGCGCAGGGCAACCCGGTCAGCGTCCCGGCGGGCACGCCTCCGGAACTCGTCGACAACGACCCGCTCGACCAGCCGGTGGAGCCCGAGTTCCGCGTCGGCGGCCTCAGCCTCGGCTGGGACCCGTCCACCGCCCAGATCGTGATCGAGGCGTACCCGATGATCGAGGGGGACGACGACGCCGCCGAGGACCCCGAGCCCACCGAGATGCTGCAGGTCAAGATCCCCGTCGGCACGGCCCGCGCCTTCGCGAAGCGCACGCTCGAGGTGGTCGGCGCGGGACGTCCGCTCTGCCCCCGCTGCGGCGAGCCGATGGACCCCGACGGGCACGACTGCCCGCTGGCATGAGCGACCCGGGCGGGCTCGACGGCGAGCTGACACTCACCGGCCGGATCACCATCGCCTCTAACGCGACCTTCCTCGCGCAGGTCGGCGAGACGTCCGTCGTCTACAAGCCGATCTCGGGCGAGAAGCCGCTCTGGGACTTCCCCGACGGCGTGCTCGCGGGCCGCGAGGTCGCGGCGTATCTCGTCTCCCAAGCGCTGGGCTGGAACGTCGTGCCGCGCACCTGGCTGCGCGACGGGCCGCTCGGGCCGGGCATGGTGCAGCTCTGGCAGGACATCGATCCGGAGCAGGACGCGGTCGACCTGGTGCCGGCGGATGCGGTCCCGGCGGGGTGGCGACACGTGCTGGATGGCAGCGACGACGAGGACCGAGAGATCTCGCTCGTGCACGAGGACTCGACGGCGCTGCGCCGGATGGCCGTGTTCGACGTGGTCGCGAACAACGCGGACCGCAAGGGCGGGCACGTGCTCGCGCTGCCGGGCGGCCACCGCTACGGCGTCGACCACGGGCTCACCTTCCACTCGGAGCACAAGCTGCGCACGGTGCTGTGGGGCTGGATCGGCGAGCCGCTGCACGAGGAGGAGCTGACCGCGCTGGCCCTCCTGCGCGCACAGATCGACGGACCGCTGGGTGCAGCACTCTCTCAGCTGCTGACGGAGGAGGAGGTCGCCGCGTTCGCGAAGCGCTGCGAGCGGCTGGGCGCTCGTGGGCGGTTCCCGGGCCCGCGCGGCGAGATGCCGGCGGTACCCTGGCCGCTGTTCTGAGCCGAGCGCGTTCACAACTCCGGATGATCGTGGCCACAGCGACGACCACGAGCGGATCGCACTGCCGCGACACACATTTTTCCGGAGTTATGAACGCGACGCGGGGTCAGAAGCTCCAGCCGCGCCCGAACAGCTCCTCGCCCGGGGCCCCGCCGCCCGGTCCTGCTCCCCGCGCGCCCAGGTAGGACGACACCACGGCCGCCCCCAGATCCTCCGCCTCCGGGTTCACCACCGAGCCGCCCACCCGCTGGGCGAGCGAATCGATGAACCGGGCGAGGCCGGGGTCCTCGCCCAGCCGGAAGAACGTGGTGTGCGCACCGAGGCGGAGGGAGGCGTCGAGCTCGCGGACCGAGACGGCGACCGTCAGCGGGTCGGGCGGGTAGTCGAAGAACACGCCGCCGTCCGGCTCGAGGTGCGCGGTCGGCTCGCCGTCGGTGACGATCAGCAGGATCGGCTGCGCGTTCGGGTGCTTGCGGAAGTGCCGGTTGGCCAGCAGCAGGGCGTGGTGCAGGTTCGTGCCCTTGTCCCACTCCGCATCCAGGCCCACCAGCTGCTCGACGTCCATCACCTCGGCCCGGCGGCCGAAGGCGACCAGCTGCAGTGCGTCTCCGCGGAACCGGCTGCTGATCAGGGTGTGCAGGGCGAGCGCCGTGCGCTTCATCGGCACCCAGCGGCCGTCCATCGCCATCGAGAACGAGGTGTCGACGAGCAGCGCGACGCAAGCCTGCGTGCGCGCCTCCGTCTCCTGCACCTCGACGTCGCCGATCTCGATGCGCACGCCCGAGCCGACCGGGCGGCCCTCGCCGGCGGTGCGGGTGAGGGCGTTGGTGACGGTGCGAGGGATGTCCCAGGCCTCGGTGTCGCCGAACTCCCACGCGCGCGTCGCTCCGGAGCGCTCCCCTGCCGCGCCCGCACGGCGGACATCGCGCACGCCCTGGCGGCCGGAGACGGTCTCGGCGATGTCGCGCAGGAGCGCCCTGCCGAGCTGACGCATCGCCTTCGGGCTGAGCGCGAGGCGGCCGTCGGAGCCGCGGCGCAGCGTGCCGGAGTCGCGGAGGGCGCGCTCCAGGCGCTTGAGCGTCTGCGCGTCGACGGCAGCGTCCTGGCCCAGGCGCTTCGCGAGCAGGTCGAGGTCGAGATCGTCGAAGGAGGAGCGATCGGACTCCGCGAGCTGGTCGGCGAGGGCGTCGAGGTCGGCCAGCTCCTGGAACACGCCGGTCCCGTCGCCGAGGCCGAGTCCCTGCCCGCCGTCCATCCGCTCCACGCCGCCCCAGTCCTCGCCGGGACGCAGCCCCCGCAGGGTTTCGTCGAGGCGGCCGAGGGACTGCATCAGCTCGGGCGTGCCGAACGCCTGCTGGGCGAGGGCGTCCAGCTCGGCGCGCTGCGCGGCGGTCATCGAGTTGCGCATCCGCTGGGCCGCCGCCGCACGGGCGGCGAGGGCGTCGATCAGCTCGTCGACGGACTCCGGCGATTCGGGGAAGTACTCGCCGTGCTGCGCCATGAAGGCGTCGAACTGCTCGGGAGTGTCCTCGCCGCGGGCGTGCGCCTCGAGCAGCTCGTTGAGGTCGCGGAGCATCGCGTCGATCGCGGCGCGGTCCTCGTCGCTCGCGTTCTCGAGCGCCTGCTTCATCCCCTCGAAGCGCTGATCGAGCATCTCGCGGCCCAGGAGTTCGCGGATCCGCTCGAAGTCGGCGCGCGCCTGCGGGCTCTGCCAGCGGTAGTCGCGCAGCTCCGAAACGGCTGCGGCGGGCGAGGGCGGGAGGCTCTCGAGCTGGATTTCGGCGAGCGCACGGTCGCCGTCGTCCATCTGCGTGTCTCGAGCGAGCTGCTTGCGCTCGGCGAGCACCGCCCTGTCGAGCAGCTCGCGGATCTCACGGAGGGTGCCGTCGAGGTTGTTCTTCTGCGTCAGCTCGCGGCGGCGCTCGGCCACGCGAGCGGCGAGGTCGTCGAGGCCCTCGCGGTCGCGAGTGCCGCGGCGCAGGAACTCGCGGAGGGCGCGCTCGGGTGAGGTCCCGCCCATCACGTCCTCGCCGATCGCGTCGAGAGCCTCCGCGAGGTCGATCGGAGGGGCGAGCGGATCGGGGCCGCCGTCGTACTTCGCGTAGCGCGCGTCGCGCTTCAGCCGCCGGTTGCCGCGCGAGGCATCAGCCATAGACGGCTTCGCCCCCGCCCGTCTCCTTGCTCAGCTTGCGCATGAGGTAGAGGCCCTCGAGGGCGAGCTCGACGGCTCCGGCGCGGCGCCCGTCCCCCACGGCGTCCAGACGCTCGGCGACCTCGTCGTAGACGCGCGCCTCGCCGAGGATCGGCAGGCCGGCCAGAAACTCGCGCGCTGTCACCTGCTCGCCGGTGGTGATCATCGCCCCGTTCTCCACGGCCTCGACCAGCGGGCCGAGGTCGACGCCGCGCAGATGCGCGCGCACGGTCTCGGCGGTCGCCTGGCGGAGGAGGTGATCGAGGATCTCGTCCTCGCGGCCCTCCTCGCCCGACTCGAACTCGATCTTGCCGCCGAGCACGTCGACCGCGGTCTCGAGGTCGATGGGGCGGGCAACCGCCTCCTCCTCGCTGCGGCGGGTGGCCCGGTGGAGGGCGGCCGCGGCGATGGTCTCGGCGCCGGCGATGGCGAAGCGGGCGCTCACTCCGCTGCGCTGATCGACGGAGCTCGACTCGCGCAGGGCCCGGGTGAAGCGGGCGAGGATCTCGATCAGCGCGTCGGGCACGGTCGCGACGAGGTCCGCCTCCTGCCGGATC
Source organism: Rathayibacter tritici (assembly GCF_001641005.1). Taxonomy (NCBI): domain Bacteria; kingdom Bacillati; phylum Actinomycetota; class Actinomycetes; order Micrococcales; family Microbacteriaceae; genus Rathayibacter; species Rathayibacter tritici. The sequence continues at coordinate 2,886,897 of NZ_CP015515.1, forward strand.
ACGGCGATCTCGTCGATGAGAGCGGTCGGGTAGTGGGTGCGGATCTCGGCGCCGAAGCGGTCCTTCAGCGGAGTGATGATGCGGCCGCGGTTCGTGTAGTCCTCGGGGTTCGCGCTCGCGACGACGAGCACGTCGAGCGGGAGGCGGAGGACGTAGCCGCGGATCTGAATGTCGCGCTCCTCCATCACGTTGAGCATCGCGACCTGGATCCGCTCGGCGAGGTCCGGCAGCTCGTTGATCGCGACGATGCCGCGGTGGCTGCGCGGGATGAGGCCGAAGTGGATGGTCTCGGGGTCGCCCAGGCTGCGGCCCTCGGCCACCTTCATCGGATCGACGTCGCCGATCAGGTCGGCGACGCTGGTGTCCGGGGTGGCCAGCTTCTCGACGTAGCGCTCCTCGCGCGACTTCCACGCGACGGGCAGCTCGTCGCCGAGTTCGACGGCGCGACGCCGACTCACGGTGGTGATCGGCTCGTAGGGGTGCTCACCGAGTTCTGACCCGTCGATGACCGGGGTCCACTCGTCGAGCAGGCCGACGAGGGTGCGCAGGAGGCGGGTCTTGCCCTGACCGCGCTCGCCCAGCAGGACGATGTCGTGGCCGGCGATCACCGCGCGCTCGACCTGCGGGATCACGGTCTCGGCGAAGCCGTGCAGGCCGGGCCAGGGGTCGCGGCCCTCGCGCAGGGCGTCGAGCAGGTTGTCGCGGATCTCGGTGCGGAGGCTCTTCTGCGCGTGCCCGGAGGCACGGAGCTGGCCGAGGGTCTGGGTCATCGGACGCATCACCTCGGCAACGCTACGCCGCAGGTCCGACACGCGGTGGAGGTGCAGCGGATTCGCGGCGTGGGTTGCGCCGACGGCAGCAGCGAGACAGGACGGCAGCAGCGAGACACCGCCGCAGGAGCGGCGTCTCGTCGAGAAGTAGGCGCTGCCCGGCGGCACTCGACCTCGACTGCGAGTCGATCACGACGCAGTTTTGATAGAACGTCGTACCAGTCCGAGTGGTGCGTCACGAAACAGCGGACGACGCGGGGCGCTCAGGGTGCCAGCCGCGGAGCCGCCGCGAGCAGGCGCCGGGTGTACTCCTCCTGCGGCGCCGCGAGGAGTGACGCGGCCGGCCCGGCCTCGACGATCCGGCCCGCGCGCATCACGGCGATGCGGTCGCTCATGTGGGCGATCACTCCAAGATCGTGCGAGATGAGGAGCAGCGCGAGCCCGTGACGGCGCTGTAGCTCGTCGAGCAGGTCGAGGATCTGGGCCTGCACCGAGACGTCGAGGGCCGAGACGGGCTCGTCGCAGATCAGCACGTCGGGGCGGGTCGCCAGCGCGCGTGCAATCGACACGCGCTGGCGCTGACCGCCCGAGAGGGTCCGCGGCGAACGCCGCTCCAGAGCCGGGTCGAGCCCGACGCTCGCGAGCAGCGCGGGCACGGAGGCGGCGCCGGCGTCGCGGAGGAGGCGGCCGACGCTCCAGCGCGGGTCGAACGAGGAGACGCTGTCCTGGTAGATCGCGCCGATCCGCGGGCGGTGGGGCCGGCGGGCGCGCTCCGTGGCCGCCGACCACGGCTGGCCGAACAGCTCGACGTCACCCGCATCCGGTCGCCGCAGCGCCAGGACCAGCCGGGCCACCGTGCTCTTGCCCGACCCGGACTCGCCGACGAGCCCCAGGGTCTCGCCGCGCCGCAACTCCAGGTCGACGCCGTCGACCGCGGCCCTCGCTCCTGCGCCGGGCAGGGGGAAGCGGACGGCGAGACCGCGGGCCGCGACCACCACCTCGCCGGGAGCGTCGGGTGGGAGCACCGGAGCGGTCGGATCGGTGAGTCGCGACCCGCGCGGTCTCCCGGCCGGGACAGCGGCCACGAGCGCCCGCGCCTGGGAGCTGCGGGGCGCGCGCAACACCTCGTCAGCTGTCCCCTCCTCCACCACCCGCCCCTCGGCGAGCACGAGGATGCGGTCGGCGAGGCCCGCGACGACGGCGAGGTCGTGCGAGACCAGCACGAGCGCCCGGCCGCGCGCCTTCTGCTCGGCGAAGAGGTCGAGCACGCGGGCCTGCACGGTGACGTCGAGCGCGGTGGTCGGCTCGTCGGCGACGAGGAGCGGCGGATCGAGGGCCACGGCCGCCGCGAGAAGGGCGCGCTGGCGGAGGCCGCCGGAGAGGTCGCCAGAGCGCTCGCGCATCCGCTCGGCCGGCTCCGGCATGCCGACACTCGTCAGCGCCTCGACGGTGCGCCGGGCGTGCTCGGCCGCTGGCAACCGGCCGTGGAGGCGGAACGCGTCGCCGATCTCGCGGCCGATCGGGCGCAGCGGGTCGAGCGAGAGCAGCGCGTCCTGCGGGACGAAGCCCACGGATCCGCCGCGCAGCCGCCGCAGCGCGCGCTCGCCCGCGCCGACCACCTCGGTGCCGCCGATGTTCACGGAGCCCGACACGGCGCCTCCGCTCAACCCCAGCAGCGCCCGGGCGGTGACGCTCTTGCCCGACCCCGACTCGCCGACGATCGCGACGCACTCCCCCGGCTCCACGCGGAAGGAGACCCCGTGCACCACCTCGACCCCGTCGAAGGCGACCCGCAGGGCCTCGACGACGACCGCGCTCACCGCGCACCCCGCAGGCGCCCGCCGAGCACCGTCGTCGCGATCGTGGTCAGCACGATCGCGAGCCCGGGGAACACGGTCAGCCACCACGCACTCGCAAGGTAGGTACGGCCCGCCGAGAGCATCGCGCCCCACTCCGGCGCGGGCGGCTCGGCCCCCAGGCCCAGGTAGCTGAGGGCCGAGGCCCAGACGATCGCCTGGCCGACGCCGAGAGTCGCCAGCACGGCGAGCGGGCCGAACGTGTTGGGCAGCACGTGCCGGACCAGGATGCGGGTGGGCGAGTGCCCGAGCACGCGCGCGGCCTCGACGTAGCCGGAGTCGCGGATGCCGAGCAGCTGCGTGCGCAGGATGCGGGCGTACCCGGGCGCGGTCGAGAGGCCGACCGCGATCGTCGCGGGGACGACTCCGGGGCCCGTGACCACGATCACCAGCAGCGCGAGCAGCAGCGCCGGGAACGCGAACAGCACCTCCAGGACGCGCCCGATCACGCCGTCGACGAACCGGCCGCCGAACGCGGCGACGACCCCCAGGACCGCCCCGAGCACCAGGCCGATCGCGGTGGCGCTGGCGCCGATCAGGAGGGACGCGCCCGCCCCCGCGAGGAGGCGGCTGAGCACGTCGCGGCCCGACTCGTCGGTGCCGAGCAAGTGCGCGGCACCCGGCGGCGTGAAGGCGTCGCGCGGGGCGATGGCGAGCGGATCGGCGGGGGCGAGCAGCCCGGGCGCGACGGCGGCGAGCAGGAGCAGCACCACGAAGACCGCGGCCAGCACCTCCCCCGGGCGGATGCGCGCGGTGCCCCGGCGTCGCGGGCGGGCGGCTCGCAGCTCGAGCTCGCTCACGCGACCGCCTCCTGCCGGGCCAGGCGCGGATCGATCACCCGCGTCAGCAGATCGGTGGCCAGGGTGACGACGATGTAGGCGAGCGCGGTGACCAGCACCACTCCGGTCACCACCGGCACGTCGCGCACGGTCACCGCCGCGAGCAGCGTCCGGCCGAGCCCCGGTCGCGCGAAGATCGTCTCGACGACCACGGCCCCGCCGATCAGGTAGCCGAAGGCCCAGCCCGAGAGCGAGACCCCCGGCAGCACCGCGTGGCGCAGCGCGTGCCGGAGGCGAACCCCCAGCTCCCCCTCGCCCCGAGCGCGGGCGGCGAGCACGAACGGCGACTCCAGCGCGTCGAGGAGGGAGCGACGCATCACCTGACCGAGGAACCCCGCCAGGGGGATCGCGAGGGTGAGCGTCGGCAGCACCAGCCCGGCGGGGGCGCCGGTGCTGACCGGGGGCAGCCAGCGCAGAGCGGTCGCGAAGACGGCGATCAGCACGGTCGCGAGCCAGAAGTGCGGCAGCGCGGCGGCGGTGAGTTCAAGTCCTGACCCGATCGCGGCGGCGATCCGTCCGCCCCGCGTCGACCAGAGCGCGGTGCCGAGCGCGAGGATCCACGCCGCGGTCAGGGCGAGGACGGCCAGCAGGAGGGTGCCGGGCAGCTGCTCGCCGAGGATCTGGGCGACCGGAGTGCGCAGGGAGTAGGAGGTCCCGAGATCGCCGCGGGCGAGCCGACCCAGCTGCACCAGGTACTGCACGAGCAGGGGCTGGTCGAGGCCGTACTGCTCGCGGACAGCGGCGAGCGCCGCGGGGGACGCCTGCGAGCCCGGGCCGCCGAGGATCGCCTGCGCGGGGTCACCGGGGACGAGGCGGATGAGGAGGAAGACGGCGGTCGCGACGGCCCACAGTACGACGACGGCGCCGCCGAGCCGGAGCAGCACGCGGCGGATCATGCGGGCAGGCGGGTCAGACCCAGGCGTCGGCGAACCAGGGGGTCGACACCGTGTCGAGGGCGACGAGGCCCTGCACGGCCGAGCGGTGCAGGTAGTGGTTCTGCTGGTCGTAGAGCGGCAGGATCCAGTAGCCCTCGAGGACGATCCGCTGCGCCTGCCGGTACAGGTCGGCGCGGGCGGCCTCGTCGGTGGTGGCACTCGCCTGTGCGAGCAGCGAGTCGAGTGCGGGGTCGGCGATCTGCGCGTGATTGGCGAAGTAGCCGCTCGGCGCGGGCGTGATGCCGGAGGAGGAGTAGAGGATCCGCAGCACGTCGGGCCCGACCTTGGTGTACGGCGCGCTCACCAGCTCGTACTCGTTCGCCCCGAGCGCCGTGTACCAGCTGGACAGGTCGAGCAGGCTGATCTGCACGTCGAACCCGAGCACCTTCGCCGACGCCTGGACCTGCTCGAACAGAGACTGCTCGGCCGGGATCGACTGATTGGTGCTGACCGGGAAGCGCAGCGTCAGCGGCTTCCCGTCCTTCTCGCGGACGCCGTCGCCGTTGGAGTCGACCCAGCCGGCCTTCTCGAGCAGGCCCTCGGCGGCGGCGACCTCGGAGTCGGAACCCGCGTCCTTGAAGAGCGACGGGTCGGAGTAGGCGGTCGCCTCGCGGCTGGACAGCGGCGAGTAGGAGCGCTCCGCGGTGCCGAAGAAGAGGGAGTCGATCGCGTCGTTCACCCCGACTCCGCGGACGAACGCCTCCCGAACCGACTCGTCGTCGAACGGCGCCTGGCCGGAGTTGAGCTCGAGGCGGTTGACCGAGCCGGGGCGCGGCGCGTCGAGCTCGACGAGGTCGGAGGCGCCGGTCGCGGCTTTCAGCGTGTCGGGCTGGGCGTTGTCGAGCACGTCGACCTCGCCGGACTGCAACGCCGCGTAGCGGGTGGCGGAGTCGGGGATGAAGCGCCAGGTGATGCTCGCGAGGTGCGCGGGGCCCCTGTGTCCGTTACCCGTCGGGCCCGTCGACGCGTCGTACCCCTCATTGCGGCTGAGGGTCACGTGGTCCTGCTTGACCCACTCCGAGACGGTGAAGGGGCCGGTGCCGATGGGCGCCTCGCAGTTCGCCTGCTCGCCGCGCGCGATACCGGCGGGCGATTCGATCGCCGTCCACGGCTGCGCGAGCGACTCGAGCAGTGCGCTGTCGGGCTCGGTGAGGGTGAACCGGGAGACGGTCGGCGACACCGCCGTGACGGAGGCGACCTTCGCCACGGCGAGATAGCCGGTGGAGGACTTGGTCGCCGGGTCCTGGAGGTGCGCGATGTTCTTGGCGACCGCCTCCGCGTCGAGGGCGGTGCCGTCGGTGAAGGTCACGCCCTCGCGGAGGGTGAAGTCGTAGCTCAGCGCATCGCCGGAGACGGTCCAGGACTCCGCGAGCCACGGCGTGATGGTGCCGTCTGCGTCGCGCGAGACGAGCGACTCGAGCACCTGCGTGGCGAGGAGCGCCTGCGGATAGTTGCCGCCGACGTGCGGGTCGAGGCAGGTGGGCTCGGCGTCTCCCGACGCGTAGGTCAGCGTCCCGCCCTCGACCGGGGTGCCGGAGGCGTCGGGCGCCTCGGCGGTACAGCCGCTGAGCAGGAGCGCGGCGGCCGCGAGCGCGGCGGGGAGGGCGAGGAGGCGGGGACGCAGCTGCATGAGGGCTTTCGGGAAGGGGCCGGGAGTACTCGCGTTTCTTGGACGCGACCCAGGAGACGCTAGCAGGACGCGCAGACCGCGGGCGAGGATCGCGCGGATCTGTGGAGGAGTGCGCAGATCGCGATGCTGGGGAGGGACAGAACGCGCTCGCTGAGGTCCCCGGCGCGCCAAGCGGAAGGGATTCGCGCGCACTCTCCTGCTGTCAACGCATGACGTCCGCCGCGCTCGCGCTCGTCACCTACACGCTCCTCCCCCTGCCCGACGACGGGACGGTCGCCGCCGCCTGCCGCGCCGGAGCGGGGCCGCAGCTGCGCCTGTTCGCCTTCGTCGGCGACATCGCGAAGGAGGGCGGGATCGACGGACCCCGCGCTCTGCTGACGAATCCCGCGTCCGCGCAGGTGCTCCTCAACGTCGCCTTCTTCGTCCCGCTCGGGATGCTCGTCCGGCACCTCCCGCTCCGTGGGCGCCTCATCGCCGGCGTGATCGGCGCCACCGTCGCCGGCTTCGCCGTCTCGCTCCTGATCGAGTTCACGCAGCTCACGGGTGACTGGTTCCTCTTCCCCTGCGCTTACCGGCTGGATCTTTCCCCCTGCACTGGATCTCGATCACGCACGGGGCGCACACCCTCGCGCTCCGACCGCGCCCGCTCACACCGCCGCTCGCAGCCCCTTCACCAGGGAGCGCTGCGCTTCGCGCCCTGCCCGCGTGGGCACGAGCGGGTAGACGTGCAGCTGCCCGACGGCCTCGTGCAGCTCGAACGGCACGCCCGCCGCCGCGGCCCGTTCGGCCAGCACGTGAGCGTCCGGGTTGAGCACGTCGCGCGTGCCGGTGAAGACGGTGACCGGACCGAGGCCCGCCAGGTCGCCGAAGAGAGGACTGACGGCAGGGTCGAGCAGGTCGAGGGAGCCCCGCCAGCGCTCGGCGAGCACGCGACCGCCCGGCGTGCCGAGCCACGGATCGCTCGGCTGCACCTCCGGGATCCGCGGGTTGCTCCAGGACAGGTCGAGCGCCGGCGACACCAGCACCGTCCGGGGCAGTACGACGCCCTCGTCGCGGAGGGCGAGAGCGGTGGAGAGGGCGATCTGGCCGCCCGCGGAGTCGCCCGCGAGGCAGGTCGCGCCGGAGCGGTCCAGGCTCCGCAGCACCAGGGCGCGCACGCCGTCGCGCGCCTCGAGCGCGGTGCCGAAGGGGACGAGCGGGTAGATCGGGAGGGTCACCGCGACCGAGGCCTCCTCGGCGATCCGGGCCGCGAGCCACCAGTGCTGCGGTGCGATCTCGTTGACCCACCCACCGCCGTGGACGTAGACGACGCCTCCGCGAATCGACCGAGGGCGGATCGTGTACACCGGCCAGCCGTCGACCTGCTCCACGTCCACCCGCGCGCTCGGCCGCAGCCGCGGGGGCGGGCCATAGGAGGCGGGGCGCAGCGCCCGCTCGCGGATGCGGCGGCGAGCGCCGTCAGCGGTGGCGAATGTGCGATTCGCGCGGGCGAGCCGGAGCGCGAGCGGGACAAGGGCATCGGGGACGACGAGCGGCATCGCCCGAGCATCGCGCACCGCAGTGCGTGCAGCCTGGGCGATGCCGCCGCGCGGATCAGCGGCGCGCGGCGGAGCGGCCGGCGAAGCGCGTGTAGACCAGCAGGACGATGATCGCTCCGATGATCGAGCCGATGATGCCGGCGGGCTGGAAGAAGCCGTCCATCGGGTCGTGCTGGAAGATCAGGAAGCCGAGGAAGCCGCCGACGAACGAGCCGATGATGCCGAGCACGATCGTCATAGCGATGCTGATGCTCTGCTTCCCGGGGACGATGAGCCGGGCCAGCGCTCCCGCGATGAGTCCGACGACGATGAGGCTGATGATGAGACCGAGCATGGCGGTCGTCCTTCCGTTGGGCGGGCGGGGGCCCGCTAGTCGGTTCCGCGGTTGCGGGACCGGTGGCTACGCAACCACCCCGGAGGAGGCGGCGGTACACCCCTAGGGGTGTCCTCGCGCCGTCGGGCGGTGCGGTAGCGTCCGACCATGACCCGCCGTGCGCCCCTCACCGTCGCGCTGGTCGACGACTACGACATCGTGCTCACCGGCCTCGCGCACATGTTCGACCACTACCGCGATCGGGTGGTCGTCGCCGAGATCGACGCGAACGCCCCCCTCTCGGACCGGATCGACCTCGTCCTCTACGACTCGTTCGCTCAGCCGGAGTCGGACCACCACGAGATCGCGGAGCTGGTGCGCAACGAGCGTGCCGAGCACGTCGTGGTCTACACCTGGAACTTCGCGCCGACCCTCGTCGAGGACGCCCTCGAACAGGGCGTCCACGGGTACCTCTCCAAGACGCTGCCCGCGCGCGAGCTGGTCACCGCGCTGGAGCGGGTGGCGGCGGGCGAGGTCGTTGTCAGCGATCCTCCGCGTCGCGCCGGCTCGGCGCCGGGTCTGGACTGGCCGGGGCGGCACGAGGGCATCACCGATCGGGAGTCGGAGATCCTCGCGCTGATCACGCAGGGCAAGAGCAACGCCGACGTCGCGGCGCTCACCTACCTCAGTCCCAACACGGTGAAGTCCTATATCCGCAGCGTCTACGGCAAGATCGGCGCGACCAGCCGCACGCAGGCCGTCCTCTGGGGCGTGGCCCACGGCTTCACCCCCAACCACCACCGCATCAACCACTGGCTCGGCGGCCCCTAACCCCCTCCCGCGCCCCCTCCCCGCCGCGAGGTGACCAGCGCGGCGAGGCGGTCGAGGAGCATCCGGCGCAGGGGCACGGTCGACCAGCCGTGGTCGGCACCGTCGACCAGGGTGAAGGAGCCGCCGGGCAGCAGGTCCGCGTAGCGGCGGCCGTACTCGGGCGGCACGATCGCGTCCTCCCTGCCGTGCAGCACCTCCGCCGCGCCGGTGAACGCCTCGACGCCCGCGTAGACGTCGATCCCTCCACGCACCTCGTCGAGGAACGCAGTGCCGAGCGCCATGCCGCCGATGTCGACGTAGCCCTGCTCGCGCGCCGGTGCGAGCGGCCGCCCCTCAATCTCGTCCTTCACCGTGATGTCGTCGACGACGACCCCGGCCGGCGACCAGAGCGTGAGCGACGCGATCAGCTCGGGAACGCGGCCCGCGGCCATCGCCGACTCGACCGCTCCGAGGCTGTGCGCGACGACGTGCACGCGTCCATCGCCGTCCGACGCTGCCACGCGGATCATCGCGACGACCTGCTCCACCTCGTCGCCGAGCGTGATGTCGGCGAACTCGCCGTCGCTCACGCCCTGGCCGAGCCGGTCGTAGCTGCGGACGTCGAGCCCGAGGGCCGCCAGCTCGCGGCACGTCTGCACCATCAGCCCAGTGCCGCCGGTCCCGGAGTCGCTGAAGCCGTGCACGACGAGGGCGGCGGGAGCGTCGCGGCGCGCCTCACCGAAGCGCCAGCCGCGGAGGGTGGAGCCGCGGTGGTCGAGGGTGATCGGAGCGGGCACGTCAGTTGCTTCGATCCGCGAAGCCGACGGGGAGGTCGCCGGGGGCGGTGTCGATCACGGACTCGTCGTCCTCGCCCACGTGCTCGAACAGGGTGATGCGGGCGAACTCGGGCACCACGTAGATCGGGTAGGTGGGGCCCGCGTCGCGGTACTCGCGCATCCGGTCGAGGTGGTCGTTCTGGAAGAGGACGGTCTTCGATCCGTCGAGCTCCACCCAGTGCGGGAAGAAGATCGTGCCGTGCAGCACGCGCTCGGCCGGGACGACCGTGACGACGACGCTGGTGCCGGTCGGCTCGTTCCAGGACACCGTGTAGACGCCGAGCGTCAGGGCGACGAGGTCGACTTTCTGGTCCTTCACCCAGCGGCCGCCGACCATGCCGGAGTGGATGCGGTAGTCGATGGTCGTGGCGTTCTTGACGTACATCTCGTACTGCCAGCCGTTGGCGTAGGTGTAGATGAAGCGGTGCCCGACGATGCCGGAGAGGTCTTGCTCGGGGGTCTCGATGCTGCTGGTCATGCAGTAATTTTGCGACAAAACAAGTTTGGCAGCAAGCGCTTACCGATATCGTAAGGGAATGGACACCGGGAGCGTGGCACGGCGGCTGAGCGCCGAGATCGGTCCGTTCCGGCGCACGCTGCTCAGCGCCTCGCGTCGCGACGGCGCCCTGCCCGAGATCCCAGATGCGCAGATCGAGGTTCTCCGCCGACTCGACGAGGACGGCTGGTCGACGCCGACCGCCCTCGGCCGCTCGCTGGGCCTCGCCCGCTCCACGATCAGCAACCTCGTCGCGGCGATGGAGCGCGAGGGCCTGGTCGAGCGCCGGCTGGCGACGGGCGACGGGCGCAGCACCGAGGTCGGCCTCACCGCGCTCGCCCGGGAGCGCCTCGCCGTCTACGACGCCTCCGCCGAGCGCGTGCTCGTCGCCGCCCTGGCCGCCCTGCCCCCCGCCGACCGCGCCGCCCTCGCCGCCGCCCTCCCCGTCCTCGCGCGCCTCCGCCCCCTCCTCGACTCCCCCTGACCCCAGCACCCCTGCTCCCCCGTCCCCCAGCCGCGTGCAGCGATACGGTGTGGCCATGCCCACCGACCGCGCGCCGACCATCCGTGACGTCGCGGTGCGGGCCGGAGTGTCCTATCAGACTGTGTCGCGGGTGCTCAACGACAGCCCGCAGCTGCGGCCGCGGACCCGGGAGCGCGTGCTGGCCGCCATCGACGACCTCGGCTTCCGCCCCAGCGCCGCCGCCCGCGCCCTGGCGACCAGCCGCTCCGGCCTGATCGGGATCCTCGCCGCCGAAAGCCACAGCTTCTACGGCACTGCCACCGCGATGGCCGCGATCCAGCAGGCGGCGCGCGACGCGGGCTACAGGGTGCCGGTGGTCAATGCGGCACCGGACGCGGAGTCGCTGGCCGACGGCCTCGCCCACCTGCAGCGGGAATCGGTGGAGGCGATCGTGGTCCTCGCCCCGCAGGAGCGCGCGTTGGAGGCGATCGAGAGCCTCGCGATCGGCGTTCCCTCTGTTACCCTCGGCGCGACCAGCCGGGGAGCCGACTCCCTGCTGCTCGTCGACCAGGCCGCCGGAGCACGCCTCGCCACCGAGCACCTCGTCGGCCTCGGTCACACCCGCATCGCGCACCTCGCCGGGCCGCAGCACTGGGTGGAGGCGCAGGCGCGGCTGGGCGGCTTCACCACCGCACTGCGCGCGGCCGGTCTCGCACCCGCCGCCGTCACGGAGGGCGACTGGAGCGCCGAGTCCGGCTACCGCGCGGGCCTCCGGCTCCTGGACGGGACACCATTGCCGACCGCGGTGTTCGCCGGGAACGACCAGATGGCGCTCGGACTCCTGCACGCCTGCGGGGAGCGGGGCCTGCGCGTGCCTGAGCACCTCAGCGTGGTCGGGTTCGACGACGTGCCCGAGGCGGCGCACTACCAGCCGCCGCTCACGACGATCCGGCAGGACTTCGCGGAGGTCGGCCGCCGCACCATCGGCGTTGTGCTCGCGGAGCTGCGCGGCGAGGAGCCCGCCGTCGATCAGCCGGTGGCGCCGGTGCTGGTGGAGCGGTCGTCGACGGCAGCACCGCGGGACTGACTCCTCCGCAACCCACCCAGTGGCCCCGCCGACACCGCCCGTGCACCGGCCCCGCCGGCTCCGCCCTCACCCCGCGTGCGGCAGCAGCACCTCCACGCGGCCCTCGCGCACCCGCGTCTCGAACCGCGGCTGCGGCGAGGTGGCCGGCCCGCGCAGTACCTCGCCCGTCTCGAGGGAGAAGACGCTGCCGTGCCAGGGGCACGAGACGCAGACCTCGCCCGAAGGCTCCGCCGAGAGCTCTCCCTCGTCGAGCGGCCCGGAGAGGTGGCTGCAGATGTTCGAGAGCACGTCGATCCGCTCGCCCCGCCGAAAGGCGAGTAGGGGCAGCCCCGCGACCTCCTTCGTCACGGGGGTGCGCTCCGGCAGGTCCGCCAGGGCACCGAGCTCCTGCCAGCCGGAGGGGAAGCGGTGCGGCACGTCCTCGGCGTGGTTCGCTCCCGCCGCCTGCCGGTAGCTGAGATGGCCGCCCAGGTAGCCGCCGCCCGAGACGACGGCGAGCCCGAGCATCCCGAGCACCGTCCCGCTCGTCCTGCGCCCGCGCCGGCGCTGCACCCACGACGCGGCGTACAGGCCCGTCGCAACGACGTTCGCCGCCGAGTGCACGAGTCCGACGCGGGTCTGCTGCTCGTGCAACTCCGACCAGTCGGTGAAGCCGGAGGCGGCAGTCGGCAGGACGCTGACCACGCCGAGGCCGACCAGGGTCCGCGCCGCGCGCTCGTTGCCGGGTAGCAGGTCGAGCACCGCCGCCGACACCCAGGCACCGGTGGGCACGAGGACGAGCAGCGGATGAACGGGGTGGCCGACCGGCACGCCGTGCAGCACGTCCCGCACCGGCTGCGGGCGGACGAGGGCATTGACGGCCTTCCTCACCCGGTCGACGAGCGGATCGAGGACGGCGGCGTTCTCGAGGCGGGTGACGAGTCTCACGAGTCTGATCTCACGCATACCTCACCGCACCGCGTCGCGGCCCGTGGCGGAAGGGGCTTGCGGGAGCCGCGCAGCAGTCGGACGGCGCGTCGTCCTCGCCGCTCGCTTGCCGACCGCGAGGCGTTTCGCCTACGCTGATCCGGGGCATTGTGAACGGTCACATAGTCCGAGCGAGGAGCATGATGGACCAGCGCAGGCCCGCCGACGCGATCACGAGCGGCGCCACCGCCCTCGGCATCGAGTTCGGCTCCACCCGGATCAAGGCGTGCCTGGTCGACGCGGCTGACCCCTCCGTCGTGCTGGCCGTCGGCAGCCACGAGTGGGAGAACCAGTTCGTCGACCGCCGCTGGACCTACTCCCTCGACGCCGTCCACACCGGCCTCCAGGCCGCCTACGCCGACCTCGTCGCCGACGCGCAGAAGCGCCACGGCGCCCAGCTCACCTCGGTCGGAGCGCTCGGCGTCTCAGCGATGATGCACGGCTACCTCCCCTTCGACGCCGACGGCGAGCTCCTCGCTCCCTTCCGCACCTGGCGCAACACCAGCACCGGCCCCGCATCGGCCGAGCTCACCGAGCTGTTCGGAGTCAACATCCCGCTGCGCTGGTCGCTCGCGCACCTGCACCAGGCAGTCCTCGACTCCGAGCCGCACGTCGAGCGGATCGACTTCCTCACCACCCTCGCCGGCTACGTGCACTGGCGCCTCACCGGCGAAAAGGTCCTCGGAGTCGGTGACGCCTCCGGGATGGTCCCGACCGATCCGGTGACCCGCGACTACGACCAGAGCGTGATCGACCGCTACGACGCGCGCGCCGCGGGCGCCGTGAAGCCGCTGCGCGACCTGCTGCCGACCGTGCTCCCCGCGGGCGCCGACGCCGGCTCGCTCACCGCCGAGGGGGCGCTCCTGCTCGACCCCACCGGCTCCCTCCGGCCCGGCGCCCCGGTGTGCCCGCCCGAGGGCGACGCCGGCACCGGCATGGTGGCGACCAACTCCGTCGCCCCGCGCACCGGCAACGTCAGCGCCGGTACCAGCATCTTCGCGATGGTCGTCCTCGAGGGGCCGCTCGGGAGCGTGCACCACGAGCTCGACCTGGTCGCGACTCCGGCCGGCGACCTCGTCGCGATGGTGCACTGCAACAACGGCGCCAGCGAGCTTGCCGGCTGGGTCGGCCTGTTCTCCCGGTTCGCCGCCGCGTCGGGCGGCCCCTCCGACAGCGACGCCGTCTACGGCACCCTCTTCGCCGAGGCGCTGGAGGGCGAGGCCGACGCGGGCGGACTGCTCGCCTACAACCACCTCGCGGGCGAGCCGATCGCCGGGCTGGTCGAGGGCCGTCCGCTGGTCGTGCGCACGCCCGACTCGCGCCTGACCCTCGCCAACTTCATGCGCGCGCAGCTCTACGGCGTGTTCGGCACGCTCGCGCTGGGCATGCGCGTCCTGGCGGGCGAGGGCGTCCGGATCGATGAGATGTTCGCGCACGGAGGCATGTTCCGCACCGCCGGAGTCGCTCAGCGCTTCCTCGCGGGCGCGCTCGACGCTCCCGTGTCGGTCGCCGCGACCGCCTCCGAGGGCGGCCCGTGGGGCATGGCCGTGCTGGCCGCCTACCGCCTGCAGAGCGGAGTCGCGCTCGACGCGTACCTGACCGGCCAGGTCTTCGGCGACTCCGGCTTCGAGACCGTCGCGCCCGACGCCGACGACGTCGCCGGCTTCTCCGCCTACCTCGAGCGCTACCGCGCCGGCCTCACCGTCGAGCAGAGCGCCGTCGAGACCCTCACCGACACCCAGGGAGCATCCGCATGACCACCCTCACCCCCGCCGTCGAGGAGGCGATCGCCCGCGTCCGCGAGGACGTCGCGCGCCTGCACGCCGAGCTCGTCCGCTACGGCCTCGTGATTTGGACCGGCGGCAACATCTCGGGCCGCGTGCCGGGCGCCGATCTGTTCGTGATCAAGCCCAGCGGCGTCTCGTACGACGACCTCGCGCCCTCGAACATGATCCTCTGCGACCTCGACGGGGCCGTCGTCCCGGGCACCCCCGGCAGTGACCGCAGCCCCTCCAGCGACACCGCGGCGCACGCCTACGTCTACCGCGAGATGCCCGAGGTCGGCGGAGTCGTGCACACGCACTCCACCTACGCGACCGCGTGGGCGGCCCGGGCCGAGCCGATTCCCTGCGTGATCACGGCGATGGCAGACGAGTTCGGCGGCGACATCCCGGTCGGCCCGTTCGCGATCATCGGCGACGACTCCATCGGCCGCGGCATCGTCTCGACCCTCGCCGGGCACCGCTCGCGCGCCGTCCTGATGCAGAACCACGGAGTCTTCACCATCGGCAAGGACGCGAAGGATGCCGTGAAGGCGGCCGTTATGGCCGAGGACGTCGCCCGCACCGTGCACCTCGCGCGCCAGGGCGGCGACCTCGTCCCCCTCCCGCAGGAGTCGATCGACGCCCTGTTCGACCGCTACCAGAACGTCTACGGACAAAACCCCACCGGAGCCATCGCATGACGAGCATCATCCCCGACCTTGCCACCCGCACCGTCTGGTTCCTCACCGGAAGCCAGGACCTCTACGGCGAGGACACCCTCCGCCAGGTCGCCGAGCAGTCGCAGGCCGTCGTCGCGCAGCTGAACGAGGCGAGCGCCATCCCGGTGACCATCGAGTGGAAGCCGGTGCTGAAGAGTTCCGACGCCATCCGCCGCACCATGGTCGAGGCGAACTCTGACGACTCCGTGGTGGGCGTCATCACCTGGATGCACACCTTCAGCCCGTCCAAGATGTGGATCCACGGCGTCGACGCGCTCGCCAAGCCGCTGCTGCACTTCCACACCCAGGCGAACGTCGCCCTGCCGTGGCAGGACATCGACTTCGACTTCATGAACCTGAACCAGGCCGCGCACGGCGACCGCGAGCACGGCTACATCCTCAGCCGGATGAGCGTGCCCCGGAAGACCGTCGTCGGCCACGCCAGCGACGCCCGGGTCACGGAGTCCATCGGCATCTGGTCGCGCGCGGCGGCCGGCTGGTCGGCGTCGCAGAGCATGAAGGTCGCCCGCTTCGGCGACAACATGCGCAACGTCGCCGTCACCGAGGGCGATAAGACCGAGGCCGAGATCCGTCTCGGCGTCAGCGTGAACACCTGGGGCGTGAACGAACTCGTCGAGCGGGTGGACGCCGCCTCCTCCGAGCAGATCGACGCGCTCGTCGCGGAGTACGTCGAGAGCTACGACGTCGTGCCGGAGTTGCTTCCCGGCGGTGAGCGCCACGAGTCGCTCCGCTACGGCGCAGCGGTCGAGATCGGCCTGCGCTCGTTCCTGGAGGAGGGCGGCTTCGAGGCGTTCACCGACAGCTTCGAGGACCTGGGCGGGCTGCGTCAGCTTCCCGGCCTCGCCGTGCAGCGTCTGATGGCCGACGGTTACGGCTTCGGCGGAGAGGGCGACTGGAAGACCGCCGTCCTCATCCGCATCGCCGCCGTCATGGGAGCGGGCCTGCCCGGTGGCACCAGCCTGATGGAGGACTACACCTACGACATGACGCCCGGCGAAGAGCTCATCCTCGGCGCGCACATGCTGGAGGTCTCGCCGTCGCTGTCGTCGAAGCGTGCCTCGCTCGAGATCCACCCGCTGGGCATCGGCGGCCGCGAGGATCCGGTGCGCCTGGTCTTCACCGCCGACGCCGGCCCCGCGGTGGTGGTCGCCCTGAGCGACGTGCGCGAGCGCTTCCGCCTGGTCGCGAACGCGGTGCAGAACGTCGAGCCGCCGCAGACGCTGCCGCATCTGCCGGTCGGTCGCGCCGTGTGGCAGCCCGCCCCGGACTTCGGCACCAGCGCCGCGGCGTGGATCACCGCCGGTGCCGCGCACCACACGGTGATGACCACGCAGATTGGCGTGGAGGCGTGGGAGGACTTCGCCCGCATCGCCGGCATCGAGCTGCTCGTGATCGACGAGTCGACCACCTTGCGCGGCTTCGAGGCCGACATCCGCTCGAACGCGGCGTACTACCGGCTGGCGCAGGGGCTGTAGGGGCCGCTCCCCCGACGGTCGGCTCCTGCGGGGGCCGGCCGTCGGTCGTCTCCGAGCCCGGCGCGTTCGCGACCGAAGGAGGAAGCGCGGATCCGCCCTGTTCGGCGCCGGATCGGACGTCCCGGCCTCGAGTGCGGACGGGTTCGCCTGCACAACGAAGGCTGGGAGCCCCGAACGGCGTCCGTGGGCCGGGATTCGGGCTCTCAGCCTTCGTTGTGCAGGCGGGCGGCCGCGGAGCCGCCGCGGAGTCAGTCCCGCGAGGTCGAGAACGCCGCGTCGAAGGCGTCGGCCGGGGGCGTGATCGCGGTGAGCTTCCGCACGAACGCCAGGGCCTCGGGAGCACCGTCCAGGCGGTCCATGCCGGCGTCCTCCCACTCGACGCTGGTCGGGCCCGTGTAGCCGATCGCGTTCAGCGCGCGGAACACCGGCTCCCACGGGACGGCGCCGTGTCCAGTCGAGACGAAGGTCCAGCCGCGGCGCGGGTTGGCCCAGGGCAGATGCGAGCCGAGGACGCCGTTGCGGCCGTCGAGATTCGTCACCGACTCCTTCACGTGCACGTGGAAGATGTGCTCGGCGAAGTCGAGCACGAAGGCGACGCTGTCCAGCTGCTGCCAGACGAAGTGCGACGGGTCGAAGTTGAAGCCGAACGAGGCGCGGTGGCCGATGGCCTCGAGGGTGCGCTTCGCGGTCCAGTAGTCGTAGGCGATCTCGCTCGGGTGCACCTCGAGGGCGTACCGCACGCCGACTTCCTCGAAGACATCCAGAATCGGATTCCAGCGGTCGGCGAAGTCCTGGTAGCCCGCGGCGATCCACTCGTCGGAGGCGGGCGGGAACATCGCGACGCCCTTCCAGATCGACGAGCCGGAGAAGCCGTTGACCTGCGTCACGCCGAGCGCCGCAGCGAAACGCGCGGTGTCCTTCAGGTCCTGGGCGGCGCGCTGCCGGACGCCCTCGGGGTCGCCGTCGCCCCAGACCCGGTCGCTGAGGATGTCGCGGTGGCGCGCGTCGATCGGATCGTCGCACACCGCCTGCCCGGTGAGGTGGTTCGAGATCGCAAAGACCTGGAGGCCGTTCTTCTCCAGGATGTCCTTCCGGCTCTGCACGTACTCCGCGTCGTCCCAGCGCGCCACGTCGATGTGGTCGCCCCAGCAGGCGATCTCGAGGCCGTCATAGCCCCACTCCCCCGCGAGGCGCGCCACCTCCTCGAACGGGAGGTCGGCCCACTGGCCGGTGAACAGGGTGATCGGTCGCGTCATCGCGGTGTCCTCACTCGAGTCGCCGCCCCGGGTTGGCCCTCTGGGTGCCCGAGCGGCTAATTTGAAGTTCCCCGCAACATATCAGGAGCACCCTGACGGAAGGAACGATCATCCGATCGATCGACCGCGCATCGATGCGCGCCGCCACCGCTACCGCCGCCCCGACCTGGGAGGACGGCCTGATCGTCGGCAGCGGCCGCGTCGGCGCCGTCGTGCACGGCCCCGCCGACTCCCTGACCGTCTCGCTCGCGCACGAGCGCTGGTTCCTCCCCGTCAATCCGCGCCCCGACGCCCCCGACCTCGCCAGCGTCCGCGATGAGATGCGGCGCGCCCTGCTCGCCGGCGACTCCGACACCGCCTCCGACCTGCTGGCCCGCGCCGCTCGCGACAGCGGCTACGACGGCTCCCTCATCTGGACCGATCCGCTCGGCCTCTGCGCCACCATCTCGCTGCGCACCCCCGGCGGTGTCGCCTCCGCGATCCGCCGCGTCGATCCGCTCGGCGGCGAGGCCGCGGTGGAGTGGACCGACGAGGACGGCGGCCGCCACGCCGTGCGCCTGCTCGCCCCGCACGGCGGTGAGGGCGTCCGGCTGGCCCTGGAGTCCTCCGCGGACACAGCCCTCACCGTTGAGCTCGCGCTCGGCGCCGGCGAGGCAACCTCCTTCGACACCGGCGTGCCCGACGCGTCCGCCGTGGTCGCGGCGCACGTCGAGGGCGGCGCCTCCGGTCTGCTCACCGCCGACGCGGGCGAGGGCCCGACGGCGGTGCGCGCCGTGACCCGGGCGACGAGCGGAGCGACGTGGCACGTGGTCGGGGACACCGCCGTCTCGGTCGTGCAGCTCACTGCGGACGTGCCGCAGGTGCTGCGGCTGGACGTCGCGCTCGCGGCGGCCCCCGACGCCTCCGCCGACCTCTCGTGGGAGCAGCTGCGCGATCGCCAGCGCAAGGGGCACAGCCGGCTGGTCGGTGCCTCCGCGCTCGACCTCGCCGGCGACTCGGGCGCCGAGCTGACCGAGGACCTGTGGGACTCCGCCCGCTCCGGGGACGCAGGCGCGCGCCGCCGCGTGGTCGAGCTGGCCTGGCTGAGTGGGCGGGCGAACATCGTCGCGTCCACCGGTGAGCTGCCGCCGACGCTGCAGGGCGTCTGGCAGGGCACCTGGCGGCCGGCGTGGTCGGCGGACTACACGCTCAACGGCAACGTGCAGAACGGCGCACTGGCGGGGATGATCCCGACCGGGACACCCGAGCTCGCACTCTCGCTCCTCGAGCTCGTCCTCCCGCACCTGGACGACTACCGCGACAACGCGCGCCTGGTCTTCGGGGCGGAGGGGATGCTGCTGCCGTCGCGGATGTCGACGCACGGCCGCGCCGACCACTTCTCGGAGCACTACCCGCACCTGTTCTGGACCGGCTGCGGCGGCTGGGTGCTGCGCCTCGCGGCCGATGTGGTCGCCGCGACGGGCGACCGGTCGATCGTGGACGACCGGCTGTGGGAGTTCGCCGAGGGCGTGCTGCGGTTCGCCGAGACCGCGACCGTCCTGGTCGACGGGGTGCGGCACATCGTCCCCTCCTACTCCCCCGAGAACACGCCCGGGGGCGAGCGGGTGCCGACGGCGGTCGACGCCACGATGGACGTGGCGGTGCTCCGCGACGCGGCCCGAGCGACCGCGCTGCTCGGCCGCGCCCGCGGTGACGACTCCCTCGACGCTCGCTGGACCCGGGTGCTCGCCGACCTGCCGCCGTACCGCGTGGCCGAGGACGGCACGCTCGCCGAGTGGATCGATCCGCGCTGGGGTGAGGAGATCGCGCACCGGCACGCCTCGCAGCTGTACCCGCTGTGGTACGAGCCCGACGCGGCGGTCGCGGGTGACGAGCGGCTGCGGGCCGCCGCCCTGGCGACGGTGCGGGCGAAGATCGCGTGGCGGGCCGAGGCGCCGACGGCGCCGCCGGGGCGGATGGAGATGGCGTTCGGCCTCGTGCAGGTCGGGGTCGCCGCGGCGGCGCTGGGCGATGCGGAGTCGGCGCTGGTGTGCGTGGAGTGGCTGGCCCTCGAGCACTGGTCGCCGACGCTGACGACCCGGCACGATGCGGGCCGCATCTTCAACCTGGATGCGAGCGGCGGACTGCCGGGCTTGGTCGCGGCGATGCTGCTCGGATCGACCGCGGACTCGCTGACGGTGCTCCCGGCGCTGCCTGCGGCCTGGCCGCGCGGCTCCGTGACCGGGCTGCGCGCTCGGGGCGGTCTGGTCGTGGACCGTCTCGAGTGGGAGCCCGGCCGGGCCGTCGCGACGGTGCGCCGGACCGAAGGAGCGGAGTGGCTCGCGCCGGCGGAGGGGACGCGGGTCGCGTCCGGGCGCCCGGCGCTGCTGCGCGTCGACGGCTCGGCGGTGCCGGAGGGCTACCTGCGGTTCGGCGAGAAGCCGCTGCGGCTCGAACTGGAGTGGCCCGCGGGCTGACCCGCCCACCGCGAGCCCCGCGATGAGGATCGCGCCGGCGGCCGCCGATGGCGCTCGTGCGCGGAAACCTCCCTCCGCGATCGCCGCCCTCAACCGGGGCGACCACGTCTCCCTGGCCCGTCTCCCTGGCCCGTCTCCCCGGTCCGGCATTCAGCGGAGGATCTCGCACTCTCCGGGGGACTGTCAACCGGCCTCCACTCTTCACTCAGCGGCCATACCGTCAGGGACGAGCGCAGCACCGCGAGACCCAGCGGAGCCGTATCCCGGCCGGGTTTCCTGATTGTTCTCTCGGACCCCGACACTCTCGAGAAGAAGGAATTTCCATGATCGACACGACGAACATCGACAGCATCTACGGCTCGAGCGTCTACGGCTCGGACGGCGACAAGATCGGCTCCGTCGAGCAGGTCTACCTCTCGGACGACACGGGAAATCCGGTCTGGGCGACCGTCAAGACCGGCCTTTTCGGCACCTCCGAATCGTTCGTCCCGCTCGAGGGCGCCTCCCTCGACAACGACCGCCTGACTGTCGCCTACGACAAGGCTTTCGTCAAGGACGCCCCGCGCATCGACGCCGACGGTTCGCTCACTGAGGACGAGGAGGCCGAGCTGTACCGCTACTACAACCTCTCCGGCGCCGCCTCTGTCTCCGAAACCGAGAACGTCGACCGCGCAGCGGGCTACGCCGATGCCGCATCCGGTACCGCCGGTGTCGACACGAGCGTCGGCCGCGACACGTCCGGCCCCACGACCGACAACGCCATGACGCGCTCCGAGGAGCAGCTCCACGTCGGCACCGAGCGCGTGGAGGCTGGCCGTGCGCGCCTGCGCAAGCACGTCGTCACCGAGCAGCAGACCGTCACGGTCCCCGTGAGCCATGACGAGGTCCGCGTCGTCCGGGAGCCCATCACCGACGCCACCATCGGCGACGCCACCGCGGGCCCCGACCTCAGCGAGGAGGAGCACGAGGTGGTTCTCGGCGAGGAGCGCGTGGTCACGGCGAAGGAGACCGTCCCGGTCGAGCGCGTGTCGCTCGGCACCGAGACCGTCACCGAGGACCGCCAGGTCACCGAGGACGTCCGCCACGAGGAGATCGAGTTCGAGGACGACGGCGTCACCCCGCGCCGCGGCCGCGACTCGCTCTGATTCGCCTCCGCCGGTAGCAGCAGGCACACTGCCTCCTGCTACCGGCACTCTCCCTCCCCATCAGCAGTCCCAGCGAGCAGATCGAAGACGACCGTGGCCCAGACCAGCACCGAGCGGGAGCGCACCGCGCCCGACCCTGACGACGCCCGCAAGCCCGACGGCCCCTCCGAGGTCACTCAGCGTTCCTGGGGCTACGTCCTCAAGAAGACTCTCCGCGAGTTCGGTGCCGACCAGTGCACCGATATCGCCGCAGGACTGACCTACTACGCCGTTCTCGCCCTGTTTCCCGGCCTGCTCGCGATCGTGTCGATCCTGGGCCTCTTCGGTCAGGCGGAGGCGACGACCGACACGGTCCTCGAGCTCCTCGGCGGGTTTGTCTCGGCCGACGTGCTCGACACGGTCCGCGGGCCACTGCAGGAACTCACCTCTACGCCCGCCGCCGGCCTGGCCTTCGTCACTGGTGTCCTCGGCGCACTCTGGTCGGCGTCCGGCTACGTCGGTGCGTTCGGACGCGGCATGAACCGGGTGTACGAGATCGACGAGGGCCGTCCCGTGTGGAAGCTCCGTCCGACGATGCTCGGCGTCACCGTGGTGACCGTGGTGATGCTCGTGATCGCCGGGCTCATCCTCGTGCTCAGCGGCCCGATCGCTCAGACGATCGGCGACGCGATCGGTCTGGGCGACGTCGCCCTGACGGTCTGGAGCATCGTGAAGTGGCCGGTGCTGATCGCGATCATGATCGTCATCGTCGCCGTGCTCTACCACTGGTCGCCCAACGTGCGTCAGCCGAAGTTCCGCTGGACCAGCCTCGGCTCGCTCCTCGCCCTCGTGGTGTGGGCGCTCGCGTCCGCCGGCTTCGCGATCTACGTCGCGAACTTCGGCAACTACAACAAGACCTACGGCGCCCTCGGCGGCGTGATCGTCTTCCTCCTCTGGCTCTGGATCACGAACCTCGCACTGCTGTTCGGCGCGGAGTTCGACGCCGAGCTTGAGCGCGGACGCCAGTTGCAGGCCGGCATCGAGGCGGAGGAGCACATTCAGCTCCCGCCGCGCGACACCCGCCAGAGCGAGAAGAAGGCGAAGAAGCACGCCGAGGATGTCGCCGACGGCCGCGAGCTCCGCGAGACCGCCGGACACCCCGACCGATGAACCGCCCCGAGCTTCCGGTGACCGGGCAGGAGCCGATCACCGTCGTCCGGTCCGAGGAGCGCCTCGACGTCACCACTGTGCGAACCCTTACAGAGCGCCTGCGGGTCCGAAAGGTCATCGTCACCGAGGAGCGCACTATCACTGTCACGCTCCGCCGGGAGGAGTTCGTCCTCGAGCGCGAACCCCTCGAGCGCGAACCCCTCGACGGGCCGCTCGAGGGCGGCGAGCACGGGGCCGAGGGCGCTCCGGAGTCGATCACCCTCGTCCTGCACGCTGAGGAACCGGTCCTCAGGACCCGGGTCGTTCCCGTCGAGCGCGTGCACGTCATGATCGACCGCATCAGAGCACTGCACTCCGCCACCGGCACAATCCGCAAGGAGCGGGTCGACATCCACGCCGTCCCGCAGCTCCTCGACGACAATGCCGAAGAGACCGGGCGAGCGCGTTGAGGTGACCGGCTGACGCGCGATCAGTTCGATGGGACCGCGCAGGTCTCCTGGGCGGCGGTCTGCCCGGGAGCATCGACGGCTTCGGGAGCGGGAGTCACCGGAGGCGCGTCGGCCTGCCCCGCCGGTGCCTCCCCCGCCGGCGCCTCCCCTGCCGGCGCGTCCGACGCGAGGGTCACCGGCTGGTCGCTGAGGACGCGGCTCATCAGCTCCGCGCCGACCTCCGCGTTCGGCACGACCTTGCCCGGGTAGTCCGGGTCGTCCAGCGCCGGGTACTGGACGAAGACCATCTTCGACAGGTCGACATCCTTCAGCGCGAGCGCGAGCGAGATCATCGTCGCGGGGCTGGTCAGCGAGGTCGAGAGGTGCACGTTCGACGAGGTCGCCTGCGCGAGGCCGTAGAGGGCGGGGACATTCGAGAGCGTGTCGGCCGAGCGGACGGTACGCATCAGAGAGGCGAGGTACTGCTGCTGCGACGAAATGCGGCTGAGGTCGCTCTGGTTGCCGACGCCGTGGCGGCTGCGCAGGAACGAGAGCGCCATCGCCCCCGAGACGGTGGAGGTGCCGGCGGGGAGGTCCAGGCCCGAGTCGGTGTCGAGGATCGGACCGGTGAGGCAGACCGGGACGCCACCCACAGCGTTGCTCATCTCGATGACACCGTTGAACGACACCCACCCGGCGTAGGGCACGGTCAGGCCGGTGAACTGCTGCAGGGTGTCGTTGACGCAGGCGAGCCCGCCGTACTGGAACGCCGAGTTGAGCGGGACGCCGGTGGCCGCCTCCGTGACGACGCCCGTCGCCGGGTCGGTGCAGGCGGGACGGTCCAGGATCAGGTCGCGCGGGAAGCTGATCACCGTCGCGCTGCGGTGGTCGGCCGCGACGTGGAGCAGGATGTTGACGTCGTTGAGGGTGCTGTCGCGAATGCCGAAGTCGTCCCCCTGCGTCGGGTCGTTATCGGTCCCCACCACCAGCACGTCGAAGCCGCCCCCGATCGCGCCCGGCTGTGCACCCCCGGCGGGAGGCGCCACGCCGAGGTCAACCGCGTTGTCGGCGACATTCCGGCTGATGCTGGCCGTCGCAATCGCCACGAGCGAGGTGCCGCTGACCGCGAGGACGCCGAGACCGGCGGCCACGCCGATCACCAGCGTCCGGACGCCGGATCGCGGCCGGAGCCGCCCGTGCCGGACGCCGCGCTCGTGAACCGTCATGACGTCCCCCCTCGCCCCCGCCCGTGCGGCAGTCGGAGTCGCAGGCCAGTGTAGGCACATGCGCTCCGGCAGGCGCGGATCGGCCTTGCTCCTGTCGTGGCGGAACCCGGCCCCCGCATGCCTACCCTGGACGGTGCGCTCTCACCGTCTTCTGCAGCAGGTCATCGGCAAGCTCAGCGGGCAGCGACCCGCCGCGCCGGTGAGTCGTCGGGCGCACCGTGCGCTCTTGGCCGAGCAGACCGTCCGCGGAGTGCTCGAGCTCGCGGTACGGCTGGGCGAGACGCTGCTCTCGCTCGGGTCCGCGGCCGCCGAGGTGACCGAGACGATTCAGCGGGTGTGCCGCGCGTACGGCATCGAGTGCCAGGTCGACCTCACCTTCACCTCGATCCTGGTCGTGCACGACGGAGGCGACGACTCGCCCAGCGTGAGCGTGCTGCGCGTCGTCCCCTCCCGCAGTGCCGACTACGAGCGACTGGCCCGCGTGACGGCGCTCGTGACCGCGATCACCGAGGGCTCGCCGGAGGTGCGGGTCGCCGACGCGGTCGACTCGGCCGAGATCCGCGACGAGGCCCGACACCAGTTCGAGGCGGCGCACGAACGGCTCGACGCGATCCTGATCCAGCCGCACCGGTACCGCCGCAGCGTGGTCACACTGACCCTCGCCCTGATGGCCGCGGGCGTCGCGGTGCTGCTCGGCGGAGGGCCGCTGGTCCTGCTCCTCGCCGCCGCGACGGCCGCCGCGATCGACCTAGTCAACCAGCTGCTCGCCCGCTGGGGCCTGCCCGCCTTCTTCCAGCAGATCGCGGGCGCGGCGCTCGCGACGGGAGTGGCCGTACTACTGCTCGTGGTCGTGCCGCGGCTGCCCGTCGAGCTGGCGGCGCTTCCGCCCGCTCTCGTTGTCGCATCAGGGGTGGTGGTGCTCCTCGCCGGGCTCTCGTTCGTGGGAGCGGCGGACGACGCGATCAACGGGTTCCCGATCACAGCGGGCGGACGACTGCTCGAGGTGGGACTGCTGACGCTGGGCATCGTCGTCGGTATCGCCGTGGTGCTCGACGGCGCCCGCTCGCTCGGCGTCGACCTGGTGCTGGTCGACTCCTCCGTCCGCCCCTGGCCGGCCGCCGTGCAGGTGCTCGGCGCCGGGGTCGCGGCCGGCGCGTGGGCCCTCTCGTCGCACACGCCCCTCCGCTCCGCGCTCGTCGCGGCTCTCACCGGTGCGGGCGGGTGGCTCGTCTCCGACTCCCTGACCGGCGCCGGCTTCGGCCCGCTGATGGCCAGCGCCCTCCCGGCGCTGGCGATCGGGCTGCTCGGCGAGATGCTGGCGGAGCGGATGCGGGTGCCCGCCGTGGCGACGACCGCGTGCGCCATCGTCCCACTGCTCCCCGGCCTCACCCTCTACCGCGGGGTCCTCGACCTCACGTCCGAGACCGGCCCGACGGGCGGGATCGAGCTGCTGCTGCAGGCCGGCATGATCGCGCTGGGCCTGGCCGGTGGGGTCACCCTCGGCCGGATCGCCTACCGCCGCCTGCGCACCCCGATCGTGAGCGCAGTGGCACCCGTGCGCGCCAGCGCCCGGCGGGACCGCGGCATGGAGCAGGCCCTCGCCGCCGACGTCCTCTACACGGAGGATCCCCCCGCCACTGCGGCGCCCGAGGCCGCGGCCGCTGCGGAGCAGCAGCCCGAGCCGTCACCGGAGGAGCCGCTCCCCCGGACCGGGATCGTGCCCATTGTCAGCACGATCGGCAGCACCGGGACTCCCGTTGCTCCTGAACCAGGCGAGGATCCCCTCGAGGATCCGACCCGGAACTGACCGCGGGTCTGATCGTCGGCGACGCCCTCTCCGAGACCGCCCGCTTCGCTCAACGGCCGGCCGCGTAGTGGTTCTGGATCTGCGTCGGCGTGAGGACCGTCGATTTCACGGCGGCGTAGCGCAGGCTCCCGCCGAAGTACGAGGAGCCGACGTTCGGCCACTGGCCGCCGAGGGTGTCGTAGCCGATCTTCCAGTAGCCGGTCGTGCTCTCGGGGGTGCGAGAGCTGCCGTTCGAGGCGACCTGCGCGCCGTCGAGCCAGAGCGCGGCGCCCGCCGTCGGCGAGAGGGTCGGGCGCGGGCTCGTGACTCGGGCGTCCCGGGGAGGTGGAGGGCGGCGGTGTCGACGAGGGTCATGCTGTCCGCCCCGCTCGCGGTTCAGGGTGTGGGTGGTGGGGGTTCTGGGGTGGGGATGCTCGGGGGCGGGTGGACGGGGGCGGGTGGACGCGTGAGGGACCCCCGCCTGTCCCCCTTCTCGGGGAGACGCCGTCGCCTCCCAGCGGGCGTCCGCGGAGGCCTGCCGCACAACGTCAGCTGAGAGGCCATGTCATCCACGATGGTGGATGAGGAGGTCTCTCAGCTGACGTTGCGTCATGCGTGCGAGGCCGGCTCCTCCACGGAGCGGGAGTCGGTGAGCGAGAGCGACCCGATCGTCCCGATCACCCCGATCACCCCGACCGACGTCCGGTTCGCCGGCATCGCCTCGACGAGGGCGACCGCGCAGATCGTCAAAATCGTGCGCAGGCCGACCGTCAGAACGACCATCATCACGGCGATCGCGAGGTAGCCTCGGTCCACCGGCCAGGCCATCCCGACGAGTGCGCCGACGAGGAGCCCGGTGCCGACGGGGCAGGCCGCACGGTGCCCGAGCCGGGCGGCGAGGCGTTCGGTGATCGGAGTGGCCGCGAGCATCGTGACGATCACGGGCAGGTCCGGCAGTCGCTCACAGTCGCCACACATATCGTTGAGTATCGTTCGGAGAAACAGGAGGTCATCATGAACGGATCGTCATCGACCGGCGCGTTCGGCACCGGCACACCCATCGAGAGCATCTGGCGCGCGATGGAGCAGGCCCGCTCCCGGATGGAGAAGCGCGTCGGCTCCCGCGTCGGCCGGGGGGATGTGCGTACCGCCGTGCTCGCACTCCTCGCCGAGCAGCCGATGCACGGATACCAGATCATCCGCGAGATCGAAGAGCGCAGTGGCGGCGACTGGAAGCCGAGCCCCGGCTCCGTCTACCCGACCCTCCAGCTGCTGGCGGACGAGGGCCTCATCACGGCCGACGAGCAGAACGGCCGCAAGACCTACACACTGACCGACGCCGGCCGCGCGACGGTCGCCGAGCACGGCATCTCGACGCCGTGGAGCGACTCGGATCACGTCGACTTCGGCGCCCTGCCCAAGGCGGGCCTCGAGCTCGCCCAGGCCGCGGCGCAGGTGGGACGCTCGGGCACCCCCGAGCAGATCCGCAAGGCCGTCGCCGAACTCGAGGACGTGCGCCGCCGCCTGTACGCGATCCTCGCGCAGGACTGAGCCGGGTGGCCTCGGTCAGCCCGGGTCCCGCCGCCCCGGGCCACCGAGAGCGGGAGGACCGGCGGCGCTACCGCCGGATCCTCCGCTTCGCCGCGTGGCACCTCGCGGTCACCTGGTTCTTCGACCTGCTCCTGCCGCGGGTCGGGATGACCCGGATCGCGCTGCGCACCCGACCGGGCCGGATGCGGCGCTTCGCGCGCAGCTTCCACGTGCTCGCCGTCGACCTGGGCGGCCTGATGATCAAGGTCGGCCAGTTCATGTCGTCGCGCCTGGACGTCCTGCCGCCCGAGATCACGCGCGAGCTGGAGGGGTTGCAGGACGAGGTCCCACCCGTCGCGTTCGCGCGGATCCGGGCGCTGGCTGAGGCCGAGTTGGGGCTGGTACTCGAGCGCGCGTACGCCGGAGTCGAGGAGTCGCCGGTTGCCGCCGCCTCGCTGGGGCAGGCCCACCGCGCCCGGCTCGCCCCCGCCGATGCCGCCGACACCGGTCACTCCGCCGCGATCATGAAGGTGCAGCGGCCCGGGATCGACCAGATCGTCGAGGTCGACCTCGCGGCGCTGCGCCGGGTCGGCGGCTGGCTCAGCCACGTGCGCCTGGTCTCGGACCGCGTCGATGCCCCGGCGCTGGTCGAGGAGTTCGCGGTGACCAGCCTCGAGGAGATCGACTACCTGCAGGAGGCGGCCAACTCCGTCCGTTTCGCCGCCGACTTCGCCGGTGACGCCCGAGTGGCCGTGCCCGATGTGGTGTGGGAGCGCTCGACGCGCAGGGTCCTCACCCTCGAGGACGTCACCGCGATCAAGATCACCGATCACGCCGCACTGCTGGCCGCCGGGATCGACCCGCGGGAGGTCGCTCCGGTCTTCGCCGCCGTGATGTTCGACCAGCTCTTTACCAACGGTTACTTCCACGCCGATCCGCACCCCGGCAACGTCTTTGTCACGCCGACCCCCGGGGCCGAGCTGCCCTGGCGGCTCACGTTCATCGACTTCGGGATGATGGGCGAGGTGCCGCCGAGCACTCGCGCGGGGCTGCGCCGGATGCTGATCGCTGCCGCCTCCCGTGACGGCAAGGGACTCGTCGACGCGGCCCGAGCGGTCGGCGTCCTCCTCCCCTCGGCCGACTCCCGCGAGCTGGAGCGCGCGTTGACGCAGCTGTTCGCCCGGTTCGGCGGGATGGGCTTCGCCGAGCTGCGGGAGGTGGATCCGCGCGAGTTCCGCGACTTCGCCGTGCAGTTCGGCGATGTGGTGCGCGCGCTGCCGTTCCAGCTGCCCGAGAATTTCCTGCTGGTCATCCGCGCGATGTCGCTGACCTCGGGGGTGTGCAGCGCCTTGGACCCGGCCTTCAACCTGTGGGACTCGGTCGAGCCCTACGCTCAGCAGCTGATCCGCGAGGAGCGCGGCTCCGTCGTGCAGGACGTCGGCACGCAGGCTGTCGCCACGCTCGGCCTGCTCTGGCGCCTGCCGCGCCGCCTCGACGAACTCGTCACGACGCTCGACGACGGCGAGCTCGCGGTCACCGTCCCCACGATCGAGCGCCGCCTGAACCGGCTTGAGGGCACCGTCCGCCGCGTCATCTCGGCGGTGCTGTTCGCGGGTCTGCTGATCGCGGGTGCCGTCGTACGGCCGGATGACGGTGGGTTCGGGACGGTGCTGATGATCGCCTCGGTGCTACCGCTCCTGCACGCCCTGCTGGCCCGCGGGCCGCGCGGCTGACGGCGGCTGTCGATGCGCCGGCGCGGACGATCCGCGTATCGCCCGTGTCGCTGATTCGGACGATGCCCTGGTAACAGCGGTCCTGGTGTGCTGTGAGCATGCATCCGGCACCCAGCACCTCCGCCTCCCCCTCGCGCAGACTCGGCCCCGGCCGCGCCATCGCCTCGGCCCTCGTCGCCCTCAGCCTCCTCGCGGGCGGATCGGCCGTCATGGCACTACAGGGGCACGATCCTGCCGCAGCCGCGATAAGCGCACTCGACGGGCCTGATGAGCAGGACGGCTTCATTGCCGACGGAGACTCGGTCTCACCGTTCGCCGACGAGCTTCCGGCGATCTCCCGGCTTCGCCCGGCTCTGCGCACAGCCGTCCAGGCGGCCGCGGCCGATGCGGGCGACGAGGTCCACATCCTGATCACCAACGGCTGGCGCAGCGAGCGCTACCAGCAGGCCCTGTTCGACGATGCCGTGCGCCGCTACGGCAGCGAGGAGGAAGCCGGCCGCCTGGTAGCGCCCGTCGACCGATCGCGCCACGTCACCGGCGACGCCGTGGATGTCGGCAACGCGCAGGCGGACAGCTGGCTGTCCCGGCACGGCGCCGACTACGGCCTCTGCCAGATCTACGCCAACGAGATCTGGCACTTCGAACGAGCGACCACGCCGGGCGGCGAGTGCCCGGCCCTGCTGCCGGACGCGAGCGCGGGGTGACCCGCCGGCGCGGACACGGTCGCGGATGATCGCTCGGCACCCTCACTCCCCGGGGACGAGGGGGAGTCACGACGAGTGGAGGGCCCGCAGGGCGTGCCCGGCTCAGGGACTCGACGCGCACTCGGAGCAGGAGCGGACGGCGCTCGCGGGGTCGGAGCCCGGGACGGGACCAGCCAAGCGCCCGCTGTCGCGGGAGTGACCCGGGACGGTCCTCTCGAACGCCACAAGCAGGTCTCGAAGTGCGCGGGCGTTCGGCAGGCCGACCTGCCGCGCGACCCGCTCCATCTCCGGCCTCCCGACCTGCGAGTACGTGCGAAGGAGATCCTCCGCAGCATCGGCTCTTCGCATCCGAATCTCTCGCACGGGGGTTGTGCCGAGAGACGCGAAAGCCATCTGCAGACGCCGCTGCGTGACCGACATCTCCTTTGCGAGAGTCGCGATGGAGAGCCCTCTGTCGTCGAGCTCGCACCGAATGGTCCGACGGGCGGCGACGATGAGGCGCCGGTCCGATGGGCTGATCCGAACCGGTAGATCATGATCGGTGTCCTCGACGAGATCGGCGGCGAGAGCTTCGACCGCGACGACAATCCGCCGACTGATACGCCGAGCCGGTTCGTCCAGGCCGGCGAGGATCTCATTGACAAGGACGGAGAGCGGTCGAACAGAGCTGACGGTCCGCGGGACGAACGAGGAGTCACTGAGCAATCCGGGCGCAACTCGATCGCCTGATCCCCTTCCCAGCTCTATTTCGATGACGGCCGAGGGAGCGGTGCTCGCGGTCGAGACGAGACTTGCCGACCGATAGAGCACTGCATCCCCTTTCTCCAGGACGTGGTCGTCGCCCCCCGCCCGCAGCACCATCTCCCCCTCGGTGAGCACCGTGATCGACACCCCCTCCGACTGGGAATCCGCATTCGTCACAGTACTGGCGCTGGTCCAGAGCCTCGCGAGGGCGAGATCCCGAGATCGATAGATATCTGCAGCGAGCCGGAGGTCGTCTCGTCGATCGGGCGAGCGACACAGCGCCTCCAACCAGGTCGCGGCCGGCTCACCCGAAAGGGCGACCCCTCTCGAGAACACCGTCCGATCAGCTCGCAGCATTCGTTCCAGCCTCTCGTTCCTCCTGTCTCCCGGCCGGGACGCGCAGAAGAGGAGAAGCGAGACAGCGTCGACCGACCGGGAGCCGAGGGGCGGCCGCAGGTATCGCAGTCGCGCCCTACCGGTGCGGTCGAGCAGCACTCAGACCTGTAAGAGGAGAGGCGGAGGGGACCTGTCGCGAAACATGAGCTTATCATCGACTCACGCACCCGCTCCGCCGGAAGGGTGCGCGCTCAGGAGCAGGTCAGCGTCGGGCGCTTGATCTGAACATTGTGGTTGGCGTTCTGCTTATCCGTAAGGTGCGAGAGCCGGATTCGATAGCGGAACGTGTAATCCCCATCAGTATCGGGAGTGAACGTGGCGGACGCCGCGACCGGGTCCCCTGTGTTCGGGTCGATGAACGCCCCTCCGGCTCCGGCGTCGGTGGACGCCATGTAGACCTTGCCGCCGCCGATCAGCACGTCATAGGCCGCGTAGGACACGTCATTGCCGGGACCGTTCGCGGAAGCCGACCAGTTGAACGTGTAGGAGTGGCCTGCGACACCCTTGAACGGGAACTCGATGTAATAGCTGTAGTAATCGCTCCGGGTCGCATCCTTCGTGTTCCACCACGACGTGCCGTCAGTGGTCCAGCCATAGCCGCCGGTGCCGCCCGAATCTCCATCCGATCCACTCGCGCCTGTCCAGCCCGAGGATTCCGGCACAGTCGGGCAGACGAAGTCCTTCGAGGCAGCCGCGGCGGGAGTCGCGATCGCGACAGAGACGGCCGGGATACTCCAGGCAGCCCCCTTCACCAGTGTTCGTCGGGCGAAGCCGTCGTGAGCCGGGATGATCCAGTCTCCTCCGAGAGTGACCTCACGGGTCGAATCCGATGTTTTCGTCATTTATTCCTCCACGTGTTTGTTCGTACGTCTCCGATCTTGAAGGACAGCGATAGCGGCGGTCGGTAGAGGTGCTGATCGCTTCGCGATCTCGGGCGATCCTTTCGGATATCCGTTCGTCGGTACGAGCTCCGTCGACCCCTCGTCCGCCGCTCTCCTGATCCGATTCGTCACGAACGCTCGTCACGACAGCCGGGAGGCAGCCCTTCGTGACGAATCGATACCCGGGGGGTTACGGGTGGGGGCGCGGAGGCGGAAGAGCGCGCACGGGGGCGACGGACGCGCGGCGGATGAGCCGCGTCTCCAGCTCCATGCGGGTCGCCGAGGCGAGCGGAGTCGCGGACCGGTGCGCCTGGTGCAGCATCCGGAAGGCGATGGCGCCCATCTCGCCGATGGGCTGCTGGATGGTGGTCATCGGCGGGGTCGCCCACGCCGACTCCTCGACGTCGTCGAAGCCGATGACGCTGAGGTCGCGGGGAATGCGCAGGCCCGCGTCGTCGGCCGCCTCGTAGACACCGAGCGCCATCACGTCGGAGCAGGCGAAGACGGCGCTCGGCGCGTCCGGCTCGGCGAGCATCGCCTGGGCGGCCTCGCGGGCCAGTTCGCGGTCCCAGTCGCAGTAGGCGATGCGCGGCTCGGCGACCCCGGCAGCGCGCAGCGCGGAGGTGAAGCCGTCGATCCGGGCGCTGCTGTAGAGCTGGGTGCGGGTGCCGCCGAGCACGCCGAAGCGGGTGTGGCCCGCGGCGAGGAGGTGCTCGGCGGCCATGCGTCCCCCATCCCAGTTGGTCGCGCCGACGCTCGCGACGTCGGCCGGGGGCCGGGTGCTGGGGTCGACGACGACGACGGGCAGCTCGGCGGTGGTGAGCAGGTGCAGTTCTGCCGCCGAGACGTTGACCAGCACCACGATGGCGCCGAGCGAGGGACGGCGGAGGAGGCGGCTGATCCAGGCGCCGTCGTCGCGGGCGCGGGTGAGCACCAGATCGACCCCGGCGGCGGAGGCCTCGGCCTCGATACCCTCCAGGACCGGGCCGATCCAGGTGCCGCCGATATGCCCGACGACGACGACCACGATCTGGGCAACGTGCGGGTCCTCGACCGGGGGCCGCAAGCGCGGCCGGCGTCGGTAGCCGAGCTCGTGCGCCGCCTCCATCACGCGCAGCCGCGTCGCCTCCGAGACGTCGGTGCCGCCGTTGAGCACCTTCGAGACCGTGGGCACGCTGGTCCCTGCGCGGCCGGCGATGTCCGCCATCGTGGGTCGGGGGTGTGCTCCGGAGGCGTCATTCTCGGGCATGAGCCCACCGTAGCGGACACCCACTTTCGCAACTAGTCCACTGGGCGGACGGGTTGCTCCGCCCGACAACCGAGGTGCATGATGGTCGAACGCCGAGACCACCGCGCAGAAGTTGCGCAAGTCCTGTTCGACGACGAACCGCGGAGTGATCCGCCTGCACCTGAGGACGACGATGACCGACATCCCTCCGACCACGCCCGGCACGACGCCTCCGACTACCCCTGGCAGGACGGCTCTCGTCGTCCGAGGGGGCTGGGACGGCCACCAACCGGTCGAGGCGACCGAGCTATTCCTGCCGTTCCTGCGCGAGCACGGCTACGACGTGCGCGTCGAGGAGTCGACCGCCGTGTACGCCGACGAGGACTACCTGCGGACAGTGGACCTGATCGTGCAGTCGAACACGATGACCGCCATCCAGTGGGAGGAGTTCCTGGGACTGCGCGCAGCCGTTGAGCGCGGCACCGGCCTCGCCGGCTGGCACGGCGGGATCGCCGACTCCTACCGCGACAACTCCGACTACCTCCAGCTCATCGGCGGGCAGTTCGTCTCGCACCCGGGCAAGCACCCCGACGAGCGCACCGGCGAGCAGTCGGACAACGACGTGCCGCACACGATCGAGATGACCGCCCTCGCTGCCGACCACCCCATCACCCAGGGCATCTCCGACTTCGAACTGGTCACCGAGCAGTACTGGGTGCTGCACGACGACTACAACGACGTGCTCGCCACGACCACCCAGGCGGTCCGCCCGTGGGACCCGTGGAAGCGCCCGATCACCTCCCCCGCGATCTGGACCCGCCTCTGGGGCGAGGGCCGCATTTTCGTCTCCACGCCGGGCCACCGCGTCGAGATCCTCCAGGACGAGAACGTCCGCACCATCATCGAGAGGGGCATGCTGTGGGCGTCCCGCTGAGAGTCGGCATCATCGGAGTCGGGAAGATCAGCGAGCAGTACCTCGCGAACCTCCCGACCTTCCCCGGCCTCCGCCTCGTGGCGGTCGCCGACCTGAACCAGGAGCGCGCGCAGCAGGTCGCCGACGAGCAGGGCATCCGCGCCCTCACCGTCGACGAACTGAT
This sequence comes from Rathayibacter tritici, assembly GCF_001641005.1. Lineage (NCBI taxonomy): Bacteria > Bacillati > Actinomycetota > Actinomycetes > Micrococcales > Microbacteriaceae > Rathayibacter > Rathayibacter tritici. The sequence goes on from NZ_CP015515.1 coordinate 2,921,173, forward strand.
CGATGATCCCGAGATCGACGCCGTGCTCAACCTCACGATCCCGGCGGCGCACGTCGAGATCGGCACCCGAGCCCTGACGGCGGGCAAGCACGTCTTCGCCGAGAAGCCGCTCGGCCTGAATCCGGCAGAGGCCGCTCCGATGCTCGACCTCGCCGATGAGCTGGGCCTGCGCTTCGCGAGCGCACCGGACACGGTGCTCGGAACGGGCGTGCAGACCGCACGCCGCACTCTCGACTCCGGAGTGATCGGCACGCCGATCGCCGCGCAGGTGCACTGGACCGCGCCGGGACATGAGCGCTGGCACCCGGCGCCGGAGTTCTACTATCAGCCGGGCGGCGGGCCACTGCTGGACATGGGTCCCTACTACCTGACGGCGCTCGTGCACTTCTTCGGGCCGGTCGTGCGCGTCACAGGTCTGGCCACTCGCTCCGATCGCCCGCGCACGATCGAGACCGGACCGAAGGCGGGCACGCCGATCGAGGTCACGATCGATACGCACATCACCGCGCTGCTGGAGCACGCGAATGGAGTCGCCTCGACCATCACCGTGAGCTTCGAGGTCTGGCGCAGCCGGGCGCCGAAGTTCGAGGTCTACGGCACAGAGGGCACCATCTCGGTCCCGGACCCGAACATGTTCTCGGATCCGGTCGAGGTCGCGGTCCGCGACGAGGAATGGCGGGTCATCCCCGACTCCGCCGGTGTGATCGACACCGGGCGCGGAGTGGGGCTGGCTGACCTCGCGGAAGCGATCGTCGAGGACCGGCCGCACCGCTCCTCCGGCCGCGTCGCGCTGCACGTGCTCGAGATCATGGACGCCGTACTTCGCTCGAACGAGGACAGGGCGGTCGTGGCGATCGAGAGCACCGCCGAGAAGCCCGAGGTGATGCCGTTGCGCGCGGCCGACTCGATCGGGGGCTGACCAACCCCAGCCTGTCCCCAACCCGTCAGGACGGCCGCTCGGCGGTCCTGGGTCTCTCAAGGGGCGGACAGCGGGCGATCGCCGCCAGCGCTACGGTCCCCATCCGGGGGCCTTCGGCGGCGCGGAGCGTAGAATCGGACGTCCGACGGTCGTCCGCCGTCGTCGCGTGCGGAGGGGGAAAATGGCCGTGGCAGTCGGCTTCCGACGGAGCGGGGAGCTTTGCGCCCTCTCGCGACCTCGACTTCGGGCGGTCGGCGCACCGCTGTTCCGCGGCGGTCGCCGCTCGCGGCTGTCCGGCTGGTTGAGCATGCCCGGCGGCCCGGGCCTGGTCCGCCCCTCCGCGCTCGCCCCGGCCTGGGAGGCGCCCCTTCTCCGGCTGGTGCGGACAGGGGCACCGGCCTCCGAACTCCACGCGGCGACAGCCGACTCACCCGAGGGCTCGCGCATCGCGGCGGTCATCGAGCTCGTCCGAGACGCCCTGCACTCGCCCGACGGCGACCGCGCGCTGCGTCTCACGTGCTGGCTCGTTCGACTGCGCTACGACCCCTCCACCGACTCCTTCCTCCGCCGCTACGGGATCGCACTGACCGTCCGCCTGCCCCTCAGCGGTGGCCTCGACGTGGAAGTACCGCTCAATTCCGTCGCCCTGCGCCTGCTCTATGCCGAGCTGATCGCCTCGATGGATCACGTCGCTGCTGCTGCGGCGGTCGAGACGCTGGAGCCGTCGACCCTCGCGGCGTCCACGCTCGCCGCGCTCTACTCCGCCCGCCGCCGATGGAACGATGTCGTCGAGTTCTCGGCCCCGATCGAGAACGTCGATGCGGCCTGCGCCGCCGTCCTCATTCGCCGCGGCGTCGCCCTGCGGGAACTCGGGATGACCGCGGGCGCTCTCGAGGCGTTCGACCGCGTCGTGCGCCCGACCGTCACCAGCGCCCGACCCGCCGAGCTCCGTGCGGAGGCGCTGCTCGAGCGGGCGAGCACCCTCCTCTCGGACGGGCGCCGCACACCGGCTCGCCGTGATCTGGAGCGCGTCCTCACGCACTACCCGGACAGCGCCGAGGCGCAGGACCTCCTGGCGGTCGTGCAGCACTGACGCGGCCCAGCACTGACGCGGCCCGGCGACTCAGCCCTCGGCCTGCGAGGGCTTGTCGGCCTGGTCATCCGGGTCCTCGACCGGGCTCGGGGTCTGCTCGCTCATCGCAGTCCCTCCGGCCGGTCGGACGTGGCGGACGGCTCGGGGTGCGCCTCGAACTCCATCCAGGCGCGGTCCAGGTCGGCCTGGGCCGACTCGGGCTCGCTGGCGAAATAGCCGTCGTAGATCGCGCGGCCACCGTGCTCGGGCAGGTCGTCGCGGGACCCGAAGGCGTGCGCGAAACGGCCGACCTCGTCGTCCCTCTTCTGCTGATCCCGCAACCAGGCGGGGAAGGTCTGCGTCATGGGTGACACCTCTCTCTCCTGCCCCTAGCCAATCCCCCACCGCGGATCCCGGCAAGCCCTTCCGCCCTGCGCCCTGAGGGGCCAGGCTTCGTGCGCCCTCGTTCTCGCCTCGCCCTCGCCCGGGACCGATCAGCGCCAGCGCCGATCAGCGTCGGCGCCGTCCCCTACGCTGACGGGCGGAAGAGGAGGTGACGGCATGGTCGAGCTCTCGAGCGACCCGCGCGATGGTTGAGGCCGTCGTCTCGGCCGGGCGGCTGCGCGGGCGGAGGATCGAGACGCCGGACGGGGTCGCGCGCGCCTTCCTCGGCGTGCCCTACGCGGGCGATGCTCCGCGGTTCCGCCCGGCACCGCCGGTGCAGCCCTGGAGCGGGCGGCGGGAGGCGAGGGACCCGGGTCCGGCCGCCCCGCAGACCGCGGGCGGGAGCGAGCACGGCTGCCTCACAGTGAACGTGTGGACGCCCGAGAACGCGGTGGATCGACCGGTGCTCGTCTGGATCCACGGCGGGCTGCACGTCGCCGGTTCCAACGCCGAGCCTTTCTGCGATGGAGCGCGCCTGGCCGCCCGGACCGGCACCGTCGTCGTGGCGCTCAATCACCGGCTCGGTGCGCTCGGCTTCCTCACCCTCGATCACCTCCTCGGCGACGAGTTCCGCGGTTGCGCGAACCTCGGCCTGCACGACACGCTCGCCGCTCTCGCGTGGATCCGCGCCGACATCGCGGCATTCGGAGGAGACGCCGACCGGGTGACGCTGGCGGGCCAGTCCGCGGGCGCGACGTCGGCCGCGATGCTGCTCGCGGCACCCCGCAGCGCGGGCCTGTTCACGCGGGCGGTACTGCAGAGCGCGAGCCCCGAGCGGATCGGGTCGCGGGAGTACGGCGAGGACGTGACCGCCGATCTGCTGGGCCTGCTCGGCGCGGCGCCGGAGCAGCTCCTCGACCTGCCCTGGCCGCGCCTGATCGAGGCGCAGGACCGCCTGCTCGCCCAGCGCTCGGCGGCGGGTCCGAACACGGTAGCCGTGTTCCGGGCGAGTCTCGACGGCCACCTGCTGACCCAAGACCCGGTGTCGGCCATCGCCTCGGGGGCCTCGAGCGGAGTGGACCTGATCGTAACGACGAACGTGAACGAGAACTCCGGCGCCGTCGAGCTGCCGGCCCCGGACTCCCCCGAGCTACGCGCGCAGCTGGACCGGCACCTCGCCGACGTGCTGCCGGGCGGGGACGCGACCGCCTACCGCGAGGCACTGGCGGCCGACCTGGGCCGCGCGCCCTCCGACGCCGAGGCTCTGGAGGCCTGCGTCACAGACGAGATCTACCGGCAGCCGAGCCAGCGCCTCCTCGACGCGCGGGCCGCGGCGACCGGATCGACGCACGCCGCCCTGTTCGCATGGCGCGTCAACGACTCCCGCGGCGCCACCCACTCCCTCGAACTGCCGTTCCTCTTCCGCAGCTTCGACGCCGCGCGCGCGATGATCGGGCCGGCTCCGCACCGCCTGAGCGAGGAGATCTCGACGCGCTGGGCGGAGTTCGCCGCCACAGGCGACCCGGGCTGGCCGGAGTACGGGCGAGAGCGCACGACCCTCGTGCTCGATGACCCGCTCCGGATCGTCGACGCGCCCCGCGAGCACCTGCGCCGCTTGGTCGCCGGACACCGGCGCTGAGAGGCGCTCACGACGACTCCGGCCTTCGTCGGGCCGCCCGATCCGCCCGGCAACTGGCCCCGACCGAACAGTTAGGTTAGGGTAACCTTCACAACCCCCTCACCTCTTCGAAGGATCGCCGTGCCCGCCACCCGCACCCCTCTCCGCCGCACTGCTCTCCGCCGCGCTGCTCTCCGCCGCACTGCCGTTGCCTCGCTCGGCCTCGCCGCGCTGCTGCTCACCGCCTGCTCGGGAGGAGCCGATGCCGGCTCCGTGGGCACGTCCGAGAGCAGCGCCGCCGTCAGCGGCGAGGGCCTCCCCGTCACCGTCGACCACGCCTTCGGCAGCACTACCGTCGAGTCGGCCGACCGCGTCGTCGCGACGAGCTGGACGAACCAGGACGTCGCGCTCGCGCTGGGAGTGACCCCGGTCGGCTTCACGCGCGCGTCCTACGGCGATGAGGACGGTGACGGCCTGCTCGCGTGGACGAAGCAGGCGCTCGACGAGTCCGGTGCCGCGACTCCGACCCTGTTCGACGAGACGGACGGCGTGCCCTTCGAGTCGATCTCGGACCTTCGCCCGACCGTGATCCTCTCGGCCTACTCCGGCATCACCCGGCAGGACTACGACACCCTCAGCCAGATCGCCCCCACCGTCGCATATCCGGGCCTGGCCTGGGGCACCACCTGGCAGGACTCCGCGAAGCTCGACGGCGCCGCTCTCGGGCTCGAGGACGAGGCCGTCGCGAAGGTCGGCGAGGTGGAGAGCGCGATCACGCAGACCACCGCGTCGTATCCGCAGCTCGCGGGTACGACATTCCTCTACGGCTGGTACGACCCGACCGACGCGAGCACCTTCACCTACTACACACCGAACGACGCGCGAGTGACGTTCGTCGAGGACCTCGGGCTCGATGTCGCCCCCAGCGTCGCCGAGCTCTCCGGCGACTCCGAGGCGTTCAGCGGCACCATCAGCTCCGAGAACGCCGACCAGCTCGACGCCGACGTGCTCGTCGTCTACGGCGACGACACCACCCTCGCCGCCCTGCAGGCCGACCCGCTGCTCTCGAAGATCCCCGCCGTCGCGCGCGGCTCCGTCTACGTGCTGAAGGACGGCTCCTCCGCCGCGATGGCCACCTCCTCGCCCAACCTGCTCAGCATCCCGTGGGTGCTCGAGGAGTACACCGCCGGCCTCGCCGCGGCCGCCGACAAGGTGTCGTGACCCGCACCGCACCATCCCGGGAGCTGCTGATCGCGCTCGCGGTGATCGCCCTCGCCGTCGCGTCGGTCCTCTCGCTCGTGTACGGCTCGCGTGAGATCCCGCTGGCCGAGGTCTGGCCGGCGCTGACCTCGCCCGATCCGGAGTCGATCGTCGACGCGGCGGTGCAGGGGCGGGTGCCGCGGACGATCCTCGCGATCCTGGTCGGCGCAGCTCTCGGGCTCGCGGGCGCCGTGATGCAGGGCCTCACCCGCAATCCGCTGGCCGACCCGGGCATCCTGGGCCTGAACTCCGGCGCCTCGCTCGCGGTGGTCCTGGGGATCGCCGGGGTCGGCGCGACGAGCCTGCCGCAGTTCATCTGGCTCGCGTTCCTCGGGGCGGCGGCCGCCGGAGCGTTCGTCTACGCGGTCGCCTCGCTCGGCCGCGAGGGCGCCACGGCGCTCAAGCTCGCCCTCGCCGGAGCCGCGACCGCCGCCGCGCTCACCTCGCTGATCAGCGCCGTCCTGCTCACGCAGGAGACGACGCTGAACCGCTTCCGCTTCTGGCAGGTCGGCGGAGTCGGCGGCGCCGAGACCGCGAGCATCCTGCAGGTCCTGCCGTTCCTGGCGGTCGGAGCCGTGCTGGCCCTGTCGAGCGCGCGGGGGCTCGACGCGCTGGCGCTCGGCGACGACCTGGCGACCGGCCTCGGCCGGCGCGTCGGGCGCATCCGCCTGGTCGCGGGGCTGGCCGCGGTGCTGCTGTGCGGAGCCGCGACCGCGATTGCCGGCCCGATCGGCTTCGTCGGCCTGGTCGTCCCGCACCTCGCCCGCCGCGTCACCGGCCCGGCGCACGCCTGGCTGCTGCCCTCCTCCGCTCTGCTCGGCGCCCTGCTGCTGCTCGTCGCCGACGTGGTCGGGCGTGTGATCGCCCGGCCGAGCGACGTCGAGGTCGGCATCGTCACCGCGCTGATCGGCGCCCCGGTGCTGATCGCGATCGTGCGTCGCTCAAGGGTGCGGGCGCTGTGAGCGTAGTCGCGATCGCTGCCGGCCGCAGTGTGCGCCACCGACGCGCGCTGCTCGGCTGCGCGATCCTCCTCGTGCTCGCGCTGGCGCTCGTCGTCGTCTCGCTCACGGTCGGCAGCACCGTCTACTCGGTGCCGCAGGTCGTTCGCGTGATCCTCGGGGAGACGGTGCCGGGTGCTTCCTTCACCGTCGGCACGCTGCGGCTGCCGCGCACGATCATCGCAGTCCTGGTGGGTGTCGGCTTCGGGATGGGGGGTGTGATCTTCCAGACGATGCTGCGGAACGCCCTCGCCAGCCCCGACATCATCGGTATCACCTCGGGCGCGAGCGCCGCGGCCGTGGTGGCGATCGCCTTTTTCGGGCTCTCCGGAGGCGCGGTCTCGGTGCTCGCGGTCGCGGCCGGGCTCGCGACGGCGCTGCTCATCGCGGGGCTGGCGGAGGGCGGCGGAGTGATCGGGGCGCGGCTGATCCTGATCGGCATCGGCGTCGCGGCGATGTTCCAGAGCGTGATCGCCTACGTGCAGACCCGCGCCGACGTCGAGGACGTCCAGGAGTCGCTGCGCTGGTTGACCGGCAGCCTGAACTCCGCGGCATGGCCGTCCGTCCCCCCTCTCGCGCTGGCGATGCTCGTGCTGGTGCCGCTGGCGCTGCTGCTCTCGGGGCGGCTCGGCGTGTTGCAGCTCGGCGACGAGTCGGCGACCGCGCTGGGGCTCGACGTGCGGCGCAGCCGGCTGGCTCTGCTCGCGGTCGGCGTGGGGCTCGTGGCCGTCGCAACCGCCGCCACCGGTCCGATCGCGTTCGTCGCGTTCGTCTCGGGGCCGATCGCGCGGCGGATCCTGCCGAGCGCGCGCACGCTGCTGATCCCCTCCGCCCTCGTCGGCGTGGTCGTGGTGCTCGCCGCCGATCTGCTCGCCCAGTACGTCGTCGGCGCGCTGTTCTCGGGCGCGCGCTTCCCCGTCGGAGTCGTCACCGGCGCGCTCGGCGCGCCCTTCCTGCTCTGGCTCCTCGCCCGCCGTAACCGCTCAGGAGGCTCCCTGTGACCCGTGCCCCGCACACCCTCGCCGCCGACGCGGTCACCCTCGCCTACGACGAGCGCGTGGTGGTGGACGGGCTCTCGCTCACCGTGCCGCCCGGTGAGATCACGGTGATCGTCGGCGCGAACGCCTGCGGCAAGTCGACGCTGCTGCGCGCGATGGCCCGGCTGATCACTCCGCGCTCCGGGAGCGTCCTGCTCGACGGCCACGCCATCCACCGGCTCCCGACCCGGCAGGTCGCGCAGCAGGTGGGGTTGCTGCCGCAGACCCCGATCGCTCCGGAGGGAATCGCCGTCTCGGACCTGGTGGCCCGCGGCCGCTACCCGCACCGGGGGCTGTTCGGCCGCGGCTCCGGATCGGATGACGACGCGATCGTCGAGGAGGCACTGCGCGACACCGGCACGCTCGAACTCGCCGACCGCCCCGTGGACGAGCTCTCGGGCGGGCAGAGGCAGCGGGTGTGGATCGCGATGGCCCTCGCCCAGCGGACCGACGTGCTCCTCCTGGACGAGCCGACGACCTACCTCGACGTGTCGCACCAGGTCGAGGTGCTCGACCTGCTCACCGACCTCAACCGCTCGCGCGGCACGACGATCGTGATCGTGCTGCACGACCTCAACCTCGCCGCCCGCTACGCCGACCACCTCGTCGCCGTGCGCGACGGCGCTCTCTATGCCTCGGGCACGCCCGCCGAGGTGGTGACGCCGGAGACGGTGCGCGCGGTCTTCGGGATGGAGTCGCGCGTCATCGAGGACCCGGTCTCGCGGACGCCGCTGGTGCTGCCGATCGGGCGCCACCACTCGGGGTGAGGAGGGAGAGCCAGGGCGGGGGCAGAGGTGATGATGAACGCCCGCTCGGAGCGGTCGATCCGCCGGGCGATCGAGGCCGTCACGGCGGCGGTGGCGGAGGCGCGGGTGCAACCTCGGGATCTTCGGCTCCGCCGATCCGCTCTCGATCGACGACGACGAGTGGCGCCGCTACTTCGAGGTCACTGTGCTCGCCGGTCCGACGCACACCGGCGGCGTGGAGGACTTCCTTGACGAGCTGGTCGACCGCGAGCTGCCGTGGGAGCAGGCGCAGCGCGAGTTCATGCGCGTGCACCGGCCGCAGTCGCTCCTCAAGCGCCTGATCGAGCCGGAGGAGATCGCCCACATGGTGGCGTACCTCGCCTCGCTACTCGCCTCGGCCACCACGGGCGCCGCCGTGCGTGTCGACCGCGGGTACATCGACTCGATCGTCCCGTAGCCACGCAGGATTTCTTGCCGAGACACCGCTCGAGCGGCGTGAGGCACCGCCGACGGAGCGGTATCACAGTGCAGGCGGCGCTGCGGTCGAGCCGCCCGCGCGCCAGGGGCCGCCGATGCGCTCCTGAAGCAGCGGTGCGTCGGGGTCGGCCAGCCGGGCGAGCAGCGCCTCCACTCCGCGGCGGCCGAGTTCGTGGCCGGGCGCGACGAGCAGGTCGAGCGCCGGGTCGGCCAGGTCGGCGACGTCGGGATCGGAGGCGAGCAGCACGATCGAGAGGTCCGTGGGGACGCGCACACCGCGATGCCGCAGCTCGTGCGCGAAGCCCACGGCGGCGCCTCCGTTCACGATCACGGCGGCGGTCGCGGTGGCGGTGATGGAGTCGTGGTCGAACGAGCCGGCCAGCGCGCGGCCGCCGGCGGGCGACTCCTCGCAGCGCAGCAGCACGCCGTCGATCCCGCGCGCCGCGCAGGCCAGTGAGAACGCCTCCTGCGCCCGCACATACGGCCCGAAGTCGGCCGCCAGGTCGCGGTCCGGGCCCAGCACGAGCGCCACCCGCGCGTGCCCGAGCCCGGCGAGGCGGCCGAGCGCCTCCGCGACCATCCCCTCGACGTCGATGTCGACCCAGTCGAGGGCCGACGGATCGCGGGTGCGCCCGATCAGGGCGAAGGGCGTCCCGGAGTCGCGCAGGATCGGCACGCGCTCGTCCTCGGTGGTGACCTGCATCAGCACCACTCCGTCGATCAGCCCGTCGGCGCGCAGGTCGGCCAGGCGCTCGGATCCGCCGACCGTCGGCCAGAGGACGATCGAGTAGTCCTGCTCCGCCGCGGCCTCGGCGGCCCCGAGCAGGAACGAGGTGGCGGTGGTGAGCGGTCGGCTCGGGGCCAGCGGAGAGACGACCGCGATGATCCCGGAGCGGCGGCGCGCGAGGGCGCGGGCCAGGGCGTGCGGGCGAAAGCCGAGCTCGCGCATCGCGGCGCGCACTCGCTCACGGGTCTCGGGCGAGACGGGCTTGGTGTCGTTGACCACGAACGAGACCGTGGCGATCGACACGCCGGCCAGGCGCGCGACGTCCCTCATCGTGGCCACCGCGTCTCCTCCGCTCGCGCCGCCCGGCTGGAGTTGACGCGGGGCGAACGCCTCCCGCATCGTAGGAGACGCAGCCGGTAAAGCGGTTAACCCCCGTCGTCGAAGAAGGAACACCGTGACCACACCCTCCTCCCCCGTCCGCGTTCTCGTCTGGGGCGAGAACCGCCACGAGCAGATCGAGGAGAAGGTCCGCGCGATCTACCCCGACGGCATGCACAGCACCATCGCCGACGGCATTCGCGAGAACCTCGGCGAGCGCGCCTCCGTCTCGACCACCACGCTCGACGAGCCCGAGCACGGCCTCACCGAGGAGGTGCTCGACGCCACCGACGTCCTCGTCTGGTGGGGCCACATGGCGCACGGCGACGTCTCGGACGAGACCGTCGCCCGCGTGCAGCGCCACGTCCTCTCGGGCATGGGTCTCGTCGTCCTGCACTCCGGACACTGGTCGAAGATCTTCGGCACGCTGATGGGCACCACCTGCACGCTGCGCTGGCGCTCGGAGCAGGACCGCGAACTGGTCTGGACCGTCGACCCGACGCACCCCATTGCGCAGGGGATCCCGCACCCGTTCGTGATCCCGCAGCAGGAGATGTACGGCGAGTTCTTCGACGTGCCGGTGCCCGACGAACTCGTGTTCCTCTCGACCTTCACGGGCGGCGAGGTCTTCCGCTCCGGGATGACCTGGAAGCGCGGCCACGGGCGCATCTTCTTCTTCTCCCCCGGCGACCAGGATTACCCCGTGTACCACCAGGCCGAGGTGCGCCGGGTGATCGCGAACGGCGTCGAGTGGGCGCGCTCTTCGCGTCCCGAGCGCCGCCTTCCGGTGCTGCAGCGCTACGAGACCGAGGACTTCGACAACGGCGAGGACTACGAGGGGGCGCTGGTTCGATGACTCTCCGCCTCGTCCAGGTCGGCGCCGGCGCGATGGGCCGCGCCTGGATCCGCACCATCCGCGACTCCCCCGACGCCGAGCTGATCGGCCTGGTCGACCTCGACGTGACCCTCGCCACGACCGCAGCGGAGGAGGAGGGGGTCGGCCCGGTCGCGGTCGGCACCTCCGTCGCCGAGGTCGCCGCGCGCACCGGCGCCGACGCCGTGGTCAACGTGACCGTGCCGCGCGCGCACCTGCCGGTGAGCTCGGAGGCGCTGTTCGCCGGGCTGCCCGTGCTCTCCGAGAAGCCGATCGCGCCGACCATCGCCGAGGCGCTGGTGCTCGCGGCGACGGCCGAGGCGTCGGGGCGGCTGCTGATGACCAGCCAGTCGCGTCGCTACTCCGCCGCGATCGCCGCCTTCCGCGAGCAGATCGCCGGGCTCGGGCAGCTCGGCACTGCCTCCGTGCACTTCGCGAAGGCGCCCCGCTTCGGCGGCTTCCGCGACGAGATGGACCATGTGCTGCTGGTCGACATGGCGATCCACGCGTTCGACGCGGCGCGGTACCTGCTCGACAACGACCCGGTCGCGGTCTACTGCGAGGAGTACAACCCGCACTGGAGCTGGTACGCCGACGGAGCCGCGGCGAGCGCGGTGTTCGAATTCGCCGGCGGCGTGCGTTTCAACTACACCGGCAGCTGGTGCGCCGACGGACTTGAGACGTCGTGGAACGGCGACTGGCGCGTGAACGGCGTCGGCGGCACGGCGCACTGGGACGGCGACGGCGCTCCGGAATGGCAGTCGCGCGAGTCGGAGGCGGTGCAGGTCGCGTCGCTCGAGCCCGTGCCCGTGCCCGAGGAGATCGCCGGCTCGCTCGCCGAGTTCGTGCGAGTGCTGGGCTCCGGGGCGGTGCCCTCGGGCGAGGTGCACGCGAATGTGCGGAGCCTCGCGATGGTGGAGGCGGCCGTCCGCTCCTCCGAGACGGGCGCTCGGGTGCGGATCGACGAGGTCCTGGAAGAGGGTTATACCGAGGCGCTGACGCTGGCGAGTGACGAGCGCGTGCGCGCGGTCCTCGCCGCCTGGGGCTCGGCGGCGGCGGGCCTCTCGCGCTGACGGCCGCCGACGGCCCGGGAACGTGGTCCGCCGGGCCGTCGGGGTTTTCTCGACGGGGTCAGCTGCCGGTGGGGGCGTCCTCGGTGTCGGGTGTGGTGCTCTCCGAGGGAGCCGAGGGCGCGGAGGGTGCCGAGGGCGTGAGGCCGTCAGCCGGAGCCGGCGGAGCGGGGGGTCCGGCGGGACCGCACTCGCCGGGGGCGGGTGGGGTCGGCGCCGTGCCGTCAACGGCAGCGGGCGGCGTGGGCAGGGCACCGTCGGCCGGAGGCGCAGGCGGCGCAGGCGCGTCGGCCGGAGGCGCAGGCGCGTCGGCCGGCGGCGCAGGCGCGTCAGCCGGAGGCGTCGGGGCCGAGCCGTCCGCGGGCGGCGTCGGCAGCGCCGCGGCACCGGGTCCGGCAGGGCCGCACTGGCCAAGCTCCGGCAGTCCAGGCCCGGGCAGGCCAGGCTCCGGCAGGCCAGGCTCCGGCAGGCCAGGCGCCGTGCCCTCAGCAGGAGCGGCGGTCGGCGGGCTCGACGGCGGCGCGGCGAAAGCCGCGGTCGAGCCGAACGCGACGAGTCCGAGGGCGCCGGCGGCGATGATGCCGATGCCCAGTGCGCGCTTCTTGGTACGGCGCGGCCCGAAGCTCGAGCCCTTCTCGGCGGGGGTGGTCGACTCGGTCATGGCTGTCTCCTCGCTCCGGCCCGGTGCCGACCCCGTTCGGGATCGGTTGCGGCCGGTTCCTTGTCAGACTCGAAGGCGAATCTGAAGCAGCACTGAAGAACAGGCCCTCCACAGCACACGCCTGGTGCGCCCCGATCCGCTGCCCCTAGGTTCGAGCGCATGTCCTCCTCCGCCCGCGTGCTCCTCATCGAGGACGACGACGCCATCCGCTCCTCCGTCGAGGCCGCGCTGCGGAGCGAGCGCTTCGCGGTCCGCGGACTCGTCTCCGGAGAGGACCTCGCCCGCGAGTTGACCACCTTCGCTCCCGACCTGGTGATCCTCGACTGGATGCTCCCCGGCCCGAGCGGCATCGCGCTCGCCGAGCGGATCCGACGCAGCAGCGACGCGGCCGTGATCATGCTCACCGCCCGCGACGCCGTCGACGACCGTCTTCGCGGCTTCGACGAGGGCGTGGACGATTACGTCGTGAAGCCGTTCGTGCTCGCCGAGCTCGTCAAACGGGTGAGCGCCGTGCTCCGCCGTCGAGGCCGCATCCCCTCCGTCATCGAGATCGGCGATCTCGTCGTGGATCCGGAGTCGGGTCGCGCCCGCCGAGGCGGCGTCACCCTCGACCTCACCGCCACCGAGTTCCGACTGCTCGCCTTCCTCGCCGGTAACCGCGGCCGCACCCTCACCAAGACGCAGATCCTCACGCAGGTGTGGGGGTACGACCACGTCGATCCGAACCTCGTCGAGGTGCATCTCAGCTCGCTGCGCAAGAAGATGGAGGCGCACGGCGACCGGCTCGTGCACACCGTTCGCGGCCTCGGCTACCGGGTGGAAGCGTGAGCCGCGCCGAGCCAGGCTCCCTGCGCACGGGCTCACTCCGCCTGCGTACCGTGCTGGCCGTGCTCGCTCTGCTGGCCGTGCTGCTGCTGGCGCTCTCAGCGACCGTGCAGGCTGTGCTCGGCGAGCGCCTGCGCGACCAGATCGAGGAGCGGCTGCAGGACCGTGCCTCCGCCGCGGCTGCGCTGGTCGGCTCGATCCCCGACGATACGCTCGCCTCCCGGCTCTCGGCGCAGGGCGTCTCGGTGCGGATCACGAGCCCCGAGGGCGAGGACGTCGTCGCCGGCCCCAGCCCGGAGGAGCTGCGGCTCCGCCCCGGCGCCGCCGATCCGCTCGTCGAGCCGCCCTCGCCGCCCGGCCCGGGCTCCCCCTCCGACACCGCACGCCCGCGAGCCGCCGCCGTCACCGTCGTCTCCAGCAGCGTGAGCGCCGACGACGAGCTGATCACCCTCGAGTCGACCCTCAGCGACGGCACGCGCCTCGCGCTCACCAGCGAGGCCGGCTCGGTGGGCAGCACCCTTGCGCAGCTGAACGGGATTTTGCTGGCCGCGTCGGCCGTGTTCCTGGTGCTCGCCGCACTCGCGCTGATCGTCGTCGTTCGCGCGACCCTCCGCCCCCTCGAAAGGATGACCGAGGTGGCCCGTGACATCGCGCACGGCGACCGCGGGCGGCGCCTGCGCCCCTCCCGGCCGCGCACCGAGCTAGGCCGCACCGCGACTGCGTTCGACGAGATGCTGGACGATCTCGAACAGGCCGAGCGCAGTGCCCTCGCCGCCGAAGCGACGGCTCGTGAAGCCGAGCAGCGGATGCGCGCCTTCGTCTCGGATGCCGCGCACGAGCTGCGGACGCCGGTCACCGGCATCCAGGCCGCGGCCGACGCGCTCGTGCGGGCCGACGGCGGGGAGCAGGAGCGCGAGCGCCTGTCGGTGCACGTCGTACGGGAGTCGCTGCGCGCGGGCCGCCTGATCCAGGACATGCTGCTGATGGCGCGGCTCGACGAGGGCCTGGCCGTCAAGGCGCGGCCGCTGGACCCCGCCGGCGTCGCCGAGGCCGCGATCGAGCTCCAGGAGCTGCGCCGCCCGGACCTCGCGATCGAGCTGCACCGGCCCGCCGAACTGCCGCTGGTCAGCGCCGACGCCGACCGGCTCGGTCAAGTGCTCGGGAACCTCCTCGAGAACGGCGCCCGCTTCGCCCGCGCCCGGATCGACGTGGCCGTCGAGGCCGCGCCCGACTCCGTCTCGATCACCGTCGACGACGACGGCCCCGGCATCGCCGAAGCCGACCGCGAGCGCGTCTTCGACCGCCTCGTCCGCCTCGACGACGCCCGTAACCGGGCCGACGGCGGCTCGGGCCTGGGCCTGCCGATCGCGCGCGGGCTGGCTCGGGCGCTCGGCGGCGACCTCGTGGCGCAGGCGGGTCCGGTGGGCGCGCGCTTCCGCGTGACGCTCCCGCGCGCGTGAGAGGCTCTGCCGCCACCACGCCACTGATGCCCGTATTCGTCGAGCAGGCCGCGACGATCTCGGTCGCGACGCAGGACCAGCTCGAGGAGGCATTCGTCGGCGGAGGCAGTACAGCGATATAGCGGTACAGCGGTATAGCGGTACAGGTTTGTCAACCTCGGTGCTCGAGACCTCCGCGTACCGCAATGGCTTCCCAGTGCGCGAGCAGGGCTACGGCGTCGCGCTCGACGTCATCCTGCTGGTCTCCCTCGCCCTCACCTAGCTGCAGTGGCGCACGCGCCGCACGCGCAGCCTCGTCGACGAGGAGCCCGCTGTCCTCCTCCACCATCACCTCCCTCCACCTCCCTCCACCGCGATCGCCGCGGCTACCGCCCGCAAGACCCCGCGCCAGCGCCCGTCCCGCCGCAAGGGCATCCGCTGAGCGCGGCCGGGCACATCGTCGCCGATCCGGGCGGCGTCGAACTCGATGACAGGGGGTCGGTAGAGCTGGCTCGCTCGGTCTCGTCGTTCCGAGGTCGAGCGCCCACTAGTAGCCCGGCGCCGCCTGCAGTCCTGCGGGACCTGCGACGCGGCGGCACCGTCCATCACTCGCGGCCGGACCGCGCGGCTCCACGGGTCAGAACGGCGCCGCGGCGTCGACGAAGCTCGGTTTTGGCGGTGGCGAGCGCAGTACGGACAGGAGTGGTGCGGACGCGTGCGGTGGCGACGCGCGCGGTGCGGATGGGCGCGGTGCTGATGGGCGCGATGGGGACGCGCGCGGTGGGAACAGTCCTGCGCGGCCGGGAAGCGCCGACGGGTGATCGGTGATCCGGCGGCCGGTGGGGGTTGTCCAGTCGGCGGTGCCGTCGGGATGGAGGACGTAGGTCCAGCGATCCCCGTGGCGGACGTGGTGGTGGGCGACGCAGAGCGAGGCCAGGTTGCTGAGAGCGGTCTCACCTCCGTTGCGCCACTCGACGGTGTGGTCGGCCTCGGCGGTCGAGGCCGGGCGGGTGCAGCCGGGGAACCGGCAGGTCTGGTCCCGCAACTGAAGGTGGAGGCGCATCCGCGGGGTCGGGAGACGATGGGTCCTGCCGACCGAGGTGACCGCGCCCGTGTCCGGATCGGTCAAGACCCGGGTGAATGAGGCGCCGTGGCGCACGAGTTCCCGCGCGACATCGGCAGGAACGAGTCCGAACCCGTCGAGGTCGGCGGGCGCGTCGTCGAGCCCGACCGCGGTGCTCGCGGCCAGAGTGACGCGCACCTCCGCCCGCACTCCGCTCACGAACGCAGAAGCTCCGCCCTCGCCTTCGCCGCCCGGTCCGGTCGCGGTGACCTCACCATCGGTGAGCAGATCGGCCAGCGCATCGGCCCGCAGCTGCGCGAGCGTGCGGCCATCACTGCGAAAGCCGTCACCGGGAGAGCTGTCACCCGGAGAGCCGTCACCCCGAGAGCCGTCACCCGCGGAGCCGTCACCCCGAGAGCCGTCACCGATGGAGCCGTCCCCGCGAAAGCCATCCTTGGCGGACGCGCCGGACGTGGACGCTGCGCCGGCGCCCGGACCGAACCCGGACGCACCCACGTGTGCGACCGCGCTGTCGCGGAGCGAGCGGGCGATTCGGTCGAGCCGGTTGTAGGCGCCGATCGCGACGGGGGCGGGCAGCAGAGCGGAGAGTGTGGCCATCCCGTCGATGTCGGCGCCGACCCACACGCTGCGGTCCTCTCGGGCGCGAGCATGGCGCTCGATGAAGGGCTCCTCGTGCAGCTCGTCGCGCAGCCGCGCCACGGTCCGGCGGAGCTGGGTGGGCGTCTGAGTGGTCGCCGCCGCGGCCGCTCGCTCGTCGAGTGCAGCGCGGGAGACGGAGGGCAGGATCGCGGCGGCGGCGCAGATCACCTCGCCTGCCTCCCAGAGGATCCGAGCCTCCGCCAGTGCGGCGCGGGTGCAGGGGAGGTCGTCGACGAGCAGCTGCGCGTGCTCGAGTCGGCGTGCCGCCGCGCGCTCCGACAGCCCGAGCGCCGTCGCGAGTTCGGCTCGGATTGACCGCTCCGCGAGACCGGCCGCTTCACTGCGGGAGAGACGACTCCCCGCCGCGAACGACTCGGGGACGAGGAGCGACGCTCGGTAGGCAGTGAGGAGCGCAACGGCACTCGCGAGCAGCACGGGAGCCGCCGAGCGGGCGAGCCCCGCCGCGAATTCGGTGAGCCCTCGAACCGCGCCGAGCGTCTTGGTCACCTCGTCCGAATTCGTCATACCTGTAGTGAAGCAGGGACCACCGACATTGAGTCGGCCGGTCCGAGGGGCTTGAGACAACTCTCCCGAGACCGCTCTGTGGAGGAGAGGCACAGCGTCGAATGGGGCTGATCGGCGCTCTCCGGCATCGGCCCGGACGCGCGCACCCGACGCGAGGCCCGGACGCGAGCACCCGACGCGCGTCGGTTCCCAGCGCATCCTCCGGCGGGTCCCGACCGGCAGGACATCCGATTCGTTGTAAGCAACAACAAAAGGCGCGCGGACCCGGCAGAATGGACGCATGACCTCACGGAGCAACTGGGCCGGCACCTACGAGTACCGCGCCGCCGCCATCATTGAGCCGGAATCCGTCGAGGAGGTGCAGCGTCTCGTCCGCGAGAACGAGCGCGTCCGCGCCCTCGGCAGCCGGCACTCCTTCAACTCCCTGCCCGACACCCCCGGCGCCCTGCTGCACCTGGGGCGCCTCGCCTCCGACCCCGTGATCGACGCCGAGGCGAGCACCGTCACCGTCGGCGGTGCCACCCGCTACGGGGTCGTCGCCGCGCACCTGCACAGCAACGGCTACGCCCTGCACAACATGGGCTCGCTCCCGCATATCTCGGTCGCCGGCGCTATCGCGACCGGCACCCACGGCTCAGGAGACCGCAACGCGAACCTCTCCTCCGCCGTCTCGGCCCTCGAACTCGTCACCGCCGACGGCTCGCTGCGCACGATCCGCCGGGGCGAGCCCGGCTTCGAGGGAGTCGTGGTCGGCCTCGGCGCCTTCGGCATCGTCACCCGGGTGACCCTCGACGTCCAGCCGACCTTCGACGTCCGCCAGGACGCCTTCGTCGACCTGCCCTGGGACCGCGTCCTCGACGACTTCGACGCGATCACCTCCTCCGCCTACAGCGTCAGCCTCATGACGCACTGGTCGGCGCCGACCGTCGAGCAGCTGTGGCTGAAGACCAAGGTGGCCGCAGGATCCGTCGCCGACGTCGACGCGACCCACCTGGGCGCCGTCGCCGCTTCGGCGAGCCTGTTCGCCGTCTCCGAGGGCGTCGACTCCAACCTCAACCCGTTCGGCGGCTCGGTCGGTCCCTGGTCCGAGCGTCTGCCGCACTTCCGCCTCGACCGCGAGCCGAGCGCGGGCGACGAGATCCAGAGCGAGTACATGGTGCCGCGCACGAACATCCGCGAGGCGATCGTGGCGCTGCGCGCGATCGGCGAGCGGATCGACGACGTGCTGCTGATCACGGAGCTGCGCACCATGGCAGGCGACGACCAGTGGCTCTCCCCCGCCGGCGGCCGCGACAGCGTCGGCGTGCACTTCACGTTCGCGAAGGACCGCGCCGGCGTCGACGCCGTCCTCCCCGCCGTCGAGGGGGCGCTGCTGCCGCTCGGCGCCCGCCCGCACTGGGGTAAGCACTTCCTCGCCGCAGCGGATGAGATCGCCCCGCTCTACCCGCGCCTCGACGAGTGGCGCGCCCTCCGCTCCGAATGGGACCCCTCCGGCCGCTTCGCCAGCGACTTCCTCCGCGCCCGCCTGCTCGGCTGAGCCCCCCTCCCGAGCCCCCCTCCGCGAGATGCCACTTAGGTACGCGACACGCCGCAGAAGGCGCACCTCAGCGGCATCTCGCGGGGCTCGTCAACGAGGTGGACGGCGGAGGGACGGGTCGTAGCGTGGGGAGCGACGGGAGGAGAGGGCGCTGTGCCCCGCGAGGATCAGATCCCGTCGACCATCGAGCGCCCAGACGAGCACGCGCACGCACAGAAGCTCTGGTCGGCCGCGCACGACTCCGCCGTTGAGAGCTACGGCGAGGGTGAGCGCGCGCACCGCACTGCGTTCGCGGCGCACCAGCACGAGTACGAGAAGGTCGGCGACCACTGGGAGCGCAAGGTCGAGAGCGGCCCCTCCGGCCACGGAGGCGAAACAGCGGGCGGAGTCGACACGAACGCCACCAGGGCGCACCTGCTGGACCTCGCCAAGCGCCTCACCATCTCCGTCCGCCCCCGGATGACCGAGGCCGGGCCCATCGAGGCGCTCCAGCACGAGAACACCCGCCGCACGCTGACCCTCCGCGCCGTCACACCAGCGAGTCGCGGATGGCCGCGAGTCCCAGCTCCAGCTCGGCGAAGGTGGTCGAGAGCGGTGACAGACCGATCCGGATGCCGTCGGGGCGCCGGAAGTCCGGCACGATCCCCTCGGCCTGCAGGCGCGGCACCAGGGTGGCGAACGACTCGTGCGCGATCGTCACGTGCGAGCCACGCCGGGCAGGGTCGCGCGGAGTCGCCACCCGCACCCCGCGCGGCACCAGCCACGCGTCGGCCAGCTCGAGCATGTACGCCGTCATCGCCTCCGACTTCGCGCGCACCGCGGGCATGCCCACCGACGCGATCAGCGCGATCATGTCCTGCATCGCGAGCATCCCTGTGATCGGCGGCGTCCCGCTGAGGAAGCGGCGCATCCCCTCGGCCGGCCGGTAGCCGGGGCCCATCTCGAACATGTCGGCCACGCCCATCCAGCCCTGCACCGGCTGCGCGAGCGAGCCCTGGTGCCGGGAGGCGACATACGCCCACGCGGGCGCCCCCGGCCCTCCGTTGAGGTACTTGTAGGAGCAGCCGACCGCGAGGTCCGCGCCCCAGACGTCGAGTTCCAGCGACACCGAGCCGACGGAGTGGGAGGCGTCCCAGAGCACGAGCGCGCCGGCCTCGTGCGCCTGCGCGGTGATCGCCGCGGCGTCGGCGAGGAAGCCCGAGCGGTAGGCGACGTGGCTGAGCAGAACCAGCGCCGTGCGCTCGCCGAGCACGGGGGCGAGGTCGTCAGGGCGGACGCCGTTCTCGGAGTCGGAGGTGATCCAGCGGAGCGTGCTGCCGGTCTCGGCCGCGATGCCCTCGAGCACATAGCGGTCGGTGGGGAAGTTGTCGGTGTCGACGACGATCTCGTCGCGCCCCTGCTCCGCCTGGCGGGCGAGCGCCGCGCGGGCGAGCTTGTAGAGCAGCACCGTCGTGGAGTCGGCGATGATCGTCTGCCCGGCCGCCGCCCCCAACGCCGCCGAGCCCAGTGCGTCGCCGACCTCGAGCGGCATCTCGAGCCAGCCCTCCTCCCAGCCGCGGATGAGGCGGCCGCCCCACTCCTCCTCCGCGAACCGCGCGAGCCGGGCGACGCTCGCGCGCAGGGGCCGGCCGAGCGAATTGCCGTCGAGGTAGGAGCGGACCTCGGGGGTGCGGACGAACAGCTCGGGGCAGTGCGCGAGCGGGTCCTGGGCGTCGAGCGGATGCATGCCCTCACCCTAGGTCGCGGGTGCGCGCGGTAGGCGTGCTCGCCCACGGTCGTCCCCGCTGCCCGAAAGTCGCCCGCCCCTCCCGACGCCGGTCGCCACTGTCCAAGAGTTGTCGCACTCGACCTCGAGTGCGACAACTTCTGGACAGTGGCGAGGAGAGCTTCGCTGAGGCGAGCACGGACGCGCACAGGGAGGCGAAACGTTACGCGCCAGCTTTGCCCGCAAGTGTTGACGGGTCCGATTCTCTACACCTAGCGTAAGGCGCAACGTTTCGCCCATCAGGAGGACCCGCATGGCCCCCACCCCGCCGAGCCACCGCGTCCTCGCGAGCGGCAGCCGCATCCCCGTGATCGGCGTCGGCACCTTCGGCTCCGACCGCTACGACGCCGAGACCGTAGGCCTGGCGGTCGAGCACTCCCTCCGCGCCGGTTTCCGCCTGCTCGACTGCGCCACCGTCTACGGCAACGAACCGCGCGTCGGTCAGGCGATCGCCGACTCCGGAGTCGACCGGGACGAACTCTTCGTCATGTCGAAGATCTGGAACGACGCGCACGAGCCCGCGGCGGCCGTCGCCTCCGTCGAGCGCTCGCTCGCCGACCTCCACCTCGACGTCCTCGATGCCGTCTTCGTGCACTGGCCCTTCCCCAACCACCACCCGCCGCGGGCCGAGACCGATGCGCGCGATCCGCTCGCCCGCCCCTACGTCCACGAGGCGTTCCTCGAGACGTGGCGCGCGCTCGAGAGCCTGGTCGACCGAGGCCTCGTCCGACACCTCGGCACCTCCAACGTCACGATCCCCAAGCTCAAGCGGATCCTCGCCGACGTCCGCATCGCCCCGCACCTGAACGAGATGGAGCTGCACCCCTGCTTCCAGCAGCCGGAGCTGTTCCGCTACTGCCTCGACCACGGCGTCCAGCCGATCGGCTATTCGCCGCTGGGCTCGCCGTCGCGGCCCGAACGCGACCGGATGGAGGACGACATCGTCGACATCGACCACCCCGCGGTGCGGGCGATCGCCGACGAGCGGGGACTACATCCGGCCGTCGTGTGCCTCGCCTGGGCGGTGAACCGCGGCCACATCCCGATTCCCTTCGCGGTCAAACCGGAGCAGATCGAGGCCAACCTGGCCGCCGCCTCCCTGGTGCTCACGCAGCACGAGCAGGAGGCGCTGCGCGGCGCCGAGCGCAATAACCGGCTGATCAAGGGCCAGGTCTTCCTCTGGCCAGGCAGCACGGACTGGCTCGACCTGTGGGACGCCGACGGCACGATACCGGGCTGGGGCGGCTACGGCTCGCCCGGTGCCACCCTCTGACGTGGCCGACGACAGAGACCTGCGGCGGCTGATCGGGCTCTCGCTCTCGACGATCTCGAAGCACGACAACAAACTCCCGGTGCGCCCCGAGAACCGAGCGGCGATCGAGGCGGCGGCGGCGGCCGAGCTCGACGTCCGCGCCACCGGGCCCGCGGCCGGCGCTCGCGGCGCTCCCGCACCGTCGGGGTGCTGCTGTCCGCCCGCGTCGCCCACCGCCTGCTCGCCGCCCACCTCCACCACCTCTAGGAGCTCCTCTTGCTGACCACGACCCTCCTCCACCCCGGGATCCTGCACGCCGTCGCCCGCGCCGGCCACGGCTCGCAGATCCTCCTCGCCGACGGCAACTACCCGGCGGGCACGACCCTCGGCGCGAACGCCGAGCTCGTGCACCTCAACCTCCGCCCCGACCTGCTCACGGTCGATCAGGTACTCGAGGCCCTGCTGAGCGCGATCGTCGTGGAGGAGGCGACCGTGATGACCCCCGCGGCCGGCATCGATGTCCCGGCACAGGACGGCTTCCGCCGCGCGCTCGACGGCGTCCCCTTCACCTCGCTCGAACGCCGCGCGTTCTACGCGGCGGCCCGTACGCCGGATGTCGCCCTCACGATCGCGACCGGCGACCGCCGCATCTACGCGAACCTCCTGCTGACGATCGGCGTCCGCCCGGCCGACGTGTCCTGAGCACGGACGGGCTCTCCTCTCGGCTTTCCGGACGGCGGAGGAATCGAGCGCGAGTACCGCGACATCTGCGCAGTCGATTCCCCGGGAGCGCCGCGCTTCCTGAGAGTCCACGAGGCGTTCTCACGGCTGACGTCCCTACTCTGGTCGGCGTGGATCTCGACACCCTCCTCAACATCGGCCTCGTTGTGCTGTTCGTCCTGCTCGGAGGCGTCTTCGCGGGCACCGAGATGGCCATCGTCAGCCTCCGCGAGAGCCAGGTCCGCGCGATCGAGGCCGGCAGCGAGCGCGGGCGGAGGATCGCCGAGCTCGTCCGCAACCCCAACACCTTCCTCTCTGCCGTGCAGATCGGCGTCACACTCGCCGGCTTCTTCTCCTCGGCGTACGGCGCCTCGACCATCGCGCCCGACCTCGTCCCGCCGCTGGAATCACTCGGCCTCTCCGCCGGCGCCGCGTCCACCGTCGCGCTCATCCTGATGACCCTCGTCATCGCCTACCTGTCGCTGGTGCTGGGCGAGCTGGTCCCCAAGCGCCTTGCGATGCAGAAGTCGGTCGCGTTCACCCGCGCTCTCGCCCCTGCGCTGAACACCCTCGCCCGCCTGATGCGCCCCGTCATCTGGCTGCTGTCCGTCTCCACCGACGCCGTCGTCCGCCTGCTCGGCGCGGACCCGCGCGAGAAGGGCGCGAGCGTCTCGGCCGACGAGGTGCGCGACATGATCTCGAGCAACACCGAGATCCACGAGGACAACCGCCGCCTTCTCACCGACATTTTCCGCGCCGACGACCGCCGCGTGGCCGAAGTGATGCGCCCCCGCCCGGACGTCGACGTCCTCCGCGGCGGCCTCAGCGTGGCCGAGGGCTACGCTGCGGTCCTTGACCAGCCGCACTCGCGCTACCCGGTCGTCGGCGACGACTTCGACGACGTGCTCGGCTTCGTGCACGTGCGCGACCTGATGTCCGCGTTCCCGGAGGCGGGCCGCGCCGGTACCGCGAGCAGCGTCGCCGAGATCACCCGTCCGATCCTCGCCGTCCCTGGCACCACGAAGGTGCTCTCCGCCCTGCGCACCATGCGCCAGGACGGGCACCAGATCGCCGTCGTGATCGACGAGTACGGCGGAACCGACGGCATCATCACGCTGGAGGACCTGCTCGAGGAGCTCGTCGGCGAGATCTACGACGAGTACGACGGCGCCCGCCAGGCGGTCGACGCGAAGGCCGCCGAGCAGCTGCACGACGTCGACGGCGGGATGATCCTCGAGGACCTCGCGGAACAGTTGGGCATCGAGCTGCCGGAGGGCCCGTACGAGACGGTCGGCGGATTCGTCCTCGACCGGATCGGCCGCGTCGCCGTGGTGGGCGACTCGGTCGTCGTCGGCGACCACCTGCTCCGGGTGGCCGAAACCGACCGCTACCGCATCTCGAGGCTGACGCTGGTGCCGCAGCCGGCGTCGGAGCCGAGCGAGCCGACGACGCCCGCCGTCTGACGCGCGGATCGGCCTGAGCACTCCTGGGGCAGCCGACTGGTGGGGCGACGGCCCGCTCGAGCAATCAGCCCTAGGGCAGTGGACCCTCCACCCAGCGCGTGGCGACGCGACCGCGGGCGCCGGGCCGCGCGATCCACAGGCCGCCGGCGAACGGATGACGCGCCCGCTCGTCCGCCGAGAGGTCGCGCGACGCGGAGGTGACGACCGCCACGTCCAGGTCCTCGCCCGCGAAGGCGATGCTGGAGGAGTGCGGCGCGTCGATCCTGATGCCCTCGCCCTCGACCGGCCGACCGTCTGCCTCGAAAACCCGCACGCCGCTGCCGCCCCAGACCGCCACCCAGACGCGGCCCTCCGCGTCGACAGTCAGCCCGTCGGCGAACACACCCTTTTCCACTGCGACGAACGGCTCGCGCGCGCCGTGCTCGCCGCCCGCGTAGGAGCGGCGGTGGATGACGCCGGACTCGGTGTCGGCCGAGTACAGCACGGAGCCGTCGGGTGAGAAGCCGAGGCCGTTCGAGAGCCGCAGGTCCTCGTCGAGTACCGTCACGGATCCGTCGTGCTCGATCCGCAGCAGGACGTCGTCGCCGGCCGACTCGCCGAGGGTCAGCGAGCCGACGAGGAGGCGGCCCTGCGGGTCGATCGTGCCGTCGTTGAAGCGGTGCCCCTCGGGCAGCAGCTCGGAGCCGCGAGTGAGCGAGCCGTCGACCTCCAGGATCGCGAGTCGCCGGGTCAGCGCGATGAGCGTCCGCCCGTCGCCCAGCGGCAGTGCGCAGCCGACCTGCTCGCCGACGTCGGTGCGCGAGATAGCTCCGATCCCCTCGGCGGTGACGGGCGCAGAGAGGACGGCACCCGCCTCGATGTCGACCCAGGTGAGGCGGGCGGTGTCCGGATCCCAGATCGGTCCCTCACTGAGGACGTAGGTGGGGGTGCCCGCGGGCGTCGCGTCGATCATGCCTCCACGCTAGGCGGCGACAACGGTGTCTGTAACCGAGGTGGAGAGCACCTCCCGTCCCTTTCCGGCCCGCATCCGGCCCGCCAGCCTCGGTGACGAATACTCAGCCGCTACCGCGAGCGGCGACGACGAACGCGGAAGGCGAAGACGCTCTTCATGCTGAGCATCGTCGTCTACCCCATGACGAGGAGCATCGCCCGAGGAGCGTCGCACACCGTACTCTTCGCGGTCCTCCACTTCTTCGTGGGAACGAGTACGCGGTCATCCCACTTCCCGGAGCACCCGACCTCTTAGCGACACCATCCCCTCGACTGATCTCATGGGTCTTGCCGCTGTCGGGCACGATGTCGCCGTCGACCCCACACCGAGATCAGGGCCAGAAGGTGAAGCGCCGGCCAGATGGCAAACATTTGCGCAAATCCCGGCACTCGCGCGAGATCCAACGTTTCACTGTCACGAGCATCCAGCCATGTGTATGCGATCACTAAGACGACCCACGAGAGCATCGGCATCCAGAGCGAAAGACGTGCGATCAGTTGATGACCCTGGCGGCGAAGCGACAGTTGAACCAGCACGAGCAGAATTCCCGCGATGAGGACATAGAAAACATATCCGAAAGCGAGCACGCCTCCAATAGAAGGCGCAAGGACGAAGACGACAACGACAGTCACGGCACCGAGTCCGCAAAAGCGAAGATAGACCTTCACCACTGCCCCTCCTGCCGATTCAACTCATTATGCTAATGTCGGTCATATTATGTTGGAAGATTGCCCATTGAGCGGTCGCCCCTACAAGGTAGGGACGCTTCCCCAAACCAGCGGGCTTGTCGTTGACGATGTACCCATGCACACTGAGAGTATACGTCCCCTCGCCCGGCTTCTTGAAGAAGGCGAGTCGATGAGCTTTCCGGCTGTGACAGCAACCCCCAGCGTCCCTTCGGCCAGCGCGGTTGCGTAGCCCGGCAGATCGGTGAGGCGAGTCAACTGAGAGGGATGTAGTCCATTCTCCAACTCTTCGAGGACAATGAGAACCCCGCCGATCGAACCTTCGTCACTCTGGTCCGGACGCGCGCCTACCGCGTTGTCCACATCGAGACCATGTTGAGACGAGAGTAAAGCAGTTGCAATGCCAATGAATCGCAACAACCCGTCACTCATCTGTCGCGCAGGCGTCCGCTCAGCCATCCCACCCGAGGACCCACGGACCTCCTCCAAAGCCAACATCACGTCGCCAAGATCCGACGAGACAAAAGAAATACCTTGAACTCGATCGTCGGCAATCCTGCTGACTAAATCGGTGATCTCCTCAAAGGCCCCCCGATCAGTTCTTTCGAGATTCTGAAGAGCGGCCGACAAGTTCTCGCCGGTTCGCCGGAGGTCGACATCGCGCCCAGAAACGAAGTCCCGCATGAGATGAGGAACTGGGTCGAAGTGGAAGCCCCCCCCGAAGGGCGACTAATACAGCGTCTGAACCCTTCAACACCGACTGCTCTGCAACGTCACTTCCACTCAACGCCAACGGGATCTGACTGATGATGAGACGGCTATCGCGAAACTTGTGTGGAGGATTCTTGCCTCGCTTACCGTTGTGAAGCTCCGCTTCGATGCCAGTACCGGCGCTGAGTGCACTCTTCGTTTCGACGAGGGGACCGAACGAGATCTTTCCGCTACTGACCGCCACGCCGGGTCCCTGCAGGCGCTCCGAAATGATGCGCAAGTCGGGCCTTACTTCGATCTCCAGGTCGTAATCGTAGCGATCGGAGCCCAACTCGACCGAACAGCCCAGCTCAAAGCTGTTGGTCCCGTGAGGCGCACAACCGACAGACCCACCGCGGACCGCCCCACCCTCGCGCCTGCGACCGTCAAGGGCATCGACGAGGTCCTCGCCCTCGGCCAGACGAGCAAGAACCTCGAGCCCGTCGAGGGCATTAGATTTCCCGGAGCTGTTTCGGCCAGTGAGGAGTGTCGTGCCACCCAAAGGAAGCACGCTCCCCCGGAACGACTTGAACGCGCCCAAGCGGAGTTGAACTATCCGAGAGGTCACCATTCCCTCAAGGTAGGGGAGTAACTGGTGCCGACGACAGCTTCGAGGGCGGACCCCGCAGTGGGACGTTCCCACTACTGCTGACCTACAAAGTGATCGTCGCATGACCCTTGGTCATCGGTCCGATCTCTTCGCTCTCGTTACAGCACTTGCTGCCCTCGACGGCACCACCTCAGCCCACGTGCACGCCCGGGCGGCGGTCGCGGCGCGCCTCGGCGCGGCGCAGGACCTCGCGGGTGACGGGGGCGACCTCGCCGGTGCCCGTGATGAGAAAGCGGAACATGTTCGAGAGGGGGCCGCCCTCGGTCCACTCGAAGTAGACGTCGGGGATGACGCCGGTCAGGTCGCGGATCTCGAGCAGCACGGTGGCGATGGTGTTCGGGATGTTGCCACTGGTCACCGTGAGCACGCGAAAGCCGTGGCAGACGCGCCCCTGCACGATCAGGTCCTCCTCGAAGTCGGAGGAGTCCGTCGTGTGCACCTCCAGGAACAGCACCGGGCCGCGCATCGGCAGGTTGCTGTCGCGCTGCTCCTCCGCCAGCTTGTCGCGGTACTCCGCCTCGGATCCGTCGTCGGGTTCGTTGGCGAGGATGCGGATCACGCCGTAGTCGTCGGCGTCCGTGCTGAGGAAGTCGATCGCGGCGGCGTCGAACACCACGGAGGTGGCGCGCAGCTGGAAGGAGCGGTGCACGCGCGAGACGAGCGAGACCGCCAGGATGCCGACGATGAACACCGCCGCGATCCGCACGCCGTCGGGCCGCTCCACCACGTTGACCACCGTCGTATAGACGAAGACGAGAGCGATCACCGCGAAGCCCACCGCTCGCTTGCGCTGGTTCTTGCGCTTGGCCGAGAGGAACACGGCGACGGACGCGGAGGTGATCAGCACGAGCACGCCGGTCGCGTAGGCCCCGCCCTGGGCGTCGACGTCGGCGCGGAAGAGGATCGTGATGACGAAGGCGATGACCGTGAAGACGAGGACGAGCGGACGCACGGCCCCGGCCCACTGCGGTGCCATGCCGTAGCGGGGCAGGTAGCGCGGCACGATGTTGAGCAGGCCGGCCAGAGCGGAGGCGCCCGCGAACCACAGGATGCAGATCGTCGCAATGTCGTAGACGGTGCCGAAGCCCTCGCCCAGGTACTCGTGCGCGAGGTAGGCCAGGGCGCGGCCGTTGGCCTCGCCGCCGGGCTGGAACTGCGCCTGCGGGATGAGCAGCGTGGTCACGAAGCTCGAGGTGATGAGGAACGCCGACATGGTGACGGCGGCGGTGATCAGCAGCCGTTTCGCTCCGCGGATACGGCCGACCGGAGCGTCCTCGGTGTCGCCCGCGTCGCCGCGGATCTGCGGCATGACCGCGACTCCGGTCTCGAAGCCCGAGAGCCCGAGTGCGAGTTTGGGGAACACGATCAGGGCGATGCCGACCATGATCAGCGGATTCCCGTGCTGCGTCGTGAGCGCCGACCACCAGTCGCCGATGACGACGGGGTTCTCGGCCACGTGCCCGATCGCCACGGCGATCACGATCGCGTTGAGCAGGAGGAACACGGCCACGAGCACGACCGCGATCGAGATCGCCTCGCGGAAGCCGCGGAGGAACACGATCCCCAGCAGAGCGATCAGGCCCAGCGTGAGCGGCACCTCCGCCCCGTGGAACCACGCCGGGGCGAACGGGTTCTCGACCGCGTGCGCCGTCGCGTCGGCCGCCGAGAGGGTGATCGTGATCATGAAGTCGGTGGCCGCGAAGCCCAGCAGCACGAGCACGAAGAGCTTGCCGCCCCACCAGGGCAGCAGGCGCTCCAGCATCGCGATGGACCCCTCGCCGCGGAAGCTCTCGCGGGCGACGCGGCGGTACACGGGGAGCGCGCCCAGGAGCGTCAGCACCACCAGGACGATCGTCGCGAGCGGCGAGACCAGGCCCGCGGCGAGCGCCGCGATCGCCGGCTGGTAGCCGAGGGTGGAGAAGTAGTCGACGCCCGTGAGGCACATCACGCGCCACCAGGAGTGCGTCTTGGCCGTCGCCGCGTGCGGGCCGGGGTGGGCTCCGGAGTCGTCGCGCAGACCCTCGAGCAGCCACGCCTTCACCCCGCCCGCGCGCGCGGAGGAGAGAGGGGAGGGTTCGAGGGCGTCGGAGTCGCCCCGGACAACGGAAGAGGTCACTGGACGTTTCTACTCGCCGTGAGCCGCTCCGGAGCCCGGAACGGGCGGATCCTCACACTTTCCTCACGGGTAATCGGCTGTGGAGGGAGGTCGGCGCGCATCACACCTCGATGGTGGTGCCCGACGCGTCGATCAGGCTCACCCACACTTCGAGTCCGACGTCCTCGAACAGGTCGTTCCAATCGCTCACCACCCGGTCGCAGAGGGCCGGGAAGAGGGGCCGGAGGTGGTGATCGCTGGTTGCGAAGGTGAGGACGACGTCGGGCGCGACGGCCGCCTGCACGGCCGACCGGTTGAACGAGATCGTGGTGCTCCGGTTCAACTCCACGATGATGTCGTTGTCGGGGATCTGCAGGATCTCCTTCGCCGCGGCGAACAGCAGGTCCATGACGGCGTCGCGGGCCTCGGTCATCCGCGCCTGGGATGTCTCGTTCTTGGGCAGGATGCGGATGTACGTCATGCGACGGACCGGCCCTCGTGGCGCGCCGCGAGATCCTGCGGCGGCCACGTCCCCGGGCAGTCGCCCGCGACCAGGTGGGCGCCCTCGACCCGGGCGAGAGAGCTCAGCCGGAGCGCGGTCCCCTCCGCCACCTCGTCGGATCTCGGGTCTTCGGACACTCGTGTCGACATCGGAGGCCTCTCGTCACGTCGTCGTGCCGGCGCGGGCCGGAGCAGGCGAGGGGCGGGGCGATGCCGTCCCGGAGCTTCCCCGCATGCGGTGGAGAGTGAAACACATCCGCTCCCGCTTCGACAACCGGCGGCGCGGTCCATGCGGCTGTCACCCGGTGGGGCATCCGAGCTGCGCGGCGACCGCGGTCATCGCCCGCAGTGCCTCCTCGTGCGTGGTGACGCGGTCGGCGACGATGTGGATCCCGTAACCGTCTTCGAGGGCGACGAAGGTCTGGGCGACGAGTTCCGATCCGAGGGCGGGAGTGAACGCGCCGTCCTCGATGCCGGTCGTCACGATGCTCAGGTACGTCGCGACCTGCCGGCGGTTGAGCTCCTGCATCAGTTCCTCGTGCAGGTCGGAGCTGCCGGCGAGGATGTCGAGTTCGAGGAGCAGCCGCATCAGCGCGTCGTCAGGGCCGGACGGCAGGCCGGAGCGGAACGCGACGTCGAGCTTGGCCCGCGGATCCGACTCGGCTGCGACGCGCGCATCGCGCTCGTCGCAGAAGCGGGTGACTCCGGCAGCGTGGGCCTCGACCAGGAGCGAGTCGAGATCCTCGTAGTAGTACAGGACGGCGCCACGGGTCAGGCCCGCCTGCTTGGCGACGTCGGTCAGCGAGAGCGAGCGCAAACCGCGTTCGAGTCCAGCGGCGTAGGTCGCCTCGATGAGGGCGTTCCGCCGCGCCGCCTGATCACGTTGACGAGCCACCTGTTGACAGTACCGGCGCGCCGTGCCACTGTCTCTCCTAATTCTTTGACGCTGATGTCAAAGACATTATCGCGCCCCGTCGAGAAGAAAGCCGCACATGTCCCAGACCCCTGTCACCCCCGCCCTGGGCGAGGCCCCGATCGGCCTCTTCGACTCCGCTCAGTGGGCCAGCCTCGGTGTCGCGGCGGGAATCGTCGTCGCCGGCTACGTCTACGACGCCCTGTACCTCCGGCCTCGGAAGGGTACGCAGTTCCTCATGCTGGAGGCGCGCGACGACGCTTCGACCGAGTCCACCGGCTGACGACCGCCCGCGCACCTCGCAGCCCCGCCCCCACGTGAAGAGAGAGAACCCATGACTGACTCAAGCGACATCGCCATCGTGACCGGAGCGGGAAGCGCCGAGGGGATCGGCGCCGCGACGGCACTCCTGCTCGGACGCGCCGGCATGCGCGTGGTCGTCACCTCGACGACCGAGCGCATCCAGGAGCGCGTCGCCGACCTGAGGAGGGCCGGCGTCGACGCCCACGGGGTGGCGGCCGACCTGACGGGGCAGCTCGGGGTGGATGCGGTGCTCGACGCCGCGCGCCGCGCGTTCGGCGAGCCGACCGTCCTCGTCAACAACGCCGGCATGACCTCGGTGTCCACGGCCGACTCCCCCGCCGCGATCGACGACATCACCATCGACCAGTGGGCCATGTCCCTGGAGCGCAACCTCACCACCGCGCTGCGGATGACGCGGGCCGTGGTGCCCGCCATGAGAGCTGCCGGATACGGCCGCGTCGTGAACGTGTCGTCCCTCTCCGGAGCGGTCATGGCGTACTCCGGTGACGTCGCCTACCACGCCGCCAAGGCCGGGATGCTCGGGCTGACCAGGGGGGCCGCGGTCGATGTCGCCGCCGCCGGGATCACCGTCAACGCCGTCGCGCCCGGATGGATCGCCACGTCGTCCTCCAGCGAGCACGAGATCGCGATGGGGGCGGCGACCCCCGTGGGGCGTTCGGGGACGCCGGTGGAGGTCGCGGCCGCCGTGGCGTTCCTCGCCGGTCGCAGCGCGTCCTACATCACGGGACAGCTGCTCATCGTCGACGGAGCCAACTCCATCAACGAGGAACGCGGGGCTGCTGCTGAGTGATGCAGTGGATCCCGCCCCCGCGGTCGAAGATCGGGCGGGCGTCGATCGTCACGACGCGGCGACCGGGGTAGGCGTCGGCGATCATCTCCCGGGCACGTGCGTCAGCGGCCTCATCACCGAAGCCGCACAGCACGACGCCGTCGTTGGTGACGAGGTGGTTGATGTAGCTCCAGTCCAGCCAGCCTCCGTCGTCGCGGAGCGCCGTGGGAGCGGGGATGCCGGTGATGGTCACCTCCCGGCCGCGGGCGGCGAAAGCGGACTCGAGCTCGGCGCGGATAAGCCGCGACACCTCGTAGTCGGGGTGGCCGGGGTCGGTCTGCTCGTGCAGGAGGACGTGCTCCGGCGTGGCGAAGGTGGCGACCATGTCGACGTGGCCCTTGGTGCCGAGGTCTTCGTAATCGCGGGTCAGGCCCCGCGAGAGCCAGATCGCGTCGGTTGCCCCGATGGTGCGGGCCATCTCCGTGTCGACGCGGCGACGGTCGGCGAAGGGGTTGCGGCGCGGGTCGAGCTGCACCGTCTCGGTGAGCAGAACGGTCCCGGTGCCGTCGACGTGGAGACCACCGCCTTCGGCCACGAGGAGGGAGTCGATGCGCTCGATGCCCCTGTGCTCAGCGACCAGGCGGGCGATGTCGGCCGACTTCTGCCACTCGGCCCAGTGGGGCGCTCCCCAACCATTGAAGATCCAGTCGACCGCGCCGAGGACTCCAGGCCGTTCGGAATCGACCACGAAAGTGGGGCCCATGTCGCGCATCCAGAACTCGTCGATGGGGGCCTCGATGATCTCGACCGTCGAGGCGAGCATGCGCCGGGCGCGGGTCATCTCGGTGGGGTCGACCATCATGGTCACCGGCTCGAACTCCTCGACCGCGTGAGCGACGTCGGTCCACGCGCGGTAGCCCTCCTCGCGGCCCTCGGCATCGTCGCCGAGGGTGATCCCTTCGCGAGGGAACGCCATCCAGGTGCGTTCGTGCGGGGCGGTTTCTGCGGGCATGCGCCACATGGCGTGCTCCTTTTCCGGGTCGGGGTGGGTCAGTAGCCGGTGGTGAGGGTGCGGTCGAGGGCGTCGACGAAGACGTCGGCCGAGGCGCGCGTGATCACGAGAGGCGGCTTGATTTTGAGGACGTTCTGGTAGTCGCCGGTGGGTTGCATGATCACGCCGAGCTCGAGGAGACGGTCGCAGATCGCGGCTGTCTCCGTGGTCGCGGGCTGGAGTGTCTCGCGGTCGCGAACGAATTCGACGCCGAGGTACAGGCCCGCACCGTGCACGGTGCCGATGATGTCGTGCTTGCCGCGGAGCTCTTCGAGGCGCCCCTTGAGGTGGCGGCCGACGACGCGCGCGTTCTCCTGCAGCTCTTCCTGCTCGATGACGTCGAGCACGGCCATGCCGATGACGGCCGAGACCGGGGACCCTCCGGTGGAGGAGAAGAAGTACCCGCCGGTGCGGTAGCGGTCGGCGATCTCGCGGCTCGTGATGACGGCACCGAGTGGGTGCCCACCGCCGATGGATTTGGCGACGGCGACGATGTCAGGCACGGCGCTCTGCTGCTGGAAGCCCCAGAACCACTCGCCGAGCCGGCCGTAGCCGACCTGCACCTCGTCGGCGATCGCGAGTCCGCCGTGGCGGCGGATCGCGGCGTACACCTCGGTGAGATACCCGTCGGGCAGGGCTACCCCGCCGGCGTTGCCGAAGAAGGTCTCCGCGATCATCCCCGCAAGAGGTCGACCGGCCGCCGCGAGTCCGTCGATGACCGCGACGGCTTCGGGCGCGTACTTCACGGCATCCGCCCCACGGTGCACCCCGCGGTAGGAGTTCGCAGCGTCGACGGTGTGCACCCAGTCGGGACGCGACGCGAGCGCGTTCGGGTTGTCGGCGATGGAGGTGGACACCGCGTCGCTGGCGTAGGTCCACCCGTGGTAGGCCTCGCGCATCGCGACGAGGTCGGAGCGTCCGGTCGCCGCCAGGGCCAGGCGGATCGCGAGGTCGGTGGCCTCCGACCCGGAGTTCACGAAGAACACGGTGTCGAAGCCGTCGGGCAGAGTCGCCGTGATCCGGTCGGCGTAGTCTGCGATCGCGCGGTAGTGGAAACGCGAGTTCGTGTTCAGCAGGTGCATCTGCCGCGAGCCGGCTTCGACCACGTGGGGATGAGCGTGACCCACCGAAGCGACGTTGTTGACCATGTCGAGGTAGACACGCCCGTCGACGTCGATCAGATGCTCGCGCCAGCCGCGCTCCATGCGCGGGGGCGCGGCGTAGTAGTGCTCCTGCACGTCTGCGAGCACGGCGTGCCGTCTCGCGAGCACGTCATCGGCCACGGGGGCTGCGGCCGGGATGCCGACGGCGGCACCCGGGTCTCCGGCGGCCTCTCGCCACGCGGCGGCGAGAGCGGGAGTGACGCGCTCCGGCGGGGTCATCCCGTCGACGCCGCGACGCAGAACCAGGCGCGTGCGAGCGGGCAGGACGACGGAGGCCGGGTCGATGTCCCCGGTGATCGTCACCCTCTCCCCGCCGGAGGACCAGACCACGCTGTCGCCGTCGCGATGTGTGTCAGCGGAGGAGAGGGAGACGCTCTCCGCGAGCCAGACGGTCACACCGGTCGGCACCGAGTCGGAGGTCGAGGGCAGCGGGTTGGTCGTTCCGGTGAGCTGGGCTCGCCACGCGGGAACCGTCACCGTGGCCGCTCCCCGGTCGAGTGCGGCGAGGGCCGCCCCGTCGAGCGTCGAGGCGTCGAGCCACGCGCCCGCGTCGTTCAGCGGTGACTCGGTGGTCGCATCGAGCTCGACGTGCGGGGAGGCTCCTGCCAGGACACCCGCACCCGCCCACGTCGGCTCGTCTGCGGGCGGGCGGCCCAGAGCGGCTCGGGTGGCGGCGGTGATGACGGCGATCGGGACGGAGACCGCTTGCACCAGGATGCGGAACTCGCGATCGAGTGCGACGGCGGCGTAGTCGTTCTCGTCGTCGAGGCGTACCTGGGCGCGACCGCTGAGGACAAGCACAGCGCCCCGAAGGATGACGAGGGGCCAGAGCGCTGTGATCTCGTCATCGCCGAGCTCGCGCAGACGATCGAAGGCTCGGATGGCGGGCAGAGCGGTCTCGGGTGACGCACCGTCGTGGTGGAGCACGGAGGAGACGGTTGTCGCGATCTCGGCGACGCGCCACGAGGAGCACACATCGCCGAAGTCGATGACGGCGTCGGGCACGCGCGCCCCGTCGGCACAGAGGACGTTGTCGTCGGTGACGTCGAAGTGCCCGGCCCGGAGGGGAAGCGAGTCCTGCACCGGCGCGAGGGCCGCGCGGGCAGCGGCGGCCGCACGCTGCACGATCGCGCGCACGTCGGTGTCGGGCTCGGCAGGGAGGAGGGTATCGATGACCCGACCTGAGTGTCGGAGGTCCCACTGCAGCACCCGACCGCTCGCCGGGTGAGTGAAGTCGGCCAGTGACATGCTCACCGCGCCGGAGAGCGCACCCATCCCCTCGACCGCGGCCGGCGAGAGGTAGCCGGACCCCATGAGGGTCCGACCTGCGATGTTCTCGATCACGCGGGCGTGGATGCGCCCCTGCGTCGAGTCCCACCACGTCGACATCGCCGGTATTCCGAACTGGATCGACTGTTCCACCAGACGATTTCGGTCTACACCCACAACCCGCTCATGGCTCAGCTGACCGACCTCATCTCGACCCGGATCGCGCCCAGCCGGCGCAGCACCCTGCAGTCGGTCGCGCGGCTGCGCACCTCGAACGACGGACATCGCCGGATCTACGAGGCCATCGCTCAGAAGGACAGTGCACTCGCGGAGGAAGCCGCGCGTCAGCACGTCCGAACCGTGTTCGAGCAGATCCTGCTCGCCTCAGCCGAGCGCCCGGCCGTCTCGACGGACGAAGCATGAGCGGGGCCGTCTCGACGTCGCACTACCTGGCGACCTCCGCCGGCGAGCGCGCACTACGCGCCGGCGGTTCCGCGGTCGACGCGGCCATTGCCGCCGCGGCGGCGCTGTGCGTCGTGTATCCGAACAACGTCGCGCTCGGCGGCGACCTCGTCGCCCTCGTCCGCAGCCCCGACGGCCGCATCCGTTTCATCAACGCAACGGGGACCTCCGCGCGCGGAAGCAGTCTCGAGACGATGCGCGCGCGCTACGAGAACCAGCTCCCCTCCCGCGGCATCGACACGGTCACCCTGCCCGGCGGCGTCGCCGGTTGGGGCGTGCTGCACGACGCGGGCGCGCGACTCCCCCTGGGCGAGCTGCTCGAGCCCGCGCGGACCTGGGCGGAGTCCGCTCCCGTCTCCCGCTCGGTCGGTGCGGCGATCCGCGTGGACCGCGATGCTCTGGCGGCCGACCCCGGTTGCGCCGCCCTCTTCCTCCCTGACGGCCGGGGCCTCGTCGAAGGCGACACTCTGCGCCAGCCGCAGCTCGCCCGCACGCTCGAGACCCTGCAGGAGCAGGGCACCTCGGCTTTCTACCGCGGCCCCCTCGCCGCGCGCTGGATCGCCGGACTGCGTGCGCTCGGGTCGGCGCTGACCGAGGACGACGCCGCCGAGTACCGCCCGACGGTCTCCGGAGCGCTCACACGACGCGTCTTCGGCCTCGACCTGCACACGGGCCGCCCCAATTCGCAGGGCTTCGCCTTCCTGCGCAACGCGGTGACCGCCGCGTCCGCAGCCTGGCCCGACCCGCTCGGCGCGGATGCGGGTCTGCTCGCGCGGACCTTCTATGCGAGCAACAGCGTCCGCCGCCGATGGCTCTCCGACCCCGACACGGCCCATCACGACGCCGACGCGCTGATCGCCATGCCGGAGCCGGCGTCCCTGCCCGCGACCGCGATCGCGCCGGCGACGGGCGACACCGTCGGACTGGTCGCGGTCGACGACGACGGGTGGGCGGTCTCCCTCGTCCAGTCGGTGTTCTGGGCGTTCGGCGCGTGCGTCCTCGAGCCGGAGACGGGGATCCTGTTCCATAACCGCGGCACCTCGTTCTCCCTGGACCCGCGACATCCCGCCGCCTACGCCCCCTCGCGCCGACCACCGCACACGCTGATGCCCGTGCTGGTCGAGCGAAGCGGCGCTCTCGCCTACGCCGGTGCGACGATGGGCGGTCAGGCGCAGGCTCAGATCCATACGCACCTTCTTCTGCGCCTTGTCGCCGGATCCTCCGCACTCGAAGCGACTTCTGCACCGCGGTGGGTCGTCGGCATTCAGGACGATGGCGATGTGGAGGAGACCGTAACGATCGAAGCGGACGTTCCGCGCACCGCCCGTGATGCTCTCGCCGATGCAGGTTTCCCGCTCCGTGTCGTCCCGCCCCGCGACGAGCTTCTTGGGCACAGCAACGTGATCGTGGCAACAGAGCAGGGGTGGGACGCCGCCAGCGACCCGAGATCGGACGGCTCGGCCGTTGTGGTGGTCGCGCCCGAGACGGCGGCTGGCGCTGAGCAGTCCGGGCGCCGTCCGGAGGAGGCGCGAGCGGAGGAGTGATCGCGAGCATGACCGAGTCGCGGGCCGGGTGGCTGACCGCCGCTCCCAGCCCCGGGCGCAAGGATCGGGGACGTCCGCCACCGAGAGGAGCACCTCATGACCACACCGCGCCGCGCACTGATCCTCGTCGACGTGCAGCTGGAGTACTTCAGCGGTCCGCTCGAAATCCAGTACCCGCCGCACGCGCAGTCGCTGCCGCGGATCGCCGCCGCCCTCGACTCCGCCGCCGCAGCGGGCCTCCCGATCGCCGTCGTCCAGCACAGCGCAGGCGAGGGAGCACCGATTTTCGACCCGGCCGGCCCGTCCTTCGCGCTGCACCCGGAGATCGAGCGGCGCCGCTCCGACACCTGGAAGAGCGTGACAAAGCAGTTCGGCAGCGTCTTCGCGGGGACCGACCTGCTCGACTGGCTGCGCGAGCACGACGTCGACACGATCACCCTCGTCGGCTACATGACCAACAACTGCATCCTCGCCTCGGCCGCCGAAGCCCAGACGCACGGGCTCCGAGCGGAGGTCCTTTCTGACGCCACCGGTGCCATCGCTCTCTCGAACGATGCCGGCTCGGTCGACGCCCACTCCCTGCACACCACGCTGATGGCGCTGCTCAACTCGAGCTTCGCCGCCGTCGCCCCCGCCACCGTGTGGACCTCGGCGCTGAAGGGCGAGTACACCCTCCCCATGAGCACCCTCCCCGAGTCCGCTGTCGCCGGCGCCACCCGCTGACCCCACCTCCGCGAGATGCCACTTGAGTGGGCGACACGCCGATAGAGGCGTACCCAAGTGGCATCTCGCGGAGCAGGGCCGGCGCGGCTCAGCGCAGCGACGCGAGCACGGCCTCCAGCTCGTCGACGGCGAAGTCGACCTCAGCGGCGGTGACCACCAGCGGCGGCGCCAGCCGGATCGTCGAGCCGTGCGTGTCCTTGGCCAGCACTCCGCGGGCCATCAGGGCCTCGCAGACGGCGCTGCCCGTGGCGAGCTGCGGGTCGATGTCGATACCGGCCCACAGTCCGGCGCCGCGGACGGCGACAACTCCTCGACCGATGAGCGCCTGGAGGCGCGCGTGCAGCTGGGCGCCGCGCTCGCGGGCGAGGGCCTGGTAGTGGCCGGTCGCGAGCATCTCGACGACCGCGAGGCCGACGGCGGCGGCGAGCGGGTTCCCGCCGAAGGTCGAACCGTGCTGGCCGGGCTGTAGGACGCCGAGAACGTCGGCATTCGCCACCACGGCGGACACCGGGACGATGCCGCCGCCGAGAGCCTTGCCGAGCAGGTAGACGTCCGGGATGACTCCAACCAGGTCGCAGGCGAAGGTCGCGCCGGTGCGGCCGAGGCCGGACTGGATCTCGTCCGCGATGAAGAGGACATTCCGCCGCGAGGTGATCTCGCGCACAGCCGGCAGGTAGTCGGCGGGCGGCACGACGATGCCCGCCTCACCCTGGATCGGCTCGATCAGCACGGCCACCGTGTCCTCGTCGATCGCGGCCTCGAGGGCTGAGGCATCCCCGAACGGGACCGTGCGAAACCCGGGCGTGAACGGAGCGAAGCCGTCGCGCGCCTCCGCGTCGTCGCTGAACGAAATGATGGTGGTGGTGCGGCCGTGGAAGTTGCCTGCCGCGACGACGATGTTCGCCCGCCCCGGCGCGACGCCCTTGACCCGGTACCCCCAGGCGCGGGCGACCTTGATGCCCGACTCCACCGCCTCCGCGCCCGTGTTCATCGGCAGGACCATGTCCTTGCCGGCGAGCGCGGCGAGCGCCGCGACGAACGGGCCGAGGCGGTCGTTGTGGAATGCGCGGCTGGTGAGGGTGATGCGGCCGAGCTGCTCGCGGGCCGCCTCCAGGAGCACCGGGTGCGAGTGGCCGAAGTTCACGGCGGAGTAGGCGGCGAGGCAGTCGAGGTAGCGGCGGCCCTCGACGTCGATGATCCAGGCGCCCTCGCCGGTGGCCGCGACGACGGGCAGCGGGTGGTAGTTATGGGCGGCGTGCTCCTCCTCCGCGGCGATGAGGGCGGCGGAGCGTGCAGTGGTGGTGTCGGTGATGCTCATGTCGTTCCTCCTGAGGGGACGATCGACTCTCCAGGAGTCAGTGGAGGGTGGGCCGGCGCTGCGCAGGGGCGGCACCGGCCGGGGGTCAGCGGCGCAGTTCGAGCGTGCAGCACTTCACGCCGCCGCCACCGAGCAGCAGCTCGGACAGGTCGACGCCGATCGGGTTGTACCCGCGCTCGCGCAGCTGGCGCTCGAAGCCGGTAGCGCGGGCGGCGATGACCACGTTCAGGCCGTCCGAGAAGGAGTTGAGGCCGAGGACGGAGGCATCCTCCTCCGAGACGAGGATCGCGTCGGGGTAGAGCTCGCGGAGGGTGCGATTGCCCTCCTCGCTGAACGCGCTCGGGAGGTAGGCGATGGTCGCGTCATCGAGCACGGCGATCGCGGTATCGAGGTGGTAGAACGACGGATTCACCAGCTCCAGCGTGACGACCTCGCGACCGAACACGCGGCCGACCTCGGCGTGCGAGTCGGAGGCGGAGCGGAAGCCGGTGCCCGCGAGGATCCGCTCTCCGACGAGGAGGAAGTCGCCCTCCCCCTCGTTGACCTCCTCCGGAACGCGGACGTCGAAGCCGGCCGAACGGAACCAGTCCATATAGGCCGGGCCCTCGGGCTGGCGCTCCGGGAAAGTGAAGGAGGCACCGTAGGCGATGCCGTCGATCACGAAGCCACCGTTGGCGGCGTAGACCATGTCCGGCAGGCCCGCCTCGGGCTCGATCAGCTCGATCGCGAAACCGAGGTCGACGTAGGTGTCGTAGAGGGTCTGCCACTGCCGGACGGCGAGGGAGGTGTCGGTGGGCACCTGCGGGTCCATCCACGGATTGATGCGGTAGACGACGGTGAAGTGCTCGGGGCGGCACATCAGGATCGTCTTCGCGACGGAGGTTCGGGCGGGTGCCTCGGGGAGCACGGCGGTATCGGTCATTCGAGTCCTCCTGCGAAAGGATGCGGATGAGCGGACCGGGTCCAGTGGCTCCGTGCCCCGGCGGGGTGCGAGCACGCTCCCGCCCAGTGTGACACGCCGCAATCCCTCACTCTCCGCCGTGGCACGCACACATCATGCGTCCACACCCCCTCTCACGCAGCGCCCCGCCCATCGAGGGAACCCCGGCCCGTCGAGGGAACCAGCTGGAGGGGGCTCCCTCGACGGTTCGAGGTTCCCCCGGCGACGCGCGTGCGGCAGAGGGCGATCGGAACCCCAAAAAGGGGGACTACGGACGTCCGCCAGCCGGTGGGACGATCCTTGCAGCCCGACGATCGTCGGCCTTCTCCCCGCGACGAAGCTGGATGCACACTCATGCGCACGAAGACCCTTAGCGTCTGGCTCCTGCTCGCTCTCCTCCTCTCCTTCTTCGTCGCCACTCCGGCTCAGGCCGCGGGGTCGCCGGCCGCGCCGACGAATGTGGTCGCCCTGCAAGACGGTTGCTCGGACTCGATCACGGTGTCTTGGGACGCCCCCCAGCAATTCGTTGCCGGGTACCGCGTGCACGTGTATGAAAAATCCTATTTTCACCCCGAGTACTACTTGTATCAGACCTTTACGATGGCCCTGTCCGAAGTGAGAGGCGGCACGTCGGCGACAATCGCGGTCCGCGATTCCAGCAGCCCTATCGGCGTCGAGGTCGTCAGCGTGACCGACTTCTCCTCCCCTTTTGAAGGAGGGAAAGAGAGCGAATTGCTCGTACCGTCCGATACGCAGAGCCCGGCGGCGACAGCCGACGTCGAGAGGTCAGCCTCAGCAGCAAGTCCATCCAATCTCACGATCGCAGTCGACACGAATACTGCGCTTGCCTCGGCACGGTGGACGGCGCCGTCGGTCAACGGTCTGGTTTGCACATTCGACGAGTATCATGCCACCACCGACTACACATACGGACCCAATGAGGATTACGACGACTACCGCGGATATGATGCGGTTTACGCCGCCGATTCCACCTCTCAGAACCTGGCATTGGAGCGCAATCGGGGCTACGAATTTTGTGTTTGGTCCTCATCTGCGATTCATGGATATCGGGAGCAATTAACTCGTCTAGACTCCCCGAAAACGTGCGTGAAGTTCACCACTGGAACCTCCGCACCTTATTCACCGGGTGGCATCTACTCTTCGGCATCCGGAAACTCGATTACTATTACCTGGACCGACCCAGCCAGCGACGGCGGCACCGACATCACTGGCTACCGAGTAGCTCGCACCGGCACCGACGCGTCCGGCAGCGGCCCCTGGTCGACCGTCGTTGCAGCCGATCGCCGCTCACAGACCTTCACGAATCTCCGACCAAACACCTCCTACACCTTCGCCGTCCAGGCGATCAACGCGGTCGGCAGCAGCCTGCCCGCCACCGCGACCGAGGTCGCGAACCCTTACTCCGCGCCATCCGTGCCCACAGGGGTGACTGGTTCAACGAACGACACGGCGCGAACCGCCACGATCGCTTGGGCGCCGCCCGTCTCGGCCGGAAATCCGGGGATCACCGGCTACCGCGTCTCACGCAACGGCGTCGACAACGCAGGATCCGGCCCCTGGTCCACCGTAGTCACGGGCTCTACGCGCTCCTTCACCTTCACCAACCTCGCGCCGAGCGGCACCGACACGCTCACTGTCGCCGCGGTCAACGCAGGAGGCGAGAGCCCGACCGGAGCGACCGTGGTCGCCCTGCGCGGCACCGCCCTCACCGCAGCGACGCCGACGATCACCGGCACTGCGAAGGTCGGGTCGACCCTGACGGCGAACGCCGGAACGTGGGGGCCGTCGCCCGTCGCCCTCGCCTACCAGTGGCGCGCGAACGGCAGCGCGATCAGCGGAGCGACCGGCCGCACGTACCGTCCGGTCCCGGCCGACGCAGGCACCGTGATCACGGTCGCCGTCGCGGGCTCCCAGTCGGGCTACGTCTCGACGACGCGGGTCTCCTCCGGAACCGCGGCCGTGACCGCGGGCACCCTCACCTCGGCGACACCCACGATCACCGGCACCGCGAAGGTCGGCTCCACCCTGACCGCGAAGCCCGGCACCTGGGGCCCCTCCCCCGTCACCCTCGCCTACCAGTGGAAGGCAAACGGGACCGCCCTGAGCGGAGCGACGGCCGCAACGTACACTCCGACCAGCGCGACGATCGGCAAGGCGATCACCGTGGCAGTCACGGGGTCGAAGTCTGGATACGCCGGCGCGTCGAAGACTTCCGCCGCCACGGGCGCGGTGGTCGCCGGCACCCTTTCCGCCGCGACTCCAAGCGTCACCGGCACCGCCAAGGTCGGCTCGACACTCACTGCCAAGCCCGGCACCTGGGGCCCTTCCCCCGTCACCCTCACCTACCAGTGGAAGGCG
This sequence comes from Rathayibacter tritici, assembly GCF_001641005.1. Taxonomy (NCBI): domain Bacteria; kingdom Bacillati; phylum Actinomycetota; class Actinomycetes; order Micrococcales; family Microbacteriaceae; genus Rathayibacter; species Rathayibacter tritici. The sequence continues at coordinate 2,963,131 of NZ_CP015515.1, forward strand.
AACGGAACCGCCCTGAGCGGGGCGACGGCCGCCACCTACAGGCCGACCAGCGCCACGGTGGGGAAGACGATCACGGTGACCGTCACGGGCAAGAAGACCGGCTATGCGACGGCGACGCGCTCCTCCGCCGCCACGGCAGCGGTCGCCACGTAGAAGGGACACCCGTCGGGGGGAGTCTGCTCGTGCGGACTTCCTCGGCGGGGTCACGAACCTCGTCAGACCCCCGGATGGGGGTTACTCCCACCGATACTCAGCCCCCCGCCGGACCGTGGGCGGCGGCTAGCATTCAGACACCGTGTCCGCCGCGGCCTCCCGCGGACTCTGCGAAAGGCCCGCCGTGCCCGCACGCTCCCTCGCCGCGATCGGCGTCTCCGCTCTCCTGCTCGTCGGCCTCGCCGCCGGTCCCGCCGTCGCCGACCTCCCCGGCGCCAACGCTGTTCAGAAGGAGGCGGCCGACGCCGTCCTGTCCGGCACCGTCGCGCTCCGCGACGCCGACGAGGAGCATCCTGCCCCCGCTGATCCGCGCTTCGAGTTGCGCGTCCAGGACGCCGCCGGAGCGCAGGTGGCACTGGTCGAGACCGGCCCCGACTTCTCCGTCGCCGTCCCGGGCGGCGAGCCCCTCACCCTCCGCGCGACCCTGATCGGCAGCGACGACTGGTACCCGACCTGGTACGGCGACACTCCGATCGCCGACTCCGCGAAGACGACCCAGGGGCCCGACGGGGACCTCACCATCACCCTCCCGCGCACCGCCGCGCTGTCCGGGTCGGTCAGCGCCGACGCGATCGCGGGCGTCTCCTCGTCCGCCTTCACCGTGCAGGCCTGGTGGGCCGACGGCGGGACGTACACGCGCCTCGCCTCCATCCCGGCCACGGGAGCCCCCGATGCCGCCCGCGCCTGGAGTACGGGCGAGCTCCCTCTGCCCGCCGGTGACTACCTCCTGCGCCTCGTCGAGCCGGGCTACCCCGCCTACGACGACCAGTACTTCTCCCGCCTGGCCCGCCTCGACGAGCGCGCCGTCGTCTCCGTTCCCCCGGGCGGATGCAGCGACGTCGACTTCTTCCCGTCCGCCTACGCCTCCGACACCGCCCGGCTCGCCGGCACAGACCGCTACGCCACCGCGGTCGCGGTGACCGCCTCCGCGTTCACGGATGCGGCGCCTGTCGTCTACCTCGCCAGCGGAGCGAACTGGCCGGACGCGCTCAGTGCCGGTCCCGCCGCGGCCAAGCAGGGCGGTGCGCTCCTGCTCACCGATCCGAACGTCCTGCCCGACGTGGTGGCGGCCGAGCTGCGCCGCCTGGCACCGCAGCGGATCGTCGTGGTCGGCAGCTCCCTCTCCGTGAGCGACGCGGTGTTCGAGCAGGTCGCGGCCCTGGGGATCCGGACCGACCGCATCGCGGGAACGGACCGCTACGACACCTCGCGCAGGATCGTCGAGGACGCCTTCCCGGCCGGCAGCTACCCGGACGTCTTCCTCGCCACGGGGACCAGCTTCCCGGACGCCCTCTCTGTCGCGCCGATCGCCGGCCGCCGCGAGGAGCCTGTACTGCTCGTCGACGGCGCCCGCTCGCGGCTCGACCAGGCGACCCGCGACTCCCTCGCCCGCCTCGACCCCGTCGCCGCGCGCCTGCTGGGCGGTGCACCGTCGATCTCGACCGGAGTCGAAGCCGATCTGCGCGCCGCGAAGCTGGCTGACACGGTCTCCCGCATCGCGGGCGTCGACCGGCACGACACCAGCCGCCTGCTCAACGACGCCTTCCCGCCCTCCGACCTGACCGACACCGTCTACCTGGCCACCGCGACCGGCTTCGCCGACGCCCTCGCCGTCGGCCCTGTCGCCGCGCGACAGGGCGCAGCGCTCTACCTCAGCGAGCCGACCTGCCTCCCGCGCACCACCCGTGTGAAGATGCAGAGCCACGACCTCGATCAGGTCCTCCTGCTCGGTAGCCCCCTGACGCTGTCGGCGCAGGTGCAATCGCTGACCGCCTGCTGAGGCCCCGCCGTACCGCACGAGCCCGGAGTTCCATGACCGACACGACCGACCGTCCCCTCCTCGTCGGCATCGAGACCGGGGGGACCAAGGTCGTGGCGGCGGTCGCAACGGCAGCCGACCCCGAGCGGATCCTCGCGACGACGACGTTGCCCACCCGCGGGCCCGACGAGACCCTCGCCGACCTGGCCGGGTTCGTCGGCGGTCACGCAGTCCCGGGCACCGTCGCCGCAATCGGCGTCGCCTCCTTCGGTCCGCTCGATATCGACCCCTCCTCCCCGACCTACGGCCACCTCACCTCCACCCCGAAGCTCGGCTGGGAGGGCACGGACGTGCTCGGCCCCCTCGGCGCGGCAGCGTCGGGCGCCCGGCTCGCACTCGTGACCGACGTCAATGGAGCCGCACTGGGGGAGGCGCGCTGGGGAGTCGGAGTCGGCGATTTCGTCTACCTCACGGTCGGCACCGGAGTCGGCGGAGGCGTCATCGCGGGCGGGCGGCTCCTCGCCGGCAGCGGCTGGCCAGAGGTCGCGCATCTGCTGCCCCGACGACACCCCGAGGACGGCTTCGCGGGCACCTGCCCGTTCCACGGAGACTGCCTCGAAGGCCTGGTCGCCGGTCCTGCGATCTCGGCCCGCTGGGGCATGGACGGCTCCCGCCTCCGCGCCGAGCAGGCGGCCGCGAACCTCCGCTTCAGCTCCTACTACCTCGCGCAGCTCGTGACAACGCTCGCTTACGTCGCGGGCGTGCGGCTCGCGGTGGTGGGCGGAGGGGTGTCGAAGACGCCGGGGCTTGTCCCCGCGATCGAAGCCGAGGTCGAGCGGCTGATGGGCACGCCCGGAGCGACGGGGACGGCCGGCGGGCGGATCCGCGTCGTGCGCCCGGCACTCGGCGACGAGTCCGGCGTGCGTGGGGCGCTCTCACTGGCGGGGTCGCTGCTCGAGGGAGTTCCGCCCTTCTCGCAGGGGCACGCGACCCGGTGACGCGTCCGCTCGCGGGGTGGGGCGGAGGGGTGAGGGCGTGACGTGAGCGGGGCGAGGTGCGATTCGCAGGGGATCGTGCGATTCGCAGGGGAAGGTGCGATTCGCAGGGGATCCGCGCACCATCGTCGATCCGTCCGCTTTCCTGCTTCTTCACGCGCACGATCCCCTGCATATCGCACGCGATCCGCAGGAACACGTCCGATCCGCAGGAACACGTCCGATCCGCAGGTTTTTCAGCGGGCGGACCCCTCGACGCCGCATGGAACGGTCGGCGCCGTCGAAATCCCCTGCGAATCGCACCAGCCGCGCCGAAGCCGCCACTCCTCCACAGCCGCCGGATCCCCCATCTCTCCCCCGATCAGCCAGGGCCCGCCCACCGGCACCCGCGGACCGAGCACGCTCGTGACATGCAGCAGTCGAGTCAGTCCCCCGGAGCGTCGAGCTCCTCGAGCGCCCTCAGCGCCTCCCGCGCGCGGTCCAGTCGATCGGCCTCGGGCTCGTCCCACCAGATCGGTCCACGCTCACCGAGTCCGTGCTTCGCGAGACCCACCCGCCTCCGCGCCAGCGCCTCGGCTTCCGCGTCGTCGTGCATCCTCGCCGAGCGCACTGCTGAGCGGCCCCGTCCAAGATGTGAGGTCAGCCCCGCGACCACATCCTTCGGAAGCGAGGGGTCGGTTCGCCGCCACCGCCGGCCCTTCACCACCAGCCAGCGCTCGTCGTCGTCAGTCACCCCGTCCCCGCAGCCTCAGGTTCACGCCGTCACCAGTGCTCGTGAGGTCCACCTCGAGCGGCAGGAGGAGCGCCTCGATCCGCCCCGTGCGGGAGAGGAGCACCAGGTCGTCGAGGAGGGCCCGCGAGCCGCCGACCAGCGTCGAGTCGACGTCGACCTCGCTCGCGAGATACCACGCCCGGTCCTCCGGCCAGAGGGCGAGCGGAGTCCGCGTGGAAAGCCCCGAGGCATCCGCGAAGCCCGAGACGCGCGCCCAGCCAGTGTCTTCGAGAGCCCATACGTCCAGCGACAGAAGAGGCCCGTCGCGCCCGGGCAGCCCTACTGTCCCCGCGGCGGCAATCTCGGGGTGCTCCCAGCCGGTCGGGCGGGTGTCGCTCCTCCACTCGGGCAACCGGTCCGATCCGCCCGAGCGGGAGAATACGGTCGCCGACCCGCCGGTCAGCGTCCCGAACCCCGCCCAGAGGACGGCGAAGCAGTCCCCCGGAGCCGCCGTGTGCGCGGCGAGGGCCTCGGCGATCAGCGTGAGCTCGTCGAGCGGAAGAAGTCCGAGCCGGGGCGCCGAGCACTCGTCCAGGTGCTCGCCGACAAGCGAGTTCCACTGCGCCAGCGGATGCAGGTCGGTCCCCTCGCGTTCGGCGACCTCGCGCGAGCGCACACGTGGGTCCCTGCCGGAAGGGTGCAGGATCCGCACCGCCGCCTCGAACAGCGGCGGGACGATCCCGTCGAAACACCCGAACGGGCCGAGAGCGTCCAGCACCCAGCAGGCCCGGGCGACGTCCTGCTCTGCGCACAACGGCGCACCCTTCGGCGTCGGCTCGACCATCGGCCCGGGCTAGCGCTGCACCGTCGCTCCGCTCAGGGCGGAGAGGGCGCGGTGCGGCCCCGTCTCTCCTGCGAGGCCATCGGCGAGCTCCGCCAGTCGAGCGCGGACGGCAGCGTCGAGTGCGAGCATCTGCCGAGCAGCCTCGGCGAGCTCCGTCACAGTCGCCGCGTTCGGGTCGAGCACGGCGGCGAACCCGGCGTCCTCGAGCGCGGCGGCCCCCGCGAACTGGTCGGTCGAGAACGGCAGTACCACGAGCGGCACGCCGGCGGTCATCGCCTCGGTGACGCTGTTGTTGCCGCCGTGACTGATCGCGAGGTCGGCCCGGCGGAGCACAGCGACCTGCGGGAGGAAGCCGCGCACGAGCCAGCCCTCGGGGACCGATCCGAGGGCCGAGAACTCCGTCGCACCCGAGGCGAGCGCCACCCGCACGGGCCGGCCCCCGACTTCAACCCCCGCCAGGGCTTCGACGACCCGGGCCAGCACGTCGTCACGCACCGAGAGGAAACTGCCGAAGCTCACGTAGACGATCGGATCCCCGGACGCCGCGAGCCACTCCTCGACCTCCGCGTCTTCGGGTTCCTCGCGGACGGCGGAGCCGAGGAACGCGTGCGGCGGCAGCTGAGCGGTCCGAGCGGGGTCGTGGAGCTCGCTCGGGTAGTTCAGCAGCAGGACGTCGCCGCTCTCCGCGAAGGCGTCGGCACTGGGGGCCGCTCCCGGGTCGAGGGCGGCGAGAGCGGCGTTCCATTCGGCGGTGAAGGAGTCGCGCACCTGCTCGCAGAGTGCGCGCAGCGCACCGAGGTCGTCCGGGTCGGGAACGAAGGCGTCCGGCCAGACCGGAGGGAATCCGTAGACCTCTCCGGGCACGGTGAGCGCGCTGGGGTGACCGAGCACGACGTCCCCATAGGGCACGCGGAGGCCACGCAGCGCCACCCGCGCCGTAAAGGCGAGGTGATCGACCACGATCGCTCCGGGCTGTACCTCGTCGAGGATCACCCGCAGCCGCGCGGCGACTCCGGCCGGGTCCCAGAGCAGATCAGTGAGCCGCTCCCGTGCCTGGTAGGCGAGGGTGGGCACCATCCCGCGTCGTGTGGCGTCGAAGAAGCCGCGGAGGGACGCTCCCTCATCGGGGACCTGCTCCTCCGCGCGGATGGTACCCGGGTTCGACCCGCGCCCCAGCCGGAGCGCGATGTGCTCGAAGTCGAAGCTGTCCACGATCGAGCGCGTCGCGTCGCCCGTCGCCACGACGACGCGCTCGCCCGCCTCCTGCCACGCCGTGCCGAGGGTCGCCAGCGGCAGCAGGTGCGATGCGTAATCGGGACTGATGATCAGCAGGGTCACGAGGCCCCCAGGACGAGCGGTGAGCGGAGGGGATGCTCCTGGTCCGCGGTCGCATGCGCGTAGACGCCGGCGAGGGCGTGCGCCATCGCCTGCACCGTGTAGCGCTCGGCGACCATCGCGTGCCCGCGGGACGCCGCGCGTTCGCCGAGAGGCCCGCCCGCGAGATCGAGTGCGGCGGCAGCGCCGGCGGCGAGCGCCGCGGAGTCGGCGGTGTCGACCAGGAAGCCGGTCTCCCCCTCCTCGACGTAGGTCGCGGGCCCACCGGTCGCCGGAGCGACGACGACCAGGCCCGCGGAGAGCGCCTCGAGGAGGGCGATGCCGAACTCCTCCTTCACGCTCGCGCAGACGTACGCCCCACCCGCGGCCGAGAAACCGGGCCGGCCGTGTCGGATCGCGCCGAGCCACCGTGCGACCGTCCCGTTCGCGCGGTGGCCGGCCAGGAGCAGGCCGTCGGATGGGACGGCGGCGATGCGGTCGAGCTGCTCGCGTTCGTCGGGGCTCGGGTCGGCGAGGTCACCGCCGACGAGGAGCAGGTTGGCGCGGTCGCGGAGCGACGAATCGGCCGCCCACGCCTCGGCGAGCGCCGCCATCCCCTTCACCCGGTGCAGGCGCCCGACGCTGAGCAGCAGCGGGAGTCCGCGCCGGTCCTCGGGAAGCGTCGCCAGCAGCTCGTCGAGCGAGGCCAAATCGCCGCCCTCGTCCAGAGCGACTGTCTCACCGGCGGCGGAAGCGCGCGCCGCCGTCTCCCCGCGCTCGACGAGGCCGACGTCGATCCCCTCGGGGACGATCGTGTGCCGCTCCGGATGCGCGGTGATGTCGACGCCGATCAGCTCTCGGATGGTCGCCGCCAGCTCATCGCGCGGGAAGAGCACTGTGTGCGCAGCGTCTGCGGCCAGGCGCTGCACGAGACGCACCCGGAACCAGAAATGCTCGGCGACGTCGCGCTCGCCGAAGTCTGCGCGGGTGAGCGCGCCGGACGCGTCCAGCCCCGCCATCAGAGCGTGCGGGTCCGGAGCGAGGGTGAACACGACCGGGATCTCGAGCTCCCGCGCGACCGCGGCCGCCGCGAGAGACCCCACATCGGCCATACGCAGGTGCAGCACGTCGACCCGTCCCGCCGCTCGCAGGATCCGCCGGATGCCGCGCTCCGCCGCGATGCGACGGCTCCAGGTCTGGGGCATTGCGACAGGCGACCCCACGAAGGGCACCGGAGCGAACCCGTGACCGGCGTCGGGCAGCTCGCCGAGTGCACGCTCCGCCTCAGCCGGGGTCCCGCGCGAGAGCGTGAGCACCCGGTCGATCCCCTCCTGCTCAACGAGCGAGTCGCCCAACCGCACGAGCAGTGTCGCGATGCCGCCGTTGTCGCCGGCGCCCACCCGGGTCAGGGTCCCGTCGATGTCAGCGTGGACGAAGAGCTGGGCGACCGTCGGCCCGGCCGTCCCGGCAGAAGCGGGAGCGAGGTCGGTCAGAGCGAGTCGGGCAACCGACCCGATCGGCCCCTGCTCCTCCGCCAGGCGCGTGAGCAGGAGCTCGGCGTCGTCGGATCCGCGCTCGCCGAGCGCCTCCGTCGCAGCGGCTCGGGCCTGCGGTCCCTCCCTTCGATCTGCGGCCACGTGCACAAGGGTGCGCTCTGCGATCGCTCCCGGCACCAGCCCGAGCGTCTCGACGAACCGCGCTCGGGCGGACGCCTCGAGCTCACCGAGCAGCGCTCCCTCGAGCGACACCGCGATGAGGTAAGGGGTCGAGGAGGCCCAGAGCAGGACCGTGCGCTGCGCGAGCATCCCCGAGAAACCGCCGTCGCGCACCAGGCGCAGCAGCGGACCGAGTGCGGCGGGCCGGGGCAGCCGCCCACCGAACGCCCAGGCCGCGTGCTCACGGAGGTACGGCCGCTCGTCCTCGAGCAGCATCAGCAGCGCGAGGTCGGCCTCCTCGTCGAAGACCTGGGCGAGCGAGTGGACAGCCGCGATCGCGGTGAGCTGATCGGAGGGGTCCAGGGCCGCGCGGGTGAGCAGGCGCACGGCGCGACCACCGCCGTCGCTCACCGCGGCGATCGTCAACTCGTCGGCCGACCGGATCGCCTCAAGCAGAGTGGGAGCGGCGCGCACGGCGTCAAGAGCGGTCTGCGTGGCCATGCTTCACCTGGTCTGTTGGAGCGGAGAGTGCTGTGGAGGATGGGGCGGAACGCCACTCCAGACCGCCCGAGCAGCCGCAGAGAAGCGGACCGGTATCGAGCATGCCGCCTGAGCAGCTGGGATTTCGCCTCTTGCGGCCGGACCCCTCCCGCGATACGGCCGCCTGTCAAGGGGATGATGCTCGCAGTTCGTGTGCGCGATGCGCGAGATGCGTCAGCCGCGGGTCCACTCCAGGAGCCGCTCCAGCGGCCAGGTGGTCACAATCCGCTCCTCCGGCACCCCGAGGCGCTCCGCCCGCTCGGCGCCGTAGTCGAGCAGGCCGAGCTGGCCCGGCGCGTGCGCGTCGCTGTCGATCGAGAACAGGCAGCCCGCCTCGAGGGCGAGCGCGATCAGCTCGTCCGGCGGATCCTCGCGCTCGGGTCGAGCGTTGATCTCGACCGCGGTCCCCTGATCGGCGCAGGCCCGGAACACGGCGCGGGCATCGAAGGTCGACGGCGGGCGGGTGCCGCGCTCACCCGCCACCAACCGTCCGGTGACGTGCCCCAGGACATCGGTCCGTGGGTCCGAGGCCGCCGCCACCAGCCGAGCCGTCATCTCGCGGGAGGGCAGCCGCAGCTTCGAGTGGGCGCTCGCGACAACCACGTCGAGCCGGCGCAGCAGGTCGTCGCTCTGATCCAGCGCCCCGTCCTCCAGCACGTCGACCTCGATACCGCTGAGCAGCCGCAGCGGCGCAGTGTCGAGCATCGCGAGATGCTGGAGCTGTTCCTCCAGCCGCTGCGCACTGAGACCGTGCGCGACCCGCAGCCGGGGAGAGTGATCAGTGAGCGCCAGATACTCGTGGCCGAGGGCGCGAGCCGCCTCCGCCATCGCAACAATGGGGGTCGCCCCGTCGGACCACTCGCTGTGACTGTGCAGGTCGCCGCGGAGCCGCCCCCGCAGCGCACTGGTGGGCGGCGGCGCGGAGGCGCGCAGCTCAGCGAGGTACTCGGGTACGCGGCCCGCCCGCGTCTGCTCGATCACCGAGAAGGTCGTGTCTCCAATCCCGGACTCCCTCCGCACCCGAGCGAGGTCGTCCCGCTCCTCGGGGGTCATGCCTTCCAGTACCGCGGCCGCGCGCCGAAACGCCTTCGCCCGATAGCGCGAGGCCCTCTCCCGCTCCAGCAGCGCCGCGATCTCCTCCAGTACCGCGATGGGATCCATGCCCTCGGTCTACCACGGCCAGGCCCAGCACTCATCCCCTCGACGACGCACGAGGGCACCCGACACCGCAGCCTGAGAACCGCCCGAGGCCTGTTGCGAGGCGTCCCGATCGAGATATATCGTGACACCACCAACTCGCGATGTATCGCGTTTCCGCAAGGCACCGCAGGTGCAGGAGGAGGAGCTCATGTCCCTCGAGAAATGGCTCGTGCAGTCGGGCGAGACGAAGGTCATCGACCTCGACGTCGTCCGCTCGGTCAAGGTCGCCCTCGTCGGCGGCCAGGTCGACGTCATCGCCCACGACGAACCGACGGCGCGCGTGGAGGTCCACAGCGTCAACGGCCGCCCGCTCAAGGTCTCGATGGAGGGCGACCGCCTCGAGGTCGACCACATCCAGCTGCGCTGGGACACGATCGTGGACGTCGTGAAAGGCCTCGGCCGACGCGGCGATCGCGCCGATATCAGCCTGCTCGTCCCCCGCGGCATCGCCTTGGCGTTCGACACTGTGTCGGCCGACGGCCTGGTCTCCGGCCTGCACAGCGACGCACGCGTCTCGACGGTCGGCGGCGACATCGTCCTCGACGGCCTGCACGGCGACATCGAGGTGAACACCGTCCACGGCGAGCTCTCGGTCCGCAGCCACACCGGCCGGGTGACCGCCCGCACCGTCTCCGGCGACGTCACTGCGACCGGCGACCTCACTCGTTTCACCGTCGACGGCCTCTCGGGCAGCGTCTTCGTCGACGCCGAGGGCACCCCCGACCGGATCCAGGCCAACACCGTCAGCGGCGACCTCACCGTCCGCATCGACGAGGGCCTCGGCGCCCGCTACCGCATCAACACGGTCTCGGGCGCGCTCCAGCTCGACGGCTCCGTCATCAAGGGCACCTTCGGCCGGGGCTACACCTCGACCACCGGCTCCCTGGACTCGGCGTGGGTCGACGTCGCCGCCAACTCGGTCTCGGGCGATGTGAGCGTCGTCCGCCGATCGAAGACCACCGCCTCCGCCACGGTCGGCGAGGGCTGGGGCTCCCCCGAGTCCGGTCCCGCCGACGGTCAGCGCCCGATGGACGGAGGCTCGCTGTGAGCCCCGTCTTCGCGCACGGCCGCCTGCGCCTCTACCTGCTCAACCTCCTCGCCGAATCGCCGCGCCACGGCTACGAATTGATCCAGGCTCTCAGCGAGCGCTTCGGCGGCACCTACGCCCCCAGCGCCGGCACCGTTTACCCGCGCCTGGCGAAGCTCGAGGAGGAGGGACTCGTCACGAAGGAGGCGGACGGCCGCAAGACCGTCTACTCCATCACCGATGCGGGCCGCGCCGAGCTCGCCGCCCGCGCGACCGATCTGGGCGACATCGAGGAGGAACTCACCGACTCCGTCCGTCGGCTGGCCGACGAGGTACGACTCGGCGTCGCGGAGGCGATGAAGAGCCTCCGCGCCGACCTGGCCAGCGCCGCCCGCGACGCTCGGGAACCCGGTCGCCGTCCGGAGCACTCCGCAGAGAAACAGCGCCCGCAGGACCCGGCGGCCGGCCCGAACGGCTCCGAGCACACCGCCTCCGAGCACACCGCCTCCGGCCCGAGCGGCTCCGAGCAGCCTGAGCCCGACGCGCGCACCGCCTCGCGCCTCGCTCTGCGCGACGCCGAAGTGCTGCTCACCGAGTTCCGCGACGAACTGCGCGCGCAGCTGCGCACCGCCTCCGCAACCGGCTCTGTGACCACCGCGAGCGTCGACGCTCTGCGCGCCGCGCTCGAGCAGGCGCGCGCCTCGGTCCGCTCCACCCTGGGCTGACAGCGCGGTAGGCGGGGAACTCTCCAAGTCCCCGCCTACTGCCGCCCGACCGCCAGCGCCTCCTCCTCCACGTCGAGGAACGCCAGCGCACTCACCACCGCCGGCTCCTGGTACCGCCCCTGCGCGCGCGCACGCAGCACCGCCTCCCTCTCGGCTGCAATCATCACGCGCCGGAGCCGGTTGTAGGCCTGCGGCAGCGGCTCCACGCCCTCGCCCTCCGGCGGATTCTGCAGCGCGTCGGCGAGGAACGTCGCATTCCGTCGCAGCCGGTCGAGCACCCGATCCTCGACCCCGTCCTGCGGCTCCTCGTCGAGCCGCGAGAGACCCGCCGCCTGCGCCTCCGCGAGCAGCATCTGCTTCTCCACGTGCTCCTGCATCTCGTTCGGAGCCGGCAGTTTCAGCGCTCGGACGAGCCGCGGAAGCGCGAGACCCTCGACGAGCGTCCCCGCCACCACGACGAAGGCGAGGAACTGCAGGAATGCGCGCTGCGGCGTCTCCTCGGGCAGGAGGAAGGCGGCCGCGAGCGTCACCACGCCGCGGATGCCCGCGAAGGACACACCGATCGCGGTCGGCCAGGTCCACCCTCGCTGCCGCAATCGGTTCGGGCCGTGACGGAAGAGCAGCGTGGTCAGGCACATCCAGGCCACGCGGCTTCCGATCAGCGCCGCGAGTACGGCCGCGCCGATGCCGACCGTCTGCCAGACCCCGACCCCGGAGTCGGCCGTCGCCCGCACCACCGACGACAGGCTGAGCCCGATGAAGAGGAACACCGCGTTCTCGAGCAGGAACTGGATCGTCCGCCAGTTGAGCGACTCCGCGATGCGCGCCTGCGCCGACTGGATGACCGGCGCCCGGTAGCCCAGGTAGAGGCCTGCGACCACGACCGCGAGCACCCCGGAACCGTGCAGCAGCTGCGCCGGGATGAACGCGACGTACGGCGTCACCAGCGAGAGGCTCGTGTCGAGGACGGACGACTGCACCTGCTTGCGCACGAAGCCGAGCAGCACGGCGATGCCGATGCCGACCCCGCCGCCCACAGCCACTGCCAGCACGAAGTCGAGCGCGATGCGCCCCGGCGTGACCGTGCTGACGATCGCCAGAAGGGCGGCGTTCAGCGCCACCAGCGCAGTCGCGTCGTTCAGGAGGCTCTCGCCCTCGAGCACCGTGAGCATGCGCCGCGGCAGGCGGAGTCGTCCCGCGATGGCCGTGACCGCCACGGCGTCCGTGGGCGCCACGATCGCGCCGAACGCGAGGGCCGCGGCGAGCGTGATCGCCGGGACGACCATCCAGGCAACGGCGCCGACGACCGCGACCGTGAAGACGACAAGCCCGATCGACAGCAGGAGGATGCTGTCGCCACGCGCGCGGACATCGAGCACGGAGGTGCGGATCGCCGCCGCGTAGAGCAGCGGCGGCAGGATCCCGAACAGCACCACGTCCGGTTCGACCACCACCTCCGGGATACCGGGGACGAAGGAGGCCAGAGCCCCGACGGCGACGAGCGCCACGGGAGCGGACCAGTTCACCCGCCCCGACAGTCCCGTGACCAGGACGGTCACGACCACGAACGAGACGATCCAGACGATCGCGACGACGGGCTCCTGCATCGCGTCTCTCCTCCCGGGCGTCCTGGCGCCACGGCCCTAGTGTGGCCGTCCGGCGGGCCCGGCGACGAGCGTCAGTTACCGCCCGGCCTCGTGGATGTCGCGTGCCTTCGTGACCTTCGCCGGGTCCACTGGGTTCATCCCGAGCACGATCTTGCCCCGCGAGTGCCGCTTCTCGAGGTCGTCGAAGGCGTCCTGCACCTGATCGAAGGGGTAGAAGCCCGACACGAGCACCCGCAGCTTCTGCTCGGCGACGAGGCCGACCAGCTCGCCCAGGATCTCGGTGTCGCGCTGGGCCGTCTCGGCGTCGGGCCACACGGCGCGCAGCTCGATCTCCTTGCGGTCGTCGCTGGAGTGGAAGCGCCCCGCCGCGATGCCGAGCTCGTCGGCCAGGGCGTCGTTCTCCCCGCCGAAGTTATCGAGGAACACCGTGACTCCGTCGCGCGCCGCGGCGCGGATGCGCTCGGCGATCCCGTCGCCGTAGACCACCGGCTTCACGCCGATCTGGCGGAGGTAGTCGAAGTTGCGCTCGCCGCAGGTGCCGATCACGGACGCACCGCGCAGCTTCGCGAGCTGGATCTCGAGGCTGCCCACTCCTCCGGCCGCGGCGGAGACGACAACGGTGTCGTGGGGTCCGACGTGCGTGGCCTCGAGCGCGCGCCAGGCCGTCACTCCGGCGAGGAACAGTGCTCCGCCGACCTCCCAGCTCACGGAGGCGGGCTTGGCGACGAGGTTGCGGCGCGGCACCACGATGTGGGTGGCGTGCGAGCCGACGAGCGCGTGGCCGACCACATTACTGCGGAGTTTGAGATCGGTGACGCCCTGGCCCAGGGCGACGACGACCCCCGAGAAGTCGGTGCCCTGGCGCATCGGGAAGGCGGCGGAGTGGGCGGAGTCGAACCGGCCCTGTCGGATGAACGCCTCCATGTGGTTCACCCCGGCGGAGAGCACCTCTACGAGAACCTCGCCCGTTCCGGGCCTGGGCCGCTCGACCTCGGCGATCTCGAGGACATCCGCGTCGCCGAATCGGCGGTATTGGACGACGCGGGCGGCGGTGGGGCTCAGTCGGGACATGCGCTCATCATCCGCCCCCACCGCCCGAAGCTCCTGACCCCCGAACGGGGACGTGCGACTCAGGAGGCGTCGCTCGGGCAGTACAGCTGGGTCCGTGGTCCCGAGCGGTCGATCACATGCTCGGACATCGGTCGTCCGCAGAGCGGGCAGGCCCGGCCCGCCGACGCCTCCTGCTCGGGCTGGTTGTACGGGCCCAGCGGCGGCGGACCAAGCCAGGGGAACAGCCGCGCATTGAAGCGCTGGTAGAGGGAGCCGGTCTTTTTCCGCGTCATATCCTTAGTGTACTAACCATCAGTGCGCGATGAGAGGATGTCGTTGTGGAACCCGACCCGCTCGCCCTCCAGAACCAGGTGTGCTTCTCCCTCGCCGTCGCGGCGCGCACCGTCATCGGCCTGTACCGACCCGTGCTCGAACCGCTCGGACTCACGCATCCGCAGTACCTCGTGATGCTCGCGCTCTGGGAGCGCAGCCCGCGCTCGCTCGCCGACCTCGGCTCCGCCCTGCACCTCGAACCGGCCACCCTCAGCCCGCTCGTGAAGCGCCTGGAGGCGAGCGGCCACCTCACCCGCGCGCGCAGCAGCGATGACGAGCGCCGCCTCGACGTCGCACTGACCCCCTCCGGACGAGCGCTGCGCGAGCAGGCACTGCAGGTCCCCCCGCAGATCGTCGAGCGCCTCGACGTCCCTCTCGACGAGCTCACCGGGCTCCGCGACAGCCTCACCCGCATGATCGGAGCTGCCACCCGCGGCAGCCGCTAACCCCCTCTCGGGGCACCCGCGCCCAGCACCTCACCTGCCGCACATCACAGCACAGGGAAACTCCCGGTCACAGGGCGAGATCAGCCTCCGCTCGGCCCGCTCCCGGGCGTCGTGACTGCCCCCGTGCAACGGAGTAGTGTCGTCGCTCGTGACACACGAGGGTCCCCCGTCCGCCGCGGACGGATCACCGACCGACGCGACCGAGCTGCGCACCGCGAAGCACTTCTTCATCGGCGAGCCGCTCCCGAGCGACAAGCTCGAGGGGCAGCTGCTGCAGAAGCGGCTCGCGCTTCCCATCTTCGCCAGCGACCCGCTCTCCTCCGTGGCCTACGCGCCGCAGGAGCTGCTGATGATCCTGCTGCTCGGCGGGCTCTCCTTCCTCACCTTCGCGCCCTGGGTCGCCGCCTGCGTGGTCGTGCTGCTCGTCGTGGTGGTGCTGAGCTATCGCCAGCTGATTCGGGCCTACCCGTCCGGAGGCGGCGACTACGAGGTCGCCCGCACCAATCTGGGCGAAACGGCGGGCCTCACGGTCGCGTCCGCACTGCTCGTGGACTACGTGCTTACCGTGGCCGTGTCGGTCGCCTCCGGAGTCGACAACATCATCTCGGCGGTCCCCGAGCTGGCGCCGTTGCGGGTCGAGCTGGCCATCCTCTTCGTGGTGCTGCTCGCGGCTGTGAACCTTCGCGGCGTCTCGGAGTCGAGCCGCGCCTTCGCGATCCCGACCTACTTGTTCGTCGCGAGCGTCTTCGCGATGGTCGTGGTCGGCCTGATCCGCACTGTCGTCGGCGACACCCCGGTGGCGGAGTCGGCGGGCTTCACCGTGCAGGGCGAGCAGCTCACGCAGGCGGCCGTAGTGCTCCTGCTGCTGCGCTCCTTCGCCAGCGGCTGCGCGGCGCTCACCGGCGTCGAGGCGATCTCGAACGGGGTGCCCGCGTTCCGGGCGCCGAAAGTCAAGAACGCGCAGCGCACGCTCGTCGCGATGGGGACGATCGCGATCGTGCTCTTCGTCGGCCTCACCGCGCTCGCACTGCTCTCCAACGTGCACTACGCCGAGAACGCCTGCCACCTCGTAGGCTTCGCCGACTGCGCCACCACTCCGCAGCGCTCGGTGATCGCGCAGGTGGCCGCGGCCACCTTCGGCAATAACACGATCCTGTTCTTCATCATCCAGGCGGCGACCGCCGCCGTCCTGCTCCTGGCCGCGAACACTGCCTTCAACGGCTTCCCGCTGCTGGGTTCGGTCCTGGCCCGCGACGGCTACGCGCCCAAGTCGCTGAACACGCGCGGCGACCGCCTGATCTACTCCAACGGAGTGATCATCCTGGCGCTCGTGGCCGCGATCATCCTGCTCGTCTACCAGGCCTCGCTCACGAGCCTCGTGCAGCTCTACATCATCGGCGTCTTCGTGTCGTTCACGCTCGGGCAGTCGGGCATGGTCAAGCACTGGATGCGGATGATCCGCAACGGCGAAGGCTCGCGCACCGTCTACACGAGCCTGGGTATCAACCTGTTCGGCGCGACTCTGACCTTCGCGGTGCTTGTGGTCGTCACGATCACGAAGTTCACCCACGGGGCCTGGCTCGTCTACCTGGTGATGCCGATCCTCGGCTTCCTGATGGCCGGCGTCTACCGCTACTACCGCGACGTCGAGAAGGAGATCGAGGTCGACCCGACCACGACCTTCGGTGCGAACGGCGACCACGCGATCGTCCTCGTAGGCCGGATGAACAAGCCCACCCTGAAGGCGCTCGACTACGCCATCGCGGCGCGGCACGAGACGCTGGAAGCGGTGCACTCCTCCATCGACGACGCGCAGACCGCGCAGCTCAAGGCCGACTGGGCGCGAATGGACATCGAGGTGCCGCTGCGCTGCGTCGCTTCGCCCTATCGCGACATCTCCTATCCGCTCATCAAGTACATCAAGGCGCACCGCCTCGAGCACGGCTCCGAAATCACCACGGTCTACATGCCGCAGTACATCGTCGGGCACTGGTGGGAGGCGTTCCTGCACAACCACAAGTCGAGGCGGATCCGCCAGAAGCTGCTGCTCGTGCACGGAGTGACGGTGGCGCTGGTCCCGTGGCTGCTCGACTCCTCCGAGCTGATCTACGGGCGCCGCTCTCGGCCGATCCCCGGGCAGTCGCGTCGAGGCGAGCCGGTGCGACCGGTAACCCGTCGGCCGATCCCGCCCGCGTCATCGCTCCCGCAGGGCGCCGCCGGCGAGGGAGCCCCGCGCATCCCGCAGCGTCCGGCCGCGGCGAATCGTCCGCGCTCGAAGCAGCGCTGAGGCCGCGCCCCCCACCAAAAGGGTAGAGGGCCCGCGGCGTCAGCCGCGGGCCCCCGATTTCCCCTTGCTGCCTTCCCCCGAAGGCGGCCCGCCCCAACGGGCCGTGTCCGACGCTATCGGCAGGCTATGCACTCGCGCATCCTCCTCACGGCGGATGCCCGTGCTCCCTTCAGGGGACCGCTTCCGCCTCAACCGACGGCGCCGAGGCCGGTCAGCCACCAGACCGCGGCGACCGCGACCACCGCCCCTCCGCCTCCGGCCACGAGCAGGATCGACGCCCGCACCACCTGCGCACCGGAAGCGGCGTCGAGCGGGTCAACACCCGCCCCAGCGAGCACGATCCCTGCCTGCAGCACCGCGGCCGCGAGCACGATCGCCGCCGCCGCGATCCGCACGGACTGTCGGCCGTCCGGGTCCAGCGACCGCGGACGCCTGCCGACGTACCAGACCACGCGCCGATCCGGAGGCCGAGCAGCCGAGCACGCCGCTCGCGTACTGCGACCACCCGTAGCCGCGGAAGGGCCCGAGCTGCTGCTGCAGCACCGGAATCGCCGAGACGAGGAGGCCGCCTCGATGGGTGACGCCGTCCCACACCACGTGGCTGCCCGCTCCGATGACGACTCCGGCGGCCGAGCAGCAGGTCGACCGTGACAACGCCCAGGAGGGAGTGGCTCGACTCGCGTGCGACACCGATCGGAAAATACATCCCAATGTCCGGCATCATCGCGCCGACCGCCACCGCGGCGGCGGGGATCCGACCGTTCGAGACCGCGAGCGCGACGACGGCATGGCTCAGCGTGAAAGGTATGACGCGCACGCTATCCCGGCGGCAGCACGACCGGCGCGGTCCGCGGCCGCGAAGAGTGCGTCACCGGTCCGAGCCGGGCCCCTGCGATTCCGACCGCCGCAGCCCCCGCTCGGGGGCGGTCGCCGCAGGCGAGACATCCGCTTGCTCGTACGCCCCTCCCTACGCTCTCGACGCCGGCCTGCTTCGTCCGGCACGTCGGTACTCTCGGGAAGGTCGGTGGCCCTTCGAGATAAAAAGGGCGGCGACTATCCGTTCGAACTGACCCTTCACGGGGGTCAGATCGTCCCGGAGGAGGCGATCTTCAGTTTCGCTGGCCCGCTGGGGACGACGTCGCAGGTGGACATCATCCTGGGGAACGACGAGACGGTGATCGAGACCACTGACGTCCGACCTGCACCGGTCGCCATCATCGATCGGTAAGACGCGATCGGCACGTGCTCGGTGACAGGATCTTTCCCCTGCCTACCTGACTGCTGTGCCGATTCCGAGTGCGGCAGAGAAGATCCTCGTGTGGGAGCTCACTGCTCGCCCGAGTGTCAAGGAAGCCCGCCTCCCGCGCCCGTCGGAGCGGCGCGATCGAGGAGCCCGAAGAACGACAACCGTAGAATTGCACGGTGGTCCGGCCGTCCGGGCTCAGCGGCGGATCGGAGCGGAAGTGCGGAAGGCGTTCGCGATCTTCCGTCTGGCCCTCGCCGCGCTGGGTGCGAGCGCGCTCATCGGCGACTTCTTCTACACGCTGGGCTTCCGCGCGTTCCAGATCGACAACTTCTTCGCCTACTTCACGACGCAGTCGACTATGGCTGCAGTCGTCGTGCTGACCCTGTCCGGCCTGGTGGCCCTCGCGCAGGAGCGAGAGCCGGGCTGGCTCAGCACGGTGCGGGCCCTCGTGCTCACGTACATGGTCGTGTCGGGGATCGTCTTCGGCCTGATCGCGGTCGAGGCGAACAACCGCGGCGTCCGCGTCGATGTGCCCTGGTCGAGTGCCCTGCTGCACTTCGTGATCCCGACGCTCGCGATCCTCGACTGGATCCTCGACCCCGTCCGCCGCCCGATCGCGTGGCGGGGAGCACTGACCGTCCTCGGCTTCCCGATCGTCTGGGGCGTCATCACGCTGGTCCGGGGCGCGCTGGTCGGCTGGTATCCCTACTTCTTCCTCGACCCCGCGCAGGTCGACGGGCCCGTGATGTTCGTGCTCTACGACGTGGTCGTGCTGGGCCTGATCTCGGGCATCGCCGCGGTCGTCCTCGCCCTCAGCCGGGTGCGCCCGCCCGGGGCCGCGCGCGAGTCGGAGCGGCGGGGGCCGTTCGCGAGGCTCCGGCGGCAGGCGGGCCGGGGCCACCTCGGCCGGGAGCACGTCGGCCGGGAACACCTCAGCCGGGCACGACGGCGAACGGCTCGAGCGCCGACTGCGCGACGGTGACCAGCTCGTCGTCGCTGAGTTCCTGCAGCGACCGAGCCTGATCCGCTCCGACCAGGCCGACGAGCACCGCCTCGCCGGTCGACGGCTGGAGGTTCAACCATTCGGTGATCCCCGCCTCGGAGCCGACGAGCGACCACCGCGCCGCCGCGTCCGTATCCCAGAACGCGTCGTCGAAGCGCAGCCAGAGCGTCTCGACGATGCCCGAGCCGAGGGCGGCGACGGCCGCGCGCTGCGCGAAGGGGAGCGGCGGATCGAAGGCGATCGCGTCGGTCTTCAGCACCCCGATCGGCACCGTCACCAGCACCCGGTCGGCCGTGAACGATTCGCCGGTGCCGAGGCGGACGCTGACGCCCGTCTCCGTGTAGCCGATCCCGCTCACCGCGGCGCGCAGCGAGACCTCGACGCCCGCGAGCAGCGTCTCGACCAGGGGCGCGAGCCCGTCGGTCAGGAGCGCGTCGCCGAGGCCGGTCAGCTCCTCCGCACTCGAGGCTGTGGAGACGGCGGACGCGTCGCCCAGCCCGAACCAGGACGACAGCTCTTCGGGAGCCGCACCGGTGCGCAGCGCGGTTGTGCCGGCGAGGTGCGCGGCCACGCGGGCGTCATCGCCGTCGCCGGAGCCCGGCTCGGCCGGGTCGGGCGCTCCGGAGCCGGCGAACGCCTCGGCGAGCGACAGGTCCTCCGGCTGCTCCGCTCCCCACTCGAGTGCACGGGTCAGCGCGTCCGCACCGGTCGTGCCGGTGTTCAGGGTCGAGCCGTCGATGCCGGTCGAGCGGATGCCGATCAGATCGACCGCCGTGGTGGCGATTCCGGCGTCCGCGACGCCCTCGAGCAGGGCGGCGCCCGCGTCGGTGAGGGCCCAGGCGCCGGCCTCGACGGCGATCGGCCAGCCGTCGGGAGTCGAGGTCGCGATACGCCCGCCGGTGCGGTCGCGCGCCTCCACCACGGTCACATCGAAGCCCGAGTCGGTCAGTCGCCGTGCGGCGACAGCCCCGGCGAGTCCCGCCCCGACGATCGCGATGCGCTCACCCTCGTCGGCGACGGTGCTGATCTCGGCGGCCGCGCGAACCCCGGAGTTCCAGGCGCCCTGGAGCGTGCCCGGCGCCTGGGTATCGGTGGCCTCGCCCGCGAGGAACAGCCGGTCGAGGACGGAGCCGGCGAGGTCGGCGCGGTGCTGCGCAGTTGCGCCGACCGGCAGGTAGGAGACGGAGCCGAGTGCGTACGGGTCGCTCCCCCAGGCTGAGCGCACGAAGGCGGCCGGCGCGGGGACGGTGGTCGCGCTGGGCGTCGGCACGGGCGCCTTCGTAACGGAGCGGGTCGGCCTCGGACGTGACGGCGTGCAGCCCGCGAGGGCCAGGAACCCGACTCCGGTGACGGTTCCCGTGAGGAAGAGGCGGCGTCCGATCGTCATCCCGGCCATCCTATGTTCTCGGCATTCCACGAAGGCGCGCCGGCCGCTCCCGTCGTGCTGCCGCCCCGCGCACCGCCCTGCCCTGCTCCGCCCGCCGAAGGCAAGGCCGCGCGGGCAGCGCTCGCCGGATGGTAGACCTGGGGACATGAGCAACGACATCCGCGCACTCGCCGAGGGCGAGAGCTACCTCGCCTTCTTCCAGGGCGGGCCGTTCGACGGCCAGACCGAGAACCGTGTCAGCACCGAGGGGGGCTACGAAAAGGAGGTCGACGTCTACGCCGCCGTCGACGGCCAGGAGACGCACCTCGTCTACACCGCCGTCACCGCGAAGGAGGTCGGCGAGGCGGTCCACGTGACGTACGCCATCGACGCTTCCGACTCCGATCCGATCGAGGACCCGGAGGACCGCGGCGGCGGATTCCAGTAGCCGCACGATCCCTCGGATGCCGCCTCGGCGCCGCGCTCAGCGCGGCCGGGGCGGCATTTGTGCGCGAGGACGCGCCATCTCACGACGTCGACACTTCCGACTCCTAGGATGATTCTTCCTCACGTCGCGGTCGATTCTTTCCGCCGCCGTACCCTGGGAGCCGCCGCAGTGACCGATCCGCTGACCCGTTCCATGCCGCTCCACGGCGCCGCCGCACAGCACTGGCTGAAGGAACGCGGCGGCGAGGCCGACGCCGACCCGGCCTTCACCCTCGTCGGGCACGAGACCTCGGCCGACGGAGTGCTCCTCCGACGCCTCTGGCACACGGCGGGGACGATCCGCTTCCAGCCGACCGCCGACACCGAGTCGTCGTCGCGCGTGCTCCTGCTCCCGCTCGAGGGGGCGTTCACCGTGGCGTGCGGCCAGGAGCGGGCCACCGTCCGGCGCGGGAGCGTCGCAGCCCTGTCAGCGGCATCGGCAGGGACGATCAGTACGAGCGCGCCCAGCTCGCGGCTCGTCCTCGTGGTGCGGCCCGCGGGCGCCGCCGGCTGCACCGCCGGGCTCAGCGTCTCCTGTTCCCCCGCGGTGCCCGTGCTGCTGGCGGCAGCGAACGCTCTGCTCGACGCCGGCCTCCCCGTCGACGACGGAGTGCGGACCGCTCTGCAGGGCCTCGCGGCCGCGGTACTCGCGGGCTGAGTCCGGCTGTCAACCCTCCCCGGCGCGACCATCCACCGCGGCAGGCGTCCTCGAACATCGAGTGACGCCGACCGACGGCGCCGGAAGGAGCACTGGCCATGACCGACATCACCGCCCATCACGGACTCTTCAAGGACACCGACCTGCATGTCGATGACACCGGCGGATCGGGGCGCCCCGTCGTCCTCATCCACGGCTGGCCCCTGTCGGGCGAGTCGTGGAAGGAGCAGGTGCCCGCGTTCGTCGAGGCCGGCTACCGCGTCGTCACCTACGACCGCCGCGGCTTCGGACGCAGCGACAAGCCGCTCACCGGCTACGACTACGACACGCTCACCGAGGACCTGCACACCCTGCTCACCGAACTCGACCTGCAGGACGTCACTCTGGTCGGTTTCTCGATGGGCGGCGGCGAGGTCGCCCGCTACTTCACGACGTACGGCGCCGAGCGCCTGCACAGCGTGGTCTTCGCCTCGGCCGTCCCGCCGTACCTGATGAAGACCGACGACAACCCCGACGGCCCACTCGAGAAGGCGCAGGCCGCGCAGATGACCGCGGGCCTCACCAAGAGCGAGGACGACTTCTACGACCAGTTCACCACCGACTTCTTCTCGGTCGACGGCGTGCTGAAGGTGACGCAGGAGCAGCGCCAGGAGGCGCTCGCGCTCGCGAAGCAGTCGTCCAAGCACGCGGCTCTGGCCTGCATGACGGCCTTCGCGACCACGGACTTCCGCGAGGACCTGCCGAACGTGTCGGTCCCGACGCTCGTCATCCACGGCGACGGTGACGCCACTGTCCCGTTCGAGGGCTCCGGCGCGCGGACACACGCGGCGATCCCTGGATCCGAGCTGCACGTGGTGAACGGAGCGCCGCACGGGGTGACGGTGAGCCACCCCGAGGAGTGGAACCGCGTGGTCCTGGCGTTCCTCGCGAAGTAGTCGCCACCCGGGGTTCGCAACCGAGGTCAGGAACGCTCACAATGCCCGTTCGCGGCGTTTCTGAGCCTCGGTTGCGAACGAGCGGCCCCTCAGGGCAAGCGCGCCACGACCGCGCGCGCGATGCGCCGGCCCGAGCGGCTCGCTCCGATGGTCGAAGCCGTCGGGCCGTAGCCGGCGAAAAAGACGCGCGGGTCGGTCAGCGAGGCGCCGTCGGCGACCGCGATGCCACCCTCGCGCTCCCGCAGCCCGAGCGGAGCGAGGTGGCGCAGCTCCGGCCGGAAGCCGGTCGCCCAGATGATGACGTCGGCGCGCGTGAAGGAGCCGTCCGGCCAGCGGACGCCGTCCGCCTCGATCGCCGAGAACATGCCGCGCTCGCGCAGTACCCCGCGCTCAAGACCCGCGACCACCCGTCGGGTGCGCTGCACCCCGGTACCACCGACGATGCTCGGGAGGGGCAGGCCAGCGCGCGCCGCACGGTCCTGCTCGGCCACCGCGTCCACCGCCGACTCCATCGCGAGCTGCTCGCCGTCGCCGTAGACGACCGGGCGCCGCGTCGCCCAGGTCAGCGAACGCGCCACCCGTTCCAACTCCAGCAAGAACCCGATCGCCGAGGTGCCGCCGCCGACCACGAGCACCTGCTGCCCGGCGAAGTCCTCCGCGCGGACGTACTCGGTCGGATCGATCTGCACACCGCGGAAGCGCTCGCGCCCGGGGTAGTGCGGGATGAAGGGCGAGCCCCAGGTGCCCGTGGCGTTGACGAGGAGGTGCGCGCGCTCGATCGTGCGGTCGGTCTCGACGAGCAGTGGCGACCGCGTGTCGCGCGATGTGGCGCTGGTGACGCGCCGCACAACTTCGGGACGGCGGACCTCAAGCCCGAGTTCATGCTCGTAGCGTCCGTAGTACTCGCGGACCACGTCGCGCGCCGG
Source organism: Rathayibacter tritici (assembly GCF_001641005.1). Lineage (NCBI taxonomy): Bacteria > Bacillati > Actinomycetota > Actinomycetes > Micrococcales > Microbacteriaceae > Rathayibacter > Rathayibacter tritici. Next base: position 2,986,458 of record NZ_CP015515.1, read on the forward strand.
GCGCCGACGGTCAGCCGTCTGGAACGACAGGCCCATCCGCTCCATGCCGGGGAGGTCGTGCACGCGGTGTGCGGAGCCGAGTCGCAGCGCCTTCCAGCGGAACTGCCACGCACCTCCCGGCTCGGGCCCGCGATCCAGGACGACCAGGTCGCGGCCGGGAACCAGGCCCAGCCGGCGCAGGTAATATGCCACCGACAGGCCCGCCTGGCCCGCGCCGATCACCACGACGAGGCGCGGTGGGGCGACACTGTCCACGGTGCTCCTGACCCGGTCGAGGATGGGCGGCCGTCCGACGGATCGGCGCCCGGGGTGGCGGGTCCCCTGTCTGCTAAACTACCGCGTAGATTTCAACTTTCCCTGTCTGCTCTTTTCCCAGCCGGCTCCCTGCCCGTCTGGCCTGTCATCGTGAGGGGGTCACCCATGGGGCGCGGCCGTCAAAAGGCGAAGAACACCAAGATCGCCCGTGAGCTGAAGTCGTTCAGCCCGGCGGTCGATTACAGCGCGCTCGAGCGCGAGCTCAGCCACCCGGACGAGCCGGACTACTCGAAGTGGATCGACGCCGAGGACGACGGCGACGACACGGATCTCCTCGAGGAGCCGCACCAGAAGCGTGCCTGACTCCTCCCGTGAATAGGGGCCGCTCCCTCGTGGCGGTGCCGCTTCGCTCGCAGAGGCGGGCCTGCGGGCCGGACGCCTCACGCACCTGGGCCGACTCGTGGAGGCGTACGGATTCGTCGCGCAGTCCGTCGACGTGGTCCTCGCTGAGGCACTCACGCACGGCGAGCACGAGCGCGCGGCGAGCGAGCAGGACACGCAGCAGCAGTGGTTCTCGGAGGCGGAGGTCGAGGCGTTAGTTCCCTCCGGAGCGATCGTGGAAACCGCCACGGTGGCCGCGCTTCCTCTGTTCCGCCTGGAGCGCGGCGTGCTGCGCTGAGCACGTTCTCCCGCTTTCCTGCAGGAAGGAACGAATGTCGGTGGTCGCTGAGAGACTGATCGAATGAGTGTCTCCCCGCCCGTACGGCTGCCCGTGTGGCAGTCGGAGCGTCGTGGGAGCGACCTCGAGGAGGCGCGGGAGTTCTACGCCGGCTCGTACAACGGCTCCGGATTCCGGGCCGAGCGGACGGTCGCGCCGTTCGCTTTCCGCTACACGACGACCGGGCCGGGGCCGGTCAGCCTTCACTCCGCATCCTTCCTGGGTCGGGTGCGCGGCACAGTCTCCCCGAGCGAGGTCTACGTGGCCCTCTGGCTGACCGCGGGGCGCGCCTCCCTCGATCTGGGGCGCGACGAGCACCGACTCGTCGTCGGGCGCCCGGCGATGTTTCCGAGCGGCCGGCCGTTCGGCTTCGAGGCTCTTGAGTACCGCGACGCACTCGTGCACTTCGAGGCCGCCCATCTCGAGACGATCGCCGCCGAGCTGCACGGCACCGAGCCCGGACCGCTCCGGTTCGCGCCCGTGGCTCACGACACCACCACCTGGTGGGCGGCGATCCGTCTCCTCCGCGACACTCTCGCCACCGCCCACGCACCGACCGTGCTGCAACGCGACGAGGTCGCCCGCGTCGCCGCACTGGCCGCGCTGCAGACCTTCACCCACCGCATCGCCCCGCTGCCCGCCGCCCCGCCCTCGGTGAGCGCCCGGCGCCTGCGTCAGGCCGTCGAGTTCGTGCAGGCCAATGCGGACCTGCCGCTCGGAGTGGCCGACATCGCCGACGCCGCCGGGCTCACCGTGCGCGGCGTGCAGCTGGCGTTCCAGCGCGCCTTCTCCCAGACCCCACGGCACTACCTGCGCTGTGTCCGCCTCGATCGGGCGCACGAGGAGCTCGCGGCCGGTTCGGCGGGTGAGCTCGTGGTCGGCGAGGTGGCCGCCCGCTGGGGATTCATCAGCGGCGGGCGCTTCGCCCAGCACTACGCGGTCCGGTTCGGCGAGCTCCCGAGCGAGACCCTGCGCCGCTGAGCGCACCGACCCTCCGGCTCGTCGGATCGCCTCCGGCTCGCCAGAGGGGCTGGATCCTGCGAGCCGGACGCGGTTCCGCGAGCCCGGGCTCCGGCGATCAGCCCGCGTACGACCCGACCAGCCGGACCGCGCCGCCGTCGACGCCCTTCGCGCCCTGCTCGAAACCGTCAAATCCGCGCGCCGCCGTCGAGACGCGGCCGGCCGTCCAGGACGGCACGCCCGAGCGCTCGAGGCTCGCGATCACGCCCTCGGCAGCGTCGGCCGCGACCACCGCGACCATTCCGATGCCCAGATTCCAGGTGCCCTCGGTGCTCTCGAGTGTCGCGCCCGACATCCCGGCGAGCGCCCGGAACACCTCGGACGGGCTCCAGCTCGCGCGCTCCACCTCGACCCAGGAGCCGCGCGGCAGCACGCGGGCGAGGTTCGCGGCGATCCCGCCTCCGGTGACGTGGCTGATCGCGTGGACCGCCGGGCCGAGTTCGGCGTCGTCGAGGAGGTCCAGCAGGGGGCGGGTGTAGAGCCGAGTCGGCTCGAGCAGCACCTCGCCGACCACACCGCCGAGCTCTTCCGAGCGGTCGGTGAAGCCGATGCCGCGCTCGGCGAGGATGTGGCGCACGAGCGAGTAGCCGTTCGAGTGCAGTCCGGAGGAGGCCATCGCCACCACGACGTCGCCGTCGCGCACGCGATCGGCGCCGCGCACCTGATCCGCCTCAACCGCGCCGACCGCGGCGCCCGCAACGTCGTAGTCGTCTGGCCCGAGCAGACCCGGGTGCTCGGCCGTCTCGCCGCCGACGAGGGCGGTGCCGGTCTCGGAGCAGGCGCGCGCGATCCCCGCGACGATGTCCGAGATCCGGGTCGGGACGACCCTGCCGCAGGCGATGTAGTCGGTCATGAAGAAGGGGCGCGCGCCGACCACGACGATGTCGTCGACGACCATGCCCACGAGGTCCTGCCCGATGGTGTCGTGCTTGTCGATCGCCTGCGCCAGCGCGACCTTGGTGCCGACGCCGTCGGTCGAGGTCGCCAAGAGCGGCGCACGGAAGTCGCGGAGGAAGGAAACGTCGTACAGGCCCGCGAATCCGCCCACCCCGCCGAGAACCCGGTTGTCGTGGGTCGCCGACACCGCCGACTTCATCAGCTCGACGGCGAGATCCCCCGCCGCCGTGTCGACTCCGGCGCGGGCGTAGCTGCTCGTCTCATCACTCACGCGACGACCCTACCGACTGCCCTCGCCCGCCACGGCACGCAGTCCCCTCCTCCGACGGGTGCTCCGCTTCGGCACCGGCCGTCACGCGCCGCCTCGGGGCGATCCGTCACCGCCTGCGCCAGGATCGGAGGCATGCAGCTGCAGCGCGTGGGACCGGCGGACGTCGACGAGGTGCGTGCTTTCCTGGCCGAGGCCGACCTCACCCTGGCCGGGCTCGATTCGCCCTCGGTGCGCCTCTGGCTCGAGCGCGACGCGCGCGGCCGCACCGTCGGCAGCACCGGCTGGGAGCCGAGCGCCGACGGCCGTCACGCGTTGATCCGGAGCGTCGCCGTGGCCGTCGACCGTCGCGGCAGCGGGGCGGGGAGACGCCTTGCCCGGCATGCGCTCGCCGATGCCGCCTGGAGCGGAGCCCGCCGCGCCTGGCTCTTCTCGCGCCGCTCCGGCCCGTTCTGGCGGTCGCTCGGATTCGCGCCCGCCGACCGCGACGAGCTCGCGGCCGCTCTCGCCGACACGCACCAGGTGCGGCTCTTCACGGAGTCGGGGCAGCTCGCCCGTGAAATCGCCTGGTCGCTCCGGCTCGGGCCATGCCGCGACTACTCGGCCGATCCGCCGGTCCGCACCCCGCCGCGGCCCCGCTCAGCCACGGATCCGCCCACGGCGAACCATTAGGGGATGCGTGCCCCGCGTGCCAGGATGGACCGTCAAACCCCCCTGCTATCCCCTTGGGAGCCCCTCCGGCATGTGCGGAATCGTTGGGATCGTGTCCTCCGGACCGGTCAACCAGTCCATCTACGACAGCCTCTCCCTCCTGCAGCACCGCGGCCAGGACTCGACCGGCATCGCGACCGCCGACGGCAGCACCCTGCACATCAAGAAGGCAGCGGGGCAGGTCCGCGAGGCGTTCCGCACCCGCGACATGCGCTCGCTGCTCGGCACGATGGGCCTCGGGCACGTCCGCTACGCGACGAAGGGCAACGCCGAGCGCGAGGAGGAGGCGCAGCCGTTCTATGTGAACGCGCCGTACGGCATCATCCTCGTCCACAACGGCAACCTCACGAATACCCGTGAACTCACCGAGGAACTCTTCCGGGTCGACCGTCGCCACCTCAACACCACCTCCGACACGGAGCTGCTGGTGAACGTGCTCGCCAACGAGCTCCAGGCCTCGATGTCGGGCCGCGACCTCGACGCCGACGAGGTCTTCGACGCGGTCGCCCGGGTGCACGAGCGCGTCGAGGGTTCCTACGCGACCATCGCGCTGATCGCCGGAGTCGGTCTGCTCGCGTTCCGCGACCCGTTCGGGATCCGCCCGCTCATCGTCGGCCGCCGCAGCAACACGGGCGCTCCGGACGACTGGATCGTCGCCTCCGAGTCGCTGGTGCTCGAGGCGCAGGGCTTCGAGATCGTCCGCGATGTCGCTCCGGGTGAGGCGGTCTTCATCACGCCCGACGGCCAGATGGCCAGCCGTCAGTGCGCGAAGGACCCGCGCCTTATTCCGTGCTCGTTCGAGTACGTCTACCTCGCCCGCCCCGACTCCGTGATGTCAGGAATCTCGGTCTACGAGGCGCGCCTGCGCCTGGGCGACCGCCTCGCCGACACCATCGCTCAGTACACCCCGGGCGGAGCGATCGACGTTGTCATGCCGATCCCCGACTCCTCCCGCCCCGCCGCGATGCAGGTCGCGCAGAAGCTCGGGATCGCGTACCGGGAGGGCTTCTACAAGAATCGCTACGTCGGCCGGACGTTCATCATGCCGGGGCAGGCGGTCCGCAAGAAGTCGGTGCGGCAGAAGCTCAACGCGATGTCGAGCGAGTTCCAGGGCAAGAACGTGCTGATCGTCGACGACTCGATTGTGCGCGGCACCACGTCGAAGGAGATCGTCGAGATGGCGCGCGCGGCCGGCGCGAACACGGTCACCTTCGCCTCCGCCGCTCCCCCCGTGCGCTACCCGCACGTCTACGGGATCAACATGCCCTCGCGCCAGGAGCTGGTCGCGCACAACCGCCGCATCCCGGAAATCTCCGAGGCGATCGGCGCCGACCAGCTGATCTATCAGGAGGTCGCCGACATGAAGGCCGCGATTCTCGAGGGCTCGGACGTCACCGACCTCGAGACCAGCTGCTTCACGGGCGAGTACATCACCGGCACCGTCACACCGGAGTACCTCGACTGGGTGGAGCGCACGCAGCTGAGCTGAGGCGCTTCCTGCGGAAGCTCTGCACAGCGCACTCCGCGGCGCAACGGGTCCCACGGATCGACTGGCCGCTCCATGATCGGAACGTGCGCGGCCCCGCGCGCACTCACCCGAGGAGACCCCGTGATCTACCGAATCCTGCCGTTCCTGCTCACTTTCATCGCCAAGCGGATCTCGACGGCGCAGAAAGCCAAGCGCGCCGCGGCCAAGCGCCCGACGACCAGCGCCGGCAGCCGCCGCTCCTCGTCGCGTCGGCGACGCTGACGCTCCGATCCCGTTCGCGAGAGTGAACCGAGGCGACACAGGTCGGGCGACTGCGGGCTAGGTCCGCTCGATGGCGGTCGGCTCGTCGCCCTCATCGACGGGGGGCTCGACCTCGACCTGATCCGCTTCGCGCTCCTCGCGCTCGATGATTCGTTCGGCGGTCCTCCGGACGACCGTGCGGCCGACGACCCGGTCGAGCAGCACCACGACGAGCCCGGCCAGGGCCCCGAACACCGTCACGAAGAGCAACAGACTGAATCCGAAGACCTGCCCGCGCGAGAAGCCCTGCGTCTCGGGCAGCGCGAAGCTCAGCACGAAGGCCGCAATCGCTCCGAGACCGACGCCGAGGGCCAGGATGCGCCAGACGCGCGGGGAGCGGCGGACGTCGACCTCTTCGCGGGTGACCTCGGGGCCGGCGGGATCGCTCATGCGTCCATTCTCTCCCGCGTCGGAGACGGCACGGCACCGTGATCGCTCAGAGCGCGTGCACGAGCCGGCCGGCCTGCGCGCGCAGCTCGCGGACGACAGTGCGGACCGAGAGCCGCTCCGCCCGGTCCGGCCGCATCAGCGCCACGATGTGTCGCACCGAGTTCACCCCGCGGAGGGGCTTCACCACCACTCCGGCGCCGCCCGCCGTGTACCGCGGCAGCACCGCGATACCCAGGCCCGCCGCGACGAATGCCTCCGTCACTCGGGTCGACGCGAAGCGCTGCTCCACCCGCACCGCCTCACCCGACGCGGTCTCGATGTCCTGCATCACCCGCTCGAACGGGAACCCGTCGGGGACGCCGATCCAGGTCTCGCCGACGAGGTCGGCCGCGGTGACCGTCGCGCGGTCGGCGAGGCGGTGGCCCGCGGGGAGCCCGATATCGAGCGGCTCGATCATGAGCTCGGCCATCGCGAGACCGCGGCCGGCCCAGGCGCTGCGTCCAGTGGGCGAGTGCGCGAGCACGATGTCGACGTCGGCGGTCAGGTCGGCGAACTCGTCGGTGCCGGGGTCGGCGTCCTCGCACTGCACGACCAGCCCCTCGACGCTGCGCAGCGCGACCAGCGCGTTCGGGAGGAGCATCTGGCCCGCCGTCGGGAACGTCGCGATCGTGACCTCGCCGATCGGGTTGTTCGTGAATGTCTGCCAGACCGCGTCGGCCCGCTCGAGCGCGATCGCAATCTCGGTGGCGCTGCGCGCGAGCTCCCGTCCCGCCGCCGTGAGCACGACGCCCCGGCCGGAGCGCTCGATCAGCGGCACACCGGCCTCGCGCTCAAGCACTTTGAGCTGCTGCGAGACCGCGGAGGGGGTGCGGTGCGTCGCCTCCGCTACCGCGGTGATCGAGCGGCGCATCGAGAGCTCGCGGAGCAGTTCCATCCGTCGCACGTCCATGAGGAGACACTACACGGTAGAAAAACTACACGTCAGGGCAAGAACTCGTCGATTGTTCTACGGAACACGTCGCCGGAGAATGGACGCTATACCCAGCAACCCGGCGGATGGATCAGAAGCCGCCGCAACGAAAGGCAGAACACTCATGAGCATCGCACTCCTCGTCGTCCTCAGTGGCCTCGCCGCATGGGGCACGGTGTCGACGGTGCTCGTCGCCAGCCGCGACGGCTACCGTCAGGTCCCCTCGCAACGCTGAGCCCCGCCGCTGCGACAGCACCTCATCGCGTTCGAACGCCGTCTCCCCTGAGGGAGGCGGCGTTCTCGTGTATGCGGAGGCGCGGCCGTGCCGGGCTCCCGCACACGACGACGGGCCCCCGACCGACGTCGAGGGCCCGTCGTCCGGGTCGTGCGACTACTTCGAGGCGGTGCGGCGGCGCAGGCGCGCGACCGTCATGCCCAGCCCGAGCAGCAGCGCGGCGATCCCGGCGACGAACGCAGGAGTCGCGTCCACTCCGGTCTCGGCGAGGTGGTGCGAACCAGCGACGGGAGCAGGGGCCGGCAGGGTGCCCGTGCCGGGCGGCGCGGTCGTCGGCTCCGTGGTCGGTCCGGGAGTCGGGGTGCCGGCTCCGGCCGCGACGGCGAAGCCGAGGCTGACCTCGGTTCCCGTGCTGTCGAGCGCGAACGTCGCGGTGTGCGCGCCGCCCGCCAGGCTCTCCTCGATCGGGACGGAGAACGAGGCGCGACCGGTCGAGTCGTCGGTGACGGCCCGGGTCGGGTCGATCGTCGCGGTGCCGACGACGATGCCGTCGACGCTCGCGGTCACGGTGGTGTCGGCCGCGGCTCCGGTGCTGAACAGGAGCGATGAGAGGTCGACGGTCATGGTGTCGCCGACCGCGTACTCGCCCGAGTCCGGCACGGTGTCCGCGAGGCCGATCGTGCGCTGCACGGGGTCAGGGCTGACGGTGCCGAGGTTCTGGATGTAGCCGACGAAGGCGTCCAGGTCGATGCGGCCGGAGTCGGCCGTGCCGGTGCCCTCGGTGAAGGTGCTGAAGCCGTCGCCGCCGCTCGCGAGGAAGCTGCTGGTCACGATCGTGAACGTCGCGGCCGGGTCGATCGGCTCCTTCTGGAAGAACACCTGCGAGATGCGCGAGCCCTCGGGCGCCGCTGCGTCGAAGACGTAGGTGAGATCCTTCGAGGTGGAGAGGTTCAGCTGCGGGTGGCTGGAGCTGCCGACCCACTGCTCCTCGAGGAGCTCCGCGATCTGCGCGCCGGTCAGCTGCAGCGTCACCAGGGTGTTGGCGAAGGGCTGCGCGTCGGAGGCCTCGGCGTAGGTGACCACTCCGTCCGCGTCGCCGGGCTGGCCCGGGGTCGCCGTGTAGGAAAGGTCGTCGCGCAGCCCGCCAGCGTTCGAGAAGGCGATCTGCGTGCCGAGCTCGCGGGTCGCCCAGAGCTGCGCGTCCGAGACCAGGTTGCCCAGGGTCGACTCCGAGCCGCGGTTGGTCGTGGTTCCGTCCGGGCGGTAGGCGCGCGAGATGTCCTCGCTGATGCTGCCGACCTTCACGCTGCCCTCGCGGACGGCGACGGCCTGAGCGTCGGCGACGATCGCTTCGATCGCGGGGTCGGTCGTGAAGGCGCCGACGGTGATCGTCTTAGCCGGGTCATCCGAGGTCGGATCGTCGACGACCTTCGTGAGCGGCACGACCTCGCTGGTGAGCGAGGTGAGCTGCTTCGTCGCGGGGTCGACGGTGAGGGACATGTGACCGATGTTCTCGGCGTAGCTGCCGGTCTGCGACACCACCGTCGGGAAGGCCCGGCCTGCGTCGATGGCCGCGTTGTACTCCTGGTGGCTGTGGCCTGAGACGATCGCATCCACGTTCGGGGCGACGGCGGTGACGATCGCACCGAACTTCGGGTCCGCCTCCGGCGTGTTCAGGTCAGCAGCGTCGGCGTCGGCTCCCTCGTGCAGGAGCAGGACGACCACGTCGGCCTCGTCGTTCGCGGCGTCGCCGTCCTGAAGCTGCGCGGCGACCTCGTTGACGTTCTCGGCGATCGGCTCGACCGAGAGCGTCGAGATCTCGGCCGGGCTGACCAGCTTGCCGAGGTCCTCGGTGATGGCGCCGATAAAGGCGACGGACACGCCCTCCTGCTCGGTGATCACGTACGGGGAGTAGGCGCGCTCGCCGGTCGCCGTGTCGTAGAGGTTCGCGTTCACGTAGGGGAACGCCGAGGCGTCGACAACGCGACCGTCGACGTCGTCGCGGCCCTGGTCGAACTCGTGGTTGCCCAGCGTGCTGACGTCCAGGCCCATCGCGTTGAGCGAGTCGAGGGTGGGGATGTCGTTTTGCACCTTCGAGAGGAACGTCGACGCGCCGATGTTGTCGCCGGCCGAGACGAACAGCGTGTTCGGGTTGCTGGCGCGGTACGAGTCGACGGCGCCGGCGAGCACCGCGGCTCCCGCAACGGAACGGTCGGCGGCGAGCCGCCCGTGAAAGTCGTTGATCGAGAGGATGTCGATGGCGACATCGCCCTCGGCGGCCAGGGCGGGCGTGGCGCCGAGCAGGGCCGCTCCGGCGACGGCGCCGACGGCGGTCGCGGAGAGGAGTCGGAAGAGGCCGCGTCGGCCCGGGGAAGTACTGCGCATCGTAAAGAGGGCTCCAAGCATCGAGCGGTGGATCCGGGGCGGATTCGTGCCGCGTGAGGGGGTTATTCCCAGACAACCTGACGCCGGACCTCAGGTCAAACTCCCCGAAGAGGGATCGCCGGTGCGTTTACGAGAAGTTAAGGCGCAGCCGTGTCGTCCACCCTCAGGATCGGGAGGAACGGGGCGAGGTCCGCGCGCACACCGGACGCGTGGATCCGTCCGCTCGCCAGGCCCTCACCCCACGGGAGGGAGCCGGTCGCGAGCGGCAGCCAGGTCGCGGCATCCATCTCGATCACATTCGGCGGAGTACCGCGGCTGTGACCCGGGCCCTCCACGCACTGCGCGGCGCCGAACGGCGGCACCCGCACCTCGACGCTGCGCCCGGGGACGTTCGTCTCGATGATCTGCAGAAGGAAGCGCACCGCGGTCGCCGTCGTGGTCCGATCCGCTGCGCCCGCGAGCGCCGCCCGCACCGCGGACTGCCCGCTCGCCTCGTCGATCCTGCCCTTGGCCATGCACTCATCCTCCCGCCCCCGCTCCCCGCCCGCTGCTCCCCGCGAGATGCCACTTGTGACGCCGCTCCTCGGCGTGTCGTCGTCACAAGTGGCATCTCGCGGAGGGGGATGAGGCTGGGGCCGGCGGCGGGGCGGGGCGCTCTATCCTGTCAGGGTGAAGATCCTCGTCCTCGGTTCCGGTGCCCGCGAGCACGCCATCATCACGGCCCTCCTCGCGGAGGAGGAGAGCCACGAGATCATCGCCGCGCCCGGCAATGCCGGCATCGCGCGGGATGTCGAGGTCATCCACTTCGATACGAACAGCCCCCGCCTCGTCACCGACTTCGCCGTCGAGCAAGGGGTCGAACTCGTCGTGATCGGCCCGGAGGCACCCCTGGTCGCGGGGGTCGCCGACGCCCTCCGCCGCCGCCGCATCCCGACCTTCGGACCCGACCGGGCCGCCGCCGCCCTCGAAGGCTCGAAGACCTTCGCTAAGCGCGTGATGGACATGGCCCGCGTCCCCACCGGCCGCGCCACCCGCGTCTCGACCCTGGTCGACGCCGTCCGCGTGATCGACGAGTACGGACTCCCCTCGGTCGTGAAGGCCGACGGTCTCGCCGCGGGCAAGGGCGTCCTGGTGACGCAGTCGCGCAGCGCGGCGATCGCGCACGCCGAGTTCTGGCTGCAGTCCGGCGACGTCCTGATCGAGGAGTTCCTCGTCGGCCAGGAGGTCTCGCTCTTCCTCCTCTCCGACGGTCACGACGTCGTCCCCCTGTCGCCCGCCCAGGACTTCAAGCGACTCGGCGACGGCGACGAAGGCCCGAACACCGGCGGCATGGGCGCCTATTCGCCGCTGCCCTGGCTCGCCGATCGCTGGGAGAGCGAGCGCGCCTTCGTCGACGAGGTGATCAACACGGTCGCCATCCCGACCATCCGCCAGCTCCAGCGCGAGCGCACCCCCTTCGTGGGACTCCTCTACTGCGGCCTCATCGTCACTGACGCGGGCCTGCGCGTGATCGAGTTCAACGCCCGGTTCGGCGACCCCGAGACCCAGGTCGTCCTCCCCCGTCTCGCCTCGCCGCTGTCGGCGCTCCTGCACGCGGCCGCCACCGGCGCCCTCGCCTCCGTCCCGTGGCCCGCGTTCACCGACGAGGTCGCCGTCACCGTTGTACTCGCGAGCGAGGGCTACCCCGAGAACGCGGTCACCGGGCGCGCCATCACCGGGCTGGGCGCGGCAGCGGAGGTCCCCGGCGTCACCATCGCCCACGCGGCGACCCAGCTGGTCGACGGCCGCTTCGTTGCGACCGGCGGCCGGGTGCTGAACGTGGTGGCTCGGGGCGCTGACTTCGCGCAGGCCCGGGAGCGGGCCTACCGCGCGCTGGACCTGATCCACCTCGACGGCGGGATCTACCGGAGCGACATCGCTCTGAGGGTCGCGCAGTAGCGCGACCACAGAGCGGTGCCGGCCTCGATTGCGGGCGGAGGGCCTGCATAACGAAGGCGGAGACGGGCCGACGGGTCACAAACGTGGGATTCAGAGGCGTGAGCCTTCGTTATGACGGTCGAACCAGGGCACGGAGGGCCTCGGCGAGGTGGGGGTGAGCGAAACGGAAGCCTGCGTCTTCCAAGCGGGCGGGGACGACCCAGCGGCTCTTCAGCAGTAGCTCAGGCTCGGTGCGGAGGAAGAAGGTCGCGGGCTCGAGGACGAAGCGGGGCGCGGGCACGCCGATCCGGCGGCCGACCGCGGACCGGAGCAGTCGCGAAAGCTCGGTGTTGTCGCTCGGGTTCGGAGACGCGAGATTCACTGGCCCCTCCACATCGGAGGCCTCGAGGAAGCGGACCGCCCGGTACACGTCCTCGACATGGATCCAGCTGAAGCGCTGACGTCCGAGGGTGCGCCGGTACTCGTGGTGCACTCCGGCCTCGCGGCGGGCACGCGTCGAGGGCCACGGCCCGTCGAACTGCGGACCGCCGAGCCCGAGCCGCGCCAGCCGCAGCAGAATCGCCGTCGCCGGTCCGTCGCCGAGCACAATGGTCATCCGCAGCGCGAGGCGCCGGACGCCGGGTGTCTCGCCCGCGAAGAACTCCGACTCCCAGGCGCGTGCGACGTCGACCGAGAAGCCCTCGCCGAGCACGCCCTCGCCCTCGGTGTTCGCCCGTTCCTCCTCGTGCCGGTAGATCGTGGCGGTGCTCGCGTTCATCCAGACCGGCGGAGGCGTCGGCGCGGCGGCGACCGCGCGGTGCAGCTCGGCGGTGGTCGCTACCCGAGAGCGGAGGATCTCGGCGCGGTTCGCCGCTGTGTAACGGCAGTCGACGCTCTTGCCGGCGAGATTGATCAGAAGCCGAGCGCCGTCGAGGACATGGGTGATGCCGACGGTGTCGCCCCAGCGCGCATCAGGACCGGAGCGGCCGATCCGCTGCACCGTCCAGCCGTCGGCCGTGAATCGGCGCGCGAGGTCGGTCCCGAGGAATCCGCTCGCTCCAGCGAGGACGACGACGGGCCGGTCGGTGCTGCTCATCGCCCCATCGTGCCGCACGCGCACAGAACAACGTCACAACTGGCGGGCGAGGAAGCTCACCCCCTCCCCTTCCGCGAGATGCCACTGAGGTAGGCGACACGCCGGGCGGAGCGTACCCGAGTGGCCTCTCGCGGAGGGAAGGGAGGCGGGTCAGACGGCGAGGCCGGAGAGGCCCTCGCGGTCGACGCGGCGGTGGAAGCGCATCCCGGCGAGGCCTCCGAGCACGGCGCCGACGAGGGCGACGATCAGGGCGGCGAGTGCTGTGACGACGGCCGCGACGGTGGCATCGCCCGCGTCGAGCGGGATGGTCGGGAAACCGCTGATTGCGGAGAGCGCCTGGCTCCCACCAGTGATCGCCGAGACGATGCCGACCACAATCGCGACGACGACCGCCCACGCCCACACTCCGACGCCCTGCTTCGCTCCACTGAAGCGGGCCATCCGACCGGCGACATAACCGCCGCAGTAGTAGGCCACGAGGAGGATCACCAGTAGCGCGATCGCGCCGGCCCAGCCGAACGCGGCGGGGTCGGCCGCGAGATCTGCGGTGACGTCCTGCGTCCCGACAACGGCGGCGCCGATCGCGGTGACGAGAGCGGTCAGGAGGACCGCGAGCCCAGTAGCGGCGAGCCAGCCGAAGAAGGCGCAGCCGATCTTGAAGCCGCCGAAGCGGTCGCGCTCGCGCTGGTGGATGTCCTTGCGGGCGGCGGCGCGGGCGTGCTTCGCCTCGGCGGAGTCGGGGTCGACGGGCGCGCGGTGCTCGGGCGAGTGGGCGGAGTCGGAGCCGCCGCGGTCCGGAGTCCCGGAGCGGTCGGCTCCGGCGACCCCCTCCGCGCTCCCCGCCGAGTCGACGCGCGCCGCGCCGCCCGCCGCCGAGCCCTCTGCTCGCCGCGGCAGACCGCCGTCAGCCGGATCCCTGTCTGTCGTGCTCATGTCGAACCTCCTGGCCGAGCGCCCCGGAGCGGGGCGACACGATCAGTCAAGACCCGGGCATCGTTCGGTGTCGCGGGCTTGACGGCTGGGCGGCGCCTCGGCCCGTCAACCCCCTGCGCCCTCGCTCTCCCAGCCGCTTGTATGCAGTCACCGACGACACGAGAGGGAGAGTTATGACTCCGGAGTCCCCCGAGCAGACACCGCCCGGCACCGAGGCCGAGCTGACGCCGAAGGCCGACCACGGCGAGACGAGCTACACCGGCACCGGCCGCCTCAGCGGCAAGGTCGCCCTCATCACGGGCGCCGACAGCGGCATCGGCAAGGCCGTCGCGATCGCGTTCGCCCGCGAGGGCGCCGACGTCGCACTCTCGTACCTCGACGAGCACGACGACGCCGAGGACACCGCGACCTGGGTCCGGGAGGCGGGCCGCAAGGCGCTGCTACTCCCCGGCGACCTGCAGGACCCAGCGCACTGCCGCTCTGTCGTCGCCGAGACTGTCGAGCGCTTCGGCCACCTCGAGGTGCTCGTCAGCAATGCCGCCTTCCAGATGAGCCGCGAGAGCATCACCGAGATCCCGGACCAGGAGTGGGACCGCACCCTCGCGACCAACATCAGCGCGTACTTCCACCTGGTGAAGGCGGCGCTCCCGCACCTGAAGGAGGGCGCGTCGATCATCGCGACCAGCTCCGTGCAGGCCGATCAGCCGTCCTACCAGCTGCTGCCCTACGCCGCCACGAAGTCGGCGATCCTCAGCCTCACCTCCTCGTTCGCGCAGGCGCTCGGCGAGAAGGGCATCCGCGCCAATTCCGTCGCGCCCGGCCCGATCTGGACGCCGCTGATCCCCTCGACGATGCCGCAGGAGGCGGTCGCCGAGTTCGGCGAGCAGGTCCCGCTGGGCCGCCCCGGCCAGCCGGCCGAGGTCGCTCCCGCCTACGTCCTCCTCGCCTCCGACGAAGCGAGCTACATCAGCGGGTCGACGATCGCCGTCACCGGCGGGAAGCCGATCCTCTGATCTCGTTCCCGGGCACCACCCGCCCGCAGGATTCCGCGATAGGTTCCAGAGGGTGAGCGTCCACATCCGCAGCATCGAGACGGCGGTGCCGGCGACGGTCCTGCGCCAGTCCGAGGTGCGCGACCTCTTCGCGTCCCAGCCCGCGATGACCCGTCTCGGGTCCCGCCTCATCGGCGCGGCCTTCGACGCGTCCGAGATCGACACCCGCAGCACGGTGATCGACGAGCTCGACCGTGTCCCGCGGGAGGGCGAGAGCCTGTTCTACGATGCCGCGGCCGGCCTGGTGCTCGACCCGGGGACGGCGGCGCGCAACGCCGTCTACACCGAGCGTGCTCCCGAACTCTTCACGGAGGCTGCCCGCCGCGCGCTCGAATCCGCGTCGATGACCGCCGAGGACATCACCCACGTGGTGACCGTCTCCTGCACCGGCTTCTATGCTCCGGGGCCCGACTACCAGCTGGTCCGCCGGCTCGGTCTCGCACCCTCGACCCAGCGTTTCCACCTCGGCTTCATGGGCTGCTACGGAGCCTTCCCCGGGCTCCGCGCCGCCCGTCAGTTCTGCGAGGCCGATCCGGAGGCGGTCGTCCTCGTCGTCGCGGTCGAGCTCTGCACCATCCACCTCACCAGCTCGAACGACCCGGAGCAGATCGTCGCCACCTCCGTCTTCGCCGACGGCGGAGCGGCGGTTGTCGTCACCGCCCGCGAAGCCGCGCCCGGCACTCCGGTGCTCGAGCTCGACGCGCTCGCCACAACGCTCACCGATGAGGGCGAAACCGAGATGGCCTGGACGATCGGCGACCACGGCTTCACGATGCGGCTGAGCACCTACGTACCCTCGATCATCGGCGCGAACATCGAGGCGGCCGTCGCCCCGCTGCTCACCGGCGCCGAGATCGAGCGGAGTGACGTGCAGCGCTGGGCGATCCACCCCGGCGGGCGCAGCATCCTCGACAAGGTGCAGGCCTCGCTCGCCCTGAGCGACGAGCAACTGGCGCCGTCGCGCGAGGTGTTGCGGGCGAACGGCAACATGTCGAGCGCGACGGTCCTCTTCATCCTGCGGCGCCTCCTGCACGGCGAAGCTGCGGACGGCGAGCGGATCGGAGCTGTGGCGTTCGGTCCCGGCCTCACCGTCGAGCTCGCGCTGCTGACCAAGCGGGGTGGGGAGTGACTCCGCGCGCGCCTCTCGCGCCGGACCTTCGCCAGCGCGAGGTCGCCGAGCAGGAGCTGATGGACAACCCGGACTGCGACCGGACCCTCCTCGACGCCACCTACGCCCGCTTCGGAACGGTGAACCGGCTCGTCTCGGGCTGGCGAGGTCTCTACCGCTCGCGCCTGCGTCCGCTGCTGCGGCGCGACGAGCCGTTCCGGCTGCTCGACGTCGGCTCAGGAGGCGGCGACGTCGCCCGCTCCCTCGCGGGCTGGGCTCGCAACGACGGCCTGCGCCTGGCGATCACCGCCGTCGATCCGGACGGGCGCGCCTACGCCTTCGCCACATCGACGCCCGCGCCGCCCGGCGTCGAGTTCCGCCGCGCGAGCAGTGCCGACCTGGTCGCCGAGGGCGAGCGCTTCGACCTGGTGACCTCCAACCACGTTCTGCACCACCTGTCCCGGGAGGCACTTGCCGCACTCCTCGCCGACAGCGAGCGGCTGGCTCCGCGGGCTCTGCACAACGACATCGAACGCTCACGGCTCGCCTACACGGCCTACCTCCTCGCGACGCGGCCGATCGCGGCGGGCTCGTTCCTGCATTACGACGGCTCGCTGTCGGTGCGTCGCAGCTTCACCACTGCCGAGCTGCGCGCGGTTGCGCCCGAGGGGTGGCGGGTCGAGCGCGCGGCGCCCTACCGGCTGCTGCTTGCGCGGGGCGAAGTGTGAGCGCAGGGGGTCCCCGGCTGTTGCGCGCGGCGGCCGTCAGCTACTCCGTCAATTGCGCCCTCGGCACCGCCGTCGCCACCGGTGCGTTGCGCACGGGCCGATGGCACTGGATCCACCACGCACTCTACGTCTGCACGTCGACGCTCACGGCCCTCGCCTGGGTGACGCTGCGGCGAACGGATCCATCCGCCGCGGCGGCGCTGGCGCCTGCGGCCGTCCCTCTGGCCGTGATCCCTTTCGCGGGGACGCACGGGCGGCGGCACCCGGCGATTGCGCTAGCCGCGGCTCCGTTTCTCGTTGCCGCGCTGCTGCGGATGCGGGAGCCGGCTCGCGTGGGGCTCGGACGCCTCGGGAGCGGCGCGGCAGCACCCGGCCGCAGCACAACGTCGGCTGAGACGCCTCCTCATCCACCATCGTGGATGACACCCACTCACAGCCGACGTTGTGTCGGGCTCGGCCGCCCCTAGCGCGGAGGTTCGCGATCAGAGTCGGCGCGCCAGGAGCGCAGCGCCTGCCAGCCGGCGATCGCGAGGATGAGGGCGCCGCAGAGCATGGTCAGCAGGTTCGGCAGCGAGAAGCCGGTGCTCGCGACTGAGTTGATGCCCGCGCCGAGCACGAACACACCGCCGAGAAGGTAGAAGATGACCCTCGTCTTCACCGTTCCACCACTTCCTTCGAGCCTGCACAGGACGCTCGATGCTACCGCCTGCGCCCGGGACGAGCGCGCGAGCAACGGTCCGCCGATCAGCAGAAGGACCGCTTTGCCACCATGAGTCATGCTTGCTCCTCCTGTCCCCCTCTTCGACATGCAGCGGCGGACACGGCTGCGACAAGGAGGCTTATGCAAAATTGGTTTTTTGCCGAGTGAAAAAGATGAGTCCGCGGACGGCGTTGAAGGCATCTCGGAAGGTGCGCAGTGGCCGCCGGTAGTCGGTGTGGAATATCCGCCAGGTCTTGATGCTAGCAATTGTTCTCTCGATCACGTAGCGGTGGGTGTTCACGAAGCGATTGTGGTGTTTGGCGTAATTTGGCAGATGTTCTTCGCTTGGCCTCTTCTTTATTGGTGTGACCATTCCGGTGCCTTGATAGCCTTTGTCGGCCAGCGTGTTCGAGAGGTTAACGGTGTCGGCCAACCCGGTTTCTCGAAACGCGTGGGCATCGTGATGCTTGCCCGCGATCGGATCCGAAATGTGGATCAACCGACCGGAGAGATCGGCGAGGACCTGGCAGTTGTGCCCCGTGGTCATGTGTTTCCCGGAGTACAGCTCTGGCGCGTCCGACCAGGACCAGCACGGCAGGAGCGTGCCGTCGATGACGGCCGTTGTCCCGCGGAGCGCGGCCTCGACGTCCGGTTGCTCGTCGTCTATCACGACATTGAGCATCGCCTCAACCGACGCGATCGTTCGCGACACGGTCGACTGACTGACACCGACCACATCAGCGATCAACTGCTCGGTCACATTCTGGCGATAATAGAGAAGAGTGACCCGCAATGCTCCCTCGAGGGAAAGTCTGCGCGGACGTCCTCGCCGCCGACGCCACATGAACTCGTTCTCGATCCGTTCGGCGAGGATCGCGTAGTGCTCGGCCGTCATTCCCGTAGTAGACTGTGTGCGCACCGGCTGGTTCCTTTGCGAAGAGTTTCTGTTAAAGGCTGCTCTTCAATCAAAGCGGATTAGCCGGTGTTATTCGTGACCGACACGCGCAAATCCATCTCGATCAATCGTATTTTGCATAAGCCTCAAGGCACGCCATAAGACCCACGACTCCGGTAATCCGGTCATTCTTCCCCTCCTTCATCATCGATCCCTTCTCCTGAGTCGGGATGATGGTCTACGCCCAGATCGTCGGACGAGCAACTTCGCAGGTGGGCGACGAGCATGCCGGACGGCGCCCCTCCCCCCGCGCACAGCCGACCCGGGGCAGGATCGAGGCATGGAGTTCCTCGATGTCGTCCGGCGCCGGAAGACCACCAACGGCGCGTTCCTGCCAGAACCCGTCTCCGAGGAGCACCAGCAGCTCCTGATGGAGGTGGCCGGACGGGCACCCTCGCAGCTGAACAGCCAGCCGTGGCGTTTCGTGCTCGTCGAGGAGCGCGAGACCATCGACCGGATCGCGGCGATCAGCGGCGAGAGCATGACCACCGCGATGTCCAACGGCACGTTCTTCGAGCGCTACAAGCCCTACTTCCGCTTCAGCAGCGAGGAGATGGAGCAGCGGCGCGACGGGATGCTGTTCGACAAGCTGCCCGCGCCGCTGCGGCCCTTCACCAAGCAGGTCTTCACCAAGCGCGGCCAGTTTCTGATGAACTCCCTCCGCGTCCCGCAGACCCTCGGCGAGGAGAACCGCCGGCTCGTCGCGGGCTCGCCGCTTCTGCTCGGGGTGATGCTCGACCGCTCGGAGTACCGGCCGGGCGAACTCTCCTCCTTCTACTCGGTGTTCAGCATGGGCGCCGCGATGGAGAACGTCTGGCTCAGCTCGGTCGAGCTGGGGATGGGGATCCAGTTCGTCTCGTTCCCGATGGAGGTGCCGGGGGCGTGGGCGCGGATCGAGTCTCTGCTCGCCGTACCCGACCAGCTGGAGCTGATGGCGGTGTATCGGCTCGGCTATCTGCCTCCCGAGCAGCGGCGGCCCGCGATCGACTGGTCCTCGCACCAGCGGAAGCTGCCGTCGCAGTACGTGTTCCGCGGCACCTGCGCGACCCCGCAGGAGGGGTGGGATGCGCCGACCGGGCCGTGACGGGGAGCGACGGGGAGCGACGGGGAGCGACGGGGCTGGCTCACCGAGGCGCCCGCGGCTCGCCGAGGCCTCGGCTCGCAGAACAGCGCCCGGCTCGCGGAATCACCCCGATCCGGCGTGCCCAACGTATTTCCGCGAGCCGGAGATCCGCGGAGCGTCGACGCAGCCGATGCGCCTCGACTACAGTGGCTCGCAGTGCCCTCGGGAGGGATAGGCCTCTCCAGGAGTGTCACTGGGGGTCCGGCGTGTCCCTCGCCCGATTCCGCCCAGCAGGGATCGAGCGGATACCGTCGCCGAGGAGCCGTCCGCCAGGGGCGGCCCGATGAACGAAGGGGGCCCGTGGCCACGCTCATCTACGGACCGCAGAACCTCGAGATCGAATTCGAGGAGCGCGTCCTCGCGCACCTGAAGGTCGCCGTCCTCTCGAAGCTGCGCCGCAACGAAGCCTTCTCGCTCTCGTGGATGGAGGATGCTTCCACCGGCCACGGCCGCAGCTCGGTCTGGCTGCACCCGTCGGTGCCGCTGCATTTCCGCTTCGCCGAGGCGCACCAGCCCAAGCTCAATCGCGCGTGGATCGAGCAGATGCTCAGCCTCGCCAGCATGCACGGCGAGCTCTCGGTTCTGCCGGAGCCCGAGGAGCAGCGCCAGGGCTCCTGAGTTCCGCGGTCGCGCAGTCGTCAACCCCGTCCCCTCCGCGGGGGGTACGAAGTACCGTCAATAGGGCGTCCACGGAGCCATCGGCGGACGTCGACGGACGGAGACGATCATGACGGACACCGCGCGAGCGACCGGCCTGCCCGCCCTCACCCCGGCGCGGATGCCTCGCAAGGACCAGCCGATCGAGGCGCGCCGCGCGCCCGACTCCGCGTCCGTCGGCTCCCCGCCCGTCATCGGCTGCCGGATCGACGTCAGCGGCCACTCCTTCATCGTCGAGTTCGACATGGCCCGTATCTTCCTGCGCCAGGTGCGCCGGAGCCTGCGAGAGGGCGAGGGCGGGCTCGTGCTGTTGCGCCACGTCGAGGGGATCGAGATGATTCCCTTCTCGCGGGCCACCCCGTTCGACGTCTCGGACATCGTCTGCCCCGACGGCGTCGAGCCCGCTGACGCGCGAGCCACCCTCGGACTGCGCCGCTGACCGCCGTGGCGTGGATCGACCGTCGGGAGGCGCGTAGGGGCGGTCGCTGGCTAGCCTAGTGAGATGAGCAGACCTCATCCCTCCGTCATTGCCCTTCAGGCCACGTTGCGTCGCACCCGGATCCTCCTCGTCGCGCTCATCGCCGTGGCCCTGTTCCTCGGTGTGGTCGCGCTCGGTCAGGCGGGCCCCACCTCCGGTCCGCTCGCCGCGCCCTCTCCCACCGCAGCAGCCGCGCAGCGGCCGAGCATCGAGCGTCGCGATGCCGCGGATCCGGCTGCGATCGGCGCGCTCGACGCACCGGTCGTCCTGACCGAGTGGACCGACCTGCGCTGCCCCTTCTGCGCCCAGTTCGGCCGCGAGACGCTGCCGACGCTGGTGCAGGAGTACGTCGACACCGGCAAGGTGCGGATCGAGTTCCGCGACGTCGCGTTCTTCGGTGAGCAGTCCGATCAGGCCTCCGTCGCCGCGCGCGCCGCGGGACGGCAGGGCCTGTTCGCCGCCTACCTCGATGCCGTGTTCCGTGCCGCGCCGGAGTCGGGCCACCCGGATCTGCCGCGCGAGAAGCTGCTCGAGTTCGCCCGCGACGCGCAGGTCCCCGATCTCGCCCGGTTCGAGGCCGACCTCGACGACCCCGCACTCCTCGCCGCAGTGCAGCAGGACACGGTGGAGGCGCAGCGGCTCGGTGCGACGAGCGTCCCCTTCTTCGCCGCCTCCGGTACCGCGTTCTCGGGTTCGCAGCCGATCGAGCGCTTCCGCGCCTTCCTCGACGCCGCTCTCGCCGGCGCCTGAGCGGTGGGCCTCGGACTCCTCGGCGCCTTCGCCGGCGGGCTGCTCACCCTGCTCAGCCCGTGCTCGGTGATGGTGCTGCCGGCGTTCTTCTCCTACGCCTTCGCCGCTCCCTCGACGGTGCTGGGCAGGACGGCGGTGTTCTACCTCGGGCTGATCACCACGCTCGTGCCGCTCGGCGTGCTCGCAGGGACGGTCGGTGCGTTCGTCGCGGAGTACCGGGAGGTCGTGATCACCGTCGCGGCGCTCGTGGTGATCGCCCTCGGCCTGCTGATGCTCAGCGGCCTCCCGCTGCCGTTCTTCTCGCATCACGTTGCGGGCGGAACGTCGACGGCCAGCGTCTACACCCTCGGCACCGTCTACGGGCTGGCGGGGGTGTGCGCCGGCCCGGCGCTGGGCACGGTACTGACGTTCTCCGCGGTGAGCGGCAACGCGCTCGCGGGCGGAGTCGCGCTGCTGGTCTTTGCGGCCGGGATGGCGTTCCCGCTGCTCGTGCTGAGCCTGCTCTGGGCGCGCCTCCCGGCGGTTCGGGTCCTGGTGCGGCCCCGCGAGATCCGGCTCGGGCGCTGGCGCACCACGCTCTCGGCGCTCATCGGCGGAGCGGTCACGGTGGGGCTCGGAGTGCTGCTGCTGGTCACCCACGGGACGGCGAGCCTCGGCGGCGGGCTGGGCGCCTCCGCTGCCGTCGAGCTGGAGGGCCGGACGCTCGACGCGGCGAGCGCCGTCCCGGACGTGGTGGTGCTGGCCGTGGCGGTTGCCGGGGCGGCGGTCGCCCTCGTGCTGGTGCGCAGGCGCGCCCACCGCTGAGGAGGAATCAGGCGGGGAGCGACGCCTCGATCAGCTCGACGATCCGCGGGTCATCCGGCTCCACCGTCGGGCGGAACCGATGCACGGTGCCGTCCGCGGTGATCAGGAACTTTTCGAAGTTCCACTTCACCCGACCGGCCTTGCCGTTCTCGTCCTCGGTCTTGGTGAGCTCCGCGTAGAGCGGGTGCGCCGAGCGGCCGTTGACGCGAACCTTCTCGAACATCGGGAAGGTGACTCCCCAGGTCATCGAGCAGTACTCCTTGATCTTGTCCTCGTCGCTCAGCTCCTGCAGGAACTGATTGCTCGGAAAGCCGAGAACCGTGAATCCGCGCTCCCCGTAGCTCTTCTGCAGGGCCTCGAGCTTTTCGTACTGCGGAGCGAGGCCACAGCGCGAGGCGACGTTCACGATCAGCCGCACGGGCGGGTAGTCGGCGAGCGTCGACGTACTGCCGTCGATCGTGGTGAGGGGGATGTCGGCAATGGGCATGGGAGCTCCTTCGCAGGTGGTGGCTCGACGGTACTCCCCGCCGCCGAGGGAACCCCGGACCGTCGAGGGAACCCGCAGCAGCGGGCTCCCTCGACTGTGATGTCTCAGGACATGGGTGACGGTTGTGTCTCGGGACATGGGTGACGGTTGGTGTCTCGGGACATCGGTGACGGTGTGTGGGTGGCCATGAAGCCGCGGGGTTTGCCGTTGCCGATGTAGCGGGTGCCTTTGGGGGGTCGGGGGAAGGTCCCGAGGTGGGTGCCGTGGGCGTCGGTGACGGTGATGGCGTCGAGGTTCCAGGTGACGTGGACGGTCGTTCTGGCGTGGGCTTTGCCGATTTTGACGTGGGTGCTGGCCACTCCGATGACGCCGTTCGCGGTGACGGTTCTGGTCGCGGTTCCCGAGGTGTGAGGTGCCCCATTCTTTCTGGACCACCGCGGAATTGGTAGGATTACCGCGATGACCGAAAGGAAGGCCCGGGATGTCCAGTTCCCGTGGGAAGTATTCTCCGGAGTTCCGCGCGGAGGCAGTGCGCGAGGTGATTGATAGGTCGCGATCCGTCGCGGACGTCGCTCGAGAGCTCGGACTGGTTCCGCAGACCCTCACTAATTGGGTGGCTGCGCATCGCCGAAGCAGTGCCGGCGGCGAAGAAGAACTGACCGTTCAGGACAGGGCGCGAATAAAGGAACTCGAACGGCGGGTCCGCGAACTCGAAGAGGAAAACCTGTTTTTGGGAAAAGCATCCGCGTTCTTCGCGAAGAAGTTCCGCTAGCCGCCAAGCTCGAACTCATTCGCCGCGAAGAACGCGACCCCAGCCGCACGCTATCAATCCGCGGACTGTGCCAGGCGGTCGGCGTCAATCGATCTAGCTATTACGAATGGCGCGATCGCAAGACCTCCGCAACCGCTGAATGGCGTATAGGTATCACCGAACTCATCCGAACAGCCTTTCAGGCCTCCGGTGGCACCTACGGCTACCGCCGCATCACCGCGCAGCTGGCGCGGTGGGGCCGTCCAGTCGCCCACGAGACCGTCCGCCGGCTCATGCGCGCAGCAGGACTGGAACCCTGCCAGCCCAAGCCCTGGCGGCCGGTGACCACGACCCCAGGCGATCCGACTGACATCCCCGACCTCGTCAAGCGGGACTTCACCGCAAACCGACCCGGCTGCAAATGGGTCGGTGATATCACCTATATCCGCACCTGGGAAGGATGGGTCTACCTCGCGACCGTCCTCGACTGCTATTCAAAGAAGGTCGTCGGGTACGCCCTCGCCGACCACATGCGTACCGAACTCGTCAGCGAAGCTCTCGAAATGGCGGCAAGGAACCAGCCGAACCGGGCCGCGAAAACGATCTTCCACAGCGACCGCGGCTCCGTTTACACCTCCGCCGACTTCGGGAAACTCGCGAAGAAGCTCGACATCAGACAATCGATGGGCCGGACGGGAGTCTGCTGGGACAACGCGTGGGCCGAATCATTCAACGGAACACTGAAGAACGAGCGCTGCAATCGCACTCAATATCCGACAAGAGAGAAAGCGATCCGCGACGTGACACGGTACATCGAACTGCGTTACAATCAACAACGACTTCACTCGGGGCTTGACTATCGGACCCCGAACGAAGCCGAGCAGGCATGGATCACCGAGAACCTCGCCGCGTAGACAACTATTCAACTGGTCCAGGAAACGTTGGGCAGCTCAGTGTTCGTGAGCGGCTGGGGAAGGTCGGGGGCGGGAGCGGGTCGGGGCGGTTCGATGGGGTCGGTCGCGTTCCATGCCTGTTGCGGGGTGATCCGGCCGGGAAGGGCTTGGTGTCCGCGCTGGGTGTTGTAGATGTCATCGAACTCATCGACCTGCGTCTGTAGCTGGTCGAGGGTTGCGGCGAGGGGCTGTTTGTCGAGCCAACGGAACAGGGTCTGGTGGAAGCGTTCGTTCTTGCCCTGCGTGGTTGGTTTCCCGGGTTTCCCGGTGATCGCTTCGACGCCCAGCGCGGTGACGTAGTCGACGAGTTGGCCGCGGACGCCGCGCCGGGTCGGGTTCAGCGCGGCACCGTTATCGGAGAGGAGTTTCCGGGGTACTCCGCGCGCAGCGATCCCTTTGCGGACCACGGCCAGCGCGCCTTCCGTGGTTTCACCGGACGCGACGTGGGAGGCGACAGCGACGCGAGAGTGGTCATCGATGAGTTGGAAGATCACACACGTCCGGCCGCCCGTGAGCGCGTATTGGGTGGCGTCGAGTTGCCAGAGGCAGTTCGGCGCCGGATACACGAATCGGCGATACGCGGATCGGGGCTTCTTCTTCGGCTCGGGCACGATCACTCCGGCCGCCTGGAACGCTCGCGCGAGGGCTGCCCGCGACGGCGCTGCAAGACCCAGCTGCACCATCCGGTCGTGGACGCTGATCGGACCGTGGTCCAGCCCTGACTGCTCCAGCGATGCCCGCACGCGAATCGCTTGCTCGATCACAGCTTCCCCTGTTCTCGTGGGCGATGTCCGGGGTCGACGCGAGCGCGGGGCGAGCGCCTGGACCGGGCCCTCGTCCCGAGCATGCGCGCGGATCGCGTAAAACGATTTCCGGCTGATCCCGCACTCCGCGCAGAACGCTGTCACCGCGCCCCGCGGAGCGTCCTGTGGCCACTGAACGATAGCGAGACGAACGGACGAGGAGATCGGGGTGACAGCAGCCATCCCACGATCACGACCGAAAGAACCGTCACCACCAAATCCGCCAAACCGTCACCGATGTCCTGAGACAGAACCGTCACCCATGTCCCGAGACTTCACAGCGGGCTCCCTCGACCGTTCGGGGTTCCCTCGGCGGACGCGGCCCTCCACGATGGGGGGATGGGGGCGCAGCAGGTCGTGGTGGTGGGCGGGCGGAGGCTGCGGCTGACGAACCTCGAGAAGGTCGTCTACCCGGAGGCGGGCCTCACCAAGGCCGATGTGCTCGCCTACTACGCGGCGGTTGCCCGAGCGATGCTGCCGCATCTGGCGCGCCGCCCCATCACCCGCAAGCGCTGGGTGGACGGAGTGGGCACCACCGAGCACCCGGGCGAGGTCTTCTTCGAGAAGAACCTGCCCTCCTCCGCCCCCTACTGGCTGAGCCGGACCCGGCTCGCGCACTCGTCGCGCGACGTCGAGTACCCGCTGGTCGACGACGTCGCCGGGCTCACCTGGCTCGCGCAGCAGGCCGCGATCGAGCTGCACGTCCCCCAGTGGCGGGTGGGATCCGACGGCGAGCGCCGCCCGCCCGACCGCCTCGTGCTCGACCTCGACCCGGGCGAGGGCGCAGGCCTGGCCGAGTGCGCCGAGGTCGCGTTCCTCGCCCGTGACCTGCTGGAGGGGATGGGCCTGGCGCCGCTGCCGGTGACCAGCGGGAGCAAGGGGATCCACCTCTACTGCCCGCTCGACGCCTCCGCCTCCAGCGACCAGATCTCGGCAGTCGCGCACGAGCTGGCGCGGGTGCTCGAATCGGACCACCGCGATCTCGTGGTCTCGGACATGAAGAAGACCCTGCGCGAGGGCAAGGTCCTCGTCGACTGGAGCCAGAACAGCGCGGCGAAGACGACCATCGCGCCGTACTCCCTCCGCGGCCGCGTCCGTCCCGCCGCCGCCGCGCCCCGCACCTGGGAGGAGCTGGGCGCCGAGGGCCTGCGCCACCTCGCGCCCGACGAGGTGGTGGAGCGCCTGCGGAGTGACGGCGACCTCCTCCGGCCGCTGCTCGCCGCCCGCGGTGCCGGGCTCGAGCCCACCCCGGAGCGGATGGCGGGCTTCGCCGCGACGGACGCCTCCTCGGACCGGCTCGCGACCTACCGCAGCATGCGCGACGCGTCGAAGACGCCGGAGCCGGTGCCCGAGGCGGGAGTGGTGGGCTCCTCCTCCGGCGACACGTTCGTCATCCAGGAGCACCACGCGCGGCGCCTGCACTACGACTTCCGGCTGGAGCACGACGGCGTTCTGGTCAGCTGGGCCGTGCCGAAGGGTCCGCCGCTGGAGGGCGATGCGAATCGGCTCGCGGTGCAGACCGAGGACCATCCGCTGGAGTACGCGACCTTCGAGGGCACCATCCCGGCCGGCGAGTACGGCGGCGGGGACGTGCGCATCTGGGACGAGGGCAGCTACGCCCTGGAGAAGTGGCGCGAGGGGAAGGAGGTGATCGCGGTGCTGACCGGCCGCCCCGACGGCGGTCTCGGCGGCGAGCCCCGCCGCTACGCGCTGCTGCACACCGGGTCGACGGCGGGCGCTGAGAAGAACTGGCTGCTGCACCTGATGGCGCCGGGCGCTGCCCACGGGGCGCAGCGACGGGGCCGGCCGGGCGCGCCCGCCGCGTCGCCCGCACCCCGCCCCGCACCCTCCGCGAACCGCCCAAGCGAGGCCGCACCTGCGCGCCACCACCGCCCCATGCTCGCCACCGCCGGACGCAGGAGCGACGTGGATCCCGGGGCCGCGATCGAGATGAAGTGGGACGGCTATCGCGCCCTCGTGCGGGTGCAGGGCGGCACGGCGATCCTGACCAGCCGCAACGGCAACGACCTCACCGCCGCGTTCCCGGATCTGCTCGGACCGCTCGCCGACGCCGCTGCCGACGCCGTGCTCGACGGCGAAATCGTCGCCCTCGACTCCCGCGGGCGCCCCGACTTCGGTGCCCTGCAGACCCGCGGCGGGCTGACGAAGCCGCGCGAGATCGAGGCCGCCGCCAGGGACACTCCGGTGCACCTGATGCTGTTCGATCTCCTGGAACGCGACAGCGTGGACCTGACCGGCCGCGACTACGACACCCGCCGCGCGACCCTGGTCGACCTCGTCGCCGAGAACGAGCGCGTGCACGTGCCGTCCGTCTTCGACGGCGACCTGGCGGAGGCGATGGCGACCAGCCGCACCCTGGGCCTGGAGGGGGTGGTCGCCAAGCGCCGCGACTCGCGCTACCAGGAGGGCAGGCGCTCGCGCGACTGGATCAAGCTCACCCACCACCGGCTGCAGGAGGTCGTGATCGTGGGCTGGCGCGAGGGCGAGGGCGGCCTGCAGGGCTCGGTCGGCGCGCTGCTCACCGCGATCCCCGGCGACGACGGCCTCGCTTACTCCGGCCGCGTCGGCACCGGCTTCAGCGACCGCGAGCGCCGCGGCCTCATCGACCGGCTGGCCGAGCACGCCACCGACGAGCCTGCCGTCTCCGTCCCTCCGCTCGAGTCGCGCGGCGTGCACTGGGTGTCGCCCGTGCTGGTCGGCGAGGTCCGCTACCGCGAGCGCACCGCCTCCGGGACGCTGCGGCAGCCGGTCTGGCGCGGCTGGCGCGCCGACAAGGCCGCGGCGGAGGTGCGCGTGGAGGAGCCGGAGGGCTGAGGGCTATCGTCGTGCCGCCACTGCGGATGCTCCGGATCGGAGCGGACCGGGAGGGTGCCTGACGGGCGACGAGTGGCTCGCTCACGGCTGCGTTCCCGGGTGCCTCAGTCGAGCCGCACCCCGCGCAGCAGGAGGAGGGTCGCGCCGACTGCCGCGCCGGTGCCGATGAGCACGCCGCCCGCTCCGGCCGCGGCGGCGAGGGCGCCGAGGAGGCTGGGCAGGGCGATCAGTCCGAGGCGGTTGCCGGCGAGGCGCAGCGCGAGGGCGCGGCCGTGGCGGTCGGCGGGGGTGCGCTCGATCAGCCACGACATGGTGATGGGCTGACCGATCCCGAGGCCCAGGCCGAGCGCGGCGACCGCGACGAAGAGGAGCACGGGCGGCGCGGGTAGCGCGACCAGCACCAGACAGAGCGCCGAGATCACGATGCCGCCGACCATGACGCGGGTGCGTCCGAGCCGCGCAGTGGCGGCGCCGAGGAGCAGGCGCGAGGCCATCGAGGCGAGCGCCCGCACGGTGAGCAGCGCGCCGACGACACCGGCCGGCAGCCCGCGCTCGGCGCCGAGGGCCGGGAGGTACACGACGGTCAGGTCGACGGCGGCGACGACCGTGGCACTGGTCAGCAGCGCCCGCGCCAGACCCGGCACCCGCAGGAGCCCGAGCGTCGATCCGGGCGACGCCTCCTCCGGCGTGCGGCCGTGCGGGGCCGGGCCGCGGATCCCCGCGGTGACGGCGAGCAGCAGCACCGCGAGGACCCCGCCGACGAGGAACAGGGGCGCCGGGTCCGGCCGCACCGATCCGCCCGCGAACACCGGGATGAAGGCGGGCCCGATCGCCTGCCCGAGCGACGCGGCGAACGTGTAGTAGCCGAAGCGGCTGTCGAGCCGCGTGCCTCCGCTGCCGCCGGCGACGACCGTCTGCTGCCCCACGACGCAGCCCACATGCCCCGCCCCGAGCAGCGCGATGCCGACGAGCAGCCCCGCGACGCTCCCGCCGGCGAGCAGCAGAACAGCCGCAGCGCCCACCGCGACGAGCGAGCCGACGGCCATCACCGCGCGCGCCCCGACTCGGTCGACCAGCCCTCCCGTCGGCAGTGCGATCAGCAGCGGAACCAGGGCGAAGGAGGCGCCGAGCGCCCCGAGCGCCCAGGCCGGGACGCCGAGCTGGATCGCCTGGTAGACGGCGGCGGGCCGGAGCAGGAACGCCACGGCCTGGATGAGCACGGCGTGCGCGAGCAGGGCCGGAGTCGCCAACCTTCGCACGCGCACTCCTCCATCCTCCTGCCCGCGCCACTGAATCGCCCGAGAAGGCTCGTTCTCTCCCCCGAGAACGAGCCTTCTCGGGCACTTCAACGCGACGGCGAGGAGGGAGGAAGGAGAGGGGTGCGCTGGGGGACGAGCAGGTCGAGGAGTGCCTCGACTCCGTTCACGGGGTGCGGCTCGGCGGGGTGGTGGGGGGCGCACGGCTTGTAGGCGGGCGGATCGACGTTCAGGACGTGGCCGACGGGCCGGCCCTTCTCCCAAACCGTGAGCAGGAAGGCGCCGTCGCGCTCATCGGGGGCGCCGATCTCGAAAACCCTGCCGCGCACGGTCGCGCACTGCGGCTCCTTGCGCGCGAGGCGAATCCAGAAGGGATGGTCTGCGGCCATCGTGCCCGTCCTCCCCCGGCCAACCTGCGGCCGTACCCGTAGCGGCCCGCGCTGATGGTGTCGGCGGCGGACCGCGGGGCCTACCGTACGTCTGCCCACCCGCGGCCGGTCAGGGGGTTCACGGCGCAACTCCGCAGTGGTAGCACCAGCTGCGTCTCCCCTCGGGGCAGCGCTCAGTGCTCGTGCAGGTCGTCGTACTCAGCGGTGAACTCGCGGTCTCCGGGCTGCACCGGGTGCTCCCCCGTGAGGGCGTCAATGCGCTGGCGCAGTCGCGCCACCTCGCGCGCATTGTCCGGCTCGGGCAGGTCGGAGGGTGTCGTCTCAACGACCAGGGCGGCTGCGGCGTTCACGAGGAAGGTGGCTTCCACGCTCGCCCCGTCCGCTCCGATGCCGCTGTACTCCACGGAGTCGGCTGCACCCTTCACGGCGAGGGCGACGGCGTACTCGACGAGCGCATCGGCCGCCTCGTCGCCCACCAGGATCGTCTTGTCTGCGAAGAGGATGTGCTTCATGCCGTCCATGCTCGGCAGCGCTCGCCGGGCGGAGGGAGGAGGTTGACACGGACGCGCCGGTCGCGGAGGAGGCGGACGGATCGAGCAGGGGACGTCGGTCCCCGAGTTGTCGGATCGACCCCGTTGCGGAACAGTGGAGCGACGGCGGGTGCCTGCCGGCCGGTGATCAGGGGCTGGAGACGCCGATGGGGAAGCTGCACTACGACGGAACGGTCGAGATCGATTTCGAGGATCGAGTGCTCGCTCACCTCCAGATCGTCATCACCGCGAAGCTGCGTCGCAACGAGTCGTTCCTGCTCAGCTGGCGCGACGACCACAGTATGGGCGACGGTCGCAGCGCGATCTGGCTGCACCCCTCGCACGCGCTCCGCTACAAGTACTTCGGCGGGCGCATGCCCCGGATCAATCCCGCCTGGATCGCCGCGCTCACCGACCTCGCCAATTCGGCCGGCGGGCTCTACGTCATCTCGGAGCCCACCGAGCCCGTACGTCCCCCCGTCAAGGGGGAGCAGCCATGAAGCGCATCGACGTGATCTACGACGGGACCGCCTACACGGTCACCAACCGCAGCCTCGCCGAGTTCCGCGCGGAGGTCGACGCTGCGCTCGCCGCCGCGACGCCGCAGTGGGTCATCGTCAACGCTGGCGAGGGCCGCGCGAATACGGCGCTGATCCTGATCACGCCGTACACCCCGCTGTCGATCATCACGAACGACGTCGACGACGCGAACACCGAGACGGATTAGCGGAGAACGCCCCAGACGTCAACCACGTCGTCCTGTCGATCTGCGACCCGTACCGTCCAAGGGAACGTCGCCGATATCGAGTGCTCCTTCCGCTCGACGATTCCTGATCGGCACCGCCCGCGCCTCGGCGCACGAGTACGGCCGCGCACCTCCGGCCAGGAGCCGTGATGACAGATCCCGCCCTCGCCGTCCTCGACGACCTGATCGCTGCCCTCAACCGCCCCGGGGCGATCGACCCCGGCCTCAGCCGCGCCGTAGTCGCGCAGGCCGCCGCACTCCGGCTCCGGCCCGCGCGCGCCGCGGACCGTCCGCTCCTCTCGAGTCGCTTCCCCGGCCGCCGCCTGGTGCGCCCCGGCGACGCCGCGCGACCAGCTCTCGCCCGGCACCGCATCCTCGTCCGGGCGGGCCTCGTGGAGCGCCGCCCCGAGCGGAACCGGCGGCTAGAATGGGGGCGGTGAGCAACCCCGACGCACTCTGCGACCCGTATCTTCGGGGGTACCCGATCGACGGCGTCGCCATCTCGACCCTCGGCGGGACGTTCGGCGGCGAGACCGTCGCGGCGAGCGATGGCACTGCGAGTCGGCTCGACGAGATCCAGATCGACCTCGGCGAAGGCCCCTGCTGGGAGGCGATCCGCGCGGCCGGCCCGGTGTCGGTGCCGGACACCCGCGAGGAGGAGCGCTGGCCACTGTTCACCGAGGCGATCGGCTCCACCGCAGCACGCGCGATCTTCGCCTTCCCGCTCTCGATCGCCGGACTCTCCATCGGCGCCATCGACCTCTACTCCCGCCATCCCGCGTCACTCAGTGACTCCCTGATGGGCGAGATCAACGCCTCGACCACGGCGACGGCTCTCCTGGTGCTCGCCTCCGTCTTGCGCGACAACGAGGCCGAAGAGACCATGAATCCGCGCTCGCGCCGAGTGGTGCACCAGGCGACCGGCATGATCATTGCGCGCTACGGCAGCACGGCCGACGAGGCACTGCTGCTGCTGCGCGCGCACGCTTTCGCCCAGCGGCGTCCCGTCCTCGATGTCGCGATGGACATCGTGTCCCGGCAAGATGGGTTCCCCGGCCGCCCCTCCACCGCCCAGGACGACACATGGTGACGAACTCCCGCGAGCACAGCGTCATCAAGACGTTCGTCGCTCTCTCCGACACGCTGGTCGACGACTACGACGTCGTCGACTTCACCCAGACCCTGGTCGAGAGCAGCGCGACACTGTTCGACGCGGTCTCCGCGGGACTCGTCCTCGCCGACCCCGCCGGCTCCCTTGAGGTGCTCGCCTCCACCGACGAGGACGCGCGGCTGATCGAGCTGCTCCAGCTCGACAGGGGGTCAGGCCCGTGCATCCAGTGCTTCGAGACCGGGCAACCGGTGATCGTCGAGGACGTCCGCGCCGTCGGCGCCGAGTGGGCCGAGTTCCGCGAGCGGGCGATCGAGCTCGACGTGCTTGCGGCGCACTGCGTCCCGATGCGCTCGGGCGGCACGACGATCGGTTCGCTCAGCCTTTTCCAGTCCAGGCCGGGCCGCCTCGATCGGGACGATATCGCCGTCGTGCAGGCCTTCGCCGACGTCGCGACGATCGGGATCCTGCACCAGCGCGCGCTCCAGCAGAGCACGGTCACGCAGGAGCAGCTCCAGCGGGCTCTCGACAGCAGGGTGTTGATCGAGCAGGCCAAGGGGATCCTCGCGTACGCGCATCGCACCACGGTCGAGCAGGCCTTCGAGGTGCTGCGAGTCCGCTCCCGCGCCACGTCGACTCCGATCACGACGCTCGCGCAGGAGATCATCAACGACTCTCGGCGCTGACGCTCCGCTGTCGGAGTGACGGGGCCGGGGAGAGCGCGCGCCGGGGCTGTGCGCTTACCGGGCTCCGTGCGCTCACCGGGCTCAGCACCGGGGCTCAGTACTCGTTCTCGAACTCCCAGGTCGCGCGGGGGTCGATGTCCGAGGTGGGCACCGCGCCCACGGCGCCGGTGAGCTCGCCGAGGCGGCCGAGGATGTCCTCGCTCGACTCCGCGGCTTCACCTCCGCCGCCCGTCACGACGAGGGGCACGCCGAAGCCGACGGTGAGGGTGATGACGGAGGAGGGGGTGGCGTCGTCCGCGACACTGACCGCGCTCATCCGCCACTGCTGCGCAAGGGCGAGCGAGTAGCGGACGACGGCGTCGGCGGTCGCGTCGTCGAGGGACAGGGAGCCACCGGTGTGGAGAAGGGTCTTCATGATCAGGTCCTCGCGTGGGCAGGCGGATAGGCGTGGTTCCGTCACCGGGGGCCAGGATGCGGTGGTGTCACGCTAAGCCCTGGGGGCCCTGCGGTGCAGGTCTTGCCCTGGAACGCGCTTCGGGCGCATGGTTCGCCTCCTCTCACTGGGAGGTTTCCGTCGTAGCCCTGAACCGGCCCGCATGTTAGCGTGAACAGAGCTGCCGGTCCCCCTGGCCCGACGCATCCCTCCCCTGAAGGAAAGGTCTCGACGATGAGACGACGCTCCCCGGAGCCCCCTGCCGCCGCGCCTCGACGCCGCGCGCGATCCCTCCTCCTCTCTGCTCTCGCCTGCACGAGCGTCGCCCTCACCGGCGCGCTCATTCCCGTCTCGGCCCAGGCCGTCGATGTCCCGGCTCCCACCGCGCACTACGACATGTCGCACGCGGGGAGCGCTCTGCTCGACCTCTCGGGCAATGGGCGCAACGCAACGCTGACCGGCCTCACCGACGCCTCCTTCGCGGATGCCGGCGGCGACCACGTCGCGCGATTCCGGAACAACGGCTACGCGAGTCTGCCCCAGGGCCTCGTCACCGGCTCCGACAACGCGTTCGCCGTCGAGTACACGGTGAAGACGCAGACCACCGCCAACCAGTTCGGCTGGGTCATCGGCGACGGCGTCGGACCCTGGAACACCACGCAGCTCGGCAACCACGTCTTCGTGAACCCGCGCAACCCGGACGGCTCGCCCAGCGGGCAGGTCCTCGCGGGCATCCGCGTCAAGGACAGCGGCAACGGCGAGACCCGCCTGCCGTTCGGTGGCACCCTGAACCCCGGATTCACGACGCTCACCCTCGTCGGCACCGGCACGGCCTCAAGCACGACGCTCACCCTCTACCGCGACGGCACGCAGATCTCGACGGCGACCGCGGCCACGTCGATGGCGAGCATCGTGCCGACCGGCGCCACGCTCGGCTACCTCGGCCGCTCGCTCTACACCGGCGACGCGCTGGTGACCGCCGACGTCACTGACGTGAAGTTCTGGGACACCTCCCTCACCGCCGAGCAGGTGTCGGCGGCCATGCCGACGGCCACCGCGAAGGCGTCCGCGACGTCGGCCCTGCTGCGCTCGGACATCCAGCCCGTCCTCCTGGCCGGCAACCCCTCGCTGACCCAGGTCACCTCGACTCTGACGCTGCCCGCCTCCACCAGCGGCGTGCCGCTCACCTGGACGTCCTCGAACAGCGCGGTCGTCTCGACCACCGGCGCCGTCTCGCGCTCCCTCGTGCAGAACACCCCCGTCACGCTGACGGCCACGACGGCCCAGGGCGCGACGATCGCGTTCGACATCGTCGTGCTCGCACCGAGAATCAACGACGACCTCGACGCGCTGACGCTCGCCCTGCGCACCACCGAGAACCTCCCCCTCGCGGTGAAGGGCGCCACGAACGGCACCGAGATCACCTGGACCTCCTCCGACCCGGCTCTCGTCACTCCGACGAACACCTCCTCCGCCGCTCCGGCGGTCGGCGCGGCCGACCCGTACCGCGGCGGCGGCATCGTCACCCGGCCGGCCTACGGTTCGGGTGACAAGCCGGTCACCCTCACCGCGACGGCGACACTGAACGGAGTCACCGAGAAGCGCGCCTTCACGCTGACGGTCGCTGAACTCGGCCGCACCGCCCCCGACGCGGGCTACGCCTCGGCGTACTTCAGGTCCGATGGCGACGAGAAGATCTACCAGGCGGCCACGCAGGGCAACGACTTCTTCTCCTTCCAGCCGGTCAACGGCGGCAAGGCGGTCATCACCTCGACGACCGACACGAAGGGCCTGCGCGACCCGTTCATCCTCCGCTCGCACAACGGCGACACGTACTACCTGGTCGCTACCGACCTCTGCATCTCCTGCGGCACGAGCTGGGGCGACGCCCAGTCCAAGGGCAGCCTGAAGATCGAGGTCTGGGAGTCGACCGACCTGGTGCAGTGGACGCGGACCAACGGCATCGACACCGGCATCACGGTCAACCAGCCCGCCGCCGGCATGACCTGGGCGCCCGAGGCGTACTGGGACGACGCGCTGGAGTCCTACGTCGTGTTCTTCTCCTCGCGCCTGTACTCGGACGCGACGAAGACCAACAGTGACAAGCTCTACTCCCGTGTCTTCTCGGTGATCACCCGCGACTTCCGCACCTTCACCGCCCCTCCTGCTCCTTGGCAGGACACGGGCTACGCGCGGATCGACTCGACGATCACCAAGATCGGCGACTACTACTACCGCTTCACCAAGAACGAGGAGAGCGGCGCCGCCGGCACCCTCGAGGCGGGAAAGGATATCTTCCTCGAGAAGTCGAAGGTCCTGACCGCCGGGACGACCGCCTCGAACTGGAACGCCGATCCGAGCACCACCTGGCAGCTGACCGACACCCGGATGACCTCGCTCGAGACCGGCCAGGCCGGTGAGGGACCCGAGATCATCAAGCTGAACGCGGGCGACCCGAACGACACCACCGGCACGGGCGACGGCTATGCCTTCCTCGTCGACAACTACGGCGACGGCGGCTACAAGGCCTTCCTCACCTCGGGAGCGGCGATTGCCGGCAGCTCGCAGGCGGCACGCCTCTCGCAGTCGGCCGACTGGACCGTCTCGCCTCAGAGCCGCGCCGGCCTCCCCGCCAGCCCACGGCACGGAGCGTTCGTGAGTGTCCCGCAGACGGTTCTCACTGCCATGAAGAACTGGACGGGCGTCACCGCTGTCGACTCCACCACGACCCTCGCCACCGACGGCCGCACGGTCAGGGCGACGGTCGCGGCGGCCGACACGGGTGACGTCGTCGGCTCGGTGACCTTCAGGGGTGGCTCGTGGACCTCGACCGTCCCGCTCTCGGGTGGCTCGGCGAGCGTCTCCGTCCCCGCGGACGTGACCAGCGTCACCGCGTCCTACACCGGCTACTCCGACAAGCTCGTGCGCACCTCGACCTCGGCCGCGGTCACGCTCGACACCCTCGAGCTCGCTCCCGCCGTCACGACGCGTTGCGTCGCCGGGAAGATCGTGCTGACGGTAGCCGTCGCGAACGCCGACACGGCGGCCGCAGACATCACGATCGGCTCGGCCTACGGCTCGAAGTCGTTCACCGCGGTCGCTCCCGGCTCGTCCGCCTCCGCCGCCTTCACTACCCGCCAGGCCTCGATGCCCATCGGCACAGTGACGGTGACCGGATCCGCAACCGGCCAACCGCCCTTCACCGCGACAGTCCCCGTGTCCGCCGCGCGCTGCTGACGCAGTCCTCCCCTCCGCGAGATGCCACTTGGGTACACGACACGCCGACGGCGGCCTACCCAAGTGGCATCTCGCGGAAAGGGTCAGGCGGTGGGGGCGAGCAGGTCGGCGTGGTGGATGGCGGCCACGTTCGGGTGAGCGCGGAGGCGGTAGCGCAGCGCGTTCTCGCCGTAGGTCTCGAGGATCGGCGCGTTCGTCGGGTCCACCGAGAGGCCGGACTTCAGCTCCTCGGGCAGCGGGAGGGACGGCATCGTCGCCGACAGCGCGGGATTGAAGAAGAACGGGATCGAGATCCGGTCCGTCCCGATCAGCGGCGAGATCACCCGGTGCAGCGTTGCCTTGAGGTATCCGCCCGTGGCGAGCTCCAGCATCTCGCCGATGTTGACGATGAACGCTCCCTCCAGTGCGGGCGCCTCGATCCACGAGCCGCCGTGCTCGACCTGCAGGCCGCCCTTGCCGGGCTCGACCAGCAGCAGTGTCAGCACGCCGCCGTCCCGGTGCGCGCCGACGCCCTGCTTCGGCTCCTGGTCGGAGGTGCCGGGGTAGCGCACGACCTTCACCAGCGAGAACGGACGCTCGGCGAACGCCTCGTCGAAGACGTCCTCCGGAGCATCGAGGGCGAGCGCCCAGGTACGCAGCAGCCGAATCGCGACCGCGGCCAGCTCGGCATGCCAGCGTTCAAAAACCTCCCGGAACTCCGGCAGCGCCTCGGGCCAGAGATTCGGCCCCTCGAGGCGCTCGTAGTCGGCGACGCCGGCTCCGCGCTCGACAGCCGGGCGGTCGATGCCGATGTCGACCTGCTCGCGGTAGTCCACATCGCCGTTGGTCAGCTCGGCGCCGAAGCGGGTGTAGCCGCGGAATTGCGGGCTGAGGGTGTTCTCGATCGCGAGCTTCTCCTCCTCCGGCAGCTCGAAGAAGCGGCGGGAAACGGCGACGACGTCGTCGAGGAGGTCCTGGGGTACACCGTGGCCGACGAGGGAGAAGAAGCCCACGTCGTGGGTGGTCTCTCGGAGGTCGCGGCGGAACGCGGCGGCCGCCGCCTCCCCCTGGTCGAGGCGGGACAGGTCGAGGATCGGCAGGGAAGCGGTCATGTACTGAGCCTGGCAAACGAACCGGCGGAGCAGTCGATTGTTACGACAACTAAAATGGCGGGCCCCGTTACCGCGCGGAAAAGACTCCTCCGCGCCGTGACCGGGCCCGCCGTGAGCGCCGAGTGTTACGGCGTGGGCATGCCGCCGTTGACGTGCAGCGTCTCGCCGACGACGTAGCTCGACTCGGGGGAGGCGAGAAACACGTAGGCGGGAGCGAGTTCCGCCGGCTGGCCCCAGCGTCCGAGCGGTGTCTGCGAGCCGACCTCGGGCAGCTTGTCCGAGGGCTGGCCACCCGCGGTCTGCAACGGCGTCCAGATCGGGCCGGGGGCGACCACGTTCACGCGGATGCCCTTCGGCGCGAGCTGCTGCGCGAGCGCCTTCGAGAACGTGTTGATCGTGGCCTTCGTGCTGGCGTAGTCGACCAGCATCGGCGAGGGCTGGTAGGCCTGGATCGACGAGGTGCTGATGATCGCGGAGCCGGGGGCCAGGTGCGGCACGGCCGCCTTCGTCATCCAGAACATCGCGTAGACGTTGGTCTTGAAGGTCTCGTCGAACTGCTCGTCCGAGAGCTCGAGGAAGTCCTCGACGTGCTGCTGCTTACCCGCGTTGTTCACGAGGATGTCGAGCCCGCCCAGGCCCTCGACGGCCGTCGCGACCGCGCCGACGGCAAAGTCGTGGTCGGTGATGTCCCCGGGGATGGCGACGGCGGTGCGGCCGGCCTCCTCGATCAGCGCGACGACCTTCTTCGCGTCCGACTCCTCCTCGGGGAGGTAGACGATCGCGACGTCAGCACCCTCGCGGGCGTAGGCGATGGCGACGGCCGCGCCGATGCCCGAGTCGCCTCCGGTGACGAGCGCCTTGCGGCCGGTGAGGCGGCCGGAGCCGCGGTAGGTCGACTCGCCGCGGTCGGCGGGGTCGTCCATCTTCGAGTCGAGGCCGGAGCCCTCCTGATACTGGGCCTCCGTGTCGATGTCGGCGAACATCGCGGTGGGGTCCTGGAACGTGTACTGGTCGTTCTGCGAGGTCTGGTCGTTCTGCGAGGTCATGTCGTCGACGCTAGGCGCGGGCGATCGGACGCCGCGCGTGCTTGACAGCCCCGATCCCGAAGGACACAGCGGGCCGTCAGGCGCCGCGGGATCGGCGAGAATGGTGCGGTGACCCGCGACGACTCCCTGTCCTTCGACACCACGACGCCGCTGCCCGGCTGGCAGCACGCCTACTCCGGCAAGGTCCGCGACCTCTACACCCCCGACAACGCCGACCCCGTGCTCGGCGCCGACCGGATGCTCGTGGTCGCCAGCGACCGGGTCAGCGCCTACGACGCCGTCCTCGAGCCCGGCATCCCGGGCAAGGGCGAGCTGCTGACCACGCTCTCCCTCTGGTGGTTCGCGCAGCTCGCCGACGTCCCGAACCATCTGATCCCGGGCGAGGTCCCGGAGGAGGTGCGCGGCCGGTCGATGCTGGTGAAGACCCTCGACATGGTCCCGATCGAGTGCGTCGTCCGCGGCTACCTCTCGGGAAGCGGTTGGAAGGAGTACCAGGCGAGCGGCTCCGTCTGCGGCATCCCGCTCCCCGAGGGCCTGCAGGACGGCGATCCGCTCCCCGAGCCCATCTACACCCCCGCCTGGAAGGCCCCGCAGGGCGAGCACGACGAGAACATCACCTTCGAGCGCACGGTCGAGATCGTCGGGGAGGAGGCGGCGGAGGCGCTGCGCACCCTCTCGCTCGCGGTGTTCCGCGAGGCCTCCGCCATCGCCCTGGCCCGCGGTGTGCTGCTGGCCGACACCAAGTTCGAGTTCGGGATCGACCGCGAGAGCGGAGTGGTCACCCTCGGCGACGAGGTACTCACCAGCGACTCCTCCCGCTACTGGGACGCCGACGACTATGACGCCGGAATCCGCGGGCGCTCGTTCGATAAGCAGATCGTGCGCGACTGGCTCGCCGACCAGTGGAACGGCCAGGGCCTTGCGCCGACCCTTCCGTCCGAGATCGTCGAGCGCACGGCCGCGCGCTATCGCGAACTCATCGAGCGCCTGACGCGCTGAGGCACCGAGACCTGTGGAGGATCACCCCCGTCCCGTGCGGCTCGAAGCCGGCGGCCAGGATCCGGACGAGGCCCGCCACAGTCTCGCCCGGCTCTACAACGGAGACGAGTGGCGCGCCGCCACCACCGACTCCGATTTCAGCTACCGCTACGCCGCCATCGGCGACGGCGGGATGACCCTGCGCACCTCGCGGATGTCCGGTCGCCTCGCCGGCGGTATCGGCGACTCCGACGATGTCGTCGTGCAGTGGATCGTCGGCGGCGCCGGGCGGCTCGATGTGGGCCGCGCCTCCATCGTGATGGCGGAGCACCTGCCCGTGCTCTTCCCGGTCGGTCGCCCGTTCGCGTTCGACTACGCCGACTTCGATCAGCGCCTGGTGCACCTCGATCGCGGAGTCGTCGACCGCGTCGGCACCGAGCGGGGCCTGATCGGGCCCCTCGTCTTCGACCCCGAGCACCGCCCCGCCGAGGCTGCGATCCGCAGGTGGCGCGCCGCGGTCGCCGCCTCCGCTCGAGCGCTGCGCAGCGAGCGAGTCGAGCCTCTGCTCTGGGACGAGCTGACCCGCGCCACGGCCTCCGCCCTGCTGGATCTCTCTCCCCCGGAGTCGGCCGCGCTCCCGCCCGAGCTGCTCGCCCCTCGCAACACGAGGGTCCGCATCGCGGTCGAGTACGTGCACGCCTACTGCGCCGAGCCGATCGGCCCGACCGAGATCGCGGAAGCGGCCGGCCTCAGCGTCCGCGGAGTGCAGTCCGCGTTCCAGCGCGTGCTCGGGATGCGTCCGATCGCCTACCTCCGCCTGGTCCGGCTCGACCGCGCTCGGCAGGAGCTGGCAGCGAGCCCACCGCGCGCAACGACAGTCGCGGCCGTCGCCCAACGCTGGGGCTTCGGCAACGCGGGCCGCTTCAGCGCCGCCTACGCGGAGCGATTCGGCGAGCCGCCGAGCACCACCCTGCTGCGGTGAGTGCTCAGTCCTCGAGCTCGGGCGGTGGCTGTCCCTCGAGGATCCGGCTGAGCCCGTCGAGGAGCGTTGCGACGGTCGCCGCCTCCGCCTCGGGCACGCGGGAGACCATCGCGCGGATCTGGTCGTAGGTGGGGTCGTCGGTGCCGACGATCGCCTTCCGCGCGCGTTGCGTCAGGCAGAGGATGCGGCCGCGGCCGTCGGAGGGGTCGGGGGTGCGGTCGACATAGCCCGCGCGGGCCAGGCGGTCGACGAGGAGCGAGACCGCCGCCGTCGTGATTGACAGCGCCGCGGCGAGGTCGACGGCGCGCACGACCTCGTTCCGCCGTTCGCCCTCTCCCACGAGCCGCAGTGCTGCGAGGTCCGTCGCTCCGACGCCCAGGCGCCGCTCCACCCGGCCGTCGTAGTCGCGCTCCGCGGTGCGCAACCGCGCCAGCAGAGCGAACAGATCTGGTCGAGCGTCCATCGCAGTGCACCTTCCGAGCAACCGGCGCCCCGGACGGGACCTCGCCGCCCCCATCGAACCACTTCTGCGGCGGGCGGAGCACCGATATCCCGAAAGCGCAGTGGCGGACCGGGCTGTTAGCTAACCGACTTAGCAATACCTACAGTCGGGTGAGCGGCACACCTTCCGTGCGCCGTCGACGCTGAGGAGGTGCACACGATGGGTCGACTTCTGTATGGGGCGCCCGCTAGCTCGCACTCCTTCGAGGACCGCGCCCTGGCCCACCTGCAGACCGTGATCACGTCCCGGTTCCGCCGCGGCGAGGGCTTCCTGCTCACGATCGAGGACGGCGCCGGTCGCCGGTCCGAGCTGTGGCTCCACCCCTGCATCCCCCTCCGCTACGAGTACGACGACGTCGCCCCGATCGGCTTGAACCCGCACTGGCTGCGCGAACTCTCCCACGCATCGAACGGCCGTCTCGGCCTCCACCTCCTCCCCGAACCCTCGTCGACCGACGACCTCTCCGTGAAGAAGATCCCCGCATGAGCGACCACAACGGCACCCTGTTCCGTCGCGGAGGGACCGTCCGCTTCGTCCGCTGGATTTCGTCCCGCGACGGCGGTTGGGCCCCCGAGATCGTGCAGGGGCGCTATCTCGAACGCGACGACCGCGGCTGGCTGGTCGAGATCGAGGGCACCCCGACGGTCCTCGCGAAGGACGACTGGGCCGTCTACCGCTGACCTGCGCCGCGCCCCGGCGTACTGTTGAGCAGGTGCGTTCTCACGATCGCCGCGGCATCACCTCGGCTCCCTTCCTCCTGACCACCGTCGGAACTACGAGCCTCGTGTTCTTGTGCGCGTTCGAGTCACTCGCGGTGACGACGATCATGCCGATCGTCAGCGCCGACCTGAACGGCCGCGCGCTCTACCCGCTCGCCTTCGCAGCGGCGCTCGCCGCCGCGGTCGTCGGGATGGTGGCGGCCGGCTCCTCCGCAGACCGTCGCGGGCCGACTCCGTCGCTGGTCACCGCAATCCTGCTCTTCACCCTGGGGCTGATCGCCGCCGGCGCCGCACAGTCGATGCCCGTCTTCGTCGGGGCCCGGCTGGTGCAGGGGCTGGGCAGCGGAGGCATCACCGTCACCCTCTACGTTCTCGTCGCCCGGGTGTATCCGAGCGAGCTGCATCCGCGGATCTTCGGCGCCTTCGCCGCCGCCTGGGTCGTTCCCTCCCTGGTCGGACCGCTGGTGGCCGGAGTCGTCGCGGAGCTGGCGAGCTGGCACTGGGTGTTCTTCGGAGTCGTCGCGCTGGTCGCCCTCGCGAGCGCCGCGATCTCGCCGACCCTCCGCGCCCTCGAACCGCGCGACAGGCTGCCCTTCGACCGGCGCTCGGTCGGCCGCGTCTTCCGCGCCGTCGTCGTCTCGGCCGCAGTCGTCGTTCTGAGCACGAGCGCCGAGCTCGCGCCGGACCTCGCCGGTCTCCTCGCCGCCGCGGCCGTCGTCGTCGTGATCGTCGCCGTCCGCGCTCTCCTGCCGGCCGGCACACTGCGCGCGCGGGGCGTCCTGCCGTCGGTGATCCTCCTCCGCGCCCTCGTCACCGCAGCCTTCTTCGGCACCGAGGTGTACCTGCCACTGCTGCTCTCGGAGCAGTACGGCCTGCCTCCGTGGCTCTCGGGAGCGGTGCTGACGGCGGGCGCCGTCTCGTGGGCTCTCGGCTCGAACCTCCAGGGCCGCCCGGGCACCCGCCTCAGCCACGGAGGAGCGATGCGGCTCGGCACGTCGCTGGTCCTCGCCGGGATTGCCGTCGTGCTGCTCGTGACCGTGCTCGCGCTCAGCCCGATCGTCGCGGGCGTCGGCTGGTTCCTCGCCGGCGGTGGCATGGGCACGATGTTCCCGCGGATGGGGACGATGACGCTCGCGCTCTCGGCACCGGGCCGGGAGGGCTTCAATAGCTCGGCCCTGCAGATCGCCGACTCGACCGGCGCCTCGGTCTCGCTCGCGCTGACGGGACTGCTCGCCGCGGCAGTCACCGGGCTGATCGGAGCCGGCACCGGCGTCTTCGCCGCGACCTTCTCCTACGGTGCGCTGATCGCGATCGTCGCCGTCGGGCTGGCCGGCCGCCTCGACGGGCTCCTCCGGCGCGAGGGACGCCGGGAGCCCGCCGCGCAGGATCAGCTGTAAAGCGACTCCGGAACGTCGAGGCCGTAGATCGCCCGACCGGACGACCAGATCACCGAACAGGCGGCCCGGAGCAGGTCGGTCGCGTCCTCGCCCGCGTCCACGATCAGGACGGAGTCGCCCTCGAGGCGCACCTTCGCGCCGCGGACGGCGTGAGTCCCGTTCCGCGAGACGGTCGTCGCCGGGTACGGCAGGTGCAACTCACGCAGGTCGCCGAGGATGTAGGTCGGGCGGAGCTTCGGCTCGGCGGCGAGCAATTGCTTCGCCCGGTCGATCCCGGTCAGCACGTGCGCACTCGCCATGTCCGCGC
Source organism: Rathayibacter tritici (assembly GCF_001641005.1). Classification (NCBI taxonomy): domain Bacteria; kingdom Bacillati; phylum Actinomycetota; class Actinomycetes; order Micrococcales; family Microbacteriaceae; genus Rathayibacter; species Rathayibacter tritici. The sequence continues at coordinate 3,029,632 of NZ_CP015515.1, forward strand.
CGTTCGCTCCGGCGATATCGGTGTCCAGCCGGTCGCCGAGGAAGAGCGGATTCGCGGAGCCGAACCGCGCGGTCGCCGCATCGAAGATCGCGCGCTCCGGCTTGCCTGCGACGATTGGGAGCCGGCCGACCGCGGTGTGCACGGCCGAGACGAGCGTGCCGTTTCCCGGAGCGATGCCGCGCGCGACGGGGATCGTCCAGTCCGTGTTCGTCGCGACCCACGGGATACCGGTGTGCAGCGCGAACGAGGCCTCGGCCAGCTGCTCCCAGCCGACCGTGGGCGCGAAGCCCTGGATGACTGCGGCCGGCGAGTCCTCCGCGCTCCGCGTCACCGTGAAGCCTGCACGCTCGACCTCCGAGGTGAGACCCTCCGCGCCAACCACGAGGATCGTCGCGCCCGCCGGCACCAGATCGGCGAGCAAGACGACCGCGGCCTGCGGCGAGGTGACGACGTCCTCGGGTCGCACGCTCAGCCCGAGCTCCGAGAGATGTCCGGCGACGGACGCGTCGGTACGTGAGGCGTTGTTGGTGATGTAGCCGATCCGCAGCGACTCGGCCGCGCGGTTGAGACTCTCCACCGCGAACGGGATCGCCTCGGCACCCCTGTAGACGACCCCGTCGAGGTCGGCCAGCACCGAGTCGCGCCCGTCGAGCGGGGTGGGCTCAGTTCTACTGCCGCGGAACATCCGGGTCCTCCTCGGTGGTGGGGCGGGTGGCGGTGGTGGTGGCGCGCTCGGGCTCCTCCTCGATCACCTCGATCGTCTCGTCGTCACCGCCGCCCTCGGCAGCGAACACCGCCTGCGCGGCGACGTCGGCACGGCGCTGCCACTCCGCCGCCTCGTCGGAGCGACCGAGCTCCTCGAGCACCAGGGCGTAGGCAGCGAAGAGATCGGGACTGTACGAGAACGCCCGGTCCGGATCCAGCTGCGAGATCTCCAGCTCCATCACAGCGAGTTCCGTCTGACCAAGGTCGAGGCGCGCACCGGACATAGCGATGGCCAGGGACACCTGGGCGCCTGGGCTCAGCCTGCTGCGGTCGATGGACCGCCCCAGTTCGAGCGCCTTGTCGGGCCGACCGACGCCGCGCTCGGAGTCGACCATCAGCGGAACCTGCTCATCGGAGCCCGAGATGCGGCGGAAGGTGCGCAGCTCCCGGAGTGCCAGAGCGAAGTCACCGGTCGCGTACGCCGAGATGGCCAGCGACTCGCGCACCACGGCGATGCGTCCCGCCCGACGAGCGGCGGAGAGCACATGGCGATGCGCCAACTCCGGGTCCTCCTCGAGGAGGCGGCCGGCCATCACCAGGTGACGGGCGACCCACTCAGCGTTGTCCTTCGAGAGCGTGCGCAGTTCATTGCGCGCGACCTTGTCGAGGTCCTTCGCCTGCACGTCATCCGGCAGATCGGGATCGTCGTGACGTGGGCGCACCGACTGCAGAGAGCGCCGTTCGCGCTCCTCCTCGCTGAGCTCCGGCTCCTCGTGCGGGCCGCCCCGGCCGCTGCCGAAACCCTCGCGTCCGCGGCCGCCGCCCGGGCGGTCCCCACCGTTGCGGCGATCGTTCGACCAGGGGCGCGCCCCGCCGTCCCGCGAGCCCGCGCGGAAGGGCGGTCGCGAGTCGCCGTCCCGACGCGAATCGCCGTCACGCTGCGGACGCGAATTGCCACCACCACGGTACGGAGGACGAGCATCACCATCACGCTGCGGACGCGACTCGCCACCGCTACCGCCCCGATACGGAGGACGCGAGTCGCCGTCCCGACGAGGACGCGGGTCAGCGTTTCGCTGGGGACGCGAGTCGCCACCGCCGCGGTACGGAGGACGAGCATCACCCTCGCGACGCGGACGGGAGTCGCCCGATTCGCCACGACCGTTCGAGGGACGACCGGCCCGGGGAGAGCGCTCGTCCCGCCGTCCGGAGTCCCGGTCGTTCTGGTCGGATCCTGAGTCGTCCATGCGTTCCTCGCCTGTCGTGGTGATGCTCTGTGGAGTTGGTCCGCCCGAGGGCGAAGACGACGACCGAAGCCGTCGCACCACCCTAACCCGCCCGCTGATCGGCTGGGCAGAGACGGTCGAAGTGGTGGTTAAACAGCGATGGCCACCCATTTCTGGATGGCCATCGTGAATGGTGTCCGGCGGTGTCCTACTCTCCCACAGGGTCCCCCCTGCAGTACCATCGGCGCTGAGAGTCTTAGCTTCCGGGTTCGGAATGTGACCGGGCGTTTCCCTCTCGCTATGGCCGCCGTAACCCTGGCGACACACACACCTCGCAGTGCATGGTCAAATCTGGGTTACACGCCGTGCGTGTCTTCAATTGTTCCGCAGCCGCCCCGAAGGACCGCGCGGGGTGCCCGTCTTCTGGGAACCACAAAGTGGACGCAAGCAATCTCTGACCACTCCTACCAGCCTTTACAACGGTATGAGTGTAGTGATTATCAAGTTATCGGCTTATTAGTACCGGTCAGCTCCGACAGTCTTTAGTCCTGTCTTCCACATCCGGCCTATCAACCCAGTCGTCTGGCTGGGAGCCTCTCCCCCGAAGGGATGGAAATCTCATCTCGAAGCCGGCTTCCCGCTTAGATGCTTTCAGCGGTTATCCGTTCCGAACGTAGCTAATCAGCGGTGCTCCTGGCGGAACAACTGACACACCAGAGGTTCGTCCATCCCGGTCCTCTCGTACTAGGGATAGATCTTCTCAAATTTCCTGCGCGCGCAGCGGATAGGGACCGAACTGTCTCACGACGTTCTAAACCCAGCTCGCGTACCGCTTTAATGGGCGAACAGCCCAACCCTTGGGACCTACTCCAGCCCCAGGATGCGACGAGCCGACATCGAGGTGCCAAACCATGCCGTCGATATGGACTCTTGGGCAAGATCAGCCTGTTATCCCCGAGGTACCTTTTATCCGTTGAGCGACAGCGCTTCCACAAGCCACTGCCGGATCACTAGTCCCGACTTTCGTCCCTGCTCGACTTGTCAGTCTCACAGTCAAGCTCCCTTGTGCACTTACACTCGCCACCTGATTGCCAACCAGGTTGAGGGAACCTTTGGGCGCCTCCGTTACTTTTTGGGAGGCAACCGCCCCAGTTAAACTACCCATCAGGCACTGTCCCTGAACCCGATTAGGGTCCGAAGTTAGATATCCAGAGTGACCAGAGTGGTATTTCAACAATGACTCCACGAACACTAGCGTGCCCGCTTCACAGTCTCCCACCTATCCTACACAAGCCACACCGAACACCAATACCAAACTATAGTAAAGGTCACGGGGTCTTTCCGTCCTGCTGCGCGTAACGAGCATCTTTACTCGTAATGCAATTTCGCCGAGTTCGCGGTTGAGACAGCTGGGAAGTCGTTACGCCATTCGTGCAGGTCGGAACTTACCCGACAAGGAATTTCGCTACCTTAGGATGGTTATAGTTACCACCGCCGTTTACTGGGGCTTAAATTCTCAGCTTCGCCGTGAGGCTAACCGTTCCTCTTAACCTTCCAGCACCGGGCAGGCGTCAGTCCGTATACATCGTCTTGCGACTTAGCACGGACCTGTGTTTTTAGTAAACAGTCGCTTCCCACTGGTCTCTGCGGCCATCGAACGCTCCCGGAGCAAGTCCGTTCACGCCTCAGGCCCCCCTTCTCCCGAAGTTACGGGGGCATTTTGCCGAGTTCCTTAACCACGATTCTCTCGATCTCCTTGGTATTCTCTACCTGACCACCTGAGTCGGTTTGGGGTACGGGCAGCTAGAACCTCGCGTCGATGCTTTTCTTGGCAGCATAGGATCACCGATTTCGACTTGCGTCTACCCATCAGATCTCAGGCTACATGAACGACGGATTTGCCTATCGTTCGCCCTACATCCTTAGACCGGGACAACCATCGCCCGGCTCGGCTACCTTCCTGCGTCACACCTGTTAATACGCTAAACGCACCAGCACGGGGTCGTACGCTAGGCCCAACGCTTCACCCCGAGGGGATCCATCACAGGGATTCAGATACTTAGCACTACTGGATTATCTTGGGCGGTTCTTCGCCGGTACGGGAATATCAACCCGTTGTCCATCGACTACGCCTGTCGGCCTCGCCTTAGGTCCCGACTTACCCAGGGAAGATTAGCTTGACCCTGGAACCCTTGGTCTTCCGGAGGACGGGTTTCTCACCCGTCTTTCGCTACTCATGCCTGCATTCTCACTCGTGTGGCGTCCACGGCTGGTTCACACCGCCGCTTCACTCGCCACACGACGCTCTCCTACCCATCAACACGGCTGGACCACGAAGGCCTACCACTAATGTCAATGCCACAACTTCGGTGGCGTGCTTGAGCCCCGTTACATTGTCGGCGCGGAATCACTTGACCAGTGAGCTATTACGCACTCTTTCAAGGGTGGCTGCTTCTAAGCCAACCTCCTGGTTGTCTGTGCAACTCCACATCCTTTCCCACTTAGCACGCGCTTAGGGACCTTAGTTGGTGGTCTGGGTTGTTTCCCTCTCGACTATGAAGCTTATCCCCCACAGTCTCACTGCTGCGCTCTCACTTACCGGCATTCGGAGTTTGGCTGACGTCAGTAAGCTTTTGGGCCCCATCGGCCATCCAGTAGCTCTACCTCCGGCAAGAAACACGCAACGCTGCACCTAAATGCATTTCGGAGAGAACCAGCTATCACGAAGTTTGATTGGCCTTTCACCCCTATCCACAGCTCATCCCCTCCATTTTCAACTGAAGTGGGTTCGGTCCTCCACGACGTCTTACCGTCGCTTCAACCTGGCCATGGATAGATCACTTCGCTTCGGGTCTAGACCCTGCGACTATAAACGCCCTATTCGGACTCGCTTTCGCTACGGCTGCCCCACACGGGTTAACCTCGCCACAGAGCACTAACTCGCAGGCTCATTCTTCAAAAGGCACGCCGTCACCCCAACAAGGAGGCTCCGACGGTTTGTAAGCAAACGGTTTCAGGTACTATTTCACTCCCCTCCCGGGGTACTTTTCACCTTTCCCTCACGGTACTTGTCCGCTATCGGTCATCTGGGAGTATTTAGGCTTATCAGGTGGTCCTGACAGATTCACACGGGATTTCTCGGGCCCCGTGCTACTTGGGATACTCTTCACGCCATAACACCATTTCGACTACGGGGCTCGCACCCACTCCGGCCAGGCATTCAAACCTGTTCGTCTATGATGCGCTGTAACGTTCCGTGCTCGGCAGAACACGACGAAAAGTCCCACAACCCCGACCATGCAACCCCTGCCGGGTATCACACATGACTCGGTTTAGCCTCTTCCGCGTTCGCTCGCCACTACTAACGGAATCACTGTTGTTTTCTCTTCCTGTGGGTACTGAGATGTTTCACTTCCCCACGTTCCCTCTACCCGCCCTATATATTCAGGCGGGAGTCACCAGGTCACCACAAGGGGCCTGGCGGGGTTTCCCCATTCGGAAATCCTCGGATCACAGCTCGTTTATCAGCTCCCCGAGGCTTATCGCAGATTACGACGTCCTTCTTCGGCTCCAGATGCCAAGGCATTCACCGTTTGCTCTTAAAAACTTGAAATCACATGAGTTTAAGAAACCACAAATCAACATGTCGCACACACAACCACCGCCAAGACCACCCGAAGGCACCCCAGCGAGCCCGCCCATCCAAGATTTGAAGTCCCGGATCAGAGCAGCCCGGGATTTGAAGTCCCGAACCTGTGCAGCCCAGGATTTGAAGTCCCGAACCTGTGCGACCAACGATGTCAGTCGTCGATTTGTGCGACCCAGGATTTGAAGTCCCGGGTCTGTTCGATCCAGGATTTGAAGTCCTAGATCTATTCGATTCAGGATTTGCAGTCCTGAATCTAAAGATGCTCGCGTCCACTGTGTAGTTCTCAAAATACGGGCGGTATCCCTCCCCCACACACCCAGGCGTGAGAAAAAGATCCAGAGAGTCGACCCCGCCACCCGAAGGCAACCGGCCCGGTCCCTCAGGACCCAACAGCGTGCATGTACCCGACTCCACCACCCCGACGCGTTCCCAACCCGAAGGCTGTACTGACGCGAGACGATCTCGACGAGCACCCAGTTCAATGTTCCACCCATGAGCTACCAGCAAAGACATTCGCTTTGATCTGGCGCCTGGAACACCCTGCGGTGTCCAGATGCTCCTTAGAAAGGAGGTGATCCAGCCGCACCTTCCGGTACGGCTACCTTGTTACGACTTAGTCCTAATCACCGATCCCACCTTCGACAGCTCCCTCCTTGCGGTTAGGCCACTGGCTTCGGGTGTTACCGACTTTCATGACTTGACGGGCGGTGTGTACAAGGCCCGGGAACGTATTCACCGCAGCGTTGCTGATCTGCGATTACTAGCGACTCCGACTTCATGAGGTCGAGTTGCAGACCTCAATCCGAACTGAGACCGGCTTTTTGGGATTCGCTCCACCTTACGGTATCGCAGCCCTTTGTACCGGCCATTGTAGCATGCGTGAAGCCCAAGACATAAGGGGCATGATGATTTGACGTCATCCCCACCTTCCTCCGAGTTGACCCCGGCAGTCTCCTATGAGTTCCCACCATAACGTGCTGGCAACATAGAACGAGGGTTGCGCTCGTTGCGGGACTTAACCCAACATCTCACGACACGAGCTGACGACAACCATGCACCACCTGTATACCGACCTTGCGGGGCGACCATTTCTGGACGTTTCCGGTATATGTCAAGCCTTGGTAAGGTTCTTCGCGTTGCATCGAATTAATCCGCATGCTCCGCCGCTTGTGCGGGCCCCCGTCAATTCCTTTGAGTTTTAGCCTTGCGGCCGTACTCCCCAGGCGGGGAACTTAATGCGTTAGCTGCGACACGGAGACCGTGGAAAGGTCCCCACATCTAGTTCCCAACGTTTACGGCGTGGACTACCAGGGTATCTAATCCTGTTCGCTCCCCACGCTTTCGCTCCTCAGCGTCAGTAACGGCCCAGAGAACTGCCTTCGCCATCGGTGTTCCTCCTGATATCTGCGCATTCCACCGCTACACCAGGAATTCCATTCTCCCCTACCGCACTCTAGTCTGCCCGTACCCACTGCAGGCCCGAGGTTGAGCCTCGGGTTTTCACAGCAGACGCGACAAACCGCCTACGAGCTCTTTACGCCCAATAATTCCGGACAACGCTTGCACCCTACGTATTACCGCGGCTGCTGGCACGTAGTTAGCCGGTGCTTTTTCTGCAGGTACCGTCAAGCCGAAGCCCTTCTTCCCTACTAAAAGAGGTTTACAACCCGAAGGCCGTCATCCCCCACGCGGCGTTGCTGCATCAGGCTTTCGCCCATTGTGCAATATTCCCCACTGCTGCCTCCCGTAGGAGTCTGGGCCGTGTCTCAGTCCCAGTGTGGCCGGTCACCCTCTCAGGCCGGCTACCCGTCGTCGCCTTGGTGAGCCATTACCTCACCAACAAGCTGATAGGCCGCGAGTCCATCCTTGACCGAAAAACTTTCCACCCGCACCCGATGCCGGGGCAGGTCGTATCCGGTATTAGACGCCGTTTCCAGCGCTTATCCCAGAGTCAAGGGCAGGTTACTCACGTGTTACTCACCCGTTCGCCACTAATCCACCCAGCAAGCTGGGCTTCATCGTTCGACTTGCATGTGTTAAGCACGCCGCCAGCGTTCGTCCTGAGCCAGGATCAAACTCTCCGTAAAAAAATTACGACCTCCAACCCCGAAGAGAAGAAGAGTCAAGTTTGACCTCCAGCAAATAAGACATCTCTCCGACCCTGAAGCCGGAAGCTGACATCAATTTCCAAAGGAATCCCAACCCGATCCGAAGACCGAGCCGAGGTATAAAATTGGCATTGAACATAGTGCACGCTGTTGAGTTCTCAAGAATCGGACACACCCCGCCTCCACACCGAAAACGATGCTTCACAACGAGAGTGATCGAAAGATGTTGCTGCTTGCGTCATACGCAGATACTCGGTTAGACTAGGAGAAGTTTCTTTCTCCTTGTCGCCGTGGCAACTTGTATAACCTAGCACATCCGCTGGCCGTGTCAAATCCGGCTTCTTTGCCCCGTTGTCGCACCCGGAGGTGCCCCAACATTGCTCGGTAGAAGACTGACGTCCTCGACCGGGCGGCGAAGATACTGGATCCGAGGGATCCGGCGAAGGTATGACATCCGTTCGGCAGGCCTGCCCCGAGAGGCTGTCTTACCGAGTGGATGGTCCCGATTGAGGCCGGGACGTGGGAGCTGCTGCTCTTTCCGTTTCCCTGCGGCCTATGTGGCGACTCGGAATAAGTTACGCAGCGATCGCGGCGCTGTCAAACGGGAGCCGGAAATGGCTCATCCCGGGCGTGTCGTCCTCGGGCTCGTCCCTGCACGCCCCGCTCTGCTGCATCCTCGGTCCCCCACCAACGAGGAGGAGCGCGCGGCCTGGATCACTCCGGTACCACGCGCTCCTCCTGGGGCAGTCGAGGACTACGCGCCGATGCCGACGGCCTCCGCGGAGACATCCGCACCGGGCGCCGACGGCTCCAGCGCCTCGGCGACGCGCTGCGAGAGCGACGAGTCGACATTCGCCCAGTACTGGAGCACGCGCTGACGGAGCTCCGGACGCGTGACCTTCGATACGTGGCCAGCGATGTTCGCGACCAGACGGGCGCGCGCATCGTCGTCGAGAACGTCGCGGTAGAGCGTTCTGGCCTGGCCGAAGTCGTCATCCTCAGGGTGCAGGGTCGCCGCTGCGCGCGTCAGTTCACCGTCGGTGCTCCAGCCGGCCGACTCCGCCGCCCGGGCGGGATCGGCGTGAGCGCCGCCCTGCGAGTTCGGCGCGTAGACGGGCACCTCGGACTTCTGAAAGTCGAACCGCATGGGGCCGTCCTTCGAGTACGAGTGCACCGGCGACTTCGGCGCGTTCACCGGCAGCTGGGCATGGTTGGTCCCCACGCGGTAGCGGTGCGCGTCGGCATAGCTGAAGATGCGCGCGAGGAGCATCTTGTCGGGGCTGGCCGCGATCCCGGGTACGAAGTTCGACGGGGCGAACGCCGCCTGCTCGATCTGCGCGAAGTAGTTCTCAGGGTTGCGGTCGAGCGTCATCGTGCCGACCTCGATCAGCGGGTAGTCGGAGTGGGGCCAGACCTTGGTGAGGTCGAACGGGTTGAAGCGGTAGCTCTTCGCGTCCTCATACGGCATGACCTGCACCGACAGCGTCCACGAGGGGAAGTCGCCGCGGTCGATCGCGGAGGACAGGTCGCGGATGTGGAAGTCCGCGTCCTCTCCGGCGATCTGGTCGGCCTGCTCCTGGGTCAGGATCTCGACGCCCTGGTCGGTCTTGAAGTGGTACTTGACCCAGAAGCGCTCGCCGGCCGCGTTGATCCACTGGTAGGTGTGCGAGCCGAAGCCGTCCATGTGCCGCCACGAGGAGGGCAGTCCGCGGTCGCCCATGAGCCAGGTGACCTGGTGAGCCGACTCGGGCGAGAGGGTCCAGAAGTCCCACTGCATGTCGTGGTCGCGCAGGTGGCTGCCGGGCAGGCGCTTCTGCGAGCGGATGAAGTCGGGGAACTTGATGCCGTCGCGGAGGAAGAAGACAGGGGTGTTGTTGCCGACCAGGTCGTAATTGCCCTCGCTCGTGTAGAACTTCAGCGCGAAGCCGCGGGGGTCGCGCCAGGTGTCCGGCGAACCCTGCTCACCGGCGACGGTCGAGAAGCGCGCGAGCATCTCCGTCTCGACTCCGGGCTGAAAGAGCGCGGCGCGGGTGTAGGCGCTGACGTCGGCGGTGGTGGTGAAGAGACCGAAGGCGCCGCCGCCCTTGGCGTGGACGACGCGCTCCGGAATGCGCTCGCGGTTGAACTGTGCCAGCTTCTCGACGAGGTAGTGGTCGTGGAGCGCGAGGGGTCCGTCGGCTCCGACGCTCAGCGAGTGGTCGTCGCTGGCGACCGGTGCTCCGGAGTTCGTGGTGGTGAATCGTTCCTCGGTCATGTTCCTCCTGTCGGCGAAGGGCGCGAGCGCCCGCCGCTGCGGTGTAGCGAATGGTGGTCAGTGGGCCGAGGCCAGGCAGTCGGAACAGGTGCCCCAGAACGTGACGTCGGCAGTGTCGACGGCGAAGCCGCTCGCGGTCTGCGGGTGCAGGCACGGCGCCTCCCCGACGACGCAGTCGACATCGGCGACGGCTCCGCAGCGTCGGCAGACCACATGGTGATGGTTATCGCCGACCCTCAGCTCGAACCGGCGGGGGTGACCCTCCGGTTCGATGCGGCGGACGATCCCGGCGTCGGTGAATGCCGAGAGCACTCCGTAGACCGCCTGCGCCGAAGCCTCGGGGAGGCCTTCGCGCACCCGGGCCAAGACCGCCTCGACCCCGGAGTGCGGGTGCTCCTGAAGAGTGAGAAGCACCGCCCGCCGGGTGGCGGTGACCTTGAGCCCGGAGGCTCGGAGCCGCTGGTCCAGTGTCGCCATGACGAGGACACTACCGAGTTGTCTTGAACGGATCAAAACAACGGGTGGCATGGCGCGCTTTTCACGGTGAACGGTGCGGAACGCTACGGCGACTCCGCTCGGGCCGCGGAGGCTCCGCTCAGGCGACTGGGCCCTCGACCAGCACGACCTGGGCCGAGCGGGCGGCCCCCGTAGAGCCGGTCCACGAGATCGTCACCGACTCGCCGGGCTCGCGCTGGGCGAGCAGGGCCGACAACTCGGCTGCGGAACCGACGGCCACACCATCGACGGCAGTGACGATATCGCCCGCCTCGAGGCCCGCCTTCGCGGCCGGTGTGTCCTCGACGACGCCGCCAATCAACGCGCCGGAACCGGTGGTGGCGGGCGCGCGGGACGTCCGCGACGGTGTGCCCGCCGAAAGGGAGACACCGAGGAAGGCGGGATAGCCGATCTCGACGGTCTCGGTGTCGGCACCCGCCTCGATCGTGGTGACGATGTCGAGGGCCGTCGCGATCGGGATGGCGAAGCCGGTGATGTCGACCGTGCCGCTCGACGCGGCGGTGGTGATCCCGACCACGCGGCCGGCGGAGTCGACGAGGGGGCCGCCGGAGTCGCCGGAGACGATGTCGGCATCGACCTGGAGGAGACCGGTCAGCGTCTCCTCCGAGACGCCGGACTCGGAGCGGGTGGTGATCTGCTGGTTCAGGGCCGTGACCACTCCGGACGCGGCGACCAGGTCGCCGGTGCCACCCGCGTTCCCGACGGCGGTCACGGCATCGCCCACGGCCACTCCGTCGGTGTCGAGGGTGGCGCGCGTGAGACCGGAGGCGTCCTTCAGCTGCAGGACAGCGATGTCGTTCGTCGCGTCGGTGCCGACGACACGGGCGGTGTAGCTCCGCCCGGTCAATTCCACCGTGACCACGATCGCGGTGGCGCCCGCGACGACGTGATTGTTGGTGAGGATCATGCCGTCGGAGGTGAGGATCACGCCGGTGCCGGCCGAGCTGGCGCCCTGGTAGCTGAGCGCGGAGGTGATGGTGACGACGCCGGCGGTCTGCGCGGCACTCGCGGCGACGACGCCGGTGCTGCCGGAGGCGCCGGTGGCGGACTCGACGGAGGAGCCGCCCCGCAAGGATCCGCCCTCAACGGTCGATCCACCCCAGTAGGGGGAGATCGCGTAGCTGCCGGACGGCCCGCGGGATCCCCCCGGATCCACGGTCGTGGTGCCCCGGGAGGCCGAGGAGGCCGCCTCAGTGCGGCCGGCGTACGAGACTCCGCCCGCCGCCACTCCGATCAGCACGGCGAGCCCCAGGCCGCCGGCGATCATCGCGCGACGACGGTCGCGACGAGCGAGGGCGCGTCGTGCGTCGGCGCTCGTCGCCTCGGCCGGGGCGGACTGGTCGGTGACCTGTCGCTCGTCGAATTCGTGTCTCTCGTTCATGGTGTCGTCCTCGTGCCGGGGTCGCCCCTGGCGGCGACCGGTCCCCATTCCATGCCCGGCCTCCCCACACCGGCTGGGTGTCGCTTAAGCGGTTCCTAAGAGCGCTGGCGACGATGGATAGTTGTGGCGACAACGACAAGCGGATAGCGTCGGTGCGGTGACCCCGCCTCCTCCTCCGACCTGCTCGCCCCCGACACCGCAATGGGCGCGGTGACTCTCCGCGTCGCCCTGAAGCACGCCTCGCCGCGCAGCGCCGGCCTCGTCCACACGGCGATCCTCATCGAGACGGAGGCGGCCCTCGCTGCGGCCGTGTACAGCGTGGCGACCCGGCACCCCGGCTCCTTCACCGGCAGCTCCGACCACCTGGTCAGCAAGGCCTTCTCCTTCGACGACCCCGAGCACAACGGCGTCGAGCTCTACTGGGACCGCGACCGCACGCAGTGGTCGTGGACGCACGGGCGGAGCTGTTCGTCTCGGCGGGCGGCTACCACCACCACATGGCGATGACTACGTGGAACTCGGCGGGCGCCGGACGTCGGCAGCAGGCCCTCGGCCTCGGACAGGTCGAGATCGTGGTGCGCGGCGCCGACGACCTCGGCGCGCTCGGCGAGCGGCTGGCCCGCTCCGGAGCCGCCACCCGCGACGACGGCCGCACCCTCGCCTTCGAGGACCCCTGGGCGAACGCGATCCGCGTCACGACCACCTGAGCCGCCGCCGATCGCCAGGATCCCCGCAGGTACGATGGTCGCGCGGAAGACCGCACTCCCCCGAGATCCCGGAGAACACGGTGCCCACGATCGTCGTTGAAGTCATGCCCAAGGCCGAGCTGCTCGACCCGCAGGGGAAGGCCGTGGCCGGCGCACTCGCGCGGCTGGGCCACTCCGCCCTGCACGGCGTGCGGGTGGGAAAGCGCTTCGAGATCACGGTGGACGAGGTGACCGACGAGGTGCGCGCCTCGGTGCAGGCGATCGCCGACGAGATGCTCTCGAACTCGGTGATCGAGGACGTCGTCGGGATCCACTACCCGGAGCAGGCCGCCCGATGAGGATCGGCGTCATCACCTTCCCCGGCTCGCTCGACGACCGCGACGCCCAGCGCGCCGTCCGCTTCGCGGGCGCGGATCCGGTCGCGCTCTGGCACGGCGACCACGACCTCGACGGGGTCGACGCGATCGTGCTGCCCGGCGGATTCTCGTACGGCGACTACCTGCGCTGCGGCGCCATCGCCTCCCACTCGCCGATCATGCGCGAGGTGATCGACGCGGCGAACGCCGGGACGCCGGTGCTGGGCATCTGCAACGGCTTCCAGATGTTGACGGAGGCGCACCTGCTGCCGGGCGGCCTGATCGCGAACGACATCGGATCCTTCGTCTGCCGCGACCAGCGCCTGCTCGTCGCGAGCACCGAGACCGCCTGGACGAACGGCTTCGAGCCCGGCCAGGAGATCACGATCCCGCTCAAGAACGGCGAGGGCGGCTACATCGCCTCGGCCGAGACTCTGCTCGAACTGGAGGCGGAGGGACGCGTCGTGGTCCGCTACCTCGGCCACAACCCGAACGGCTCGATGAACGACATCGCCGGCATCAGCAACCGTCGCGGCAACGTGGTGGGGCTCATGCCGCACCCGGAGCACGCGGTCGAGGAAGGCTTCGGGCCGGACACTGCCGCGGCGATGCGCTCGGGCGTCGACGGGCTGACCTTCTTCACCTCGGCGCTGCGCTCGCTGCTCGCCTCGGTCTGACGCGGCACGATCCACGAAAGACGGATCAGGCCGCGACGAGCTTCGCCAGGTACGTCGCGGGCTTGAGAGACAGGCGCGGCTCGGCTTGCCGGAAGGCGTGAATGGCGGTGACCTGCTTGCGTGGTTCGATCCCGCGCTCCGCGAGCAGACGACGACCCCACTCGACCGCAGAGGCGACGGCGGCCGACGTGCTCGACGTTCCTTCGCCGAAGATGGCGACAAGCTCCTCGGCCGGATCTGCGTGGTCGCCGAAGAAACCGCTGAGGGGAGATGCCATCGTGAGTTCCCTTCTCTCGTTGTGAGGTGCGCGGCGAGGACGGCCGCGCACCTCCATCATCGACGCCTGCTGGTGGAGCTGCCATCAGCCGGACGTACCTTCTTGGCCGCTGTCGGGGCGGTGTCCGGGCGTTCTTCGCGGCGGGGCGCGCTCACGGACCGGTGAGCACCTCCGGCTCGGGGTTCATCGAGATGGTGGGGATCGAGGCGGTGATCACGGTCCCGTCGGAACGGCGGGTGCCCTCGATGTCGGAGGTGGTCGGGGCGCCGTGCAGGCGGCGGCCCTGATGGGTGAGCGGCACGCGCACGGGGCTGCCCGCCGCGACGTGCACGCGCTCGTCGCGGACGGTGATCGCGGCCGAGTCGCCGGTCTCGACGCTCAGCACGACCTCCGTCTGCGTCACCTCGACGCGCACGCGCGTGCCGTGGAGGGTGATGCGGAAGACGAGGCGCTCCCAGTCGTCGGGCAGGCGCGGGTCGAGCGTGATCCGGCCGCCGTGGTCGCGCATCCCGCCGAAGCCGTAGACCAGGGCACTCCAGACACCGCCGGTGGAGGCGACGTGAATGCCGTCCGCCGTGTTGCGGTGCAGATCGGCGAGGTCGACGAAGAGCGCCGACAGGAAGTAGTGGCGGGCGAGGTCGCTGTAGCCGACCTCGGCCGCGATAATCGACTGCACGACGGCCGAGAGAGTCGAGTCGCCGGTGGTCAGCGCGTCGTAGTACTCGAAGTCGGCGCGCTTCTGCTCCGCGGTGAACTCGTTGCCCTGCAGCAGCAGCGCGAGCACGACATCCGCCTGCTTGAGCACCTGGAAGCGGTAGATCACCAGCGGGTGGAAGTGCAGCAGCAGCGGGCGCTTACTCGCCGGAGTGTTCTCCAGGTCCCACAGCTCCTTCTCGAGGAAGGCCGCGTCCTGCGGGTGGATGCCCGCCCGGGCGTCGAAGGGGATGTGCATCTTCTCGGCGGCGCGCGCCCACTCGAGCACCTCGCCCTCATTGAGAGCGAGGCGGTCGGCCATCCGCTCGTACGCGGCCGGCTCGACGGCCCTGAGCAGCTCGACGGCACGCGCGGCCGAGCGGAGGTTCGACCGGGCCATGACGTTCGTGTACAGGTTGTCGTTAACGACGGTCGTGTACTCGTCCGGTCCCGTCACTCCGTGAATGTGGAAGTGGTCGTCGCCGTTGCTGCGCCAGAAGCCCAGGTCGGCCCACATCCGCGCGGTCTCGACCAGGATGTCGATCGCCCCGCGAGCGAGGAAGTCGTCGTCTCCGGTCGCGCCCACGTACTGCATCAGCGCATACGAGATGTCGGCGTCGATGTGGTACTGCGCGGTGCCGGCGGCGTAGTACGCCGACGACTCCTGCCCGTTGATGGTGCGCCACGGGAACAGCGCGCCGCGCTGGTTCAGCTCCGCCGCCCGCGAGCGGGCCGCCTCGAGCATGTTCTGGCGGAAGCGCAGGGCGTTACGGGCGACGAGCGGCGCCGTGTAACTGAGGAACGGCAGGACGTAGACCTCGGTGTCCCAGAAGTAGTGGCCGCCGTAGCCGGAGCCCGAGACGCCCTTGGCCGCGACTCCGCCGCCGTCGGTGCGGGCGGTGGACTGCGCGAGCTGGAAGAGGTTCCAGCGGGTGGCCTGCTGGATCGCGGGCTGGCCGTCGATCTGCACGTCGGAGCGGGTCCAGAAATCGTCGAGCCACTCGCGCTGCTTGGTGAACTGCTCCTCCACCGGAGTCTCGCGGGCGCGGTCGAGCGTGCGGTCGCAGCGGTCGGCGAGCTCGCGCACGGGCACGCCGCGGGAGGTGTGGTAGGTCAGCGTCTTGACCAGGCGCACCGGTCGGCCGGCCTTGGCCTGCACCCGGTAGACGTGCTTGGCGAGGTCGTCGTCGATCTGCGACGTCTGGTCCCACTCGTTCTCGGTCTCGAGCTGGTGCTCGGCGCCGCACGCGACGGTCATCTGCGAGTTGGTGGTGCGGTAGCCGAGGAGATAGCGCGTGCCGCTCACGCGCTTGAGGCGGGGCTGGAGCACCCGATCCTCGAACGACTCCGCCTGGCGCGGGTCGAAGCCGGCGCCCTCGCTGCCGGAGGGGGCGTGGTACTCGTCGACTCCGTCCTGCCGGTTGAGGATCTGGCTCGAGATGAGCACGGAGGCGTCGGCGTCGAGCATCTCGACCTCGTAGTCGAGGATCGCGAGGTGCCGGTCGGTGAACGAGACCAGGCGACGCGAGCGGAGCAGGACGCGCTTACCCGACGGGGTGCGCCACTCCAGCTCGCGGGTGAGCACGCCGTTCGCGAAGTCGAGGCGCCGTGAGTACGCGAGGACGTCGGCCTCGCTCAGCACGAACGGCTCGTCGTCGACGTAGAGGCGGACGATTTTCGCGTCGGGCACGTTGACGATGGTCTGGCCGACGCGGGCGAAACCGAACGCCTCCTCCGCGTGGCGGATCGGCCAGGTCTCGTGGAACCCGTTGATGAACGTCCCGTAGGCGTAGCCGTCGCGCCCCTCCTCCACGTTGCCGCGCAGGCCCAGGTAGCCGTTGCCGGTGGCGAACAGCGTCTCGGTGCGGCCCTGCAGCTCGGAGGCGAACTCGGTCTCGACGAGGGCCCACTCGTCGATCGGGAAGCGGTTCCGGTCGAGCGGGTCGGAGGTGATGGGGTTCATGCGGCGTCCTCGGGGGCGGTGGGGAGGAAGGGGAGCAACTCGGCCAGGTCGTCCACGACCAGGTCAGCGCCGTGCTCGAGCAGGGTGTCGGCGCCGACTCCGCGGTCGACACCGACGACGAGGCCGAAGCCGCCCGCGCGGCCCGCAGCGACTCCGGAGTGCGCGTCCTCGAGAACGGCGCAGTCGGCGGCCGCAAGGCCGAGGAGTTCGGCCGCGTAGAGGTAGGTGTCCGGCGCGGGCTTGCCGACGATCGAGCGCTCGGCCGCGAGCAGTCCGTCCACGACGACCTCGAAGCGCTCGCGCAGGCCCGCGGCCTCGAGCACGGGCACGCCGTTGCGGGAGGAGGTCACGACAGCGACCTGCACGCCCGCGGCGATCGCGGCGTCGACGAAGCGGAGCGAGCCCGGGTAAGGCGCTACTCCGTTCTCGGCGAGGGTGCGGTTGAAGGCGTCGTTCTTGCGGTTGCCGAGCCCGCAGACGGTCTCGAGCGACGGGTCGTCCCCCGGTGTGCCCTCGGGCAGGGTGATGCCGCGCGAGGCGAGGAGCGCCCGGACACCGTCGTAGCGCGGGCGGCCGTCGATGTACCGGAAGTAGTCGGCGTCGGTGTAGCCCTCGGCGACGCTGCGCGAGGAGAGGTAGTCGGTGAACAGCCGTGACCAGGCCTGCATGTGGACGTCGGCGGTCGGCGTCAGCACTCCGTCGAGGTCGAACAGGAGCGCGCGCAGGCCGCGAAGGGCGGAGGCATCGGGGCGCATCGGGGATGCAGTCACGGCGGGGGGACCTCTGATCGGGGGCAGGCGTTCGGCGGTTCCGCCGATGACGGTCGTCCGCCGCGGACTGGACGTATCGTATACGCCCCCCGGTCGCCGTGTGGAACCGTTTACACGTCCGTCATCTCTGCGCCATCCAGGGTGCCGATCCGCGCCGCGGCGGGGCGATATCGCCCGAGCGGAAGCATCAGCGGGGGTGCCCCCAGTCGGGTCGGTGAGGACGCGGGTGTCGAGGAAAAACCCGGCGAGCACCGCCGCCTCGGGCGCTCTCCAGCCTCGGTGACAGACGTCAGGCCGTCGCGAGCTTCTCGACAGTGCGGAGGTTCCGCGTCGTGGTGGTCGAGCGGTAGGCGGAGCGGGCGAGGACCTTCGCGACGGGAGTGTCCGTGGAGGATCCGCGCGGGCAGCGCCAGTAGAGGACGTCGACACCGCGGGCGACCAGCTCGACCGCCGGGTCCGGATCACCGATCGCCGCCTGCGCGGCGTCGAGCGCGGCCTCATCGGAGCCGAAGACGACGTAGGGGTGCGCCTCGTCGTCGATCCGCGGAAAGGGGTAGGCAGCGAGCACGGCGGCGAGCGCCTCCTGCGTCACGAGCACGATCCAGGCGTCGTAGCCGAACCGCTCGGCGAGCGCCGCTTCGAGCGCGGGCTTCAGCTCGGCGACGGGGCGGTCGGAGTCGAGAGCCGCGTTGCCGCTCGCCAACACCGTCCGCACCCGCTCCCCTCCGACGCCGGCGACCGTCTCGGCGAGCTCCGCGTTGCGGACCGTCCGTCCGTTGACATTCACTCCGCGCAGGAGGGCGATAAAACGGGTCATGCGGCCGACGGTAGCGTGAGGGCATGGCGCTCGGAAGCGGACGACGACCCCGGCGGAGCCTCGAGGAGGAGATCCTGCTCGCGAGCGAGCGTGGATCGGGCGCGAGGACGCGCGCGGAGCTGGTGCCTCCCTCCGGCCGCCGCCTGGTGCTGCCGCCCGGATCCGGCACGCTGCTGCGCGTCGATGCGGGTGCCCTGGTGTCCCTCGCCGCGCAGGAGGACCTGCTGATCGCGCTGGAGCGGCGGCCCGGCGAGCACGCGGTGGCCGCGACTCCGCTGCTCTCGTGGTGGTCGGCGACCCCGTCGGTGCCCGGCGAGGAGGAGGAGCGCAGACTCGACGCGCTCGTGCTGCGGACGGTGGAGCTCGGGGCGGGGCCTGCGGAGGACGTGGATTCGCGGCTGCGGGAGCTGGCGCGCGTGGGGGACCTCGACGCGCTCGGCTCGGCGCTGGCACTGCTGGCGCGCATCCCGGACCCGCCGGCGGCGTTCCAGGATGGGGACGGCTTCCTGCGTGTGATGGTGCCGGAGTCACCGTTCGAGCGGCGGCTCGAGGTGCTCACGGAGGCGCAGGGCACAGCGGGAGCGCTGCTGGTGCTGCTCCGGGACTGCGCGTTCACGGCGACTCTGCCGCGGCGACGCTCGGCGATCGCGGCGATGAACGAGCGGGTGCGGGCGAGCGCGGAACCGGGGCGACTCGACTCCGCCCGGCTGGACCTGCTCGCGGAGGCGGTGGACGCGGCGCTGGACAAGCGCTGGACCGTGCTCTGAGGGCCCGCCTCCTCCCGCCTGTCGGCCGCTCCGGCACGCGTGAGCATGTTGGGCTCGCGGAAATACGTTCGGCTCGTAGGAACGGGCGGATTCGGCGAGCCGAGCGCGAATCCACGAGCCGGAGTTCAACGCCAACGCGCCCCCGGATGAATAGGGTGGTCGGATGCCTCTCACCGGTCTCGACCTCCGCCGCTTCCCCGCCGCCGTCACCGCGGACGGCGGACCCGACTCCGCCACGGCCGCGTGGGCGACGGCGATCAACTCGGGCTTCCACGAGAAGGAGTTCACGCCCGAGAAGCTGCGCGACTGGGCCGAGCACATGGTGGCCGACCAGCGCGTGCTCACCGCGGTCCTCGACTCCTCGGCCCCCGAGGGGCTGGACGGCGAGGGAGTACCGGTGGGCACCTACGCCGCCTTCCCTGGGGCGCTGCAGGTCGGTCGCGGGCGCGAGCTGGCGGCGCACCTCGTGTCGCAGGTGACCGTGCGACCCACGCACCGGCGCCGCGGCATCCTGCGCGCGATGATCACCGAGGACCTGCGCCTGGCGAAGGAGGCCGGCACGCCGGTCGCGGCGCTCACGGCGAGCGAGGCCTCCATCTACCGCCGGTTCGGCTTCGGCCGCTCGGCCTTCACCCGCTCGATCCGCGTCGACACGGGGCCGCGCTTCGGTCTGCAGACCGAGCCCGCGGGTCGCGTCGAGGTCGTGTCGACGAGCTGGCTGAAGCCGCGCATCCCGGAGGTGTTCGCCGCCTTCCAGGCATCGACCCCCGGCTCGCTGACCCGGCAGTCGCGCTACGAGGCGAACTCGGTCGGGACCGCGTCCGGCGAGACCACGCCCGGCCTCGACGTCCGCTCGGCCGTGCACCTCGACGACGACGGAACCCTCGACGGCTTCGTGACGTACCGCGCGGTCGGACCCGAGGACGACCACACGCTCGAGATCGTCGACCTCGTCGCTCCCAGCGCCGACGCCTACCTTGCGCTCTGGGGCTATCTCGGCGCGGTGGACCTCGCCTCCGCGGTCACCTGGGACATGGCTCCCGTCGACGACCCGCTGACCTGGGCCCTCCGCGACGCGCGCGTCGTTCAGGTGCGGCACGTGGGCGACCTGATCTGGCTGCGGATCCTCGACGTCGCCACCGCGTTCTCGGCTCGGCCGTGGACCGCGGACGACACAGTGGTGGTCGAGGTGACCGACGGGCTGGGGCTCGCCGGCGGGCGTTATCGGATCACCGCGGAGGGCGGCTCCGGCACGGTGGAGAGCACGGAGGACGACGCCGAGCTGTCGCTGGACGTGGCGGACCTGGGATCGCTGCTGCTGGGCTCCGTACGGCCGTCCATCCTGGCGCGCGCCGGGTTGGCGCGGCTCGTGGGAGATCAGGAGCGGGTGGACCGGCTGTTCGCGCCGGTGGCGACTCCGTACTGCATCTCGTTCTTCTAGGCGGCTTGTTTTTCTCGGGGGCTCGCCGGGGCCGGGCGTGCGATTCGCAGGACATCCGTGCACAACCGAGCACTTTTCCCTGCAAGATTCGGTGCGACGTCGAGATCCCCTGCGAATCGCACAGGCCCCTGCAGATCGCACACCCGGCGGCCCGGACTGCCAGCCTCCTCCGGGCGTCCGCGCATCCCGCGTCGGTCATGCTGGAGGATCCCGTCCCCGACACCGCCAGGAGTTCCGCGTGGGTGCATCAGTCATCGTCGACGTCATCGTCGTGCTGAGTCTCATCGGCGCGCTCGTCGACGGAGTGCGGCGCGGCCTTCTCCGCACCCTCGGTGGCCTCGCGGGGATCGTCGCCGGCGCGATCGGCGCCTCCTTCGCCGTACCCGCCGTCTCGTCGTGGGCGGCCGGCAGCGAGTGGCGCCTGCTCGCCGTGATCGGGACCGCGGTGCTGCTGCTGGGCGTCGGCTACGCGATCGGAGCAGCGCTGGGCGCGATCATCGGCCGCGGCGCGGACAGAGTGAAGCTCGGCCTGCTCGACCGGCTCGCGGGAGGCGTCGCCGGCCTAGCGATCAGCGGGCTGGTCTGGATCGCCGTCACCTCGGCCGTCTCCCTCCTCGGCGTCCCCCTCCTCACCACCTCCGTCGCCGGCTCGACCGTGGTCCGCGCAATCGACGACCTCACTCCCTCCCCCGTCCGCGCCCTCCTCGCGCAGCTCCAGTCGACCGTCGTCGACGAGGGCACCTCCTGGGTCGTCGAGGCGCTCGACGCGCCGACGCAGGCACCCGTCATCCCGGATGTGGCGACTGATGACCCGGAGGTGGCCGCCGCCGCCCGCTCGGTCGTGCGCGTCTCCGGCACGGCCTGGGCCTGCGATATCGGAGTGACGGGCAGCGGCTTCGTCGTCTCGGACGACCGCGTGATCACCAACGCGCATGTGGTGGCCGGAGTCTCGGAGCCGGTCGTCGAGGCCCCGGGCGAGGCACCGCGCACTGGCCGGATCGTCTACCTCGACCCGGCCGCCGACCTCGCCGTGATCGCCGTCACCGGGCTCGACGCGTCCCCGCTCCCGCTCGACGACGCCGTCGCGGCCGGAGACGACGCCGTCGTCGCGGGCTACCCCTTCGGTGGCCCGCTGACGGTCGGCTCCGCGGAGGTCTCCTCCGACGCGACGGTTTCGCTGATGGTCGACGGAGCGCCGACCTTGCGCGAGGTGCTGACGCTCGCCGCGGTGGTCAACCAGGGCAACTCGGGCGGTCCCCTGCTCTCGCTCGAGGGCACCGTCTCTGGTGTCGTCTTCGGCAAGGCCGCCTCGGTCGACAATGTCGGCTACGCCATCCCGCTCACGGCGCTCTCACCGGTGGCGGCGCAGGCCGCCTCCCTGACGGACGCCGTCGATCCGGGGGCCTGCCGTTCGACGTGAGCGATCACGGCAGCGGACCGCCCGTCAGCACGAGCGTGAGGTCGTCGAGCCGCACCGTCTCGGGGTGCGCCGACTCAAGATAGGCGGTGACCCGCGGATCGACCGGGAAGCGCGACGACGGCGCGATGGCGATAGCGACGATGCCGGTGGAGGACGGATCGGTCGTCACGCGGTCCCCGAGGTAGGGCACGTAGACGCCGGACGACATGCCCTGCGCGAGCACGAGGCCGCCGTCGAGCCCGCGCTCACGCAGCACGTCGGCCACCCGCGCGATCCCGGTCGGCCGCTCCTCGGCGATGCCCGCAGAGGTGGCGGCCGCGACCACAATGGAGGCGGCCAGCAGCACGGCGCCCGACCCGCGCGCGACTAGCGCGGGCAGCAGGATCCCGCCGCGCAGCGCCTCCGCGATGCCGATGCCCGCCAGCGCACACAGCAGCCAGGCCCACGCCGCGTAATAGTGCGGCAGCGCCACCGAGCTGACGACCACGTGGAACACCAGCAGGAGCAGGGTCGCGCCCCCGAGGTACAGCACCAGAGCCCGACGCCGCGGAGCGAGCAGGGCCAGCAGGGCGCCCAGGAGCAGCACGGCGAGCGCCACCGGGCCGATCCCGGCGAGCATGAACCAGAGGTTCGCCCACCACGGCGGGAAGACGTACGCGGACCCGGCGACCTCGATCAGGTGGCCGATGGCGTTGTGCTCGGACTGGAAGTCGAGCAGGTACGGAATCGCCTCGACCGGGTGCACAGGCAGGTAGGCGAGGACCCCGGTCACGACGAACGCGACCGCGAAGGCGAGGGCGCCCCGGAGGGTCCGGCCGCGACTCCCCGAGCGCAGCAGCGGCAGGAGGAACACGGGCACGAGGACGGCGGTGGTCAGCTTCGAGGTGACCGACAGGGCCAGCAGCGCGCCGGCCAGGGCGATCAGCCAGCCGCTCCGCCTGCCGGGCGAGGCGCGCGACCAGGTCCACGCCGCCGCCATCGCCGCGACGGCGAACAGCACCATGAACGGCTCCAGCAGGGCGAGCCGGTCGATCCGGGTGCCTGCGCCCACGGCGGTACGCGGGAAGAGGAGGAACAGTCCGGCCGGGATCAGCGCAAGCGTCGAGCCGAGCTCGCTCCGGAACCACAGCCAGAGGATCGCGCCGGTGAGGAAGGCGGCCGTACCGGCGGCGATTCTGCCCGCGAGCAGTCCCTCGCCGAGGAGCACCTGCGCCAGCCCGATCAGGTACTTCGCGACCGGTGGATGCTCGAGGTTCGCGCTCACGTCACCGTGGAGGTAGTCCCACCCGGCGGCGAGGTACACGGGCTCGTCGGAGGAGATGTTCGCCGCGCTGAGGTTCCCGAAGCACTGGTAGAGCGCCCACAGCACGGTCCCGATCAGAGCCGCCCGCTTCACCCGCCCGATCCTAGGCGCCGACGCCCGCACCGCCCGCTCGCCCGGGCCGAGGCGGCGGCGCCGGGTAGGATCGACGCGCATCCCGTCCCCCTCCCCTGGAGCCTCCAGCACATGGCAGACAGCCGCACCGCCGTTCCCGACACCACTGCGAACGCGGAGGCGACGCCCGAGCGGGAGCAGCCCTACGCGGCCCTCGGACTCAAGCCCGACGAGTACGCGAGGATCCGCGAGATCCTCGGCCGGCGCCCCACCAGCGGCGAGCTCGCGATGTACTCGGTGATGTGGAGCGAGCACTGCTCCTACAAGTCGTCCAAGATGTACCTCCGCCAGTTCGGGCAGAAGGTCTCGCCCGCGATGAAGAAGAACCTCATGGTCGGCATGGGCGAGAACGCGGGAGTGGTCGACGTCGGCGAGGGCTGGGCGGTCACCTTCAAGATCGAGAGCCACAACCACCCCAGCTACATCGAGCCGTTCCAGGGAGCGGCGACCGGAGTCGGCGGCATCGTCCGCGACATCATCTCGATGGGCGCGCGGCCGGTCGCGGTCATGGACGCGCTGCGCTTCGGAGCGATCGACGACCCGGACACCGCCCGCGTCGTGCACGGCGTCGTGGCCGGCATCTCCTTCTACGGCAACTGCCTCGGCCTGCCGAACATCGGCGGCGAGACGTACTTCGACTCCGTCTACCAGGGCAACCCGCTCGTGAACGCGCTCGCCGTCGGCGTCCTGCGCCATGAGGACCTGCACCTCGCGAACGCCCGCGGCGTCGGCAACAAGGTGGTGCTCTTCGGGGCGCGCACGGGAGGCGACGGCATCGGCGGCGCGTCGATCCTCGCCTCCGACACCTTCGCCGACGGTGGACCGACCAAGCGCCCCGCGGTGCAGGTCGGCGATCCGTTCGCCGAGAAGGTGCTCATCGAATGCTGCCTCGAGCTGTTCCGCAAGGACCTCGTCGAGGGCATCCAGGACCTGGGCGCGGCGGGTATCTCGTGCGCCACCTCCGAGTTGGCGTCGAACGGCGACGGCGGCATGTTCATCTCGCTCGACTCCGTGCTGCTGCGCGACCCCTCGCTCACGGCGGAGGAGATCCTGATGTCGGAGTCGCAGGAGCGGATGATGGCCGTCGTCCGGCCCGACAAGCTCGACGCGTTCCTCGAGGTCGTCGGCAAGTGGGACGTCGAGACCAGCGTGCTCGGCGAGGTCACCGACTCCGGCCGCCTGATCATCGACTGGCACGGCGAAGAGATCGTCAACGTCGACCCGCGCACCGTCGCCGTCGACGGGCCGGTCTACGAGCGCCCGATCGCCTACCCGATCTGGCTCGATGCGCTCCAGGCCGACTCCTCCTCCCGCCTGCCCCGGTCGAGCGACGGTGACGCGCTGCGCGCCGAGACCCTGGCGCTTCTGGGCTCCGCGAACCTGGCCGACAAGAGCTGGATCACCTCGCAGTACGACCGCTACGTGCTCGGCAACACGGCGCTGAGCTACCCGGACGACGGCGGCATGGTCCGCGTCGACGAGGAGTCGGGCCTGGGCTTCGCGGTCGCGACCGACGCGAACGGCCGTTGGTGCCAGCTCGACCCCGCGCAGGGTGCGCGCCTGGCGCTGGCCGAGGCGTTCCGCAACGTCGCGGTCACCGGAGCGACGCCGGTCGCCGTCTCGGACTGCCTCAACTTCGGCAGCCCCGAGAACCCGGAGGTGATGTGGCAGTTCCGCGAGGCCGTGGGCGCCCTCGCCGATGCGTGCCTCGAACTCGAGATCCCCGTGACCGGCGGCAACGTCTCGTTCTACAACCAGACCGGTGACGTGCCGATCTTCCCGACTCCGGTCGTGGGCGTGCTCGGCGTGATCGACGACGTCGCCCGCCGCATCCCCTCCGGCTGGCAGGACGAGGGCGACAACCTCTACCTCCTCGGCACGACCCGCGACGAGCTCGACGGCTCCGCGTGGGCCGGCACGGTGCACGACCACCTCGGCGGGCTGCCGCCGCAGCTCGATCTGGCGGCTGAGCGGGCGCTGGCCGAGCTGATCTCGGCGGGCGCGAAGGAGTCGCTGATCGCCTCCGCCCACGACCTCGCCGACGGCGGGCTTGTGGTCGCGCTGGCCGAGTCGGCCCTGCGCTTCGGCGTCGGGGCGCGCATCTGGCTCGGCGAGCTGATGGAGCGCGACGGCGTCGACGCGACGGCCGCGCTGTTCTCGGAGTCGACGGGCCGCGTGCTCGTGTCGGTGCCGCGCGAGGACGACGTGAAGTTCCGCGGGCTCTGCGAGGGCCGGGGCTACCCGGTGCTGCGGATCGGCGTGACCGACGCGGCGACTCCCGCGGTCGAGGTGCAGGGGCTGTTCACGCTGCCGCTGGACGAGCTGCGCGCCGTCAACAGCGCCGTGCTGCCGCGCCACTTCGGCTGAGCGCGCACGGGCGTCGCGAGCCCGGCCCACCCTCCCGCCACTATCCAAAAGTTGTCGCACTCGACGCCGAGTGCGACAACTTTTGGATAGTGGCGCTTACGGTGCCGGTTGCGCCCGGTCGGCTGCCGCGGTCGGGACAGTCGGCACGGGCCGCGCAGCCGAGTCCGAGCCCGCGGCGGGCGGCTCTCCGGCGACGGATACCGTCGACGGCGCGGCGACCGGGCTCGTCTCCCCGACGGGGTTCGGCGCCTCAGCCGTGCAGCCGGCCAGCAGGACCACCGTGGCAAGGGCGATGAGGAGGCGCTGCGTCGTCCGGACCATTCCGCGACTCTAACTCGGCACCCGCACGCGCGGGCAGCACCGCGCCCGACGCCACCCCCTGACGAGCGCCACCGATTGACCTCCCCCGTCGATCACAGCCATACCGAACACCTGTTGGACATCCGGCCCGATCAGGCGTCGACTGGAGCCATGCAGTACACGCAGCTCGGCCGCACCGGCCTGTCCGTCTCCCGCACCGTCCTCGGCACCATGAACTTCGGCATGCAGACCGAGGAGTCCGACTCGTTCGCGATCATGGATCGCGCGCACGAGCTCGGCGTCAACTTCTTCGACACGGCCAACGTCTACGGAGGCGAGGCCGGCCGCGGTGCGACCGAGGAGATCGTGGGCCGCTGGTTCGCGCAGGGCGGCGAGCGGCGCGAACGCACAGTCCTCGCAACCAAGGTTTTCGGCGACATGGGCGAGTTCGCGGCCCCCGGAGCCGAGCGCGGCCGCGACTCCTGGCCCAACGGAGGCCGCCTCTCGGCTCTCACTCTGCGCCGCGCCCTCGACGAGAGCCTGCGCCGCCTGCAGACCGACCACATCGACCTCTACCAGTTCCACCACGTCGACCGGACGACGCCGTGGGACGAGATCTGGCAGGCGATGGAGGTCGCCGTGCAGCAGGGCAAGGTTCTCTACGTCGGCTCCAGCAACTTCGCCGGCTGGCACATCGCCCAGGCGCAGGAGGCGGCGCGCGCCCGCCACTTCACTGGCCTCGCCTCGGAGCAGTCGATCTACAACCTGCTCGTCCGCGACGTCGAGCGCGAGGTCCTGCCGGCCGCGCTGCACTACGGGCTCGGTGTCATCCCCTGGTCGCCGCTGCAGGGCGGGTTGCTGGGCGGCGTGCTCGAGAAGACCGCGGAGGGCGGGCGCCGCTCCTCCGAGCGCAGCCTCGCTGCGATCCAGGAGCACCGCCCCGCGCTGGAGCAGTGGGAGGCGTTCGCCCGCGAGCGCGGCGAGGCGCCTGGCGAGCTGGCCCTGGCCTGGCTCCTGCACCAGCCCGCGGTCACCGGGCCGATCACCGGCCCGCGCACGCTCGAGCAGCTCGAGAGCGCCGTCGCCGCCGTCGACATCACCCTCGACTCCGAGGCTCTCGCGCGCCTCGACGAGATCTTCCCCGGCCACCGGAGCGCCCCCGAGGACTACGCCTGGTGACCACCCACCCCACTGCGAAGGAGCATTCATGAAGCAGCGCACTCTCGGCGACATCCAAGTCGGCGCGATCGGACTCGGCGGCATGCCGATGTCGATCGAGGGCCGCCCGGACCGCGAGCGGTCGATCGCCACGATCCACGCGGCGCTGGACGCCGGCGTCACCCTGATCGACACGGCCGACGCCTACCACCTCGCGACCCAGGACGACCTCGGCCACAACGAACTGCTGATCGCGGAGGCGCTGCGCGGCTACGGCGGCGACACCTCCACAGTGCTTGTCGCCACGAAGGGCGGGCACCTGCGGCGCGAGCCCGGGCCCTGGGACCAGAACGGGCGCCCTGAGTACCTGAAGGAGGCGGCACGCGCGTCCGCGCAGCGCCTCGGCGTCGAGGCGATCGGCCTCTACCAGTACCACCGGCCCGACCCCGCCGTCCCGTACGCCGACTCGATCGGCGCGCTCGCCGAGCTGCTCGACGAGGGGCTCATCCTCCGTGCCGGGATCTCGAACGCCGACCCCGACCAGATCCGCGAGGCGCACAGCATCCTCGGCGAGCGCCTGGTCTCGGTGCAGAACCAGTTCTCGCCGTCGTTCCGCTCCAGCGAGGCGGAGCTCGAGCTCTGCGCGGAGCTGGGCCTGGCCTTCCTGCCGTGGAGCCCGCTGGGCGGCATCTCGTCGGCGGGCGAACTCGGCTCGCGCTACTCCGCCTTCGCGACGGTCGCCGAGGCGCACGGAGTGACGCCGCAGGTGGTCTGCCTCGCCTGGGAGCTGGCGAAGGCCCCGGTCGTGCTGCCGATCCCCGGGGCGTCGCGCCCCGAGAGCATCCGCGACTCGGCGACGGCCGCCGATCTGCAGCTCAGCGCCGAGGAGCTGGCCTCGCTCGGCTGATTCCGTTCATAACGCAGGAAGGATTCGGATCCGGCCTCCGCCCCACGCGGTATTGCAGGGCGCCGCAGCCGTTTCTTCCTGCGTTATGAACACCACCCGGGTCAGACCGCGTCCTGCAGCGGCTCCGGAAGCGCCGAGACGAAGGCGCGAGCCGCCGCGCTCGGCCGCTCCGGCACCGCCACCATCGTCCGCCACACCAGCAGCGGGTCGGCGAGGGCCACGGCCCGCAGCCCCGCCGGGCGCTTCTGCGCGAAGTGCGCCGGCACAACGGCGATACCCATCCCGTACTCGACCAGGTCGAGCAGCGTGTGCACGTCGTTCACCTCGAGTTCGACCTCAAAGCCGAGCCCGTGCGCCGCGAACGCCCGCGCGGCCAAGAGGCTCGCCGCCCAGTGCTCCTGCAGCCCGACGATCGTCTCACCCGCCAGATCCGGGATGCGGCAGCCGACGCGGCCGGCGAGGGGGTGCCCCGGGCGCACCAGCACGGCGAAGCCCTCGCTCGCAAGCGGGAGCGTCCGCACACCGCTGGGCACAGCACCGATGTCGGCAACGAGCGCCAGGTCGAGACGGCCGGCGGCAACGGAGTCGAGCAGGGTGCCGGACCCCTCGTGGATCAGCCGCAGCGCGACTCCCGGGTGCTGCTCGCGGAAGGTCGCCAGCTCGCGAGGCAGATGCACGCCGCCCAGGCACTCCTCCGTGCCGACCGCGAGGCTCCCGCGGAGCACCCCCTGCACGGCGAGCACCGCGTCACGGGCAGCGAGGGCGCTGGCGACGGTCCGCTCCGACTCCGCGAGCATCGCCCGGCCAGCCGGCGTCAGCTCGACGCGGCGGGTGCTGCGGGTGAACAGGGGGCTACCCAGCTCGCTCTCGAGCGCGCGGATCGACGCCGAGAGCCCCGATTGCGAGATCTGCAGGGCGCTCGCGGCGCGGGTGAAGTGCTGCTCCTTCGCGACGGCGAGGAAGTGTTCGAGCTGACGCAGTTCCATACGTCCATCCTCGTCGCGGGGACCGAGGAGCGGGAACCCGCTCAGGCGTCGGCGGCCGAGATCGCGAGCACGATCGCCGTCAGCGTCGTGCGCAGACGTTCCAGCGACTCCGTCTCGGACTCGTCCTCGAGGATCGACTGCTTCACCGCATTGTCGTACCCCGCCACCAGGAGTCGCACCGCGGTCGTCGCCTCCAGCGAGAACTCCCGCCGCACCTGGCGGAGCGCCCCGTGCACGATCTGCACGAGCGACGCGTCGAATCCCGCGCGGAAGTCGCGGTACTGGGGTGCGATCCTCGGGTCGCGCAGCGCCAGGAGCTCGAACTCCGACTCGACCACGCACCAGCGCCGGTTGTCGGTGGTCGGTCCCTGGAGGAAGTCGAGGATGACCACGGCGAGCGTCTCGGCGGTCAGCGGCTCGTCGGCAGAGACGACGCGTGGAATCGTGCGCCCCATCTGCTCGATGAGAGCGGTGACCCGGGCGCCGTTCTCCCGCTCCATCAGCGCGAAGAACAACTCCTCCTTCGTGGAGAAGTTGGAGTAGAAGGCACCGCGCGAGAATCCGGCGCGCTCGCAGATCTGCTCGACGGAGGCACTGTGCACGCCGGTCTCGGCGAACACGTCGTAGGCGGCGTCGAGCAGGCGCTCGCGGGTGCGTCCGCGGCGGGAGGTTTCGGGAGCGGTGGGGTCGATCGCGGTCATCCTCGCCTCCTGTCCGCTCTGTCAACACCTTCGACACCGATCACCCTATCCGATACATTTCCGTATCGAATACGGTGATGTATCGGATACGCTCGTGTATCGGAGTCGAGCTCCACTCCGGTACGCAGACGTATCTCCCCCCTCCCACCCCCGTCAGGAGACCGTGTGTCGTCGCTGCTCTACCGTCTCGGTCGTCGCGTGTACCGCGCCCACCGCCTCGTCGCCGTCCTGTGGCTGCTGATCGTGGTGGCGGGCGGCGGAGGCGCGCTGCTGCTCAATCAGGGCACCGACAACACGTTCTCCATCCCGGGCACCCAGTCGCAGACCGCGCTGGATCAGCTCGAACGCACCTTCCCCCAGGTCAGCGGAACGTCCGCGCGGTACGTCGTCGTCGCGCCTGAGGGAGGCAGCGTCCAGGACGCCGACGTGAAGGGACCGGTCGGCGACGCGGTCACCGCGCTCGGCGATGTCGACGAGGTCGCGGCGGTGACCGACCCCTACTCCGACAGCGTCTCCGGCACGATCTCCGAGGCCGGCAATGCCCTCGTCATCACCGCGCAGATGGACGGCTCCGCGACCACCACGAGCCCCGAGAGCCGCGACGCGCTGAAGGCCGAGGCGACGACCCTCCAGAACGCCTTGCCCGCCGGCTCCGTGGTCTCGCTCGGCGGCGACCTCTTCGCCCAGAACCTGCCCGGGGTGACGATCACCGAGGCGATCGGCCTCGTCGTCGCCCTCGTGGTGCTCGTGCTCACCTTCGGCTCGTTCCTCGCCGCCGGGATGCCGCTGGTCACCGCGCTGCTCGGCGTCGCCCTCTCGATGTCGGCGATCTTCATCGCCACCCGCTTCGCCTCGATCTCGTCGACGACGCCGCTCCTGGCCCTCATGCTGGGACTGGCGGTCGGCATCGACTACGCCCTCTTCATCATCAGCCGTCACCAGGACCAGTTGAAGCAGGGAATGGACCCGGAGGAGTCGACCGCGCGCGCAACGGCGACAGCCGGATCCGCCGTTGTCTTCGCCGGGCTGACCGTCATCATTGCGCTCGTCGGCCTCTCGGTTGCGGGCATCCCGTTCCTCACCACAATGGGCATCGCGGCTGCGGGCGGAGTCGCGATCGCCGTGGTCATCGCGCTCACCCTCACTCCCGCGCTGCTCGGGTTCGCTGGCGGGCGGCTCCGGCCCAAGGAGCGCCGCGCGAAAAAACGAGCCGCCAAGGCCACGGCCGCCTCGGGAGCCCACGCCGACCTCGCGGCCGTGGAGGACTCGACAGCGCCCTCGCCCGGCGGCCGCGCGCACGCCGAGGTCCCGCGCGGCTTCTTCCGCGGCTGGGTCCGGGTCGTCACCCGCTTCCCGATCGTCACGATCATCGCGGTGATCGGCGTGCTCGGAGTCGCCAGCATCCCGGCGCTCAGCCTCCGCCTCGCCCTGCCGGACGCCGGATACCAGGCCGAGGGCACGCCGGCGCGCGCCACCTACGACCTGCTCGCCGAGAACTTCGGCTCCGGATACAACGGCCCGCTCATCGTGACCGGCACGATCATCGGCTCGACCGATCCGCTCGGCCTGATGAACGACCTCAAGGGTGAGATCGAGAAGCTCGACGGAGTCGCCTCGGTGCCGCTCGCGACCCCGAACGAGACCGCCGACACCGGCATCATCCAGGTCATTCCGGAGGGCGGCCCCGACTCCGAGGCCACCAAGGCGCTGGTCGCCGAGATCCGCGACAAGCACGACGACTTCCAGCGGGAGTACGGCGTCGACCTCGCGGTGACCGGCCAGACCGCGGTCGGCATCGACATCTCGGACACGCTCGCCACGGCGCTCTTACCCTTCGGCCTGCTCGTGGTCGGCCTGTCGCTGGTGCTGCTGACGATGGTGTTCCGCTCGCTCTGGGTGCCGATCAAGGCGACGCTGGGCTACCTGCTCTCGGTGGGCGTCTCCTTCGGAGCCGTGGCGGCGGTGTTCGAGTGGGGCTGGTTCTCGGACGCGCTCCACGTCGACAAGACGGGCCCGATCATCAGTTTCATGCCGATCATCCTGATGGGCGTGCTCTTCGGCCTGGCAATGGACTACGAGGTGTTCCTGGTCTCGCGGATGCGCGAGGACTACGTGCACGGCCGCCCGGCGCGCGCCGCCGTCGAGTCGGGCTTCGTCGGCTCGGCCAAGGTGGTCACGGCCGCCGCGATCATCATGTTCTCGGTCTTCGCCGCCTTCGTGCCGGAGGGGGACACCAACATCAAGCCGATCGCGCTCGGCCTGGCCGTGGGCGTCTTCGTCGATGCCTTCATTGTGCGGATGACGCTGGTGCCCGCCGTGCTGCACCTGCTCGGTGACCGCGCCTGGCACATGCCGCGCTGGCTCGACCGAGTCCTCCCCTCCTTCGACGTCGAGGGCGAGGGCCTGACGAAGGAGCTCGCTCTCGCCGACTGGCCGGAGCCCGGATCCACCGACGTGATCGCCGCCGAGGGCCTCTGCCTCGACGGACCCGACGGACCCGTCTACCACGACGTCTCGCTGCGGGTCGCGCCGGGCTCCTCCCTGGTGGTGCACGGCCCGCACCGCACCGGCCGCACCGCACTGCTCCTGAGCATCGCCGGCCGCCTCGCCCCCGACTCCGGACGCCTGAAAGTCGCGGGCCTGGTCGTGCCGATCCGCTCCGCCGCCGTGCGCGGCCGGGTCGGGCTGGTGCGCCTGGCCGGAGCGGCCGACCCGGTCGCCGACGTGCGCTCCGTCCTGGAGTCGGCCCCGCCGATCCTGGTGCTCGATGACCTCGACACGGTCACCGATCCGCAACTGCGCGCCGCGATCCGGGCCGAGCTCGACGCCGCCCGTGCCGCCAACGACGCGTTCACCGTGGTCGCCTCCTCCGTCGACGCTGAGGCGCTCGACGACCTCCTCCCCTCCGACCGCGGCGTGCTCGCGGTCTCCCCCGCGGCGAAGCGCCGCGCGATCGCAAAGGTCCTCTGACAGATGGCTCTTCTCTCCCTCGAACGCCCCCGCGGCGGCACGAAGGTGTCCTGGCTGACCCTTCTCGGGATCGTCCTGGTCCCCCTCGTCATCGGCGGCCTCCTGGTGTGGGCGCTGTGGAACCCCACCGAGCGCCTCGACACGATCACGGCCGCCGTGGTCAACGAGGACACGCCCGTGGAGATCAACGGGCAGACCGTGCCGCTCGGGCGCCAGCTCGCGGCCGGACTCGTGACGGGCGGCACCGACTCTGCGAGCCCTGCCGCCCCCGCGTCCCCCTCGGCGAGCGCGACCCCGGTGCCGAACGTCTCCGGCTCGGACTCGACGGGCAACTTCACCTGGGTGCTCACCGACAAGGACGACGCCGCGAAGGGCCTCGCCGATGGCAGCTACGCGACCGTTGTGACCATCCCCTCCTCCTTCTCGGCCGCCGCCACCTCGTACTCCGGCGACGCCGAGAAGGCGACGAAGGCGACCATCGACATCGCCACCAGCGAGAAGGCCAAGCTCGTCGACGACGCCATCTCGGCCACCGTGACCAGCACCGCCACCTCGCTGCTGAACACGCAGCTCACCACCGCGTACCTCGAGAACGTCTACGTCGGCTTCAACACCCTGAACGAGCAGATCGGCCAGGCGGCCCAGGGCGCGGGCACACTCGCCGACGGCGCCGACCAGCTCGGCACCGGCGCCTCCACTCTCGCCGACGGTACGAGCGACCTCGCCGACGGCATCGATGCGCTGGCCACCGGCGCGTCCTCTCTGTCGGGCGGAGTCGCGCAGCTCGGCACCGGCGCCTCCTCCCTCGCCGACGGCGTAGGTCAGCTGGGCACCGGTGCGTCCGACCTCTCCGGCGGAGTCGCGCAGCTCGCCACGGGCGCGCGGGGCTCCGCCGGCGGGGCGACGCAGCTGCAGGGCGGCGCCACCGGCCTGGCGGACGGCCTCGACCAGTTGGCGGCGGGCGTGCAGAAGACGGGTGAGGGGACACAGCAGGTGGCGACCCTCAGCGCGGGAGCGGCGACGGCCACCGCGGAAACCCTGAAGGCCCTCACCGGTGTGCTCGCGAGCTGCGAGACGGAGCAGTGCAGCGCCGCGAAAGTCGTCATCGCCTCGGCGAACGGGCCGACGGGCGCGGTCACCCTGACCGGGCAGACCGCCGGAGCGGTCGCCGGGATCGACGCCGGGATCCGCACAGGCAGCGACGGTCAGCCCTCGCTGGTCGACGCGGTCGGCCGGTCCGCCGCGGGCGCCCGCACCCTCGCGGGCGGGATCGGCCAGCTCTCCGGCGGACTCTCTCAGCTCGCCTCCGGTGCCGAGGCCGCGGCCGGCGGCGCCGCGCAGCTCTCCTCCGGGGCAACCACCGCCGCGGCCGGCGCCCGCGACCTCGCGACCGGCGCGACCACCGCCGCGGGCGGCGCCGCCGACCTCGCCACGGGAGCGTCCTCCGCCGCCGACGGAGCGGACCAGCTCGCCGACGGCGCAAGCGGCGTTTCGGACGGGGCGGTGCAGCTCGCCGACGGCAGTCGCACGCTCGCCACGGGGCTCGACGCCGCCGTCGCGCAGCTGCCCAGCTACACCGAGTCGGAGTCGACGAACCTCGCCAACGTCGTCTCCGACCCGGTCGAGAACGCGAGGAGTACGAACGACCTGTTCGGGGCGTCCAGCGTCCCGTTCTTCGCCACGATCGCCCTCTGGCTCGGCGCCCTCGCGACCTTCCTGGTGCTCGCCGCGTTCTCGCACCGCGCGCTCTCCTCCACCCGCTCCTCCGCGGCACTCGCCCTCTCCTCCTCCCTGCCCGCGCTGGTGATCGGCGTCGTGCAGGGTCTCGCGGTCGCGACCGTGATGAGCAACGTCGCCGACCTGGAGCCGGGACGCTGGATCGGCTTCGCCCTGCTCTCGATGCTCGCCGGCGCCTCGTTCGCCGCGGTGAACCAGGGGCTCGTCGCGCTGCTCGGAGGGATCGGCCGCTTCCTGTCGATGGTCGCGGCGGTGATCGGGCTCGGCGCGGGCATCATCTCGACGGTCCCCGGCCTGTTCGACGACGTGCTCGGGTTCCTGCCGCTGTCGGCGGCGCAGAACGCGCTGTCCGGAGTGGTCGAAGGGACGGAGGGAACGGCCGGCGCGGTCGTCGGCCTGGTGATCTGGCTGCTGTTCGGCCTGCTGCTGACCGTCGCCGCGATCGCCCGCCGTCGGGTTGTCCCGGTCCGTGCCCTGCATCGCACCGCGGAGGCGTAGCCCGCTCACCACGCCTGCCCGACCAAGGCTTGTCGGTCATCTCGTGCCGCCCTCCCCGAGCGAGGGCGGGTGGCACGGGGATCGCGCCGTGTCCGCGCCTCAGGGACGTCCGCCACATCCTGGGGGTTACCCTGACGCGGTGGAATCGGTACCAACGGGGATCCGGACACGGCGGGTCTACAGCCCGTCCGTCGTCCTCCGCGTGCGTACCCTCCTGCGGCGGCTGATCGGCGCGCTGCTCGCTGCGGTGCTCATCCCGTTCGCGATCCTGGCCGATCGCCGCGGCGTCCTCGACGAGTCAACGCTCTCGCTCGGTCTCCTCGCCCTCACCGTCGTGATCGGGCTGGTCTCGGCGGTGTCCCTCTTCATCGTCACTCCCACCCGCGTGATCACCACCGAGACGCAGGTCGTGCTGATGCGCGGCCACCGCCGCCGCGAGCAGTGGCCGCGCCGCTCGGTGCGCTTCGCCGAGTCGAGCGACGGCGACGGCTTCGTCGCCTGGTGCCGCGGCGATGGGATCGAGGTCCGCTGCGCGCACTTTCGACCAGAGGACTTCGCCACCCTGCTCGCCGACCTCCGCGCCGTCGCACGTGTCCGCGACGCCGTACCGCCCGAGCTGGCGGGTTCCGCCTCCGCCGTGCTCTTCCGTCCGCACCGGGCACCGTTGCGCCGACGCGCCGTCGCCCTGGTCGTGGTGGCGACCGAGGCGTTCGCCGCGGGTGTCCTGGCCGTCGCCCTCGCCGATGCCCCGTCCGGCGGTCGCGCGCAGATCGTCCTCGGAGCAGTGATCGTGGCGCTCTCGCTGCCTCTGGGCCTCGTCGCCGCTCGGCTGGCGCTGCGGCCCGGACTGCCCGGCTCGATTGTGGTGTCGGAGTCGGCCATCCAGATCGATGGACTGGTCTTCCCTCTCGAGGCGTTGCGTTCCGTGGTCGCCTCGAGCCCCACGGGGAGCCGCAGCCTCCGCCTGACCCTCACGGAGACGAACGGCCGCATCACCGAGGTGCCCCTCGGCCTGCGGCTGCCGACGTTGCGGCGCGACCAGCTCTTCCCCGATTATCCGCTGCTGCTCGGCGTTCTGCGCGAGCGCACGGCGGGGCTACTGCGGATCGAGGGCTGACGCCGTCGCCGCGGTGCCGCCCCGAGCGGCGCCTCAGTCCTCGGCGCCGTCGGCGATGCGCTGGTGGTGGTGGATGACCTCGGCGACGATGAAGCCGAGGAACTTCTCGGCGAACGCCGGATCGAGGTGCGACTCCTCGGCGAGCGCTCGAAGTCGCGCGATCTGACGAGCCTCACGATCGAGATCGGCCGGGGGCAGACCGTGCGCGGCCTTGAGCTTGCCGACCTTCTGCGTGAACTTGAACCGCTCGGCGAGCAGGTGGATCACCGCCGCATCGATGTTGTCGATGCTCTGACGGATCTGCACGAGCTCGGCGCGCGCCTGGGACTCCTCGGGAGTGATGTCAACGGTCATGGCGGGACCCTAACGGACCGGTGCGGCTTCGAGCTGCGATCGGCGCGCGACGACGGCCCCTACCCGACTTTCGGGAGGGGCCGTCACGAGGGGCGGGTCAGTCGACCAGGTTGATCTGCACGGGGATGTTCCCGCGGGTGGCGTTGGAGTACGGGCAGAGCTGGTGCGCCGCGTCGGCGACCTTCTGCGCGTCCTCGGCACTCGCCTTCGGGACGTACACGTCGAGCTCGACCGCGAGGGCGAAGCCGTCCGAGTCGTTCTTGCCGATGGAGACGCTGGCCGAGACGGCCGCATCGGTCGTGTCGATCTTCAGCTGACGGCCGGCTCCGTGCAGGGCGCTGAGGAAGCAGGCGGAGTAGCCGGCCGCGAACAGCTGCTCGGGGTTGGTCCCCTCGCCGGAACCGCCGAGCTCCTGCGGGGCGCGGGTATCGAGGTCGAGCCGGTCGTCCTCAGTGCGGACGTGGCCGTCGCGTCCTCCACCGGAGGCGTGGGCGATGGCGGTGTAGAGAGCATCCATCTCCCCATCCCACCACCCGGCCGCCGTGAGTCAGGTGAACGTGGAAGACACGTCCTGCGTTCTCCCGGAAATCCGGCCCGAGAACTCCCGAGGAGCCGTCAAGCCCCTCCCGCGCCGCGCCGTCCGGGTGTGCGGTGGAGGGACACCGACCCCACCGGCGCGAGCCGGAGAACGGAGACGAACATGCGAGCGCTCACGTGGCAGGGCATCGAGAAGGTTTCGGTCGAAACCGTCCCGGACCCCCGCATCCAGCAGCCGACCGACGCGATCATCCGGATCACCTCGACCGCGATCTGCGGCTCCGACCTGCACCTGTACCGACTCCTCGGGCCCTACCTCGACAAGGGCGACGTGCTCGGGCACGAGCCGATGGGCATCGTGGAGGAGGTGGGCACCGCGATCACCTCGCTGCGGGTGGGAGACCGAGTCGTCGTCCCCTTCAACATCGCCTGTGGCGACTGCTTCCCGTGCCGTCGCGGCCTGCAGTCGCAGTGCGAGACGACGCAGGTGACCGAGTACGGCTCCGGAGCGGCGCTGTTCGGTTACACGAAGATGTACGGCCAGGTCCCCGGCGGACAAGCCGAGCTGCTGCGCGTGCCGCTCGCCGACTACAACACAATCGTCGTCGGCACCGACCTACCGGACGAGCGCTACTTGTTCCTCAGCGACATCGTGCCCACGGCCTGGCAGGGCGTGGAGTACGCGCAGGTTCCCGACGGCGGGACACTGGTCGTCTTCGGGCTCGGGCCGGTCGGCCAGTTCGCCGCGCGGATCGGCGTGCACCGCGGCTACCGTGTGCTCGCGGTGGAGCCGGTGGCCGAGCGGCGCGCGATGGCCGAGCGGTACGGCGTGGAGACGTTCGATCTCTCCGACGACATCACCGCCCAGCTGCGCGACCTGACCGACGGGCGCGGTCCCGACTCCGTCCTCGACGCCGTCGGCATGGAGGCGCACGGCTCGCCGGTCGGCTCCTTCGCGCAGACGATGGCCGGCCTGCTCCCCGATCCGCTCGCCCGCAAGGCGATGGACACGGTCGGCGTCGACCGGCTCGCCGCGGTGCACGCCTCGCTCGACCTGGTACGCCGCGGCGGGACCGTCTCGCTGAGCGGGGTCTACGGCGGCGAGGCCGACCCGATGCCGCTCAAGTCGATGTTCGACAAGCAGGTGACGATGCGGATGGGCCAGTGCAACGTGAAACGCTGGATCGACGACCTGCTGCCGCTGGTCGAGGACTCGTCCGATCCGCTCGGCGTGCTGGACCTCGTGACCCACCGGGCACCCCTCGAGGACGCTCCGGCCCTGTACGAGACCTTCCAGAAGAAGGAGGACGGCTGCATCAAGGTCGTCCTGCAGCCGTAGCGGAGACGACGAAGGCGGCGCCCCGTCAAGGGAGCGCCGCCTCCGCCGTGGTGTGCAGACCTACTTGAAAACGTCCTTGACGTCCTCGCCGGTCTTCTTGACCGAGGCCGCAGCCTGGTCCTTCTGGCCTTCGGCCTTCAGGCTGTCGTCGTTCTTGTGGTCGCCCAGGGCTTCCTTCGCCTTGCCGGCGATATCCTGAGCGGCGTTCTTGATCTTGTCATCGAGCCCCATGGTGGTGCCTCCTTCGCTGATCGTTGGCCCGACCGTAGGACCCTGAACTGCCCGCTTCCTGAGAGCCGACAGGGGCTTGCCCGGGCACCCTCCGGGCTGCCATGCTTCTCGCCCTCGACCGGAGCCGACCGGCCGAGGGCGCGCGGTCAGGTCGCCGGGGTGGCGGACTCCGACGGGGCCGACTGTGAAGGCGCGTTCGTGGGCGTCTGCGTCGAACCATCGTCGGCACTGGTGGGCACCGCACTCCCGGACTGGATCGGAGTCTGGGCGTCACCGGTGCAGCCCGCCAGCAGCCCGATGGCGAGAGCGGAGGCGCCGAGCGCTCCGAGGATCCGCGAGGTGCTCACTTGCCCGTCACCGCGTCCTTCACAGCCCCGACCGCCTTCTCGACCAGGTTCGGCTTCGGGTCGGTGCCGTAGAAGCGCTCGTCCGGCTGGGTGGGCGGCGGCATCGGCACTCCACCGCCGGGCTCGGCGACACGATAGCTGAACTCGCCCTTGCCGTCGGGGGTCGGACCCGAGGCCCACGTACCGTCGGCGGCCGCTGCTCCGTCTGAGAAGTTGATGTACTCGTACGACACCGAGCGCTCCTCCTTCGAGATCGGGAAGTTCGAGGGCACCGGCAGATCCTCCTTGCCCTCCGCGCGCAGCTCGGCAGCCGCCGCGATCCACTGGTTCTGGTGCATCGTGTCGCGAGCCAGGAGGAACGACAGGAGGTCGCGCACGCCGTGGTCGTCGGTCATGTGGTAGAGCCGAGCAACCTGGAGGCGGCCCTGCATCTCGGCGTTCGCGTTCGCGGTGAAGTCGGCAAGCAAGTTGCCGCTCGCGGTGATGTACGACCCCTGCCACGGGTTGCCCATACTGTCGACGGGGCGCACACCGGCACCGGCGACAATGGCGTGCTGCACGTCGGAGCCGCCGATAACTGCCGCGAGCACCGGGTCCTTCTTCATCGCGTCCTCGGACTGCTCGATCGGCGCCTTCTCGAGCAGCTGCGCGATCATCACGGCGATCATCTCGACGTGGCCGAACTCCTCGGCGCCGATGCCGAACAGCAAGTCCCGGTATTTGCCCGGATCGTGGGAATTCCAGGCCTGGAAGCCGTACTGCATCGCCACGGTGATCTCGCCGTACTGGCCGCCGAGCACCTCCTGGAAGCGGCGGGCGAAGACGGCGTCGGGCTTGGAGGGGGAGGCCGTGAACTGGAGTTCCTGACGGTGGAAGAACATGACGAAGTACCTTTCGTACCTTTCCGGTGTGGCCGGGCGGAGCCGGACGCGGACGTCCGAGGTCTGTGTCTTCGACGCTAGGCAGCCCAGTTGGAGGGCCAGAAGGGGCTTGACGAAGGCCGGGAGCAATCTCGGCGCGATCGTGCGAACCCGGTCGCGGGGGCGCGGGATGGTAGCCGCTTCGAGGGTCGTTCGCTATGCCCTTTCCGCTGTTCGAGCGCCCGCCCAGACTGGCGACGCCGGCACGCACTTACCCCCACTCGATCCTGGAAGGGACAGACGATGTCGAACATCGATCCCGATTCACCTCCGTTCGGAGACGGCGCCGCGAACTTCGGCGCGACCGAGACCCCCGCCGAGAGTGGGGCGCACACCGCCTCCCTCGGCGCGTACTCCTCCTCCTCCTCCGACTCCCCCTCGAGCAGCGCTACCGACACCGCGAAGGAGGCAGCC
Organism: Rathayibacter tritici; assembly: GCF_001641005.1. Taxonomy (NCBI): domain Bacteria; kingdom Bacillati; phylum Actinomycetota; class Actinomycetes; order Micrococcales; family Microbacteriaceae; genus Rathayibacter; species Rathayibacter tritici. Next base: position 3,069,677 of record NZ_CP015515.1, read on the forward strand.
GGCACCGCGAAGGAGCAGGCCGGCGCCGTCGCCGATGATGCGAAGCAGGCCGCGAGCGACGTGCTGTCAGCAGGCAAGGACGAGGCAGCCAACGTCGTCCAGGAGGCGAAGGTTCAGGTCAAGGATCTCCTCGACCAGAGCCGCAGCCAGCTGACGGAGCAGGCGCACTCGCAGAAGGAGAACGCCGCCAAGGGCGCGCGCGCCTTCAGCGATGACCTCACTGCTCTCGCGAACGGCGAGGGCGGTCAGGACAACATGGCCGCGAACCTCGTGTCGCAGGCTGCCTCCCGTGCCCAGGGCGTCGCCCAGTGGCTGGAAAACCGGGACCCGTCGCAGCTGCTCGACGACGTGCGCTCGTTCGCGCGCCGCCGGCCGGGCGCCTTCATCCTGATCGCTGCCGCGACCGGCCTCGTGGGCGGACGTCTGATTCGGGCGCTGACCGCCGAGGCGAAGGACGAGAAGGAGGCAGCAACGGGGCGCACCGACGGCCCCGAGTACGACGCTCCCGCCGCCGACTCGCTCGCGTACGACGCTCCCGCCGCCTCGGCCTACGGCACGGTCGGCTCACGCTCGCTCGAGCGCGACTACGCCCCGACCGAGCCCGTCGCTGATCCGCTCGACGGCGGCTTCCCGAATGGCGGACGGCTGTGACCGATCCGACGGGCGTCCACCGCTCGCCGCAGACGCCCGATGAGCGGGCGGGCTCGACGTCGCTGGGCGACCTGCTCAGTGAGGTCTCGCGCGATCTCTCCACGCTGATCCGCCAGGAAATGGCGCTCGCGAAGGCGGAACTCAAGGAGTCCGCAAGCAAGGCGGGTAAGGGAGCGGGTCTGCTCGGTGGGGCGGGTTACGCCGCACTGATGGCCGTGCTGTTCCTCTCGATCGCCCTCTGGTGGGGGCTGGGCACTCTGATCGGTAATGGCTGGTCCGGAGTGGTCGTTGCCGTGATCTGGGCGATCGTCGCCGCGATCCTTTACGCCGTGGGCCGCAAGAGCCTGAAGCAGGTCGACGGTGCTCCCGAAACGGTCGACTCCCTCAAGAAGATTCCCGACACCCTCAAGCCGAACGGGGCAGGACGATGACGTACGACGCAGGACTGAACAAGACGCCGGAGCAGGGAAAGACACCCGAGCAGATCCGCGCGGATATCGAGCGCACCCGGCTGGAGCTCGGCGGTGACGTCGACGCACTGGCTGAAAAGGTCAGCCCGAGCGCCATCGCGCAGCGGCAGACCGATAAGGTCCGCGCGGCCGTGGGCTCTGTCCGCGACCGGGTGATGGGCTCGGCGCAGGATGCCTCAGACTCGCTCTCGAGCGGAGCCGGCTCGGCGAAGGCCAAGGCCGAGGGCAACCCGTTCGCCGTGGGTTTGATCGCCTTCGGCGCGGGGCTGCTCGTGGCCTCGCTGATCCCTGCGTCCAGCAAGGAGAAGGAGGCGGCGAGCCGCGTCAAGGAGCAGGCCCAGCCGGTCGTCGACACCGTGACGGACGCAGCGAAGGAGGCGGCCGGCGAGCTGCGCGAGCCGGCGCAGCAGGCCTTCGCCGCGGTCAAGGACACCGCGACCGACGCCGCGCAGAACGTCAAGGAGGCGGGCTCCTCGGCCGCCGGCGATGTGCAGGACTCGGCCCGCGAGGCCAAGCACGCCGTCCAGGAGGACGTGCAGCGCTGATCGGTCGGCGCTGATCCGTCGGCGCTGATCCGTCGGCGCTGACAGGGCGGTGGGCCTCCGGGCCCGCCGCCCTTCGGCGTCTCCGGGGCGCGACGGCCGATCCGATCACTGCCGCCCGCGCGGATGGATAGGCGCATCCCACCTCGGGAACGGTGCATAAAAACCAGGCAAAGACTCTTCCGGGAACTCGGCAGTATCCCGCGACGCAACCGCATCAAACAACACGTGAGCATCATTCGTCCAGAACAATTCGCTGTACACCTGGATTGAATATTGGCCACTCGCCTGGATGAAGTAGTTGATCCGATAACCGTCACCCGTGATCCCCCACAGATCAGCACTCTCCAACGTCTCCCGAACAAAGTACTTCCACCCCTGTTCCTCGAAGTACGCCACCATCGGATCCAAATCCGACTTCTCCCCCTGAGCACCTGGCGGCTCGATGATCCGAGTGCACGTAATGTAGTAGCTGTTCTCACCGGTGCCACCCGGAAGACCACCCCCGACACCGCCGTTGTACCCCTCCTCGGGCAGCGTCTCCCCACCATTCCACCTCCACACACCATCACTGATCCGCAACTGCGCATCCCGCAACAACTCCTGCGCATGCACGTAACGCTGCGCATTCAGCTCAAACTCCTGCTCCAACGTCAGACCCGCCACCTCCGCCCGCGTCATCCCCGCCGCATCCCGCCGCTGTGTCATGAAGTTCGACGAACACGCCGACAAAACGACAACGGCCACGAGAACGCCAGTGATCCTCGCAAGAACTTTCCGAGAGGTCATTGGCGACCCAGCGGACGGATCGGGTTATCCCAGCGCGGAAACGGGACGTACACGCCCGGAAGCGACTCCTCGAGGAACGGATCGTAATCCCGAGACGCGACAGCCTCGAACAACGCATGGGCATCATTCGTCCAGAACAGTTCGCTGTAGACTTGGATCGAGTACTGACCACTGGTCTGAATGAAATAGTTGACCCGATAACCGTCGCCGGTGATTCCCCACAGATCAGCACTCCACGACGTCTCGCGGATAAAATACTCCCAACCGCGCTCCTCGAAATACGCCACCATCGGATCCAGATCCGCCCTCTCCCCATGAGCGCCCGACGGCTTGATGATTCGAGCGCCCTGGACGTAGTAACTGTTCTCACCGGTCCCACCCGGAAGACCACCCCCGACACCACCGTTGAACCCCTCCTCAGGCAGCGTCTCCCCACCATTCCACCTCCACACACCATCACTGATCCGCAACTGCGCATCCCGCAACACCTCGTTCATATGCACATAGTGCTGCGCATTCAGCTCGAACTCCTGCTCCAACGTCAAACCCGCCACCTCCGCCCGCGTCATCCCCGCCGCATCCCGCCGCTGCACCGACGCGTCAGGCCAGCACCCCAACAGGACGAAGAGGGCCACGAAAACCCCAGCAATCCGCGCGAGAACTCTCCGGCCTGTCACTGCCGACCCAGCGGACGAATCGGATTATCCCAGCGCGGGAAAGGCACATACACGCCGGGAAGCGACTCCTCAAGAAATGGATCATAATCGCGAGATGCGACAGCCTCGAACAGGGCGTGAGCATCATTCGTCCAAAACAGTTCGCTGTACACCCTGATCGAATACACTCCGCTCGCTTGGATGAAGTACTTAATCCGATAACCGTCACCCGTGATCCCCCACAGATCAGCACTCTCCAACGTCTCCCGAACAAAGTACTTCCACCCCTGTTCCTCGAAGTACGCCACCATCGGATCCAAATCCGACTTCTCCCCCTGAGCACCTGGCGGCTCGATGATCCGAGCGCACGTAACGTAGTAGCTGTTCTCACCGTTACCACCCGGAAGACCACCCCCGACACCACCGTTAAACCCCTCCTCAGGCAGCGTCTCCCCACCATTCCACCTCCACACACCATCACTGATCCGCAACTGCGCATCCCGCAACAACTCCTGCGCATGCACGTAATGCTGCGCATTCAGCTCGAACTCCTCCTCCAACGTCAGACCCGCCACCTCCGCCCGCGTCATCCCCGCCGCATCCCGCCGCTGTGTCATGAAGTTCCCCTTTCCATCCAATCCGCACCCACAGACCAGCATCATCAGCAGCGCCGTCGCCAGCACGGCACGGCCTGCCCGCCGAAACGTTGATCGTCTTCTCACCGAATGACGTCCCCTGTCGCGATGACCTGCACCACGGACGCAAACGAGGTCGAATCTGGGGAGAGGTAGCCGACGGCGCCGGTCGACTCATCGGGAGACATGTCGTGCCCGGTCACCGCTCTCGTCCCGTCCCCCTCTGCGGCGGAGATGGTGCGTACGCCGTCAATCATGCGGAGATCTACCCGCGGACCCAGGTTCCCCAGACGTCCCACGCTTGCCCAGACGTCGAAGTCGGCCTCGGTGGCAAAGACCTTGTCGACATTCAGCTCGTCCACGTCAGTATCTCGGCCGACACCCACAGAGCCGTAGGAGACGAAGGCATCGATGCGATGACGCAGGTCGCTACAGGCGTCCACCGTTAACGGTGACGCGTAGGAGTGGGCGAGAACGGTGGTGCTCTCGGGCGGAACGTCCCGGCGCGCGTCGAGGACGCCATCGATGAAGCCGCCTAATCGCGGGGACCCAGAATCGGCCCGCTCGTCGCTCCACACCTCGAGGTTCCCCGGAGCATGGTAGCCGATCCACGAGACGACAGCGAAGGAGCTGTGAGGGTCGATGGAAGCGGCACCGTCGAACAGATCTCTCGCCACCCGGACGTTCTGCTTCATGTCGCCGACCGTCGTGAGCGCTCCCGGCACGTTCACAGTGACGCGGTCCGCCGTATCGAGGTCGCCCAGCGAGATGGCCGCGACCAACGCGCCATCGTCGACACTGAGCCCGACCAACTGCGCACCCTGCCCCGCGGGCCCGGTCGGCAGCTTCTTCGCCTTTTCGTCCGCATCCCTCACCGCCTCTCGCAGCGCACTCATCTGCGCTGTGAACTCGGTCAGCCCGATGCCCTGCCCGCCTCCCAGCCCCAGGGCCAGGTACACCCATTGCGGGTCGCGCTCCGCCGCAGCGAGCACAGCGCGCGAGGCGGCATCGCGGGCGGCGGCCGGCAGCCCGTCGAGATCGGCGAACGCGATCTGCGTCGAGAGCGGAAGACCGGCGACGTCCGCCGGGGTGAGGCCGGACGCCGTCCACGCCGCGAGCACGTCCGGCGAGGCGAGCGCGGGATCGAGGAGCTTCCGTAGCGGACTGGGCAGCCGCCCGAGCGCGCAGGTGCCGATCGTGACATCCGAGAGCAGCCCGCCGCCCGCTCGCTCGAAGGCCTCCGCGACGCGCTCGGCCCAATCGGCGTCCCAGGCGTTCTCGCTAAGGAACGAGACGAAGCCGTCGAGCACATCCATCTGCTCGATGGGCGCCCAGGAGCAGGAGGCGGTGAAGTCGGTCCAGACGCCGCTGAGCCGACTCCAGAGGTCGTGTGCCTCACGGTCGAGCGCACGCGCGACTCCGACGAAACTCCTCAAGCGCACCGGATCGGCCGAGCTTCGACCCGAGGCAGGCGCGCCCTCGGCCGAGTGGGAGCGTCCCTGCGCGCGGAACGACACGCGGATCGGGCGAGGTCGAAGCGGCTCGGAGGAGGGACGGGGATCCGTGATCCTCGCCCATTCGTCCTGCACCGCCTGGGTCGGGTCCCCGGGCACGCGGGCGCGGAGTCGGGCCGTCGCCCGCTCGTACCAGCCGTCGAGATCGTCGCGGCGCCGCTGCTCCTGCGCCGCCTGCTCCGCCATGTGGTCGACCTGATCGGCGAGCGTCCGGAGGGAGGCGATGAGCTCCCTCCGATCATTGGCAGAGGTCTGGCAGGCCCGAGCGAAGAGCTGCTGCGCGATCCCCGCGAAGTCGGTCTCGACATCGACCACCGAAGCCTGCCGTTCGACGCCCTGGCGCCCAAGGTCCTCCGCTGAGCAGCGGAGCCGAGAGGAGAGCACTGCCGCCGTCTCCGCGTGGAACCGCACCTGCACGACTCCTCCTTTCTGCCTCCCACCCGAGGCGTTGTGAGTGAGCGTCACCTTATGGCGGGGCTCGGACGCTCTGCTGCCGCTGGCGCGGAACACCACCTCCGCGAAATCGCCCGGCCGGGAATACCGGGCCTGCCGCGTTCCTTGGCCTCCGTATGCGATCGATCGTCTACTCCCGCACCGGTGACTCCTCCGTCCTCTCCCTCGTCGACCGGGAGGAGCGGGTGCCTGGCCCCGACGAGGTCCGCGTCCGCGTCCTCGCATCGGGTGTGAATCCGACCGACTGGAAGGCGCGCGCTGACGGCGACCTCGCCTTCGACGAGGTGGTACCGAACCAGGACGGCGCCGGCATCGTCGATGCGGTCGGCGAGGACGTCGAGCACCTGGCGGTCGGCGACCGCGTCTGGATGTACCTCTCCGCGCACCGCCGCCCGACCGGCACCGCGCAGGAGTCGACAGTGCTCGCTGCAGAGCACGTCGTGCGCCTGCCCGACGGCATCCGAACCGACATCGCCGCAAGCCTCGGCGTCCCCGCGATGACCGCCCACCGCGCCCTCACCGTGCACGAGCACGGCCCCTCCCGCCTCGCGCCCGGAGCGCTCGCCGGCCGCACCGTCCTGGTCCAGGGCAGCGCCGGCGCCGTCGGCCACGCCGCGATCCAGCTCGCCGTCTGGGCCGGAGCGACCGTGATCGCCACAGTGAGCAGCGACTCCAAGGAGCGCCTCGCTCGGGCGGCCGGCGCGCAGCACGTGCTTCAGTACCCCGACGACGCGCTCGCCGACCGGATCCGCGAACTCGCGCCCGACGGCGTCGAGCACGTGGTCGAGGTGGCCCCCGCGCAGAACGCCGCGCTCGATGTGGAGGTGCTCGCCAACCACGGCAGCATCGGCTACTACGCGAATAACAACGGTGACGAGTTCACCGTCCCGATCGTCGCCAGCTTCGCGAAGAACGCGCGCTGGCAGGGTCTCCTGCTCTACACAGTGGGCGAGGAAGCGTTGCAGTCCGCGGCCGAGGACATCACCGCGGCACTCGTCGACGGCGCGCTGCCGGTGGGCGAGGAGGCGGGTCTGCCGGTGACCTGGTTCCCGTTAGAGGAGACCGCCGCGGCCCACGACGCGGTCGAGCAGGGGGCCACCGGCAAGGTGCTCATCCGCGTCGCCGACTGACCCGGCGCAGGCGCGCTCCCGCGGGTATCCGCCGGGCGCGCGCCTGCAACGGTCGCGCCCGCCGGATCAACCCCGGAGCGGAGGCGAGCCCGGCACGGTCGCGCGATCGGCCAGGCCCGTGACGAGTTCGGCCAGCGCCTCCTCCGCCGTGCGGGTCGGCGACCACCCCAGCTCGGCGCGCGCCCGCTCGGTGGACATCACGGGGACGTTGCCGGCGATGTCGAGCCAGCCCGCGTCGGTGCGCTGCACCCGGAGGTGCCAGGTCGCGGTGACGATTGAGCGGAGGAGCGCGAAGGGCACCGTGACCAGGCGGGCACCGAACGCGCGGGCCAGCCGCTCCGGAGTGAGGACAGGCTCGGCCGCGATGTTGAACGCTCCCCCGGCACGCCGGTCGATCGCGCGCCAGAAGGCATCGGCCACGTCGTCGGCGTGCACCCCCTGGAAGATCACGTTCTTCGGCAGCGGCAGTACCGGAATCCGAATCGCCTTCAGCCACCGCGTGGGGTAGTGCGGGCCCGCGAAGAGCCCGGCGATCTCGGTGGCCGCTCCGCGCTGGAACACCAGCCCCGGCCGCAGGCGCGTGACGATGATCTCGGGGTGCTCCTGCTCGAAAGTATCGAGCTGCCGCTCGTTTGCGGCCTTGTGGCGGCTGTAGGTCGAGGTGTGCAGGCCGCCAGTCGGCCAGTCCTCGTCCACGCGGATCGACTTGGGCGCCGCGCTGTAGGCGCCGACCGAGGAGGCGACCGCGACCTGGCCGACACCCGCAGCGGTAGCGGCCGCGAGCACGGCCGCGGTGCCTCCGACGTCGACCAGCCGCTGGAACGGCTCGTCGTGGCTGGGCTGCAGCGCCCAGGCGAGGTGCACGACGGCGTCGATGCCGACGAAGGCCTCGCGGAGCAGGCGCGGCGCCTCGCTGGAGACGAGATCGACCTCGATCCAGCGCACGTCGCGATACGCCTCGGAGCGGGGCCGCGCTGCGCGGCGCGCGATACCGACGACCTCCTCCACCCCGGCCTCGCCGTGCAGGCGTCGCAGCAGTGCCGTGCCCAGATTGCCCGTCGCTCCGACGATCGCGATCCGCATGTCGTCATCCCTCCGTGGCCGACACCCGCCGACCCCCTGCTCCGAGGCTAGGCAGGGCCGCCGCCGGGAAGGAGCCTCTTGACAGCGCGGGCGGCGAGGCGTCCGGCCGGACAAGTTGTGCCCAGGCGCGGGAGCCCCTTCACCGAGCCTTCACGCGTTCCGCGTGATCAGGTTCTTGCACGCGCCGATCGTGCGCGTCCGGCGCCTCTCGTCCCGAGACCCCGATAGGGTGCGAAAGAGCCCATCCCCGAACAGAACGGCGTCTGCATGACCTCAACCATCGAGCGCCTCCGCGTCAATGATTTCACCGTATTTTCCGACCTCGATCTCCCTCTAGCCAGTGGCATCAATGTCTTCGCTGGCGAGAACGGTGCTGGAAAGTCCCATCTTCTCAAAGCTATGAGCGTTATTCATAAGTGTTTACCAGCCGAGTCGGTAAAGTTCGAGGCGGGTGACGGTGCGAATGAGGTTGGGAAGTTCTGTAAGACGTCCGCGATAGCCGGTCTTGAGGATTTTCCAGTTCTTCCAGTGCGCGATGCATCTTTCGACCGCCGAACGGATGGAGGAGATGTATCGGTTGGCTGTACGTGTGTTGTCATCATTGAGCTGCCCAACGTTTCCTGGACCAGTTGAATAGTTGTCTACGCGGCGAGGTTCTCGGTGATCCATGCCTGCTCGGCTTCGTTCGGGGTCCGATAGTCAAGCCCCGAGTGAAGTCGTTGTTGATTGTAACGCAGTTCGATGTACCGTGTCACGTCGCGGATCGCTTTCTCTCTTGTCGGATATTGAGTGCGATTGCAGCGCTCGTTCTTCAGTGTTCCGTTGAATGATTCGGCCCACGCGTTGTCCCAGCAGACTCCCGTCCGGCCCATCGATTGTCTGATGTCGAGCTTCTTCGCGAGTTTCCCGAAGTCGGCGGAGGTGTAAACGGAGCCGCGGTCGCTGTGGAAGATCGTTTTCGCGGCCCGGTTCGGCTGGTTCCTTGCCGCCATTTCGAGAGCTTCGCTGACGAGTTCGGTACGCATGTGGTCGGCGAGGGCGTACCCGACGACCTTCTTTGAATAGCAGTCGAGGACGGTCGCGAGGTAGACCCATCCTTCCCAGGTGCGGATATAGGTGATATCACCGACCCATTTGCAGCCGGGTCGGTTTGCGGTGAAGTCCCGCTTGACGAGGTCGGGGATGTCAGTCGGATCGCCTGGGGTCGTGGTCACCGGCCGCCAGGGCTTGGGCTGGCAGGGTTCCAGTCCTGCTGCGCGCATGAGCCGGCGGACGGTCTCGTGGGCGACTGGACGGCCCCACCGCGCCAGCTGCGCGGTGATGCGGCGGTAGCCGTAGGTGCCATCGGAGGCCTGAAAGGCTGTTCGGATGAGTTCGGTGATACCTATACGCCATTCAGCGGTTGCGGAGGTCTTGCGATCGCGCCATTCGTAATAGCTAGATCGATTGACGCCGACCGCCTGGCACAGTCCGCGGATTGATAGCGTGCGGCTGGGGTCGCGTTCTTCGCGGCGAATGAGTTCGAGCTTGGCGGCTAGCGGAACTTCTTCGCGAAGAACGCGGATGCTTTTCCCAAAAACAGGTTTTCCTCTTCGAGTTCGCGGACCCGCCGTTCGAGTTCCTTTATTCGCGCCCTGTCCTGAACGGTCAGTTCTTCTTCGCCGCCGGCACTGCTTCGGCGATGCGCAGCCACCCAATTAGTGAGGGTCTGCGGAACCAGTCCGAGCTCTCGAGCGACGTCCGCGACGGATCGCGACCTATCAATCACCTCGCGCACTGCCTCCGCGCGGAACTCCGGAGAATACTTCCCACGGGAACTGGACATCCCGGGCCTTCCTTTCGGTCATCGCGGTAATCCTACCAATTCCGCGGTGGTCCAGAAAGAATGGGGCACCTCACATGTTGTCCGTGGTGAAATTTTTTCCGGGGAGTGACTGCGGTGGTTCCGACGTACGCTGGGTCCGCTATCCACTCGGCATTATCGAGAATCGGTTCCCATCCACACAGGCTGATGGTCGCTCGGTCGTGCCGAGCGCCGGGGGTCGGATCGGACACGCAAAGCAAGTTACCGTTCACGTCCGAGGCAACTTGCACGTTCAGCCCTTGACGGTGTCGCTTCCCGGAGTAGTTCGCTCTCCCCGTCACGGCGCGGTTCCCGGTGGGAACATCGGTGCCGTCGACCAGGACCACTCGGCCCTGGATAGCCGTCTTTAAACACACCCCCGACAAACAGCAGGCCTGCTCGATCAGCGGGACGATCCGCCGATATGCGCGAGAAATCGTGGGCTGCGACACACCGAACATATCCGCGATAGTCGTTTGGTTCACGTTCTGCCGCAATAAGATCAGAGTCATAACGACCTGCTCGCGAATGTTCAGCAGCACCGGGCGTCCCGAAATCTCACCCCTCCCCGTGACAATCTGCCATATCCGACAGATCAGCTCCGTCAATTGCTCCGCATCCAGGCCTGTAGTAGAGTCGTACCGCATCGGCTTCCCGTTCCGAAAATAGCGAGCTTTGGAACTTCTATTCTCCCGAATGGGAAGCCGATGCCTCGGAGCGACACGCCCGAATCAGACCTTATGAATAACGCTCTATGTACTCGGTTCTGTCCGCAGATCAGACGCCGCGCGATTCACTATCGGCAACGTTGGGCAAGCAGCTCGCCGCTAAGCTCGTGAACGTCTTTCGACCAGAGAGCTTAGGGCGCCTTGTGCGTCGACGGGTCGGACGAGGGCGCGCCGGACTCGACCTAAAATTCTCTGGAGACCAGCAACGCGTCTCCTTCTCATTCGCGACCAACTCACAGTCTGAGGTCAATGTTCAACATCGGCTCAGCAAGCCCCTCACAGGAACGCCGGTTTACCTCCCGACTCGTGAGCTGCTGACGATCTATCCTGGTTTCGTCTCGCTTTACGAAAGAACGAGGCTTATGCAAAATACGATTGATCGAGATGGATTTGCGCGTGTCGGTCACGAATAACACCGGCTAATCCGCTTTGATTGAAGAGCAGCCTCTAACAGAAACTCTTCGCAAAGGAACCAGCCGGTGCGCACACAGTCTACTACGGGAATGACGGCCGAGCACTACGCGATCCTCGCCGAACGGATCGAGAACGAGTTCATGTGGCGTCGGCGGCGAGGACGTCCGCGCAGACTTTCCCTCGAGGGAGCATTGCGGGTCACTCTTCTCTATTATCGCCAGAATGTGACCGAGCAGTTGATCGCTGATGTGGTCGGTGTCAGTCAGTCGACCGTGTCGCGAACGATCGCGTCGGTTGAGGCGATGCTCAATGTCGTGATAGACGACGAGTAACCGGACGTCGAGGCCGCGCTCCGCGGGACAACGGCCGTCATCGACGGCACGCTCCTGCCGTGCTGGTCCTGGTCGGACGCGCCAGAGCTGTACTCCGGGAAACACATGACCACGGGGCACAACTGCCAGGTCCTCGCCGATCTCTCCGGTCGGTTGATCCACATTTCGGATCCGATCGCGGGCAAGCATCACGATGCCCACGCGTTTCGAGAAACCGGGTTGGCCGACACCGTTAACCTCTCGAACACGCTGGCCGACAAAGGCTATCAAGGCACCGGAATGGTCACACCAATAAAGAAGAGGCCAAGCGAAGAACATCTGCCAAATTACGCCAAACACCACAATCGCTTCGTGAACACCCACCGCTACGTGATCGAGAGAACAATTGCTAGCATCAAGACCTGGCGGATATTCCACACCGACTACCGGCGGCCACTGCGCACCTTCCGAGATGCCTTCAACGCCGTCCGCGGACTCATCTTTTTCACTCGGCAAAAAACCAATTTTGCATAAGCCTCAACGTCTCTTGAATTCGAAGAGACCTGGCGAGATTCATGCATCCTTCTAGGACTCCCGCTGAGCCGCGGCCCCCGCCAGGAACGCGCGAAAAAACTCCTCGCCCCCCTTGAGGAGTCCCTTGGCGGCAGCGTTGTCGAAGAGGGAGGCCGTTTCTACCTCAAAGTACCTGGTGGAGGAAAATACGAGATGCCGCTGGTGGCGGAGGGGATGCGAAAGTTAGCGATGCTCGCGAGGCTCATCGCCAATGGGACTTTATTCGACAGCGGCTTCCTTTTTTGGGATGAACCGGAAGCTAATCTCAATCCTCGAGTTCTTCGGCATGTGGCCCGCACCATCTCACAGCTCGCGCGGTCTGGAGTCCAGGTCTTCGTCGGAACGCACAGCCTCTACCTGATGAAAGAACTCGAAATTTTGAAGCGAAACGAGGCTGCGGACTTCCCCCCGATGCAATTTGTCACACTCTCCCCTGGAGAGGATGGGGTCAGAACCACAGTGGGCCAAATATCTAGAAGAACTAGAGCACTTAGCCAGTCTCGATGAGTCACTTGCTCAATCGGACCGCTACCTCGACGCCGTGACCGAAGCATGAATCTCGACGTCGACGGCGCTAGCTTCTTATTCCCAAGCAATTGGGATGTCCTCAAGTACGACGACTCCGATTTTTTTCGAAAGGTTTTCGTTCGCACTCACGATGGGATAAAGGCAATCGACCTGGTGGCCATTCAGCGGGACCTCGACGGCGCGGTCATCCGCTTGGTTCTCATCGAAGAGCGTTATTCATAAGGTCTGACTCGGGCGTGTCGTTCCGAGGCATCGGCTTCCCATTCGGGAGAATAGAAGTTCCAAAGCTCGCTATTTTCGGAACGGGAAGCCGATGCGGTACGACTCTACTACAGGCCTGGATGCGGAGCAATTGACGGAGCTGATCTGTCGGATATGGCAGATTGTCGCGGGGAGGGGTGAGATTTCGGGACGCCCGGTGCTGCTGAACATTCGCGAGCAGGTCGTTATGACTTTGATCTTATTGCGGCAGAACGTGAACCAAGCGACTATCGCGGATATGTTCGGTGTGTCGCAGCCCACGATTTCTCGCGCATATCGGCGGATCGTCCCGCTGATCGAGCAGGCCTGCTGTTTGTCGGGGGTGTGTTTAAAGACGGCTATCCAGGGCCGAGTGGTCCTGGTCGACGGCACCGATGTTCCCACCGGGAACCGCGCCGTGACGGGGAGAGCGAACTACTCCGGGAAGCGACACCGTCAAGGGCTGAACGTGCAAGTTGCCTCGGACGTGAACGGTAACTTGCTCTGCGTGTCCGATCCGACCCCCGGCGCTCGGCACGACCGAGCGACCATCAGCCTGTGTGGATGGGAACCGATTCTCGATAATGCCGAGTGGATAGCGGACCCAGCGTACGTCGGAACCACCGCAGTCACTCCCCGGAAAAAATTTCACCACGGACAACATGATGACAACACACGTACAGCCAACCGATACATCTCCTCCATCCGTTCGGCGGTCGAAAGATGCATCGCGCACTGGAAGAACTGGAAAATCCTCAAGACTGAGGTGCCCCATTCTTTCTGGACCACCGCGGAATTGGTAGGATTACCGCGATGACCGAAAGGAAGGCCCGGGATGTCCAGTTCCCGTGGGAAGTATTCTCCGGAGTTCCGCGCGGAGGCAGTGCGCGAGGTGATTGATAGGTCGCGATCCGTCGCGGACGTCGCTCGAGAGCTCGGACTGGTTCCGCAGACCCTCACTAATTGGGTGGCTGCGCATCGCCGAAGCAGTGCCGGCGGCGAAGAAGAACTGACCGTTCAGGACAGGGCGCGAATAAAGGAACTCGAACGGCGGGTCCGCGAACTCGAAGAGGAAAACCTGTTTTTGGGAAAAGCATCCGCGTTCTTCGCGAAGAAGTTCCGCTAGCCGCCAAGCTCGAACTCATTCGCCGCGAAGAACGCGACCCCAGCCGCACGCTATCAATCCGCGGACTGTGCCAGGCGGTCGGCGTCAATCGATCTAGCTATTACGAATGGCGCGATCGCAAGACCTCCGCAACCGCTGAATGGCGTATAGGTATCACCGAACTCATCCGAACAGCCTTTCAGGCCTCCGATGGCACCTACGGCTACCGCCGCATCACCGCGCAGCTGGCGCGGTGGGGCCGTCCAGTCGCCCACGAGACCGTCCGCCGGCTCATGCGCGCAGCAGGACTGGAACCCTGCCAGCCCAAGCCCTGGCGGCCGGTGACCACGACCCCAGGCGATCCGACTGACATCCCCGACCTCGTCAAGCGGGACTTCACCGCAAACCGACCCGGCTGCAAATGGGTCGGTGATATCACCTATATCCGCACCTGGGAAGGATGGGTCTACCTCGCGACCGTCCTCGACTGCTATTCAAAGAAGGTCGTCGGGTACGCCCTCGCCGACCACATGCGTACCGAACTCGTCAGCGAAGCTCTCGAAATGGCGGCAAGGAACCAGCCGAACCGGGCCGCGAAAACGATCTTCCACAGCGACCGCGGCTCCGTTTACACCTCCGCCGACTTCGGGAAACTCGCGAAGAAGCTCGACATCAGACAATCGATGGGCCGGACGGGAGTCTGCTGGGACAACGCGTGGGCCGAATCATTCAACGGAACACTGAAGAACGAGCGCTGCAATCGCACTCAATGAGGCTTATGCAAAATTGGCTTCTTGCCGAGTGAAGAAGATGAGTCCACGGACGGCGTTGAAGGCGTCTCGGAAGGTGCGCAGTGATCGCCGGTAGTCGGCGTGGAGTATCTGCCAGGTCTTGATGTGAGCGATTGTTCTCTCGATCACGTATCGGTGGGTATTCACGAAGCGATTGTGTTGTTTCGCGTGATCTGGCAAATGTTCTCCGCCTGGCTGCTTTTTTATCGGTGTGACCATTCCAATGCCTTGGTAGGCTCGGTCGGCCAGCGTGTTCGAGAGGTTGAGGGTGTCGGCTAACCCGGTTTCTCGAAACGCGAGGGCATCGTGGTGCTTGCCCGCGATAGGATCCGAAATGTGGACCAACCGACCGGAGAGACCCGCGAGGACCTGGCAGTTGTGCCCGGTGGTCTCGTGTTTCCCGGAGTTCAGCTCGGGCGCGTCTGCCCAGGACCAGCACGGGAGGAGCGTGCCGTCGATGACGGCCGTCGTCTCGCGGAGCGCGGCGTCGACGTCCGGCGGCTCGTCGTCGACAACGACATTGAGCATCGCCTCAACCACCGCGATCGTTCGCGGCACGGTCGACTGACTGATGCCGACCACATCAGCGATCAACTGCTCGGTGACATTCTGGCGATAGTAGAGGACAGTGATCTGCAGTGCCCCGGCGAGCGAGAGTGTGCGTGGCCGTCCTCGACGCCGATTCCACGTGAACTCGTTCTCGATCCGTTCGGCGAGGATCGCCTAGTGCTCGGCCGTCATTCCCGTAGTAGTCTGTGTGTGCACCGGCTGGTTCCTTTGCGAAGAGTTTCTGTCGAAGGTTGCTCTTCAAGCACAGCGGACCAGCCGGTGTTAACCGTGAACGACACGCACGAATCCATGTCGATCAATCGGATTTTGCATAAGCCTCCTTATATGCGTCGACATGCGTCCCTCGCGTCCATCCGGGCGACGCTCTCCGGCTCTAATATGATCCCGAGCGAGCGTGCGGCTCGGCAGTCGCTGGCAGTCACCATTCTCGTGCAGGAGGGCCATGAAGCGGCGCGACGGCATATTGAAGCGGAACTCGCGAAGATCGCGGGGAACGACGATCCGTCCCTTAAATACGATCGTGAGTTCGCCTATAAGTTCCTCGCATATCTCGACCGGACCGTCTGATGGCCCGAACCCCCGGCGCCTGACGAGGCGTCCAAGCCTCCATCGAAGCCCTCCAAGCCCGCGGCGACACCCTCGTCGAAACCGAGATCACGCTCATCGTCGACGGAGTCCGAACACGCGTCGACATCCTGGCTATGACACCATCCGGGGAGCTGTACTTCATCGAAGCCAAGAACGGTCGCCACGCTAAACTCACAAAGAACCAAGAATTCGCCTACCCCCTCATTGAAGCCGGCGGAAGCGCAATACCGGTCGGCCGGAAAGCAAAGCGAGCCGGCCTGCAGCTCGGGGAGCCCTTAGGTGAGATGGTAGTGCGAGTAGATCCGTGGGATATCGGTTAGGAGAATAAGTTGTCATTTCATACAGAAGTTGAAAAGGCTTGCATTCGCAAGCTGGAGGAAGCGGGGTTTAGAAAAACGAAGGTTGACGCTCGAGTGCTCGATGATCGGTTTGCACCGATCACGTCCGACAGAGCCTGTCAAGTTGTGTGTGTAAGTGCGTGGTCCTCGGGGGTTTAGAGGTAGCGGTGGATTCGTTCGGGAAACGCGATCGAGAGCTGCTCGAGAGCCTTCTTCCAATTCGTGACGACTTGTCCTTCGACGAGGCGTCCCTCAGCTCGACGTTCGGCGGCGGGGCGTCCTCGGTCGCGGGCTCGGTCGCGGGCGCGTTTGTCTTCGATGTCGCAGATCGCGAGCCAGAGCAGCTTGATCACGGCCGCGTCGTTGGGGAAGTGTCCGCGGTTCTTCGTGACTTTGCGCAGCTGGAAGTTCAGCGACTCGATCGCGTTGGTCGTATAGATCACCCGGCGCACCTCGGGCGGGAACGCGAGGAACGGCGTGAACCGCTCCCACGCGCTCTCGAACACCGCTGCCGCGTGCGGGTTCGCGCGCCCCAGCTCTGACGTCGTGAACGCCTCCAGCGCGGTCCTGGCGGCGTCCGCGGTCGGCGCTTGATAGACCGGCTTCAATGCGGCGGCGACGGCCTTGCGCTGCCCGTAGGCGACGAACCGCACGGCATTGCGGATCAGGTGCACGACGCAGGTCTGGACCATCGAGTCCGGCCAGGTCGCCTCGATCGCTTCCGGGAACCCCGTCAGCCCGTCGCAGCAGACGATGAGCACGTCACGGACGCCGCGGTTCGCGAGTTCCGCGCAGACCGACGCCCAGAACTTCGCGCCCTCGGCCTGCTGGACCCAGATCCCGAGAACATGCTTGATGCCGTCCATGTCAACGCCGACCGCGAGGTGCGCGGCCTTGTTGCGCACGTGCCCGCCGTCGCGGACCTTCACGATCAGAGCGTCGAGGTAGATCACCGGATAGAACGCCTCCAACGGCCGCGACTGCCAGGCGAGGACCTCGTCGGAGATCTCATCGACGATCTTCGAGATCGTCTCGCGCGAGAGCTCCGTGCCCACCGTCGCGGCGAGGTGATGCTCGATATCGCGGACAGTCATCCCACCGGCATACAGCGACACGATCATCTCGTCCAACTGCGACAACCGCCGGCTGCCCGTCGGGACCAGCCGAGGCGTGAACGTTCCCTTGCGATCCCGCGGGATCCGCAGCTCAACGTCGCCGACGTTCGTGGCGACGGTCTTCGGGAACGACCCGTTCCGGGAGTTCTCGTGAAACGCCGCGTCCGGGTCGCCCTTCTCGTATCCGACGTGCTCGGTCAGCTCCGTCTGCAACCCCCGCTCGAGCCCGGACTTGATCAGCTGCTGGATCAGCCCTCCAGCGCCCTCCAACTCGATCTCGCCCGCGTCGATCTTCGCGAACAGGTCATCCATCACGCCCGACTCGACCAAACGCGCAGCGCCCGCCTCCTGGGTCCTGCGCCGCGCTTCACGTGACACCCTATCGATAGCCAACAGAGTCATTCCTTCCATCAGGAGGCCCACTCCTTACACACACCATCAGACACGCTCGTCCGACATGGGATTTGTGCGCGCCCCAGCCGACGCACTCGCCCGCACCTACTCCGACTGGGCAGGAAAAGACGGCATCGTCAATACTATGACCGGACTGCCGGGCGGCTTGTCTGAATCGGCCCCATTCATGGAACCGTTAGAATTCGGGTCGCCCCGCAAATTTCTCGTCGTCGAAACAGCGAACCCTGAATGGAGCGCCTTCGTAGACAATGGGGCGCAGGGGACCGACCCTGTTGGGCCCGCGCTGGTGTTGGGTCAGAGATTGCGGACAGATTCCCTTTATATCAGTTGCATACCCGAATGTGCACGTGGCGATAACAGAGCTCCACTGGGAGCTCGCACGTTCGCCGTGAACCAGCCAGACCCGAATCCAGCTGCCAGCCTTGCGAAGACAATCCGAGTGATAGAGCTGACGCAGGACAGTCGGTGGGAGTTTCACACGTCCGGTGACCCACTACCGTTCGAGGACGTTTCCGCGTACACGAACCGCCGCATCGTGGACCGGTTCACTCCCGAGATGCTCGCCGCCTACTGCGCGGCCTACGGCTTACGCCCCTTCGATGACGACTTCTTCCCCGGACCGTCCTACCTCATCGAACGAGAGCGGAAACGCTCCCCCTTAGCCCGGGTGTCCCCATCGGAGACGTTCGCGCAAGCGCAGGCGCGCCTGGGCATCATCCCCCGCAACGACTAGCAGAAAGAGACCCGCTCATGACCGACACCCCCGCGCAACCCCCGGAGGACGAAGGGGTCACCGACCGCGACCTGCTCCAGGCCACCCTCCCCCTGACCATCACCGAAGCTGTCCCGCACTACCCCACCGCCACCCTCACCGGCCCCGACTGGCGGCTGGATCTCGACTGCGACTGGGCCCTCACCACCCCAGCGGGGCGCGTCACCGGCGAACACCCCCGCGATGCGTTCACCACCGCATTCGCCGGCCTCACCGGACGCACCATCGCCCGCATCGACTGCGAAGCCGACGCCTACGACCCCGTCCTCACCCTCGACAACGGCTCCACCCTCGAAATCCTCGGCGGGAAAGACAACGACCCCTGGCACTGGAGCATCGGCGACACCGTCGACCTCGAAGGCCCCGACATCAACACCCACGACGACTTCCTCGCCGGCAACTGGAACTACCTCCCCGACGAATGACCGACGCCTTTCAGCCACCGGCCGGACGTACAGTACACAGATGCCGACAAAGTCCGCCGTTATGTAGAATGGGATACAACCGCCTCGGGTCGAGGGCCGGATCATGCGGCAAGATTGAGAGCGAATGACCCGGACGGTGTCATCGAACTACGAATAGTGGACTGAGAAGAGGAACGCATTATGGTTGATGCTCGAGTGCTCGGTGACAAGTTCGCGCCCATCACGTCACGGATGGGATTCGTGCGCGCTCCCGCTGCTACTGTCGCCCTAACCTATTACGAATGGGATCACGACGAGAACTCACGCGACACGATCACCGAGGTAACGGGCGGGATATCCGAGGCGGCGCCTCTGATGGAACCCCTGGAATTTGGATCGCCACATAAGTTTCTCGTAGTAGGCACGGCCAACCCGGAATGGAGCGCATTCGTGAAGAACGGGGCGCAGGGCACCGACCCGAGTGGCTCCACCAAAGTACTAGGGCAGCGACTAAACACCGATTCCCTCTACATCAGCTGCATACCCTCATGCCCGCCTGGAGACGAACGCGCCAGACTCGGCGCTCGTCAGTTTGTCGTTCACCGTCCAGACCCGGACCCTTCTGCGGGTCTCGCGAAGACGATACGGGTAATCGAATTGACGCAGGACAGTCGCTGGACCTTTCACACCTCCGGCGACCCTTTACCCTTCGAGGACGTCGCCGCTTACACCAACCGTCGTATCGCCGACCGGTTCACCCCAGAGATGCTTGCCGACTATTGCGCCGCCTACGGCCTGCGTCCTTTCGATGACGACTTCTTCCCCGGCCCCTCCTACGTCATCGAACGAGAACAAACAATTTCGCCCTTAGCCCGGGTACGCCCGTCGGAGACGTTCGCGCAAGCGCAAGCCCGCCTGGGCATCGTGCCGCGCGACGACACCCCACAGCGGACGGACGACGAGCGGAGACAAGAATGAGTGAAGGAGTTGATAATGATGGATGCCCGAGTGCTCAGTGACCGGTTCGCGCCCATCACCTCCGACATGGGATTCGTGCGCGCTCCCGCCGCTGATGTAGTGCGCAGCTACTGCGAATGGGGTCTTGAATACGGGAGGCCGCGCACGGTCACCGAAGTGCCCGGCGGTCTGGCCGATGCAGGCTCCTTAATGGAGCCCCTTGATTACGGGCCGACGAGCAGGTTCCTTGTGGTCGGCACAGCCCATCCGGAATGGAGCGCATTTGTGGACAATGGAGCCCAGGGTACCGATCCGGGCAGTCCGACGAAAGTCTTGAGGCAGCGATTGAACACCGATTCCCTTTACATCACTTGCATACCTGCGTGCCCGCCTGGAGACGAACGCGCCCGGCTAGGGGCGCGCAAGTTCGTCGTTCACCGTCCGGATCCCAGCCCGGCCGCGGGGCTCGCGGAGATCATCAGGATGGTCGCTGTCATCCAGGACAGTCGCTGGACCTTCCACACCTCCGGCGACCCCCTACCCTTCGAGGACGTCTCTGCTTACACGAACCGTCGTATCGCGGACCGGTTCACTCCCGACATGCTTGCCGACTATTGCGCCGCCTACGGCCTGCGCCCTTCCGATAACGACTTCTTCCCAGGCCCCTCCTACCTCCTCGAACGAGTGCAAAAGGCGAAGCAGATAGCCGAACCTGAAACGTTCGCGCAAGCGCAAGCCCGCTTGGGAATCGTGCCGCGTGACGATAACCAGAAGGAGAACAAGCCGTGACCGACGACATCACTAGCGAGCACACCCCGGACGATGAGGGCGTCACCGACCGTGATCTTCTGCACGCCGCTCTCCCTCTGACCATCATCGAGGCAATCCCGCACCACCCAACGGCGACCCTCGTCGGCCCCGACTGGCGCCTGGATCTCGACTGCGACTGGGCCCTCACCACTCTCGCGGGGCGCGTCACCGGCGAACACCCCCGCGATGCTTTCACCACCGCATTCGCCGGCCTCACCGGACGCACCATCGTCCGCATCGACTGCGAAGCCGACGCCTACGACCCCGTCCTCACGCTCGACGACGGCTCCACCCTCGAAATCCTCGGCGGGAAAGACAACGACCCCTGGCACTGGAGCATCGGCGACACCGTCGACCTCGAAGGCCCCGACATCAACACCCACGACGACTTCCTCGCCGGCAACTGGAACTACCTCCCCGACGAATGACCGACGCCTTTCAGCCGTTGCGGCCGTTCATGTAGTCGGCGGTGCTCGTCTGGTTCGCGGGAAGGTAACGCCACCCGATGGTCTGCAGCTGCTCCCGAGTCACCGCGCGGCGGGTAACGGAGTAGGGGAAGTAGCGTTCAACGGCGACACTGTCTGCGTCGTCCTCGGGGATGCGCGCTTCCAGACGCACCACCAGGTAGTTCGGCTCGTCGTCCTCGACGGTCATCGCGGACGCGAAGTGGCCCGCCTCATCCTCGGTGAAGTCCCTCAGCCGCGCCTGAACCACCAGCGGTTCGTCCGGGTCGCGGATGTCGGCGGGGGTCAGCCCCTGTGCTGCATGGAGGCACCCAGCAGCAGGTTCAGCAGGCGCAGGATTGAGGTCTTGCCGACGTCATTCGCACCGATCACGACGAGATGATCGCGGACCGCGACGTCGAGATTCTGCAACACGGCGTGACCGGCGATGGAGAAATGCGTGAGTTTCATGACGCTCCGGCCGGCTGTCGAGGCAGCGGGTGGTGGACGGTCGTTGGGGCAGCCGCAGTGCGGGGTGCGGAGGCTTCGACTTTACGGGCGACTCTGCTCCTCGATGCATGGGGCTGATGTAGAGCTGCTCGAGCCGAGCCAGCGCAGCCCCGTCGCCTTCTACTGCCGCCGCCACTACTCCCTCTCCGGTGGCAGCGTCAGCCCGACATCAACCGCGCGGAGGTCGCGCGCGTCCGCGCGCTGCACGGCTCGGTAGACCGTCGCGCGGGCGATTTTGAACTCCGCCGCGAGCTCGCCGACGGTGGAGTTGCCCGCGCGGTACTCCGCGACCAGGTGCGCCTCGATCTTCGGTGGGAGCTTCGGCTGCCGGCCGCGCAGGCGCCCCTTCGCCTTGGCGACCTTCATCCCTTCGCGGGTGCGCGCCCGAATGAGGTCCCCCTCGAACTCCGCGACCATCGCGAGGACGTTGAACAGCAGCCGACCCACCGGGTCCTCCGGGTCGTGCACCGATCCCCCGATACTCAGCTTCACGCCACGTCGCGTCAGCTCGTCGACGATGTCGCGAGCGTCCGTGATCGAGCGGGCGAGCCGGTCGAGCTTCGTCACGAACAGCGTCGACCCGGAGTCGCACGCCGCCAGCGCTTCGCGCAGCGCCGGCCGGTCCCGGTTGCTGCCCGTCAGGCCCGCGTCGACGTAGATCCGGTCTGCCGACACGCCGGTGGCCGCGAGGGAGTCGCGCTGCGCCTGTGCGTCCTGCTTGTCGGTCGAGACCCGGGCGTACCCGACGAGAAGAGCCATGCCGCCGGTGTCTCAGTAGAGACCCCCTCCGCGGGCACTTCATCGGGCGGGTCTATCGAGACACCCTGAGGCCCGACGCGGAGCGACCTCGAACTCGAGGCCGCGATGTCTCATTGGAGTATCGCTGCTCGGCGCGGGCGCATTGACGAACGTCACGAGCGCCGCAGTGATGCGTCCGCCACCGCTCAAAACCGTCGATGTCTCGCTACATCCCTGCGCTCTCGCGGGCCGCGTGAGCCTGCTGGTGACGGTAGAGGCTCGCACGGCTCCACCCGACGAGACGGGCCGCATCCTCCGCCGTGCGCCCGCGAGCTCGCGCGTCCGCAGCGATCGCGAGCTTGTCCGCGACCACTGCAGGATCCGACAGGGGCCGGCCGAAGCGCGTTCCGCTCGCACGAGCGGCGGCGATGCCGGCGTTGACGCGCTCGACGATGAATTCCCGCTCGTACTCCGCGAGCGTGGCGAGCATGTTCAGCATCAACCGGCCCGTCGACGTCGACGGGTCGATGCCGTCGGAGATCGACCTGACCTGCACCCCGCGCTCACGTAGCAGGTTCACGGTGTTGAGGACATCGATCAGCGACCTGCCGAGACGGTCCACTCGCCAGACGACGACGGTGTCCCCGTCCTCGGCGTACTCGAGCAGCTTCGTCATCCCACGTCGCTCGATCGCGGCCTTGCTCCCGGACGTCACATCCGCGAACACGTCGCGCTTCTGCACGCCGGCCGCGACGAGCGCGTCGACCTGCAACTGCTCATCCTGACTCGACGTACTCACACGCGTATAACCAAGAAGTCTCACGAACCCAGTCTGACTCGGAAAGTCCCTGCGAGCACCCTCCTGAGACGAAGTACCACGAGACGAGTTGTTGAGACAGTGGGACTTCCGCCGTTCCGGCCGAGGCCGACCTCAGAACGGCCATCGACGGGCTGTCTCAGAAAGCTAATGTTTTCCAAGACACCTACCGTCGCTTCGACGAGGTCGCCCGTACGAGCATGATGGTTGTTCAAGGATCAGGAGGCACCGATGGTGTGGAAACGACGTCAGCACGAAGAGACACACGCAGTGCTCCCGCCGGATGTGTGGGTCGTGCAGCACGATGAATCGCCGAACAACACGATCCTTGGCGTCTTCGCATCGGAAGCTGAAGCGGCCACCTTCGCTGAGGAGGTTCAGCACCGCTTCCCTAAAGGGGTCATCTACGCGAAGTTCACGCTCGGATACCGATACGACAGTGGTCCTGGTTACGTCACATTCGGACCCGACGACACGGGAGAATGAGCGGCGCGGGGGCTGGAGCGGCCCCGCGCCGCTTGGGTGCTAATGAGTACCGCACGCGAGGTTCGCTTCCTCGTACGCCGATGCAGTCCCCGTCGTGCCCGTAGGGAACGTGCCGGTGCTCCTGACGATCATCCGGAAAGTCGTCTGACGAAGGTCATCGCACTTGCGAATCGGGGATGTCTGTTCGAGACGCCCCTGGCCCACATTGACCGAGGTGAAAGGGCCCGCCACTTTTTGCAGCCCCCACCACACCGTCTTGTACAGATCAGTGGTCTGAGAGATCTGCGCCATGATCACCGTGCACTGCGTGGCAGGATGCCCACCAACGGCACCGTATGGGAACTCTCCCCCTGAAGCACGCTTGTAGACGTTGCCGGTGTTGATGCTGCAAGCCTGCCCGTTTGCAGCTGCGATCGGTGTATCGGCTCGTGCCACGCTCGCAGTGCTCGCCGGTGAATCTGTGAACGTGACCGATGAATCGGTGCTGACTTCGGCGGCTTCTTCCCACGTGAGGTCATCCGGTCCGGGGGCCGCAACGGCCGCGTCGTACATGGGTGCATCTTCGGGTGCGCCGTCCGCGAGAGGCGACGAAGCAACAGCATCACTGGTCGGAGTCGCCGCTATGGCAGGCGTCACGGTCAGCAACGAGGCAGTGATGAGAGCGCACGTGGCGGCGGACGTTGCAACGATACGAGCAGAGCGATTGGTCATGGTTCTCTTTCTTCCCATTACGCCGCGGCCACCCCTCGTAGCCGACACATGCGCACGGCCTGTCTACTTCCATCCTCGGCGCCATCGCATCCCCCCGAAGGCTGACCCGAGAACAACTGTCTGTCCCGACGCCCGCGCCGAGCCCGCGACCTCACCGCCGGCCCGAAACTCTCCATGCAGTGGACTTCGAACAGAAGCGCAGCCGACTACGGAAACCGACACGCGGTGTCATTCCCCACGCTCGTCTACACAACTCTTTGCTTCGCGGCGGCACTCGTGCAGACGACCGTGAACGTCTAGCCGCTCAAGGTCGCCTGCACCACCGACGCGACCGCGGCGAGCCTGTCCCGTAAGGGCATCCCCATACGGGACGGTAGCGAGTTACCCATACGACCGTCCCGGCAGTGGTGCTGCCGCCGGACCTCGGCCGATGGGCATTCGTTTGGCGGACATGGACTGCCAACGGTCTGATCGGAGTCGTGACCGCGGACGGTACCGACGCGGGCTTCCTTAATCGCGCGCTGACCTCGATGATCGACTCATGACTACACGTGAAACTGGCTCAGCCGCATCATGGGTGCGAGCCGCGCTGCAGGTAAACCCGTACTGCTACCAGGGTGCGCACACGCCCTCGATCTCCTTTACGAGCGAAGCGGAGTATAACTCAGCGCTCACGACGGCATGTCTGCAGGAGCGCATCGAGGCGATCGCGATTACGGATCACTGGGCGATCGAGGGCTCGGTCGGGCTCATCGGCGCCGCGCAGGAAGCGGGTATCGAGGTTTTCCCCGGGTTCGAGGCAACGAGCTCCGAGGGGGTGCACGTATTGGTGATCTTCCCTGCTGGCACATCGACGTCGCACATCACGGCGATGATCGGCACGTGCGGCGGTGTTCCCGGCAAGCGCGGCTCCGGCACGGTGTCGTTTCATGAGCTCTTCGCTCGGGCTGGTGACGACGTCCTCCTGATCCCAGCGCACGCCAACGTCGGAACGGGGCTGTTCGGGCGGCTGGCCGGTCAGCAGCTGGAGCGTGCAGTCACCGAACCGGCACTGTCTGCTGTCGGGGTGTCACCGGGGCTGCCTTCAGCGCCGCGGCAGCAGGAGATCGAGAAGGGATCCGGGCCGTTCGCCCGAGATCATCCGTTGGCGTTCATCCACGCTGATGACGTTTGTGATCCGGCTGTGCTCGCTAGGCCCGGCGGCTCAAGCTGGTTCAAGCTCAGCAAAATCGACCTCGCCAACCTCAAGATGGCGCTGCGCGCCCCTGACACGCGGGTCACCATTGAGGACCCGGGTGAGCGTTCCGGAGCGCGGATCCGTGAAATCCGATTTGAGGGTGGGTTTCTTGACGAGGTCGTGTTGCCGCTGTCCGAGGAACTCACCGCGATCATCGGGGGTCGTGGAACGGGCAAGAGCACGATCGTGGAGAGCATCCGCTTCGCCCTGGACGTGCCGCCTCGGGGACGGCTCGCCAAGGAAGAGCATGCCCGGATGGTTGAGCATGTTCTCGGCGCCGGCGCTGTGGTCACCGTGGTCGTCGACGTCCGCTCTCCGACACCAAACACCTATACAGTGCGCCGGGCCGCCGACGCGCGGCCTGAAGTGACCGACGCTGCCGGGAACAGCATTTCGATTCGCCCTCTCGACGTGATCAACGATGTCGAGATCTTCGGCCAGCACGAACTCGCAGAGTTGGCGTACGACCCGGTCGAAGTCGCACGCATGCTTGCGCGCTTCGCAGGACAGCGTGAGCACGACGCCGAGTTGGAAGAGACGCATCGGCTCTTGGTCGAGAACCGTCACGAACTCGCTCGCGCCGAACAAGCGCTCGCCCGCCTCGACGGGCAGCTGCAGAAGCTGCCGCAGCTACAGGCACAGAAGGACCGCTACGACGAAGCCGGCACTGCCGACCGACTGAAAGCAGTCGACGAACTCGCCGCCGACGGGCAACGCTTCACCGAAGCGCAGAGGGTGGTCGGCGACGTACGAGCGGCCGTGCAGCAACTCGCTGCCGAGAAGCTCAGCGACCGTCTCGCCCTCTGGGATCAGGCAGCAGCCGGACGGCCGGCGCAGCACACCCATGAGGCCACCGAGGCTGCGCTCACGCAGCTCGGCGAAACCCTAGCCTCCGGCGTCACCGCCCTGCTGCAAGCCGCGGACGACGCCGAGCAAACCATCACTGCGCAGGCCGCCCTCTGGCAGACCACCACGGCGGCCGCGCGCGAAGAGAACCGCGTCGTTCTCCGGACCTTGCAGGACGAGGGTTATGAACCATCGAAGTACCTTGAGGCATCCCGTGCGCTAACCAGACTGACGCAAACCAGCACCAGGCACGCGACGGCACTGGAAAAGGTGCGCGTTCTCCGGGCCGACCGGGCGACGCTGCTTGGCGCCCTCAATGGCCACCGTGCGCGTCTACACACTGCGTTCCTGGCTACAGTCCGCCATGCGACCACTGCCACCAGCGGCGATGTCGTGGTCAAGCCCGCCCGAAACCTCGAGCGCGGCCCACTCCTCAATGTCCTTCGGACACACATCGACGGGCGCGCCGACCAAATTCGGACCGCCTTCGAGGCCGAGAGTTTCTCGGCTACCGACTTCATCGATACAGCCCGCACCACCCCCACGGCGTTGAAAACCAAATACGCCCTCACGGACGCGCAAACGCGCAAGATCACCGACGCTGGCGAAGATTTCCTCCGGGAGCTTGAGGAAATCACCCTCCCCGATGCGGTTGCGGTACAACTGAACGTCGCTCCTGAAGCCGAGCAGCGCGAGTACCGGGCCCTGGAGGACCTCTCCCGCGGGCAAAAAGCGACCGCACTGCTCCTACTGTTGCTCAGCGCCGCGGAGACGCCGCTGATCATTGACCAACCTGAGGACGATCTCGATAACCGTTTCATTTACCGCGGCATCGTGCGTCGCATCCGGAAGCTGAAGAATAAGCGGCAGCTGATCATGACGACCCACAACGCCAATATCCCGGTCCTCGGCGACGCCGAACTGCTGATCGCATTGGAGAGCGAGAAGAATCGCGGCAGACCGATCGCGGACGGCGTCGGTTCCATCGACTCCGAGAAAGTGCAACGCATCGCCGAGGACATCCTCGAGGGCGGTCACGAGGCGTTCCTGCAGCGGCGACACCGCTACGGCTACTAGCACGCAGGAGCAGCCGCCCACCAAAGACTCCTCTACGAGGGTTCCCGTCGGCTGTGACGAACAGAGCACATCCGACGGGAACCACGGTGACCCTCATGGCGCCGTGGAGCCCTAGCCCTGCCGCCCGGCCAACCGTCCCTAACGGGACGGCCGCCCAGGGGCCCTGGGGGAGGGTAGAGCTGGCTTGGTGAGAGCGGAGGATCGAAGTCATACCTCCCGGCGTCGGTACTCGTTGCTATGTTTTCGCGATGAGTGGATGCACAGCACCGCGAAGGGGCCATCGAACGGCGAGCGGTGCGGCCGCGTGTCCCGTCCACGGCGGGCGCGAGTACGGGTTTGGGTCCTACTCACCACCGCGACCCACCTACACGCCGTCGGCCTACACGTGGAGCGGTGGTGGCAGCGGTGGTGGCTCAAGCAGCAGTGGTGGCTCGGTTAGAGCACGGCCGAGCTGGTCGCCGAGCAATTCCTCCGTCTCGTACACGACCGAGCAGGTGAAGGCGTTGACCCCGGTGCGCCGCACCGTCGAGCTGCGCGCACGTCAGCTGCCTGAACTCCGAGACGTGTTCCTCTGCCACGCCTGGGACGATCGCCGCGGAGTCGCCACCGAGCTGCACGACCTGCTCGAGGCAGAGGGCGTCTCGGTGTGGTTCAGCGAGAAGGACATCGTGCTCGGCCAGCCGTTCCTTCGAGAGATTGACAGGGGCCTTGCCAAGTCGCGTACCGGCATCGTTCTCGTGACCCCTCCGCTGCTCAAGCGCGTGGACCACGCCGGAGTATCCGACAAGGAGCTGTCGGCACTTCTCGCTCGGGACTGGCTGATTCCGGTCGTCCACGAGACGACGTTTGACGACCTCCGAAACGTCAGCCCGCTGCTCGGTTCCCGGAACGGCTTGGACACGGCAGAGGACTCGATGGCTGTCGTTGCAGCGAAGCTCGCCGAGCTCGTCACCGTAGACGACGACTGAAGCACCGACCGCTCACCAACGTTCGAGCTTCTCATTAGTGCCCGCCATCTCCGATAACTGACCGTATGTCAGTTCTGGGACTGATGCCGACTCGGGTTGCACATTGCGTGCGTAGCCGGACGCTCGGCGTCCCGCTGATCGATCCCCTAACGGGACGCCCCAGCGAGTAGACGACGTCCGCCGTCGACTGTCGATACCCTCGCGATGTGGAGATCGACGAGGGCGCACGACGCAAAGGGCTGGTGCGTGAGTTTTCGGAGGTCGAGGACCGCGCGAAGTGGAGCGCTCAGGGCCAGTTCGAGCAGGCGAAAGGCTGGCAGAAGTTCAATCTGTGGCTCGGATCACTATCGGCCGCATCCGCTGCCGTGTCAGGAGCTCTCGTTCTTGCGCCGTCCGGGCTGGACATCATTGGCGGCGTGCTCGCTCTCTTCGCAGCCGCGGGGGGTGCGGTGATGACCGTAGTCAACGCTTCCCAGCGTGCGACCGGTGCGACCACCGCCGCTAACGCCTACCTCGAAATTCAGAACGCCGCACGCCGAGCCCGGCTGGTCGACGCACCGTGGGCGGACCTCGAGAAGAGCCGGGCTGTCCTGGAAGGCCTGACCGAGCGCATAGACGAGCAGAACCGGTCGGCCGAGCCTATCTCCCGTCGCGCCTACAGAAAGGCAGGGCGCAACATCAAGGCTGGCGGGCAGACGACGGATCTCGAGGGGCTCACCACGAATGCCTGAACGCACGATCGAGACCGCCTTCGAGGTCTTGCTGTCGCAGAACATCCCGACGGCGGCTGAACGTTCCGCAGCAGCCCGGCACCGCGCCTCCATCGAGAACTCCCTCTCACAGCTGGAGAACTTCGGCCTGCGGGAAACGGGGTCGTTCAGTCACGGAACGGCGGTACGAGGCCACTCGGACGTAGACGTGCTCGTGAGCCTCGGGGGAGGCCAGCCTGCAAGCTCAGACACGGCGATGAATCGGGTGCGGAACGCTCTCAAGCAGTCGTTCCCCTTCACGCCAGTTCGCGTCAGCCGGCCAGCTGTCGTCGTCGACTTCGCAGGCGGTGACGAGCGGTGGGAGGTGATCCCTGGCTACTACCTTCGCGCGTCGGGCGACTACAGCGTCTACAGCATCCCCGCTCCGGGTGGAGGGTGGATGGAGAGCGCGCCGTCTGCGCATCTCACGTACGTGACGGACGCGAATCGGTCACCCACTGGAGGCGCGAAAGGACTTGCACGACTGATGAAGACCTGGAAGTACGCCAATCCGGGCGGCGCCAAAGTCTCGTCGTTCTACCTCGAGATGCGAGCGGCGCAGCGAATGGCGGACGAAGCGTCCTTCTTCCCGCACCTCGACTTCGCGTACCTGGTGAATAGCCTCGTTAGAAGCGGCTTAGCCGACATGAACGACCCGACTGGGGCGACGGGACGCTTCCGTGCGGCATCGACGGAAGCTCACCGCTCGATTGCCGTTGCGACGCTGACCAGAGATGCGCAGCGCATCGCAGACGCCTTCGAGCTGGAGAAGGCGGGCAAACGCGCGTCGGCGTTCGCCAAACTCGACTACGTCTTCGCTGGCACGACCTTCCCGTCGCAGTTCTACTAGGAGACACGGTGGACGCTGCGACGCTGACCACGACCGGACTCGGTACCGAGCTTGAGTTGGCGTTCACAATCCTCAACAGCAACGGGATCGAGTTCAATCCAGTTTCCACAATCACCTTCTCCGACGGGTCCGTGGTGACGTGTGAAGCAGATGATCCGCGACGCATCCCGTCACTGGTCGAGTCCACTGACTCGTGGGACTTCGCTTGCGACGGGTCAATCCCCCGAGGACAGCGACGGCGCGCGTCTCGTTGTAGTGGACACTGACAATGACTAGCCCTCCCGTGGATTCGATGGAATCCACCGGGCAGTTCCCTACACCAGGACCGGGAATGCTGAGCGCTCGAGGCTCCGCATCCGCTGACACGCCTCAAAAGCAATGAAAGACTGGTATCACCGGAGTGTGTAGCGTTGCGCGAGTCGAGGTTATACCCTTGATCGCATGAACACCGACGACGCTGAGCTTCACCTCAACGAGGCATCCGTACTACTGCACCGCGAGTACCCGAAAGACGGGACCACCGAGGAGCAGCAGATCCAGATCGCGAAGGCGCAGGCCCATGCCCTGATCGGACTCGGCACGAGCCTCAGATACCTTTACCTCGCCATCGAGGGCCAAGGACGCGACCGTCGACACCCCGGGACCGCCAACCCGGATGACATCTAGATGGCCCTAGCCTCCACGGCGGATGCCCACGCCCAGAGGCGCCGTGTGGATCCGTCTTCGTTCCATTCGACCATGACCGCTCGGCGGGTCCAGGCGAGCGCGAGCCCAGCGACTCGTACCGACGTCGCGGGGTATCGGATCCACGCCCAGACGGGCCGCGGAACACTCGCCCAGGTTGGTCGCTGTCGGGTCTTGTCGAGTTCCTCCTCGGTCAAGCCGAGGGGGGAGCCGCGGTGCGCGCACTCCTCGATTCGACGGGCGATTTGCGCCCCGACGTGGCGCTCGTAGCGGCGATTCTCGTGCCCACGAGGAGAGTAGAACATACGTTCGAGTGCTGAAAAAGTCCGACGGTCTCCTCGCCTCACCCACCCATCATCAGCGCGACGCGGCCGACGCGAGCAGACCTCGACACCGCCGCACTCCCCCGCCGTGTCGGGTCATCCGGCAGCAGCTCCTTGAGGCCGTAGGACCACGCTCGCGTGGTCCTACGGCGAACCCGCGAAGCTCTGTAGAGGGTCGAAGGGGCTTCTTACTCGGTGCGGGGTGTGGCTACGGTGCGCAGGTGGAACACGCCGTCGACGAGCAGGTACGTGCTGCATGCTAAGGGGCCGAGCATGTAGAGCTGGAAGGCACCGAGGATCGCGAGGGTGATCCAGTAGAGCAGCAGGGTGGTGCCGGCGAAAAGGCAGGTGAGCCCCCGCAGGCTCGCGGGCGCTGCGCCGGTCTCATGCTCGACCGTCTCACTGCTGAGCCGGTGACGATTTGTCCTCGATCTGCGACGATCACACGAAAATGTGAGACGATTATCGGATGGATACGGGAAAACGAATCAACGCCGTACATCAAGAGCCGTATAGCTTTGGCCATATAGGCGGCTCCGCTTCAGGGGCTATCGTCCGCCAGGGCGAATCGGGTGCCACTCGAGTCGAGATGGACATTCTGGTCGACGCCATCGCCATAGTGGCCAACTCGCGGAGGCGTTCGCCGTTTCGCTGCCTCGCATTCAGAAAAGAACTCGATAGAATCGAGACGTACCAACTACAGGTCTGGCCGGCAGAGTTGTCGTACCACTGCTCAAACGAGCGCAACAATATGATCGATTCGTATAACGCGCCGACCGATGAATATGTTTCTGGAAACGAACGACGCAAGCTGGCACTCTCTCAACTACTGCCCGAACCCTTAGCGGCACGTCTAGCCTTCCCGCTCAATCTTCCGATTTGGGGACGACCGAGTGATGGATATCGCATAACCGGAGCATCACTCGATGGTAGTAACATTGTGGTTCATCTTCAGCATCAAGCAGATAGCGATGTGAAAGGTTCGATGACAGTCGATACGCAAAAGCGCCTCGTCACCCGGTTCGACACTCCTACCGAGGTGTGTTGGTACGAAAACATCGAACCGGGTGCGAGCCACCCGACTTGATTTTTAGAGCCCAGCCTCCTCGCCGTTCGGGTAAAAGCAACGCTCCTGCTCGCTATCGCATTCGAAGCGAGGGGTTGCTTCACCGACACCGACAACGTGGTTGAAGGAATAGGTCGGATCGGATACCTCGAGGTCCTCCATCTTCACCGAGTGCGATCCCCCTGTCGTCAGGCCGCCGACGACATAGCCGGCCTGCACGTCATTGCCGCTCATCGTAAAGGCGGCCGAGCTGAGTTCTGTGGGAGGTAGCACGCCATTCTGCCGCTGGCTAGTGACCGTACCGGTCAGAGTCGGACTTCCCTCCGACGGGATAGTGCTGATTCTGCTTTGCGCCGAATTCCAGCCGGGATACACGGTCCAATCGACAATGATGGATCGGGTCCATGTGTCGTTGACTGGGCTATCGACTTGTCCATAGATCACGCACAGGTTGATATCGACCTGCAGTTCGTTAATGATTGTCCGGGTCGGCGGAGCGTCCACGCAATTTACGGCCCGAAGCGCTTGCCCGGAGCTCGAAGTTGTCGATGCCGCAGGAGAGAGCTGCTCGCTGAAAGAATAGGTGGAACCATCCTTGGCGAGAACCTCCACGCTAACAGCTCCCAGGCCGCAAGAGTACTCGATGGATGTTCCAGCAAGTTTGACTCCGTTCTGCTCTACCAGATTGCCGGCGGCTGCAGCACACCAACCTTGGTCGTCAAGCTCCGCACCGGTGCCGGTCGGAGCGAACGCTACGCCCATAAGCCCGACAGTAAAAAGGCTGGCTGCTACCACTTTCTTGACTCAGTCCATTTTGTTCCCCAATACGTCGATGATTTATCTTTCAGCAGAGGGCCGACAACCCCTCTTGTAACCTCTCATAAGATTTCGATCTCGTCATCACGGAGGCTTATGCAAAATCCGATTGATCGACATGGATTCGTGCGTGTCGCTCACGGTTAACACCGGCTGGTCCGCTGTGCTTGAAGAGCAACCTTCGACAGAAACTCTTCGCAAAGGAACCAGGCGGTGCACACACAGACTACTACGGGAATGACGGCCGAGCATTACGCGATCCTCGCCGAAAGGATCGAGAACGAGTTCACGTGGAATCGGCGTCGAGGAGGGCGACGCACTCTCGCTCGCCGGTCCGGCGAACATGTCAGCCGAGCTTGAAGCGCGCGCCAACGACTACGACCGCGACGCCGCCACCACGGCCAACGGGACTCCCGACGAGCTGCGCGAGCTCGCCGTCGACGCACGCGCTCAGGTGCAGCGATTCCGCAACGACACCCCCGCCGAACGCCAAGACGCCGCTCAGAGCACCAACGGAACATTGGCCGACTCCACCACCCTCGGCGACCGATCCTCGCGCGTCAGGGGCACGGGGCGCCCGCAAGGTCGCCCATGACAGTGCCGAGCGGCGCCAGCCGACCATCCAAGCTCCGTCACCGCACACGGCACACCGCCCAGCGCCGCCGACACGTCGAAGGCGCTGATGAGCACCGTGCCGCAGACGCGCGGCGGCAAGGGCCAGGGCGCCGATCTCAGAGACCTCGGCTGCTAGCCAGCCCTCCGCATCCGAAGACAGGAACCACCATACGAGGCTCCCCGTCTGTGGATGCGCGCACAAGGGTCCAGCCTCATCTCGCTCCAGCCGTGGACCTAGACTTCGTGTAACACCTGCCGATAGAAAGAAGGGCAAAAACTTATGGAGGAATTTGTCGCCCGCCTCGAAAGACTGCGTTCGTGGAATGCTTAAAATTCTTTCGGGGTTATGGCCGCCAGGTCTATGACTGATATGACGGCCGCTAGCCTTGCTTCGGTGGGGTTCGTGGAAAGTCATTATCCCGAGGGCTCGGCCGGTCAAGAAGTGCTAGAATCTGGCGTCGATCCTGAAGCTGTGGACGAGTATGTAGAGCTTCCGGCTAGTCTGACGGTCCTCAATAACAGGATCGAGGAACTTCGAACGAGCGGTGGCTATCAACGCCACCTGTCGCGGCGGCACAATCTGTCGAAGTTCAAAACACATGAAATCGACTCTCAGAGCGTTATTCATAAGGTCTGATTCGGGCGTGTCGTTCCGAGGCATCGGCTTCCCATTCGGGAGAATAGAAGTTCCAAAGCTCGCTATTTTCGGAACGGGAAGCCGATGCGGTACGACTCTACTACAGGCCTGGATGCGGAGCAATTGACGGAGCTGATCTGTCGGATATGGCAGATTGTCACGGGGAGGGGTGAGATTTCGGGACGCCCGGTGCTGCTGAGCATTCGCGAGCAGGTCGTTATGACTCTGATCTTATTGCGGCAGAACGTGAACCAAACGACTATCGCGGATATGTTCGGTGTGTCGCAGCCCACGATTTCTCGCGCATATCGGCGGATCGTCCCGCTGATCGAGCAGGCCTGCTGTTTGTCGGGGGTGTGTTTAAAGACGGCTATCCAGGGCCGAGTGGTCCTGGTCGACGGCACCGATGTTCCCACCGGGAACCGCGCCGTGACGGGGAGAGCGAACTACTCCGGGAAGCGACACCGTCAAGGGCTGAACGTGCACGTTGCCTCGGACGTGAACGGTAACTTGCTTTGCGTGTCCGATCCGACCCCCGGCGCTCGGCACGACCGAGCGACCATCAGCCTGTGTGGATGGGAACCGATTCTCGATAATGCCGAGTGGATAGCGGACCCAGCGTACGTCGGAACCACCGCAGTCACTCCCCGGGAAAAATTTCACCACGGACAACATGATGACAACACACGTACAGCCAACCGATACATCTCCTCCATCCGTTCGGCGGTCGAAAGATGCATCGCGCACTGGAAGAACTGGAAAATCCTCAAGACCGGCTATCGCGGACGTCTTACAGAACTTCCCAACCTCATTCGCACCGTCACCCGCCTCGAACTTTACCGACTCGGCTGGTAAATGCTTATGAATAACGCTCTAAAAGTTGGGGTAACAAGCCAAGGGGTGCGATATGCACGTCGACGGCCAGTGACGATTTCCCTGGCATGTGGTTTGCGTATCTTGCTGCACGGGACACCATAGATGGTGTCGACGCTTGGCACGTGGAGGAGGAACTCGGCCCTCAATTACTAATCGATTCGGCCGTGAAGTGGTGTGATTTCTCGATCCGATTCGCGGAGGACGGTAAGATCCGCTGGCAAAATGTGGCTCATGAATACTCACGAGTGACCTTGACGGCCCTCGCTGTCGCCAGAATCGATTGTTTTGAGTTCTCATATCGCGGCGCGGTCGTGTCGCCTGCGTTCTGGGGGGTGGAGACGACGGTTTGGCTTCGCGAGGGGGGACGCTGCGTTCCGGGGCCGGGTCATCCTGTTCGCCGCGTCGAGCACCGCGCTGCTCCTCTTCGTGGCTTCCTTGGCGGTGCTCGATGCTGAGCGAGATACACCCGGAGCTCTGATCACGACGTTCGACCAGGCGCTGTGGTGGGCGTTCGTCACGATCACCACCGTCGGGTACGGAGACCTCTACCCCGTGACCGGAACGGGGCGGTTCATCGCAGCAGGCATCATGCTGGGCGGCATTGCGATGTCAGCTATTTGCCGTTGGCACGAGCACGTGTACCAAGCAGAAGGGTATGCGCCCGGGGCAACCGGGACGCACACCTTCTGCACGAGTATCAGCAGGTGAGGGCACCACCGATGATCCCGGCGAGCATGCCGCCGGTCGCAGCAACGACCGCACCAGGACCGGCGATGGCGCCGAGCACGCCGGCGCCGATAGCGTTCGCGACGCCTCGGCCGGAGACGCAGTGACCCCACTCATCCGATCCCCAGTCGCTATTCAGCCGCACGTCTGCCCCGCTCTTTTCCCCCCTCCGCTTGCCGTCGTCAGCGGTGAAGTGGAATGTCACCGTGTCGGAGTCGTCGATCGACCAGGTGCCGCTCACCGTCCGCCCGTGCCCGACGTCGACACTCGTCGGCAGGGCATTCGAGATGGCCTCACCGTCGGAAAGGCCGACACTGCCATCCTGCAGCCGCACTGGCCGAACTCCCCCACTGACATCGAACGTGACGGTCGACGCGGATCCAGCGGTCACCGTCATTTCGACGTTGCCGACAGAGGAGGTCTGTCCCCCAGACGCGTCCGCAGCGGACGCGGCAGCAACCGGGCCCGCGGTCAGCGCTGCCGCTGCAACGACCACGGCCGTGATCCTCATCCGGAGTTTCATCATCGTTTCCCTTTTCTGTTCATCTCGGGAAGCGCCGCCGTTGGCGGAGGTTCACCACCGCCCACCCGAACAAGAGCACGACTGCGACGACCACGGCGGTGATCACCACGTTCCACGGATCGCCCGCGCCGACAGCGGCCGAGACACCAGCCCCGGCCACCCCCCCTACGAGCGAGACCGCCAGAACTCCCCACGGCGTGAACTTCACCGACATCGGTCCCTGGTTCCCCTGATTGCTCATGTCCGCACACTCCCTTGAGCCGAGAATACCACCTTAGTATACCGACCTGATCGAGCGACGTCAACACCCAGGGGATAGAGCGCCGAGCATCGGTCAGCTATCCGGGTCAGAAGACGCCCCGCGCTCCCCCGACACGACACGCCCGGGGTGCATCGGAGGTGGAGCGTCGGGTGCAAAAGCATTGAAAAACGATGGCACTGAACGCGCGCGGTGCACAGCAAAGGCTAAGAGCGTTATTCATAAGCATTTACCAGCCGAGTCGGTAAAGTTCGAGGCGGGTGACGGTGCGAATGAGGTTGGGAAGTTCTGTAAGACGTCCGCGATAGCCGGTCTTGAGGATTTTCCAGTTCTTCCAGTGCGCGATGCATCTTTCGACCGCCGAACGGATGGAGGAGATGTATCGGTTGGCTGTACGTGTGTTGTCATCATGTTGTCCGTGGTGAAATTTTTTCCGGGGAGTGACTGCGGTGGTTCCGACGTACGCTGGGTCCGCTATCCACTCGGCATTATCGAGAATCGGTTCCCATCCACACAGGCTGATGGTCGCTCGGTCGTGCCGAGCGCCGGGGGTCGGATCGGACACGCAAAGCAAGTTACCGTTCACGTCCGAGGCAACGTGCACGTTCAGCCCTTGACGGTGTCGCTTCCCGGAGTAGTTCGCTCTCCCCGTCACGGCGCGGTTCCCGGTGGGAACATCGGTGCCGTCGACCAGGACCACTCGGCCCTGGATAGCCGTCTTTAAACACACCCCCGACAAACAGCAGGCCTGCTCGATCAGCGGGACGATCCGCCGATATGCGCGAGAAATCGTGGGCTGCGACACACCGAACATATCCGCGATAGTCGTTTGGTTCACGTTCTGCCGCAATAAGATCAGAGTCATAACGACCTGCTCGCGAATGCTCAGCAGCACCGGGCGTCCCGAAATCTCACCCCTCCCCGTGACAATCTGCCATATCCGACAGATCAGCTCCGTCAATTGCTCCGCATCCAGGCCTGTAGTAGAGTCGTACCGCATCGGCTTCCCGTTCCGAAAATAGCGAGCTTTGGAACTTCTATTCTCCCGAATGGGAAGCCGATGCCTCGGAGCGACACGCCCGAATCAGACCTTATGAATAACGCTCTAACTGTTTCAATTCTTGTGAAGAATGGCGAGCAATCGGCACGGGCGCACAGTGAAGCAGAGCTCGCACAGTTTGCATGCAGAACGGATCACGCCTCCCAATACGATCGAGTTTCTACCGAGAAGTTCCTTGCTTATCTCGATCGGGATGCCTCATCGGCAAAGGCTCCCCGCTTGGAAAAAAGACTCCGCCAGACGGTGACTCGGATCGCCAGGTCGTCTCCTCACCCGTGCACCACCCTGGCTCCCGCCGTCGATCGATCGGACCCGCGCGTGGTAGCGCCCGCGCGCCGACCCGTGGGAGGGTCAGGAGCCGAACGAAAGGACGACGATGTCGAACGACCGAGCCCTGCGCGTCGCGATGGTGGGGACCGCCTTCATGGGCCGCACCCACTCGCACGCCTGGCGCACCGCCTCCCGCTTCTTCCCCCTCCCCCTGCGCCCCGAGCTCGCCGTGCTCGTGGGGAGCAACCCCGACTCGACCGCTGAGCGCGCCGAGCGACTGGGCTGGAGCGAGGCCTCCACGGACTGGCGGGCCGTGATCGCCCGCGGCGACATCGACCTCGTCGACATCTGCACCCCCGGCGACACCCACGCCGAGATCGCCATCGCGGCCCTCGAGGCCGGCAAGCACGTGCTCTGTGAGAAGCCGCTCGCCAACTCCGTCGAGGAGGCGGAGCGGATGGTTGCCGCGGCCGCCGCCTCCGGGAAGATCGCGATGTGCGGCTTTAGCTACCGCCGAACCCCCGCGCTCGCCCTCGCCAAGCGCTTCATCGAGGAGGGCCGCCTCGGCGACATCCGCCACGTCCGCGCCCAGTACCTGCAGGACTGGCTCTCCGACTCCGAGGCGCCGCTGACGTGGCGCCTGCAGAAGGAACGCGCCGGCTCGGGCGCTCTCGGCGATATCGGCGCGCACAGCATCGACACCGCCCAGTGGCTGACCGGTCGCGGCATCACCTCCGTGTCAGCGACGCTGCGCACCTTCACCACCGAGCGCCCCGTGCTGAGCGAGCAGGTCGGCCTGGGCGGCCGCGCGGGCGCCGACGCGCCCCGCGGTGCCGTGACCGTCGATGACGCCGCAGCCTTCACCGCCACGTTCGAGGGTGGCGCCCTCGGTGTCTTCGAGGCCACCCGCGTTGCCACGGGCCGCCGCAACGCCAATCGCATCGAGGTCAACGGCGAACTCGGCTCGATCGCCTTCGACTTCGAGCGGATGAACGAGCTGGAGTACTACGACGCCCGCGACCCGGAGGAGGCGCAGGGCTTCCGCCGCATCCAGGTCACCGAGCCGGCGCACCCCTACATGGCCGCGTGGTGGCCGACCGGGCACGGGATCGGCTACGAGCACCTCTTCACCCACCAGGTCGTCGACCTGGTCGAGGCGATCGCCGGCGGCACCGCTGTCACGCCCACATTCGCCGACGCTCTCGACGTGCAGCGGGTCCTCGACGCCGTCACCACCAGCGCCGCCGCCGCCTCAGTAGCCACGCCCGTTCCGCGCTGACGTCAGGAGCTCATGTCCAGCCCGGTGCTCACTTCGCGGTGAGGCGCTCGGTGAGGTCGTCGGCCCAGGCCGTCGCGAGTGCGCCGATGTCGGCGTCGGACGGCGAGGTCGGGCCGTCGATCCGGTTCTCGTCGCGGGCGAGGAAGGCCGTGCGGACGTCGGCGATAGCGGGGTCGGATGTCGTGAACCAGTGCACGGCGGCGGCGGAGGCGTTCTCGGCTCGCCCACCGAAGCGGGCGTCGAGGAACTGCCGGTACCTCGTGTGGTATCCATCGGAGTAGTAGCGGCGCACCGCCGACGCGACCGATGCCGCGCTTCCCGCCGTCTGCAAGCCGAGAACGCAGCCGTCGACGTCCGCCTGGTGGGCGCCGCCGTCGAACCTTCCGCTGCGGCCGATCGTGGCCCGGCCGAACTGGTACGGATCCGGCCGCTGACCTGCATTCCGCGTGCGCAGGAACTGCACGAGAATCCGCGTGAGGTCACCGGCCCACCCCAGCAGATCGCCGGCGGTCGAGGTACCCGGATCGGCGGGTACACCGTAGCGGCGGGCGCCGGTCATCGCCAGGGCCAGGCGCTCGACGGGCATGAAGGTGGACACCTCCGGGCCGATGGTGTGGAAGACGCGCTCGTGCTTCTCGCTCTCCACAACCGAGACGAAGTCGCGATTCACGGGACCGGCGACACGCTCCCACAGCCCGTCCACGTAGCAGGGGGTGCGCAAGAACTGGAGCAGCAGGTCGTCGGCTCCGACTCCGCCGGTGGACTGAGCGAAGCCCGCGGCTCGACTGGAGAGCCAGTCCGCGTAGTCGGGGAAGGTCTGCGCGGGATCGAAGGACTCGGCTCCCGGATCGCGGCCGGAGGCGATGTTCTTATCGATCTCCATCGCGTCGGAGCCCGATCCGAGTGTCAGCGACTTCACCTGGTCGAAGGCCCAGCCCTGCGGGAGCGGGAAGCCGAGGTTGCCGCTGTACCCGGTGGACATTCCGCTGATGAAGCCCAGGCTCGCGAGGCCCTTCTCACGCACGATCCGACAGGTGTTGCGGGCGCCGTAGATCCCCACCGAGAAAGGACTGCTCACGCTGGCAAGGCCGTCCTTCACTCCCTGGAAATGGGGCACGACAGCACTGTTCACCTCGGTTTCGAGCACGTCGACATCGACAGCGAAATAGATCGTCACGCCGACCTTGAAGCCGTAACTGCGGGCTGCAGCATGGGCTTTCTGGCCGGCCGCGAATCCGCGCGCGTACGAGAAGTCCTCGACGGTGTCCCCTCCCTCCTGGAAGATCGGGAAGACGCGCAGACCGGCTCCGGTGATGACGTCGAGTTCGCCGGGCTGGATCTTCTTGTCGCGGTAGTCGGAGACGGGCGTGTTCGAGAGGTAGCGCCCGATGATTCGGTAGCCGTTCTCGGTGAGCAGGCGCGCACGGGCCGTGGTGACGTGATCGGAACTGCAATCGGCCGCGATCGCGCCCTGCTTCGCGGTCCGCTCCGGATCGCCGGAGCTCACGAAGAGCGAGCACCACGTCGCGTAGTCGGCGTTCCCGGACGCGGGTAGCGCCGCGAACTCCTGGAACGCTCGCACCGCGGCGACCACGGCCGGGCTGTACGAGCCGTCGTAGGGTCCGTCGGTGTAGTAGCCGTTGCCGATCAGGACCGCCTGGAGGAGATGGATCAGGTATCGGGAGGAGTCGACGGTGCCCGGCGTCGTCGACCCGGCGGCGTCCTTGAGCTTCGCCCGCGTCATCGGGCCGAATTCGCCATTGGCCACTCCATCGCCAATCCCCACTTCGAACTGGAGCGCGAAGATCAGGCCCTGCCGCAGTCCGCGCGAGGCCGTGCCGTCGCAGGGGAGGACGAAGAAATCGGCGTGGTCGATGTACCGCTTGTTCAGCGACTGCTGAATGCTGCGGGTCAGCGACGAGCCGCCGGAAGCGAGGGCATAAGAGTCCATCGTGAGCAGGCTCTTCATGATCTTCGGGGTGACGTCCGCCGCCGCAGCGAACCCCATGTCGGTGCGCAGGCTCGCTATCGCCGACGAGGTCTTCTGGTCGAGCTTCTTCCACTGCGTTCCACCCCAGTACCCCTTGCACCAGAGTGCGCACTGGAGGAGCGCGACGATGTTCTTGTTCGTCGTCCCATCAGTGATCGAGGGGTATTTGCTGGTGAGCGCCGCGAGCGTCGCCGAGCCGAAGCTGTCCGAGTGCTCGGACATTCCCAACTCGATCTGAAGCGCCCGCGTCAGAGCGAACATCGTGCTCCAGCCGCTCGTCCCCGTCTCGGGCGCGGGCGAGAAGCCGTCGACTCCCCGATAGGTGGAATTGACCCACTGCTGCGATTTCAAGACCCATTCATCCGACATTGCTCTCCCTCTCAGACTGTTCCCGTGGTGACGCCGCCGACCTGCGGCGAGCCGGAGCACGTGAGATCCGTCACGCCGTACCGTCCCGTCGCCCGAGCCCCCGCGGGGCCGGAGAACACGGCCGACGCGTAGACGACGCTCGCCACCGTCGGCACCGGATTCGCGGGCGACGTCGAGACAGCGACGTCAAGGGACGCTCCCGCGTCAATAGCCCGGTTCAGCGTGATGCGGAGGGTCCGACGCTCACCGGTCGCCGACTCGGCGACATCGAGAGCGGAGGAGTCCCAGGGGACGAGAGCGTTCGGTCTCCCCGAACCGTCGTCGCCCTGCAGCTGCGCCGGGACCGGAGTGACGCCGGCCACGCTGCACGCGGCGATCACCCGCGCGTCGAGGTCGACGGTGAGAACGGAGCCGGCGGGCACGGCAGCCGGGCCGACGCTCGTGCAGCGGATCGATCGCGGGACGCGGTATGTGCTCCTCGAATCGGGACCCCCGACGGTGCCCCAGGAGGCGTCCAGTTCGACGCCCCACGCCGCTGCTGCCGCGGGCGCTTCGTCGGCACTCCATTCGACGCTGGCGAGCACCGCGCCCGCCTCGTCCTGAATCACCACAGAGATGGGCAGCGGAGCGTCGATGTTCTCCTCCGGGTACGCGTCCCGTGTTGTGAGCGGCACGCCGACGCAGAGCAGAGGCGACGAGTCGCCGTCGGAGAGGTCGGGAACCGAGTAGGAGACGCTTGAGCGATTCGGCGGCTGCTGCTGCGAGCGCTCGGTCGGGCAGGACTCGTAGTGGTCGCCGTGCGAGACGACCGCGCTCTCCATCGCGCTGAACAGCCGGCTGTCGTACTCGACGACGACCCGGAACGCGCTCGGCCTGCTGAGCCGCACCTGCTCGGACAGCGAGTACGCGACCGACCGGCGCTTGGCGAAGTCGGCGCTCGGGAACGAGAGAGTCGTCACCTCCCCCGGCTCGATCGTCGCGGCGAGAGCGGGCGGAGCGGAGGCAGTGGCGGCTGCGGCGGGATCGGCCACCGCGACCGCCAGGACGACGGGCGCGCTACTGATGGCGGTGACGAGGAGTTGTCGTCGACTGAAGAACACGGGGGACGGTCCTCTCGGATCGCGCCGCCTCCTCGTCCAGGACCTGCGGGGAGCGCGGGTAGGCTCCACACTGGTCACCGAACCGATGACGCCCATGTGAACTATCCCCATCGATTCTCAGAGTCACCACCGGGCAAGGCCCGGCGGAGCTCCCTCCTGGTCGGCGCAGAGCCCGACTCGCGCGATAATGCGCCTATGAGCAAGAAAATCGACGCGGCGCACCGCGCACTGGTAAAAGCCCTCGATAAGCACGCCCGACTCGTCTCGGACACGTCGTCGAAGCCGCGGAAGGTCGAGCGGGCAGGAGCCGAACTCCGCGCCGCGACGAAAGCGTACGCCGCGCTCGTCTCGGCGCGCACCGGAACCGCGAGCCCCTTCGCCGATCTCGCCGACCCGCGCCTGGACAAGCCGACCATCGCGTCGCTCCGGGCCGAGCGGGACGCGATCGCGACGCGGATCGCCAAGCACGAGGCCTCGACGAGCGAAGACGGCTCGCTCGCGGGCTGAGCGAGCGGCACGGCGACTCCGAGTCGCCGTGTTACGGACGGGTTTCGCGCGGCGGGGACCACCTTCATAAGGTGATCACGCTCTCCACGGAAGGACCCTCCACAGCCATGACCCTGCGCACCCGACTCCTCGTGAGCTCTGCGATCGCCGCCTCCGCCGCCCTCCTCCTCGCCGGCTGCTCCGGCGCGCGCGGCGGCGACGACACCGTCCGCATCGGCGTGGTCGGGGCGAGCGACCCCTACTGGGCCACCTACCAGAAGGCCGCGGCCGACGCCGGGATCGACGTCGAGATCGTCGACTTCAGCGACTACAACCAGCCCAACCCGGCGCTCACCGAGGGCGAGATCGACCTCAACCAGTTCCAGCACATCGCCTACCTGGCGCAGTACAACGCCGCGGCCGGCGCCGACCTGGTGCCGATCGGCGCGACCGCGATCTACCCGCTCGGCCTGTACTCCTCGCAGTACGACGACGTCGCCGACATCCCCGCCGGCTCCACCATCGCGATCCCCAATGACGAGACCAACCAGGCCCGCGCACTGCTCGTGCTGCAGTCGGCCGGACTCGTGACGCTCACGAACGGCGGCGGAGTGCTCTCGAACGTCGACGACGTGGAGCCCTCCTCGAAGGTCACGGTCACCGCGCTCGAAGCCTCGCTGACCGCCACATCGCTCCCGGATGTGGCCGCCGCGGTCATCACCAACGACTTCATCCAGAACGCGGGCCTGAAGGCCGAGGACGCGATCGCGCAGGACGACCCCCGCGACCCCGCCTCCGTGCTCTACACGAACATCTTCGCCGCCCGCGCCGACGACGCGGAGAACCCGACCTACACCACGC
Organism: Rathayibacter tritici; assembly: GCF_001641005.1. Lineage (NCBI taxonomy): Bacteria > Bacillati > Actinomycetota > Actinomycetes > Micrococcales > Microbacteriaceae > Rathayibacter > Rathayibacter tritici. Next base: position 3,113,473 of record NZ_CP015515.1, read on the forward strand.
TGGTGTCGATCTATCAGGACAGCCAGGACGTGCTCGACGGCGTCTCGAAGCAGTCCGGCGGCACGGCAGTCTTCCTCAAGACCGCACGCAGCGAGCTGACGACCTCGCTCGAGTCCGCCGAGAAGGACATCACTGCCGCTCCGTGACCCCGGCTCCCCGCGGGATCCCGCCGGTCGACACTCCTTCAGCGAGTCGACCGGCGCGATCCCGCGTTCGCCTGCAACAGAAAGGGCACCTCGTGCCGCTGATACGGATGACCGACGTGCGCAAGGTGTACCCCGGCAGCGGGCGCCGCGCGGCCCCGACTGCGGCCGTGGACGGAGTGAGCCTCGAGATCGAGGCGGGCGACGTCTACGGCGTGATCGGCTACTCCGGCGCCGGCAAGAGCACACTCGCCCGGTTGATCAATGCCCTCGAGCCCGCCACCAGCGGGAGCATCGAGATTGACGGCCGTGAGACGGTCGGGCTGCCCGAGCGGGAGCTGCGCCGCCTCCGGCTCGGGATCGGCATGGTCTTCCAGCAGTTCAACCTGTTCGGCTCGAAGACAGTGCGCCAGAACGTTGCGTACCCGCTGCAGGTCGCGGGCGTGCCGAGAGCGGAGCAGCGCTCGCGCGTGGACGAGATGCTCCACTTCGTCGGGCTGAGCGAGAAGGCGCGCAGTCATCCGGAGCAGCTCTCCGGCGGACAGAAGCAGCGCGTCGGAATCGCCCGCGCCCTCGCCGCCTCCCCGCGGATCCTGCTGGCCGACGAGGCCACCAGCGCTCTCGACCCGGACACCACCGGCGAGGTGCTGGCCCTGCTCCGCCGCATCAACGAGGAGCTGGGCGTCACCATCGTCGTGATCACCCACGAGATGGACGTGGTGCGCCGACTCGCCACGAAGGTCGCGGTGATGGAGTCGGGTCGCATCGTGGAGCGCGGACCCGTCTTCGACGTGTTCTCGGCCCCCCGCGAGCCGGTCACCCGCCGCTTCGTCTCCACCGTCGTCCGCTCCGTGCCCTCGCCCGCGGAGGCGGCGGTGCTGCGCGCGCGCCACCGCGGCCGACTCGTCACGCTCTCGTTCTCGGACGACTCCGCCTCGCAGGGCGACGTCTTCGCCGAGGTCGCAGCGGCCGGCGTGCCGCTGGAGCTGGTCTACGGAGGCATCACCGACGTGCGCGGGCGAGCCTTCGGCCACCTCACCGTCGCCCTCGACGCGCCGGACGACGACATCGATCCCCTCCTCGCCCGCCTCGGCGGACGCGTCGCCCTCACGGAGGTGCCCGGATGAACGACCTGATCGCGCTCCTGCCCAAGCTCCGCGACGCCACCGGCGAGACGCTGTACATCGTGACGCTGAGCCTGGTCTTCGGCGGGCTCGGCGGCCTGCTGATCGGCCTGGGCCTCGCGCTCACCCGCGCCGGCGCGCTCTACGCGAACCGGGTGCTGCACGGGCTGCTCAACGTGATCGTGAATGTGTTCCGCCCGATCCCGTTCATCATCTTCATCGCCGCGGCCCAGCCGCTGGCCCGGCTCGTGGTCGGCACCGGCATCGGCCCGGATGCGATCGTGTTCACCCTGTCGCTCGGTGCGGCGTTCGGCATCGGTCGCATCGTGGAGCAGAACCTGCTGACCGTGCAGCCCGGCGTCATCGAGGCGGCGCGCTCGGTCGGGGCGAGCCGGTTCCGCATCGTGCGGACGGTGCTGCTGCCGGAGGCACTCGGCCCGCTGATCCTGGGCTACACGTTCGTGGTCGTGGCCGTCATCGACATGTCGGCGGTGGCCGGCGCCATCGGCGCGGGCGGGCTGGGCGACTTCGCCATTCAGTACGGCTACCGCCAGTTCGAGCCGGTCGTCACCTGGGCCGCGGTACTCGTGATCGTCCTCATCGTCCAGCTCGTCCAACTCCTCGGCAACACCCTGGCCCGCCACATCCTCCGCCGCTGACCCCCTCGCCCCCGCCCCCCTCTCCCCCGCCGCGAGATGCCACTTATGCGCGCGACACGCCGGTGACGGCCCGCGTAAGTGGCATCTCGCGGAGGGGGGTCAGTAGCGCGGCTTGCGGTCCGGGCGCTCCGTGGAGCGGCTCGGGCCGGCGGGGCGTCCGGCGCGGCTCGGACGGCGATCCGGCTTGAGCTCGATCAGCTGGCCGCTGATGCGGGTGTCGGCGAGGCGGTCGAGCACCTCCTGCGGCAGGTCGGCGGGCAGTTCGACGATCGAGAAGTCCGGGCGGATGTCGATGTGGCCGAAGTCACCGCGGTTGAGGCCGCCCTCGTTCGCGAGCGCGCCCACGATCTGGCGGGGCTCGACGCGCTGGCGGCGGCCGACCTCAATCCGGTAGGAGGCGAGGTTGCTGTTCGCCGGGCGCTGACGGCGCTCGGGGCGCTCCCCCCGGTCGCCGCGATCGGGCCGGGAGTCGCGGTCCTCGCGCTCGCGACGGGCGAAGCGCGGGTCATCCGGCGAGAGCAGCAGCGGCTCCTCGCCCTGGGCGACAATCGCCAGCGCGGCGGCGACGTCCGACTCGACGACGTCGTGGTGCTCGACGTAGTGGCCGATAATGTCGCGGAAACGCTGTAGGCGCTCGGTGTCGGCCAGGGCCGCGGTGATCGCGTCGTCGAAGCGGGAGAGGCGCGTGACGTTGACGTCCTCGACGCTCGGCATCCGCATCTCGGTCAGCGGCTGGCGGGTGGCCTTCTCGATGGCGGTGAGGAGGCGGCGCTCGCGCGGCGTGACGAAGCTGATCGCCGCTCCGCTGCGCCCCGCGCGACCGGTCCGGCCGATGCGGTGCACGTACGACTCGGTGTCGATCGGGATGTCGTAGTTGACGACATGGCTGATCCGCTCGACGTCGAGGCCGCGGGCAGCGACGTCGGTGGCGACCAGGATGTCGAGCTTGCCCGACTTCAGCTGGTCGACCGTGCGCTCGCGCTGGGCCTGCTGCACGTCTCCGCTGATCGCCGCCGCGGTGTAGCCGCGGGCGCGCAGCTTCTCGGCCAGCGTCTCCGTCTCGCTCTTGGTGCGGACGAACACGATCATGCCCTCGAAGTTCTCGACCTCGAGGATGCGGGTGAGGGCGTCGACCTTCTGCGGGTACGACACCATCAGGTACCGCTGGGTGGTATTGACGGAGGTCGTGGTCTTGTTCTTGACCGTAATCTCCTCCGGCTCCTTCAGGTATTTGCCGGAGATGCGGCGGATCTGGGCGGGCATCGTCGCCGAGAACAGCGCGATCTGCTTCTCCACGGGGGTGTCGGCGAGGATCGTCTCGACGTCCTCCGCGAAGCCCATCTTGAGCATCTCGTCGGCCTCGTCGAGCACCAGGTACTTCAGCGCTGAGAGGTCGAGGGTGCCCTTCTCGAGGTGGTCCATGATGCGGCCGGGCGTGCCGACGACGACGTGGACGCCGCGACGCAGCGCGGAGAGCTGGGTGCCGTAGCCCTGACCCCCGTAGACGGGGAGGACGTGCACGCCGCGCAGGTTCGACGCGTAGCGCTCGAACGCCTCGCAGACCTGCAGTGCGAGCTCGCGGGTCGGAGCCAGCACGAGCGCCTGCGGCGTCTTCTGCGCGAGGTCGAGGCGCGAGAGGATCGGCAGCGCGAACGCCGCGGTCTTGCCGGTGCCGGTCTGGGCGACGCCGAGGACGTCGCGGCCGGAGAGGAGGGACGGGATCGTCGCGGCCTGGATGGCCGAGGGCGTCTCGTAGCCGACCTCCTTGAGGGCTTTGAGGACCGGGTCGCTGAGACCGAGGTCGGAGAAGGTGAGCGTGGGGGTGCTCTCGGAAGCGGTGTCGGCCTCAGGGGCGGAATCGGGGGTATCGGTGGACGCCATGCTGTAACGGTAGTGCTCCGGCGGCGCCGCGTCCGAGGCAGGTCCGAACGCTCGGGCGGTTCCAGGCCCCCGCGGCAGGCGTCAGGAGGTGAAATCGAGCAGCACCTTGCTTGAGCGCGCGGCGTCGCGGGCGAGCTCGAAGGCCTCGAGTGCGCGGTCCAGCGGCAGCACCTGAGTGACCACCGGCCCCACGTCGAGGGTGCCGTCGGCGAGCGCCGCCAGCACCTCGTCGAGCTCGTCGACGAAGCGGAAGGAGCCGATGAGGCGCAGCTCCCGCGTGATCGCGAGCGAGATCAGCGCCGGCTGCTCGCCCGAGGGCAGGAGTCCGACCATCACGACGGTGCCGCCGCGCGCCGCACCGCGGACGGCCGACATCAACCCGCGCGGGCTGCCGGAGGACTCGAAGACGACGTCGGCGGCGACCTCCGCGATCGCGTCGGCGGCGGTCGCGCGGATGGTTCGGGTCGCTCCGACCGCGCGGGCGATGGCGAGCGGCTCCTCCGCGAGATCGACCGCGACGATCTCCGCCGCGCCCGCCCGCTTCAGCACCGCGACGATCAGCGCTCCGATCGGGCCGCTGCCGATCACCAGCGCGCGCCGTCCGGAGACCGCGCCCGCTCGCCACACCGCGTGCCAGGCGACACTCGCCGGCTCCGCGAGCGCCGCCTCCCGGAGCCCCAGCCCCGCGGGGAGCTCGCGGAGCATCCGCGCCGGCAGGACCGTGTGGCGGGCGAAGGCGCCCTGGGTGTGCGGCAGTCGTGCCGCGCTGCCGAGGTAGGTGCCCTCGGTGGCGAGGTTGGGGCGCCCGTCGGGCCACTCGCCGTGAGCGGTTGCGGGGTGGACGGCGACGGCCGTACCGGTCGCGGGACCGGTGCCGTCTGCGGCGGCCTCGACGACCGTTCCGACGACCTCGTGGCCGAGGGTCAGCGGCTCGCGGAGGATCGACTCGCCCGCGGCTCCGTGCGTCCAGTAGTGCAGGTCGGAGCCGCAGATCCCGCCGTAGGCGACGGCGACGAGGGCGTCGGCGGGACCGCGCGCGGGTAGCGGCGCCTCCTCGACGCGGAGGTCGCCGGCGGCGTGCACGACGACGCGGGTGGTCGAGGCGGGAAGGGGGGTGGGCATGCGGAGTCCGTTCGGTGGAGGGGCGGGGTGGCGGCCGCTCAGACGACGACGGTCATACCGCCGTCGATGAAGACGACCTGCCCGTTGACGTAGTCGGAGCCGTCGGAGGCGAGCCAGACGGCCGGGCCGATCAGGTCCTCCACGCGACCCCAGCGCGCCGCGGGGGTGCGACCGAGGATCCAGGAGGTGAACGCCTCGTCGTCGACGAGCTTCTGGGTCATCTCGGTGTGGATGTAGCCCGGCGCGATCGCATTGACCTGAATGCCGTGCTGCGCCCACTCCGCTGTCATCGCCCGGGTGAGGTTGCGAATCCCACCCTTGGATGCCGTATAGGGCGCGATCGTCGGGCGCGCGAGGTCGGCCTGCACCGAGGCGACGTTGACGATCTTCCCGGCGCCGCGCAGGATCATCCGCTTCGCCGCCGCTCGGCCCACCACGAAGGCGCTGGTGAGGTTGGTGCGCAGCACCCGCTCCCAGTCGGCGACGTCGAGGTCCAGCAGCGGCACGCGATGCTGGACCCCGGCGTTGTTGACCAGGATGCGCAGCGGACCCACCGCCTCCTCGATCCAGGCGACTCCGGCCTCCGCGGCCGCGTCGTCGGTGACGTCGAAGGCGCGGGCGTGGATCCGCGGGCGGCCGTCGGCGCCGGGGAACCGCTTGGCGAGTTCGGCGCGGGTGGCCTCGAGCCGCTCCGGGTCGAGGCCGTTCAGGACGACGGTGGCGCCCGCCTCGGCGAGACCGGTGGCGACGGCGCGGCCGATGCCGCGGCTGGATCCGGTGACGAGCGCCACGCGGTCGGTCAGGTCGAAGAGCACGGTTCCTCCAGGGAGTTCGGGGCGGGACGGGGGTTCGGGGCGGGACAGTGTCGGGGCGGAGGTCAGGGCTGCGGAGGCGCCGCGCGCCCAGGCCCGGCGACGGTGCGGTTGGCGAGCTCGCCGACGCCGTCGAGGGCGATCAGCACCTCCTGGCCGGGCTCGACCTCGGCGGCCGTCCCGGGCGAGCCGGTGAGCACGACATCGCCCGGGCGGAGCGTGAGGTGCGCGGTGAGGTGCACCAGGATCTCGGCGGCGCGCCAGCCGAGACGGTCGGTGGAGGAGAGAGCCCGCCGCTCGCCGTCGACGATCACGGCGATGCCGACCGCGTCCGGGTCCACTCCGGTCTCGATCCACGGGCCGAGCGGAGTCCAGCCGTCGCCGTTCTTGCCCTGGAGGAAGAGACTGTCGGCCGCGATCATTTCGGGGGCGGTGACGTCGTTGGCACCGGTGACGCCGAGCACATGCTCGAGCGCGTCGGCCAGAGTGAGGTGGCGGGCCGGGCGCCCGATGACGAGGGCGAGCTCGCCCTCGACGTTCACGGGGCCGATGCCGTCGTCGATGACGATCGGATCGCCGGGCGCGGCCAGCGTGTGCGCGCTCTTGTGGAAGGCCTGCGGGGGCTGCAAACGATCAGCCGCGGAGCCGTTGTGCGCCATCCCGAGGACCACGCGGGGTTCCACCGGAGCCAGCAGGCGAGCGCCCGCGACCGGCCAGCGGCGGCCGGTCTCGACCGGCTGCGCGGCGAAGGCGTTCTCGATTTCGCGCCACTCCCCCGCGACCAGGGCGACGACGGCCGGCGCGCCCTCGGTCCGGATCCGGGCGATGCGCATCAGCGACCGCCTCGGGGCTCGCTGGTGCTACTGATCGCCACGGCGCCTCGCTCACTCCCACCCGCGCGGGCGGAACGGACCGAGCGTAACAGCCCAGTGAACAGCATTCAACAGGATGGACGGAGGCGCATCAGGCGGGCGTTCCGCCGAGGAGGGGCGGGCGACCCAGCGCTGCGGCGGCCTCGCGGAGTGCCGCCACAACCTCCTCCTGATCGTCGGCAACCGGCCGGACCAGCGAGACACCCACCGCGACCGAGAGGTCGGATCGGGTGGCGGCCGGGACGGCGACGGCGAGGCCCAGGACGCTGGGGTGCAGCTCGCCGTCGTCGATCGCGTAGCCGCGCTCGCGGGCCGTCCGGATCTTCTGGAGCAGTTCGCTCGCGGAGGATGTCGAGCGGTCGGTGAAGACGACGATGTCGCGGTCGTCGGCGAAGCGCGCGGCAATCTCACCGTCGTCGAGCTCGGCCAGCAGCGCGGTGCCGACGGCCGTGGCGGAGGCGGGATACCGGTCACCGACGCTCGCCGAGAGCGCAAACCGCTCGCGGCCCTCGTGCACCGCGAGGTAGAGGACGCGGGTGCCGTCCAGCAGTGCGATCTGCACCAGCTGCCGCGACAGCACGGGCGACTCCTCGCAGAGCCGGTAGAACTCGCGCACCGGGTCGACGCCCGCGAGGTAGTGACTGCCGAGCTCGACGGTGCGTCGGCCGAGGAGGAAACCGGAGCCGACGCGGCGGATCAGGCGCCCCTCCTCCAGCGCGGCGCAGAGGTTCGAGGTGGACGACTTGGCGATGCCGAGCTCGCGGGCGATGTCGGTCAGCGTGCGCGGGCCGCCGGCGTCCGCGAGGAGGTCGAGGATCCGCATTGCGCGCGACACGGCCGGGGCACCCGAGCCCCTCTCGGAGTCGACCGTCATCGGGGGCGCATCGGGGCGGGCCATGTCGTCCTCTCGCGGGGGCGGTGTCAGTAGAACTCCACCGTATCGACTCGGTTGATCAGGGGCTTCCCGTCGAGGAAACGAGTGGCGTTGCGGGCGAAGAGCTCGGCGATCAGCCGGTCCTCGGCGAGGTTCAGCGCCGCGGTGTGCGGGCTGATCAGGACGCTCGGGTGGCTCCAGAGCGGGCTGCCCTGCTCGAGCGGCTCCTCGGCCACCACGTCGAGTGCGGCGAAGCCGACCCTCCCCGCGTCGAGCGCGGCGAGCAGGGCCTCCTCATCGATGACCGTCCCGCGGCCGACGCTGACGAAGGAGGCCCCCGGGCGCAACTCCGCGAAGAACTCGGGCCCGACCAGCTTCTCGGTGGCGGCGGTGCCGGGGAGCGTGACGACGACTCCGTCCACCCGGCCCGCGACGTCCGCGATGGCGTCGGGTGTGACGATCTCGTCGACGTGCTCGACCCGCGTCTCGTGACGGCTCGTACCGATCACGCGGGCGCCGAGCTGCTGGAGCTTGCGGGCGGTCGCGCGGCCGATTGTGCCGAGCCCGATGATCAGGATCGTCTGCTCCGAGAGGAGCCCCATCGCCCACCGCCCACCCCAGACTCGCTCGCGCTGGAGGGCGGACAGGCGCGGCAGCGACTTCGCTCCTGCCAGGAGCCCGAAGACTCCGAACTCGGCGAGCGGCTCGGAGTGGACTCCCGCCGAGGTCGAGAACGCGATGCGCTCGAGCTGCGCGCCGTCGAGACCCGCGGCCTTCACCTGCGCGCCGCCGCCCGCGGGCATGGTCTGCACCCAGCGGAGCCGCGGATTCGCGGCCGCCGTGCGCGCGAGCGCGGCGGGGGTCTCGTCGGGCACCCCGTAGAGCACGTCGGCGGAGTCGACCAGCTCGTCGAACGCGCGCTGCTGCTCGGGGGTGCGCCGGAAGGAGGGATCGCCGCCGTGGTCGCCGGCGTGGCGCATCGGGGGGAGGAGGTTCTGGTCGGCGACGACGTCCAAGCGCGGTTCGAGCTCGACGATGCGAGCGATCAGCTCCGGGCTGAGCGGCGAGGCGATGACGACGCGGAGGCGATCAGTCACAAGTGTCCCTTCGCGGAACGGCGCGGGAGGCTCTCCCCCGGGTCGACCCGCGGGCAGTGTACTTCACCCCTGTGAACAGTGTTCGGTATGCTGGGCGTGTGCCCGCACCCCCGTCAGTCGCCGCCCCGCCCGTGCAGGTGGGATTCCTCGGACTCGGGAACATGGGCGCCCCGATGGCCCGGCGCCTCGTCGCCGCCGGGATCCCGCTCGGGATCACCGCTCGCCCCGCCTCCGCTGGCCGCGCCCGCCGCGCCGTCCCCGAGGCGCAGTGGCACGACTGCGCCCGCTCCCTCGCCGCCGCCTCGGACGTGCTGATCGTGATGGTGCCGGACCTGCCCCAGCTCGAGGAGCTGCTCGCGGGCGACGAGGGCGTGCTCGCGGCGGAGTCGGATGTCGTGCTCGCCGTCTGCTCCAGCGTGTCCGCCTCCGGCCTTCGCGCGCTCGCGCAGCGCCACCCGGGGCTCCGCCTCGTCGACGCCCCCGTTAGCGGCGGCACCGAGGGTGCAGAGGCGGGCACCCTCTCGATCATGGTCGGCGGGGCGGAGGAGGACGTCGCCCGGGCACTGCCCGTCCTGTCGGCCTGCGGAACCGCGGTCCACCTCGGGCCGCTCGGCTCCGGCGATGCGGCCAAGGCCTGCAACCAGCTCATCGTCGCCGCGACCATGACCGCGATCGCCGAGGCCGCGGTGATCGCCGAGCGCTCCGGCCTCGACCTCGACACGTTCCTCACCCTCGTAGAGGGCGGCTACGCGGGGAGTCGCGTGCTCGAGACCAAACGCGCCGCCCTGGTGTCCCGCGACTACACGCCGACCGGCGTCGCCTCCTACATGACGAAGGATCTGCGGGCCGCGGCCGACGAGGCGGAGGCGACGGGCACCTCCGCACCGCTGCTCGCGACGCTCCGCACCGTGTTCAGCGAGCTGGTCGACGCGGGCCTCGGCGAGGAGGACCTCGCGGTCGTGCACCGCTTCGTCGCCGAACGCTGAGCCCGCGCTCTGCGCCGAGACGCCCCCTGATCACCGAGGCGCGCCACGCGAGAGCAGCCTCCATGCATCCGCGCAAGGGCCTCCGTTGCGTCCGCGCCCGACTTAGCGTCGGAGGACGAACATCACCGAGCGAAGGAGCACGACATGGCATCAGGAGTCGCAACAGTCTGGGTCCCCGTCACCGACATGGAGCGGGCGGTTGCGTTCTACCGCGACACGCTCGGCCTCGAGGTGAAGGACACCTCCGCCGACTGGTCGGAGCTGGACGCCGGCGGGCTGATGATCGGCCTCAACGCCCGCGAGTCCGCCACGGTGGCGGAGCAGGGCGGCGCAGTCATCTCGTTCCAGCCCGACGGCTCGATCGAGGAGGAACTCGAACGCCTGACGGCGCGCGGTGCCTCGATCGAGGGGGAGATCAGCGACCACGAGTGGGGGCGCATCTTCCCGTTCAAGGACTCGGAGGGCAACGACCTCCAGTTCTACTCGCCGCCGCAGAGCTGAGCGCGGCGCGCCGCCTCCGCGCGTCTCGACGCCTCACGCGTCAGCGCAGTAGGGAGGCGGCGTCGCGCGTCGCCGTGCGGATGCGGTACAGCGACGTGCTCGCGGCGATGAACAGCTCCGTGCCATCGTCGCCGCCGAAGCAGAGGTTGCCGACCACCTCGGGCACGGGGATCCGGGCGAGCACCGCGCCGTCGGCCGAGAGGACCTGCACCGCGTCGGCGCTGGAGGTCCAGATCCGGCCCTCGACGTCGACCCGGAAGCCGTCGGGAACACCCGGCTCGATCACGGCAAGCACGCCGAGCGGGGTGAGCAGCCACTGGTCGTCGACCGAGAAAACGCGGATGCAGTGCTCGCCGGTGCCGTCGGTGCGCAGAGCGACGGAGGTGTCCGAGACGTAGAGGAGGCGCTCGTCCGGCGAGAAGGCGAGCCCGTTGGGCTCCTCAACGCTCGTCGCCGCGACGCTCAGCTCGCCCGACTCAGGGTCGAAGCGGAAGACGTGGCAGCCGCCGTACTCGGGGTCGCCGAGGTGGCCCTCGTGCGCCTGGAGGATCCCGTAGGGCGGATCGGTGAACCAGACGGCGCCGTCGGAGGCGACGACGACGTCGTTCGGCGAGTTCAGCCGGGCGTCCCCGTACCGGTCGACCAGGACCTCGACGACGCCTTCGACCTCGCGCTCGACGGCGCGGCGGCCGTGCGAGCACTGCACGACGCGTCCCTCCCGGTCGAGCGTGCGGCCGTTGGTGAACTCGACGTGCTCGCGGTGCACCCGCGTCTCCCCCGTCCGGGCGTCCCACTCGAGGATCCGGTCGCCGGGGATGTCGCTCCAGCGCACCACGCGTTCGTGGGGCAGCCAGACCGGGCCCTCGCTCCACGCGGCTCCGGTGGCGACCCTCTCGAGCCGCGCCCCGGGGGCCAGCAGAGCATCCAGCATCCGTGCCCCCGCGTCACCGCCGTTCACGCGCACCTCCCACAGTCGACGACATCCGCACCGGTCGGCGCGGGCCCCTGCAGCATCGAGCGTGCGACGCCTGCGCGCCAACCGCTGCGATCGAGCACGATACCGGCATGACCTCCTTCGGCCGCGCGGCCGCCCACCGACCCGGGCCGGTCCTCGAGGAGCGCGACCTGCTCCTGCGCCGCATCGCGACGCTCTACTGGGTGGAGGGTCTGACCCAGTCCGAGATCGCCGAGCGCCTCTCGTTCGGCCGCGTCTCGGTGTCACGGATGCTCGACGAGGCGCGCTCACGCGGCGTGGTGCGGATCAGCGTCGGCCCGCCGGAGGACCGCGTGGCGCCGCTCGAACGCGAGCTGGCGCGGCTGTTCCCGCTCTCGGAGGTCCGGGTCGCGGTGTCACTCCCCCGCGGCGCGACGGCGGATGAGGCGCGCATGGGCCGCGTCGCCGCGCGCCTGCTGGCGGAGCGGCTCCCCGCGGACGCGATTCTCGCCGTCGCTTCGAGCCGGTCGGTGCTGCCCACCGCCGAGGCCATCGGCCGACTCGCCGACGGTGTCCGGGTGGTCGAGGCTCTCGGCTACCACTCCCGCTCCGCGCCCGAACGCTCGGCCGCCGCGGTGCTCGCGGCCGGCACCGCGTTCACTCCGCTGCCGGCCCCGTTCGTGACGCGCTCAGCGGCACGGGCGGAGCAGGCGCGCCGGCGTCCCGCGGTCCGTGACGCGCTGACCCTCGCCCGCCGCAGTGACGCGGCCCTGATCGGACTCGGCTCCACGGCCCACTTCGACGGCACCGGCGCCGTCGCCCCGGTCTCGGAGGAGCTGCTCGAGCGAGCCCGCACCGACGGAGCGGTCGGCCACGTGGTCGGGCAGTTCTTCGATGGCGCAGGCCGGCCGGTCCCCTCCGCCCTGGACGAGCTGCGGGTCGGGCTGACCCTGAAGGAGCTGCGGGCGATCCCACTACGGATCCTGGTCGCACACGGCAGCGCGAAGGTGGAGGCGATCACGGCTGCCATGACGGGCGGCATCGCCTCCGTACTGGTCACCGACGAGGCCACCGCCCGGGAGCTGCTGCGGCGGCGGCGCTGAGCCACACGCCACCTGGATGGACACGTCCACTCATTGCGGCGACAAGGGCGATGAAGCGCTCTAGAACCTCTGCCGTCCCGCAAAAAACGCTCGCGTGCGCTGCCGCTTCCGTGGAGCCGATCTGGAGAGTCGCCGCATCCTCCCCGGGCCGCCGGTCACGCCGGCGCCCCCGGCAGCAGATACCACAGCACGGTGGTCAGGGTCGCGCAGACGACGCCCATCACGGTGACGCCGACGGTCCAGGTCGACAGCATCGTCCGCTCGGGGACGGTGAAAGAGCGTGAGAGGACCCAGAAGCCGGCGTCGTTCACGTGCGACAGGCAGACACCTCCGGCCGAGACGCCCACGGCGAGCAGGGCGATGTGCGTCGGATCGACGGCGCTCGCGTCGACGGTCGTGGCCAGAAGGGTCGCGACCGTGGTGACCGCCGCCGTGGTGGTGCCGAGCGTCGCGCGCAACGCCGCCGCCAAGACGAACCCGAACACGACCAGCGGCAGGTGCGCCTCCTGGAGCCGCTCGACCAGCTGGCCGCCGATCCCGGACGCCGCGATGACGCCGCCGAACGCGACACCTCCGCCCGTGGAGAGCACGATCTCGCCGACCGGACGCAGTCCCACCCGGCCGACCTCGGTGAGACCGCCGCTGCTCCGCGCCGACCGGGGCAGTAGCAGGACGTAGGCGACGACCGTCGTGATCATCAGCGCGATGACGGGCGTGCCGAGGAAGCGGACGACGTCGCCCACCGGAGTCGACTGCGGGGCGACGAGGGCGGCGAGCGTGGCGAGCAGGATCAGCAGCACCGGCAGGGTGAGCACGACCAGGAGCCTGGGCAGCAGGCGGGTCGCGGTCGCGGTCGCCGTGGCGAGCGCGGTACTTCCGCCGGCGAGGGTCGAGACTGCGCGCAGGTCGGGCTGGGCGATGGTGCGCTCTGCGGGAGGGTCGTCGGCGGGGATCGGCAGCCCGCCGCGGGCGTCGATCCGCGCGAGGCGACGGGACGCCCAGACGATGCCGACCGCGGCGCCCGGCAGCATCGTCACCAGGCCCAGCACGGCGAGGAGCCCGTAGTCGACCCCGAGTGCGGAGGCGACCGCGACCGCGCCGGGGTGCGGCGGGAGGATCGCGTGCACGGCGAGCACCGCGATCGCCATCGGCACCGCGAAGAAGGCCGCGTGCCGGCCGGCCTGCCGAGCGATCGAGAGGACGACAGGGGCGAGCAGGATGACGGCGGTGTCGAAGAAGATGGTGCTGCCCACCAGCAGGCCGGCCAGCACGACCGCGAGCACACCGCGCTGCGGTCCCACCTTCGCCAGCAGGACGCGGGCCAGCAGCTCACCGCCGCCGGAGCGAGAGATGATCTCGCCGATGATGCACCCCAGCCCCACCAGCGGCAGGATGTGCGCCAGCGACGGTCCGAGGACCCCCTCGAGCACGGCGAGCACGCCGCGCTCCCCGTCGGCCAGCGGCAGGCCGAAGCTCAGCCCGAGGACGACCGCGACCGACGTCATCGCGATGTAGGGGTGGATCCGGAGCCGGACGATGAGCACCAGCAGCGCGGCGACGCTGAGCACGATGGACAGGACGGCGAGGGGGAACGTCACGGAGGTGCTCCTTTGCAGTGGTGATTGCCGCCAGTGAAGGGGACGACCGGGAGCGCGGCGACCGATCGTGTCTCGAGAGGGGCGAGAGCGGACATCCGTCCGTCCTGGACGCTACCGCGACGGCACGGTCGACCGTGGCGTGCGGGCCGGGTGACCCTGAAGCCATCCGCACCGCTGCCTCGACGACGAGAAGGACGACTCCGCATGACTCCGACCGCTCACCTGCACCACGTGGCCCTCGTGGTGTCGGACCTCGACGCGACCCGCGACTTCTACGTCGGCGTACTCGGCTGCACCGAGTTCACCCGCCCGAGCGACTTCGTGTTCCGCGGCGCGTACTTCCGGCTCGGCACGGCCGAGATCCACGTCGTGCAGGAGAAGACGCCGGGACGTCTCGCCGCGAATCCGCCGCGGTGGGAGGAGGACGAGCTGCAGACGGGGCTCGTGCACCATCTCGCGATCATGGTGGAGTCGTTCGCTCCGTTCCTCGAGGCGCTCGTCGCACGCGGGCTGGAGCGCTGCGGCGGCTACCGGATCCGCGACGACTTCGTGGAGCAGGTGTACCTGGCCGACCCCGACGGCAACGTGATCGAGCTGCTCCAGCAGCACGGGCCGGAGGCGGGGCGGCTGCGGCGGCAGGAGATCCACGACCTGGGGATCGCGGTTCCGGTCGCGCCCGGCTTCCCGCTCCTTAATCCGCGCGTGCGATATGGGGCAGTATGACGCACCTGAGACTCTAGGATCGACTGATCTTCGCATCTGCGGAGTGACGATTCGGAGGTTCCTGTGCGTCACCGCCTGCTCCCTCTCGCACCGGCCGCCGCCGCGCTCCTCCTGCTCGCGGGATGCTCGGCACCCGCGGGCCCTTCGTCGTCCGGCGGCCACCTCACCGTCTTCGCCGCCGCCTCGCTGAAGGGCGCGTTCACCGAACTCGCCAGCGGATTCGAGGCCTCGCAGCCTGGCGTGCACGTCGAGCTGTCCGTCGCGGGGTCCTCCGACCTCGCGACGCAGATCGTGAACGGCGCCCCGGCCGACGTCTTCGCCTCGGCTGACGAACGCACCATGTCCACGGTCGCCGACGCGGGAATGATCGCGGGCGACCCGGTCGACATCGCCACCAACACGCTCGAGATCGCCGTGCCACCCGGCAACCCGGCAGAGGTCGTGTCTCTCGTGGACCTCGCCCGGCCCGGCACCGCCACCGTCGTCTGCGCCCCGCAGGTGCCGTGCGGAGCGGCGGCCGTCGCGGTGGAACAGGCCGCGGGGGTCGACATCGCACCGGTCAGCGAGGAGTCGTCGGTGACGGACGTGCTCGGCAAGGTGTCCTCGGGCGAAGCGGATGCCGGGCTGGTCTACGCGACGGACGTCCGCGGCTCCGGCGGCTCGGTCACCGGCATCCCCTTCGCCGAATCCTCGGCGGCGGTCAACACCTACCCGATCGCGGCCCTGACCGGGGCAGGCGACTCCAGCACAGCGGCGGCCTTCGTCGCCTACGCGGCCTCGGACGCCGGGCGGGCGGTGCTCGCGGCGGCCGGCTTCGGAGCGCCGCGAGAGGCGTAGCCCCCTCCCGCGAGATGCCACCTGTGACGGCGATTCTCGGCGTGTCGCCCTCACAAGTGGCATCTCGCGGGAGGGGGCGGGCGGGGCGGGGCGGGCGGCGGGCGGGGCGGGGGGCAGGTGCGGACGTAGGATCGGTGGTATGCCGCAGATTCGGATCAGGGAGGCTGCCGCCGCGCTGGGCGTGAGCGACGACACGCTGCGGCGCTGGATCGAGAACGGGGCGCTCGCGAGCGCGAAGGACGCCTCCGGGCGGCGGGTCGTGGACGGCCTCGAGGTCGCCCGGCTCGCCCGCGCCACCGCGGTGCTGCCGGAGGATCCGTCGCCGGTCGCGCGCTCGGCCCGCAACCGCTTCGTCGGGATCGTCACCGACATCGTGATGGACACCGTCATGGCGCAGGTCGAGCTGCAGTGCGGACCGCACAGGGTGGTCTCGCTGATGAGCAGCGAGGCGGTGCGCGAGCTCGGACTCGAACCCGGATCGCCCGCGGTGGCGGTGGTCAAGGCGACGACGGTGATCGTCGAGACGCCGCTCGCGCGGGGCTGATGCGCACCGGCTCCGGTCTGCCGCGCTGGGTCGTGGCGGTCGCCGCGCTCGGCGCCCTGCTGGTGCTGTTGCCGCTCGTCGCGATCCTCACCCGGGTCGACTGGCCGCAGTTCCTGCCGTTGATCACCTCCGACTCCTCCGTCGCCGCGCTCCTGCTGAGCCTGCGCACCTCCGCCGCCGCGACCCTGCTGTGCCTGCTGCTCGGGACGCCGATGGCCCTGGTACTCGCGCGCACCGCCTTCCCCGGGCAGCGCCTCCTCCGCTCGCTGGTGCTGCTGCCGCTGGTCCTGCCGCCGGTGGTCGGCGGGCTGGCGCTGCTCTACACCGTCGGCAGGATGGGCCTGCTCGGCGGTGCGCTGGAGGCGGCCGGCATCCGTATCGCGTTTTCGACCACCGCCGTGGTGCTCGCGCAGACCTTCGTGGCGCTGCCTTTTCTGGTGCTGACGCTGGAGGGTGCGCTGCGCAGCGCCGGCGCCCGGTACGAAGCGGTCGCCGCGACGCTGGGCGCCTCCCCCGCAACGGTGCTGCGGCGGATCACGCTGCCGCTGATCCTGCCGGGCCTGGCCTCGGGCGCCATCCTCTCGTTCGCGCGGGCGCTGGGCGAGTTCGGTGCGACGCTGACCTTCGCCGGGAGCCTTCAGGGCACGACGCGCACGCTCCCGCTCGAGATCTACCTGCAGCGCGAGAGCGACCCGGACGCGGCGGTGGCCCTGGCGCTGGTACTGGTGGTGGTCGCCGTCCTCGTGATCGGGCTCGCGCACGGCCGTTCGGCCCGGGGGGTGCCGCGGTGAGCCTGCGGTTGGAGGCGCGGCTCGCGGCACGCGGGATCGACGTGCGGATCGACGTGGCCGAGGGCGAGACCCTCGCCCTGATCGGCCCGAACGGCGCGGGCAAGTCGACCGTACTCGAGCTGATCGCCGGGCTCGCCCGCGCCGATGCCGGCCGGGCGAGTGTGGGAGCGATGCTGCTCTTCGACGACCGCCGCTGGACGCCTCCGCACCGCCGCCCTGTCGCCCTGCTCGCGCAGGATCCGATGCTGTTCCCGCACCTGAGCGTGCGCGAGAACGCGGCGTTCGGGCCGCGCAGCGCCGGGGTCGGGCGGGCGGAGTCGCGCGCGCGGGCCGAGCGCGAGCTGGCCGCCGCAGGGGTGGCCGACCTGGCCGACCGGCGCCCGGCGAGCCTCTCCGGCGGGCAGGCGCAGCGGGTGGCCCTCGCCCGCGCGCTCGCGACCGATCCGCGCCTCCTGCTGCTCGACGAGCCGCTGGCCGCGGTCGACGCCCGGGTCGCCCCGGCGCTCCGGCGGATGCTGCGCGAGGTGCTCGCGGAGCGCTCGGCGATCGTGGTCACCCACGATGTGCTCGATGCCTGGACGCTTGCCGATCGGGTGCTGGTCCTGCACGGCGGGCGGGTGGTCGAGGAGGGCCCGACGGCCCGGGTCCTCACGCGCCCGCGCACCGGGTTCACCGCGCAGCTCGCCGGGCTCGACCTGCTCACGGGCGTGCGCACGGCGACGGGGCTGCGCATCGCCGAGGGGCACGAGCTCGCCGGAGTCGCGGCCGAGCCGATCGCGGTCGGGGCCGCGGTGCTCGCGGCGGTCCGCCCCTCCGCCGTCTCAGTCGGCGAGGTGCGCGAGGTGCGCGAGGTCCGCGCGGGGGAGAGCGGAGGCGACGGCGGCGAGTTCGGCGACGCGGGAGGCGTGCGCGCCGTGATCACCGACGTGGAGCAGCACGGCGACGCCGTGCGGGTGCGCAGTGCGCTCCTCGGTGCCGACATCGCCCCAGCGGACGCGGCGCGACTCGACCTCGCCCCGGGCCGCGAGGCCCGCTTCAGCGTCAGCCCCCGGTCGCTGCTGATCTACCCGGCCTGAGCCTCGGACGCCACCGACGCCCCGCCACAGAGCGGAAGTCGCACTCGCAGCCGCGCACCCGCGAGCACCGGCGAGTCCGAGAGCGCCAGCGATCCTCCGTAGACCGCCAGCTGCCGATCCAGCCGGCTCAGGCCCGAGCGCGTCGAGCCCGCGGCGACTCCGCTCCCGTCGTCATCGAGGGTGAGCACCACCACGCCCGCCTGCACCGCGCCCCGCACGCGCAGCGACGAGGCACAGCCGTGCTTGAGCGCATTGGTGAGGCCCTCCTCGACAAGCCGGACAAGCAGCAACCGCTGATCCAGCGGCGGCTCGCGACCCTCGGCGGAGAGCTCGGAAATGCGTCCGAGATCGAGATCGACGGCGATCTCGGGTGGGAGACGCGCGAGGAGGTCGCGCACGGCCGCGACCAGGCCGTGGTCGATCTCGACGGGGTAGAGGGCGTGGCCCACCGTGCGCACCTCCTCCTCGCGCAACCGGTCGAGGCGGGCGGCGATCGCGAGCAGGCGGGCCGAGACGTCCGGATCCGCGGCGCTCGCGACCGCGTGCAGTTCGGCGGCCAGCACCACGAGGCCGTTCTGCAGCCGGCCATGCAGGCTCTGCGCCACGTCCCGCCGCACCCGCAGCTCCTCGCGCTGAAGCGCCTGCACCGCCTCGATCGCCTGCACGCGGGCGCGGGCGTGCTCCCGCTCCTTCTCGCGCACCCGCCGCGCGGCTCGCACGAGCAGGTAGCCGTAACCGCAGATCAGCGCGACCACCACGGACCCCACGACCAGCTCGATCACGATCGCGGGGAGGGCGGCGATCGGGTAGATACCCGTCAGCACCTGGAGGGTGCAGCGCACGACTCCCACGCCTACCGCGATCAGAGCTGTCCGGGCGATTCGGTCGCCGCCCGCGAAGCGCTCCGGGCGCAGCAGCGCGACCAGAGCGATCGCGAGCGCGATCGTCGAGACGTTGACCAGCACGCGCGTCGTGACGTCGAGCAGCGGGCCGGGATCGATGCCCCGGAGCGTCTGCGACAGGATGCCGAGCGCGAAGACGGCCTGGAGCGCGGCGAGCAGCGAGAGGACCCCGCCGAGGAGGGCCATCGCACCGAGGACGATCCGGTTGTCCTCGCGCGCATCGCCCGGCTCGGCAGTCATCCGGTGTGCTCGAGGAACTGGAGGGTCGCGTCGACCCGCGGATTCCGCTCGCCGTCGGAGCGGACGCCGAGCGCGGAGTAGATCGCGTTGACGTGGTTGTCGACCGAGCGGACCGCGATGCCCAGGCGCTCGCCGATTGCGGCGTTGGTCAGGCCGGACGCGAGACCCGCGAGCACCTCGTACTGGCGCGGGCTGAGGGCGGCGACCGGGGAGTCGCGGCGGGCGGACCGGGCGGCGACCAGCGCAGGATCGAGCACGGTGCGGCCGTCCGCGGTCGCGCGCACGGAACTCAGCAGCGCGGGGGCTGAGAGGGAGGAGCTTTTCGAGAGGTAGCTCCAGCCGCGCGCCTCCGCGCGGTCGAGGCGGAGGAAGCGGTGCATCGCATCGACCGCCGAGAGCAGGACGATGCCCAGCCCGGGCGCGGTGATCCGGAGCCGGCGTCCAAGGTCGATGCCGTCGCCGTCACCGAGCTCGATGTCGAGGATCGCGACGTCGAGTTCCGCAGGGCGCAGCACCGACCGCGCCTCCGCGGCGGAGCCGGCCTCCACGACGCTCCGCACGCTCGGGATCGAGCGCAACAGCGAGGTCAGCATGTGGCGGTAGAGAGGTTGGTCGTCGACGACGGCCAGCCTCAGCTCCGAAACGCCCCCCACGGATGTCATTGGCCCATCTTCACCCATACCGCGGACGTCGGGGCGTCCCTCGAAGAGGGAGTGTTGCCGGGGATCCGCGCCGCCCTCCGACGTGGCAGCGGCTCCTCGCCCGCGCGGGGTTCAGGAGTGACGGCGCCGGGTGCACGGGGCGGATCGCGCGGCGAGGCGGGCCCGGTTCAGGAGAATCGAACACCCGTCAGCGCGAGCCCCGCGGCCGCCGCAGCGATGGCGAGCGCCGCCGTACCGATCCCGTAGCCCAGGCCGGCCGCCCAGCGCCGCTCGAGCAGCAGCCGCGCGGTCTCGACGCTCGCCGTGCTGAAGGTGGTGAAACCGCCGAGCACGCCCGTCCCGAGCACGGCCCGCCAGACCGGGTCGAGGACCCCGGCCAGGACGAGCCCGGTGACCACCCCGAGCAGCAGCGACCCGCTGACGTTGATCAGCGCGGTGCCGACCGGCCAGCGCGCGGGCACGAGCGAGCGGGCGATCGAGTCGACCACCAGCCGCGCCGCAGCGCCGACTCCGCCCGCGAGAGCGACCGCGACCAGCAGACCCGGCGTCATACCGCTCCCCTCCGGCTCCCCGCGACCGCAATGCCCAGCGCGGCGGCGAGCACCCCCAGCACGAGCGAGCCACCGGTGTACGCGAGGTACTCGACACCGTGCCCACCCTGCAGCAGCGCAACCGTGTCGAGCGAAAAGGTGCTGTACGTGGTGAAGCCGCCGAGCACACCGGTGCCGAGCAGGAGGCGCAGAGAGCGGCGGCGACCGTCGTCCGATCCCCGCCGCGCCAGCGCCTCCAGCAGCAGGCCCAGGAGGAACGCACCGGGCAGGTTCACGACGAGCGTCGCGACCGGCACGACCCCCAGCGGGGGCAGCGCGGCGCCGATCGCCGCACGAGCCGCCGTACCGACCGTTCCGCCCGCCGCGACCAGGAGAATCTCAGCGGGCCGCAGGTGGAGGGGCCGCGTCACTCCGCGAGGTCCCAGGGCGCGGGACGCGAGGTGTCGCGGTCGGCGCGCGGGACGACGAGAACGGGACGGTGCTGACGGTGGGCGAGGTGGGCGGCGACACTGCCGCCGAGAAACTCCGCGATGCTCGCGAGTACGCCCGCGTCGCGGGTGCCGACCACGATCATCCGCGCATCGACCTCGTCGGCGACCTCGGCGAGGGCCAGCGCCGGCTCCCCGCGGACCGCCCGCAACGACCAGGCCACAGGACTGTCGTCGAGCTCGCGCTCGACCGTCTCGCGCAGTTCGGGCGGGACGGCCGGACCGTCGCCTCGATCGGCCCCCGCCCCGACGAAGCCGATCGGGACGCCGCCGGTCATCGGATCGACGTACTCGCCGACGAGGTAGGGATCGGCCGAGACTGACACGAGCAGCAGCGCGGCTCCGGCATCGGCGGCGACGCGCTCGGCGGTGCGCAGGACCTCGGGGCGCTGGCCGTCGACGACGCCGACGAGGACGGGCCCGGTCGGGGCGGGTGCACTCGGGATCGGTGCGCTGGGGGTGGGTGCGGTCATGAGAAGCTCCTTCCCGGTTGCGCCCCATCCTCCCACTGCGCGGGCGCGCGAAGCCGGAACATCCCTCCTGATCCGCCGTGATCGTTCCGTTACGCAGGGGCCTCGGGCTAGAGTGGCTCCTCGCCGGATGCCCTTCCGGCACCCGGCCGTGTCATCACTGCCACCCCTGTCGAAACTGTCACCCGAGGAGAACGCACGCGTGTCGAAGCCAGGCATTCCCACCCCTGAGGAGAGTGCCGGCACCCGGAGTGCGCCCCGGACGCGACGGGAGGCCCGTGAGGCCGAGCGTCGCGCCGCTGCGGCCGCCGCGGAGCAGACCGTAGTCGCGGGCGGCGTTGCGTCCGAGCCAGCCGCCGCGACCGCGTCCGCCACTGCTTCCGCCGCCTCCGGCGTGCCCGCCGCCTCCGCTACCCCTGCGTCGGTCGATACCGCCTCCCCCGACGTCGATGACGCGGCCGCCGTCGCGACCGCTCGGACCGTCTCGGTCGACGTCCCCGCGGTCGCCTCCCCCGCTTCCCGATCGAGCCTCGCCGCACCCCGCCGCGCCGCCTCGCGCCCCGGCGCACCCCGCGCCGCCGAGCCGGCCCGGACTCGCGGCCTCAGCCGCCGAGCCCTCGCGTTCGGTACCTTCTCGGTGGTCGGCGGCCTCTTCGCCACCGCCGCCATCCCCGCGTACGGTGCCCGCAGTGCCTCCGCCACCGCAACCGGCCGCGCCGCTGCGGACCGGGTCGGCCTGCAGAATCTGACCGTCTCCTCCGACGCGACCCGCCAGACCGCCGTGCGTGACGCCTTCGCCGCTCCAACCAAGGCGCAACTCGACGAGGCCAGCCGCCAGGCGGCGGTGCTCTCCGGCTCCAACGGTGGCGAGTTCTCGACCGTGCAGACCCGCGCGGCCGGCGACGACTACCCGTGGCCCTACGAGACCATCGACGACAATGGCGGCGGCCTCTCGCCGCTCGGCTACTACTACCGCGAGTGCGTCGACTTCGTGGCGTGGCGCCTGAACCGCGACGCCGGCCGCACCTCCGCGCCGTGGAAGTACACCTGGGGCAACATCACGCCACTCGGTGGCAGCGCGTACGAGTGGCCGGACAACTGGGCTGCGAAGGGCTGGGCGACCAGCAGCGTCCCGATCGTCGGTTGCGTCGCGTGGTGGACCTACAACCACGTCTCCTACGTGCAGAAGGTCAACGACGACGGCACCGTGCTCCTCGAGGAGTACAACTACGGCGGCAAGCACAGCTATGTGACCCGCACCTTCCCCACCGCGAAGGTGCCGCTCTTCCTCTACCCGCCTGTTCTGTAGCGCGTGCTCCGGCGCGCGAGCACGGCGAGGAGTGCGGCGAAGGCGGGCGACGAGGTCGACGTGGCTGGTGTCCGCGAGCTCGTGCAGGCGCACGCCCGGATGGCGGTCGGCGGAGCGGCGGCTGTAGGCGACGGGCACGTCCTCGTCGAGGGTGCCGTGGATCAGCGTGGTCGGCTGCCGCGAGCACGGCCAGGACGTCGTCCCCGGCGCCCGCCCCTCCGCCTCCCCCGTCCCCCGGTACCTCCCCGCGAGATGCCACTTATGTGCGCGACACGCCGAGGAAAACGCGCATAAGTGGCATCTCGCGGCGGGCGATCGAGGAGGATCTCCTCGAGGTCGACCCGGCGACGGCGGTCCTCCAGCAGGCGAGCGTTCTGCCGCGGCCGACGGGCGGGCTCAGCGAGATGCTTCGGTCGCGGAGCGCCAACGCGACCGCCACCGCTGTCGGCTTCGCGGTGGAGGAGATCGCCGACGGCTCTCTTGCGGGGTATGTGACGCTCTGGGGCGGCGCCCTTCCACACCGGTACGCGACCCTCGCCATCGTTCTCGGCCCGCACGCTCGCGGTCGTGAGCCCGCCGCGCGTCAGGTGACGTTGATGAGCGTGCGTTGCCAGCCGGAGGAGCCGTCGGGCGCGACCGGCGCGCGGTCCTCGATCTGGACCAGGCCGTTCTTGTCGACCGCGCGGACCGCGACGTAGTGCGAGCCCGGCTGGGCCTCCCAGTCGACGTACCACTGCACCCAGGTGTCGAGGTTGACCGGGGTCGAGAGCGTCGCCTCCTGCCAGTCGCCGCTGTCGATGCTCACCTCGACCTTCTCGATGCCGATGCTCTGCGCCCAGGCGACACCCGCGATCTTGGTGGCACCCGACGCGACGGGCGCGCCGATCCGCGGGGTGTCGATCCGCGAGGACATCTTGATGGGGGCCTCAGCGGAGTAGCCGCGCGGGGTCCAGTAGGCCTGGTCGGCCTCGAAGGTGGTGACCTTCAGCTCGGTGAGCCACTTGGTGGCCGAGACGTAGCCGTAGAGACCGGGCACGATCATCCGCACCGGGAAGCCGTGCTCGAACGGCAGGGGCTCGCCGTTCATCCCGACAGCGAGGATCGCATCGAGGTTCTCGTCGGTCACCGCGCTGATCGGGGTGGACGCGGTGTAGCCGTCGCTGCTGGTGGAGAGGAGCATGTCGGCTCCGCTCTGCACACCGGCCATCTTCAGCACGTCGCGGAGCGGGACGCCGAGCCACTTGGCATTGCCGACGAGGTTGCCGCCGACCTGGTTCGAGACACAGGTCAGGGTGATGCCGTATTCGTCGAGACCCATATCGAAGATTTGCTGAAGGTTCAGCGTCACCTCGCGGTCGACCATTCCGGAGATTTTCAGCGACCAGGCCGACGGGTCGAGGTTGGGCACGGTGAGGGCGGTATCGACACGGTAGAAGTCGGCGTTCGACGTGTAGAGCGGGGTGATGCCGTCGATGTCGAGCTCGGCGCCGGCGGGCACCGAGACGGAGCTGCGGGGGGACGGCAGGCGGAGGGCGTTGCGGACGCCGGCGAGCGAGGAGGTCGCCGCGTTGACCAGGCGGGCTCCGGTGCCCACGACGGCCGCGCCGACGGCGGTGATCAGCGCGATGCGGAAGAAACCGCGGCGCTCGAGCGCCCCCGGACGGGCCTCGGAGGATGTTCCCCTCGCCTCCGAGACCCGTGCAGCGCGCCAGCCGCGCAGGCGCGTGAAGAGCAGGTGCATGACGAGAACGGCGACGACGAGGCCGACCAGAGTGGGCACCGCGGCGAGCGGAGCGGCACCGGCGCGGGTGACGATGGCGGCGATCGAGAGGCCGCCGGCAATGACCAGCAGTACCTGGCCCAGCGGCGGGCGGATGAGCTGGAGAACGCCGGCGATCGCGGCCGCGACGACGACGGCGGCGCCGATGCTCCCGAGGAGGAAGGTCTTGTCGTTCTCACCGAAGGTCTCGATCGCGAACTCCTTGAGGGGGCGCGGGACGATGTCGACGACGAAGGAGCCGAGCGCAAGCACGGGGCTCGCCGTCCGGGCGACCGCGAGGGCGACGAGCTCGGCGACGGCGAGGAGGACTCCTCCGGTGATGATGCCCGCGAGAGCGGCGAGCAGGAGGTATCGCGCTCGGTGCTCGCGCACGGGTGCCGCTGTCTGGTTCATACGGGAGAGTTTTCACCTGCGACCTGCCGATTCCCAGGGTGTCGCTAGTTTGGTCGTGTGGGCGCATTTTTCATAACGAACAGGTAACGCGGGCGTCCATTCAGCGGCGCCGGTCGAGAGCCGCGCGGAGGTACGCAGCGGTGCGGCTGCCCGCCGCCTCCGCCACCTCCTCCGGCGTCCCCGTCGCAACGACCGAGCCGCCCGCGCGGCCCGCTCCCGGCCCGAGGTCGATGACCCAGTCGGCGTCCGCAACCACGCGCATGTCGTGCTCGACCACGATCACCGTGTTGCCCGCGTCGACCGACGTCCGGAACGCCGACCTGGTCGATCAGCCGCCGCGCATAAGGGGCGACCGACTCGAGGTAGCGGCGCTGCGCCTCCGCATAAAGCGTGCCGAAGGCGAGCGAACTCTTCCCCGATCCGGAGACGCCGGTGAAGGCGACGAGGGCGTCGCGCGGCACGTCGACGTCGATGCTCCGGAGGTTGTTCTGGCGGGCCCCGCGCACGCGGACGCGGTCGTAGGAGTCAGTGGTTCCTGGCGCGCTCATCCCTCCAGCCTGCCGTGCCCGAATGTGGGCGGCCCGGGCCTGCTCCGGCGGGTCAGGACCACCCGGTGTGCGCCGAGGCACCGTCGAGGCGGCGGGGCCTCAGCGAAGCGGCGGCGGCTCGGCCGTTCGCGCGAGCACCGGCGGACGAGCCGAGCGCCTCATCCCACTCCCCGCCGAACGAGGAGGAAGGGGATCAGGACGTCTCCCGCACCTCGCTCAGGGACGCCGACGGCCGGTTCTGCGCCACACAGCAAAGACGCTCAGCCAGAACGCGGCGTAGATGATCAGGACGGAAAGAAGCTCCCACGACAACCCTGGGGCAGTCACGACCTGCATCACGACGTGAACCGCGACGACGGGAGCCAGCACGAGAGTGGCGAAGAGGGCCGGGGACATCCGTCTGTTGGCAGTCATTGGCAGCTGAATCCGGTCGGCCCCGCGAGGGGGTAGATCCGCGCCGTCTCGACGCGGGCGAGGCGCGTCAGCGACTCAGCAGCTGCGCGGCCACTCGACCAGCACGACGGCGCGACTGCTCGATCGGCGCGGGTCAGCCGCAGGTGAGGGCGGGGTGGTTCGCGGTGACGGTCGCGGTGCGGCCCGCGTCGTCGGTGCCCGCCACGGCGACCGTCGTGGATCCGGCCGGAACGCTGGTCTGGCGGGTCGTCAGGGCGGTGGCGGTGCTCGCTCCGCCGGCGAGCGCGGTGACCCGCTTCGCCGTGGCGCCGGTACCGATGGTGACGTCGACGGGCAGGTCATCCGCATTCTTCACGACCGTGGTCACCACGACCGTGCCAGCGACGCAGCGCGCGGCTGAGGTCGCCACCGGCTGTAGCGGCACCGTCGACGCCGGAGCGCCGAGCGAGACGCGGAAGCGTTGGCAGTCGTTGTTCAGGACGCTCCACTGGCCGATCCGGGTGCCGTTCTGCGCCGAGCAGTTCGACAGGTCGAGCGCCTTGCCGCTGTGCGCGGCCCGCAGCTCGACAGTGCCGTCGTTGCCCGGGCGGAGGCGCCAGCGGCTGCCCGCGACGCCGCACGCGCCCTGGGTGACGGTCGCACCGTCGGCGGTGGAGCCTCCGGTGACCGCGAGACACGGAGCGGCGGCGGAGACCAGGTGCATCTCGAGCGCTCCGTCGGGGGCGGAGCCGAAGGTGACGCGCTGGCAGGGCGAGCCGAGCCAATCCTGCTGCTGGAGCACCGCGTTGCCGGCCGTGGAGCAGTTCGGCAGGTCGACGGTCTTGCCGGTGACGAACGAGTTGACGGCGACGGGTCCGGCGGGGCGGAGCACCCACTCCTGAGCCGCCGCGGAGGTGGCGGCCGCCTGGCGCACGGTCGTCCCGGACGCCTCCAGCAGCGTGCCGCTGGCGCGGTTGGTCAGGGTGGAGTAGCCGCCGGTGGCCGGAGCGACCGTCCACTGCTGGCAGCCGGTGGTGAGCCACGCGGACTGCTGGAGTCCGGCGGAGCCGGTGGCGCAGCCGACCGGGCCGAGCGCCTTGCCGCTGGAGGCGTTCATCACGCGGAGGGCGCCCTCGCCGGTGGCGTCGAGCATCCAGTTCGCGCGCGGGCTGGAGCAGGGACCCTGCACGACTCCGGCGCCGTCGCCGCTCTGCGCGGAGGAGACGGTGACGCACAGGCCGGTACTGCGGCTGACCAACTGCCAGGGTGCGCCCTCGACCCGAGCCGTGAGCGGCGCGTTCTCGCCGCTGGGCACGGGGATGCGGGCCGAGGTGCCGAGCGGAGTGCCGAAGTCGGGCTCGCCGTCGGCGGTCCAGTCCACGATGTGCGCGCGGGCCGAGCGCTGGCGGCTGCAGCCGTCGTTCGGGCCGGGGTTCGCGTGGTAGAGGTTCCAGGTCTCCGTGCCGTCCGGCGAGTCGAAGAAGTCGTTGTGGCCGGTACCGAACTCGCCGTTCGCCGTCGAGAACACGGGGCCGTCGCTCTTGGTCCAGGAGGAGGCCAGCACCGGGTCGCCGGTGCCGTCGTACTCGAGGGTGCCGAGCTGGTAATCCTCGGTGCCGCAGAAGCTCGCCGAGTAGACGATCCAGGTGCGGCCATCCTTCTGCAGCGGGACGGGGCCCTCGTTGACGGGGGCGCCGATGGTCTCCCACGGCTCGGTGGGCGACGAGAGCACGGTGAGGGGACCGCTGGCGGTCCACGGGTTGGACAGCTTGGCAATGTAGTTGTTCTGCAGCCGGTTCGGCTCGGGCGAGAACGCCGACCAGGTGATGTAGAGCTCGCCGTTCAGCTCGAGGTAGGCGCCGTCGATGTTCCAGTCGTCGGTGGGAATCGGCCGACCCTTGTAGGTGTACGGGCCCATCGGGTCGTCGCCCGCGCTTTCGATCACCTGGAGGTGCTGACGGTCGACGTTCCCCTCGGCCCCCATCGTGTACATCAGGTACCAGCGCCAGCCGTTCGGACCCTGGAGCCGCTGCAGCTCGGGCGCCCACATGGCGGCGTTCCGGCCGGGGTTGGTGTCGGTGTAGACCGTGGTCGGAGCGGTGGTTCCCAGCGCCGCGAGGGTGGGCGCCTTGCGCATCACGACGCGGTTGTCCCATGTGGTCGCGACCATGTAGTAGTTGCCGTCGTGGAACTCGATCGTCGGGTCCGCAGTATCCGGCGCGATCGGGTTGGTGAAGGTCGGCTCGCCGAGGGCGACAGCCGGTGAGGCGGCGGTGAGGGGCAGGGCCATCACCGCGGCGAGCAGGATCAGCAGCCCGGCGGTGAGGCGGCGCCGGAGCCCCGCGGCTCGGGGGCGCTCGGCGTCGGAGCGCGTTGGTCCGGTCGTCATCGTGACTCCGTCGTCAAGGGTGGGGCCCGGAGGCGCACCGTGGGCGGCGCGCCCCCGGGAGTGCGGGGCTCCGACGCCGGAGCGGCCTCGGGAAGAAAGGCTCTGCGGCCTCGGGAGGGACGTACCGCGCTTCGCAGGACTCGGCGGTACCTCCACCTCGAGGTCTCCGACACCGCCTGCTGTGCGGTCCTGTTCACGGTAACAGGCAACGTGCGTGCACTCAACGGCCCCCATTCGCGGGGCGTTTCCCTCTCCCGCAATGGTCCGCCGCCGCGGAACCGTTCATAACGCAGGATAAATTTGGTTCGGCCGCCGGGAACAGGCGGATCGAGCGCCCTGCTCCGCCATCCTTCCTGAGTTGTGAACCGCGCGACCGCGGCGAGCGCCGGAGCGCCGCGACCGACGCTCTCAAGCGGAGCGAGCTGGGCCGAACCCTCCCGGAGGGTG
This sequence comes from Rathayibacter tritici, assembly GCF_001641005.1. NCBI lineage: Bacteria > Bacillati > Actinomycetota > Actinomycetes > Micrococcales > Microbacteriaceae > Rathayibacter > Rathayibacter tritici. Next base: position 3,141,722 of record NZ_CP015515.1, read on the forward strand.
CCGGGATGCCCCGCACCCGGACGTCGCGCAGCGCCCTCGCCTGGGCGGGAGGCTCTCACCGGTCCACGCCTGATGCTCGCGCTCAAGACGGCGCTGGCGGTGGGCATCGCCTCGGCCGTCCGCCGCGTTCAGGCGCGTCTGCAGCACGACGGCGAGGAGACCACCTGACCCCTTCCGCCCAGCACGGCGCACGGTTGCCACGCCTGCTCGGCGATATCCCGCTCGGCCGGGAGGCAGGGGGCGCCGCCGCGGGAGCGGGACGCGCCCCCGGCAGAGACCGGCAGCGCATTCTTCTACCATTCAGCGGGTCACCGGACACCGCTGGGTAAGAAGAAGAGGGGCACGGAATCGTGAGTATCGTGCTCGTCATCGACGACGACCCCCACCTCCTCTTCGGCATCAGGGTCGCCCTCGAGACTGACGGACATCGGGTGGTCACGGCCGCCGACGGACGCGCCGGCCTCGCGGCCGTGGCCGAGCACGATCCGGATGCGGTGGTCCTGGATGTGAACATGCCGCTCCTGGACGGATCCGCGGTGTGCCGCGCGCTCAGGGTTGTCGGTGACGACGTGCCGGTGATGATGCTCACCGCGCACGACAGCGCTCCTCTCCGCGTCGCCGGACTTGACGCCGGGGCTGACGACTACCTCGGGAAGCCGTTCGACGTGGACGAACTGCGAGCCCGGGTGCGTGCCCTGATCCGTCGCGGCGCGTCAGCCTCCGCAGCACCCCTCTGGCGCGGCGTCGCTCTCGACACGCAGCAGCGACGGCTCACCGGCCCCTCGGGCGAGACCGAGCTGACGCGCCTCGAGACGCTCATCGCCGACCTGCTGTTCCGCGATCCCTCGCGGGTGCGCACCAGGGATGAGTTGAGCGACGCGGCCTGGCCGACCGGCCGCGCCCCCGCCTCGAACGCGCTGGACGTCACCGTCAGCTCCCTGCGCAAGAAGGTGGCATCCGCCACCGGCGCGCCTGCGATACGCGCAGTCCGCGGCCTCGGCTACCGGCTCGAGCCGTGACCGGCGTGCGGAGCGGATCGCTGCGACGCCGCCTGGCCGCGGTCGTCGCCGGGGCGGTCGCACTCGCCGTCGTTCTCGTGGCCGCCCTGACCTGGCTCGTCGTCTCCGATCAGCTCCGCGGCTCTCTCGACACGGCGCTGGACCGTGAGGCGATTCGCGTGCAGCGCCTGCTGGTGTCGGATCCGGAGTGGACGGGCGGCCAGGGGTCCACCTGTCGCTACGTCATCGAGCCCGCCTGCGTCCGACGTGTCGATCGCATGTCCGCCGCCGCCGACGGCCCCCTGCGGACCAGCGCCCAGGTGCTGGCCGTGATCGACGGGACCTCACCGCGGGAGCGGTACACGTCAGAGGGGGTGCGGGTGCTCGTCCTGCCCGTGGGGGACGGCGGCGCAGTCATGGTCGGCCTTCCGACTCGGCAGACTGATACGGCTCTGGAGCGCACAGCACTCGCCCTCGCCGTGACGGGATCTGCGGGAGTCCTCCTCGCCGCGGCGTTCGGGGCAGCGGCCGCCACGGCAGCCCTGCGCCCCGTGCGGCGATTGGACGACGCGGTCCGCCGAGTCCGAGCCGAAGCGGACCCGCACGCACCCCTCGATCTCGGGCCGGACTCCGCTCGGAACGACGAACTGGGGCGCCTGTCCCGCTCGTTCACGGCGATGCTCGCCGAGCTCGCGATCGCTCAGGACGCGCAACGTGATTTCGTCGCCGACGCTTCTCACGAGCTGAGGACCCCGCTGACGACACTGCGGACGAATATCCAACTGCTCACGGGCGCGAACATCCTCGACGACGCGACGCAGGCCACCCTCCGCACCGCGCTCGTCGAGGAGCTCGACGCTATGGCGCTGACAATCGACGACCTCGTCGAGCTCGCTCGGGGCGACCGGGCACGTCCTCCCGCTCTGACCGCGGTGGAGGTCGTCGGCGCCGCTCGGGCGGCGGCGACCGCGGCCCAGCGCCGGTGGCCGAGTCCTGTCACGGTCGAGACCGCTGTCGAGGGCGTGCAGGCGCTCGTTCCGGACGGACGGCTCACCCGCCTCCTGGACGTCGTCCTCGACAACGCCGGTAAGTACGGTGCCGGTCGGCCGGTTCGGATCAAGGTGGACCTCGACGACGCTCGACGAGTGGTCATCAACGTCGTCGACCAGGGCGTCGGCATCCCCCGCGCCGAGCGCGAGCGCGTGTTCGAGCGGTTTCGGCGCGGTGCGGCCTCTCGCGGGACGCCGGGCTCCGGCCTCGGGCTGGCGATCGCCGCGCAGATCGTTGCGGATTCCGGGGGCCGCATCACCGCCGAGGACTCGCCGGGAGGCGGCACGACGATCCGGATCGTGCTCCCGGTCGCTTGACCTCACCTCCCCCTCATCCACGTCCCGGACGCTGAGCCCATGCTGCCCACGACCACGATCGCCCTACCGACGCCCGCTCCCCCCGTACGGAGACCGCGCACATCCGTGGGGCGCACCGCGGTTGTCGTCGCCGTGGTGACCCTGCTGCTGACGACGAGCGGACTGCTCCTCTCTCCTCGCCCGCTCGCCGCTCTCGGCGCACCGGGTTCCCTCGTCGGGACCCTTCTGCCGTGGTCGCTCTCCCTGGTCGTTCCGGCGGCTCTGCTGGCTGCCGCCCTGCGCTCGCGGGGGATCGCCGCCGGGCTGCTCGCCCTCGCCCTGACCTGGACCGCGATCTTCGCGCCGGCGCTCGTCGCGCGGATCGCCCCCGACACGGCGACGCTGTCGATCATCACGGAGAATGTGCACGCCGAGAACCAGGACGCGGCCGCCACCGCGCTCTCCCTCGCGGCGCGCCATCCGGACGTGATCGCTCTGCAGGAGCTCACGCCGTCGTCCGCGGAGGCGATCGCCGACGCCCTCGCGGGGCAGTTCCCCTACCTGTACCGCGTCGGGTCGATCGGAGTCTGGAGCACGCTTCCCCTCAGCGACGGGTCTCCTCTCGCTCTCGGCCTGAGCTGGAACAGGGCCCTGCGGGTCGACGTCGCCTCCGACGCCGGACCTGTCCGCCTCTACGTCGTGCACGCGGCCTCCCTCCGCGTGACCGGTGACGGCGGACGCGAGACGATGCTGACCGAGCTGCGCGCCGAGCTCGCCGACGACGAGTCGGATCGGCTCCTGGTCGCCGGCGATCTGAACGGCGGCTCGCTCGACCCCGTGGTCGCTCCTCTCCGAGACGCTGCCGACGAGGCTCCCGATCTGCGGCCGACCTGGCCTGCGGATGCTCCGCTCGTGCGTCTGGATCACGTCCTCGTCCGCGGCTTCGACAGCGCCGGCAGCGTGCTTCCCGCGAACGGGAGCGATCACCTCGGCGTGGAGATGCTCCTTCGCGCGCTGAGGCGCTCGGGTCAGGCCATCGGGATTGGCGAGCCGCTTCGCTGAGCAGAAGAAGGGAGCCGGTCCATCAGTTTCCCCTCCCGCGTCGGCGAAGAAGAGCCGGCCTTGTCCTGGGCGTCCCGGTGCCGCACCATGAGCCGTGCGCGCTCTCCTCTCCCGCTTCCGGGTCGACCTCCTCCTGCTCGTGGTCGCCGCCTCCTGGGGCTCGACCTACTTCGCCGCGAAGGAGCTCGTCTCCGACTCCAGCGTGCTGGCGCTGCTCGGTTCGCGGATGACCCTCGCCGCCCTCTGCCTGGCCGCGATCGTCGTGGTGCGACGGCATCGGATCACCGCGGCGGAGTGGCGAGTGGGCGTCACCCTCGGCGGGCTGCTCGCGACGATCTTCGCGCTCGAGACCTACGGCATCGCCGGCACCTCGGCCACCAACGCGGGCCTCATCATCAGCCTGACCATCGTGATCACCCCCATCCTGGACTCCGCCGTGTCGAAGCGCCGACTCCCGGGCCGCTTCCTGCTCGCCTGCGTCGTCGCGGTCGTCGGAGTCGCGCTGCTCGCGGGCAACGGCGCCCTCCGCCCGCTCTCCCCCGGCGACCTGCTGATCCTCGGCGCCGCCGTCGTGCGGGCGGTGCACGTCACCTCGATGCACCGCCTCTCGGCCCGGGCGCCGATGGACTCCCTCCGCTTGACGACGGTGCAGCTCGGCACCTGCGCCGTCGTATTCAGCGCCGCCTCGCTCGTCGTCGGCGTGCCGATGCCCGAGTACGTCGCGGGGCTCGACCCCGTCGGCGCCGGCCTGTTCCTCTACCTCGTCCTGGTCTGCACCGTGTTCGGCTTCCTCGTGCAGACCTGGGCGGTGCGCCGCACCTCCCCGTCGCGGGTCAGCCTCCTGCTGGGCACCGAGCCGGTGTGGGCCGCGGTCGTCGGAGTCGCGCTCGCTCGCGATGCGATCGCGCCGGTCGGCTTCGTCGGCATCGCGTTGATCCTGGCGGGCACGGCCTGGGGGCGCTGGATCGAGCAGCGGATCGCGCCCGCGGTCGCCCCCGAGGCGCTACTCGTCCGGACTCCGGAGGACGAGCAGCCGCGTCCCGTCGAGCGCTAGTCGGCCCGAGCGCCGGCGCGGTCAAGGGTCTCCCGCTCGGGGCCGCGATGTGCGGGAATCGGGATGGCGTCCACTGCGGGCGCCGTCGGAGGAGGATCCATGTCGCTCAGCGTGCTGTTCATCGGCGGGACGGGCATCATCAGCGCCGCCTGCGTCCGCGAGGCACTGCGGGTCGGCCACGACGTGACCGTGCTGAACCGGGGCCGGACGTCGCTCCGGCCGTTGCCCGAGGGCGTCCGTGCGGTGCAGGCGGACGGCCGCGACCGCGACTCCGTCACCGCCGCCCTGGGCGACCGGAGCTTCGACGCCGTGATCGACGTCGTCGCCTTCACCCCCGAGCACGTGCAGCAGGACATCGACCTGTTCGCCGGCCGGACGGGCCAGTACGTCTTCATCAGCTCGGCCTCGGCGTACCAGAAGCCGCCGCGCAGCCTCCCGGTCACCGAATCGACTCCGCTGCGCAACCCCTACTGGCAGTACTCGCGCGACAAGATCGCCTGCGAGGACCTGCTCGTCGCCGAGTACCGCGCGAGCGGCTTCCCGGTCACGATCGTCCGCCCCTCGCACACCTACGACCGCACCGCGCTGCCGGTCGACGGAGGCTGGACCGTCGTCGACCGGATGCGCCGCGGCCAGGAAGTGGTCGTCCTGGGTGACGGCACCTCGCTGTGGACGCTCACGCACGCCGACGACGTCGCGGTCGGCCTGGTCGGGCTGCTCGGCGCCTCCGCCGCCATCGGCGAGGCCTTCCACATCACCGGCGACGAGACACCGACCTGGGACGAGATCCACCGCTGCCTCGCCGCGGCGGCCGGAGTCGAACCGCGCCTCGTCCACGTCGCCTCCGACGCGATCGCCGCGGCCGACCCCGAGCTCGGCGCCGGCATCATCGGCGACAAGGCGCACTCGATGGTCTTCGACACCGCGAAGATCCGCCGCCTCGTCCCGGCCTACTCCCCCTCGGTGCGCTTCAGCGACGGTGCGCGCGAGATCGTGGAGTGGTACGACGCCGATCCGTCGCGACGAGTCGTCGACGAGCGGATGAACGGGCTGTTCGACGCGCTGATCGAGCGGTACCGGCCGCGGCCGCTCTAGGCGGTCGGGTCGAGGCTGATCGGGCGACCTGAGGGGCTAGTCCGTCTGAGGGGCTAGTCCGTCGGCGACGGCGCGAGGATCGGATCGAGCCGCACCAGGAACCCGCCCGGCACGCCAGGCTGCAGCTCCTGGTACTGGGACGGCACCCGGTAGGTGCCCTCGCCGACCGCCGTCACGGTGAACGTGTCCTCGGTCCGCGTGCCCGCGAGGAACACCGTGTACACGGCCGTGCCGTCCTCCGTCGTACGCTTGCCTGCCGCTGCGCCGGCCCAGCGGTGTCCGCCCGGATCGGCGGTCGCCGTCTCCCCGAGCGTCGCGTCCACCGCGGCCGGGTCGACGCCGTCGGTGCGGATCCCGTCCTGGCACTCGCGCCAGAGTCCGGTGAATCCGGGGTCGACGTCGGAGAAGCAGAACAGCATCGAGCCGTCGGGGGCGACGTGCAGGTCGCCGTAGTTGCCGACCACCTGCCCTGCGGGGGAGGCGACCGTGGTCTCGGGCTCGGGAGCGACCCCGGACTGCGGCGTGCACCCGACGAGCGCAAGGACGAGCACCGCCACCACTCCCGCTCGCCACCTCATCCCCGCAACCTACTGCCCGCGAGCCGCCGGTGGGGCCGCGACTCAGGCTCGCAGCAGCTCCGAGACGAGCGTCTGCACGCGCCGCTTGATGTCGTCGCGGATCGGACGCACCTCGTCGAGGTCCTTCCCGTGCGGGTCGGCGAGGTCCCAGTCCTCGTAGCGCTTGCCCGGGAAGACCGGGCAGACGTCACCGCAGCCCATCGTGATCACGACGTCGGACGCCTGCACCTGCTCGGTCGTCATCAGCTGCGGCACCCCCTGCGAGATGTCGATGCCCTCCTCCGCCATCGCCCGGATCGCGACCGGGTTGATGCTGTCGCCGGGCTCGGAGCCGCCGGAGCGGACCTCGACGGCGCCGCCCGAGAGCGCGCGGAGATAGCCGGCGGCCATCTGCGAGCGGCCCGCGTTGTGGATGCAGACGAAGAGGACGGTGGGGGCGGCCATCGGGGCTCCTGGGGTCGGGGGCGGGTGCTCGAAGGAGCACGGGCGAGGGTAGCGCGCGCAGGCGAACGACTCGCGATCCACCCCTCCGAGCATCGGGGTCTCGAGCCGCCCACGGCCGCTCCTCGACCAGCATGAACGGGCGTAGCAGGATCGCCGCCGTCAGTCCCGCACACGGCGGTAGTGGCGGTTGCGGACCGCGAGGATCGCTCCTCCGATCACCGCCGCGAGGAACGAGCCGGCCAGGACGCCGACCTTCACGTGGTCGTCGGACTCGCTACCCGCGCCGAACGAGAGCTCGCCGACGAGCAGCGAGACGGTGAATCCGATGCCCGCCACGAACGCCATGCCGATCACGTCCGCCCAGCGCAGCGACGGATCGAGCCCGATACCGCGGAACCGGGTCACGAGGAACGTGCTCCCGGCGATTCCGAGCGGCTTGCCGAGCACGAGGCCTGCGATGATGCCGACGGCGATGGAGTCCTGGAACGAGTCGACGAGGCCCGCGACGCCGCCGACCGTCACTCCAGCCGAGAAGAACGCGAACACGGGCACCGCGACCGCCGTCGACAGCAGGCTCCAGCGGTCGGCGAAGTGGGCGGCGAGGCCGTCGTACACCGGCCGGCCCTCCGCATCCGCCCCCACCTGCACCCGGGCGCGCGTCGTGGCGACGACCGGCACCGTGAAGCCGAGCAGCACACCGGCGACCGTCGCGTGGATGCCCGAGGCATGCACGAGCGCCCAGGTCGCGACTCCGAGCGGGATCAGCACCCACCACGCGCGCACGCCGCGCTGCACGCAGACCGCGAAGACCGCCAGCGGCACCAGCGCGAGAGCGAGCATCAGCACGTCGATGCCGGCGGTGTAGAAGACGGCGATGATCGTGATCGCGATGAGGTCGTCCACCACAGCGAGCGTGAGCAGGAATGTCCGCAGCGCCGGCGGGAGGAAGCGGCCGACCACGGCGAGCACCGCGACCGCGAAGGCAATGTCGGTGGCGGCGGGGATCGCCCAGCCATCGAGCGCAGCACCGCCGCGAGGCAGGTTCACGGCGGTGAAGATCAGCGCGGGGACGGCCACGCCGCCGACGGCCGCGACGATCGGCACGAGCGCCGTCCTGGGGTCGCGCAGCTTGCCCGCGACGAACTCCTCCTTGAGTTCCAGGCCCACCACGAAGAAGAAGATCGCGAGCAGTCCGTCGGCCGCCCACGATCCGACGCTCAGCTCGAGGTGCAGGGCCTCGGGGCCGAAGCGAACATCGCGAACGGCCGTGTAGAGCGCGGAGGCGGGGCTGTTCGCGACGATCAGCGCGAGCAGGGTCGCGGTGAGCAGGAACGCCCCGCCGACGGTGTCCTTCTGGAGGGTCTGGCGCAAGCCCCTCCAGATCGAGTGGGGGGCCTGGTCGGAGGGCAGGGACTGGTGGGGCATGAGGGGTTCCGTCCGGAGGGGTGGGCGAGCGCGGGACGCGGCCGCTGGCTCCGGAGGAGGGGCGGTCGCGGGTCAGGCGCGCGGCGGCGGGCAGCCGGCGATCTCGCCGTGCGCGTTCGTCCCCCATGAGCTGAGCCAGCCGTTGGTGCCCGAGGCGCGCTTGGTCAGCAGCAGCCGATTCGGGTACGCCGCGGCGGCGCGCACGCGGGAGCGCGACAGCGACGTGGGAGAGACGGACACGATCTCAGGGTACCGGCGGGCCCTGGACGCCACAGGATGTTCACAACTCAGGAAGGATGGCGGAGCAGGGCGCTCGATCCGCCTGTTCCCGCCGGTCGAACCGAATTTATCCTGCGTTATGAACACAAGGAGCGTCCGTCGGCCTCCGGGGCTGCGCGCAACCCCGTCCCCGCGCCAGCGCGCGAGCCTAGGGTGAGGCCATGACCGATCCCGGCGCAGCCCGCCACGACGTCCTCATCATCGGCGGCGGCAACGCCGGCCTCTCCACGGCGGGGCGGCTGCGGCGCTCCGGAGTCGCGGACGTCGCGGTGATCGAACCCCGGTCTACGCACGTCTACCAGCCGATGCTCTCCCATGTCGCCGGAGGCACCGCTCCCGCGTCCGCCGCGACCCGGCCCCAGGGCTCGGTCACCCCGAAGGGGGTCGCCTGGATCCAGGATCGAGTCGAGACGATCGACCCGGTCGCGCACTCGGTCACCCCCCTCTCCGGCCATCGCATCGGCTACGGGCAGCTCATCGTCTGTCCCGGGATTCAGATGGACTGGGCCGCAGTCCCCGGGCTGCAGGAGGCGATGGATTCGCCGTTCGGAGTGTCGAACTACGAGTACGAGTACGCGCGCAAGGCGTCTCGCGTGCTCCGTGAGGTCCGCTCGGGCACCGTGGTCTTCACGCAGCCCGGCGGCCCCGGCACCTGCTCAGGCGCCTCGCAGAAGCCGATGTACCTCGCCTGCGACTACTGGCGGGCGACCGGTGTCCTCGACCGCATCCGCGTCGTGCTCGTGGTGCCGACCCCCACCCTGTTCGGGATGCCGTTGATCGACTCCGAGCTGGAGCGGAAGGTCACGGAGTACGGGATCGAGGTCCGCTACGGCCGCGAGCTGGTCGAGGTGGACGCGGGCGAGCGGAGGGTCGTCCTCGCCGTCGACGACCGCGCCCCAGCGCTCCCCGGCCCCGACCGGGCGCAGCGCCGGACCGACGGCCCGCGCGAGACGATCGCCTACGACGTGCTGCACGCCGTCCCTCCGCAGTCGGCCCCCGACTGGCTCGCCGGCACCGGACTGGCCGCCGAGGGCGACGAAGGCGGCTTCGTCGAGGTCGACCCGCTGACCCTGCGGCACCCGCGGTTCCCCGACGTCTGGGCGCTCGGCGACGCCGCAGCCACGGTCAACTCGAAGTCAGGAGGAGCCCTGCGCCAGCAGACCACCACGCTCGCGAAAAACCTGGTCGCCGCGCAGAAGGGCCGCCCGCTGCCCCGCGTCTACAACGGTTACTCGGTCTGCCCCTTCGTCGTCTCGCGTTCGAGCGTCGTGTTCGCCGAGTTCGACGACCGCTACCGCCCGAAGCCGACCATCCCCTTCTGGACCGGCCTGGCGAAGGAGCGGCGCATCACCTTCATCGCCGACCGCCGCGTGCTGCCCTGGGTGTACTGGAACCTGATCCTGCAGGGCCGGGCCTGAGCGGCCGCTTCCGGAGGCGCGAGCGGCACGACCCGGTTGCCCCTGGTCGCTGAGCGGAGTAGTCGAGGCGCGGCCGGCACCCCGGACACTCAGAGCCGAACGACCAGTTTCATCGCCGAGACGCCCCGGTGCAGCCGGTCGAGAGCGGGCTGCAGCGCGGCGAGTCCGTCGCCCACCACCTCGGGCGCCGGGGCGCAGACGTGGCGGCCCTCGGCGAGCACGGCGGGCAGGTGGTCGCGCCAGAGCATCGGTCCCACCTCGTTCGTCATGGGCGAGCCGCCCCAGATGAAGCGGGCGCGGATGCCGCGGCGTCGGGCCGCGATCTGCAGCGCCGCCGTGCCGCCGGCCAGGCGCAGCATCGTCCGCACGAAGGCGGTGCTGATCCCGCGCCGCCGCGGGAGCGAGCCGAACGAGACGGAGGGGCTGGCCAGGGCGACGCGACGCACCCCGGTGGCGGCGGCGATCGCCACCGACGAAGCGCCGGACCCTGTGCCGATCGCGAGCACCCCCGCGACCTCGTGTCCTGCGAGCGCCGCCACCAGGTCGGCGACCACGGTGGGGCTGCGGTAGTCGAGCACGATCTCGGCGCCCAGCTCACGCATCCGCTCGTGGTTCCGCGGCGACGCTGTCGTCGCCACCCGGTGCCCGGAAGCGACGGCGAGCTGGATCGCGTTGCTCCCCACGCTCGTCGTCCCGCCCCAGATCACGACCGTCCTTCCCGTCGGGCGACCGGGACGCTCGGGTGCGGCAGGGCAAGGTGGTCCTTCTGGAACAGCGCCGCCGCCGCCGTCGTGACCGCGAGCGGCAGCACCACCGCGTCCTCGAAGCTCAGCTGGTCGGGGATCGGCGCCGCAAGGTCCTCGCGCACGACCGTGAACGCCTGGAAAGCGCCCTCATCGTGATTCCGCCGCCCGCGCTCCATCCCGACGGCGTACGCGACGACCCGATCGCCGACGGCGAACCGCGTCACTCCGGGGCCGACCGCCTCGACCACTCCCGCTACGTCCTCCCCCAGCACCACCGGGTACTGCACCCACCGGAACATCAGATCCCCGGTCCACTGCTTCATGTCGTCGACCGGATTCACGGCCAGGGCGCGAGTGCGCAGCAGGATTTCCCCCGGGCCGGCGACGGGCATCGGTGCGGGGCGGACGACGAGGTCGGCCCGTGGGGCGGTGAGCAGGGCGGCGGTGTTCTCGGGCACGGGCGGCTCCAGTCGAGAGTGATGGCAGGACGTGTCATCACACTACTCCTGATGACACGTCGTGTCGTCAGCTATCCTGGGCGGATGCCACGCTGGGCCCCCGACGCCGCCCTCCGCCTCGAACGCGCAGCGATGGAGCTCTTCACCCAGCACGGCTTCGCGGGCACCACCGTCCCCGCGATCGCGGAGCGCGCCGGACTCACCACCCGCACTTTCTTCCGCCACTTCGCCGACAAGCGCGACGTCCTCTTCCTCCGCGAGCGCGAGTTCCCGGAGGTCGTCGGCCGCCTGCTCGCCGACGCCCCCGACGGCCTGGACCCGATGGCCCTGGTGATGCACGGCCTCGAAGCGGCGGCCTCGGGCGACCTCCAGACCTGGCGCGCCCAGATCGCCGCGCGCCGCGCCGTTGTCCGCTCGGAGCCGCAGCTGCGCGAGCGCGAGTTGCTCACGTCGGCCGCTCTCGCCGAGAGCATGCGGGCCGCTCTCGTCGATGCCGGAGTCGCCCCCGACGACGCCGCCCTCGTCGCGCTCACCGCCTCCGCCCTCTTCGATCTCTCCCTTGAGCGCTGGCTCGCCGCCCCCGACACCACACTCCTGGTCGACGTCCTCCGCACCGAGCACACCCGCCTCGGCACGCTGCTCGCGCGCTGACCCCGGCGCCCCCGCTCGCGAACCGTCGTCATCTCCACCGGGAGGCGACCGTTCGCGACGAATCGGAACGGCGGACTCCGGAAGGTTCAGGCGGGCAGGGCCCAGGGGAAGGCGGGCGCGTTCGAGCGGGCGCCCTGTGCGGTCTTGGAGCGGCCGGGCTCGCCGAGCTCGGCGAGCAGCGACTCCGACTCGCCGACGAGGACCGCGAGCGCACCGGGCGTGAACCAGTCGGGGCGCAGAGCGAACAGGAGGTCCTCGGTCGCCGTGTTGCCGCTGGCGCCCGGGGCGAAGGGGCAGCCGCCGAGGCCGCCGAGCGCGCCGTCGACCGCCGCCGCCCCGGCCTGCACGGCCGCAATCGCGTTCGCGACGCCCGAGCCCCAGGTGTCGTGCCCGTGGAACACGATCTCGCGGGGCGGAGTCTCGGCGGCGACGCGCGAGACCAGCGACGACACCTCTGCGGCGTGGGCCTGCCCGAGCGTGTCGCAGACGACCACGTCGGCCGCACCCTCCGCCCGCGGATCGCGCGCGATCGCGAGCACACGATCCGGATCGACCGGCCCCTCGAACGGGCAGGTGAACGAGGTGGCGATGCACAGCTGGATCCGCCCGCCGACGCTCTCGGCGAGCGCGACTGCCTCGGGCATCGCGGCCAGGCTCGCCTCCGTCGGCCGGCCGACGTTGGCCAGATTGTGCGAGTCGGACGCCGAGAAGCAGTACTGGAAGCGCCGGGCCCCCGCGGCGGCGGCCCGCTCCACGTGGCGCGGAGTCGCGACCCACACCCAGCACCGCTCCAGCTCCTCGGGGGTGAGCGCGGCGATCACGTCGAGGGTGTCCGCCATCGGAGGAACGAGGTCGCCGCGCGCGAGTGAGCCGATCTCGAGCTCGGGCACCCCTGCGGCGAGCAGCGTGCGCGCGAGGTCGACCTTGCGCTCCGTCGTCAGGAGCTTGCCGGTGAGCTGCAGGCCGTCGCGGAGGGTGACGTCGCGCAGGCGCGCAGCGGCGAGCGCGGTCACCGCCCGGCCTCCTCGGCAGCGGAGGGAGAAGCAGGATCGGCGCCCCGGAGCATTCCGAGCACCTCCTCCGTGTCCCGCCCCAGGTCGGGCGCGAGCGAGCGGATCGGGAGCGAGCGCCCGCCGAGCACCGGCACGATCCCGGGGAAACCGACGCCGTGGAGCGTGCCGCCGGCGTCCTCGACGTCGAAGGGCTGGATCATGTCGCGCGCCGCGTACTGCTCGCTCGCGCTGATATCGGCGGCGGTGTAGATCGGGCCGGAGGGGACCCCCTCGTCATCGAGGACCGCGAGCGCCTCGGCGCCGGTGCGGCCCGCCGTCCACGCGCCGATCGCGGCGTCCAGCTCGTCGCGCCGCAGCCAGCGCTGCTCGTTCGAGGCGAGCGCCGGGTCCTCGCCCAGGTCGCTGCGGCCGATCACCGCCATCAGCCGCTGGAAGATCGCGTCCGCGTTGCCCGCGATCACGATGCTCGACCCATCGGCGCAGGTGTACGCGTTGGTCGGGGCGATGCCCTCCATCCGTCCACCGACGCGCTCCCGGACGATGCCGTGCGCCTGATAGTCGGGGATCAGCGACTCCGTCATCGAGAACATCGCCTCATGCAGCGCTACGTCGATCACCCGCTCCGCCAGCGGCGCCGGACCGAGCCCCGCAGCGCGGCGGGTCTCGCGCTGGAACAGCGCCATCATCACTCCGTAGCCCGCGTACAGGCCCGCGATCGAATCGCCGATCGAGACGCCCACGCGCACGGGCGGCCGGTCGGGGTCGCCGACGAGCTCACGGAACCCGCCCATCGCCTCCGCGACCGCCGCGAACCCGGGTCGGGCCGAGAGCGGGCCGGTCTGCCCGAACGCGGAGATGCGGCCGATCACGATGCCGGGGCGGGCCTCGTCGAGCACGTCCGGTCCGATCCCCCAGCGCTCGAGCGTGCCGGGGCGGAAGTTCTCGAGCACCACGTCGCACTCGGCGACGAACCGGCGGACGGTGTCGCGGCCCTCGTCCGTGCGCAGGTCGAGCGTGACGGAGCGCTTGTTGCGATTGATGGTGTGGAAGAGGAGCGAGGTCTCGGAGCCCTCGTGCAGCCGCCACCGGCGCAGCTCGTCCCCCGTGCCCGGCCGCTCCACCTTGATCACGTCGGCGCCGAAGTCGGCCAGCAGTCGCCCCGCCGTGGGTGCGGCGATGAAGTTGCCGAGCTCGAGGACGCGTACGCCCGCGAGCGGGAGGGGTGCGGTCATGGCACGGCCTTTCGCTCCCGTCGAGGCTAGCGCGGCGAGCGACGCCACCCCTGCCCTCCCGCGCACCCCCAGACCTAGACTGATCGGACACCATGCGCAGACACACCCTCACTCCGCGAGCGGACTGGCGAGCCCGCTGCGACGAGATCGGCTTCAGCTTTTACGACCTCCCCTCCGAGGGCGGCCGCCCCTACTGGAACGAGTCCGCGGCCTACTCCTTCGAGCCCGCCGAGATCGACCTGCTCGAGCGCACGACCTCGGAGCTGTTCGACCTCTGCATGGAGGCGTGCGAGCTCGTGGTGCGCAAGGGCCGCTTCACCGAGTTCGGCATCCCGCCCCGCTTCCACGACCTGGTGCGGACCTCCTGGGATGAGGACGACCCGACGGTCTACGGCCGCTTCGACCTCGCCTACGACACTGCGGGCGCAGTGAAGCTGCTCGAGTTCAACGCCGACACTCCGACCTCGCTGGTCGAGACGGCCGCGGCCCAGTGGCAGTGGCTGGTCGAGACACGCGGGCCGGACGCCGACCAGTTCAACAGCCTGCACGAGCAACTGATCGAGCAGTGGCGCCACCTCCGTCTCGAACGCTGGCAGCTCCACGAGGGCGCCCGCCTGCACCTCGCGTCGCTGCACGACTCCGGCGACGGCGAGCTGATCGTCGAGGACGCCGACACCGTGGCGTACATGGCCGAGACCGCCGCGCAGGCCGGCTTCGACCCCAAGCTGATCTTCGTCGAGGACATCCGCTACGAGCTCGACGGCGCGGGCTTCCTCGACGCCGACGGCGAACCGATCCGGCACGTCTTCAAGCTCTACCCCTGGGAGTGGATGCTCGGCGAGCAGTTCGGCGGGCTCCTCCTCGACCGGCGCGAGCGCACCCGCTGGGTCGAGCCCGCGTGGAAGCTCCTGCTCAGCAACAAGCAGCTGCTGGTGGTGCTCTGGGAGATGTTCCGCGGTCATCCGAACCTGCTGCCCGCCTCCGTGCAGCCGCTCGCCGGCACCGCGCAGGTGCGCAAGCCGCGCCTGGGCCGGGAGGGCGCGAACGTGACGGTCCTCGACGCCGACGGCACGGTCGTCGCCGAGAACGGCGGCGGTTACGGCGCGGAGGGGTTCATCCACCAGGAGCGCGCCGAGCTGGCCCGCATCGACGGGAAGACCGTCGTCCTCGGCAGCTGGATCGTCGGCGAGACCCCGGCCGGCATCGACGTGCGCGAGACGAGCGGCCCGATCACCGGCGATCTGGCCGAGTTCGTCCCCCACTTCATCGAGGGCGGACGGAGTGACGGGGCTGCGCCGACCGCGGACGGCACGTCGGCCGCCGGCCGGCCCCCGCGCGGCGCAGGCGAGGAGCCCGCTCCCCCGTTCGGCGCCCCCGAGCCCGGCACCCCCGCGCCCGCGTACGGCGTCCCCGAGCCCGACCGCCCGCAGGACACCCGCGGGGCCCGCCCCCAGGACGAGGAGACCCGATGACGGACGACGACCGCACCCCCGGCGACTCCGGGACCCGCGATCCCGGGGCACCCGGCTCCGGCGCACCCGGTTCCGGCGACCGCGACTCCGGCAACGGCGACTCCGGCAACGACGGCTCCGGCAACGACGGCTCCGGCACGCCCCGCTCCGGCGACACCTGGGGCAGCCGTGAGCCCGCGAGCGGCACCGGCACGCGCAGCAGCACCGCCGACTCCGAGGGCGCCACCCGCACCGCTCCCCACCGCTCGCGGAGCGTCGGCATCAGCGGCATCGCGAAGAACCGCCGCGGCCTGATCATCGGCGGCGTGGTCGCAGTCGGCGCGGTCGGCCTGGCCGTCGCCCTGGCCAGCGGCGACCCGTCGACCGACGGCGTCGTCGCCACCGGTGCGGACGGTCAGGACTACGTCATCCCCGAGAACGCCGAGCGCCCCGTGTACGCGAGCCGCGAGGACTGCCTCGCCGACGTGCAGGAGCAGATCGCGCAGCTGCAGGCGCAGGGCGAGCAGGTCGGCGACGACCCCGAGCAGCTGTGCGAGTCGACCGACGAGTACCGCGGCCACTACGCCGGCGGCTACTGGATCGGCCCGCTGATCTTCGCGTCGTCCCGCTGGAACTCGACGCGCGCGACCAGCTGGGCGCCCGTCGGCTCCGGCGGCTTCGCGGCGCGCGGAGCGACGCAGCCCGACGTCGTGCAGAAGGCGCCGGCCGGTTCGACCGTCGGCTCCAAGGCCACCCTCTCCGGCGGCTTCGGCTCCTCCGGCAAGTCCGGCTTCGGCTCCTCCGCCGGCGGCTGACTCGCCGCCCCCTCCCTCCGTCCCCCTCGCGCGATGTCTCTGCCCCTCAGGACGACGCGGCCCGACTCGGGAAGAAGTGGCGCTCGACCGGATCGCGGTCGGCGTGCGCCAGCGCCGCCGCGCGGATCTCGCGGTCGCGGCCGGTGAGCCGCTGGGTCTCCTGCCGCCGGAACTCGCCCCAGGAGGGCACCAGGAACGTCTCCAGCTGCACGTCGGCCTCCTCCCCACTGCGGTAGAGGGCCCACCTCGAGGCGCCGGTCCGGCGTCGAGAGCTCTCGAGGAGGCGCATCGCCGACTGGAATGCGGCGAGGGAGCCGGGCCGGACCGTCCAGGAGATCTGCACGAGCACCGGACCGTCCGCGGGCTGCGGCTCGAACACCAGCGTGGGCGTGGGCCACGACATCGAGATGCTGCGGTCGACGGTGCCCGTCCCCGGCAGCAGAGGGAGCACCCGCACACTGGCCGCCACGACGAGGAGCAGGGCGGCCGACGCCGCGTAGGCGTCCGAGGTGCCGAGTACCTGCGCCGCCAGACCCCAGCCGATCGAGCCGAGCGCCATCGTCCCCATGAAGACGAGGATGTAGATCGAGGCCCCGCGCGACCGCACCCACTGCGGCAGGGTGAGCTGCAGTGCTGCGTTCAGCACGGTCAGCGTGCCGATCCAGGCCAGCCCCGCGAGCACGAGCAGGAGCAGCGTCGGCGCGAGCGGGAGGAAGGCGGCCGCGAGCGTCCCCGCCGCGAAGAGCACGGCGCTCGCCGCGATGACCACGTCGTCCGAGAGCTTCCGCCGGGCGAGCGGCAGGGCGAAGACGCCGAGCACGGCGCCGGCGCCGAGGGCACCGAGGAGGAAGCCGTAGCCGCTCGAGTCGAGCTGGAGCCGCTTCGCCGTGAGCGGCAGCAGAGCCCAGAGCGCACTGGCCGGCAGGGCGAAGAGCGCGGAGCGGAGCAGGATCCGGCGGACGAGGTGCGCGGAGGCGACGTACCGGATCCCTCCCGTGAGCGCAGCACCGAACTGCTCGCGGTCGTCGAGACCGGTCTGCGGAGGCCGCTTCCACCAGAGGAGGGCGAGCACGGCGCCGACGAAGCTCAGCGCGTTGATGCCGAAGACCACGGGGGCGCCGAACGCCGAGAGGACGACTCCCGCCAGCGCGGGTCCGACCGCGCGGGCGCCGTTCACCGTCACGCCGCCGAGAGCCGATGACGCCGCGATCAGCTTCCGGGGCACGAGCTCGGGCTGGATCGCCTGCCAGGCGGGCGAGGTCAGGGTGGAGGTGACGCCGAGCAGGAAGGTGAAGGCCAGGATCGTCCAGGGAGTCAGCGCGCCGACCGCCGCCACGACCGTCAGAGCGGCCGCCAGCACGGCGCTGGCCGACGAGCCCCAGATCAGCAGCCGCCGCCGGTCGAGCGAGTCGGCCAGCACACCGGCGGGCAGGGCAACCAGGATCGAGGGAGCCAGGCTCGCCGTCTGCACGAGCGCGACGACCGCCGCACCCGCAGCCGCCTCGACCAGATACCACTGGGCTCCGACGGTCTGCATCCAGGTGCCGATGTTGCTGCCCAGCTGGGCGAACCACAGCACCCGGAAGGCGGTGATCGCCAGGGGCGCCCAGGCGGAGGGCTGAACCGGCGCGGAGGCGGCGGGAGCGGGCGCGACGTCCTCAGCCACCGGGCACGACCTGCCGCACCGAGAAGAGGTTGCCGAACGGATCCAGCAGCTGGCACAGCCGCTCCCCCGTGAACGCCGTCTTCGGACCGCGGTGGGCGACGGCGCCGTTCGCCGTCCAGTCCGCGACGACAGCGTCGACGTCGGGGACGGTCCAGTACGGGCTCGTCCCAGCGGGTCCGGGCCGGTTCAGCTCATCCCGCTCGTGCAGCGTCAGGCGGGTGCCGTCCAGGTCGAAGGCTACGAGCGCCCCGTCCCGGACGACGGGGTCGCGCCCGAGCCGCGCCGAGTACCAGGCGACCGCCACGTCGAGGTCGTCGACGAAGGAGAAGACGTTGCCGACTCCGGCGAACTCCGGCACCGTCATGCCCGGGCCGCCGGGAGGGCGTCGCGGAGGAAGGCGAGCGAGGGGCCGAGGGGCGCCTCCGTGTACCCCTCCGCGTGTCGGGTGCCCGGGATCAGCTGCAGCGTGCTGGCGACTCCGACCGCGGACAGCGCCGCCTGCGCGTCGCTCACGGGCACGAACTCGTCGAGCGAGTTGGCCAGGAACACCGGTCCGCCGTCCGGCGAGGCGTGGCGCGAGGTGGAGGCGGCGGCGAGCAGCCCCCGGTCGCCTCCGACCTCGTTGAGGATTGTCCAGCGGAGGAAGGCGTCGTTCCGGCCGGTCTGGTTGATGTCGGCGCTCTTCATGGCGTCGAGGTCCTGCGTCGTCGGCGTGGCCGGGAGGCCGTCCGTCGCCTCGACGATGCCGAGGCGATCGAACATCCCCGACCAGCTGACGGCGGGCCGGCCGGTGGCGATGGCGGCCTCCACGACCAGGTTCCCGCCCGCCGATCCGCCGAAGAACGCCAGCCCGCTCCGGTCGAACGCCCACTCGGACGAGACGGCCCACCGCTCGGCGGCGAGCACGTCGTCCCTGC
Source organism: Rathayibacter tritici (assembly GCF_001641005.1). Taxonomy (NCBI): domain Bacteria; kingdom Bacillati; phylum Actinomycetota; class Actinomycetes; order Micrococcales; family Microbacteriaceae; genus Rathayibacter; species Rathayibacter tritici. The sequence continues at coordinate 3,160,370 of NZ_CP015515.1, forward strand.
TGGCCGGGAAGATCGAGTCCGGGGCCTCGCGGTAGTCCGCCGCGAACACGAGGTAGCCGGCGTCGACCAGCATCGTCGCGAGCGCTCGCTCCTTGCTCTTGTCCCCCCGGAACCACCCTCCGCCGTGGACCAGCACGACGGCCGGCCGAGCGGCGTCCTCCGCCGGGGACACCGTCCTGCCGTACACGTCCAGCACCTGCGCGGACGTCCCCCCGTCGACGTACGGGATGCCGATGCTCACTGACGGCTCGTCCGACACGGCGACCCCCTCCGGTTCTGTGCTCACGACTGCAGCACGACCGTAGGAGCGCGAGCCCGTGCGAGCCAGGCCCTGCCGGGGTCACCCAGGCACGGGCCGTCTCGCGGTGGGCGCCGACTCGTCGCGAACGGCCGTCACCGGAGCCGCGAGGCAGCCCTTCGTCACGCACGACCGTCCGCTCAGGCCGAGCGCGCCTCCCGCAGCACGTCGGCCGACTGCTGCCGTCGAAGATGACGCGGCGACCTCGGTCAGGTCGAAGGACCGAGCGAGGCGGTCGCGCAGTCCGGCCGCGTGCACGTGCCGAAGACCAACCGCGGACGGGCGCTGCACTCCGCCAGGTCGGCGACGTCGATGCTCCCCGTCAGACGGACTACGTGTCCTGATACTGAGGCGAGACGCCGTAGACCCAACCCTCGGTGTCGTCCGGATTCAGGGGTGTCAATGAGACGGGGCTGTTTGTGACGAACCAGTATTCGGCCTCGTCGAAGGCGTGCCAGAGCGGTCTCGTGCTGACGTGGTCGACGTACCAGCTCATTCGACGCTCGAGGCGCTGGGCGGCTGGCCAGGACTGCTCCGCCCAGACCCAGTCTGTGAGCTTCGCGAAGTCGTAGGGCAGATCGCGCAACGGGCTGAGGACGCTCGATCGGAGTAGCCGGTGGGTCATCGCCCCACGCACGGCGAGGAGCCCGCCGACCTTCTCGCCTGCGGTCGGGGTCAGCGACGCGAGGTGGTCGTTCTGCCACTCCAGCGATGGCTTCTTCGTACCGGTCAGGATCCAGTAGGCCTCGGAAAGGTCGTAGACGGCATCGAACGCCCAGTTGACCGCGACGAGGACGGCGCCCTCGTCCTTCGTGTGGCTGAGCTCTCGCAGGAGCCGTGCCGCCCAGATGAGAGAGCGCAGGCGGACCCGGTAGTCCTCGATCTGCTCTGCCGATGTCCCGAGAGACCGTCGGCGCCGGTCGCGTCCGCTGAGGCGATCTCGACCGCACGGCGGATCGTCGATGCGTCGACCCCGAGCGTGGAGCCGATCGTCGCCCAGGGCGTCGGCGGAGTCGATGTCCGCATGTGCTGCGCGGCCGAGAGCCGCTCCGGAGTGACCACGCTCGGACGTCCGCCGTGACGTCCTCGAGCGCGAGCAGCGGCGAGGCCGGCTTGGGTGCGGTCGGAGGTGATGCGGCCGTTCATCTGCGCGAAGGCAGCGCAGTTGGGGAAAAGAGGTCTCCACCGGCGGTCGTGGTGTCGAACGGTTCGGTGAGGGAGCGGAACTGGATACCCCGGCGCTGCAGCTGACCGACGATCGAAACGACGTCGGACATCGACCGACCGAGACGGTCCGTGCTGAAGGCGAGCAGGACGTCGTCAGCGTCGTCGCGGAGGAGGTCGAGGCACGCCGTGAGACCCGAACGGTTCGCGTTCTCCCCGGTGAGCTTGTCACTGAAGGTCTCACCGCGGCGGCGGCGGAGAGCGCGTCCATCTGCGAGTGCAGGTTCTGATCCAGCGTTGAGACGCGGGGGTGGCCGACGATCGCCATCAGGTCACCTCTCCCTCGAGCTCGACACCGGAGGAGACCGCAGCGAGCTCACTGGGAGCCCGGCGTTCGCCTTGTCGGCGGCGCTGAGTGGGCGGGAGATCACACCGGAACAGTACTGCTCGGAAACGTCACGAGGGCGGTTCTGGCTGATCTGATTTCGACCACGAGTTTTCTGATTTCGACCACGAGTTTCGTGCATGTGGCCGCGCTCGACCGACCAGGAGATCTCGCGGACTCCGACCTCTACTCCGTCGACTCGTTGACGGGTGCTCGTAAACGATCGTTGTCCGAGATATCGCTCGAGGCGCCGCAACCGGACCAAGAGGCGGAACGCCGCAACGGGACCAGCCAGATCTCGGAGCAGCACGAAGCACGCTGCGCTCCGGTGGATGATCCCCATCCGGACCCCACGCTGACGACCGAGAAGAACTACGAGGTGGCAATGCACTGAAGATGCCCCCAGGAGATGCAGGACGGGCGCCGCTCCGCGGGGTCGCCGGCCGGCGGCAAGGGAAGGTCACTCGGCTAGGGTGGGCGCCGTGCAGTATCGACATGTCGGCGCGAGCGGGCTGAAAATCTCGGAGATCGTGCTCGGTACCTGGCTCACGCAGGGCGACCGGACGCCGGACGACGCCAGCATAGCCATCGTGCGCGCCGCACTGGACCTCGGTATCAGCACCTTCGACACAGCAGATGCCTATGCAGACGGGCGGGCTGAGGTAATTCTCGGTCAGGCTCTGCGGCACGTACCCCGACACTCTGTCGAGATCCTCACCAAGGTGTACCTCCCTACCGGGGCCGGCGGTCACAACGATTCCGGACTCTCCCGCAAGCACATCCTCACCGCGATCGACGCTTCACTCACCCGCCTGGGGACCGATCATGTCGACATCTACCAGGCCCACCGGTACGACGTGGAGACGCCGTTGGAGGAGACGATGCAGGCGTTCGCCGATATCGTGCGTGCGGGCAAGGCCCTGTACGTCGGCGTCTCCGAGTGGTCGGCTCCCCAAATCCGGGCGGGCCAAGCCGTCGCACGCGAGTTCGGCTTGCGACTCATCGCGAATCAACCCCAGTACTCGATGCTCTGGCGAGCCATCGAGGCGGAGGTCGTACCGGCGTCGCAGGACTGCGGTATCGGGCAGATTGTGTGGTCGCCACTCGCCCAGGGCGTCCTGACTGGAAAGTACGCGGTCGATGCCGCACCGCCCGCCGGCAGTCGCGCTGCTGACCCTTTGACCAGGGAGGAGATCGCTCCTTTCCTGACGTCGCCGATCGTGGATGCCATCGCACGGCTCGCGCCCATCGCTCGAGATCTGGGGCTTACGACCGCTCAGCTCGCGCTCGCCTGGGTGCTGTCGAATGACGCCGTCGCCGGGGCGATCGTCGGCGCCTCTCGGCCGGCCCAGCTGGAGGAGACCGTCCGGGCATCGGGTGTTCGGCTGGAGGAACCGACGATGAACGAAATTGATGCGGTCCTAGGGACCCTTCCGGAGCGTCGCCCGGTCGATCTCACACCCGCCGAACGGCCCTCATGAGGCGTCGCCGCCCAGCCTATCGATGAGTGCCGCGATCGTTGCGCCGATCTCCGCGTCGGGTTCCGCGAGCGCACGCCCCAGCACGAAGAGATAGTCCTGGAGCGCAGCGTCAACGTCCGGTCGCGCGAAGAGCTGTGCGTTAGCGATGGCGAGAAGCTGATACTCGTCGGCGTCCTCGAATATCTCTAGCGCGAGGTCGACGCGGGCGGACCCGTTGTCTACTAGGACGGTACGGGAAGTCGTTCCAAGGAGTTCCGGTGCGGGGCGAATGTCGCCTTGGAAGGCGAGCACTGCCTGCACGAGCGGCTGCCCCGGCACCGGCTGCCCCGAGGGATTTACCGCGCGGACCACGTCGTTGAAGCCCACATGCTGATGCTCCAACGCCTCGAGAACGACGAGGTTCGTCCGTTCGAGCAGCGAACGGAACGGTTCGTCCTCCCGGAGCCGGATCCTCACCACGACGGTGATAGCGAAGTAGCCGAGGGCGCTCTCGGCAGCGGGGGTTGTTCGTCCTGCAATCGGCGTGCCGACGAGCAGGTCGCAGGATTTCGTGCGTCCACTCAGAAGGATTGCATAGGCGCTTAGACACACGGTGTATGGAGTGACGAGCGCGCGCGTTGCGAGTTGCGTCACGGACCTCCTCAGGTGCGTCGAGGAGCGGGTGGCGCCGCGGACTCCCTGGAAAGCGAAGCGCCCGACTCGTTCTCGACCCCAGTCGAGCGTCGTCGGGGCCCCGTCGAGCTCTGCCCGCCTGCGCTCGAGAGCGGCGGAAGTTGCCACGCCAGCCGCGACGGCCCGCTGCCAGCGCGAGTGATCGCGGGGCTGCAAGGGCCGCGCCTGAGAGTGGTGCTGGACGTCCTCCCCGAGCTCGATCCCATAACTCGTTGCCAGCTCCCGTTCGAACACGGCGAACGAGAGCTGGTCGGCGATGAGATGGTGCATCGTCCAGACGACGAGATGCTGTTCGTCCGCGAGGGAGACGACGAGTCCGCGGACGAGGGGGGGCGACGTCGACTGCGAACGGCTCGCGCGCGAGGTCGTCTGCCATCCGCTGCGCTGCTGCGCGCGGGTCGGGTTCGGTCGACACGTCCGCGCGGCGGATGCGGAGGGCCGGTTCGTCCTCCACGCGGACGAGGAGCGCGTCGCCGACAAGGTGGAGTCCGGAGCGCAGCGCTTCGTGGCGTTCGGCGACTCTGTTGACCGCCGCCTCGAGCGCCTCAACGTCCAGAGGTCCATCCACCAGGCCAGCAGAGGTCTCGTTGTACGCGACGGACGCGCCGGGGTACAGCGCGGTCTGGAACCACATCCGTTCCTGGTGCAGGGAGGCCGGGTGGTCGCCGGCGCCATCGATCGGCGCGAGGAGCGGCAGATCCGCGCGTGTGCTCGCGCTCCCGGAAGCGAGAGCGTCGTCCAGCTCGCGGAGCGTCGCGGGCCCCAGCAGGTCCCGGATCCGCGGTGCTGTGCCGAATCGCTCCTGCATCCGAGAGACCACGCGGACCGCGTGCAGGGAGTTCCCTCCTGAGGCGATGAAGGACGCATCCGGCGCGACGGTCGTGTCGCCGAGGACCTCCTGCACTACGCCTCGGAGCCGATGATCCGCGGGGTCGGACGGCCCGATGTACATCTGCTGGGCGGGGGGCGCGTCCAGCAGACGCAGCAGTGCTGCACGATCGACCTTGCCGTGGGCGTTCACCGGGAGCGCACGAACGCGGTGCAGCCTCGGTAGTGCGTAGTCGGGAAGGATCGCGGCAATCCCGACGGAGAGGCGATCGTTGTCGGCGTCACCCGCAACGAAGGCTTCGAGTCGTGCGTCGGCCCCGCTCCCATGGGCGAGTACGGCGCACGCGCGCACCCCATTTTGAGCTGTGATGGCGCCTTCGACCTCTGCTCGCTCGATGCGGTGGCCGCGGATGTTCAACTGGTCGTCGGTGCGCCCGAGGAGTTCGAGTCCGCCGCTAGAGAGGGCGCGGGCGCGGTCTCCGGTGCGGTAGAGGCGTCCGCCCGGTTCGGAGCCGAACGGGTCAGGACGGAAGACGCGCGCCGTCAATCCTGGTCGCCCGAGGTAGCCGCGGGCGAGGCCTGGACCGCCGACCCAGATCTCGCCTACCTCGTCGGGGCCAACTTCCGCCATCTCCGCGTCGAGCACGTGAACCCGGTAGCCGTCCAGGGGCGCACCGATCGTGGGCGCCCGTCCGGGATCGCGTGTATCGGACGCCGTCGCCGCGACTGTGACCTCGGTCGGGCCGTAGACGTTCACTAGGCGCCGACTCTTCCCCCAGCGCTCGGCCACCGCATCAGGGCACGTCTCGCCGATGTACGCGAGGGTCGTCAGCGCCGAAAGAGCGGGTTCCTCCGAGAGTTCGGCGAGAAGGGCGGGCGGGAGCATCGCGGCCGTCACGCTCCGTTCGCGCAGGAAACCGACGAGCTCCTGGCTCGCGGGATCAACGTCGGCCGGCGGCATGACAACGGTCCCTCCGCCGGCCAGAACGGCGTGGAGATCGACCACGGCGGAGTCGAAGGTCAGAGGGTAGAACTGGAGGAACCTCGTGTCCCTGGTGATCGCCAGGCGCGACACAATAGCGGACACGAAGACGGAGGCCCCGCCGTGCTCGGCGATGACACCCTTAGGAACGCCGGTCGAACCAGAGGTATAGGTGACATAAGCGGCCGCGGTCGACGAGACGGCGGGGAGGTCGCCGGGAGGAAGACCTCTGCGCTCCGCGAGCAACCCGGCGACGGTCATCTCGGAACCCAGATTTTCCGGTGCCGTCGCCGTCGTCAGGGTCGCAACCGGTTCGCACTGCGCCAGGATGCGTCGGGTCCGCTCGACAGGATGACGTGGATCGAGGGCGACGTATGCCGCGCCGGCGCGGAGGATGCCGATCAGGCCGACCACCGTGTCGATGGAGCGGCCGAATCGTACGGCGACGAAGCTTCCCGGCCCGATCTCCCTGTCCAGGAGCGCGCGTGCAACGTCCGCGCTCTGCGCGGCAAGCTCGGCGTATGTGAGCACAGATGACCCCTGCTCGACGGCTATGTCAGCCGCCCGACCGGTCGCAAGAGCGGCGTCATGCAAAGTCTCGGAAATCCGACTGACCGGCCAACCCGCCCGCGGCGTCATTGCCGTACTGCTGCCCATCCCCATGGGGTGATCGTACAACCTGAGGAGTCGTGCGGTTATGCTGGCCGAATTACCGTCCCCGTGCTCGCTACGGTGGATGGGGCGAATTGGGGGTCTCATGCACGCGACTGTGTCCGAACTGCTGGACGGTATTCTCACCGATCGGCCCGATGCGACGGCGCTGACGGACGAGCGGCGGCAGTGGACCTATCGCGAGCTGGACGAGGTGACCCGCCGCCGGGCGGCCAGGCTCGCCGAGACACCGACGGGCGGACGCGTTGCTCTGGTCGGCGAGCACTCCGCGGACGCTATCGTCTGGGCACTCGCCGTTCTACGCTCCGGCCGCATCTACACGCCGATCAATCCGAACACTCCGACCCCCCGCATCGTCGAGTCCCTCACAGCTGCGCACGTCACGTCCGTGATCTGCCTCGACGGCGAGCAAGAAGTCACGCTGCGCGGACGCGGCCCGTGGACGCTCGTGGACGCCGAGATGGCATCGGAGACCGCTGAGGCCGCATCACGTGTCGCGTCATCCGCCGTCGCCTACTCCATCTTCACGTCGGGCTCTACCGGGCAACCTAAACTCGTCGATGTCGGCCACGAGGGCATCGGGGCGCTGTGCCGGTCGCAGCGCGAGGCATTCGGGCTTCGAGCGGGCGATCGTGTGGTGCAGTTCGCCTCCCTGTCCTTCGACGCATCGATCGCCGAGATCTTGGTCACCCTTGCAGCCGGAGCGACACTCGTCGTCCCCGCTCATCACGGAGGCCCGTGGCTTCCGAGCGTCGAGCGTCACCTCGCAGAGCACGGCTGCGACCTGATCACGCTGCCCCCATCCGTGTACGCGAGGCTGGGTCGCTCGGCGCGGGAGCGGATCGGTACGGTCGTCTTCGCGGGCGAAGCGCTGCATGCAGCCGAGTTCGAGGAAGCGTCCGCACACAGCCGCGTCCTGAACGCTTACGGCCCCACCGAGGCCACGGTCTGCTTCTCGATCTACGAGTCCTCTCAGTTCAGCACCTCCATCGGACGACCGATCGATGGATTCGCCGCCCTGGTTCGGGTGGACGGGTCGCTGCGCGAGAACGGCCGGGGCGAGCTGGTCCTCCTCGGGCCGGGCGTTGCTCTCGGATACGCCGTTGGCGGCGATGAGCACGGCGGGCCGTTCACGGTCCTCGATGGGATGCGCGCGTACTTCAGTGGCGACGACGTCGAAATCGTGGACGGCGTGATCTTCTACCGCGGACGCATCGACGACCAGATCAAACGGCTCGGCCACCGAATCTCGCCGGTCGACGTGGAGAGCCGGATCGCGCGTACCGCAGCCGGCTCCGCAGTGCTCGTAGCCAACGACGATGAGCTCGTGCTCGTGCGCGAGCAGTCATCGCTCTCCGAGGAAGTGCTGCGCAACTCGCTCTCGGAGACCCTCGCGCCCTGGGAGATGCCGGACCGGGTCGTCTCGATCCCAGCCCTTCCGCTGACGGACAACGGCAAGATCGATCGCGCCGCAGTGGTCCAACAGGTTCTTGCGGGTAATGCTCCAGTGGAGCAGGTCCCGACGGTGGCGCAGACGGTATCCGCATTCGTCACCGAGGTGATCGGGCGCCCGCTCGATGAAGCAACCTCGCTCTTTCGAGCCGGCGGGACATCGATGTCGCTCGTGCGCCTCCAGATGAAACTCGCCAGCGTCTACGGCGAGGACGAGGTGCGAGAGGCGTTCGCCCACATGAACTACGACTTCACGATCCGCGCGTTCGTCGAGGCGATCGCGGCGGATGTCGAGCAAGAGGGGGCGGCGAGCGAGACAGCGGTCCTCCGCGAAGCGCAGCTCCACATCGATCGGCTTCGCGCCGACTTGGCCGGGATAGAGCGACCCCGGATCTGCGGTGACAGACGCACCCTCCTGCTCAGCGGTCCGGGTGGCTTCATCGGCGGTCGCATCCTCGAGCGCGCCATCGATGAGTTCGATGCGATCACGGTCGTGAGCACAACATCGCGTGCCGACCTGGTCCGCAGGCACAGCGACAGGCTCGGTCGCGCGGCGGAAGACTTCGCGACGGTCCGTGTCGTCGACTACGACGAACTAGCCGCCATCGCCGAGGGCACCGCGGAAGCCGACACCTGCGATGTGGTCGTGCATGCCGGATACAATGTCAATCACGCACTCCCGCTGAGGGAACACCTTCTCGACAGCGTCGCTCGCACCGCGGACGTCGTCCGTGCGGCTGCACGTCTGGGCGCCGAACGCTTCGTCTTCCTCTCGGCGGCCTCCGTCGGCGAGCGCTTCGAGCCGCTCTCTGCGGCAGTACTGTCGGCAATCGATGATCCATACTCGCAGTCGAAGGCGATCAGCGAGAGCGTCGTCGATGTTCTCGCCACGATCGGTTGCGCAGTCGACATCCTCCGTTGCGGCCTCGTCTACGGCCACGACGCGACCGAACGCGAGTTCCTCGAGCTCGACACCTTCGCGCAGATGTTCCGACTCTCGCTCGAGAACGGGATGTTCCCCGTCCTCCGCGGCGAGATACCCATGGTCGACGTCTCCACGGTCGTCGAAGAGGCGTTGTTCCCTCCGACGCGGACCGGTCGTCGTCACCTCGTGATCGAGCGCAGCTATTCCGCCGCTCAGATCATCGCCGAGCTCGGTCTTACTGAGTCGGGCCACGTCGATCCGGAGCTCTGGCTCCGCCAAGCGGCCCAATCCGAAGCCGACCCACGCGTGCTGTCCGCCATCAGCAAATCGCTCGACGGGTACGGGTGGCCGTTCGCAGTAGCCGGAGATCGTCCAGTGCTCCGCGGGCTCCGCGGACTCTTCGAGCTCGAGGGGGCGGTAGACGGTGAGCGCTGACACGACTGGGGCCTGGGTCCGCACGGGTGACCCGTCCATCGAGTTCGTCGCCGACGAGATCTGCATTCGTGACGAGCTCACCATGGGAGACTTCGATCGATGGCGCTGCGGCGACAGCCTTGTCGTGTTCCACGAACCACTGCTCGAGTACCCAGAGCGCCTCTTCGTCTTCGAGGTCGACGGGCAGTGGTACGCGGGAATTAAGACGATCTCGGACTACGTCGTCGACGACGACATGCCGGGGGTGTTCTGCAGCAGAATCCGCTGGTTTAACATCATCGGAAGATTGCACTCCCTACGCACCTCGGACTCCGACGCGCGTCTCGTCGCCGCGCCGCTCGGCATCGACGAGCGGCGCCGCATCTACGACGCGATGCAGAGCACGACCGCGGTGACCTTCCCCTTCCCGAAATACTCCTCACCCGGGACCGAGAAGAGCAGCCCGCCCGACGGATGGAAGGTGAGCCGGGAGCGAGCCGACTTCCTCGCTCTGGGCGAACGGCACATCCGTGCGTTCACCCGCAGCAGGTTCGCCGGGTACCCGGCACCGGTCGGTCGCGCGGTGGTCGCCTACGATCCCGCCTGCTCGACGGGTCGCTTCTTGTCGGAGTTCGCCGCGTCCGCCCCTTTCGCCGTTTACACCATTGGCCAGGACCTCAGCCGGCAGATGGTCAGCTACTCCGCGGAGTTGCTCGACGAGGCGCATCATGGCGACGCCGCCAACCCCGTCCCCACAGAGGGCTCGGTAGACATCCTCTTCATCCGGTTCCTGAATTCGGAGGTCGTGACGACGGTTCAGGCGCGAGAGATCCTGCCCCGTTTGGTCGCCACGCTCCGTCTCGGTGGAACAGCGGTTCTACTCGGACACACGCCGATCCTGCTGGACATCGCAGACCTCGCGGCGGCAGGCCTCACAGTGATCCAGACCCTGGCCCGCCAGGAGGAAGCCGTGTTCCCTTACGTCGTCGCCGAACGGGCCCGCTGACATGGAGCAACTGCCTCACGTCGTCCTCGTCGGTCTCTACGAAGCCGAGGAGCACACTCTCGAGCCCGAGCGCTTCGCTTACTCCGTGCTCCTCAGAGCCAAGAGTGCCCGCCGACTCGCCGCGCGCGCCCTCCCCGGCATCCGGGCCATCGGAGAACTGGACGTGGCCGCGGGTGATGATCTCGACGAGTATAATCGCGCGTCGCCGCAGATGATTGAGTTGGTTGCAGCGCTCGCGACGAAGCTCGGACCGCCGCATGGAATCGTCGGGATTCATGAACACACCACCCTGCCCGCGGCCCGCCTCCGAGAACGCTTTGGCGTGCCAGGCACGAGCGTGAGGACCGCCACACTTTGTCGAGACAAAGTTGTGATGAAGCAAGCGGTTGCTGGCGCAGGTATCGTGACGCCTCGGTTCTGGCCGGTGGACGCCGGTACGACTGCGAAGGACCTCGCCGATGCCCTAGGGCCGCTCCCAGGCCGGAAAGTTCTCAAGCCCCGCAGCCAGGCCGCCAGTCTCGGAGTGCGCATCTTCGCCGATACGACCGAACTCCTCGACGAGGTGCGGCGCAACGGCTGCCCAGACGACCACGAGGTCGAGGAGTTCGTCGACGGAACCGTCTGCCATCTGGATGGAGTCGTCCGCGACGGCGAGATCATTTTCCTCTGCGGATCGTCCTATGTGACCAGCTGCTTCGATTTCCGCTTCAACACCACCCCTCTCGCCTCCGTGACGATCGACGATCCCGCCACGCTGGATGCGGCGCTCCACTTCGCTGCCGACGTACTCGACGCGGTCGGGCTGACGTCGAGCGTCTTTCATCTAGAAGCATTTCTGCTCCCGGATGGTTCGTTCGTCTTTCTGGAGATCGCGAATCGCTTCGGTGGCGCCGGTATCCAAGACCACATCCAGCTCGCCTACGGCGTCGACCTGGCACGGGAGGCGGTTCTCGCCTGCCTGGGCGATCCGAGCGAGGTGACCGCTGGTCCCGTGACCATGCTCGAAAGGATGCCGGGGCGGGCGTCCGGGTGGTTGTACACGCCGTTCGAGCAAACGGACCGCGGCATCGTGGTCCGCGTCAGTGGTGTCGACGACCTACCACGATCGGTCGCCGCGGCGCGATATCCGCAGTCCGGCGACGTGGTCGGCGCTGACCCCGGCGTGTGGGAGGCGAGCGGACGGTTTGTTCTGGTCGGCTCCAGCGCCGCCGGACTGGAGGACGACATCGCAACAATCACCGGTCGGTATCGCGTCCACGTCCTGCCCGAAGGAGGCAGCACATCGTGACCCCGGACATCATCGTCGTGAACGGCGGGTCAAGCTCCGGCAAGACCTCGATTGCCAGGAGCCTGCAAGAGATTCTGCCCGAACCGCACCTGAGCATCTCCATCGACACCCTGGTGGATGCTTTACCGCCTCATCTCGACGGGGCCGATGAGGGCGTCTCATACGGGGATGACGGCGCCGTAGAACTCGGCGGCGGGTTCCGCCGGCTCGAAGCGGCGTGGATGGCAGGCGTTGTCGCGATGGCTCGCGCCGGAGCGCGGATCATTTTGGACGATGTGTTCCTGGACGGGTCGGAGTCGCAGGAGCGATTGCGCGATCATCTCGATGGACTCGACATCGTCTGGGTCGGCGTCCGGTGTGCTCCAGGAATCGCGACGGAGCGGGAGCGGGCGCGCGGTGATCGGTCGCTCGGAATGGCTGCGCACCAGGCCGAATCCGTCCACCGGCGAGTCGTGTACGACATCGAGGTCGACTCCGGTAGGGACTCGGCGGCGATCTGCGCCGGTCGGATCGCCGAATGGGTCGACGCGGTGCCTCCGCGTCCCGGAGCGGAGTCATGAGCGCCCCCGGAACTGACAAGGTCGTCGTGAACGCGCGGGGACACCACTCGATCTGGTTCGCAGACCGTCCGAATCCTCCGGGCTGGTTCGACGAGGGGACTTTCGGTAACGAGGATGAGTGCGCCGCGCGGATCGACGACGTCTGGCGGGGCCTGGGTCCGACTCTCCGTGACGAGCCTCCCGCGGGAGCTCGCGCGTGACCCCGCAGGACTTGGCGTCGCCCGACCGCTACATGACGAAGGACCGGGTCGAGTTCTGGCGGCGGATGGCGATGGACGACGCGTGTATCTGGAGCGATCCCGGCGACTCGCCGAGCGGCTTCTGGTCCGTCTTCTCGTACGCGGACTGCAGTCGGGTCCTCTCGCCGCGCGCTCCTTTCACCTTGGAGTACGGGATGATGATCGGGTTCGACGCGGAGCACCCGGACACATCGGGCGGGAGCATGATCGTCGTCACTGACGGCGACCGTCACAGGGCACTCCGTGCGCTCGTGGGCCCCTTCCTCTCCCGCCTGCGCACTCAGGAGCTGCACGGCCTCATCGACACGGAGACCGCTGATATCGTCGCGCTCTTGCGCGCCTCCGAACCTGTGGACATCGCGCGCAGCATCGGGCCGCGCTTGCCCGCGGCGGTTGTGTGCGAGGTGCTCGGCGCCCCGGCGAGCGAGAGAGAGCGTCTCATCGCTCTCACCAATCATGCTTTCGGTGGACAGGACCCGAGCTTCAATCGGATGAACCCGATGGAGGCACACATGGCGATCCTGCAGTACTTCTTCGAGCTCGCGGAGCGCCGTCTGCGCGAGCCGGGATCCGACTTGATCTCGGCGATGCTCCAGGACCCGAGCATGACGATCGAGGACGTCGTCATCAACTGCGACAACGTGTTGATCGGAGGCAACGAGACGACCAGGCACGCTGTCACGGGGGTCTTCCACGCCCTGAGCCTTCACCCGGACGTCCTCGGTCGGATCCGCTCCGATCCAGAACTGCTCGATCCGATGGTCGAAGAGGTTGTCCGCTGGACGTCACCGGCTGCTCATGTGCTGCGCGTGGCAACCGAGGACACCTCCGTGGGCGATCGCGCTATCGCGAAGGGCGAAGCCGTCGTGGCATGGCTTCCCGCGGCCAATCGCGATCCTCGCGTCTTCGACGATCCAGACCGTTTCATCCCCGATCGACCCCGTAACCGTCACCTCGGCTTCGGCAACGGGCCGCACCACTGCCTGGGAGCCGCTATCGCGCGCGTGGAGATCAGGCAGCTCGTGGCCGCTCTCGTCGAGCAGGTCGAGTCGTTCACGTTGGTCGGCGAACCTGAGTGGATGCGGTCCAACCTCGTGCAGGGCTACCGCACGCTCGAGATCGCGGCGACCATGCGCAGGGGGCGGTGATGTCGCCCGCCGCTCCACCCCTGATCGTGTGCGACGTTGATGGAACACTGCTCGGTTCAGACGGTCGGGTATCACCGCGAACCACGGATGCGATACAGCGGGCTGTGGCAGCGGGTTGCCGGGTCCTCTTCGCGACCGGCCGCCCACCGTGGTGGCTGGATCCAATCACCGATGCGGGATTCTCCGGCGTGGCCGTCTGCACGAACGGCAGCATCGTGTTCGACCTCGACGCGCGCGCGGTCATCGCCTCGACGCCATTCAAGACGGACGTGCTGGTCTCGATCATCGGACGGCTGGCGGCAGCGGACCCGAGCGCTTCCCTGGCCGTGCACCGGGTCGGCGCCGGGGCTGAGTGCGGCCGCGTCGACGACCACGACCTCGGGCTATGGAGCGATGCGGACTTCTCTGTGTGCTCGCGTGCAGAACTGGTGAGCGAGCCGGTCGTGAAGGTCCTGGTGCGGAGTCATCTCGATGTCGGCTCGCTGGTCGACGTCGTCAGCGACGCGGCCGCCGGCGCCGCTGAGGTGAGTGTGTCGTCAGACTTCGGACTCGTCGAGCTCATGGCCGCCGGTGTCGATAAGGCGGCGGCCGTCCACGCGCTGGCATCCTCATGGGGCATCGACGCGCGCACGGCCGTGGCGTTCGGCGACATGCCCAACGATCTCGGGCTCTTTTCCTGGGCTGGGCACCCTGTGGCGATGGGCAACGCACACGACGATGTGCGGGCTGCCGCGATGGAGATCACGACCGGGAACGACGACGAGGGCGTCGCCCGCGTTGTGGAGCGGTGGTTCCCGCTAGGCGCCTGATCGCGGTTGCACGTCCACCTCGAGAAACGCTTCCGCGGATCCGAGGAAATCCGTGACCGCCTGCGCCGAGTCGCCCGTTCCGATGAGAAAGCCGAGGCGGTCCACGAACTCTTCTGGAGGGAGCGCGACCCGATCGCCAGGATCGCTCATCCAGACAAGCCGGGAGAAGCGCGGGTCGGCGCTCAGCTCAGGTGCGGAACCCAGTTCTCGGACAACTCCGGCGTGGGGCGGGTAGACGAAGCGGATTCCGGCCGAGCGAGCGCTCGTCGGCTCCAAGCCCGGACGAGCGCCGACCGCGACATCCGCGGCGGCGCGGACGAGATCGATCCCGGTCGCGAGGTGGACGAGGTGTGGGATGAGGTCGCCCCCGAGCCGCGCGTTGACCTCGACGAGTCTGGGCCCGGAGGTGGTCAACCGCACCTCGACGTGCGTCGCGCCCGTCGTTATCCCGAGCGCACGGACTGCGTCCGTCGCCGCGTCCGCGATTGCCGCCTCTTCCTTGCCTGCGGCGTCGACCGCATCGACTACGTGACCCAATTCCTCGAAGTAGGGCGCCATGCCGAGTGACTTCCGGGTGACGGCCAGCGCCGTGACCGCGCCGTCTTGGCTGAGGCACTCGACACTGAATTCCGGACCGTCGAGGTACTCCTCGACGAGAACCTCTCCCGACGCTTCGATACCCGTCAGCGTGGCACCTGCGACTGACGCCCAGTCAGCTTCGAGGGCGTCCTCCGTATCTGCGCGGACGACGCCGATGCTGCCCGCAAGGGCGCGTGGCTTCAGGACGACCGGGTAGCCGATTGCGGCCGCTGCCGCTCTCGCCTGATCCAGCGTCGCGACTAACCTCGCCCGGGCGGATGGCACACCCGCCCGATCGAAGAGGCGCCGCGCGCTCCACTTGTCTCTGCAGTTGCGGACCGCCTCTGGGGGACTGTGCGGCAGACCCAGCTCCGCTGCGATGACGGCCGCCAACTCGATCCGCCGCTCGTCCCAGCTCAACACCCCTGCGATCGGGTGGCTTCTCGCGAGGGCGAGAGCGGCGTGGACCGCGGACGGGCCGTCAGACAGGTCCGCTTGCGCCGACCCCGCGATCAGCGGCCTTTGCCAGGTCGGCGCCGCGTCGTCGAGGAGGACAACCGCGCATGCCTCGGCGACGGAGCGAAGCGCGTAGCCGCGGTACTCCTCCGATATCCCGCTTCCGACGATCAGGATCGAGGGTCGTCCGATCATGAGAAGCGTCCGTTCGTTGCGTGAATGTGAGGAGAGATCATCACTGATACTCTGGGGGAATGGGGAATTTCTTGTTGCGCGATGCTGCCGTCAGTGCCCACGGGCTGATCAAATCACACCCGGTCCGAGGCGGACGACGAAAGGGCGCCGCTCAGCCTGAGACTGTGAGCGTTATTCATAAGCATTTACCAGCCGAGTCGGTAAAGTTCGAGGCGGGTGACGGTGCGAATGAGGTTGGGAAGTTCTGTAAGACGTCCGCGATAGCCGGTCTTGAGGATTTTCCAGTTCTTCCAGTGCGCGATGCATCTTTCGACCGCCGAACGGATGGAGGAGATGTATCGGTTGGCTGTACGTGTGTTGTCATCATGTTGTCCGTGGTGAAATTTTTTCCGGGGAGTGACTGCGGTGGTTCCGACGTACGCTGGGTCCGCTATCCACTCGGCATTATCGAGAATCGGTTCCCATCCACACAGGCTGATGGTCGCTCGGTCGTGCCGAGCGCCGGGGGTCGGATCGGACACGCAAAGCAAGTTACCGTTCACGTCCGAGGCAACTTGCACGTTCAGCCCTTGACGGTGTCGCTTCCCGGAGTAGTTCGCTCTCCCCGTCACGGCGCGGTTCCCGGTGGGAACATCGGTGCCGTCGACCAGGACCACTCGGCCCTGGATAGCCGTCTTTAAACACACCCCCGACAAACAGCAGGCCTGCTCGATCAGCGGGACGATCCGCCGATATGCGCGAGAAATCGTGGGCTGCGACACACCGAACATATCCGCGATAGTCGTTTGGTTCACGTTCTGCCGCAATAAGATCAGAGTCATAACGACCTGCTCGCGAATGTTCAGCAGCACCGGGCGTCCCGAAATCTCACCCCTCCCCGTGACAATCTGCCATATCCGACAGATCAGCTCCGTCAATTGCTCCGCATCCAGGCCTGTAGTAGAGTCGTACCGCATCGGCTTCCCGTTCCGAAAATAGCGAGCTTTGGAACTTCTATTCTCCCGAATGGGAAGCCGATGCCTCGGAACGACACGCCCGAATCAGACCTTATGAATAACGCTCTGTGCACGCCGTACGCGGAATCGACATCGAAGTGGCGCGCGGCGAGACGTTCGGGCTGCTGGGTGCGAACGGTGCAGGCAAGTCGTCGACCATGCGCATGATCGCGTGCGTCTCTCCCCGCAGCGGCGGCCAGCTCACCGTGCTCGGGCTCGACCCGGAGCGCGACGGCGTCACCATCCGCGCGCGCATCGGCGTCGTGCCGCAGCAGGACAATCTCGATGCCGAGCTGACGGTGCGCGAGAACCTGCTCGTCTACGGCCGCTACTTCGGCATGTCGCGCGCCGACTGCCGTAAACGCAGCCTGGAGCTGCTCGACTTCGCCCAGCTCGCAGAGAAAGCGGATACGCGCGTCGATGATCTGTCCGGCGGAATGAAGCGGCGTCTGACGATCGCGCGATCACTCATGAACTCTCCGGAGCTGCTGCTCCTCGACGAGCCCACCACCGGCCTGGACCCGCAGGCGCGCCACGTTCTGTGGGACAAGCTCTTCCAGCTCAAGCAACAGGGCGTGACGCTCGTGCTGACGACGCACTACATGGATGAGGCGGAACAGTTGTGCGACCGTCTCGTTGTCATGGATGAGGGGCGAATCATCGCCGAGGGAGCCCCGGCCGAGCTCATACTCCGCTATTCAACCCCGGAGGTCCTCGAGCTTCGTTTCGAGCCCGGAGCACAGCGGGTCGCTGAACCTGAGGTCCTACGGCTCTGCGACCGTGTCGAGGTACTCCCCGACCGCCTGCTCGTCTACACGGAGAACGGCGAGAGCGTACTCGCCAGCGCGCTGGCCGCGGGCGTTCGCCCCCTGTCTACACTCATCCGCCGGTCCGGGCTCGAGGACGTCTTCCTCATCCTCACCGGACGATCGCTCATCGAGTGATGGCAACGATGGCCCCCCGCTCTCCACGCCCCCGTCGGGCCGTATTCGAGTACCTGCTCCTGATCTGGCGCCGCGCGTTCGCGGCGAGCCTTTCAGAAGCGATTGGCGCACCGGTCATCTACCTCCTCGCCGTCGGCCTCGGCCTCGGCACGTTGGTAGACACCTCCGATCCTGAGGCCTTCGGCGGCGCCTCGTACCTCGCTTATATCGCCCCGGCGCTCCTGACGTCCGCGGCGCTGCAGATCGCCACGACGGAGGGCAGCTATCCCGCCTTCGCACGGTTCGCATGGGGAAGGGAGTTCGTGGGCATCACGGCCACGCCAGTCACGCCCGGCCAGGTGGCCGACGGCCAGATCCTTTTGATCGCCTTCCGGGTTGCCATCTCGGCCGTCGCGTTCTACTTCGTCCTGTCGCTGTTTGGCGTCGCGGGCGGGTTCAACGGGATGTGGATGATACCCGTGGCGGTCCTTCTCGGGGCGGGTTGCGCCGCCTGGTCGCTTGCCTTCGGGGCCTGGATCGTAGGCAAGGGCGACGGTGAGGCATTCAACATCCTGTTCCGGATCGTCGTGCTGCCAATGACGCTTTTCTCAGGGACGTACTTCCCGATCTCGCGCTTTCCCGACTGGCTGCAGGGCGCGATCACCCTCTCTCCGCTCTGGCATGCGAACGAACTCGCAAGAGGGACCACTCTGGGCACCCTCAGTGCTCTACCGGCCGCCGCGCACGTCGCGATCCTGCTCATCGTGCTGATCTCCGGCATGCTTGTCGCGAGATGGATCTACTACCGGAGGCTCGTGTCATGAACGGTCTCGCCCCCCACGCCTCGCAACTACGGACCGTCGGCCGCAGCGGTGCCGTCGTCGAGCGCTCCATGAGGGTTGCACGCCGGAGTATCGTGCCGCTCGTCTCGGGGTTCTTCGAGCCGTTCTTCTACCTCCTCGCACTTGGAGTTGGTCTCGGATTCTTCATCGACGACGTGCAGGTGGATGGACGATCGGTACCGTACGGCGCCTTCGTTGCTCCGGCGCTTCTGGCCTCATCCGCGATGAACGGTGCCATCTACGACTCGACGTACAACGTGTTCTTCAAAATGCGATTTGCGAAGCTCTACGACGCGATGATCGCAACGCCGCTGCGGCCGTTCGACATCGCCCTCGGCGAGATCTGCTGGAGCCTGATCCGGGGAGCCGCGTACGGTGCAGGGTTCCTTCTCGTCATGCTCGCGATGGGCCTGATCACCTCGGCATGGGCGTTCGCCGCGTTGCCCGCGCTCGTCCTCGTCTCCTTCGGGTTTGCCGCAGCAGGCATGGCTGTCACAACGTTCGTCAAGAGCTTTCAGCACCTCGACTGGGTGACGGCCGCTCTGATCCCGATGTTCTTTTTCTCTACCAGCTTTTTCCCACTGTCCGTCTACCCGGCACCGGTCCAGCCGATCGTCCAGGCCCTCCCGCTGTACCACGCGATCGAGCTAATGCGAGCGCTCACGCTCGGGATTCCGGACGCCGGCATACTGGTACACATCGGTTATTTCATGGTGATGTCGGTCGCAGGAATCTGGCTTGTGAGCCGACGCCTACATCGGATCCTGCAGCCATGACCAGGCCGTCGAGCGCCGTCTCGCAGCGATGACGGGAGCCGCAGCGGCGATCGTCCTCTGGGGCCTGACACCCGCCGTCCTGGCCGATCCGCTGGTGTCTGCCCACCAGCTCTCGACCGCGGAACAGGAACGCGCCGCGCTCATGCTCCGTGCGCCGGATCGGGACGATTTTGAAGCGGCGCACTTTCTCGCCCGCGTCTGCGGAGGGTGGTTCGGTCTGGGCCCGGATCGCCTCGAACTTCGCCAGGAGTGCGCGGTCTGTGGCGGCAGTCACGGCGTGCCGAGGTTTTCGAGCGCGCCGCACCTCCGGGTCAGTATCGCGCACGCGAGTGGAGCGGTCGTCGCAGGCGTCGCGTCGAGGTCCATCGGTGTCGACATCGAGCCCGTCCGAGCTGTCGCACCGACGGATCTCACGCCGGTGCTCTCCGCGGAGGAAGCGGCCTGGTTACGCAGCCGTCCCGACGACACGATCAGGATTTGGTGCCGAAAGGAGGCAGCTGCGAAGGCGAGCGAGGCCGGGCTGGCCGGAATGAGGGACGTGAAAGCGCTGACGGGGTCATGGACTGAGCTGACCAGTGCCGAGTTCCAGCTGTGCGTTTCGACAAGTGCACCCGTCGTCCTCGGGCGCATCGGTGAGCGACTCCCGGCCCGAGGGCGCCTCCCCTTCTGCGGTGCTCCCTGACCGTTGCGCGAGCCGGAGCTCGCGCCGCCGGAAACGGGGCAAGCAGAGGGACGACCCCCTGCACAGGGTTCACGATCTGACGCTACGGTGAGAGCCTCCCTCGCGAGGTTGCTTAACCGCGAGCAACCGACCACTGCTACTCCGCGCCGGCGGCGAGGAGCGCGACGAGAGATCCGACAGGGGCCCTCAGGGCGGACCGGTTGACTGATCCGCAGGCGTTCTGCGAGCTCCACGGCCGTGGCGGGGCCTTCGTGCTCGAGCGAGAGCACCAGGAGGACCTTTGCGTGACTCCCCAGCGCTTCGACAGCGTGAGCCAGCGCGGCCGGACACCTCGCGGGGCGAGTCGAAGAGTCGTGCGTTGGCCGAGCGCGTCGCAGTGGTCAGGGTCGCGACGCGGGTTCGGGAGCTGTACCTGGTCGGCTGAGCCCCCGGCCCGCCGACTCGTCGCGAACGGCCGTCACCGGAGCCGCGAGGCAGCCCTTCGTCACGAACGACCGTCCGCTCAGGCCGAGCGCGCCTCCCGCAGCACGTCGGCCGACTGCTGCGCGGCCCGGCGAACGTCGCGGTCAGGGTCGCGGAGCATCCCCGTCAACACGGCCTCGACGCTCGCCGCGAACTCGCCCTTGGCGTCGCGACCGGAGGAGATCCCCGCCACGGCCGCCGCCACCAGCGCGCGCGCCCCGGCCGCACGGACCCGCGGGTGCTCGTCGGTCGTCAGCCGGGCGAGCTTCTTCTGCCCGCCCAGCACCCGCTCCGCGCAGACGCGGGCGCACATCTCGCGCACGCGCCACGACGGATTCGCGAGTCCGGCGGTCACCGCGTCGGCGGCGGAGTCGTCCCAGACGTAGAGCAGGGCGCGAGCGCCCCAGAGCTCGGGCCAGTAGAGGGAGGGAGCGCCCTGGAGGATCCCCTCCGCGTGCTCGCCGCCCACGGTGAGGAGGAAGGACTCGCCCTCGTAGCCGCCGGTCAGCAGGGCCGCGGAGCGCAGAGCGACGGCGCGCTCCCCCTCCCGGGCGACCTGCGCGCGCAGGCGCTCCTCGAGCGGATCGGTGAGGGTGACGGTCGGTTCGTTGTCGCGTGCCATGTGGCTCCCGACAGTACCCGCCCGCGCCGCCCGGCCGCAGTCTCCGCAGCACCCGGCCGCACTATCCGCGCCGCCCAGCCGCAGTATCCGCAGCATCCGGCCGCGCTGCCGCCGCGCGGTTCGCGCCGCCCGGCGACGATCTCCGCCCGCTCAGGAGTCGCCCACCGAGCGGTCGGGCGCGCCTGACTATGCTGTTCTCACCCCCGGCAGCCGAGCCTTCTCCGCCTCGTCCGTGCCGGGGTGGCGCGGCTCACCCGCCCGGGGAGCGGAGGAGGTCCTCTCATGGCCGATCGGCCGAACCTCCGGCATGTCGCGGCGGTCGCGGGCGTCTCGCACATGACCGTTTCGCGGGTGCTCAGCGGCCACCCCAACATCAAGGAGTCGACCCGCCAGAAGGTCCTCGAGGCGGTCGACGAGCTCAACTACCGGCCCAACATCGCCGCCCGATCCCTCGTCACGCAACGCACCGACCGGATCGGCGTGATGATCGAGAGCGGCGCCGAATACGGACCCTCCAGCACTCTGCGCGCGATCGAGCGCGCCGCCCGCGAGAAGGGCTACTCGATCACCTCGATCGCCCTGCGTCCCGATCTCGAGATGACACCCGCCGACGCCATCGACCATCTGATGGGCCTGGGGATCGACGCGCTCTGCGTGATCGCGCCGCGCTCCTCCTCCGTCGCGACACTGCGCACCGTCGAGATCGGCGTGCCGACGCTCGTCGTCAAGAGCGACAAGGATCCGAATTTTCTTACCGTCTCGGTCGACCAGCAGGCCGGGATGTTCCAGGCCGTCGACCACCTCGGCAACCTCGGCCACCGCGACGTGCTGCACCTCTCCGGTCCGCTCGACTGGCTCGACGCGCGCGCCCGCGAACGCGCCTTCCACAGCCGCGCGAAGTCGTGGGGGATGCACGAGCGCCCCATCGTGATCGGCGACTGGACCCCCGACTCCGGATACGACTTCGCCGCGAGTCTGAGCTCGGTGCCCGATTTCAGCGCGATGGTCGTCGCGAACGACGAGATGGCGCTCGGAGTGATCCACGGCCTTGTCGAGCGCGGAATCCGGGTCCCCGAGGACGTCAGTATCGTCGGCTTCGACGACCTGCCCACGGCCCGCCACTTCCTCCCGCCGCTGACGACGGTGCGCCAGGACTTCGACAAGCTCGGCACGACGGTCGCCGAGGTGATTCACGCGCGGATCCGCGGCCAGGAGATCCCGCAGCGCACCCGGATCCCCACCGAGCTGGTGATCCGCTCCTCCACGGCTACTCCCCGATCGTGACTCTCCTGGTCCGATCCCGCCGTACGCGCTCGCGTATCATCGGCGGCAGCCCCTGGCGCGTCGAACCCTGACGGCGCGCCGCACACGAACCGAGGACGGCACGTGGCGATCGCATCGAGGACGACCCGGAATGCCGTGGCACCCGTCGTCGAGATGACCGACATCCGCGTCTCCTTCTCCTCCGGTCCCGCTCTGCGGAACGCGCACCTGCGGCTGATGCCCGGCGAGATCCACGGGTTGATGGGAGAGAACGGCGCGGGCAAGTCGACGCTGATCAAGACGCTCACCGGCATCCACCGGCCCGATGCGGGCGAGATCCTCGTCGACGGCGTCGTACGGCGTTTCAGCGGCCCCGCGGAGGCGAAAGCCGCCGGCATCACGGCCGTGTTCCAGGACGAGCGCCTCACCGACAACCTCAGCATCGGCGAGAACGTGATGCTCGGGCACGAGGTCCGCGGCCGCTTCGGCATCTCGTGGTCGCGCACGCACGCCCGCGCCGCCGAGATGCTCGCGGAGCTGGGCCTGGAGGACCTCGACTCGCATCTGCCGCTGCGTTCGCTCTCGCCCGCGATCCGCCAGCTGGTCGCGATCGGGCGGGCGATGGTCGACCGGCCGCGGGTGCTGGTGCTCGACGAGCCCACCTCGAGCCTGGACCTCGGCGACGTCGCCCGCCTCTTCACCGTGCTGCGGAGGCTGCGCGACCAGGGCGTCGCGATCCTCTTCGTCTCGCATTTCCTCGAGCAGGTCCTCACGCTCAGCGACCGGCTGACCGTCCTGCGCGATGGGGACACCGTCGGCGAGTACCCGACGCACATCATGGACCGCGCCGAGCTGATCGCGACCATGATCGGCAAGGACATCGACGCGCTGCGGCAGATCGGCTCCGACCGCCGCGAGCACCGGCGCCAGCCCGTCGGCCCGGCGATCTACCGCGCCCACGGCATCGGCCGCCGCGGCGCCGTGGGCCCGACCGATCTGGAGTTGCACCGCGGCGAGATCGTCGGCTTCGCGGGCCTGCGCGGCTCGGGCCGCACCGAGCTGGCGTCGCTGGTGAGCGGAGTGGAGAAGCCGGACACCGGCGAGGTGCTGATCGACGGCGAGCCGGCCCGTATCTCCGACCCGGTCTCCGGGCTGCGCCACCGCATCGCGCACTCGAGCGAGAACCGGCGCGAGGACGGGATCATCGGCGATCTCTCCCTCCGCGAGAACCTCGTGCTCGGCCTGCAGGCCCTGCGCGGGTGGGCGCATCCGCTCTCGGCCGCCGAGACCGACACCCTGGTGCGCACCTACGTCGAGGCGCTCAACATCTCGCCGGCCGATCCGGACATCCCGGTGAAATACCTCTCCGGAGGCAACCAGCAGAAGGTGGTCCTCGCGCGCTGGCTCGCGACCCGGCCTCGCCTGCTCGTGCTCGACGAGCCGGCGCGCGGGATCGATGTGGCGTCGAAGGTCGAGATCCAGGCGCACATCGCGCAGCTCGCGAAGGAGGGGGTGACCGTCGTCTACATTTCGTCCGAGCTGGAGGAGGTGGTGCGCCTCAGCGACCGCATCGTCGTCTTCAAGGACCGCGAAAAGATCGGCGAGGTCAGCAACGGCCCCTGGCTCACCGTCGACACGATCGTCGAGATGATCGCGGCCGACCGCGACGACGACGACTTCGACGACGACTGATCGAGAGACCGAGGACCGCCACCAGCCCGACCGAGCGGTGCTCCGAGTCCTCGGAGCACACTCCAGCTCTTCTGAGAGGACCACTCTGGACTCGCCGCCGGGGTGCTGTCAGCGTTGACGGCTGGTGACCTCGGCCTGGCGGGGCATCAGTTCCTCCTCGAAAGGTCGCATGCCCTCGGTCTCCGCGCACGTCGCCCACAGCCTCGCCTTCTCCGTCCGTCACGTCTTCGGAGTGATGGGCGCCGGCAATGCCCACCTGATCGACGCCGTGGAGCGCCACCCTCGGGCACGATTTATTCCGCTCCGCCACGAGGGCGGCGCCGTCGTGGCAGCTGACGCCCACTTCCGCGCCGGCGGCAGCCTCGCCGCGGCCACCACCACCTGCGGGCCCGGCTTCACCAACACCCTCACCGCTTTGGCCGAGGCAGCACTCGCGCGCTCGCCCCTCCTCCTCGTCGCGGGCGATGAGCCGAGCACCGGGAGGCGCCCCTGGGGCGTCGACCAGTCGGCGATGGCGCGGGCGGCCGGGGTCCGGACTTTCACCGTCGGCATTCGTGACGCCGCCTACACGACCGTTCGCGCGATCGAGCACGCTCTCGCCGAACGAACACCGGTGGTGCTCGCGATCCCCGCCGATCTCGCCACCGCCGAAGCCGCAGCTCTACCGAGGTCGCAGGTCCTTCGCCGGGCGGGGCGGAGGGTGCCTTCCTCTACCGACATCGCCCGCCTCGCCTCCATGATCGCGGCGGCCGAACGCCCCCTGCTCGTCGCGGGTCGGGGCGCCTGGCTCGCGGACGCCGGGGGCGCTCTGGGCGAACTCGCCGACCTCACGGGAGCCGTCACCGCGTCGAGCGTCCTCGGTCTGGGAACGTTTCCCTCCCGCAGCCACGACCTCGGCGTACTGGGCGGCTTCGGTGCAACAGGGGCGCTCTCGCTCGTGCACGACGCCGACCTCGCGCTCGTGATCGGGTCGTCGCTGGACCGCCATTTCCTGCGCTGCGGTGAACTGTTCGCCCCCGCCACCCGCGTCGTGCAGGTCGACATCACCCCAGCCGCAACGGACGGCCGGGTCGACGACTACATCCGGGGCGACGCTCGCCTGGTCGCCGAGGCCCTGGTCGCGGAGTTGCGCACTCGAAGGCGCTCGCGGGGCGAATGGCGCGACTGCGTCGACCCGGACCTGCACCTGGCCCGTGATGAAGGCGACCAGCGGGCCGCGGACGGCCGGCTCGATCCGCGCTCCACGGCCGTCGCTCTGGCGGCGCTCCTGCCGGAGGACCGCGTCGTCGTCACCGACGGCGGGCACTTCCTCGGCTGGCCGATCATGCACTGGCCGCACGCCTCACCCGAGCGCTTGGTGACGCTCGGCACCGCGTTCCAGGCGGTCGGCCTGGGGATCCCGGCAGTGGTGGGAGCAGCGCTGGCGAGACCGGAGACGACGGTCGTCCTGGTCACCGGCGACGGCGGCGGCCTGATGGCGCTCGCTGATCTCGAGTCCGCCATCCGCGTGGCGGGCGGCCGGGGCGTCGCCGTGGTCTGGAACGACGCCGCGTACGGTGCCGAGCTCAACGTCTACGGCGCGTTGGGCCTCGCCGAAGGCCCGATGCTGATCCCGGAGGTTGATTTCGCCGGAGTCGCCACGAGCCTCGGCGCGGAGGGCGTGGTCGTCCGGACGATGGCGGACCTGAGCGCCCTCGCCGTGTGGACGGGGCAGGACCCCGTTGTGCGGCCGTTCCTCCTTCTGGACTTGCGCATCTCGCCGCAGATCGTGGCTCCGTATCTGCTGGATCTGCTCCACGCCGCCGCGGCGCGCTGAGGATCGGTTCGCAACCGAGGCCCGCATCGACGTGATGCGCCTGTTCCGGCCTTCTGCCGGTTCTCGACCTCGGTTGCGAGCCGTCGGCCTGCGAGAATCCGGAGGTGGACGACCACGCTAGGGACGAACTCGCCGAGCTGAGGCGGCGCGCTTACGGACGCCGTCCGGACATCGACCGCGATCCGCTCGCGCGTGCCCGGCTGGTCGCGCTCGAGGCCGGAGCTCCGTCCGCCACGGACGAGCCCGCCCCACCCGTCGCGGCAACTCCCGCCCTCGAACAGCCCGACTCCGGCGATCCGGAGCATCCCCCTGCTCCGCGCTCCGCTCGGGCCCGGAGCGTCCTCGGCCGGGCGACGGCGCTCCTGCTGACGGCCGCCGTCGCGGTCGGCGCCACCCTCCTCGTCACGAGAACCCCGGAGCCGCCCGGCCGCGAGGTCGCCGTACTGCCGCTGACCAACGGCACCGACATCCCCGGCTGGGAGGGACTGGGCTTCGACGGCTCGGTCACCACGGACGACTTCGGCGGGCTCACCGTCGTGCGGCAGAGCCGTCCCGCCGACACCGGTCTCACCGTCGTCCGGCAGCGGCGCTCCCCGAGCGCCGGCTCGTGCCTGTACATCGTGCGCACCGTCGATCCGCAGGACGGCCCGTTCTTCCAGGGCTGCACGGCCGGGGCGTTTCCCGCGGTCGCGCAGTTCACCGTGACGTCGGAGGCCTCGGAGCAGCTGCGCGAGGAGTACCCGGTCGGCACGGCGTTGCGCTTCACCCTGGAGGGCAACGAGGTCCACGTCCGCGCCGACACTCCCTGAGCGCTCGGATCCCCGGTCCGAGGGGGCCCGCGACCGGATCGTTATCGAAGGGGCGCGGCGCGCTGTTGCGTCGCTAGAATTGTTCACGGTAACATTTCGACGCGGCGCTGCTTCGGCCGGCGCCTACTGCACATCTTGCACTCACCGCACCTCGGGCCGCTAGGCCCGTATTCGAGGCCCTTCAGGGTCCACCATCTCGGGCGCGCTCGTCGCGCCCGCGATCTCAAGGAGGAGATCTATGTCTAAGACGAGGCGTATCGGCCAGTTCCTGGGTTTCGCAGCAGTCGGCGCACTCGCGTTCGGACTCGCCGGATGCTCGGGCGGTTCCGGCTCCGATTCGGGCTCAGGCTCGAGCGGTGACCTCACCACCATCGGCTTCGTGGCCGTCGGCCCCGAGGGCGCATGGCGCCAGGCGAACGAGACCAACATCGAGGACACGTTCACGAAGGACGCCGGCTTCGACCTCAAGTACGCACCCGCCACCAACGGAGACCAGAAGTCGCAGATCGACTCCTTCACCTCCTTCGTGGACGAGGGCGTGGACATCATCCTGCTCTCCGCCACGGAGGGCTCCGGCTGGGAGGACTCGCTCGAGCGCGCTCAGGAGGCCGAGATCCCGGTCATCCTGATCGACCGCGGCATCGAGCCGGACACCACCGACCTCTACGTCACCCGCATTGCGCCCGACAACATCGCGGTCAGCACCTCGGTCGCCGACTGGGCGAAGACCACCTTCCCGAGCGGAGGCAAGTACTTCACCCTCGAGGGTCCCGCGGGCGTTTCGGTCGTGAACGAGCGCAATGAGGGCTGGGACGAGGTCATCGGCGCCGATCCCGCCTTCACCAAGATCGGCGCACAGACCGCGAACTGGTCGACCGAGGAGGCCAAGAGCGTCTTCGAGACCGTCCTGAAGTCGAACAACAACGACGTCCAGCTGGTCTTCGCTCAGAACGACGAGATGGGCCTCGGTGCCGTCCAGGCCGTCCAGGAGGCCGGCCTCACCCCCGGCACCGACGTCAAGATCGCCACGATCGACGGCACCAAGAACGCCCTCCAGGCGCTGGCCGACAGCGAGCTGAGCTTCGTCGCCGAGTACAACCCGCTCTTCGGCGAGACCGCCCTCGACGCAGTGAAGAAGACGCTCGCCGGCGAGAAGGTCGAGTCCTCGATCGTCGTCCCGAGCGAGACCTTCGACTCGCCCGAGGCCGCCGCCACAGCGCTGCCCGACCGCAAGTTCTAGTCGCCGCGCACCACTGGCCGCCGCGCCCACACGCGGCAGCACCCACCCGGAGCGATCGGGGCCGGCCCTCCCGCCGACCCCGGTCGCTCCGACCCTTCGGCGCACCCGCTCGGCTGCGCCCCGCTCGAGAACGGAACGACGCGACATGACAGGTTCGCCTCCGATCGTCGAGATGACGAACATCTCGATCAGCTTCCCCGGCGTGAAAGCCCTCGACGGCGTCGACTTCCGCCTGTTCCCGGGCGAGGTCCACACCCTCATGGGCGAGAACGGCGCCGGCAAGTCCACGCTCATCAAGGCCCTCACCGGCGTCTACCGCATCGACAGCGGGGACATCGTGATCGACGGGGAGACCCGACGCCTCACCGGCACGGCCGACTCGCAGGCCGCGGGCATCTCCACCGTGTACCAGGAGGTCAACCTCGTCACGAACCTCTCCATCGGAGAGAACGTGATGCTCGGCTACGAGGTCCGCGGCCCCTTCGGCATCAACTGGAAGGCCACCCACCAGGCAGCGAAGATCGCACTCGAGAAGCTCGGCCTCGGCCACCTCAACACCCGCTCCTCGCTCGCCTCGCTCTCGATCGCGATGCAGCAGCTGGTCGCGATCAGCCGCTCGACGGTGAGCGACTCCAAGGTGCTCATCCTCGACGAGCCGACCTCGAGCCTGGATGCGAACGAGGTAGAGAACCTCTTCGTCGTCATTCGCCGCCTGCGTGCGGCGGGCGTCGCGATCCTCTTCGTCTCGCACTTCCTCGACCAGGTCTACGCGATCAGCGACCGCCTGACGGTGCTGCGCAACGGCACCTTCGTCGGCGAATACCTCACCCACGAGCTCGACCGCACCTCGCTGATCTCGAAGATGATCGGCAAGGACATCGCGACACTGCGCTCCCTCGACTCCGAGCGCGAGAGCCAGGACCACCTCTACCGCGACGCTCCGCTCTACACCGCGACCGGTCTGGGCAAGAAGGGCTCCATCGAGAGCACCGACCTGACCCTGCACCGCGGCGAGGTTGTCGGCTTCGCCGGGCTCCTCGGCTCCGGCCGCACCGAGCTCGCGCGCCTGATCTACGGCGTCGACAAGCCCGACACGGGCGAGATCACGATGCACGGCACAAAGATCGACGTTCCCACACCGACCGCCGGACTCGCGCACAAGATCGCGTTCTCGAGTGAGAACCGCCGCGACGAGGGCATCATCCGCGACCTCTCGGTCCGCGAGAACCTCATCCTCGGCGTGCAGGCCAAGCGCGGCTGGGCCCGCCCTCTCTCCAAAAAGGAGAAGGACGAGATCGTCGGCAAGTACCTCGTGGAGCTCAACGTGCGTCCGGCCGACCCCGACCGACCGATCAGCAAGCTTTCCGGCGGCAACCAGCAGAAGGTCCTCCTCGGCCGCTGGCTCGCCACCGCCCCCGAGATTCTCATCCTCGACGAGCCGACCCGCGGTATCGACGTCGGAGCGAAGGCCGAAATCCAGGAGAAAGTCATCGCCCTCGCCGGCGAGGGCGTCGCCGTGGTGTTCATCTCGTCCGAGCTCGACGAGGTGGTCCGGCTCAGCGATCGCATCATCGTCCTGAAGGACCACCGCGTGATCGCGGAGATCCTCAACGGTCCCGCTGTCACTGCGGAGTCGATCGTCACTACCATCGCCGCAGAGGGAGTCGTCGACGAGGACGTCGTCGTCCTCGCGAGCGCCACGCAGGAGGCCGCATCATGAGCAGCGACACCCGACCCGCCCGGGGATCCGTCCTCGGCGGGATCATCCGCCGCCAGTACTTCTGGGGAGTCGTGGCGATCGCCCTGCTCCTCCTCGTCAACGTCGTGAAGGACCCCGGCTATCTGGCCGTCTCGGTCAGCCCGACCACCGGCTACCTCGTCGGCAATGTCATCGACATCGCCCGCGCCGCCGCTCCGATCCTGATGATCGCCGTGGGCATGTGCCTGGTCGTCGCGACCGGGGGCATCGACCTCTCGGTCGGCTCGATCATGGTGGTCGCCGGCGCCGTCTCGATGGAGTTCCTCAACTCCGCCGGAGCGCCCGAGTCGCTCGGCGCTGCAGCGGGAGCCTTCGCGGTTGCGCTGCTGGTGGCCGCCGTGCTCGGAGCCGTGAACGGCATCCTGGTCTCGGTGGTGGGCCTTCAACCCTTCATCAGCACGCTGGTCGTGATGCTCGCGGGCCGCGGCCTGGCGAAGGTGATCACCGGCGGTCAGAACACCGCCGCCACCAACGAGCCCTTCCGCTGGCTCGCGAACGGATACGTCTTCGGACTTCCGGTCGTGTTCCTCCTCGCTATCGCGATTGTCGTGGTCGTCGGAGTCCTGGTGCGCCGAAGTGCGCTCGGCTTGATGATCGAGGCCATCGGCATGGACCCGAAGGCGGCCCGCCTCGCGGGTATCAACCGCCGGGGCCTGCTGATGACCGCCTACATCGGCAGCGGCATCCTCGCCGGAGTCGCGGGTGTCTTCGCCACCGCGAGCGTGATGACGGTCGACGTCTCGCGCACCGGTTACCAGCTCGAACTCGACGCGATTCTCGCGGTCGTCATCGGCGGCACCTCGCTCGCCGGCGGCAAATTCAACATCACCGGAGCCGCCGTGGGCGCGATCCTGATCGCCACCCTCGACAAGACGGTCGTGTTCCTCGGAATCTCGTCGTCGGCGACCCCCGCCTTCAAGGCGATCGTCATCGTCGCGCTCTGCCTCCTGCAGTCCGAGCGCATCCGCTCCGCCTTCACATCCCGTCGCGAGGCGCGCCGCAGCGCCCCGCAGAAAGAGGCGATCCCCGCATGAGTGCCGTGATGACCCGCTCCGCTCCTCCGGCAAGCACGAAGCGCACCTCCGGGGCGCGCGGCTGGCTGAGCCAGCACCTCGACAAGTTGCCCACCCTCGCCGCGCTGATCATCTTCTTCGGGATGATCGTGTACGGCGAGGCCGCCTACGGCCGCATCCTGCAGGCGAGCACGATCTCGAACCTGCTGGTCAATAACGCGCACCTGATCATCCTTGCCGTGGGCCTCACCTTCGTGATCCTCACCGGCGGAATCGACCTCTCGGTCGGCGCAGTGATCGCGTTCAGCAGCGTGAGCGGCGTGCTCCTGATCAACGCCGGCTGGAACCCGTGGCTCGTGATGGTCCTGATGGTTGTGATCGGCGCTCTCTTCGGCGTGATCTCGGGTGTCCTGATTCAGTACTTCAACGTCCAGCCGTTTATTGCGACCCTGGCGATGATGTTCCTGGCCCGCGGCCTCGCCTCGATGCTCAGCACGGTCCCGGAGCGCCTCCCCGAGGATTCCGCGGTGCTGAGCCTCGCCGCCCCGATCAAGCTGATCGACGGGCCGAAGGTCAACGACTTCGTGATCAGCCCCGGTGTGATCATCGCGGTCGTCGTCGTGGCCGCGGCGTTCTTCGTCCTGCACCGCACCCGTCTGGGCCGCACGGTCTACGCGATGGGCGGTTCCGAGCAGTCGGCGGCCCTGATGGGCCTGCCGGTCGTGCGGACGAAGCTGTTTATCTACATCATCAGCGGCACCCTCGCCGGTCTCGCCGGAGTGGTTTATACGGCCCGTCTCGGCAGCGCGCAGAACATCACCGGCACCGGCTGGGAACTCGACGCTATCGCGGCGACCGTCATCGGCGGCACGCTGCTCACCGGCGGGGTCGGCTTCGTGCTCGGCTCGGTGGTCGGCGCCCTGGTGCTCGGCCTGATGAACGTCCTGATCACCCGCGACGGCGGCATCCCGCCGGAGGCGACCACGATCATCACCGGCGGCATCCTGCTGATCTTCGTCCTCCTCCAGCGCGCGGTTATGGCCCGCAGCAAGACGTAAACCGGGCTCCCGCCCGCTCACGCACGCACGGCGCCCCCTCGTCCCCCGGCGGACGAGGGGGCGCCGTGCGTGAGCGCCGCGCCGCCCTCACGGAGCCCCTGCGCCCCGGATTCCACACATCCGCACCTGGTCCCCCGTCCAGGGACTTGTCTTCAGCTTTTCTCTGAGGAAGAATCAGATTCGCGAGATCCCGGGTGAACACCCGCGTATCCTTCAGTTTCTTCTCCACAGCGCAGGAACGGGCACACCTCCTCCGCCGTCAGCGGGTGAACGCGAGTAGGGCCGTGCATCGACGCTCTTCCGCCGCCACCGTGTCACGGTAACGGCCGGCACCCAAGCGGAACCGCGCTCGTCGGAGTGGTCTACACGGCTCGTCTCGGCAACGCGCAGAACACCCCGTGCGCAGGGCCGACTCGTCACACATGGTTCGTCTGGGTCCGTGGTGGCGACCATCTGCGACGAAGGGAAAGCCGCAGAGGGCGGGGTTGGGGGTTCACGGGCGACTCGCCGGCGTGTTACCGTGAACATCGCTGACGATCAGTCGGCCCCCCCTCCCTCAGCAATGGTGCCGATCCTGGAGCAAGCGCGATGAAGCCTTTCCTGCGACCACTCGTCCTCGCGACCGCCGTCGCGCTGACGATCCCCCTCCTGACGGCCCAGTCGGCGAGCGCCGCCCCCGCCGACAGCCTGGTCCTGCGCTACGCGCTCGACGAGACCAGCGGCACGGTCGCCGCCGACAGCTCGGGCAACGGCCGCACCGGCACGCTGGTCAACGGAGCGGCACCGCGCGGAGCCGCGGGCGTCGCGCTCGACGGCACCGACGACTACGTGAAGCTGCCAGACAACCTCCTAGCGGGGCTGAACTCGATCACGGTCAGCACCGAGGTTCTGGTGAACGCGAACCAGGGCACGCCCTACTTCATCTGGGGCCTCGGCAACACGACGAACGGCGCCGGAAACGGCTACCTCTACACGACCGGCAACGGCTACAAGACCTCCATCGCCACCGGCAACTGGACCACCGAGCAGACCGTCACTTCCGGCGCGAACCTGGCCCGCGGCGTCTGGAAGACGCTCACCTACACACTCGACGACGCGAGCGACACCGCCCGCCTCTACCTCGATGGCAGCCAGGTCGCGCAGCAGACCGGAGTCACGATCACTCCCGCCGCGATCGGCAACGGCGCCACCACGGCCAACGCGATCGGCCGCTCCGTCTACACCGCCGACAAGACCCTCGCTGGCTCGGTCCGCGACTTCCGCGTCTACAGCACGGCGCTCAGCGCCGCCGATGTCGCCACTCTCCAAGCCTCGGACAGCACCCGCGTCTCGCGCGACTCCGCTGCACTGAACCTCGGCGACCTCTCTGCGGTGCAGGCGAACCTCACTCTGCCGACCAGTGGCTCGAACGGCTCCACGATCGCGTGGGCCTCCAGCAACACCGCGGTCGTCTCGACCAGCGGAGTCGTCACTCCGTCCGCCACCGGCGTCGCCCCGGTCGCCCTGACCGCCACGATCACCCGCGGCTCGGCCTCGACCACCCGCACCTTCACCGCCACCGTGCCGGCCAAGGACGTGAACGCCGACGCGCAGAAGGCGCTCGACGCTCTCTCGATCGTCAACGCCGGCGACGTCCGCGGCACCGTCACGCTGCCCACGAAGGCCGGCTCCTACGACGTCGCGTGGTCCTCCTCGAACCCCGCCGTGCTCAGTGCGACCGGAGTGGTGAAGCGCCAGGCCGCCGCCACTCCCGTCACCCTCACCGCAACGATCGCGGGCACCACAGCGACCCGTCAGCTGCCTGTGACGGTCACCGCCGCCCCCGCGAACCTCGACACCGACTACGACGCGGGCTACCTCTGGACCCACTTCGCCTCGACCGACTACGAGAAGATCTACTTCGGCTCGAGCACCGACGGCCTGCACTGGTCGAAGCTCAACAACGACAAAGCCGTCCTCGCCAACCTCGCCGGCACCCTCGGCGTCCGCGACCCGCACCTCGTCCGCTCGCCCACGGGCGATGAGTACTGGATCCTCGGCACCGATCTGCACGCTGAGGGCACCGCGGGCGGAGGCTCGTGGGACCAGGTGAACGCGAGCCAGAAGCTCGTCGTCTGGCGCTCCACCGACCTCGTGAACTGGAGCGACCAGAGCCTCGTGTTCGCCGGTTCGCCGAACGCAGGCAACGTGTGGGCTCCCGAGGCGATGTGGGATGAGACGACCGGGCAGTACTACGTCTACTGGTCCGGCCGCGACAAGACGCAGGTCGGTACCGACGACTGGGCCCTGCGCGTCTACGTCAGCACCACCCGCGACTTCGTGACCTTCTCGACTCCGACGGTCTGGCTCGACGAGAACTCGCCGACCAACAACGCCGACGGCCCGAACATCATCGACACGACCATCGCGAAGGAGGGAGGCACCTACTACCGCTTCTCCACCTCCGACTGGCGCACCGTCGTCGACACGGCCACGAGCCTCGCCGGCCCGTGGACGCGAGTGATCGCCCGCGGCGAGGAGAAGGCGCACGGCCTCTCGGACCACATCGAGGGACTGACCGTCTACCAGCTGCCGGACGGCCGCTGGGTCGTGATGGGCGACTCGGGCGGTTACTCCGCGTACGTCACCGACTCGCTCGCGAGCCTGCAGTTCACGGCGCTGCCGACCGGAGCGACCGGAGCGAACACTTCCTCGTTCACGAAGCCGTTCCGCCACGGCTCGGTGCTGCGCCTCTCCAGCGCCGAAGAGGCGCGCATCATGGCCGCCTACGGCACCAGCAGCACCGGCCCCGCCGCGAAGCCGGTCACCGCGGCCGGCGAGATCCTCCGCTACACCTTCGACGGCGGCTCGGGCACCACCGTGCGCGACAGCTCGGGCAACAACCAGAACGGGACGCTGCCCTCGGGCGGCACCTGGAAGGACGGCGCCCTGCAGCTCGACGGCACGGACGACTACGTGAAGCTGCCGAACGACCTGCTCGCCGGAGTGACGGACCTCACCATCCAGTCCGACGTCTGGATCGACCCCGCACAGGCCAGCCCCTACTTCCTCTACGGCCTGGGCAACACCACGAACGGCGCCGGCGACGGCTACCTCTTCACCTCTGGGAACAACTACCGCACCAGCCTCGCCACCGGGAACTGGACCACCGAGCAGACCGTCGCGGGCGGCTCCGCCCTCCCGCGCGGAACCTGGGCGCACCTGACCTACACGCTCCAGGGGACCACCGGCACGATCTACCTCGACGGAGTGAAGGTCGCCAGCGGCACCGTCACGACCGACCCGAAGGACATCGGCGGCGGATCCACATTGGCCAACTTCATCGGACGCTCGAACTACGACGGCGACAACCGCTTCCGCGGCCAGATCCGTGAGTTCGCGATCTACAACCGGGCGCTCAGCGCCGCCGACGTGCTCGCCGCCTCCGGCAACACGACGGCGCTGGTCGATGTGTCGCTGGCCGGCGACGTCCTCAAGACGACTCCGATCGTCGACTCGGCCTCTCGCACCGTCACCTTCCCGGTGAAGCCGGGCACAGATCTGACCACGCTCACCCCGACGTTCTCCACGGCGGCGGGAGTCACGGCGAGCCCCGCCTCCGGCACCGTCCGCAACCTCTCCACCCCGCAGACCGTCGTGCTCACGCCCACCGGCGGCGGCGCGACGACCACCTGGACCCTGAAGGCGGTCACCATGACGTCGCCGGTCATCCCGGGCCTGTACGCCGACCCGAACATCGCGGTCTTCGGCGATACCTACTACATCTACGCGACCACCGACGGCACCCCTGGGTGGGGCGGTAACACCTTCTACGCCTGGTCGTCGAAGAACCTCGTCGACTGGACCCGCGGCGAGAAGCCCTTCCTGACCCTCGACGGCGCGAACGGGAACGTCCCGTGGGCGACCGGCAACGCGTGGGCACCGACCATCACCGAGAAGGGCGGGAAGTACTACTTCTACTTCTCCGGCCACAACGCCTCGCTCGACCGCAAGACGATCGGAGTCGCGGTCGCGGACAGCCCGATGGGCCCCTTCACCGCGCAGCCGACCGCGATGATCACCAACGGCGAGTCGGTGAACTCGGGCCAGGCCATCGACCCGGCCGCGTTCACCGACCCGAAGACAGGCAAAAGCTACCTCTTCTGGGGCAACGGCAACCCGGTCTACGCCGAGCTGTCCGACGACATGCTCTCGATCAAGGCCGGCACCACCAAGCGGATCAGCGGTCTGACCGACTTCCGCGAGGGCACCTTCGTGAATTACCGCGACGGGATGTACCACCTCACCTACTCGATCGACGACACCGGCTCCGAGAACTACAAGGTCGGCTACGCCACCGCGACCAGCGTCGATGGACCGTGGACCTACCGCGGCGTGATCCTCGAGAAGGACCCGGCGCAGGGCATCCTCGCGACCGGCCACAACTCGATCGTGAACGTCCCCGGTACCGACGACTGGTACATCGCCTACCACCGCTTCGCCATCCCGGGCGGCAACGGGACCACCCGCGAGACGACCATCGACCGGGTCGCCTTCGACCCGACGACCGGCCTGATGCAGAAGGTCACCCCGACCCTCACCAGCGTGGCGCCGCAGACGGTCGTCGACAGCGCGCCGCTCGTGGCCTCGATCACCGGGAAGGCGACGGTGGGCAGCACACTGACCGCTTCCGCCTCCTCCCCGTGGACGGCGACCGGCTTCCAGTGGAAGCGCGGCGGTACCGCAATCAGCGGCGCGACAGCGTCGAGCTACACGCTCACCGCCGCCGACCGCGGAGCGACGATCTCGGTGGCCGTGAC
This sequence comes from Rathayibacter tritici, assembly GCF_001641005.1. Taxonomy (NCBI): domain Bacteria; kingdom Bacillati; phylum Actinomycetota; class Actinomycetes; order Micrococcales; family Microbacteriaceae; genus Rathayibacter; species Rathayibacter tritici. The sequence continues at coordinate 3,196,674 of NZ_CP015515.1, forward strand.
CGCCGCGAAGCCGCAGTGGACGCCGGCGACGGCCTCCGCCTCCGTTGGCCCGGTGACCGACGCGTCGCCCGCCCTCGCCGTGACCGCGACCGCCACGACGCGCTGCATCGCCGGAAAGATCGTCGTCACCGCGACCGCCACGAACCCGAACGCTGTCGCCGCGAAGATCGTGATCGGCACGACGTGGGGCTCCAAGAGCTTCGCGGACGTCGCTCCCGGCGCCACCGTCTCGGCCGCCATCACCACTCGGGCGACCAGCGTGACCGACGGATCCGCGACCGCCACGGCGACCGCGTTCGTGAACGGCAAGCCGACCACGACCTCCACGACCGCCCCCTACTCCGCGGCCAGCTGCGGCTGACCCGCGGGCACGACCTGACACCCACTGAGATCGAGCCGGCGACGACGCCGGCCGGAGAACGGAGAACACCCGACATGAACACCCGATCCCTTCTGATCCGCGGAGCCGCCGGACTGGCCGGAGGCGTCCTCCTGCTCGGAGTCGCCGGAACGGCCTTCGCCGCCGAGATCGACTACGGCAGCGACGACGTCGACGTCAACGTCGATATCGCCGACCTGCCCGGGACCGGCGCCCTCTCGATGTCCGTCGCGGGAACCTCCACGACGCTGACCGAGGACGGCTCGGACAACGTCCGCCGCCAGTTCACGGGCGCGCTGCCCACCGTCACCGTCACCGACACCCGCGACGCAGCGGACGTCCCCGAGGGCGCCGGCTGGTACGTCCTCGGTACCGCGAGCGACTTCACCTCGGCCGACGGCGCCACCATCGGCGCCGAGAACCTGGGCTGGACCCCGGCTCTGGTCGACGGCGGAGACCTCGGTCTCGTCGCGGCCGGCGACCAGGTCGACACGGCCATCGACGGCGGCGTCAACGGAGTCGGCCTCGAGGGTCGCGAGTTGCTCGCGTTGGCGATCGACTCGCAGGAGATCAACCCCGAGGGCTCCTGGAGCGCCGATGCGGACCTCTTCCTGCGCACCCCCGTGAGCGTGGACGCCGGAGCGTACTCGTCCACCATCACCCTGTCGCTCTTCGAGTGACCTCCCGCGGCCGGAGGGTGGACACCCCTCGGCCGCGACTCTCACGGCCGACGCGGCCGGGCCCTCCCGCCCGGCCGCGTCGCGCTTCTCCTGTGCGACCATGAGGTTCTGATGACTGCTCCGCGCCGCCCCGCTGCTCCGCGCCGCCCCCTCCTCCCCGCGCTTCTCGCGCTGATCGTCGCCCTGCTCGCCGCGGGCGTGGCCCCGCAGGCCGTCGCCGCCGACGGAGCGATCACCTGGGCGGTCAGCCCCTCGACCGACGGAGTGCCCGACCAGCGCTCCTGGGTCGAGCTCGAGCTCGCCCCCGGCGTCAGCGCCTCCGACGAGGCGGTCGTGCGCAACCTCAGCGATCAGCCCGTGACGTTCCAGATCACCAGCGCGGACGGCTACTTCACCGACAAGGGCCGCTTCAGCATGCTCACCTCCGATCAGGAGTCGGTCGACGCCGGACGGTGGATCTCGGCGCCCGAGACCGTCACCGTCGATCCGGGCGGCAGCGCAGTGGTGCCGTTCACCGTGACGGTCCCCGCCAACGCGACGCCGGGCGACCACGCCGCCGGCATCGCCGCCTCCGTGCTCTCGGAGGGAACCGAGGCCGGCGGAGCGAACGTCGGCGTCGAGAGCCGGATCGGTTTCCGCGTGATGACCCGTGTGACGGGCGCGGTGACCCCGTCCTTCTCGATCGAGGACCTCGCCAGCGACTACCGCCTCTCCTGGAACCCGTTCCAGCCCGGCTCGCTCTCGCTCGTCGCCGACGTGGTGAACACGGGCAACGTGCGCCTGCTCCTCGACGGCACCGCGAGCGCCCAGGGCGCCTCCGCCCCCGTCGTCGCCGCCGACGCCCCCCAGCAGGAGCTGCTGCCCGGCGACCGGCGCAGCGTGTCGGTGCAGCTCGACGGCATCTGGCCGCTGTTCGGAGTCGGCGCTGACCTGACGATCGCGCCGACCGTCATTGCGCCCGACCAGGATCCGGTCACCACCGCGCCCGCGACGGAGTCGATCACTGTCGCGGCCGTACCGGTCCCGCAGCTGCTCGTGCTGCTGGGCGTCGCCCTCATCCTGGCCGCGCTGCTCGCCGGCCGCTCGCGCTCGCGCCGCCGCATCGCCGCGCTCGTGCAGCAGGCCAAGGAGGAGGGCGCCCGCTCCGCGTCTGAGCACCGGGTGCTGTGAGGGAACCCCGAACCGTCGAGACCGCCCGTTACTTGTGGCTCCCTCGACGGGCCGGGGTTCCCTCGGTGTCCGGCGATGCGCCAGGCTGAGCGGATGACCATCTCCCGGCGTCTTGGCTTTATTGCTCTTGTTGCGACACTGGGAGGGCTGCTGTTCGGGTACGACACGGGGGTTATCAACGGCGCGCTGGAGCCGATGTCGGCCGAACTCAAGCTCACCGATCTGACCGAGGGAGTCGTCACCAGCTCGCTCCTGTTCGCGGCCGCGATCGGCGCCATCTCCGGCGGACGCCTCGCCGACGCCATCGGCCGGCGCGGCACGATCCGACTGCTCGCGGTGCTGTTCCTGGTCGGAGCGCTCGTCTGCGTCGTGGCGCCGAACGTCGCCGTAATGGTCCTCGGGCGAGCGGTCCTCGGACTGGCCGTCGGCGGCGCCTCGGTGGTCGTGCCGATCTACCTCTCCGAGATCTCCCCCTCCGAGATCCGCGGCTTGCTCGCCGGTCGCAACGAGCTGATGATCGTGATCGGCCAGCTCGCCGCCTTCGTGGCGAACGCCGTGATCGGCACCGTCTGGGGCGAGCTGCCCGGCGTGTGGCGGATCATGCTCGCCGTCGCCGCACTGCCGGCCGCGGCGCTCCTCCTCGGCATGACCCGCGTCCCCGAGTCGCCGCGCTGGCTCCTCGCGCACGGTCGCCGCGACGAGGCGCTCGGCGTACTCCGCACCCTCCGCAGTCCCGAACGGGCCGAGGAGGAGGCGGCGGGGATCGCGCGCTCGATCGCCACCTCCGAGGGCCCCAAGGTGCCGCTGCTCGAGGTGCTGCGCGAGCGCTGGGCGGTGCGCATCCTGCTGGTCGGCATCGGGATCGGAGTCGCGCAGCAGCTCACCGGCATCAACTCGATCATGTACTACGGCCAGTCGGTGCTGAAGGAGGCGGGCTTCGACCACGACGGCGCACTCGTGGCCAACATCGCCCCCGGCGCGATCGCGGTGATCGGCGGCCTGGTCGGGCTGCGGCTCATGCAGACCATGAATCGCCGCACGACACTCCTGCTCGGCTACTCCCTGACGACGGCCATGCACGTCCTGATCGGCATCGCGTCCGTCGCCCTGCCGGTCGGCACTCCCGCGCGGCCGTTCGTGATCCTGGTGCTGGTCGTGGCCTTCGTCGGCAGCATGCAGACGTTCCTCAACATCGTCACCTGGGTGATGCTGTCCGAGATCTTCCCGCTGCGGATCCGCGGAGTCGGCGTCGGCATCGCGATCTTCTGCCACTGGATCACGAACGCGGTGCTCGGCCTGTTCTTCCCCACCCTCGTCTCCGGAGTCGGGATCACCGGCACGTTCTTCCTCTTCGGCGCCGTCGGCCTGCTCGCGCTGGTCTTCCTCTGGAAGCGCGTGCCCGAGACCCGCGGCCGAGCCCTCGAGGAGGTCGAGGCCGGCGTCGTCTCCGGCGAGCTCCTGCGGCGCTGACCCCCTCCTGTCCCCCCTCCGCCCCTCCGCGAGATGCCACCTTCGTCGATGCCAGCCTTCGTGTCGGCCCTATGAGCGGCTTCTGATCACAGAGGCACGTTTTTTACTCCCGCGCGATCGCGGCAGACGGGACGGCCTCCGGCCATTCAACGGACTCGATGAGGACGAGCCACTCTTCCATGACACCTTGGCCGTCGATGATATTTCGAGAGCCAATCTCGTAACGCTTCAAGGGCGCTCGAAGGTCCCGGGAGATCCGAGCAAGAGCCCTTCCCTTTTCGATTGCACCCTGCACACTCCTACTTGCCGTCACCCCTGCGCCGACCATAGAACGGATCGACTCCTGCGCACTCTTTAGCGCGTTTCGGTCCTTCTCGCTCGGCTCGCTCCTCTGAGAGTGCCCGATTTCCGCGAGGGCCTTGAAGGAAGGATCGATTGCGAGGAGGGCCTGCATGTACTGCTCACCAGCAGCCTCGATCCTCCTCGTCGGCTCATCGAGCTCAGCCGCGGTTTCGCGAAGGACGAGGAGCTTCTTCGCTAGCGGCCTACCTTCGACTTCCGAGAGCTTGGCAGACCCCCGATTGAGGACGGCGCTGAAATCTTCAGTGGCTTTCTGAAAAAGGGTCATCGTATCTGTCCACTCTTTCGAGCGGTCGGGCAGGTCCGCCACGAGTTCTAACGGAGACGGCTGGTCACCGTAAGGATCGTCATCATCTTCCGCGACTAGATGCGACCCGCTTTCTTTGCGCCGTAACACAGAGCCTTTTTCTGCGACAAGCACCGCCTCGGCCGCGCCTGCGGCAGGTTGCGACTGCACGATATTCATCATCCGCCGCAGATCCTGAGCAAGTCCGTTCACGGCCTGCCGATGTTCCGGACCAGCCTCATCCACGAGGCGAAGTGCTTCCCAATCGCGATACTGAATTTCCGCGGCGATGGCCTTCGCCTGATTGACACTGGTCGGATCCAGTTCCTCGATCGGCGCATACCTAATCGCCAGGAGGTACTGAGTCACGCCTAGTGACTTCGCTGTGCTGTAAAAGCTCAAAAATTCCCGACGGCATTCTTCGCTCTCGAAGAACGAAGGTGAAAGTACAGGAATGAAGAAAGTCGTGGTCTGCAACGCGCCATTGATGCGTTCTCGCCACCGCTCTCCTTACTAGTAAGTGCCGATTCTGCGCCCGCAGGGCCGTTCGCCTGGCAACCTCTCAGGTCGCGTTGGAGCCGCATGCACATCGCAGCACCGATAACTGGTACCATATCCGGTACGAGTCAGGAGCTGAGATGGCAATCACCACGAGCGAAGCACGACGAGACCTCTTCGGGTTGATCGAGCGGGTCAACCTCGATCACACGGAGGTGGAGATCACCTCGAAGCGCGGGTCCGCCGTGCTGATGTCCAAGGACGAGTACGACTCGCTGGTCGAGACCAGCCACCTCCTGCGCTCCCCGGAGAACGCGCGTCGTCTGCTCTCCGCCCTCGAGAGCGCCCGCAGCGGCGACGTCGTCGAGCGGGAGCTCCTCGAGCCGTGACTCCCCGCACTCTCGCCTGGACGGCCGAGGCCTGGGAGGACTACCTCTCTTGGCAGTCCCAGGACCGGCGGACGCTCCGTCGGCTGAACCTCCTCATCGCCGATGTGCTCCGAGACGACCCGTTCGAGGGCATTGGCAAACCCGAGCCCCTCAAGCATGCATTGGTGGGAGCCTGGTCGCGGCGCATCGATGAGACGAACAGGCTCATATACCTCGCCGACGACGCTCGCATCACAATTCTCCAAGCGCGCTATCACTACTGATGCGCGGCGTGGACCCCGCGTCGCGCCGCTCCCGGAAGCGCCGCGGCTACTGGTAGGTGACGAGGTCGGGGAGGGGGCGGACCTCGGCCATCGTCTCGGCGGGGGTCAGCATCGGCTTGTCCTCGTCGTAGAAGTTCTTCCAGCCCCACGCGATGCCCTCGGGGGCGCCCTCGTGCAGTGCATCCCAGGTCGCCTGCTTGTCGGGCTGCGAACCCTGGCCGTCCACGTGGATCAGGAACTCCAACTCGGGGCGATCGCGGCGGATACTCTCCCGGTCCTGCAGCATCGAGAGCTGGAACTGGTGCAGCACAAACATCTTCGGCGGCAGACCCTCGCTCTGCACGAGGTCGGCCAGCCACTCCGACACGCTGTCGACCTCGGCGGCCGAGACCCGGCCGATCTGCTGCAGCGGCTTCTGGCCGGGCAGCAGCCGCCACTCCGGATCGAGCGCCAGGCCGACGTTGGGCAGCTTCAGCAGGTCGGCGTACTGCTGTGCCTGGGTGAGGAAGTCGGTGAGCCCCGACTGCAGATCGAGCACCACGTACATCCCGGCCGCCTGCGCGGCGTCGATGTAGGGGCGGAGGTCGGCGGCGTCGAGCTCGCTGGAGTAGTCGCCGTCCTTCCCGGGGTCACCCGCGGCGACCGTGGTGATGATCTCCAGACTCGGCACGACCTGCTTGCCGGTGAGCGCGCGATACGGCTCGGCCACCGCCTCCGCGCGCGTGATCGTCGACTCGAGGCCCTGCTCCCCCAGCACGCCGAGGACAGGCGCTCCCGGAGTGCCGTAGATCGCGACGAAGAGGTGCCCGCCGAACAAGCGCTGGCCGCCGCCCGGCAGCTGCCAGCCGCTCGCCGCCGCCCGTACGGCCCACTCGGGCTCCGACTGGGCGGCGAGCGCAGGGCCCAGCAAGAGGGTGCAGGACGCGTCGGCGTCGGCGATCGCGCTGACCGCATCACCCGAGGCGAGCAGATCGTCGCCGTCGACCACCGTCACGGGCACGCCTGCGGCCCGGGCGGTCGCCAGCGCGGCGACGTCGGCATCCTGCGCGCGGGCCAGAGCGTGCACGCCGGTGAGCGGGTCAGCGCGGGTGGGCAGGGTGCCGAAGGGAGCGTCGGAGGCGGTGGACGGCGCGGCGGCTGCGAGGTCGGCGAGCGCCAGGTCGGCGACGGTCACCCCGGTCGCGGTCCTGAGGGAGGCGGCGTCGGGTGCTGAGACCACGACGTCCACTCCCTCGGGCGCAGTGACGTCGCCGATCGCGAGCACGCGGGTCACGCCCAGGCGGGTGAACTCGGCGGCGAGAGCGTCTGCGGTCGGAGCGGAGGGGGACGGAGTCGAGGGGGTCTGCGTCGAGGGGGTCTGCGTCGCCGATTCGGAGGCGTCCGCGGAGTCCGTGGCGTCCGCCGCACTCGCCGTCGGCGCGGCCGTCGCTCCGGAGCTCTCAGCCGAGCCGACCAGCAGCGGTACGCCCCACGCGATGCTCACCTGCGCTGCGCGGAGCCGCGACTCCGCGACGTCCTCGACCAGGACAACCAGCGGGGCCGACGCGAACAGGGCCGCACTCGCAGCGAGCGCATCGGCGGCGGGCACCACCGGCGTCGAAGGTGCCGCCGTGCGGGTGCGGGGGGCCTCCTGGTCGGCATCCGGGTCGGAGGAGTCCGGAGTGCAGGCGCTGAGCAACGGGAGCACCGCGAGTCCGCCGATCACGACGCTGCGGCGCGAGAGCCCGGAGCGGGAAGGGAGGGAACGGGGTGACGAGGGCATGGCGGACCTCTCCTCTCGGAGCCCGGTCGGGGCTCTCTGGTGCGTGGCTGGTCCTTCGACTATGGCATCCCCCGCGCGAGCGCCGAGGCCGCCGTCGGGACGCGCTCCCGGCTGAGCCGGCCGACACAACGTCAGCTGAGAGCACCTCTCAGCCACCATCGTGGATGAGACGGCGCCTCAGCCGACGTTGTGTCGCCGTGCCTCCCCGCCACCCGCTGCCACTCGCAAAAAAGGGGAGCGGCGCCGAAGCACCACTCCCCTGAGCAGGCGGTTTAGACCGTGCGCGGCGCCTTCGCGAGGTTCGCCTCGAGCTCCTCGCGATTCTGACGTACCACGTAAGCGGGGCGGTCGCGCTCGACGCGCCACGACTCACTCAGCGGAGTGATCGCGACGGTATCGAAGCCGATCCGGTCGTAGAGGTCGGTCACGAAGTGGATCGCCTCGGGGTAGTCGCTGGACGTTGCGAGCGCGCGGCGGTCGGGCGTGCCGGCCGGGGTGCCGTCCGTGGTGATGTCGGCGGCCATGATGTGGTTGAACGCCTTGACGACCTTCGACTCCGGGAGGTGCTGCTGGAGCATCTCGCTGGTTGTGGTCTCGCCCTTGTCGAGCGCCTCGATGCGGCCGTCGCGCTCGAAGTAGTAGTTGTTGGTGTCGAGGACGATCTTGCCCGCGAGCGGCGCGACCGGCACCTCCTCGAGGTTCTTCAGCGGCACCGTCACCACGGCGACCTCCGCGGCCTCGGCCGCCTCCTGAGCCGTGGCGGCACGGGCCTTCGGGCCGAGTTCCGCGATGAGGTCGGCGAGGGTTTCGGGGCCCCGCGAGTTCGCGATGACCACCTCATCCCCGAGGGCGATGACCGCCCGTGCGACCTGGCTGCCGATGTTGCCTGCTCCGATGATTCCGTACGTCGTCATGCTGAGGTGAACGCCGCCGGCGCCGGGGCATTCCGCCCCGCGGTGTTCTCCCACTCCGCACCCAGGTCGGTGCTCCAGTAGCCTCGGTTCTCGGGCGCCGGTGCCCGAGAAGGAGTCCGTGATGCCGCAGTTCGACCTCCCGCTCGACCTCCTCGAGCAGTACGTCCCCGAGATCCCCGAGCCCGCCGGATTCGCCGAATTCTGGCGCGAGACGGTCGCCGAGGCACGCGCCGTCGCGACCGAGCCGCGCTTCGAGCGGGTCGATGCCGGCTTCGGACTGCTGGACACCGTCGATGTCACCTACTCCGGTTTCGGCGGCCATCCGATCCGCGCCTGGCTGATCCTCCCCCGCGGTGTCGAGGGCCCCCTCCCCGGCCTCGTGACCTTCATCGGCTACGGAGGCGGCCGCGGGCAGCTCGCGGAGTGGACCGCGATGTCGGCGGCCGGCTACGCGCACCTGGTGATGGACACCCGCGGCCAGGGGTCAGGGCACCGAGCCGGAGCCACACCCGACCCGGTCGGCAGTGGCCCGCACGCCTCCGGCTTCATGACGCAGGGCATCGAGTCGCCCGCCGAACACTTCTACCGCCGCGTCTTCACCGACGCGGTCCGCGCCCTCGACGTGCTGCGCGCGCATCCCGCCGTCGACGCCTCCCGTGTGGCCGTCTCCGGCGGCAGCCAGGGCGGGGGGATCGCCCTGGCCGTCGCCGGGATCGTGGGCCTGCTCGGCGAGTCGGAGTCGGCGCGCGCCGCGATCGTGGACGTGCCCTTCCTCAGTCACATCCCGCATGCCGTGCGCCTGGTCGACACGATGCCGTACGGCGAGATCGTGCAGTACCTGCACACCCATCGCGGCGCCGAGGCCCGCGTGTTCGACACCCTCTCCTACTTCGACGGCACCTCGTTCGCCCCGCACGCACTGTCCCCGGCGATGTTCTCGGTGGCGCTGCGGGATGACATCTGCCCGCCGTCCACGGTCTATGCGTCCTACAACCGCTACGCCGGCCCGCGCGAGATCCGGGTGTACCCCTTCAACGGGCACGAGGGCGGCGAGGCGTTCCAGATCGGCGAGCACGTGCGCTTCCTGGCTCGCGAACTCGCCTAGGAGGAGCCGCCCGGTCGGCGCAAGCGTCACGGAGGGGTTCGGCTTGTCCCTCACCCCTTCGTCGCCGGGAAGCACCTCGCCGGCAGCGCGCTGAGCACTGTCCTCCATGAGCAGGTCGCAGTCGTAGCCCTCAGCACAGGGGGGCGACAGCCACGACCCGGTACGAGTCGTCGGTCGAGCTCGTCTCACAGGCGGCCCGCAGCACCGGTCTCGTCGCGCGCGAACTCGTCCGATAGCGCCGTGATCCGTTCGGTCAGCACTGTCGTGTTCGCACGGGCCCCGGTCTCGTCGTCGAACCGACTCGTCTCCCTGCCTACCGTCCCTGCGTATTTCTCCGGGATGCTACTCATGGGCGGCGGTGACGTGCTCCGCTGGCGCGAGATCACGGTCCCTCCCGGACGACTCCGTTCATCGGCGGCGAGGCCAGGAACTCGCCGAGCATCCGATCCGCCTGAGCTGGCGGCGCTGATTCGGATTCCGGCGGCGCCGGACGGGCGTCGCTGTGTGACGCCGTGCGTCGCCGCTGGTACCCGTTCGCGGATCCGCTCGGCACTATCGACACCATGACCCGTCAGATCCGCTTCAACGCCTTCGACATGAACTGCGTCGCCCACCAGTCCTCAGGCATGTGGCGCCACCCCCAGGACCAGTCCTGGCGATACAAGGACCTCTCGTACTGGACCGACCTGGCGAAGCTGCTCGAGCGCGGCACCTTCGACGGCATCTTCATCGCCGACGTGCTCGGCACCTACGACGTCTACGGAGGCTCCAACGAGGCCGCGATCCGACACGGCGCGCAGGTCCCCGTCAACGATCCGATCCTCCTCGTCTCGGCGATGGCCGCCGCGACCGAGCACCTCGGCTTCGGCATCACCGCAGGGACGGCCTACGAGCATCCGTACCCGTTCGCCCGGCGAATGTCGACGCTCGACCACCTGACGAAGGGCCGCGTCGGCTGGAACGTCGTCACCGGCTACCTCCCCAGCGCCGCCCGCAATATGGGCCACGAGGACCAGCTCGAGCACGACGACCGCTACGACGTCGCCGACGAGTACCTCGAAGTGCTGTACAAGCTGTGGGAGGGGTCGTGGGAGGACGACGCGGTGATCCGCGACCGCGAGTCCGGCGTCTTCACCGATCCGGCGAAGGTGCACGAGATCGGCCACCGCGGCACGAATTTCACCGTCCCCGGCATCCACCTTTCGGAGCCGTCGGTGCAACGGACGCCGGTCATCTACCAGGCGGGCGCGTCGCCGCGCGGCATCCGCTTCGCGGCGGGAAACGCGGAGGCAATCTTCGTCGCGTCCTCGACGAAGGCAGGCCTCACGGCGACCGTCTCGCGGATCCGCGACGCCCTGGAGGCGGCCGGCCGCGACCGCTACTCCGCGAAGATCTACACGCTGCTGACGATCATCACCGCCGAGACCAGCGAGGCGGCGCACGCGAAGCACCGCGAATACCTCTCGTACGGCAGCGAGGAGGGGGCGCTGGTCTTCATGTCGGGCTGGATGGGCATCGACCTCTCGCAGTACGACCTTGACGAGCCGATCGGCAACGTGAAGAGCAATGCGATCCAGTCGGCCGTCGCCAACTTCCAGGAGGCGAATGCGGACGGCAGCGAGTGGAAGGTCCGCGACATCGCCAGGCTCAGCGTGATCGGCGGGCTCGGACCATTCGTCGTCGGCTCGCCGTCGGAGGTCGCCGACCACCTGCAGGAGTGGGTCGAGGAGACCGACGTCGACGGATTCAACCTCGCCTACGCGATCACACCCGGGACATTCGAGGACGTGGTGGAGTTCATTGTGCCGGAGCTGCGCCGCCGCGGCGCGTACCCGGAGGAGTACGTCGAGGGGAGCCTCCGCCACAAGCTGCACGGTCGCGGCGATCGCCTGCCCCAGGAGCACCTCGGCGCCGGCTTCCGCTACCGGAGCACCGCCTGATTCCGGCGTCTCGGGCGGCTGTGCTGTTCGTCATTCAGGATGAATGGTCGGCGCGCACCGTGGATCCGCGGATCCGGGACGTGCGTCAGGACATTCGTCCTGCGTTATGAACGGAATGACGCCCGACCGGCGGCCCAGACAGGGCGCTCGACCGCCCGCACCGGCCAGCGGCCCAGGCCCGGACGCAAAAACACCCCGCCGCGGCCTGCGACGGGGTGCTTCTGCGAGGTTCAGCCCTCGAAGGTGGCCTCGAGCGTGATGTCGACTCCGGTGAGCGCCTTGCTGACGGGGCACGTCTCCTTGGCCTCGTCGGCGGCCTTGAGGAACGCGGCCTCGTCGATACCGGTGACCTCGCCGCTGACGACGAGCGTGATACCGGTGAGCTTGAACCCACCGGCCGAGTCCGGGCCGAGCGAGACGTCGGCGCGGACGTCGAGCGCTTCAACGGTGCCGCCCGCCTGGCCGAGAACGGCCGAGAACTGCATGGCGTAGCAGGCGGAGTGGGCGGCGGCGAGGAGCTCCTCGGGGCTGGTCGAGCCGTTGGCGTCGTCCGCGGCGCGACGAGGGAACGAGACGTCATAGGTGCCGATCTTCGAGCTCGAGAGCTCGACCTGGCCCTCGCCGGTCTCGAGCGAGCCGTTCCAGGCGGTGCGTGCGGTGCGAGTGGGCATGAGTCCTCCTTGGCGAGCGGAGAGAGCAGTAGAACGATCGTTCTCCCCTGATGCGCCGAGCCTAGGTGGAACGCGCCGCCCCCTGCAACCGCCCGCTGCCGACCCTCGGCGAGATGCCAGTTCGGTAGGCCTTCATCGGCGTGTTGCCTCCTGAAGTGGCATCTCGCGGAGGGGAGGCAGGGGTCAGTGCACGAGTTTCAGGCCGATGACGCAGGCAACGATGCCGAGGACGAGCAGCGTGCGCACCAGCGAGAAGCCCTCGCCGCCGAAGAACATGCCGTAGAGCACAGTCAGCGAGGCCCCGATCCCGACCCACACCGCGTAGGCAGTGCCGGTGGGCAGCTCGCGCATCGCGTAGGCGAGGCCGGCCATACTCGCGACGACGCCGACTCCGAAGACCACCGACGGGCCCAGCCGAGTGAACCCCTCCGACTTGCCGAGGGCGGTGGCCCACACGGCCTCGAGCACACCGGAAAGGATGAGGACGATCCAGGACATGACAGCTCCTTCGAGTCAGTCTTGTCGCGTTCCGGGTACTGCTCCCTCGTCCGGTCGCCATCATCGGCTCAGGCAGTCTGCCCGCGCACGCTGGGCAGCCCCTGGGCAGCGCGGTGTGGCCGCGTCGCGCTCGTCGCATCGAGACGCCCTCCTGCACTCGCGCCCCGCGGCGCGGATCACCGCGTGGCTCTTTCCGGGCCACCCCGTACACGCACCGGAGCGGCTGTGGTAGCCGCATCGGCGGCCGCCCACCGGCGCACTCGCCGCTCCGGCGTGCGAGGCTTGAGGGTCGCTCCCTCCCCTTGCCCCCCGACCTCAGGACACTGTGAACTCGCCAGACATCGCGAAAGCCCCTGCCTTCCCCTGGATCGGCCTGCTCACGCTCGCCGGCGCCATCTTCGTCTCGGTCACGAGCGAGTTCCTCCCGACCGGGCTCATCCCGGACATGTCGCGCGACCTCGGCGTGAGTATCTCGCTCACCGGGCAGCTCGTCACGATCTTCGCCGCGACCGTCGTCGTCGCGACGACTCCGCTCACCCTCGTGACGCAGCGCTTCTCCCGCAAGAGCCTCCTCCTCGTGACACTGTGCACCATCGCGGTCGCCAACGTCCTCGCCGCGCTCGCTCCCACCTTCGGGCTGCTCATCGGCGCGCGCATCCTCGGCGGGCTCGCGCACGGCCTCTTCTGGGCGATCGTCGCCGCCTACTCCGCCCACCTCGTCGCTCCGGAGCAGCTCGGCCGCGCGACCGCGATCACGGCGGGCGGCGGATCCGCGGCCTTCGTCCTCGGCGTCCCGCTGGGCACCGCGCTCGGGCACGCCTTCGGCTGGCGGCCCACCTTTGCGATCCTCGGCGGCGTCGTCCTCGTGCTCGCGCTGATCGTGGTGAAGTTTTTGCCCGCTGTCGATCACCACATCCCGCTGCGGACGGGCGAGATCCGCCTGCCCGCCCGGAAGGACCGCACTCTCCCGCGCATCATCGGCGTCTGCGTCGTGATCCTGCTGGTGCTGATCGGCCAGAACACCCTCTCGACCTACATCACGCCCTGGCTCGAGAACGCCTCGTTCGCGCCCGACACGGTGCCGCTCGTGCTCTTCGCGTTCGGCGGAGCGGGTGCGGTCGGGCTGGTCCTCGCCGGCTTCGCGACCGACCGATTCCCGCGCTCCGGCTTCGTGGTCGCCGCGATCGCGGTCGTGCTGGCGCTCGTCGGCCTCGCTGTGGCGGCGGGCACCGGTGCCCCCACGGCCGTGGTCGTGGCCGCCGTGGTCTGGAACATCGCGTTCGGCGGCATCCCGGCGATGCTGCAGACCCGGATGCTGCGCACTTCCTCCTTCCAGCTGCGCAGCCTCGCCGCGGCGCTGCAAACGACCGCGTTCAACATCGGCATCGGCGGCGGAGCGATGGTCGGCGGGCTGGCGATCGACCTGAGCGGACTCGACGTGCTGCCGTGGGTCGCGATCGCGATCGTCGCGGTGGGGCTCGTCGTGAGCCTGATCGTCGATGCGCGGGCGACCGCGGCGGTGCGAGCGGAGGCGGTCGCGAGCCGCTGATCGCGTTCACAACTCCGGAAGAATCGCGGTCGGCGCCCGTGGATCCGCAGGATTCCGTGCGGCGACCACCGTTCGCCCTGCGTTGTGAACACGGCGATCTCCTCCGCTCGGCCGACGCGACGCCTCACGGAGCACGGGATACGGTCGAGGGATGAGAAACGAATTCCGATGAGCCCGCGGACCCTCGAGCCGCCCCTGGCGCTCCCCTACTACGGCGCCCCGCCGATGGCGGCCGTCCGCCGCTTCTTCGAGAACTACCTCCGCTTCCGCGGACGCGCGAGCCGCGCCGAGTACTGGTGGATCATCCTCACCGGCTCGATCGTGTCCGTCCTGCTGCAGATCGCCGACGGCGGACGGTGGGGCCTGGACCTGACGCTGACGCCGTATCCCAGCGGTGCGCCGTTCCAGACCGCCTGGGTGTCGATTGCCGCGGGGGCGATCGGCCTGGCGACGTTCCTCCCCTCGCTCTCGCTCGTGTGGCGCCGGCTCCACGATGTGAACCGCAGCGGGCTGTGGATCCTCGCGGGGCTCGTGCCGATCGCCGGCTATGTATTCCTGCTGATCCTGTTCGTGCTGCCGCCGCGGCCCGAGGGCGCCCGGTTCGACGAGCGCCCTACGCGCACCAGTCGCGCGAGCGCCCGTTGACGCTGCGTGCGGTGTCGCCGGTGCCGAGGTCGACGAGCACGGTCGAGGTCGCGCTGAAGCCCGGCTCGCCCGGGTAGTCGTCGGGCCGACCCTCGACCGACACGGTCTCGACCGCCAGGTACTGCCCATTCGGCGAGAGGCAGACGCCGCGGATGCGTCCAGTGGGCGAGGTGCGGAACACCTCTGAGGAGCCGGCGGCGTCGACGCGGACCACCGAGTACTGGGTCGCCCCCGTCTCGGGCGCGTACTCGGCCTCGAGCTCGACGTAACTCCCGGAGTCGAGGAGCAGGGTCTGCACCGGAGAGGCGGTCGCACTCACCCCGGCCGGCGGGAGCGCGAGCTTCTCGACCGAGCCGTCGGCCAAGTCGATCAGCGACCCGGACTCCGGGTCGGCGACCACGAGCCGGTTCGCTCCGGGAACGAAGCCCCGCAACTCCGCGTGCTGCCCGAGCGGGCTGATCGCGCCGGGCGTCAGCAGGTCGAGCAGCAGCACCGTGTCATCGAGCGAGTGGGTGACCACGGAGGTGGTGCCGGGCACGAACATCCAGTCGCTGGCCCGCAGCGGCCCGCCGTCGATCCCGAGCACCGGTACCGCCTCGGCCTTCCGGTCGGTGAGGTCGTAGGAGAAGAGGGCGCGATCGAGTGGGCCCGTGGGCGTCTGCCCGGTGAAGGTCCAGCCGAGCACGCCCTTCTCGGGAGAGGAGTGCAGCTCGCGGACGGTGCCGGGGCCGGGCAGCGGAATGATCCCCTCGGAGCCGGTGTCGAGGGTGATCGTGCGCAGGAGGTTCGTGTCGTCGGGCTCGATCGTCACGACCACCAGGACCGGCCCGACGACGGTGTAGTCCTGAATCCGGTCGGCCGTGAAGAGGACGCGGGCGTCGCCTCCCGAGAGCGGGCGGACGCGGACGGCGTCGGGCTGCGAGGGGTCCTCGGCGGTGCGATCGAGGGTGAAGAGGTCGGGGTCCTTCGTGGTGAAGGAGGCGGAGACGTCGGCGGCGGAGCCGGTCGCGGCGCTGCGGGCATCGTCGATTCCGATGTCGTAGCGGGTGGCGTAGCGGAGGGTGTCGGTGAAGGTCACGGTGAGCACGCCGCCGTCGAGTTCGGCGGTGTGCGGCGCGTCCGGGGTGACGGTGAGCCGCTCGAGCGCGTCGGGCTCCACGGCCTGGTCCAGGTGCAGGCGCGCGCGCCCGCCGTCGCGCTCGACCACGCCGTCGGTGCTGACCTCGAGGGAGGCGACACGGGGGCCCTTGGCCACCGTGGCGGCGGTGAGGCCGCCGATGGCGAGGACAAGCACAGCGACGACGGCCCAGAAGGCGCGGGGGAAGCCGGAACCGCCCGCAGAACGAAGGCCGGGAGCCCGCCGCGCGCCATTTTCGGCCGCTCTGCCGCTCTCAGCCTTCGTTGTGACGGGCTCAGTAGACATACGGCATCGCGGGCTCGTCGATCGGGGTGACCGTCGCCGGTTCCAGCACGACGGTCTCGGCGCTCGTGACGCTCGGGTTCGCGCCGAAGCCGCCGCTCGCCTCCAGCCACTGCCCCTCGGTGTAGGTGTCGGCCCAGCCGGCCTGATAGACCGGCACGCCGACCGGCTGCGCGTCCACGGCGCAGCAGGTGACCACAAAACGCGCGATGTAGAAGACGTTCTCGGGGTCGGCGGCGTCGGGCGTGACGAATCCGCTCACCGTCGCCGTCCGCCCGGCGAGGAACTGCTCGCTCGCGCCCTGGCGCAGCAGGGTCGCCCAGTCGCGCACGCTGAACGAGGCGGTGTCGCCGGTAGGGGCCGCGGCGGTCACGGAAGCGTCGACCGCGCTGGTGTTGACCTCGCGTTGAGTGGCGGTCGAGGCGGTGAGCGCGGCGGGCGGGAGCACGAGCAGGGCGATAGCGGCGGAAGCGATCACCGCTACTCCGGCCGCGAGGGCGAGGACGCGCCGCCACGGGGCGGAGGGGGTGGAGGAGTGGAGGTGGTCGACGTCGGCGTCGTGCGCGGGTACGTCGTGCGCGTCCTCGTCCGCTCCCGGCACCACCGCGAACGCCGCGATCAGCAGCACGCCCGCGATCATCGCGAGCACCACGGAGAACTCGAAGTAACGCGGGTGGATGTACAGGCCCAGGCGCCCGGTCGCCGCGAGCCACAGCGTCGAGACGACGCCGATCAGACTCAGGACCACGCCCTTCCAGCGGGCGAGGAGGCGCTCAGAGCGCATAGTTCACCGCCAGTCCGAGCACGGCGGCGGCGAGCGCGACCAGCACGGTCACGCGCACCAGCGTCGCCGCCGAGAAGGTGGTCCGCAAGAGCGCGAGCATCTTGACGTCGATCATCGGGCCGAAGACGAGGAACGCGATGATGCCTCCCGGCAGGAACGTGGAGCCGAACGAGAGCACGAAGAACGCGTCGACGTTCGAGCAGATGGAGATCACGAAGGCGAGCACCATCAGCGCCAGGACCGACCAGAGCGGGTCACCGCCGAGTGCGGTCAGCACGTCGCGCGAGACGCCGACCTGGATCAGCCCGGCGATCGCCGCGCCGACGAACAGGGCCGGCATCATCGCTCCGGTCTCCTCGGCGAACAGCAGCACGCTGCGGCGCGCGCGGTCGCGGAGGGAGCGGGAGGGCCGCTCGCCCGCCTCGCAGGCGGCGCGGAAGCGGTCGGTGAGCAGAGTCATCGGGTCGGAGTGGCGGCTGAAGATCCAGCCGACGAGGTTCGCGATCACGAAGCCGCCGACGATCCGCCAGACGAGGATCCCGTCGGCCCAGCCGAAGGCCTGGTAGGTCGTGACGATGGTGATCGGATTCACGATCGGCGCGGCGAGGAGGAACGTCATCGACTCCGACACCGAGAGTCCCTTGACGATCAGCCCGCGCGCGAGCGGCACATTCCCGCACTCGCAGACCGGGAGCAGCACGCCGAGCAGCGAGATCACGAGCCGCCGCGGGAGGGCGCGCTTCGGCAGGATCCGGAGCAGCACCGCCTCGGGCACCCACAGCTGCACGGCGATCGAGAGCACGATGCCCAGGAAGACGAACGGCAGCGACTCGATGACGACGCTGATCGAGAGGGTGAGGAAGTCGCGGAGAGCGTCCGAGAGGGCGTCGCCCGCCGAGTCCGGCGCAAGGAGTCGCGTCGCGACAAGGACGGCGACCAGCGCGATCCCGAGGAGCGGCCCGCGCCGCGTCCGGGCCCGCGGCGTGCGGGGCGGGGCGGCGAGCACGGGAGCGGGGGACATCCCGACCCATCGTAGGCGGGGCTCGTGCGCGGGCCCGCCCGCGTGTCCAAAAGTTGTCGCACTGGGCGTCGAGTGCGACAACTTTTGGCTTCTCAGGGGGCGTGCAGCGGGGGGCGGAGGCGGGCGGCCTTACCTAGCGGGCGGATGGCCTGGTTGCAGAGCCGAGCCTCTCGCGCCGGTACGGGGTCACGCGGATCAGCGCCTGTCCCCCGATATGCCCCCAAGAAAGGGCAGAGATTTGCCGAGCCAGCAGCCGCTAGACTTGGCCTCTTTAGAGGAGAATAATGTGAATGATAAAAGTCGCATGAGACTGGCTATAATTATTGCATTGCCATTGTGCGCCTCGGGGCTCTACGTGTCACCTTCCGCATTCGCGAGCGAAGTGAAAAGCGGAGACCTCATTGTCGAACTAGAGGCGACCGGCGCCAGCGTCGCCACTTCACATCCCGATAAAGCCGTCGAAATGGTCGAGGGTGAAGCACGTGAGGGAGAGACTGTACAACTCGTCGACGTGGATGGTGAAGCCGCTCTCGTTACTGTGCAGTATCGTCCGATCGGAGATCTAGCGGGCAGGGCCGAACCCGCCTCGAGCAATCAGGCCGACGACAGTGGCACAACGACAGCTCCCGCACCAAGCATGACGACCATCGACGGCACCATCTTCTCCTCCGGAAATTTCGGTGGCACCGTCGATCGCGGCGAGCGACTCGAAGCCGCACCGGATTTTGCCTCGGCAATCACTGCAGAGTCGGCGAGTTTCGATTGGGACAAATCGGGAAGTCCGGAATATAGCGTGCTTCGCGACGGTGACGAGATCGGAAGCTCTACTGACGGCAAATTTACCGATTCCAGCTTGCAGCCCGGGCTCTCATACGATTATCTTCTCGAGGGAGAGGCGGACGAGTTAGGTAACGTTGCCAGCAGATCACTAACGGTCAGAACTCTTGGCGAAAGTGACAATCGAAGCGATCAAGTTCTCCAGCCGCTAGGCTATCAGCCGTACACAACAGCGTACGACTATAAAACCTTCATCCCGAATGACAAAGTTAATAACTTCGCAGCCCAGCTTGGATGCGGGCTTGAAAGCGATGAGTTTTTCATGGGGGACAACAGGAATTTTATCGGCCCCGGCGCAGGAGCGCCATACAGCACTCCATCGTACCGGACACAAATGTTCCTCAACGTCAATTGGGACAATACGGCTCCCTACGATCTAACGTACGTCAAGAGCGTCGGACCGACCAGGAAGCTCAATTCCAGCGGAGATGTGATTGAGACTCGTACAGCGTCAGACGCAGGAATGGTGTTTCAGAATCCTACCCGCTCCGGCAACCTTGTGACCTTCGGAGTCTCTCACGAGGTCGGAGATCCCTTCTGCGTCGCCGGCGCTGTGCGCTATTCTCTGACGTGGGTCAAAATATATCGTAGCGGATCGGTTTCGATTGAGGGCTCTCGTCAGCCGGTGCCCTCCCATGAGGCGTACGCTCGATTCTCCAGCAGCGATGGAAGCGAATCATGGAAAACCCTTTATCAAGCCACTGGAACTAACTTCAATTGCCTCCTTCCGGCGATCTGCACGTCCGAAAATATCAACGAGACGGTATCAGGCTAAGAGCAATCAATGAGTAGAGTCGTAAGTTATCGAAGATTTCAATGGCTTGCAGTCTGCATAGTTGCGGGGTTGCTCGGGTGTCTGCCCTTCTTTATAGGTGGGGTATTCAAAGATAGTGAAATCGCGACTTCTGTTATATCGTCAGTGTTCGCAACAGTGGTTGTGCCAGCGCTGCTATCAGCTCCGCGACTTGCTTCAGCCAAAAATGGGCGTCAGCAAGGCGCGGAGCTTCCCTGGAGACCATGTGCGCGCGCGTCAGTTATTTGCTCGATTCTGACCTTTGGGATGGGCTTTGTCTTTGACCACATCATGCCCGATCGGTACTGGGTTGACGGTGTCGGTATTGCGATCAGTGTGTCGATTCTTCTTTTTGCGACTATGCTTGCGACGCGAGGGTTTCGGACGCAATTTTCGTGCCAGTTGGTCGTATACGGGACTGCATCGATTACTGTGGTGTATGTGCTCTGGCAGGTATCTCAGCTGATAGTTGCTTCGTGACTTTATAGATGGAGCGGGTAACTGGCCGCAGCGCCGGGATCTGCGGCATCACCCGCTCGACGACGACGCCCCAGCCCGCCTCCCCCGTCAGGGTGCCCCAGGAAGTCAGCCCGCCCGCGACGAGGAGCGTCCAGCCGGTGGCGGTGAACGCCGCCCAGCGCACGCCGGCCGCCGCGAGCGCGGAGGCGCCGACGAACAGCGGGAGGTCGAGAACCGCGACAGGACGGGGATCGAGGCTGCCGAGCGTCGCCGTCTGCAGGGCGGAGACGACTGCGCCCGCGATGCACCACCCAGCGCCTGCACGGCGAAGTACGCGCGTCTCCAGAGCCTGCCTGCACGGTACTTCATAGCGGAAGCAGAGGAACGACCCAGGGCGCTGACGGGCTCCGCGGCCTAGGCTCGGAATCAATTTCCGCCGCCTCCACGAGAAGCGGCCCACCCCGACGCCAAGGACGACGCCGATGAACCGCACCACCGTGATCACCGCACTCGCCTGCGGACTCCTCCTCACCGCAGCCACCCCCGCTGTCGGCGCGAGTTCGGACACCGCCGACAACTCCGCCCGCTCGACCGACGAGCTCGCCGCCACCGACGAGGACACTCTGCTCATCAACGGGCGCGCCTTCCTCCTCGAGTAGTCCCGTACCGCGGCCAGGATGGCGGGATGGACATCACGATCCGGCCCTACCTCGAGTGTGACGCGGCCGACACTCTGGCCGTGTTCCTCGCGGCCGTCACCGAGACCGCTGCGGCCGACTACAGCCCGGAGCAGATCACCGCCTGGGCCGGCCGTCGCGACCTGCCGACCTGGAACGCTGCGATGCAGGCCAGGAACGCCGTCGTGGCAACGATCGGCGATGAACTCGTCGGCTTCTCCGATGTGAGCGCCGCGGGCTGGATCGACATGATGTTCGTCTCGCCCCGCTTCCTGCGCCGCGGAGTCGCCTCCCGCCTCCTCGCGCGCACCGTTGCGTTGAGTCGCCCGAGAAGGCTCGTTCTCACGCCCGAGAACGAGCCTTCTCGGGCGACTCAACGGGCGGCGCGAAGCGTCTCGGGCAGCGGGCAGCGGGCGCGCGTACTCCGCGCCAGTCAGGGTGTCGGATCCACAGCGGCAGCGAGCCGGGTCCCGACCACTGCCCGACTCCGCGCGCCAGCAGCCACTCCTCCGCCGCGGCGACCGGCACGGCGGACGACTCGCCCCGCGCCACCGCGAGGTGCTCCCCCAGCGACACAGGAGTCCCGCAGACATTCATCACGCCCGCCTCCGCCGACGACACCAGCCACCGCGCGAGGTCCCGCACGTTCAGCACCGATGTCAGCAGCGCCACAGCGCCCAGCACCACCCCAGGTACAGCCGGATGCGCGAACCGCCACGGCCCGTACGACGAGCGCCCGGTCGCAGGGCCCGCCGATCAGGCCGGCGCGCGCGATCAGGGCGGGCGCCGCTCCCGCCAGGACGGCCTGCTCGCAGGCGACCTTCGCGGCGCCGTAGGAGGCGGGGTCGTCGGAGGGGGCGAGCAACTCCGCGTCCTCCATCGCTCCGATGACCGAATTCACCGCGGAGACGCTGGTCGTCGAGACGAGCACGGACAGGCCGCAGCGCAGGCCGCGGGCGGCGCGGTAGACGTGCGCCGGAGTCGAGGAGAGGTCGATCACGGCGTCCCAGGACGTGCCGCCGAGAGCGCGTCGCCACGATCGGCCTGCACCGACACGGCACCCGGAGGCACGCCCGAGCCGCGTGCGACGCAGGTCACCTCGTGCCGCAGCGCCTCCGCGGCGCGGTGCCCGCCGAGCCAGCCCGTTCCTCCGAGGATCAGCGTTCCCCGCATGCTCGCACGAGCGCGCCGAGGCGCCGGGCACGGGCACCTCCTCACACCACGACGAACGCGTCCAGGATCAGCGTCGTCCCGGTCGAGGCCGGGTTCCGCGTCGACCCGCGGCGGATCGTCACGGTGTGCTCGCCAGCGGCCAGCACGGGGCTGGTCCAGACGGTGCGGGCCGAACGGATCGTCGCGCTGTAACGGTCGACGGTCGCCACCTGCACGCCGTCGAGCAGCACCTCGTTGATCCCGGACGAGGGGGTCAGCCGACTCAGCCAGCTCACCCTCGTGCCCGAGAAGAGCAGCGTCGCGGAGGCGTTGGACGTGCTCGAGTACGCGATGCTGCCGCCGCTGTCAGCAGCTCCCGAGAGCGTCGACCACGTGCCGACGGTCGTGATCGCGGCGGCTCCGTTCTCGTAGGTACCCGCGGCGGGAAGCGCGGTGGGCGTGGGCGTGGGAGTAGGAGTCGAGGTGGCGGGAGTCCCCGCCGTCACCACGAACGCGTCCAGGATGAGGGTCGCCCCCGTCGCCGCCGGGTTCCTGGTGGATCCGCGCCGCACTGTCACTGTGTGCTGACCGGCGGGCAGGGCGCCGCTGGACCAGACCGTCACTCCCGAGCGGGTCGTCGCGCTGTAGCGGTCGACGCTCGCCACGACGACGCCGTCGACCAGCACCTCGTTGATTCCCGAGGACGCCGTGAGGCGGCTCACCCAGCTGACGCCGGTGCCCGTGAAGCGCAGGGTCGCCGAGGCGCCGGCCGAGCTCGAGTAGCCGATGGCGCCTCCGCTGTCGCCGCCGCCGGAGAGGGTCGACCAGGTGCCGGTCAGCGTGACGAACGCGGAGTCGTTCTGGTAGGTGCCTTCGCCCGGAATCACCGGCGCGGGCGGATCCGGCAGCACCACCACGGGCTCCTCGGCGAGCCAGCGCCGGAAGGTGTCGAGCATGTCCTTCTGCGTGAAGCTCGGGACGATGTGACCCGAGGGAGCACCCTCGGACGAGTGCAGGGTGAGCACCGACTCCTTCGCCACCGGCTGCGCCAGCGCGTGCAGCTTGCCGCCGTGGGCCGCGATCGGCACGAGCTGGTCCTCGGGCGATCCGGTGATGCGCAGGCGCGTGCCGGACCACGATGCCTGCGGGAGGAGCGCGGGGTCGGTGGCGGGGATGGTGGCGGCGTCGAAGCCGTAGGCGGGTAGGGTCCGCGTAGGTTCGCGGGTGGCGATGTCGTTCATGTCGTAGACGCCGCTCGCGTGGTACGCGCCGCGGATCTCGGGGACGAGTCGGTTGCCGTATGCCCAGCAGAGCAGTGCGCCGCCGCCGGAGTTGGAGCGGAGGAAGCTCGCGCCGATCCGCCAGGTCTTCTGGAACCAGGCGACCGCGTTGGTCTGCGCAGTGATCGCTGCGCGGCTGGTCCAGACGCTGCCGCCGTAGTTGGGGCAGATGCTGATCACGCCGTCGTCGACCGCCTGGTCGGCCGTGTACTGGAAGGCGCCGGACAGGGCCGCGTAGGAGCTGCCGTTCGCGTGGTAGTACCAGTAGACGACCTGGCCGACCCGCGCCGAGGGCACCGCGGTGTGCGGCACGAACAGGCGGGTGCGGTCGCCCGCGATCGACACGTCGATGATCTGGTACGGCTTCCGGCCGAAGCGCGAGGAGGCGGTGTCGCTGCGCCCCAGCTCGCCGGGCAGCAGAGGGATGACGCTGTAGTCGGGAGCGGCGGAGGCCGTCATGGCGGAGGCGACGGCGGCTCCGAGGCCGAGCGCGGCTCCGGTGAGGACAAGGCGACGGCTGTGCCGACGCCCGGGTGCGGACGAACCGCGTGCGGAAGAACGCGGTGCGGAAGAACGCGGTGCGGAAGAACGAGGTGCGGACATGGGAAGACCCCCGGGGGAGGAGAGGCGACCCGGCCGGGCGGGCGCCGGACCGGAAGGATCAGGAGGAGCGAGCGGTCACCGGGGACCGCCGGCGCCGGAACTGCGATCCGGAAGGGACCGCTGAGGGCAGGCGTGGCGCCCCGAAGCAGGAGCGGACCAGGACCGGACCAGGAACGACCCAGGACCGGACCACGGTGCTCGGGCACACGCACGGGCATCATCACCCGTACCTCGCCTCCGGCACCAGCCCTGGCTCGAGGACAGCGGGCCGATCGGACACGATATCCGCATGGCGCCGCGTAGGGGACCCTTTTGGGGGGTAACCGCGCGCCCCCGCGCCGCAGCGCGCCACGAACGATGCCACGGGAGAGCGCCATCTCGCGTCACTACCCTGCCGTTCTCCGCCAGCACCCCTCGGGGTCGCCCCGAGCGGTGCCGGTGACGCGCACGCGCCATCCCCGACACCCAAGAACCTCGACATCGCAATCCAGCAGCGGAATGCGCACGTCAACACGCCATCTACAGCCTCGCCTTGTCTGAAAGACACCTGATATCCGGTCCCCAGCTCGCTGTTCCATCCCTGCACGTCTGCCCAAAAAGGAACTCGTCGGCCTCCTCGGACGTCCCGCCTCAGGGGGACAAGGCACCTCCCGAGCCCGATCTATCGTGATCTCCGCTCCACCCGGAAGGCCCGGCGAAGCGCTCCGGGGGGAGGTCGATCAGCGATGACTACGCACGTTCTCGACCGTTCTCGCCCGCCCCTCGCACTCGCCCTGGTCCTCCTCCTGCTCGCCGCCGCCCTGGTCGTCCTGCCGGCGTCGAGGGCCCAGGCCGCGACCGTCCTGGTGCAGGAGGGGTTCGGCGGCACCAGCGTCGCCGACTCCGCCTGGCAGCCGCTCGACTCGGGCTGCATCACCCGCGCCACGGTCGCTCCGCCCTCGAGCGGATCCCGCCTGGGCGTCTGCGCGAACCGGACCGCGGCTCCGGCCGCGAGCACCGACCCCGGCTTCCTCCAGCTGACCGACAACCGCACGAACTCCAAGGGCGGCGCGGTGCTCAACCGGCCCATCCCCGCGACCGGCGGGCTCGACGTCCTCTTCGACCAGTACCAGTACGGCGCGAGCCTCTCCCTGGCCGGCGCCGACGGCATCGGCTTCTTCCTGACCGACGGCTCCAGGAGCCTCACGATGGCCGGAGCCGCGGGTGGCGCGCTCGGCTACGGCCAGAACACGACGACCGGTTCGAGCGTCGACGGTGTGAACGGCGGCTACCTCGGCATCGGCCTGGACGCCTTCGGCAACTATTCGAACACCGCAGCGGGCGGCAACGGTCTGGGCGCGGGCTGCCCCACCACCCCGACCGCCCCGGGGCAGCAGGCGAACCGGATCGTCGCCCGCGGTCCCGGCCAGGGCCTGGTCGGCTATTGCTATATCCGCGGCTCCGCGCCGCCCTCCTTCGGCAACCTGCGGCCGACGACCGTGCTCGCCAACACCGCCAATCCCGCCGCCTCGGTTGGTCGGACCATCCGCATTACCGTGTCGCCCGCCACCTTCCCCGAGGTGGTCGTCTACTACGGCGGGTCGGCGGGGACGCCTGCGGCGAACCTCACGGAGGTGATGCGGTTCACGATGACGACCGCCGCACCCTCGACCTACAAGCTCGGCTTCACGGCTTCCACCGGCGGATCCAGCGACACGCACCTCATTCGCAACGTCAGCGTCTCGACCATCAACGATCTCGGTGCCCTGAACCTGGTCAAGCAGATCGACCGCACAACGACTCAGCCCACCAGCTACAGCGAGGGCTCGAGCATCCCCTACCAGTTCGTCGTCACGAACACCTCGACGCTGGCGACCCTGACAGGCGTCGCCGTCGCTGACCCCAAGGCGACGGTCTCGTGCCCCGCGACGACACTCGCGCCGCTGGCCTCCGTGACCTGCACCGGCTCGCACGTGGTGACCGCCGCCGAGGCACTCGCCAGCACGCTCGTGAACACCGCGACAGCCAGCGCTCAGAGCGGCACCACCGCCATCACCAGTGCCGCCTCCTCCGCCACCGCCCCGATCATCGCTCCCGCCCCCGCCCTCACGCTCGCCAAGACCGGCCTGCTCACCGACAGCAACGGCAACGCTCAGGCCGATGTCGGCGAGCGGATCAGCTACTCCTTCCTCGCACGCAACACCGGGAACGTCACCCTGCAGGGCGTCGCCGTCACCGACCCCCGGGTGTCCGGCATCACGCCCACCTCAACGCAGCTCGCGCCCGGAGCGAGCACGACCTTCACCTCGGCCGCGTACACCGTCACGCAGGCCGACATCGACAAGGGCACCGCCGTCAGCAACACCGCGACCGTCAGCGGCCGGACCCTCGCGGCCACCCCCGCCACGGTCAGCGCGACCTCGACGGCGACCACGCCGATCCGCTACGCCCCCTCGATCTCGCTGACCAAGGACGGCGCCCTCACCGCCGGAGCCACCGCGGGCTCCACCATCGCCTACAGCTTCACCGCCACCAATAGCGGCAACACCGCGCTGACCGCGGTCGCAATCAGCGACCCGCGAGTCACCGTCGCCTACGGCGCCTGGCCGGGCACCGCGGGGCAGCTCGGGGTCGGCCAGTCGGTCAGCGCCTCCGCCAGCTACACGCTCACGCAGGCCGACGTCGACGCGGGCTCGGTCCTGAACACCGCCACCGCCACCGGCACCCCGTCGACCGGTGCCGCGGTCACCGCCACCGCCTCGAAGACCGTCGTGATCGCCCGTACGAACGATCTCGCTCTGACCAAGACCGCGAACCCCGCCTTCATCAGCACCGCCGGCACCGTCATCACCTACACCTTCCGCGCGACCAACACCGGCACCACCACCCTCACCGCCGTTGCGATCACCGACCCCAAGAGCGGACTCTCCGCTCTCTCCTACTCCTGGCCGGGCACTTCCGGACGACTGCTGCCCGGCCAGGTCGTCACCGCGACCGCCACCTACACCACCACCACCGCCGACGTCTCGGCCGCCACGATCACCAACACCGCCACCGCGACCGCGACCGGCCCCACCGGCGGGGCCTTCACCCGCACCGCCTCGGTGAGCATCTCGGTGATCCCGGATCCGGTGGCCGACACCGCGACGGTCGTGCAGGGCGGCTCGGTCGTGCTCGACGTGCTCGCCAACGACGGGCCCGCCGCGACCGGCGCCACCTTCTCGCGCGCGCAGCTCTCGGCCACGCCGAAGGCGATCGGAGGCGCGGCGAGCCCCGCACCCGCCACTCCCGTGCAGGGGTCGGTCACCTGTGTCGCCAGCGGCAGCACCCGCGGCCAGTGCACCTACCGTCCGATCGCCGCCTTCGTCGGCAGCGACGTCTTCGACTACTCGCTCTCGGGCCAGTACGGCACCTGGAACGTGCGGGTCACCGTCACTGTCACTGCGCTGAACCGCGCTCCGATCGCCCGCCCCGACCGCGTGGTCGCGACCACCGGCGGCCCCGCCGTCACCGTCGCTCCGCTCGCGAACGACACCGACGAGGACGCGGGCAGCACTCTCGCTCTGGCGGGCACGAGCGTCCCCGGCGGGCTGCGCGGCACCTTCTCCTGCTCCGGATCGACGTGCACCTACGCGCCCGCGGCCGACGGCTGGACCGGCAGCGCCACGATCGCGTACACGGTCTCGGACGGGGCGCTCACGGTGGGCAGCACGATCACGGTCTGGGTCGATCCGGCTCCACTCATCCGGCGCGGCTTCACCGGCAGTGACGCGACGAGCGGAGCGATCGGCCTCGGCGCGTGGATCCGCTCCTCGGTGGTCGCCACTCCCGTCGCGAGCTGCACGGCCGGCCGACCGAGCACTCTCGTGAGCTGGTCGGCCGCCGCCGGAGCGACCGGCTGGACGCTCGAGCGCCGCCTCGCGGGCGCGACTCCCGGCCCGTGGACCGTGGTCGCGACGCCGGGCGCCGCCGCCACGAGCTTCACGGACGACCGTGTCGGCGAGGGCCGCAGCTACCAGTGGCGGGTCCGCCCGGATCTGCAGCGCTGGCTCGGAGTCGCCTCCGCCGCCTCGACCGCCGTCGCCCAGCCGGCCGTCACCACCGCCGGAGGCTGCTGATGCCTCCCCCTCGACACCCCTCTCGTCCTGCACGCGTCTTCGTGAGGGAGACCACGCCCGCTCCGGGCACCACCCACCAGAAAGGAACGGTCGCCATGACCACCACAGCACCCACTCGCCGTAGCCCGTGGAAGAAGGTCGCCCTCACCGGCGGCGTCCTCCTCGCCGCGGGAGCCCTCGCGGGCGCCGGCGCCTTCGCCGTGTTCACCGATTCCGGGACCGCGGTCGGCAACGTCGACGCCGGCCAGACCGACATCTCGGTGACCGGAGCGTTCACAGTCGCGAACATCGCGCCCGGCGACACGGTCCAGCGCCCGATCAGCCTCGTGCTGCCGAACGCCACCAACGACGGTGACCTCGTCTCGACGGTCCGCTTCTACCAGGACGTCACCAACGACGTCGTCGGCTCGGACACCACCGACCCCGGCCGCGTCGGCGCATCCCTGGTCACCGGAGCGAACGGCCTCGACTACCGCCTGCTCACGTGCTCGACCGCCTGGGTCCCCGCCGCCGCACCCGCGGAGAACGGCCCGTACAGCTGCGCCGGCACGCAGACCGTCACCGGCACCGGCAAGCTCTCGACCATCGGCGGAGTCGCCAACGCGGCGAACTTCACCCCGGCGAACTTCGGCATCACCCCCACCGCGACCGGGACCTTCCCCTCGGACGCCGGCGATGTGTCGCTGAACACGCTGATCGAGCTCGTCCTGCCGACCGCCGCCGACAACGCGTACGAGAACGCCTCCGCCACCGTCACCTTCACCGCCGCCGCAATCCAGCGCGCCGGCATCCAGAAGTAGACCGTTTCGTACTGCCTCCGTCTCGCCCGGCCGCCGCCGGTGCGGGGCGGAGGCCTCCCCCTTCGCTCCCGGAGTCGCCACCATGACCCACGCCCGTGCGTACGGCGCCGTCCTCGCCGCGGTGCTCCTCGCCCCCGCGGCGAGCGCCGAGCCCGTCGGCGTCCTCGACGTGCGCGAGCTCTCCCCGGCGGGCTCGCTCAGCGAGCTCGCTCCCGGCGATCGTGCGGACTGGGCGGTCGAGGTGACCAATACCGGGTTCACCCCGCAGGAGGTGTCGGTGGCGTTCGTGGTCGACGGAGGGATGCTGGCGCAGGATCCGCGCGATGGCCTCCAACTGAGCGTCGAGCTCTGCGACTCGGCGTTCACCGTCGAGCAGATCGTCGACGGTCCTCGCACGATCCAGCGCTACCTCTGCCCCGCCGACGCGGTGCCCCTGGGTTCCGGGCCGGCGGCGACGCTCGGCCGGCTCGACGCCGCGCGTCCGCTGGATGGCGGAGTCACCGAGGGCGTGCACGTGCGCGTGCTGTTCCCGGAGTCGGCCGGCAACGCGATGGAGCTCGCGGGGGCGTCGCTGCGGGTGATCGTGGGAACGTCGGATGCGGGCGAAGGCGCCAGCCCCGGCGCCAGCTCCGGCCCTGGCCCGGCGGGAGGCGGCCTGGCCGTCACCGGCCGCGACCTGGGCGCCGCACTCCTGGGCGGGATACTCGCCCTCGGCGCAGGCACGCTGCTGGCCGCAGCGGGGCGGCGCCGCAGGAGGGAGCGGGCATGACGTTTCTCCGCGCTCTCCTCGGCGGCCTGGTCGCCCTCGTCGCCGTCGCCGGCCTCACCGTTTTCGCCCTCTCGGCCCTGGGCCTCGTGCGGCTCGTGCCGGTGCTCTCGAACTCGATGGCGCCCGGGATGCCGGTGGGCTCCCTCGCCCTCACCCTGCCCGTCGATCAGGCCGAGATCCGCGCCGGCGACGTGATCGTCTTCACCGACCCCGACGATCCGGGCCGCCGCGTCATCCACCGCGTCACCCTGGTCTACTCCGAAGCGGAGGCGGCCGCCCTCCGCGGCCGTGAGCCGGGCCAGCTGGCGCTCACCACCAAGGGCGACAACAACGAGTCGGCGGATCCGTGGATCGTCACGATCGCCGACCAGCGGATCTGGCGCGAAAACTCCGTGGTACCGCTGCTGGGGTGGCCGAGCATCGCCCTCGCGCACCCGGAGGCACGCTTCGCTCTCTTCGCGGCGGGCGGCGCGGTCGTCGTCGGCGCCCTCCTCCTCGCCATCTGGCGCCGCCCCGAGGAGGTGCCCCGATGAGCGGCGCGCACCGCCCACTCGACGTCGTGCCCGAGCCGGAGCGTCCGCCCGAGGAGCACGGACGTCACAGTGCGCGGCCGTCCTCCCGCGACCGCGGAGCACCGCGGCACGCCCCCGAGGTGCGCCGCCGCGTGCTCTCCCGAGCCGGCCTGGCGGGCCTTGTGATGGGCGCCCTTGTCCTCGGTGCCGCCGCGACCGCCTCCGCCGTCTTCCTCGACCGGGCCTCCGCGGGCGCCCGCGTCGCCTCCGGGACGGTCATCGCCGAGTTCGACGCCACCGGAGCGACGACCGTCCCGGTGCCCGTCTCCGGCCTCGTCCCCGGCGGAACGGCCCGTCGCCTGCTCGACCTGACGAACGCCGGAACCGTCGCGATGTCGGCCCTCCAACTCCAGACCACCACCGGCACCGACCTCTCGGACGGCCTGCAACTCACGATCGAGCGTTGCTCGCAGTCCTGGTCGGCCGACGCCGCCGCCTGCCCCGGCACTGTGACCACCGTCACCGCCGACCGCCCCGCCACCGCCCGCCTCGACCTGCCCGGCTCGCCCGCCTTCGCGGTCGGCGCGACCGACCACCTCCGCCTCACCCTGCGCCTGTCCGACTCGGCACCCCCCGCCGCGCAGACCACCACCGCCACCCTCACCATCACCGTCCTCGGCCTCCAGGGCCCCGCCCGCCACCTCTAAGCGGACGGCGCCGCTGAGTCGCCCGAGATGGTCCGCGACACGCCGGAGCGGACGACCATGTCGGGCGACTCAGCGCCACACAAGGGGGAGGGGGGTTAGCGGTAGACGCTCCACTCTTTTTTGATGATGCGGCGCTCCTCGCCGTCGACGGCGACGATCCACTCGCCATCTTTTTTTGCCACGACCCGGCCGCGCAGGTACTGCGGCTCCCAGCCGTCGGCCTTATTGACCCACTTCACGAATCGCGCGAACCGCCCCGGCGCCACGTCGTCTCTGGACATCTCTGGACTCCCCTCATCGTCACCGGCACGCCCGTCGACCTCCGCCGAGGAGAGCCCATCGCCCAGCGCGAGGGGTGGACCTCCCTGAGAGGTCTCTACACCGGTACCACGACGCTAGGACGTCCCCCGCGACGAAGACGAGACCGTTGACTGATCGGCGATCCTCTGGCAATGCGGTGTCAGGAGTCGAACAGCACGTGCGGCCGCCCGGCGTCGACGACCACGCGCGCCCGCACGCCGTACACCTCCGCGATCAACGCTGGAGTGAGCACCTCCTCCGGAGTACCACCCGCCACGACGCGCCCCTCGCGCAGCACCAGCACCTCATCGCAGAAGAGGGCGGCGAGGTTCAGATCGTGCAACGCGACGATCGTGGTCACCGGCAGCGCCCGCACCAGTGCGAGCAGCTCCAGCTGGTGACGGATGTCGAGGTGGTTGGTCGGCTCGTCCATCAGCAGCTCGCGCGGCTCCTGCGCGAGCGCCCGGGCGATGTGCGCACGCTGGCGCTCGCCGCCCGAGAGCGTGTGCCACAGGTGGTCGGCCTTCGCCCCGAGCCCCACCTGCTCGAGCGCGCGTTCGATCGCGCGCAGGTCCTCCGCCGTGTCGCCGCCGAGCAGTGAGCGGTGCGGGGTGCGGCCGAGTCGGACGACATCGCGGACGGGCAGGTCCGCCTCCGTCTCGGCCTGCTGCGTCACTGTCGCAACGACCCGGGCGACCTCGCGGCGGCGGAGCGAGCGCAGCGGCGCGCCGTCGAGGGTGACCACCCCCGCATCCGGAGCCGCCGTGCCCTGGAGCAGCCGCAGCAGCGACGACTTACCCGACCCGTTGGGTCCCAGCAGCCCGACGGTCGCGCCGGGCCCGGGCCGGAGGGAGACCCCGTCGACGACCAGGCGACCGCCCCGCCGCCAGGCGACCCGGTCGGCCTCGAGCGTCACGAGCGGCCCCTGCGCCGCAGGAGGAGCAGCATGAACACCGGCACACCCACGAGCGCCGTGCCGACACCCACGGGCAGCGGAGTCGGCGCGAAGACGACACGCGAGCCGGCATCGACCCACACGAGGAACACCGCGCCGAGCAGGATGGTCGCGGGGATCACCCGCGAGTGCCGCTGCCCGAACACCAGGCGGGCGGCGTGGGGCAGCACCAGCCCCACGAATCCGATCGCTCCGGCAATGCTGACCAGGGTCGCCGTCAGCAGGGCCGTCACCACGAGCAGGAGGAGACGGGTGCGGCCGACGTGCACACCCAGTGAGGCGGCCACGTCCTCCCCGAAGGCGAACGCGTCGAGCGTGCGCGCCGCGGCCAGGCACACCACCGAGCCGAGCAGCACGACTCCGCCGCTCAGAGTCACGTCGTCCCAGCGCATGCCCTCGAGTGAGCCGAGCAGCCAGAACATCACGCCGCGCGTCTCGTCCGAATCGGCGAGCGCGAATACGATCAGCGAGGTCAGCGCCGAGAACAGCTGCGTGCTCGCGACTCCTGCCAGGATCACCCCCGAGGTGCCGCCCGCCGAGAAGCGGGTGAGCAGCAGCACGAAGCCGAAGGCGACCAGCGCGCCGACGAAGGCGCCGCCGGAGAGCCCGACCACTCCTCCGCCGACCCCGAGCACGCCGACGAGCACCGCGCCGGTCGAGGCGCCGGAGGAGACGCCCAGCACGAACGGGTCGGCCAGCGGGTTGCGCAGCAGCGATTGCAGGATCACCCCGCACACCCCGAGCCCCGCGCCGCAGGCCGCGGCCACCAGCGCGCGCGGGAGACGCTCCTGCCAGACGATCGCGTCTTCGGCCGCGCGCACGGGCACAGCGGCGAGCCCGAGATGGTTGAGGAGGATGTCGCGGACGTTCACCAGCGAGACGTCCGCCGGGCCGAGCGTCACCGCGACGCCGACCGACAGCGCCAGCGCGAGCAGCCCGCCGCCGACCAGACCCGCGGCGATGAGGCCCCGCGGCGTTCGGCGGACGAGGACCGCGGTCAGAGTGAGGCCCCGTTCGCGTCCCACCAGGCGTGGATCTTCTCGAGCCCGTCGACGAAGCGGATCGAGGGGTTCAGCTCGGCACCGTGCAGCGCGATGAAGCGACCCTTCTGCACCGCAGGCAGAGTACTGGTGAGCGGGTCGGACTGGAGGAACGCGGTCTTGTCGGCGAGCCGGTCGCCGGGGAAGCGGTCGCGCTGCAGGTCGCCCAGCACCAGGACGTCGGGGGCTGCCGCGACGACGCTCTCCCAGCCGACAGCGGGCCAGTCCTCGGTGCGGTCGGCGAAGACGTTGGTCATCCCCGTCGTGGTGCCGAGCATCGAGGCGAAGTTGTAGCCACCCGACATGTAGGGCGTCTTGGTGTCGGCGAACCAGAAGGCGACGCTCCGGCCGCCGAAGTCGACTCCCTCGGTCGCGGCCGCGGCGCGCGCCTGCAGCTGCGCGACCAGCGCGTCGCCGCGCTCCTGCACATCGAAGACCTCGGCCAGCTCGTGGATCTCCTGGTAGAGGACGTCGACGGTGAGCGGGACCGTGCGGACGCCGCTGCCGCCGTTCACACTCGCGCCGGAGTCGCAGTCGGAGGGGGCGAGATAGGAGCCGATGCCCGTCTCGGCGAGACGGTCGCGGGAGGCGACGCCCTCGGGGGCGAAGTGGCGACCGAAGGAGGCGGTGACGAAGTCGGGGTCGGCGCCGAGCAGCACCTCGTAGGTGGGTGCGTTGTCGGCCAGACGCGGCACGCTCTCGTTCGCGGAGGCAAGGGTGCCGAGCACGGGATCGGTCCAGGAGGCGGTGCCGACCATCCGGTCCTCGAGCCCGAGCGAGAGCAGGATCTCGGTCGAGTTCTGATCGAGCGAGACGACCCGCTGCGGGGCAGCGGTGACGGTGGTGCTGGTACCGCAGTTGTCGAGGGTGACCGGGTAGGAGGTCTTGCCCTCCCCTGCGGCGGCCGTGCTCGGGGCGTCGACCTGCTCGGAAGCGCCGCAGCCGGTGAGGGCGAGCAGCGTCAGGGCGGCGAGGGCGAGGGCGGCGTGACGCCGTCGGTGCGTGGACATGGATCTCCCGTGGTTCGTCTGCGTGCCGCGGCGAAGAGGGCGGGACCGGGCGCGGTAAGCCTAGCCTTGCCTCACCTCGACCCGTCGATTCGCGACAGGTGTTCCGCGCCATCGCCGCTTATTCGGTGTCGCGCCGCACCCCGCCGCTGCGCCTGGCGACCTCTGGAGAGTCCTCGATCCGCTCGACGTGACGGCGCAGAATCCACTCGATCGCAAGGACCCCGAACCGGCCCGGGCGTGCTCGGCGCTGAGAAACTGGCGGGATTCGGGGTCCGAGGACGGCGTGCGCCGGTCCCCGTGGAATCGGCAGACGCCCACGGACGAGGTTCCCCTCAGAGCGCAAGAGCGCGATCCTGGACACCGACGATCGATGGCGCTCGCGCCGCCATCCACCGGCCGCACCGGAAGGACCCCTGTGCCCCGCCATTTCTCCGCGCCTCCCGGCCGGCCCGCGCTGGTGCGCAAGGCCGACGCCTCCGGCTACCGCCCCGAGATCGAGGGGCTGCGCGCGGTCGCGTCACTCCTGGTCGCCACGTTCCACATCTGGTTGGGCCGCGTCTCCGGAGGCGTCGACGTCTTCTTCGTCGTCGCCGGCTTCCTCACCACCCTGACCCTCCTCGGCCAGATCCGCCGCTACGGGCGGGTGCGGCCGGTCGCCTTCCTCACCCGGCTCGCCTCCCGGCTCTTCCCGGCGGCCGCGGTGGTGCTGGTCGTCGTCGCGGCGCTCTCGCCGCTGCTCCTGCGCCCCTCCCAGCTGCTGCAGACCTTCACCGAGGTGCTCGCGTCGACGTTCTACGTCGAGAACATCGCGCTCGCGCGGGCCGGAGTGGACTACCTCGCGCAGGACGATTTCCACTCGCCGGTGCAGAACTTCTGGGCGATGTCGGTGCAGGGGCAGTTCTATCTGATCTGGCTCGGCCTGGTGCTCGTCGCGACCCTCATCGCCGTCGTGCTGCGCCGGCGCGCGCAGCTGCCGCGGATCCTGCTGGTGCTCGTCGCGGCGCTCACCGTGCTCTCGTTCGCCCTCTCGGTGGTGCTGGTCGGGGTCGACCAGCCGACCGCCTACTACAGCACCCTCGCGCGCTCGTGGGAGTTCGGCCTCGGCTCGCTCGCGGCGCTCGTGCTCCCGGGCCGCGTGCTGCCGGCCGCTCTGCGCACGGTCGCCGGCTGGCTGGGGCTGATCGGAGTCGTCTCCTGCGGCTTCGTGCTCCAGGTCTCGACCGCGTTCCCCGGTGCCGCCGCGCTCTGGCCGACCGTGTCCGCGCTGCTCGTGCTCGTCGCCGGCAGCGGACCCGCTCCGGAGTTCGGGGTCGCCCGCCTGCTCGCCACGCGCCCGCTGGTCTGGCTCGGCGGCATCAGCTACGGCCTCTACCTCTGGCACTGGCCGCTCCTGGTCTTCTGGCGCGAGAGCACCGGCGAGGACCCGGGCGCGCTCGCCGGGCTCGGGATCGTTGCCGCCGCGACCCTGCTCGCCGCCGCCTCGAAGCGCTTCCTCGAGGATCCGCTGCACCGCCGCGCCCCCGTCGAGCGCCCGCGCCGCCTCCGTCCGCTCGCCCCGGCCGCCCTGCTGGCCGCCGCCGCACTGGTCGGAGTGACAGGACTCGGCGGCACGAACGCCGCGATCGCGGCCGACCTCTCCCGCGCGCACGCCCTCCCCGTCTCGACCGAGGGCTGCGTCGGAGCGGCGGCGCTCGCGAACGCCTGCCCCGACTCCTGGAGCACCAGCCTCCCCGCGGTCGACGCCTCGGAGGACGGCTCCGTGCTCAACACCGACGAGTGCAGCACCGGCAACTCGGGCACCGAGCTCAAGGAGTGCCGCTTCGGCGACCCCGGCGGCCAGCGCGTGCTGTTGATCGGCAACTCGCATGCAGCCTCCTTCTTCCCCGCGTTGCGCGGAGTGGCGCAGGAGCGCGGCTGGGACCTGCACAGCTACTACAAGACGGGCTGCGTCTTCTCGACCGCCGAGCGCCGCGACGACTCGGAGTCCGCCCGGCGCTCCTGCGACGTCTGGAACGGGAAGCTCCAGGAGGCGCTCGCGGCCGCGGACCCGTACGACCTCGTGGTCACCGCCTACTCCGCGAAGAAGTCGGTGTTCGTCGACGCGTCAGGCACTCCCGACGAGCAGGCCGGCATCGACGGGTTCCACGAGTCGTGGGCGCCGCTGATCGCCCGCGGATCCACGGTGGTCGCGATCCGCGACAACCCGGTGCTGCCCTCGCTCTCGCTGCTGGCCTGCGCGGAGCAGCCCGGCACCGCTGCCGAGTGCAGCGTCCCGCTCGAGGAGGCCTTCGCCGACCGCGAGCTGATGGCCGCCGCCGCCGACGGCTGGCCGGGCGCCGCCTCCGTCGACCTCACCCGCTGGTTCTGCGATGACCGGGGCTGCCCGCTCGTCATCGGCGGAGTGAAGGTGTACCGCGACCTCGGCCACCTCACCGAGTCGTACGCGCGGACGCTGACCTCCTACCTCGGCGAGGCGCTGGATCCGCTCCTCGGCTGACGTCCTCTCGCGCCCACTCCGGACACATGCAAGACTGCTTATATGAGCAGGGATCCGAGCCGCTGATGGGCCACTCGCACGGCAGTCCGGCCGGCTCCGCGGCGGCCAGACACCGGCGCCCCCTGCTGGCCGCCTTCGCGCTGACCGCGGCGTTCATGGTCGTCGAGTTCGCGGTCGGAGTCGCGACGGGCTCGCTCGCATTGCTCTCGGACGCCGCGCACATGGGCACCGATGTGCTCGCCCTGGGGATGTCGATCGCGGCGATCTCGCTCGCCGCGCGCCCCGCCGCGAAGGGCCGCACCTACGGCTCCTACCGCCTCGAAGTCCTCGCCGCCCTCGCGAACGGCCTGCTCCTGTTCGCCGTCGCCGCCTTCGTGATCGTGGAGGCGGTGCGCCGCTTCGCCGAGCCGCCCGCGGTACCCGGCGGCCCCCTCCTGATCACCGCCGTCGTGGGCCTGACGGTCAATCTGGTGAGCCTGCGGCTGCTGTCCGTCGGCGCGAAGGAGAGCATCACCCTCCGCGGAGCCTCGCTGGAGGTGCTCGGTGACGCGCTCGGTTCGGTCGGAGTGATCGTGGCGGCGATCGTGCTGCTCACGACGGGGTGGGCGTGGGCCGATCCGATCGTCGGCGTGCTGATCGGGCTGCTGATCCTGCCGCGCACCTGGTCGCTGACCCGTCAGGCGCTGGGGATCCTGATGGAGTCGGCGCCCGCGCACGTGGACCTCGCCGCCCTCGAGCGCGACGTC
Organism: Rathayibacter tritici; assembly: GCF_001641005.1. Lineage (NCBI taxonomy): Bacteria > Bacillati > Actinomycetota > Actinomycetes > Micrococcales > Microbacteriaceae > Rathayibacter > Rathayibacter tritici. The sequence continues at coordinate 3,233,712 of NZ_CP015515.1, forward strand.
TGCGCCGTCCCCGGTGTGCTGGCGCTGCACGACCTGCACGTGTGGACGATCACCTCGGGGATGGAAAGCGCCACCGGCCACGTGGTCGTCGCGCCCGACGCCGACTATCGAGCGGCGCTCTCGCGGGTACTCGCTGTCCTCCGCGAGCGCCACGGCATCGACCACGCGACGATCCAGTGCGAGCCGGAGGCCTTCCCCGAGACGACGCACCGGCCCTGAGCGGCGTCCCCACACCCCAAAAGTTGTCGCACTCGAGGGCGAGTGCGACAACTTTTGGATTCTTGCGGCCGCAGCGGTTCTGTGTGAGCTCGTCAGTGTGCGGCGGCGTCGGCGTGGGGCGTGCGGAGGCGGGAGACGCCCAGCACGACGCCCGCAACGATCAGCCCGAGCACGAGGCCGAAGACCATCGAGACGGCGGTGTCGGCCAGCCACACGACCACCGGGCCGGCGCCCTCGACGGCGTGCGTGACGGCGTGGACGACGTCGTAGGGTCCGTGCCACACCGTCTCGGCGAGGTTCGCGACGACCAGGTGACCGCCGACCCAGAGCATCGCGAGCGTCCCGATGATGCTGATCGCGCGGAACACGGCCGGCATCGACGCGACGATCCTCGCTCCGGTGCGCCGCACGCCGCGGGCCGCGTTCTTCATCAGGCGCAGGCCCACATCGTCGATCTTCACGAGGAGGGCCACGGCGCCGTAGACGAGCAGGGTCATCCCCAGCCCGACGACCAGCAGCGCGCCGAGCGTGGGCCAGATGCCGAAGTCAGGGTCGAGACCGTCGAGCGCGATCAGCATGATCTCGGTGCTGAGGATGAGGTCGGTGCGGATGGCGCCGAAGACGAGCTTCTTCTCGTCGCGCGCCTCCGACTCGTGGCCACCGTGCGAGACGCCGAACCACTCCAGCACCTTCTCCGCCCCCTCGAAGCAGAGGAAGCCGCCGCCGAGGATCAGCAGGTACGGCAGGACCTGCGGCGCGAAGGCCGAGAGCAGCAGGGCCAGCGGAATGATGATGACGAACTTGTTGAACAGGCTCCCCAGCGCGATCCGCCCCACCACCGGCAGCTCCCGCGCGGGCGTGAGGCCCTGCACGTACTGCGGGGTGACGGCCGCGTCGTCGATCACGACGCCCGCCGTCTTGGCGCTCGCCTTCAGAGCGGCGGTGAGGATGTCATCGACAACCGCCAGCAGGCCGACCGACATGTGCGTCTCCTTGAGAGTCCGGGGTGAGAGGGCTCACAGTATCGCGCGCGGGAGACCGTCTCCGCTTTCTCCCGTGCGCGATCTGCAGGCAACCGTGCGATCAGCAGGCGACCGTGCGATCAGCAGGAGTTCCGTGCGATCAGCAGGAGTTCCGTGCGATCAGCAGGAGTTCCGTGCGATCTGCAGGAGTTCCGTCGGTGAGAGCGCTCTCCTCCGCTGATCGTGGTCGCACGAACCAGGAAAGTCCTGCACATCGCACCTCAGTTGCGGACACGAGGTCGGGCCATCAGTGTCGGCAGCGGCCGCCTCGATCGGGCGGAAGTTCCGGACCTCAGAGCCGAGACTTCTGATCCGAGCCGCTTCCGCTCCTCGGCGGCCGGGTCGATCAGAAAGATGGGGGCCGTCCGCACCCGACCAGCCTCTGGAGGCCCTTGTGAACGACTCGATCCCCGATGACCCCCGCACAACCCGCATCGACGATGGCTGGAGCAACCCCGCCGCGGAGAGTGTGCACCGACGGGTCTTCGTGAAGGGCGCGGCATGGGCGGTTCCCGTGGTTGCCGTCTCCCTCGCGACTCCGGCTGCGGCTGCCTCGGGGTCGCCGACCTTGACGTTCACGGAAGCGTCCTACAGAGGCTCCGCCTGCACGGCGATCACCGGCGTGCAGGTCTCGCGTACCACCGACGGAAGCACGGCGGACGCGGGCAAGACCATCACCGTGACCCTGAAGGACGGCTACACCTTCGCCGGAGGGAAGACCACCTACTCGGGGACAACGGACTCGAAGGAGCTCCTCACCCTCCCCGACATCACGGTGCCAGCCGACGGCGGCACCAGCCGCTTCGGGGCATCCTCCGATTCGCTCAGCACGAGCGCGCCGGTCAGCGCCCCCGCCTCCACCGCCGCCCGCAATCACCAGTGGAACACCAGCGATGGTGGGGCAGTCGAGGACTACCCGAACATCCCGAAGGACTCGAAGGCGGTCGGTTACGGCTTCTTCCTCACACCCGACAACGAGCTCTGGTGGAAGACGCGAAAGACCGCGATCGCCAAGAGTGTGACCTCTGCGGTCGGCGAGCACGTCGACTCCACAACCGCCGATTACGTCACGTATACGACCGCAGACGGAAATTTCCAGTGGGACACCACGGGCGAGGACGGAACGCTCGAGACCTATCCGAAGATCCCCAAGAAGTCGAAGGCGGTCGGTTACGGCTTCTTCCTCACACCCGACAACGAACTGTGGTGGAAAAAGCGCGAAACTGCAATCGCGACGAACGTGACATCCGCCGTCGGCGAGCACGTGGACTCCACTATGGCGGACTACGTCACCTACACCACAGCCGACGGGAACTACCAGTGGAACAGCGCGGACGGGGGAACACTCGACACCTTCCCGAATATCGCGAAGAACTCGAAAGCCGTCGGCTACGGCTTCTTCCTCACTCCGGACAATGAACTCTGGTGGAAGACCCAGGAAACCGCCGTGGCGAAGAATGTGACCTCCGCCGTCGGCGAACACGTCGACTCCACCATGGCGGACTACGCCACCTTGACGACCGCCGACGGCAACTATCAGTGGAAGAGCGGCGGCAAGGAGGGGACGCTTACGACGTTTGCCAAGGTCCCGAGCAACTCGAAGGCGGTTGGTTACGGCTTCTTCCTCACACCCGACAAGGAACTCTGGTGGAAGACCCGCGAGAGCGCCGTCGCGAAGAATGTGACCTCCGCCGTCGGCGAGCACGGCGACTCCAGCATGGCCGACTACGCCACCTACACCACCGAGCCCTCCTGTAGCTGAGGCACGAAGGGCCGCCCGGTCGACGATCGGGCGGCTCTGCCGTGCCGCGACGGAGCCGCCCGCGGGGACAACGACGTCGCTGGGGATCACCCTCGGGGATCCCCGGAGGCATCTGGAGTGGTGGTGCTTCCGGCAGAGCGGCGGCGCATCGGGGCCTCGGCGTCGAGCGCGGCCTCGACCTCGGTGATTGTGCGCGAGAGGGCCGATGGAGCCGGGAACCGGCCTATCGGGCCGGCGCGAGGGCGTACTGAGAACCTATCTGAGTGAGGACCTGTTCGATCGGCATGTACTGCATGAGGTTCACGTACTCCCCCAGGCCCGCTCTCTGGATGATGCCGTACAGCCGTCCGTCCTCGCTGATGACGGGCCCCCCGGAATCACCTTGTTCGAGGCCTTGAGCGTTCGTTGAGCGGGCCATCAGGCCCTCGTCGTGTCCCCAATTCACAGGCCTGTTCGCCTCCGACACCCAATTGCAATTCACTCCCGTGTCCACCCCGCTCGTGCAGAAGCGCTCGCCCGGCGCGGGGCTGCCCGGCGGTCTCATGGGCACCGCTCGTTCCCCGCCCCTCGTGCTCATGATGACCTTGCCCGCAGCACGCGGCTCCACCGCGCTCCCGGCGAAGCACGACTGGATGGATCCGAAGCATGCCCTCGGCGCTGGAGAGGTGTAGGGCGGGATCACAGCGAGTTCGACGTCGTTGGTCGCGGACATCCACACAACACTGCCGACGTTCTGGTGGTTCAGGCCGATACTCGCGCCGATTCCCGAGGAGCAGTGCTTGGCGAGGAGGACGTATCGCGTCGCGGCCACATACGGAGAGACAAGGGAGCCCGGCCCGACCCGTGAGAGCACTGCGCCGACCGTGCACTCGCTCCCACCGGGCAACGTCAGCGCCGTTCCGGCGACGATGGGGAAGCGGGCTCGCACCTGATCCTCGGCGCTCGCAGGGGTGGCGGAGCCGACGAGCGCGGCGACCATCATGAGGATGCTCATCAGACAGAGAGTCTTTTTTCGCGTGCGATCGGCGCGATGAGACGTCATTGCTGTACCTTTCAGAAAAGATCACCGTCGCTGCGCCTCAGCGAAAGAGAGGCGTGGCTTCGAAAATCGTGAGTGACGTCTCACTGGTCGGGATCGCGCTCGGGCGCAGAAGATCGACTATCCGGAGACACGCCGGGCGAATACCCGGTCCGCGATGATAGTAACCCGAATTCCTTCTCGCCCTCATCCTCGTCTCGTGAGTGTTCTCGCACTCTTCACCACGTGTTGACACTTCCTTGCGTGGCATTCGAGGAGAGCGGGATCCGCGTGGAGGCGCAGGATTAATAATGTCGCGGCGCGCCCGCATCGAAGGCAGACCTCGGGTCACGTCGGAGCTCAGCCTTCGAGTCCTGTACATCGGACGGATGTCCTGCAGATCGGACGAAGCCCTGCGCATCGCACGGAGTCCTGCAGATCGCACCCTAAGAGGCGGCCGGAGCCGGCCCTGTGCTCTCCCGCACCACCAGCCGGGTCTGCACCAGCGAGACCCCCGTGCGCTCGCCCGATTCGAACTCGCGCAGCAGGATGTCGACCGAGCGTCGCCCCGTGTCACCGAAGAACTGCCGCACGGTCGTCAGCGGCGGCCAGAAGCTCGCCGACTCCTCCATGTCGTCGAAGCCGGCCACGCTCACCTCCCCGGGCACGGCTCGTCCGGCCTCGTGCAGCGCGCGCAGCACGCCGAGCGCCATCTGGTCGTTCGCGGCGAAGATCGCGGTGACCTCGGGGTCGGCGGCGAGCCGCTGGCCGAGGCGGTAGCCGGAGTCGCTGGACCAGTCGCCGACCAGAACCTCCGGCACCGGGGCGCCGCGCTCGATCAGGGTCGACTCCCACGCCTCGTGGCGGCGCTCGGCGGAGGAGGAGCGGTCCGGGCCAGCGATGTGGTGCACGGTGCGGTGGCCGAGTCCGAGCAGGTGCTCGACGGCCTGGCGGGCGCCGGAGACCTGGTCGGTGTCGACCACGGGGTACTTCTCACCGCCCGCGGAGTCGACGACCACCACGGGCAGGTCCGGCGGGAGGACGATGTCGGCCCCGTCGAGCAGGTGCGCCTCGACGATGACGATGACGCCGTCCACCGCCTCCTCGCTCAGCCGGTGGAATGCGACCGAGACCTCGCCCGGGGTGGGGTGCGAGACGGGGATGAGGGTGATCGAGTAGCCCGCGTCGGCGGCCGCGAGCGCGATGGCATCGAGGGTGCGCATGTTGCCGAACGAGGACAGCATGGCCATGATCACACCGATGCTGTGGAAGCGGCCGGTGCGCAGCGCCCGCGCCGCGCTGTTCGGCCGGTAGCCGAGGGCGCGCATCGCCTCGAGGACCCGCTCGCGCGTCTGGGCGTCGACGTTCTGTCTGCCATTCGAGACCCGCGACACCGTCTGGCCCGAGACGTTCGCGCGCCGGGCCACCTCCGCCATCGAGACACCGCGCCGCGGCCGGCTGGTCGGAGAGGGGCGATCGGTCTCGAGTGACATGGGCTTTCCTTTATAGTGCGCCGCCCGCCGGAGGTGGGGCACAGCGCACCGAATCGCGACACCACCGCTGTCGCGGGTGGCGACGTGACCATGCTGCGGTGACGTCCCACCGTGTCGACCTCGACATGGCAGCCCAGCAGGCCACCGGCGTCGGCGCGCAGCCGATCGACAGCCTCGTGATCACGGGCTGAGCCTGACACCCGCGAGAGTCCAAAAGTTGTCGCACTCGACGCCGAGTGCGACAACTTCTGGACAGTGGGCACCTGGTCAGGAGCGCGCTCGACGCCGGCCCGGCGAAAACGGTCGGCGGTGGAGGGCATGCGTCCATCCTGAGGGAGCGGCCTCGTCAGCGCTCGAGGGCGGGCGGATGGTCGCCGTGCCGGTGGACGATGCGCCAGCCCTGATCGTCGAAGCGGCGGTAGACGTGGGTGACGCGGATGACCACGGGCTTCAGCTCGCCGCCGTCGAGGCGGGTTTCGCCGGTCTCGTGACCGACCGTGTACGCCAGGTCTCCCGACGCGTGCACGACGTCGTAGTGCGGTCGGAGCACCCCCGCGGCGAATCGCCCGGCGACCCAGCCGAGGGTCTCGTCGATCGCCGGCCGCCCACGCTCGATCGTGCCGAAGGCGCCGAAGAGGGTGGAGTCGGCGGAGTCGGCCCAGCAGCGGCGGTAGGGCTCCGGGTCGCCCGCGGCCATCGCGGCCAGGCCCGCCTCGACCGCGGCGAGGGCGGCGACGAGGTCGACGGGCAGATCGGAGGAGTCGGGCCGGGCTGAGGAGTCGTCGTGCATGAGGGGACTCTAGTCAGCAGAAGGACCGAGGGGTGTCCGCTGACGCATCCTTCCTTCTCGCCGAGCGCCTCCCCTCCTGCCGCGTCCGCTACGCGATGCCGAGTCTGAACTCCGGAAAGCACGACGGCGACTGCTTCGCATTCCGGATAGCGGTGTGTGCCCTCCGGAGGAGAAGCGTATTTTCGAAGAACAGTCGGCGGCCCGACCGTTCGGGTCCACCAGCCTGCGGAGCAGGCGCCCGCACCATCGGGACGACGGCGTCCGGGCCCCACATTCCGGGGCCAGATATCCCCGGACCGGTACCCCAAGGCCGCTACTCCGGGACCGACAACCATCCCTCACGACTCGACTCCACCGACGATGCAACCCGGGTCTGCGTTCGACTCGCACGTCCCCTCTCCCCTCGAACTCGCACTCCCCCTCCCGGCGGCACTCGCCGGGACAGCCACCGTCGCGGCCGTCTCCGCGACACAGCACAGAACGGCGGCACACATCATGGGCGCTCTCCTCTACGGCACTCCCCCCACCTCGCACGAGATCGACGACCGCGCGCTCGCGCATCTCCAGATCGTCATGATCAACAAGTTCCGTCGGGAGGAGGCGTTCGCGTTCCAGCTCGATGCGTCAAGCGCGCACGGCACCGGCCGCCAGACACTGTGGCTGCACCCGACCATCCCGCTGCAGTTCTCGTTCCACGGCAGCCGCATCCCGGCGATCAACTCGACCTGGGTGAGAGCCCTGATGGAGGAGGCCAACAGCGGGCGCGGCCTGCGCATCGTCGCCGAACCGGCGCAGCAGTCCGAGTCCTCCGGGCTCACGCACGCGGCCTGAGCACGCCGTGCCTGAGCGCGCCGTGCCCGGAGGCGACCCCGACCGTTCGGAGCCGATTGAGGTCACCGACTTCGTCGAACTCGCCGGTGCGATGCCGGACGAGGTGGGCTTCGAGTGCTCATCGACGGTGGCCGGAGTGAGCGGCGCGCTCCGCGTGACGCCGGACTCTCTGGTGCTGCGGAGCGCGGCCATCGGCGCCTCGACCCAGGTCGGCACCCACGACATCCGCTCGTGGCGGGCCACCCCGGCCGGAGCCACGTTCTCCCTCGCGGTCGAGACCGGAGCGCGGCACACCGTGGTGCTGCTCAGCCAGTTCCAGGCCGCCACAGTCCAGGCGATGACCCGTGCCGCAGGGCCAGCGGCCAGTTTATCCGCCTAGCGAAATTCCCGGATGGGGCACACTGTCGCCGACGCCCACCGTGCGATTCTGGTGCCGATGGATCAGAACGACGAGGTCACTCGCTCCGATATCGGCGGGCGCGACATCGAGCAGGCGCGGGCCCTGTTCGAGCAGTTCTACAACGGACACCGCTTCGTCGTCGAACCCAGCACGAACTTCTCGTACCGCTACACCTCCGTCGGCGACGGCGACGTCACCCTCCGCGGGAGCCAGTTCGCCGGATCCGTGCAGGGTTCCATCCAGACCGAGGGCGAGTACGTCGTCTCGTGGCTGACCGCGGGCGAGGGAGTCACTGATCTCGACGGCGACGCGGTGACCCTCGGATTCGGGCGGCCGGCGATCTTCGTCAACGGCCGGCCCAGCCGGTTCGAGTTCCACGACTACCGGCAAAACCTCATTCACTTCGACAGCTCCTACCTCGAGCGCATTGCGGAGGAAGTGGAGGGCACGAGCGGTCCCCTCCTCTTCGACACCACCGCCCGGCCCGAGGGCGCGGCGCTGCGGCACTGGTCGGCGACGGTCGCCACGGTCGCGCGGGTGATCTACGACGCCGACAGTTCGCCACTCCTGCGCCACGAGGCCGACCGCGCGGTCGCGGTGGCGCTGCTCGAGACATTCCCGCATGCGTCACTCGACACCCCCGGCGACCTCGGAGTGCCCCGCTCGGGGCGGCTGCGGTTGGCGATCGAGTTCATGTACGCGCACGCCCACGAGCCGCTACGGACCGAGCGGATCGCCGAGGCGGCGGGCACGGGCCTGCGGACGCTGCAGAGCGAGTTCCGCCGTGAATTCGGTTTCACCGCGGTCGACTACCTGCGCCGCATCCGACTCGACGGAGTGCAGAAGGAGCTGCGGACAGGCGAACCCGGAGTCGTGAGCGTCAGCGAAGTCGCGCGACGCTGGGGCTTCGCGCACCTCGGCCGGTTCTCGGCCTCCTACGCCCATCGCTTCGGCGAGCGCCCCAGCGCCACGCTCGACTCCTGAACGCTCAGAGGTAGTCGGTCCCGCCGTCCGTGTCGTCCTCGTCCTCGCCGCGGGGCTGCACGGTCGGCCGAGCGGGCTGGAGTCGGCGAGTCTTTTCGCGCATCGACTCCACCGCCTCCGGGTCGTCGAGGTCGACACCGCGGTCGAGAGCCGGGCTGGTGAAGAGCTGGCTGGCCGGTCCGACCAGGAACCGGGTCTCCCCGCGCAGCCCCTCATCCGACAGGGACGGGACCACGACGAGGTCCGACTTGCCCACGTTGGCCAACGCCTGGGCGTACTCGACCACCGCCGAGCACACCTGGTCCCCCAGCAGCACGTATCCGCTCGCGTAATACAGCTTCTGCATCTCGTCCTCCCCAGGATCGCCGGACCGCCACTCCGGCCGGCGCGTCCTCCGACGGTAGGACGGCGGCCACCCTGCTCCCTACCCCTTGACGGGGTGGACCAGAGGGGTGCGGATCCTCTCCTGTGCTCACGCGTTGCCGCTGAGGCCGCCGCCCGGGGAGCACCGTCCGATTCGCAGGGGATGCGCACGGGAGAGCGCTCTCCTCGGCCCAAAGAACTCCGCGATGTCGGGATCCCCTGCGAATCGCACCCCCGGAGTCCTGCGCTCTCGGAACGTCAGCCCCGGTCGCGGACGGCACGCGCCAGCGACTCGAGGCGCTCGCGGTACTCGGGCCACCACTCCCGGGGAACCGGCGGCAGGTTGTCGCCGGGGGCGCGGAGGCCGACCTGCCCGTCGATCAGCTCGCGGACGATGTCGGCGTGACCCGCGTGCCGGTGCGTCTCCGCGGTGATGTGGACGAGGATCCGATGCAGCGAGACCTCGCGCGTGGTCCACCAGGGCACGACGCCCGGAGCCTCGAGCGGCAGTGCCGCGACTGTCGCATCGGAGTGGGCCCACACGCGGCGGTACAGCGCGACCACATCGGCGAGCGACTCGTCGGCCGTCGCCCACATGTCCGAGTTCGGCTCCGACTCCTCCTCCATCCACGGCATCGGCTCGGGGAACGGCCGCCCGAACACGACGCCGAGGTAGCCCGCCTCCGTGCCGGCCACGTGTTTCACCAGGCCGAGCAGATTCGTGCCCGTTGCGACCAGCGGCCGGCGCACGTCGTACTCGTCGAGCCCGTCGAGCTTGTGCAGCAGGGCGTCACGCCCCTCCTGCAGGTAGCGGAGGAGGGTCTGCTTCGCGTCGTCGCTCATTCCCCCAGCCTGCCGCGCCCGCCGTAACCACGCCAGGGCTGGGCCCGTGTTCATAACGAAGGAAGGGTCGCCCCGCGGGCACCGGGATCCACGGATCCACGGGCCGCCGAAGCGATCCTTCCTGCGTTATGAACCGAATGAGGCCGGAATGCGCGCCCCCACTCGCTGAACCTCGGTCCCGACGAGGCGCTGGGAGGAGGCGTTCACCGCGGCGGCCGCGCCGACCAGTTCGAGCGCCGCCTCCGTCTCGCGCGTCGCGCAGTCCGGGCCCACCCACAGCTCGACGCGGCCCGGCTCGACGATCCGCACGCCCTCGCGCCCGGTGAAGGCCAGGCGCGCGGCCGGGACCTCGAAGCGCACCTCCGCCTCCTCGCCCGCCTCGAGCGGAACCCGCAGGTAACCGAGCAGCTGCGCCACCGGCCGTGTCACGCTCGCGAACACATCGCGGGCGTACAGCTGCACCAGGTCGGTACCCGCCCGCGCGCCCGTGTTGCGCACCCGCACGATCACCGTGAAGGACCCGCCGGTCGGAGCCGACTCCGCCACCGCCAGGTCCGTGCGGGCGAAGGTTGTGTACGAGAGCCCGTGGCCGAACGGCCGCACCGGCGTGCTGTCGGCCGAGGTCACGTCCGAGGGGCCGCCGAGGATCGGGTGCAGGTACGAGAACGGCTGCGCCCCGGCCGAGCGCGGCAGCGAGACGGGCAGGTGCCCGGAGGGAGTGACGCGGCCAGAGACGACCCCGGCGATCGCGCCGGCCCCCTCCTCCCCCGGGAAGAACGCCTGCACCACAGCGGCCGGAGCGTTCGGCCCGTCGAGCGCCCAGCCCACCGCAGAGGGGCGGCCGGTCAGCAGCACGAGCACGACCGGAGTGCCGGTCGCCACCACGGCCTCGACCAGCTCGCGCTGACGACCCGGCAGCTCCAGGCTCTCCATGTCGTTGCCCTCGCCGACCGTGCCGCGGCCGAACAGGCCCGCCCGGTCGCCGACGACCACGATCGCGACGTCGGAGTCGGTGGCCGCCTGAACTGCCTCGGCGATCCCGGAGGCGTCGTCGCCCTCGACCGCGCAGCCCTCGGCCAGCACCAGCTCCGCCGAACCGAACTCGTCCGCCAGCGCGTCCGCGACCGTCGGGATCTCGAAGCCCAGCGGCACGCCCGGGTGGTGCGCCAGCACGTGGTTGGCGAAGGAGTAGCAGCCCATCAGGGCGGGCGCGCTGTCGGCGTTCGGGCCGATCAGCGCGAGGCGGCGGGGCGGAGCGAGCGGCAGCACGCCGTCGTTCGCGAGCAGCACCACCGACTCCTCGGCCAGGCGGCGGGCGATGTCGCGGTGGGTGGGCGAGTCCAGGTCGATCGACTCGGGGGCGTCGTCGAAGCGCGCGTCGAGCAGGCCGAGCCGCTCCTTCTGCGCGAGCACCCGCAGCACGGCCCGGTCGACCAGAGCTTCGTCGGCCTCGCCGGCCCGGATGCGCGCGGCCAGCGGAGCGAGGAACGCGTCGCCGGTGGGCAGCTCCACGTCGATCCCCGCGGCGAGCGCCCGTTCTGCCGCCTCGCCCAGGTCGGCAGCGACCGCGTGCATCAGGTGCAGGAACGCGACGGAGAAGTAGTCGGCGACGACCACTCCGTCAAAGCCCCAGCGCTCGCGCAGCACACCGGTGAGGTAGGCGGGCGTCGCTCCGACCGGGTCTCCGTCGATCTCGGCGTAGGAGTTCATCACGGAGCGGGCGCCGCCGTCGCGGATCGCCATCTCGAACGGCGGCAGCAGGACGTCTGCGATCTCGCGCGGTCCGGCGTGCACCGGCGCGTGGTTGCGCCCCGCGCGGGAGGCGGAGTAGCCGATGAAGTGCTTCAGCGTCGCGTCGACTCCGGCCGACTGGAGTCCTTGCACGTAGGCGGTGCCCAGCGTGCCGACGACGTACGGGTCCTCGGCGATGCACTCGTCGACGCGGCCCCAGCGCGGGTCGCGGATCACGTCGAGCACGGGCGCCAGGCCCTGGTGGATCCCGAGCTCGCGCATCGAGCCGCCGATCACGGCGCCCAGCTCGGCCACGAGCTCCGGGTCGAAGGAGGCGCCCCAGGCGAGCGGAGTCGGGAACGTCGCGGCCTGCCAGGCGGCCAGACCGGTCAGGCACTCCTCATGCACGATCGCGGGGATGCCCAGTCGCGTCTCCTCGACGAGCCGCCGCTGCTCGCTCCACAGCCACTGCGCGCGCTCGAGCGGATCGACGGGGCGCGTGCCGTAGACGCGGGTGAGCTGGCCGATCCCCTCGCGGGTGGCCTCGGCGTATCCGGTCGAGGTCGCCATCTCGCCGGCGAGCGGAGCGACGACCTCCCCGCCCTGGTCGACCCAGTAGCCGACGAGTTGGGCGAGCTTCTCCTCCAGCGTCATCCGGTCCAGCAGCTCGGTGGTGCGGGCGGACGGAGCCTGGGGGTCCTCTGGTGCGTGCGGTGCGGTCACGGTGCGACCCTTTCTGCGGGTGGGGCGGCGGGCGCAGGAGCCGCAGCGGGAGCCGGAGCGGGAGCCGGAGCGGCGGGCGGAGCGGCGGCAGGCGCGCGGAGCGATCCGCTCATCCCTTCACCGCCCCCGTGAGCCCACCGACGATGCGGCGCTCGAAGACGCTGAAGAAGATCAGCGCCGGGATCATCGACAGCGACACGAAGGCGAGCACCTTCGCCGTATCGACGGAGTACTGCGACGAGAACGCCTGCACCCCGAGCGGGAGCGTGAAGGTCGACTCGTTGTTGAGGATGAACAGCGGCAGCAGGTAGCTGTTCCAGCTCGCGATGAACGCGAGGATCCCCGTCGTGATCACGCCCGGCATCGCCAGGCGCACGACCATCCGGAAGAAGAATCCGATCCGGCTGCAGCCGTCGATAAAGGCCGCCTCCTGGATCTCGTCCGGGATCGCGCGCAGGAACGGCACCAGGATGATGATGGTGGTCGGTAGGCCGAACGCAATCTGCGGCAGGACAACTCCGGCGAGCGAGTTCATCAGGCCGAGGCTCTTGATCACCAGATAGAGCGGAGTGATCGCTACGGTCATCGGAAACATCAGGCCGGCGGCGAAGAGCGCGTAGAACACGCCTCGCCCGGTGAAGTCGTAGCGGGCCAGGACGTAGCTCGCCATCAAGCCGAGTACGACCACGCCGAGCGTGGTGGCAAGTCCCGCAATCGTGGAGTTGCCGACCTCCTGCCAGAACACGCCGCCAGTGATCACGTCGAGGTAGTTCTGCACGTTCCACGGCGAGGGCAGGCCTGCCGGATCGGTGGTGATCTGCGCGTTCGTGCGGAAGCCACCGAGGATGATGTACGCCACCGGAGCGAGCATCAGCGCGATCACGACGATCGCCACGACGTAGGCGATGGTGGTGCCGCGGCCCAGCGGCTGCTTGCGCCGCTTCACCGCGAGCGGCCGAGGCGTCTGGGGAGTGATCGGCGGGGCGGTCATCGTCGTGCCGGTCATCGCTTGTCTCCCGTCAGTGCGCCCGCCGTGTCGCGCCGAAGCACGAAGCGCTGGTAGAGCAGCGCCACCACGAGCGAGATCAGGAACAGGACCACCGCGACGGCGTTCCCGTATCCGTAATTGCCGGCGTTGCGGCCGTTGGTGACCAGGTAGATCGCCATCGTCGAGGTGCCCGCGGTCGAGGACACGTATTGCCCCCAGATGATGTAGACCAGGTCGAACAGCTGGAGCGCGCCGATGATCGAGAGGAACGCCCAGATCCGCAGGGTCGGTGCGAGCAGGGGCAGGGTGATCCGCCGCTGCACCTGCCAGTAGGAGGCGCCGTCGATGGCCGCGGCCTCGGACAGCTCCTCGGGGATGCCCTGGAGGCCCGCGAGGAAGAGGATCACCGCGAAGCCGATGTACTTCCAGGTGATGATCAGCATCAGCGTCCAGATCGCGATCGCCGGATCCGAGAGCCAGTCCTGCTTCAGCGCGCCGAGGCCGACCTTCTCGAGCAGGCCGTTGACCGCTCCGCTGGTCTGGAGCATCAGGCTCCAGCCGGTGCCGACGACGACCTCGGAGATCACGTACGGCACGAAAATGAGGACGCGGATGATCGACTGCCCGCGCAACTTGCGGTTCAGCAGCAGCGCCAGGAGGATCGCGACCGGACCCTGAAGCACCAGTGAGAGCACCACGATGATGCCGTTGTGCGCGAGGGCGTCGTGGAAGGTCGGGTCCTGCAGGATCGTCAGGTAATTGCGGAAGCCGACGAAATCCGTCGGCGCCCCGTAGCCCTGCCAGCTGAAGAAGCCGTAGTAGGCCGCCATCACGACCGGGAAGATCACGAAGGCGAGGAAGACGATCAGCGCCGGGCCGACCAGGAGCGCGATCTCGAAGCGCCCCGCCCAGCCCACGCTGCGGCGGCGCCGGCGCACCGGAGGCGTCGAGGTGACGCCTCCGGTGCGCTCGGTCCCGCGGGGCTCATCCACTCCGAGGAGCGGGCTCTCGCGGAGTGCCACAGTGACTAGGCCTTCGCTGCGGCGGCGTTGACGGCCTCGACCAGCTGCTCGGGGTCGCTCTTGCCGGCGAGAAGGTCGACGACTCCGACGTTCAGCGCGTTGCCGACGTTGAGGCCGTACACGGTGTCCAGCCACTGCGAGACGTACGGCGCCGAGTTGTACGCCGCGAGGATCTGCTGCAGGTACGGCTCGGTGACCGCCTCCTGCGCCACGGTGTTCACCGGGGGCGCGTTGAAGGCCGCGTAGTACTCCTTCTGCACGTCGGCGGTGGCCAGGTAGTTGAGGAAGTCGACGCACTCGTCGGGAGCACCCGCCGAGCAGGAGTAGCCGTCGACGCCGCCCATGATCGCGCCGGCCTCGCCGTCACCGCCGTCGATCTCGGGGAAGGGGAACCAGCCCAGGTCGGGCAGCGGCTTCTCGTCGGGGGTGAGGGAGGCGATGACGCCGGGGTTCCAGGCGCCCATGAGCTCCATCGACGCCTGGTGGTTGGCGAGGAGTCCGGCCGAGCTGCCCGCGCCCTGCTGGGCGGCGGTGGTGAGGAAGCCCTCGTTGAAGGGCTCGGTGCCCGAGAAGTCCTGCAGGTCCTTGCCGGCGCGCACCCAGCAGTCGTCCGAGAAGTCCTTCGTGTCGGCCGCCTCGGCCATCGTGTCGGCGCTGCACTCGCGCAGCGCGAAGAAGTAGTACCAGTGCGCGGCGGGCCAGGCGTCCTTGGCGCCGAGCGCGACGGCCTGAGCACCGCTGCCCTTGATCTTCGTGATCGCGGAGTCGAGCTCGTCGATCGTCTTCGGAGTCTCGGTGACGCCCGCTGCGGTGAAGAGGTCCTGGCTGTAGAAGAGACCTCCTGGGAGGACCGCGACCGGCATCGCCCAGACCTTGTCGTCGAGGGTGTTCGCCGAGAACGAGCCCTCGGGGATCTCACTGCGCGCCTGGTCGGAGATGCCTCCGGTGAGGTCCTTCAGCTGGCCGCCCGCGACCATCCCCGCGAGCTTCCCTCCGCCTCGCTGAAGGAAGATGTCGGGGGCGTCGCCCGAGTTGAGCGCGGTCTGAAGCTTGCCGTCGAGGTCCTCGTTCTGAATGGCCTGCGACTCGATGCTCACTCCGGGGTTGGCGGCCTCGAAGTCCGTGATGGTCTTCTCCCAGAACTCCTGGCCGGGGCCCGTCGTGGAGTTCTGCCAGAGGGTCATCGCGACGGTGCCGTCGCTCGATCCCGAATCCTGGGCCGAGCAGCCGCTGAGGGCCGCGACCGTGCCGAGCAGGGCGGCTGTCGCCACTGCGATCTTCCTGAACTTCATCGTTCAACCGTTCTCTTCATCGAGGGCGCCGCCTGGTGCACCGGCGCCGTGAGGGTTTCCGCCTGCGCGGGTGGAGCCAGTGTCCGCAGTGGTTGCGAAACTGGTCAAACGTTTTCGAAATGGTTTTCGAAGGGGGGATTATCGTCGGGGTCATGACTGCGCGACCCACCATCCACGACGTCGCCGCCGCGGCCGGAGTCTCGGTGGCGACGGTATCCAAGGCCGTGAACGGCCGCTACGGGGTCGCGCCCGCCACTGCCACGCGCGTGCTCGAGGTGGTGCGCGAGCTCGGCTACGAGTCGAGCCTGGTTGCGAGCAGCATGCGCTCACGACGCACGGGCGTGATCGGCGTGCTCGTCGCCGGGTTCGAGCCGTTCAGCGCTGAGATCCTCAAGGGCGTCGGGTCGGTGCTGGCGGAGTCGCGCTTCGACCTGCTCGCCTACTCCGGCTCGCACGAGGGGGAGCAGGAGGGCTGGGAGCGGCGCTCGCTCAGCCGCCTGAGCGGCACCCTCATCGACGGCGCGATCCTGGTCACGCCGACCGTGGTGAGTGCCCCCTCCGACATCCCGCTCGTCGCCGTCGATCCGCACACCGGCCGCGCCGATCTGCCGACCGTCGAGTCCGACAACTTCGGCGGCGCCCTGCTGGCCATCCGCCACCTTGTCGCGCTCGGGCACCGCCGCATCGGCTTCGTCGCCGGCCGCGGCGACCTCCGCTCGGCGCGGCTGCGCGAGGCCGGCTATCGGGCAGCACTGGCGGAGGCGGGCATCGCCTTCGACGAGCGCCTCCTGCGGGTGGGCAACTACCACCGCGACACCGCGCGACGCCCCGCCTCCTCGCTACTGTCGCTCCCGGATCGTCCGAGCGCCGTCTTCGCCGCGAACGACGTCTCTGCGCTCGCGATCATCGAGACCGCCGCGCACCTGGGGCTCGCCGTCCCGCACGATCTCTCGGTGGTCGGCTTCGACGACGTCCCAGAGGCCGCCCGCTTCGACCCGCCGCTGACGACCGTCCGCCAGCCGATGCAGACCCTCGGCGCGACCGCTACCGAGATGCTGATCGCCCTCATGTCCGGCCGCGAACCCCGCTCGCTGCACGTGCAGCTTCCGACGCAGCTCGTGCGCCGGGCGACGACGGGGCCGCCGGCATGAGCGATGACCTGGAGGACGACGGCCCGGCCGCCGTCCACGTCGCACTCGTCGACGCGCGAGAGCTGGTGGATCTCCCCGCGCTCGAAGCACTGCTCGACGAGCGCTTCGGGATCGAGGACTCGACCGGCCTCGTGCACTCGCGCCAGGAGTGGTCTCAGAGGAGCCCGCGTGAGTACTCTCATCGCCCTGCGGCGAGGACCGCGGAACCCGTGCCCCCATCTGGACATTCTCACCGAGAACACCGTTTCTCCTCTGTTCACGGACCTGAAGTTCAGGGAGGAGCCGCTTCCTCATCGCGACTCACAGCGAGAGAGTCGCCACGTCCTGCGACCGGCGTCTCCTGCTCGAGAACTGAAAGCTCGGAGAAATCGACTCAGAGCGTTATTCATAAGGTCTGATTCGGGCGTGTCGTTCCGAGGCATCGGCTTCCCATTCGGGAGAATAGAAGTTCCAAAGCTCGCTATTTTCGGAACGGGAAGCCGATGCGGTACGACTCTACTACAGGCCTGGATGCGGAGCAATTGACGGAGCTGATCTGTCGGATCTGGCAGATTGTCGCGGGGAGGGGTGAGGTTTCGGGACGCCCGGTGCTGCTGAACATTCGCGAGCAGGTCGTTATGACTTTGATCATATTGCGGCAGAACGTGAACCAAGCGACTATCGCGGATATGTTCGGTGTGTCGCAGCCCACGATTTCTCGCGCATATCGGCGGATCGTCCCGCTGATCGAGCAGGCCTGCTGTTTGTCGGGGGTGTGTTTAAAGACGGCTATCCAGGGCCGAGTGGTCCTGGTCGACGGCACCGATGTTCCCACCGGGAACCGCGCCGTGACGGGGAGAGCGAACTACTCCGGGAAGCGACACCGTCAAGGGCTGAACGTGCAAGTTGCCTCGGACGTGAACGGTAACTTGCTTTGCGTGTCCGATCCGACCCCCGGCGCTCGGCACGACCGAGCGACCATCAGCCTGTGTGGATGGGAACCGATTCTCGATAATGCCGAGTGGATAGCGGACCCAGCGTACGTCGGAACCACCGCAGTCACTCCCCGGAAAAAATTTCACCACGGACAACATGATGACAACACACGTACAGCCAACCGATACATCTCCTCCATCCGTTCGGCGGTCGAAAGATGCATCGCGCACTGGAAGAACTGGAAAATCCTCAAGACCGGCTATCGCGGACGTCTTACAGAACTTCCCAACCTCATTCGCACCGTCACCCGCCTCGAACTTTACCGACTCGGCTGGTAAACGCTTATGAATAACGCTCTCACTCGACACGGCACGCCCGACGTCCTCACGGCGAGCGGACTTCCGGGGGAATGGAGAGTAAGAACGTCGCAGTGCGGCCGGAGTTGCCGTCGTAAAGTGCTGTACCCGGCGTCGCACGCTGCCGGATTCGCAGTCATCGACCTCGACCGCTCACAAAGCGCCGGGTGAGACGGGGGGGAAGATTCGGCGCATCAAAGGCCGCCGAGCGCTTGTCCATCGACGTCGGCATTCGCCGCCGTCGATGGGCAAGAGTGTCCGAATTAGTTACATCGAGGAGATCGGCGGCGTCGCGGAGAACGCTAGCGACCAACCCGGGATTCGCACCGCCGGCTTCCGCGAAGGCATCGACTAGCTCATTCAGCACTGCTCGGGACTTGGCATTCATTTCGTCCGCTGGGGACATGAGGACTCGGCTCAGCTAGGAGAAACCCTCGCCATTCACGACACGCTCGTGGAGAACAGGAGGAGGGTCGTGCGCCTCCGCGGCGCGGTCGGCGATTTAGAGTAGGCCCGATCGCACCGCGATGGGAGATCATTTCACAAGACCTTCCCGGCGATAAGCGCCGACGTGGAACCGATCCTCTTCGATTCGATGTGAAGCGTCGGCGCAGGTGTACAGTCCGAGCATGGCTGCACCGAACAGCACGACCCCAGCATCAGCTGAGGGGAAATTCCACGGCGGCACCGAGATTCCATCCTCGATTTCCGCGACACCCGTCCGGTCCAGCCCGCTGACGCTTCTCGCGCTGGAGTCCGATCGAGAAGCTCGTTTTTGGGCTTCCTACGACATGAACCCTGCCTCGACCACAGCGTGGGCCGACGCGGCGATGATCGCCTGGCAGAGTCGCACCGCTGAACTCTCTCGAAGCTCTCCCCTACTCACCGCCTCGCCGTTCCCGAGCAGGTCCGCCCGCCCCGCTCACGCTTGCAGCACCACCGCCCCGTAGTGCGTGCCCGCACCCGTCCCCACCAGGAGCACCGACTCCCCCGGCTGGACGCGCGTCCGGTGCAGGGCCAGCGGGATCGCGCTGCCGATCGTGTTGCCGACCTCGCCGAGCGTGATCGTCATCCGCTCGCGTCCCCAGAAGCGGGCCATGCCCGCGAGGCCGGCCGCGCTGGTCTGGTGCGGAACGACGCGGTCGATACCGGGGAGGCCGGTCGAAAGGCCGGGCCGCACCTCCTCCAGGAACGCCGGGAAGTGCCGCAGTGCATCCAGGAGGAGCGCCTTGCCCTGCATGTCGAAGCGGAAATCCGCCAGCCGCTCGGCCGCCTCCTCGATGCGGATACGCGAGCCGAACCCGCGCAACTCCGCGTGCCTCACTCCGCTCGGGCGGGTGCGGAAGCGCGTGGTCACCAGGCCCTGGCACGGAGTGTCGGCACGGCCGATCACGACGGCGGCGGCCGCGTCGCCGAACAGGAGGGCGCTCTCCGGCTGGGTCGGATCGATGCCGCGGCTGCCGCAGTCGGTCGAGACGATGAGCACGTGGTCGGCCCGTCCCGTCGCGAGCAGGAACCCCGCCTCCTGCAGCGCAACCAGGAACGACAGGCAGGTCGCGTGCACGCTGTACGCCGAGACGTCGTCGAGGCCGAGGCCCGCCGCGAGCAGCGCGCCTCCGTCCGGGATCGCCTGCACCTGCGTGCCCGAGGCGTTGAGCACCACGTCGACCGTGTCGAGTCCGGCGGCCGCGAGCGCCCGACGGGCGGCGAGCAGGCCCAGCTCCAGGGGATCCTCGTCATCCGTGACCCAGTGGCGGGTGCGCACGCCGGAGCGGCGCTCGGCCTCGTCGGCGGGCAGACCGCAGACCGCGGCGACCTCGGCGGTGCTGACGATCCGCTCGGGGAGGGCCTCTCCGGTGCCGAGGATGCGGAGCGGGAGGAGGTCGGGCACGCTGGCCCCTTCCTGCTCCGGGACGCACGGAGCGCCTCACTGTATAGCGCGCCTGTGCACTGGAGCGTGCCGCGGCGTCACAGTTTGACGGCGCGAGCCCCCGCCGACAGCATGGTCCCGGAGCGGGGGACGGATGAGCGCGCGCGGGTTCTGGGTGGTCGTGCCCTTCCTCGATGAGGAGAAGCTGCTCGACGGCGCCCTCGACGCGCTCGCTCGGCAGACAGATCCGCAGTTCACGCTCCTGCTCGTGGACAACGGGAGCACCGATGGCTCGCGCGCCGTGATCGAAGAGTTCCGCCGGCGGTGCCCGGAACGCCAGATCGCCGTGATCGACGAGGCGCAGAAGGGCACCGGAGCCGCGTCCGACACCGGGTTCCGCCACGCGATTGCCGACGGCGCGTCAGTCGTGGCCCGCACCGACGCCGATTGCCTGCCCAGTCCCGAGTGGGTCGCGCGTCTCAAAGCCGACGTGCGCGGCGGCGCTCGCTTCGTCGGCGGACGGTTGTCCCCGCGGACGGACGAGGCGGTCTACCGCTGGTACGACGGCGTGCTCGGCACCGCGCTGATCCGCCTGATGGAGCACGCGCCGGCCGTCTTCTACCGTCGCCCCGGCCAGCGGTACCGGATGTTCATGGCGGCCGGCTGCAACCTCGCGATCGACGCCGCGCTCTACCTCGAGGTCGGCGGATTCCCGCGCTCGAGCATCGACGACACCGATGAGGACCTGGAACTGCACCTGAAGGTCTGCCAGGTGATCGACCGCCGCGAGGCCGTCTTCAATACGCGCGCGGTCGTCCTGATGTCGATCCGGAAGGGCAAGGCGCTCGGCTACCTCGGGACCCTGCTCTGGTACTGGGGCCGCAAGCGCAGGCTGGACGTCGTCGATGTCCGGTGAGCGCCGCGTCCTGATCACCGGAGCGACGGGCTTTCTCGGCGGTTACGCGGTGCGGGAGTTCCTGGCCGCGGGCGACGACGTGCTCGCCACGGGCCGCGACCCGCGGGCGCTGGCGCGGCTGGAGGAGGAGGGTGCCACGATCCTCCGCGCCGACCTCGCCGAGCTGGGCCGTCTGGACGTGCACGCCGACGTCCTTGTGCACGCCGCCGCACTGTCGAGCCCGTGGGGCCGGTGGAGCGAGTTCGAACGCGCGAACGTGGCGGGCACGGAGGCGATGATCGCGCTGGCCGAGCGCTGCGGAATCCGCCGGTTCGTCTTCGTCTCGTCGCCGAGTATCTACTCCGCGCGGCGCCACCAATTCCTGGTGCGGGAGGAGGACGTCGACACCGGCAGCCGGATGAGCCTCTACATCCGCAGCAAGATCGAGGCCGAACAGCTGCTGCAGGAGGCGCACCGCACCGGCCGGATCCGCGAGCTCGTCATCCTGCGCCCCCGGGGTCTGATCGGGGTCGGCGACCCCAGCCTCCTCCCCCGCTTCGTCGCCGCCAGCCGCCGCCGCGGCATCCCCCTCTTCGACGGCGGCCGGAACCCTGTCGACATCACCTGCGTCGAGAACGCCGCGCACGCGCTGGTGCTCGCGGCCGACGCTCCGGTCGCCGAGGGCGGCGTCTACAACATCACCAACGGCGAGCCGGCCCCGCTCGGCGACCTGCTCGCGCGCTTCTTCACCGCGATGGGCGAGGAGCCGCGCTTCATCCGCGTGGACCTGCGCGTGCTGACGGTGCTCGCGGAGGTGCTGGAGCGGGTGTACCGGCTGCTGCCCGGGCGGGAGCCGCCGTTCACCCGGTACACCGTCGCGACGCTCGCCTACGCGCAGACCCTCGACATCTCGCGGGCGCGGGCCGAGCTCGGCTACGAGCCGACCGTGCCGCTGGCCGAGGGGATCCGCCGGGTCGGAGAGCATCTGAGGAGGACGCGTGGCTGAGTCATCGGTGCAGGTGATGGCGTGCGGGAGCACGGTGTTCCCGCTGTCGCGGGTGTTCCGCGGGAAGGGGCTGCCGCGGCGAGTGTTCCCCTCGAACGTGTTCCTCTACACGCACGCGAGCGGGCGGCGGGTGCTCGTGGACACGGGGTACCCGCCGACGTTCCGCGGGACGGGGCTCGTCGGGTGGCTGTACGGGCGGATCCTGCCGGCGCTGGTGTCGGGCGAGGAGACCGTCGACCAGCGGCTGCTCGCCCTCGGGCTGACGCCGGACGACGTGGAGTTCGTGGTGCTGACGCACCTGCACCCGGATCATGTGGGCGGGGTGCGCTGGTTCCCGGACGCGACGTTCGTCCTGTCGTCGGGGCAGGTCGCGTCGCTGCGGCGGAGTCGGGTGCGGGAGGGCATCTTCCGCGCGCTGCTGCCTGCGTGGTTCACGCCCGGGATCGTGGCGGACGAGCAGCCCGCGGTGACGGTCGCTGGGCTGAGCGGGTTCGACCTGCTCGGGGACGGATCGGTGCTCGTGGTGTCGCTGCCGGGGCACGCGCGGGGGCACCTGGGGGTGCTCTTCGACGGCCAGGTGCTCGTGGCGGGGGACGCGGCGTGGGGGCGGGAGTTCCTGGGGTGGTCGCGGCGGTTGCGGTGGCTGCCGCGGTTCATCAGCGACGAGGCGGAGGCGCATGAGCGGACGTCGATAGAGCTTCAGCGGGCAGAGGCGGCCGGGGTGACGGTGTGGTTCTCGCATGACGCGTATGCGGACGGGAAGGTGCTGCTGCGCGACGACGGGTCGAGACGGTAGAACAGGGGCGCCCGCTCGTCGCTGACCCGCGGAGAGGTTCTTGCGCTACCAGCCCCCGCCGTATTATTGTTTTTCGATAACATCGATCATCAATAAAGGCGAAGAGATGAAGCACACGAAGAAATGAAGCACACAGGAACGGTCCTCAGCGGACGCGTCAAAGACCGGCCGCCGCTCCTTCGCTTCGTGCGAGCGACTCTGTTGATCGTCGCCGCATTCACCGTGGTCCTCGACGCCATCCAGGCGATGACGATCGTCACGGGTCGGGCACCGTTCGCCTTCGGACGAGCGGACGGAGCGGTGCCGCTGAGCTACCTCCCGCAGCTCTTACAAGCCGATCTCCGAGACGGAGCGACAGGGACGCTCGCGGACTCAACCTTCAGTGTGCGTCTCATCTGCGCGCTGCCCACAGCTCTCCATGCTGCAACTGTCGTCCTTGGCGCTCTTTTCCTGCTTCGAGCGCTGCGTGGGATCTCGTTGGCTCGTCCCTTCGACACGTTCGTCCTCGGCAATTGGCAACGCCTCAGCGTCGCACTCCTCGCCGGCGGTAGTGCGCAGGGGCTTGCCGATACCGCCGCGACCATCTACCTGAACACGAGGATCGGCCTCCTCTTCGGGACAGGCCACGTGAGCGAGCAACAGCGGATCGCCTTCCTTGGCAGCGATTACCGAACGATCGGCACGAACCTGCCTCAGTGGCCGATTCCCATCATCATCGCTGGGCTGATCGCCGCAGCGCTGACGGCCGCTTTTCGCGCGGGCGCTCTCCTAGAAGAAGACGTCGATGGCGTCGTCTAGCGCCCCCGACGAGGGGAACGGCAACCATCGGATCCTCTGCCACCTCGACGCAGTTCTCGCCGATCGGCGGGTCACTCTTACCGAGCTGTCCGCTCGAACCGGGATCACCGTGGCCAATCTGTCCATCCTCAAGAACAACCGAGCCAAGGCCATCCGCTTCACCACACTCACCCTCATCTGCGACGCCCTCGAAACAACGCCTCAAGCGCTCTTCTCCATCGGGTCCCGATAAACCCAGGGCGAGACCCGCGTCGACGTTGACACCATCCAGCGCACCCACGGGAGTGGAAGGGCTGGTCGAGAAGCGGCAGAAGCGTGGTGACTGATCTTTCCCGCACCGACCGCGGCGCCCGTTCGAGTGCGCTCGTGATCGAGCTGCGGATCATTCACGGTTCGACAATGATTGGAGCCCTCTACGGGCGGATCCTGAACTTCCTAGCAGAATTGAGCCCCACCCTACGGGGGCTTTGAGGATCTCCCCCAAACGGAGAATGGTGGCCTACTGAAGGAACTTCCATCCAATGATCTGAGGGGAAAGAACCTGTGAAGCCACACGTCGAACTCACACTTGTCGAGCGCGCCAAGGCCATCCGCGCGACCATCGCTGCTCCAACGGCCGCCCGGAGGCTCACGATTCGAGCGGTCATTGCTTCCGCGTTGGCGGTCGGGATCGGGCTGTCAGGAGCGGCGGTGGCGAACGCGGCACCCCCGCCCAGTGGATATCCCACCAGTGAGGTTCTCGCTACCGCCGCACACCCCAGGCTGGGGAACATTCCGCTTCGACGCGGATTCTACGACGCCGACAGCGGACTCGGTTGGGGAGTCGACAAAGCCTGGAATAAGTACAACGTTTGGAGCGTCGAGGCTCAGAGAAGAGTCATGATGTCGAAGAACTACACCCGGCAGGCCGACGGTCGATATGCGCTGGCCGCTTACGCGGGGAAGTACGCGTGCGACAGTGCCACCTGCACGCTGACGGACCGCCGGAAGCTGATCGGCGTGTACAACCCCCACGAGGTCTCCACGTACGACGGGTGGCCCGCGGGCGGCGTGCTCGGCCTGCAAAACATGTATTGCGACAATGGCGGCAAGGAGAAGTGCCCAGACTGGGTGACGTATTCAATACTGAACCACAGGGTCGACAACCCGTACGGGACCGCGTCGGACACAGCACGACCGCAGGGGGATGAATCCATGTCGGCGTCTGTGGAAGAAGGGCTGACGCCGCAACAGGAGTCCAGCCAGTCAAGCATTCTGAACGGTCAGGAGATCCAGTCGCTGCGAGCAGAGATCGGCGCGGGCACGACCCGGACGCAGTTCTCCGATCAGCCCCTTCCGGAGACGATCTCCGCGAAGTAGCCGACGCTGGTGGCGGGCCGATCCGTCGGCCCGCCACTACGAAAGGACCGTCGATAATCCGGAGTCGACGGGTGCCGATGCCGCCGAGGACATGGCGGAGCCCCTCGGCGCACTCGCCGTGGGCGCACGACGTGCCGATGGAATTCTGTGGGTGGGGATTCCCGCGGCCGACGCTCTCCCCGCACCTCCGGGTTGGACATCGCCACCGAGGCAAGGCTGAGAGACAGCGCGAGGAACACCTCGACGTCGGCGGGCAGCCGCGGTACAGTCCCTACCCCGCATCCGAGACCTACCCCTGGATGAGGGACCCCAGACCCGCACTCCGCACCCCACTGAGTTCTGATGGAGGAACACCTTGGCCACGACACCCGTGTTCCGCCGGATCGCGATCGCGCTGGTCGCGGTCGTCTCATTCGGAGCGGCGGGTGCCGCGCCGGCATCTGCGCTCGACCAGCCGATCTCCGGTCACCTCACGGACGCCAGGCTCTCGCCCGAGAAGATCCGCGACGTCCTCGGTGGGCCCGTTCTGTCCCCCTCCACGTCGGTCGGCTACGGCGGTGCGGTCTCCTCCGTCGACGCGAACGCGAGCCGGGTGGGCCTCGAAGTACTCAAGCGCGGCGGCAATGCCGCGGACGCCGCGGTCGCGACGGCCGCCGCTCTGGGGGTCACCGAGCCCTACAGCGCCGGCATCGGCGGCGGCGGGTACCTGGTCTACTTCGACAAGGCGTCCGGTGAGGTCAGCACCATCGACGGGCGCGAGACCGCGCCGGCCGGGATCACCTCGGACGCGTTCATCGATCCGGCGACGGGCGCTCCCTATCCGTTCAGCCCAGACCTCGTCTCCTCGGGCGTCGCGGTCGGCGTCCCCGGAACGGTGGCGACCTGGGACGCCGCCGTCACGCGCTTCGGCACCCTGCCGCTCCCCGTCGTGCTGGCGCCGTCGATCGCGCTCGCGGCGAGGGGCTTCCGGGTCGATGACACCTTCCGCAGCCAGACGCTCGACAATCTGAAGCGGTTCCAGGCGTTCCCGGACACGGCGAAGCTGTTCCTCCCGGGCGGCGATGCCCCGAAGGTGGGGAGCACGTTCCGCAATCTCGATCTCGCGAAGACCCTGACCTCCATCGCCGTTCACGGGCCGAGCGCGTTCTACGGAGGCGCGCTGGCCGCCGAGATCGCCGACACGGTCCAGAACCCGCGCGTCGCATCCGGCTCCGACCTCCCCACCCCGGCCGGCTCGCTGACCGCCGCCGACCTCGGCGCCTACTCCGTGGTCGAGCAGGCGCCCACCCACGTCTCCTACCGCGGACGTGACGTCTACGGCATGGGGCCCTCCGCCGCGGGAGGGATCGCGGTCGGCGAGGCACTGAACATCCTCGAGAACCACGATCTCAGCGCGGAGGACCCAGGCAGCGCCCTGCACCTCTACCTCGAGGCGTCCGCCCGCGCCTTCGCCGACCGCGACGCCTTCGTGGGCGACTCGGCATTCTCCGATGTGCCGACCGAGACGCTCCTCAGCAAGGAGTTCGCGGACACCCGGGACTGCACGATCGACCCGAGGACGGCGTCCGTGCACCCGGTCGGGCCCGGCACTCTCGAGGGACTCGGATGCTCGATCGCCCCCGCCGTGACGGAGCCCGACACCGAGAACATATCGACCACCCACCTCTCCGTGGTCGACAAGTGGGGCAACGCCGCCTCCTACACACTGTCGATCGAGCAGACCGGCGGCTCGGCGATGACCGTCCCCGGACGGGGCTTCCTCCTCAACAACGAGCTCACCGACTTCTCCACGACGTTCGTCGACGGGGACCCGAACCGGATCGAACCGGGCAAGCGACCGCGCTCATCGATGGCGCCGACGATCGTGCTCGACGGCGGCGACGTCCGGCTTGTCGTCGGTTCGCCCGGAGGATCGACGATCATCACGACGGTGCTCCAGACGCTGATCAACCGCATCGACCTCGGCATGACGCTCCCGGAGGCGGTGGCGGCGCCGCGCGCATCCCAGCGCAACACCGCGTCGACCTCGGCCGAGCCCGAGTTCATCACGGCGTACGCCGATGTCCTCGCTCCCTACGGCCAGCAGTTGACCCCGTCGGGCGACACCCTCACCTCGGCCGCGAAGATCGGCGCGGCGGCGGCCATCGAGGTCGATCCGTCCGGCCGGATGACGGCGGTCGCCGAACCGGTGCGGCGCGGCGGTGGCGTCGGGTTGGTGGTCCATCCGGAGAAGTGACGGACGTCGATCCGACCCCGCGGGCGGCCGGGTCGCCCGCGGGGTCGGATCGACGGCGGCCCGCTCGCGGTGAATCGCGCCGAGTTCTTCCAGGCCGTCGCCTCCGGAGCGTTCTACGGCTTCAACCGGCCGGGCGTCGACCTCTCGCAGCCGGTGATCGACAACTGGTGGCGCCGGGCTGCAGGTCGCCGTGCCCCAGGCCGCGGAGACGCCGCAGCAGCGCCCGCGCCACCCGGTCGTGCTCGCGGAACGACACCGCGTTCGTCTGCGGCCGCGCGAACGCGCCGACGAACGGCGCATCCGTGTACGGCCCGATCGCGTACCTCCGACCCGTGCGGTCGCCCCTGATCGAACACAGCAGCGCGTCGTCCTGGTGGACGCGCAACCGCCCCGTCGAAACGAGCGCCTCGCCCCGATCAACGACGTCCTCGACGGCCTCGCCCGAGGCGATGAGTGCGCGCAGCAGAGGGTCGTCGCTCGTGGCGACCCCTACCTCCGGGAGGCGCGCGTCGACGAGCGCGTCGGCCGCGACCACGCGATCGGCGGCGGAGCTGCTCGCGACGAAGCGGCCCTCCTCCTCGGAGGCGACGACGCGGATGCCCGGGCCGAGGAAGTCGACGACACCGGCCGCCGAGAGAGCGAGCAGCTCGTCGAGGCGATGCGCAGGCGGGCCGCTCGCGAGGAAGCTGAACCAGCCGCGCCACCAGCCGTGCAGGTCCTCGATGCGCGAGCGCGGCGTCCACTCGGCCGATGCGGCGAGGTCGGCGAGGAGGACGTGACTGCGCAGCACCGCGAGGAACAGGCCCACGGTGGCGCTGTGCGCCTGACGGGTGCGCAGGGCGAGGTCGTCACGGATACACGCGCGTACCGCGTCCTGCACTGCCCCCGCATCCGCGAAGCGGGCGCCGGCGAGCGGGCGATCGAGGTCGGGGAGGAAGAGCCGGTCGATCTCGTCGGGCACCGTGTCGGCGACGAGCGCCGCGAGCGCCCGCGCATCCGCCAGTACCCGGGCGGCATCGGGGCCGAGGGCCGGGACGGCGTAGCCCTGCGCGGCGTCGGGGCGGGGACCCTCCGCTCCGGCGAGCACCGCCGCGCGCGGGTCGAGCCGCGAGAACACCGCCGCGAACTGCGACCAGCCGACCCCCACCCGTTCGGGGTGTCCCGTGAAGAGCTCGCGGTAGTAGCCCCAGAGCAGCTCCTTGGCGATCAGCGGCCAGACATCCTCGGTGAAATCGAGTGCTCGACCGCGCGAGCGCAGTTCCTCGGCTGCGGCGGCGGTGAACCACCGAAGCTCAGGCGCTTCCCCCTGCAGCGTCGAGGTGATCTTGGAGTGGTGGGGCACACCTCGGCGGCTGCCGATCGTGATCCGCGGCTCACGGCCGGACGGCAGGTATCGCAGGACGCCGGCGCGGTCGCGCGTGAACCGGCCGCCTCTCCCCTCCGTCAGCAGCACCACGAGGTCAACGGCGACGAGCCCGAAGCCGCGCACGATCACGTCGCGGCCGGCGGTCAGAGCGCTGAGGTCGGCGTCGGCGGTAGAGGACGGGGGAAGGTAGTCGAGACTGTGCCGCGCGGCGAAGGCGGCCAGGCAGGCCTGCTCCTCCGTCGGCAGGGCGCCGCTGCGGCCGAGCGCGAACAGCACGAGATCGGCGGTGAGCCTGTCGCCGGAGTCGAGAACGATCACCTGAGCGCCCTCGGCGCAGCCGAGGACCTCCGTCGCGCGAGCCCGGTGCTCGCGGATCTCGACGTCCGGTCCGAGCGCGGCCACCACCTCCCGGTAGAACCAGCGGAGGTAGAGGCACTGCAGACGGCGGGTGGGGAAGCTCTCGGCTCGAAGCCCCTCGATTTCGCACCGGACGGCTGGGTCCCCGACGTCCAGGACCACCTCGCCCGCGCGTACCGCCTCCGCCCATTCGATCAGCGACGGTCCGGGGCGGACCGGGCCCTCGATCGTCGAGCTCGCGTCGGTGAACATCGTGACGTCCGCGGCGCGGGAGTTGAGCTTCAGCAGCGGCGATTGCTCGTAGCGCCAGATCCGCCCCGGCCCGATGGGGAACGGGTCGACCACATGCACGACGAGTGGGCCGGCGCCGAGTTCGGGGGCGTTCGCGGCGAGGCGTTCGAGCACGCCCACCGCACGGGGGCCACCGCCGATGATCGCGAGTGATCGCGCCTGCTCCTCGGGTGCTGTCATGGCTCCACTCTGCTGGAGGCAGCCATCACGAAGCTTGGAGTGGGATCTGACGGAACGGCCGGTGACCAGGCGCACCCGGCGCCGGCCTTCGGGCCGTGCGCCTGCCCCGAGCACGCGTCGGATGACCATCTGCACTTTCCCATGTGTGTATGGTACCTCCTCGCGTGATCCTCGCCGAGACTGGCGGGCATGGCGACTTCCTCCCACGACCACGACTGGGCGCTGTACACGCGCGAGCTCGGTATCAGGATGCATCGCGCCCGCATCGCGAAAGGCCTGAGCCAGCAGAGTGTCGCCGATGCCGCAGACCTGGCCGGCTACACCTACCAGAAGTTCGAGAAGGGCGAATCGAAGCCGGGGTCGCCCGCCAACCCGACGCTACGGACGCTGCTCGCCCTCTGCGCGGTACTCGACGTGGAGCTGACCGACCTGCTTCCGCCGAATCCGCTGTGCTCCTGACCGGGCGGAAGAGATCCGACACGTGTCCCCCGCCCATCGGGGACGAACCGCTCAGCTCGCGAACTCGTCCGGCCAGCCCAGCGCGGCCAACGACCGGCGCACCCGCTCAATGTCCTCCTCCGAGGGCAGCTCCGAGGTCACTCCGACGATCGCGGTGCCCACGTCAGCGCGGGAGGCGGGCGCATCGGCGGCCAACCCGGCGGCCACCTCGGCGACTTCCTCGTCGCTCAGGCGACGGCGGAGCAGCGCCAGCAGCGGCACGAAGTCCTGCTCGGGCAGGCCGGAGGGGTAGCCGGCCCGCAACCAGCGGACGATGCGCGTGACCAGGCCGTCGCGGGTGTCCGGCTCGGCGAGCGACTCCGGACCCGCCAGCGGCCAGCCCGCGTTCGCGAGACGCGAGGACACGCGGGCGACGTCCTCCGGCAGCGCCGGCCCGAGCAGCAGCTGCTCGATCCGCTCGCGCACGACGGCTCGCGAAACGACGGTCTCGGCCCGCTCCGACTCCGACAGGAGCCGCGCGACGACCTGCTCGACCTCGTCCGTCGTCAGGCTGCGACGCAGCAGGCCCAACAGCGGTAGGTAGTCCTGCTCCGGCACTCCCGACGGGTAGCCCGCGCGCAGCCAGCCGACGACGCGGGCGACGATCCCCTCCCGCGCCGCGATCGGATCCGTCGATGCCATGCTCAGCCCTTGGGCGCGAACGTCGGGATCACGTGCTCGAAACTCACCGACTGGCCGAGGCCCGTCGCGACGATGACGCTCAGACCGATCACCACGGAGCCGACGACCAGCGCGAAGCAGAGCACTCCGATCCCACGCAGCAGCGGGGCGGGCAGGCCACGCCGTTCCGTAGGGGCACTGGCGGCGGGGGCACCGGCGGCGGGGGCACCGGCGGCGGGGGCACCGGCCGCGGGAGCACCGGCACTGACCGCACCGGAGGCGAGCGCGAACGAGCGGACACCGACGGCGAAGAGCACGGGCAGGCCCGCTCCGAGGAGAACGGCGACGAGGGCCACCTGGCCGGCGGCGGAGAGGAAGAGGGAGAACACGGTGCGGATCCTTTCGCTCAGACGCCGGCGGTCTCGGGCGCGGGGCGTGCCGCCGCGTCCTGCCACTCGTCGTTGACGTTGTGCGCGCCGATGCTGTCGCGGCGCGAGCGGATGGAGATGAAGGAGGCGACGGCGACGAGGACCGCGGCCATCAGCAGACCACCTGCCGCGCCGCCGACGAGGTGCCCGACCCACCACATCACGGCGCCGACGAGGGCGGCGGCCGGCAGGGTGATGACCCACGCGATCACCATGCGCAGCGCCACCCGCCAGCGCACCTGGGCGCCGGGCCGGCCGACTCCGGAGCCGAGGATCGAGCCGGTCGCGACGTGCGTGGTCGAGAGCGCGAAGCCGAGGTGGCTGGAGGCGAGGATGACCGCGGCGGAGGCGCTCTCGGCGGCCATGCCCTGCGGCGTGTTGATCTCGACCAGGCCCTTGCCGACGGTGCGGATGATCCGCCAGCCGCCGATGTAGGTGCCGAGCGAGATGGCCAGCGCGCAGCTGAGCTTCACCCAGAACGGGACCGACTCGGTGTCGCTCCAGCCGCCGGCCGCGATCAGCGCCAGCGTGATCACTCCCATCGTCTTCTGCGCGTCGTTGGTGCCGTGTGCAAGTGAGACGAGAGAGGCGCTGCCGATCTGGCCGATACGGAATCCGCGGTGCAGGCCCTTCTCGGCGAGGTTCCCGATCACCCGGAAGACGAGCCAGGTACCGATTGCCGCGACCGCTCCGGCGAGCACGGGCGACATCAACGCCGGGAGGATCACCTTGCCGACAACGCCGTCGAGCGTGGTGCCGTCGCCCGCCCAGTTCACCCCGTTGAGCCCCAGGCCCGCGAGAGCGGAGCCGATCAGGCCGCCGAAGAGGGCGTGCGAGGAGCTCGAGGGCAGGCCGAGCAGCCAGGTGAGCAGGTTCCAGACGATGCCGCCGATCAGGCCGGCCAGCACAATCAGCAGCAGAGCGGATCCGCCGCCCTCCAGCAGCGCCGGGTCGGGTGCGCCCGAGGAGTCCTGGATCTTCACGACGGCGTTGGTGACGGTCAGCGCCACCTCGATGCTGAGGAACGCCCCGACGAGGTTCAGCGACGCCGAGAGGGCGACCGCGGTTCGGGGCTTCAGGGCACCGGTCGCGATGGACGTCGCCATCGCGTTCGCCGTGTCATGGAAGCCATTGGTGAAATCGAAGGCGAGGGCCGTGACGACGACGAGCGCGAGCAGGATAAAGGGATCCACGCAGACATGATGCCTCGGCCCCGGGAGCCCGTTCGGCGTGGCGGTGAGGCTTCACCGACTGTTCACCTCGAGGGATGCGCCTGCCCCGGTACCCTGTGCGGATTCTCAGGCATGCGCTCAGGAGGTCGACCGCGGTAGCGGTGGGGTGAGGTTGGGCGTGTGCGCGGGGTCGGAGTCGGGGGCCGGCTCCTGCCGGGCGGAGGGCTCCTCGGCGGGGTCCGGCTCGTCAGCGGGCTTCGGCGAGCCGGGCAACGGCGGGGTGAGGTCGAGGGCGCCGACCGCCGGCTCGGCGGCGTGCTTCGGAGTGGACGGACGGCTCTCGGCCGCGGCCGCCTTCTTCGCCGCCTTCTCCTGGGCGCGCTTGAGCTTCTCGGTCTGCTCCGCGAGCTTGCGGGCCTTCTTGCGCAGCTTCTTGCTGGAGTCACGGACAGCCTCGTGCGCCGCGCGCACCGACTTCTCGGCCTTCTTCAGCGCCTTCTTCGCGCGCTTCTTCGCCGCCTTGTCGCGTGCGTCCTTCTCGGTCCCGGCCATGTCCGCTCCTCCGCTCGTCGACCACTCCGGCCGACGCCCCCACGCTACCGAGCCCCGCTCGCCCGCGAGACGCCACCCCCTCTCCGCGAGATGCCACTTAGGTAGGCGACACGCCGGGCGGAGGCGTCGTAAGTGGCATCTCGCGGAGGGGAGGATGGCATCTCGCGGGAGGGCTCCGGCGAGTCGGCTCGGCGGTGAGGCTGCGTTCGGCAGGCTGGGGGCATGGTCTTCCAGAACGATCCCGGCGGCTACCAGGGACGCGCAGGCCTTCGCCGTCCGATGCGTGGGCCCAAGCGCGACAAGTGGATGTGGTGGCGCCTCGGCTCCGGAGTCGCGGCGACGGTCGCGGGCGTGGTCGCCCTGCTCGTCGTCACCTCGCACCGCTGACCCCGCCCCCGGGCCGACCGAGGCGGAGGCGGCGTCTCGTTCGGCCGATCGAGGCAGACACGAGGGATCGAGAGCAGATCGACGCGGGCAACCACTTGACTCCGGAGCTTTTTCTCAGCTCCGCAGCGGCAGAACGCAGGTAACTTGGAGGGTCGCCTCGGCTCGGCCGCGCGATCCGCCCCCTCCCCACCCGACGTTCGCTTCCCCCAGCGAGCGCCGGCAGACCTGGAACCTCTCTGCATGCACCGTTCGTCTCGCGCCTCGACTTCCTCCCCCGCAGGAGCCGAGACCGGCAGCCCGTCCGCCCTTCCGACCCGTCGCTCCCTCCGTGAGCAGGAGACCCGCACCCGCCGCGCTACCCGCGGCTCCTCGCGCCCCCGCGTCTCCGCCGTCGCCGCGATGACCCTCGTGGCCGGCATCGCGATCACCTCGACGATGCCCGCGTTCGCCGTGGGCGGCACCGCCGACTCCGAGCTGACCCGCGACACGGCGAGCGCCGTCGCCGCGGCCCGCCCGCAGAGCTTCGTGGCCGCCGGAGTCGTGCAGCAGAGCGTCACCCGCGACGCCTTCGCTGCCGAGGCGAAGCCCGAGGTCCTCGTGCCCACCGCGTCCCTCGACGCGATCACCGCCACCTCCGGCGAGTCGACGGCCGCCGCCGCGGGCGCGTCGGGCGCGTGGGTCGTCCCGATCTCGGGTCACATCAGCAGCGGATACGGTCCGCGCCCTGACGCGCCCGTCGCGGGCGTGAATCTGTTCCACAAGGGCACCGACCTCGCCGGCGCCTGCGGCACCCCGGTCCTCGCGGCCTCCAGCGGCACCGTCGAGGAGGCGTCGTACCAGGGCAGTTACGGCAATTGGATCCTGCTCGACAACGGCGGCGGCATCGAGACCGGCTACGCGCACAACAGCGAGCTGATGGTGTCGGTCGGCGACACGGTCACCGCGGGTGAGGTCATCGCCCTGCGCGGCTCGACCGGTGCCTCCACCGGCTGCCACCTGCACTTCGAGACGCGCGTCGACGGCGAGGCCGTTGACGCCGTCCCCTTCATGGCCGAACTCGGCGTCCCGATCGGCTGACGCCTCGGAGCGACGGCTCAGCACCGAGACGTTGCGATGGTCGCTCTCGGTCACCGCGATGTCTGCGTCCTCGCGGGCCTCATCCGGGGATGATCCGCGGGCCGGTCGAGACGGCGGCCGACCAGTGCGCGTCGTCCGGGACCGTCGTCACTCTGATCTCCGCGTCCTGGTCGACGGCGATCTGCATACTGCCCGTAGTGCCGCCGCCGGTGCCGGTGCGCATGGTGTTCGGACTGTAGACGCAGGACGATCCGCTCGTCATCAGCCCGACGACCTCGATCGTGACCTCGGCGTCCTCGGTGTCGCAGGCGACGGAGACGGTGATGTGCAGCGGTTGGCCGCTGAGGTTCACGGTCTGCGAATCGACGGCGCCGATCCGGTCGGTCCAGGTCACGGCTGCGTTCGCGCCCTCCGGCAGCGTCACGGGCCCGAGCGGAGCGACGGACGCCGGAGCAGCGGACGTCCCGTCCTCCGCCTCGTCGGCGCCCGGCGTGCATCCGCTGAGGGCTGATCCGGCGAGCAGTGCGGACGCCCCCAGCACTGCCACTCGGCGCACCGCCGGGTTCCGAGCTGAGCGCCGGTCGGTGTTCCGGTGTCCATCGTGGTTCCCCCTGTCCACTGGCGTTCCTCCGGTCCACCCGAGCCCGGGCGGCGGTCGCACGCACTCTGCGACGGTTGCCAGGGTCGGGATCGGTGGTGCTCGGCCGACCGACCGCCGCGACTCTCCCTGGCAGCGCACTCAGCCTCAGCCAACAGGTGTGGCGTATCGTCGCGCTAATTGCATGCAGACGCATGGATACGGACTCGCCGACCGCACGGCCTCCGAGCCCATCCCTCTTCGAGCAGGAGTCGTCATGACCACCACCAGCACTCGCTTCACCGACCGCGTCGTCCTCATCACCGGAGGCGGATCCGGCCTCGGTCGCGCCGCCGCCGTCCGCCTCGCCCAGGAGGGCGCCCGCCTCGCCCTCGTCGACCTCTCCGAGCAGGGTCTCGCCACCACTGTGCAGGCGCTTCCCGAGGGCACCGAGTCGATCAGCGTCGTCGCCGACGTATCGAAGGAGGCGGACGTCGACGCCTACGTCGCCCGCACCCTCGAGCACTTCGGGCGGATTGACGGCTTCTTCAATAACGCCGGTATCGAGGGGCGCCAGAACCGCACTGAGGACTTCACGGCCGACGAATTCGACAAGGTCGTCGCGATCAATCTCCGCGGCGTCTTCCTCGGCCTCGAGAAAGTGCTGAAGGTCATGCGCGAGCAGGGCTTCGGCATGGTCGTGAACACTGCGAGCGTCGGCGGGATCACCGCGATCGGCAACCAGTCCGGCTACGCGGCCGCCAAGCACGGCGTCGTCGGCCTCACCCGCAACTCCGCGATCGAGTACGGCGAGTTCGGCATCCGCATCAACGCGATCGCCCCCGGCGCCATCTGGACCCCGATGGTCGAGAACTCGATGAAGCAGCTCGACCCCGAGAACCCGCGCAAGGCGGCCGAGGAGTTCATCCAGGTCAACCCGACCAAGCGCTACGGCGAGGCCGACGAAATCGCCTCCGTCGTCGCCTTCCTCCTCTCGGACGACGCGTCCTACGTGAACGCCACCGTCCTCCCCATCGACGGCGGGCAGTCCATCAAGTACTGAGGGCCCGCCCGCGCGGAGGCGGTGGATCGGCGTCACCGCGCGGAGCCCCTCCCCCGCCGCAGGATCGACTCCGTCACGACGATCGCGACCGTGGAATAGCAGCAGACGGGGATCATGACGACGAGAGCGGTGAGCACTGTGGTCCCGTCGTCGGCGCCGAATCGGTCGGCCACCACGGCGACGACGAGGACCACGCCGAGGAGGCACAGGACGGACGCAAGCCAGAGCGCCGGCCAGGGCGCTCGTCCACGGAGCACGTAGTAGGGGGCGCCAGCCGTCAGCAGGCAGGCGACCGTAATCGACGCCGTGAGCGCCAGCGGCCTCACGGCGTCGATCGCCTGCCACTCCGTCCCGCGCGGCGAAAGCAGGAGGAGCACCAGCGTCGCGAGGACGGCAATCACCGCACCGACGGCCACAAGGACACGAGCGGCACCCAGAGAAGTACGTGAGTCGAGCACCCTGCTCCTCGTGGGCATCACTGTTCCTTGCCTATCGCGTCGTCATCGAAGGGCCACGCGATCTCGATCGCCTGGCCCTTCCTGCATCCTGCCGAGAACAACGTCGACACCTGTGCGGATGAGACGTTATCGCGTCGATGGTCGATTCGGGAGGCCCGTAGCGGGGGCCGCGGACCTCGTGGGGTCCTGGGGCCATTACCGGCCGGCGGCGGCACGGCGCAGCAGAAGTCCCTCCACAGGCTCTTCCCCGGGTCCGAGTTCGCGAGTGGGCCCTGGTCCACGCGGCGGCGGTCCTGCGGCGGGAGCAGAATGGGGGGCGGTCCCGCCAGCGACCGGACCTCGACCACGACGGAGACATGCATGAACCCCACCGGGAGCTTCCGCGCCGCCCGCGACACCCTCCTGCAGCACCGCACCGATGCGGTCGCCGCGACGGAGGCGTTCCAGTGGCCGGACGTCGGCCCGCGCTTCAACTGGGCGGTCGACTGGTTCGACGCGATCGCGATCGGCAACGAGCGCACCGCGCTGTGGATCGTCGAGGAGGACGGCTCCGAGCAGCAGTACTCCTTCGACCGGATGCGCTGGCGCTCGGACGAGGTCGCCGCCTGGCTCCACTCGGTCGGCGTCGAGCAGGGCGATCACGTGATGCTCATGCTCGGAAACCGGCTCGAGCTGTGGGAGTCGATGCTCGCGATCATGAAGCTCGGCGCGGTCATCCTGCCCACCACGACCCTGCTCTCCCCGGCCGACCTGGCCGACC
The DNA here is from genome assembly GCF_001641005.1 of Rathayibacter tritici. Classification (NCBI taxonomy): domain Bacteria; kingdom Bacillati; phylum Actinomycetota; class Actinomycetes; order Micrococcales; family Microbacteriaceae; genus Rathayibacter; species Rathayibacter tritici. The sequence continues at coordinate 3,270,362 of NZ_CP015515.1, forward strand.
GCCTCGCGCGCGGCGAGGTGGCGCACGTCATCGCCGATGCCTCCGAGACTGCCAAGTTCGACGAGATGGAGGGCGACTTCGGCCGCATCGTCGTCGGCGGCGCGGCGGAGGGCTGGCTCGACTACACCGACTCCGTCGAGCCCTTCGGCGTCAGCCCGACGGTGGTCGTCGAGAGTTCGGACCCGTGCCTGATCTACTTCACCTCCGGCACCACGTCGAAGCCGAAGATGGTCGTGCACACCCACGAGTCCTACCCCGTCGGCCACCTCAGCACCATGTACTGGCTCGGCGTCCAGCCGGACGACGTGCACATGGCAATCAGCTCGCCCGGCTGGGGCAAGCACGCCTGGAGCTGCTTCTTCGCGCCGTGGAATGCCGAGGCGACGGTGTTCGTCTACAACTACAGCCGGTTCTCACCCTCGGCCCTGCACCAGCAGCTCGACCGGGCCGAGGTCACCACGTTCTGCGCTCCGCCGACCGTGTGGCGGATGCTGATCCAGTCGGCCCTCGGAGCGAAGCCGCGCGCGCTCACCGAGATCCTCTCGGCGGGCGAGCCGCTCAACCCAGAGGTCATCGCGACCGTCGAGCGGGAGTGGGGCCTGACCATCCGCGACGGCTACGGCCAGACCGAGACGACAGCGATCATCGCCAACCCGCCCGGAGCCGACGTCGTCCCCGGAGCGATGGGCCGCGCGCTGCCCGGTGTCGCCATCGCCCTCGTCGATCCGCTGACCGGCGAGCCCGCCCCCACCGGCGAGATCTGCCTCGACCTCTCCGTCGAGCCCGTCAACCTGATGTCCGGGTACCACGGCGATGAGGATCGGACCGAGCGTTCCCGCGCCGACGGCTACTTCCACACCGGAGACGTGGCGGTGCGCGCCGTCGATGGCACGATCACCTTCGTGGGCCGCACCGACGACATCTTCAAGTCCTCCGACTTCAAGATCTCGCCGTTCGAGGTCGAGAGCGTGCTCCTGCAGCATCCCGCCGTCGCCGAATCGGCCGTGGTCCCTGCTCCGGACGAGGTCCGCCACAGCGTGGTGAAGGCCTATGTCACTCTCGCGGAGGGTTGGGAGCCGACCGCCGAGACGGCGACGGCGATCTTCGCGCACACCCGTGAGCTGCTCTCCTCCTTCGAGCGGGTCCGTCGCCTCGAGTTCCACCCGCTGCCCAAGACGATCTCGGGGAAGATCCGCCGCGTCGAGCTACGCGAGCGCGAGGAGGAGGCCTTCCGCCGCGGCGAGGAGATCTCCACGGAGTGGCGCGCCGACCGGCTCTAGCAGCCGGAGCCCACGACGCCCCGGCCGCTCCGGCGGCCGGGGCGCCACTCGGATGGCGGTGTCTCGCGCCGTCACCTGCTACCGGCCGGGGTGGGCCAGCGGGGCGGTTCACCGGGGGCGGACGGCGATCAGCTCGCCGTGGTCACGAGTGCCGGGTGCGCTGCGGCGGAGGGCGTGGGTCACCTCGAGCCCGGCCTGCTCAGCGAGTGCACGCATCGCGGCGAGCGGATGAAACCAGGCCGGCGCGACCGCATGCGCGAACACCTCCGTCCGCGGCCCCTCGAAGAAGCCGATGATCAGGCCGCCACCCGGACGCAACCGCTCGGCGAGCGCGGCGACGGCAGGAGGCAGCTCAGCGGGTGGGAGGTGGATGAGCGAGTACCACGCGAGCACGCCGACGAGGCCGTCGAGGTCGAGGTCGCGTGCCGACCCCAGACGAAACGACGCCTCCGGAAATCGCGCGCGCGCCAGGGCGACGAACTCCGGCACCGGATCCAGACCGACCGCGGCGACTCCGTGCTGCCGGAGGAACTCCGTCCAGTGCCCCGGTCCGCAGCCGACGTCCGCGACCAGCCCGTCCAGGCCGTCCGCCCACGAGCCGATCAGATCCCGATCCGCAGCAGGAGTCGCCTCGACCGACCCGAGCAGCGCGGCGTACTCCTTTGCCCGCGCGCCGTACGCCCGCCGTAGCTCGTCCACCCGGTGAGCGTACGCCGTCGACCGTCCGCATAGCCGGAACCCACAACGCCGCCACGCGTGAGCATCTCCACGCCAGGCGGAGTCGCGGGCGCGCAGCGCCTCACGCCGGGCCGGCGGCCGTCACCCGGGTCGAGAGCAGCAGATCGAAGCTCGTACGGTGGCGGTAGCGGAGGAACGCGCGGTCCATCTCGTCGAGCGAGCGGAAACCCGCGTACTCGGCGGCGCGGCGACGGACCAGCGTGCTAGGCACCGAGACCGCCTGCTCGCGGAGGACTCGCTGCGCCACATCGACGCGGATGCGGGCCAGCGCGGAGCGCACAGAACTCCCGCGGTGCAGCCAATGGTTCGCCGTCACGATCAGGGCAGGGACACCGAGAGTGCGGGCGAGGGTGCGCACGTCGAGTCCGGGGAGCGCGTGCAGGGACAGGAGGGAGCGGTCGATCCGCTCGCTGAGAGTGGGGATCCGGGGGCGCACAGGTGCGGTCATAGCGGCTCGCCTTCGAAGAGATGCGGTCGCCGTCGGTCGGGATGGCACGACGGCTGGGCTCGGGTCGGGTCGACCGGCGCGGGGGCGGAGACGCTCGTGCGGAGCGGTGACCGCGGCGGAGGAGGCGACCCAAAGCCTGGTCAGCTTCACCCCGCGAGACCCCTTCAGAGCGAAGCGTGGCGCGTTATGGAGTCTTGTTTGGCACGATTCGCGGCGCGTTCTGACGGGCGGGCGCGCCTGGCCTCGGAGCGTTCGCGCCCGGCGTCCCGAGCGGCTCCCGCAGGCTCGATCATCGAGGTGCTCCGTGCGCTGCTCTCGCCCCCTGAAGGAGACCTGATGACCCCCGCCGACGCCGCTCCCGGCCTGCCCGCCGCCGCTCTCGTCTTCCCCCTCCTCGTCGGCGCCGCCCTGCTCGTCTCGGGAGCCGCCGCGCTGCTCCGCACCCCCGGCCGCCGACCGGCCCGACGGCGCAGTGGCGCGACGCGCGCCCTTGCTCTGGCCCTCGGTGGAGGCCGCCCGGTGCCCGCGCACCCGACCTCCAGGATCGCCCGAGCCGGTCTGCAGATCGTCGTCGGCTGCCTCCTCCTCCTCGCCGCCGGGCCCGCCTACACGACCGCGGCCCTCATCGCGGCCGGCCTGTGCGCGCTCTCCCTCGCCGCCGCTCTCCGGGGCTTCGTCCTCGGCGAAGAGGACACTCCGGCCGCTCCTGCCCCCGTCGCCGCGGCGTCCGCCTTACTCGCCTTTGCGACGGCAGCCGCGGCCCAAGGAATCCTCGGATTCACGGGTATTCCGGCCCAGCTGCTGCAATTCGACCCGCAGGACCTGAGCTGGGCAGCGGCCCTGGTCGGGGTGCTCGCGGCGTGCACCCTCCTCCAACTCGCCCGGAGCGCAACACCGGCGCCACCCGTCGAGCCGGGAGCCGGGAGACACGGCTGATGTTGCGACGGCGGACACCTACTGCTGCACTCCCGCACCTCGTCCTCGACGGCACGGCCGTGCGCCTCGGTCCGCCCCGCCGCTCGTTCGCGCTGATCACCTTCTGGATGCAGTTCCACAACCCCGGACCCACCGCACTGCACGACCTCGCCCTGCTCTGCGGTTCCTTCACTGACGGTTCCGGCACCGAGCTCGAGTACGACGAGGCCCCGATCACGGTGGTCGGCCGACCCGAGCGCGTTGCTCCTGGCGCCGGGTTCGTTGCCGTCGCGCACTACACGACCGCACCGCTGCGGGCCCCTCGAATGCTCCGCCACTCGATCGTGCTGCGTGGTCGCACGGGCGAGGGCCGACCCTTCACCGACGCCGCTGCTCTCGAGGTGCACGTCGATCCTCGCCGCTCTCCCGAGGTACGCTTTCGTCCCCCGAGGACGGGGTCCGACAGCCTACGCTGGCGGTGATCGACGGATGCCGTCGCATGACGACTTCTCACGACGGGGTCTGATCAGTCAGGCTAGGGGTATCGCGTCACCCGAGGGACGCCCAGAGGAAAGGACTACGACGTGATGGGGATCGTAGAAGGCAGCCGGCCGATCGTCGACCGTGGGGTGTCCCGCCGGGATGCGGCCGCAGCCGCCTGGTTGGCCGGGAGCGGAGTGGACGTTCGCGCCGTCGGCTCGTTCCGCATCGTCGCCGACACCGTGTGCAGCGACGGAGTGGAAGTGCTCAGAATCTGGCACTCGCCCGGCCGCCTGCACCGCACGGCGCGCGTCGGCGCGGGAATTCGTCTGATCATCCCGCTCGAGGGTGTGCTCGTGATCCAGCCCGACGATCCTGCGGCTCTCGAAGTACAGCTCGGCCCGGGCGACATCGCCTTCCTCCGGTGCGACACGTCGTTCACGATCGTCACCGACACCCCGAGCGCCCGCACCGAGATCGCCCTCGACCGGCCGCTGCTGGGTCTGGTCGACTCGGCCGACGGTGGCGCTGTCGTCACTGAGGCCGACGCGGCCAGCCGCGGCATCCTTCTCTCGACCGTCAATTCGACCTTCGCCTCGGCCCTGGACGCCGACTCCCCGGCGTTCCCGCTGGTGCGGGCGGCCATCGAGCAGCTCGCCGGAGCCATACTCGCAACCTCGCTCCCGCGCGAGAGCAGCGAAGACGTCTACACCCGTGCCCTCGCGCTGATCGCCGCGATGTCCACCGACTCCCGACTCTCGGTGCAGGAGATCTGCGAGCGCCTCGGCGTGCCCAAGCGGACCCTCCAGCGCACGTTCGCGCGCAACGGCACGACGGTCTTCGACGAGATCCGCCGCGCCCGCCTGACCACCGCGCGGGCGCTCCTCGGCGGGAGCGATGCGCCGCCCTCGCCCGAACACGCGCTCAGCAGCTACGTCCGCTCGCAGCGCCTGCGCCGCGACCTACGCCACCTCGAGACGGTGCCGACCTCGCGTCTGGGCTGAGGGTCGCCGTGCCGTCCGAGCACGGGAGGGCCGACCCGAGGCGGCGGGCGGGATCTCTCCGCGCCTCGGGTGGCACGCCGCGTCTGGGCGCCGCGGCTTATCGCGTCCGCCGTCAGTACTCGATGCGCCCTCGACGGTCGTGGAACTCGCCCGTCGGCCCGTCGGAGCTGAGCAGGGCGAGCGCAACGGTCGCGTCGGTGCCCTCAGTGACGGTCTGGTGCCCGCCGTGGCCGTTGAAATCGGTCGCGGTGTAGCCGGGATCGCTCGCGTTGATGCGCATCCCCGGCAGATTCTTGGCGTACTGAACGGTCAGCGCGACGACCGCCGCCTTCGAGGCCGCGTACGGGATCGCGGTGACGGGGAACTCGTCGTGACCCTGCGTGCTCAGCCAGCGCGGCCAGCCGACTCCGGAGGCCACGTTCACGACGACCGGGTTCGAGGAGCGGCGCAGCAGGGGGAGCGCCGCCTGCGTGACGCGGACGATTCCCACCACGTTGGTCTCGAGGACGCTCGCCATCGCCTCCGGGGTGAGGTCGTCCACGCCGAACGAGGTGCCGAGGATGCCGGCGTTGTTGACAAGAACGTCGAGTTCGGGAAGCGAGGCGAGAGCGGAGTCGACGCTCGCCTGATCGGTGACATCGAGGCGGACGGGAAGGGCGCCGAGCGCGCTGACGGCCTCGCCGTCGGCCGTATCGCGCAGGCCGGCGTAGACGGTGTGGCCGGCCTCCAGGAGGCGGCGGGCGGTCTCGAGGCCGAGGGAGCGGTTGGCTCCGGTGATAAGTGTCGTCGTCATGCCTCTATCCTGCGCCGCGGTACTCCCCCGGCGCGACGAGCGACCGGAGGAGCACCGGGAGTCGACTATCCGTAGAGGCGCTTCAAGCCCTCGGCGTCACCGGCTCCGAGCTTCTCCTGGCTGTACTCGCACGGGTCCGAGGCCGGCTTCATGACCTGGTGGGTGGCGGGGGCGACGTGGTCGAGCCCGAAGACATGCCCCGCCTCGTGGGTCGCGGTGCCCTGGAGATCGTAGGTCTTCCCCTGGCAGGCGCGGCCGGTGTTGTCCCACCAGGGCGCCCGGTTGTTGAACTTGATGTCGGACGACACGATGATGCCGTCCTGGGACCAACTGCACGTCGTCGCGAGGTACTTCGACGACAGCTCACCCCAACCGATGGTGCTGCGGTCATCCCCCTCGCTGCACCCTCCGGCCTTCGTGACATCGACCGAGTTGGTGGACGTGCCCAGGTAGCGGTGGGTCGCCGTGAGGTCCACGTCGGAGCCGCAGCGTGTGACGCCCCCGGTCACGGTGTCCAGTGCGTCCTGGATTCTCGCGACGCCACTGGTCACGGGCGAACCGGTGTTGTTGTACGACCACTCGTACGCGCCCGCCCACTTCTCTCCGCTCAGCTTGTAGGCGGTGCGGTCATCGCAGCCGGGGACGACAGGGGCGGAGTCCAGCGTGCTGACGGCGGAGGGACGCGCGCTCGCGGCTACGGCGGAGTTCTCGCTCCGCAGGGCAGCGAGGGTTCCCTCGGATCCGAACTCCTGGTCGCCGGCGACGGCGGCGACCCCGCCGTTCCCCGCGCGGTACACGACGACGTCGGGGACGTCCTGGTAGCCGGCGGCGACCGCGGAGGACGCTCGCACGGAAGCTCCCGGGTTCGGGATACTCATCACCACACCACCGACGTTCACCTGATCGCCGGCGAAGGAACACTCGGGACTGATGGACGCGAGTCGTGATCCGTCGATGATCGTGTCCGTGGGACACGCCGGTCCGGACGCGGAGGCCGGAGCCGCGGCTCCGAGTGTCACGAGAGCGGTGGCCGCGAGTACCGCGGCGAGTGCTCCCGCGGATCGCGGTCGGACGGTGTGGTTGGTCATGGTGTCTCCTCTTGATCGACGACGGTGGGGCGCTTGTCGCGTCATCCCGGCTCCCTCTGATCGAGCGCCGGCGTGCGCGTCTCCACGAAGCACACGACCGCGGACCCAACGTCCCCCAGGCAGGGGCCGCGGGCGGCGATGCCTCTGGGGCAGCTGGGTGACCGCGGACACGCAAACCCCTCCCCTCTCGCGAAAAGGCGAGCGGAGAACCCGGTCCCTCACTCCGAAGCGAGGCCGAGTGCTGATCATCCTTGCTCTGCCGTGTCGCGCAGCACCAGGAAGCCTCTGAGAGTCAGGACAGGCGGCGGTGCGAGCAGCGGAGTAGCCGACGCGGCGTGCGCGGGCCGCCGGGCGCATGACGGGCTCAGCGCGGGCGGTGAAGGCTCAGATCAGCGCCCGGAGCGCGATCCGCGGCAGGAGTCGCTGAATCGCCGTGGCCGCCGCGCCCCGCGCCCACTCCACCAGCCCGCCGTCGACGACCAGCAGTGACAGGGGCGGAGCATCCGGGTCGCGCGCGGCCGCGATCGCCGCGTCCACCGCTGCCGCCTGCTCGGAGTAGAGGGCGACCCCCTCTCCGGCGAGGATGATCGTGCCGGACATCGAAAGGTCGCCGATCGCGGCAATCATCGTGCCGAGCGCGCGGGCGGAGTCGGCGAGGACGCGCGCGGCGCCGGCATCGCCCGCGCGCGCGGCCGCGAAACCATCGGCCAGCGTCAGCTCGCGCCCGGTGGCGACGAAAAGCTGACGCAGGAGCGAGGGCAGGCTGAGCATCGCGGTCGAGCAGCCGCGGTGGCCGGCCTCGCAGACGGGCCCGGTGGCGTCCAGCGGGTAGTGCTCACCCAGGCCGAGTCCCGCCTCCGGGGGCGCGACCACCCGGTCGTGGACGACCAGCCCATAGCCGACTCCGGCGCCGACGGTGAGCACCGCGAAGTGCGAGATGCCGCGGCCCCGCCCGAACCAGTGCTCGGCGCCGGTGAGGGCGACCACGTCGTTCTCGAGGGCGACCGGCAGCCCGAGGGCGGCCGAGAGCGGAGCGGCAAGGTCCACATCGCGCCAGCCGAGGAATGGGGCGCGGCTGACCCGGCCGTCGGCGGCGATGCTGCCGCCGAGTGTCACACCAAGGCCGGCGAAGGCGGAGGCGCCGCCCAGTTCGTGGACGACCGAGACGATTGCGGCGATCACGTCGGCGGGCTCCGTGCTCGGCAGCGCGCGCACCAGCTCCCGCTCGGTCCGCGCGCGCAGGTCGGTGCGCACCGCGAGCGCCTCGGTCCCGGTGATCTTCACGCCCGCGAAGCTCAGCGCGTCGGCGCGAATGTCGAGCGGGCGGGCGGGGCGGCCGACGCCGATGCTCTGCTCGGGGCCCTCGACGACGAGGCCGCCGTCGAGGAGGGGTCGTGCGAGCCGGGTGAGGCTGGCCGGCGAGAGACCGAGGCGGCGGCCGAGCTCGGCGCGCGAAACGGGACCGTGGATGAGCACCTCGCGCGCCAGAAGCTCGAACGAGCTCCCGGAGGCGTCCTCGGCGACAATGGTGTCGGTCACGGGGCTCCTTCTTTCCGGCCTGGTACGAAGCTCCCGGCCTCGAGTGGCAAAAGGAACGAAAACGGGGGCCATCACCGCTCTTGACACTCCGATTCGTTCTGCTTTAGAAACTAGCCATGCACCCCAGTGTCGCCCCAACGAACGACACGGTAGCCCTCATCGGCCGGGAATCCCGCCTCTTCCACCTGGCGGACGGCGGCACCAGCGTCGACGCCCGTCTCGCCACCTCCGCGCACTGGGGTGCCGCCGTCGGCGCGGGCGAGGGCTACCCGCCGGGCAGGATGACGCTCCCGGGCCTTGATCCGCGGCGCATCTCCGCCGTGGCCCTCGCCGCTCGGCCGGCCCGGTCAGTCGCCGCTCGGCACCGACCTGTTCCCGCGCGTCAGGAGGCGCCGCATGTCCGCACGTCATCGTCCCCCCGAGTTCTCCCGGCGCCTGTTCCTCTCGGTCCCGCTCGCCGCGGCGTCCGCTGCCACCCTCGCCTCCTGCGCCGGCGCCGGCGACGGGGTGACCACACTCGACTTCTTCCAATCCAAGGCGGAGGCGGTCGAGGACTTCGCGCGGATCATCCGCGAGTTCGAGGCGGCCAACCCCGACATCCGCGTGATCGCCAACACTGTGCCCGACCCGGACACGGCCATCCGCACCCTGCTCGTCAAGGACAAGGTGCCGGACGTGCTGACCGTGAACGGCAGCCGCTACTACGCCGGTCTGGCCAAGGCCGGCGTCTTCCACGATTTCACCGGCGACGAGCTGGTCGACCGGGTGAACCCGGCGGCCCTCGATATCGTCGCCGCGCTCGGCAGCTACGAGGGGAAAGAGGTGAACGCACTCGCCTTCTCGAACAATGCGGACGGGATCCTCTACAACCGGACGATCTTCGCCGACAACGGGATCGAGGTGCCGACCACCTGGGACGAGCTGATCGCCGTCTGCGACGCGCTCACCGCCGCGGGCGTCACTGCGATCTACGGCGCCCTGCTCGACAACTGGACCGGCTCCCCGGCCTTCAACGCGCTCGGCGGACAGCTGCAACCGGACGGCTTCTTCGACGCGATGCGTGCGGAGGGAGCGACCCTCGGCCCGGACTCGCCCGTCTCGTTCTCGAAGGACTACGCGAGCACGATGGAGCGGCTCGGGCAGCTCTTCTCCTACACCCAGGAGGGCTCGTTCGGCTGCAGCTACGACGACGGCAACCGGGCCTTCGCCGCGGGCGAGGCGGCGATGTACCCGCAGGGCATCTGGGCGATCAACCCGGTGCGCACCAACAACCCCGACATCGACCTGGGCGTCTTCCCCTACCCGGTGCTCGACGACCCGGCCCACACGCGGGTCACCTCGGGCGTCGACGTGGCGATCGCCATCGGCCGGGGCACTCCGAAGCTGAAGGCAGCCCGCCGCTTCGTCGACTTCCTGCTGACCCCCGGAGTCGTCGAGCCGTACGTCGAGAGCCAGGCCGCCTTCTCGCCGCTGGTCAACGCCGCACCCACCGCGGATCCGACGCTCGCCGAGCTGCAGCCCTACTTCGAGCAGGGACGGCTGGTCGGCTTCGTCGACCACCAGATCCCCGCGAGCATCCCGCTCAACCCCACGCTTCAGGAGTTCCTCGCCAGCGGGGACGCCGACGCGGCGCTACGGACCCTCGACAGTGAGTGGCGGAAAGTTTCGGCACGCACGACCAGGAAGTGACACCATGACCTCGACCACGACGGTCGCCGCGCAGGCGGTGGCGACCGCGCCTGCGCCGCCCGCGCGTCGCAAGCGCACCTCGACCACCTTCTACTGGATGACAGTCCCCGCCGTCCTGCTCTTCTTCGTGCTGCACACGGTTCCGGTGCTCACCGCCATTTTCTTCAGCTTCACGGATTACGCCGGCTACGGCTCCTGGGACCTGATCGGCGCCTCCAACTATCTGGCGCTCCTCCAGGACGACCGGGTCTGGAAGGCCTATGGATTCACCTTCGGCTTCGCCATTGTGGCGACGGTGCTGGTGAACGTGATCTCGCTCGCCCTCGCCATTGGACTCAACGCGAAGATCCGATTCCAGACGGCCTTCCGCGGGATCTACTTCATCCCCTACGTGCTCTCGACCCTCGTCATCGGCTATGTGTTCCAGTACCTCTTTGCGCATTCGCTGCCGCAGATCCTCGGTGCGATCCCGGTGATCGGCGAGAACATCCTGGCGAATGCCGACTGGGCGTGGGTGGCGATCGTGGTGCTGGCGGTCTGGCAGGCATCGGCCTTCTCGATCATCATCTACCTCGCGGGGCTCCAAAGCATTCCGGGCGAGCTCTATGAGGCGGCCTCGCTCGACGGAGCGGGGACGTGGCGGCAGTTCACCTCGATCACGTTCCCGCTGATCGCCTCCTTCTTCACGATCAACATGGTCATCTCGATGAAGAACTTCCTCCAGGTGTTCGACCACATCATCGCCCTCACCAACGGTGGCCCCGGCACGTCGACGGAGTCGATCACGCTGCTGATCTACCGGGGCGGATTCCAGGGCGGCGAGTACGCGTATCAGACGGCCAACGCCGTCCTCTACTTCCTTGTCATCATCGCGGTCTCGCTGATCCAGTTCCGAATCCTCAGCCGCAGAGAGGCCTCGTTCTGATGACATCGACCATCACTCCCAGCACCGCCCTCGCCCTCGGCGAGCCCGAGGGGCAGCGCCGGCCCTCCCGCGACACGCGCCGGATCAACTGGTGGGCGACCGCGCTTATCGCCGTCTGCTCGCTGACGATCCTCCTGCCACTCTCCTTCGCCGTGGTCACGGCGCTGAAAACGCCCGACCAGCTCGGCGGAACCGGCTTCGAGCTGCCAACCTCTATCTCGTGGGGCAACTTCGCCGAGGCGTGGACGGCGACCCGCTTCCCGCAGGCAGTGGTGAACACGGCGCTGATCACAGTCGGAGCGGTCGTGCTGACACTGTTCTCGAACTCGATGGTCGCGTACGCGATCGCCCGCAACATGCACAGGCCGTTCTTCAGGGGCGTCTACTTCTACCTGCTCGCCGCGGTCTTCGTGCCGTTCCCCATCATCATGCTGCCGGTCGTGAAGGAGACGGCCCTGCTGGGCCTGGACAACCAGGCCGGGTTGATCCTGCTCTACGCCGTGTTCGGCCTCTCGATCAACACCTTCCTCTACACGGCGTTCATCCGGTCGATCCCGATCGAGCTCGAGGAGGCGGCTCGCATGGACGGCGCCTCGACCTGGCGCACCTATTGGCAGGTGATCTTCCCGCTGCTCGGTCCGATGAACGCGACCGTCGGCATCCTGACCTGCGTGTGGGCGTGGAACGACTTCATCCTGCCGCTCGTGGTGCTCTCGGACCCGTCCGCCCGCACCCTGCCGCTGGCCGAGTACGTCTTCCAGGGGCAGTACAACACGAACTACACCGTCGCCTTCGCGTCCTACCTGATGGCGATGGCGCCGCTGCTGATCGTGTACCTGTTCGCCCAGCGCTGGGTGGTCAGCGGAGTGATGCGCGGGTCGATCACGTAGGCGGGCCGGGCCGTCTCGGCCGACGCCCGCGGGGCCGTGCGCCGCCGAATAGAATAAAATGAATACGATTCGGAGGCCTTGATGACCGGCAGCGCGCCCAGCCCCTTCACACCCGGGTACGGGAAGAAGCCTGCCGTCTTCGGCGGCCACGGGGAAGAGCTCCGCGAACTCCAGTCGGTGTTCGAGACCCTCGACTTCGGCGAGAACCACTCGGTGCTCGTCTCCGGACTCCGCGGAGCGGGAAAGACCTCGTTCCTCACCACGCTGCAGGACGCAGCTCGTGACGCGGGCTGGCTGGTCATCAGCGATGACGCCAGCGCAGGCCTCACCGGGCGGATCATGGACTCCGCCATCCCCGCTCTCCTCAACGGGATGGCTCCTGCCACCCGGGCAAGGCTCACCAAGCTGGGCGTCTGGCAGTTCAGCGCCGAGGTCCAGTACGTCGATCGCCAGCGGACGGTCAAGCCGCAACTCCGGACGGACCTCGTCGCCCTGTCCTCGGCGCTCGCCGGCAGCGGCGGCATTCTCATCACGATCGACGAGGTCTCCTCCGGCAAAGTCCGCCTGCGCGAGCTCAGCTCCTTCGCTCTGCAGGTCTCGCACGCGCTCGAGGACGGCGCCCCGATCATGATCGTCTTTGCCGGAGTGAAGGTCAGTCTCGACGCCCTCCTCGCGGCCGAGCACACCACCTTCCTCCGACGCTCCCGCGAGGTGCAGTTCGAGCGCCTGTCCGCCTCTGAGACGCAGCGCGTCTTCGTCGAGACCGCGGGCCTGGGCGGGCGCAGCATCGACAAGGAGGCGCTGCGCACCCTCGTCTCCCTCTCCCAGGGCTATCCTTACCTCGTCCAGCTTGCGGGCGACTACGCCTGGCGCAACGACAGCACCGCCCCGTCGATCACGCTGGCCGACGCCACCGTCGCACACGATCGAGCCATCCGCGCCGTCGAGAGCCGGGTCATCAGTCGCGTGTACGGGGACCTCTCGGATGTCGACCAGAAGTTCCTGGGCGCGATGGCCGAGGACGAGGATCGGAGCAAAGTCGCGGACATCGTTCGTCGAATGGGGGTGTCCGATGCCTATGTGCAGGTCTACAAGAAGCGGCTCATCGACTCCGGCTACGTGCATCCGGCCGGCCACGGGCACGTACAGTTCTCGCTCCCCTACCTCGGCGCCTACATCCGTCGCCGGATCGCCGCGGAGTCGAGCGAGGGCGGTATCAACGGCGGTTGGGACGGCTACCCGGCTCCTGATCTGCCCTCCTGAGGCCCGCCTCGTGAGCGGCCTCAGCGGACCGCGGCGAGCGCCGCCCCGAGCAGGTCGGTGAGCACGGTGCCACGCGAGCCCGCGTCCTCCGGGTGCCACTGCACGCACCAGAGCGGCGCGGACTCGTGCTCGAGGGCCTCGACGGTGCCGTCGTGGGCGCGGCCGACCACGACGAGTCCCTCACCCGGGCGGTCGACGGCCTGGTGATGTGAGCTGCGGACGTCGAGTTCGACCGCGCCGAGGATGCGGGCGAGGGCGCTCCCCGGATCGAGGGCCACGCGGTGGTCGATCATTCCCGAGAGGTGCTCGCCGGGTATAGACCGGCCGACGTGGCCGCCACCGGCGAGGTGCTGCACGAGATCGCCCCCGAGAGCGACGTTGATCAGCTGCATCCCGCGGCAGATGCCGATCAGCGGAGTCCGGGTCTCGACGGCGCGGCGGACGAGCGCAACCTGTGCGCGATCGGCCGTGGGGAACGACTGGCCGCGGTGCGGATCATCCCGTCGGCCGCCGTAGAGAGAAGGATCGATGTCCTCCCCGCCGGTGACCATGACGGCGGCGGCGGCGGCAAGCCTGCGCTCGAGCTCGGCCGTGTCGGTCTGCTCGGCCGGGACGCGGTCGACGACGAAGCCGGTGGCGGCGGCGGCGGAAACGACGCTCGCGGTCAGCAGCTGCAGCTCGATCTCGTACTCGGGATCCTCGCGGCCGCCGTCGGCGACGTCGACGAGGAGCAGGACGGGGCGATCGGAGGCCATGCCGACATCGTGCACCCGATGAGCGACGCAACATCAGCTGAGAGCACGTCTCATCGACGATCGTGGATGAGATGTGCTCTCAGCTGACGTTGCGTCGCGGACCTCGAGCCCCTGGTCAGAAAGCACGGCTCGCGCATAGAGTGTTCACGTTCACATTCCGTGCGAAGACGCACACCGCCCTGCGGATCGTGCCTCGACGCTGCACCCGATTACGAGGGCCATCTGCATGAGACGATCACGATCGGCGGTGAGGACCGCTCTGGCGGTCGCGACCGTCGCCGCCACGGCGCTACTCGGCGCCACGGTCCCCAGCTCCGCCTTCGGAGCCACCGAGACCCCGCTCCTCCACTACACGTTCGACACCGCCCCCACCGGCACCACGGTCGCGGACACCAGCGGCAACGGCTACAGCGCGACGTTGCGCGGCTCCGGAGCCCAGTTCCGCAACGGGCTCATCAGCCTCCCCGGCGGATCCGCCTCGGCCGCGCCCTACCTCGAGATCCCCACCGCCGGCCTCGTCGGCAAGAAGGACCTCACCTTCTCCACTTGGCTCGCGAACAAGGGCGGCACCGGCAACGTCGCCGCCGCGTTCGTCGGAGCACCCGTCGCCGCCGGGGCGCCGTTCTCCTCCGGCTACTGGCTGCTCAACCCGAGCAACCTCTCCGGCTACACGAAGTCGGTCGTCACCAACTCCGTCAACGCGAACGCTCCCTACAACACGGAGGTCGGCGCCGGAGCGACCAGCACCCCGACCCTTGGCGCCCGCACCCCCTCAGGCCTCTCGCTCTACACGACCGTCATCGACGGCACGACCGGCAAGCTCACCGTCTATGTCAACGGCGCCCAGATCTCGCAGAGCACGATCGCCCGCAACGTCTCCTCGTTCGGCTCGTCGCTCGTCGCGTACATCGCGCGCTCGACGTACAACGACCCGGGCTGGAACGGCGAGATGGACGACTTCGCCGTCTACGACAGCGCCCTCAGCAGCACCGCGGTGCAGTCGCTCTACTCCTCCGAGGCCCTCGACCGCGCAGTCGCGTCGGTCACGGTGCCCACGGAGGCGACCGCCGGATTCACGGTGCCTACCACCGCCAGCGGGGTAGGCATCACCTGGAGGTCGAACAGCGCAGCCGTCGCGATCACCGGCGGCACCGCAACCGTCACGCGTCCCGCCGCGGGACAACCGGACGCCTCCGCGACCCTCACCGCCACGTACACGGTCGGCTCCGAGACCCGCTCGGTCGAATACCTGGTGCGGGTCGCCGCGCAACTCGACGACGCCACGAAGGTCCAGCGCGACCTCGCCGCGATCGCGATCCCGAACGTCGGCGACATCCGCACGAACGTCTCGGTGCCCTCCACCGGCACGCTCGGCTCGAGCATCGCCTGGAGCGTCGTCAGTCCGAGCGGAGCGACCGTCCGCGACGGCAGCGCCGCCGGCACCCGCACCATCGACGTCGACCGCCCCGCAACCGGCAGCCCCGCGATCGACGTGGTTGTCCGAGCGACCGCGACCAGCGGATCCGTCACCCGCACCCGCGACGTCACCCTCCGGGTGCAGCCGCTACCCGCGGGCACCGAGGACACCCAGGCGTACGTCTGGGCGTTCTTCACCGGAGAAGGTGACGGCGCCGAGCGCATCAGCCTCGCCGCCTCGAAGGGCAACGACGCGCTCAGCTGGAACACGCTGAACGATGGCAAGCCGGTCTTCACCTCGAACCTGGGGACGATGGGACTGCGTGATCCGTTCATCATCCGCTCGCACGAGGGCGACACGTTTTTCATGCTCGCCACCGACCTCAAGATCGACGGGCTCCCCGGCGGCTTCGACACCGCCCAGAAGTCGGGGTCGAAGTACATCGAGGTCTGGGAGTCGACCGACCTGGTGAACTGGTCCGCCCAGCGCCACATCAAGGTCTCCACGGACTTCGCCGGCAACACCTGGGCTCCCGAGGCGTATTGGGACGACGAGCTCCAGACGTACGTCGTGTTCTGGGCCTCCAACATGTACCCGACGACGAACACCGCCGACCGTACCGCCGTCACCTACAACCAGATGATGTACGCGACGACCGAGGACTTCACCTCCTTCTCGGAGGCGAAGCCGTGGATCGACGTTAAGCGCGGCACCGGCAAGGGCACCATCGACTCGACGGTCGCGAAGGACGGCGACACCTACTACCGCTTCACCAAGGACGAGGCGTCGATGACGCTGCGCGAGGAGAAGAGCACCGACCTGCTGGCCACCGTCTCGGGCTCGCTGCCCGGCACCGGCGGACCCGCGGACGAGTGGTCGCTGGTCAAGGAGCGGGTCGCCTCGGGCCTGCCCAACGGCGAGCCCGGCAAGACCTTCACGAGCGGTGAGGGCCCCAACGTCTTCCCCGCCAATGAGGGCGACGTGAACGGCCTCGACTGGTTCCTCTTCATCGACCAGCCGAACTACCACGACGGGCCGAACCACTACATCCCGTTCGGCACCGACGACCTCGCGAACGGTGACTCCTGGCAGCCGCTTGGAGCGAAGCTCCGCACGGGCCTGCCGCAGAACGCCGACGGCGGCAAGCCCCGCCACGGCACCGTCATCCCGGTGACCCGCGCCGAGTACCAGAAGGTGCTCGAGGGCTACGCGCCCGGCCTGGCCGTTGCCTCGGTCGCTCCGCTGACCGCGACGACTACGGCCGGTACCGCGCCGGTCCTGCCCCGTGCCACCATCACGACCGCCGCCGGTGCCACCAGCACGGTCGATGTGGCGTGGGACGCCGTCGCGCCCGCCGCGTACGCCTCGGCCGGGACCTTCACGGTCTCGGGAGTCGCGCAGGACGCGTCGCGCATGCCGGTGCAGGTCACCGTCACCGTGCAGTCCTCGCTGAAGGTGAGTGCGACGGCCTCGTCGCGCTGCGTCGCGGGCAAGGTCGTGCTGACGGTGGTTGCCAAGAACGGCGACACCGTGCCGATGGACGTCTCGGTCAGCACCTCGGAGGGCGTGAAGACGTTCTCCGGAGTGAAGTCCGGCGCGTCCGCGTCCGCCGCCTACACGGTGCGCTCGACGCAGCTCGCCGCGGGCCAGGCGACGGTCACCGGCACGGCCACGGTCGGTGGCACGGCCGTCACGGCAACGGCCACGGCGCCGTACAGCGCGCGCAGCTGCGGCTGACGCACCGGGAGCCCGTCGCACCTCACCGGTGCGGCGGGCTTCACGGCGCTGTCAGAACCAGAGGTGCAGCGTGAAATCGAAGCGGTCTCCGGCTTCGCGTCGCAGGTCGATGAGAAGCCGGCGACCCTCCTGGTCGAACCACTTGCGACGCTCCTCGCTGCCGTAGAGCCCGGTGCGATGGTCGGCGTATTGATTGAAGAAGGCTGCCCAGGCGACCAGGCGGTCGTATAGCTCGGGCGAGAGAATGCTGCGCCACTCGATCGGGTCGGCGGGCCTCGCCCCGATGTGATCGTTCAACGGCCAACGCTGCCCGTAGTCGACGCGCAGGCGCAGGGTCACTCTCCCCTCCGGCTCACGGGCGGGGACGGGTCCATCGACATACCATCGTGACGCCATCGTCAGCAGTCCGACTGGAAGTGAGTCGGGTAGCTCGTCACGACGCTCTTGTTGTTCGCGGACACGATGACGGTGGGCTGATAGGTGGTGATGTACGTGCCGTCAGAGGTGTAGATATCGATGGGAGTAGTAAAGCAGAGCTTGTCGTTTCCGTGGTCGTCCGGCGCCTTGTCGCTAACGATAGCCTCACCTGTGGCGTAGAGCATGAAGTCATCCCAGAGCCCTCCGCCGAACGAGTCGACGACATCCTGCCAGTCTGCTTCATGGCCGATATCGTTAAGCGAACCGTCTCCGTCACGGATGTGGATGTAACCACTGGCGCTGTCGCCACAGAACAGGTCGACATGCCCCAGAACCGTGTCGTCCCACGACGCGATGCTCACATCTCCGAAACCGATGTTGCACAGACCGATCGTCCCGGGGTCCAAGAGACTGGCTTCGAGAGAATCACTCCCAGCGGGAAAATCACGATAACCACTCGGCAGATAATAGCGGGCAGAGGTCTGCGAGCCAGCGGCCATTGCGGCTGGAGCCTCGACACCCGCACCGACGAGCAGTGTCGCCGTCGCCATACCCAGTAGAGAAAGGGCGCTTGTTTTCAGCATCATCAGACCCTTGAAGCGGAGAAGTTCACTGTGCAATCGAAGCAAGGCGCCTCGGAGACGTTCCACTCAATGGTGTACGCCCCGGAGCCCCCGAACGCAAGAGGGAGAGCGCGGGGGAAAGCGTGATCGCGCGCTCATCCGCCCAGCAAAGAGAAAGTATGGATCTGCTGAAAACATCCGGTATAGGCACTCAGGTCGGCTATCCAGGGAACGACACGTCCGCTTGCACGACATCTCCGGGAACCGTCTTCGCGGCGCCGCCGAGGCACCGCCTCCACAGCGGTGTCTGGGCCCCCATCCCGGCGTCTCGACGCGAGGGGTGCCAGAGGGAGCCGCCGCGAAGGCGCGTGCTTCACTGGAGGGATGACCACGCGTGAGCACCACATCGCCGACTTCGCCGAGTTCCTGACCGCCTCCCCCTCCTCCTACCACGCGGCGGCCGAGGTGGCGCGTCGCCTAGACGTCGCCGGATTCGCGGGGCTGGACGAGACGCGGGCGTGGCCCGCGGAACCCGGCCGCTACTACGTCGTCCGGGACGGCGCGATCATCGCCTGGCACCTGCCCGAGGGCGCGGAGGCGGTTTCGCCATTCCGCATCCTGGGCGCCCACACCGACTCCCCCGGCTTCATGCTCAAGCCGCGGCCGACAATCGGTTCGAAGGGCTGGCTTCAGGCCGGCGTCGAGATCTACGGCGGCCCGCTGATCACCTCCTGGCTCGACCGCGAGCTCGAGCTGGCCGGCCGCGTGATCCTACGCGACGGCTCGACGCGGCTGCTGCGCACGGGGCCCTTCCTGCGCATCCCGCAGCTCGCGATCCATCTCGACCGCACGGCGAACGACTCCCTCACCCTCGATCGGCAGAAGCACACCGTCCCCGTGTTCGGCGTCGGTGACGCGGCCGAGGTCGACCTGCTCGACCTGCTCGGCGCGTACGCCGAACTCGACGGCGCCTCCGACATCGCCGGCTACGACCTGCTCACCGCCGACACGCAGGCTCCCCGCCGCTTCGGCCTCGACGAGATGTTCCTCGCCGCCGGTCGGATGGACGACCTCAGCTCGGTGCACGCCGGCCTCGTCGCGCTCCTCGCGGCGAGCGCCGACGCCCGGGCCGGGCACATCAGCGTGCTCGCGGCGTTCGACCACGAGGAACTCGGCTCCGCGAGCCGGTCCGGAGCGAGCGGCCCGTTCCTCGAGGACGTGCTCTCCCGCATCGGCACGGCCCTGGGCGCCGGCGTCGATGAGCGCGCCCGCGCGATCGCCGCCTCCTGGTGCCTCTCGGCCGACGCGGGCCACTCCGTGCATCCCAACTACTCCGACAAGCACGACCCGGTGAACCAGCCGGTCGCCGGGAAGGGGCCGCTGCTGAAGATCAACGCGGCGCAGCGCTACGCGACGGATGCGCGGGGAGCCGCGCTGTGGGCGGATGTCTGCGAGCGGGCAGGCGTCGAGTACCAGGAGTTCGTCTCCAACAACTCCGCACCGTGCGGCTCCACGATCGGACCATTGACCGCGACCCGGCTCGGCATCTCGACGGTCGACGTGGGAGTCCCGCTGCTCTCCATGCACTCGGCGCGCGAACTCACCCATGTGGACGATCTGGTCGCACTGACCGCGGCGATCGAGGCGTTCTTCCGGCCCTGAGCCGGCCCTGCGCCGGCCGGGTCGGCGTGCGGAACCCGAGGGCGGGAGGCCCAGCCGGACCCTCTGCGGGCGGATCGCCGCCTTCCACCCTCGGTTCCGTTCAGGTCACTCCCCCGGCGGGCGACGGCGCTGCTGCTTGGCCGCCGAGCGCTGCTGCTTGGCCGCGAGTCGGCGGCGGGTGGAGCCGCGGGTGGGTCGGGTCGGTCGCCGCGGGGCGGAGGGAGGTGCGAGGGCGGTGCTCACGAGACCGCGGAGCATCTCGAGTGCCGTCTCGCGGTTGCGCAGCTGCGAACGCTCCTGCGCAACGGTGACGGTGATCGCCCCGGAGACGAGGCGCCGCCCGAGGCGCTCGAGCACGCGGGCGCGCTGCTCCTCGCTGAGTGCCGTCGACTCAGCGACGTTCCAGGTGAGCTGCACACGGCTGTCCGAGGTGTTCACGTGCTGCCCGCCCGGCCCCGACGAGCGCGAGAACCGCCACTGCAGTTCGGACGCCGGCACGACCAGCCCGGGCCGCACTTCCAGATCCATGCGGCCAGCTTGCCACGCGCCGATCCTTCGAGACAGTGCGTCTCGCCGACGGCGGTGGCACGCGGATCAGGAGCCGCCGAGAGAGCATGAGAATAGACACGGCATTTCACGGGAATGATGACCGACCATTCACCACCGCGACGATAGCGCACTCGCAGAGTCGATCCTGTCGATACTGACAGATAAGCGCCAGGCGAATGGGAGATCGACGCCTGTTGGCTTCGCGGGGGAGGAGTGGGGACGTCATTGACCGGACCTGACCCGAGAGGTAGCCTTCTCGATCGTCGCAGTTTTCGACTCCGCACGAGCGAAGGCCGTGGCCCCTCCTGCATTCGCCGTCCGCCGAGGAGAGTAAGAAGCTATCGTGTCAAGCACAAGAAGGGGCCGAAAAGTCGGTACCCCTGGGATTCGCTTTCGGAAGGATCGTCGGGAGCGCAGCCGGAGCGATCGACTGCTGATGCTCAACGCTGCGGAGCGTCCCCATCCCACACTGACGATCGCCGTCGTTCTCGGAGCAGGACTCCTTGCCCTGCCGCTCATCCGAAATCTGGAGCTTCCCTGGAGTCTCGTCGCATCGGCAGCCGTCGGCCTCCTCGCCGGAGGAATCGTCTACGGAATCCAGCTCATCAGAATCCGTCGCAGAAACCGCCGCCTTCTCGAGGACGAGGCCGGTGAGGTCAGTCCTCCGACAAGAGAATGAACACTCCTCAGCCGAGACCTCGCCGACCGACCGGCCCGCGCAGCAGCGCCGTCAGTAGCCCGCCGTCGCCCCAGCGTCGAGCGCTCGGACGACGGCGGACCCGTCAGCCGCGCGTCACGCGATCGAGCAGCCGCTCGAAGACGGCGGCGTAGGTCTCTCGCACCTGTTCCCACGAGGCACCGAGGTCGACGCTCGCCGGATCCTCGATCGTCTCGGTGTAGCCGTGCTGCGCGTGCGGCACCGGCGCGCCGGGCAGCAGCAGCGTCTGAATGAACGCGCGGGTCTCCGGCTCGAAGCTGAGGGTGTGCGACGCGACGTTGCTCTCCCAGTCACTCGACGGCCAGGAGAGGAAGGCGATGTGGCGCAGCGGCTCACTCGGATCGATGGCCGAGACGTAGCTCCCGTAGTGCTCCTCCCCGGGCGAGAGGATCTTGTACGAGCCGTTGTCGAACAGGATCAGCAGCGCTTCGGGGAACGGCTTCGGGCCGTACATCGCGGTGTAGCGCAGCGCTTCGACGGCGACGGGGCGGCCGAGGGGCACGATGATCTGAGGGACGTCCTGCTGGGTCATCCGGGGTTCCTTCCAAGGGAGGGGGCGTGGACGACCGCGAGAATAGACGACGCCGGTGAACGCGGGCGCGGCCGCCGTGTGGTGCCCGTGGGCGACCTGAGTCGACGCCCAGCATCACTTCTGCGTCGCGCTTCCCTCCCCCGCCCGCAACGACCGGATCATCCCGCGGAGCAGCCGCGCCGCGGTCTCGCGCTCCTGCTCCGCGAGCCCCTCCAGCATCCGCAGCTCGACCCCGCGGACAACGGCGGAGGCCTCGGCCAGGCTGCGGCGTCCGCGCTCGGTGAGCCGCGTCGGCAGCACCTTGCCGACCGGAGCCGCGTCGGGCCGCGTAACGATGCCCTCGCGCTCGAGGGTCCGGAGGAGCACGTTCATCGACTGCCGGGTCACGAAAGCGCCGCGGGCGAGCTCGGAGTTGGAGAGGCCGGGGCGCTGGGCGAGCAGCTCGAGGCAGGAGTAGTGGGTGACGGTCATCCCGAGCGGACGGAGGACCGCCTCCATCGCCGCGCGGAGGGCGCTCGACGCCTCCTTGAGCAGGTAGCCGAGCGAGGTCTCGAGGTCGATGCCGCCTTGACTCATGTCAACAGCCTGACATACGCTTTCTCGTGTCAGAAATCTGACACAAGCCCAGGAGGAACCTATGCCCGTCACCGGCCCCGACTTCGTCTCGCTCCAGGTCCGCGATCTCGACGCCTCGCAAGCGTTCTACGAGCACTACCTCGGCCTCGTCCGCTCGCCCGCAGGTCCGCCGCACGCCGTCGTCTTCACGACCACGCCGATCGCGTTCGCCCTGCGCGACCTCGCACCCGGCACCGACCTCGACTCCACCTCCCGGCCCGGCGTCGGCACCGCGATCTGGCTGCACGCGACCGGCGTGCAAGAGATCCACGACGCACTCGTCGCTGACGGGCAGGCCGTCGTCGCGGCTCCGATCGACGGCCCGTTCGGCCGTACCTTCACGTTCGTCGACCCGGACGGCTACCACATCACCCTGCACGACCGGGCCTGAACGGAGTGGGGCGCCTCAGCCCATCGCGCGCAGCTGAGCGGCGAAGAGGTGCAGCGACCGGTCGACCTCGAGCAGCGCCGGAGTCCGGTTGAGGTGGCCGTGGGGCATCCCCGCGGCGAGGTGCCCGGTCACGGCGACGCCCGCCTCCGCGAGCTGGCGCAGGAGCAGCTCGGCCGACCCGCGCAGCTCGTCGCACTCGTTCACGAGGACCGTGACCGGGGGCAACCCGGCCAGCGGCGCGGATCCGGGGAGCGCCTCGGCGGGCAGGTCCGAGATCCGCCCGATGTAGGTGCGCACCATGCTCTCGATGCTCGACGGGGGAAAGCGGAGGATCGGCGGAAGCAGGCGCAGCTCGGCCGCGACCGCGTCGTCGAGGGAGGGGGTGGGGAAGTGCGCGAACGGGTAGGCCAGGAGCACGTGATCGGGCAGGCACGCACCGGAGTCGCGCTCGCGCAGGACCGCGCCGAGAGCCAGCGCCGCGCCCGCACTCGCGCCGCCGATCGCGACCGGCTGCGCCTCGCGGGTCCTCCCGCGGAGGTGACGCCAGGCCGCGTGCACGTCGTCCAGCGGAACGGGATAGCGGATGTCGGCGCCGGCGAGCCGGTAGTCGACGGAGGCGACGCGGGCCTGAGCGCGGGCAGCGAGCTCCGCCGCGACGACGTGCGACTCGCGCATGTCGATGCTGCCGGCGGCGAATCCTCCCCCGTGGACCCAGAGCAGCGCTCGCTCGGGCGCGGTGGGCGAGTACACGCGCAGCGGAACCGGTCCGTGCGGGCCGGCCGCCACCTCCGTGCTGACGACGATCCCGCCGGGCAGCGACCACGGCCCGGGATCCTCCTCGAACGCGGCCATTCGGGCGGCCTGCTCGGCGTCGAGCGGATACGCGAGACCGTCCAGAAGCGGCAGCCGGGCGGCGAGGTACGGATCGAGCGGCACGGCGCCTCCTGCGGGGTCGGGGGACGGGGATCACGCTAGTCCGAGCTGCCGCGGCGGCGGGCAGGCGAGGGAGTTGTCGAAGACGAGCCCGCCCTGGATCCTCCACTCCGCCCTCTCCGCGACACCGCTCCAACGCCCGACGCGGCATCTCCCTCGAGGAGGCGCGGGCTGCCGCTGGCTCGTCTCATGGTCCCTGCCTTCAGGTGACCCGGCCGCTTGCTCGGACGTTCCACGCGGTGTACAGTGGCCATCATTACGACCGGTTCCGCCTAATACATAGGTCCAGGGCCGGTCTTCACTCTGTGTGGGGTACCTTGCCGACGCCGATCAAGACGTTCAAGTCTTACCGCGATCAAGTCGCACTTCTTTCCGCACGAGGCATGGACGTGGGCGACGTCGACGAGGCGATTGAGACACTCACAACCTCAAGCTATTACCGCCTCAGTGGGTATTGGTACCCCTTTCGCCGGCTCGCCGGCACCTCGCGCCTCGATCAGTTCTACCCTGGCACCACCCTCGCCGACGTGGTCGCTCTTTACCGCTTCGACGCCACCTTGCGGGCGATGGCATTCGCTCAGCTTTCTCACATTGAATTGAATACAAGGGCCCTTCTCGGACATGAGCTCGGTCGCATCCACGAGACGGCACATCTGAATCCTCGGCTCCTGAGCTCGAGAGCACAGGGCCAAGCGTACAAAGACTGGCTGAGTAATTATACGAAGGAATTGGAGCGCTCTCGAGAAGATTTTGTGAATCATCACAAAAATGAATACGCCGGCTCGCTGCCAACCTGGGCGGCGGTTGAAATTTTCGACTGGGGAGCAATGACGCGGCTGTTCGGCTTCTCACCTCGCCATGTGCAAGACGTCATAGCAGGCCTATATGGTCTCAGCGCCCCTCAGCTGGAGTCATGGCTGAGGTCTCTCGGTATCGTCCGCAACATCTGCGCTCACCACGGACGCCTCTTTAACCGCGTACTTCCAGCGCCCCGCCTTCCTTCCCCTGGTCTCCACCCAGCGCTCGACACGGCTGGGCCGTTCACTCGCACGTTCGGCCAGCTCAGCCTCATTCAGCAGATTCTCAAGCATCGAAAGGTCGGAAACCCGCGAGTTCTACCCTCTGTCTTGCGCGCGTACCCGTCCGTGCAGCTTGTTCCGATCTCTCATACGGGAGCCCCGAGTAACTGGAGTGACTCACTCCTTTGGACCTAGCATGTGGCGACGATGACCGTCGAGCGTGACGATCTCGGCTTCGACCGGCGATGCGCAACGACCCCATGGCCGCGGAACACGCACCGTCGGTCGTGCAAGCGAAAACGCGTCGGGGGCCGGAGAGGTGCCAGGGGTGTGTCCGGCCCGCCGTCAGGCGCGGCGCTGCAGG
Organism: Rathayibacter tritici; assembly: GCF_001641005.1. NCBI lineage: Bacteria > Bacillati > Actinomycetota > Actinomycetes > Micrococcales > Microbacteriaceae > Rathayibacter > Rathayibacter tritici. The sequence goes on from NZ_CP015515.1 coordinate 3,295,086, forward strand.
AGGAGCACACCGTCCAGGAGCACCGCCGCAGTGCCGTCCGGGGCGGTCGCCGCGCGCTCCCGCGTCTCGACGACCTGAGCGGTCCACTCCGAGGGGTCGAGGGCGAGCTCGGCGAGTTCCTCCCCGGGGCCGGCGAGGCGCATCACTCCGTGCTGATGCTCGTCGTTGCTCGCCCACGGCGGCGGTGCGGCGTGCGAGACGACGGCGAGGCGACCACCCGGCGCGACGACGCCCGCGGCCTGCCGCAGCACGTCGATCCGCGGGAACTCGACCATCGAGTGCAGAAAGCTCGCCGTGACCAGATCGAACCGCCCCTCCACCGGCCACTCGCCGGCGAGGTCGGCCTGTACGAAGTCCACGCTGACGCCCTGCGCGGTCGCGGCCTCGCGCGCCCGATCCAGCGCCGTCTCGGAGAGATCGAGCCCGGTCACGCTCCAGCCCAGCGATGCGAGCCACAGCGCATCCGCTCCCTCGCCCGCACCGAGATCGAGGGCGCGCCCCGGCGGCAGCGAACCGACCAGCCCGACCAGCGTCGCGTTCGGCCTGCCCGACCAGATGCGATCGGAGTCGGCGTAGCGCGCCTCCCAGTGCTCTCGTGCGGTACTCATGCGGATCCTCGTCTCCGGGCGCAGGGACGCCCGCGTCGAGGATGCCGCGCCGCCGCCGTGACCGCCAGCGGTCGTGCCGAAGCGGCACGGACCTCCGGCGCCGACATCCGGCTCCGACAGGTGGAGGCCACGACCGCGCGGAGATCTACCGGGACGCACTTCCCCGACCCTGCCCGCGCCGGTTAGCGTCGGGGCATGAGCCTGCGACTCGAAGAGATCATCGTCGACTGCACCGACTTCCGCGCCGTGGGGCACTGGTGGCAGGAGGCGCTCGGCTGGGACGTCGTCGACGAGGACGAGGACGGCATCGAGCTGCTCGCTCCGTCGGGTCGCGGTCCGAGCCTGCTGTTCCTCGACGTGCCCGAGCGCAAGGCCGTGAAAAACCGGCTGCACTTGGATTTCGTGCCGGACGACCAGGAGGCGGAGGTGGCGCGACTGATGGGGCTCGGCGCGACGCGGGCCGACGTGGGGCAGGGCGAGCGATCGTGGGTCGTCCTGGCAGACCCCGAGGGCAACGAGTTCTGCGTGCTCTCGGCTCGGGAGTGAGAGCGCTCCACCTTTTCCAGACGACAGTAGGGAAAGCGCTTTCCCGCGCTCTGTCGACACGGAATCGAGAATGTCAAGGGTAGAACGATCGTTCTCAGCTCTCTAGCATCGCCTCCGACGCGATACCCGGCCGGGAGCGCGCGGAGCCGAGGAGTCACCGTGACCACCTACGACAGACCGGTCGCCGCCATCCGCAGGTCGCCGTCGCAGCAGCAGGAGGAGCTCCCCGCGGGCCGCGCACTCGAGAACCGCGTCCTCGGCCTCTACGCCTACGCCTACCGCCTGACCCTCTCGGATGCCGCGGCCAGCGCCGCACTCCGTCGTGCCGCGGCGACCGTCCGCAGCGAGCGACCACGGGGACTCGAGGACTCCAGCGCGCTCGACCTGATGCGCGCCGAGGTCGGACGCGCGAGCGTGCGGCGCACCGGGTCCGCAATCGAACGGCCGGAGCAAGCCGAGCCCGTGATCCGCGAGGACGATCTGCTGCGCACCGGCTTCCACCGGCGCCTCCACGCGCTGCCGACGCTCGAACGCCAGGCCTGGCTGCTCCGGCACACGGGCGGACACGACATCGACGCGATCGCGGCGATGCTGTGCCAGCCCGCGGAGCGCATCCGCTCGGCACTCTCCGCAGCCGCCCGCACGCTGGTCGCAGGCGAGCTGGACCAGGGCGAACCGTCTCGGAACGAACCTGCCTCAGGCGACCCTTCGGCGAGCGGACCGACACCGCGCGAGCGGGAGGAGTAGCGCGACGTGGCACCGGGAATGCGAGCGGGAGAAGCGGATCAGTCGAGGTAGTCGATGTCGTCCCACGGCTGGCGGACATCGCCAGTGTCACGCTCGTCGTTCGGGACCTCCAGCTCCTCGAAGATCACCGGCACACCCGTCGAGATCAGGACGCTGACCTGGCGGTTCCCGACGATCACGAAGTCGATCAGGCCCCCTCCGGCCTGCGTCGCTCCGGTCGCCGACCGCTTCAGATCATCGACGTCGGTCCCCTGGGACAGACCGTAGGTCTTGCCCTCGATGGTCACGGTGGTGCGGATCATGTGGCGCTGCAGCTCCTCGACTCGGGTGGGCTCAGCGTACGAATTCGCGTGAGAGCGCTGCCAGGCCTTGCGGCGGAGGCGCGTGGCTGGCACGAGCGTCGGCGGGGACAGCGCAACGCAGTGCGCAACCAAGGTCAGGAGCGGGCTGGAGCGCTCCCCGGAGCCGTTGCGGCGCCCCCAGCCTTCGTTGCGCAGCGCAGGCGGCGGAGTCAACCGGGCGCGGTGGCCGCGACGTGCGCCGTAGCGTGAACGATGTCCGCACGTTCCGCATCCAGCGACAAGGAGGATCCGATGACCGAGAAGAACACTCCCGAGGACCCGCAGACCACCGATCCCGAGCACGTCGACCCCGAGACGGCCACCGACCCCGAGGGCGACCCGGTCGAGAACCCGTCGGGCTGACGCCCGCACCGAGACGGCCCGCTGCCGCCGAGACACCGCCGACAACGCGGCGCCTCGGGAGGCATCGGACCGTTTCGGCGTCCGCGCCGCCATACTGGCGGGGTGCAGGCCGAGGACGACGAGCGCCGGGATCTCGAGCGGATCCTGTCGGCCCGACCCCGCGACGACGGCGCCGACCGGGACGAGCGTGGCGTGGCGCTGCGCCGGCTCGGCGAACTGAACGCGGAGGAGGACGTCCCTTCGCAAGCGACGCGGCCGGCCACCCATCCCGCCGCCGCGCGCACTGAGGAACCTGTGACGGAGGACCCACCGCAGCCCGCGACTGCGCTCCCGCTGTCCGCGACTGCACTCCCGATCCCCGCGACTCCTCCGTCGCGCACCGTGCACTCCGACCAGCGGGCCCCCCGCACACAGCACCCTCGCCGCCGCCTCGTACTCGCCGGCGCGATCATCGGTGGAGCCGCGGTCGGCGCGATCATCCCCATCGCGCTTCTCCTCCCGCCGCCGCCCGATCCCGTGACCGCGCCGACCGCGTCCGTGGACCCCGCCGACCGCTTCGCCACGCTCGTCGAGGGCTGGCAGCCGACCACCGACGTCCCGCCGGGCCTCGCCCTGCTCGCCAGGGAGGCCGTCATCTATGGTTCCGGGTTTGACACCGCGGAGAACGATCGCCTGCTGATCACGGAGCCGAACGGGACCACGGTCTGCCTCGCGGTGCAGCGCCCGGACGAGTCCTTCTTCGCCGGCTGCACCGGCTCGGAGGCGTTCTTCGCCGGGGAGCCGCTGCGCGTCAGCGGCACAACCCTCCGTGGCGGCGCCCCCCGTCTACACGCAGATCCTGCTCCGCCCGGACGGAACGATCGAGGGCGGCTACCAGCTGGTGCCCGAGACTCCTGAGCCGGAAACGCCGCCGGCCGAACCCTGAGCCGCTACGCCCGCGTCGCCTCCGCCGCGTCCGCGATCACCGCAGCCGCCGCGCCCGTTCGCGCCCACACCGCACGCTGCCGCTCGGCCCCCGTGCCGCGCGCCAGGACTCGCTCGACGCCGCGCGCTGCGACCTCCTCGTCGCCCGCCTCCGCCAGCGCCCGTCCCGCGTGATCGAGCAGGCGCGTCAGCACCGTGGAGGCGGGAGCCGGGCAGCTCTCGACTGGATCGATCAGGTCACCGGTCGTGCCGTGGCGGCTCGCCAGCCAGGAGGAGACGGCAATCACCGGAGTCGGCAGCGGCACGGGCGGGACTCCGACGCTCTCGTCGCGGACCGCGGTCTCAGTGAGCGCCCGGATCTGGACGCCGATCAGCGCGGAGTCTTCGGCGTGCACTGCGCCAGGTCGCCCCAGATCCCGACCGGTCCGGCCGTCGGCCAGCGCCCCCACGACTGGTAGCGCCAGCTGGCGAATCCGGTGTCGACCCCGGAGTTCAGAGGGGAGTTGGTGCTCAGCGCGAGGAGAGCGCGCAGCCGGTCGAGCACCGCGATCCCCTCCTCCGGCGACGCGACGCCGACGTGCACGTGCAGGCCGCAGGTGAACTGCTCACGGGCGGCGGGAGCGGTCCCGGCAGGGCGCGGACAGCGATCGCCCGGGGCGCGGGGCCTGTCAAGACCGGGTGTCTAGTCGCGAGGCCCGGCAGGATCGTGGGACACCCAGAACCGGAGGTCCCCGTGCCCGACAGCATTCCCGAGCAGGCCGAGTACGACGTCGCCGTCATCGGCGCAGGACCGGCGGGGACGGCCGCCGCCCTCCGCGCCGCCGAGCTCGGAGCGCGCGTCGTCGTGCTCGAGGCCGCGCGCGTCGGCGGCACTTGCGTCAACACGGGCTGCGTGCCCACCCGCGTCCTCGCGAAGACGGCTCGGATGATGCGCGAGACCCGCTCCGCCGGCGACTACGGGATCGACGTCGGAACGCCGACCCTCGACTGGGCGGCGACCGTGCGCCACGTGCACGAGCGGGTCGACCTGGTGCGCTCGATCAAGCGCGAGGCGCAGCGGTTCGAGGAGGCGGGGGTCGACCTGATCCACGAGGGCCGCGCCCGCTTCGTCGACGAGAGCACCCTCGTGCTCGACAGCGGTCGGCGGATCCGCGCGCGCTCCATCCTGATCTGCGTCGGCGGGCACTCGCGGCGGCTGCCGATCCCGGGCGCCGAGCTGGCGACCGTGCCGGAGGACGTGCTCGGCCTGACCGAGCTGCCCCGCCGCGTCGCGGTGATCGGCGGCGGCAACACGGGCGCTCAGCTCGTCACGGTGTTCAACGCCTTCGGCTCGGAGGTGACGCTGCTCGACGTGGCACCGAGGATCCTGATGACCTCCGACTCCAGCATCTCCGAGCATGTCTCCGGCGCCTTCGCGCGCCAGGGCGTGCGCGTGCACACCGGAATCGAGACGGTCTCGGGGCTCGAGCGGCAGGGCGACGGGGCGCTCGCGATCCAGTGGCGCGAGAGCGAGGAGTCACGCACCGCCGAGGTCGACGTGGTGATCATGGCCACCGGCTGGCCCGCCGACGTCGAGGATCTGGGGCTCGAAAAGGCGGGTATCGAGGTCGTCCGCTCGGCGGTCCCCGCCGACCAGTACTTCCGCACCGTCGTGCCGCACATCTTCGCGGTCGGTGACGCGAACGGACGCGACATGCTCGTGCAGGCGGCGCAGTTCGAGGCGGAGGCGGCGGCCGAGAACGCGGTACTCGGTGCGAACCGGCGCACCCCCCAGTTCCTCCTGCCGGCCGGCGGATTCACGGACCCGGACTACGCGGGGGTCGGCTTCACGCAGGAGCAGGCCCGCGAGCGCGACCCGCAGTGCGTCGTCGCCTCGGTGCCGTTCTCGGACCTGGACCGCGCCGTCATCGACGACCGCGAGAGCGGATTCCTCACCCTGATCGCGGACCGGCGCCGCGAGCTGCTGCTCGGCGCGCACGCGGTCGGCGAGAACGCGATCGAGGTCGTCCAGTCGGTGACCACGGCGATGGCAGCCGGAGTCGATCTCGCGACCCTCGCGAGCGTCCGCTTCGCCTACCCCACCTACAGCGCGGTGATCGGGATGGCAGCGCGCGCGCTGCTGGCCGAGCCGGCGCGGCCGACCGAGCTGGACTGACGCGCCGGCGCTACTCGATCCCCGGCGTCGGCGCCAGCCCCGAACCGGCGCCGGGCCGTCTCCGAACCCCTGGAGACGGGCACTCCGGCTCGTCCCGCCGAGAGGAACTTCCGTGCCGATCCCTGTTGTCGACTACAACCACGTCCGTCTGACCGTTCGCGACATCGCCGTCTCGCGCCCCTTCTACGACTCCGTCTTCGGCTTCGACGTCGCCTTCGAGGCGCCGCCCGCGGAGGCCTCGCAGGAGGAGAAGGACACGCTGGCCTTCGTCTTCGGCGGAGTGATCTACCAGTTCCCGGGCGGACTGCTGGGCCTTCGCCCCGTCGCTCCGGGAGACGACCACTTCGATGAGGACCGCGTCGGACTCGACCACGTCAGCTTCACGGTGCCCGACCTCGACGCGCTGAAAGCCGCCGCGGCCGTGCTCGACGACCTCGGTATCGCGCACGAGCCGATCAAGGACACCGGCGGCGCGAGCATCCTCGAGTTCCGCGATCCCGACAACATCGCGCTCGAGATCACGTCTCCGAGCTGATCGGCATTCGTATCTAAGGCTGAGGGACCGCCCGAATGCCGAAAACGTGCATATCCGGGCTCTCAGCCTTCGTTGTGCGTCCGGCGCCGGCGGGACCGGGGCGTGGTCGAGACGCGGACGAGGCCGTAGAGCCCGCGTCCGCGGTACTCCGGCAGCGTCGTTCCGCCCCAGATACCGGCGAAAGCCCGGGATCGCGTGCCGCGCCCGGTCGACCCTGGCGAAGGCCGCCGCGAACCGGGGCCAGATCGAGCGGACGAGCGTCGCCATCGCGGCGGCGACCCCTCGCGGCGGTTGGACGCGAGCGACACGACGATTAAGACGAGCCCGACCAGAGCCAGCACGGCACCGGCGGCGGCGGTCAGCGCGATGGGAACAGCGGCCGCGGTCAGCAGCGACGACGCTCCGTCCTGGGGGGCCACGAACAGCGCGGGGCGGCCGAGGACGGCGAGGACCGCCTCCGTGCCCAGCCACACGAACAGGAGGATGAGCAGGACGGCGAGGGCGATCGCCGATCCGGTGCGGGACGAATGCGTCGTGAGCCGCACCAGCCGCGGGTCGAGCGCCCGGCCGGCAGTGAGGGGAGCCGTCACGACGGTGAGGGAGGCAGCAACCTGCCCCTCGCCGACCTCGACGGAGATGCCCTGGCCGCGGTCCTGCGCGGTGACCGCGGCACGGAGGGCGCGGGCGGCGGCGTTGCCCCGATCGTGCGCGCAGGAGTCCCCTCGAGCCGCACTGTCCGCGACCTTCTCGACCACGCCGTCGGCGATCGTCGTCGTGGCGGTGCCGTGCGTGACGGAGGAGCCGTCGGCGAGACTGGTGGGGGTAGCGGTGGTCATGATCTTCTCCAGGTGATCGGAGGTCGTGGCCGGTGGCCGCGATGCTCCGCGGTACATGACGAAGGCGGGCCCGGTCGTCCCGATGGCTCGGCAGGGAAGCTCGAACGGAGCCGGTTTCGCGGCCGGCGGAGTGCACAGGGAACGCGGAAGGCCCCGCCGGCCAGTTCCGGGCGGGGCCTTCCGCTGGTGGCGCGGATCAGGTGTGGACGTGGTAATCGTTGTTGGTGAACGCGCCATTGTTGAACTCGTTCGTGTCTTCGCCGTTGACCATCTGGAAGTCGACCCACGGGTGGATGCTCTCCCCCACGCGGTAGGCGTCGGGAGTCGTCCAGTAATCGATGTCTACCTCCGCGCTCTCACCCGGCGCGAGGGTGAGCGTGCGGTTGATGAAGGTGAACACCCAGCAGTCCATGCCGAACGGGTAGTCGTTGAGATACTCCCAACCGCCGCGCGCCACCGGGTAGTGCGGGCGTGTCCGGCTCGTCTGGTGGGTGGAGTGCGGCAACTTGAAGCAGACGGTGATGCCGGTGACCGTGTCCGGTCCATCGTTCGTCACCTTCGCGTGCACGACCAGGCCCTTGTCGGCCCCGAAGGTGTTGTTGGCCGGGATGTCCTTTTCCCCGCCCTGCGCGTTCCAGGTGGTGGAGGCGTTACGGAGATCGGCCTTCTTCGTTGTCGTCGTCGTGGGTTTCCCGGACGCGGCCGCCGCCGGAGTCGCGATCGCTGCGGCGACGGCGGGCACAGTCCAGACAGCGGCAGACACGAGCGTGCGGCGGCCGGTACCGGAAGCGTCGTCGATGCTCCAGCCGTCGCCGAGGACGATGTCCTTTGTCGGGTCGGTGTGGTTGTCGGTCATTGCTCTCCTCGAGGGATCAGGGGGGCGACCGGGGGTCTGCCCCGGTCCCGCGCCCCGCCGTTCCCGGCCGAGGCGCTCCGCAACAGTGCAGGTGCCGTGGCCCGTCGCGACCGTGTTCCGCGTCTTACCGTCCGGTGTTCCGCGGGAAAACGTCCTCCGAGGATCAGTGGTCATCTGCGTCTCTTAGGGTCACTGCGCGAGACGGTTCGGGAAGGGGAGCGGATGCATGGATTGCAGCCAAAGACGGCTCAAGGCAGTAGCGAGCCGCTGATCGAGCGGGGAGTCCGAGTGAGCGGTCGATCGGCTGAGCAGTGGCTGAGAGCAAACGGATTCGATGTGATCGATGATCAGGTGTCTGGCAGGGTCATCGCCGATGTTGTCCGTTCCCGTGGACTCACCGTATCCCGACTCTGGCACTCGTTTGCGCGGCTGCGCACCCGTCCCGGTCAGACAGCGGAGGATCTCGCGCTCACCCTTGTCCTCGACGGCCGCCTCGTTGTGGCGACCGATTCCCGACCGTTCACGATCAGCAAGGGAGAGGGCTACCTGCGTCGGGGCAGCGTGGTCGCCACGCTCGACACCTGCGGGTCGACGGGGACCATCGAGATCGTCCTCGGGGAGGACTTCGAGCGGCGCTTCGGACTCGCCGGCGTCTGGGGAGCACTCCCGCTACCGGCCACGGGAGCAACGCGCTTCCTGGCCGCGAGCAGCAACGCTTTTCTGTCCGCCTTCAGTGCGGCCGGTCCGGCCTGGCACCTCTGGATGCTCGCCCTGGAGGCGTCGGCTGCCGGCGCGCTTCTCGAGGCGGGCCGTTGCGCCGCGATGGCCTCGAACGCGGAGGCGGATATCGTCCGCAGAGCCCGGCGGATCATCCATGAGCGGTGCACCGACCGCGCTCTGACAGTCACAGCGCTCGCCTCCCTCGTGTCGATCTCGGAGCGTCGGCTCTTCGAGGCGTTCGCAGCCATCGGCTCCACGCCCCGAGCCGAGATCAAGCGCGCGAGACTGCTCGTCGTCCGGCGCCTGACCGCGCACAGCACGTCGCGTCCGCTCGACTGGGACGACGTCGCCGACCGCACGGGCTTCCGCAGCTCTCGGAGTCTGCGCGCTGCCCTGCGCGAGCGCAGCTGAGGCGGAGCGGGGCACCGCCGAGGGTGACGGTGGCCCTGGAAACTCCGATCACTGGGGAGAGCCCGTCCGCCGCATGCATCACAACCACCCGCGCCACGATCCCGCGTCGCTGAGTCGCCCGGATCGGCCCGCGACACGCCGAGCAGCACGACCGATCCGGGCGACTCAGCGCCTGCTCCTACGCTCCGGCGACCGTGGAGCCGCGGATCAGCAGCTGGGTCGGCAGCAGCGTCACCCGCTGGACCTCCTCGCCGGCCAGGAGGCGCACCAGCACGTCGGCCATCGCCTCGCCGAGTCCCGTGGAAGGCTGGCGCACCGTGGTCAGGCGCGGCTCGCTCGCCTCGGCGAAGTAGTCGCCGTCGAAGCCCGCGAGCGCGATATCGACCGGCACCGTGAGGCCGCGCTCGCGCAACGCGGTCAGGGCGCCCGCCGCCATCTGGTCATTGGAGGCGAAGACCGCGTCGATCGGCCGGCCGAAGTCGAGGAGGCGGCGCATCGCGTAGGCGCCGTCCTCGGGCGAGTAGTCCCCGTACTCGACGGCCGAGGCATCCAGACCGGCGGCCGTGACGGCCGAGCGCCAGCCCGCTAGGCGATCGATGGCGGCGGGCATGTCCTGGCGGCTCGCGATCATCGCAGGAGCCGTGCGGCCCAGGCTCAGGAGGTGCTCGGTGACGGCGTGCGCCGCTCCGGTGTTGTCGACGTCGACGAAGTAGCTGCCGCCGTCCTCCGTCAGCGGCCGCCCGCCGAACACCACGGGGAGGGAGGCGCCGAGCTGCGCGTAGGAGTGGTCGCCGCTGTGGTGCGAGACAACGAGCGCGCCGTCGACGTTGCCGCCGAGCAGGTAGCGCCGCGTCTTCTCGGGCGCCGCCTCCGACGCGATCACGATGGTGAGCGTGTACTCCGTACCGACGAAGGCCATCGCGGCCCCCTGCACGACCGAGGCGAGGAACGGATCCGCGAACACCTTCGCCGCCGACTCCGGCACCACGAGCGCGACGGTCTGCGTGCGGCGGCTGGCGAGGGAGCGCGCGGCGCGGTTCGGGACGTAGCCGAGCTGGTCGATCGCGGCGAGCACGGCGGTGCGGGCGCCGTCCTTCACGCGTGGCGAGTCATTGACGACCCGGCTGACCGTGGCGCGGGAGACTCCCGCGAGCGCGGCGACGGCTTCGAGCGTCGGTGCCGCCGAGGCGGTGTCGTCTGTCATGCGGGCCTTCCTCGCGGGTGCTTCTGAGGCTAGCCGAGGGCCGCAGGAGTCGGCTCGTCCGCGGCGCCCCCGGTGCGAGGGGGTGCGAGCGGCGCCGCGCACCTTCGGCTCGCAGAAACGCGCTCGGCTCGCAGAAGGCGTCGATTTCTGCGAGCCGAACACGGTTCCGCGAGCCGAAACTACGCGAGCCGGCGTCAGCCCTTCACCGCTCCGCTCATGATCCCCGCGATCAGCTGGCGACCGGCGAGCAGGAACAGCACCAGCAGCGGGACCACAGAGAGCACGGCGCCGGCGAGCACGATCGAGTAGTCGACGTAGTAGCCCGACTGCAGCTGCGCGAGCGCCGTCTGCAGGGTCGGATTCGTGGGGCTGAGCACGATCAGCGGCCAGAGGAAGTCGGTCCACGCCATCATGAAGGTGAAGAGCCCGAGGATCGCCATCGCCGGTCGCGCCGCCGGCACCGCGACGGTGAGGAACGTGCGGAACTGGTTCGCCCCGTCCATCCGCGCCGCCTCGATCAGCTCGTCCGGGATCACGTCGACCAGGTACTGCCGCATGAAGAACACGCCGAACGCCGTAACCAGCGTCGGCACGATCACTGCGCCGAGCGAGCCCGTCCAGCCCAGCTCCCGCATCAGGATGAACAGCGGGATGATGCCCAGCTGCGTCGGGATCGCCATCGTCGCGACGACTCCGATCATGAGCCCGTCGCGCCCGCGGAACCGCAGCTTGGCGAAGGCGTAGCCGGCCAGGGTGGAGAACGACACGACCGAGAGCGTGATGATCCCCGAGACGAGCACGCTGTTCAGCAGCGCCGTCCAGAACGGGATCGCCGTCAGTACCTGCGCGGCGTTGGCGAGGAAGTTGCCGCCCGGTACCAGCGGCAACGTCTCGCTGCGGGTCGCATTGCTGCCGCTCGCGACGACGAACGACCACCACAGCGGGTAGGTGGAGCCGAGGATGAACGCGCTCAGCAGCCCGTAGGTGAGGAAGCCGGGCCGGTCGACGCGGCCGGCGCGGGCGCGGCGGACCGGGAAAGCGGCGGAGGGGGCGGTCATCGCTCGCTCTCGTTCTGGCCGAGGCCGGTGGTGGTGAGCAGGGGGTCCGACGCGGCGATCTCGTCGGCGGAGGCGGGGCGCGTGCCGGAGCGCCGCTTCGTTCGTCGCGCGATCCGGTTCTCGACGGAGGCGATCCGCCGCGAGATCGCGAAGTTCAGCAGTCCGATCAGGACGATCAGGAGGAACAGCAGCCACGCGATCGCGGCCGCCTCACCGAAGTTCTGGCGGAAGAAGGCCATCTCCCAGAGATAGAGGACGGTGGTCTGGAACTGCCGGTCCGAACCGCCGATGCCACCGGCGTTCGAGACGTCGAACAGGCGCGGCTCCGCGAAGATCTGCAGGCCGCCGATGGTGGCGGTGATGATCACGAAGATCAGGGTCGGTCGGATGCTGGGGATCGTGATCGAGCGGAAGCGGCGGAACGCGTTCGCCCCGTCGATCGCGGCCGACTCGTGCAGCTCACGCGGTACCGCCTGCATGGCGGCAAGGAGGATGAGGGCGTTGTAGCCGGTCCAGCGCCAGTTCACCATCGTCGCGATCGCGATGTGGCTGGCGAGGCGGTCGTTCGTCCACTCGATCGGGCCGACACCGACCAGGCCGAGCAGGTTGTTGATCAGACCCTCCTGGTCGCTGAACACGCTGGAGAAGATCAACGCCACCGCGACCGGCGACACGATGTACGGCAGCAGCACGCTCATCCGCCAGAAGGTGCTCGCCCGCAGCGCCTGGTCGAGTGCCGCTGCGAGCAGCAGCGCGACGGCGAGCTGCGGAATCGTGGAGAGCACAAAGATGCTCAGCGTGTTGACGATCGAGTTCCAGAAGAAGCGGTCGCCGAGCACCGCCGCAAAGTTCGCGAATCCGACAAAGTCGCCCTGGCCCTGGAGCAGCTGCCAGTCGTAGAGCGACACCACGAGCGTGTAGACCAGCGGGAACGCGCCCGTGAGCGCGAACAGCAGGAAGAACGGCGAGATGTAGAGGTAGGGCGAGGCCTTCACGTCGAAGCGGCTCGTGCGCTGACGGAAGGTCAGCGGGAGTCGGGGCGCCGGGCGCCGCTTCCCCGCGGGGGGCGTCGCCGTGGCCGGCGGGGTGAGTGTGCTCGTCATGGCGCTCTCTTCGAGGTCGAGTCGGAGTCGATGGTGGCGCGTCGGCGCCTCGGTGGAGGTCCCGCCACGGGGGCCGGGGGTCCGACAGCGGCCGGACCCCCGGGATCGGGGAGCGTCAGTCGACGAGTTCGCCCAGGAGCTGGAGCGCCTCGTTCCAGCCCTCCGTGCCGTCGATCTCGCCGCGGTCGACCTTCTGCAGCACCGGTCCGAAGACGTTCTCCTGAATGAGTGAGTCGTCCGGGCCCTTGTACTGGGCGACGACACCCTCGGCGCGCTGGGCGAGGATCGCACCGGTCGGCGAGTCGTTCATGCCGGGGTCGGGAGCGGCGGCGGAGGCAAGCTCCTTCTGCGCGTCCAGGGTGCTCGGGAACGGTCCGGCCGCCTCGAACGCCTTCAGCTGCTGCTCCGGCTCGCTCAGCCACGACGCGAGCGCCGCCGCCTCGGCGGGGTGCTTCGACTGGGTCGGAACCGAGAGGAACGAGCCACCCCAGTTGGCCGGGCCGCCGGGGAAGACGTCGGCGAAGTCCCAGCCGGTGGATTCGGCGTTACCGCCGCCGGCCTCGACGTTGCTCTTCAGCGTCCCGAACATCCAGCCCGGGCAGACGAAGGTGGCGAAGGTCTCGTCGGTGAACGACTTGCCCTTGTTCCAGTCCCACGCCTTTTGCGCGGCCGAGAGGCCCGAGGCGGTGGCGTCGGTCAGCTGCCCCCAGCGCTCCTGGAGGTCGGGGTTGCCGTCGACGTTGAGCTTTCCGTCGGCGGTGTAATACCCCTCGGGCAGCTGGTTGACCATCGCGTTCCAGACGAATCCGGAGTGGTCGAACCAGGCCTTGCCCGTGGCGTCGTGGTACGTCTTCCCGGCGGCGAAGTAGTCGTCCCAGGTCGCGTCCGCTCCGCCGAGCATCTCGGCGACGGCGGCCCGGTCGGTGGGCATGCCCGCGGCCTCGAAGGCGGCCGTGTTGTAGCAGAGGCCCTCGGGTCCGATGTCGGTGCCGTAGCCGATGACGCGCCCCTCGGGGTCGGTCGCCTGCTCGTACTTCCAGTCGACCCAGTCGGCTTTGCGGTCCTCGATGCCGTGGTCGCGCAGGTCGACGAACTGGTCCGAGACCTCCATGACGGAGCCGAGCCAGCCCTCCTCGATGGCGACGACGTCCGCGAGCCCGGAGCCGGCGGCGAGCTTGGTGAACGCATCGGTTCGTGCGTTGCCGCCCGTGTCGATGTTGTTCGGGACGATGGTGGTGCCCGGGTGGGCGTCCTCGTACTCGCCGTAGAGCTCGTCGAAGCCCATAGCGTTGAATGTGGTGACGGTCAGTTCGATGTCCCCGCCCTCTGCCGCGTCCGATCCGGACGTGCATCCGGAGACGAGGAGGGCGAGAGTGGCGGCGCCGGCGATCGCTGTGGCGACCCCGGCACGTCGTGATGCAAGCACGGTCACTCCTTCGTGATGGTGGTGGGAGCACTCCGGACAGCGCTCCCACGCATGCTGTCCGCGTGCCGTGAGAGCGCTCTCACGAGTGTGCGGCGAGCTTACGCACGGGTGCGCGGGGAGGTCAAGGGTTTATGGGAGAGCGCTCTCACATAGGTGAGCGAGGGCAGTTGAGCGGGAGTTGATGGAGTCGTGGCGGCTGGGAGGGCTCCGTTATGCGCGGCGGGCGCTGGTGGGCGGTGCTGGAACCTCTCGGGCGTCGCCAGCGCTCACGCCAAAGAGGAGCGGAGCCGCCGGGTCCCGCCCCACCTGCGCCAGCCCCCGACGAACGACCAGCGCACCCAGCACGCTGATCAGTACTTGGCCGGAGCCCACCACGCACATAACTGATGACGTTACGGCAGCGCCTTTGCCGAGGCGTCCACTGTGCGTGCGCGGATGATCTCCCCGAAACGGCCCATCCCAGCCCAGTCGACATGAAGCCGACCGTCAACATCCCTCGTGACTGGCACCATGATGCGAGTCTTCTTCAGTCGCCCCAGGGTCGCTCCATTACCGCCCCAGCTAAACTTTCTCATTTGCTTTTGCAGGCACGCAACAAGAACTAGACCGGCGTCACGGTCAAGAAGCGGGTGTCGCAAGACCTGAATGTTCTGACTTGTGTAGAATGCCACTGGCTGATAGGCGACGGTCTGCGTATCGAGACCGATCGTAATAGCTTGGCCACACTCCGGTAATCTTGCCTGCCTTGCAGTGAATCCGCCTACGCCATTACTCGCCTTTCCGCGAGAGACAAACGGATACGCGTCGTCATCTCCGACATGCAGCTTCGCCTTGTCGAACCAAGCCGTGGACGCCTTTACACTGCCAAAAACGTCGGTGATCAACATTGGCTCGTATTGTAAAACAGGAAGGTCTTCAACGGCCTTCGCGAAATCGACTGACTGAACACGCCGCGCGGATTCCGCTGCCGCCACCATCAATTCGGCACCACAACTAGACATGCCGTCCCAGTCGATAACCTGCTTGCCAGTCACATCTGTCGTGACTGGTGCCATTATGCGGGTCTTACTCAAACGCTCCATGGATACGCCGTACCCCCACGAGAACTTCTGCATCGCGCGACGCATGATGGTCGTCAGAAAAAGACCTGAATTTTCGTTCATCGAGCGGTGGCGAAAGACCAGGAAATTTTGAGCGGTGTAGAAAGGGACGGGCTGATAGAAAGTTGCCTGTGTCTTTAGTGTGACCGTAATGCAGTTTCCCGACTCGGGAGCTACACCCTGGTCGGCAACAATTGCCGCGATGCTGTTATCTGAGCGCGTCTGGCTGAGGTAAGGAACCTCTGGCTCACCCTTCTTTAAATGCACCCTATCGAACCATGCCGCCGAAGCCTTCATGGTTTCAAAAACGTCGATTATAAGCACGGGTGCGAACTTCAAATCACCGTAGCTTTTCATTCGCCCTTGCACTCCTCCGCTGAAGTTGATTTTGTCGGCGTAATAAGGTGTCCGCGACCGTGTGTGTGCATATCAACCTGCCACGTCACATAATCGGCAACAGTTGAGAAGAGATCGTCATAAGTCGGCGGCTGGTCGTTAAAATAGAAATAACTGTGCTGCCACTCATCGGATGCGGCCACTTCCGACCGAACGACGAACGCCGAATCGTCGGGCACGCCGTCGTTGACAACCTCGAGCAAGTGCTTACGTCGGTCGGCAGCGCGTCCGTCGTCGACGAGACCCACGTGTTGACGGACCTTGTACCCATCGTCCTTGTAGTTGACGAAAGTGGTCTTCTTGGATTCCGGGTGTGGCACGCCTGCCGTGAACAGCGCAATTACTACATGGGTGCCAACACCGTGGAAGGTGTCCTGGTTCATCGTCAAAACGGCGTCGAGGGTGTGGCGCCTCATTATCTTCGCCTTGAGCGCCTTGTCCTCCTTGGTTTTGCCCACCATGGCGGACTGAGGCACAATTGCCGCAAGCCGCCCGCGGACGTCAAGGTGGGAGAGAGCCTTCTCAATGAATGACAATTCCGAAAGATGTCGAGTGGTCTTGTCTTTTGACTGCGAATATGGCGGATTCATCAACACCTTGGTGAACCGCTCGTAGCGCCCAGGGCGCTCGGGATTATAAGGAAAGAAGTCGTCGCGCGTGACGTCGAAAAAGTTATGTCGTTGGAAGTTTGCTTTGCCATCCCCGCGCAGAATCATATTTGTGGTCCCGACCGCAAACAGCTTGTCTTGCAGCTCAATGCCGTGAAGTTTAAACCTTTTGATATCATCGAGTCGTTGGTAGAGAACCGTTTTGTCACTAGCGTACCGAGCTGACACGTCATCGAACATGCGGCGCATCGCCGCTACAAGGAACGCGCCGGAACCAGCTGTCGGGTCAAGTACCACGTCGTCGCTGTTCACGTCGATGAGCGTGGCCATTAGGTCAGTGATGTGGTGAGGAGTCAAGACAATGCCGAGCGAGTTGCCGTCTGAGCCGCCATACTTGACGAATTCGCCGTAAAAATTGCCGAGCACGTCAAATGCCGAGTTCGAAGGATTGGATACAACCTCAAAAACTTCGTGATCCAAGATTTCTGTGAAATATCGAAGCGGCGTTTTGCCCAGGTCCTTATTTCTAGCATTCAGCAACACGTGCCTTCGAATAAAGGAAAACCGGTCTAGCATTATGCCGATTTTCTGCTTCGGTCCAAGGTCCGCGTCCGGACTCTCGAGAAACTCCCTCGCCGCGTTGTAGACCTTTTCGCCATCGCGGTACCCGTTGCGCTGGTCACCCGTGAGGTCCTCCAGCAATTCGGGTCGGTACTTAAGCGCAAGGAGAATCGCCGAAACGAGAGTGGCCTTATTTTCGTTTTCGAGCGAAGCGAAGTTGCGCATGCCCTCGTGCAGGACGCCAGCAACCTTTCTAATTTCACGCACTTCCCTCTCCTCGCGAGGAAGTTCGCCAAGGACCGCAACTCTATAATACTCATTAATGTTCTCCGAAGCGAACGTCGTGAGCGTCTCGAGGTCTTCCAATACCCTTGGCTCGGTATGTTGAGCTACGAAGGCGACCGCCATTCTGTAATGATTTTCAGTGCCAGCAATTCCAACTGCGAACACTTTCTTGGCCGCCTTTTTTGCGAACGCCGTTGCGTAATGAACAGCGCCGTTAAGTGCATATCTGACACGGGCGGCAGGGGCGAGGTCCACGCGACCGTCGTCGTCAAGGAACACAGCGTCCTCGAAGCGAGGCTTATCCTCGATCACGACGATGAAGTCTGCGGACTCGATGACAAACTCGGGCTTGCCGCGACCCGCGCCGCCAGATTTCGATGAACCCTCCAGCGCCTCGTATATATAAGCGGGAGCGTCGGAGCAACTCTGCTCCCACGGACGAGGAAAACCGATCTCGCGAAGCATGTCGCGAACGAATTGATCGGTTGAGCGCTCGTTGCTCATCGAAGACCTCCAGGTTGTTGCGGTGCATCAACAACGTTACATCCTGCATCCTCTTGCAGTCCGCGGACCTGACGCTACCAGCGCGCGGATCATGCCGCGCCGACTGAATGCCAACGTGCCCGAGCTGCTGAAACGGGCGGATTCGAGCCGTGTGCTGATGCTCTGAACGGACCCGGGATGCAGTTCGCTGCCGAAGCACGGCCTGACTAAGAGGCTGATCGTCGCAGCCGACCGGCCCTCAGACGGCGAGCGAGCGGATTCGCCTACTGGGTTGCTATGCCCGCGTTCCTGCCCAAGGGCGCAAGTCTCTTGCGCCTCCAGCGGCCCGCCATGAAGTGGGAGGGCCTGTTACGAGCCGGCTAGGATGCGCCTCTTGTGACCGGGTGCCCGAACTCGTTGGGTCCCTCCACTGAGTGCGCTGCCTTCACCACCCCTCCGGCCCCCCACTCCCCGCCTCGTACTCCTCCAGCGCAGCACCCCCCTCAGCCCAGTGCGAAAGCACCGGCGTCACAATGCGCCAGCACTGCTCAGCCACATCGCCGGGCACGGCCAAAAGGGTGTCCCCTTGCAGAACGCCCGCGAGCACCTGCGCGTACGGATCCAACGTCGCCGCACCGGGCCGCGCTTCCAGCGTGGTGCGCTCAAGGTCGGTCAGCTCATCGGCGCTATTCACGACGAAATCCAGCCGCACGTCCCCGCCCTTCAGGCCAATCCGAAGGACCGTGCCCGCCTCGGCCCCGCGCAGCCCCCGCGGCGGAGTGGCCGCGCGGAAATGGATCGCCACCTCGTGGCGCGGGTCGCCGATCGCCTTGCCGGAGCGCAGGACGAAGGGGACGCCCGCCCAGCGCGGTGTGTCGACCTGGAGCAGCAGCTGCGCGAGGGTCTCGGTACCGGTCTCGGGGTCGACGTCGGGCTCGTCGACATACGAGGGGAAGAAGCGCCCGTCGATCCGCCCCTCGGTGTAGCGGGCGCGGCGGGCAGAGGAGGGATCGTCGCGCCAGAGCCGCACCGCACCGAGCACCTCGGCCATCCGCGCGTGCACGTCATCCGGCGCGATCTCGTCGGGGCGCTCCATCGCGGTCAGCGCGAGCACCATCAGGAGGTGGCTCTGCAGCATGTCGCGCAGCGCGCCGGTCCTCTCGTAGAAGGCCGCACGCCCCTCGATACCGAGCGTCTCGTCGTAAACGATCTCGACCTTCTCGATCTGCTCGGCGCTCCAGCTCGCCTCGAGCAGCCGGTTGCCGAACCGAAGGCCGAGCATCCCCAGCACGGTCGCGTTGCCGAGGAAGTGGTCGATGCGCCAGAACCGGCTCTCGGGAAGGACCTTCGCGAACGCGGCGTTGAGGGCGATGGCGTCCTCCAGGTCCTCACCGAACGGCTTCTCGATCGCGACGACCAGCTCCTCGGGCAGGTCGAGCTCGGCGAGCGAGGAGGCGACCGCGTGGCCCATCGCCGGCGGCAGCGCGACGTAGAGCACCGGAGTGGACGGGCAGGCGTCGAGGAGGGCCTTCAGCTGCTCCGGGTCGGAGGCGTCGGTGGCGACGAAGCGCGCGCGCGAGGCGAGGGCGTCGACCGTGCGCGCGGCGACTCCGGCCGCCTCGAGGCTCCGACGGACGAGCCCCTGCCACTCCTCGTCGCTCTGCGGCGTGCGCGCCGCCCCGATCAGCGTCAGCTCCAGATCGCGCGCGAGTTCGGCCACCCGGCCCAGGCCCGGCAGGAGCAGCCGCTCGGTGAGGTCGCCGCCCGCGCCGAGGATAGCGATGCTCCGCTGCTCGCTCCCGAGCGCCGTGGCCTCGGGGATGCCGATCTGCTCCGTCATGGTGTCTCCCTCGTCGCCGTCATGAGTCGGCAATCACGGTACGCGACGAGTGCCGGCCAGCGGCCCGGAGCACGGAGGGGTTGAGGAAGCGGGCGCGGAGTGGCAAGACGCAGCACCGCGCCGCTCGCGGTCACCGCGGCCGTTTCCGCGCCTCCGTGCGCAACGCCCTCGACATCGCCTCCGCCGAGGCGAAGCCCGCCAGCTCGGCCACGGCGTCCTGGTCCGAAGCGGTCGGGGCGAGACGTAGATCCAGCATCCTCTGGGCGAGACGGACCCGCGTAGCACGGATGGTCTGGGCCGGTGTCCGCGGCGAGTGCGCAAAGGCGGAGTAGAGCGACGCCATCGAGACCGAGAGCGCGGACGCCAGAGTGCGGACGTCGAAGGAGGCGTCGCCGCAGCAGCGCTCGATAACCGTGTGCGCACGCCGCAGGAGTCGCACGGCCGTCGCCGGCGCGGACGGGCTGACCGCCGGGCCGATCTCGGCCAGGAGCGCACCCACTCCGCTGCCCATCATGCCGCCCACCAGAGGCCACGCCGGATCCTCCGGCCGGACGGGTCCGGTCAACGCGGTACTGACCGCCGCGAGGAGGATGCGCGCCGCAACCGCCCCAGCGGGGATCAGCGTGACACCGACATCGGTCCAGGCGAAGTACCGCTCCAGGATCCGCCTGCCCACCGCGACCTCGATCGTCCCGCAGCGTCCCTCGCTGGTCGCGGTCACCGCGGAGTCGGACCAGAGCACGAGGCCACCGCCGGTCTCCACCGGCCGTTCCACTCCCTCGGCGTCGCGCAGGGTCAGCATCCCCTCCACCAGCAGACTCACGACAGCACCGCCCGGACGTCCCCGGCGATGCACCTCGCGAGCCGTGTGCCACATCCGCCTCAGCACCAACTCCTCCGCCCCGACCGCATCGGCGAACAGTCGGAGACGGCTCCCGCCGGCCGTGACGACGACGCCGTGCCGCGCCAACCAGTCGCGCCACCGCCCCCTCCGCGACCACACCCCTCTCCGAGGAATCGCTCCGGCGGGCCGCCGAGACGGTCTCCGGGACAGGGACATCCGAGTGGAGGGACGAGGGCAGGGCACTGAGAGAGGTCAAGCCATCAGTGTCGAGAACGGACCCGCTCAGCGGCGCCGACTTCCAGACTTGCCCGACGGAACTTCCAGACCGGGCCGTTCGCGCTTCTCGCCGGGTGGGGCGGGCCAGAACCATAAGGGCCGTCCCACATCCCGATCAGCCCCTGGAGGCACCGTGAACAACCCCGCACCCCGCACCATCCGCATCGACGACGGCTGGAGCATCCCCGCCACCGACGGCGTCCACCGCAGAACCCTCGTCAAGGGCACCGCCTGGACCGTCCCGGTCGTCGCCATCTCCCTCGCCACTCCCGCCGCCGCCGCGTCCGGAACACCCACGCTGAAGTTCACCCAGTCGTCCTACTCCGGCAAGGCCTGCGAAACCATCACCGGCGTCCGGGTCGAATGCACCACCGACGGCACCACCGCCGACCCCGGAAAGACCATCACCGTCACCCTCACAGACGGTTACACCTTCAAGGACGGAACCACGACCTACTCGGGCGCGACGGGCTCCGACGGTCTGCTCTCGCTGCCCGACATCACCGTTCCGGCGAAGGGCGGAAAGAGCGCCTTCGCCGCGAGCTCGTCGGAGGGCCTCTCGGCCGCGGCTCCCGTGAGCGGAACCAGCCGACCCTCCGCGTTCCGGCGAGACGGAGACGGGAACCTGACCACGTACGAGAAGGTTCCCTACGGGGCGAAAGCCGTCGGAGACGGGGCCTTCCTCTCCTCCGATGGAAACGTCTACCAGGGTAACGACATCGTGGCCAAAGACGTCGACAAGGTGCACTGGACCTACAACCGCTTCGGCGAGGCCGCCGGCTACGACATCTTCTCCTGGGTCAGCGGAACAACCGGATACCGCCAGGACGCCAACGGGAACCTCTCGAAGCACACAGTCCCCGACAACTCGACGGCCATCGGCGACGCCGTCTACCTCGCCCCCAACGGAGACGTCTATAACGGAAGCACCAAGGTACTCGAGAAGACCACCTCCATCCACTGGTACTTCAACCAAGCGAATAGCAGCACCGCGAACCAGAATATCTTTACCTACGTGAAGGGCGGAGTCGCCTACCGACGGGATGGCGACGGCAACGTGACGACATACGACAAGGTCCCCTCGGATGCGAAAGCCGTCGGAGACGGGGCCTTCCTCTCCTCCGATGGAAACGTCTACCAGGGCAACGACATCGTGGCCAAAGACGTCGACAAGGTGCACTGGACCTACAACCGCTTCGGCGACGCCGCCGGCTACGACATCTTCTCCTGGGTCAGCGGAACAACCGGAAACCGCCAGGACGCCAACGGGAACCTCTCGAAGCACACAGTCCCCGACAACTCGACGGCCATCGGCGACGCCGTCTACCTCGCCCCCAACGGAGACGTCTATAACGGAAGCACCAAGCTACTCGAGAAGACCACCTCCATCCACTGGTACTTCAACCAAGCGAATAGCAGCACCGCGAACCAGAACGTCTTTACCTACACGAACGAGCCGACCTGCTCCTGATTCGAAGGGTGAATGGACGGAGCCGACCTCGCGAGCAGGATCCCGGGAACGTGTCGGCTCGAAAGAACACGCCACCGTGGTCGGCTCCGACTCTGCTAGGGGGAGAGCGGTGGGTGTGCCTGCCCGCGAGCGGCCGCGGTCGCCGGCGAGGACCGGCGGAGGTCTGCCGGGTGGACACCGCGGGCGCCTCCCGCGCAGACGCCGCGGCGAACTGCGTCCACCACAGCGGATAGTCGACGGCTCTCTGAGCGTCACCACCGACGCGCACAAGGCGGTCTGCACGTGACCGTTGCTCCGCGCCTCTGCTGAGATGTCCGGGAGGGAGGTGGCTTTGGAAAGGCGACCGAGGCCTTTCTGGAACCACCTCCACGGCATTCCTCGACAGCTCTCGGCGACGAAGCGCGTCGTCCGGCCGCCTCTTCGCAGGGCACCTCCGTTACGTCGTCAGCGCGACCGCCGGCGGTGTGCGGGCCGCGGACACCGCCGGATACAGCCCGGCCAGCAGTCCGATCGCAAGAGTCGATCCGACGCCCGCGAGCACGATCCCCATCGGGACCGTGAAAGGCGCCGCGTTCGTTGTCGCGAAGACGGCGACGGCACCCGCGCCGATCCCGACACCACCGACTCCGCCGAGGAGCGAGAGAAGGAAGGCCTCCATCAGGAACTGCACGCGGATGTGACCGCGGGTGGCGCCCAGGGCCCGACGCAGGCCGATTTCGCGCCGACGCTCGAGAACCGAGATCACCATGGTGTTGGCGACGCCGATCCCGCCGACGAGCAGTGCCACTGAGCCGACGCCGAGGAGCAGCCCGGTGAAAGAAGCGTCAACCGCGGCGCGAGCGTGCAACGCATCCGACGGACGCGTGACGCCGACGTGGCGGGGATGCTGCGGATCGATGCTGGCAGCGATCAGCGTCTGAATCCTCTCGACGGCGGAGTCGGCCGAGCGTTCGTAGACCGTCGTCGGACGGCCGTCCCAGTGCAGATCGGAGGTCGCGACCGAGGACGGTACCAGGGCGTTCAGATCGAGTTCCGGGGCGAGCGGCGATGGAGCGAGGAGGCCGATCACAGTGAAGTCGTGCCCCCCGAGCCACACAACCGTTCCGACCTTCTCGATCCCGAGGACCCGGGCGGCCTGCGACCCCAGCACCACGCTGGGGACGGCCTCGGTGGCTGTATCGAACCATCGGCCGACGGCGAGGCGGCTCTTCGTCACCTCGAGCAGCCGGTGATCGGCGACACTCACCATCAGGCCACGAGTGCGTCCCGGATCGACGAAGGAGTTGCGGTAGACGTTCGTCGTGGAGAGGTATGACGTCGCCGAGGCTGCCTCCGTTCCCTCGATCCTCAGGACTCGTTCGACGGCATTAGGAGCAAGAGGTGCCACCTCTGCTCCCGGGGTCGCCGCAGCCCCCGCGGTGAGGAGGTTCGTGCCGAGGAGATCGAGCTGCTGACCGAGCTTGGCCTGGCTGGTCGAGGAGATGCCGACGACGGCGACCATCGCGGCGATTCCCACCGCTATGCCGAGCGCGGAGAGAGCTGCTCGGAGGGGGCGGAAGCGCAGACCAGAAGCGCCCGCGCGCAAAAGGTCGACAGGAAGGAGTCGGGAGCGGTTCACGGCAGAACCTCCTCGGCAGGTGTCGCTGCACAGGTGTCAATCCGCCCGTCTCGGAGGGCGACGACCCGCGGCAGACTGTCGGCGAGCGTATGATCGTGGGTGATCACGACGACGCTCGTACCCCGCTCGTTGACCTCGCGGAGCAGAGCGACGACTCCGGCTCCGGAGACGGAGTCCAAGGCCCCCGTCGGCTCATCGGCAAGAAGAAGCGGCGCCTGCGAGACGAGTGCACGCGCGATGGCTACGCGCTGCTTCTCCCCTCCGGAGAGCTGGTGCGGTCGATGATCGAGCCGATGCCCGAGCCCGACACGTCCGAGCGCAGCGTCTGCGTCTCTCCTCCTGATGCGCCGCGGAACACCGGAGTAGAGAGCTCCGTTCGCGACGTTGTCCAGCGCGGTCAGGGTCTCATCGAGGTGGAACTGCTGGAAGACGAAGCCGAGTGTCGAGGCCCGGAGCCCGGAAAGCTGCCGATCGGACAGTGTGGCGATGTCGACTCCCTCGATACGGACGCTGCCAGAGGTCGGCCGGTCGAGCAGGCCCATGATGTTGAGCAGGCTCGACTTCCCCGACCCGCTAGGGCCGACGATCGCCATCAGCTCGCCTCGATCGATCCGGAGTGAAATGTGGTCGACCGCGCGTACCGGCGGTGCGCCGTGATCACGGACGATGTCATCGAGTTCGATCAGTGTGCTGCTCATGGCTGCGCCGACACCACCGTCGTACCCTCGGCCAGGCCTTCACCTGAAACCTCGACGAGAGCGTCCTCGTACAGTCCTGTCGTGACGGGCACAGTGCTGCGTGTCGCCCCGTCGGTCACGACCTCGACGGCGAAACCGCCGCCCGGTTGAGCCAACAGCGCATCCACGGGAACCGCGAGAACGTTCTCGTGCCGCTCGCCGACGAGATCCACGGCGACCGGCCCCTCCTGGACGGCACCGAGCTGTGCGAGATCGGTCAGGGCGATCTCGATGGGTACGAAGCGGTCAGAGACGCTCTGGCCACCGGAGTCGGACTGCTTGCCTGCCTCGGCCACCGGCTGTCCGACGGAGCTGATAGAACCCGAGGTCGTCCTACCGTCCGTGAGGGTCACGGTGACCGAAGAACCGACGGTCGCGAGCGCCTGCTTCGCGAGCGGCACCTTCACTGCGACGGAGGGCATCCGAGTGGTGAGGGCGGCGACTACCGTGCTGGCGTCGACGACGGCACCCAGAGCGGTCGACGTCGACCCGACGCGCGCCG
Organism: Rathayibacter tritici; assembly: GCF_001641005.1. Lineage (NCBI taxonomy): Bacteria > Bacillati > Actinomycetota > Actinomycetes > Micrococcales > Microbacteriaceae > Rathayibacter > Rathayibacter tritici. Next base: position 3,319,640 of record NZ_CP015515.1, read on the forward strand.
GCTCCGGAACGAACACGATCGAGGACTGAGACACGACGCCGGTCTCGGAGACGCCAATCGCCTTCTGCCACTTCTTCACGGCCTCCGTCGTGGGCTCGAGGAACTCCTCATCCGGGACACGGGAGAAGTAGCCGAGATCAGCGAGATTGCGCTCGAGCTGGAGCACGTCCTCCCCCTTCGCTCCCTGCGAGAGATCGCGCCAAACGGGGAACGATCCCCCGAGCAGAACCACCGGGCTCGTATCGACGCGGAAGAGCACGTCCCCCGGCGCGGGCTCGGACGTAGCAGCGGGCACCGCAGTCAGCGTTCCCGCCGAACGCGCCGTCAGAGTCGCAAGGGCGGGATGTCGGAGGTCTCCGGTCAGACGCTGAGTCGTCGCGAGGGTGGTCGACCTGACCTGCGCGACATAGGCAGGCGGCACAGGAGCGGGAGCGGCGTCAGGACGAGCGCTGCTCGTAACGGTCCACACGGCGAGTGAACCGGCTGCTGTCAGCATGAGAGCGGCGGCGATGACCGCGACTCGTCTCCGTGAGGCGGTCACTGGTCGCCGCCGTCGGCGCAGACCTCGAACTGGTCCCAGTCGAAGTCGACGGGGAAATCGTTCCAGTCGCCGGAGGGGGTCAGATCCGGAATGTTCGCGCCGTTCTTGCGGAGGCATTCGAACGTGAGCTGGGTGAGCATGCGGACGGCCGCCTGCTCCTCCGGAGTGAGGGGCTCGGGGTCTCCCACTTCGCTTTGGCAATCCTTCGACACTGTGGCGGCACGAGGATCGCTGTTCTTCGCCGGCCCGGTGTCCGCGACGCCGTTTCGTGCCAGGCAGGCGGTGAACTTCTCACTCCACTCGGCGTCCTTCCGCTCGGAATCACCTCGGAGCGACAGGGCACGCTCCTTGGTCATTGTCGAGGACGATCTGCCAGTCGAATCGGATGAGGACTCCAGCTGCTGCCCCGATGAGCTGCAGCCGGTAAGCAGGGTCGTGGCGATCAGCACGCTCCCCAGGAGCGAGGCCACGCGGCCGGAGAGGGTGAAAGGCGAGGAGGTCATGATTGTTCCTTATCTATCGATCGTTGTTGCGCCAGCATCGAGGCGCGTTGGAGGCACCGACGAGTCCGTCGGCAGATCAGAGAGAGCGCTTGTGCGCTACTCGAAGCGGATGGAGCTCGGCAGCGTCGCGGTACGGGCGGCGCGGAAGGTGACGGCGAGCGAGAGCAGCAGGAGCGCCGCGACGGCGACAATCACGGCGACCAGGGCCACGCCTGGACCGTCGATGTGCCTTCCTGCACTGACGGCCTGCACGACGACCTCCGCGCACGCGGCACCCGCGATCGCGGCTGTGGTGACGGCGAGGACGAAAGGCAGGGCGGTCTCAAGCGCAAGCACCCGCCGCAGAGCACTGAGCGGCATTCCCGTCAGCCGCAGCAACGCGAGGAGACGGCGGCGATCGAGCAGCTGCGCGACGGTGTTCGTCGCGAGCGTCAGGCCTGATGTAACGGAGAGGAAGAGGAGCGCCGGGACCGCCAAGTCCTTGAATCGCTGGTCCTGGAGCAGGGAGGGCTGGTTCGCCCGTTCAGCGGGCGTGTGGAGGACGAGACGGACGGGCAGGCCGGAGGAGAGCAGGAGGGTGCGAGCCCGGTCGGTCGCCTCTGCCGAACCGTCCGTCCCGATGACGACAACGCCAGGACGGCCGCGCACAATGTCCGGAACGGGAGTCGCTGCGAAGGACTGGCCGTACAGACCGCCGAGATCGACCGAGAGCGAGCCTTCAGCCGGCACCAGACCCAGAGCGGCTGCGTCCTCACCTCGCACGACGAATCGGAGGCTGTCCTCGTCGCTCCTCACTCCCAGCGCTACCCCCGTCAGTCCCGGGATGCTGCGCCAGCGGTCCACCTTGTCCGTGTCGAGAGCCCCGTTTGAGGAGTCATCCGCGTCCAGGAATGCAGAGACCATCGTGGTCGTCGTGCTGCTCGTCGGCGGATCGACCGCGACGCTCATCCCGCCCGAGACGAGGGCGGAGACGAACACCGCTGCCGCCACGCCGCCGACCCCGCGGAACGCCTTCCGCGGGTTGCGCACCAGCCGATTCAGCGCGAGCGTGGCAGCTGCGCCGCGGGCGACCGGGACTGCGATCCGTGCGCCGGCGTGCAGCAAAATCGGACCGGCCGAGAGGAGCCCTGAGGCGACAAGCAGCACGCAGATCGCGAGTGCCGCCGTCTCCTGCGAGCGGGTGTCCGCGGAGGCGTCGGTGACGGCGGGGTGGCGGAGGACGATCAGGATCAGGCCGAATAAGCCGACGGCGAGGGGCACGAGACGCAGGAGCGACGGGCGCCGCTCGATCAGAGGGCGTTGCTGACCGAGGGGGCCTATCCTCCCGGCCAGAGCTCGGGCGCCGGCAACGAGCGCGGACCCGATGACGACAGCCCCCACCACCAGCAGTGCGCGGACATCGAAGCCCGGTACCAGGCCCGCAACGACGACACGGTCGGCGGGCATAGACAGGCGCAGGACCGACGAGAGCACGCTGAAGGCAGCAGCCCCCGCCATGCCTCCGACGAGAGCGAGGAGTGCGACCTCGAGCGCAGCCAAACGGGCGACCCGCCAGGGAGTCGCTCCGAGAAGACGGAGGGTCGCCAGACGTTCGGCGCGCTGCGCCCCGCCCAGATCAGTGATCGAGGCGAGGAGCATCAGCACCGGCAGCAGCAGGGCGAATGATCCAGCCACAGCGATCCCGTCATAAGCGGCCGACGCGAACGAGTCCGAGGACCACCCCGCCACGGAGTACCCACCAGCGGCCTGCACGGCGGCATTGGTCTTTCCTCGGACGATCGCCAGGGTCTCATCGCCCTCGAGCACACCGGTCGGCAGAACGCCGACGGGAGTGCCGTAGCGATCACCGAGCTCATTCGCTGGCAGGGCAGCAATAAGCCGCTGGAGCGCGGGCGACGCGACGTACTCGCCAGGCTCGGGCAGGGGAAGTCCGCCCGGTAGGCGGAGAGCAGGAGAGCCGGTCACCGCGACGTCGAGCTCGAGGATAGGCAGGCCACGCACGTAATCGATGCTCGAGATCGCGGAGACGGAGTCCGCTACGTGAGCCCCGTCTCTCAGCGGCACTTGCAGTCCCGAAACGACTTCGGCGTCGTTGCCGACATCGAGCCATGCGCTGCGGGTCGTCCGCTCATGCAGAGCGTCGGCCGCGCTCCACAGCAGCATCACCAGGACGAGGCCGAGGGCTGCGCAGGCCACAACTGCGACGAGGCGTCGGCGATCAGCACGATCACCGGCTGAAAGAGTACGCAGAAGCTCGAAGTCGTTCGTCATCATCGGTCCTGTCGTCGGGCGTCGACGGTCGTGACCCGGCCGTTGCGCACGAATATCTCGCGGTCGGTATAGGAGGCGGTGCGGGCATCGTGCGTGATGATCACGAGCGTCGTCCGGTTGACGCGGGCGACGTCTGTGAGCGTCTCCATCACCGACTCGGCGACAAGCGAATCGAGGGCGCCCGTCGGCTCATCCGCGAACAGGACGGTGGGTGCCGTCACCAGAGCCCTAGCGATGGCGACGCACTGAGCCTGCCCACCGGAGAGCTCGGTGGGCAGCTTGTGTGCGTGGTCGGCCACGCGCAGCTGGTCGAGCTGAGCTCGCGCCTGTATCATCGCCCGTCGACGAGGCATACCGCTGAGGAGAAGGGGGATGCTGACGTTGTCCAGTGCGGAGAGCTCGGGGATGAGCTGACCGAACTGGAAGACGAAACCGAACTCGCGCAGCCGCAGCCGCGCCCGATCGGCCTCGGAGAGGTCGGAGACGACGAGGTCACCGAAGCGAACCTCGCCCTCGTCCGGAACGAGCACGCCGGCAAGCAAATGGAGAAGAGTCGATTTCCCGGAACCCGACGGGCCCATGACGGCGACGCACTCGCCACGCTCGATCTCAACGTCGATGCCGCGGACCGCCTTGGAGAGGCCGAACGAGAGCCGGAGTCCGCTGGCGGCGAGCACCGGGGATCGATGGGAGCCGAGGACGACCATCGGCTCGCTCACGCGAGGACCTCCCGGCGGAGCTCGCTGAGCCGCGCGACGGTCAGATCGATGAAGCGGAGATCTGCGTCGATGTGGAGAAGAGCGTGGTCACAGAGCAGCACAGTGATCAGGTCTGCGTCGCGCTTCCTCCGGGTGATCTCCCGCATGCGGTCGAGATGCTCGATCTTCTGGAGGTCGAGCAGACGCTCGGCGTCGTCGCCAAGGACCAGTCCGATCACGGCCTTGGCGTAGAGATTGCTCTGCAGACCGGGTGCGGGGGCATCCGGCGTGAAAAGCCAGGTACGGAGGCGGTCACGTCCCAGCGGGGTGATCTCGTAGCGCTTGCGGTCCGGCCCCTGGCCCGCCTCCTCGCCTGCCAGGACGACATACTCGTCGCGGGCAAGGCGGGAGAGCGCGGAGTAGACCTGCCCGAACGCGATCGGCCGAGCGGCGGCGAACAGCTTGTCGTAACTGCTCTTGAGGTCGTAGCCGTGGCTCGGGCCGGAGCCGAGCAGGCCGAGCATCGTGAGGGTGGTGTCCATGGACGGGAACACTACGCGCGGTGAATACACCGGGTGTCTACTGCGCCAATGAAAGGATCGCAACGCGCCAGTCGGCCGCTGGAAAGAAGCGAGAACGCCCTCGCTGACGGTGTTTCGGCGGAACTCGCAATTCCCGCCTTCGACATCGCCTGAGCCAACGGGAAGCCCGCGAGGTCGGCGATCTCGTCGCGATCCGCCGCGATCGGCGACAGACGATGGTCGTCCGTCGCGATCAGAGACAGGACGTACCGCGCCCCGGACGGCGACGTCTACAAGGGCGGAACGGTCATCATCTCGGCGACAGATGCGGCGATCCACTACTTCAACCAGTCGAGCAGTTCGACGGTCTCTCCGGACATCACGACCTACGTCAAGGACGGAGTCGCGCGTCGGAGGGACGGCGACGGGAACGAGAGCACCCACGCCACCGTCCCCTCAGGATCGACATCGATCGGCGACTCCACCTACCTCGCAAAGGACGGCACCGTCTACCACGGGAACACGGTCATCGCCACGGGCGTCTCAAGCGCGACCTGGACGTAAGACCGCTTCGGCGGGAACGCCGGCGCCTCTGCGCAGCGCCTCCCCTGACCGTCGCCCCGCGGGACGCAGCACAACGTCAGCTGAGATGCCTCGTCATCCACCATCGTGGATGAGACCGCCTCTCAGCTGACGTTGTGTCGCACGACCCCCGCCGCCGTCCCCGACACGATCAGGTCGGCCCGGCCACGGGTCGCCTCGATCAGCAGCGCATTCGCACCGTCGACCTCGGATGCCCAGGCGGACGCCGCCTCAGGGGCCCGGCCGAACGAGACGTGCCGGTCGACCAGGCGCTCGAAGCGCTCGGTCTCGGGGGTCGCGCAGAACCAGGCCTCGTCGAACTCGGTGCGCAGCAGCGCCCACGGGCCCTCGTCCACGAGGAGGTAGTTGCCCTCCAGCACCACGAGCGCGGCGGAGGGGTGCACGGCCAGGGCACCGGCCACCCCCTCGTCGACGGTGCGCTCGAAGGTGGGCGCGTAGACCACGTGGTCGGTCTCGGCGCGCAGCCGCCGCACCAGAGCGAGGAAGCCCCAGCCGTCGAACGTGTCGAGCGCACCCTTGCGGTCGCGGCGGCCGAGCCCGTCGAGCGTGGCATTGGCGAGGTGGAAGCCGTCCATCGGCACGAAGGCGGCGGTCCCCTCCCCCGCGAGCTCGTTCGCGCGGGCGACCACGGCACGGGCGAGGGTGGTCTTGCCTGCTCCGGGGCTTCCGGCGATCGCGACGACCGCGCGACGACCCGGCCCGGTCAGGGCGAGGGCGCGTCGGGCCAGCTCATCCAGGCCCGGCCGCTCCGCCTCCGCGGCGACCTCCCCCTCAAGCCTCGCCACGGCTGCTCTCCAGCGCGTTCACCAGGAAACCGCGAGCGTGGCGGGCGAGCGCCGGCCCGTCATTCCAGAGGTTCCGCCACACCGCGAGGTCGGTGGAGAGGGTCGGCGAGACGACGGCCGACGAGAACGACTCGAAGGTGATCGGGCCGCGGTAGTCGATCGCGGCCAGGGCGGGGAAGAAGGTCGTGACGTCGAGGTGGCCGCTGCCGAGGTAGCCGCGGTGGTTCTCGCCGATGTGGACATACCCGAGACGATCCCCGACGAGCAGCACCGGGCGGAAGAAGTCGTCCTCCTCGAAGGTCATGTGGTAAGTATCCAGGTGGATCAGGACGTTGTCGGCACCGTTGTCGTCGGCGAGGCGCAGAGCGTCCGCGGCGGTGTTGATGACGTTGGTCTCGTAGCGGTTGCAGATCTCGAGGCCGAGGGTCATGCCCTTGCCCGACGCCTCCGCGGCGAGGTCGGTCAGCACCGACACCACGTTCGCGACCCGTGGCCGAGAGGGGCGCGCTGTACGTGCCGAGCGCGCCGGTGAAGTGGGGGCCGCCGAGCGCGTGCGTGGTCTCGAGGGAGTCGGCGAGCAGCGTCGCGCCGCGGGCGTGCACTCCGAGAGGGGTCGTGGTGGTGCTCCTTTCACCATCGGCTCGACGGACCGAGACAACGAGAACGTGAAGAAACTCGTCAGAGCGTTCCAGGATCCGGCCGTGGAGGAGGTCCTCGCGACGGAGGAGACGGCCTGCTGCCGACCGACGGCTGAGCCCCCCATCCGAGTCGCCCGAGGAGCACCGCCCGGCTTCTCGGGCGACTCGGCGTCTGCGGACGTAGCGTGGGCACATGAACACGTTCACTCTCCACAACGGTGTCGAGATCCCCGCCCTTGGACTCGGCGTCTTCCAGACTCCGCCCGACGAGACCCGCGCCGCCGTCGCCGCCGCGCTCGACGCGGGATACCGGCACATCGACACGGCGGCGGCTTACGGCAACGAGCGCGAGGTGGGCGAGGCGATCGCCGGCCGCGACGACGTCTTCGTCGAGACGAAGGTGTGGATCAGCGACTACGGCTACGACCAGACCCTGCACGCCTTCGACACGAGCGCGGCCAAGCTCGGCATCGAGCGGATCGACCTGCTGATCCTGCACCAGGCCCTGCCCGAGGCCTTCGAGCGCACCCTCGACGCGTACCGGGCGCTCGAGACACTGCTCGCCGACGGGAGGGTGCGGGCGATCGGCGTGAGCAACTTCATGGTCGAGCACCTCACCCGCCTGCTCGCCGAGACCGACGTCGTGCCCGCGGTGAACCAGCTGGAGGTGCACCCGTACTTCCAGCAGCGGCGCGTCGAGCGCTTCGGCTGCGAGAACGACATCCTCACCCAGGCCTGGTCGCCGATCGGCGGCATCACCGCCTACCGCGACTCCCCGCGCCGCAGCTTCGACGACCCGGTGCTCCTCCAGCTCGGCGCCACGTACGGCAAGACCGCGGCGCAGGTCATGCTGCGCTGGCACCTGCAGGAGGGCCGCCAGGTCATCCCGAAGTCCACCCGGCCCGAGCGCATCGCTGAGAACATCGACGTGTTCGACTTCGCGCTCTCCGGCTCGGAGCTCGCCCGCATCGACGCCCTCGAGGCGGGAGTGCGCGGCGGACCGGAGCCCGAGGCCGTGACTCTGGAGGCGTACGGCCGCGACATCCCTGACGCCTGAGGAAGGCGTCCGCGACGGGAACACCGGAGCCGTCGCGGGCGTTCCCCTCCGTATGAGCGTTCCCCTCTCCCTCCTCGACCTCGCCCCCATCGCCCCCGGTGAGACCGCTCGCGACAGCTTCGCCGCCTCCGTCGCCCTGGCCCAGGAGGCCGAGCGGAACGGCTACCGCCGCGTCTGGTACGCCGAGCACCACAATATGGCGAGCATCGCCTCCAGCGCGACCTCGGTGCTGATCGCTCACGTCGCCTCGCAGACGTCGACCATCCGCCTCGGCTCCGGCGGAGTCATGCTCCCGAACCACTCCCCGCTCACCATCGCCGAGCAGTTCGGCACTCTCGAAACGCTGCACCCGGGCCGGATCGACTTGGGGCTCGGCCGCGCGCCCGGCAGCGACCAGGCCACCTTCCGCGCGCTGCGCCGCGACCCGGACTCCTCCGAGCGCTTCCCACAGGACGTGCTGGAGCTGCAGGCCTTCCTCGCCGGCGAGTCCCGCGTCCCCGGCGTGAGCGCGACCCCCGGCGCCGGCACCCGCGTCCCGCTCTACATCCTCGGCTCGTCACTCTTCGGTGCCCAGCTCGCCGCCGCCCTCGGCCTGCCCTACGCGTTCGCCTCGCACTTCGCTCCGGACGCCCTGCACCCGGCCGTCGCCGAGTACCGCCGCGGCTTCCGCCCCTCCGAGCAGCTCGACGCTCCCCACGTCATCGCCGGGATGAACGCCATCGCCTCCGACACGGAGGAGGACGCGCAGGAGCAGTTCGCGCAGATGAAGCGCGCCCGCCTGATGATGCTGCTGCGCCAGAGCGGCCAGCTCCCGCTCGGCCAGACCTTCGAGGACGACGAGCTCGACGCCCTGCTCAGCGCCCCGATCGGCGCTCACATCGCGAGCATGACCACCTATACCGGTGTCGGCACCGGCGACCAGGTGGCCGACTACGCCGCCGACTTCGCCCGCTCCGCCGAGGCCGACGAGGTCATCGTCGCCCACGCGTCGCTGCAGACGGAGGCGCGGCTGCGCTCGGTCGCGCTGCTCGCGCAGTCGAACGCGCGGGTCGCCGCCTGACCGCGTCTGTCACCGAGGTCAGGCGGGTCTGAACCGCGGGGCGAGCGGCGCGCCGGGCTCGGCCGGCGCAGGCCGTTGCGGTAGACCGACGCCGCGACCCGGTCAGTGCGCCGCGGACTCTCGGCGGACGCCGTGGTCCTCCTCCGACCCCTCATCCGGCTGCTTCGCGACCGCCCGGCGCAGAGCACGCACGTCTCTGAACCCGGAGAGGCGGGCGACCTCGGTGCGAGTGAGGGGGCGCCCCTCCGCCCGGCGCGCCAGGTTCTGCCGCGCGAGCCGCACGCGCTCCGCTGTGAGCGCCACCTTCGCCGTCGTCCCCGCCTGAGCGAACACATGACGGAGGTTGCGCGGTGAGGTCCTGACGGCCGCTGCCAGCGATTCGACGTCGAAGTCGGGGTCGGCCGCGCGTGCTGCGATGACGCGCATCGCGCTGCGGTGCAGGGCGCTGGTAGAGGTCAGCAGCCAGGGGCTCGAGGTCTCAAGCGCCTGGAGCAGGAGCGCCGTCGTCAGGTGCCGCACCCCTGCCGCAAAGTCCGAGAACCCGGCATCGCGCAGGCTCATGCCCGAGTTCAGCGCCGCGTTCGACGTCGCAGCGACCGCGTCCCGGTACTCCCTCGCGGGGGCGACGAGGATCTTCCCCCGTGCGAGCTCCTCGCGAGCAGCGGGCGGGAGGACGTCGAGTTCGTAGTCGAGCTCGTACCGGGCAGTCGTGGACTCCGAGGAGAGGAGGAAGCGGGTCCCGCCCGGGAGCACGGCGGCGTCTCCCGGCCCGAGCTCGGCCGGCTCGTTCCACTCGTCCGAGTCGATCGTGCACGTCCCCTCGATCTGGAGCAGCAGCAGGGCCGACGGAGAGGACCGGGCGATGCTGTAAGAGGCGGCAGTGTGCCAGAGGCGAGCCATTCGGAGGTCGGGGAGGACGATCTCGTCGGCGACCAGTCGAATTTCGGAGTCGCCGACGTCCTCGCCGCACATGTCCCGTTCGGCGAGCCAAGCCAGCGCATCCTGTCCCCGGAGCGAGTACTTATATCGCGGTGTCTCAGCGGGCATGCAGAAGTCCTCTCCTCATCGTGTCGAGTGACAACAAGCGATCGACAGCCGCGTGGAGCAGGTGCCGTGATGAGTGTGCTTACACCCTGGCGACTCTGCTCTGTCAAATGCAGAATCCGGCAATGCTCGCCTCTTTCGGCGGCAATCACCGGGTTCGTGTGCCTGATTCGAGGAGTAGTCGATGAATCGTCGGGGTCTTCCTTGGGGTCATCCGCGGAATGGCGGGGAGAAGGAGGGCACCCCTGCCCGTCAGAGTTTTTCTCGGAAGGGCGAGAAGAGACGGGCCGCAAAGGAGAGAAATTGGTCGCGGCGGCGCGCTCTTCGGTGCCGTGGCGCAATCCGTACTACCGCTGCGGTGCCGACGCTCTCGCATCGGCACCGGGCGACAGAACGCCCGGGTCGAGTCGCTGCACGGCCCCGGCGGGAGCGATAGCGCGCTCTCGAGTGGTCGTGTGCACGAGGGGCCCAGCGGCGGCGGCCTCGCGGACCAGGCCGGCCGGGTCGTCTCGACCGTCCGCGGAGAGCCCCGAGGCGTTCCGGTCGCCTCTCGTGGGTCAGCTCCGCTCGGGTTCCGGCTCCTACTCGTAGAGCTCGGCGCTGCGCACGGGGTCCGGCTCGGCCCCGAGAGCCGCGATGAAATCGTTCAGCGCGGCGACGGCCTGCCGCTTGCTGCGCTGATCGGAAGCGGACGCGGCGATCCCTGCCGCCCGGAGCAACGCAGTGTGGGTCACGGCGACCGGATCGTCTCGACGGACGGTGGTGACGAGGTCGCGCTGGCCCCGAAAGTAGCGGTAGAGAATGCCGATCGAGACACCCGCGCGCTGCGCCACGGCAGCGGTCGTCGGCCAAGCACCCCGATTCTCCAGCAGAAGCGCCCGCGTGGCGTCCAGCATCCGGTCGACGGTCTGTTGCGCACGCTCCTGCGTCGGAGGCGTCCGAAATGTGGTGGTGGAGTCGTTCATTCCGACACATTCTCAGGTGCAAGCTGCGAATGACCATACTTGGCGGGATGTGATCGCTAACGTGCGCGCGTCTCACGGATACTCCATAGGTTCGGCGCATCGGCACCTGTCCTCTTGTCTGATCTGCCGAAGCTCGATCTCGCCGCGACTCCTCGATCGGCGCGACGATGTCACCCGCAAGGGGCAGGTCGACGCATCGGAAGAGTGACGCGCGCTCGTGTCGACGCGCGGGACGCTGTCCTGGTCGCGCTCCCGCGCGGCTCGCAGCGGTCTCGCCGCGACGTCACGCTGACTGGAGCCCCCATGACCTCGAATACTCGTTCCACTGCCCCGTCCACGCACGGTCGGCGCTCAGCGCCGCGTGCCGGAGGTGTGCTCGGCCTGATCGTGGTCGGCCTGCTTCTGAGCGGCTGCACCGCAGCACGCAGTGACGGGGCGACGGAGTCCGTCAGCGCGTCGGTCGAGATCGGCGACTGCTTCTCCCACCAGGGCGACACCTGGGTGCCCGCAGGCTGCGACAGTACGTCCGACTTCGTTGTCTTCGCTCTCCCTAACACCACAGCGACAACGGCGGACGGCGTCCAGGCCGACATGCAGTCCCTCTGCGCGGCGGCCGCCGATCCCGCACGGTTGGACGCTGTGACCGCCTTCGGCCCGACCGAGGACAGCGTGGCGGCGGGCGATACCAGAATCACCTGCGGCTACGAGAACATCCCGAGCTGAGCCCGGACTCCCCGCAGCCCGCCCTCCGACTCGTCAGGACCGGAAGCCGTGAGGACCCAACGCGGCGGAGAGATCGAGACGCTGAGCGAGGACCTCGCATGCGACCTCGGTGAGGGTGAGCGAGTGGCGGACCGCGTAGAGGCGCATGACGAGCATCGCCTCCGCCGGCGAGGCTCCGATCTGGCCGACGAGGAACCCCGTCGCCTGGTGCACCTGACGCTGCCGCGCACTCACCGCCGCGCTTCCCAGCACTTCGACCAGCGCACTCCGCAGATGCACCAGCGACGCGGGTTGCAGCGAATCCGGATGGGAGAACAGGGAGTTGATCATCGAGATGGCGATCAGGGGCAGCTGGTCGGGATCGCGTAGCACGACGGTTTCGCGATCCGCCACCACCCCGCCACCGACGCTCCCCTCCAGCTTCAGGCCCATCCAGCTCACCGGAGCTGCGGCGTGCAGGGTATAGGCGGCTTCTCTCCCCGCGAGTCCCAGCTGACCGCGAGTGAGATCCCCGATCTGCCGGCCGTCCTCGGTGAGGACGCTCAGTTGGCCCGCGAGAGGGAGCAGTGCGGTTGAGCGCGAGTCCGGCACGGGGATGATCTGCGCCGACGTGTGCCAGATGCGGACCAGGGTCATCCCCGGCCCGTCGAAGACCTCGGTCCGGATCGCGAGAGGACCATGGGGAAGGATGCTCGCGCCCCACGAGTCGAACCAGCCTTGCGCGTCGCGCCCCACGAGCGAATGGATCCCTCGCGACATCCTGACGCTCTCCTTCACCGACAGATGGGCATCGAGGCCGGGTGGTATCGGAACGATCCTTCCGGAGAACTCATCGTGCATGGGATCGACTCCCGATCAGAGAGGTGTGCAGAGCGCGCCGGGCGCGGGCGAGACCGCGGGAAGCCGCAGGCGTCCTCGTGACGCCTCGACTGCGGGTCGTGAGGCAGTACTCCATGCTGGAACGCTCCGTCCTGCGAACCGTCCATGCGACTCGTCACTTCTCGTACGAGACGCTACCCGACGGCGATGACGGGTGACATCTGACGAGTATGCAGAGGAAATGCTGTCGGGATAAGACGGGACGAGAAAATGCCCCCGACGTCGAGCGAACGACGCCCTGGCCGTCATGCGGGCGTGCGCCTTCGCCACCGACGTCGGCATCCGCGAAGTCACCGGTCGGATTATCGTCAGAAAGCTCGACTTCTTCATCGACTCATCGATCTGAAGCGGACGTAGGATTCGATAATGGCCGCCCTTGACCGTGAGCAGATGCTCTTGGACACCCTGACCGCCGTCACCACCACACTGGTCGACGCGTTCGACGCGGTCGACCTCCTGCAGGACCTCGTCGACCGGTGCTCCACGCTCCTCGATGCCGATGACGCAGGTATCGTCCTGGTGGACGGGAACGGCGAACTCGTCGTGATCGCCTCGACTGATGAACGACTGTGCCTCATCGAGATGCTGCAATTCTCCTCGGACGACAGCCCCTTCGCAGAGACGATCCGCACCGGCGCCGTCGTCACCGGAGTCAGTTCGGCGGACATCGGCGCACGATGGCCATTTGTCGCAGAGGCCGTCCAGGAATGCGGATTTCAATCGACACACTCGATTCCCCTCCGCTTTGCCGGCAGAACCATCGGAGCTCTCGGGATCTTCCGCGCCACTGCGGGCGGTCTCGACGCGTCCGAGGTCTTGGCAGCGCAGGCCATCGCGGATGTCGCCACCATCGCTCTCGTCCACGAGCGGACCACCCGGATCAACACCCTGGCTCTCGAGCAGCTCCAGCATGCACTCGACTCCCGCATTGTCATCGAGCAGGCCAAGGGGATGATCGCTCACCGCAGAGGGGTCAACATCGACGCCGCCTGGGATCTGCTCCGCGCGAAGGCGCGCGCTCGTCATGCGTCGATCAGCGTTACCGCCCATCTCCTCCTGGAGAATGTGATCACCCTGTGATTCGCGCCGCTGGCGGACAGGGGCGGACGGAGGATCGGCACGGCGGGTCGGAATGGCAAGGTTCGGACCAGCCGACGAGCCGGAACGGGCCCGCGGGCGCTCAGCCGAGCGCGGCGGCCCGCTCGATCACTCCCTCGCCCAGGCGGGCGACGTACGCCTCCGGGTCAGGTCCGGCCGGCGCGAGCTGCACGTGGTCGATCCCGAGCGCCGCGTACTGTTCCATCGCCCGCACGAAGCCGTCGGGGTCGCCGAGGGGATCGCCACCGCCGGTGATGGTCTTCGTGATCGCCGCGTAGTCGCGGTCGAGCTCGTCGCAGTGCCGTTTCAGCACATCGAGCTTGTGCGCCACGTCGTCCGCGCCGGTGCCGAACAGGTTGCAGGCATCGCCGTACTGGGCGACGAGGCGCAGCGTCTTCCGCTCCCCGCCGCCGCCGATCAGAATCGGCGGGCCCGGCTGCTGGATCGGCGCCGGGTGGTTCAGCGTCTCCGCCAGCCGGTAGTGGGTCCCCTCGAATGGCCCGTCGTCCTCGCTCCACATCTGACGGCAGATCCGCAGTGTCTCCTCCAGCCGCTCGAACCGCTCCTTGAGCGGCGGGTACGGAACACCGAGTCCGAGGTGCTCGCGCTCGTACCAGGCCGCGCCGATACCCAGCATCGCTCGCCCGCCGGAGAGCACGTCGAGGGTGGTGACGATCTTCGCCAGCAGGCCCGGATGCCGGTAGGTCACGCCGGTGACCAGCAGCCCCAGCCGCATCCGCTCCGTCTGCCCGGCGACGAAGCCGAGCGAGGTGTAGCCCTCGAGCATCGGATCCTCGCTGGTCGCGAAGTGCTCCATCTGGAAGTAGTGGTCCATCAGCGTGAACCAGGCGCAGCCGACCTCCTCGGCCGTCCGCGCGGTCTTCCCGAGGATCGGTGCGATCCCCGCGCTCCCTCCGGGGAGGGTGAAGTTCATGAAGTGAATGCCGAGCTGCATGCGCGTCTCCTATCGTCCCGGGATGTCCAGGAGCCAGTGTGCGCCGAGCCGCTGCTCAACACGCCGACGCACCGGCGCCCGCGGGGTGTCCACGAGCGGGATCGAGGGTCGCGGGACGCGCGTCACGCACCGACGCGGAACCGGCTCCCGTCGAATCCGACGACGTCGCCCACCACGAGCTGGCGGCCACGGCGCAGATCGACCTCGCCGTTGACCGTCACGAGCCCCTCGGCGACCGCCTCCTTCGCCTCGCCGCCCGAGAGGATCCCCGCGAACTTCAGGAACTGCCCCAGCCGGATCGACCCGCCGCCCAGCGGGACGTTCTCGGTCGAGTCCTCAGCGTTCACGAGCGGCCGATCCGGTAAGGAACGGCCGAGTTGTCGTACGCCATCGGCAACTCCATCACTCGGAAAATGTCCGGAGAGTACCAGTGCTCCTTGCCCCCGCGGCCGTGCGTACCCAGCGATCGAAGCCATCCGCGGCCTTCGGCATTGCGGATGAGGTTCCTGGCGCCCTGGTTCGTGATGTCGAGACGGGCTTGAACATGCCGGACCGTCACGAACGGATTGCGCACGATGATCTCCACGAGTCGAGGCAGGTTCGACCTCTCCTTGATCGCTTCCTCGTAGTAGCGCTCGCGGATCCCGATGAGCTCCCGGGAACGTGCGACCGCATCGTCCGACTGTGCGCGGACCGCTTCGAGGAAGAACGTCAGCCAGCCCTCCACGTCGCCGGTCTCTCGGACGGCCTGCAAGCGCTCGTAGTACTCCTCGCGGTGGGTCTCGAAGAAGTGGGAGAGGTACAGGAGGGGCTGGGGAAGTCTCCTCCGTTCCATGAGGAGCAGGTTGATGAGCAGACGCCCGATCCGCCCGTTGCCGTCGAGAAAGGGGTGGATCGTCTCGAACTGATAATGCATGAGGCCCGCTTGGATCAAGGCAGGAAGGTGCCGTCCGTCGTCGTTCACGAAACGCTCCCAGTCGCCAAGTAGATCACCCAGGTGGACAGGCAGTGGAGGAACGAAGGTCGCGATATCCGGCGTTGCGCCGGCGTGCCCGACCCAGACCGGGGACGTCCGGAACTCGCCCGGGTTCTTCTCCTCGCCTCGCACTCCTGTGAGGAGCGTCGCGTGTACGGCGAGGATCAGCCGCTGGGTGAGGGGAAGGGTCTTCGCCAGCTTGTACGCCTGGTGCGTCGCTTCGAGGTAGCGGTGGACCTCGGCCGTGTCGTCGTTCCGCGAGTCCTCATCGATTTCGGACTGGAAGACGTCCGAGAGGGACGCCTGGGTCCCCTCGATGCGGGAGCTCGCCAGGGCCTCCCTCCTCAGGTAGGGCCCGATGAGTTGCCCCGGATCGGTGATGAGCATCCCGAGGCCCTGAAGATGGCCCAGGGCTGCGTCAGCCTCCGAGAGGGCTGACACAACCTCCGCGGAGAGATCCATGGCGCGGGGCAGATGCTTCGGCAGGTAGTAGGTGAACGCCCACTTGTTCCCTGGTTCCTGAGTCGGGCTCCCGAAGGGCGAGTCGGCGAAACGATGCTGATCCATACGTCGACGCTACAACAGAACGGGCCCCGGAGTTGGAATTCTGGGGGACCGACCTAACCCAGTTGGACCGTCGGCGGCGCCCTCCAACTCAGCCCCTTGATCGTGGGACCGTCAGACCGCCGGGATGTCGGCGAAGCGGGAGAAGTGGCCGTGGAAGCCGACCGTCACCGTTCGGGTCGGACCGTTGCGGTGCTTCGCGACGATGAGGTCGGCCTCGCCCGCCCGCGGATTGTCCTTCTCGTACGCGCTCTCGCGGTGCAGGAGGATCACCATGTCGGCGTCCTGCTCGATCGAGCCCGACTCGCGCAGATCCGAGATCGCGGGCAGCTTGTCGGCGCGCTGCTCGGGGCCTCGGTTCAGCTGCGAGAGTGCGATGACCGGCACCTGCAGCTCCTTCGCGAGCAGCTTGAGCGCACGCGAGAACTCCGAGACCTCCTGCTGGCGACTCTCGACCTTCTTGCCGGAGGTCATCAGCTGGAGGTAATCGATGACGACCATCTTGAGGCCGACGCGCTGCTTGAGCCGGCGGCACTTCGCGCGGATCTCCACCAATGTCATGTTGGGCGAGTCGTCGATGTAGAGGGGCGCGTCGTTGATCCTTCCGCGGGTGGAGGCGATGGTCGTCCAGTCGCGCTGGTCGACCGTGCCCTTGCGCATGTGCTGCAACGGCACCGAGGCCTCGGCCGAGAGGAGGCGCATCGCGATCTCGCTGCGCCCCATCTCGAGCGAGAAGAAGATCGTGGCCATGTTGTGCTTGATCGCGGCGGCGCGGGCGAAGTCGAGCGCGAGAGTCGACTTTCCGAGCGCGGGTCGCGCGGCGACGATGATCATCTGCCCGGGGTGGAAGCCGTTGGTCAGGTCGTCGAGGTCCGCGAAGCCCGTGGGCACACCCGTGAAGGCACCGTCCTTGTGCGCGGCCGCCTCAATCTCATCGATCGCGACCGTCACGGCGTCGGTCAGCGGGACGTAGTCCTCCGCCGTCTCGGACCCCGTGACGTTGTAAATCTCGGCCTGCGCTGAATTGACGAGATCGAGCACCTCGCCCTCGCCCTGGTAGCCCATCTGCGCGATCCGGGTGCCCGCCTCGACGAGACGACGCAGCAGCGCCCGCTCGGCGACGATGGAGGCGTAGTAGCCCGCGTTCGCGGCGGTCGGCACCATCGAGGTGAGCGTGTGCAGGTAGTCGGCTCCGCCGGCCCGCTGAAGCTCGCCCTGCTTGGTGAGCTCGTCAGTGACCGCGATGACGTCGGTCGGCTCGCCGTGCGAGTAGAGGGCGAGGATCGCGTCGAACACGATCTCGTGCTTCGGGATGTAGAAGTCCGTGCCCTTGACGCTCTCGACGACGTCGGCGACCGCATCCTTCGAGAGCAGCATTCCGCCGAGAGCCGATTGCTCGGCGAGGAGGTCGTGTGGAGGAGTCCGCTCATTGCCGCGGGACTCGCCGCGTCCGTCCGAGCCGGGTACCGCCAGGTGCGCGATCGTCATGCCTTCGCCTCCTCCTGTCGGTGCTGCGCATCCGGATGAACCGGTGTCGGGTCCGGTCTACCAGCGACCTCCGACAGCGGCGCACGGGCGCCTGCCCGCACCCCTCGCGGGGCGCTGCGCCACCCTACGGACCGCTACCCGCAGCACGCAAACCGCCCTGTGGAGAGAGCTGTGCAGAACCGAGGAGAAACGCCGTGCCCACTGTGGGCAACATGTGCACAACCCTGTGGGATTCGGCGCTGCCGGGAAGTATTTTCTCAGACCTGACCAGGCTTTTTCCGCTTTCCACAGCTGTGTGGGGAAAAGAGTCTCAAGACCACCGTGAAGGTTGGTCCCGCCGGAGGGTGTATGTGGATGGAGCTGTGGACAACGGTAACGACGGAGGGCGGTGCGAGGGGACCCGTGAGTCCTCTCGCACCGCCCTCCGCGGCGCTCTCGCGGCCTTACTTGGCCGCGACCACCTGCAGCTTCACGGTGGCCTGGATGTCGTCGCGCAGACGCACCACGGCCTCGTGCTCGCCGACATGCTTGATCGCGTTCGCGATCACGATCTTGCGCTTGTCGAGCTCACCGAATCCGGCTGCCGCCACCGCGTTCGCGATGTCGGAGGTCTTCACCGAGCCGAACAGGCGGCCGTCCTTGCCGGCCTTGACCGTCAGCTTCACGCGGTTGGCCTCGAGGACCTGCTTGGTGTGCTGAGCCTCTTCGATGGTCTTGTGCTCACGAGCGGCTCGCGCCGACTTGATCTGCTCGACCTGCTTCTCGCCACCGCGGGTCCACGCGACGCCGAAGCCCTGCGGGATGAGGTAGTTGCGGGCGAACCCGTTTTTCACGTCGACGACGTCGCCGGCGGAACCGAGCCCGTCGACCTCGTGGGTCAGGATGACCTTGGACATACCGTTACCTACCTTCCGCTGCCGGCGTAGGGCAGGAGCGCCATCTCGCGGGCGTTCTTGACGGCGCGGGCGATGAGGCGCTGCTCCTGGACGGAGACGCCGGTGATACGACGGGCGCGGATCTTCCCGCGCTCCGAGATGAACTTGCGGAGGGTCGCGACGTCTTTGTAGTCGATGACACCCACGCGGACCGACTTCGCGGGGGCCGCGTTCTTCGCGCCCTTGCCGCGGATCGGCTTGCGGCGGTCGCCGCTGCTCTTTCCAGCCATAGTGGTTTCCTTAGATTCTGGTTCGCCCCTGCCCCGTCGCGAGCGATCGCGGTGCGGGTGGGGCGGGATTCAGGTGAGGAGAGCGTCCAAGCCGAGGCTCAGAACGGCGTCTCGTCGTTGTAGCTGCCCGGCGTGCTCCACACGTCGCCACCGGCAGGAGCGCTCGGCGCCCACGGCTCCTCAGCCTGGCCGCCACGGTTGCCGCCGGTGGTGCCGGAGCCGCCCTGGTTGCCGCCGCCGAAGCCGCCCTGGCCACCGCCGATCTGACCGCCGTTGCCCTGGCCGCCACCGGCCTGGCCGCGTCCGCCTCCACCGGAGGCGCGCGTGACCTGCGCGGTCGCGTAGCGAAGCGACGGCCCGATCTCGTCGATCTCGAGCTCGATGCTGGTGCGCTTCTCGCCTTCCTTCGTCTCGTAGGAGCGCTGCTTCAGGCGGCCGGTCGCGACGACACGGCTCCCCTTGGTCAGCGTCCCCGCGACGTTCTCGGCGAACTCGCGCCAGACGGAGGCGCGGAGGAACAGCGCTTCGCCGTCCTTCCAGTCGTTCGCCTGACGGTCGAAGGTGCGCGGCGTGGAGGCGATGGTGAAGTTCGCGACCGCGAGCCCGCCCTGCGTGTAGCGCAGCTCGGGGTCAGCGGTGAGGTTCCCCACCACGGTGATGATCGTCTCGCCAGCCATGAGCGCTACGCCTTGGGAGCGGCCGAGGCCTTGGCCGCCTTGCGGGCGGCCTTCTCGTCGGCGAGCTTCGCGGCGGCCGCGACCTGGGCGATGCCCTCTTCGGCCCGCAGCACCTTGGTGCGCATGACGGCCTCGGACAGCTTCAGCTGACGGTCGAGCTCGTTCGCGGCGGCGGAGGTCGACGTGAAGTCGACGACGGCGTAGATGCCCTCGGACTTCTTGTTGATCTCGTACGCCAGACGACGGCGGCCCCAGACGTCGACCTTGTCGATGGATCCACCATCGGTGCGGATGACGTTGAGGAACTTGTCGAGACTCGGAGCGACGGTGCGCTCATCGATCTCGGGGTCCAGGATGACCATGATTTCGTACTGATGCGTCACTAACCCACCTCCTTCGGACTGAACGGCCACGGTATTTCCGTGACAGGAGGGTATGTAGCATCTGCCCACTCCCGCGGACGCGAGTGCGTCTGGTCGTGGACAACCTGGACAGACTACAGCAGGACCGCCGCGACGCGCCGGGCGGGTCGCGGGCGGGCGGTGTCAGCGCCTCAGCGCGACGCCCACCACTCGCGGAGCCGCTGCGTCGCGATCTCCTCGCCGAGCGGACCCTCCTCCAGCCGCAGCTCGAGCAGGAACCGGTACGCCTGCCCCACCTCGGGCCCCGGAGCCAGGCCGAGGATCTCCATGATTCGGGTGCCGTCCAGGTCGGGCCGCTTCGAGGCCAGCTCCTCCTTCTCGGCGAGCTCGGCGATGCGCGCCTCGAGGTCGTCGTAGGCGTGTGAGAGTCGGTCGGCCTTGCGTCGGTTGCGCGTGGTCACGTCAGCGCGAGTGAGGATGTGCAGCCGCTCCAGCAGGGGCCCCGCGTCGGTCACGTAGCGGCGCACCGCGGAGTCGGTCCACGCGCCGTCCGTGTACCCGAAGAACCGCAGGTGCAGCTCGATCAGCCGGGCGACCTCGGTTATGGAGTGCTTGTCGAACTTCAGCGCGCGCATCCGCTTGATTGCGAGCTTGGCGCCGACCAGGTCGTGGTGGTGGAAGCTCACCGCGCCGCCGGCCTCGAGACGTCGAGTGGCCGGCTTGCCGATGTCGTGCAGGAGTGCCGCGAGCCGCAGAACGACGTCCGGAGCGGCTCCGGGGTTCCGGGACTGCTCCAGCGAGATCGCCTGCTCGAGGACGGTGAGGCTGTGGGTGTACACGTCCTTGTGGTGGTGGTGTTCGTCCTGCTCCAGGCGCAGGGCGGGCAGCTCCGGGAGGACGTGACCGGCTAGACCGGTGTCGACCAGCAGCTCCAGCCCGGCTCGCGGCGAGGGTGTCGCAAGGAGCTTGCGCAGCTCCTCCTGCACACGCTCCGCCGAGACGTCGCGGATCCGGCCGGCGAGCTCCGCCATCGCCCACTCCACCTCGTCGGTGGTGCGGAAGCCGAGCTGCGAGGTGAAGCGCGCCCCGCGGAGCATTCGGAGCGGGTCGTCGCCGAAGGAGAGGTCGGCCGGGGCGGGGGTGCGCAGCCGCTCGGCGAGCAGGTCCTCGACACCCCCGGACGGATCGATGAGGACCACCTCGGGGAGCCGGAGCGCCATCGCGTTCACCGTGAAGTCGCGCCGCACGAGATCCCCCTCGAGCGAATCGCCGAACTCGACCTCGGGCTTGCGGCTCACACCGTCATAGCTGTCGCTGCGATAGGTCGTGATCTCGACCGTCTCCCCCGACACGCGCGCGCCGACCGTGCCGAAGGCCCGACCGATGTCCCAGTGCGCCTCGGCGATCGGAGCGACGATCCGCACGATGTCGTCGGGACGAGCGGAGGTGGTGAAGTCCAGGTCGTGCACGCCGTGTCCGAGGAAGGCGTCGCGGACCGGTCCCCCGACGAGGGCGAGCTCGTGCCCCTCTGCCGAGAACGCCTCCGCCAGCCGCGCCACGGTCGGCGTCTGCGCGAGTGCGCGGAGAGTCTCGAGAGCGGTCTGGACGCTGTGCATTCGCACGATCCTAGTCGTGGGGAGGTGTCGCGACAGCGGATAACCGTGTCATACGGTTACCCGTCAGCACCGGGCACTCCGGGCGCGCGTCGCCTGCCCGGAGGAGGCCTGCCCGTAGAATCACCCGCATGGAGGCCGAGTGAGACCGATGCATCGGCGCGACCCCTCCCTCCGCTCGCGGGCGGCGCTTCTCCTTCTCCCTTCCACAGCTGCCGCCGCCCTCGCGCTCGGCCTCTCCGGCGTCGCCTCCCCCGCGCTCGCGGCCCCGAACGTCTCGACCGCCGTCACCGCGCCCGCCTCCGGCAGGGTCACCACGACGGCCGGAGCCGGCCAGGACGGAGTCCTGCGCCCCGGTGGGGACCTCCAGCTCTCGATCGCCGTACGTAACGACACCACCGAGGCGATCGACACCGCCGACGTCACCGTCGCCCTCTCCTACGCCACCCTCGACACCCGCGCCGAGCTGCACGACTGGCTCGACGCCGAGGCCGACAACGACACCGACCCCGTGCAGGCGGGCGCACAGCTCCGCCTCGCGCCCTCGAGTACCGCCGAGGTCGGTCTCACCGTTCCGGTCGATCAGATCCCCTTCTCGAAGGACCGCACCGCCCTCGGCACTCACGCCGTCCTGGTCACTGTCACCGGACCGGGCGGTGTCGTCTCGACCGCCCGGACGGCGGTGGAGCTCGCCGACGAGGCGGCCCCCGAGCGCGAGACCGGCGTCAGCGTCCTCGTGCCTCTCACCGTCCCGGACACCGCGGACGGCCTGCTCTCGGCCGAGACACTTGCCGACGACACGAACAGCACGGGAACCCTGACCCGCCAGCTCGACGAGGTCATCGGGAAAGGAGTGACGATCGGGGTCGACCCGCGCATCCTCGCCTCGATCCGGATCCTCGGCCGCTCCGCTCCGAAGTCGGCCCTCGACTGGCTCGACCGCCTGCAGACCGCGCCGAACGAGCGCTTCGCCCTGCCGTACGCCGATGCCGACGTCTCGGCGCAGGCGCAGGCCGGCCTCGCGACGCTCCTCTCTCCCGTCTCCTTCGAGTACGCGATCGACAACAAGCGGTTCGCCGCGGCGCCCGGCACCGCTACTCCCGCCCCCACCACAGCCGCCGACGCCGGCCAGCCCGCCGAGGATCTGCCGGCGCGACCGAGCGCCGAGTCGCTGGTCGCCTCGGACTGGAGCACCTCGCTCGGGAACGTCGCCTGGCCGGACGAGGGCACCCTCCGCGGCTCCGACCTCGACGTCTACGCGGCCAGCGGCGTGAACCGCACCATCGTCGCCTCCGACGGGCTCCTACTCCCGCAGGACGTCACCACGACCGCGCGGGCGAGCGTCGGCGCCTCCGACCTCGTCGTGGCCGACTCCCGGCTGACCGATGCCTTCAACGCGGCCGCGACCGCCACCGACGACACCGAGTGGCGTGCTCGTGTGTCCGTCATCGCCACCGATCTCGCCGAGGTGCAGGAGGAGGGCGAGGCACCAAGCGTGGTGCTCACCCTCGGCCGCGACTCCGCGCTCAGCGCCGAGCGCCTGTCCGAGACCCTCGACGCGATCGACTCGCTGCCGTGGTCCCGCGCCACCACCCTCTCCTCGGCCCTCGCCGTCCCCGCCACCCAGGGCGCGAGCGTCGTCGACTCGCCCGAGTCGACGCTCCGGGTCAATCAGGTTCGCGGCCTACTCGGCTCCGGCTCCAGGGTCGAGGCTTTCTCGTCAGTGCTGCAGAAGCCTGAACTGCTGGCGGGCAAGAGCCGCAACGACGTCCTCGCGCTGCTCTCCGTGGGCTGGCGCGGCGACGGCAGCGCCTGGCGCGATGCCGTGACTACGGCTCGCGAGCAGGCCGACACTACGCTCTCGCTGGTCTCGATCGACGCGACCGACAGCATCCTGCAGGTCTCCCGAGACTCGAGCATCCCCGTTTACGTCCGCAATCAGCTCCCGTGGCCCGTCGCCGTCCGGATCCAGGCCTCCACCTCGAACGCCGTCCTCGACATCGATGAGGGCGCCATCGAGACCACCGCGATCGACGCCCGCTCACAGGGCCGCGTCCTCATTCCGGTGAAGGCCCGCGTCGGCAACGGCGAAACGAGCCTGGGCCTGCAACTCACCTCGTCCGACGGCGCTCCGATCGGCACTGCGACCGGGATGACAACCAGCGTTCGCGCCGACTGGGAGACGGTGGGCACGCTCGTCATCGGGATCGTGCTCGTCATCGTCTTCGGGCTCGGCATCATCCGCAACATCCTCCGTCGCCGTCGAGGCGACACCCCCGAGGAGGAGGACCCGAACGCCGTGCTCGCGGTCCAGCCCGGCCTCGACGACCAACGATCGGACCCGCGTGGCTAGCTTCTCCCTCGGACGCGCGAGCGCCGTCCTCGCCTCCGGCACGATGGTCTCGCGGATCCTCGGCTTCGTGATGTCGATCGTGATGGCGAACACGATCGGAGCCGCGGTGGCACCGGGCGCGGACGCCTTCACCACCGCGAACCTCCTGCCGAACACGATCTACTCGATCATCGCCGGCGGTGCGCTGAACGCTGTGCTCGTCCCGCAGATCGTCCGAGCGGGACTGGATGCGGACGGCGGACGCGGGTACATCAACCGACTGCTCACCCTGGCACTCGGACTCCTGCTGGTGACCACGGTCGCGGCGACCCTGCTCGCACCCCTGCTCGCGCGCCTCTACGCGCCCGGCTACGGGCCGGAGCAGTACCAGCTAGCCGTCGCCTTCGCCTTCTGGTGCCTGCCGCAGGTCTTCTTCTACGGTCTCTTCACGATCCTCGGCGAGGTCCTCAACGCGCGCGGCTCGTTCGGCCCCTTCACCTGGGCGCCGGTGCTGAACAATGTCGTCGTGATCGCCGGGCTCCTGGCGTTCATGCTGCTGTTCGGCGCCGATCCGGAGGGAGATCGACCGGTCGAATCGTGGACGTCGGCGATGGTCTCCCTGCTCGCCGGCAGCGCGACGCTGGGCATCGTCGTGCAGTCGCTGTTCCTGATGCTCTTCTGGCGGAAAGTCGGCCTCAGCTATCGGCCGGACTTCCGCTTCCGCGGTGTCGGTCTCGGCACAGCGGGGCGGATGTCGCTGTGGTCGTTCGCGACGGTGCTGCTGACGATCGGCGCCGGGATCGTCGAGAGCCGGGTCTCCTCCATCGCCTCCGGTGAGGGCCCCTCGGCGGCGGCGCTGCAGAAGGCGTGGCTGATCTTCATGCTCCCGCACTCGGTGATCGCGATCTCGATCGCGATGGCGTACTTCACCAAGATGAGTGGGCACACCGCCCGGGGAGAAATGAAGGAATTCCGCTCCGACGTCTCCACCTCGCTCCGGCTCGTGCTGATGATGCTGGTCTTCGCCGCCGCAGCCATCGTCGTCGTCGCCGTGCCGTTCGGCTCCGTTTTCACTGACCGCTTCGCCGACGCGCAGGCCATCGGTGCCATCGCCACGGCCTACGTGATCGCCCTGCCGCTGTTCTCCTCTATCGCTATCATGCAGCGCGCCTTCTATGCGTTGAGCGACGGACTGCGACCGTTCCTGTTCACTCTGGTGCAGGTCGTCGTCGCGGTCATCGGCTACCTCGTGGTGCTCCGCCTCCCCGTCGACCAGGTGGCTATCGGCATCGCCGCGGCCACCTCACTCGGCATCTGCGTGCAGGCCGTGGTGGCTGCCCTCCTCCTGCGGCGCCGGCTCGGGGGGACGGGAGGCAGGCGGATCCTGGTCCGGCTCGTGCAGTTCACCATCGCTGCGGTGCCCTCGGCGGCTGTCGGCTACGGCGTTCTCGTCGCTCTCGGAGGGACGCGGCCGGACGGTTTCGCCGTCTCGAACTACGTCGAACCGCTGCTCTCGATGGCGGTGATCGGTACGGCGATGGCGCTCGTCTACGTCGCGGTCCTCTGGTTCCTGCGGGTACCGGAGTTGCGTGCTCTGCTCGCGCCGGTCCTCCGCCGTCTGGGCCGCTGACTCGTCTCGCGATAATACCTGGTCAGGCGCGGTTTCCGAGGCGAGCCCCTGCCGGTTCAGAGAGCGGAGCCGCCGCCCTCAGCCCCGAGGAATAGCGCCCGCCTAGGATGTGTTGTAGCCCACGGAGCCGCGGAACGTTCGAGCGACCGGCTTCCGGTGCTCGGCCTTCGCCCCACCCGTCACCGCTCGACCACACCCGAGGAGTTGCCGTGCGCGACATCGTCATCATCGGATCCGGTCCAGCCGGCTGGACCGCCGCCATGTACGCGGCGCGCGCCGAACTGCACCCGGTGGTCGTGGCCTCGTCGGTCGAGATAGGCGGGGATCTGATGAACACCACCGACGTCGAAAATTTCCCCGGCTTCCCCGACGGCATCCTCGGCCCCGAGCTGATGACTGCGATGCAGGCGCAGGCCGAGAAGTTCGGCGCCGAGACGTTCTACGACGACGTCACCTCCCTCGATCTCGACGGTGAGGTGAAGACGGTCCACCTCGGCTCCGGCGAGAGCATCGAAGCGAAGACCGTCGTCGTCGCAACCGGCTCGGCCTACCGCAAGCTCGGACTCCACGACGAGGACCGCCTATCGGGACACGGTGTCTCGTGGTGCGCCACCTGCGACGGCTTTTTCTTCAAGGGGAAGACCATCGCGGTCGTCGGTGGAGGCGACTCCGCGATGGAGGAGGCGACCTTCCTCACCAAGCACGCGGCGAAGGTCTACCTCATCCACCGCAAGAACTCGCTCCGCGCATCGAAGGTCATGCAGAAACGCGCCTTCGACAACGACAAGATCGAGTTCATTTGGAACGCCGAGGTAACCGGGATCTCCGGCGAGAACCATGTCGACGGCGTACAGCTGCGCGACACGGTCGACGGCACCGAGTCCCACCTCGACCTCGACGGCCTGTTCATCGCGATCGGCAACGACCCGCGCACCCACATCGTGCACGGCAAGCTCGACCTCACCACCGAGGGCACCATTTCGGTGGTCGGCCGCTCTTCCCAGACCTCCGTTCCCGGCGTCTTCGCCGCTGGCGACGTGATCGACCCGACCTACCGTCAGGCCGTCACCGCCGCCGCATCCGGAACGGTCGCCGCGCTCGACGCGGAGCACTACCTTGCCTCGCTCGCCGACGGCGTCGCCCACACCGACGGCTCACCCCGGGCCGAGCTCATCACCCGCTGACCGTTCGGTCAGCTCACACCGGAGCCGGCGGCCGCCGACTCGTGAAGGAGAGAACACCATGTCCACCGCGAAGAGCGTCACCGACGCATCGTTCCAGTCCGACGTCCTCGACTCCGACAAGACCGTCCTGGTCGACTTCTGGGCCGAGTGGTGCGGCCCGTGCCGCATGGTCTCGCCGATCCTCGACCAGATCTCGGCCGAGCACGGCGACAAGATCGAGATCGTCAAGCTGAATGTCGACGAGAACCCGCAGACCGCTGCGAAGTACCAGATCACGTCCATCCCGGCGATGAAGGTCTACCAAAAGGGCGAGGTCGTCAAGACCGTCATCGGCGCCAAGCCGAAGCCCGCTCTTGAAGCCGATCTGGCCGCGTTCCTCTGAGTTCACGTCCCACTCGGCCCGTGTGGCCGCCGGAGAACCCTCGTCACGCTGTGGCGGGGGTTCTCCGTCTTTCACCGCTGTTTCACGTGAAACGGGGCAGGCCACGGTTCCCTCGGTGGCGCCCGACGACCACGGCACAGCACAGGAGCGGCCGGTACTGTGGATCCACCCGGCTTCGGCACGGGCGACCCTGTCCACCGATTGAAGCGGAACAACCATCGTGACCAACCGCGGCACCAACCTCGACCCCTGGTATAACTCCTACGCGGAGCGCACGGCCGGTTTGGCCGCCAGCGAGGTCCGGGCTCTGTTCGCCGTCGCGTCGCGCCCCGAAGTGGTCTCGCTTGCCGGGGGAATGCCGTTCGTGTCCGCGCTCCCCCAGGATCTGGTGTCCGGCGCCATCGACACAGTGATGCGCGAACAAGGTCCCGTCGCGCTGCAGTACGGATCCGGGCAGGGTGTCCCCGTCCTCCGGGAGCAGATCCTGGACGTGATGGCCCTCGAAGGTATTTCCGCGAGCGCAGACGACATCGTCGTCACCACGGGCTCGCAACACGCCCTGGAGCTCGTCTCCAAGCTGTTCCTCGACCCCGGTGATGTCGTCCTCTCCGAGGGCCCCAGCTATGTCACGGCGATGGTTATCTTCCGCTCGTACCAGGCCGAGGTCGAGCACGTCCCGATGGACGAGCACGGTCTGATCCCTGCGGCACTGCGGGAACACATCGCCCGGGTCCGCGCCGCCGGAAAAAGGATCAAGTTCCTCTACACGATCCCCACCTTCCACAACCCGGCCGGAGTGACGCTGCGCTGGGAGCGCCGGGTCGAGATCCTCGAGATCTGCACGTCCGAGGGAATCCTCGTCCTGGAGGACAACCCGTACGGACTCCTCTACTTCGAGGACGTGCCGCCGAAGGCGATGCGCTCGCTCGAGGAGGACGGTGTCATCTATCTCGGCACCTTCTCCAAGACGCTCGCGCCCGGATTCCGGGTCGGTTGGGCGCTCGCGCCGCACGCGATTCGCGAGCGCCTCATCCTCGCCAATGAGGCGGCCGTCCTCAGTCCTTCGTCGTTCAGTCAGCTCGTGATCTCCCAGTACCTCACGACTGCCGACTGGAAGGCCCAGATCGACACCTTCCGCGGCGTCTACCGAGAGCGCAAGGAGGCCATGCTCCGGGGTTTGCAGAATCACCTCCCCGATCTGCGCTGGACGAACCCGAACGGCGGGTTCTACGTCTGGGTGACCTTGCCGGACGAGCTCGACTCGAAGGCGATGCTGCCGAGGGCAGTGAAAGAGCTGGTCGCCTATACGCCGGGCACCGCTTTTTACAGCAACGGAGACGGTCGGCAGAACATCCGCCTGTCCTTCTGCTATCCGACTCCAGAGCGGATCGGAGACGGGATCCGGCGGCTCGCGACGGTGATCAACGGCGAACTCGATCTACTCTCGACCTTCGCCGGTACCGGTCGGTTGACCAGCGCCGAGACGAGCAGGCGCGACGCCGGGCTGCCGCCCAACATCTCCTGACGCCGCTCCGACGATAAGAAAGGCCTGGTCATGACCGGTTTCTCTGTGCTCGACCGTCCGCTCGACATTGTCGTCATCAGTGGCGGCATCAGCCACGAACGCGACGTCTCGCTCCGCTCCGGCCGAAGGGTCGCTGACCGACTGTCGGCGATGGGCCACCGCATCACCCTGCACGAGCCTGACGGAAACCTCCTCACAACGCTTCTCCAGATGCGCCCGGACGTCGTCTGGCCGGCCGTGCACGGTGCCAGCGGCGAGGACGGTGCGCTCCTCGGTCTCCTCGAGGCCGCGGGTTTCGCTTACGTCGGTTCTCGGACGGATGCTGCGCGGCTCGCCTGGTTCAAGCCGACGGCCAAGACCCTCGTCGCTCGCGCCGGCTTCTCGACTCCCCGCTCCGTGACCCTCCCCCGCGAGACGTTCCGTGAACTTGGCGCCGCCGGCATCCTCGAGCAGGTCGAAGCACACCTTCCCGGTCCGCTCGTCGTGAAGCCCGCCCAGGGCGGATCCGCTCAGGGCGTCAGCATTGTCTCGGACTCGTCCCAGCTGCCCCGCGCGATGGTCGAGGCGTACACCTACGGCGACGTCGTCCTCATCGAGCAGCAGATCCTCGGCACGGAGGTCTCCGTCGGAGTCCTCGACCTCGGCGACGGCCCCTTCGCTCTGCCGCCGGTCGAGATCGCACCCGTCGCCGGCCGCTACACCTTCGAGGCCCGCTACAACGCGGGGGAGACCCGCTTCTACACGCCGGCTCGCATTGCACCGGAGGTATCGGACGACGTTTCCCGCGCGGCCGTCGCCATCCACGAAATCCTCGGGCTCCGGCATCTCTCCCGCCTCGACTTTATTCTCGACGAATCAGGCTCCCCCTGGTTCTTCGACGCCAACGTCCTCCCCGGCATGACGGAGACCTCACTCGTCCCCCAGGCCATCGAGGCCTCTGGTCGCTACCTCGGCGACGTCTACTCGACACTCGCCAGGCTTGCCGCCTCCGCGTAGGCCGTTTCACGTGAAACGGCGGTCCTCCTCCTCGTGCTAACGTTCCCCTCGTCCGAACGACCTCACTGCTGGCAGCCTTCGTCTTTCGTACCTCTCTAGGAAGGCCAGAAGGACAGCCACCCGGCGCGGGGCATGACGCTCTGCGGCGGGCATCTGACACTCCTTGAGGATCCGCCTCAGCGGCGTGTCGAGACCTAGCTACCTAGACCATCTGAGGACGAACGTCACCGCCGCTGGGATCGCCAGCAGAGATCTGGCGGCTCAGCATTCTGACGAGGGACGCGGCCCCTACACAGCGCGCCGCGCCTCTTTGACCACCGAGAACCTGCCGAGCCGCAGCCACCGTTTCACGTGAAACGCTCTACGGTGCGAGCGACACCTCAGACGGCTCGCCGATCTCCGCGAGGATCCGATTGAGGTCCTGAATCGTCGCGAAATCGATGACCATCTGTCCCTTGCGGGCCCCCAACGTCACCTTCACCCGTGTGTTCAACCGATCACCGAGGTGATCCGCAATCGACGCGAGGTGACCGGAGTGTCCACCCTGCTCCTGTGCTGCAACACGGGTGGTCGCTCGTGGTGCCTTCAGCTGGGCAGCCGCTGCTTCCGCAGCTCGAACCGACAGATCCTCCCTGACGATCTTGTCCGCGAGCCGACGCATGAGCTCGACATCGTCGAGAGACAGGACCGCGCGAGCGTGTCCAGCCGACAGAACGCCGGCCGCCACCCGGGCCTGCACCTCCGCGGGCAGGCGCAGGAGCCGCAACGTATTCGATATCTGCGGTCGGGACCGACCGAGCCGAGTAGCGAGCGCCTCCTGGGTAATACCGAAGTCGCTCAAGAGCTGCTGGTAGGCGGATGCCTCCTCGAGCGGATTGAGATCAGCCCTATGCAGGTTCTCCAGCAGCGCGTCCCGCAGCATATTCTCGTCTGCGGTGTCCTTCACCACGGCCGGGATGGTCGTGAGGCCAGCCGCCTTGGACGCGCGGAACCGGCGTTCCCCCATCACGAGTTCGTACGTCGACTTTCCGCGGGCCGTGATCGGACGGACGACGATCGGCTGCAGGACGCCGAATTCCCGGATGCTGTGCACCAGTTCGGCGAGATCGTCCTCATCGAAGACAGACCGCGGCTGTGCCGTGTTCGGCACGATGTCGGCCAGGGGGAGTCGTGCCAGCCGAGCGCCTGGCACCTCGAGCAGCTCCTCGGCCCGAGCCGAATCGCCGACCTGATCAGGGAAGAAGACATCGACCGGTCGCGATCGCGTCTCGTCGCTGGTCGGGATGAGCGAGCCGATCCCCCGGCCGAGTCCTGTGCGCTTGTTCGCCATCAGCGTGCCTCTCCTTCGTCTGCCATCTCCGCCGGCCTGCGCGCACCCCGGCGTGCAATTTCGGCCGCAGCCTCTAGATAGGCCAGCGACCCGGACGACTGAGGGTCGTAGCTGATCACGCTCTGGCCGTAACTCGGAGCCTCGGAGATACGGACGTTGCGCGGAATGACAGCACGCAGTACCTCCTTCGGGAAGTGCTCGCGGACATCCGCGGCTACCTGCTGCGACAGATTCGTGCGGCCGTCGTACATCGTCAGCAGGATCGTTGACACGCCGAGGTTCGGATTCAGGTGCCGCTCAATCAGGTCGATGTTCTTCAGGAGCTGGCTGAGCCCCTCGAGCGCGTAGTACTCGCACTGGATCGGGATGAGCACCTCACGGGCTGCCACGAAGGCATTGATGGTCAGCAACCCGAGCGAGGGCGGGCAGTCGATGAAGACGTAATCGAACGGCTCGTCCATCCCGTCCAGCATCCGATCGAGAGCTCGACGGAGCCGCTGCTCCCGCGCGACGAGGGACACCAACTCGATCTCCGCGCCGGCCAGATGGATCGTCGCCGGGACGCCGTAGAGGGACGCGAACTCTGGGCTCTTCTGCACGACGTCGGCCAGGGGAGTGTCGTTGACGATGACGTCGTAGACGCTCGCGGTGTCCGCGCGATGCTCAATACCCAGAGCGGTCGACGCGTTGCCCTGCGGGTCCAGGTCGATGACGAGCACCTTCGCCTCACCGCGAGCGAGACCGGCCGCAAGATTCACCGTCGTCGTGGTTTTGCCGACCCCGCCCTTCTGGTTCGAGATCGTGATGACCCTCGTCGATTCCGGCTTGGGCAGCGGCTGAGCGTTCAACAGTGCCCGTCGCCGCGTCATGTCGGCGATCTCCCGGGCAAGAGGCGTCGACGAGTCGAAGCCTCCGGACAGACCGGCGGAATCGGATTGTTTCACGTGAAACCTTCGCTCAGCGAATGGGACAGATGCCAACACCGCGAAGTCGGCGCTCGATGAGCCAAGAACTCACTGCGGCGCCGTGGCGATCACCCCACTGTAGCCCGGACGACCCGCGTCACCTCGGAGAGCACGCCGTCGCCGAGTATGACGACCTCGGGCGGGGACACTCGCCAACGCCGGATCTGCTTCGCCGCCGCCTCGATCTCCTTCTCGGCGTTGATCCCCTTCAGGAGGACCAACTCGCCACCCGGACGCAGCAGGGGCGCAGTCAGCGGGATCAGCTTCGACAACGCGCTGACCGCTCGTGCCGTCACCTGGTCGAGCGGTTCAGGGAGCCGAATCTCCTCCGCTCGCGCCCGCATAACCGAGACATTATCGAGTACGAGCTGCTCGACCTGCTCTCGGAGCCACACAATGCGGCGTTCCATCGGCTCGATAAGCACGAAGCGGACGTCGGGCCGCACGATGCCCAGTACGAGCCCTGGAAGGCCGGCACCACTGCCAACATCACCCACCAGCCCCGGACGAAGGAGAGGCGCCACCAGGGCACTGTTGAGTACGTGCCGCGTCCAGAGCCGGGGAAGCTCCAGCGGTCCAATCAGACCGCGCTCCTCACCCTGCTCCGCCAGCGCCTGCGTGAAACGCCGCAGCACGGGCAGACGATCGCCGGCGATCGCCACAGCAGCCGCGGGTTCGGCCTCGAGCGTCGACTCCACGCCGCTCAGCCGCGGGTGATGACGGTGTGGCGCTCGCGGGCCTCACCGCGCGACTCCGACACGAATCCGCGCTCGCTCACCATGTCGTGCACCAGCTTGCGCTCGTACGACGACATCGGCGGCAGCGACGCCGACGTAGCGCCGTCCTCGATGCGCTCGACGGCCCGGTCGACGAGCTGCGCCAGCTCGGCCTCGCGCGCATCGCGGGAACCCCCGATGTCGAGGATGAGGCGCGAGAAGGCCCCCGTCTTCGTCTGCACCGCGAGCCTGGTCAGCTCCTGCAGTGCCTGGACCGCGTCGGGACGGGAGAGCACGCGGAGGTTGGTGTCACCGGAGGCCGTCACCGAGAGGTACGCGCGACCGTTGCGGACCTCGATGTCGATATCGCCGTCGAGGTCGCAGATATCGAGGAACTCCTCGATGTAGTCGGCGGCGACGTCGCCCTCGTCCTCGAGCTGCGACAGCGTCGACTCCGACGCCTCGTCGCCGGCGGGCGCGTCGGCATCCACAGTCGTCGCGGGTGCGTCGTCAGAAATGGTCTGCATCGGATCGGTCATGGCGGCTCTACTTCTTTCCGGCTTGTTTCTTGGAGCGGTTCTTGCTCACGGGCTGCGTGCGCTGGACCGCCTTCTTCTCGACGAGAGTGACATCGCCCGCGGCCGTCGTCTCCTCGACCAGCTTGCCCTTGCGGCGCAGGCGCTCCTCGCGGGCCTTCGCGGCCTCACTGCCCGGCGTCGGCATGTTCCGGATGACGATGAACTGCTGGATCATCGTCCAGATGTTCGAGGTCAGCCAGTAGAACATGACGCCGAGAGGGAAGGCGAAGCCCGAGAAAGCAAAGACGAGGGGGAGGATGTAGAGCAGGATCCGCTGCTGCTTGAACGTCGGCGAGGCCTTGGCCTCGGGGGACATGTTCTTCGACACGATCTGCAGCTGGGTGATGAACTGCGAGGCGGTCATCAGGACCACCATGATCACCGCGATGACGATGACCGGCTCCTGGCCGCCCTGAGCGAGCGCGCCCTGGATCGACTGGTGCAACGGAGCAACGCCGAACAGGTTCGCCTCGCCGAACTGGCGGGCGAGGGTCTCATCGAGCGGACCGACGCCCTTCTGGCTGTGCTGCGCCGCGTTCAGGACCGAGAACAGACTGAAGAAGATCGGCATCTGGATCAGCAGTGGCAGACAGGAGGCGAGCGGATTGGTGCCCGTCTTCTTGTAGAGCTCCATCGTCTCGCGAGACATCGCCTCGCGGGACAGCTGGTCGCGCTTGCCCTTGTACTTGTCCTGGATCTTCTTGAGCTGAGGTGCGACCTCCAGCATCCGGCGCTGGCTCTTGATCTGCTTGACGAAGATCGGAATAAGCGCGGCGCGGATGACGATGACCAGGCCGACGATCGAGAGGACCCAGGTGATTCCTGCGGCCGCCTCCATGCCGGTGAACGTCAGCAGCTGGTGGAAGGCGACGAGGAGCAGCTCGACCACCCACTTGAGGGGCCAGAGGATCGTGCCGAGGAGGTCCATGAAGTGAGGTCAGTCCTTTCGAGGGCCCACGACGAACCCGGCTCGCGTCACAGCGAAGCGGGTCCGGCCGGAAGCCGGTCGGTGCAGGGGGATCGAGGTCGGGACGTCGTCGATGCCGCCGGCCGCCCACGGGTGGCAGCGGAGCAGACGGCGGGCCGCGAGGACGGAGCCGAGGACGAGCCCGTGGAACTGGACCGCCTGGAGCGCGTACGCGGAGCACGAGGGGTAGTAGCGGCAGACGTCCCCGTAGAGCGGAGAGACGACGGACCGGTAGGCAATCAGAAGCAGGACGCCGAGATTCCTCGGGAGCAGGAGCACCGTCCAGCCGAGCAGGGCGGGCCAGGACTCGCAGCGGGGGAGTACTGCCGTCATGAGGGGGCGCCGCTCTTGCGCAGGGCCCGCGCCATCGCGGTAGCGACTTCGGCCCGCAAATCCGACCACGCAGCGTCGGCACTGCCCGGGAGTGCACGGACGACCACCTGGGTGCCCGGGTCGATCTCGCGGACAAGCTCGAACGCGACAGCCTTGAGGCGGCGGCGGACGGTGTTGCG
Source organism: Rathayibacter tritici (assembly GCF_001641005.1). Lineage (NCBI taxonomy): Bacteria > Bacillati > Actinomycetota > Actinomycetes > Micrococcales > Microbacteriaceae > Rathayibacter > Rathayibacter tritici. The sequence goes on from NZ_CP015515.1 coordinate 3,353,943, forward strand.
CGTCACCGCGGTGCCGACCGTCTTGGCGACGATGAACCCGAACCGCGCAGGAGCGGCCGCGGAGGACCGGCGGACATACGTGACGGTGTGCGGTCCCGTGGACCGCACACCGCGACGGACGACTGTCCGGTACTCGCCTCCGTGGACGATGCGATTGGCTCTGGCCAGCACCGCTGGTCGGTACCGGTCGCTACTAGGCGGAGAGCTCGGTGCGCCCCTTGGCGCGGCGAGCGCTCAGGATGGCGCGGCCGGCGCGGGTGCGCATGCGCAGACGAAAGCCGTGCACCTTGGCGCGACGACGGTTGTTCGGCTGGAAGGTTCGCTTGCTCATGATTCAGATCTCCACGTACGTGTTCCGCGGCGCGAACCGGCGCCACCCGCTCGGGCGGCGACTCGGATCCTCCGGGAAGAAGGGGTGCCCGGCTGCGGCTCCGTGAAACCCGCGAGGGCCGCACGGACGACACCGGGCAGGCGTCAACTGATTAAAGCTACGGCCTGCACCGTCGCCGGTCAAATGTGGACCGGGCGAATCCTCGATCATGCACGGAGGACGAGGGCTTCCGCTCATTGACACGCGGGAGTCGCTGTGGTGGATTTGTCTCCTGTCGGCTCGGTTGGTTACGGTGTTGAGCCGCAGTTATCCACAGGTGGGATCCGCGTCCTCCCGCTCCCGCACAGGCATCACTCGAGGCCGGTGGACAACCCTGTGGAGAAGCGGCACTCGAGACCGCAGCTCGGT